>NZ_AAMS01000013.1 GCF_000152785.1 Yoonia vestfoldensis SKA53 | reverse complement strand
CCGGGCCTGATGCAAGGTCACATGCTGTGCGTCAGCCAGTTTCGCGTAGCGGGTTTTACCTCGGGTGTCGCGGTAGCGCAGATAAAACGTCCGCCCCCTTGAGATACGCACCTCCCAAACATAGGCCGTTCATCGACGTATCGAAGTATGTCTCTTTGCGTTTGCCTTCTGGGCAGAAGGCGTCGGATACGAACTGGGTGTCGAGTGTAGCTTTTGGCATAAGAGGCCTCCAAATGAGTAATAAATGAGATACGACACCAACGCTTCACCCGAGGCGCAAGTACACCATAAAGCTGGCCGCAGTCCTCAGGGCCGGTAGGTCAATGTTAGGTATTTCTCAGGTCACGTTTGCTCATGATATGGGCATCTCGAAGTCCAGGTCAGCGCGAGCAGAAACAGCCGCGAGATCCATAGCCGGTGAAGGTTCAGACTATGCATTAAGCGTATTTCGCCGCGCAGGCGTGGTTATTGGCCTGACAATAAAGGGCGATCTCCGTCTCACTCTGCCCGATGACAAACTGCATTTGATTGCAGCGGCAATGTATGCGGATGTGGCCACGGATGAAGTGATTGAGTATACCCCACCTGAACACAGGCCATAAAACCACACCTGATGGACTAGGTATAAATTAGGTCCGATAAAATATTGGGGGTCTAAGGACTGCTCGATGTCAAATAATACTTAACTTTTGAAACTGTCGAGCTTGGTCGCTCACTCCACTTGTGGATATCGCTTCTGATACAACAGCGTTGACCGGCTCGGCCGCGTCGACCTTCCGTTTCACTGGCGCCGACGAAGTCGTGAATGGTATGACCGCAACAATGGCTGCGACTGACACGCTGCTGGATGGGTCGACCACTGACAATGATGTCCTGAACGTGACACTGACCGGTGCCACGACGATCACGACCATGAACATCGAAACGATTAACCTGTCCTACGTTGTGGCTGCTGCTGACTTTACCGGCGCAAACACAGGTACAACGACGTACAATGTTTCGGGTGCGGTTGCTGGTGTACTGTCGACACCTGCTTCTGCGGCTACAATCGCGCTGAACGACTATGATCGTGTTTTGACCGTTGAGGGCCTGACACTGACCGGAACGACAGCCGCTGGTAGTGCAGAAAGCATGAGCATCGCCCTTTCTGGTGCGTCATATGGTACGACGGCTGCAACCCAAACTGGTGTGACAATCGACGGCACCGATGGCGAGCAGCTGGAAACGCTGAACATTGCGTCTAACGGCTCCTCGGCCAACAGCTTTGCGCTGGCGTTTCAGAGCACTGAAACCGTGGGTACTTATACGATCACTGGTGCGCAGGACCTTACGATGCGGGTCGCTGATGCCAAGGTTTCCGGTACAACGATCAACGCAACCGGCAACACCGGCACAGTTGCAATTTCGCTCGACACCGGTTCCGGTATCACTGTAAGCGCTGCCAACTGGACAGGCGTTGACAACATCGTTCTGCGTGACTCCGACACCACCGCTGGTGCTGCGACCCTCAACTCCACAGCCTCCGGCCAGAAC
>NZ_AAMS01000014.1 GCF_000152785.1 Yoonia vestfoldensis SKA53 | reverse complement strand
GGCGCTGCGCGATTAACGCGATCCGCGGGTAAAATTTGGTTAAAAACACCATATTTTTGGGGTTTCGGGGCAGGGTGGGGCGCAGGGCTTCATGCTGCCCCGCGCCCTATGCTGCAGTGCGCGGCAAGACCCGATGCCAAGCCATCAACGTCAAAAAGTGTTTATAAATAAAGGTAAAGATGTCCCCCATTTTTGCATCTAAACCGATACGCGATTGGGGGCGAGTTTGCGAAGCCCTTAACAACATCGGTAAAAAAGGACCAAAAATGAACAAGATCGTTTCGACAGACTTCATCACGGATGATGTACAACGTCTGGTGCCCGTGGATGCAACCGCAACCACGCCAAAGAATGCCGCTGTTGCCAAGCTGATGAAAGCTTGGGAAGCGAAAACAACACAGCGCACTGCCAAGGGCGCTGGCCTGACACTGATGGCGCTCTCGCTGGCTGCTTGTAATGACGACAACACCACCGCCGCCGCGCCAACGACACCAACGACACCAACAACACCGGTGACGCCAGCTGGCCAAACCTTCACGCTCACTACAGGTCTTGATACCATTGTTGGTGGGACTGGTGCGGACTCGATCTCGGCAAGCAACACGACTTTGAATGCTGGCGACAGCGTTACTGGTGGCGCGGGTGCAGACGTCCTGGCAGTGTTCTCGTCGGCAGCAGCTACACTCGGTGGTTTCGTGGTGACTGGCGTCGAGACGATCAGTGCATCCTCGAACAGCGCCACTGCGACGGACGTTTTGTCTTTGAACCTCGGGAGCGTGACCGGTGAGACCGATCTGCGCGTGACGGGTTCGTCGTCCAGTGTAACTTTCACGAATACCGATAATATCGCAAACCTGACCTTGTCCTACAATTCTGCCGGTAACGTTATCGTTGCATACAATACGTCGACTATTGCCGGAACAGCAGACGTTCAGAGCCTCACAACAACCGACGCAACCAACGGTGTCGTTACGCTCGCTGGTATCGAAACAGTGAACATAGCAAACTCCGGCGTCTCGACTATCGCAACGCTGACAACGGCCGCTGCAACTACTGTGAACGTTACAGGCTCCGGCACCTTGACGCTGACTGACATCGACGACGTTACAACAACTCTGAACATGAGCGCCTTCACAGGCACGTCTGTGACGGGTGGCTACGGCGCCGTAAACATCGCTGTTACTGGTGGTACGGGAAACGATACCTTTATTGTGGACATGGCGAATATCACGTCGCTCGACACAATCACGGGTGGCACAGGTACAGATACACTGCGGATTAATGACTCGATGACGACCGCTGCTGACGTGGCTGGCATCACTGGTATTGAAGTCGTAGAGCTCCGCAACACCGGTACTGGTGCGAACGATGATACCGTTGATGCAAGCATTTTTGCAACGGCATCTATCAATATTCGCGTTGCCGACACCAACGACGGCACAAATGCAGAGCTGGTTACTGTCTCTAACGCTGGT
>NZ_CH672414.1:2669349-3063844 GCF_000152785.1 Yoonia vestfoldensis SKA53 | reverse complement strand
CGTATTACCGCGGCTGCTGGCACGGAGTTAGCCGGGGTTTCTTTACCAGATACTGTCATTATCATCTCTGGCGAAAGAGCTTTACGACCCTAAGGCCTTCGTCACTCACGCGGCATGGCTAGATCAGGCTTGCGCCCATTGTCTAAGATTCCCCACTGCTGCCTCCCGTAGGAGTCTGGGCCGTGTCTCAGTCCCAGTGTTGCTGATCATCCTCTCAAACCAGCTACTGATCGTAGACTTGGTAGGCCATTACCCCACCAACTATCTAATCAGACGCGGGCTAATCCTTCACCGATAAATCTTTCCCCCAAAGGGCGTATACGGTATTACTCCCAGTTTCCCGAGGCTATTCCGTAGTGAAGGGTATATTCCCACGCGTTACTAACCCGTCCGCCGCTAGACCCGAAGGTCTCGCTCGACTTGCATGTGTTAGGCCTGCCGCCAGCGTTCGTTCTGAGCCAGGATCAAACTCTCAAGTTGAAAGCACATCGCTGCGCTATCCTTGACGTTCGAACCTCTGCACATCACCATATGGCCTTACTGAAACCATATGGCGTTTCTCTGTTTATCGTGCTTCAGGTTTTCATAAGAAAACAAGAAACCGTCCAAACAGTGAAGCTGACACTCTATCATCGGGCCGAAACCCTAAGAGCGTTGATATACAGACGTCTGATCCATCGAACTGAACCAAACCGCCCACATATCTCTTCAGATATATCAATTTCAAACAGCGTAGAGACAAAAAGAAAACAGATGCGCCCTAAACTCCGGCGCGCCCGCCTCTAATCCTCAATAATTTCTTCTTACCGCTTCCAAACCTTCAAGACCGTCTCCAGCCCTTCAAACCCGTCTAGCGCCCCGACACTGCATCTCTGCGCCGCCGGTGAGGGGGGTTCTACGGTTACTGCACGCAGCCCGCAAGGGGTTTTTTCGGGAAAATGACAGCAATGCGCATTTTCTTGGAACATTTATGACAAGCGCCAATAAAACAAGCGTCTTGCCCCATAAAACAAGGTCTTTGCAAAGGTGCTGATCGCACAAATCGCAGCGGACGTGATAGAATCAAAGCCACAACAGAGCGCATTTCGCGACATATTCGGCCCGAGCAGCCCCGAGTCGACGCACACCCCTCCAGAATCGCGACAACACGGCGAAAGCGCGCGGCACCACGCCACCCTGCGGCGCAGTTTGCTGGCCGCAGGTCGTATTTCGGCGGTTGCCGTGCCGCAGTGCGGCTAAGCTCACTTTGCGCAGTACTCTCCCGCACTGCGCATTGTGTAGACGTGCTGTTGAACGGCACAAAGCGAGGTACGATGCTTGATCAAGCCCTGATGCTGGACCGCCTGACGGCGCGTCGCCCCGCGCATGCGCTGGAACGAGAGCTTTATTGCGACGATGGTGTCTATAACCTCGATCTCGACCACATCTTCTATCGCGACTGGCTGTTCGCCCTGCCCTCCCCTGTGCTGCCAAAACCGGGCGCGTTTGCGACCCTACAGATCGGGGCCTATCCAGTCGTCATCGTGCGCAGCACCGATGGCGTGATCCGCGCCTTTCACAATGTCTGCCGCCATCGCGGTCAGCGGCTATGTGCGACGACAACCGGATCGACGCCCAATCTGGTCTGTCCTTATCATCAGTGGACTTATGGGCTGGACGGCAAGCTGCTTTATGCCCGCGACATGGGTGACGGGTTCGATCCGGCCGCGCATGGGTTGAAAAAGGTCCATTGCGTTGATCTGGGCGGGATGGTTTTTATCTGCCTTGCCCAAGTGCCGCCACCGATCGCCGATCTTGCCAAGCATCTGACAGCCTTTCTCGCACCATCCGGCCTCAAGGATGCCAAGGTCGCGCATAGCTCTACCATTGTTGAAAATGGCAACTGGAAGCTGGTGCTGGAAAACAACCGCGAATGTTACCATTGTTCGGGGTCGCATCCGTCACTGTGCCGCACCTTCTCGGACAATCCCAAATTCGCCGCCATGTCCGGCCCTGACGAGGCTAGCGCCGAAATCCTGACCCATTGGAAACGGTGCGAGGCTGCGGGCCTGCCGTCACGCTTTACCCTTGCGGATGATACGCGCTGGCGGCTGGCACGGGTACCTTTGCTGAACAATGCCGAAAGCTATACGATGTCCACCAAGGCCGCCGTGGCCAAACGGATGGGCACGATGCCGTTCAACGATGCAGGCACGCTGCTGTTCTATCACTATCCCAACACATGGAACCACTTTCTGGGCGATCATGCGATCACCTTCCGCGTCCTGCCGATCTCGGCCACGCAAACCGAGGTGACAACGACATGGCTCGTCCACAAGGACGCGGTCGAAGGCGTGGATTATGATCTGAAAACCCTGACCGAGGTCTGGCTGAACACCAATGACGAAGACCGCCAAGTGGTCGAGGAAAACCAGAAAGGCATCCTGTCGCCCGCTTATGAACCCGGCCCCTATTCCCCCATCCAGGAAGAAGGCGTGATCCAGTTCGTGGACTGGTATGCCGGCCTGATGACCAAGCGGCTGACCCCGCAACCCGCATTGGCGGCAGAATAGATGCCTGCGCCCACACGCATCAGCGCCACCGCCGCTTGGCGCGACGATGAATGGCTTGAATGTGTCATGGTCATCCCCGAAACGCCCGGTGTGGCGACCTTTGCCTTTCGCGCGCCTTCGGGAGCATGGTTTGATTATGAACCGGGCCAGTTCCTGACGCTTGATCTGCCGGTGCCGGGTGGCGCGGTCCAGCGGACCTACACGATTTCATCCAGCCCCTCGCGGCCCTTGTCGATCTCGATCACGGTCAAGGCGCAACACGATAGCATCGGTACGCGCTGGATGCTGGACCATCTGCGCCCGGGAATGAAGGTCAAGGTTTACGGTCCCGCAGGCATCTTCAGCTTTCACCGCCATCCAGCGGACAAATACCTGTTCATCTCGGCAGGGTCGGGCATCACGCCGATGATGTCGATGACAACCTGGGCCTGGGACAGCGGCGACATGCCCGATATCGTCTTTGTCCATGCCGCGCGCCGCCCCTCCGACATCATCTTTCGCGAAAGGCTCGACCAGTTTGCCAATCGCGTGCCGGGGCTGCAATTGCGCTACACGGTCAAGGAACCCGACCCGTTCCGCGTCTGGCACGGCTATCACGGGCGGCTGAACCAGATCATGCTAGGGCTGATGGCGCCAGATTATCTGGAGCGTGAAGTGTTCTGCTGCGGGCCTGAACCTTTCATGCAGGCGGTGCGCGACATGCTGGGCGCGCTTGGCTATGACATGGACCGCTATCATCAGGAAAACTTTCAGGCCCCCGTCGAAAAAGCCGCCGATGCGCCCCAGATCAATGATATCACCCCCGATGCCGACACCAGTGCGCAGATCAGCTTCACCACCTCGGGCGTTGTCGCGGCCTGCACCGAAACCGACACGGTGCTGGCCGTGGCGCGCGCCAACGGGCTGAACATTCCGTCGGGCTGCACCTTTGGCCTCTGCGGCACCTGCAAGATCCGCAAGACCGCGGGCGAGGTTCATATGGTCCATAACGGCGGTATCTCGGACGAAGATATTGCAGATGGCTATATCCTTGCCTGCTGCTCCAACCCGCTGGGCCGGATCGCCGTCACTGTCTGACTTCTTATTTCCACAAATACTTCGGGGTGAGGCCCGGATTTATCCGGGCCGAGGGGCAGCGCCCCTTTTTGCGGCACAGCCGCAAAGCGCTCCGCGCGGGGATGTTTAGGCTCGGAAGATGGCGGTGGTGGTCATTCCGCTGCCAGTGCTGCCTTTTGTTGCGGGACATAGTTCAGGATCGGCCCCAGCCAGCGTTCGACCTCAGCCAGATCCATGCCTTTGCGCGCGGCGTAATCCAGCACCTGATCCTGCTCGACCTTGGCCACCCCGAAATAATAGGCGTCAGGATGCCCGATATAAAGCCCCGACACCGACGATCCCGGCCACATCGCCATGCTTTCGGTCAGCGTGACACCGGTCGCGGCCTGTGCATCCAGCAGCTGGAACAGGGTGGTTTTCTCGGTATGGTCGGGCTGGGCGGGATAGCCGGGCGCAGGCCGGATGCCGCGATAAGGCTCACCGATCAGATCGGTGGGGGCGAGGTCTTCATCGGGTGCATAGCCCCACAGGTCGCGGCGGACCATTTCATGCATCCGTTCGGCAAAGGCTTCGGCGAAACGGTCGGCCAGGGCCTTGACCAGAATCGCGTTGAAATCATCCCCCGCCGCGGCAAAACGTTCGGCGATCGCCACTTCCTCGATCCCGGCGGTTACCACAAAGCCGCCCACATAATCAGCCATGCCCACGGGGGCCACGAAATCGGACAGCGCCACATTGGGCCGCCCGTCGCGTTTGCTGACCTGCTGACGCAGGGTATGTAGCATGGCCAATTCGGTCTTGCGGCTGTCATCACTGAACAGGCGGATATCATCGCCCACAGCATTGGCAGGCCAGAACCCGACCACGGCGCGCGGGCGGAACCATTTTTCCGCGATGATCTGGTGTAGCATCTCTTGCGCATCGGCGAACAACGCGCGCGCGGCTTGCCCCTGTTTTTCGTCCTGCAGGATCTTGGGATAGATGCCTTTCAATTCCCATGTCTGGAAAAACGGTGTCCAGTCGATATAGCGGGCAAGCTCTGCCAGATCCCAATCCTCATAGACCTTGGTGCCAAGGAAAGACGGCGCTGGCACTTTGTAATCTTGCCAGTCGATTTTCAACGCATTGGCGCGGGCGGCGGCCAGCGGCAGGCGTTTCTTGGCGAGTTCCGACCGCGCATGTTGATCCGCGACCTTTTCATATTCGGCGCGGATGGTGGCGATATAGCCTGCCTTTTGATCCGGCGACAAAAGCGCCGAGACAACGCCCACAGCGCGGCTGGCATCTGTGACATAGAGTGTCTGACCGCGCGCATAATTGGGATGTATTTTCACCGCCGTATGCACACGGCTGGTTGTCGCACCGCCAATCAGCAGCGGAATATCCATCCCCGCGCGTTCCATTTCCGCCGCGACATGGACCATCTCATCCAGCGACGGGGTGATCAGGCCAGACAGGCCGATGATATCGACATTTTCAGCCTTGGCGACTTCAAGGATTTTCGCGGCGGGCACCATCACGCCCAGATCAATGATGTCGTAATTATTGCAGGCCAGCACGACGCCCACGATATTCTTACCGATGTCATGCACATCGCCTTTGACCGTGGCCATCAGCACCTTGCCCGCGCTTTCGCGGCCTGTCCCGCCATTGAGGCGCTTTTCTTCTTCCATATAGGGCAAAAGCACGGCGACTGCCTGTTTCATCACGCGGGCGGATTTGACGACCTGCGGCAAAAACATCTTGCCCGCGCCGAACAGATCGCCCACCACATTCATCCCCGCCATCAGCGGGCCTTCGATCACATGCAGCGGACGGTCGGCGCGCAGACGCGCCTCGTCGGTGTCGGCATCAATGAATTCGGTGATCCCGTTGACCAAAGCATGCTCCAGCCGTTTTTCAACCGACCACTCGCGCCACGCCAGATCGCGTTCCTTGGCCTCGCGCGCGCCGGTGGATTTGAACCGCTCGGCAATCACCAGCATATTCTCAGTCGCATCCGGCGTGCGGTTCAGCACCACATCTTCGCAGGCGTCGCGCAGATCGGGGTCGATACTGTCGTAAACCGCCAACTGGCCTGCATTGACGATGCCCATATCCATGCCGGCCTGAATGGCATGATACAGGAACACGGCATGCATCGCCTCGCGCACGGGGTCGTTGCCACGAAAACTGAACGACAGGTTCGACACGCCGCCCGAGACATGGACATGCGGCAGATCGGCTTTGATCCGGCGGGTGGCATTGATGAAATCGACGCCGTAATTGTCGTGCTCCTCGATCCCTGTCGCCACGGCGAACACGTTGGGGTCAAAGATGATATCCTCGGGCGGGAAACCAACCTTTTGGGTCAAGAGTTGATAGGCGCGGGTGCAAATCGCGACCTTGCGATCCTCGGTATCGGCTTGGCCCGCCTCGTCAAAGGCCATGACGACCACCGCCGCACCATAAGCACGGCAGAGCCGCGCCTGATGCAAAAACGCCTCTTCGCCTTCTTTCATGCTGATCGAATTGACGATGGGCTTGCCTTGGACGCATTGCAGGCCCGCCTCGATCACCTCCCATTTGGAACTGTCGATCATCACCGGCACGCGGGCGATATCAGGCTCGGCCGCGATCAGGTTCAGATAGTCGATCATCGCCTGTTTGCTGTCGATTAGGCCCTCGTCCATGTTCACGTCAATGATCTGTGCGCCGTTTTCGACCTGTTCGCGGGCGACATCGACGGCGGCGGCATAATCGCGGGCTGTGATCAGCTTGCGGAACTTGGCCGAACCGGTGACGTTCGTGCGCTCGCCCACATTCACGAAAGCGATGTCGCGGGTCAGGGTAAAGGGTTCCAGCCCCGACAGGCGCATCAAAGGCGTCTGCGCAGGGATCGCGCGGGGTTTGTGACCCGCGACGGCGGCAGCAATGGCGCGGATATGATCCGGCGTCGATCCACAGCAGCCGCCCACGATATTGACCAAGCCTTCCTTGGCGAATGCGGCGATCTGTTCGGCCATGAAAGCGGGGCTTTCGTCATATGCGCCAAATTCATTGGGCAGGCCCGCATTCGGGTAAGCGCAGATCAGCGTATCGGCCACGCCCGACAATTCTGCCAGATGCGCGCGCATTTCGGCCGCACCCAGCGCGCAGTTCAGCCCGATGGTCAAAGGGTCCGCATGGCGCACGGCATGCCAGAACGCGGTGGGTGTCTGGCCCGACAGGGTGCGCCCCGACCTATCCGTGATCGTGCCGGAAATCATCACCGGCAGGCGCAGACCGTTGGCGGCAAAGATTTCCTCGCAGGCGAAAATTGCGGCCTTGGCGTTGAGCGTGTCAAAGATCGTCTCGATCAGGATCAGATCGGCGCCACCATCAATCAACCCGCGCAATTGTTCCACATAGGCCACGCGGAGCTGGTCAAAGGTGACCGCGCGATAGCCCGGATTGTTCACATCAGGCGACATCGACGCCGTGCGGTTCGTTGGTCCCAGCGCGCCCGCGACAAAGCGCATCCGCCCATCCTGCGCCGTGGCACGGTCCAGTGCCTGCCGCACCAGCCGCGCGCCGTGAAAGTTCAGGTCATAGACCAGATGTTCCAAACCATAATCGGCCTGCGCGATGCTGGTGGAGGAAAACGTGTTGGTTTCAACGATATCGGCACCGGCCATCGCATAGGTGTAATGGATATCCTCGATCGCCTGCGGCTGGGTCAGGATCAACAGGTCGTTGTTGCCCTGTTGCGGCAAGGGATCATCACTGAAAAACTGCGGATGGCAGGCACAACCGGCCCCATGCGCGGTGAAATCACCTTCGGCAAAGCCCAAAGCCTGAATCTGCGTGCCCATCGCGCCGTCAAGGATCAGTATGCGATCAGCCGCTGCAGCGGCGATCCGGTCAAAGGCGGGGGATTTGGGCAGGATAGTGGTCATAACAGTCCGATCAAACGACAAAAGGCACCTGACGTGCCTGTCCTTCAGATAGGCGCATGCGATTTTGAAAACAAATTCATGTTAGGCAAGACGATTATGAAACTCATTCACATAAGACCCGAATCGGCAGGCCGGTCCCGCGAAATCGCTTTACTAACCTGATTATTTATGTCAGGTATAAATCACCCAGTCGGGACAGCGGTTGCGCGATGGTCCGGCAAGGCATGCCCCCTTTGCACAGGAATTGCCCATGCCCGATGCCACCTATGATTTCCTGATTGATCTGATCGCCGCCCAAGACGATTGCATCACCGACGGGTCCACGCTGGAACCCCATTTGGTGGAGCTGATCCTTGACCCGCAGGTCCAGCCATCCGCAAAGGAAAGCGCTGCCCATGCACGGCGCTGATCCGCGCCGCCCGTTCCGCCCCGTCTATGACCCGCAAACAGACCATGGCCCCACACGGGACCCGCGCCCTGGCGAGGTTCCTTTGCATGACATCCACCTTGATCCTTTCGCGCGGCTGACCTTGGTCTTGTGCCGCTGGCATTTCCAGACCTTTGCCGCCCCCGACAGCCACGGCTGGCTGGTTGCGCTGCGCTGCGCCACCACCCATGTCGGCCCCGATGCAGCAGGCGCCCTGTGCTATGATCTGGTGGGTGTGGTGCAGACCTTGCGGGCCAGCCGGACGACGCCAATCGCGTTCAATGCCGAAAGCTGCCCTTGCTGCCGCGACTGGTTGACGCCTGCGGAACGCCAGATCATGCAGATGATCGACGCCCTGCGCCACAATCAGCAAGGGCGCGCGCGGACCTTGGCACAGTTTCTTTGCGATGGCGCCCCCGACAGCAACCTGCTGGTCGTGACCGACACCTACCTGCGCCGCCATGCCCCCG
This sequence comes from Yoonia vestfoldensis SKA53, assembly GCF_000152785.1. Classification (GTDB taxonomy): domain Bacteria; phylum Pseudomonadota; class Alphaproteobacteria; order Rhodobacterales; family Rhodobacteraceae; genus Yoonia; species Yoonia vestfoldensis_A. The sequence continues at coordinate 3,055,422 of NZ_CH672414.1, read as the reverse complement.
ATTATGCACAGACTGCCGCATTTTCACCGGCATAACATCGGCATAACATCGGCCCAACATCGGCCTAAACCCCCGGCACAGCTGCGCCATTGACACCCAGTCAGGCGGTTCGTATGAAAAACAAGAACGTTTTTCATACTCTCAAGGACCACCATGTCTCTGCCCAGCGCCTGTTTGTGCACCCTTGCCGCCGCCCTGACCATCGGCACCGCCGCCGCTGCCCAAGGCCGCCTGCACCTTTTCGCCAATGGCGAAGCTTTGGCGCGCGAAGGGTTCATTGCCCCCGCACTGACCCGCGACGGCTGGGAATTGCGTTTCGATCATGTGTTCGTCACGCTGGCAGGCGTGTCCGCATTGCAGACCGACCCGCCCTATGATGCCCATGCCGGTGGCAAGCCCCGCGCCACAGACACCGTGGTTTTCGATGCCATCGACCAGATGACGATCGACCTGACCGACACCGATGCGCAGGGCCGCGTGATGCTGGCGACGGCCCCCGCCCCCGTGGGCCATTACACCGCGGTCGTCTGGTCGGTAGTGCCTGCGCAATCGGGTGACTGGGCGGGCCAGTCCATGGTGCTGGTCGGCACGGCAACGCGCGACGGCGCAAGCGTGGATTTCACCCTGACCAGTGATGCCACGCATGATTACACCTGCGGCGAATATGTCGGCGATGCGCGCAACGGGTTTGTGACCGCTGGCAACGCTGCCGAGCTTGAACTGACCTTCCATCTGGATCATCTGTTCGGTCGCCTTGACAAGGAAGACACCGATCCAATGAATATCAATGCGCTGGGGTTCGACGCTTTCGCTGCGGGCGGCACCCATCAGATGACCCTGACGGGCCTGCATATCGGCCATGTCGGAGAGGGACATTGTGCTGTCATCCATCGCTAAACCCCTGATCGCGGCGCTGTTGCTGGCGGGTCCTGCGGCAGCGCATGGCGCTTTTGTCGATATGGGCACCACCGAGGCCGTGGCGATCCAAGCCCGCTATGACACCGGCGCGCTTATGGCGGGCGCACAGGTATCCGTTTTTGCGCCCGACAATCCTGCGCTGCCTTGGCTGACGGGAATGACAGACGCGGATGGCCGGTTCGTCTTTGTGCCGGACGACAGGGCGGGACAATGGGCGGTGCAGGTGCGGCAGGCCGGTCACGGTGCCATGGGCTATGTCACGGTCGGCACGGATGGCGCAGCCATCACCGTCACGGCCAGCCGCACCGGCCTGTCATGGGCGCAGCGCCTGCTGATGGCGGCCAGCGTTGTGTGGGGTTGCATTGGCACGGCGCTGTATTTCCGGCGCTTGCGCCCTGCGGAACCGGCCTGATGCATATCCCCGATGGTATTCTGCCCCTTGGGCTGAGCTTGGGCGGCTGGGCCATCGCGGCGGGGCTGACCGCCCTGTCGCTGAACCGGATCGCGGCCCAGCCTGACCCGCGTGCAGGGCTACCGCGTGCCGCGATGATGACGGCAGCCTTTTTCGCGGCCTCGCTGATCCATATTCCAGTGCCACCCAGCAGCGTGCATCTGGTGCTGCCGGGGCTGATGGGGGCGATGCTGGGCTGGTATGCGCTGCCCGCGATCCTGATCGGGCTGGCGTTTCAGGCAGTGATGTTCGGGCATGGCGGGCTGACCACCTTGGGGGTCAATGCGGTGATCCTTGGGCTGCCCGCGCTGGCCGCCTTTGGGCTGACGCGCGCTCTGGGGCATCTGACCCAGCGCGCAGCGGCGGCGATTGTGGGCTTTGCCACCGGCGCGGGGGCCGTTCTGCTGGCTGTCGCGCTGTTCGCCGCGATCCTGCTGGCGGGATTGCCCGCGCATCTGGATGCGGGTGCCGAACGCGCGGCGATCACGGCACTGGCGCTGGCGCATCTGCCACTGGCACTGGCCGAGGGGATGGTCGTCGTCGCCGTGCTGGGTTTTCTGCGCCGCACCAGCCCCGAGATGATCGTTGCGCGCTGATCCGATCACCGATCCACGCCTGCGGGTTGCCGCCCTGCTGACGCTTGCCTTCGGGTTTTCCGCGCTGCATGCGCCAGCCGCCTTGGCGCTGATGGTTGCGGCAACCTTGGGCCTTGTCTGGTGGTCCGGCACGCCCGCCCGCCGGTTGCTGCGGGCCTTGCGCCTGCCGGGCGTTGTGGTGGCGGGGCTGGTCGTGGTTTTACCCTTTACCAGCGGGGATCATGTGATCGCCGCAGTTGGCCCCCTGACCCTGCGCGCCGAAGGGCTGGCAGCGGCCACAGGCATCGCCCTGCGGTTCGTCACGATCTTTACGCTGATCGTGGTATTCGTGGGCGCGCTGCCGCTATCGCATCTGATCGGCGCGCTGCGCGGGCTTGGGCTGCCCGCGCTTCTGGTGGATATGGCGCTGCTGACCCTGCGCCATATCGAGGATCTGCGCCACGATCTGGCCCGCATGCAGACCGCGATGCGCCTGCGCGGCGGGCATGGCTGGCTGGGGCGGTTCCGCGCGACCGGCTGGCTGCTGGCAAGCCTGCTGCTGCGCAGCCATGCGCGGTCCGAACGGGTCTATCACGCGATGATCCTGCGCGGACACGGGGCCAAAGGGGCGGCCCTACCCGACGCAGCCGCCGTGCCGCGCGGCGACAAATGGGCGCTGGCGGGCCTGATCGCCCTTGCAGCCAGCCTGCTGGTGGTGGACCATCTGGCATGACCATGTCCCTGCTGCATACAACCGACCTGACCCTGACCCGCGCCACTGGCGAGAGGGTCTTGCACGACATATCGCTGCGCATCGCACAGGGCGAAAGGGTCGGGCTGATCGGCCCGAATGGGGCGGGCAAAACGACGCTGATGCTGTGCCTGACCGGCGTGATCCGCGCTAGCGCAGGCGCGGTGCAGATGGACGGCAAACCCGTCACCCCCGGCGGGTTCCACCCCGATATGGGGTTCGTGTTCCAGCAGGCCGAGGATCAACTGTTCAGCCCGACCGTGGCCGAGGATGTGGCCTTTGGCGCACGCAATCTGGGGCTGTCCGGCGCCGTGCTGGACAGGGCCGTGGCGACAGCCCTTGACCGTGTGGGGATCACGGGCTTGGCCGACCGGCCCGTGCATCATTTGTCGGGGGGCGAGAAACGGCTGGCCTGTCTGGCGGGGGTGCTGGTGATGGACCCGCGCCTGTTGTTGCTGGATGAACCGTCAGCCGCACTTGACCTGCGCAACCGCAGGCGGCTGATCGACCTGCTGCGCGGCATGGATCAGGCGATGCTGATCGCCAGCCATGATCTGGAACTGGTGCTGGAGCTTTGCCCGCGGGTGATCCTGATCGACGCAGGACGGATCGTCGCCGACGGCGCGGCACGCAGCGTGCTTGGCGATGCCGCGCTGATGGCGCGCCACGGTCAAGAGGTGCCCCATTCACTGATCTACCACGCGCGGGTGGATCACGCCCATCCCCGGCACATCGTATAGATCAAAGCGGATCAAAGGCCCCACATTGGTGGTCGCGACGGCCTGCGCCTGCAAGACCGCCAATTGGGCGTCGGACAGGCGGTCTTGCCATGCGATCAGGCTGCGCACATCATGGCGGCGCGCCAAGCCGATCCGGTCACCGGCCGCCAGATCGGTCGCGAACAGCGCCTTTGCCACGGCCTGCCGCGCGGCCAGATCGACAATCATGGGTTCCGGCCATGGCACAGACAAAACCTTTTGCCCTGTTGCGACAACAGGCCAAGCGCTGGTCAGCAGGGCCGCCACCGGCTGATCATCGGCGATATCGGCGCTTAGAATGCGTGCCGCCTCGTAAAAAGTCACCTCACCCGGCTCTGTGGCGGGTGCGGTGATATCAAGCAGGTTGGCGACCATCGCAAGCGTCGCCAGATTGGTCGCCGCAATCAGCCCGATCAGAACCAGACGCCTGCGGTCTGACCCAATGTTGGTCACGATATAAAGCGCCAGACCGACCTGCAGCACCAGCACCAAGGGCATCAGGAACCGGCCCGCAAGCTGAAATCCGGTCAGCCCGACAAGGTAGATGCACAAGAACACGCCAGCCATCAGCACCAAGGCGCGGCCTGCGGGCGCGCGCAATCCGGCCAGCCCGAATATTGAGGGGATCAATGCGGCGGTCAGATAAACCGGGGAATAAAACGCAGGCCCGCCTTCCCATGTCGCATTGCCGGGGCGCAGGACAATCTCAACGGCATTGAAATAGGGCCAGAATGTGGACAGGCTGACAGCCAGCACCAGCGCCGACAACACCCGCAGGCGTGCGGCGATGGTGCCATGCGGCCAGCAAAGCGCAAAGCTGCCTGCGCCGATGAAACCGATCACGGCCCCAACCTGATGGGTCGTGAACATCAACGCCGCCAGTGCGCACAGCGGGATCACAAAGACAGGCCGCACCAGACTACGCAGCACCAGCGCCCATAGGATAAAACTCAAGCCGATCATATAGGTCGCCGGATAGGCAGCGGCGTAATACAGGGTCAACGGCGAATGAAACCCCGTATGCTGCAGCGGCAACGCCCACCCCAGCATGAGGCATAAAAACAGCACCACCGGCGCCCAAGGCGCAGGATGCAAGGCACGCGCAAAGACATAGACGCCGATGCCGAACAGCGCCATCGCGCCATATCCCGCCAAAGCCAGCACCTGCCAGACATCCAGCCCCGCGATCCGCGCCACAGCGGCCCATCCCAGCCAAAGCGGCTGGAAATGGCGCGACCCCGCATCCGAGACGATAAACGGATTGCCGGGTGCATGCGGGTTTTCAATCAAGGCCAGCAAAGCGGCGGCATGCTGCCAGATATCACTGCCGGGATGTTCCACCAACATGCCCTGCCCCGACAGCCATGCGAATAACCCCAATGCCGGCACCGCGATCAGGGCATAAATCAGGTCTGGCCGCCCGAAACCGCCCTTGGCCTGTGTGTGGCCAAACATGGCATTCACCTGTCTGTTGATATTTGATGCCACAATGACCCGCGCGAAAGATTACCTAAAATTGTATAATGAGAAAAGATTGACCGCAAAAAGAGAAATTGGCGTCGTCGGCAAAAACACCTCTGATATCCACCAAATTGCATCACTCAGCTGCACGCCAGCCACCCGATGTTACGGCTTTGATCTGGCGCAGGGATGCGACGCGATGGTAAGGCAGGGGCCAAGACAGACAATGGAACGGACAGCATGATCATCCTGACAATCTGGCCGCTGTTCGCGCTGATCTGCCTTGGCTTTGTCATGGCACGCACGGGGTTTCCAGAACCGGGGTTCTGGCCAGCGGCTGAACGCGTCAATTACTATATATTGTTTCCGGCCCTGCTGGTGGGCAGCCTTGCCGCGGCACCTTTGGGTGATCCCGCAATCTGGCGGTTGGGCGGGGCGGCTGGCGCGTCCATCGCCCTTGCCGCCTTTGGCCTGTACGGCTGGCGCTGGCAGCACCCCGCGCCCGCCGCTCGGTTTGGCCCCGCCTTGCAAGGGGTGGTGCGGATCAATACCTATCTTGGCCTTGCGATCACGGCAGCCCTGGTTGGCGCGCCCGGCATCGAACGGGCGGCCATCGTGCTGGCGGTCGTGGTGCCGCTGGTCAATGTGCTGTCGATCATGGCGCTGGCTGACCGGACCGAGGCCCGCAAACCGCTGGCGATCCTGCGCATGATGGCGCGCAACCCGCTGATCCTGGCCTGTGCGCTGGGGATCACGATGGCGCTGAGCGGGATCGGGCTGCCATTGGGGACCGGCGCGTTTTTCGCGCTGCTCGGGCAAGGCAGCCTGCCCTTGGGCCTGCTTTGCGTCGGTGCGGCGCTGCGCCCCGGGGCGCTGCGATCCGACATGGGCGCGATCGGCGTCAACAGCACGCTGCGCTTGTTCGCAATGCCGGTGCTGGCGATGGGCATGGCGTGGATTTTCGGGCTGGACGGGATCGAGGCACTGGTGCTGGTGATCTTCTTTGCCATCCCGACTGCACCGACATCCTATGTGCTGACACGGCAATTCGGCGGCGATGCCACATATATGGCAGGGCTGGTGACAGCGCAGACGCTGGCATCGGTACTGACCATCCCGCTGGTGCTGCTGATCTTCGGGGCAAGCTGACGATTTTGCGCAGCATCACACCCTGATCGCGGCGCGTGGCGTTCCCTTGTCGCAGGTTTCCACACGGTCAGGACGGCCATCTCTACCAACCAAAGCTGACCAGCCGATGCACGGGCTGTGCAATGGTCCTTTTGTGATCTGCATCAAGAATGTGGTGCCCGCGGCCGGACTCGAACCGGCACGGCCTTGCGGCCAAGAGATTTTAAGTCTCCGATGTCTACCATTCCACCACGCAGGCATGCAGGGTGCGTATCGCTTTCCTAAGCGTGACAGCAGGCGGCGGCAAGTCAGATCACAACGCGACCCAGGCCCATGTCACCAAAAGCGCGCATTCAGCAAACAACCGGTCGCGCTTGCACTGCAGGATCGGCAGGGCCTTGGGTCAGATATCCGGGCCGGGAGCGACAGGGGATACACCCTCTTCCTTGACCGTCTGCATGGCCACGTAAGTCGATGTATTGGACACATGTGGCAACGTCGAAATCTTCTCGGCCAGAACGATGCGATAGCCGGTCATCCCTGCAGTGCGTACCTTGAGAAGGTAATCGAACGCCCCCGCGATCAGGTGGCATTGTTCAACCTCGGGAATGCGCAGCACGGCGGCATTGAAGGCAGCAAGCGCCTTTTCACGCGTATCAGACAGCCGGACTTCGACAAAGGCGACATGATCGCGGTCCAACCGAATCGGATCATAGAGCGCGCGATACCCTCGGATCACGCCGGTTTCCTCCAGCCTGCGCAACCGCGCCTGCGTGGGCGATTTCGACAACCCGATCCGGCGCGCAAGATCAGTGATGCTGATCCGCCCTTCCACGGCAAGGACGTCCAGGATCTTTCGGTCGAATTTGTCCAGTTCGCTATTCTTTTCGATCACACTTTACCCATTTTTTCATTACTCTGTCCCGTATCTTTTGCATTAGCAGGCCAATCGCCTTTTCACAATCAGCTATGATGGGACATCTGGTTAAGGATTCCACCATGCCCCGTGATACTGCCCTGACTTTGCGTGATGCCATCGATGCCGCGATCTACAGCGACGAAACCGCAGCCGTGGCAAGCTTGGTGAAAACCGCCGCCTTGTCCAACACCGACCGCGCCCGGATCTGCGACCGCGCGGCGACGCTTGTCACCCAGATCCGCACCAGCGCCGATCCGGGGTTGATGGAGGTATTCTTGGCCGAATACGGCCTGTCCACTGACGAGGGCATCGCGCTGATGTGCCTGGCCGAGGCGCTGTTGCGCGTGCCAGACGCCGACACGATGGACGATCTGATCGAGGACAAGATCGCGCCATCCGATTGGGGCAAACATCTGGGGCATTCGGCCTCGTCGCTGGTGAACGCCTCGACATGGGCGCTGATGCTGACAGGCCGCGTGCTGGATGATGAAAAACCGGGGATCACACGGCACCTGCGATCTGCGGTGAAACGGCTGGGCGAACCGGTGATCCGCACCGCTGTCGGCCGCGCGATGCGCGAAATGGGGCGGCAATTCGTGCTGGGCGAAACGATCCAGAAGGCAATGAAACGGGCCGGCGGCATGCAGGCCAAGGGGTTCACCTATAGCTATGACATGCTGGGCGAGGCGGCCCGCACCGAGGCCGACGCCAAATACTACCACCTTGCCTATTCCCGCGCGATATCAGCCATTGCCGATCATTGCGTGCATGGCTCGGTCGCGGAAAACCCCGGCATTTCGATCAAACTCTCGGCGCTGCATCCGCGCTACGAGGTGGCGCAACAGGCGCGGGTGATGGAAGAACTGGTGCCGCGGGTGCGCGCGCTGGCGCTCTTGGCGAAATCCGCAGGCATGGGGTTTAACATCGACGCGGAAGAGGCCGACAGGCTGGCCCTGTCGCTCGACGTGATCGGCGCCGTGCTGGCCGATCCCGCACTGGCGAAATGGGACGGGTTCGGGGTGGTCGTGCAGGCCTACGGACAACGCGCGCCCTTGATGATCGACCAGCTTTACCAAATGGCGCATGATCTGGACCGCAAGATCATGGTCCGGCTTGTCAAAGGCGCCTATTGGGACGCGGAAATCAAACGCGCGCAGGTGCAGGGGATCGACGGATTCCCCGTCTTTACCGCCAAACAGCATACCGACATCAGCTATATCGCCACTGCACGCAAACTTCTGGGCCTGACCGACAGGATCTATCCGCAATTCGCCACACATAACGCACATACTGTGGCCGCCGTGCTGGACATGGCCGCCCAGATGGGGCGCGACAAGAACCAGTTTGAATTCCAGCGCCTGCACGGCATGGGCGAAACATTGCATAGTATAGTGCTGAACGCCGAACAGACCCGGTGCCGGATCTACGCCCCCGTCGGCGCGCACGAAGATTTGCTGGCCTATCTCGTCCGTCGTCTGCTGGAAAACGGGGCCAATTCCAGTTTCGTCAACCAGATCGTGGACGATACCGTTCCCGCCAGCGTTGTCGCCGCCTGCCCTTTTGACGCGGCAGGCCTGCGACCCGACCTGCCCACCGGGCCCGAACTTTTCGCGCCCGCGCGGATCAATTCCAAAGGCTGGGACCTGACGCATCAACCCACGCTCGACACCATCGACAAGGCCCGCGCGCCCTTGCAGAACGCCAGTTTTACCGCAGGCCCCCTCACATCGTTGGAGCCGAAATATCCCCGCCGGAGGCAAGAAAGTTCTTTCCCCGTCATCAACCCCGCACAGCCCGACGACATCGTGGGGCAAGTGACACCCGCCACCCCCGACGACGTGGCCGATGCGCTGGCCGGTGCCGCGATCTGGACCGCCGATTACACCACCCGCGCGGCAGTGCTGCGCAAGGCCGCCGATGCGCTGGAAAAAGACGCCGACACGCTTTTCGCGCTGCTGGCGCGCGAGGCGGGCAAGACCCTGCCCGATGCCGTGGCCGAACTGCGCGAGGCGGTGGATTTCCTGCGCTATTACGCCACCCAAGCCACCGCTGATATGCAGGCACGCGGCCTCTGGACCTGCATCAGCCCGTGGAACTTTCCGCTGGCAATCTTTCTGGGGCAGGTCTCGGCCGCCTTGGCCGCAGGCAATGCAGTCATCGCCAAACCTGCCGAACAGACGCCGCTCCTGGCTTTCCGCGCGGTGCAGATCCTGCATGATGCAGGCGTGCCTGTCGCTGCGCTGCAATTGCTGCCCGGTGGCGGCGATGTGGGCGCAGCCCTGACCGCCGACGCGCGCATCAATGGCGTGGCCTTCACCGGCTCGACCGCAACAGCGCTGAAAATCCGCGCCAGCATGGCCACCCATTGCGCCCCCGGCACGCCGCTGATCGCCGAAACCGGCGGGCTGAACGCGATGATCGTGGACAGCACCGCGCTCCCCGAACATGCGGTACGCGATATCGTCAACGGCGCCTTCCGCTCTGCCGGTCAGCGGTGTTCGGCGCTGCGCTGCCTTTATGTGCAAAGCGATATCGCGGACAAGCTGATGACCATGCTCAAAGGAGCCATGGACGAACTGACCGTCGGCGACCCGTGGCATCTGTCCACCGATCTGGGGCCAGTCATCGACGCCGCCGCGCATGAAACCATCGCCGAGCATATCGCGCAGGCCCGCAGTGACGGGCGCATCCTGCACCAGATCAGCGCCCCCGCGACAGGCCATTTCATCGCCCCCACCGTAATCCGCGTGCAAGGCATCGCCCAGATGACGCGCGAAATCTTCGGCCCCGTCCTGCATGTGGCGACCTTTGAGGCGCGCGACCTTGACCGCGTGATCGACGACATCAACGCCATGGGATACGGGCTGACCTTCGGGCTGCACACGCGGATCGACGACCGCGTGCAGACCGTGGTCGAACGGATCGAGGCAGGCAACATCTATGTCAACCGCGACCAGATCGGCGCAGTCGTGGGCAGCCAGCCTTTCGGCGGTGAAGGCCTCTCCGGCACCGGGCCAAAGGCAGGCGGGCCGCATTACCTGCCCCGTTTTGTTGCACCAGAACCGGCACAGACCAGTGGCAAATGGGACACCACCGCCGATCTTGCCGCCTTGCAAAAGCAGCTGGCCGGCGCCCCGATGCCCGCCAGCCCCGCGCCCACCGACCTGCCCGGCCCGACCGGCGAATCCAACCGTCATGGGCTGCACCCGCGCGGCGCGATCCTGTGCATGGGTCCGGGGCCAGAGGCGGCGGCGGCTCAGATCGCGGCCATCGCCGCCTTGGGCGGGGTCGGGATCAGCGCAGGGGGCGATCTGCCAGCCGCGGCGCTGACAACGCTCGCCCCCTTGGCGGCCGTCATCTGGTGGGGCGATACCGCCACAGCCCGCGCGCTGGAAACCGCGCTCTCGGCGCGCGATGGCAAGATCATCGCCCTGATCACGGGCCAGCCAGACCGCGCGCATGCCTGCCACGAACGGCATGTCTGTATCGACACGACCGCAGCAGGCGGTAATGCCGCATTGCTGGCAGAGGTGGGCGGCCCCGCCCGGACTTGACCGCAGGCGCAAAGGCAGAAATGGTCGCGGCATGATGCTGCCCATCCGCGACCACAACCCGTCCGAGGCCACACCTTATGTCACGCTGACCCTGATCGGGGTCAATGTGCTGGTCTATGTCTGGGGGCTTGCCACGCTACAGACCGATCTGCAGATCAACCGGTTCTATTTCAACTATGCACTGATCCCGGTGCTGTTGTCCGAAGGGCAGAATGCCGCGGCGCTTGTCACGTCGATCTTTCTGCATGGGGGCTTCATGCATCTGGCCGGCAACATGCTGTTTCTCTGGATTTTCGGCGATAATCTGGAAGATGAAATGGGCCACCTGCCCTTTCTCGCCTTCTATCTTGCCTGCGGCATAGGCGCGAGCCTTGCGCAATTTCTAGGCGATCCCACTTCACAAGTGCCGATGGTGGGTGCCTCTGGTGCCATCGCTGGCGTGATGGGCGGCTATCTGCTGCTATTCCCCAAGGCGCGCGTGGATATCTTTATCTTCTTGATCATCTTTTTCCGGCTCCTGCCGATCCCCGCGTGGATCTTGCTGGGCCTGTGGTTCGGGTTGCAGATCCTTGGCGGGCTATCGGTCGATACATCCGCAGGCGGTGTAGCCTATTGGGCGCATGCCGGTGGCTTCGTGATGGGGCTTGCCTTGACGGTGCCGGTCTGGATCAGGCGCGGCGCGCGTGGATATTGGCAGCGCACCGAAGGCCGCCCGCCCCATCCCGAAGCGCGCTATCGCCGCAGCAGCGTGCCAATTGTGCGCCGCTGACATCTTCTTATTTCTATAAATACTCATCTTCTATCCCGGATGAAATCCGGGATTGGGGGCTTTGCCCCCGCGCCCCGGACCACGTCCGGGGCTCCCCCAGGATATTTGGGCTCGGACGATGAGGCGGCTCACGCCTTGCGGATCACCTTGGCGAAGGTCTCGAAAATCGCCTCGTTTGCACAGATAACCTGACCGCTACCGATGATATCGGCCTCGGCTTGCAGAGGTTCCACAATCCCGCCCGCTTCGCGCACGATCACCAGACCGGCGGCCATGTCCCAGGATTTCAGCCCGCGTTCCCAGAACCCGTCATACCGCCCCGCCGCCACATAGGCGAGATCGAGGGCGGCCGCCCCGAACCGGCGCACACCCGCACAGGCGGGCAACAGGCGCGCAAGATCCTGCAAGGTTTCAGGCAGATCGGCGCGGCCCGCGAACGGCAGGCCGGTGGCAAAGATGCTTTCAATCAGCTTATGGCGGCCAGACACGCGCAAGCGGCTTTCGTTCAGCCAGGCACCGCCGCCTTTTTCAGCATAGAACATCTCGTCCTTCACCGGATCATAGATCACGCCAGCAACGATCTGACCCTTGTGTTCCAGTGCGATGCTGACCGCCCAATGCGGCAGGCCGTGCAGGAAATTCGTGGTACCGTCCAGCGGATCGACGATCCAGCGGCGGGTCGGGTCTTCGCCTTCGATCTCGCGGCCTTCCTCGCCCAGAAAGCCGTACGACGGGCGCGCATGCAGCAAATCCTCACGGATCATCTGTTCGGCGGCGCGGTCGGCGCGGGTAACGAAATCGCCCGGCCCTTTGGTGCTGACCTGCAATTGTTCGACCTCGCCAAAGTCCTTGAGCAAGGCGCGCCCCGCCTTGCGGGCGGTTTTCATCATCACGTTGAGATTTGCGCTGCCAGCCATCTGTCTTGCCTTTGGTTCGGGATCAAGGGCTGCCTATAGGCGGCAATGCGCATGAGGGCAAGGCATCAGCCGCGTTGCAGCTTAACCGCTTCCTGCCGCGCCAGCCGGATCAGATGCGCCATATAGGGGCGACTGGTGTCATCGCTGCGGGTCGCGGCATAAAGCCTGCGGGTGATGCCCGCGCGCGTCAGCGGACGGGTGATGTAATCGGAATGATACCGCACCTGCCGCACCACCCAATCAGGCAGCACCGCGACACCGCGATTGGACGCCACCAGCAGCAGGATGACAGCCGTCAATTCCACCTGCCGCACCGCCGCCGGTTCCACCTTGGCCGGTGTCAGCAGCTGCGAAAAGATATCAAGCCGCGCGCGGTCCACCGGATAGGTGATCAGCGTCTGGCCGCGAAAATCCTCGGCCTCGATCACGTCCTTGGCAGCCAGAGGATGCTGGGCTGCGGCCACAAACACCGGTTCATAATCAAACAGCGGGGTGAAATCGGTCTCGGGCAAATCCTCGGGGTCGGAGGAGACGACAAGATCGACATCCTCGCGCCGCAGCGCAGGCAAAGCGTCAAAGGCCAGACCGGGGCGGATATCGACATCGACCTCGGGCCAGGCCTTGCGGAATTGTTCCAGCACCGGAAACAGCCATTCAAAACAGGCATGACATTCGATCGCGATATGCAGCCGTCCGGCCTTGCCTGATACCAGACCCGAAAATTCCGCCTCCAAGGCAGCGACCTGCGGCAAGATCGCCTCGGCCGCGGCCAGCATCTTCATCCCCGCCGACGACAGGCGCAGCGGCTTGGACCGGCGCACGAATAATTCCACGCCCGCCTGATCCTCGATCCCCTTGATCTGATGCGACAGGGCCGATTGTGTCATGTTCAACTGATCCGCAGCACGCGCCAGCCCGCCGGTGTCATGGATCGCCTTGATCGTGCGCAGATGGCGGAATTCGATGTGCATGTGAATGTTCTTCATGAAGTTAGTGAAGGTTATGAATTTGTCTCAACTTCATAAACGTGACAAAACGACAAGGCAAGCAAGAGGTATTGTCATGTCCACGCCCACCGTTTCCTTTGAATTCTTCCCGCCAAAATCGCTCGAAGGGTCGTTCCGGCTGTGGGATTGCGTCAATACGCTGGCCCCGCTGGACCCGACTTTCGTGTCGGTGACCTATGGCGCGGGTGGGACGACACGCCAGTTGACGCATGAGGCGGTCAGCACCATCCACCGCACCAGCGGGCTGAATGTGGCAGCACATCTGACCTGCGTTGATGCCACCCGCGCCGAAACGCTGGACATCGCACAGAATTATGCCGCCGCCGGTGTGCGCGAGATTGTGGCCCTGCGCGGCGATGCGCCCAAAGGGCAGGCGACATTCACCCCCCATGCGGACGGTTTCGCAAGCTCTGTCGAGTTGATCGAAGCCTTGGCTGAGACCGGCCAGTTCACCATCCGCGTCGGGGCCTATCCTGAAAAGCACCCCGAAGCTGTCGATCAGGCCGCCGATATCGCCTTTCTCAAGCGCAAGATCGATGCCGGTGCGACATCCGCGATCACCCAGTTCTTTTTCGAGGCCGACACCTTTTTCCGGTTCCGCGATGCCTGCGCCAAGGCGGGAATCACCGCGCCGATCATTCCGGGCATTCTGCCGATTGAAAACTGGTCCGGCGCGCAGCGGTTTGCGGACCAATGCGGCACCCATATCCCGCAGGTGATCCGCGATGCATTCACCAATGCCACCCGCGACGGCACGACCGACCTGCTCGCCACGGCGCTGGCGACAGAGCTGTGCGACGATCTGGTGCGCGGTGGTGTGGATCATCTGCATTTCTACACGCTGAACCGGCCAGAGCTGACGCGCGACGTGTGCCATGCGCTGGGCATCACGCCCAAAGCACGGTTGCAAAACGTCGCCTGACAGGCGAGCCTGCGCCCGAAAACACAAAGGCGCGCCGATGTTCATTGCGAAAACCCCAGCCGATCTGCTTGATCTGGACACTATCCTGTCCATGTCGGGCCTTGATTTCATGCTATCCATGCAGCGCGGCGAGATCAGCCGCCCCCCGATTTCGGGCCTGATGAATTACCACCTGCACGAAGTCGCGGCAGGTCGTGTCACTTTTCGCGGCACGCCTGCATTCGAGCATGCCAACCCGATGGGCGGCGTGCATGGCGGCTGGTATGGCACCTTACTGGACAGTTGCATGGCCTGTGCTGTGATGACGCTGGTGCCCAAGGGATCGGTTTATACCACGCTCGAATACAAGGTGAACCTGACCCGCGCGATCCCGATAGGCGTGGAAATCCTTGCCACCGGCATCAGCGATCACGCAGGCCGCAGCACGGGTGTCGCGCATGGGGAAATCAGGGGTGCCGCCGATGGCAAGCTTTATGCAACCGGATCAACCACTTGCCTGATCATGCGCCCGTCGCAAGAATGACCGCCGCTGCACCCGCTGCGCGATGCTGTCGTGCAGCCGTTCGGACGGGTCACGCCCGATCACCCGCCTGCGCCGCGCGATGAACAGCCGCGCCCAGCCGCGCCAATTGCCGATAGACGGCGCATTCACATCCTGCGCAAACCTGTCGCGCCAGCCTGCGGGCAAAGGCACGGCGCAAGCCTCGAGCCGGTCAAGCATCCAGACCAGCGGGATATTGGCCAGCGGGCGTGCTGGCGGATAGGCACGCACCTGCCCGCCGACATCGGCGTGATTGCCCTTGAACCAGACCTGTTCGACATGCCCCTGCCATCCGGGCGGGCAGGACCACAGGACAGGCGTATATGCCTTGCGCCGTTCATCGCGGGCCAGCGCGTGAAAGCCGTGCCGCACATGCGGGGCCAGTTCGGCAGAATGGAAATTGTGCTGTTCCTGCCCCCAGCGCCAGACGAGCGGAAACCGCAAGCCCAGCGCCTTGACGGTGTCCCAGACGGCAACAGCCTCGATCTCGACTACAGGATGGCAATGCAGGCGGCGGAAGGCGGCCGCATATTGGCTGCGCCCCCCGGTGCGGTAATGCCGGTAGGCCTGCGTCACGTTGCGTTCGGTGGCCGCATCCGCGCGCACCAGCCCGACCATGCCGATCACCCCCGCCAATGACCGCACGGCAAAAGCACCGCGTGAATAGCCGATCAGCACGATCCGGTCACCGGGCCGATAGCGTGACGCAATCACGCCATAGGCGCGCCTGATCGTGCGGTTGATCCCGCGTCCGGTGATCACATCCAGCGTCGTCGCCCAGTCACGCCATTGAATCCCCGCCTCGTAATAGACGGTCATATTCGCGCCCTTACTGCCCTCGCGCAGCAGTTTGAAGGTCAGGCCCGCGTTGGTTTCCGCCCCCGGGTCCAGCGACGACATCGTGCCATCCATGATGATAACATGGATCGCCGGACCCCGCTGGCGGATTGCGGCCTCTTCGGTGCGCGGTTTGCGCCCGAAAAGACCGAAAACCCAATCACGCAGCCGCATCGGCACCCTGTGCTGCGCTGATCGCCTGCCAGACGCGATGCGGGGTAAAAGGCATGTCGATCTGCGTCACGCCGACATCCTGCAAGGCATCCATCACCGCGTTGCTGATCGCGGCCAAGGCCCCGACCGTCCCCGCCTCGCCACAGCCTTTCATGCCCATCGGATTGTAAAGCGATGGCGTGCATTCGGTGGCAAAGCCGATCATCGGCAAATCGTCCGCGCGCGGCATGGCATAATCCATGAAGCTGGCCGACAAAAGCTGCCCATCCGCGTCGAACACCGCGCGTTCGGTCAGGGCCTGCCCAATCCCTTGGGCGACACCACCATGGACCTGCCCCTCGGCCAGCATCGGGTTGATCAGATTGCCGAAATCGTCAACCACGGTATAGCGATCAACACTGACGACACCCGTGGCGGGGTCAATCTCGACCTCGGCCACATGCGCGCCATTGGGGAAACTGCGATTGTCGAGCGTGATCGTCGCAGAATGGCGCAAAAGATCGTGGCGCCCTGCCGCGCGGGCCAGATCGGCCACCTCCAGCATGGTGGGGGTCAGGTTGGACCCGTTGATGCGGAAGCGTTCATCGTCAAAGCGGATCGCAGCGGCATCCACCCCCTCTTGTTCGGCAAGAAACGCGCTAAAGGCGTCGCGGATCACATCCACCGCCGCCAAGGTCGCGGTGTTCTGCACAGTCACCGACCGCGACCCGCCCGTACCGCCGCCCGTGGGGATGCGGTCACTGTCGCCTTGCACCACGGTGATACGATCGGCGGGGATACCGGTCTGATCTGCCAGAAACTGCGCATAGACGGTTTCATGCCCCTGCCCGTTGGATTGCGTGCCGACATAGATCAGCGCGCCACCCGGCGTGAATTCAACGGCGGTGGTTTCATCGGGATCGCCAAGGATGCTTTCGATGTAATAGCACAGGCCCTGCCCGCGCAATTTGCCCTGCGCGGCCGATGCGGCCTTGCGCGCCGCAAAACCGCCGCGGTCAGCGTTGCGCCCGGCGGTGTTCAAAACCTGCATGAAATCCCCCACGTCATAGGTCATACCCGTGACGGTGGTATAGGGAAATTGTTCAGGTTTGATGAAGTTGCGCGCCCGCAATTCCCAAGGATCAACACCCAATTGGCGCGCCGCGGCGTCCATGCTGCGTTCCAGCACGAAAATCGCCTCTGGCCGGCCTGCGCCGCGATAGGCATCGACGGGGGTGGTGTTGGTATAAATACCGCGCGTGCGCATATGGGCGGTCTGAACATCATAGGTGCCCATCAGCACTTTGGCGAACAATTCTGTCTGGATCGCTTGGGCGAATTGCGAATTATAAGCGCCCATATTGGCGATCGTATCAAGCTGATACGCCGTGATCCGATGGTGAGCATCAAAGGCAAGTGTCGCGGTCGTCGTCAGATCGCGGCCCGCGTTATCGGTCAGCATCGCCTCGGTGCGCTCCGACATCCAGCGCACGGGGCGGCCCAGCACGCGCGCGGCATGGGCCACGCAAAAGGGTTCAGGATAGCGCATGCCTTTCATCCCGAAACCGCCACCGACATCGGGGGTGGTCACGCGCACATCCGCGTCATTCAGGCCGAAATGATGGATCAGGTCACGTTTGGTGGCCCAGACGCCTTGCCCGTTGACGGCGACATGCAACCGGCCATCCGTGACCTCGGCAAAGCACCCACGCGGTTCCATCGCGTTCACGATCACGCGGTTGTCAAACACCTGCGCCGTGACGACATGGGCGGCAGCGGCGATGGCCGCGCGTGTCGCATCCGCATCGCCCAGCGCCCAGTCAAAGGCAAGGTTGTCAGGCGCTTCGGCGTGGATCGCCACGCCGCCGATTTCCAGTGCCACATGGACAGGCAGATCATCAATTTCCAGTAAAATCGCCTCGGCCGCATCGCGCGCGGCCGGCATCGTTTCAGCGACAATCATCGCCACCGGCTCGCCCACATGGCGCACGTGGCCCTGCGCGAGAATGGGGCGGACGGGGGCCGCCGCGCGCGACCCGTCGCTGTTGCGCAACACCTTGCCCGCCAAACCCATCCGCACCCCCGCCGCCACCAGATCATCCGCGGTGACGACCAAGGCCACCCCCGGCATCGCGCGCGCATCCGCCACATCCAGCGCCGTGACCCTGCCATGTGCCACAGGCGCGCGCAGAAAAAACGCGTGCAGCGCGCCCGCCGGGGCGACGTCATCGACATAGCGCCCTGCGCCCGTCAGAAAGCGCAAATCCTCGACCCGCGTCACCGACTGGCTTTTGCCGAATTTTTCCATGCTGATCCCCTTGAATGGCTTGTCCAGACCCTAGCGGGCGAAACCCCCAAGTCCAGCCCGAACAAACCCTTTCCCTTGGTGTGCGCGCTTGGTATCTGGCGACAAGCCGAAAAAGGACAGCACTGATGCCGATGGAAAAGACTTTCAACGCCGCCGAGGCCGAAGCCCGCCTTTATAAAATGTGGGAAGAGGCCGGCGCCTTCAAAGCCGGGGCCAACGCCAGCCGGGATGAGACGTTCTGCATCATGCTGCCGCCGCCCAATGTGACGGGGCATCTGCATGTCGGCCACGCCTTTAACCATACCTTGATGGATATCCTGACGCGCTGGAAACGGATGCAGGGGTTTGACACGCTGTGGCAGCCGGGGCTGGACCATGCGGGGATCGCTACGCAATTGATGGTGGAAAAGGATCTTGCCGCCACGGGCCAACCCAAACGGGTCGAGATGGGGCGCGAGGCCTTCCTGAAAAAAGTCTGGGACTGGAAAGGCGACAAGGGCGGTGTGATCGAACAACAGGCACGGCGTCTGGGCGACAGCATGGATTGGTCACGCTCTGCCTTTACCATGTCGGGCGCGGATTCAGCGCCCGCCACCGAACCTGCCGGCAATTTCCACGACGCCGTGATCCGCGTTTTCGTGGATATGTACAACAAGGGCCTGATCTATCGCGGCAAGCGTCTGGTCAATTGGGACCCGCACTTTGAGACCGCGATTTCCGACCTCGAGGTCGAGAATATCGAGGTCGACGGCCATATGTGGCATTTCAAATACCCGCTGGCGGGTGGCGAAACCTATGAATATATTGAGAAAGACGAAGACGGCAACGTCACCTTGCGCGAGGTGCGCGATTACATTTCCATCGCCACGACGCGGCCCGAAACCATGCTGGGCGATGGCGCTGTTGCCGTCCACAAGGACGATCCGCGCTATGCGCCCATCGTGGGCAAGCTGTGCGAAATCCCCGTCGGGCCGAAAGAACACCGCCGCCTGATCCCGATCATCACCGACCCCTACCCCGATCCGACCTTCGGGTCAGGTGCGGTGAAAATCACCGGCGCGCATGATTTCAACGATTATGAGGTCGCCAAGCGGGGCAATATCCCGATGTATGCCTTGATGGATACGCGCGGTGCGATGCGCGCTGACGGGCGGCCCTATGCCGAAGAGGCAGCGATTGCGCAAGCCATCGCCAATGGGGATCAGAATTTCGACGAGGCGATGATCGCCGCGATGAACCTTGTACCCGACGCGTATCGCGGGCTGGACCGGTTCGAGGCGCGTGCGCGCGTGGTGGCCGATGTAACGGCCGAAGGTCTGGCCGTCATGGTCCCCGCCCCCGCGCCAACCCCGGCCCCCGAGCCGGGGCCTGAGGCAGCGGCAAACGCCGAGGTCCCGGATCAAGTCCGGGACGCGCCCACCATGATCCCCTTGGTCGAAGCCAAAAAGATCATGCAGCCATTCGGCGACCGCTCGCGCGTGGTGATCGAACCGATGCTGACCGACCAATGGTTCGTGGATACCGCCAAAATTGTTGGCCCCGCGCTGGAGGCCGTGAAACAAGGCCGCACCAAGATCATCCCCGAAAGCGGCGAAAAAGTCTATTACCACTGGCTGGAAAATATCGAGCCGTGGTGCATCTCGCGCCAGCTTTGGTGGGGGCATCAAATCCCGGTGTGGTTTGCCGCCGACGGCAGCCAATATTGCGCCACCACCGAGGCCGAAGCACAGGCGATGGCCGGCCCCGACACCGCGCTCACGCGCGACCCCGACGTGCTGGACACATGGTTCTCCTCAGGCCTGTGGCCTTTCGGCACGCTCGGCTGGCCCGCTGACGACCCCGCGATGAAATACTTTCCCGGTGACGTCCTGATCACCGGACAGGATATCCTGTTCTTCTGGGTCGCGCGCATGATGATGATGTCACAGGCCGTCATGGCCCAGGACCCGTTCCATACGATCTACCTGCACCAGCTTGTCCGCGACGCCAAGGGCGAGAAGATGTCGAAAACCAAGGGCAATGTCATCGACCCGCTGGACATGATCGACCAATATGGTGCCGATGCCTTGCGGTTCTCCAACGCACAGATGGCGGCCATCGGCGGCGTGCTGAAAATCTCCGAAGACCGGATCAAGGGCTACCGGAACTTCGGCACCAAACTCTGGAACGCCTTCAGCTTTGCCGACCATTACACTATCCCCTATCCGGGCGATCCCACACGGCCAGAGGCGACCCTGACGCTGAACAAATGGATCATCGGTGAAACAGGCAAGCTGCGCGAAACCGTGGATGCCGCGCTGCACGCCTACCGGTTCAACGATGCGGCGGATGCGCTTTATGCCTTCACATGGGGCAAGGTCTGCGACTGGTATCTGGAATTCTCCAAACCGATCCTGCAAGGCGAGGATGCCGCCGCAAAGCTGGAAACTGAACAGACCCTGCGCTGGGTGCTGGATCAATGCCTGATCCTGTTGCACCCGATCATGCCCTTCATCACCGAAGAACTCTGGGGCCTGGCCGACACCCGCGCCAAAATGCTTTGCCACGCCGATTGGCCAAGCTACGGCAGCGCACTTGTCGACACCGACGCCGACCGCGAAATGAACTGGGTGATCGGCCTGATCGACAACACCCGTTCGGCGCGCGCGCAGGTCCATGTGCCCGCAGGCGCACAGGTGCCGCTTCTGGTGACGGGGCTTGATGCCAAAGGCCAATCCGCTTGGGATAACAACGCCGCCCTGATCCAGCGGCTGGCACGGATCGACAGCCTGACCCATGTCGACAGCTTTCCCAAAGGCTGCGTCACGATTCCAATGGACGGCGGCACGTTCGGCCTGCCTCTCGCAGGGTTGATCGACGTCGCCGCCGAAATCGCACGGCTTGAAAAGACTTCCCAGAAACTCGCCAAGGAACTGGGCGGCCTGCGCGGACGGCTGAACAACCCAGCCTTCGTGGCCTCCGCGCCCGATGACGTGGTGGAAGAGGCCCGCGCCAACCTCGCCTTGCGCGAAAACGAAGACACCCAGATCAAGGCGGCCATCGCACGACTGCAGGAACTGGGCTAAACACGGCGGGGGCCATCCGCTTGGCCCCCCACTTCTTATTTCCAAAAATACTCCCCGCGCGGAGCGCATAAAAGTTTTCACGATGACCCATCCCCGCCTGACCCCGCTTGCCGCCTCTTTGCCCGCTACGGTCCCCTTCGTCGGACCAGAGGCGCAGGAACGCGCGCGCGGACAGGTTTTTACCGCGCGGCTGGGTGCCAACGAAAGCGCCTTTGGCCCCTCGCCCCGTGCCATCGCCGCGATGCAACAGGCCGCGACCGAGGTCTGGATGTACGGCGACCCCGAAAGCCATGATTTGCGCACAGCCCTTGCCGCCCATCACGGCACAGACATCGACAATATCATGGTGGGCGAAGGGATCGACGGGCTTTTGGGCCTGCTGGTGCGGCTTTACATCAGCGCGGGTGACGGCGCGGTCACATCAGACGGAGCCTATCCAACCTTCAACTACCACGTCACGGGTTTCGGCGGGGTGCTGCACAAGGTGCCTTATGCGGGCAATCACGAAGACCCCGCAGCCCTGATCGCCAAGGCGCATGAAACCGGCGCGAAACTGGTCTATATCGCCAATCCCGACAACCCGATGGGCAGCTGGCACCAGGGCCATGTCATCGCAGACATGGCAGCAAACCTGCCCGCAGATTGCCTGCTGCTGCTGGACGAGGCCTATATCGACCTTGCCCCCCATGGCACCGCCCCCGATATCGCGGCGGATACGCCCAATGTGATCCGCCTGCGCACCTTTTCCAAAGGACATGGCATGGCCGGGGCGCGGGTGGGTTACGCCATCGGGGCAGCAGATGTGATCGCGGGCTTTCAAAAGGTGCGTAACCATTTCGGCATGTGCCGGATGTCGCAGGCCGGCGCGCTGGCCGCCTTGCAAGACAGCGCATGGATCGACCACGTCCGCACAGCCATCGCCACGTCGCGCGCCGCAATCGGGCGCATCGCGGCCGCCCATGGGCTGACCGCCCTGCCATCCGCCACGAATTTCGTCACCATCGACTGCGGGCAGGATGGGGCCTTCGCGCGCGCGGTACTGACAGCATTGGTCGCAGATGGCATTTTCGTCCGGATGCC
This sequence comes from Yoonia vestfoldensis SKA53, assembly GCF_000152785.1. Taxonomy (GTDB): domain Bacteria; phylum Pseudomonadota; class Alphaproteobacteria; order Rhodobacterales; family Rhodobacteraceae; genus Yoonia; species Yoonia vestfoldensis_A. The sequence goes on along the minus strand of NZ_CH672414.1, from coordinate 3,033,308 downwards.
CTTCGTGACACCGCAAGACCGCTGTATCCGCGTCAGCTGCGGCACCCCCGACCAGATCGCCGCATTCGGCCAGAGCCTGCCGCAGGCGCTGGACCGGGCGAAAGGCGGCTGAAACCGCAACATAGGTGCTTTGGGTAGGCAGGCAACGGCGGTGGCGGGCCTGCTGCGGCGGGTCAGGCGGTGGCAATCACGCTGGACGCAGCCTCTAACGCGCCGCGGCCATGCGGAATATCCAGCGCCTTCAGCCCCGCATCAATCGTGCCCAGCGCGCCCATGATCATATGGGCATTCACATGCCCCATATGCCCGATGCGGAAATAGCCATCCGCAGGCACACGCCCCAGCCCGATCCCCAGCGTCAACCCGCAGCGATGTTCGCACCAATGGCGCAGCTTGTCGCCCAAGGGTGCGCCAATCCCGGCGGATGTCACCGCATGCGACCGATGCGCCGAATCCGCAACATTCATATGCAGCGGGCCATCCGCCGACCAGCAGTCAAACGCAGCCCAGATCGTGCGGGCCAGCGTGGCATGGCGGGCAAAGACATTGTCCAGCCCTTCGGCCAGCATGATGTCAAGCGCCGCACGCAGGCCATACAGATGATGTGTTGGCGCGGTGCCGTTGAAATACTGGTGAAACAGCTCTGGCGCGGCCCGCGGGCGCCAATCCCAATATCGCGTCACGCAATCGCCGCGCGCGGCATCGGCCTTGGCGTTGAACCAGACGAAACTGATCCCCGCAGGCGTCATCAGCCCTTTCTGGCAGCCCGCAACCATGACATCGACGCCCCAGGCATCCATCTCGAACCGGTCACAGCCCAACGACGCGATGCAATCAGCAAACAGCATCGCCGGATGGCGCGCGGCATCAATGGCCGCACGCAAGGCAGCGATGTCATTCTTGACGCTGGTCGATGTATCGACATGTACGGCCAGCACCGCCTTGATCCGATGTGCAGTATCGGCTGCCAGATGCGCGCGCACACGGGCAGGATCGACAGGCGCGTTGACGCCGAAATCCAGCGTTTCGACATGCACACCCATCTGCGCCGCCATCTCGCCCCAGCCGATGCAGAACGGGCCTGTCGCCAGCACCAGCACCGTGTCACCGCGCGACAAGGTATTGGCCAATGCAGCCTCCCAGGCGGCATGGCCGTTGCCGATATAGATCGCGACCTTGGATTTGGTCATGGCGACAGCCTGCAGATCGGGGATCAGGCTGCGCGTCAGATCATGCAATTCTCCCTCATAGATATTGGGCGACGCACGATGCATTGCGCGCAAAACCGCATCGGGCATGACAGAGGGACCGGGGATAGCCAGATAGGCCCGACCATTGGAGAGTGACATGAATACGCTTTCTGAAAGGGTGTCGGGCGGACAGTAGCGCCGTGCTTGGCAGCGTCAACCAGCCCCACCTTGCCCTGTGCCCCCGTTTGCGACTAGACCAAAGGACAAACAATCGCCAAAGCCACCGCCGACCTGAACCGCCAGCAATTTTCGCAACAAGGAAAAAACCAATGTCTGACCGCATGGTCCTGTCGATCTCGGGCGTGGACCGGGTGTCATTCCTGCAAGGGCTGGTGACCAATGATGTGACCCGCGCCGCACAGGGCATCATCTATGCCGCCTTGCTGACGCCGCAAGGCAAGTTCATCGCCGATTTCTTCGTGCTGGGGCAGGATGACCGGCTGTTGGTGGATGTCGCACAAAGCCATGGTGCAACCTTGCTGCAACGCCTGAGCATGTACCGGCTGCGCGCGGCTGTGCAGATCGGGCAGACCGATCTGGTGGTGTCGCGTGGAACAGGTTCCACGCCACCGGGCGCTTTGCCCGACCCGCGGCACGCAGGCATGGGGTGGCGGTTCTATGGCGACAGCGACATCAGTGACCAGACCGATTGGGATGCTTTGCGCGTCGCCCATCTGATCCCCGAAACCGGGATCGAACTGACGCCCGAAACCTATGTGCTGGAAGCCGGGTTCGAGGCGCTGCACGGCGTCGATTTCCGCAAAGGCTGCTATGTCGGACAGGAAATCGTCGCACGGATGAAACACAAGACCGAATTGCGCAAAGGTCTGGCGCGGGTGCGCATCGACGGTGCGGCCCAGCCCGGCGATCCGATCACGGCAGATGGCAAGGATACCGGGGTGTTACACACGATCAGCGGCGATCACGCCATCGCCTATCTGCGGTTCGACCGCGCCACCGGCCCGATGCAGGCCGGCAGCGCAACGATCACATTCGCATAGAAACATCCGGCATCTTCCGAGCCTAAATATCCCTGCCAGAGACCCAAGGCGCGCAGCGCCGCAGGCAAATATCAGGCGCGTTCGACGTATTCGAACAATTCGGTGTTCACGATGATGTCTTCATCGGTTCCCACGAAAGGCGGGATCATCACACGCACACCGTTATCCAGGATCGCAGGCTTGAAACTATTCGCCGCCGTCTGGCCTTTGACGACAGGTTCGGTTTCGGCAACCTTGCAGACCACCTTTTGCGGCAGGGTGACGTTCAACGCCTCTTCGCCATAATATTCGATATGCACAACCATGCCGTCCTGCAGGAACGGGCGCCGGTCACCCAGAATATCGACAGGCAGGGCGATCTGTTCATAGGTTTCGCTGTCCATGAAGGTCAGCATCCCATCGGTTTCAAACAGGAACTGCTGGTCCTTTTGATCCAGACGCACGCGCTCGACCTTGTCGGCAGACCGGAAACGTTCATTCAGCTTGCGCCCGTCGCGCAGGTTTTTCAGCTCGACCTGCGCGAATGCGCCACCCTTGCCGGGCTTGACGTGATCGACTTTCACAGCGCCCCACAAGGAACCTTCGTGTTCCAGCACGTTGCCGGGGCGGATTTCGTTACCGTTGATTTTGGGCATGGGTCACTTCATGACAGAATGGGGGCCAAGTCTTGTATGGCGATCGCTCACGCCTATATAGGCGCAAAGGCATGCGTGCAAGATCAGTCCGACGCCAGACCGCCAAGCGAGAGCCATGCCGCAAACGCATGGCTGTTATGCAAAAACAAGCCCCCCGAATCGGAGCTGAGTGTGCATAAGGGCGAGCACGCGGAACCGCAAGAGCAAAAAAGGAAGCCAAATGAGAGATTTCGTCGACGGAACAGCGTTCAACAACGAACAGGGCAACCGTGCCCGCAAACTCTTTGCTGCCGTCGTTCTCGCTGCGCTTGATGACGCGATCGCTGATGACAAGAAATATGGCAATGGGCCCGAACAGATCGCCCGCTGGGCCCGGTCGCGTGATGGCCGTGAAGTATTGTCCTGTGCCGGCATCGACCCGAATGAACGTGTGGTCAACGGGCTGATGGAATTTGTAGGCAAGGGGATTCGTACCTCGGTCGCCCTGTCGCGCGAAGAAAGCGAACGTCGCAACGCAGCTGAACAGGAATCGCGCGCCGCCTGAATGCCGCGCTATCCCAAGACGCATTGAAAAGCGCGATCCCTCGGGATCGCGTTTTTCGTTTGCGGCGGCCCACCCGATGCGTATCAAGCCTCAACGAAAGGGTGCGCAATGACCAAGGCAATCATGATCCAGGGGGCGGGGTCCAATGTGGGGAAATCCATGTTGGTGGCGGGCATCGCGCGCGCCTGCGTGCGGCGGGGCCTGTCTGTCGCCCCGTTCAAACCGCAGAACATGTCCAACAATGCCGCCGTCACCGCCGATGGCGGCGAGATCGGGCGCGCACAGGCCTTGCAGGCGCTGGCTTGCGGGCTGGCACCGGTGATCGACATGAACCCGGTTCTGCTGAAACCCGAAACCGATATCGGCGCGCAGGTCATCGTGCAGGGGCAACGGGTCGCCACGCTCAAGGCACGCGATTATGGCAAGCACAAAGCAACGCTGCTACCCGCGGTGCTGGACAGTTTCCACCGTCTGGCCCAAGGCCGTGACCTGATCATCGTCGAAGGTGCCGGCAGCCCGGCCGAGGTCAATCTGCGCGCCGGTGACATCGCCAATATGGGTTTTGCCGCTGCGGCGGGTGTGCCTGTCGTGCTGATCGGCGATATCGACCGTGGCGGTGTCATTGCGCAGATGGTCGGTACACATGCGGTGCTGCCGGATGATGACCTGGCCTTTATCAAGGGTTATGCGATCAACAAGTTTCGCGGTGATCCGACCCTGTTTGCCGATGGCATGGACATCATCACCGCCCGCACCGGCTGGACCCCGCTGGGGATCATCCCGTGGTTCGCGGATGCGTGGAAACTCCCCGCCGAGGATGTGATGGATATCAAAAGCCGCAAGGGTGGTGCGATCCGCATCGCCGTGCCACGCCTGAACCGGATTGCCAATTTCGACGATCTGGACCCGTTGTCCGGTACCCCCGGCGTCAGCGTCGAGATTATCGAGGCAGGCCGCCCCCTGCCCGCCGATGCCGATCTGGTGATCCTGCCGGGGTCGAAATCGACCATCGCGGATCTGGCGCATTTCCGCGCCCAAGGCTGGGACATCGACCTTGCCGCGCATATCCGGCGCGGCGGGCATGTGCTGGGCATCTGCGGCGGCTATCAGATGCTGGGGCAGACCATCGCCGACCCTGACGGCATCGAAGGGCCGGCGCGCAGCGTGGCGGGGCTGGGCCATCTGGATGTGGCGACGGTGATGCAACCACACAAACGGCTGGCGCTGTCGCAGGCCGTCTATCTGGCCAGTGGCGATGCGGTCAGCGGCTATGAAATCCACATGGGTGCAACGACCGGCCCCGATTGCGCGCGCGCATGGCTCTCGCTGGACGGGCGCGGCGAAGGGGCGGCGTCACCCAATGGGCGGATCATGGGCTGCTACCTGCACGGCTTGTTCAGCGCCGATGCGTTCCGGTCGGCATTTTTTGCACAGCTAGGCAAGCCGGTTGCGGCCTATGGCTATGATGCACAAGTAGAAAAGACGCTCGATGCGCTGGCGGATCATCTGGAACAGCATCTGGATATCGACACGCTCTTGACGTTGGCCGGACCTGTGATCAGTCCAGATCGTGCGACACAAGCACCCGGTTGATTTCGCGGCGGACCAGTTTGCGCACATTGCGCGTGATCTTTTCGCCCAGCTCGCCTGCCAATTCTTCGCGCAGGATGCGCACCACTGCGGCGCGCAGGGCGGGTTCATCTATCGGCAAACTGGCGTCCTGCGCGGCGATATCAGCGGCGATCCGGGCATCAAGCCCCGATTGTGCGATCGGTGACAGCGCGTCGGCAATCGCAGCCCCCGGGATGGCAGAGGCAGGGTCGTCTTGCGGCACATCAAAAGCGCTGGCAGCCCAAGCGGCCTGATCGAAGGGTTCACCACCATCGGGCTCCCAATCTTCGGCGCGGGCCGTCACGGCAACCTCGAGGTCCGCGACAGTGCCGCCCAGACGCGGCGCGTCCGGCATCACCGCGTTTTCAAGCACCAGCAAATCGGCGGATGCGGTCGGGGCTGTGTGATCGGGTGTCTTGTCCTGCGGTACGTCGATCCGCCACGCAGGCACCAGCATCAGGCGGTCCTGCGGCGGCATCTTGCGCGTCAGATCGGTGTCCTTGTAGGACACCAGATTGCGCACCGACAAAACAAGTTCGTCGATCTCGTTCGACCGTGCCATGTTCGACATCGTTATTCCCCATTTCGCGCGAATTCAGCTAAGCCTAGCGGAAAGGGCCTTGCATAACAACTGCGCGTTAATCCCGGCTTAATGCTTCAAGTACGCGGTCCAGCGCCTCGCCCTGCGGCGAAGCGGCCACGGGAGAGTTGTTGACAAGGTTGTAATAGGCGCTGACGTCATATTGCTGGACCGGCAGTTGCAGATGCTCGGCGGTCAGCAAGCCCATTGCGGCCAAGACGCTGTAAGATGCGATCACCTCGTCAACATCGGCGGCGATCCGGTTTGCCTGTGCGTCCAGCAATTCCTGCTCCGCATTCAGCACATCCAGCGTGGTCCGCGACCCAAGCGAGGCTTCTTCGCGCACGCCTTCAAACGCGATCCGCGCAGCGCTGACCTGTTGGTCGGAGGCCTGCGCCGACGCGCGCGCGACCTGCAACGCGGCATAGGCATTGGCGACACGTTGTTCGACCCCGAGCAGAGCAAGATGCAGACCTGCACGGCTGGCGTCACGGTTCGCCTGCAATTGGCGGATCTGGCTGGCAATTGCCCCGCCATTATAAATCGGGCCACCCAAGGACAGGCCGATCTGCGCGCTTTCGTTCCATTCGTCGTCAACGGCAACAAAACTGTTCAGCGACAGGCTCGGGCGCAAGGCCGCCTCGCCACGCTGGACGGCCAGTTCTGCCGCGGCGACGGAATGCTGCACTTGCAGCACGGCGGGGTGGTTGCGCAGGGCGAATGCCTTGGCGTCTTGCACCGATTGCAGCACAGGCGCGGGCGCTGCTGCGCCTGATCCACTGGGTACACGGCCCACAGCGGCGGTATATTCCGCGATCGACTGGGCAAGGTTGCCCTGTGCTGCCGCAAGCAGGCTTTGCGATCCGGCAAGCCGGGCCTGGGCAAGCGACACATCGGTGCGCGTCACCTCGCCCACGTCGAAACGGTCGCGCGCGGCCTGCAATTCTTGTGTGATCAGCCGTTGGTTGTTCTGGCGCAATTCAACAAATTCACGTTCGCGGCGCACGTTCATATAAGCCTGCACCGCGCGCAAAAGCACATCTTGTTCAATACCGCGCAAAGATTGGCGGGTACTGAGCACAATTTCTTTCTGGCTGTCGATCGCCAGCCGGTTCGCCCCGCCATCATAAAGCGTCAGCGACCCCGAAATGCGCGCCGTCGTCGATGTCGTGTCTTGCAGCGCCGATGTTTGCGCTGCCGCATTATACGTCCTGTTGGTGGCCATCGCCCAGTTGATCACCGGCAAGGTTGCCGCCACGGATTGCGCGACATTTTCATCAGCCGCACGCAGCAGGGCGCGGTTTTGATCCAGCAGCCCCGAGTTGGTATAGGCCGCGGTCAGTGTATCGGCCAATGTTTCTGCGCGCACGGCGGGTGCCGCGATCAGGGTCATCATCATGGCCACACCGGCAATTGCACTGCGTTTGATCATCTTGGTCCCTATCGTGTCACCAGTTACAGCCCAAATCAGGGCCAGTCGTTTCCGTCAAAGCGCAAAAGCCACAGGCCGTCGGAACCCGTCCAGCACCGGCGCGCCGGCATTAAAGCCGAATCGCCAGTTGACCGTGCCGTCCATCTTGTGGCCAACGCGCACCACGCCCAGCGCGCCTTCGGCAAACAGACAGACAACCCGCCCGCCTTCGCGCAATTGCGCCAGCAGATCATCGGGCAGATGTTCGACCGCCCCCTGCACCATGATCAGATCAAAAGGTCCCGATTTCGCCGATCCCGCCACCAGCGGGCCTGCCATGACGGCGGCATTGTCGATTCCATGTCCTGACAGCAGGCTCTGCGCTTCTTCGGCGCGGGCCGTGTCATCCTCGATGGCGACGACGAAATCACACAGGCTGGCAAGGATAGCGGTGGAATAGCCAAGCCCGCACCCGATATCGAGCGCCACATGCCCCGGCTGCACATCGGCCAGTTCCAGCATCTTGGCCAGCGTGCGTGGTTCCAGCATGATCCGGCCTTTGCCGATATCCAGGTTTTCGCCGACATAGGCCGCCTCGCGCAGATTGTCGGGTACAAAATCTTCGCGCGGGATGGTCAGCATCGCGTCGATGATCGGAAACCGGGTGACATCGGACGGGCGAACCTGTGTATCGACCATCATGGTACGGCGTGTGGTATAGTCAGTCAAAATCTAAACTCTTTCGTTTAGTTGCATTGTCGTTTCATGCCATATTCAAAGTCGTGCGGCAACGGTTGATCGCAGTTTTGCACCTGTCATGCCGCCCGTAGTCGTCAATGCCATATGTATCGTCGTGATCGCTATGGCGGGGTTAACAAAAGGGTGATCTTGAGAAAAAAACACGCCCTGCCGGACATCCTACGCCTTGTGCTGACCGCGGCAGGCATGACACGAAAAGACCCGACCACCGCAGACGTATTGTTTTATAGCCGAAAGCATCCCATGACCAAATTCGCCCTGACCGTCACCTGCGACAGCGCCCGTGGCATTGTTGCCGCCATAGCCGGCTTTTTGGCCGATCATGGCTGCAACATCACCGACAGTTCACAATTCGACGACACCGAGACCGGCAAGTTTTTCATGCGGGTCAGCTTTACCAGCGAAACGGGCGCAGCGCTGGACACGATCGCGGATGACTTCGGCGACATCGGCACGAGATTCGGCATGGCCTTCGCCTTTCACGACGAAGCGGTGCGCATGAAGGTCATCATCATGGTGTCGCGGTTCGGCCATTGCCTGAACGACCTGCTCTACCGCTGGCGCATTGGCGCGTTGCCGATCGACATCGTGGCGGTGATATCCAACCATATGGATTACCAAAAAGTCGTGGTGAACCATGACATCCCGTTCCATTGCATCCCCGTCACCAAGCAAAACAAGCCCGAGGCTGAGGCCCGCATCATGGATGTGGTCGATGCGACTGGCGCCGATCTGGTCGTGCTGGCGCGGTATATGCAGGTGCTGTCAGACCGGATGTGCCAGCAAATGTCGGGCAAGATCATCAATATCCACCATTCGTTCCTGCCCAGCTTCAAAGGGGCGAACCCTTATAAACAGGCCTATGAACGCGGCGTGAAACTGATCGGGGCGACATCGCATTATGTCACGGCCGATCTGGATGAAGGCCCGATCATCGAACAGGACATCGCGCGCGTGACCCATGCGCAATCGCCAGCCGATTACGTCAGCCTTGGCCGCGATGTCGAAAGCCAGGTCTTGGCCCGCGCGATCCACGCCCATATCCACCGCCGCGTCATGCTGAACGGCAACAAGACGGTGGTGTTCCCGGCCTCGCCGGGGTCCTATGCATCCGAACGCATGGGCTAGGGCAGAACCGCGCGCGGCTTGGGCCAGTATTGCTTGGCCGCCGCCAGCCCCAGCTGCGCCAGCACCCCGCCCGCGATCATCAGCGTGTCCAGCACGACATCCTGCCCCGTCACCGTCTTGACCGCCTGAATGGCAAAGGCCAGGACCGTGCCCAGCGCAAAGACCGGCAGCGCCTGCCGCCCCAGCAAGGCAAGAGGCGCTGTCACCCCCAGATGGCAGGCGCGCCTGACCGCGGCAAAGCTGGACAGAAAATAGGCCAGCGCAAGGATATGCAACAGGCGCGGTGCGGACAGATAGGTCTTGCTGAAACTGGTCATCACCCAAGGTGCGCCCGCATCCTGCGCCGCCTTTAGCCCGCCGCGCATGAAAGACGCGAAATCGGGCCATTGCATCCAGACCAGCGACAGCAACAAAAAGCCCCCCGTCAGCCATTGCAGCCACGGCAGGACCGGCACGAACCGCTCTGCCGCCTTATGCGCAATGCCGGTCAGCAGGCCGATCACGAACAGCAATTGCCATGACAACGGGTTCAGAAACCAGCCACCCTGCTGGGGATAGTTCGGAAAATTGACCCGCAGCAGCCCCGCCGCCAGCCAGACTGCGATGGACAGGCCCAGCACGACCAGCGGCCAGCGCAGCGCGCCCCAGATCACCGGCGGCACCAGCAGCAACAGCACCAGATACAGCGGCAGGATATTCACATAGCCCAGCTGATGCCCCAAGAGCGGCACCCCGATCAGAAAACCCAAAGGGTCTTTGACCAGCACCCAGATTCCGTGTTTGCGCATCATATCGGGCGCGCCGAACCACAGCGCCGCCGCAGCGGCGATGGCGAGCGCAACCACGGTGATCAGGATATGCACCTGATATATGGTCCAGACCCGCCGCAACACGCGGGCGATCCCCGTCAGCGGATCAGCCCGCCGGAAATAGCCGGAATAGGCGATGCCAGCAGCGATCCCCGACATCAAGACAAACCCTTCGGCCGCGTCTGAAAAACCGAAATTGCGGTTGGTCAGATTTTCCAGCCAGTTGCGCGGCGCATGGTTGATAAAGATCATCACCAACGCCAATCCACGAAACACGTCCAGCCTTGGGTCGCGGTCCGCTGTGGCGCGGCTGCCGATCATGTCAGACATAGTGCAAATTCCCTGACCAAAGCTCTGGTTCGTCATCTGTGCTGCCTGCCTGCCAGCCTTCCAGCACCGCCGCGCGCAAGCGCATCACCGGCGCAAGTGCTAAATCTTGCGGTGTCACAAATAGCCCCGGCGCACCGGGGTGCGATGTCCAGGCGATGATGAAAGGTGCGGCCACCATCGGCAGCGTGACTGGCAGGAACCACAACAACAGGTCCGGCGACAACACGGCGGCGAGCGTCAGACCAATCAAGCCGCAGGCCACAATCCAGTGACTGGCGGCAAAGGCATCCGCCAGCCGCAGCCGCCCGTCGCCGCGGTCATGCGCAGGCCAGCCGCCGTCGCGCCCCAGCAACACCTGAAACACCGACCGCGTCTGGTACAGCATGAAAATCGGTGCCGTGATCGACGACAACAGCAATTCGGACATCGTCGCCTGCGTCGCAGACCACCAGCCGCCGAACCCGCGCGCGCGCCCGCGTAGCACGGCATCGGCGCCGATCAACAGCTTGGGCAGGATCAGCAGGCCAAAAATGCCGATGACCAAGGCAAGGGCCAGCGTGGTCTGATCGGGCGGTGTCACCGGCAACGGCCAGTATTGGGTCGGAAAATACACGACCGGCGGGCCAAAGACAGGGGCCGCCACGCTTGCCAGCAGGAACGCCAGCCAGACAACAGACGCCAGATAGGCAAGGATGCCTTGCACAAAGACAAACCTGCTCCAGCCCCGCAGACCGGGGGCAAAGACCAGCCGCGCATGTTGCAGGTTGCCTTGGCACCAGCGCCGGTCGCGTTTGGCATGATCGACGATATTTTCCGGCCCTTCCTCGTAGCTGCCGTCCAGATCGTCATCCAGCCGGACATTCCAGCCCGCGCGCGCCAGCAGCGCCGCCTCGACGTAATCGTGGCTGAGGATATGACCGCCGAACGGGGGCTTGCCTGCCAGTTGCGGCAAGCCGCAACTTTGCGCAAAGGCGCGGGTGCGGATGATCGCGTTATGCCCCCAGAACGGGCCGGTGCGCCCTTGCATCATCGCAAGCCCGCGCGCGAAGACAGGCGAATTGAACGCCGCCGAAAACTGCATTGCACGGCCAAAGCGCGACCGCGCCCCGATGATCCGCGGCAAGGTCTGCAACAGCCCCAGATCAGGGTCCGCCTGCATCCTGCGGGTCATCTCGACCATGGTTGCGCCCTCGATCAGGCTGTCGGCATCAAGGATGATCGCAAATTCATAGGCCGCCCCGGACGTGCGGATGAAATCCGCGACATTGCCCGCTTTCTTGCCCGTGTTGCTGGCGCGGCGGCGATAGAAAATCCGCCCCTGCCCGTTGCTGTCACGCAGCAGACGCAAATACCAAAGCCGTTCACGCGCGGCGACCACATCGGTGCGGGTATCCGACAGGATCGCGATGTCGAAGGCGTCACCATGGCCGGTGGCGGCCAGCGACATATCCATCGCCGCGATCCGTGCAAAGGTGGTGACGGGGTCTTCTTCGTAAATCGGGACCAGCACGGCGATGCGGCCTTGCAATGGTGCGCTGCGGTCGATGACAGGCGCGCGCGCCCGCGTGGTCAGCCCCACAAAGGCCAGCATCGCCCCCCATGACAGCCAGAAGGTCGAGACCAGCAACAGACCGCTGCGCAGCATGTCGATCACATCCAGCCCGTCGGCGATACCAAAGCGCAGAAAAAACACGAAAGCGACAAGGCCCGCCGTCACGCTGACAGCCAAAGCAAACATGCGCCAAGCCGTCATATCGCGGTCATCGCGCGTAGAGTTTTGCATGATTTACTGGCCAGCCTTTGACATGAACAGGCCCAACAGGCGTGGCACCAGCCCATGCAGCACCCGCGCACCCGCCTGTTCGAGGTCCTGCCGCACCATCACCATCGGCGCATCAGGCAGCGCACCGATCGCGGCGATCATCCGTTCGATATCGGCATCATCACGGGGGGACATATCACGCATGCGGTCTGATCCACTGGTAAAGCCACGTTTCCGTCAACTTGCGATCATAACCCGCAACATGCGCAGAAAGTTCAACAAGCGGGCTGTCGGATTGCACATCCAGCACCACGCGCCACAGATCGCTATCGTCCACACGGGCCAGCGTGACCGCGACCAGATCGCCACCCACCACAGCCACCACAGGCGTCACTTCGGCGTCAGGCCCAAGGCGGGACAGCAAACCGCCCTTGAAATCAATCACGAATTTACGCTTGTTTTCGGGATTGACGACACCCGATACGCCGCCCGCACCGGCGCGGGTTTCCACCACATGCGCAAGATCGGCAGTGTCGTTTTCGGGCAGATCGCCCCAGCGCAGCCGGTACGCGAATTCACGCGTATCCCCTGCCGCAACTTTGCCTGCGGGGATGAAATAGGCGACGATATTATCCTCGACTTCCAGCGCGGTGGGGATCTCGACCAGCCGGACATGGCCTGCGCCCCAATCGCCCAGCGGCACCACCTCGAGCGAGGGGCGCATCTCGTAATGCGCGCCGGCATCAAGGTATTTGGTGAAATCGCGTTCGCGCTGGTGCAGGGCAAAGCTGACGGGGTTGTTTTCCACGAAATACGACCCCGCAAGACGGGACGGGTTGTTCAGCGGCCGCCAGATCACATCGCCGCCTTGCTGCACGATCCGCAGCCCGTCGCTGTCATGCACGCGCGGGCGGTAATCATCGAACCCCGCACGGTTGACGCCGTTGAACAAGAACATCGAGGTCAGCGGCGCGATCCCCAGTTCGGCCACATCGGCGCGAAAGAACAGGCGCGCGGTCACGTCCATCTCGGTCGTGTCACCGGGACGGATAACAAAGCGGTAGGCACCGCTGACGCTGGGGCTGTCAAGCAGGGCATAGACGGTGGTTTCGTCCTCGCCTTGCGTCGGGCGTTCCAGATAGAACCGCGTAAAACGGGGGAATTCCTCGGGCTGGGGGCCTGCGGTGTTCAGCGCCAGCCCCCGCGCGCTCAGCCCATAGCGGCTGTCGCGGCCAAGGGCGCGGAAATAGCTGGCACCCAGAAACGACACCAATTCGTCGAAACGCTCAGGATGGTTCAACGGCGTGTTCAGCCGGAAACCGGCAACGCCGGGCAATTGCGCATCCGCAGGCACGCGGTCGGCCAGATCGTTCAAATATTCGAAATCCGCCGTCGAAAACACCATCGGTGCCGCGATCAGGCTGTCCGCGTCATGTGTCAGCTCGAACAGTTTGACCGGTTCACCAAACAGCCAGCCGGTGTGAAACGCATGGACATGGAACGCAGCAGCGCTGTCAGCCCAGCGCGCGTGGTCCGCACGGAACCGGATCAGGCGGTAATCGTCGTAATCCAGCGCGCCAAGGAACCCTTCGGGGCGGGAGCCTGCGACAAAGGGGGCGGCGGCCTGCGCCTGCGCCATGTCTGACAGGATATCAAAAGAAAACGGCACGGGATCGACCACATCCTGCGCAATCACGCCGCTGGCCATCAGCGCGGCGGCTGTCGCTGCGCCGGATTTCAACAACTGACGTCTATTCATAAGTGTCGCAAAGGCCATTAGGGTCCCAGATCATGTGATTGCAAAAGAGGTGATCGCCGCGCGCTTCGGTGGTGCGGGGGCGATTGACGTCCATATTGCGGCAGTGCAGCAAAGCACAAGGTCAGACCATCCAACGCTTTGAAAATAGGCTTAATTCCGCCTGTTGTGGTTTGACGATGGTCTGGCCATGGCGTTGCCAGAGCGACATCTGGTCTGCGCCCCTTCTTGTATGGTTTGGGGAAAGCTGCGTACTTGCGCGGCGTGCAACGGGGTTGCAGCACCTGCCTGCGCTCCTTACGATACACCTGAACAGTCCCTAGGGGGCCGTCGGCACAACAAGAGGTCACTCCGATTACCGAAATTCGCCCAATCAGGCCGCTATGGTGACGGCCCTTACCGGGCTGGATGCGCTTGGCTGGCATGCGTTCCAGCAAAGGCAGCTGGGTCCAGATGATACCGACCTGACCCCTGCTCGCATCGCCAATGTGCATCGCGACCGCGTGGTGGCCCTGACGGCCGACGGGTCAATCGATCTGACGTTGGATCCAGGGCTGACGACAGCGGTGGTCGCGGTGGGGGATTTCGTGCTGTGCGCACCGGCGCAATACCGGCTGATCCGCGTGCTGGACCGGCAGACCGAATTGTCGCGCGGCACCGAATACCACACGGGCGACAAACAGCTGATCGCGGCCAATCTGGACACTTTGTTCATCACCACATCCTGCAACGCCGATTTCAACCCCGCGCGGTTAGAACGCTATCTGGCGTTGGCACATGATGCGGGCGTGCGTCCGGTGATCGTGCTGACCAAGGCTGACCAGACCGATGATCCGGCCGGTTTTGCAGATCAGGCACGCGCTCTGGGCCGTGATCTGGCGGTGCTGGCCGTCAATGCCAAAGCCGCCGATCTGCCTGCGCATTTCGCGCCATGGTGCGGACAGGGGCAGACCATTGCCTTTGCTGGTACGTCCGGTGTGGGCAAAACGACGATTGCCAATGCGCTGACCGGCGGCAATGCCGCGACCCGCGACATCCGCGACGATGACGCGCGCGGGCGGCATACGACGACAGGTCGGTCGCTGCACCGGATGCTGGCGGGGGGCTGGCTGATCGACACGCCCGGCATGCGCGGGCTGGGGCTGGCCGAGGTCGGTTTCGGCATCGACGCGACCTTTCCGGAAATCTCGGACCTGGCCGCGCAATGCAAATTCCGCGACTGCGCGCATGAGCGCGAACCGGGCTGTGCCGTGCAGGCCGCCGTTGCGGCTGGCGCAATCGACCCTGACAGGCTGGCGCGGTTCAAAAAGCTGAAATCCGAGAACACCCAAGCAACCGAGGCCATCGCACTGGCGCGCGACAAGGTCCGCAAACAGGGGCGCACCGCCAAAGGCAGCAAGAAGCCACGTCAGAAGTCCTGACGCAGGGCGGGGAAAAACTTTTGGGCCTCCGGCGGGGATATTTGCGCTCCAACGATGATGAGCGTGGCGGCTAACCTTTGGCCCAAGCAAGTTGCGCCTCGGTTTCCACCGCACAGGGACGCCGCGCGCGCAGGCGGGTCAGGGCGGCGTCCGCATCTTCGCCTGCTGCGATCATCAGGCGCAGCGCCATCATGCCCGACCGCCCGCAACCGCCCCGACAATGCGTCAGCACCTTGCCGCCCGCGCGCAGCACATCCAGTGCGGCGGTTTCGATTTCGGTGATATCGGGCGTGGCGGGCGTGCCGTAATCCACGACCGGCAGGTGGTGCCAATCAACCCCCGCCGCGCGCAGCACCCTGCCCAGATCACCTGCGCCAAGGCGGTCCATCTCGTCCTGTCCGGTCATCGTCACGACCAGATCGGGGTGCCAGTCCAGCAGCACCTGCAGCCCCTGCCCCAGCGGCAAGGGCGACAGGGCCAGCGTGCCATGCGCGACGGGCAGGGCGTAAATCTCGAAATCTGGCATCGGCGTATCCTTGTTTGTCAGCACCCTGCCCGACGGCGCGCGCAGCGGCAACAGCTTGGTGGACCTCTGGCGCGCGTGGCCCTAGGCTGTGGCATCGCCCGAATCCTGCCAAAGGCCGCCATGACCGATCAACCCCGCTATCAAGTGCTGGCCCGCAAATACCGGCCCGAAACCTTTGCCGATCTGGTCGGGCAGGATGCGATGGTGCGCACCCTGCGCAATGCCTTTGCCGCCGACCGGATCGCGCAGGCCTTTATGATGACCGGCATCCGCGGCACCGGCAAAACCACGACCGCGCGGATCATCGCCAAGGGGATGAATTGCATCGGCCCTGACGGCACCGGCGGGCCGACCACCGACCCTTGCGGTACCTGCGAACATTGCGTGGCGATCATGGAAGGCCGGCATGTCGATGTGATGGAAATGGACGCCGCATCGCGCACCGGCGTGGGCGATATCCGCGAGATCATCGATTCGGTGCATTACCGTGCCGCATCGGCCCGCTATAAGATCTATATCATCGACGAAGTGCATATGCTGTCGAAAAACGCTTTCAATGCGTTGCTCAAGACGCTGGAAGAACCGCCCGAACATGTGAAATTCATCTTTGCCACGACCGAGATCCGGCAGGTGCCGGTCACTGTCCTGTCGCGTTGCCAGCGGTTTGATCTGCGCCGGATCGAACCCGAAACCCAGATCGCCCTGCTGCGCAAGATCGCCACTGCCGAGGGGGCGCAGATCAGCGATGACGCGCTGGCGCTGATCACCCGCGCCGCCGAAGGCTCGGCGCGCGATGCGCAATCGCTGCTCGATCAGGCGATCAGCCATGGCGCGGGCGAAACCAGCGCCGCACAGGTCCGCGCCATGCTGGGGCTGGCCGACAGGGGCCGCGTGCTGGATCTGTTCGACATGATCCTGCGCGGACGTGCTGCCGATGCGCTGACCGAACTTTCGGGCCAATATGCCGATGGCGCTGATCCCATGGCCGTGCTGCGCGATCTGGCCGAGGTCTGTCACTGGGTCAGCGTGGTCAAGATCACGCCTGATGCCGCCAACGACCCCACCATCGGCCCCGATGAACGCGCCCGCGGTCAGGCCATGGCCGAGGGTCTGCCAATGCGCGTGCTGTCGCGGATGTGGCAGATGCTGTTGAAAGCGCTGGAAGAGGTCGCAATGGCCCCCAATGCCATGATGGCCGCCGAAATGGCCGTGATCCGGCTGACGCATGTGGCCGACCTGCCCAGCCCCGACGATCTGGTGCGCAAGCTCAGGGATGCGACGCCACCGCCGACAGGGCCTGCGCCACGCAGCGCGCCCACCCCGCCAACAGGCGGCCCCAGTGCGCGCAGCGTGGTCTCAACCGGCGGCGCACAAACCGCCACAGCGCTCGCCCCCGACGCCCTGCAACATTACGCCCGCTTCGAAGATGTGGTGCAGCTGATCCGCCACCACCGCGATGTCAAACTGCTGGTCGAGGTCGAAACCGGCCTGCAACTGGTCTCCTATCAACCCGGGCGGATCACCGTGCAACCAACCGCGGATGCCGCCCCCGATCTGGTGGGCAGGCTGGGTGCGCGGCTCCAGCTATGGACCGGCAATCGCTGGACGATCACGGTGGTCAGCGACGGCGGCGCGCCCACCATCGCCCAGACCCGCGACGCCGCTGAAACCAGCCTGCGCGATCAGGCCAGCGCCCATCCGCTGGTGCAGGCCGTGATCGCAGCCTTCCCCAAGGCGCGCATCACCGACATCCGCACCGCCGCCAGCAAGGCGCAAGAGGCCGAAGCCGAGGCGCTGCCCGAGGTCGAAGACGAATGGGACCCGTTCGAGCAGGATTGATCCGCTTGCCCGCGCGCGCCCAAAGACCTATCTGAGGATAAACCAATAAGGAGAGATCCGATGCTCAAAGGATTAGGCGGCCTTGGCGATATGGCCAAGATGATGAAACAGGCGCAGGACATGCAGGGCAAGATGGCCCAGATGCAAGAAGACCTCGACCATATCATGGTCGAGGGTGTCAGCGGCGCAGGTCTGGTCAAGGCCACGGCGACCGCCAAAGGCGAATTGAAAAGCCTCGACATCGACCCCTCGATCTTTAACGGCGAGGACAAGGAAGTGGTCGAAGACCTGATCCTTGCCGCGATCAAGGATGCGCAATCCAAGGCAGCCGAACGCAGCCAGCAGGAAATGGGCAAGATGGCCGAGGCGATGGGCCTGCCTGCGGGTATGAAACTGCCCTTCTGACCGCATCTTCCGCGCCCAAGTATCCCCGCCGGAGGCCGCAAAGTTTTTGGCCCACCACGCAAAGGCCCCCATGGCACACGGCACCGAAGACCTTGACCACCTGATCGCGATGATGGCGAAACTGCCGGGGCTGGGGCCACGCTCGGCACGCCGCGCCGTGCTGCATATGATCAAGAAACGCAATCTGGTGCTGCTGCCCTTGGCCGATGCCTTGCAAAAGGTCGGATCGACGGTGCGTGAATGCCTCAATTGCGCAAATATCTGCACCAGTGACCTTTGCGACATCTGCCTGTCGGACAAACGCGCCACAGGCCAGATCGCCGTGGTCGAAGACGTGGCCGACCTATGGGCGATGGAACGCTCGGGCGTGTTCAAAGGGCGCTATCATGTGCTGGGCGGCACGCTGTCAGCACTCGATGCGGTCGGGCCGGACGAATTGCGCATCCCCAAGCTGATCGACAGGATCGCCGCCGAAAACGTGACCGAGGTGATCATCGCGCTGGGGGCCACGATCGACGGGCTAACCACCGCGCATTATATCGCCGACCAACTCCCCGGTGTGAGCGTTACCTCGCTGGCGCAGGGGGTGCCTGTGGGCGGAGAGCTGGATTATCTTGACGATGGCACGATCACCGCCGCGCTGAACGCGCGCAAGGCGCTCTGACACCGTGGCCATTCTGGCCTGCAACGCGTGACCAACGCAAAACGCGCGCCCCAAGGGACGCGCGTTTTTCATTCGGACCAAGGCCAGATCAGCGGTGGTCGTCATCATCCTCGTCGTCATCATCGGGCAGGTTGAAAAAGCTGTCCGCATCCTTGACGTCGCGGGTGTCTTCTTCGTCTTCAGCATCATCGCGCTGATCGCTAAAGCTGAATGTCTCAAGCCCGGCCATCGCGGTTGGCATCTTGGGTTCAGGCGCCATGCCCAGCGATGTTTCGGTGCTGACCAGCTTGCGGCGTTCGTCGTCGGTCATCGCGCCGCCTTCGCGGGCTTTCTTGGCATTGGCCTTTTGGACAGCAGCGTCCAGCTCGGATTGCTTGCACAGGCCAAGTGCGACCGGATCAATCGGATCAAGGTTGTTGATGTTCCAATGCGTGCGTTCACGGATCGCAAGGATCGTGGGCTTGGTGGTGCCGACCAGTTTCGCGATCTGCGCATCGGACAATTCGGGGTGGAATTTCACCAGCCAATAGATCGACGCCGGACGGTCCTGCCGCTTGGACAAAGGCGTGTAACGCGGGCCACGGCGCTTTTCCTCGCCTGCGGCGGCGGCATAGAACTTGAGCTTCAGCTTATAGGCCGGATCAGCCTCGCCCTTGGTGATTTCGTCTTGCGTCAGCTGGTTGTTGGCCACAGGGTCAAACCCCTTGACGCCGACAGCCACGTCGCCATCGGCGATGCCCTGCACCTCGAGTTCGTGAAACCCGCAGAATTCCGCAATCTGTTGAAAGGTCAGCGTGGTGTTGTCGCAAAGCCAGACGGCAGTCGCCTTGGCCATGATTGGTTTATCAGACATCTTTGGTCTCCTGATCTGACGGACAAGCCTTACCCAAGCCCTTGCAGGGGCAGACCGCATGGGCCGGGTTCACATTGTCGGGGAACTTGGCAGTCTTATAGGCGTGGCAAGCGCAAGAGGAAAGATCAAAAATCCGCGCAGCGCCCTTGCACGACTGCACTGCAACGCAGCCTCACACGGTCGGCAGGCGCAGGTCTGCATCTTGCAACTTCTTTTTTCCAAAAATACTCCCGCCGGAGGCATTCACATTCCAGCGGAATGTGAAACAATCACGCCAGCACAGCGCGGGTCAGGTCGCTGTCGGGCAGACCAAGGTCCTCAATCACATCAAAGTGATGGCGCAGCGGCACCGTAACCAGCGGCGCGGCCCATGCCTGCGCCAGCAAATCGGCCTGTTCCAGAAAAACAGGGCGTTCTGCACCGCCGACCCAGACGGTCACCGGACAGGGGGGCGGCGGCAGATGCACGGGACTTTCGGCCTGCGCGATGGCGGGGGTGATGCCCAGATCCTTGTTCATCGAGGTCCGCATCAACGGGGCCAGATCAGCAACCGGCGAGACCGGCACGACACAGGCCACGCGCTGCTGCCAGTCCGCGCCATCGCGCGGCGCCATCACGCGGGCCACCAATTGCCCGCCCGCCGAATGCCCGACCAGCCGGACCGGCCCCGGCACGCGCCGCGCGATCACATCGATGGCGCGCGCGATCTGGTCACCGATCTGCGCGATGCCGACCGTGGGGCAAAGATCATAAGACGGCATCGCCACCGCCCAGCCCTGCGCCAGCGGCCCCGCCGCCAGATGCGACCAATAGGATTTGTCGAACCGCAGCCAATAGCCGCCATGCACGAAAATCACGACCCCGCGCGCCAGCCTGTCCGGGTGGAACAGATCGAACCGCAGCCGGTCGGTTTCGCCGTAATCCAGATCCAGCTCGCAGCGCGCGGCACTGCGGAACGCGGCGGCCTGCGCCGCCCAGCGATCGGGATAATCGGCACCACCCGGAATATGGGCCGCATTCGCATAAGCATCATCGAGTTCCATCTGCCGGTCCCCCCTTTACCTTTGCCCCATACAGGGGCCACATTGGGCGAAAGTCAAAGGAGACTATCATGCTTGATGAAACGACCAACCTGAAATCCATGCTGCGCCGTCCCGATCTGGTCTGTGACGCCGCGTTTGTCGGTGGCGAATGGAAACAGGCCGCCAGTGGGGCGACCTTTGCCGTTATGAACCCCGCACGCGGTGACGTGATCGCGCATGTCCCTGACCTCAGCCGCGCCGAAGTCGCCCAAGCGATTGACGCCGCGCAAAAAGCACAAAAACCATGGGCCGCCCTTGCCGCCAAGGACCGCGCCAAGGTGCTGCGCAAATGGTACGACCTGATGATGGAAAACCAAGAAGATCTGGCGATCATCATGACGTCGGAACAAGGCAAACCTTTGGCCGAAGCGCGCGGCGAAGTCGCCTATGGCGCGTCTTTCGTGGAATGGTTCGGCGAAGAGGCCAAACGCGTCTATGGCCAGACCATCCTCGGCCATATGGCCGACAAACGCATCGCCGTGATCAAGCAGCCCATCGGGGTGGCCGCCGGGATCACGCCTTGGAATTTTCCCAATGCGATGATTGCGCGCAAAGTCGCTCCTGCACTGGCTGCTGGCTGCGCCTTCGTCGTGCGCCCTGCCTCGCTGACCCCTTTGTCGGCGCTTGCCATGGCGAAACTGGCCGAAGAAGCGGGCGTACCAAAGGGGCTGTTTTCGGTCGTGACCTCGAACTCCGCGTCAGAGATCGGCAAGGAATTCTGCGAAAACCCGATCGTGCGCAAACTGACCTTTACGGGATCGACCGAAGTGGGGCGCATCCTTTTGAAACAGGCCGCCGATCAGGTGATGAAATGTTCCATGGAACTGGGCGGCAACGCGCCTTTCATCGTGTTCGATGATGCGGATCTGGACGCCGCCGTTGAAGGGGCCATCGCGTGCAAATTCCGCAACAACGGCCAGACCTGCGTCTGCGCCAACCGGATCTATGTGCAAAAAGGGGTCTATGACGCCTTTGCTGCCAAGCTGAAGGTCGCGGTTGAAAAACTGCGCGTCGGTGACGGGTTGGCCGATGGTACCACGCTTGGCCCGCTGATCGAACCGGCAGCGATCAAAAAGGTGCAGGAACATCTCGACGATGCCCTGTCCAAAGGTGGCAAGGTCCTGACGGGGGGCAAGGTGCATGATCTGGGCGGACAGTTCTTTGAACCGACCATCGTGACCCATGCGACCAAGGATATGCTGGTCAGCACCGACGAAACATTCGGACCCTTTGCCCCCTTGTTCATGTTCGAGGATGAAGACGACGTGATCTTTCAGGCCAATGACACGATCTTTGGCCTTGCGTCCTATTTCTATGCCAAGGATCTGTCGCGCGTGACCCGCGTCGCCGAGGCGCTGGAATATGGCATCGTTGGCGTGAACACCGGCCTCATCTCGACCGAGGTCGCCCCGTTTGGTGGCGTCAAGCAATCGGGTCTGGGGCGCGAAGGGTCATCGCATGGCATGGATGATTACATGGAGATGAAATACATCTGCACGGGTATCTGACGTCGGGCGGGGCTTGCCCCGCCTTACCCCAACTGCCGGCGCGCGACGGGGATCACATCATCCTCAATCAACCGCATGATATCGCCGAAATGTCCGCCCGACCGCGCGGGCAGGTTCGGGTCAGATGTCAGCGCCAGCGTGGTTTCCAGCGCCGGCACGGTGCAAATGACCTGCCCGCCATAGCCGCGCGCCAGCGCATAATCGACACCCGCCGCCTGCCCCAGAAACCAGCCATAGCCATAGCTGAGGCCCGAGAACTGTGACCTTGTCCGCGGCTCCAGCGACCGCGCGACCCAATCGGCAGACAGCACCTGCGCGCCGTCATACTGGCCGCCCATGCGGTACATCTCGCCAAACCGCGCCATGCCATCCAGCGTCAGCGCCATTTCATTGCCACCCAGATAGCGCCCCTGCGGATCGCGGGTCCATGCGGGGATTTCGATGCCCAAAGGTGCGCCAAGGCGCGCGCGCGCAAGATCCAGCAAGGACCGCCCCGACACTTCGGACAGCACCGCACCCAGCACATGAAACGACCCCGTGGAATAGAGCATCTGCGCCCCCGGTTCCGCCACGAATGGCCGCGATAACGCATTGGCAACCCAGTTGCGGCTGTTCACCCAAGCCCCGTAATTGCCCCCCGACGTGCGTTCCAACCCCGCCTGCATGGTGACAAGGTTTTCCACAGTGATCCCCGCCACACGCGGATCGGCCCCGGCAGGGATCAACTTCGGCGCAACCTCGCCCAATGTCGCCGCGAGCGAGGGCAATTCGCCCCGATCCAACGCCGCCCCCGTCAAGGCCGCGACGATGGTCTTGGACACCGATTTCACTGGCACCGCAGCGCCCAGCGACGGCCCGCGAAACGCCTGCGACAAAACCTCTGCCCCCGACTGGCGGATCACGATGGCGCGGCACTGGTCAAGCGCGCGCGCACTCTCGGCCACAGCGGCCCAAGGGTCCGATTGTGCGATCAGCGGCGTTCCGACCATGGCCGCAGCCCCCAACAAGACAGCGCGGCGTCCCAGCATCGGCATGGCAGATCCTTTTGTTGCTTGAACCAAGGATAAGTCAGGGCGCGGGAGGTGCCAGTTACATTTGCGTGTGTGTGGGGGGATGAACCGTCAGCTACCAGGTACAGAAGTTGGTTTATGGAGAGAAGCGGTTACTCGATTTCTGCTTCCCTGTCAGCTTTTCTTTGCGATCGTTTCGAGGGCAGTCACCATTCGCATCTCTGGAGACTTGCTTGCACCTAGTCCGCGTAACTCGCGGACATCGATTGTGAACTCGCTCTCGTACTTACCACCGGCGAGGTCTTCATATGACAGCCTAGCCTGAAAAGGAGGCAAAGGATGTTGCGGCTTCTCCCTATCGATTTGCCCAGAACACTCTTGCCCCAAAAGGAACCATCCCAATGCAAAATCTAACGCTATCGAGTTTCCTTGTAGGATTACCGCAAATGGATGGTGCGGTTTGAATATTTGGCGCAGGTAGTTCCGCTTCGGGCGGTCGTCATTATCGTCGTCAGGTTCATCAACATCGAGAAGAACGTTGAGGGCCGCTCCAGCGCCAACATTTGTAACATTGAAGGTAATCAATTCTCGAGCATCTGATCGTTGACCAAGATGGACAATCAAAACTGGATCAGTGCTGGCTTCGCGCGCCCGACGCTGCTCCAGTAGTGCGTAAGCTGCGAAGTATGTTGAGCCTGCCGCAACCAATAACGAAATAATCAGCGGTGCAATATGCAGGTATTCAGACCGATCTTTAACACCAGCAAAAAACTCAAATGCGATGAATGCAAGAACAACACCCAAGACACCCAAGGTTATACCAAAGGCAAGACGTCCATCGCCCCTGAAAGCTCCTTTCGCTTCGTCCTTGTCGTGTCGGATAGTGTATTTTTTCATCTACTGTTCATTAGCATGATCCGAGGATGGCGCAATGACTGCGAGGTGCTCAAAGCCGTCATACAGCGTTCGCTCCCTACCCCAACTCCGCCGAAGGAATGATCGCAAAGAACGCGCCCTGCGACCGCACGCCGAACCAACGCTCGCCCTCGTGCTCGGCATGTTCGCCCAGATCGACCAGCCGGTAGAACGACTTGCGGTCGATCAGCGCCTCCAGGTTCGCGCGGACCAGCACATAGGGTGACGGCTCTGCGGTTTGCGGATCGCGCATCACGCGGATCGGGGTGTCGGGGCCAGCGGTGACGGTATCGCCCACATTGGTGGTAAAAATCAGCCCGTCACCGTCGCGGTCCACATCCACCGCGACGAAAGGCGCGTCATCGACTGTGATGCCCACCTTTTCGACCGGTGTGACCAGCACATAATCATCCCCGTCGCGCCGCAGGATGGTCGAAAACAGCCGCACCAGCGCGGGCCGCCCGATGGGCGTGCCCATGTAAAACCACGTCCCGTCGCGCGCGATGCGCATGTCGATATCCCCGCAATGTGGCGGGTTCCACAGATGGACCGGCGGCAATCCGCCTTTTGGACCGGCTTTTTGCGCGGCAAGCACGCTTTGGGCCAGTCCTTCGGCGGTGGGGGCAACAATCTTTTGTGTGGTCATTCTTTTGCCATTGGGATCATCAGGATTATCTGTTCTCTTGCAGCATATAGGTAATCCAAGGGGAAAGTCATGGCCGACGACGCCGATCTTGTCGCACAGATAGACGCACTGGGTGCAAAACTGGGTGCCGCGCGCGACAGTATCGCCGCCCGTTTCATCGGCCAGCGCCGCGTCGTGGACCTGACATTGTCGGCGCTGGTCTGCGGTGGCCATGCGGTGCTGATCGGCCTGCCCGGCCTTGGCAAGACGCGGCTGGTGGATGCTTTGTCCACCGTCATGGGCCTGCAGGGCAACCGTATCCAGTTCACGCCTGACCTGATGCCAGCGGATATTCTGGGCTCTGAAGTGTTGGAAACAGCCGCCGACGGCAGCCGTGCGTTCCGGTTTATCGAAGGGCCTGTGTTCTGCCAGTTGCTGATGGCCGATGAAATCAACCGCGCCAGCCCCCGCACGCAATCGGCGCTGCTGCAGGCGATGCAAGAAAAAGAAGTGACCATCGCAGGCCAGCACCGTCCGCTTGGCGTGCCGTTCCATGTGCTGGCCACGCAAAACCCGCTGGAACAGGAAGGCACCTATCCCCTGCCAGAGGCGCAGCTTGACCGGTTTCTTGTCCAGATCGACGTGCCCTACCCCGACCGGCAGACCGAAAAAGACATCCTGATCGCCACCACAGGCACCGAGGATGCGCAGGTCAAGCCCGTGTTCAGCGCGGGCGAACTTCTGGCCGCGCAAGCACTGCTGCGCCGGATGCCGGTGGGCGAACATATCCTCGAGATGATCCTTGATCTGGTGCGCGCCTGCCGTCCCGATGATGCGACCGCCCCCGATGTAATCCGCCAAAATGTCAGCTGGGGCCCCGGCCCGCGTGCCGCACAGGCGCTGATGCTGACGGTGCGCGCCTCGGCCTTGCTCGATGGCCGCTTGGTCCCATCGGCAGAGGATGTGCGCAACATGGCAGTGCCGGTGCTGGAACATCGCATGGCGCTGTCCTTTGCCGCCCGCGCGCGCGGCGAGGATGTGCAATCCATCATCAACGAGGTCGCAGGCCAGATTACACGGGTCACAGCGGCGGCATGACAACAGCGCTGACGCTCCGGTCGCAGGCGGAAACGCTTGCCGCGCATCTGCCGCCCCTGCTGGCCGAGGCAGAGCATCTGGCCGCGACCGTCCTGCTGGGCGACCACGGGCGCAGGCGGGCGGGCACCGGCGATACGTTCTGGCAATACCGCCCTGCACAGACCCATGATGCCGCGCGCAGCATAGACTGGCGCCGATCGGCAAGGTCGGATGCGCGCTTTGTGCAGGACAAGGAATGGCAGATCGCGCAATCAGTGATCCTTTGGGTCGATCAGGGCGCGTCTATGGGTTTCGCGTCCGACGATCACGCGACCAAGGGTGATCGCGCGCGCATTCTGGCGATGGCGCTGGCGGTGTTGCTGATCCGCGGCGGGGAACGCGTCGGGCTGACCGGTCTGCGCCTGCCACCACGGCGCGGAGGCGCGCAATTGCAACAGATGGCGCAGATTCTGTCCGAACAGGCCGCGACCGACCACGGATCACCCGATGCGACCGGCCTGTTGCCGCATGCGCGCGCGCTGTTTGTCAGCGACTTTCTGGGCAATATCGACGGGGTGCGCGACGCGCTGGCCCGCGCCGCGGATCGCGGTGTCAAAGGCGCGCTGCTGCAGGTGCTTGACCCACAGGAAGAGGTATTTCCGTTTGACGGGCGCACGATCTTTCAATCCATGACCGGCAGCGTCCAGCACGAGACGCTGCGCGCCCGCGATCTCAAGTCACGCTATCTGGACAGGTTGGCGGCCCGCAAGGTCGAGCTGGCGCAGCTTGCGCGCATGACTGGCTGGCAGTTTCACACCCATCATACCGGCCAGTCGGCAACACAGGCGTTGCTGTGGCTTTATGGCGCGCTGGAAAGGCGGCGCTGATGTTTATGATCGGACCCATCGGATTTGCAGCCCCGATGCTGCTGCTGGGGCTGATCGCCCTGCCGATCCTTTGGATAGTGCTGCGCGCTGTGCCGCCTGCCCCCGTGCGGCGCCGGTTCCCCGGTGTGGTGCTGCTGCTGGGTCTGAGCGATGACGAAAGCCAGTCCGACCGCACCCCATGGTGGCTGCTCTTGTTGCGTCTGCTGGCCATCGCGGCTGTCATTGTCGGCTTTGCCGGCCCCGTGCTGAACCCGCAACAGGCCCGCGACGGGCGCGGTGATCTGGTGATCGCCCTTGATGGCACATGGGCGGGCGCGCCCGACTGGCAGGCGAAAAGCGACCGTGTGGCGGCGCTGTTGACCGAGGCGTCCGTCAACGAACGCCGCGTCGCCGTGGTGACGCTGACAGACCTGCCACTGGCCGAGCCCTTGCCCTTTGCGCCACCCAGCGCATGGCAGGACCGGTTGGCGAACCTGCAACCCCAGCCGTGGCAACCCGCCGATGCCGCCGCCTATTTTGCGGATCAGGGCGGGTTTGAGACCTATTGGATCAGCGACGGGTTGGATTATCCGGGCCGCGACGACCTGCTCTCCGCCTTCGAGGCGGCGGGCAATGTGACCGTGTTCCAGACCCCACGTCAGGTGACCGGCCTGCGCCCCGCACGCTATGAGGACGGCGAGGTCCGTGTGAGCGCGACGCGCACCCCCATCGGCGCGCCAAGCGATACAACCGTCACCGCCATCGGCCTTGATCCCGCAGGCGTGGAACGGGCGCTGGCCAATGTGCCGCTGACATTCGCGGCGGGGCAAGAGGTGGCGGAAGCCACGCTCGACCTGCCGCCTGAATTGCGCAACCGGATCACGCGCTTCGAATTGACCGGCACGCGGTCTGCCGCCGCCGTCAGCCTTGGCGACGATGCCCTGCGCCGGCGCGAGGTGGCGCTGATCGCAGGGCGCGACATACGCGAAGGGCTGGACCTGTTGTCACAGCTTTTCTATCTGCGCGAGGCGCTAGAGCCGACCGCAGACCTGATCGACGGTGATCTGGCCGATGTGCTGCTGGCCAATCCCGATTTGATCGTGCTGGCCGATGTCGCGATCCTGACCGATATCGAGGCGCAGGGCATCGTCGATTGGGTCGATCAGGGTGGGCTTCTGTTGCGGTTCGCGGGGCCGCGTCTGGCCGCCTCTGACGTGGGCCGCAGCGCCGAGGACCCATTGTTGCCCGTGCGCCTGCGCGACGGCGGGCGCAGCGTCGGTGGCGCGATGAGCTGGGGCGAACCCAAAGCGCTGGCCCCCTTTGCCACCGACACGCCGTTCTTTGGCCTGACCATCCCCGAGGACGTGACCGTCACCAGTCAGGTCATGGCGCAACCCGACCCGACGCTGGCTGAGCGCGTGATCGCGCAGCTGGCCGATGGCACGCCGCTGGTCACACGCAAGTTCAGCGGTGACGGACAAATCGTGCTGGTCCATGTCACGGCGAATGCCGAATGGTCGAGCCTGCCATTGTCCGGCCTTTTCGTGCAGATGCTGGAACGGCTGGCCGTATCGAGCCGCCCTGCCGCGCCTGAGGCCGCAGAACTGGCAGGCACGGTATGGCAACCGCAGGAATTGCTTGATGCCTACGGGCGTTTGCAGGACGGACGCGATCTGGCCGGTGTCGCGGGCGAGCTGCTGGGCGCTGGCGTCACCGGACCGCAATTGCGCCCCGGGCTTTACGCCACGCGCGACCGCCAGATCGCGGTCAATGTGATCGGGCCGGATACGGTGCTGACCCCTGCGGGCTGGCCTGCGCGGATCGCTGTTGAAGGGATGGACGTCCTGCGTGCCACGGCGCTCAAAGGCTGGCTTTTGGGCGCAGCACTGGCGCTGTTGCTGGTCGATATCATCGCGTCACTGGCCGTGGGGGGCCGTCTGCGCGGGCCGCGCGCGGATGTGGCGGTGGCCCTGATGCTGGCGCTGGCCCTTGCCCCAAAGGCGCAGGCCCAAACCCCCGAGGATTTCGCCATCCAGGCCACCTCCGAGGTGGTGCTGGCCCATGTGCTGACCGGCGATCCGCAGGTTGACGAAGTGACGGCCGCGGGCCTGTTGGGCCTGTCGCAGACCTTGTTCCGGCGCACATCAATCGAACCTGCCGCCCCGATGGGCGTGAATATCGAAACCGACGAACTGGCGTTCTTTCCGTTTCTGTACTGGCCCGTCACGGCCGATCAGCCGCTGCCCAGCCGCGACGCCTATGGCAAGCTGAACCGCTATCTGCGCAGCGGCGGGATGATCCTGTTCGACACCCGCGACGCCGATACCGCGCGGTTCGGGTCAGGCTCGCCCGAAGGGGCGCGTTTGCAGGCGATTGCGCGGTCGCTGGATATTCCGCGCCTTGCACCGATCCCGCCCGACCATGTGCTGACGCGCACGTTTTATCTGTTGCAGGATTTTCCGGGCCGCCACGCCAGCCGCGATGTCTGGGTCGAGGCCGCCCCTCTGGATGCGGTGCAGATCGACGGGATGCCGTTTCGCAATCTCAACGACGGGGTGACGCCGGTGGTGATCGGCGGCAATGACTGGGCGCGCGCTTGGGCTGTGACGGCGAACGGCGCGCCGATGTTCCCTGTCGGGCGCGGCGCGGCAGGCGAACGCCAGCGTGAAATCGCGCTGCGGTTTGGCGTCAACCTGATCATGCATGTGCTGACCGGGAATTATAAATCAGATCAGGTGCATGTGCCGGACCTGCTTGACCGGCTCGGGCAATGAGAATGCGGCTGATCTTGACCTGTCAGATGTCACGACATCTGACGCCTCCGGCGGGGATTAACGTGAATTGCCACCGGCAATTCACGCGGCTCGGAAGATGCGAGGACGTTTGTAAATGACCGGCACGGTGATCTTTGACCCGCTGATTCCGCTGATCGCGGTTTATGGTCTGGCGGGGTTGGTTGTTCTGGCGGTCACGCTCGCCCTCTGGCGGCGGTTGCCGGGCTGGTGGCTGCGCGCGCTGGCGGGGATCGCGTTGCTGGCGGCCATGGCCAACCCGTCCTTGCAGCGCGAAGACCGCGCCCCGCTGAGCGATATAATCATGGTCGTGGTCGATGAAAGCGCCAGCCAGCGCATCGCGGGCAGGCCAGACCAGAATGCGCAAGCCTTGGCGAATATCACCGCAGAACTTGACCGCCAGCCCAATACGGAAATGCGCCTTGTCACGCTGGGGGATGCCAAGGGCGATCAGGGGACGGCCCTGATGACCGCGTTGTCGCAGGCATTGGCCGAGGAACCGCAGGGCCGGATTGCGGGGATCGTGGTGATTTCTGACGGGCGTGTGCATGACATGGACAATGCCCCCGCCCTGCCTGCGCCACTGCACCTGATCCTGACCGGCGCGCCTGACGATTGGGACCGCCGGCTGGTCATATCCAACGCCCCCGCCTTTGCCATTCTGGGCGAGACTTTTACCCTGACGCTGCGGATCGAGGATCAGGGTGCCGCACCCGCCACGCAGACGGTCGATCTGTCGGTTTCCATTGATGGCGCCCCACCGCTGACCCTGCCTGTGCCGGTGGGCCGTGATATCGAACTGCCGGTGCAATTGTCCCATGCGGGCATGAACGTGCTGCAATTCACCATTCCTGAAGCGGAAGGCGAATTGACCGACCGCAACAATACCGCCGTGATCCAGATCAACGGCGTGCGCGACCGGCTGCGCGTTCTGCTCGTATCGGGCGAGCCGCATCCGGGCGAGAGGACATGGCGCAACCTGCTCAAATCGGATTCTGCCGTGGACCTAGTGCATTTCACCATCCTGCGCCCACCCGAAAAGCAGGACGGTGTGCCGGTCACTGAATTGTCGCTGATCGCCTTTCCCACGCGCGAACTGTTCCTGGAAAAGATTGATGATTTCGACCTGATCATCTTTGACCGCTATCGCCGGCGCGGGATATTGCCCAATGCCTATCTGGATAATATCCGCAATTATGTCGACCAGGGCGGGGCTGTGCTGATTTCGTCGGGGCCGGAATATGGCGCCGCCGAAAGCATCTATCGCTCGCCTCTGGGCGCCGTGCTGCCCGGTGCGCCGACCGCGCGCGTGTTCGAGGAAGGGTTCGTGCCGCAGATCACCGATCTGGGCGCGCGCCATCCGGTGACAGCGGGGCTGGATGACCTGTCTCCGCCTGCCGCGGAGGGCGATGGTCCGGGCTGGGGCCGCTGGTTCCGGCTGGTCGATGTGGTGGTCCCGCAAGAGGCATCTGTCGTGATGTCCGGCCTTGATGATCGCCCTTTGCTGGTGCTGAACCGTGTTGGCGCAGGCCGTGTCGCGCTGATGGCGTCGGATCATTCATGGCTTTGGGATCGCGGCTATGAAGGCGGCGGGCCGCAATTGGAACTGCTGCGCCGTCTGGCGCATTGGATGATGCGTGAACCCGAGCTGGAAGAAGAGGCGCTGTTTGTCGAACCTGCAGGCCAGCAGATGCGGATCATCCGCCGCACCCTGTCGGAAACCACGGGCGACGTGACGATCACCCATCCCGACGGGACCGAGACCACCCTGCCCTTGACCGAAACATCCCCTGGCCGGTTCGAGACGCTGTGGGATGCGCCCGAGATCGGGCTTTACCGGCTCGATGACGGGGACCAGCAGGCCGTGATCGCCCTTGGCACTGCGGCACCGCGCGAATTCGAACAGACGATTGCAACGGGTGACATGCTGGCACCGCTGATCGACGCGCAGCGCGGCGGGATCATGCCGGTTTCAGCGGGTGCCGTGGACATCCGCGCCGTGCGCGCAGGCCGCCCTGCCACGGGACGCGGCTGGATCGGGATCACCCCGCGCGGCGCGTTCCAGACGGCGGATATCAAGATCACGCCCCTGGTGCCGGCATGGTTGTTCCTGCTGCTGGCCGCGATGTTGAGCGTGGCGGCATGGCTGCGCGAAGGGCGGCGTTAGAGCATCCCCAAAGGCCGCAAAATGCGGGTCATGGTTTCCCCGAAACGCCGTCGTCGTTCATCAGCACATTGCGCGGCAACGACGCAAATTCGCGCGACCAGATGATCCATGCCACGATCAGCGTTGCCGCGACCAATGCACCGGGGCCTGCCAGCCAGCCCAGCGCCGCAAGCGCGAAATACATCGACCGCAGGCCGCGGTTGAAATTCAGTGCGGCACGGATGTTCAGTTCCGCCGCCTGCGCCGCGCGCGGATAGGCCAGCGGATCGGCGGGGTCGTTTGGCACCGAGGCCATGACCACCGCGCAATAGCCGAACACACGGTTGGACCAGACGAATTTCAAAAAACCATTGATCAGAAACAGCGCCACCAGCGCCAGTTTCAACTGCCAGATCAGGACCGGCACCTGTGTATCGCTCACCTCAGCGGCAACGCCACGCAGGCTTTCGGTATTGCCAAGTAGCGCCAGCACGCCCCCGATGGCAAACAGGCTGGTCGATGCAAAAAACGCGGTGGCTTCGCGCAGACCGCCCAGGATCTGGCTGTCAAAAATGCGCGAATCGCGGGTGACAAGTACCTTCATCCAGTCGCGCCGCCGTTCGGACATCAGCATGGTGACCGAGGGGTTCTTGGCCCCCGGATGTTCGATCCGCCAGCCGATCCCGAACCAGACCAGCAAGATCAGCGCCGCCGCAATCGCGTCGAACAAAGTGAGCAGGGCAATATGGTCAAGAAATGTCATAACAAACCTGTAGCGGGTCCAGTTCCAACTTGCCATATGGCAAAATTGGTCATATATTCTTACCAGTCACCACGATGGGAGGTCGTTCCATGCAAATGCCACAGCCGAATGCCGGTGTCTTGTCCCGCAAGGACCAGATTGTCGCCCGATTGGCCGCTGTGCTGCCGCCGGATGCGTTGATGTCCGATATCGCGGAAACCCGCGCTTATGAATGTGACGCGCTGACCGCCTATCGCTGCCCGCCGCTTGCCGTGGTTTTGCCCTCGACGACCGAACAAGTCTCGGCCGTGCTGAAGATTTGCCATGATATGGGCGTGCCGGTTGTGCCGCGCGGATCGGGCACCTCGCTGGCCGGTGGTGCGCTGCCGACGGCGGATTGCGTGATCCTTGGCGTCGCGCGGATGACACAGGTGATCGAGACGAATTACCCCGACCGCTATATCCGCGTGCAAACGGGCCGCACCAACCTGTCGGTGACGGGTGCTGTCGAGGCGGATGGATTTTTCTATGCCCCCGACCCGTCCAGCCAGCTTGCCTGCGCGATTGCGGGCAATATCGCGATGAATTCGGGCGGCGCGCATTGCCTGAAATATGGTGTCACCACCAATAACCTGCTGGGTGTGACGCTGGTCACGATGGACGGCACTGTGATGGACATCGGCGGCGCGCATATGGATGCCGGCGGGCTTGATCTGCTTGGCGTGATCTGCGGGTCCGAGGGTCAGTTGGGCGTCGTGACCGAGGCGACCCTGCGCATTCTGCCCAAACCCGAAGGCGCGCGCCCCGTGCTGATGGGCTATGACAGTTCCGAAGTCGCGGGTCAGGTTGTCACCGACATCATCAAGGCAGGCATTCTGCCCGTTGCCATCGAATTCATGGACCGCCCCTGTATCGAGGCGACCGAAGCCTTTGCCAAGGCAGGCTATCCGATCTGCGAGGCGCTGTTGATCGTCGAGGTCGAAGGATCGCCCGCCGAAATCGACGCGCAGCTGGCGCTGATCATGCAGATCGCCCGCAGCCACAACCCCGTGGAATTGCGCGAAGCCAAGGATGCCGACGAGGCGGGCCGCATCTGGCTGGGCCGCAAATCGGCCTTTGGCGCGATGGGTCAGATCAATGATTACATGTGTCTGGATGGCACGATTCCAGTGTCGGCACTGCCCTATGTGCTGCGCCGGATCGGCGAGATGTCCAAGGAATACGGGCTGGGCGTCGGCAATGTGTTCCATGCCGGTGACGGCAATATGCACCCGCTGATCCTGTTTGATGCCAATAAACCGGGTGATCTGGAGCTCTGCGAGGCGTTCGGCGCGGATATCCTGCGGCTTTGTGTCGAGGTGGGCGGCTGCCTGACCGGCGAACATGGCGTGGGGATCGAAAAGCGCGATCTGATGCATGTGCAATTCGCCACTGCCGATCTTGAGGCGCAGATGGCAGTCAAGGATGTCTTCGATCCGGGTTGGTTGCTGAATGCGGCCAAAGTGTTTCCGCTGGATAGCTCTGCGCCACGGCGCGCGGCTTGAGGGCGCTTTGCCCCCGCCACGGACGCTGTCCGCGGCTCCCCCAGGATATTTATACTCGGAAGATGATATGACACCCAAGAACGAGCAAGACCTTGCCCGCATGGTGGCCGAGGCCGATGGCCCGCTGCGGATCATGGGCGGCGGGACAAGACCTATCGGGCGCGCGACAGGGGCTGCATTGTCGCTGGCGGGGATGGCGGGGATCACGCTTTATGAACCCGGCGCGCTGACGCTGGTGGCCAAGGCCGGTACGCCTTTGGCCGAGGTGCAGGCGCGGCTGGCGGCGGAAAACCAGCGCCTTGCGTTTGAACCGATGGATCATCGCGCACTGCTTGGCACCAGTGGAGAGCCGACCATCGGCGGGATGGTTGCGGCCAATGTGTCAGGGCCACGCCGGATCACCGTGGGGGCCTGCCGCGATTTCATGCTGGGCGTGCGGTTTGTCGATGGCGCGGGCAATATCATCAAGAACGGGGGCCGCGTGATGAAGAACGTCACCGGCTATGATCTGGTCAAGCTGCTCTGCGGGTCTTACGGCACCTTGGGTGTGCTGACCGAAGTGTCGCTGAAAGTGCTGCCGGATGTGCAAACCCAAGCGACGCTGGTGCTGGACGGTCTGGATGACGCGACCGCTGTCGCCGCGTTGGCCGCTGCCATGTCTTCGCCTTTCGAGGTGACAGGGGCGGCGCATGATCCTGCTGCGGGGCGCACGATGCTGCGGCTGGAAGGATTTGCCGCCTCGGTCGCGTATCGCGCGCAAGCCTTGGCGGGGGTCGTGGCTCCGTTTGGGTCAGCCACGGTACTGGATGATAAAGCCGCGTCTGCCGCGCTCTGGGCCGCGATCCGCGATGTGACCGCCTTTGCCGGACAACAGGGCTGCGTCTGGCGGTTGTCGGTCAAGGCGTCGGATGCGCCCGCGCTGGTCGCCAAGGCAGGGGCGCGGGCGGTGGTCTATGATTGGGCGGGCGGGCTTGTGTGGTTGCTGGCCGATGGTGATCTGCGCACAAGGCTGGGTGATTTCAAAGGCCATGCGACGCTGATCCGTGGGCAGGCGCATGTGCCGGTGTTCCAGCCGGAATCCGCGCCTGTCGCGGCGCTGAGCGCAGGGCTGCGCGCGAAATTCGATCCGCGCGGGATATTCAATCCGGGGATGATCGGCTGATGCAGACGACATTCACACCAGAGCAATTGCAGGATTCAGGTACCGCGCGGGCCAACCAGATTTTGCGCACCTGTGTGCATTGCGGGTTCTGCACGGCGACCTGCCCGACCTATCAGATATTGGGCGATGAATTGGACAGCCCGCGGGGGCGGATTTACCTGATCAAGGACATGCTCGAAAACGAGCGCAAGCCCGATGCCAAGACTGTCAAACATATCGACCGCTGCCTGTCGTGTCTGGCCTGCATGACCACCTGTCCATCCGGCGTGCATTACATGCATCTGGTCGATCATGCCCGCGCCTATATTGAAAAGAATTATGACAGGCCATGGTCGGACCGTGCCTTGCGCTGGATCTTGGCGCAGGTCCTGCCCTATCCGATGCGGTTCCGGCTGGCGCTGCTGGGGGCCAAGATTGGACGACCCTTTGCGCGGTTCATGCCTGATCCGCGCCTGCGCGCGATGCTGGAAATGGCACCGCGCACCATTCCGCCGGTCAGCCGCAATGATGATCCGCAGACCTTTGCGGTCGCCGATAAAAAGATGCGCGTGGCGCTGATGACGGGGTGTGCGCAAAAGGCGCTGAACACAGATATCAACGACGCCACGATCCGCCTGCTGACGCGTTTCGGGGCCGAGGTTGTCGTGGCAAAAGGGGCGGGTTGTTGCGGGGCCTTGACCCATCACATGGGCAAGGAAAAGGAAAGCCATGCGGCGGCCGCCGCCAATATCCGGGCCTGGGTGCGCGAGATGGATCAGGGTGGGCTTGATGCCATCGTCATCAATACCTCTGGCTGCGGCACGACGGTCAAGGATTACGGGCATATGTTCCGCGATGACCCGCTGGCCGCCGATGCCGCGCGGGTTGCCGCCATCGCGATGGATGTGTCTGAAGTGCTGATGAAGCTTGACCTGCCCGCAGGTGCCGCCAAAGGCACCAAGGTCGCCTATCACGCCGCCTGTTCCTTGCAGCATGGTCAGAAGATCAAGACATATCCCAAGGATTTGCTGAAAAAGGCCGGTTTCACCGTGTTGGAACCTGCCGACAGCCACCTGTGCTGCGGGTCTGCGGGAACGTACAACCTGATGCAGCCCGAGATCTCCAAGCAGTTGAAGGCCCGCAAGGTCAAGACGCTAGAGGCGCTGGTGCCCGATATCATCGCCGCAGGCAATATCGGCTGCATGATGCAGATCGGCAGCGGCACCGGCGTGCCAATCGTGCATACTGTTGAATTGCTGGATTGGGCGACGGGCGGGCCGCAGCCCCCCGCGCTGAGCGCCCCCGGCAAGACGGTGCCAGCGGTGCCGATCCTGCGCTAGCGCCGTGGTGCTGCGTGATCTATCATGCAGACCTGCGGCAGCTGGACGGAACACGGGATGCGCCATTTCATTGCGACAGTTTGCACGGTTCTGATGGCCGGTGTTGCCGCCGCGCAGGAAACCGGACTAGTCACCTTGCAGACGCGTCAGGACAGCGCGGGCTGGGAGGCTGTCGGGCGGCTTGATATCGCAGGAAAAGGGTTCTGCACGGCGGCATTGATCCGCGAAAAGCTGATCCTGACGGCGGCGCATTGCCTTTATGACAAGGACGGGTCTGTGGTCGCGGCGGACAGGTTTTCGTTTCGCGCGGGATTACGCGACGGGCGGGCGGCGGCGACGCGCGGGGTGACACGGGCGGTGGCACATCCGGATTACATCCACACCGGTGGTGTGACCCGCCCGGCGGCTGTGGCGATGGATATTGCAGTGCTGGAACTGGACCTTCCGATCCGTGAAACCCGCCTGCGCCCCTATCTGATCGCGCAACGCCCGCTGAGCGGTGACGAGGTCGGGGTCGTGTCCTATGGCCGCGGGCGCGAAGACGCCCCCAGCCTGCAAGAGGTCTGCAACGTGCTGGGCCACCAGACCGGCGTGATCATCATGACCTGCGATGTCGATTACGGATCAAGCGGATCGCCGGTCTTTATCATGCACCAGGGCGAGACGCGGATCGCCTCGGTCGTGTCCGCGATGGCCGAGGTGGGCGGCGAAAAAGTGGCGCTTGGCACCTCGCTCGAAGGGCCGCTGAATGCGCTGATGGCGCATTTGGCAAG
Organism: Yoonia vestfoldensis SKA53; assembly: GCF_000152785.1. Lineage (GTDB taxonomy): Bacteria > Pseudomonadota > Alphaproteobacteria > Rhodobacterales > Rhodobacteraceae > Yoonia > Yoonia vestfoldensis_A. Next base: position 2,996,463 of record NZ_CH672414.1, on the reverse strand, counting down.
CCAAGCCCCGGTGCGCCCGGGCGGCAGCCAGCGCGTGATGACATCGGGCGCGCGCAACGACACGGGCGCCAAATTCGTCACCGTCGATTAGGGTCTTGAAAGGCGCTGCTGCCTTTCCCAAATCTATCCCAGCAAGGTGCCAATGACGGGCCTTGCCCTAACGGTCTGTCCATGAATGGAAGGCCAGACATTGTTATCGCTTGATGAAAAGGATGACCCTATGCGTAGTTTTGATTTAACCCCGCTGTACCGTGCCACTGTCGGTTTTGACCAGATCGCCGAGCTTTTGGACCGTGCGCTGGCCAGTGATGTCGGCCAGACCAGCTATCCCCCCTATAATATCGAAAAAACCGCCGATGACGGCTGGCGCATTTCGATCGCCGTGGCCGGTTTTGCCGATCACGAGCTTGCGATCGAGGTCAAGGACCGCACGCTGCATGTCACCGCCCGCAAGGACGAAGACGACAGCACGCGCAAATTCCTGCACCGCGGGATCGCCACCCGCGCCTTTGAACGCCGGTTCCAGCTGGCCGATCATGTCGAGGTGACAGGTGCCTTGCATGAAAATGGCATGCTGCATATCGATCTGGTGCGCGAAGTGCCAGAGGCGCTGAAACCCCGCCGGATCGCCATTGCGCCTGCGCGCAAATCCGAGGCCAATCTGGTCGAGGCCAAATCGGTGAACTGATCCGCCGCTGCCGCGACGGAGCGCGCCGCGCGGGAGTATTTTTGGAAATAAGAAGTGGGGGCGCGGGGTTTTAGCCTCGCGCCCCGTTTTCAATGGGCGGTGGCCCAGTTTGGTCCCTGCCCCGCGTCCACGGAGAGTTTGACGTCGAGCTTGACGGCGGGGTCGCTGGCGGTTTCCATCACCTGCCGTGCGATGCCGATCAGGTCGTCGGCGGCGGTTGCATCGACCTCGAACAGCAATTCGTCATGGACCTGCAGCAGCATCTTGGCGGGCAGACCGGCGATGGCCTTTGGCATCCGGATCATCGCGCGGCGGATCACATCGGCGGCGGTGCCCTGGATTGGCGCGTTGATCGCGGCGCGTTTGGCGAAACCGGCCTGCGGGCCTTTGGTGTTGATTTCCGGTGTGTTGATCCGGCGGCCGAACAGGGTCTGGACATAGCCACGATCGCGGGCAAAGGCGACGGTGTCATCCATATATTGCCGGATGCCCGGGAAACGTTCGAAATAGCGGTCGATGAACCCTTGGGCATCGCTGCGCGGAATCCGCAGGTTGCGTGCAAGACCGAAACCCGAAATCCCGTAGATGACACCGAAATTGATCGCCTTGGCCTGACGGCGGATATCGGGCGTCATCTGGTCGAGCGGCACGTCGAACATTTCCGAGGCCGTCATCGCATGAATGTCGATCCCGTCAAGGAAGGCCTGTTTCAGCGCATCGATCCCCGCGATATGCGCCAGGATGCGCAATTCGATCTGGCTGTAGTCTAGGCTGACGATCACATTGCCTGGTGCCGCGACAAAGGCTTCGCGGATGCGCCGCCCTTCGTCAGACCGGACGGGGATGTTTTGCAGGTTCGGGTCGGTCGAGGCGAGCCGACCGGTGATCGCGCCCGCGATGGAATAGGACGTATGCACGCGGCCCGTGTCGGGGTTGATATGGTCCTGCAGCGCGTCGGTATAGGTTGATTTGAGTTTCGCCAATTGCCGCCAGTCGAGGATACGGCGTGGCAGGTCGTGGATCGTGGCGAGGTCTTCGAGCACATCGGCGCCGGTGGAATAGGCGCCTGTCTTGCCCTTGGCGGGCAATTTGCCGTCGGGCATCGCAAGGCCCAGTTCATCGAACAGGATTTCGCCCAGCTGTTTGGGCGAGCCGACATTGAACGGGCGGCCCGCCATTTTCTGGATCTCGTCCTCGAGTCCCGCCATCTTTTGCGCGAATGCGTTGGACATCCGCGACAGGGTATCGCGGTCAACCTTGATCCCGTGCATTTCCATCTGCGCCAGCACCGGCACCAGCGGGCGTTCGAGCGTTTCATAGACCGTTGTCACACGCGATTGGTGCAGCTGCGGTTTGAACATCTGCCACAGGCGCAGGGTGACATCGGCATCTTCGGCGGCATATTTTACCGCATCGTCCACCGGCACCCGGTCAAAGGTGATGGCAGATTTCCCCGACCCCAACAGCGGTTTGATCGGGATCGGGATATGCCCCAGATAGCGTTCAGACAACGTGTCCATGCCGTGATTGTGCAGCCCCGCATGCATCGCGTAGGACATCAGCATCGTGTCGTCGATGGGGGCGACAGCGATCCCCAGCAGCGCGAAAATCTTGGCATCATATTTCATGTTCTGCCCGATTTTCAGGATGCTCGCATCCTCCAGCACGGGCTTGAGCATCGCCAGACAGGCGGCCATATCCATCTGCCCTTCGGCCCGCGCGTCCGAGCCGAACAGATCATCCGCCCCCGCCTTATGCGCCAGCGGGATATAGCAGGCCTGCCCCGCCGCCACGCAAAGCGAGATGCCGACCAGATCGGCCCGCATTTCATCAAGGCTGGTGGTTTCGGTATCGACGGCGACATGGCCCGCCTCGTAAATCCGGTCGATCCAGACCTGCAGGGCTGTGGCATCGCGGACGCATTCATAGCTGTCGGCATCGAAAGGCACGGCCTCAATCGGGGCGGTTTCGGTCGCGGGGGCTGGCGCTTCGATCACGGGGGCAGCAACGCCGAGCTTGTCCGCGATCCGTTTGGATACGGTGCGAAATTCCATCTGGGCGAGAAAAGCCAGCAAGGTGTCGGGATCGGGCAGGCGGATTTCCAGATCATCCAGCCCGAAATCCAGAACCATATCGCAATCCAGCTGGACCAGCCGTTTGGACAATTCGATCTGCGCGCGATGGTTGACCAGCGTTTCGCGGCGTTTGGGTTGGGTGATTTCGCCCGCGCGCTCAAGCAGGCTTTCCAGATCACCGAATTCGTTGATCAGCAGGGCCGCGGTCTTGATCCCGATGCCCGGCGCGCCCGGCACGTTATCAACCGAATCGCCCGCCAGCGCCTGCACATCGACCACGCGGTCCGGAAAGACGCCGAATTTTTCGAACACGCCGTCGCGGTCGATGCGTTTGTTTTTCATCGGGTCGAGCATTTCGACACCGTCGCCGACCAGCTGCATCAGGTCCTTGTCGGAACTGACGATGGTCACACGGCCCCCCGCGCGGCGCGCCTGATGGGCAAGGGTGGCGATGATATCATCGGCCTCGAAGCCTTCGACCTCTTCGCAGGCGATGTTGAAGGCGCGGGTTGCGTCGCGGGTCAGCGGGATCTGCGGGCGCAACTCTTCGGGCATCGCCTCGCGGTTGGCCTTGTATTGGTCATACATGTCGTTGCGAAAGGTATGGCTGCCCTTGTCAAAGATCACGGCGACATGGGTCGCAGCGTCAGCACCAGAGTTGTTTTCGACATAGCGTTGCAGCATGTTCACAAAACCGCTGACCGCCCCTACTGGCAGACCGTCGGACTTGCGCGTCAGCGGCGGCAGCGCATGATAGGCGCGAAAGATAAAGGCCGATCCGTCGATCAGATGCAGGTGACAGCCTTTGCCGAATTGGGTTGTCATGACGTCCCTCCGTTCCGGCGACAATGTGGCTTGGACAAGGTCAGACCTTGCCTTCGAAATCCTTGTGGATCAGCTTGGCGTCGCAATAGGGGCATTCGACCCAACCGCGCTGGTCGGGGATCTGCAGCCAGACGCGCGGATGGCCCAGCCCGGCTTCGCCGCCGTCGCAGGACACGCGCCAGTCGTTCACAATGCGGGTTTCCGGTGCGGGTGTGGTCATTGATCTGGCCTGTCTGATTGCCGCGGGGCGCTGCCCGCCTTATGTGTCACCCTATACCGCAGCTGCGGCAAAGGGGAAAGACCAGCATGACCGACAACGCCATCGAAATCACCGGCCTGCACAAGACCTATGCGGCCACCAGCCGCGCACCCGCGCATCAGGCGCTCAAAGGTATCGACCTGAATATCCCGCGCGGGATGGTCTTTGGCCTGTTGGGGCCGAACGGGGCGGGCAAATCGACGCTGATCAACATTCTGGCGGGTCTGGTGGTGAAATCGGCAGGATCGGTAAAAATCTGGGGCTTTGATCAGGACAAAAACCCGCGCCAGTCGCGCGCGGCCATCGGGATCATGCCGCAGGAACCGAATCTTGATCCGTTCTTTACACCCGCAGGATCGCTCGACGTGCAGGCAGGGCTGTACGGCGTGCCGAAATCGCAGCGCCGGACGGCGGAAATCCTTGACCTGATCGGGCTGACCGACAAGGCCAATGCCTATGCAAGGTCATTGTCGGGGGGGATGCGGCGCAGGTTGTTGCTGGGCAAGGCGCTGGTGCATTCACCGCAGATTCTGGTGCTGGATGAACCGACCGCAGGCGTCGATATCACGCTGCGCAACATGCTGTGGGACAATGTACGCAAACTGAACCAGCAAGGTATGACCATCATCCTGACCACGCATTACCTGCAAGAGGCGCAGGAAATGTGTGACGAGATTGCCATCATCAACCACGGGGCCGTCGTGATCCGCGACAGCACCGCCAACCTTCTGGGGCGGCTCGACAGCAAGACGCTGGTCGTCACGCCTGCCAGCGCCGCGACCCTGCCCGCCCTGCCCGCGGGGATCACCGGACAGGCGCATGACGATGGACGGCTGAGCTTTACCTATAATGCGGGGGCCACACCAGCCGACGCGATCCTGTCGCTGCTGCGCGAGGCGGGTATCACCATCAAGGATGTGCAAAGCCGCGAGGCTGATCTCGAAGATGTGTTCCTGTCACTGACGTCCTGAACGTCGTCAGCCCTGCAGCATCCGGCCCAATTGCCGCCCGCCGATGATATGCAGATGGTAATGCGGCACGTCCTGCACGCCGTGGCTGCGGGTATTGGCGATGGCGCGAAACCCTTGGGCCACATCGGTCAGGCGGCAAACCTCGGCCACGGCCTGCATGAAACCGGCCTGTTCGGCAGGCGAGGCATCGCGCGCGAAATGGTCAAGGCTGACATAGGCCCCCTTGGGGATCACCAGCACATGCACCGGTGCCTGCGGGTTGATATCGTTGAACGCCAGCGCATGGTCGTTTTCATAGACCGTCTGATTGGGGATTTCCCCGCGCAGGATTTTCGCAAAGATATTCTGGTCGTCATAGTCAAAAGTCATCGGTCTTCCTTAATCAACAAACAGATGCGGCGTTTGCGCCAATGCCAGTGCTGTGGTGTCGTCCACCCCCAGAAACACCGCAAGCGCCGCCGCGTTTTCGGCATCGGTGGCGGTTTCACGCAGGCGCGCGGCATTCTTGAAACGGGCATCGCGGATCGCGTCACGTTCATGAATCATGTCACGGCGGATCGTGGGCAGCAAGCGCGCGAAGGTGTCGCGCGATGTTTGCGGCCCGGCCAGCCCCACACGGATCGCATGACCGATCAGATAATCGTCACCCAGATCGCAGTCGATTTCCAATATCCGCACATCGGCGCGGTCAGCATGGAAATCCCCGAGCAGATCAAGGCTGGATGTATCCAGACAGATCACCACCCGATCCGTTCCCGCATGATCGTACAGCATCCGGACGAAAGCACGGTGATGGCGGCCACGTTTGGCCAGCGACCTCTCGATCCCGCCCATATCGGGCAATGGCGTGTCATCCTCATGGAACAGGTAATCAAAAGCCGGAATATCGGTGCTTTGGCGGATCGCCGCCGTCAGCCGCTTGGCGACATGCCATTTCTTACACAAGATGATCAGCAGGCTGCGCCCCGCCCCGATTGACGCCTCCGCCTCCCAGAACCGCGGGGCGAACCGCCGGCCGCTGCGCCCGCGCGCGGTCAGAAAGCTGAACAGGGTCCGGCCTTCGTTGGAAATGGTGAAATCCGTCCGATCCGATGCATAAAGCGCGCCCAGCACCTGTTTCAGGCGATGCGCCTCTGCGCTGATCTTGCGCGCGAACAAGGCATCCTGCCCCAGCAAAAGATCGGCATGGTCGTTGTAGAACGACACCGGCATCCCGTAATCGCTGAACATCAAAAAGGTCAATGTGCGGCTCTCGATCTCGCGGCCGGGGACGAGATGGCGAACAAGGGTCTGAAAAAACGTCTCGTCGGGAATCCAGGTCGTGCGGAAAAACCGGATCACGTCCGGGCGCTGGCGGGTGAAGGCCAGCACAGCCGCAACGCTGCTTCGGCGCAAGCACCACCACTGGCTGCCGATCATGACCTGAATACCAGTTGGGACCGCGCGGGTGATATTCAACCGCTTTTGCAAGGCAAAGGCAGCGTAAAACCGGCGCTTCTGGCTGCGTTCGTTGAAATAATGGCGATAGATCAGCCGTTCTTCGCGCAATCCGGTCTTGATCCAGTCAGTGTCGAAGAAATCGAAACTTTCGATGAAATCCTTGTCATGGGCATCCAGAAACCGATGCGCGTAATGGGCGGATTTGATCGGCATGCAATCGCCCGACAGCATGTAGAAATGGGTCGCCTGCGCAAAGGCGTCAAACGCGGCCTGCAGCGTGCGCAGGGTGGCCTCTACCAGGCTCCATTCGCCCCAGCCGCATCTGACACGGCGCGTCACAAAGATCGCGTTAGGGTTGTCTGCCAGCGCGCTGGTGATCTTGCGGTAATCGGCAGGGGCGGCAGAGGCATCGAAATGGATCGCCACATAATCGCCAGCGGCCGTCAGCCGTGTCACCTGATTCAGGATGGCATCGGGGTCTTTGTGGCAAAGCAGGATAAAGGCGACACGTGCCATGATATTCTTCGTTCCGCGACTGGCTTTGTCGCGTTTTAGCGCAAACAGACATTGAAGCGACAGGGTTTCTTTGCCTTTATGTCGTCGGGTGGGCGCAGCTTGGCACAAAGGAGCATCGCATTGGCCAATTTTCCCGGAACCTGGATGACGCCCAGCGAAAGCATGGTCTACCGTGTGGTGCCGAAATGCGCCTGTTCGACCATCGGGCAGATCATGTATTATTCCGATCACGGCAGGTTCTTCGACGGCGACATCCATGACGCGAAGACAGGCCTGCACAAATGGGCGCTGGAGAACAGCCAGCAGCCGATCCGGGACAATGTGCTGGCGCATAAAAGTTTCGCCTTCACCTGCGTGCGCAACCCCTATACCCGCATCCTGTCGTCGTTCTTCGACAAGATCTGCGGCGTGCAACGCAGCGGAAATTACTATCGCGGCAATCTGGTCCCGCAGCTGATCCAGAAATACGGGATCGACGTGGGCAATCCGGCGGATGGACTCGCCTTTGATCAGATCAAAAGCTTCCGGCGATTCTTGCTGTTTGCATGCGACACGATCCGCTGGCGCAAACCGATGGAGCCGGATATCCACTGGTCGGCCATGTCAGGCCATATCGGGACATTCATCGCGAATGGCGGGCGTTATGACCACATCTTCTGGACCGAAAAATTTGACGACGGCATGCAGGCCGTGCTGGACCGGACCGACCGGCCCCATGCGATCGACCTTGCCACGATCCCGCGTTTCAACGAAAGCGAAGGCCACGGCCCCAAGCGGCTGCATCCTGTCGAGGATTACTTCGACGATCTGTCGATGCACTTGGTCTATGAAATCTACAAACGCGATTTCCGGCTGTTCAAATACGATTTCGAAAATCCGGCCAACAAGATGCCTGTGGGCGAGATCGACCTGGACGAAGTGCATGCCAAGCTGGGGCAGTAAGGGGGCTGTCTGCCCCCTCGGCGCTGGCGCGCCTCACCCCCGAGGATATTTTTGCTCGAACGATGCCGTTTAAGGGGATGTTAAGGTTAATGCGCCATGCTGATGCTGCGGTACAGGCAGGGATGCCGATGACCGCCGACAACGATGCCGCCATCTGTTGCAAAGCGCCGGGCGACCAAGTGATGGATGGCGGTTATCTTTTGCATCGTTCGAGCCCAAATATCCCCGCCGGAGGCATAAAAGTTTTTCTCGACATCGCTTGATGCTGGGTTATCTGCCAGACATCGGGTGATGCAAGGAAAATGATGATGGCGGTTGTTCTGGTGCTGGGCAGTGGCCCGAATGTTGTGGAAACCCGTGACTGGCCGCGCCATCCATTCGACCGGATCGTGGCGATCAACAACGCCTGGGCGGTGCGCCCCGATTGGGACGATCTGATCCATCCTGATGATTTTCCGGCAGCGCGCATGCCGCGCGCGCTGGCCCCAGAGCAGCGGATTATCAGAGCCGCCGATTATGTTCCCTTGCAGAACGCATTTGGCGGCTTTGTTTATGCCGGCGGGACGATGGCCTTTACCGCAGGCTATTGGGCGCTGGCGGCGCTCAAGCCACGCGTGATTGCGATGATGGGCTGCGATATGGTCTATCCCGCGCAAAGCCAGACGCATTTCTATGGCACCGGCACAGCCGACCCGTTGCGCGCCGACGTCACTTTGCGCTCGCTCGAAGCGAAATCGGCGCGGTTCATGCTGATGGCTGCCGCGCGCGGCTGTGCTGTCGTCAACCTGTCACTGGACGAAAGCCGGCTGGTCTTTCCGCGCTCCACGCCACAGGCGACAGCCATTGCGCAGCCGCTGCCCTATGACCTTGCCGAGGCAAAGGCGGCATTGGACGAAGAGGCCCGGCTTGGATATTACGTCCCATCCGGCAAATACTGGAAAGAGGAAGGGCGCTTTGACCCTGCCGCAATCGACGCGCTGGACCAGCGCTGGCTTAAAGCAGCTGGTGTTTTGCAAACAGCGTCCTGAGATCGGTTTCCGGCCGCGCGCCGATATGGCTGATCACCTCGGACGCCGCCAGATTGCCCATCTTGCCGCAGGTTTCCAAACCGAACCCTGCGGTCAGCCCCCACAGGAACCCTGCCGCGAACAGATCGCCCGCGCCTGTCGCATCGACAATCTCGGTCGGCACGGCAGGCACATGCCAGCGCGCGCCATTTGACAGGATATGTACGCCATTGCCGCTGTCGGTGCAGGCCACCATCTCCACCTCTGCCGCCGACTGGGCAAGGGCGGCCTCGAAATCTGTCGTCTGGTACATCGCCAGCATTTCCGCGCGGTTGCAGAACAAAAGATCCACATGATCGCGGATCATCGCGGCAAAGGCGTCGCGGTGCCGTGCGATGCAGAACGGATCCGACAGGGTGATCGACACCCGCCCGCCTGCGCCTTTGCAAGCGGCAATCGCCTTGGCAAAGGCCGCGTGGCTGTCGGGTCCGTCGAAACGATAGCCTTCCAGGTAGATCCAGTCAGCATCGGCCATCTGCGCGTCATCAATGTCGTCGGGCGACAGGAATTCGGTCACGCCAAGATAGGTGTTCATCGACCGCTCGCCATCCGGCGTCACGATGACAATGCAGCGTCCGGTTTCGGCGGTCTCGGTCTTGGGCGCCATACGTGTCGCATAATCGGCACCCTGCGCGCGCAGGTCATGCGCAAAGATCGCGCCCAGCTGGTCATCCTTGACCTTGCCCACATAGGCGGTCCGTCCGCCCAGCTGCGCGATACCGGCGATGGTATTCGCAGCCGATCCGCCGCTGATTTCCTTGGCCGGGCCGATCCGGTCATAAAGATCGACTGCACGGTCCATATCAATCAGCTGCATGATGCCTTTTTGTACGCCAGCGGTATCCAGAAATCCGTCGTCAGCGCGCGCAAGCACATCGACCATCGCATTGCCGATTCCGACAACCTGATACTTTTTCATAAATTCTTTTCCTCATAGAGACACAGATCGCGGATCAGACAGGCACCGCATTTGGGTTTGCGTGCGACACAGACATAGCGCCCGTGCAGGATCATCCAATGATGCGCATGCAATTGATAATCGGCGGGGATATGGTCTTCGATGGCGCGTTCCACCGCATCGACATCGCGCCCCGGCGCCACGCCGCTGCGGTTGCCAAAGCGATAGATATGCGTGTCCACCGCCTGCGCCGGCTGGCCCCACCACATGTTCAGCACGACATTGGCCGTCTTGCGCCCGACGCCGGGCAGCAATTGCAACGCGGCGCGGGAATTGGGCACTTCGCCGCCGAAATCATCGACCAGAATCTGGCTCATCTTGATGATGTTCTTGGCCTTCTGGCGAAACAGGCCAATCGTTTTGACATGCTCGGTCACGCCGTCCAGCCCGAGATCCAGCATCTTTTGCGGTGTATCGGCGACAGCGAACAGCCCGCGTGTGGCCTTGTTCACGCCTTTGTCGGTGGCCTGCGCGGACAGCGCGACCGCCACGACCAGCGTATAGGCGTTGACATGCTCAAGCTCGCCTTCCGGCTCGGGCGCTTCGGCCTGAAAACGCGCAAAGATCGCGCGGATGGAATGATAATCAAGCTGCTTTGCCATGTTTCTGGTATGCAACGCCCGTTGCGGCTGGGCAAGCGCCGGATGCGCAATAATCGGGTCGCGGGGGGCGCGCGATATCACTAGGATCAGACCCATGAACCAGTCAGACAGATATCATTACCACGTCATGCGCCGCGCCATCGACCTGATCGATGCTGCGGGCGACGCACCGCTGTCGCTGGCCGATCTGGCGGCGCAGATGCAGATGAGCCCTGCGCATTTCCAGCGCCTGTTTTCATCCTGGGTCGGGGTGTCGCCCAAACGCTATCAGCAATATCTGAACCTGTCGCATGCCAAGACCTTGTTGCGTGACCGCTTCACCACGCTGGACACCGCCCATGCGGTCGGGCTGTCCGGTTCGGGCCGGCTGCACGATCTGTTCCTGCGCTGGGAAGCGATGAGCCCCGGCGATTACGCGCGCGACGCGGCGGGGCTAACGATTGTCTGGGGCTGGTTTGACAGTGCCTTTGGCCCCGCGCTGGTGATGGGGACCGATCGCGGGATTTGCGGGCTGGCCTTCGCCGCGGAAACCGGTGCTGACGCCGCGATGGCCGATCTGTGCCAGCGCTGGCCTGCCGCAACGTTCATCGAAAACCCCGATGCCCTGCGCGGCTGGGCCGAGGCTGCGTTTGGCATGACCGGCGAAACCCGCCTGCACATGATCGGCGCGCCATTCCAGCTCAAGGTCTGGGAGGCGCTGCTCGCCATTCCGTCAGGCCATGTGACCACCTATGCCGAGATCGCGGGCGCCATCGGCAACCCAAAGGCCGTGCGTGCGGTTGGCACGGCTGTCGGGCGCAACCCTGTCAGTTGGTTGATCCCCTGTCACCGCGCCTTGCGCAAATCGGGGGGGTTGGGCGGTTATCACTGGGGGATGCCTGTCAAACGGGCCATGCTGGCATGGGAATCTGCGCGCATTGACGCAGGCGATGCGATGGGCGGAAAAGCACTGGAACCAAAAGGGGCGTGAAACCGTTATTGGATAGCAATGCATTTGTCGTCATAAGACAGCGTGTAAACCGCGCCGTTTTGCGCACTTTAAAGTAGTGGAAACCCTGTCATGATCCTATCCAAATTCCCGCTCGCGATTGCCGCGTCTGCCATGCTGCTGGTGGCCGCCTGCGATCCCGGTGCACCGAACCAAAGCCAGAACACGCGTCAGGGTGCCATGATCGGCGCGCTTGGGGGGGCTGCTGCCGGCGCCTTGATCGGCAACGACGGCACCGTGCGCGACCGCAACCGCGCGGCATTGATCGGCGCTGCACTGGGTGCAGGCGTCGGTGGCGGGATCGGCAACAGCCTTGACCGTCAGGCCGAAGAATTGCGCCGCGCGCTGCGCAACGATGTGGGTGTGTCCAATAACGGCACCAACCTGGTGGTCGTGCTGTCACAGGATCTTTTGTTCGCGACCAACAGCACACAAATCGGCGCACAATCGCAGAATGACCTGATGATCGTGGCGCGGTCGCTGACCAATTACCCTGATTCGACCATTAACGTGATCGGCCATACCGACAATGTCGGCTCTGCCAGCTTTAACCAGGACCTGTCGGAACGTCGTGCGCAATCTGTGGCCGGCGTGCTGCGCAGCGGCGGCGTGTCACCCGGGCGGGTCCGGTCGATCGGCGCGGGTCTGTACCAGCCGATCGCATCCAACGCCACAGCCGAAGGCCGCCAGTTGAACCGTCGTGTGGAAATCATCATCACGCCAAACTGATCTTTCGACATGCGACCGGCGAAGGGGCTGCAATCTGCGGCCCCTTTTCATTTGAACACATCATACAGAATGTGGTCATATGAACAGACCAAAACGCGAAAGAGACATTATGCCGTTCGAGCCGGTTCTTCAGGAAAAACTGTCCCAGGGCGTTGTGCACCAGATCGAAGGTCTGATTTTGCGCGGCATCCTACGGCCCGGCGAGCGTCTGCCATCCGAACGCGAGCTGAGCGAGACTATGAACGTGTCGCGCCCGTCCCTGCGCGAGGCTTTGGCCGATCTGCAGGAACGCGGCCTGCTGATTTCACGCGCCGGGGCGGGGGTGTTCGTGGCCGATGTGCTGGGGTCCGCTTTTGCCCCCGCATTGGTCACGCTTTTTGCATCCCATGACGAGGCCGTGTTCGACTACATCAGCTTCCGCCGCGACATGGAGGGGCTGGCCGCCAGCCGCGCCGCCATTCTTGGGAGCGATACTGACCTCAAGGTGATCGACACTATTTTTCAAAAGATGGAAACCGCCCATCTGAAACGCAATCCGGCAGAAGAAGCCCATCTTGACGCCGGATTCCATCTGGCCATCATCGAGGCCAGCCACAACATCATCATGCTGCATATGATGCGGTCGATGTATGACCTGCTGCGCGAAGGTGTGTTTTATAACCGAAGCGTCATGTTCAAACAGCGCACGACGCGCGATGCCTTGCTTGACCAGCACCGCCAGATCAACATGGGGCTGCAAGCGCGCGATCCTGTCGCGGCCCGTGCGGCGGTCGAGGCGCATCTTGATTATGTCGAACAGGCGCTGACACGCCAGCAAAAGGCGGACCGCAACGAAACCTTCGCACAAAAGCGGTTCCAGCACGAATTGCGCCGCTAATCCGGCCGCGCGCCACGGCCTTTGAACGCAAAAGCCCGGATGCATCGCGGCATCCGGGCTTTTTGTATCATCAGATTGATCGGTTTAATGCAGTTTATCTGCGACAACCGCGATGGATTCGTCGATCAGCGCACCGGCCGATTTCGCGTTCATCTGCCCTGCCAGAACGTCCTTGGCAGCAGCGACAGCAACGATCACGGCCTGATCGCGGACATCCTTGATCGCAGCGGCCTGTGCGGATGCGATCTGTTCCTCGGCGGCCTGCATGCGGCGGCTGATGGATTTGGCGATCTCTTCTTTCGCAGCGACCGCCGCATCATTGGCTTCTTGCTTGGCAGAGGCGACAATCCGGTCAGCCTGGACTTGCACGTCCTTTTGCTTGCGCTCGTAAGAGGCCAGCAGCGCCATCGCCTCTTCGCGCAAAGCCTTGGCTTCGTCGAGCTCGGCACGGATATTGACAGCACGCTTGTCCAGCATGTCTGCCACCAGCGCCGGCACCTTGTAATACAGCAGGATGCCGATGAAGATCAGGAAGGCGACAAGAACCACGAAATCGGTGTTGCGCAGCGACACGAACGGATAATCGGCCGCCAATGCGGGCGAGGCTGCGGCAACGAAAAGGGCAGTGACCATAAAACGCATGACTTATCCTTTCATCCGCGCGTTGACCGCGGCGGTGATTGTCGTGGCGTCAGCAGTGCCACCCAGCGCCAGCACCAATTCCTTGGCGGTGTCGGTGGCGACCTCGGTGATGTTCTTGATGGCGCTGTCGCGGATTTCGCCAATGGCTGTTTCGCTTTCGGCGGCCTTGGCGGCGATGGCGGCATCGGCCTTTTGCAATGCGACGTCAAGGTCGGCCTGAATCTCTGCCTTGGCCTTGGCGATGATCTCCTGGGCCTTGGCGCGGGCATCGGTCAATGCCTGTTCATAGGCGGTTTCGGCTTCGGCTGCCTTGTTCTTGAAATCTTCGGCTGCGGCAATATCGTTCGTGATTGTGCCAGAGCGTTCGGCCAAGACCGCGCCAATCCGTGGCAGCGCAATGCGCGACATCACGAAGAAAATCGCAATCAATGTGACGATGAGCCAGAAAATCTGGTTCGGCATCCATTCAGCGCAAAGCTGCGGCATGCCAAGAGCGGATCCGCCGGCGTCGACGCAAGCTCCTGCGATCGTATTTGTCTGTGTTGCCATGATGGTCCCCGAATACCTTGCAGGTTTACCGACCGACACGCATCAAACGCGCCGGTCAGCCGTAAGGATATGGGTTGCCTGTTAGACTGCGAACATCAGCAGAAGCGACACGAGGAATGCGAAGATCCCCAGCGCTTCGGCGAATGCCAGACCGATGAACAGCGTGGCTGTCTGGCCAGCAGCGGCAGATGGGTTGCGCAATGCGCCTGCCAGGTAATTGCCGGCAACGTTGCCGACGCCGATTGCGGCAAAGCCGGAACCGATTGCAGCCAGACCAGCGCCGATATGTGCGAGTTCGCCTTCCATGAGAATTCTCCTTACGATTGGAAGTTGAGAGGTAGGACGGGTGATTTCACCCATCCGGTGTTAGTGATGCGGGTGAAGTGCGTCCTTGAGATAGACACAGATCAGGATCGTGAAGACATAGGCCTGAATGCCGGCAACCAGCACTTCCAGCCCATAGATGGCGATAATGCCAAGGATCGCCGCAGGGCTGGCGACAGCCAGCGCCGCGAAACCGGCAAACACTTTCAGAACGACGTGGCCCGCCGCGATATTGCCGCCCAGACGAATGGACAGGCTGACCGGGCGCACGAGGTAGGAAATCACTTCGATCACCGCGATGATCGGGCGCAGGAACAAGGGTGCGTCGGACATCCAGAACAATTTCAGGAAAGAGGCCCCATGTTTCACGAACCCAAGGATCGTGATGGCGACGAAAGACCCAAAACCCAGCGTCGCAGTCACCGCGATCATCGATGTCGGGCTATAGGACATCGGGATCAAGGCGATGAAATTCGCAAACAGGATGAAGACGAACAACGTCATGATATAGGGGAAATACTTGACCCCGTCCTTGCCGGTGATGTCTTCGATCATTTTGTAGATGAAACCATACATCAATTCGCCAATCGACTGGACCCGCGACGGAATGATCGCACGGCCCCGGCTCCCCAGAACGAACAGCGCAAAGATCGCCAGCAGGATGATGCCCATCCAGACGGTGAGATTGGTAACGGTATACCAGTTGACCGCGCCATCCCCGAAAGCGGGCTTGACGATGAACTGGTCCAGCGGATGGAAGACAAGACCACCTTTGGTTTCTGGTTCAATCGCCACTTGCGTCACCCTTTTCCTGTGCAGCGCGCTGCTGCTTCAACTGAACCTCTGCTGCCGAGCGCATCATCGTCTGCACACCGGCGGCGAGGCCTAAAAATATGAACAGCACCAGAAAAACCGGCATGGTCCCAAACAGGGTATCCAAGCCGTATCCAATGCCGAAACCGATCCCCAGACCGGCCACGAGTTCGATCACCATTCGCCAGGCAAGCTGCGCTTGCGAATAATGTTCTTCCGAATGGTCCTTCACCTCTGCCGGTGTCTTGAGCGCCGCAATCTTCGCTTCGAGCGCCTTGAGGCGGTCTGCGTTCTGCGGTTCCGGCATCGGTTGGCCCCCTTCGGAAGGTTGGACACCGTCTAGGGTGGTGCAGGCAGAGAGTCAAGCCGCGACGATACCATATCAACCATCTGTTTTAATTGAGTATTTTTAGAAAAGAGAAGTCAAAAAAGGCGGTCGGTGTGCGCGTTTTGTCGATATTCATATTCAACCGGATGGTTGACGTTTGCGTGGTCGGTGGCATAAGCACAGGCATGGCTGCCACGCTCGATAATACCTTTGCCGCGCTTGCGGACCCCACGCGCCGCGCGATCCTGTCGATGCTGCTGGAAGATGACATGGCGGTGACCGATGTGGCCGAGCCTTTCGCGATGTCGCTGGCGGCGATTTCCAAGCATCTGGGGGTTTTGACCGCCGCGGGCCTCATCAGTCAGGAAAAGCGCGGCCGCGTGAAATGGTGCAAGCTTGAACCTGATGCGTTGCGCGCGGCCTCGGTCTGGATGGCGGGGTTCGGGCAGATGGAACCTGTCGATCTGGATGCGTTCGAGGCGTTTCTGGACCTCGAATTCGCTAGTCTTGCCGCAACAACAGAACCAGCGCCGCAATCGTGATCCCCAGCCCCGCCATCACGATGGCGGGCGGCATCTCACCGCCCAGCGCCACACCCCAGACGATCACCCAACTTGGCACCAGATAGGTATAGGCCATCACCTTGCTGCTGGGCAGCCGCATCGTGGCGAATTGCAGCAGAGTAAAGGTGGCCGCGCTGGCGAACAGGGCGGTGTAAAGGATCGTGATCCAGACAATCGCGGGCAATGCTGTCCAGTCGGTCGCACGCAGATCGCCCCAGCCAAAAACCGTCAACAGCATCGCCCCCGCCAGCAGCACACCGAAGCTGAAAACCAATGCAGGTTCCCCCCGGTTCAGCCGCCGCACCAGCGGGGTATAGACCGCATGGGCCAGACAACCGCCCAGATAGATCAATTCACCACGCCCGATTTCGAACCGCAGCACTGCTGCGACATCGGCGCGAAAGATCACCCAAAGCGCGCCCACCCCACCGATCGCCAAGGCCAAAAGAATACGCGGCGTAAAGCGCTGGCCCAGCAAAAGCCAGCCAAAGACCCCCGCCATCAGCGGTGTCAGGGTGAACACGGCGGCGGCGCTGACGGGGGGCGCGGTTTTCAACCCTTCGAACATGGCGACGAAATAGGTGGTCAGGAACCCCGCCAGCAACGGATAGCGCCAGAGAGCCGTGACCGCCCCGCGCGTCATGCCGCCGGTCGCGACCACCGCCGCCCCCAAAATAAACACCGCGATCCAGAACCGCACCGCGTTTAGCGCGATGGGGGCGATATCATTGGCCGCAAGCGCGCCCAGCGCGAAAGACCCCGCTACCAGCGTCGAGAACAGCAGCATCGCCAGATGCCCGGCACGCGGCTGGGTCATTCCAGCGTCTTCATCTGGTCCTTGATGAACCGCAAGAAGGCCTGCACCTTGGTCGTGCGGTGCAGATCGACATGTGTGACAAGCCACAGCGGCGCCGACCATTCGTCAAGGCTGGGGATCACCTCGGTCAAGCCATGCGCTGCGCATTCCTGTTGCACCACGAACCCGATCCCCGCCCCCGCAAGGATCGCATCAAGCATGTTGCGCGGGTCAGAGGCGCGATACATCAACGCCGCATCCGGCACCCTTTGGCGCAGCCAGCGTTCGAACGGGGCCCGGGATTTTTCGTCATCACCGATCACGAACCGGTGGCGCGGCAGGTCTTCTGCCCCGTCCGGCAGGCCAAAACGGTCGATATAGGCCGCCGAGGCCACCAGCGACATCCGCTGCGCCATGAAAGGCTGCACCACATTGTCAGGCTCTTCGGGCATCGTGCCGGCGCGGATCGCGACATGCGCCTCGCCGTATTCCAGCCGGAACACGCGGTCGCCGGTCCGGTAACGGATGCGCAAGTCGGGATATTGCGCCTGAAACGCCACCATCACCGGCGTCAGCCGATGCGACAGCATATCCAGCGAGGTGATGACCAGGTCGCCTGACACGCCTTCGCCCTGCCCCTTGATCCGGCCGGCCAGCTGGGTGAACTGGTCATCGGTTGCTTGCGCCACCTGCAACAGGTCCTGCCCCGCTTCGGTTGCGGTATAGCCGCGCGCGTGCCGTTGGAACAATTTCACCCCCAGCCGCTGTTCCAGCGCGTCGATATGGCGGATGACGGTCGCATGATGCACGCCCAGTTCCTCGGCAGCGCCGCTGACCGTCCCTCTGCGCGCAACCTGAAATGCGGTGCGGATTTCGTCCCAATTATCCATCTCGGTTCCGTGCGCTGACAGACACTCTAAGCTGAAAATCCCGCAAATCGTTCGCCTGCGCAAGGGCAAAGGCGCGCCCTTGATAATGTCCGGTGCGGCCTATCTTTGGGTCATGACACAGACCCGACTTCTGGCCGCCCTGCGCGCCGCGCTCACCATCGCATTCGTGTATTTCGGCCTGCGCAAGCTGACCGGGCACAGCACCGATGTCGCCATCTATGAGGCCATCGGCTTTGGCCAGTTTCCGCGCTATGTCACCGGCTCGGTCGAGGTGTTGGGCGCCGCCCTGCTGTGGTGGCGCGGCTGGGAAGGGATTGCCGGGCTTGTGCTGCTGGCCACGATGATTACCGGTCTGTCGGCCCTGCTGATCTGGGTCGGCCCGCCCTATCTGCATATGCTGGCGCTCATGGCGGGTACCGGCAGCGTGGCCTATGCCTATCGCGCCGATACGCTGCACAAGATCGCGCAATTGCGCGGCAGTTGACTCGCGCCGTCTGTCGGCATAAACGCCAGCCATCCCGGAACGCCTGTGCTTTCCGGTCCCCGCATTCAGGGGATCGCCCTCCGTCAGCGCGTTGCGCCCACGGGGGCGTTCCTGCTTTGGCCTGTCCGGTATAGGATGGGCCGCAACCGAAACGACAAAAGGGCCGTGGCCTATGTTTGAAAATCTCTCCGAACGCCTGTCCGGCGTGTTCGACAAGCTGACCAAGCAAGGTGCGCTGTCCGAAGATGATGTGAAAACCGCCCTGCGCGAGGTGCGCACCGCCCTGCTCGAGGCAGACGTATCGCTGCCTGTCGCGCGCGATTTCGTCGCCGCCGTGCAGGCCAAGGCGACAGGTCAGGCCGTCACCAAATCGATCACGCCGGGCCAGCAGGTCGTCAAGATCGTGCATGACGAACTTCAGCGCGTCCTGACCGGTGACGAAGACCCAGGTGCTTTGAAAATCGACAACCCGCCTGCGCCCATTCTGATGGTCGGTTTGCAGGGGTCGGGTAAAACCACCACTACCGCCAAACTTGCCAAACGTTTGAAGGAACGCGAAGGCAAAAAGGTGCTGATGGCCTCGCTTGACACCAACCGCCCTGCGGCGATGGAACAGCTGGCGATCCTGGGGATGCAGATCGGGGTCGATACCCTGCCCATCGTCAAGGGCGAAACCCCTGTCCAGATCGCCAAACGCGCCAAGGTACAGGCATCCTTGGGCGGCTATGACGTCTATATGCTCGACACTGCAGGCCGGCTGCATATCGACGCCGAACTGATCGCACAGGCCGCCGCGGTGCGCGATGTGGCTAATCCGCGCGAAACGCTGCTGGTCGTCGATGGCCTGACAGGTCAGGACGCGGTCAATGTTGCGCAGGAATTCGACGACAAGATCGGCGTCACCGGCGTGGTCCTGACGCGGATGGATGGCGACGGGCGCGGCGGTGCGGCGCTGTCGATGCGCGCGATCACTGGCAAGCCGATCCGTTTCGTCGGCCTTGGCGAAAAGATGGACGCCATCGAAACCTTCGAGCCATCGCGCATCGCCGGCCGCATCCTGGGCATGGGCGATATCGTCGCCCTTGTCGAAAAGGCGCAGGAAACGATCGAGGCCGAACAAGCCGCGCGCATGATGAAACGGTTCCAGCAGGGCCGGTTCAACATGAACGACCTCAAGATGCAGCTGGACCAGATGCTGAAGATGGGCGGCATGGAAGGCATGATGGGGATGATGCCCGGTGCCGCCAAGATGGGCAAACAGATGGCGGCGGCGGGGATGGATGACGGCATCCTCAAACGCCAGATCGCGCTGATCAATTCGATGACCAAGAAAGAACGCGCCAACCCAGACCTGCTGGCCGCCTCGCGCAAGAAACGGATCGCGGCGGGTGCTGGGCTTGAGGTTTCCGAACTCAACAAGCTGATCAAACAGCACCGGCAGATGGCCGATATGATGAAAAAGATGGGCAAGGGCGGGATGCTGAAACAGGCCATGAAAGGCATGTTCGGCAAAGGCGGCGCCCCCGAAGGCATGCCCGATATGAACGACCCCAAGGCGATGGCCGACGCCGCCAAAGCCCTGCAAGGGCGCGGCGGCCTGCCTGGCTTGGGTGGCGGGATGCAACTGCCGGCTGGTCTGTCAGGTTTTGGCAAAAAGAAATGACATCGTTCGAGCCGAAATATCCCCGCCGGAGGCTTCAGGTTTGCCAAAACCTGAAAACCGACAGGCTGACATTGCGCCGCCCTGTCGCGGATGACTGGCCCGCCTTTCATGATTTCATGATGTCGGACCGCTCCACCGCCTTTGGCGGGCATAAGGATCTGGGCAAGGCGTGGCGCAGCTTTGCGTCCGAGCTGGGCCATTGGGACATCTTTGGCTATGGAATGTGGGCGGTCACGCGCGCGGAGGACGATACCGCCCTGGGCCTTGTCGGCCCGTGGACCCCGCCCGACTGGCCGGAAACCGAAATCGGCTGGATGATCCTGTCGGATGCCGCCGAAGGCACCGGCATCGCCTCTGAGGCCGCGCGCGCCGCGATTGCCCATGCCTATGACAGCCTCGGCTGGGACAGTGCCGTCAGCTATATCGCGCCGGACAATACGCGCTCGATCCGGTTGGCAGAAAAGCTTGGCGCGGCACATGACGCAAAGGCTCTTGGCCCAAAGCCCGACACACTGGTTTACCGCCACCCAAATCCGAAAGGACAGGCCCATGTCTGACGCCGTCACCCGCGCCGCACAAATCCTGAAAGACCATCGCGCCAGCATCGACCGGCTGGATGCGATCCTTGTCTATACTTTGGGCGAACGCTTCAAACACACACAGGCCGTGGGCCGGCTCAAAGCCGAACATGCCCTGCCCCCGTCCGATACAGCGCGCGAAGCCGCGCAGATCGCACGGCTGACCGATCTTGCGCAACAGGCCGATCTGGACCCTGAATTCGCCAAGAAATTCCTGAACTTCATCATTCAGGAAGTGATCCAGCATCACAAACAACACCAATCGTAGGGCGGGGTTCACCCCGCCACCCCCAAAGACATCTTAAAGGAGAAACACCATGTCTATGAAAATCCGGCTCGCCCGCGGCGGTTCCAAGAAGCGCCCACATTACGCCATCGTCGCTGCCGACAGCCGCATGCCACGCGATGGTCGTTTCATCGAAAAACTGGGCACCTATGCGCCAATGCTGCCAAAAGACAGCGAAGACCGCGTGCGCATGGATATGGACCGCATCCAGTATTGGCTGGGTCAGGGCGCACAGCCGACCGACCGTGTTGCCCGCATGCTCGAAGCCGCTGGCGTGATGCCCAAGAAAGACCGTGTCAACCTGAAAAAAGGCACCCCCGGCAAGGCCGCAACCAAGCGCGCCGAAGAAAAGGCAGCGAAAGCCGCCAAAGCTGACGAAGCGGCAAACGCACCTGCCGAAGACGCCGCCGCCGAATAAGCGGCGGACCGTGGCCCGGGTCTTGACCCGGGCTACCCCCAAACACCAGATGTTCCGATTGCTCCGCACCTTCATCCTTGTGATGGTCGCCTTCGTGGCGGGCATGATGTATGAACGGCAAGGCCAGCAAGACATCTGCGAAAACGGCGGTGGCTTATGGGTTTCCAATATCTGTCTTGCAGCGGAGATGATCAATGACTGACCGCGTTATCGTAGGCATGATCGGCGGCTCTTTCGGGGTCAAGGGCGAGGTGCGGCTGAAATCCTTCTGCGCCGACCCGATGGCGATCGCCGATTATACACCGCTTTATACCGAACACGGCGACAGCATCGCGCAGGTGGTGCTGACAGGCCAGCTCAAGGGCGGGTTCACCGCGCGGCTGTCAGGTGTCGTGACCAAAGAAGACGCCGACGCGCTGCGCAACGTGGCTCTTTACGCCGAGCGTGCGGCGATGCCATCGCTGCCCGATGACGAATATTACTATGCCGACCTGATCGGGCTTGCTGTGCTGGACACCGGCGGCAGCAAATTGGGGCAGGTCAAATCTGTCGTCGATCACGGCGCAGGCGCGCTTTTGGAACTGCATGTGCCCGGCCAGTCCGACACCGTGCTGTTGCCCTTTACCCAAGCCGCCGTACCAACCGTCGATCTGGCCGCAGGGCGCATCATCGCGGACCCGCCTGCCGGGCTTTTTGCATCCGATGACTGACACGCCGTCCCGCGCCATCGGGCGCAAATCGATCAGCGCGACATTGAAACCGCGCGAATTGATGACGGATACCCCCCTGCTCGCGGGGGCATGGACCGCGCAGATCATCACCCTGTTTCCGCAGGCCTTTCCGGGCGTGCTGGGCGAAAGCCTGACAGGGCGTGCGCTACAGGACGGGCTGTGGCAGCTACAGACTTACGACCTGCGCGCACACGGGATTGGCAAACACCGCAATGTCGATGACACGCCTGCGGGCGGCGGCGCGGGCATGGTGTTGCGCGCCGATGTGCTGGAAGCAGCCATTCTGGAGGCCCGCAGCGCCGCCAAGGGCATCATGCCACTGGTCTATCTGTCGCCGCGCGGGCGCCGGTTTGACCAGACGATGGCGCGCAACTGGGCGCGGATGGATGGGGTCACCCTGCTGTGTGGCCGGTTCGAAGGTGTTGATGAACGCGTGATCGACCATTTCGGCATCACCGAAGTCTCGCTTGGCGATTTTGTCCTGACAGGGGGCGAGATTGCGGCGCAAGCAATGATCGACGCGACCGTGCGGCTCTTGCCCGGCGTTTTGGGCAATGCCGACAGCGCGGTCGAGGAAAGCCATTCGGGCGGACTGCTGGAACATCCGCAATATACCAAACCCGCCCTATGGCAGGGCCGCCCGATCCCTGACGTACTGATGTCGGGGAATCACGCGAAAATCGCAGCCTGGCGGCGGGCGATGTCCGAACAGATCACCGAACACCGCAGGCCCGATCTTTGGGCTGCATACAAGGCCAAAGACGCCACTTGATCGCAGCCCCCCTTGGGCCTATACGACGCAGGCTTGGGTCGGTTCCGATTCCGGGCCATGCGTTTATGGATCACGCGGATCACGGGCAGCCCTTGCGTTGGGGCAAATCCTGCCGATGGACCAGACGGATAGAATAAAGACGATGACGCAATCTCTGACGGGCGCTACGGCCAGACCCGACAAACGATCAGAGCTATTCGTCATGGCAACAACATTGCGGACCACCGCAAGCATCATAAGGAGCGTTTCAGATGAACCTGATCGCACAGATCGAAGCGGAGCAAATCGCTGCGCTGGGGAAAACCATCCCCGATTTCAAGGCGGGTGACACCATCCGCGTCGGTTACAAAGTGACCGAAGGCACACGCACCCGTGTGCAGGCCTACGAAGGCGTCTGCATCGCGCGCAAGAACGGCAAAGGCATCGCCGGGTCGTTCACCGTGCGCAAGATTTCCTTTGGCGAAGGCGTGGAACGCGTGTTCCCGCTGCATTCCACCAATATCGACAGCATCGAAGTCGTCCGTCGCGGCAAGGTCCGTCGCGCCAAGCTGTATTACCTGCGCGCACGTCGCGGTAAATCCGCACGCATCGCCGAAGTCACCAACTACAAGGCGCCTACCGGCGCTCAGGCATAGGACGGGTTCCATGAAAAAAGAAATTCACCCCGATTACCACGTCATCAACGTCAAGTTTACTGACGGTACGATCGTGCAGATGAAATCCACCTGGGGCAAGGAAGGTGACCAGATGTCACTGGAAATCGACCCTTCCGTGCATCCTGCATGGACCGGTGGCGGCACCCGCCTGATGGATGCCGGCGGCCGCGTGTCCAAGTTCAAGAACAAATACGCCGGTCTGGGGTTCTAAACACCTTTCCTTCGCGATTGTTTCAAGGGCCATATGCAACCGCATATGGCCCTTTTTCATTTGGTCCTCGCGCTTTAAGTGTTTGTTGGTTTTTCAACTGTAGACTTCAGATGTCGTATCACTCTGGGGATTACCATGAAACGTTCTGTCACTCTTTCATTGAAACTGCGCCTTGCCATTATGATGACGATGATCATGCTGGTGGTCTGCGCCGTTCTGGTGTCAATCTCTGCACGCCAGACGAAGAATGCCATGCTGACAGCTGTGGAAGTCCGGCAGGACCAGTCACTGCGCATTGTCGCAGCGGTCTTTCAATCTACCTTCGACGGGTTAACGGTGACCTATGGCCCCGATGGGCAGATCACCCGCGCCAGTTTGACCGAAATTCCCGAATTCGACACGCATGACGTGATCGATCAGGTCGGGCGCGTGTTGCGTGAAACGGCGACATTCTTTCTGTGGGATTCGGAGGAAAACGACTTTCGTCGCATGACCACAAATATCATCAAACCCGACGGTGAACGCGCGGTCGGCACCTACCTTGGCCGCGACAACCCGGTCTATGCTGCGGTGATAAAAGGCCAGACATACCGGGGTGAGGCGGAGATTCTGGGCAAGCCTTATCTCACGGCCTATCTGCCGGTTTACGGCGCAGGCGATGATGTCATCGGTATTATTTACGTGGGTGTCGAACGGACGGATATCGATGCGGCGATATTCGACCGGTTGATGACGATGCTCGTAGCGTCAGTGATCGTGATCGTCTTGGGCCTGGGTACGGTTGTGCTGATGGCAATGCAAATAACGCGCCCGATTACCCAGATATCGAATGCCATCGCTGATATCGCGAGCGGCAATCTCGACACGACCGTACCCCATACCGGAAAGAAGGATGAAATCGGCGAAATTGCCCGCCGTGTAACCGATTTCAAGGTCGGCCTGCAACGCAACCATCAGCTGGAAGACGCAAGCCGGCAAGCGCATGAACAACAGACAAAGGTCATGGGCCTGCTGCGCACGGGTCTGGCCCATCTGGCCCGACTGGACCTGACACATAGGATCGACTCGACCAATTCCGATCCTTTTCCCGCCGCCTATGAGGCGCTGCGCGAAGATTTCAACGCGGTGGTCGCAAGCCTTGGCAAAAGCGTGTCCGACATGACCGAGATCGCACAAGAAGTGACAACCGCCAGCACCGGGATTGCGTCGATGTCGGATTCGCTGGCGCGACGGGTCGAAACACAGGCGGCGACGCTGGCGGAATCATCGGCGACATTGCAAAATCTGAGCGAGAGCGGCAAAGCAATCGCAGCCAAAGCAGCCGAAGCGGACGAGATGGCCAAGCGCAGCCTGAGCCTGTCCAACCAAAGCCGTCAGGTTCTGGATGAAGCAACGCAAGCCATTCAGGAAATCGAAGAATCGTCCGGCCAGATCAACCAGATCATTTCAGTCATCGAAGACATCGCCTTTCAAACCAACCTTCTGGCCCTCAACGCTGGGGTTGAGGCTGCCCGCGCGGGTGATGCAGGCCGCGGCTTTGCGGTTGTCGCGTCAGAAGTGCGGGCCTTGTCGATGCGCGCCACGCAATCGGCCCGCGAAATCCGGACCCTGATCACCGCCAGCCGGACCAAGATCAGCGAAGGCACGGTCCTGGTCCAGAACACCGGCACCGCCCTGAGCCAGGTGCTGGCGCAGGTCGAACAGATGGGCGTGACAATCCAGGCCATTGCCGCATCGGTCAAGGATCAGGCGCTTGGTCAATCCGAAGTCAGTATTGGTGTCCAGCAGCTGGATCATATGACGCAGGAAAACGCTGCTCTGGGCGAAGAAGCAAACGCCGCCAGCAGCACTCTTAGCGACGAGGCGCAACGCCTGTCGGCCACTTTGCGCCAGTTCCACACACCGCGGCAGCAGTCAGGCGCGGTACGTGCAGCCTGACGGCCCGGTTGGTGTATGGCAAGTGATCGCGGCCAGCCCCGAACAGTCCAGATCAGCGCGTGCTTGGGTGGAACCGCTGCTGCGCCATAGCCGGATCAGGCACCATCTGATCTGGCGGCAGAACCAGTATCTCAGCTGCCCTGCCGGACTTATCCAGACCGCCCTGGCCGTGCCAATGCACCAAGGCATGATCAGAGCACCCGCCCCATGGCCTATGATCAGGCGGGACGGTAACGATATTGGCCTGCGCCCCGCGCAATCGTGGCAGGCCGCAGGCCTGAGGCAACTTACGCGGCAGACCGCCCGCGCGACCGGCCAGCGCCACCACCAGCACCTGGTTTGCGACCACCCTGGGGCTTGCCGGCAAAGCCACCGGGCTTGCCACCGGCACGCGGCGCGGCAGAACGGTTCCCGCCACCACCACCAGCACCGCCACCGCCGCCACGACGCCCGCCACCGGCACCGCCGCCATTGGGGCGCTTTTTCTGGCCGGGCATGATTTCCCATGGACGGCCCGATGCGACGGGGATGGTTTCCTTCATCGCTTTTTCGATATCCTGCAGTTCAATCATTTCGTCCGGGGCGACCAGCGCGATGGCTGACCCGTCAGCACCGGCCCGCGCGGTGCGACCAATCCGGTGGACATAGTTTTCCGCCACATTGGGCAAGTCGTAATTGTAGACATGGCGCACACCCGGAATGTCGATGCCACGGGCGGCAACATCGGTCGCCACCAGCACACGGACCTTGCCGGCCTTGAACGCCTCGATCGCACGTTCGCGCTGACCTTGGGATTTGTTGCCATGGATGGACGCCGCAGCAAAACCCTTGGCCTCCAGCGTTTTATAAAGCTTTTCACAGCCATGCTTGGTGCGGCCAAAAACCAGCGCCAGCTCGTCGCGGTGTTTGTCCAACAGATCGACCAGCAAATCGGTTTTCGCGGCCTGCGCCACAAAATGGACCGATTGCGCGATCTTCTTGACAGCCTGACCGGGGGGGTTGACCTGCACACGCACCGCATCGGTCAAAAATGCATCTGCCAGTTCCGACATCAGTTTCGGCATGGTGGCCGAGAACATCATGGTCTGACGATCCTTGGCCAACAGCGGGGCGATCCGGCGCAGGGCATGGATGAACCCCATGTCCAGCATCTGGTCGGCCTCGTCCAGCACCAGATAGACGGTTTCATCAAGCCGCACAGCGCGACGATCGAGCAGGTCGATCAACCGGCCCGGGGTTGCAACCAAAAGGTCGACACCACCCGCCAGACGCTTTGTCTGGGCGGTGATGCCTGCGCCGCCAACGACCAGTGCGACCTTCAGATGGCTGCCCTTGGTATAGGCGGTCAGGTTGTCAGCAATCTGTTTGGCCAATTCGCGTGTCGGTGCCAGCACCAGCCCCCGCACGGCCTTGGGGTTTGGTTTCACACCCGCCTTCATCAGCGCGTGGATCATCGGCAGGCCAAAGGCCGCGGTCTTACCCGTGCCGGTTTGGGCTAGCCCCATCACGTCACGACCATTCATCGCATGCGGGATCGCCTGCGTCTGGATCGGGGTGGGATCGGTGATGCCTTGTTCTTTCAGAACGGCAATCAATCGGGGCGCAAGGCCCAGCATGTCAAAATCCATCATGGATATCCTGTGTTTTCAGCGGACCTGCGGCCCGCGCATATGGGTACGACCCATGGGCGAGCCCCAAAGGTCAAAAGCAGAAGTTGCGCCAAATGCTGACTGCCTGAACCGCATTGTCCGGGCGCCGATGTGGCGCGGGACCCCTGCGTGATCTGGGAACCTGAAAATCAACGGATGCCTTGCGGGTTTGATCCCGCTCTGCTCACGCGGCAGCTTGCATCGGTTGACCTGCACATGATCGGTTGCGCGCCTGTTGTCAAGCGGGGCGTCAGGTGCTGTGGCCATGGGGGCAAAACCACAGATGACAAAAACCACGCAAATACGCGATGCTGCGCTTTTCCTTGGCACTGCCACATCATATAGTCGCGCCAGAGTAGCCAGTACAGGAGTCCGGCGTGGCGCATATCATCGTTATCGGCAACGAAAAGGGCGGCGCAGGAAAGTCCACGGTATCCATGCATGTGGCGACTGCTCTTGCGCGCCAGGGCCACAAGGTCGGCGTGCTGGATCTGGACCTGCGGCAACGCACCTTGGCGCGGTACCTGACCAATCGGACAGCATTTATGGCGAAATCCGGCCTCGATCTGGCGACACCCGTTTATTACGACCTGCCCGACATCGACGAGAACGGCCTGAACCCGGGCGAAAACGCATTCGACCATCGCCTGTCGATGGCGGTCGCCCGGCTGGAAGAGGATTGCGATTTCATCCTGATCGACTGTCCCGGCTCGCACACCCGGCTCAGCCAGGTCGCGCATAGCCTTGCCGATACTCTGATCACGCCACTGAACGACAGTTTCGTCGATTTCGACCTGCTGGCCCATGTTGACGGCGAGGGCGAGGAAATCACCGGCCCGTCAATCTATTCGGAAATGGTCTGGAGCGCACGACAATTGCGCGCGCAGGCGGGGCTGAAACCAATTGACTGGGTGGTCGTGCGTAACCGGATGGGCGCGCAAGCGATGGTCAACAAGGAAAAGATGCAGCGCGTGATCAACAAGTTGGCCCGCCGCATCGGGTTTCGCACTGCCCCCGGTTTCAACGAACGGGTGATTTTCCGCGAATTGTTTCCGCGCGGCCTGACCCTGCTGGACCTGCGCGATATCGGGGTGAAAAGCATGAACATCTCGAACGTGGCGGCACGGCAGGAATTGCGCGACCTGATCAAGGCGCTGGACCTACCGGGCGTCAAGGCGAATTTCTGACCCTTAGTCGGGGGCTTTTTGCTGCCCCGGCAAGGTCTTGCCAGAGATACGCACCAAAATGCTGATCCGCGGAATGATACCTGTTTCCGAGCGTGACCGCGTGCGCAGAACAGGCGTGTTTTCAGATGCCCCACTGCGGCTTTCGCGCAGGACGATATAAAGGCCGCTTGCGATAATGATACTGGCACCGATAGCGGTGTTCAGATCAATCATTTCGTCAAAGAAAACAAAGCCGAAAACGCTAGCCCAGATGATCTGGCTGTATTGCATCGGTGCGATGATCGCCGCCTCGCCCGCCTGATAGGCCGAAATGATCATCCGGCTGGCAATCCATGCAAAAACCGCGATGATCCCCAACATACCAAGATGGTCGATCGGCATTGGTTCATAAACGAATGGCAAGGCCGCCGCCATCACCACAAAGTTCAATGCCATCGGATAGAGCAGCATGACCACGGGCCGTTCCTCTGACCCGATCTTGCGCACGATGATTGATGCAATCGACCCGCCAATCGCCGCCATCAAGGCCGCCAGATGGCCCAGCGATAATTCGGTCGATCCGGGGCGCAGCACGACCAGCACGCCGATCAGCCCCACGATCACCGCCGCCCAGCGCCGGATACGGACAGTTTCGCCCAAGACCGGAATCGCCAGCACCGTGATCAACAAGGGCGAGGCGAACAGAATCGTATAGACCTGTGCCAATGGCAGCACCGAAAAGGCATAAAAGGCCGTGAAACCGGTGATCACCGTCGCCACCGCGCGCGTCAGCATCCACCACGGATGGGTGGGGACCAGCGTGCCGGGTTTACTGTCGCGCATCAGCATCATGGTCGCCAGCGGAAAGCTGAGCAACACCGAAAAG
This sequence comes from Yoonia vestfoldensis SKA53, assembly GCF_000152785.1. GTDB lineage: Bacteria > Pseudomonadota > Alphaproteobacteria > Rhodobacterales > Rhodobacteraceae > Yoonia > Yoonia vestfoldensis_A. Next base: position 2,967,183 of record NZ_CH672414.1, on the reverse strand, counting down.
AAGACGATCTGCACCGGCGAATAGATCCCACCAAGGATTTTCACCACCACGTCATGCGTGGCGAAAACGCCAAAGGCGGCAAGCGCGATCAGCGCACCTTTGGCGTTCGGGGTCATCACAGGCTCGCGTCGAGCGCGGTCAGGATCGCGTCACCCATTTGCGTGGTGGACAAAGGCACGCCGCCTTCGGGGCCCATCAGGTCGGCTGTGCGTGCGCCATCCGCCAGCACCGTTTCGATGGCGGCTTCCAGCCGGTCAGCCTCGGCGCCTTGGTCGAACGAGTAGCGCAGCGCCATCGCGAACGACAGGATGCAGGCAATCGGGTTCGCCTTGCCCTGACCCGCGATATCAGGGGCCGACCCATGGACCGGTTCATACATCGCCTTTGGCCGGCCATTGGCCATCGGCAAACCCAGCGAGGCCGAAGGCAACATGCCCAAACTGCCGGTCAGCATCGCGGCGCAGTCCGACAGGATGTCACCGAACAGGTTGTCGGTATAAATCACATCGAATTGCTTTGGTGCGCGCACCAGCTGCATCGCGCCATTGTCGGCATACATGTGCGACAGCGCCACTTCGGGATAATCGCGGTGGACTTCGGTCACGACATCGCGCCACAGGATGCCGCTTTCCATCACATTGGCTTTTTCCATCGAACACAGCTTTTTGTTGCGCTTCATCGCCAGCTCGAACGCCGCGCGCGCGCCGCGTTCGATTTCGGCTTCGGTATAGCGCTGGGTGTTGATGCCCACGCGCATGTTGTCTTCCATATGGATGCCGCGCGGTTCACCGAAATAGACGCCCGATGTCAATTCGCGCACGATCATGATGTCGAGACCCGCCACGATATCCTTTTTCAGCGACGAAAAATCCGCCAGCGCATCGAAACATTGTGCTGGGCGCAGGTTTGCGAACAAGTCCATTTCCTTGCGCAGGCGCAACAGGCCGCGTTCAGGTTTGACGCTGAAATCAAGGTTGTCATAGGCTGGGCCACCCACAGCCCCCAGCAGCACCGCATCAACCGACTGCGCCTTTGCCATCGTGTCATCGTGCAGCGGCACACCGTGTTTGTCATAGGCGGCACCGCCAACCAGATCCTCGGACACGTCAAAGGCCAGATCGCGCTTTGCACCGAACCAGTCGATGATGCGCTTGACCTCGTTCATGACCTCGGGGCCGATGCCGTCACCGGCGAGGATCAGAAGGGAAGGGTTGGCCATGGGGAATTTCCTTGCAAAAAAATGTTGCCTTGGCGTAACGCGCGCGGCGAAAAGGTTCAAGATACCAGAGGGCCTAACGGGCCAGATCGACCCAGACAAGATGATGCGCGCCAAAGGCAGGATCGCCATCAGGCACGGGCCAGACCACCCGCGCATCCACAACCTGCCAGCCCCGCGACGGCACCACATAGCTGACGCGCAGCTTGCCCAGCCCGATAGCGCGCCAATCGGCGGTGGGCTGTCCCGCCAAAGGGTCTTGCACCAAAGGATGCGCCAGAAATGCGGCCATCGCGGCCCTGTCGCCTTTGCCGCGCTGCGGGTCCAGATTGGTATTGCCGGTGATCACGAAATCATCCGGCACCGGTCCAAAATGCCCCGCCAGCACCTGTTCCCACAGGCGCAGTTCATCGCGGTTACGCCGGATGTTACGCCGTTCTGGCCCATCAAAGGCGGGCGGGCTGGCCGCATAGGCCATGATCGCGAAAGGCGGGGCATCGGGCGGCAGCACCGGCACGATCCAATGGCCGGTGGTGGACAGCCGCAGCACATCCAGCACCGCCGGCGCAAAGAATGGCCCGCCATCCAGCACCGGCAGATCCGCCCCCGGCAGGTCGCGCCACAACAGCGCGGACAGATCGGTGACACCGCCTGCGTCGATCGGCAGGCGCGACAGGATCGCCATGCCCCCTTGCCCGTTGAACAGCCCGTACCCTTGGGCGTCACGCGGTTCACCCAAGCGGCCGTTGCGGTCGATATCCTGCCCCGTTGGCATGCCGGTATTGGGCCGCGCGGCGAACAGATAGGGATAGGGCGGATCGAACAGCGCCGCAAAAGCCCGCAGCGCGATGGAATCGAGGTCATAATCGAAATCCGTCAGCACCAGCAGATCGGGATCGGCCTGCGCGATGATGGCGGCATGGGCCGTGACCTGCGGATCATCGCCGCGCAGGATGTCACGCAGCAATAATCCCGGCCCATCACGGGTCAGCGGCGCCGCATAGGTGGCAATCCGGAGGACATCGGCGGCGGTGGCCAAGGGCCAAAGCCACAGGATCAATACCCAGCCAGCGCCGCGGCTGTGGCGCGGTTGCGCAGTCTTTCGCGCTGCATCTGGATCATGTCGGCGACCCGTGTCAGCGCGACACCCCGCATCAGGATACTTGCAGGCAGAAACGCCCATGCCGCCACCGTCCAAATCAAGGTATGCGGATTGTCCAGATTGATCGGTGCGGCAAAGACCGCCACCAGCTTGACCACCGCCGGCGCCAAGAATGGCAGCACAAACCCTAACAAGATATTAATGCGCCCGTCCCGTTGCAGGCGCAGCACCACATCGCCGCCCGCCGTGGGGTCGAAGGTCGGCAGATTGACCCAGACATTGAACGCCCCGCCCCGCCGTGGCCAGCGGTGCAGCCGCAACAGCACGATAAACCAGACGATCGAAAAGAGCGCGATCAGATAACTCAGCCCCGCCGCATCGCGGATCCGGTCCAAAAGCGCGAGATCGGTGCCCGCAGGCATCATCTGCACCATCAGCCGGACCGGCGAATAAGGAAAATCAATCGCCTTGCCGATCGCCTCGCCTGTGGTCTGCAACAAGGCGGTCAGCCGGGACGGGTTGTCATAACCACGAAAGATCATCGACAGGCAAAAAACCATGCCAAACAGTGCCGAAAACCGCGTCCGGTTGAACGGCGGCGCATCGCGGAATTCTACAAGGCTGGGGCTGGCCGCGCTGTATTCGACCAAGGTGAACAGGGCAGCAAAAATCGCCACCAGCACAACAACCTGTGTCGTGTCATTGCCGCTGCCGACAAGCAACGCCGATGGCATGACGACCAGCATTATCACAAGGATTGCCCGCACGATTGCGGCTGGCAAGCGTAAGAACACGGCATCCACTCCCCGGATCACAAGGGCTGCGCCCGCGACCATTTTTTCTTAGGCTGTAATTCTCGGCGCAACACAACCAGAACGATAACCATGATTTCGCATGAACGGGTGCCAATCTGCAAGTCAATCACGCGCTTTCATGAACTTGATGTCATGTTTTAGCCGCAAAGTGGTGCGTGATTACAACCTTTGCTTGTACCCCAAAACACAAAAGCCGCACCCGAAGATGCGGCTTTCCTGCGATGGCGGGGCGTTCAGACCCAGGGGCGCGCGGCGTTTGCCCGTGTCTCGAAACCGGCGATGGCATCGGCCTTTTCCAGCGTCAGGCCGATATCGTCCAGCCCGTTCATCAGGCAATGTTTCTTGAACGAATCGACTTCGAAATGGAACACATCCCCATCCGAGGATGTGATCGTCTGCGCTTCCAGATCGACCTCGATCCGCGCGTTCGACCCTTTTTCGGCATCCTTCATCAGCACATCGACCTGTTCCTGCGGCAGGGTGATCGGCAGGATGCCGTTCTTGAAACAATTGTTGTAAAAGATGTCGGCATAGCTGGGTGCGATCACACAGGTGATGCCGAAATCGGCAATCGCCCAAGGTGCGTGTTCGCGGCTGGACCCGCAGCCGAAATTCTCGCCCGCGACAAGGATCTGGGCCGCGCGGTATTGCGGCTGGTTCAGCACGAAATCAGGAATTTCATTGCGGTCGTCGTCATAGCGCATCTCATCAAACAGGTTCACGCCAAGGCCGGAGCGCTTGATCGTTTTCAAAAACTGCTTGGGGATAATCATATCAGTGTCGATATTGACCAAAGGCATGGGGGCGGCAATGCCCGAAAGTTTGGTGAACTTTTGCATTACATCATCTCCCGTACGTCGGTCAGTTTGCCGGTGATCGCCGCTGCCGCCGCCATCGCGGGCGACATCAGATGGGTGCGCCCGCCGCGGCCTTGGCGGCCTTCGAAATTGCGGTTCGATGTGGCCGCGCAACGTTCGCCGGGGGCAAGCTGGTCAGGGTTCATCGCAAGGCACATGGAACAGCCCGCAAGGCGCCATTCAAAACCGGCGTCGATGAAAATCTGCGCCAGCCCTTCTTCTTCGGCCTGCGCGCGGACCAGACCAGAACCGGGGACGACCATGGCGCGCAGCCCGTCTTTTTTCTTTTTGCCTTTCAGGATCGCGGCAGCAGCGCGCAGATCCTCGATTCGGCCATTGGTGCAGGACCCGATGAACACCGTGTCGATGGTGATATCGGTCAGCTTGGTGCCAGGCGTCAGCGCCATATAGTCCAGCGAACGTTGCGCCGCACCGACCTTGCCACCCGTAAAGCTGTCAGCCGCAGGCACGGTCGCGGTGATCGGCAGCACATCCTCGGGCGAGGTGCCCCATGTCACGACAGGCGCGATGTCTTCGCCACGCAGGGTGACGATCTTGTCGAAATGCGCGCCTTCGTCGGTGAACAGGGTTTTCCAATAGGCGACAGCCGCTTCCCACTGCGCACCTTTGGGGGCGTGTGGACGGCCTTTGCAATATTCAAAGGTCTTGTCATCGGGCGCGATGATGCCCGCGCGCGCGCCGCCTTCGATGGCCATGTTGCAAACGGTCATCCGCCCTTCCATCGACAGATCACGGATCGCTTCGCCGCAATATTCGATGACATGGCCGTTGCCGCCAGCGGTGCCTGTCGCGCCGATCACGGACAAGGTGATGTCCTTGGCGGTAACACCGGGGCGCAGTTTGCCGGTGATTTCCACCTTCATGTTCTTGGATTTCTTCTGGATCAAGGTCTGGGTGGCCAGCACATGTTCGACCTCTGACGTGCCGATCCCATGCGCCAGAGCACCGAATGCCCCATGCGTCGCGGTATGGCTGTCGCCGCACACCACGGTCATGCCGGGCAAGGTCCAGCCCTGTTCGGGGCCGACGATATGCACGATGCCTTGGCGCACGTCGGACACCGGGTAGTAATGGATCCCGAAATCCTTGGCATTGGTGTCCAGCGCCGCGACCTGGATACGCGATTCCTCGTTCATGCCGCCATTGGCACGGTCCAGCGTGGTCGGCACGTTATGGTCCGGCACGGCGATAGTCTTGTCGGGGGCATGAACCTTGCGACCGGCCAGACGCAGCCCTTCAAAGGCTTGCGGGCTGGTGACTTCGTGGACCAGATGGCGGTCGATATACAGCAGGCAGGTGCCGTCTTCGGCCTCATGCGCGACATGCGCATCCCAGATTTTATCATAAAGCGTTTTGGGGGACATTGTCCTCTCCCGTATCAAAATTCAGATGTTGGCAGGCGTGCGGAAACGGGGGGCGTCAGCCCCGTGCGAGGATCGTGCAAGTCGCGCCAAAGAACCGCCAAGGCAGGCGTGCGCGATCATCCATGTCAAATACCGGTTTCATGGCGTTTCAGATACACCTTGGACCATCATCCCGCAAGTGCCGCGCGCGATGGCGCGATCCGCCCCACCGGCACCGGGATTGTAATGCCGCGTTCACTGCTTAGGTCAAAAGAGACATTGAAAGGACTGACATGCAATTCCAGCTGAACACCGATTCCACCATCCAGGGTGACGAACGTCTGGCCGAAGTGGCGCAAACCATCGTCACCGGCGCATTGGGCCATCTGACCAGCCGCCTGACCCGTGTCGAGGTGCATATCGTCGATGTGAATGCCGCCAAAGGCGGATCGGACGATATCCGCTGCACCATCGAAGGCCGCCCCGAAGGGATGCAGCCCCAGACCGTCACCCACAGCGACACCAATGTCGAAGCCGCCTTGCGCGGCGGGGCCAAGAAACTGCGCGCCTTGCTGGACAGCGAGTTCGGCAAACTGGGCCGGCGTTGATTTTCCCCTGCTGCGCAGGGGAACGCTCCGCGGGGGATATTTAGGCTCGGAAGATGGGCAAGGCTGGCGCTATAGCCCGCCAAGATTGCGGATCAGGGCCACCACATCATCGACGCCCTTGCCATGTTTCAGGCTGGCGAAAACCACCGGCAGCGTGCCACGCATCCGTGCGGCATCTGTTGCCATCACATCAAGCGATGCGCCGACATAGGGCGCGAGATCGGTTTTGTTGACGACCAGAATATCGGACCGCGTGATGGCGGGGCCACCCTTGCGCGGGATGTCTTCGCCTGCCGCCGTGTCGATCACATAGATCGTCAGGTCGGCCAGTTCGGGACTATAGGTGGCCGACAGGTTGTCACCGCCGCTTTCGATCAGGATCAGGTCCAGATCGGGGTGCCGCGCGCGCATTTCAGCCACGGCGGCCAGATTGATCGACGCATCCTCGCGGATCGCGGTATGCGGGCAGCCCCCGGTTTCGACACCCATCACCCGGTCGGCGGGCAGGATCTGCATCCGCATCAGGGCTTCGGCATCTTCCTGAGTGTAGATGTCGTTGGTGATGACGCAAAGGCTCAACTCGTCTTTCAGCGCGCGTGCAAGGGCCGCGGTCAGCGTAGTTTTGCCTGCGCCGACAGGGCCGCCGATACCGATACGCAAAGGGCCGTGAGGGGACATGGGGTGAGCTTTCGTCATGACCGGAAAATCCGGCTGTATTGCGTGTTATGCTGCATCGCCGCCGTATCGACGGCAAAGGTCGCGCTGCCGATATCGTCAAGGCTGGCGCGGGTCGCCTCGGCCCCGATGCGAATGCACAGAGGGGCAAGACCCGCCACTATCTGCTGTGCCTGCGTCTGGCCCAGCGGCATCAGGCGCTGTGCGGCCTGCACCAGATTGCTGGCAAAGCTTTGCAGCCAAAGCTGTGCGACCGGCTGCACGGGCAGGTCCATCAGCCGCGCCGCGCGCCCCACCGCCACAGGATAGGCCATATCTGGCAGATCAAGCCCCCAGACAGCCCGCGTCGTCGCGGCAAAAGCTGCCCCTTGTTGTAACGTTTCCATCCGGCGTTCGCGGCTGGGGGCCAGCACAGCGGCGAGGTCTGCCACGGGGGCCACATCATCCGCGCCATGCGCCGCGCACAGCAGGATCGCATCGCTGCGCCCTGCCCCATGGTCCAGCACATCCGACAGCCAGTCCGCCAAACCCTGCGCATCGTGCAGATCGCCGCGCCCGATGGTCCGTTCCAACCCGTGCGACCACGCAAAGGCCCCCACCGGATAGGCCGGCGACAGCCATTGTGCCAACGTCAGAAACTGCGCGTCATGCATGGGAATGGCCGTGATCATGACCCATGGTGCGCCCGTGGCCATAAGCCCCGCCTTCGGGTGTGAAGGGTCCATCGACATCGGTGACTGTCGCGCCCAGCTGTTCCAGCATCGCGCGCATCACCTTTTCGCGCTGCACGACCAGCGCGTCAGGCAGGATCGCGCAGGGCGCATGGCGGTTGCCGATGTGCCAGGCCAGACGGACCAAGTCGCCGGTGACGCGCATCAGCGCCTCGTCTGCGGCGATAACGGCGATCTGGCGACCATCGTCCAGCACGAACACATGCCCTGCATCAACCGATGTCGTCTGCGGCAGATCAACCACAAACGGTTCGCCATGATCCGTGACCAACCGTTTGCGGCGCAAGATCCGCGCGTCATAGGTCAGGCTGACATGATCCGCCACCGGCCCATGCGCATGGGCATGTGTTTGCAGGGCGCGTGCCGTCATGGCGCGCACCCCAACACCATCGTCAGCTGCGGATGCTGAGAAACTTTGCCGTGGCTTCGGCGCGGGTCATGCCCCAGGCCTCCAGCTGGGCATCGGACATGTTGTTGAGCTCGTGCAAAAGACGCGCTTGCGCGGTTGCCTCCGACACCTTGATGATGAACCGCCCCAGCGCGCGCAGCGGCGTCGTCACAAAGCGGGTCAGTATGTCGTGGTTGGAGATCAGGATCGTATCTGTGTGGAAAGCCATGTTGCACCTCTATAATGCGGTTATCTTTCCCCCCTGCGCCCAAGTTAGGCCCTGTGCGCGGTGCCAACAACCGCGCATTGCGCAAAGCCACTATGCGTTTTCTGCAATGCAGCATCATGATCAAAACAGGAAATAGCGTTGCGCCATCGGCAACACCTCTGCCGGTGCGCAGGTCAAAAGCACGCCATCGGCGCGCACCTCATAGGTTTCGGGGTTCACCTCGACATGCGGCATGGCGGTGTTCAGTTTCAGATCCTTTTTGCCAATGTTGCGGGTGTTGACGACAGGCAAGGTCTGTTTCGCCAGCCCCAAGCTGCCCCTGATCCCCGCATCCTGCGCCGCCGCACTGACAAAAGTGACGGCAGAATGTTCGACCGACCGGCCATAGGCGCCGAACATGGGCCGTGTATAGACCGGCTGCGGCGTGGGGATCGACGCATTGGGATCACCCATCTGGGCCGCAACAATCGTGCCGCCCATCAAGATCATCTCGGGCTTGACCCCGAAAAACGCAGGGTTCCACAACACCAGATCGGCGCGCTTGCCGACCTCGATTGATCCGACATGGGCGGAAATCCCATGCGCAATCGCCGGGTTGATCGTGTATTTGGCAATATAGCGGCGCACGCGCAGATTGTCGTTATCGCCGGTTTCTTCGGCCAATTGCCCGCGCTGGACCTTCATCTTATGGGCGGTCTGCCATGTGCGGATAATCACCTCGCCCACGCGGCCCATCGCCTGACTATCGGATGCGATAATCGAAAACGCGCCCATGTCGTGCAAGATATCTTCCGCCGCAATCGTCTCGCGCCGGATGCGGCTTTCGGCAAAGGCCACATCCTCGGGGATGGATTTGTCCAGATGATGGCAGACCATCAACATGTCCAGATGCTCGTCAATCGTGTTGACGGTAAAGGGCCGTGTCGGGTTCGTGGATGAGGGCAGCACATTGGGCTGGCCGCAGATTTTGATAATATCCGGCGCATGGCCACCCCCCGCACCTTCGGTGTGGAAGGCATGGATGGTGCGGCCTTTCAGGGCAGCAACGGTATTCTCTACAAATCCCGCCTCGTTCAGCGTGTCGGTATGGATCATCACCTGCACATCCCACGCGTCAGCGACCGACAAACAGCAATCAATCGCCGCGGGGGTCGTGCCCCAATCCTCGTGCAGTTTCAGACAAGACGCACCCGCCAGCACCTGCTCTTCCAGCGCGGCAGGCAGGCTGGCATTGCCCTTGCCCGCAAAGGCAAGGTTCATCGGAAACGCATCCGCCGCCTGCAACATCCGCCCCAAATGCCAAGGGCCAGGCGTGCAGGTCGTGGCCAGCGTGCCATGCGCAGGGCCAGTGCCGCCGCCGATCATGGTGGTCAGGCCGGAATACAGCGCATCGTCAATCTGCTGCGGGCAGATGAAATGGATATGGCTGTCGATCCCGCCTGCGGTCAAAATCCGGCCCTCACCGGCAATCGCCTCTGTCCCCGGTCCGATGATGATGTTCACGCCCGGCTGGGTATCAGGATTGCCCGCCTTGCCGATGGCCACAATGCGCCCGTCTTTAAGGCCGACATCCGCCTTGATGATGCCGGTCCAGTCCACGATCAGCGCATTGGTGATGACCGTATCCACCGCCCCCGCCGCCCGCGTGACCTGAGACTGCCCCATCCCGTCGCGGATCACCTTGCCGCCGCCGAATTTCACCTCTTCGCCGTAATACAGCGCATTGGGGCCGGTGCCGCCCGTCGTGGCGCGCCCGACAAGTTCAGCAGTCAGATCGCGCTCGACCTCGATGAACAATTCCGTATCGGCAAGCCGCACCTTGTCGCCCACAGTGGGGCCGAACATGGCCGCATAATCGCGGCGGTTGATCGTTGCTGGCATCCTACAAATCCCCCATCACAGCTTGATTGAACCCAAACACACGCCGCGCCCCACCAAGCGGGATCAGGTTGACATCGCGCCTTTGCCCCGGCTCGAACCGCACAGCCGTGCCAGCGGCGATATCGAGCCGCATGCCGCGCGCGGCCACGCGGTCAAAATCCAGCGCCGGATTGGTTTCGGCAAAATGGAAATGCGACCCCACCTGCACCGGCCTGTCGCCTGTATTGGCCACCTGCATCACCAGCACCTTTGCCCCGGCATTCAGCGTCAGATCGCCTGACCCCACAATCACTTCACCCGGTCTCATCGCACGACCCCCAACTTCTTATTTCCAAAAATACTCATCTTCTTTTCAACGGATCGGATCATGCACCGTCACCAGCTTGGTGCCATCCGGAAAGGTCGCCTCGACCTGCACCTCGGGGATCATCTCTGCGATCCCGTCCATCACCTGCTCGCGGGTGATGATATGCGCACCCGCCTGCATCATATCCGCAACCGACCGGCCATCGCGCGCGCCTTCGACCACGGCATCGGTGATCAGGGCAATCGCTTCGGGATAATTCAGCTTCACACCACGGGCGAGCCGCTTACGCGCCACCTCGGCAGCCATCGCGATCAGCAATTTATCTTTTTCACGCGGGGTCAGTTGCATGGGTCACAATCTCCAGACACGGGGGATCGGCGCCGACGACAGCGCCTCGATCAAAGGGATAAGGTCGCGACGCAGGGTAAAACCATCCGTCGCCAAAAGCCGGATCAGCAGCAGGTCATCGGCCAAAAGGCTCGCACCGGCGGCATCGGGCAGCTCAAGCATGCCAGCCAGCGCCGCCGCCTGCGGTGCTGCCAGCAACAGCGTCGCCATCGCCCCTGCGCCGCCCGCGATAGCCGCGCGTGCCAGCAGGGCATCGGCATCGCCGATCAGGCGGATCGCATCGGCAAAGACCAGCACGCCATCACGCCTTATGCGCCATTGGTCGCGCAGATGCAGGGAATGGACGACCTCGCCCATCGCGACACGGCCAAAGATCACCGGTTCCACGATCAAGCATTGCGCAGACCCCGCCAGATCGACGCTCATGCGCCGGTCAAGGGCTGCCGCATCGAAAAGAATGGTTTCCTGCGGCAGCCAGTCGATCCGCGCGCCCTGCGCCACCTGCAAGGTGACATCGACGCGCGCGACATGACCGTCAAGTGCTGCATAGCCGCGTTCCGCCGCCTGCGAGGACAGCACGACATGCGCGCCCGGACCTGCCACCACGTCCAGCGCCATCCGGTCGCCACCGGTCAATCCGCCCGCCGTATTCAAAAACACCGCATCGAGCGTGCGGCCATAGCTGCGCGGAAACAACGCCTTCAGGGCGCCTTGTTGACGCAGATCGGCAATCACGCTTTGCGCGCCACGGCGCTTGGCCACAAGACACAAGGCACCTTGCGCACGGGGCTGCAAAGGCACGGCGCGGTCCGTATCGATCTGTGCGCTATAGGTCATGTGCCGCCTTTCCTTGGCCCCTTGTGCCAAGGATCAACGGCGCAGGACCAGCTTTGGCGCAAGAATATCGCGCAGAAACATGCGATCTTGCGGTCACCTGCCTAAAATTCAGGCAACATACCCGGAAATCAGCCCGTCCTGTCCATCCGCACCTGATAACGGACAGCCCCACGCACCGGCACGCTCCAGTTCAGATGAACGGATCGCTGGTTGGTGCCACGCTCGCCCTCGGCCCAGGGCAGCTCGCGGATCGTGGCATTGGCCGCAGTGGTGATTGCGCCGCTGGGCATCACAAAATCGACATGGCGTGCGCGCCCGCCAAAGGGCAAGGCCTGACCTGTATCCATCACCCAAGTGGTGGCGGCGGTCGTCTGGCTATGGGCCAGCACGGCGGGGTTTGCGACGGGAAAATCGACGTTGTGGAAGGTGTTGGCGCTGAATTCAAAACTGCGGGTGCGGCTGAAATCCAGATCGGCAAAGGTGGTATCCACCATCTCGACCCGGTCGATGCGCCCATTGATCGCGCGGAACACATTGCCCACAACAGCGAACCCGTTGATGAAATGTCCCGGCCCATAAGGTTTGATCACGATGAAATTGAACCAGGGGGCCACGTCATTGGTGGTGAACATATTGCCCGTGATCGTCAGCCCGCCAAAAGAAAACTGCGCGCCCAGCGCAGGGCTGCTGGTATGTTCATTGGTCCATTCGATGAAATTGTTGTCACAGTAATTGCCAGTGAAAATGCTTTTCGGATTGGGCAGGGTCAGCACGATGCCGCCCTTGCGCACGCTGCCCGGCTCGTCATCGCCATGAAACCAGTGGTTTGCCGTGATCAGGTTGCCCGACCCCGCCAGCACGCAGAAATGCAAAAACCGGCTGGTGCGGTTATCGCGGATCTTGACGTCATTTGCATTGGCATTGAACCCGATGCTGACGCGGGCGGCGACCGGCACGGATTGTTCGTCCGAAATGAACTGGCAGCGGTCAATCATCAACCCCTGACAGCCATAGCCGGGCGATGTCACGCCACGGTCGCGGGGCCGGTTGATGAAACTATCGCGGATGTGAAAGGTCACGCCATCGGGGGCCATCATGATCCCGCTGGCGATACCGCGCCCCTGGAATTCGATATCGGACAGGATCAACTGACTCAGTTTTTCATAGCCGGAAAAATCCAGCATGTATCTGAAACGGGTAAAGGTAAAAACCTGCGTGCCTTCGGCATCATAAAGCGGATTGCTCAGCGTCAGACGCGCTTGCGCGACATCCACCGCCATCACATAGATCTCGCGCCCGACACCGGCCCCGGTGACCAGTGACCCCACCGCGATATTGGCGATCCCGGTCACATTGGTCAGCTGCCTGTTATTGGCCGCCGCATAGCTGGCCTGCGATGTGACCACGGCTGTATCCCATGCGGCGCTGTCATCGGGCTGGAACTGACCGTTGCGGATCACACGGCGGGTCTCGAACCGCAGCCGCGCGGGGTCACAGGCCTGCATATCGACGGGCGCGGTCAGCAGGATGCGCCGCCCGCACAGGTCCAGCGAGTCGTGATCGGCAAAATTGATCAGCGCCTGATAGGCTTTCTTGAACGCCGTCTCCTCATCCTTGAACGCATCAAGATAGGCGTCGTAATCGTACCCTTTTTGCAAAATGAACCGGTGTTCGGCCGCTTGCACAATCCGGCCTTCGAAACGGGTGTTGTTCTGCATCGTCACATGGCCCGCCAACAGGTAATCGCCCGCAGGCACCATCACCGTCCGCCCGTTCGCCGCCGTATCAGCAGCGATGAAAGCGGCGGAATCGTCCGTCATGCCGTCCCCCTTGGCACCGAAATCGCGCACATCGACAAGACTGACCAGATCACGCGTGAACACGGCGCTGACATCCTCGATCGTGATATCGTCGATGCGCACCAGCCCGCCGACAGGGCCGGTCAGGTCCAGCCCCAGATGGCCGTAATCCGCCCCGGTCCAGACCAGATCAACCCCGGTGCGCGCGGCAGTGGCGATGATCGCGCTGATCGTGACGACCGCGCCATAGGCGGTCAGCTGCGTGGCGGGGCCGGTCGTGGGCACGCCGGTCAAGGCGGTGCCATTGGCGCGGCCGGCCCAACCGGCGATGCGCACGGCGGGCAAAGGCCCCGCCACCGCCTTGACCCGCGCGGTCACACGCAGATAGCAGCCGGGCAGAACCGGCGTTTGGCCCATATAGCGCAGGCGCGTGATTGGCCCGACTTTCAGTACTTCCAGACAGCCCGCGAAATCCTGATCGGCAGCGACAAACACCCCCGACCCGCTGACGGCATAGGTATCGGACCCCGGCGTGCCATCGCCGCTGGACCAGACCCCAAGGCCCGCCGCAAATGGCAAAGGGTTGAAAACGATAGCGTCGGTGATGGCTTTGTTCATGGATGATCCCCAAAGGCTGTGCTGCGCAACTGCCGACAGGATATCCCAGAGAGTTAAAGACCGGCTGACACCACCGTTACGCTGGGCCGCGCAACGGGCGCCTCAGGCCCCGACATCGGGTGCAGGCAACAGCGTCACACCATTGATCTGCCAGCCATCAGCCGTTTCAATCATCTGGTAATCCAGCAGATGCAGCGCGCCCTGCGCATCGCGGATCATCACCTTTTGCCAGACAAACCCCGCCACATCGCGCAGGTCCAGAAACCGCACATCGGCATTGTCCCAGACCATCGGATAGCCTTGCTGGACCATCGCGGCGAAATTGCCCTCATTGCCGAACAGGCGCTTGATATTGGGGCTGGCATAGGACCAGGCCGCCGCAACATCGCGGTCGTTGAAGGCCTGCAACTGGTCACCGATCACGCCGGTGATGGCCGCATTATCCTGTGCGACAAGGGCCGTGGCCGATAGCCAAAAACCCACAATGAATACAAAAATGCCCTTCATCAGCCTCTCCGCGCGCAATCTTCGTCTTTGATACGCAGCCAAAGGCCAATCAGTTCATTTTCGCGCCCCCCATCTTCCGAGCCCAAATATCCCCCGCGGAGCGTTTGCGCGCAGCGGAAATTCAGACCTCGGCGGACAGCTGGGCCTCGATCAGGGCGACGGTTTCATCCACACCGTAAAGCGCGATGAACCCACCAAACCGCGGGCCTTGCGAGGCACCCAGCAGCACCTCGTAAAGGGCGGTGAACCAATTGCGCAACGGATCGAACCCGTGGTCGTTGCCGACAGCGAAGACCATGGTCTGCAGGGCTTCGGCATCAAGCCCGCCATCCCAGACCCGCAGCCGCGCCGCCAGATCCTGCAACGCCGCACGTTCCTGATCACTGGGCGCGCGATAGGTTTTGGCGGGCTTCACAAAATCATTGTAATAGCGCACCGCAAACCCTGCTGCCTGATCCATCTGGGGGTTCTTTTCGGCGGACGCATCGGGGGCATAACGGCGGATAAAGCCCCACAGCGTATCCTTGTCCTCGGCCCCTGATACGGATGCAAGGTTCAGCAGCATCGCAAACGGCACCACCATGTCGGACACCGGCACGTCGCCGCCGTGGATATGGAACACCGGATTGTTCACGCGGCCCGCATCGTCCTGATCGGCATAGGCGCGCAATTGCTGGTGGTATTCGTCCACCGCCTTGGGGATCACGTCGAAATGCATCCGCTTGGCGGTTTTTGGCTTTTGATACATGAAATAGCTGAGCGATTCCGTCGCCGCATAGGTCAGCCATTCGTCAATCGAAATCCCGTTGCCGGATGATTTGGAAATCTTCTGGCCGTTCTCGTCCAAAAACAATTCATAGGAAAAATGGTTCGGCTTGCGCCCGCCCAGAATTTCGCAAATCCGGTCATAGATCGCGGTGTTGGTGGCATGTTCCTTGCCATACATCTCGAAATCAACGTCGAGCGCGGCCCAGCGCGCGCCAAAATCGGGCTTCCATTGCAGTTTTACATTGCCGCCCGTGACCGGCAGGGTCCATTCGCGGCCATCCTCATCGTCGAACGTCACCTCGCCGCGCACGGCATCGACGTTCTTCATCGGGACGTACAGCACGCGACCGGTTTCAGGGTGGATCGGCAGAAAGATCGAATAGGTTTCCTGCCGTTCCTCGCGCAGGGATTTCAGCATCACCGCCATCAGCGCATCATAGCGTTCAGCGGCCCGCAGCAGGATTTCATCGAACTGGCCGGTGCGATAAAATTCGCGCGCCGAATAGAATTCATACTCGAACCCGAAGGTATCAAGGAAACGGCGCAGCATCGCGTTGTTGTAATGGCCGAAACTTTCATATGCGCCAAACGGGTCGGGCACCGATGTCAGCGGCTTGTGCATATGTTCCTTTAGCATGTCCTGCTGGGGTACATTGCCCGGCACCTTGCGCATCCCGTCCAGATCGTCGGAAAAACAGATCAGGCGGGTGGGGATGTCGGAAATCACCGCAAAGGCGCGGCGGATCATCGTGGTGCGCAACACTTCGCCAAAGGTGCCGATATGCGGCAGGCCGGACGGGCCATAGCCAGTTTCGAACAGCACATAGCCCTTTTCGGGCGGTGCATCCTCGTAGCGTTTGAGCAAGGCGCGCGCTTCTTCAAAGGGCCAGGCCTTGGATGTCATCGCAGCGTCACGCAGGTTGGTCATAATCTTGCTCGCAGTCAAAGGCGGCGCCCCAAATGGCGCCCGCACGCACACTCCCTATTGCGAGACGGACAGGGCGTCAATAAATGGGACAGGTATCAAAAAGGATAGACCATGTCAGACGCCGGCCCATTGACTGCTCAGGACGCGCTGGTCGTTCTGATGATCAGCGTTTCCGCCGCGGATGGCAACATCCGCACATCCGAACTGGTCAAGATCAGCAATGCGATCAACAACCTGCCGGTGTTCGCGGGCTATGACGTGGAACGCGTGCCGCAGATGTCGCAGCTTGTCTTCGATCTGCTGGAACCCGAAGACGGGCTAGAAGCCTTGTTTGGCCTGATCCGCGATGCCCTGCCCACCCGCCTGTTCGAGACCGCCTATGCATTGTCATGCGATGTAGCCGCCGCCGATGGCCAGATTGCAGGGCAAGAGGCGCGGATGCTCGAAGAAATCCGCGAGGAGCTGGATCTTGACCGGCTTTATGCGGCTGCGATCGAGCGTGGTGCGCGGGCGCGGCACATGACCGTGTAAAGCAAAGACAGAGTTTAAAAAAAGATTCTGGCCTCCGGCGGGGATCTTTGCGCTCGGAAGATGCCAAAGACCTAATAGGCCCGCAATGCCCATTGCTGCACGATATCCTGTTGCAGGCGGCGCGCCTGCGCGTTCCAGCGGCGCGCGCCGGGCGGGATTTCCTCGCCCAGCGCCTTGCCACGGTCGCGTGCCTCCAGATCGGCGGCGAAGATCGCAAAGCTCAGGTCGCGCCCGCCCGCGCTGCGCAGATATCCCGCCAAGGCGCTGACAAAGTTCAGCGTGCCGGTCTTGGCCTGTACATCCACCTGCCCCGCGCTGATCGCCGTCTGGTTCTGGTCCACCAGCCTGATGTCGCGCATCAGCGGACGCAACTGTGCTTGCACATCGCGGGCTTGCAGGAAAGCGACCATATCGGCGGCGCTGATCTGTGACGCATCGCCAAGGCCGGAATGATCCGCGAATTGCGGCGCAATGCCCGGCGCGCGCATGCCTGCCCAGCGCGCCATATCCTGCGCCGATATCCGCAGACCACGGACCTGCCCTGCGATCCGCGCGGTGGCGGTCAGCCCCAGCGCCTCGGCGGTGATATTGGTGGAATAGCGCATCATCTGCGCCAAAACCCCCGCCAGCGGCTGGCCGTCGTGGCGCGCCAGTTCCACCGCCTGCGGCAGCGCGGGGATGACGCGGGGGTGGCCAAGCATGATGCCCTTGCTGCGCGCGAAAACCGCAAAGACCTCGGCTGCGTAAAGCGCGGGGGCGCGCACCGGCAGCCAGCGCGATCCTTCGGCGTTCAGCGCAGAGCGTGCCACAGTCCAGTCATCGACATCGCCGTCACGCGCATGGGTGAATACCGGCTGATCACGGTCCACGACCCGCATCCGCGCGATGGTGACAGGCGGACGCTGGGTGTCGCTGCGCGCGTCCATCGCAGTGACAAAGTTCTGCCCTTGCCGCCGCCATTCAAAATGCACGCGGTTGTAATTCAGGTTCAGCCCGCCAAGTGCCGGGTTATAGCCAACATGCGGCAGTTGCGCGGGGTCGATCTGGTCAAGCGAGGGCAAAGCGCCATCCCAGACCAGAAAATCACCCCTGACCTCGCGCAGGCCGGCCGCATAGGTGGCATCGACCAGTCGGGCCATCTCATCCGTGTCCAGATTTGGATCACCACCACCTGCAAGGATCAAATGACCATCTAAAATACCGCCC
This sequence comes from Yoonia vestfoldensis SKA53, assembly GCF_000152785.1. GTDB lineage: Bacteria > Pseudomonadota > Alphaproteobacteria > Rhodobacterales > Rhodobacteraceae > Yoonia > Yoonia vestfoldensis_A. Next base: position 2,949,468 of record NZ_CH672414.1, on the reverse strand, counting down.
TGTAGCGTGCCTTGAGCAAGAACGCGTGTCGTGAACCTGTGATCCGGCCCCAGAGTTTCGAGCGCGTAAAGCGCCGTGACCGCCTTTGTCACGCTGGCCGGTGGCAGCGGCGCGGCGGCGTTATATGTTTCCAGCACCTCCCCCGTGGCCGGATCACCCAGCGCCACGCCGACCTGCCCGCTGATCCCCGCACGGGCGACAATGCTGTCCAGCGCAGCGCGCGGCGATACCCGGGCGATGGGACGGTAGGACCGCAGCGGCGCTTCGGCATAAGCGCCGGTCGCAAGGGTCGCGCCAAGCCCTGCCAGCATCTGCCGCCGCGTCGGTCGCATCACCATTCGCCCCGCGCGCGGATCGCCGAGGACGATTGATGCGACATCGGCAGGTTGATGAATGACCACGCAGGGGCTTGCGCCCGCCCCAGACGATGACTGGCCCTGTCGGGCAATTGGGCGGCACCATAGATCCGCGCTGCTTTTGACAGGCGCGCCGAAATCCGGTCATCGGGCCGCGCGATCACGCCGACCGGCACGTTGTCCATGATCCAGCGCCAATCCTGCCAACGGTGCAATTGCGCCAGATTGTCGGCCCCCATCAGCCAGACGAACCGCACCCCCGGATAATGCCTGCGCAAGGCCACCAGCGTTTGCGCGGTATGGCGGGTGCCAAGCTGGGCCTCTATGTCGGTGATAGTCACGCGGGGGTGTCGCATCAGGGCTTGTGCCGCCTGCATGCGCTGGGACAGCGGCGCAGGCCCGTTGCGTTTCAGCGGATTGCCGGGGCTGACCAGCCACCAGACCTTGTCCAGCCCGAACCGCGTCAGCGCGGCCTTGGTGATATGCACATGGCCGTGATGCGCCGGATCAAACGACCCGCCGAGCAGCCCGATCACCTGTCCTGCCTTTGCCACCGGAAAGCCGTGCAAGTTTGCGCCCCTTATCGGCCCCATTACCTTGCCGCAACAAGCAGGCTGGGCGGCAAAATGTAAACCCCCCGACGTAAACCCCGTCATGCAAACCCCGTCAGGGCCAACGCCATGCTCACAAACCGGCTTTGCAACAGGTGCGGGGGTCGAAATTTAGCTGCGCCGCCGCTTTTCATCGGCCCAGCGCCGTGCCAGATTGCCGGCATGACACAGCTGACCACACAAGACGGCACGCCCGTTTCCCGCCTGACCTTCGGCACAATGCAATTTGGCGGCAAGGCCGATGCGGCCGAAAGTGCCGCCATGTATGACGCCGCGCGTGCCGCCGGTATCACCCATTTCGACACCGCCGTGCGCTATACCGATGGGGCAGCCGAAAAGATCCTTGGCCAGCTGATCAAGCATGAGCACGACAAGATCTATCTGGCGACCAAGGTCGGCTATACCGGCGGGGCGGGGCGGGCCAATATTCTGGCGCAATTCGACATCTGCCGCAGCCAGTTGCAACGCGATCAGGTTGATCTGCTGTATCTGCACCGGTTTGACGATGACACGCCGCTGCAAGAAACCTTTGCCACCATGGCAGAGCTGCAAGCGCGCGGTGCGATCCGGCATATCGGCGTGTCCAATTACGCCGCCTGGCAGGTGATGAAAGCGCAAGCCGTGGCGCGCGATCTTGGCACCCGGATCGATGTGATGCAGCCGATGTATTCCTTGGTCAAACGACAGGCCGAGGTCGAGATTTTCCCAATGGCGCAGGATCAGGGCATCGCGCTGGTGCCCTATTCGCCTTTGGGTGGCGGGTTGCTGACCGGCAAATATGCCAGCGGCGGCACCGGGCGGCTGACCGATGATCCGCGCTATGCGGTGCGGTATGGTCAGGGCTGGATGCATGATGTGGCCGCGCGCCTGACCGCCTTGGCCCGCGATGCAAGCACCGACCCCGCCACGCTCGCCGTGGCATGGGTCATGACCCATGCGACACGGCCATCGCCCATCATCTCGGCCCGGTCATTGGCGCAATTGCGCCCGTCGCTGGCGGCAGCGGATTTCACAATGTCGGCAGATATCTATGCACAGATCACAGCGCTCAGCCCTGCGCCGCCACCGGCCACTGACCGGCTGGAAGAGGCATGAATGATTTCCTGATCATCGGCGGTGGGATCGCCGGCATTTCCGCCGCAGCGCGCCTGTCGGCCTTGGGCAGCGTCACGCTGCTGGAACGCGAAGACGCGCTGGCCTATCACGCCTCTGGCCGCTCTGCCGCCTTGTTCGAGCAACATTACGGCAAGCCGTCGACAGTCGCGCTGAACCGCGCCAGTCTTGATTTTCATCGCAGCGCCGATGTGCTGTCGCCGCGCGGGTTGATGCTGGTCGGCAGCAAGGGCGAGGCTGATCTGTTCGCAGCCGACGTGCAGGCGATGCAGATGGCCGAGATCACGATGGATGAGGCCTTGGCGCTGATCCCTGTGCTGAACCCCGCCCATGTCGATCGTGCGGCCTATGATCCGGGGGCATGGGATATCGACACCGACAGGTTGATCCAGACATTCGCGAAAACCGCGCGCGGCAATGGCGCGCAGATCATCACCAAGGCCGAGGTGACGGCGATCAGTCGCACCGCGCAAGGCTGGGCTGTCAGCACCAAGGCTGGGGACTATGCAGCGCGCCAACTGGTTAATGCCGCTGGCGCATGGGTCGATGTGATCGCCGCCATGGCGGGGGTGGCCCCTTTGGGGTTCCAACCCCTGCGCCGGTCGATGGCGCGGATTCCCGCGCCTGACGGGCATGACCTGCGCGCTTGGCCGATGGTCTTTGGCGCAGGCGAAGGCTGGTATGCCAAACCAGATGCCGGCGCGCTGATCGTGTCCCCCGCCGAGGAAGACCCCACAGACCCCCATGACGCCTATGCCGATGACATGGTGCTGGCCGAAGGGCTGGCGCGTTATGCACAAAACGTCACCACGCCCGTGACCCGTCTGCTGGCGTCATGGGCGGGGCTGCGCACGTTTTCGCCGGATCGCAACCTTGTGCTGGGGCCGGACCCCGCGCATCCCGGTTTCATCTGGTGCGCGGGCCAAGGTGGCTACGGCATGCAATCTGCACCCGGAGCCAGCCAGTTCCTGGCCGATCTTGTCGGCGGAAAGCCGCTCGAAATTGGCGCTGAAATGGTGGCGGCGCTGCTACCTGCGCGGTTCCGCTGATTTTTTGCACAAGGCGCAGCATCGCGCCCTTACAAAGCGTAAAGCGCCGATATAACTGCACTCGATGCAGCGCAAAGACCACCATATCAAGGCCAGATTCGACCGGCAGTATCGCAAGATCGCGCTCCGCGTCCCGGGGATGAAGCGATTGGGTCAGCCGGGCTGGATGGTCTTTCGCGTCGTATTCGGCCTTTTGTTCGTGATCGCTGGCCTGCTGGCCGTTTTGCCGGTCCTGGGCCTGTGGATGATCCCTGTCGGGCTGCTGTTGCTGGCCATCGACCTGCCTATCCTGCAAGGCCCCGTCTCGCGTCTTTTGATACGGGGCCGCAGGTGGATCGCGCTGCGGCGCAGGCGCTAGCCGTCGATACGGATCTTGGCATTCTGCGGGTCATAGGGGCTGTCTTCGACAATCTCGGCAGGCCACAATTGGTCCAGCATCTTGACCTGTAGCTTGGTGCCGACAACCGCCATTTCGGGTTTGACATAGCCCATGCCGATGGATTTGCCGAAAGCCACCGAATAGCCGCCCGAGGTCAGACGCCCGACACGGGTGTCGCCGTGATACAATGCCTCGCGGCCCCATGGGTCAGCATCGCTTGGCCCGTCGATCAGCAAGGTGACGCATTTGCTGCGGATACCCTTTTCCAGCAGCGCGTCTTTGCCGTGGAAATCTTTGGACAGGTCCACGAAACGCGGCAGATCAGCCTCGAGCGGGGTGGCATCGCGGCCCAGTTCATTGCCAAAGGCGCGGTACGATTTTTCCTGCCGCAGCCAGTTTTGCGCCCGCGCGCCGACCAGTTTCATGCCATGTGGCGCGCCTGCCTTTTCCAGCAGATCGAACAGATAATTCTGCATCTCGATCGGGTGGTGCAATTCCCAGCCAAGCTCGCCGGTATAGGCGACGCGGATCGCATTCACCGGACACATGCCCAGTTCGATCCTTTGTGCGGACAGCCATGGGAAACGCTTGTTCGACAGGGCGGTGGCGGGGTCTGCATCCTTGATCACCGCGGCCAGCACATCACGGGATTTCGGGCCAGCAATGGCGAAAACGCCCCATTGTGTCGTCACGTCTTGGGCGTTGATGCGGCCAAATTCGGCTTCTTTGTCTTCAATCGCCTTGAGCAGGTAATCCTGATCATAGGCGGTCCATGCGCCCGCAGAAACGAGGTAATAATCATTCTCGGCGTTACGCACGATGGTATATTCGGTGCGCGTCGTGCCGTGCGCGGTCAGCGCATAGGTCAGGTTGATCCGGCCAATGCGCGGCAATTTGTTGGTTGTGAACCAGTCCAGAAATGCCGTGGCACCGGCACCCGTGATCCGGTGCTTGGTAAAGGCGGTCGCGTCGATCAGGCCGACACCTTCGCGGATCGCCTTGGCCTCTTCCACCGCATATTGCCACCAGCCACCACGCCGGAAGGACCGCGCGTCATGGTCGTTGAAACCAGCAGGGGCATAGTAATTGGGCCGTTCCCAGCCGTTCACAAAGCCGAATTGCGCGCCGCGCGCGGATTGGCGGTCATAGGCGGGCGATGTGCGCAGCGGGCGGCAGGCGGGGCGTTCTTCGTCCGGATGGTGCAGGATATAGACGTGGTCGTAACATTCTTCGTTCTTGCGCGCGGCAAATTCGGTGGTCATCCAATTGCCGTACCGCTTGGGGTCAAGCGATGCCATGTCGATCTCGGCCTCGCCATGCACCATCATCTGCGCAAGGTAATAGCCGGTGCCGCCAGCGGCGGTGATCCCAAAGGAAAACCCTTCGGCCAGCCACATGTTGCGCAATCCGGGTGCCGGACCAACGAGCGGGTTGCCATCGGGGGTGTAACAGATCGGCCCGTTGAAATCGTCCTTCAGGCCAGAGTTTTCGCAAGACGGAATCCGGTGGATCATCGCCATATATTGGTCTTCGATCCGCTCCAGATCCAGCGGGAACAGATCGGCGCGGAAACTGTCAGGCACGCCATATTCGAACACAGCGGGCGCGTTCTTTTCATAGACGCCCAAAATCCAGCCGCCACGTTCTTCGCGCACATAGGATTGCGCATCCGCGTCGCGGACCACGGGATGTTCGACATTGCCTTCGGCACGGAACTGCACCAGCGCGGGGTCTTGGTCCATCACGATGAACTGGTGTTCAACGGGGATCGCGGGGATCTTGATGCCAAGCTTTTTCGCAGTCGTTTGGGCATGGTTGCCGCTGGCGGTGACGACATGTTCGGCGGTGATGGTGATCTGTTCGTCAGACGGCACCAGGTTGCCGCCCTTTTCCACCATCTTGGTGCAGGTGACTTCCCAATGCGTGCCGTTCCAGTGGAACGCATCGGCCTGCCATTTGCGTTCAATCGCAACCCCGCGCTGGCGCGCGCCCTTGGCCATCGCCTGCGTCACATCGGCGGGGTTAATATAGCCGTCGGTGTGGTGATAAAGCGCGCCTTTCAGATCATCCGTGCGGATCAACGGCCATTTCGCCTTGATCTGGTCGGGCGTCATCCAGACATAAGGCACGTCGCATGTTTCGGCTGTTGATGCGTAAAGCATGAATTCATCCATGCGTTCTTGCGTCTGTGCCATGCGCAAATTGCCGACGACGGCGAAACCCGCGTTCAGGCCGGTTTCCGCCTCCAATGATTTATAGAAATCGACCGAATATTTGTGGATATGGGTCGTAGCAAAGGACATGTTGAACAAAGGCAACAGGCCCGCAGCGTGCCAAGTGGACCCCGACGTCAATTCATCGCGTTCCAGCAGCATGACATCATCCCAGCCCGCCTTGGCCAGATGATAAGCAATCGAGGTGCCGACAGCGCCGCCGCCCACAACCAATGCTTTGACTTGCGTTTTCATGCTGCGATTCCCCATTGCCACTTTTGCGCTAAGTTGCGCGAAATGCGCCCGCGCTGACAGAACCAGCCGACCGCTTTACGCACAAATACGACAAAGGGGTCAGAGCATGGACGGAACCACCAGATCGGGCGGGCGATGCCCATCGGCAAAGGTCTTGATGTTGAGGATGACTTTCTCGCCCATCTCGACCCGGCCTTCGAGCGTGGCAGACCCCATATGCGGCAAAAGGATCGCGTTGGGCAGTTCTTTCAGACGCGGATTGATCAGATGCCCGCGTTCGAACACATCCAGCCCCGCCCCCGCGATTTCGCCCGCGCACAGCATCCGCGTCAGGGCGTTTTCGTCGATCACCTCGCCGCGCGATGTGTTCACGATCACAGCGTTCGGCTTCATCAGCTTCAGCCGCCGCGCGTTCATCAGATGAAAGGTCGATGGCGTATGCGGGCAGTTGATCGACAAGATGTCCATGCGCGCGACCATCTGGTCAAGGCTTTCCCAATAGGTCGCATCCAGCGTCTCTTCCACCTCGGGGCGCAGGCGGCGGCGGTTGTGGTAATGGACTTGTAAACCAAAGGCGGCAGCGCGTTTTGCGACCGCCTGCCCGATCCGCCCCATGCCGAGAATCCCCAGACGCCGCCCCTTGATCCGGCCCCCCATCATCGCGGTGGGGGTCCAACCCTGCCATGTATCCGATTGCGCAAGCTTGATCCCCTCGCCCATGCGGCGGGTAACGCCAAGGATCAGCGCCATCACCATATCGGCAGTGTCATCAGTCATCACGCCCGGCGTGTTAGAAACATGGATGCCCCGCTGGCGTGCGGTGGCCACATCGACATGGTCCACGCCCGCCCCGTAATTGGCGATCAGCTTGAGCTTGTCGCCGGCCCGCGCCAGGATTTTCGCGTCGATCTGGTCGGTGATCGTCGGCACCAGCACATCGGCGGATTGCATCGCATCGACCAGTTCGTCCGGCGTCATCGGCGCGTCATTGTCGCGCAATTGCACGTCGAACAATTCCTTCAGCCGGGTTTCCACCTGCTGCGGCAATTGTCGCGTGACAACAACAGTAAGATGCTTTCCTGGCATGGTGCGTCCCTCTTGGCTTTTCAAATCCGGTCTTGCGTGGCAGGTTGCGCGAAAGGGACGCGCAGCACAAGAACAGCGCGCCCGAAACGGGCATAAAAGGCAGAAAATGAACAGTTTCGTTCGGTGGTCCCGCGTGATGCGCATGGCCCTTTGCGCCATGGTGCTGGCCAGTGCCGCAGCGGTTGCACAAGAGGCCAGCGACGGCCCCGCGATCGGGCCTGAAACCAACCTGCCGGTGCCACGTTTCGTGTCGTTGAACGCGGCAGAGGCGAATGTGCGCCGCGGCCCGTCGCTGTCACACCGGATCGACTGGGTGTTCAAGCGCCGCAACATGCCGCTGCAACTGGTCGCGGAATATGGCCAATGGCGGCGTGTCATCGACCATGACGGTCAGGGCGGGTGGATTCACTATACTTTGCTGTCAGGCGCACGCACTGTGCTGGTCACTGAAACCCCGACCCCCCTGCGCACGCTGCCCGACCCTGCGGCACCTGAAAACGCCATCCTGGAACAAGGCGTGATCGGACGGCTGGGCCAGTGTGAACCCGACTGGTGCCAGCTGAACGCGGGCGGCTATCGCGGCTGGGTGCCGAAATCGGATATCTGGGGCGTCACGCTCGAAGAATTGCGCGACTGAGCGCTGCGCATTGCCAGCGGCACCATGATTGCCTAAGCACCGCGCATGAGCGCGCCACATGACACCCGCCTGAACCTGTCCGCCGGGCTTTTGTCCGTGACGGTTGCGGCTGTGCTGGTCGCAGCCAAGCTTTGGGCGTTGGCGGAAACCGGATCGCTGGCGGTGGCCGCGACCTTGGCGGATAGCGCGCTCGACCTGATGATGTCGCTGGGCGGTCTGGCCGCTATCGCCTATGCCGCAAAACCCGCCGATGACGACCATAATTTTGGCCATACCTCGGCCGAAGATCTGGCAGCACTGGGCCAGTCTTTGTTCATTCTTGTGTCGGCTGGCGTGATCGCAGTGGCGGCGGTGCTGCGCCTTCTGGACGACACCACCGCCATGCCGAAATCTGAAGGACTTGGCATCGGCGTCATGGTGTTTTCGATCATCGTGACGCTGGGACTGGTGAGCTGGCAGCGCCATGTCGCGCGGCGCACCGGCAACAAGGTCGTGCTGGCCGACAGCCTGCATTACATGGGTGATCTGATCCCCAATATCGGGGCGATTGTCGCGCTCTGGGCTGCGGCGCGGTTCGGGCTGCACGAGATCGACAGCGTCGTGGCGTTGGGGGCTGCGGCCTTTCTGGCGGTTGGCGCGTTGCGTATCGGCAAAGGGGCATGGGATGCGTTGATGGACCGGCAGGCTGATCCCGCGATGATTGCAGGTATCCGGCAGATCGTCGAAGGTTGCGACGGTGTGCGCGGGCATCACGACCTGAAGACGCGGGTCGCAGGCAGCCGCGTTTTTGTGAACCTGCATATCGAGCTGGATGGCGCACAAACGCTGGATCAGGCGCATGCGATTGGTGCAGCCCTGCGCCGGTCAATTATAGCAGCCTACCCCAGCGCCGATGTGCTGATCCACAAAGACCCTGTCGGCGTGGAACGCCACCCCGATGATACACGCCCCTAAGGGTGCAGGGGGCGCTGCCCCCGCCCCGGACCTGGTCCGGGGCCCCCCGGGATATTTGGGCTCGGAAGATGGTCAGGCGGCCAGACCGCGCCCTTTGAGCAAGGCATCCACCCCCGGCATCCGGCCACGAAAGGCAGTATAAAGATCGGCAGCATCCACCGATCCGCCGGACGACAGCACGGTTTTTTCCAGCTTGGCGGCGGTAGCAGCGTCGAACGGATCGCCTGCTTCCTCGAAGGCTGCGAAAGCGTCGGCGTCCATCACCTCGGACCACATATAGCTGTAATAGCCGCTGGAATAGCCGTCACCGGCAAAGACATGCGCGAAATGCGGGGTCGCGTGGCGCATGCCGATGGCTCGCGGCATCCCGATGTGAGCAAGGATTTCCGCCTGTCGTTGCATCGGATCGGCGGGGGCCGGCCCGTCGTGGAACCCCAGATCGACCAGCGCCGAGGCGACATATTCGACGGTCTGAAAGCCCATATCATAGGTCGTGGCCCGCAGCAGTCGTTGCAGCAGGGCGTCTGGCATTGCAGCACCGGTATCGGCATGGGTCGCGAATTCGGACAGCACGGTGGGGACGCTGAGCCAATGTTCATAAAGCTGGCTGGGCAGTTCCACGAAATCGCGCGCGACGGATGTGCCGCTGATGCTTTCGTAGGTGACATCCGACAGCATCTGGTGCAGCGCATGGCCGAATTCATGAAACAGCGTCCGCGCGTCGTCAAAGGACAAAAGCGCGGGTTTGCCCGCCTCGGGTTTGGCGAAATTGCACACGTTGATGACATGCGGGCGGGTATCGCCGCCCAGCCGTTTTTGCGACCGCATCGCCGAACACCACGCACCCGAGCGTTTTGATCCGCGCGCGAAATAATCGCCGATAAAAACCGCGACATGCGCGCCATTGCGCGTCACCTCCCAGATCCGCACATCCGCGTGGTAGACGGGGCCGTCGATGGGGGTGAAATCCAGCCCGAACAGCCTGTTGGCACAGGCAAAGGCCGCGGCGATCATCCGGTCGAGTTGCAGGTAGGGTTTGATTTCCGCTTCATCCAGATCATGCAGCGCGCGGCGGCGTTTTTCGGAATAATAGCGCCAGTCCCAGGGTTCCAACGGGCCTGCATGCCCATCGGCAAGCAGCATCTGTTCCAGCAATGCCGCATCGGCCTCGGCGGCGGCTTTGGCGGGGTCCCAGACCTGCATCAGCAGATCGCGCACCGCGGCAGGATTGCCCGCCATTTCGGTTTCCAGTTTGAAATCGGCAAAACTGTCATAGCCCAAAAGCGCCGCACGTTCCTGCCGCAGCGCCAGCGTTTCGGCGGCAATCGCGCGGTTGTCGGTGGCCCCGCCATTGGCCCCGCGCGCGCCCCAAGCCCGATACGCCTTTTGCCGCAGATCGCGCCGGTCAGAGAATTGCAGGAACGGCACGATCAGCGAACGCGACAGGGTCACGACAGGACCGTCCATGCCTTTTTCGGCCCCTGCGGCGCGGGCTGTCGCCAGAACGAAATCGGGCAGCCCGCCCAGATCATCCGGCCCCAGCGGCATCACCCAGTCGCGTTCGTCAGCCAGCAGGTTCTGCACGAATTGCGTGCCCAGCACCGACAGCCGCGATTTGACAGCGCGCAGGCGGGCGGCGGCGTCCCCGTCCAGCAACGCGCCCGCGCGCAAAAAGCCACGCCGCGTCAGCATCAGGACGCGCTGTTGTTCGGCGGTCAGCCCGATCGTGTCGCGGCTGGCCCAGAGCGCCTCGATCCGCGCGAACAGCGCCTTGTTTTCCGAAATCTCGGAGGAATAGGCGCTGAGCAAGGGCGCGAAATCGCGCTGCAACGCTTCGCGCGCGGGGTTACTGTCAGCGCCTGCAAGGCTATAGAACGCACCCAGCACGCGGTTCAGCGTGGCATCGGCCTGTTCCAACGCCGCGATGGTATTGGCGAAATCGGGCAGCGCGGGATCATCTGCAATGGCCGCGATATTGGTGCGGGACAGGGCCAAAGCCGCATCCACCGCGGGCGCGAAATCATCATCCGAGATCATGCCAAAAGGCGGCAGGCCAAACGGCGTGTCCCAGTCGGTCAGCAGCGGGTTGGTCATGGCGAAACTCCTGTCGATGATGTCAAAACCTTGCCAGCGCAGACTGGACAATCGGGCTGCGGCTTGATCGCGATGGTCCGGGTCTGGGCATAAAGCGCGTCATAGATCAGCAGCCGCCCGGCCAGCCCGTCACCTGCCTGCGTGATCTGTTTGATCGCCTCGACCGCCATCATCGCGCCGATCACGCCGGGCAGCGGACCCAGCACGCCCGCCTCGGCGCAGGAAGGGACCAGCGCGGGATCAGGCGCTTGGGGGAAGACACAGGCATAGCAAGGGGTGCCATGGGCGGGGTCATAAAGGCTGATCTGCCCTTCCCATTGCGTCAGGGCGGCGGCGATCAGCGGGATGCCTTGGGCCACGGCGGTTGCGTTGACCAGATAGCGGGTCGTGAAATTGTCGCTGCCATCCAGCACCAGATCGTATTCGGCGCAAAGCTCGGCCGCGATCTGGGCCGTCAGCCGCCGGTGATAGGGCCGCACGGTCACAAACGGGTTCTGCGCCACCATCGCGGCGGCGGCGGAATGGACCTTGGGCATGCCGATATTCTTGTCGGTATGGATCACCTGCCGCTGCAAGTTCGCATTCTCGACCGTATCATCGTCGATCACCCCTATGGTGCCGACACCAGCGGCGGCCAGATATTGCAAGGCTGGCGCACCCAGCCCGCCTGCCCCAACGACCAGCACGCGCGCATCGCGCAACGCCTTTTGCCCCGGCCCGCCGATTTCGCGCAGCACGATATGGCGGGCATAGCGGTTCAGCTCTGTATCAGAAAAGCTGCCTGCGCGCACCACAGGGGCTGCAACGGGTGTGACCCGCGCGCGCAACCGCGCAAGGCCCCGCCGATAGGCTGCGACGATAAACCCGAACGCGATCAGCAAGCCCCACAGCCGTGCATCGCCCCCTGTCGCCAGGCGTAACGGATGGCCCGCAGGCAGGACCACATGCAGCATCATCACGCTGACCAGCAGGATACCCAGCATCGTCCAGCGCGCGTGATAGGGCGCTTTCATCACCGTGCCGATCCCCCACAGGGCGGCCGCCATTGCGCCCACCATAATCATGTGCCGGTAGACCCGAAACCGCCTGCGCCACGCAGGCTTTCTGACAGGGTATCGACCAGCACGAACTGCGCCTGCACCACGGGGGCCACGACCATCTGCGCGATCCGCATGCCATGGGTGATCTGGACCGCTTCGGTGCCGTGGTTCACCACGATCACCCCCACCGGCCCGCGATAATCGCTGTCGATCGTGCCGGGCGCATTCAGCAGGGTCAGCCCCTGTTTCAGTGCCAGACCAGAGCGTGGCCTGATCTGCGCCTCATAGCCTTGGGGGATCTGCATCCGCAGCCCCGTGGGGATCAAGGCGCGCGCGCCGGGGGACAGGTCAACCACCCCCTTGTCGGGCAGATTGGCGCGCAGATCGGCACCCGCCGCCCCGGCCGTTTCATAGCGGGGCAGGCCAAACGATTGGTCTGCACCGGCGTCCCAGACCACATTAATCATGCGATCACCTGCGCGATGCGTTGGGCCAGTTGGGCGGCGACGGCGTCTTTGGTCATGCGCGGCCAGCTTTCGGCACCCTGATCGGTGATCAGGGTCACGGCGTTTTCGGTGCCACCCATGATGCCTGTTGCGGGCGAGACATCATTGGCCACGATCCAGTCGCAGCCTTTGCGCAGGCGTTTGGCGGTGGCATTGGCGATCACATCATCGGTTTCAGCGGCAAAGCCCACGACCAAGGGCGGCCGGCCTGCGCCCATCTGCGATACCGTCGCCAGAATGTCGGGGTTTTCGGCAAATGCCAGATGCGGCAGGCCGGCTGCATCTTTCTTGATCTTGCTTTGGCCTGCGTTGGCGACACGCCAATCCGCGACGGCGGCGGCGAAAACGGCGGCATCGGCGGGTCTGGCTGCCTGCACCGCAGCCAGCATCTGGGCGGCGGTTTGCACGCGCACCACATGCACGCCCTCAGGCGGCGGCACATCGGCCGGGCCGGTTACGAATGTCACATCCGCGCCAAGCCCCGCCAGCGCACGGGCAATCGCCGTGCCTTGCGCGCCGGACGAGCGGTTGGCGATATAGCGCACAGGATCAATCGGTTCATGGGTGGGGCCGGATGTGACAAGGATATGTTTGCCCTGCAACGGCCCATCGGCCAGCGCAGCGCTGATTGCGGCGATAATCTGCGGCACTTCAGCCATGCGCCCGGGGCCAAATTCGCCGCAGGCCATCACGCCGTCATCCGGGCCTGCCACCAGCACGCCGTCGCCGCGCAGGATCGCCAGATTGCGCTGGGTCGCGGGGTGGTTCCACATTCGCACATTCATCGCAGGCACAATCAACACGCGCTTGTCCGTCGCCAAAAGCAGGGTCGAGGCCAGATCATTTGCCAATCCCGCCGCCATTTTCGCCATCAGATCGGCGGTGGCAGGGGCCACGACAACCAGATCGGCGGCGCGGGACAATTCGATATGGCCCATTTCGGCCTCGTCCGTCAGGTCGAACAGGTCTTGATAGACCTTGGACGCGGCCAGTGCCGACAGGCTGAGTGGGGTGACAAATTCCGCGCCCGCCTTGGTCAGCACAGGCGTCACATGCGCGCCCTGATCGCGCAGGCGGCGCACCAGGTCCAAAGATTTAAAGGCGGCAATACCACCGCCCACGATCAGCAGAATATGTCGCCCCGCCAGCATTGTCGTTCTCCGGTCAATTCCAGTCGGACCTTAGGGCGGAACCGACCGGAAAGACAATGTGGCGTATCAGGCGAAGAACGATTGCACTTCGGTGCTTTGCGCCTCGAGGCTTTTGCGCATCTTGCCAAAGGCCGCAGCCTCCAGCTGACGGACGCGTTCCTTTGACAGACCAAGTTCCGACCCAAGGCTTTCCAGCGTGCGCGGATCGTCACGCAATTTGCGTTCGCGCACGATGAATTGTTCGCGGTCGTTCAGCGCGGTCAGCGCAGTGACCAGCCACTGGCGCAACGTGTCGGTGTCATGCGAATTTTCGACCTTTTCGGCGGCCTGCGGTGCGTCATCTTCCAGCGCGTCGATCCATTCGCGCCCTTCATCTTCCATCGACTGTGTTGCGTTCAGCGAAAAATCGGACCCCGACAGGCGGCCATCCATCATCTGCACGTCATGCAGCGGCACACCCACCTCGATCGCGATCTTTTCGTGCAATTCATGGGTTTCCAGATGCAGCCCTTCGGCCGCAGCCTCGCGTTCCAGACGGGCCTGCACGCGGCGCATGTTGAAGAACAGCGATTTCTGCGACGATGTTGACCCTGTGCGCACCATGGACCAGTTGCGCATGACGTAATCCTGAATAGACGCCTTGATCCACCAGACCGCATAGGTCGAAAACCGCACGCCACGGTCGGGGTCGAATTTGTCTGCGGCTTTCATCAGGCCGACCGACGCTTCTTGGATCAAATCATTCATCGGCGCGCCATAGCGTTTGAATTTCGACGCCATGGAAATCGCCAGCCGCATATAGGCGGTGATCAGACGGTGCAGCGCTTCTTCGTCGCGCTGGTCGCGCCAGGCATAGGCAAGGCGCAATTCTGTTTCAGCATCGAGCAATTCGGCGCGCATCGCGGTGCGTGACAGTGTTTGATCGGAAAAACCACTAACGGCCATTATTCTTCCCCCAGTTTGTCGAGCTATGGATTAACTTTTCTTTATGTCCTTGTTACGAGAGCATTCTGAAAACGGATCACTTGAATATTCATGTCACCATTGCCAAACCTCACACTTGTCCTAGGCGGCGCGGCCTCTGGCAAATCCAGCTATGCTGAAGGGTTGATCGTCAACAGCGGTCTGGAAAAGCTGTATATCGCCACGGCACAGGTGTTTGACGATGAAATGGCGGCCAAAGTCGCCCGCCACCGCGATCTGCGCGGCACCGGCTGGACCACGGTTGAGGAACCGCTGGACCCCGGCGCCATCTTGTCGCAGCACAGACCCGACAGCGCGGTACTGGTGGATTGCGCCACGCTGTGGCTGACCAATGTGATGCTGGCCGACCAAGACGTGCCGGCCGCCTGCGCCGCTTTCGTGCAGGCCATGGCGGATTGCGCGGCCCCTGTGGTTGTCGTGTCAAACGAGGTCGGACAGGGGATTGTTCCCGACAATGCGCTGGCACGGCGGTTCCGCAATGCGCAGGGCGCGCTTAATCAGGCAATCGCGGGTCAGGCCGACCGCGTGGTCGTGGTGATGGCGGGCCTGCCGCTGGTTTTGAAATGACGCAGCTCTGGTGGGTGCGGCATGCACCGACGCATGAAAAATCCTTTGTCGGCTGGCGCGATGTGCCTGCCGACCTGTCCGATACCGCAATGATCGGGCGCGTGGCGGACCATCTGCCCGCGGGTGCGGTGATCGTGGCTTCTGACCTGCAGCGCGCATCAACCACGGCGGATGCCATTGGCGGGGCGCGCCACCGCCTGCCCGATATGCCCGCCCTGCGCGAGATGGATTTCGGCATCTGGGACGGGATGGATTGGCGCGACGTCGCCGCGCGTGACCCTGACCTGAGCCGCCGGTTCTGGGAACAGCCCGGCGATCTGCGCGCGCCGGATGGCGAAAGCTGGAACGACGTCAGCGCCCGTGTCGCCCGCGCGGTGGATGATCTGACCCTGCGTTTCGCAGGCCGCGATATCGTGCTGGTCGCGCATATGGGCGTCATCATGACCCAGATCCAGCGCGCCTCCGGCAGCACGGCCTATCAGGCGCTGGGGCATCAGATCGACAATCTGTCGGTGACGCGGATGGCGCGCAACGGCGCAGGCTGGACCTTGGGCGCGGTCAATCATTTGCCGTGATGGGGCGGATCACGCAATGTCGCTTTGCCGCGCCAGTATTGGCGGCTATTCATTGCGCATGACATATACAATTTACATCGGTGACCGGACATTCAGCAGCTGGTCCTTGCGCGGCTGGCTGATGCTGGAAAAATTCGGCCTGCCCTATCAGACCCGCATGGTCGGGCTTTATGCCGGGACCATGGCGGCGGAACTGGCCCATATTGCGCCTGCACGCACCGTGCCCGCGATGACGACACCCGAAGGCTTTGTTTTGACCGACAGCCTTGCCATGGCCGAGACATTGGTGGAACGCCATCCCGATATGGCGCTTTATCCGCACGATCCGGCGGCACGCGCGCTGGCGCGGTCGATCTGCGCCGAAATGCACAGCGGTTTTGGTGCCTTGCGTGGGCAATGCCCGAATATGATTGCCCATGTCTGGGACGGGTTCACCCCATCCGACGCCGTGCTGGCCGATCTGGCGCGGATCGAGGAGCTGTGGGCGTTGGCCCGCGCGCGGCACGGCACGGACAGCCCGTGGCTGTTCGGGGATTATTCACTTGCGGATGTCTTCTATGCCCCTGTGGCGATGCGGATCACCACCTATGGCCTGCCGGTCAGTGCTGCGGCACAGACCTATGTCGATGCCCATCTGCGCGATCCGGCCTTTGTCGATTGGCGCAAGGATGCGATGACCGAAATCCATGATCCTTGGCCCTATCCAATGGACCTGCCTTGCCGCGACTGGCCCGTTAACCATTCGTAAACCGCCACACGCTACCCGTTAACCAAAAGCGGGAGCAGCGCATGGTCGCCATCGCCTATACAGTGGCCTTTGAAGGGATCGAGGCCCGTCTGGTCGAGGTGCAATGCGCCGTCACCCCCGGCGTGCCTGCCTTTTCGATTGTCGGTTTGCCGGACAAGGCCGTGTCCGAAGCACGCGAAAGGGTGCGCGCGGCGCTGACGGCGATGGCCATCGCGCTGCCGTCGAAACGGATCACTGTCAACCTGTCACCTGCCGATCTGCCCAAGGAAGGGTCGCATTTCGACTTGCCTATCGCGCTGGCGCTGCTGGCGGCGCTGGATATCATCCCGCGCGACGATGCGGTGCAGACCGTGGCGCTTGGGGAATTATCGCTGGATGGCACGCTGGTGCCGGTCGTGGGTGCGCTGCCTGCCGCGATGACGGCAGCCAGCGAAGGGCGGATGCTGCTATGTCCGGCTGCCTGCGGGGCAGAGGCGGCCTGGGTCGGGGCAGCAAATGTGATCGCGCCCCGCAGTCTTGCCGCGATGGTGCGGCATTTCACCGGGCAAAGCGTGATCGCGCCATCCGTACCGGGCGAGGCGCAGACCGCCAAGCAAAGCCGTGATTTCGCAGACGTAAAGGGCCAGGAACGCGCCAAACGCGCGCTGGAAATCGCCGCTGCGGGGCGGCATCACCTGTTGTTGGTCGGCGCGCCGGGGTCGGGCAAATCCATGTTGGCCGCGCGGATCGCAGGCATCCTGCCGTCCCTGTCGCCTGCAGAGGCGCTGGAAACCTCGATGATCCATTCGCTGGCGGGGCTGCTGGATGATGGCGGGATCAACCGCGAACGGCCCTTCCGCGAACCGCACCACACAGCGTCGATGGCAGCCATCGTCGGCGGCGGGCGCGGCGCGAAACCGGGCGAGATTTCACTGGCGCATAACGGCGTGCTGTTCATGGACGAATTCCCCGAATTCCCGCGCACCGTGCTGGAAACACTGCGCCAGCCGATCGAAACCGGCGAAGTCGTGGTCGCGCGCGCCAATGCGCATGTGCGCTATCCCTGCCGGTTCATGCTGGTCGCCGCCGCCAACCCCTGCAAATGCGGCTATCTGGCCGACCCCGCCCGCGCCTGCACCCGCGCGCCGGTCTGTGGCGAAGATTATATGGGCCGCATATCCGGCCCGCTGATGGACCGTTTCGATCTGCGCATCGAGGTGCCGCCGGTCGCGTTTCAGGATCTTGATCTGCCCCAATCGGGCGAAAGGTCCGCCGTGATCGCGGCCCGCATCGCGGCGGCCCGCGCACGGCAAACGGCGCGGTTCGCAGGTCATCCGCAGGCGCGGGTGAATGCCGATGCCGAGGGCCATCTGCTCGAACAGATCGCCACGCCCGACGCCGAAGGGCGCGCGCTCTTGCTGCGCGTCGCCGAGAAATTCGGCCTGTCGGCGCGCGGCTATCACCGGATCTTGCGGGTGGCACGCACCATCGCCGATCTGGACGGGTCAGATGCTGTCGCACGCCACCATGTGGCCGAGGCAGTGGGCTATCGGCTGGCCATGGCGAAAGAGGTGTAGTTTCGGGTTCCGTTGGCCTCCGGCACTACACACGGTGATTACGCCACATCGCGCGCGCGCCGGCTTTCGATGGCCTGCCAGATCTTTTCGGCAATATTGACGCCGTCGAACCGTTCCAGTTCCTGAATGCCGGTGGGCGAGGTCACGTTGATTTCGGTCAGCCAGTCGCCGATCACGTCGATGCCGACGAACACCTGCCCCTTTTCGCGCAAAACCGGCCCGATCCGGGCGCAGATTTCGCGATCACGGTCGGTCAACGCAACCTTTTCAGGCCGCCCGCCCACATGCATGTTGGACCGGGTTTCGCCCGCGGCAGGCACACGGTTGATCGCGCCGGCGGGGTCGCCATCGACAAGGATGATGCGCTTGTCGCCCTTGGACACGGCAGGCAGGAATTGCTGCATGATCAGCGGTTCGCGGTTGATGCCTGCGAACAATTCATGCAGCGACGCAAGGTTCGCGTCACCCGCTGACAGCTTGAACACACCGGCCCCGCCGTTGCCATAGAGCGGTTTCAGGATCACATCGCCGTATTCCTCGCGGAAGGCACGCAAGGTCTGCAGATCACGCGCGATCATCGTGGGCGGTGTCAGGTCAGGAAAGTTCAGCACCAACAGCTTTTCAGGGGAATTGCGTACCCAGAACGGGTCATTCACCACCAGCGTGGCAGGGTGGATCATGTCCAGAATATGCGTCGTCGTGATATACCCCATATCAAAGGGCGGGTCCTGCCGCAGCCAGACAACATCCATGGCCCGCAGGTCCAGTTCGGCAGGCGCACCAAGGCGGAAATGATCGCCTTTGACGCGCTGCACCTGCAACGGCCAGCCACGGGCGGTCACGCGCCCACGGTCATAGGCCAGCATGTCCGGCGTGTAATAGAACAGCTCATGTCCACGGGCCTGCGCCTCTTCCGCAATGCGGAAGGTGCTGTCGGCATCGATGTTGATCGGCCCGATCGGGTCCATCTGGAACGCGACTTTCAACGCCATGGTGCCACCTTTGTTAGCGAATGATACCGCTACATGCCGCAGCGCGCCGTCCGGCGCAATGGCGTGTTCACGCCTCCATAAAGGCGTTTTCGATCACATTGACAGCACCAAGCCGGTCAACCAGCGCAAGATCAAAGCGCATATCGGTCAATTGGCCCCGTGGTTCACCCGCCAGAAATTCCGCCGCACTTGTGCAAAGCCGGTCCATCTGCCGCCGTCCAAGGCGTTGTGCTGCCTGGGCGAAACTGGCGCTTTTCTTGACCTCGACGAAAACCACCGTTTCCCCATCGCGCAGGACCAGATCGATTTCACCGGATTTGCCGCGCCAGCGCCGGGCCGCGACCTGATGGGCGCGTGCGGCATAATTGCGCGCGACGATATCTTCGGCGGCAAGACCGGCGTGATAGCTGACCAGACCTGTCATGCCCCGTCCCCCAGCCCCAAGGCGATCTGGTAAACCTGCCGCCGCGGCAAGCCCAGCGCACCGGCAACAACAGTGGCCGCATCTTTCACACGCATGGTTTTCATCGCTTCTTTCAATGCTTCGGTCACATCGCCATCAGCCACATCCGTGGCCCCGGCCCGCCCCACCAGCACGACCAATTCGCCCTTAATGTTGCGGTCAGCATAATACGTTGCCACCTCGTCCAGCGTACCGCGTGTGGTTTCCTCGAATCGTTTGGTGAGTTCGCGGCACACCACCGCTTGCCTTTCACCGCCCAATGTATCGCGCAAACTTGCTAACATTTCCCCAACGCGTTTGGGGCTTTCATAAAATACCAGCGTAAACGGCACATCGCGCAGTGCTGCGATGTCGGTTTCGCGTTGCTGGCGCGCGGCGGGCAAGAACCCGATAAAGGCAAACCTGTCGGTGGGCAGCCCCGACACCGTCAGCGCCGCCAGCACCGCCGAAGCACCCGGCGCCGTCGTCACCGGCACCCCGGCCGCAATCGCGGCGCGCCCCAGCTCATAGCCCGGATCGGCGACCAGCGGCGTACCAGCTTCGGAGACATAGGCCACGGATTTGCCTGCAGCCATATCCGCGACCAACCGGTCAACCGCGCCTTCGCCGCTATGGTCATGAAAGGCCACAACCTTGCGCCCGTTCAGCGGCACACCGTGGATTTCCATCAACTTGCGTGCGGTGCGGGTATCCTCGGCGGCGATCAGATCGGCAGAGGCCAGGACATCCAGCGCGCGCAGCGTGATATCGCGCGCCGACCCGATCGGGGTCGCGACGAAATAAAGACCGGCAGAGAGTGGCTTGGTCAGATGATTCATGGCTGGACCCTTGTCGCCCCTGCTTTATGATGTGTTACGAACACCGCACGGAACGCGCGGTCTAGTGGACCTGCCAGCTTGTCCAACAATCAGAAGGAATAACACCATGTTCGCCGCTTTTCGTCAGGGCTGCAAGCCGGTCACACGTCTTTTTGCCTTTTTGTCTCTGGCATGGCTGGCGGCCTGTGATGCGCCGTTGCAGACCGGTACCAATCTTGGACCGATGGTCAGTTCCATGCGCGCTGTGCAGGTCGCGCTGCTGGTGCCCGGCGGATCGGGCGAGGGGAGCAATGCTTTCCTTGCGCAGAACTTTGAAAACGCGGCGCGCATGGCAATTGCCGATCTGAACGGGCCGATGATCGATTTGCGGGTCTATAACACGGCGTCCGATGCCACGCAGGCGGCTGTTGTCGCGCGGATGGCGGTGGATGACGGTGCCCAGATCATCCTTGGGCCATTGTTCGGCGAGGCCGCCAATGCCGTGGGCGTTGCCGTGGCCAACAGCAATGTCAACGTGCTGGCCTTTTCCAACAACACCAGCATCGCGGGTGGCAATGTCTTTATCCTGGGGCAGACTTTTGACGATACCGCGCGCAGGCTGGTCCAATATGCAAGCGGGCAAGGCGTGGACCGGTTCATGATCGCGCATGGCCAGGACATCGGCGGCGAGATGGGCCGCGATGCCATCGCCAGCGCCGTGCGTCAGAACGGATCGCTGCTGGTCGCGGCCGAAGCCTATCCGCTGTCGCAGGCCGGCATCTTTTCCGCGACGCGCCAGCTGGTCGACACGGCGCAGGCGACCGGCGCGCAGGCGATCTTTACCACTGCGGGGGCCAATGCCGATCTGCCGATCATCGCCACCGGCCTACCAGAGGCCGGGCTTGACCCCACCCAGACCCGCCTGATCGGGCTGACCCGCTGGGATGCCGTGCCGCAGCTTTTGGCGCTGCCCGGTGTGCAGGGCGGTCTGTTCGCCATGCCCGACCACGGCCCCGCGACCCTGTTTCAGGACCGCTATGCCGCGACCTATGGATCGCAGCCACATCCGCTGGCGGGGCTGGCCTATGACGGGATCGCCGCTGTGGGGGCGTTGATCGCCACGGGTGACGGCGCGCTGACACACAATGCGCTGACCACGCCAGAGGGCTTTCGCGGCACATCAGGGGTTTTCCGTCTGCTGCCCAACGGGCAAAACGAACGCGGGTTGGCCGTTGCCACCATCCAACAAAATCAGGTCATGATCCTTGAACAAGCCCCTAGAAACTTTGGCACAGCCGGGTTCTGAACCCGTCCGCACCCGCCATGTCGAAGCACCGGACGGGTTGATCTGTCCGGCCGCTGTCATTTTTGACACGGCCGCCGTATCCGCACGGATCGCCGCCGAAACCGCCGGTGTCGCATCGGAAAAGGAGGTGCGCGCCATCGCGGTGCGCATCCTGACCGAGGCCCGTCAGGCGGGCCTTGCCGAGATCAGCACGGCCTTTGCGATGCAGCCTTTTGCATCGCGCCCGACGACGCGCGCCTATTGCTGGCTGACCGACCAGATCGTGACCATCGTGCTGGATGTGGCGACCCAACGCCTGCATCCGGCCCCGAACCCGACCGAGGCGGAAAAGCTGGCGCTGATCGCTGTCGGCGGTTACGGGCGCGGCGAAATGGCCCCTTATTCGGATGTCGATCTGCTGTTTCTGACCCCCTACAAGATCACCCCCTGGGCCGAAAGCGTGATCGAATCCATGCTGTACATGCTGTGGGACCTGAAACTGAAAATCGGTCACGCCAGCCGGACCATCAAGGATTGCCTGCGTCTTGCGCGCGAGGATTACACGATCCGCACCGCCTTGGTCGAATACCGCTATCTGGCGGGCGATGCGGCGCTGGCGCAATCGCTGGGTCAGCGGCTGTGGCAGGATCTTTTCCGCAATACCGCCAGCGATTTCATCGAAGCGAAACTGGCCGAACGCGCCGAACGGCACCGTAAACAGGGTGGCCAGCGCTATATGGTCGAACCCAATGTGAAAGAGGGCAAGGGCGGGCTGCGCGACCTGCAATCCATGTTCTGGATGAGCAAATACGTCAATGGCGTCAAACATGCAGCCGAGCTTGTGGGTCTGCGGGTCTTTACCCAAGACGAATTCGAAGCCTTCGTGAAGGCCGAGGATTTTCTGTGGGCCGTGCGCTGCCATCTGCACCTGATCGCGGGCCGCGCGGTGGACCAGCTGACCTTTGACATGCAGGTCGAGGTGGCATCCGCCATGGGCTATACCGATCACGGCGGCAGGCGGGCGGTCGAACATTTCATGCAGGCCTATTTCCGCGAGGCCACGCGCGTCGGCGAATTGACCCGCATTTTCCTGACCGCGCTCGAGGCGACCCATACCAAGCCCGAACCAATGCTGGTGCGGTTTCTGACCCGCCGCAAGGCGGCCAAACCGCCCTATGCGATCAAACAGAACCGGCTGACCATCGCTGACGAACCTGCGTTCTTTGCCGACAAGCTGAACATGCTGCGCATCTTTGAAGAAGCCCTGCGCACTGGCACCCTGCTGCATCCCGACGCCATGCGCCTGATCGCATCGCATCTGCATCTGGTCGATGACGCCATGCGTCAAGACCGCGAGGCGAGCCGGATTTTCCTTGATATCCTGCTCAAGCACGGCAACCCCGAACGGGGCCTGCGGCGGATGAACGAACTGGGGATGCTGGGGGCCTTCATCCCCGAATTCGCGCCGATCGTGGCGATGATGCAATTCAACATGTATCACCATTACACCGTCGATGAACACACGATCCAATGCATCAGCAACCTTGCCCAGATCGAACGCGGTGAATTGATCGAGGAATTGCCGGTGGTGTCGGGCATTCTCAAGCACGGGATCAGCCGCAAGGTGCTGTATGTGGCGCTGCTGCTGCATGATATCGGCAAGGGCCGCCCCGAAGATCACGCCATCCTTGGCGCACAGATCGCGCGCAAACTTTGCCCGCGTCTGGGGCTGAGCAAGAAAGAAAGCGACACTGTCGAATGGCTGATCCGCTATCACCTGCTGATGTCGGATGTTGCCCAGAAACGCGACATTGCCGAACCGCGCACCGTGCGCGGCTTTGCCAATGCGGTCAAATCGGTGGAACGGCTGGACCTTTTGAGCGTGCTGACGGTCTGCGACATCCGCGGCGTTGGCCCCGGCACATGGAACAATTGGAAAGCGGTGCTGATCCGCAACCTTTACAAGGCCACGCGCGCCGCGCTGGAAACCGGGCTGGAGGATCTCAACCGCGAAAGCCGCGAGGCCGAGGCAAAACGCGCCCTGCGCGCTGCGCTGTCGGATTGGGACGCCAAGGCGCTGAAAACCGAGGTTGGGCGCCATTACGGCCCCTATTGGCAGGGCCTGCCCAATGCCGCGCAGGTGATCTTTGCCAATCTGTTGCGCGACATCGACGATGATCAGGTCTGCATCGACCTGATGCTGGATGCCGACCGCGACGCGACCCGCGCCTGTTTTGCCATGGTGGACCACCCGGGCCTGTTCAGCCGGATGACCGGCGCGCTGGCGCTGGTGGGGGCCAATATCGTGGATGCGCGCACCTATACGTCCAAGGACGGCTATGCCACTGCGGTGTTCTGGGTGCAGGACGGCGACGGCAATCCTTACGAGGAAAGCCGCCTGCAACGCCTGCGCCAGATGATCGTGCGCACCCTGCGCGGCGAGGTGGTCGCGCGCGAGGCGCTCAAAGACAAGGACAAGATCAAGAAACGCGAACGCGCCTTCCGCGTCGATACAAAGATCACCTTTGATAATGACGGGTCCGAAATCTATACGATCATCGAGGTGGACACCCGCGACCGCCCCGGCCTTTTGTATGATCTGACGCGCACCTTGGCCAATGCGCATGTCTATATCGCCTCTGCCGTGATCGCGACCTATGGCGAACAGGTGGTCGATACGTTCTACGTCAAGGACATGGTCGGGCTGAAATATTATTCGGAGGCCAAGCGCCAAAGCCTTGAACGCAAATTGCGCGAGGCCATCGCGCAAGGCGCACAACGGGCCATATCGTGAGTTTTGCGCGGCGGGCAAGGCCATGAAACAGGTGCGCCTGATGGCGGGCTTTTTCACGGTGGGGCTGTGGACCCTGCTCAGCCGGGTGGCGGGTTTTGTGCGCGACATCTTTATCGCGGCCTATCTGGGCACGGGGCCAGTGGCCGAGGCGTTTCTGGTCGCCTTCTCGCTGCCCAACCTGTTCCGCCGGTTCTTTGCCGAAGGCGCGTTCAACATGGCCTTCGTGCCGATGTTCGCCAAAAAGCTCGAAGCCGACGACGGCGCGCATCAATTTGCACAGGATGCCTATCTTGCAATGTCGGTGATCTTGTCGGTTTTCACCGTGATCGGGATCGTGGCGATGCCCGCGCTTGTTGCGGCGATGGCCAGCGGGTTTATCGGGACCGAAAGGTTCGATCTGGCCGTTTATTACGGGCGGATCGCCTTTCCTTATATCCTGTTCATCTCGCTGACGGCCCTTTTGTCGGGCGTGCTGAATGCGACAGGCCGGTTCACCGCCGCCGCCGCCGCACCGGTAATCCTGAACGCGGGCTTTGTCGTGGCCTTGCTGATCGCGGCAGCCACGAGCACAGGCCCCGCGGTCGCCAATCCCGAACGGATGGGCCTATGGCTCGCCTCTGCGGTGCCATTGGCGGGGATCGGGCAATTGGCGATGGTCTGGTGGGCGGCGAAACGCGCGGGCTTTGCCCTGCGGATCGGCAAACCCCGCTGGACACCGGCGCTGAAACGGCTGGCGCTCATCGCCGCACCGGCCGCATTGGCGGGCGGCGTGGTGCAGATCAACCTGCTGGTGGGCCGTCAGGTGGCCAGCTATTTCGACGGTGCGGTGGCGTGGCTTTCCTATGCCGACCGGCTGTATCAACTGCCCTTGGGGGTCGTCGGCATCGCGATCGGCGTGGTGCTGTTGCCCGATCTGTCACGGCGGTTGCGCGCGCAGGATCTGGCGGGCAGCAAAGATGCGTTCAACCGCGCCTGCGAAGTCTCTCTCGCGCTGACGATCCCCGCCGCCGTGGCACTGGTGGTCATAGCCCTGCCTTTGGTCGGCGTGTTGTTCGAACGGGGTGCGTTCGACGCCGCTGACACCAGCGCCACCGCATTGGCGGTCGCGGTCTATGGGCTGGGGCTGCCCGCTTTTGTCATGCAAAAGACGCTGCAACCTTTGTTCTTTGCACGCGAAGACACCAAACGGCCATTCTATTACGCGCTCGTCGCGCTGGTGCTGAATGCCGCCCTTGCCGTGGGTCTGTCGCCCCTGATCGGCTTTATCGCCGCGGCATGGGGCACCAGCCTGACCGGCTGGGCGATGGTCTGGCTGCTCTGGCGCGGCAGCCGCGACATGGGGGATGCGGCCAATTTCGACGCAAGGTTCAAATCGCGGCTGCCGCGGATCATCGCGGCCTCGGCTGTGATGGCGCTGGTGCTGGCCGCACTGTCCGCCGTGATGGCACCCTATTTCGACATCCCGACATGGCGCTATCTGGCGCTGCTGGCCCTGATCATGGCAGGCATCACCACCTATTTCGGCACGGGACAGTTGATCGGCGCCTTCAAACTCGCCGAGTTCCGGCGCGCGATGAAACGCTGATCGCCCCTCATCGTCCGAGCATAAATATCCCCGCCGGAGGCATAAAAGTCCTTTACGACCTCTGCCGCACCCGCGTCAGCAGCATGGCCCAGCCACCGGGTGCCAATGGCACCGCCAGCATAAAACCTGCCGCGAACCCTGTCAGTTCCGCGATCCATGACTGGCCCGCGCCAAAGATCAGCCCGAACCCCAGTTGCAGCGCCAGCAAAAACCCGATCAGCCGGAACGCCATCAGCTGGTTTTCCCCCGCCTGCCCCAGCCGTAGCCAAAGCACATAGGTATAAGCCCCGATCAGGCCGTACACAGGTGTAAACCCGCCAAGCAACGGCGCATTGCCCGTGACCAGCAGTCCGTAGACGACCGCGCCCGCAATCGCGCTGGCCAGATAAATCACCAGCACCTTCAGCCCGCCGAAATATTCCGACGTGAACTTGCCCAAGGCCAGCGTCAGCGCGGCACAAAACGCGCTCTGTACGATTTCGCCATTGACGAAGGGATAGGTCACAAAGCGCATCAGCATATCGACCGACCAATCGCCCTGCACCAGCACGCGGTCCAGCACGGCGGGCGAAAAGCCGAACCGGCCCACCGCCTCCATCCGCCAGCCAAGACCACGCGGCCCGCCGATCAGCCCGGCATTGGCCAGCTGGAACGCGGCCTCAGCGCCAATAATCAGCAGCGCAAGGCCGATCACGACAGGTGAAAGGTCATTGATCGGTTTCTCGGACATGTTGTTGGACATCGGGAACCTTCGGGCAGTTGAAGTTGACGGGCCTGTCTGGCATGGGTATGCGACGCTTGCCCTGAAATCCAGCCCGGACGTTGCCCCATGACCCAGCCGACCTTTACCCCGCGCGTTTTTTCCGGGATCAAACCTTCGGGCGGCCTGCAACTGGGCAATTATCTGGGCGCGATCAAACGGTTCGTCGGCATGCAAGGCACGATGGAAACCATCTATTGCGTTGTCGATCTGCATGCGATCACCGTCTGGCAGGACCCCAAGGATCTGGCCAATGGCACGCGCGAGGTTGCGGCGGGCTATCTGGCGGCTGGCCTCGACCCTGCGAAATCCATCCTGTTCAACCAAAGCCGTGTGTCGGGCCATGCCGAATTGGGCTGGATCTTCAATTGTGTGGCGCGTGTGGGCTGGATGAACCGGATGACCCAGTTCAAGGACAAGGCTGGGTCGAATGCGGAAAAGGTGTCGCTCGGGCTTTATGCCTATCCGTCGCTGATGGCGGCGGACATCCTGCTTTATCATGCGACCCATGTGCCAGTGGGCGAGGATCAAAAACAGCATGTGGAACTGACGCGCGATATCGCCGCCAAATTCAACCACGATTACGGCATCGATTTCTTTCCGCTGACCGAACCGGTGATCGACGGGCCTGCGACGCGGGTGATGAACCTGCGTGACGGGACCAAGAAAATGTCCAAATCCGGCGACAGCGATATGGAACGCATCAACATGCTCGATGATGCCGACACGATCGCCAAAAAGTTCAAAAAGGCCAAGACCGACGCCGAGCCTTTGCCCGAAACAGTCGAAGGGTTGAAAACACGCCCAGAGGCGCGCAATCTGGTGGACATCTATGCCGCCCTTGACGACACCACGCCAGAGGCCGTGATCGCGCAATATCCGGGTGCCGGCTGGGGCACTTTCAAGCCCGCGCTGGCCGATCTGGCGGTGGCGAAACTGGCCCCCATTTCGCAAGACATGGCACGTTTCATGGCCGATCCCGCCGAGATTGACCGCATCCTGGCCCAAGGGGCCGATAAGGCCCGCGCCATCGCGCAACCCGTGCTGCAACGGACCTATGATATCGTGGGGCTGCTGCGCGGCTGATCTGCAAAGGCGCACAGCCGCTCTGTATTGCTGCCCGATGACGACGGGGCGAACCATGCTTATCCTGACAGCATAGCTGAAAGGATCACACCCATGTCTGCCCCTGCCACCACCCGTATCGGCCATGTGCATCTGCGCGTGTCCGATCTTGACCGCGCGATTGCCTTTTATGGCGATATTCTGGGCTTTCACATCACACAGCGGTTCGGGACAGGTGCAGCCTTTCTCGCCGCAGGCGATTATCACCACCATATCGGGCTGAACACTTGGGACAGCCTTGGCGCCACGCCACCGCCTGCCGGGCATACGGGGCTTTACCACACCGCATTCCTTTTTCCCGATCGCGCAGCGCTGGGGGCGGTCGTTGCACGGGTGCTGGCGGCGGGCCTTCCGCTGGACGGAGCGGCCGACCACGGCGTCAGCGAGGCCGTCTATCTGCGTGACCCCGACAATAACGGGGTCGAGCTTTATACCGACAAACCGCAGGCCGACTGGCCCCGCGATGCCAGCGGCGCCTTGCGGATGACCAACAACAGGCTTGACGTGCGGGCGCTGGTCGATTTCGCGCATAAGGTGTCACAAAACTGAATCCGGCAGGTGGGAGGTTGCAAGCGCGCTGCATGGATTCGCTCTGCTCCGCCCCGGCTAGGTGTCGTCTCCCCCAGTGACACCATGGTCTCGCAGGCACCCGGTGTTCCCCGGCACCGGGTGCCAATGCGGCCCACCCGTTGCCAGCGCCATGTTCCTGCTGCACTATGCCCCGAACAGGAGTATGAACATGCGCAAGTTTCTGGTGGTGCTGGACGACAGCCGCGAATGTCTGAACGCGATGCGGTTCGCCGCGATGCGCGCCGCACGGTCGGGCGGTGGTGTGACGATCCTGTCGGTAATCCCGCCCGACGAATTCAACCACTGGATCGGCGTTGGTGAAATCATGCGTGCCGAGGCCCGCGAACGGATCGAGGTGCATTACGAGGTTTTCGCCAAATGGATGCGCGACAAGCAGAATATCCATCCCGAACTGATCATCCGCGAAGGCGAACCGCTGGATGAGATCATTGCGCAGATCACCGAAGACCCCGAAATCGGCGTTCTAGTGCTGGGGGCTGGCACCGATACCAAAGGCCCCGGCCCGCTGGTCACACAGCTCAGCCGTCAGGCCGGCAGCCTGCCGGTGCCGATCACCATCGTGCCGGGGGATCTGTCGAAAGAACGGCTCGAATCGATTACCTGACGCCAGCGTAGTTTAGAATCGTTCCAAATCCTTGACAGATCGCGCCTGCATGCGCATATTCAAAGCCTGAAACAGAAGGTCCGCATCATGTTCATCCAGACCGAATCGACCCCGAACCCCGCAACGCTGAAATTCCTGCCCGGACAAAACGTGCTGGAGGTCGGCACCGCCGATTTCCCCAATGCCGAGGCCGCGCAGCATTCGCCGCTGGCCCAGCGCATCTTTGCCGCTGGTGGCGTTTCGGGCGTGTTCTTTGGCATTGATTTCGTCACCGTGACCAAGGCCGATGGCGCGGAATGGGACCATATCAAGCCCGGCATCCTGGGCGCGATCATGGAACATTACCAATCGGGGCAATCGGTGATGGCCGCCGACCACAAACCCGTCAGCGGACATGCCGAACATAGCGGCGAAGATGGCGACATCGTCACACAGATCAAGGAATTGCTGGATACGCGCGTGCGCCCTGCCGTGGCGCAGGATGGCGGCGACATCACATTCCACGGCTTTGACCGCGGGATTGTTTATCTGCACATGCAAGGGGCCTGTGCCGGTTGCCCGTCATCCACACTGACGCTGAAAATGGGCATCGAAAACCTGCTGCGCCACTATATCCCCGAGGTGATCGAGGTCCGGCCTGTCGCGGCCTGAGCGGACGCGCATCAATCATGCTGCCTGACACCAGACTGATCGCATTCGACACATCGGCGGCGCATTGCGCCGCCGCTTTGCTGTTGGGCGACCGGATCATCACCCGCATCGACGATATGGCCAAAGGGCAAGCCGAACATCTGATGCCGATGCTGCAAGAGATGCTGACAGCCCAAGGGCTGACATGGCACGATCTGGACGGGATCGGCGTCGGCACCGGCCCGGGCAATTTCACCGGCATCCGCATTTCGGTCAGCGCCGCGCGCGGTCTGGCCTTGGGGCTGGGCAAGCCTGCGGTTGGGGTGTCGGTGTTTGACACGACACAGCGGCTGTCCAATCGCGCACAGGTTGCTGTGCCTGCGCCGCGCGACCAAGCCTATCTGATGGACTTTGACACGATGGCCAAGGCGGTCATTGTGCCTTTCGGGGGTTTGGGCGCTGCCGCGCTTTCGACCGACCACAGCCCTGCGGCACATGTGGGCTGCATGGCGCAGATCGCGGCAAGCCGGATCGGCGGGGATCATCCGCGCCCTACCCCGCTTTATGTGCGCGCTGCCGATGCGGCACCCGCGCGCGATGCGGCACCCGTGATCCTGCCATGACGCCAGAGGCATTGGCCTACATCCACGCGCTGGCGTTTTCCAGCACGCGCGCATGGTCGGCAGCAGAATTCCGCGACCTGCTGGACCAACGCGGCATGATATTGACGGGCGACGACCGTGCCTTTGCCCTGCTGCGCGTGACGCTGGACGAGGCCGAGGTGCTGACGATCGCCACCGCCCCCGAACATCGCCGCAAGGGGCTGGCCCGCGCGGTGCTGGCGCAGGCGGAAACGGCGGTACAGGCGCTGGGTGCCGCCGTGATCTTTCTTGAGGTGGCCGAGGATAATGACGCCGCGCGCGCGCTTTATGCGCAGGCGGGCTATGCCCAGATCGGGCGGCGGCCCGGTTATTATCTGCCCAAAGATGCAGCACCTGTCGCGGCATTGGTATTGCGCAAGGCACTTGTCGCCCAGTAACGCGGCGTCAGGTGCATGACCGGCGATCAATCCTCTGACAGATGCCCGATTTGGCGCAAAAACCTGTTGATCTTCGTCAGCCGCCCATGCCTTATCTTGCGATGGCCCGACAATGGTCGGCTAAGCAATCAACCGAAGGCGCAGGCGAACAGCCGGCAAGACTTCGAAAAACGACTTGGGAGACGACGATGACCGTTATGCATAAACTTCTTGGCGCATCCGCAGCACTGGCTCTGAGCGCCGGTGCCGCTGCCGCCGATCCAGCCATCCTGTTCGATCTGGGTGGCAAGTTCGACAAATCCTTCAACGAAAGCGCCTATAACGGGGCAGAGCGTTGGGCCACCGAAACCGGCGGCACCTATGCCGAGGTGGAAATCCAGTCCGATGCACAGCGTGAACAGGCGATCCGCCGTTTCGCTGAATCCGGTGCCAACCCGATTGTGATGGCGGGCTTTTCATGGGCCACGCCGCTGGAAAAAGTGGCTGCCGACTATCCCGACACCAGCTTTACCATCATCGACATGGTCGTTGACGCGCCCAACGTCCGGTCGGTCGTGTTCAACGAACATGAAGGGTCCTATCTGGTCGGTATGATGGCTGCGATGGCCTCTGAAACCGGGACAGTGTCCTTTGTCGGTGGCATGGACATCCCGCTGATCCGCAAATTCGCCTGCGGCTATGCCCAGGGCGTGCTGGCCGTGAACCCCGATGCAACCGTGATCGCCAACATGACCGGCACCACACCTGCGGCGTGGAACGATCCGGTGAAAGGGTCCGAACTGACGCTGGCACAGATCAGCCAAGGGTCCGACGTGGTCTTTGCCGCGGCCGGTGGCACCGGTGTGGGTGTGTTGCAGACCGCCGCCGACAGCGACATCTTGTCGATCGGCGTCGATGCCAACCAGAACTATCTGCACCCCGGTCAGGTTCTGACCTCTATGCTCAAGCGCGTGGATAACGCGGTTTATGACGCATTCACCCAAGGCGAGGCACTGGAAACAGGGTTTAACGTCATGGGCGTGGCGAACGACGGCGTGGGTTACGCGCTGGATGAATTCAACGCAGATCTGGTGACCGCAGACATGCAGGCCGCCGTCGATGCCGCCGCTGCCGACATCGCGGCAGGTACGCTGGCTGTTCACGATTATTCATCCGACGAAAGCTGCCCTGCCCTGACGTTCTAAGACGTCCGACAGGCCATAAAAACGGGGCCGCGCTGATATCCATCCGCGCGGCCCTTTGTACAAGGACAAGCGCCGCATGACCGCCCCAGCCCCCGCCATCGAGCTCAAAGGTATTTCCAAGGCATTCGGCCCGGTGCAGGCCAACAAGGATATTTCCATCCGCGTCATGCCCGGCACGATCCACGGGATCATCGGTGAAAACGGCGCCGGCAAATCGACCCTGATGTCGATCCTTTACGGGTTCTACAAGGCCGACAAAGGCGAGATTTTCATCGCAGGCAAAAAGATCAATATCACCGACAGCCAAGCCGCCATCGCCGCAGGGATCGGCATGGTGTTCCAGCACTTCAAACTGGTGGAAAACTTCACCGTGCTGGAAAACATCATTCTGGGGGCCGAGGACAGCGGTCTGTTGCGCCCCTCGCTGGCGCGCGCGCGGCGCGAGTTACAGGCGCTGGCGGAAGAATACGAACTCAACGTCGATCCCGATGCCGTGATCGAGGATGTCGGCGTCGGCATGCAGCAGCGTGTCGAGATCCTCAAGGCGCTCTACCGGCGGGCCGACATTCTTATTCTGGACGAACCGACCGGCGTGCTGACCCCCGCCGAGGCGGATCATTTGTTCCGTATCCTTGAAAACCTGCGCCGCGAAGGCAAAACGATCATCCTGATCACCCATAAGCTGCGCGAAATCATGGATATCACCGACACCGTCAGCGTGATGCGCCGTGGCGAGATGACAGCGACCGTCAAGACCGCCGAAACCAGCCCCGCCCAGCTTGCCGAACTGATGGTTGGCCGCAAGGTGCTGTTGCGCGTGGACAAGACACCGCCCGTGATCGGGCGCAAGATACTGGAAGTCCACGATCTGAACGTCACAGATGACAAAGGCGTCCACCGCGTCAAAGGCGTCAGTTTCGACGTCCATGCAGGCGAGATATTGGGTATCGCGGGGGTGGCGGGCAACGGTCAGTCCGAATTGCTCGAGGTGCTGGGCGGCTATGAACGCGCCACCGGCAGCGTGCGGATGAACGGCGCGGATATCGACCTGACCGGCGCGCATTCCGACGGGCAAAGCAGGCGCGCGCATGGCATCGCCCATGTCCCCGAGGACCGCCAGCGCGAAGGTCTGATCATGGATTTCGAGGCTTGGGAAAACACCGCCTTTGGCTATCACCATGACGCGCGCTATCAACGCTCACGGCTGTTCATGGACAATCAGGCGATCCTGCGCGACACCGCCGAGAAAATGGCCCGTTTCGACGTGCGCCCGCCCGACCCCAGACTGGCCGCCAAAAGCTTTTCCGGCGGCAACCAGCAGAAAATCGTGCTGGCCCGCGAAATTGAACGCAACCCTGACCTGTTGCTGATCGGCCAGCCGACACGCGGCGTCGATATCGGCGCGATCGAATTTATCCACCAGCAGATTGTTGCGCTTCGGAATCAGGGCAAGGCAATCTTGCTGGTTTCGGTCGAGCTGGAGGAGATTTTATCGCTATCCGACCGGATCGCCGTTATGTTTGACGGCAAAATCATGGGCGAGCGGATGCCACAGGACACAGATGAAAAAGAACTCGGTCTGCTGATGGCAGGCATGACGACCGCGCCCGCAGGCGATCCGTTTCAGGCCGTTGCGCAAAACCTTGCCTATGCAGGCGGCGACGCCGTCAAGGGGACCTGATCATGGATGTCATGCCAAAATGGGCCGATGTGATCCTGATCCCGCTGATCTCGATCCTGCTGGCGGCGATGCTGTCGGCGCTGGTGATCCTTGCCATCGGTGAAAGCCCGTGGGCCGCGCTCAAGCTGATGGTCGATGGCGCGCTGGGGTCGACCTATGGGTGGGGCTACACGCTGTATTACGCCACCAATTTCATCTTTACCGGTCTTGCGGTGTCCGTCGCCTTTCACGCGCGGCTGTTCAACATCGGCGGCGAAGGTCAGGCCGTGCTGGGCGGCTTGGGTGTGGCGCTGGCCTGTCTGTATATCCCATGGCCGCATTGGTCGCTGGCCCTGATCGGCGCTTGCCTGATGGCGGCGGCCTTTGGCGCGGCATGGGCCGCGATCCCTGCGTTTTTGCAGGCCAAGCGCGGCAGCCATATTGTCATCACTACGATCATGTTCAACTTTATCGCGGCCGCCTTGTTGAATTACCTGCTGATCGGCGCTCTCAAGGTACCAGGGTCGATGGAACCGGCGACAGCCACCTTTCCGCCCGCGACGCATCTGCCGTCGTTTCAGGATATGTTCAATTTCGGCGGGACGACCTTTTTCCGGGGCGCACCGGCCAATGTCACCTTTTTCGTGGCGGTCGCGGCCTGTGTCGCGATCTGGGCGCTAATCTGGCGCACCCGGTTGGGATATGAATTGCGGTCTTTTGGCCATTCGGAATCAGCCGCGAAATATGCGGGCATCAGCCCGACCAAGATCATCATGGTCACCATGCTGGTGTCCGGCGGTCTGGCCGGGATGATGGCGATCAACAACGTGCAGGGCGAGGCTGAACGGCTGGTCCTGAACGCCGTCGAAGGGGCGGGCTTTATCGGCATCGCCGTCGCATTGATGGGGCGCAGCCATCCTTTCGGGGTGTTGCTGGCGGCCCTGCTATTTGGTTTTCTGTATCAAGGCGGCGCAGAGCTTGCCCTATGGACCTCGATTCCGCGTGAACTGATCATCGTCATACAGGCTTTGGTGATCCTGTTCACGGGCGCATTGGACAATATGGTGCGCATGCCGCTGGAGCGGCTTTTCCTGGCGATGAGGAGAGCAAAACAATGATCGCAGGCCCTTTCAAGATCGGTGTCGACGATGACACCGGCGCTGACCTTGGCTTTGTACTCAGCTGTCTGGCGCTTGGCATGATTACGATGGATGAATTGCACCGCTGGATTTATCATGTGATCGCGCAGACCCCGGATGGCGCCGTGCCGCCGCATCTGGTGGCGCTGCTGGCGGTCAAGAACCGCGCCAATGTGTTCCGCCCGAACGAAGCCGTGATGGCCCGTATCCCGCATGATCCGTTCATCACCGATGAAAGGTTCGACGCGATGCTGGGGCTGCAATTTTTCATGCGCCGCGACAAACCGCAGGTGAACGACATCACCCAAGCGCAGGCCGAGGCCGCCCTGCGCCGCAACCCCGAGGTTGCCGACCGCTTTTTCGCGCTGTTCCCCTTCCTGACGGAGGCTGTTGCCTAAATGGATTTTGCAACCCTTCTGCAGATGCTGGACGCGACATTGCGTCTGGCGACACCGCTTTTGCTGGCCTGTCTGGCCGGCCTGTTTTCAGAGCGTGCCGGTATCTTTGATATCGGGCTGGAAGGCAAAATGCTGGCCGCCGCATTCATGTCGGCGGCAATTGCGGCCGTCACCGGCGATGTCTGGCTGGGGCTGCTTGCGGGGATCGGCGCGTCGTTGGTCCTGTCGGCGATCCACGGGGTGGCGTCGATCACCTTTCGGGGCAATCAGCTGATTTCAGGGGTGGCGATCAATTTTCTGGCGGCAGGGCTGACCGTTGTCGTCGCGCAAAGTTGGTTCCGCCAAGGCGGGCGCACCCCGCAATTGTCGGGTGACGGGCGGTTCAACCCGATCACCCTGCCCTTTGCCGATGCGATCCGCGATGTGCCGGTGATCGGGCCGATCTATTTCGAATTGATTTCGGGCCATACGATCCTTGTCTATTTGGCACTTGCGATGGTGCCACTGACATGGTGGATTTTGTATCGCACAAGGTTTGGCCTACGCCTGCGCGCGGTGGGTGAAAATCCCGCCGCAGTCGATACCGCCGGTGTGTCTGTCGTCGGGCTGCGCTTTGCCGCAATCGGCATTTGCGGCGTGCTGGTCGGGATCGCGGGTGCCTATCTGGCGACCGCCTTGCAGGCCGGTTTCGTCAAGGACATGAGCGCCGGGCGCGGCTATATCGCGCTGGCGGCGCTGATCTTTGCCAAATGGCGGCCCTGGTATGCGCTTTATGCCTGCCTGCTGTTCGGCTTCCTGCAAGCCTTGTCGCTGCGCCCTGACATCATCACCGGAGTGATCGGTTTCCGCGTCAACGGCCAGTTCCTTGATGTGCTTCCTTATATTCTGACCGTGATCATCCTTGCCGGTTTTGTCGGCAAGGCGATCCCCCCACGCGCAGGCGGACAACCCTATGTCAAAGAACGCTGACACCCTGAGCCAGCAGATCAAGTCCCTCGCGGGCGCGGCCCCCGTGCGTCTGGGCCTGATCCTTGGGTCAGGGCTTGGTCATATCGCGGATGCGGTGGACGGTGTGGCGATCCCTTACGATGATCTGCCGGGGTTTCCGCATGCGGGCGTGTCGGGTCATAATCCCAAGCTGGTGATCGGCGATCTGGAAGGCGTGCGTGTCGCGGTGTTCGGCGGACGTGCGCATTATTACGAACAGGGGCGCGCCGATGTCATGCGCCTGCCGTTGGAGGTGTTGCGCGCCTTGGGCGGGCAAGCCGTGATCGCCACCAATGCTGCAGGGTCGATGCGCGCCGATATGCCCACGGGGTCGATCATGTGCCTGTCGGACCACATCAATTTTTCCGGACTGAACCCGCTGATCGGGGAACCCACCGATGCGCGGTTCGTCCCGATGAAAGACGCCTATGACCCCGCGATCCGCAGCGCGCTGCGCGCCGCCGCCGACAGCACCGGCACTCAGATGGCCGACGGGATTTATGCGTGGTATTCCGGCCCGTCGTTTGAAACCCCCGCCGAAATCCGCGCGATTGCGATGTTGGGGGCAGATGCCGTGGGCATGTCCACCGTGCCAGAGGTGATCCTTGCGCGGTTCCTTGGCCTGAAAGCTGCCGCCATTTCCACCATCACCAATATGGCGGCAGGGCTTAGCGACGAGGCGATCAGCCACGAACATACCAAGGCGATGGCCCCGATCGGTGCGGCCAAGCTCGAAAAGGTGCTGCGCGCCTATCTGCGCGGGCTGGCATAGGTCCAGTTCCCGACCAGCGTTGATGCCAAGTGGCGCAAATGCCGCGAATGCCGCCTTTCCTGCATGAGAGCGTTTGACACAGCGCACCGAAACGTCTTTGGTGCGGCCAGAGGCACAAGCCCCGGAACAGCCCATGTACATCTATCTTCCTATCGCCGAAGTTTCGGTGAACGCGTTCCTGTTACTCGGGTTGGGCGGCATCGTGGGCGTGTTGTCAGGAATGTTCGGCGTCGGCGGCGGGTTTCTGATCACACCTTTGCTGTTTTTCATCGGCATCCCGCCTGCGGTGGCCGTGGCGACCAGCACCAACCAGATCGTTGCCTCGTCGATTTCGGGCGTGTTGGCGCATTTCAAACGCAAAACCGTCGATCCGGTCATGGGCGGGGTGTTGCTGGTCGGCGGGGTGATCGGGTCCGCGATCGGGATCGTGATCTTCAACTACCTGCGCGCGCTGGGTCAGGTCGATCTGCTGGTGCAGCTGTGCTATGTCGTCTTTCTGGGGGCCATCGGCATGCTGATGTTCGTCGAAAGCCTGCGCGCGATCAGACGGTCACGCGGGCCAAGTGCCGTGCCGCAGCGGCGCAAGCATAACTGGGTCCATAACCTGCCCTTCAAGATGAAATTCCGGGTGTCGGGGCTGTATATCTCGGTCATCCCGCCAATCATGGTGGGGATGCTGGTGGGGATATTGGCCGCCGTCATGGGGGTGGGCGGCGGATTTATCATGGTGCCGGCGATGATCTATATCCTTGGCATGCCAACCAAGGTGGTGATCGGCACGTCGCTGTTGCAGATCATCTTTGTCGCGGGCTTTACGACGATGCTGCATGCGACCACCAACCAGACGGTCGATGTGTTGCTGGCGCTTTTGTTGCTGATCGGCGGCGTGATCGGCGCGCAGGTCGGCACCCGGATCGGGGTCAAGATGAAGGCGGAACAATTGCGCATCCTGCTGGCCATCATGGTGCTGATCGTCTGCGGCAAGATCGCGCTCGACCTGCTGATCATGCCATCCGAACTTTATTCGCTCGGCGCAGGGGGACATTCATGATCCGCCTGTTTGCCATTCTGATGCTGCTGGCCCTGCCCGCGCGGGCCGAGCAAATCGTGCTGGGCCTGAGCCAGGACGAAGTCGCCATCACCGTCACCTTTGAAGGGTCCGAAATCATCGTCTTCGGCGCGGTCAGCCGCACGGCCCCCCCGCCACAAGACAGCGCGCTTGGCGTCATCATCACCATCGCAGGCCCAAGCGAGCCTGTCACCGTGCGGCGCAAGGCGCAGCAGATGGGCATCTGGGTCAACACCGACGCGGTTTTCGTCAATTCCGCGCCTTCGTTCTATGCGGTCGCCACCAGCGCCCCGATCACTGACATCCTGCGCGAAGTCGAAGACCTGCGCCACCGCATCACCATCCCCCGCGCGATCCGGTCGGCAGGGGCCGTGGTCGCCGACAGCGTTGCCTTTACCGAGGCGCTGATCCGCATCAAAACCGATCAGGACCTGTACCAGATGCGCCAAGGCGCTGTGACGCTGGATCAGGACACATTGTTCCGCAGCGCGATTTCGATGCCTGCCAACCTGACCGAAGGCAATTATGACGTGCGCATCTACCTGACCCGCAATGGCACGGTGATCGACACTTACATGACCACGATTCCGGTCAACAAGGTCGGGCTGGAACGCTGGCTTTACAACCTCGCGCATGAACAGGCGTTCATCTATGGCCTGCTGTCCCTGGCCATTGCGATCGGCGCGGGCTGGCTCGCCTCTGCGGTCTTTACCTTGCTGCGGCGTTAACCCCGCCCGATATGCGGCATCTTGGAGGCCATCACCATCATGGTCTGCACATTCGCCTCTGGCGGCAATGACGCCATGTGGAACACCGCACGCGCCACATCCTCCACCGCCATCGTTGGCAGGGGGGGCAGGCCGTCGGCGGCGCGCTTGACCTCCAGCCCTTGCACCAGCTCGGTGCGCGCATTGCCGATGTCGATCTGCCCGCAGGCGATGTCGAACGCGCGGCCATCCAGCGTCAGCGTCTTGGTCAGGCCCGAAACACCGTGTTTGGTGGTCGTGTAACAGATCGACCCTTCACGCGGGGTATGCGCGGAAATCGACCCGTTATTGATGATCCGCCCACCCCGTGGCGTCTGATGGCGCATCTGGCGGAACGCCGCGCGCGCGCACAGAAACATACCCGTCAGGTTCACATCCAGCACCGCGCGCCAATCCTCCAGCGCGATTTCGTCAATCGTGGTCTGGGGGCCGAACATGCCCGCATTGTTGAACAGCACATCCAGATGGCCAAACGCGGCAAAGGCCGCATCGACCCCTGCCTCATCAGTCACATCGCAAGGCAAAGGCACCGCATTGGGATGCGCCATTTCGGCCAAAACCTCGGGCCTGCGCGCGATCAGGCCGACACGCCAGCCTTGATCCAGAAAATGCAACGCCGTCGCCCGCCCGATCCCGGCACTGGCCCCTGTGATGATGATGGTTTTCATAATTCCTCCGCTTTCAACTCCAGGGTCGAGACCGGCACATCCAGATCATCCACCCCCAGTGCCAATTCCGGCCTTGCCAGCCGGTTGCGCACGACCCAACGCAATTGCGTTTCCGCCCGCGTGATTGCGACATAGGCAAGGCGTTTCCACAAAGGCTGGCCCGCCTCCATCCGGCCCATGCGGCTGGCCACCTCGATATCGGGGGCAAAGACCTGCACCGTGTCCCATTGCGACCCCTGCGCCTTGTGGATGGTGACAGCCGCGCCATGCAGAAAGGTCGCCCCCATCTTGGCTGCAAAGGGGATGAACGGCTCTGCATCGCCCTCAAGCTCGATCTTGACGATGCTGGCGGCGGAAATCCGCGGGTCTTCGGCACCGATCACATGCAGCCGCGAAAAACCGGGCTTCTTGCCCGCACCCAGATAGATCACCTGCGCGCCTTTGATCAACCCGCGCGCCTCGAGATCCAGCCGTTTCTTGCGGTGTTTCAGCGGCAATTCGATCCCGTCGCAGATCAGCGGCTCGCCCGGCAACAGCGCATCGGGCGGCGCGTTGAACGCCGCGCGGAACGCATGGATCAGCTTGATCCGCGTCGCATTGCGCCAGACCAGACAGGGGGAGCGGGCCATCAGATCGGCCTCGACCCGTTGGGCCATGACGACACGGTCGTCGCGGGCGGCGGCCTCGGCCACCATGCGCTCGAACGTGTAGAAATCCAGCATCGGATCGGCCAAGGCATGGGCCAGATCAAGGATCGGGTTATCGGCATCCTGCCGGTGAATCCGGCTTAACGTCAGAACCCGGTCCTTGGGCAGAGTTTCAAACACCATGCCCCCGCTGGATTGCACGGGCGGCAATTGTGCAGGATCACCGAACAACAGCAGGGTCGGAAAAATCTCCTTGAGATCGGCAAACTGCTTGGCATCCAGCATAGAGCTTTCGTCGACAAACCCGATATCCAGCGGCTCCTCGCGGCGTTTCCAGCCGGTGATGAAATCGCTGCCGCGCAGGCCCGCCGCCGCCAGGGCCGCAGGCACCGAGGTATTGATCTGATAAGACGCCCATGCGCGGTCCAGCGCCACATCGGTCAGACTGTCGATATCGGGCCGCTCGCCTTGGCCCGCCAGCCATTCGGCGATCTTTTCATATTCGGGGTCATAGACGGGGGTATACAGAATACGGTGGATCGTCGTGGCCGGCACGCCGCGGTTGCGCAACACGCTCGCGGCCTTGTTGGTCGGCGCCAGAATCGCCAGCGTGCGGCGGTCCTTGCGCTTGCGGCCTTCCCAATCGCCGGAAATCACATCAACGCCCGCCTCGGCCAAGGCCTTGTACAAGGCCGCAAGCAGCATGGTCTTGCCCGACCCCGCCTTGCCGATCACGGCCAGCACGGATGATGTGTCGCTTTGCGGCGGTTGCAGCAGGCTGTCGTCCAGATCAACGCCCGCCTGGCGCAGCGCGGATGCAACATTATCCCAGGCGTCGGCCTGGTCGTCGGAAAAGGTGATCACGGGGGCATTCATGGCGCGACATTATCCGCGCGCGCCCCGCGTCACCACCGCCATCTGATCCACGGCACAGAAAAACTTCAGCGCAAAGACCCTGCCATCGCTTTGTTTCAAATACTCCCGCGCGGAGCGCATCATGCCCTTTGCGCGCCACCACCCGGTGGCGATGGCGCGCAAAGGGTGATCTCAGCGCCCCTCCCGTGACGCTTCGATCGTGTCGGCAAAGGTCCGCAGACCCATCACCGGGGCCTGCACCAGCACGGCCATATTGCCGGGCTTGTGTTCGTTGCGGCGCATCTTGGTATGGGCCAGCGGAATCTCGTCCCAGCCGAAACATTCCGACATGCACGGGTCCAGACGGCGTTCGACCATCAGGTTGTTGGCCGCACTCGCCTGCTTGAGATGGGCGAAATGGCTGCCCTGCAACCGTTTCTGGTGCATCCACATATAGCGGACGTCAAAAGTACAGTTAAACCCCGTGGTGCCTGCACAGATCACGACCATGCCGCCTTTCTTGCAGACCAGCGACGACACGGGGAACGTGGCCTCGCCCGGATGTTCGAACACCATATCGACATTCTTACCCTTGCCGGTGATGTCCCAGATTGCCTTGCCGAACCGGCGCGCCTCTTTCAGCCAGATATCGTATGCGGCGGTATTGACCGTAGGCAACTGGCCCCAACAGGAAAAATCGTTGCGGTTGATGACACCTTTGGCACCCAGCGACATCACGAAATCCCGCTTGCTTTCGTCGCTGATCACACCGATCGCATTGGCCCCTGCGGTATTGATCAGCTGGATCGCATAAGACCCAAGGCCACCCGACGCCCCCCAGACCAGCACGTTCTGCCCGGGTTTCAGGTCATGCGGTTCATGGCCAAACAGCATGCGGTAAGCGGTGGCCAGCGTCAGCGTGTAACAGGCGCTTTCTTCCCACGTCAGGTGCTGCGGACGCGCCATCAATTGCTGCGATTGCACGCGGGTGAATTGCGCGAATGACCCGTCGGCGGTTTCATAGCCCCAGATCCGCTGGCTGGGCGAATACATCGGATCACCGCCATTGCAATCTTCGTCGTCGCCGTCGTCCTGATTGCAATGCACCACGACTTCGTCACCGACTTTCCAGCGCTTGACCTTGTCGCCCACCGCCCAGACGATGCCTGCCGCATCGGACCCAAGGATCGCGTAAGGGGCCTTATGCACATCAAAGGTCGAAACAGGCTGGCCCAGACAGGCCCAGACGCCGTTGTAATTCACCCCCGCCGCCATCACCAGAATGATCACTTCGTTGCTGTCAGGCTTGGGGCAATCGACGACCTCTAATTGCAGGGCGGTTTCAGGTTCACCATGCCGTTCGCGGCGCAGCACCCAGGCATGCATCTGCGCGGGCAGATGGCCCAAGGGGGGCATTTCGCCCATGGCATACAGGTCTTTGCGTTCGGCGGCATAGGCCGCTTCGCCGGTGGTCAGATCAAGGGCCATGTCACTCTCCATCGCGATCATTCCGTTGCGCCGCAGTGCAGAATCACGCGGCGCTGAAGAATTGATACGAATCGTCGCGCAAGATTGCAACACTACAGCGCATCGTTTTGTAATTTTATGTCTGCTGCGGCGCAGAAATAGGCGCAGTATCGACCGTGATGTCAAAATGATGTGCAATGGAATTGGCGTAATAGGTCAGAATTGGCCCGCCAAGCTTGGTCACGCGCCAATGATCGCCGTCCCGCGCGATCAGGTGGCGCGAATGCAAGCGGTCCAATGCCTCGGTGACAACATCTTCGGTCGCGCGGCGCGGGCGCGGGACTTGCCTTTGGGCCAACATCGCCAGCGACCCGACGACATCGTGCATCAACTGCTCGGTGGTGACCGGCGCGTCGGCCAGCAAATGGCGCGCGACAAGCGGGACACCAGGCACCGGCGTCACATCCGCGATCCGCTGCATCAGGGTTTGCGCCAGGGCCTGCGTTACATCCCCCTGCGCGGTCACCGTAAAAGACGACAGCTCCAACGGTTCACCAAAGCTGACCGAGGCGGTGCCGAAACCCTGAAACCGGCCCGTGATCCGCTGCCAGACATGATGCGCCACACGCCGCAGGACATGCACCAAAGGCGGGCGGAAACGGCGCGTGCCGGCCTTATGCGCCGCGATCAGGATCGTGTCTTCCAGTACGCGGTCATAATTGAGTGCGACGGGGATAAAGATCACCTCGCGCCTTGCGGGGTCGAAATCTTCGATAATGTAATTCAACAATCCGGTGCGCGGCGCAGCCAGCATGCCATCCAGCGACAGGCCGCCTTCGGGGAATACCGCCTGGGTCACGCCCGCGCGCGTGGCCATCTGCACATAGCGCGCCAGCACCTTGCGATACAGCGCGCCGCGCGAATTGCGCCGGATAAAATAGGCCCCCATCGACCGGATCACCGGCGACAGCGGCCAGACCCGCGCCCATTCGCCGACCGCATAGGACAAGGCACCGGCATTGGCCGCCAGATAGGTGACCAACATGTAATCCATGTTGCTGCGATGGTTGATGACGAAAACCACCGCCGCCTCTGGGTCGATCTCGGCCATGCGCTTGCGGTCGAGGCGGCCCAGCTGAATCCGGTAGAGCGATTTCGATAACCAGCGCGCCAGCCTGATCCCGATGCTGAAATAGGCGGTCGCGGAAAACGACGGCACGATCTCGCGCGCATAGCTGCGGGCTTTTTCAAAGGCGACGTTTTCGGGGACATTATTGGCGCGGGCATGGTCCACGACGGCCTGCGTCACCTCTGGGTCATAGATCAAACGCTGGATCATGTCATAGCGATGCGCCAGCTTGAACGGCTCGATCGGGCGTTGCAGATTCTTGTTGACCCGCGCGATCACCCGTTCGGCGCGTTTGCGGAAAAACCAGCGCACCGAAGGAAACAGGAAATGCGACGCAAAAGTGACACCTGCGAACAAGATGATCAGAACAAAGGCCCATACCGGCATGGAGATGGTTTGCGTCATCCTCAGAAAATGACAGGCTTCCCCGCCAAGGTAAATCCCGCCATGCCGCAACGCAGCGAATTGACAGCGCCACAAAATGTCCGATAAATGGCCCAAAGCGCAATTAAATTACGCAACTTGATTCAGGAGAGACGCCCGATGTCGCAGATGCAAAAAGACCGCCCCTGGCTGTTCCGCACCTATGCGGGCCATTCGACCGCTGCGGCGTCGAACGCGCTCTATCGTGGTAATCTGGCCAAGGGGCAGACGGGCCTCTCGGTCGCCTTTGATCTGCCCACCCAGACCGGCTATGACAGCGACCACATTCTGGCCAAGGGCGAGGTGGGCAAGGTCGGCGTGCCAGTGGCGCATCTGGGCGATATGCGGATGCTGTTTGCCGATATCCCGCTGGACCAGATGAACACATCAATGACAATCAACGCGACAGCCCCGTGGCTGCTGGCGCTGTACATCGCCGTGGCCGAGGAACAGGGCGCCGATATCAGCGCGCTGCAAGGCACCGTGCAGAACGACATCATCAAGGAATATCTGTCGCGCGGCACCTATATCTGCCCGCCCGAACCCAGCCTGCGGATGATCACCGATATCGCAGCCTATACCCGCGAACATCTGCCGAAATGGAACCCGATGAATGTCTGTTCCTATCATCTGCAAGAGGCGGGGGCGACGCCCGAGGAAGAACTGGCTTTTGCACTGGCAACCGCGACCGCCGTGCTGGACGATCTGCGCGGCAAGGTGGCTGCGGAACATTTCCCCGAAATGGTCGGGCGCATTTCATTTTTCGTGAA
Organism: Yoonia vestfoldensis SKA53; assembly: GCF_000152785.1. Taxonomy (GTDB): domain Bacteria; phylum Pseudomonadota; class Alphaproteobacteria; order Rhodobacterales; family Rhodobacteraceae; genus Yoonia; species Yoonia vestfoldensis_A. The sequence continues at coordinate 2,904,994 of NZ_CH672414.1, read as the reverse complement.
TGCCGGAATCCGGTTTGTGACCGAATTGTGCAAGATGCGCGCCTTTGTCGAATTATGGGATGAAATCTGCGCCACGCGTTACGGGGTCGAGGATGCCAAATACCGCCGTTTCCGCTATGGTGTGCAAGTAAACTCCCTAGGGTTGACTGAACAACAGCCTGAAAACAACGTCTATCGGATTTTGCTGGAAACGCTTGCGGTGACCCTGTCGAAAAACGCCCGCGCCCGCGCCGTGCAATTGCCCGCCTGGAACGAAGCCCTGGGCCTGCCGCGCCCTTGGGACCAGCAATGGTCTTTGCGGATGCAGCAAATTCTGGCCTATGAAACCGACCTGCTGGAATTCGACGATCTGTTCGATGGCAATCCGGCCATCGATCGCAAGGTCAGCGCATTAAAAGACGGCGCGCGTGCCGAATTGGCGCAGATCGACGGCATGGGCGGGGCGGTCAAGGCCATCGGCTATATGAAATCGCGTCTGGTCGAAAGCAATGCTGCGCGAATCACCGGGATTGAAACCGGCAGCACCACAGTCGTTGGGGTGAACAAATGGCAGGCCGGCGAGCCTTCGCCGCTGACAGCGGGTGACGACGCGGTGATGGTCGCCGACCCCAAGGCCGAAGCCGACCAGTTGCACCGACTGGCCGCGTGGAAGACCGCCCGCGATCCGCAGCAGGTGCGCGCAGCCCTGACCGCCCTGCGCGCCGCGGCCAGCAGCGACACCAATATCATGATCCCGTCGATCGCCTGTGCGCGCGCAGGCGTCACCACCGGCGAATGGTCCGACGTGATCCGCGCCGTTTTCGGCCAATACCGCGCGCCCACAGGGGTCAGCACCAACCCGTCCAACCGAACCGAAGGGCTGGACGATCTGCGCGAACAGGTCAATCAGGTCAGTACGGCGCTGGGGCGACGGTTAAAATTCATGATGGGAAAACCGGGACTTGACGGACATTCAAACGGGGCTGAACAGATCGCCGCGCGCGCGCGCGATTGCGGGATGGACATCGCCTATGAAGGTATCCGCCTGACGCCAGATGAAATCATCGCCTCGGCCCGCGCCAACGGGGCCGATGTCATCGGTCTGTCGATCCTGTCAGGGTCGCATGTGCCGCTGGTCCGCGACGTCATGACGAAATTATACGCCGCAGGGCTGGGAAATATACCTGTGGTTGCAGGCGGCATCATCCCCGACGAAGATGCAATTGCATTGCGCGCAATGGGAGTCGCAAAAGTCTATACGCCAAAAGATTTCCAACTGAACAAGATTATGGCAGACATCATCGCATTGGCAGACCCCCGCGCTACCGCAGCGGAATGATCATATCCTTTTGAATATACAAAAGTTGTTTTTATTTTCTTTCGATAGTAATCCTGATATGCAATGCCGATCAGACACCCAAATGGATTTGCATCGATGAACAAAGACCTTTCCTCCATGACGCGCAGCGAACTCGAAACGTTGAAGCGGCAAGTCGAAAAGGCCATGGTTGACGTGGCAGAAAAAGACAGGAAAGCCGCGCTCGCCGCCGCCGAAAAGGCCGCCGCGGACCATGGCTTTTCGCTGGCAGAAATCACCGGCATGGCCCCGCGCAAAGGCAAGACCGGGCCAAAATCTTCGGCGCCTGCGAAATACCGCAACCCCACCGATATCAGCCAGACCTGGACCGGCAAAGGCCGCCAGCCTGCTTGGTTCAAGGACGCATTGTCCAACGGCACCTCGCCCGAAGCGATGGAAATCTGACCAATAAACGCGGGAAAGGGTTTTGCCCTCTCCCGCTCGCCTGCGCGGCAGGCTAGCTTTCCTATCATGACAGGAGAGATAGATGACAATACATATCGGTGCAGCAAAAGACGACATCGCCCCGACCGTGCTGATGCCGGGCGACCCTTACCGCGCGAAATGGGCTGCTGAAACCTTTCTCGACGATGCGCGCTGCATCAACCAGGTGCGCGGCATGCTGGGATTTACCGGCACATGGCACGGTCATCCGGTCACGATCCAGGGGTCGGGGATGGGCATGCCCTCGCTGTCGATCTACGCAAATGAACTGATCCGCGATTACGATGCGCAAACCCTGATACGGATCGGGTCGTGTGGCGGCATGCAGGACCATGTCGGCATCCGCGACGTGATCCTCGCCATGACGGCGACGACGCTGTCAACACCCTCGCGCGGGATATTCAAGGATCTGAATTTCGCACCCTGCGCCGATTTCGGGCTGCTGGCGGCGGCACATCACGCGGCACTGGCCAAAGGCACGACCACCCATGTCGGCGGCATCTATTCATCTGATGTCTTCTATGACGAACGGGCCGACCTGAACGATCAGATGATGCGCCACGGCATCCTCGCCGTCGAAATGGAAGCCGCCGAGCTTTATATCCTCGCCGCGCGGTACAAACGGCGCGCGCTGGCGGTTCTGACGGTCAGCGACCACCTGATCACGCACGAAGCCCTGCCCGCCGAAGACCGTGAACGCAGCTTTGGCGACATGGTGGAAATCGCCTTGCAAGCAGCCTTTGCCTAGCGGCCGTGCGATCTGTCATAGGCGTTGACCGCAGGCGGCACCCATCCGTCCAGATCACCCGCCTGTGGCACCCGCCGTTCCATGACCAAAGGATAGCAGGCCGCGGTATCGGATGAATGTTCGGCACTGCAATCGCCGCCCGGACAGGCGCTCAGCACCGCCAGCAGGTCAATTTCCGCAAACAGATCAATATAATCTCCCGGGCGCACCGGGCTGGCCTTCATGAAATACTGGCCGGTGTCACGGGTGAAACCGGTACACATAAAGACATTCAGCACGTCATGCACATGGCGTTCCGCCTGCGCCAAGGGCAATTGCGCCGCATCGGCCAAGGCGCGGGTCAGGTTGGAATGACAGCATTGGTGGTAATCCACCCCCGCCAGCAATCGCCCCGTATAAGGATCGCAGCGCGTGCCGATCACATCATGCACCGACCCGCCAAACTGGTCGATCCCGTACCAGCCAAGCGTATCGGCCACGATGGTCGCCATCGGGCGCAGATAGGGAAACGACGACCACAGCCTGTCGCCGGTTGTGACATGGGTGCCATGCAACGCGCGGGTCTTGCCAGAGTAGAACCGCTCATCGAGGTTATCCGCAGCAAAAAGGTTCAGATCACCGACCTGCGGCCCATCCAGCGCAGAAATCCGCAACACAGACCCCGCAGGCACGCGGATCGCAGCCGCATCGCGCGGGGCAACCACAACACGCTCCACCCCTTGGGCCGCCGCCGCAGCCGCCTGCAAAACGGTCATATCAGGGCGTGGCAAGCTATCGGTGGGATAGCAGATCACCGGTGTGACGGCGCGCCGCGCATCGGCATCATCGGGAATATTCATCATCGTTCGAGCCTAAATATCCCCGCGCGGCGCGCATAAAAGTTTTTAGACCACCCGCTCCACCATCATGCCCTTGATGCTGGCGATGGCCTTGGCCGGGTTCAACCCCTTGGGGCAGGTCTTGGCGCAGTTCATGATCGTGTGACAACGATAGAGCTTGAACGGATCTTCCAATTCATCCAGCCGCTCGCCCGTGGCCTCGTCACGGCTGTCCACGATCCAGCGATAGGCGTGCAACAGCGCGGCTGGCCCCAGATAGCGATCACCGTTCCACCAGTACGACGGGCAGGATGTCGAACAGCAGGCGCACATGACGCATTCGTAAAGACCATCCAGCTTTTTGCGGTCATCGACCGATTGTTTCCATTCCTTGGCAGGGGTGTTCGACTTTGTTTCCAGCCAGGGCATGATGCTGGCATGCTGGGCATAAAAATGCGTCAGATCAGGAATCAAATCCTTGATCACGGGCATATGCGGGAGGGGGTAAATCTTGATATCGCCCTTGATCTCATCCATGCCATAGATACAGGCCAGCGTGTTGATCCCGTCGATGTTCATCGCACAAGACCCGCAGATGCCTTCACGGCAGGACCGGCGGAATGTCAGGGTCGGGTCGATTTCATTCTTGATCTTGATCAGCGCGTCCAAAACCATCGGCCCGCAACTGTCCATATCAACGAAATAAGTATCCAGCTGCGGATTCTTGCCGTCTTCGGGGTTCCAGCGATAGACCTGCACCTTGCGCAGATTGGTCGCGCCCGCGGGCTTTGGCCAGGTCTTGCCTGTCGTCATCCGGGAGTTTTTTGGAAGTGTCAGTTGTACCATTTTTCAGACCTTTATCCGCGTCTTCATCGTCGTTTGCTGGTGTTACCCAAGACATATAACCTTTCCAGCAGGATCGAAAGTACTGTATTCAAAGCATTGTATCAGACACAAACGTCGCGCGTTGCGGCAGCGCGGTGTGATAGGGACAAAAGCTGGCCAACCATGTGTGTTTATTAGGAATTTGTTAATATTATCAGCATCTTGAACATACCCTATGCGCATGGGAACCCGTATCATCGGCTGCTTTATGGACCGGCGGGGCCTTATGCCCCTTTGCCGGGCGCCAAGGATCTGGGCCAGCTTGCACAATATGCCGCAGGGCAGGTCAGCCCCGTTGTGCATCTGCATTGGGATGACCGGATGTTCGGGCGCGATGACGATCCGGATGCGAACCGGATTAACGCACAAACACTGGTTGATCGGTTGCAGGCGTTCAAGAACGCAGGCGGCAAAATTCTTTGGACGATCCACAACAAACGCGCCCATTTTGAACGTGATGCGGAAAGTTTCGCCTGGGGGCGCGGCCAGCTTTGCGCGCTGGCTGATCTGGTGCATGTCCATGCCCCACATGCCGCGCGGCATATGATCGAGGATTGGGGCGTGGCCCCCGAAAAGATCAGACTCATTCCGCATCCCAGCTATCTGGATGCCTATGAACCGGCCGCGGTCACCTTGGGCCGCCCCCTGCCATCATCGCCCAACCGCCGGTTTTTGTTCTTTGGCACGATGCGCGGCAACAAGGGGGTCGCGCTGCTGCCCGACACCATCGCGCGGCTGGCGCGCCATCGGACAAATTTCGACCTCTTGATCGCGGGCAAGACCATGCCCCGCGCGATGCGGCGGATGCAGCCGGTGCTTGATCTGCCGCAGGTCAGCGTCAGGGACGGGTTCATCCCCGATGCTGATGTGCCCGACATCTTTGGCACAGCGCAGGTATTTCTTGCGCCTTTCGGTGATTTCTTCACATCGGGCAGCGTCATGCTGGCGCAAACCTTCGGCCTGCCGGTGATCGGCCCCGACCGCGCAGAAATGCGCGCCATCACCCCACCAGAAAACCATGATCTGCTGTACGAAGGCCACCGCCCGAAGCCATTGGTGCAGATGATGAAGCGGCTGATCGACATGCCGGATGAAGAATTGCAGCAAAGACGCCTGCTGTGCCTTGATTTCGCACAATCGACCCGTAGTGAGCTGATCGCGGCGTCGCTCACCACCGCCATTCGCAGTCTGGGACCCGTAACAGCATGACGACAGCGCGCATCGACCACGCCATGGGCTTTTTCACCGCTGACGCGCGATGATCACCGCAACCGAACCGGCCGGACCGGCATTTCACCCGTCAGCCGGAACACGCATTCATCATATAACTGCACCGGATCACGCCCGCGGATTGCGTCGGATGTGATGCTGATACTGCCGCTGGCAAACGGGCCGCTGTTGCTGTTGGCACCTAAGGTCACACCGACTTCGGGGCCTTGGGCGGCACGGGCGCGGTCTTCGCAGCGATCGGCGGCGCTTTCCGGTGATACCGGTCCGCAGGCCGCCAGCCCCAGCACAAGACCCGCCGCCCAGCGCATTAGAAAGTGCGCACTTTCGGCTTGATCCGGTCTTCGGCGATGCCGCCTTCGGCCTCGGATGTCAGCGGCTTGGTGATGACAGGGCGATACGACAGCGTGGTTTTCGCGCCATCGACATGCGCAAGCGTGTGAACACGCCATTTTGCGTCATCGCGGTCGGGGTAATCCTCGTGCGCATGCGCACCACGGCTTTCCTTGCGCGCCTCGGCGCCCACGATGGTTGCCAATGCGTTGGGCATCAGGTTGTCCAGTTCCAGCGTTTCCATCAGGTCGCTGTTCCAGACCAACGACCTGTCAGTGACCTTGAGATCGTCCATCTTGCCCGCAATCGCGGTCATCTTGGCAACACCTTCGGCCAGCGTCTTGTCGGTGCGGAACACGGCTGCATCTTCCTGCATGGCGCGCTGCATTTCCAGACGCAGCTCGGCCGTACCGACATTGCCCTTGGCATGGCGCAACTGGTCGAAGCGGCCAAAGCTGGCATCGACAGACGCCTTGTTCAGGGTCGGGTTGGCCGCCTTGCGGTCGACGACATGACCAGCCCGGATCGCGGCGGCACGGCCAAAGACCACAAGGTCGATCAGGCTGTTCGACCCCAACCGGTTCGCCCCATGCACAGAGGCACAGCCCGCCTCGCCCACGGCCATCAGGCCGGGCACGATCGCGGTGGGATCATCCTTGGTCGGGTTCAGCACCTCGCCATGATAATTCGTCGGAATACCGCCCATGTTGTAATGCACGGTGGGCAGCACGGGGATCGGTTCCTTGGTCACATCGACGCCGGCAAAAATCTTGGCGCTTTCGGAAATACCGGGCAGACGTTCGGCCAAAGCCTCTTTGGGCAGGTGGTTCAGGTTCAGGTGGATATGGTCGCCATTCGCGCCCACACCGCGCCCTTCGCGGATTTCCATCGTCATGCAGCGGCTGACGTAATCGCGCGGGGCAAGGTCTTTGTAATTAGGGGCATAGCGTTCCATGAAACGCTCGCCCTCGGAATTGGTCAGATAGCCGCCTTCGCCGCGCGCGCCTTCGGTGATCAGGCAACCCGCGCCGTAAATGCCGGTCGGGTGGAATTGCACGAATTCCATATCCTGCAACGCCAGCCCCTGCCGCGCGACCATGCCGCCACCGTCACCGGTGCAGGTATGCGCCGATGTGGCGCTGAAATAGGCGCGGCCATAGCCGCCCGTCGCCAACACAACCATCTTGGCATTGAACACATGCATGGTGCCATCGTCGAGCTTCCATGCGATCACGCCCTGACAGACGCCGTCATCGGACATGATCAGGTCAAGCGCGAAATATTCGATATAGAACTCGGCCTTCTGTTTCAGCGACTGACCATAGAGCGTGTGCAGGATCGCGTGGCCGGTGCGGTCGGCAGCGGCACAGGTGCGCTGCACGGCGGGGCCTTCACCGAACTGGGTCGTGTGGCCACCAAAGGGCCGCTGATAGATCTTGCCCTCTTCGGTGCGCGAAAACGGCACGCCGTAATGTTCCAGCTCGTACACCGCCTTGGGCGCTTCACGGGCGAGATATTCCATCGCATCAGTGTCGCCCAGATAATCCGACCCTTTGACAGTGTCGAACATGTGCCATTGCCAGCTGTCAGGGCCCATATTGCCAAGGCTGGCAGCGATGCCGCCTTGGGCTGCAACGGTGTGCGACCGTGTCGGGAACACCTTGGTGATGCAGGCGGTGCGCAGGCCCTGTTCGGCCAGCCCCAAAGTGGCGCGCAGACCCGCGCCCCCGGCCCCTACGACGATGGCGTCATAGGTATGTGTCTCGTAATCATAAGCGGCCATGTGGTCGTGCTCCGAAAATTACAATGCGATGCGGATGATCGCGAAAACCGCAAACCCCGCCGCGGCATAAGAAAGGCAGATCATGAAAATGATCGCCGCCTTGCGTGCGAAACCATGAACATAATCCTCGATCACGGTTTGGACACCCAGACGAAAATGGAAAAAGCCCACCAGCATCGTCAGAATGGCCACCACCGCCGGAAACGGGCGCTGATAATAAGCGATGACCTCGGCGTAAGGCGCGCCAAGGATCGTGCCGAAGGTAAACACGAACAACGGAATCAGCACCAAAAGTGCGACCGACGTTACCATCATCTGCCAATGGTGATGCGTGCCAGACTTGGCCGACCCCATGCCCACCGCGCGTTTGCGATCTGTCAAAAATGCCATCTCTGTCGATCCTTACAAAATAATGACGGTGATGATCGTCAGCACGACCGACAGGGCGACCATCGCCTGACCTGCCCGTTCCGAACTGGCCACGTCCAGCATCCGGCCAGAATCCCAGACCAGATGCCGCAAACCGCCCAGGCTGTGGTACCACAACGCCCAGATCGACCCCAGCATCACCAATTTGCCAAACCAGCTGGTCAGCACACCGTCGGCCAGCGCAAAAGCCGCAGGTCCGGTTGCGGCGGCAACGAACCACCACACGATCAGCAAACCCGCGACAAGCAGGGCATTGCCGGTGATCCGCACCAGAATAGAGGTGATCGAGGTCCATTGCGGACGGTAGATCGTCAGATGCGGTGAAAGCGGGCGATTGCCCCGGTTCACATCGGCCATGGTCGTTCCCTTCAGTGGCGCGCACTGTCCGGCACGACAGCGCATTGGCTTCCTACTTGCACCATTCCAGTGCCAGAGTCACGCGCAGCACAAGGGCTTTTTGTGGGCCATTTGCCGCGATCCGACACTTTTTTCGATTTGTGATCACGAATTTTTCGCGTGTGATCACACCTTTACTATCTTCAAAGCCCAAATATCCCCGCCGGAGGCTTGGCATTGTGCAAGCAATGTCAAACCGGCATGAGCGCCCAGTAATCCAGGTCCAGCAGCACATGCGCGTCATATTTCCCATCGGCGCCACGCAATACGCCCGCCGCCCCTGTGGTCGCCACCAGCCGCAGCCGGATCGCACCCACGCCGGGGGCCGCCGTTTCGGCCACATCCAGCACTTCGGACCAGGCACGCAGCGTATCGCCCGCAAAACAAGGGTTTGCATGCGCGCCACCGTTCAGCGCCACGATGATCTGCGCATTGGCCAGCCCGTTGAACGACAAGGCCCGCGCCAGCGACATCACATGCCCGCCATAGATCAGCCTTTTGCCATCGGCACGGTTGGTGGCGTCAAAATGCACCTTGGCGGTGTTCTGCCACAGGCGGGTGGCCAGCATATGCTCGGCCTCCTCAATCGTGACCGCGTCAACATGGTCGATCACCTCGCCCACGGTATAATCACCCAAGCGGTGCGGCTCTCCGGCCAATGTGAAATCGTAGCGGGTGAAATCCAGCCCTGCGGGGATCACCAGATCGGATGCGGCGACAACCGGCGCGAGTTGCGGCACGACGGCCCGTGGCGCGGGCCCGGACCCGCGCTTGCGCACCATGACCCAGCGCACATAACTCAACACATCCGCGCCATGCTGGTTGCGCCCTGTGGTGCGGACCCAGACCACGCCCGACGTGCCGTTCGAGTTTTCCTTGATCCCGATCACTTCGGATGTCGCGGTGACCGTATCACCGGGCCAAAGCGGGGCGATCCAGCGGCCCTCGGCATAGCCCAGATTGGCGACAGCATTCAGCGACACATCCGGCACGGTCTTGCCGAACACGGTGTGGAACGTCACCAGATCATCCAGCGGGCTGGACGCCAGACCGCAGGATTGCGCGAACAGATCGGATGAATGCAGCGCATGGCGCGCGGGATAAAGCGCGTGATAAAGCGCGCGCTCCCCGCCCGAAATCGTGCGCGGCACCGCATGGGTGATTACGTCACCAAGGGCGTAATCCTCAAAAAATCGGCCCGCGTTTGTCTTGGTCATTGCTGGCCCAGTTTCATTTCGGGCGAGTAAGGCGTGTCGATCTCTTTGGTGACGGCCTGTCCGCAGCGCATCACGCCATTGGCCTGATCGAATGCATAGGTCGGGCTGCCATAAAGCTCCCAACCTTTGGACAGGGCCTCGGACACTTTGTGGCAAAACGCGGATGTGTCGTCTTCGGTCAGCAAGCGGTAGATTTTCATGGGATCATCCAAAAGGGTTATAGCCAAGCCATACATGGATCGCCGCGGCGATCGCATAAACGGCCACTGCCGCTATGATGGCGGTGATTTCCTTTTTCACCGGCACCACGGGTGGCGGTGTCCAGTCGCGATTGGCGCGGTTGATCACGATCACCTCGCCCACGGCCCAAGCCAGCAAGCCGCCAAACAGCACGAAAGACGGCACATCGCCGTTCACCAGAATATGCGCCAGCGCCCAGACCTTGACGGCCGTCAGCTGTGGATGCCGGATCGTCCGCGTGATCCGCGTTTTCGCTCCGCTCGCCGCATAAAGATAAAAGGCGAACAGCATCAGCAGGTTATTGATGCCCGTCATGGCGGCTGTCCGGCCCCAATAGACCGCACCATCGGCCATCTTATAACCGATCACCATCAGCACGATGCCCAGCACCGCGCTCAAAGCAACGATCATCCTGCCCTTGTCGCCCATGCCCGCGCGACTGGCAGGGGCAAGCCGTTTCCACAAATGGGCGCCCGCCCATAGGGCCAGGCCCAGAATCAATAATGTCATGCGCTCTCCAATGCGGCGATGGCCTCTGCTTTTGCCAAAGTCGCCTTTGCGGTGACGATATGCAAGTTCTCGACGATCTTGCCATCGACGACGGCGACACCCTGCCCCTGCGCCTCGGCCGCGGCAAAGGCCGCGATCTGGCGATGCGCCAGCGCGATGTCATCCATCGTCGGGCCAAAGGCGGCATTGGCGATGGCGATCTGCGCGGGATGGATCAGCGTCTTGCCGTCAAAACCCAGATCGCGCCCTTCGGCACATTCCGCGCGCAGCCCGTCATCATCTTGAAAGGCGTTGTAAACACCGTCCAGCGCCACGATCCCCGCCGCCTTGGCCGCCAGCAGGCACATCTGCAAGGCCATCATCAAGGCAGGCCGTCCGCGCGACCCCATATCCTTGGCCAGATCATTGGTGCCCATCACGAAGCCCGCCATGCGCGGATGCGCGGCGATGTGGGCCGCGTTCAGCACAGATTGCGGCGTTTCCATCATCGCCCAGATCGGCAGGTCGGGGACAAGCGCCGCCAACGCATCGACATCATCAGGGCTATTCACCTTGGGCAACAGGATCGCGTCACAATCCATCGCGGCGACGGCAGCAGCATCGGCACGGCCCCATTGGGTATCCAACCCGTTGATCCGCACGATCCGCTGGCGCGGGCCATAGCCGCCACCCGCCAATGCGGCGAACAACGTGTCGCGCGCGGCGATCTTGGCATCGGGGGCGACGGCGTCTTCCAGATCGAACAGGATCACATCGACGGGCAATCCGCGAGCCTTGTCCAAGGCGCGATCCTTTGATCCCGGAATATACAGCGCGGACCGTGTGGGACGGGTGTGCATCGAATCCTCCTCGCAACATTATTGCGCGAACATGGCCAGAGTCGTGCCAATGATTCAACCCCGTTCTTGCCGCGACGCAGCAATGGCTGGTGACGGGATGTTAACCTGTTTGCCCTATCCCCAGTAACAGACCTGCAAGGACAGGTCATCCGGCAGAAGGCGGACTATCGTGCGGTATTGGTATTACTTGTTTTTTGGTTGCATTGCGGCGTTTTTAGGAGCGGCGCAGGCGCAGGCTTTGGCCTGCGCCGACACTGCCGTCGTCGCGCAGCGGCTGGCGCAGGTTTACGGTGAACGGCGGCAGTTCGTGGCAACCGGCCCCGACGGTGCTGTGACCGCTGTGTATGCCGCCTCCGACACAGGCAGCTGGACGATCACGATCACCCAGCCGGGTGGGCAGGCTTGTCTTGTCGCCTCTGGTGCGGCCTTTGACTGGCAGGATGTTCTTTCACGGCTTGGGCACAACGCCTGATCAGGCCAGCGCGACCCAGATCAACCGCAGGCCCGTGGCCACCAACAGCACATAGGTCAACGCAAAGAACGCGCGTTCCGGCACCAACTTGTGCGCCCTGACCCCGATCCACGCACCGATCAGCGCGAATGGTGCCAGCACGGCGCTGGCCTTCAACGTCTCGAGCGTGAAAATTCCCAAATAGGCGTAAGGGACGACTTTCATCCAGTTGATCGCCCAGAATGACAGCACGGTCGTCGCCTGAAACGCGGTCTTGCCCAGCCCTTGCGACAACAAAAAGATCGCCGTGGGCGGGCCGCCTGCATGGCTGATGAAACTGGTGAAACCGCCGACCAGCCCCGCCGCCCACGCAAAGTTCCGCGAAAACGGCATTTGGCGCACCATCAGCCATCCAAGCGCACGGGCAAGCTGAAACGCGGCGAAAGCCAGACAAATCGCCCCGATCAGCAGGCGGAATACATCCGCATCGACCAGCGCATAAAGCATTGCACCAATGATACAGCCCGGCACCGCCCCCTGCATGATCCCCTTGGCGGACGGCCAGTGCCATTGCCCCCAATAGGGGCGCAACGTCGCCGCATCGACCAGCATGAACAAGGGCAGGATGATCCCCAGCGCCAGCCCGGGCGGGACCACCAGCGCCAGAATCGCCCCCGCGACAAAGGCCGCCCCAGAGCCGAAACCACCCTTGGCGATGCCACCAAAGATGATCGCGGGGATACCGACCGCAAAGAAAACCCAATCGAATGCGATCACGCGTCTGCCCCAAATGCCTGTTGTTTGGCCTGATTAGCGGCTTTGCCGGACGATGGCCATGACCCCGACCGTGATGCCGCGTTGCAGCACACTTGCCAGAGCGGCTGCAAAGGCTTACCCAATGCGCCAAATCCAAACCACCAAAGGATCCATTTCCATGGCCAGACCCAAGATCGCCCTTATCGGCGCCGGACAGATCGGCGGCACGCTCGCACACCTCGCGGCAGTCAAAGAACTCGGCGATGTCGTGCTGTTCGACATTTCCGAAGGTATCCCGCAAGGCAAGGCGCTTGATATCGCCGAATCCGGCCCCGCCGCGAAATTCGACGGCAGCTTCAAGGGCACCAACGATTACGCCGATATCGCAGGCGCTGACGTGTGCATCGTGACCGCCGGTGTGCCGCGCAAGCCCGGCATGTCGCGTGACGATCTGTTGGGGATCAACCTCAAGGTCATGAAATCCGTGGGCGAAGGCATTGCCGCGCACGCGCCGAATGCGTTCGTGATCTGCATCACCAACCCGCTGGATGCGATGGTCTGGGCGCTGCGCGAATTTTCCGGCCTGCCACATCACATGGTCTGCGGCATGGCAGGCGTGCTGGATTCGGCGCGCTTTCGCCATTTCCTGGCTGAAGAATTCAACGTGTCGATGCGCGATGTGACCGCCTTTGTTCTGGGCGGACATGGCGACACGATGGTGCCGCTGACACGCTATTCCACCGTCGCAGGCATCCCGCTGCCAGATCTGGTCGAAATGGGCTGGACCTCGCAGGACAAACTGGACGCGATCGTGCAGCGCACCCGTGACGGCGGTGCCGAAATCGTCGGCCTGCTGAAAACCGGATCGGCGTTTTATGCGCCAGCAACCTCCGCGATCGAAATGGCCGAGGCTTTCCTGAAAGACCAAAAACGCGTGCTGCCCTGTGCCGCGCATGTGGATGGCGCTTATGGCCTGAACGGGTTCTATGTCGGCGTGCCGACCGTGATTGGTGCCGGCGGCATCGAACGCGTGGTCGAGATCAAGATGAACAAGGACGAGCAGGCGATGTTCGACAAATCCGTCGACGCTGTCAAAGGTCTGGTCGAGGCTTGCAAGGGTATCGACGGCACGCTGGCCTAAGCCATGCGGGTCTGATGACAGGGGCCGCCATTGGCGGCCCTTTTTTGTTGCGCTGGCGAAAGGGTGCGAATCTTTCCAAATCGCGTAAAATCATCGAGAACCGTGGGGGTCTGTATTTTGTGATCACACTTTTCAATCAAGTGATCACAAATGTCGGATTATCCGTGCCCCACTCGCTTTTCAGTTAGAAAAGAACGATTTGTTGTGATTTAGGCTGTACCAACTGAAGTCAAATTGGACATGCCTTATGAATATCCACGAATATCAGGCCAAAGCCCTACTGCGCAGCTACGGCGCGCCGGTTTCCGACGGTCGCCCTGTCACCCGCGCAGAAGATGCAAAAACCGCTGCTGGCGAATTGGACGGCCCATTGTGGGTCGTCAAGGCACAGATCCACGCCGGCGGCCGTGGCAAAGGGAAATTCAAAGAGGCTGACGCCGGTGACAAAGGCGGCGTGCGCCTGTGCCGGTCCGTCGAAGAAGCCGCCGAAGAGGCGAAAAAGATGCTGGGCCGCACGCTGGTGACGCACCAGACCGGCCCCGCAGGCAAGCAGGTCAACCGCATCTATATCGAGGATGGTTCGGGCATCGAAACAGAGATGTATCTGGCCCTGCTGGTGGATCGCCAGACCAGCCGGATCAGTTTCGTCGTCTCGACCGAAGGCGGCATGGACATCGAGGAAGTCGCCGCAGCGACACCCGAAAAGATCCTGTCGTTCAGCGTTGATCCCGCCACGGGCTATCAGGCGTTTCACGGTCGCCGTGTGGCGTTCACGCTGGGGCTGACCGGCAACCAGATCAAGCAATGCGTCACTTTGATGGGCCAGCTTTACAAAGCCTTCACCGAAAAAGACATGGAGATGCTGGAAATCAACCCGCTGATCGTGACCGACAAGGGCGATCTGAAGGTGCTGGATGCCAAGGTGTCGTTCGACGGCAACGCGATGTACCGCCACGGCGATATCGCGTCATTGCGTGACGAGACAGAAGAAGACCCCAAAGAACTCGCCGCCTCGAAATACGACCTGAACTATATCGCGCTGGATGGCGAAATCGGCTGCATGGTCAACGGTGCCGGTCTGGCCATGGCGACGATGGATATCATCAAGCTTTATGGGGCCGAACCTGCCAACTTCCTCGACGTGGGCGGTGGTGCGACCAAGGAAAAAGTGACCGAAGCGTTCAAGATCATCACCTCTGACCCCAATGTCAAAGGCATCTTGGTCAACATCTTTGGGGGCATCATGCGCTGCGATGTCATCGCCGAAGGTGTCATCGCCGCGGTGAAAGAAGTCGGGCTGAAAGTGCCGCTGGTCGTCCGGCTTGAGGGCACCAACGTCGAGAAGGGCAAGGAAATCATCCGTAATTCCGGCCTTGACGTGATCGCCGCCGACGACCTGAAAGACGGCGCGCAGAAAATCGTGAAAGCCGTCAAAGGTTAACCCGTAGGGTGGGTCAAGACCCACCTTACCCCCCAGATTTCCCAAGGAGCCACCATATGGCCATTCTCGTTAACGAAAATACCCGCGTGATCTGCCAGGGCCTGACCGGTTCGCAAGGCACGTTCCATTCCGAACAGGCCATCGCCTATGGCACCAAGATGGTCGGCGGTGTCACCCCCGGCAAGGGCGGCAGCACCCATCTTGACCTGCCCGTCTTCAACTCGGTCCACGAAGCGCGCCACGTCACCCAAGCCAATGCATCCGTGATCTATGTACCGCCACCCTTTGCGGCTGATTCCATCCTCGAGGCGATCGACGCTGAAATGGAGCTGATCATCTGCATCACCGAAGGCATCCCCGTGCTGGACATGATGAAGGTCAAGCGCGCGCTGGAAGGGTCCAAATCCCGCCTGATCGGGCCGAACTGCCCCGGTGTCATCACGCCCGACGCCTGCAAGATTGGTATCATGCCCGGCCATATCCACCGGCGCGGGTCGGTTGGTGTTGTGTCACGCTCTGGCACGTTGACCTATGAGGCTGTGAAACAGACATCTGACAGCGGTCTGGGCCAGTCCACCGCCGTGGGCATCGGCGGCGATCCGATCAAAGGGTCCGAACATATCGACATTCTCGAAATGTTCCTGGCCGATGACGAAACACATTCGATCATCATGATTGGTGAAATCGGCGGGTCCGCCGAAGAAGAAGCCGCGCAATTCCTTGCCGACGAACGCAAGAAAGGCCGCTGGAAACCCACCGCCGGTTTCATCGCAGGCCGCACAGCGCCTCCGGGCCGTCGCATGGGTCATGCCGGTGCGATCGTCGCAGGCGGCAAAGGCGACGCTGAAAGCAAGATCGAGGCAATGAAATCCGCTGGCATCATCGTCGCCGACAGCCCCGCCACGCTGGGCGAGGCTGTGCTGAAAGCCATCGGGTAGGTCGGGGTTCACCCCGACACCCACAACAGCGGCGGGGCTAGCCCCGCCCTACGATATTCAACAAAGGTCCCCAGTCATGAACGACCACTCCCCCAACGATGTCTTCCACGCGTCAAGCTTTTTGCAAGGCCATAACGCGGGTTATGTCGAACAGCTTTATGCGCGCTATGCCGACAATCCGGGGGCGGTCGATGAAAGCTGGCAGGCGTTTTTCCGCAGCCTTGGCGACACTCCCGCCGATGCGCAGGCCGAGGCTGCCGGCCCATCCTGGGCGCGCCGCGACTGGCCGCCGGTGCCCAATGACGACCTGACCGCCGCCTTGGATGGCCAATGGCCAGCAGAACCTGCCGCCGCCGCCGACAAGATCAAGGCGAAAGCCGCTGAAAAAGGCGTGGGCCTGTCCGAAGCACAGGTCCGCAATGCCGTGCTGGACAGCTTGCGCGCGTTGATGATCATCCGCGCCTACCGTATTCGCGGCCACCTGATCGCCGATCTGGACCCGCTGGGCATGCGCGAAACCGTGCCGCACCCGGAACTGGACCCCGCCAATTACGGCTTTACCGCCAAGGACATGGACCGTCCGATTTTCATCGACAACGTGCTGGGGCTCGAGGTCGCCACCATGGCCGAGATCATGGCCATCGTGAAACGCACCTATTGCGGCACATTCGCGCTGCAATACATGCATATTTCCAACCCCGAAGAAGCGGGCTGGCTGAAAGAACGCATCGAAGGCTATGGCAAGGAAATTACCTTTACCCAGAACGGGCGCAAGGCAATCCTGAACAGCCTTGTGCAGGCGGAAGGTTTTGAAAAATTCCTGCATGTCAAATACATGGGGACCAAGCGGTTCGGCCTTGATGGCGGCGAAAGCCTGATCCCTGCGATGGAACAGATCATCAAGCGCGGCGGCCAGCTGGGGCTGGAAGATATCGTGATCGGCATGCCGCACCGGGGCCGGTTGTCGGTGCTGGCGAACGTGATGCAAAAACCCTACCGCGCGATTTTCAACGAATTTCAGGGCGGCTCGTTCAAGCCAGAGGATGTCGATGGGTCGGGTGATGTGAAATACCACCTTGGTGCCTCCAACGACCGTAGCTTTGACGACAACACCGTCCATTTGTCGCTGACCGCCAACCCCAGCCACCTCGAGGCGGTGAACCCCGTCGTTCTGGGCAAGGTCCGCGCCAAGCAGGACCAAAAGAACGATACCGACAAGACCAAGGTCATGGCGATCCTGCTGCATGGTGATGCGGCCTTCGCGGGCCAAGGCGTCGTCGCCGAAGGCTTTGGTCTGTCGGGTCTGCGCGGGCATCGCACTGGTGGTACGATGCATATCGTGGTCAATAACCAGATCGGTTTCACAACCGCCCCGCATTTCAGCCGGTCCAGCCCCTATCCCACCGATATCGCGCTGATGGTCGAAGCCCCGATTTTCCACGTCAACGGCGACGATCCAGAGGCTGTGGTCCATGCCGCACGCGTCGCCACCGAATTCCGCCAGAAATTCCACAAGGATGTGGTGCTGGATATCATCTGCTACCGCCGCTTTGGTCACAACGAAGGCGACGAGCCGATGTTCACCAACCCGGTGATGTACACAAAAATCAAGAAACAAAAGACCACGCTGACGCTGTACACAGAACGGCTGGTCAAGGACGGCCTGATCCCCGAAGGCGAAATCGAGGATATGAAAGCCGCGTTTCAGGCCCATCTGAACGAGGAATTCGAGGCTGGCAAAAACTATAAACCCAACAAGGCCGACTGGCTGGACGGGCGCTGGTCGCATCTCGACCGGATGAAGGAAAAGAAATACCAGCGTGGCAAGACCGCCATTTCCGATGGCGACTTTGCGGCAATCGGCAAGGCGCTGACCACGGTGCCGGATAATTTCCCGACGCATAAGACCATCGACCGTTTGCGCGAAGCAAAGGTGCAGATGTTCGAAAGCGGCACCGGCATCGACTGGGCCACGGGCGAGGCGTTGGCGTTCGGCTCTCTCGTGCTTGAAGGGTTTCCCGTACGACTGTCCGGTCAGGACAGCACGCGCGGCACGTTCAGCCAGCGGCATTCGGCCTTTATCAACCAGGAAAACGAAGACCGCTATTACCCGCTGAACAATATCCGCGAAGGTCAGGCCCGCTACGAGGTCATCGATTCGATGCTGTCGGAATATGCGGTTTTGGGGTTCGAATACGGCTATTCGCTGGCCGAACCCAATGCGCTGACCCTGTGGGAGGCACAGTTCGGCGATTTCGCCAATGGTGCGCAGATCATGTTCGATCAGTTCATCTCCTCGGGCGAAAGCAAATGGTTGCGGATGTCCGGCCTCGTCTGCCTGCTGCCGCATGGGTACGAAGGCCAAGGGCCGGAACATTCCAGCGCGCGTCTGGAACGGTTCCTGACCATGTGTGGCGGTGACAACTGGATCGTGGCCAATTGCACCACGCCGGCCAATTATTTCCACCTGCTGCGCCGCCAGCTGCACCGCACCTATCGCAAACCGCTGATCCTGATGACGCCGAAATCCTTGCTGCGCCACAAACTGGCCGTGTCCAAGAAAGAGGAATTCACGACAGGGTCCAGCTTCCACCGCGTGCTGTGGGACGATGCGCAATACGGCAATTCCGAAATCAAGCTGGTGGATGACGACAAGATCAAGCGCGTGGTCATGTGTTCGGGCAAGGTCTATTATGACCTGCTGGAAGAACGCGATGCACGCGGGATCGACGATGTCTATATCCTGCGGTTCGAACAATTCTATCCCTTCCCGGCGCAATCCGCGATGAAGGAGCTGGAACGGTTCCAGAACGCGGAAATGGTCTGGTGTCAGGAAGAACCGAAAAATCAGGGCGCGTGGGCCTTTATGGAACCCAACCTTGAATGGGTACTGACCCGGATCAAAGCGCGACATGCACGCCCCACCTATGCCGGACGCGCCGCCGCGGCGAGCCCTGCCACCGGCCTCGCAAGCAAGCATAAAGCAGAACAAGCAGCGCTGGTTGACGATGCGCTGACCATCAAAGGAACAAAGAAATGAGCACCGAAGTCCGCGTCCCCACGCTTGGTGAATCCGTGACCGAGGCCACTGTCGCCACATGGTTCAAGAAACCCGGCGATGCCGTCGCCGTCGACGAAATGCTGTGCGAACTGGAAACCGACAAGGTCACGGTCGAAGTGCCAAGCCCCGTCGCCGGCACCCTGTCCGAAATCGTTGCCGCCGAAGGTGAAACCGTTGGCGTCGATGCGCTGCTGGCGCAGATCGCCGAAGGCGCCTCTGCCCCCGTGAAAGAGGCACCAAAAGCAGCCCCAGCGCCCGATGCTGCCGCGACCCAGACCAATGCCGCCCCGGAAGAGACGAAACCGCGTGATCCCGAAGATGCCCCATCGGCCAAGAAACTGATGGCCGACAGCGGCATTTCCGATGTCACCGGCACCGGCAAGGATGGCCGCGTGATGAAAGAGGATGTGCTGAAGGCGCTGACCGCGAAATCCGACGCCGCTGCCCCTGCCTCCGCCCCCCGCGCGCCAGTGGCGGCCAGCGACGAGGCCCGCGAAGAGCGCGTCAAGATGACCCGCCTGCGCCAGACCATCGCCAAGCGCCTGAAAGACAGCCAGAACACCGCCGCCATGCTGACCACCTATAACGAGGTCGACATGACCGAGGTGATGGCACTGCGCGACGCCTACAAGGACCTGTTCTTCAAGAAACACGGCGTCAAGCTGGGCTTTATGTCGTTCTTTACCAAGGCCTGCATCCACGCCTTGCACGAAGTCCCCGAAGTGAACGCCGAAATCGACGGCACTGACGTGGTCTATAAAAACTACGTCCATATGGGGATCGCCGCTGGTACGCCCACGGGTCTTGTGGTGCCGGTGATCCGCGATGCCGACCAGATGAGCTTTGCCGATATCGAAAAGGCGATTGCCGCAATGGGTGCCAAAGCCCGCGACGGCAAATTGTCGATGGCAGAAATGCAGGGCGGCACCTTCACCATTTCCAACGGTGGTGTCTACGGCTCGCTCATGTCCTCGCCGATCCTGAACCCCCCGCAATCGGGTATTCTGGGCATGCACAAGATCCAGGACCGCCCGATGGCGATCAACGGGCAGGTCGTGATCCGGCCGATGATGTATCTGGCTTTGTCCTATGACCACCGGATCGTGGACGGCAAAGGCGCCGTGACCTTCCTTGTGCGCGTGAAAGAAGCCCTGGAAGACCCGCGCCGCTTGTTGATGGATTTGTAACCGGCACTCTCACCCCGTAGGGTGCGCATATTTGCGCACCTTGAAAGGCCAACACAATGACCCCCGAACTGACCGTCCTTGCCCTTGCGGGCCTGTTGCAAGGGCTGCAATTCGTGCTGATGTCGGTGCCTGCGAACCTTGAACTTGGCATGGGCAAAACCGCGGGGCCGCGTGATCCCGACCGCCTTGGCAAGCCGCTGATCGAACAGGTCAGCCCCGCGACAGGCCGCCTGTTTCGGGCGCTGAATAACCATTTTGAAGGTTTGATCCTGTTCACACTGGCGGTGGTCGTGGTGACGCTGGGCGACAAGGCGACGGGTCTGTCGGCGGTCTGCGCCTGGACCTATCTTGGCGCGCGGGTGCTTTATATCCCCGCTTATTATTTCGGCCTGACGCCTTGGCGTTCGGTGATCTGGATGGTGGGCTTTGGCGCCACCATGCTGATGATCGTCTCGGCCCTGATCTGAATCTGAAGGAGTTTCCATGTCCAGCTATGATGTCATCTTTATCGGGTCCGGCCCCGGCGGCTATGTCGGCGCGATCCGTGCGGCGCAACTGGGCCTCAAGGTCGCTTGTGTCGAAGGGCGCGCCACATTGGGCGGCACCTGCCTGAACGTCGGCTGCATCCCGTCCAAGGCGCTGCTGCACGCGACCCATATGCTGCACGAGGCAGAACATAATTTCGCTGGCATGGGGCTAAAGGGCAAGGCACCGACGGTCGACTGGACACAGATGCTGACCTACAAGGACGAAACCATCGCCCAGAACACTGGTGGCATCGAATTTCTGTTCAAAAAGAACAAGGTCGACTGGATCAAGGGCTGGGCCACCATCCCCGCAGCGGGCAAGGTCAAGGTCGGTGATGAGACGCATGACGCCAAGCATATCGTCATCGCCACCGGGTCACAGGCCGCCAGCCTGCCGGGTGTCGAGGTTGACGAAAAGATCGTCGTCACATCGACCGGCGCGCTGGAACTGGGCAAGATCCCCAAGACGATGGTCGTGATCGGTGCCGGTGTCATCGGGCTGGAGCTGGGGTCGGTCTTTGCCCGGCTTGGCGCGGATGTGAACGTCATCGAATATCTGGATGCGATCACCCCCGGCATGGATGCCGAGGTTGCGCGCCAGTTCCAGAAAGTACTGACCAAACAGGGGCTGAAATTCACCCTTGGCGCGGCCGTACAGGGTGTGACGGTCAAGGGAGCCAAGGCAACAGTGTCCTACAAGCTGCGCAAGGATGACAGCACCCATGAAATGACCGCCGACACCGTGCTGGTGGCAACTGGCCGCAAGCCATACACCGACGGGCTGGGGCTGGCCGATCTGGGCGTCGAGATGACCGAGCGTGGCCAGATCAAGACCAACGGCAGCTTTGCGACCAATGTGGCGGGCATCTATGCCATCGGTGACACGATCACCGGCCCGATGTTGGCCCACAAGGCCGAAGACGAAGGCATGGCTGTCGCCGAAATCCTTGCAGGCCAGCACGGCCATGTGAATTACGGCGTGATCCCCGGCGTGATCTATACCCACCCCGAGGTCGCCAATGTCGGCGAAACCGAAGAATCGCTGAAAGCAGCAGGGCGCGCCTATAAGGTCGGCAAATTCCCCTTCATGGGCAATGCGCGGGCCAAGGCGAACCATGCCGCTGACGGTTTCGTCAAAATCCTTGCCGACAAGGAAACCGACCGGATTTTGGGTGCGCATATCATCGGCCCGATGGCGGGCGATCTGATCCACGAAATCTGCGTCGCAATGGAATTTGGCGCCGCAGCCGAAGACCTTGCGCGCACCTGCCACGCCCACCCGACCTATTCCGAGGCTGTGCGCGAGGCCGCGCTGGCTTGTGGCGACGGGGCAATACACGCCTGATCTGCGCGATGCGGCGGTGATCCATCGGATTAT
The DNA here is from genome assembly GCF_000152785.1 of Yoonia vestfoldensis SKA53. Taxonomy (GTDB): domain Bacteria; phylum Pseudomonadota; class Alphaproteobacteria; order Rhodobacterales; family Rhodobacteraceae; genus Yoonia; species Yoonia vestfoldensis_A. The sequence goes on along the minus strand of NZ_CH672414.1, from coordinate 2,882,909 downwards.
CGCCGCACCCTGCGCGGCAGCAATAACCCGTTGCTGGACCTGGTCGACCATATCTGCGCCACAATCTATCATTAACCATGATTTCAGTGTGTGGCGTTAGTCTGCGGTAAAAGATGAAGCGGGTGGTCCTTGCGGGTTTGGTGTCGATTGGACGGGCTGTGCCTGCACTCACACCACCGCGTCGGTTGACCACCACAATCCGCAACACGTCTTGCGTATTTTCTTCCCTAGAACCGCTGTCGGCCTGACGATGATCAGGCGCATCGCATCGTTCCTCGGGTTCGATCCGGAAAAGCCATTGCGCAAAAAGGCAGCGGCCCGCGTGCTATCGGCGATGTGTCATGTCGGCAAATGCGACGGCATTATTGCCGCAGCCGAGGTCGCGCTGATCAGTGACACGATCCAGCGGCTGACGGGGCGCAGCTTTGCGCCAACCGAAATCATGCAGATGGCCGATCAAACCCGACCAAACTTGGAACCGCAGGATTACATCGCCTTCGGAACGGGCCTGCGCGCCGAAGAAAAAGCTGTGATGATCCACGGCGTGCTGTCGATCGCGATTTCAAGCGGGCGGATCTTTCCGGCCGAATACGTTTTTGTGACGACGCTCGCGCATGGCCTTGGCATGCATGGCACAGATTTCCGCCGCATGCTCGGACTGGCCATCGCGGATATGAACGCGCGCGGTGCCTAGCCTTTGAGCATCCGCAAGCCCTGCGTCACATCGGTGCGGATCGCCAGTCGCAGCCCCGGTTCATCCCCGGCCTTTAGCGCGCTCAGGATCAGTTTATGATGATAGGGCGGCTCCTTGCGGTTCAACCGCCCGTAAAGCGCGCGCATCGTCGGCCCCAACTGCAACCAGACCGTTTCGGTCATGGCCAGCATCGCGGGGGCCTGCGCACGCAGATACAACATCCGGTGAAATTCAAGGTTCATGCGGATATAGCCCGTCGCATCCTGCCGCGCGACCATCTGGCTGACACCCTGATTGATCGCCTCCAGCCGGTCGATCAGCGCGAAATGCGCGCGCGGCAAAGCGCGCGATGCCAGCTCCGGTTCCAGCATAGCGCGCAGCGTCGCCAGTTCCTCGATCCGTTCGTTGGTCAGCGCAGGCGTGGACACGCGGCCCGATGAGGACAAAAACAAGGCCCCTTCCGCGACCAGCCTGCGGACAGCCTCGCGCGCGGGGGTCATCGACACGCCATAGCTCTTGCCGATGCCGCGCAGGGTCAGCGCCGCACCGGGTGCCAATTCGCCATGCATGATCTGGGTACGCAAGGCGCGGTAAACGCGTTCATGCGCAGAGGTGGTTGAATCGACAGGGCGGGGTTGGATCAGCATGGCAGATATGTGATCACAAAACGCGCGCCCGTCAATCGTCGAACCGCAGGCGGTGCAGGCTTTCGCCATGATCGCGCAGCCATTGCCGGTGGGTCGCGTAATCGGGGCAAAGCTGCGTCACAACAGCCCAGAACGCGGGCGCATGGTTCATCTCGCGCAGATGCGCGACTTCATGGGCGGCAACATAATCCAGCACCGCCGGCGGGGCCATGATCAGCCGCCAGGAATACATCAGCACGCCCTTGCTGGAACAAGACCCCCAGCGCGACCGCGTGTCCCGGATTGCCAGCTTGTCATAGCCAACCCCCAGTGCAGCGGCATGCCGGTCGGACGCCGCAGCCAGCGCATCGCGCGCCATCGCCCGCAGTCGCGCACGGATCGGCCCTGCAGCCGCACGACTGGGCGGTACCTCGATCCGATCGTCAAGCACCCGCAAACGCGGCCCCGCCACCACGGGCAAGGCCCTGCCCTGCACCGGCACCATGGATCCGATCTTCACAGATTCTGCCGGACCAAGGCGGCCCAGATGGCCGCGCAGCCAATCTTCCTTGTCGCGCAGGAAAGCAAGCCCCTCGCGATCAGGCAGGTCTGACGGCATTGTCAGCGTCACGCGCCCGTCCAGCCGCGACACCCGCAACGATAACCGTCGCGCCTGTGCCGATTTGCGCAATGTCACATCAATCGGGGGGTTGCCATGCAACGTGTGACGGCCCATATCCAGCTTTCTGTAAATGCCTGCGCCAAAGCCTTTGACACCTGTCAATGCTTATGGCAGTTGGCAGCGATCCCCCGCAAGGGGCGACCAAGTTTTTGAAGGGATAGCCTATGCCTAAGGAAGAATGGGGCACAAAGCGCCTTTGCCCCGAAACCGGCAAACGCTTTTACGACCTGAACGCGACACCGATCATCAGCCCCTACACGGGCAAAGAGGTCACAATCGACACATCCAAGACCCGCACCATGGTCGCGGATGCCGAAGACCTGCAGTCCAAGAAGTCGCGCGACGTGGATGACGAAGACGATCTGATCCTCGACGACGAGGAAGAAGACGATGTTGATCTGGGCGATGATGTTCTGGAAGACGACGACGACGAAGACACCGTGTCTTTCGACGATCTGGGTGATGTCGCGGCCAAGCCCGACGACGATTAAAAGCTGATCACCGGGCGCGATTTGCACTTGATCTCGCCCGGTCTGCTGCATAGACAGCAACACGCAACGCAGGTTGCAATTGGGGCCATAGCTCAGATGGGAGAGCGCTTGCATGGCATGCAAGAGGTCAGGGGTTCGATTCCCCTTGGCTCCACCACTTTCCAAAACAAAACATGTTTTGAACAGGGGCAGACGGCGTCCTGCGCCCGCCCCCATCTTCCGAGCCTAAATATCCCCGCCGGAGGCATCCGGCCTTTTTGGCGCCGCGTTTACAACAACCCGTTCGGCAGCGGCTGTTCAGCTGCCGTATTGATCCGCCGGAACCACAGCGTCAACGCGGCCGAACTCATCACGATAAACAATGAATACAGCACCGGAACGGCCATGACCGCCTGTGCCTCGCTGCCGCTGAAGGTGAAGGCGATGATCGCAATGGCCAGCGGGCCGTTCTGGATACCGGTCTCCAGCGCCACGGTGCGCGCATTGCGCGGATGCAGCCGCAACAGCTTGGCAAAGCCATAGCCGATGCCAAAGCCGAACAGCCCCAGCATGATCGACGCGAAATAGGTGCCCCATGTCGTGGCCAGCAGAAATTCCCAATTGCGCGGAATCCACGACACGATCAGGAACAGGATAAAGAACAGCGCCAGCAGCGACCCGAAAAATTCGGTCACGGCGCCCACATTGGCGCTGACCTTACGCAAGACCATCCCGATCGCGACCGGCACCAGCAACAAGACCAGCGTCACGACGATATTCTCGCGCGGGATATCCAGATCAAGCGCACCGGCATAGACCAGCAGCACAACGGGAATCAGGATCACCCCGAACACTGTCGATGTCACTGTCATCAGGACCGACAGCGCCAGATTACCCTTGGAAAAATAGGTAAAGATATTCGACGTGGTCCCGCCCGGCATACAGGCCATGATCAGGATACCAATCTTGATCGTGTCCGACACCGGCAGCGTCGTGGCCAACGCGAAACCGATCAGCGGCATGAAACCGAATTGCGCCACCACACCGACCCCCAACCCATAAGGCCGCTTGAGCGCCAGCGCAAAATCGCGCGGGGTCAGTGACGCGCCCATCCCCAACATGATCACGAAAATCATCAGCGCCAAAATGGCCTGTTCGAGTGGTCCAACCATCTTACATCTTCCCTTTCAACGACATCCGCATCACGCGGCCTGCGCCTGTTCCTGCGCGCGTAGATCCTTGCGCAGGATTTTTCCGACGTTGGATTTCGGCAATTCATCGCGGAATTCCACGAATTTCGGTACTTTATAGCCGGTCAGATGCTCTTTGCAGTAGGCGCGCAGATCGTCTTTGCTCAGACCCTCGTTGCGGGCTACGACATAGGCTTTCACCGCCTCGCCCGCCGCCCCGTCAGGCACACCGATCACGGCGACCTCGGTGACATCGGGGTGGGCGGCGATGATATCCTCGATCTCGTTGGGATAGACGTTAAAACCGGACACAAGGATCATGTCCTTCTTGCGGTCCACGATGCGGAAATAGCCGTCGGCGTCCATTGTCCCGATATCGCCGGTCAAAAGCCAGCCATTCTGGATTGTCTTGGCCGTCTCTTCGGGTTTGCGCCAATAGCCCAGCATGATCTGCGGCCCCTTGGCGATAACTTCGCCGGGCTGGCCCTGTGGCACATCCACCCCGTCGTCATCGACGCAGCGGACATCCGTGGACGGGATCGGGACACCGATGCTGCCATGCCGGACCTGCCCAAAGGGGTTGAATGTCAGCACGGGTGAGGATTCGGTCAGCCCGTAGCCTTCGAGCACGGGTTTGCCCGTCACCTGTTCCCACCGTTCGGCCACCGATGTCTGCAAGGCCATCCCCCCCGCCGAGGCGAATTTGAGATATTTGGGCGGCGTGTCCAGAAACCAGACTTCATTGTTCAGCCCGTTGAACAGGGTATTCACCCCACTCATCCAAGTGATCTTGTAATTCTCGAAGGCGCGTTTGAGGTTGGACAAAGGGCGCGGGTTCGGGATTAGGATGTTGCGCGCACCGATGGAGTAAAATCCCAGAAAATTCACCGTAAAGGCAAAGATATGATAGAGCGGCAGCGCCGTCAGCGCGACCTCCCTGCCCTTTTCGAGATTGGTGATCAGCGACATCGTCTGCGCCATGTTCATCAGGATATTGGCATGTGACAGCATCGCGCCCTTGGACACGCCGGTCGTGCCACCAGTATATTGCAGGCAGGCGACATCATCGGGGCTGATCGTGCTGCGGTAAGCCTCGATCGCATTGTGCAGGCTGTCATGCTTGGCACGTCCCGCCGCAACGGCATCGGGCAGGCGGATATGTGGGATGCTGATCGGTAGGACCGATTTATCCCAATGTTTCTGCACCATCCCGACGATCATCTTGGGCAGGCGCGGCAGGTATTCGGCCACGCGGGTGACGATCACATGCTTGACCGGATAGGTTTTCACCGCCTCGGCCAGCTTGTCGGCGAACATGTCCACCACGATCACGGCGGCAGGTTCGGCGTCGATGAACTGCTTGGCCATTTCATCCGCGGTATAGAGCGGGTTGACGTTGACCAGCACGCAGCCCGCCTTGAACACCGCCATCGCCGCCACCGGATAGGACAGGCAATTTGGCACCTGCACCGCCACCCGGTCGCCCGCCTGCAATCCCGCAATATCGCGCAGATAGACAGCCAAAGCGTCGGACATTTCATCGGCCTGCCGGAATGTCAGCGTGCCGTTCATCCCGTTCGGCAACACCGTGGTGAAGGCAGGCAGGTCGCCATAGACAGCCGCGATCGAGGTAATGAAATCACCAAGGCTGCGGTAGGGCATATCATCAATACTGCTTGGAACGGACGGGCCGTAAAAGGCCGTCCACGGACGGTCGTTTGCCAAAGTGCTTCCTCCCAAAAGCGTTTCACCGAACGTAGCCGGATTGATGGCTTTGTGAAGCCACAGTTTACAAGCGGACGTTACGTCGCGACAGACGCGACCTCTGGCATCAGGGCATCCGCTGTCTGGCGCACGACATCACCGACCTGCTGAAATTGCGCGGCCATCGGATTGGTTTTGCGCCAGATCATGCCCACCGTGCGCGCCGGTTGCGGGTCTGCAAAGCGGCTGATGCTGACGGGGGCAGACCGGGTTTCGACCGCGACAGCCATCTGCGGGATCAGCGTGACACCAATGCCCGCACCCACCATCTGCACCAGCGTGGACAGTGAACTGCCGTCCAGACCGTCGCGGGCCATCGCCGATTGCAGGTTGCAGAAAGACAGCGCCTGATCGCGGAAACAATGGCCTTCTTCCAGCAGCAACAGCCGCAGGTGGCGCAAGTCCGACGCCTGCGGCACTGGCGCGGCCCCATCCTTTTCGGACCTGACCAATAGCAGCTTTTCATCGAACAGGGCCAATTCCGCCAGCCCCGGTTCGGCAACCGGAAGTGCGACAATCGCGGTATCAATCTGCCCGTCGTGCAATTCCTCGATCAGGCGTTGGGTCACGGTTTCGCGCACATGCACGTCCAGATCGGGAAAGCTGCGCCCCAGCGCACCGATCAGGCCCGGCAAAAGATAGGGGGCGATGGTCGGGATCACCCCGATCCGCAACCGTCCCGCCAGCCCCGATTGCGCGGCGCGCGCCATATCGCCCAGTTCATCCACCGCTTGCAAAATGTCGCGCACGCGCTGCGCCCAATTTTCGCCAAAGGCGGTCAACCGCACCTGCCGCGCGCCGCGTTCGAACAGGGGCGTGCCAAGCGCGCCCTCAAGCTCTTTGATCTGCACCGACAGGGCGGGTTGCGAAATGGCGCAGGCATCCGCCGCACGGCCGAAATGGCCGTGGCGGGCCAAAGCCTCGAAATAGCGCAGTTGTTTGAGCGTGATATTCATAACTTTAAGTTATCGAAACTATTATAAATTGCAACTTAAACAAATGACAATCTTATGTTAGAAGGATTCTAAGCGCGCTTGCCGGCCAAACGGCAGCGCCGCAATCACGCATAGCCACAACACGATCGGAGAGAGAATCATGGACGGAAATGATGTTGGAAAATGCCCTGTCATGCACGGGGTCGGCCTGAACACCACCACTGGTACACGCGGTAACCGCGATTGGTGGCCAAACCAGCTGAACCTGCGCATCCTGCACCAGAACGCCCCCGCGCTTGACCCGATGGGCGAAGATTTCAACTATGCCGAAGAATTCAAGAAGCTGGACCTGCAGGCGCTGAAACAAGACCTGACCGCGCTGATGACTGACAGCCAGGATTGGTGGCCTGCCGATTACGGCCATTATGGCCCGTTCTTCGTGCGCATGGCATGGCACAGTGCAGGCACCTACCGCACCGCTGATGGACGCGGCGGGTCGCGGTCTGGCACGCAGCGTTTCGCGCCGCTGAACAGCTGGCCTGACAATGGCAATCTGGACAAGGCGCGCCGGTTGCTTTGGCCGCTCAAGCAGAAATATGGCAACCAGATTTCCTGGGCCGATCTGATGATCCTTGCCGGCAACGTGGCGATGGAATCGATGGGGTTCGAAACCTTTGGCTTTGGCGGCGGTCGCGCCGACATTTGGGAACCCGAAGAAGACATCTATTGGGGCACCGAAGACACATGGCTCGGCGATAACCGCTACAGGGGCGAGCGCGAGCTGGAAAACCCGCTGGCCGCCGTGCAGATGGGCCTGATCTACGTCAACCCCGAAGGCCCCAACGCCAACCCTGACCCGCTGGCATCGGCCCATGACATCCGCGAAACATTCGCACGGATGGCAATGAACGACGAAGAAACAGTCGCCTTGGTCGCCGGTGGCCACACATTCGGCAAATCGCATGGTGCCGGTGACGCAGCACTCGTCGGCCCCGAGCCCGAAGGCGCGCCGATCCACCAGATGGGTTTTGGCTGGAAGAACGGTTTTGGCACAGGCAAGGGCGTGCATACCACGACCAGCGGCATCGAAGGTGCCTGGACCGCAACGCCGACCACTTGGGACATGAGCTATTTTGACACCCTGCTCGGCAATGATTGGGAACTGACGAAAAGCCCCGCTGGCGCACATCAATGGCGCCCTGCAAATGGCGCGATGTCGGATGCGGTGCTAGATGCCCATGACCCCGCACGCCGCCATGCGCCAATGATGACCACTGCCGATCTGGCACTGAAACTCGACCCTGCTTATGCGAAGATTTCCAAGCATTACCACGAAAACCCAGAGATTTTCGCCGATGCCTATGCCCGTGCGTGGTTCAAACTGACCCACCGCGACATGGGGCCAAAGGCGCTGTATCTTGGCAACGAAGTCCCCGCCGAAGACCTGATCTGGCAGGACCCGATCCCCGCCGTCGATCATGACCTGATCTCCTCCGCCGATGTGACCGCGCTCAAGGCGCAGATCATGGCGACGGGTCTGTCGGTGCAGGAACTGGTGCGCACAGCTTGGGCGTCGGCCTCGACCTTCCGCGGGTCGGACAACCGGGGCGGTGCCAATGGCGCACGCATCCGTCTGGCCCCGCAAAAGGACTGGACCGTCAACGCGCCTGCTGAACTGGCTAAGGTGTTGGCAGCACTCGAAGGCGTGCAAAGCGCGTTCAACGCAGCCCAGAGCGGCAACAAGCGCGTGTCGCTGGCCGATCTGATCGTGCTGGGTGGCTCTGCCGCGATCGAAGCTGCGGCAAAGGCCGGTGGCCATGACGTGTCGGTGCCTTTCACGCCGGGCCGGACCGATGCGACAGCCGAACAGACCGATGCCGAAAGCTTTGAAGTGATGGAACCGATTGCCGATGGTTTCCGCAACTATCTCAAGCCTGGCCTGTCGGTTGCTGCCGAAAAGCTGCTGGTGGATCGTGCGCAACTTCTGGGTCTGTCGGCACCGGAAATGACCGCGCTGGTCGGTGGCTTGCGTGTTCTGGGTGCAAACTATGGCAACACCAGCCACGGTGTGCTGACCGACAAGCCCGGCACGCTGAGCAACGACTTTTTCGTCAACCTGACCGATATCGCCAATGACTGGACCCCGGTCGCCGGTGACGAAAATGCGTTCGAAGGCCGTGATCGTGCGACCGGTGCAGTGAAATGGACCGGCACGCGCGTCGATCTGGTGTTCGGTTCCAACTCGCAGCTGCGCGCCATCGCCGAAGTGTATGCCCAGAACGATCAGGCGGATCGTTTCGTCGGGCGCTTCGTGCAGGCATGGACCAAGGTCATGGAACTGGACCGTTTCGATCTGAAATAAGCCAGACAGGGCGCAGCCGGTTCATCGGCTGCGCCCCTTTTTCGCGGCCATTGCACGGCAAGGGGGCCGCAGATGAAAACAACAACCCTGATCATCGGTGGTGGCCTGACGGGCCTTTCTCTGGCCCATCGCCTGCAAATGGCGGGGCAGGATTTTCTGCTTGTCGAGGCGCGCAACCGCTTTGGCGGGCGGATTGCATCCTTGCATCTGGACGGCGAAGGGTTCGATCTGGGGCCGTCTTGGGTCTGGCCCGGGCAGGCACGGATCGCGGCCCTGTGCGATCTGCTGGATCTGCCTTTGTTTGCCCAGCACGCACAGGGTGCGCAGCTTTACGAACAACCCGACGGGCGCGTGATCCGCGACCAAGGCTTCATGTCGATGGCCGGATCTCTGCGGATTTCGGGCGGGACCGGCGCGCTGGTGGCGGCCCTTGTCGCGCGGCTGGACCCCGCGCGGCTGATCACGGGCGCGGCGGTGCAACAGGTATCGGACAGCGGCGCGAGCTTGCAGGACGGTCGCACCATCACCGCCGACAGGGTGGTGATCGCCATCCCGCCACGGCTGGCCGCAGGGCTGGCCTTTACTCCTGCCCTGCCCGTGGATGTGCAGCAGGCGCTGGCGGCTGTTCCGGTCTGGATGGGCGCCCATGCAAAATGCGTCGCGGTTTACGACACGCCATTCTGGCGCGATGACGCCCTGTCCGGCGATGCCGCCAGCAGGCGCGGCCCCTTGGCCGAAATCCATGATGCCAGCCCCGCGCAAGGCCCGCTTGGCGCCTTGTTCGGGTTTGTCGGTGTGCCGGCAGACCAACGCGCGCAGGTCGATCTGCGCGCGCCGGTGATCGCCCAACTGGTCAACCTGTTTGGGCCGCAGGCCGCCTCACCGCGCAGGTTGCAGATCATGGATTGGTCGCGCGAAACCTTCACCGCCACCCCTGCAGATACGACGCCACCAGCGGGGCATCCGGCCTATCTGCTGCCAGCGGCCTTGCGGCAGGTCGCGGATGACCGGATCATTTTCGCCTGCGCGGAACTGACCACCGACAACGGCGGCCTGATCGAAGGGGCGCTGGCCGCCGCAGAACGGGCGGCGCGGATCATCCTGCCCGCCTGATCATTCCGCAGGGGCCAGCGCCGTGTTCGGCACATCACGTTTGGCGCGCTTTTCGCCCAGCATCAGCATCGCCGGCGTGACCAGCAGGGTCAGCACCGTGGCAAAAACCAGCCCGCCTGCAATCGCGCTGGACAATTCTGTCCACCATTGCGTCGACGGCGCGCCATAGACGATCTCGCGCGTGAAAAAGTTGATGTTCAGGCCAATCACCATCGGCATCAGCCCCAGCGCCGTCGTCACAGACGTCAACACCACGGGCCGCAGACGCTGCGCCCCCGTGCGCAAAGCCGCCTCGAGCGAGGATAGCCCTGCGGCGCGCAATTCGTTGTAGGTGTCAATCAGCACGATGTTGTTGTTGACCACGATCCCCGCCAGCGCGATCACCCCGATCCCGCCCATCACCACACCAAAGGGGCGACCCGTGATCATCAGGCCCAACAGCACCCCCGCGACCGAAAAGACGATCGCCGACATCACGACAAAGGCTTGCCAGAACGAATTGAACTGCGCGAGCAGGATCAGGAACATCAGCCCGATAGCCGACAGGAATGCGCCCGCCAGAAAGATCATGGATTCAGCCTGGTCTTCCGCCTCGCCACCGAATTTGATGCTGACGCTGTCGGGCAGATCAAGCCCTTCGATCGTCGCTTGCAGCGCCAGCGTCTGGTCATTGGGCAGAATGCCAGGGGCTACATCGGCGGAAATTGTCAGCACGCGGGCTTGGTCGATGCGTGTGATCACACCCGACCGCGGGGCCGGATTGAACGACACGAAATTCGAAATCGGCACCAGACCGACCGAGGTGGGCACGCGCAGCGCCTCCAACTCTTCCAGCGTGCGGCTGTCGGCAGGAAAGCGCACCACGATATCAACCTCGCCGTCACCATCCTCTGGCCGGTAGGTGGCGACATTGATCCCGCGCGTCAGCAATTGCACCGCCTGCCCCAGCAGGGCGACATCGGCACCGCTGCGCGCAGCCTCGGACCGGTCAACGCTGATCTGCCATTCCACGCCGGGGCTGGGGCGCGAATCGATGATGTCGATAAACCCGCCAAGCCGGTCCATTTCAGCCAGAACCGCCGCCATGGCGATATTCTGGTCGGCATCATTGGCGCTGAAAATCTCCAGATTGATCGGCTTGCCGCCGCCCGGACCGCCAGATGCGGTCTGCACCTGCACCTCGATCCCTGGAATCTGAGCCATATCGGCGCGGATATCCTCGGCGATCAGGGCGACGGGGCGACGGGTATCCCAATCGGTCAGTTCCAGTTGCAGCGACCCGATGACATCGCCGCTTTCCTGCGATGCGCCGGAATTGGCATAAACGCTGGCGATTTCATCATAAGCGGCGATCCGTGCCTCGACCTGCCGGACCAAGGCGTCTTGTTCGTAGACCGAAAAATTATCCTTGGCGAGGATTTCGACCTGCGCATAATCGGGTTCGACATCGGGAAAAAAGGTCAGACCATTGCCGAAATGACCATAAGCCACAAAGGATGCGACCAGCGCGATCATGGCAAAGGACAGCGTGGTCCAGGGCCGCAGGATCGACCATTCCAGCACGCGGATATAGCCGCCCATGAAACCCGTCATCTGGCGCGGATCGCCTTTTTCGGCGGCGTAAAGCTGCGCCTTGGCCTTGGCTGTCTGGCCCTGCCGCTTGCCGATCATGCCGCCGACAACGGGGATAAAGATCAGCGCCATGAACAACGACGCCGACAGCGTGACGATCACCGTGATCGGCAGGAATTTCATGAATTCGCCCACGACGCCCGTCCAGAACAACAGCGGAAAGAACACACAAAGCGTGGTCGCGGTCGAGGCGATGATCGGCCAGGCCATGCGTTTGGCCGCGCGGGCATAGGCCAGGCGCGGGCTGTCGCCTTCGTGCAGGTAGCGGTCGGCAAGTTCGACCGTGACAATGGCCCCGTCCACCAGCATCCCCACGACAAGGATCAATGAGAACAGCACGACGATATTCATCGTCAGCCCCATGAAATACAAAGCCGCGACACCCGTCAGGAACGCGCCGGGAATGGCCAGCCCGACCAGCACCGACGACCGCAGGCCCAGCGCATAGACGACAACGATCATCACAAGCATGATCGCCGCGATCACGTTCGCCTCCAAGTCGGACAGCATGGTCTTGACGGTTTCGCTTTCGTCCAGCGTATAGCTGATCTCGACCGTCTCGGGCCAATCGGCGCGCACACGGTCGATGACGCTGCGCACGTCGTCCACCGTGTCGATAATGTTGGCGCCTGCGCGTTTCTTGATCTCCAGCGCCAGCGCGGGCTGGCCGTCGATGCGGGCATAGCCCAAAGGATCTTCGAAGGTGCGGCGGATCGTGGCGACATCGGCAAATGTCACGACGGTCTGGCCGCGCGTGATGATCGGCAGGTCCATCACATCCTGCACGTTTTCGATCAGACCCGGCACCTTGAGAACGATGCGCCCCGCCTCGCTTTCGATGGCACCGGCGGCGATCAGCTGGTTGTTGCGCGTGATCGACCCGATCAATTCGTCAAACGACAGATTATAGGTCTCGAACACGGTAGGGTCGATCAGCACCTCAAGCAATTCGTCGCGCTTGCCCGCCACATCCACCTCGAGCACGCCGCCCAGCGCCTCGATCTCGTCCTGCAGATTGTCGGCGATGGCGTTCAGCGTCCGTTCAGGCACCGGCCCGGACAGGATTACCGTCAGGATCGGGAACAGGGCTGTGTTAATCTCGGTCACGGTCAGATTGACGCTGTCGGGCAGGTCGTTTTCGGCACGGTCGGCGGCCTGACGGACATCGTCCAGCGCCTGACCCGCGTCATAGCCCGGCTCGAATTCCAGCTGCACGGTGGCAAACCCTTCGCCCGCTTTTGCGGTCATCGTGCTGAGGCCCGTCAATGACGCGAATTCGGTTTCCATCGGGCGCACCAGCACATCTTCGGCATCCTGCGGCGAAATCCCGTCCAGCGATGTGGATACATAGACAACCGGAATAGTGACCTCCGGGTTGCTTTCCTTGGGGATCGCCAGATAGGCAAAGCCGCCCACCAGCAACAGGAAGGCAAAGACCAGCGTGACAACCTTGCCACGCCCAAAGGCGGCGTCGATCAGCCCGTTCATGGCTGCACCAAGGCAGTCTGGTCCTGCGCCGGCGCGCGCGGTTCAACATGATCGCCCTGATTGACGAAACCCTGACCCACGGTGATGATCCGCGCCTGTTCGGGCAGCCCCGCAATCCAGATACCATCGGTCTGCGCCCGCACGATCTGCACGGTCGAAAACACGACGCGATTGTCGGCATCCACAGTCTTGACCCCCAGTTCGCCGTTCGTGCCCAGCGACAAGACCGCAGGCGACACGAAATGCCCGCGCGCCTGCCCTGTCGGCATGGATACACGCGCGCTGAGCCCCGCAGGCATCACGCTGTCGGGGTTGTCGACGATGATCTCGACCCGAAAGGTACGGGTCTGCCGGTCGGCATTGGCCCCGATAAAGGCAATGGTGCCTGCCTTTTGCTCGCCAGTGATAAATGACACCTGCGCATCCTGTCCGGTTTGCAGACGCGATAGCGCCTGTTGCGGCACCTGCACGACGACGGTCAGCGGGTCATTGTCCAGCACTTCGGCCAAGACCATGCCGTTTTCGACAGATTCGCCGGTATTCACGGTCAGATCATTCAACCGACCGGCAAAGGGGGCGGTCACGATTGTATTGTCCAACTGGTCCTGCGCCGATGTGACGGCAGCCTCGGCTGCGGCGCGGGCTGCGCGCGCTTGCGATACGCGGTCTTCGGTCGCGATGCCACGGTCCTGCAAGGCCAAGGCGTTGTCGTAATCACGCTGGGCTTGTGCCAGCTGGGTCTGCGCCTGTAGCAGCTGTGCCTCGGCGATGCTTGCGTCGATACGGGCGATTTCCTGCCCTGCGCTCACCAGATCGCCGCGCGATACGGCAACGCTGGCGATCTGTCCGTCCGCCTTGGCCCGCAGTGTGGCGGCGCGGTCGGGGATAGACTGGCCTTCGGCAGTCAGGACCAGCGGCACGTTCTGTGCGACCGAATCCATCACCGCAACGCTGACAGCACGGTCCGGCGCATCCGCAACGACACCTGCATCGGGGTCACCAGAGGGCAGGATCACCCCGCTGCCCATCCAGCCGATGAGCGCCAGCGCAAACAGCCCCGCGATCCACTTGGACCGCCCGGCACCTTTGTCAGTATCGAACTGCAGTTTTCCCGTCTGATCGGGTGGGGTCGCGCCAGCCATCGGTTTTCCTTTTTCGTCCGGCCAGCATAAAGCATCGGCCAAGTCGTGTTTAGGTAGTATGCCTGCGTTTGCGTTACCAGATGCAGCAGACCAGTTACTGCCATGGCTTCACGGCATGATGATGCCGCGCGGGCCACGCGCGGCCGTCTGGACATTTGCCCAGACCACATGACTAATTCAGCCAACCAACCACAGGAGCCGCCCTTTGCCCGACATCGCTATCAACGACAGCACCGGCGACCTGGCCATCTGCCCTTTAGGGCTGGATGGTGTGCTGGTGCGGTTTTCGCGGGCGCTGTCACCACAAGCCAATGGCGCGGCGCATGCCTTTTGCGATGCGGTCATCGCAGCCGGTCTGCCCGGCGTGACCGAAGTGGCCCCCTCGCTGACATCGGTGCGGGTCGGGTTCGACCCGGCCAAAACCGACCGTCACAACCTGACCCACGCCTTGCGCGATCTGCTGGCGCTGTTGCGCGACGCCGATACCTCGCCGCGTCGCCTGTGGCGCATTCCGGTGGCCTTTGGCCCTGACCACGCCCCGCAACTGGCCGAAGCGGCAAAGCTTGCAGGGCTGACCCCCGATCTGGCCGTCGCGCAGATCACGGCACTGCAATTGCGCGTTCTGGCCATCGGTTTTGCGCCCGGTCAGCCCTATCTGGGGATGATGCCGCCGCATTGGGACATCCCGCGCCAATCCGAGCTGACGCCAAAGGTCCCACGCGGCGCGCTGGTCACGGCGGTGCGCCAGTTGATCATCTTTGCCGCCGATACACCCACCGGCTGGCGGCAGATCGGGCAAAGCGCCTTTTCGGTCTGGCGGCCTGACAGCGACAGACCCTTCGCGCTGGACCCGGGCGACGCGGTGCAATTCGTGGCCGTGTCCGACGATACCCTGCGCGACCTGCAAGCCAATCCCGACAGCAACGGCGGCGCAACCTGCGAGGTGTTGCGCTGATGCCGGTGTTAACGGTTCATAGCGCGGGTCCCGGTGTCACGGTCCAAGACCTTGGCCGCCCGGGTTGGACCGCGCAGGGCCTGTCGCGCGGCGGTGCCGCTGACAGGCTGGCCCTGCTGGAAGCGGCGGCATTGCTGGATCACGACACGGGGCTGGCGGTTCTTGAAATGGCGGGGTTCGGCGGGGTGTTCAGCACCGACCGTCCCCTGCGCATCGCCCTGACCGGCGCGCTGATGCAGGCCAGCATCGACGGCGTGCCAGTGCCACCAAACACCAGCCAGCTGTTAGCGGCGGGTGCGAAACTGACCATCGGCGGCGCGCGGGCGGGTGTTTACGGCTATCTCGCCTTTGCGGGTGGGATCGTGACCACGCCTGTCATGGGCAGCCGTGCCGCGCATCTGACCGCTGGGCTGGGGCGGGCGCTGGTGGCGGATGACATCCTGCCCTTGGGTGGCGATCCTGCGCCGGATACGCCGCCCAGGCGGCTGGATAGCACCGACAGGTACAGTGGCGGCCTGATCCGCCTGATGCCCGGCCCGCAGACAGACCTGTTCGACGACGCCACGCTGGCACGGTTCCTGTCCACGTCCTTTCGCCGCGATCCGCGCGGCAACCGGCAGGGCGTGCGGCTGGACCATGACGGCGCGCCCTTCGGGGTGGCCAGCGGGCTGAGCATCACATCGGACCTGATCGTGGCGGGTGATGTGCAACTGACCGGCGACGGCGTGCCTTATGTGCTGCTTGCAGAATGTCAGACCATCGGGGGGTATCCGCGCATCGGCACCGTCATCCCCGCCGATCTGGCGCGCACAGCACAGGCAGCCCCCGGCACGGTGCTGCAATTCACCCTGCTGGATATCGCGCAGGCCGACGCGACCGCGCAATCGGATGCTGACCTGCTGCGCACCCTGCGGCAGGCCTGCCAACCCCTGATCCGCGATCCGCATGACATCGCCGATCTGTTGCGCTACCAACTTGTCAGCGGGGTGACCGCGGGCGACGATCTGGAACAGGACGGTGATGGCACTCAAGGTTGATCTGAACGCTGACATGGGCGAAAGTTTCGGCGCCTGGACGATGGGGGATGACGCAGCATTGCTCGATATCGTCACCTCGGCCAATGTGGCCTGCGGGTTTCACGCAGGCGATCCCGATGTGATGGACCGCACGATGCGGCAGGCCATCGCATGCGGTGTGGGACTGGGTGCGCATCCGGGTTTTGCCGATCTCAAAGGGTTTGGGCGGCACAACCTGCCGATCCCTGCCGCGGAAATCGCCAATGCCGTTGCCTATCAACTGGGTGCAGCGCAAGCGATGGCGCGGCGCGCGGGCGGACGGATCCGACATCTCAAACTGCACGGCGCACTTGCCAATATGGCCTCGGTCGATGCTGGGCTGGCAAAGGCATGTTATCAGGCCGCGCTCGACGTTGATCCCGATCTGGTGATCATGGTGCTGGCCGCGACCGCCCAGGAAAGTGCCGCGCGTGAACTGGACTGTCATTGGGCGGGCGAGATTTTCGCCGACCGCGCCTATAACGACGATGCCACGCTGGTTGATCGCCGTCTGCCGGGGGCGGTGCTGCATGATCCGGCGGCGGTCGGGCCGCGCATCCTTGCGATGTTGCGGGCGGGGGCGATCATCGCGGACAGCGGCAAACACCTGCCCTGCCGGATCGACACAATCTGCCTGCACGGCGACACGCCGGGCGCTGTTGCCATCGCGCGCGGCTTGCGCGATCACCTGACACAGGCGGGGATCACGCTTGCCGCCTTTTGAAACGGAGCCTGCCATGACCGATTATTATGCCCCCACAGGCGGCCTGCCACCGCAAACCGACCTGCTGACAGGGCGCGCGGTGTTCACCACCGCCTATGCCGTGATCCCCAAGGGGGTGATGACCGATATCGTCACCAGCAACCTGCCGTTCTGGGACAAGACCCGCGCCTGGGTGCTGGCACGGCCTTTATCGGGGTTTGCCGAAACCTTCAGCCAGTACATCATGGAGGTCGCGGCAGGCGGCGGCAGCATGCGGCCCGAGACCGACAAAGCCGCGCAAGGCGTGATCTTCGTGGTCAAAGGCGGCTTTACCCTGACCATCGCGGGGGTGGATCACGCGATGCGCCCGGGCAGCTATGCCTATCTGCCTGCGGGCTGCGACTGGCAGCTGCGCAACAGCACCGATGCGCCCGCGACGTTCCACTGGGTCCGCAAAACCTATCGCGCGGTCGATGGCATTGCGGCACCAGAGGCTTTCGTCACGGACGAGACAGCCGCAACCACCATCGCCATGCCCGACACCAACGGCGCATGGGCCACGACCCGTTTCGTGGACCCCGCCGACATGCGCCACGACATGCATGTGAACATCGTAACACTCCAGCCCGGTGGCGTGATCCCCTTTGCCGAAACCCATGTGATGGAACACGGGCTTTATGTGCTGCAAGGCAAGGCGGTTTATCGGCTGAACCAGGATTGGGTCGAGGTCGAGGCAGGCGATTTCATGTGGCTGCGCGCGTTCTGCCCGCAGGCCTGTTATGCAGGCGGGCCGGGGCCTTTCCGCTATCTGCTTTATAAGGATGTGAACCGGCATATGCCGCTTTAAGAACTTTTATGCCTCCGGCGGGGATCACGGTGAATTGTGCAACAATTCATCGCGCCCGCAAGATGGGGGGAGTGGCGCGAAATCCGTCAGGGATCGTGTCGATCCCATCGAGCAGCAGATCAGCCATGACCTGCCCGCCTTTGGGCGCCATGCCGAAACCGATCTTGAATCCACCATTGGCGATATACTCCCCCGCCCGCGTCGGGTGATGGCCCAGCACCGGCGCGCGGCTGGGCGCGCGGGGCCGCACCCCGGCCCAGCGGGCGATGACTTCGGCCCCTTGCAGGACCGGAAAGGCGGCGATGGCCCGCGCGATCACGTCATCAAGGCCCACATCGGTGCTGGAAGGATCAGTGAAATCACGCTCTGATGTAGAGCCGATGGCGACGGTGCCGTCCAGATGCGGGATGATATGCAGCGCGTCTGCAAAGAGTTGCGGGCTGCCTGCCGCATCAAGACGTAGAAGCGCCGCCTGCCCTTTCACGCCGTTGCCGCCGATGTCTTGCATCCCCGTCCAGCCTGTGGCCCAGACGACCTTGCCCTGTGCCGCACCTTGGGGCTGGATGCTGCCGCCCAAGGCGGTAACCGCATCGGCCAAGGCATGCGTTGCACGGCGGGGATGGACCAGCGCAGACAGCGTGTCGCGCACCACGTAACCGCTGGGCGAAGGCGGCATCCACGGTGCATCCGTGACAGGTTCGACCTGCCATGTCGCCAGCCCCTGCCACAGATTGGCTGCAGATATCGCCCGCGCGCGCGCCAGCGCCACGGCGTTTTCATCTGCCAGGGGCTGCAATCGCCCGCTACGGGCATAGCCGGTTTCGACCCCCGTCAATCCGGCGACATCCGCCCAGAACGTTTCGGCCATGATCAGGCTGTCGAATTGAAACGCCTTTTTGTCGTTCCACTGTTCGGGGACATGCGGGGCAAGCGCCCCGACCAGCCCGCCGCTGGCCCCTGCCGCCACACCCGCAGGGTCGATCACCTGCACTTTCGCGCCGCGCCGCGCGCAGGCATAGGCGACCGACAGGCCAAACACCCCCGCCCCCATCACCGTGATATCAGCAATTGCCATTCCGCGCCCCAATGCCCAAAGATGCCCCAGACCTAAGGCAGACAGGCATGACAGACCAGACAGCAAAACTCGATTGGCGGGATGGCGTGCCGATTGCGCGGGATTTCGACGACCCTTATTTTTCGTTCGATGATGGTCTGGCCGAAACGCAGCATGTATTTCTGGACGGCAACGACCTGCCGGCGCGGTTTGATGGCGATTTGCGGATCGGCGAACTGGGCTTTGGCACGGGGCTGAACCTGCTGGTCACATGGGACGCCTGGGTGCGGGCGGGCAAGCGCGGCCGGCTGGATTTCACATCATTCGAGGCTTTCCCGATGGCACAGGCGGATATGGCGACGGCGCTTGCGCATTTCCCGACGCTGGCAGGCTATGGCGCAAAGTTGCTGGAGACTTGGACGGCGGGCGCGGGACGCGTCGTGTTGGACGACACAATGACGCTGCAGGTCATCATCGGTGATGCACGCCAGACGCTGCCCGATTGGCAAGGGGCGGCGGATATCTGGTATCTCGACGGGTTTTCCCCCGCCAAGAACCCCGAGCTTTGGGAACCCGCGCTGCTGCAGGCGGTGGCGGCGCATACAAGCGTGGGTGGGACGGCAGCGACTTATAGCGCGGCAGGGCATATCCGCCGCGCATTGGCCGAGGCCGGGTTTACCGTCACCCGCCACCCCGGATACGGACGCAAGCGGCACATGACCCGCGCAAGGATGCAAAATGCAGACGAATACTAGGCTCGGGATCATGCTGATGATCCTCACGACCTTCATCTTCGCGATCCAGGACGGGATTTCGCAGCATCTTGCAGTGAACAACAACGTCGTGATGATCGTGATGATCCGCTACTGGTTCTTTGCTGCTTTCGTGATCGCCATCGCCCGGCGGCAATCGGGGTCGATCCGGGCGGCCGCACGCACGAAACAACCCTTGTTGCAGATCGCGCGCGGCACGTTGCTGGCGCTGGAAATCTGCGTCATGGTCACGGCCTTCGTCTATCTGGGGCTGGTGGAAAGCCATGCGATCTTTGCCTGCTATCCGCTGCTGATCGCGGCGCTGTCCGGCCCTGTGCTGGGCGAGGCTGTGGGCTGGCGGCGCTGGGCCGCAATCGGGATCGGTTTTGTGGGCGTGCTGGTGATCTTGCAACCGGGCTTTGCGGTATTTTCGCCTGCTGCCGCGATCCCGCTGGCCTCGGCCTTCATGTTCGCACTCTACGGCCTGCTCACGCGCTATGCGGCACGGCTCGACAATACGACGACATCTTTTTTCTGGACCGGCACATCGGGGGCTGTGGTGATGACCGTGGTTGGCGTCTGGTTCTGGGAACCGATGTCGGCAGCAGACTGGCGCTGGATGATCACCTTGTGCATCACGGGGGTGACGGCGCACTGGCTGCTGATCAAGACCTATGAGGTCGCCGAGGCAAGCGCGGTCCAACCCTTCGCCTATCTGCAACTGGTCTTCGCCAGCGTCATCGGCGTCGGCGTGCTGGGCGAGACGATCCGCCCCAACGTCGCCATCGGTGCCGCCATCGTCGTCGGTGCGGGGCTGTTCACGCTCTGGCGCGCCCGCCAGAAAGCCACATCGTTAGAGTAAAAATATCCCCGCCGGAGGCATAAAAGTTCTTAATCCCGCACCGGCCGCGCCACCGGCCGCAACACCGGTTTCTGCCCGATCAGCAGCGCCGTGAACCGCACAGGCCCCGCCTGCCCGGTCAGCCGCGCCTGATAGACCGGCAGGCTTTCGGTGACGCGTTGGACGTAATTGCGGGTCTCGACAAAGGGGATATGTTCGATCCAGTCCACCACATCCATCTGCCGCAGGCGCGGATCACCGCGTTCGCGTATCCATGCGCGCGGGCGGCTGGGGCCTGCGTTATAGCCTGCGGCGATCATCACGGGGCTGGGGCCGAATTCATCCTGCAGATAGGCCAAATAGGCCGCCCCCAAGGTCGCATTATACGGCCAGTCGCTGGTCAGCCGCGCGCGGGAATAAGGCAGGTTCAGCCAGCCTGCGACCTCCTGCGCCGTGGCGGGCATGACCTGCATCAGGCCCAGCGCACCCACGGGGCTGGCGATACCGGTGTTGAATTCGCTTTCGCGCCGCGCGATCGACAGGGCAAGGGCGGGATCAACAGGCAAATCCATCTGCGCCAGATCATGCACGGGGTAATAGATTTCAGGTAAGACAATGCCACGCGTCGCGGCGGTCTTGCCCAGCAGAAGGGTATAATAATCCTCGCCGATAGACGACAGATACGCCCCCAGCGCGCGCAGGGCGTCAGGCTCCAGCCGTTCACCCAAGGCTGCGAAAAAGGTCACCGCAGCCCCGCGTTCGCCCCCTTCGAGCAAGATCAGCGCGGCGCGGGTCAGGTCATCGTCGAACACGGCAGCCCCCTGCCATGCGACATCCGCCCCGACCAAGGCTGCATCCAGCGGCTGGCCTGTCCTTTCCGAGGCCAAGAGGCCATAGAACGTCGTCTGGTGGTCCGCCGCGCGCGCATAGGCGGCCGCGGCAAGGTCTGTATTGCCCTTCACATCCTGCGCACGTCCGATCCAATAATGCATCCGCGCCACCGAAATCGGGCCGGATACACGCGCCGCTGCCTTGTCGAAATGCATCAGCGCCTGCACCGGATCGCCCTGATAGATCAGCGCGATATAGCCCGCCAGCCATTCAAGATCGGCAAAAGCCTCGCCTTCGGTCAGGAAATGATTGGCGGCCAACGCATAAGCCAGTTCGGCGCGCCCTTCGCGCATGTGCCAGCGCGCCAGCACCTGCCGGTAGCCCGACCAGCGGAAGGGTTCCTGCAAGGCGGCAGGGCTGGTCGATTGCGCGCGCAGCACATCGGTTGCCTCGGTCCAGTCACCACGCGCCGCCAACCAGCTGTAGCGGGCATAATGCAGGCCGGGGGTGTCGCGCAGCGCCGCTGGCACGGCAGTGAACAACGGCAGCATGTTTTCGGTGCCGGTGGCATAGCCGATGCGCGCGGCGGTCAGAGCGCGCTGATCTGCGGGCAGCACCGGCAGCAGGCGCGCGGCATCGCTGGTGCGCCCGCGCCACAGCAGCGCATCCGCGCGGGCGGCGTGATGAGGGGCAAGCCTGTCCGCAAAGCTGGCCATCATCACGGCATGGCCGTCTTCGTCCAGCCCCAGCGTCAGCCATGCGGTGCGCAAGGCGGTTTCGGCCGCCTCGACCTGACCTGTGGCAGTCAGGGCCGCGACCAGCCGGACAACACCCGCGCCGGTCGCGGGGGGTGCCGCGTCGAACCACGCGATGACTTTCTGCGGGTCGGCGTCCGCGGGGATCACCGCCTCGGCAGCGCGGCGCAGCTGGGACAGGCCCGGCCAGCCGGGGTGGTCTGCGACAAAGGCAAGGTAATCCGCGAAATTGGCGTCACCCGCGCGCAAGCGCAGCCATGTCAGCACATCGCGCGCCACCGGATCGGTGTCTGCCGCCAGCAGATAGGCTGCGTTCCAATCATCACCCGCCAGCGCCACGGCGGCAACGGCGCGCTGGTCCACAGGCTGCGCCACAGCCGGCATGGCCGCGACGAACGATAAAAGGCAGACTGCCAAAAGACGCATCAGGATCACCGCTCTTGTTTGTTTTTTGGCAGGGTAAAGCAGCCAAGCGCCAAGGCAACTGACAAACTTGGCAACAGGCGCAAAGGCGTCTAGGGTCCGCGCGATTTCGCCAAGACGGGAATCGTCCCGCACACAAGGAAACGTCGCATGTTCAAGGGTTCCATTCCCGCGCTGGTCACACCGTTTGCAAACGGTCAGGTGGATGTCGCGACGCTGAAAAAATTGGTGAACTGGCATGTGGAGCAGGGCAGCCACGGGTTGGTCCCTGTCGGCACCACCGGCGAAAGCCCGACGCTGACCCATGAAGAACATGACATGGTCGTGCAAATCGTCGTGCAAGAGGCCGCAGGCCGTATCCCCGTGATCGCCGGTGCCGGATCGAATAATACGATCGAAACCGTGCGTCTGGTGCAGGCCGCCCAAAAAGCCGGTGCCGATGCCGCGCTTGTCGTCACCCCCTATTACAACAAACCGACGCAAGCCGGATTGATCGCCCATTTCACCGCTGCTGCCGATTGTGGCCTGCCGGTAATCATCTACAATATTCCAGGCCGGTCCGCCGTGGATATGATGCCCGACACGATGGGCGAGTTGGCGCGCCACCCGATGATCATCGGGGTCAAGGATGCGACCGGCGATCTGGCCCGCGTGCCCAAGCAGCGGCTGCGCTGCGGGGCTGATTTCATGCAATTGTCGGGCGAAGATGCGACGGCCCTTGGTTTCAACGCGCATGGCGGGGTGGGCTGCATTTCGGTCACCGCCAATGTCGCACCAGCACTTTGTGCCGCGTTTCAGCAAAGCACATTGGCAGGCGATTATGCCAAGGCTCTGACGCAGCTGGACCGCCTGATGCCGCTGCACGAGGCGATCTTTACCGAACCGGGGGTTGCAGGGGCCAAATACGGCATGTCGCTTTTGGGGCTTTGCAGCGAGGATGTCCGCAGCCCGCTGACCGCGCTGACAGATGCCACCAAGGCCAAGATGCGCGCTGCGATGGTGCATGCGGGCTTGCTGAGCTGAGGCCAAGCGCCTATCTGGGGCAGATGTCCAAAAAGACCGAAAAGACGAATTACAAGGTCGTCGCCGAGAACCGGCGCGCGCGCTATGATTTTGCCATCGAGGATGATATCGAAGTCGGGATCATCCTGACCGGGTCCGAGGTGAAATCCTTGCGCGTCGGTCAGTCGAATATCGCCGACAGCTATGCCTCTGTCGATGATGGTGAATTGTGGCTGACCAATGCCTATATCGCGCCCTATGAGCGCGCGATGTTCAGCCACGAGGAACGCCGCAAGCGCAAGCTTTTGGTCAGCCGCAAGGAATTGTCCCGCCTGTGGAACGCCACCAAGCGCGAAGGCATGACGCTGGTGCCGCTGGTGTTGTATTTCAACGATCGCGGGTTGGTGAAGCTGAAGATCGCCACCGCCAAGGGCAAAAAGAACCACGACAAACGCGCGACCGAAGCCGCCCGCGACTGGGGCCGTCAGAAACAGCGGCTTTTGCGGCAGGGGGAGTAAGGGGCGCTGCCCCTCGGGCCTGACCGGCCCTCACCCCGGAGTATTTTTGGAAAAAAGAAGCTGCTGTCTGTCACGCGATATCTGGTGCCTTGTTTCCATATCCCCTGCGCGATAGTGACGGGGTAATTGACCAAAGGGCAATGCGATGACCAACATGGTGCCAGATGATCCCAAAACGCTTGTCAGCACTGACTGGCTGGCCGCGCATCTGAAAGACCCCGACCTGCGGCTTCTGGATGCGAGCTGGTATCTGCCCGATGCGGGCCGGTCCGGGCTGGCGGAATATGAGGTCGGCCATATCCCCGGTGCGCGGTTCTTTGATATCGACGAGATCAGCGATCTACGCTCGGAACTGCCGCATATGGCACCCCCAGTCGAGAAATTCATGTCGCGGATGCGCGCGATGGGTGTGGGCGATGGTCATCAGGTCGTGGTCTATGACGGGGCGGGGCTGTTTTCGGCCGCACGCGTCTGGTGGCTGTTCCGGCTGATGGGCCATGATGCTGTCGCGGTGCTGGATGGTGGCCTGCCCAAATGGCTGGCCGAGGGCAAGACTGTCACCACCGCCCCGCCTGTCATCCGCGACCGCCACATGACCGTGCAGCGGCGCGCGCAGATGCTGCGCGATGTGACCGATGTCGCGCGCGCGGCAAAGCTGGGTGATCACGCGATCATCGATGCCCGCGCTCCGGCACGGTTTCGTGGCGAAGTGCCTGAACCCCGCGCGGGGTTGCGCTCGGGCCATATTCCGGGATCGCGCAACGTGTTTTATCAGGACTTGCTGGATGGCGATGGCACGATGAAACCGCCTGCCGCCCTGCGCGCCGTTTTCACCGATGCTGGCGTCGATCTGAGCAAGCCCGCGATCACGACCTGCGGGTCGGGGGTCACGGCGGCTGTGCTGTCGCTGGCCCTTGAACGGATCGGCAAGACCGATCACGCACTTTACGATGGCTCTTGGTCCGAATGGGGCATGTATGCCGATCTTCCACTTGCAACCGGAGCCGCCTGATGCTGCACAATCTGCACCCGCAACCCGCCGACAAGATCCTCATGCTGATGGCCGAATACCGCGCCGATCCGCGCACCGATAAAATCGACCTTGGCGTCGGCGTTTACAAGGACGCAACCGGCAATACGCCGGTGATGCGCGCGGTCAAAGAGGCTGAGCGCCGGATTTTGGCGGATCAGACGACCAAGGCCTATACCGGGCTGGCCGGTGATCCCGCCTTTGGCGCGGCGATCCGCGATCTGGTGTTGGGCGACAGTATCGCGGCAGACCGCGTGGCCTGTGTCGCAACCCCCGGCGGCACAGGTGCGATCCGGCAGGCGCTGGAGCTTATCCGCATGGCATCGCCCGATGCCACCGTCTGGCTGTCGAACCCGACATGGCCGAACCATCCGTCGATCATCAAGTATCTTGGCATGAAAATGGCCGAATACCGCTATTTCGACAACACCACGCGCGGTGTGGATTTCGATGGGCTGATGGCTGATCTGGGCGCGCTCAAGGCAGGCGATGTGGTGCTGCTGCACGGCTGCTGCCACAATCCGACGGGGGCAAACCTGACGGCAGAGCAGATGGCGCAGGTCATCGCCTTGATGCAGGACCGTGGTGCTGTGCCGTTCGTCGATATCGCCTATCAGGGCTTTGGCGACGGGCTGGAGGCGGATGCGCAGATCACCCGCCAGATCGCAGCCGGTTTCGACAATTGCCTGATTGCCGCCAGTTGTTCTAAGAACTTCGGCATCTACCGTGAACGCACCGGCGCGCTGATGGCGATTGCCAAGGACGCCGACCAGCAGGCGCTCGCGCAACAGAACCTGAATTTTCTGAACCGGCAGAACTATTCCTTTCCGCCCGATCACGGCGCGCGGGTCGTCACCACGATCCTGACCGACCCCGCCCTGCGTGCAGAGTGGGAGGCGGAACTGGAAGAAACACGCCTGTCCATGCTGGGGCTGCGTCAGCAATTGGCCGATGAATTGAAACGCCTGACCAATACCGACCGTTTCGATTTCCTTGCCCATCATCGCGGGATGTTCAGCCGGTTGGGCGCGACGCCCGATCAAGTCGCCGCGATGCGCGCAGCGCATGGGATCTACATGGTGGGTGACAGCCGGTTCAATGTCGCAGGCCTGAATGCGCACAGCGTGCCGGTACTGGCGCAGGCGATTGTGACCGCAGGGGTTTGAACCCGAACCGATGACAGGCGTGCAACCGCAATGCTGCGGTTGCAAACGCCTCTTGTGACCCGCAGCGCAATATAATACCCAACGGGAAACCCGTTGCGCAATTTTGCTACCCAAAGGATCGCCATGTCATTCCGTCTGCAACCCGCCCCGCCCGCCCGTCCGAACCGGTGCCAGTTGTTTGGACCCGGTTCGAACACCAAGCTTTTTGCAAAAATGGCGGCCTCTGCGGCGGATGTGATCAACCTTGATCTGGAAGATAGTGTGGCACCTTCCGACAAGGACAGCGCGCGGGCCAATGTGATCGAGGCGATCAATACGGTGGATTGGGGCAGCAAGACGCTGTCCGTGCGGATCAACGGGCTGGACACACCCTATTGGTACCGCGATGTCGTGGATGTGCTGGAACAGGCGGGCGACAGGCTGGACCAGATCATGATCCCCAAGGTCGGCTGTGCGGCAGATGTCTATGCCGTGGATGCGCTGGTCACCGCGATTGAACGCGCCAAGGGCCGCACCAAGCCGATCAGTTTCGAGGTCATCATCGAATCGGCCGCCGGTATCGCCCATGTGGAGGAAATCGCTGCGTCTTCGCCGCGCATGGCGGCCATGTCGCTGGGCGCTGCGGATTTCGCGGCCTCGATGGGGATGCAGACCACCGGCATTGGCGGGACGCAAGAAAATTACTACATGCTGCATGGCGACACACGGCACTATGCCGACCCCTGGCATTGGGCGCAGACGGCGATTGTTGCGGCCTGCCGGACGCATGGCGTGTTGCCCGTCGATGGTCCGTTTGGCGATTTCAGTGATGACGAAGGCTATCGCGCGCAGGCGCGCCGGTCGGCCACATTGGGTATGGTCGGCAAATGGGCGATCCACCCCAAGCAGATCGCCCTTGCCAACGAGGTATTCACCCCCTCCGATGCCGCCGTGTCCGAGGCGCGCGAGATTCTGGCCGCGATGGAGCAGGCCAAGGCCCGTGGCGAAGGCGCGACCGTGTACAAGGGTCGCCTTGTGGACATCGCCTCGATCAAGCAAGCCGAGGTGGTCGTGCGCCAATCAGAGATGATCAGCGGCGCGTAATGCGCCCGTGCCGTTGCCAACGCATCAGGGTTGCGCCATAACACCGTGACTTTCAGTAATGAGGCGCGCGATCTAATGACCCTTTACCTCGACTTTGAAAAACCGCTCGCCGAGATTGAAGGCAAGGCCGAAGAACTGCGCGCCATGGCGCGGGACAATCCCGAAATGGATGTCGCGAAAGAGGCGGCAGCGCTGGACAAGAAAGCGGGCGAATTACTGACCTCGCTGTACGCCAACCTTGCGCCCTGGCGCAAATGCCAGGTGGCGCGCCATCCCGAACGGCCGCATTGCATTGATTATATCGCGGCTTTGTTCACCGAATTCACGCCACTGGCAGGCGACCGGAATTTCGCCGACGACCATTCCGTCATGGGTGGCATGGCGCGGTTCAACGACATGCCTGTAATGGTCATCGGCCATGAAAAGGGTAATGACACCAAATCGCGCATCGCGCGCAATTTCGGCATGGCCCGCCCCGAAGGTTATCGCAAGGCGATCCGCCTGATGGATCTGGCCGACCGGTTCGGCCTGCCGGTCATCACGCTGGTGGACACCCCCGGCGCCTATCCCGGCAAAGGTGCCGAAGAACGTGGCCAGTCCGAAGCGATTGCCCGATCCACGGAAAAATGTTTGGCGCTGAAGGTGCCGTTGATCAGCGTGATCATCGGCGAAGGCGGGTCAGGCGGGGCTGTCGCCTTTGCTTCGGCCAACCGTGTCGCGATGCTGGAACATTCGGTCTATTCGGTGATCAGCCCCGAAGGCTGCGCCTCGATCCTGTGGAAAGATTCCGAAAAGATGCGCGAAGCCGCCGAAGCCCTGCGCCTGACGGCCAAGGACCTGCAAGAGCTGGGCATCTGCGACAAAATCATCGCCGAGCCCAAGGGCGGCGCGCATCGTGATCCTGACTTTGCCGTGAACGCCGTGGGCGAGGCGCTGAAATCCATGCTGGCCGAATTGGGCGGCAAATCCGGTGACAAGCTGCGCAAGGACCGCCGCGACAAATACCTCGCCCTTGGCAGCAAGGGGCTGGCGGCCTAAAGGCCGCGCAGCGGAAATCTCGCCTCGGCAGCCAGCTTGTCGGATGCGGTTTCAACCGCAGTTTCCAGCCTGCGCATGAAATCCGCAATTTCCAGCCCCGGTGCGATCCGGGGCAGGAATTCGAACACCGCCGTGCCTTGATGGCGATACACACCGCGCTTGGGCCAGAACACACCGACATTGGTCGCGACCGGCACGACGGGCTGACCCAGTTCACGGTAAAGCGCCCCTGTCCCGATCTTGTAGGGCGCCTTGACCCCGGGCGCGATGCGCGTGCCTTGGGGATAGATGATCAGCTGGCCGGGCAGTGCGCGGCCTGCCTGCACATCAGCAAGCATCTGTTTGATCGCCTGCCCGCGCTTGCCACGATCAACGGGGATGCAGCCAATCCGCAGGCCGAACTGGCCAATCACAGGCGCATACTTCAGGATCGCCTTAAAGATAAATTTGCCGCGCGGCATCGCACCATAGATCATCAGCACATCCAGAAACGACTGATGCTTGGGGGCGACCATCACCTCATCCGTCGGGGGGGTGCCTCGGATTTCGACCTTCAGCCCGATCATCCAGCCCGCTGTCCAGCGGACCCAGCGGCAATAAGCATGGCAGCCGGCAATCGCACCTTCGCGCGACCAGACCGCGGCAGGCAGATACAGGATGCCAACGACCAGCATCGCCACATACATCTGCGCATTGAACAGCAACGACCGCAGCCATTGGATTGCGTAACTCATGTCTGATCCTTCAACCGGCGCGACGCGGCCATACGGGTCGCCGCAAAGGCGACGATAGCCGACAAGACCGGAATCGCCAGCGGCCAAATCCAGTCCAGCCCGATGAAACCGAAATGCGTGATTGTACCACTGACCACGTCAGCCACTGGCATGGATTGCAAGACCAAGAGCGCAAGCCCTGTCCCGACAGCCGCCCCCAACCCCGCCCGCAGCGTGAACCGGCGCACAAAGGCCCGCGCGATATAATCGTCCCGCGCACCGACCAGCCGCAACACGCGGATGATCTGCGCATTGGCGGCCAGCGCAGCATAGGCCGCCAGCGTGATCATCGCCGCCATCACCGCCCCGATCAGCGCCAGCACGCTCCACCCCAGCAGGCGCAGCCGCTGTGCGGCCGCAAGCAAGGGTTCGCGCCACGCGCCGTGATCATCCAGCACAGCACCCGGCACCTCAGCCTGCAGGCGCGCGCGCAGGCCGGCAACGTCATAGCCGGTGTCATCGGGCAAAATCTCGATCAATTGTGGCAACGGCAAGGATTCCACCGGAATATCCGGCCCGAACCACGGGGCCAACAAGGTGCGCTGTTCATCCGCATCCAGCACGCGGGCCGAGGCGACGCCGGTCGTTGTCTGCAAGACGTTGACGGCAGCGCGCAATGCCGCGTTCGTCTGGTCCAGATCGGCGGGCAAGCGCAGGGTCGCGGATTGCGCCAGATCGTCGGCCCAGCTGTCGGCCAGCCTTCCGGCTGTCAGCGATAGAGCCAGCGCAAAGACCGCCAGAAACGCCATCGCCCCCGCGACAAAGACCGTCAGCCGCGCGGAAACGCCAGTTGACGGCACGGCCCCATCGGCCAGCGGATCACCGATGATGAAAGCAAGGATCGTTTTCACAAATCTGCCCCCGCCTGCATCAACTGCCCGCCCGTCAGACGCAACACGCGTGCGTTGACATCGGCCTTGACCGACCGGATCATCGCCAGATCATGGGTGGCAATCAGGATCGTCTTGCCCATCCGGTTCAGCTCGATCAGCAGCGACAGCAGCCGCTGCGACATCTCCCAATCCACGTTGCCGGTGGGTTCATCGGCAATCACCACGTCAGGCGACATGATGACCGCACGCGCCAGTGCGGCGCGCTGCCTTTCGCCGCCCGACAATTCCGGCGGGCGCTGCCCGGCTTGCGGCCCAAGGCTGACCCAGGCCAGCAATTCGGCCAGATTGTTCTGCGCTTCTGCGATCCGGTCGGCGACGGTCAGCGGCAGAGCAATATTTTCTGCAATCGACAGATGATCAAGGAATTGGCAATCCTGATGCACAACCCCGATCCGGCGGCGGACCATCGCCACCTCGTCGCGCGTCAGATTGCCGGCATCCTGCCCGAACAGCCGGACTTTGCCGCTATTTGCGCGCAGATCGGCATAGCACAGCCGCAACAGCGTGGTTTTCCCCGCACCCGACGGGCCTGTCAGAAAATGAAACGACCCCGGCACAAGTTTTAGCGACAGCCCTGAAAACAGCGCCGTTCTGCCATATCCATACGATACGTTGTCGAGTTCTATCACGATCTGTCCTTTGCCTGCCGTCGATGTATTGCCCAAAACCATGCCAAGGTTCAATGATCACCACGATGGGTCTTGCGCAAATCCTTGCGTTTGGTGGCCTCATCGCTAGATTGACGCGGGTCACAACACCAAACCGAAGCGGCCGGATCAGAGGATAGAGTAGAATGCGTTTGAGTTGTCCTAGCTGCGGCGCGAAATATGATGTTGCTGATGACGTGATCCCCGAAGGCGGGCGCGACGTGCAATGTTCGAACTGCAATCACAGCTGGTTCCATATTGAAAAGACATCGGCGCCTGCGCCGACAGTCGCACCTGCGGCACAGCAGGCGCGCAAACCCATTGATCCTGCGGTCAGCGATATCCTGCGCCAAGAGGCGGCCCGCGAAAAGCAATTGCGCACATCAGGCACCAAGACGCCGCGCCAGACCCAAGAAGATAAAACGCCCAAACCAGCCCCCGATGCCGAAGAAACCCGTCGCCGGATTGCCGAGATGACCGAAGCTGCGGGTGATGGCAGCACAGCGCCTGCACCCAAACCTGTCAAAGCCAGCCGTGTGACAGCGGCCAGTCCCGCACCTGAACGGCCAAGCGCCATCGCCCCGGACCCATCCAAAGACCCCGATACCACCCCGCGTGACATGCCCAGCATGAACGATATCAACACCAGCCTGCGCACGCGCGCGCAAGCGCCAGAGCCTGAACTGACCCCCACCGAACAGGCCGAGGCCATCACGCGGCGCGGATTTCGGCGTGGCTTTGTCTTTGTGCTGGTGATCTTTGCGGTTCTTTTTGGGCCTTATGTCTTTGCAGATCAAATCACGACGAGCATCCCGCAGACCACAGGTGCGATGGCAAGCTATGTCACTATGGTTGATGGATGGCGCCTGACGCTGAACGAGACGGCGGGCGCAGTGGGTGACATGATCGCAGACGTCACCGCAGGCCCCAACAGCCAGCCGGATCAGAACTGACCCAGCAGCCGCCGCAGGTAATCGCGTTCTACCTCGGGGCGGTCCTGTTCGGATGACCGGCGGCGGATTTCATCAAGCAATTCTGCCGCGCGGCGGTTGATATCCAGCCCGCCCAAAAGGTTCTGATCGGTGCCCATCTGGCCAGTCGTACCGGTGTCACGGCCCAGCGGGTCGCGCTGACCGGGCTCTGCTCGCCCCGCCGCCTGCCCCTGTTCGCCTTGTGCGCCGGACTGGTCTTCGGCCATGGCCTGCCCCAAGGCGCGCATCCCGTTGCGCAGCGCATCCAGCGCCTCGGCCTGCTGGTCGATTGCGCCGGACAGATCACCACCGCGCAAAGCATCTTCGGCACCTTCCATCGCACCTTCGGCACGGTCGAGCGAATCGCGCGCCGCCTCGCCTGCATCGCCGGACAGGTTGGGCAAGCCATCGCGCTGGCGCTGCAATTCCTGCCGCAGCGCCTGCTGGCGCTGGTCAAGGCTTTGCTGGTTACCGCCGGACCCTTGCCCACCTTCGCCCTGTTGGCCACCTTGGCCTTGCTGGCCATCCTGCTGGCCGCCCTCGCCTGGCTGCTGTCCAGGCTGTTGTCCGGGCTGTTGTCCGGGCTGTTCGCCTTGCTGGCCCTGATTGAAACCTTCCTGAAGCTCGCGGAACGCATCGTCGGACAGGTCCTGCTGGTCGCGCAGGGTTTCGGCCAGATCCTGCATCGATTGCTGGCCGGGCGTCGATGGGCCATCGCCCCCCTCGCCCTGCGTGACGCGCATGTTTTCCATCAGGCGGTTCAGCTCTTCCATCAGGGCCTGTGCTTCTTCCATCCGGCCTTGCTGCATCAGTTCTTCGATCCGGTCCATCATGGCTTGCAGATCGTTCATCGACATTTCCATGCTGTTTTCGCTGTTGTCGGCCTGATCGGTGCCATCGCCCGGTTCAGCCTGTTCGGCCAGCATGCGCATGTAATCATTCGTCGCTTCACGCAATTCCTGCATCAATTCCGCGATCTCGGCGTCCGATGCGCCGTTGCGCATCGCCTGTTCCAGCCGTTCCTGCGCGCGGCGCAGTCGTTCGCGGGCATCCGCAAGGCGGCCATCCTCCAACTGGATCGCCAGATCCCACAGGGCTGTCACAATCTCGGCCTGTGCCGCATCGTCCATGCCGACAAGCGCGATATTGTCCATGCGCCGGATGATCGTGCGCAGACGCAGATACATGGTTTCAGAGGTCAAGATATCCTCGGGGCGGTGTGACAGCGCGCGCAGGATCTGCCCCACGCGCCGCGCATTGCCCCGCGACCACATCAGGTCACGGCGCTGTTCGATAACGGCGCGCGCGAAGGGCTGAAAGAACCGCCGCCCCGGCAGGATCAGGGGTTCCGGCGCGGTCGTTGTGGTCTGGCCTGCCGCATCCGTCACCGCCAGCTGCAGCGTGACCGGCAGATTGGCCAAGGGATGCTCGCTCAGGTTTTCGACAAGGAAAGCATCGAATACCGACCGATCGCCGGTGAACGGCATCGGCAGGTCCAGAACAAGCGGGTCGATCGGATCAGGGTCCACCGTCAGCCCATAGGCGCGGTCCACCGCCACCAGATCCAGCGTGATCGTCGCGGTGCCGCTTTCGATGCCATAATCATCAGTGGCGCGGAACGGTTGTGACATCTCGCCCATCGCGTCAGCCGTGATCGGGTCGGTCAGCGTCACGAAAGGTGGCTCATCCGCCATCGCCGTCACCTGCCAGCGCCGCCCGTTTTCACCATCCAGCGCCAAGGTGCCAGAATAGACGATGTCGAATTGCTGCTGGCCATCGGCAAGAGCTGTCGCCTGTTCCCCACGGCCAGAGACGTCTTCGATCAGGCTCAACCCGCCATCATCACCATAGACCCGCAACGTGACCTTGCTGCCCGCAGGCACGCGCAGCGGCCCTGCGGGGATGTCATTGAGGTATAATGACGGACGGCCCGTGTAGGCCGGCGGTTCGACCCAGCCTTCCCAGACCGGGCCTGAGGCCATCGCCGCAGACGGACCCGTGACCATATCCCCCACGGATGCGACCCGCAGAAACGACCCGAACAACAGCGCGGTGACAAAGAACAAAACCGCGATGAACCGCAGACCATAAGGGTCACGATCTGCGACCCGCAGGTCCGGTTCGACCGCACGGGCGGATTTCGTGCGTTCGGCCATGCGCGCGACATGCGCCTGCCAGACAGCGATGGATGCCGGATCGGATGCCCCGATGGCCTGCACATCCGCCACAGCCGCAATCGGACGGCCGGGCATGGCCGCATCGACGCGGGCCAGCGCCGCGGCCATTGTCGGCATCCGGAAACGGCGCAAGCCCCACAGCAGCGCGGCAAGAAACGCCACGCTACCGGCGCCAGCAAAGGCCCAGACAGGCCCGCTCGGCAGCAAATCCTGCCAGCCCATCATCAATGGCGCGAGACACACAAACCCGATGGTCCAGACCGGCCAGAAACAGCGCACCGCATTTTCCGCCGCCATCCCGATCCGCGTCAGGCGGACAGGCAGGCGCAGGTGGCGCATCTGGTCGGGGATTTGTGTCAGCGTACTCTCCGCTTTTGGTGGCTCAGTCCAGCCATTCTGGCAGGCTATCGCGTGCGATCATCTCTTCATAGCTAGGACGCTTGCGGATAACTGCAAATTGATCGCCGTGAACCAGCACTTCGGGGATCAGGGGGCGAGAATTGTATTCCGATGCCATGACAGCACCATAAGCCCCCGCCGACCGGAATGCGACAAGATCGCCGGGTTGCATCGGCGCAACTTCGCGGGCCTTGGCAAAGGTGTCGCCGCTTTCGCAAACGGGACCCACGATATCGTAACGCGCCGGTTCGGTACCGGGGGCGGGTTCGACGACGGGGATGATGTCATGCCATGCGTCATACATCGCAGGGCGGATCAGGTCGTTCATCGCGCCGTCAAGGATCAGGAAATCGCGATCCTCGCCGGATTTGACATAAATGACCTGCGACACCATCAGCCCCGCATTGCCCGAAATCAGCCGACCCGGTTCAATCTCGATCTCGCAACCCAGATGGCCCAAGGTCCGTTCGATCATCGCGCCGTAATCGGACGGCAGCGGCGGTGCCGCGTTGGAGCGTTCATAGGGAATGCCCAGACCGCCACCCAGATCAAGGCGGGTGATCTGATGCCCGTCGGCACGCAGAACCTCGGTCAGTTCCGCGACCTTGGCATAGGCCGCCTCGAACGGGGCCAGTTCGGTCAGTTGCGACCCGATATGCACGTCGATACCGACAACCTTCAGCCCCTTCAGGGTGGCGGCCAGCGCATAGACTTCGCGCGCACGCGAAATCGGAATCCCGAATTTGTTTTCGGATTTGCCGGTGGCGATTTTCGCATGGGTCTTTGCATCGACATCAGGGTTGATGCGCAGGGTGATCGGGGCGATCTTGCCCAGCGACCGCGCCACCGCGTCCAACGCCACCATCTCGGGTTCGCTTTCGACGTTGAACTGGCGGATGCCGCCTTGCAGGGCCATGCGCATTTCATCCGCTGTCTTGCCCACGCCGGAAAACACGATTCTGTCGCCCGGCACGCCAGCGGCCTTGGCGCGCAGGTATTCACCGCCTGACACCACATCCATCCCCGCCCCCGCCTGCGCCAACACGCGCAGCACAGCAATATTGGACAAAGATTTCATCGCGAAACAGACCAGATGATCAGCAAAGCCCAGCGCCTCGTCGAACAGCTGGAAATGCCGCGTCAGGGTCGCGGTGGAATAGACATAAAACGGCGTGCCAACAGCGGCGGCGATGTCGGCGATGGCGACATCCTCGGCGTATAGCGCTCCGTTGCGATAGAGAAAATGATCCATGCCTTGCGGCCCTTATCCAGCGTCATGTCGGGACATAGCAGAGCCGCGGCAAAGACCAAGCCCGCAAAACAAATCAATAGTTACGCACCATGTGTTTGTCAGGCGTGTAAACAACGCGGCTGCGCAGATAAAGGTACAGCGGCAACCCACAGCTGACCCCGATCATGAAGGTCGCGGGGATCGCCAGCAGACCCCAAAAGTTGCGGTTGGACCAGGACTCGTAGACCACCCAGACCGTCAGTGTCACAGCAGCGATGGTCAGATCCCAGACCAGACCGCTGCTTGCGGCATTGGCATGCCATGCATCCACCATTGCCATAATGTCCCATGTATTCGCGTTGAACCACGAGACGAAGTAATACATCGGGTGGATCGCACCCCAAACTGCCAGTACCAGCCAGAAATAGCGCATCCTACAAACCCAACCCGACGGAAAACATCCCGTTGCTGGCGCCGACGCTGGCACTGGTGGACAGCCCACCGGTGCCAAGGCTCAGGCCGACATTGGCATTGGGGGTCATCGGCGGGCCATCGGCGCCGCAAGCAGCCAAAGCGACAAAGGCCCCAATCAGGGCAAGGCGTGTCATGTCAGAACCTCTTTCCAGCCCGCGATCCGTGCGCGGACCTGTGCAGGGGCCGTGCCACCATAGCTTGTGCGCGACGCTACTGAATTTTCAACCCCCAAGACGTCGAACACGTCCGGCCTGATGCCTGCATGGACGCTTTGCATATCCGCAAGGGTCAGGTCAGGCAGGTCGCAGCCTTTGGATTCGGCCAATGCGACCAACGATCCGGTGACGTGATGCGCTTCACGGAAAGGCAGACCCAGTTCGCGCACCAGCCAGTCGGCCAGATCGGTGGCCGTGGAAAACCCGCTGCTGGCGGCAGATTTGAGCACATCGCGGTTGGCGGTCATGTCGGCCACCATGCCGGCCATCGCGGCCAGCGCCAGCATCAGGCTGTCGGCGGCGTCGAATGTCTGTTCCTTGTCTTCCTGCATATCCTTGGAATAGGTCAGCGGCAGACCTTTCATCACTGTCATCAGCGCGACATTGGCCCCGAAAATCCGCCCGATCTTGGCGCGGATCAACTCGGCTGCGTCGGGGTTGCGTTTCTGCGGCATGATGGATGACCCGGTGGACCATTTGTCCGACATCTTCACAAAGCGGAATTGCGCAGAAGACCAGATCACCAGTTCTTCGGCCAGACGGCTGAGATGCATGGCACAGATGCTGGCGGCGGCCAGAAATTCCAGCGCGAAATCGCGGTCGCTGACGGCATCCAGCGAATTGGCCATCGGGCCGTCGAACCCCAAAGCTTCGGCCGTCATATGCCGGTTGATGGGAAAGGATGTGCCCGCCAGCGCCGCGGCGCCCAATGGCGACAGGTTCATGCGCTTGCGTGCATCGGCGAAACGGCCACGGTCGCGCGCCAGCATTTCGACATAGGCCAGCATGTGATGGCCCCATGTCACCGGCTGCGCGGTTTGCAGATGGGTGAAACCGGGCATGACCCAATCGGCGCCCGCCTCTGCCTGACCCAGCAAGGACAGCTGCAAAGCTTCCAGTGCCACATCGACCTGATCGCATTGATCGCGCACCCAAAGCCGGAAATCCACCGCCACCTGATCATTGCGCGACCTTGCGGTGTGCAACCTTCCTGCCGGTTCGCCGATCAATTCGCGCAGACGGGATTCCACGTTCATGTGAATATCTTCGAGCGCGGTCGAGAACGGAAAATCCCCCGTTTCAATCTCTGACAATACGGTGAGAAGGCCTTTCCCGATCGCCTCTGCATCTGTATCTGAGATAATGCCACAGGCGGCCAACATGGCGGCATGGGCACGCGAACCGGCGATGTCTTGGGGTGCCAGACGGCGGTCGAACCCGATTGAGGCGTTGATCGCCTCCATGATCGCGTCCGGTCCGGCGGCAAAGCGTCCGCCCCACATCGTGTTTGCGTTTTTGGTCATGAAGGAATGCGCCCATGCGTCAATTGATGTCAGCCCTGCTTTATACGGCCCTGCTGGGTGTTGCAAACCTTGGCGCGGCCCAACCTGCCGATATTGCTGACCTGCGCACCGGCGATATGCGCAAGCTGGTGTTTCATGCCGCGCCTGTCGCGGCATCTGACGCGCCCTTTACCCATGAGGACGGCAGCGAAATGGTGCTGGCCGATCTGCAGGGGCGTTATGTCGTGCTGAACTTCTGGGCGACATGGTGCGCGCCCTGCCGGATCGAAATGCCGCATCTGTCGGCGCTGCAAACCGCGCTTGGCGGGGATGATTTCGAGGTAGTGACCGTGGCCGTCGGCCCCAACCCCCTGCCCGCGATGCAACGCTTTTTCGATGAGATCGGCGTCGATAACCTGCCGCTGCATACCGATGCCCGCCAGCGGTTCGCGCGCAGCATGGGCGTGCTGGGCCTGCCTGTGACGCTGATCCTGAACCCCGAGGGTATGGAAATCGCCCGCATGCAGGGCGAGGCGGATTGGTCGAGCGAAAGTGCTTTGGCCATTATCACCGCGCTGCTGGATGATGCGGGCTAGGCGTGACCCGCCGTTGCAGACAACAAAAGCGGATCGATTCCCAGCAGTTTCAGCGCGCCAGACCATTTATGGTCATTGGCGCGGCCAAAGATGATGTCATCGCGCGGATCGCAGGTCAGCCAGCCATTCTGCCGGATTTCCTGTTCCAGCTGCCCCGGCCCCCAGCCCGCATAGCCCAGCGCCAGCAGCGCCTGCGCGGGGCCGCGCCCGGCGGCAATGTCTTCGAGCACGTCCAGCGTTGCGGTCATGCCTATTCCGCCACCCGGCTCCAGCGTGCCCAGACCGGATGTGTAATCGGTCGAATGCAGCACGAAACCGCGCCCCGTTTCGACAGGACCACCGGTATGGACCCGGATATCCGGCGTATCGGCGCCATGCGGCAATTGCATCTGGTCCAGAAGTTCGGTGAACCGAATCTGTATCTGCGGTTTGTTGACGATCAGGCCCATGCCGCCTTGGTCCGAATGGGCGCACAGATAGATCACGCTTTTGGCAAAGCGCGGGTCGGCCATATCGGGCATGGCGATCAGCAGCTTTCCGGCCAGTTGTGTGATGTTTTGCTCCATAAAGCCAGAATGCGGGCGAGCGGTGTTTCGTGCAAGTCACATCATGTCAGACACTCGCCCAAACGTGACTTTTCATGTCAGTAGAAATCACCCAGATACAGGGCATGCGCAAGTTCCTGCTGATCCCTCTCGCCCTGTGTGGCCTGCCTGCGACCGGCTTTGGCCAATCGGTCGAAGACCTCGCATCTGTCACCATTCTGCCGGGCTGGCGCGATGCAGATGGCACCCATGTCACGGCGCTGCGCATTGATCTGGCCGAAGGGTGGAAAACCTATTGGCGCGCTCCGGGCGACACTGGCATCCCGCCCAGCTTTGCCTTTTCGGACGGCGATATCACAGCGGTGCAGCCGCATTTTCCGGTGCCTGACGTTTACGAAGATTTCGGTATCCGCTCGATCGGGTATGAAGACAGCGTGATCTTTCCGCTGCGCCTGACGGTGCCGCAGGATGGGGCGGTCGTCAGCATGGCAGGGCAGATCGAAATCGGTGTCTGCGACGAAATCTGCATTCCCGTCACGCTTGATTTCGCGGCCTTGCTGCCACCTGGTGGCGTGTCTGATCCGGCGATCATGGCTGCATTGCAGGACCGCCCCCTGACCAAAGCCGAAGCGCAGGTCAGTGCCGTGACCTGCACACTGGACCCGATCAGCGACGGGTTGCAGATGACTGCGCAGATCACCATGGCTTCCAAGGCAGCGCAAGAGATCGTGGTGATCGAGGTTGGCGATCCACAGGTCTGGGTGTCGGAACCCAGCATCAGCCGCGTTGGCAACACGTTGAGCGCCGTCGTTGATATGGTCCATCTGTCCGGCCAGCCATTTGCGTTGGATCGCTCGACCGTGCGGATCACCGTGCTGGGCGACGGTCAGGCCGTCGATATCACAGGCTGTGCTGCGGATTAGGCCCGCATCCGCCGCGCGACAAACCGCACCGATGCGATCCCATAGATCGCCAACAACACCGCAACCAGAACCAGCAAGAACAGCCCCAGCGCAGGTGCAAATCCGCCCGCCAAAAACGGCAGCGCCGCCACCACAGGCACCCACGGCGCGCCGGTCAGCACCAAGGGCAGCACCAGCACCGCAAACAGCAGCGCCGCCGTGACAGCCCCGACTGCCGCAGGCAGCAGCATCGCCCAGCTCCGCCCCCGCAACGCACGCTTGGCCGATTGCACCTGCCGCGCGATATCGGCCTGCATCGCCATGATCGACGGTACAACCAGCAGCACCAAGAGCATCCCGAATGCCAATCCGAACACCAAAGTAACCACCGTCGGCTTGAGGAATTCGGCCTGCGTCGATCCTTCGTAAAGCAACGGCGCAAGACCCAGCACCGTGGTCAGCGTGGTCAGCAGTACGGCGCGCAGCCGGTCCACCGTACCATCAATGATCGCAGGCACCAGCCCACGGTCCTGCGCATATTCATCCACCGTCGTGACCAGAACGATACTGTCGTTGATGATGATTCCCACCATCCCGATCAGGCCCACCACGGTGAACAGGCTCATCGGGATACCCCAGAAATAATGCCCGTAAATCGTGCCAACCAGCGCGAAGGGGATGATCGACATCACCACCAATGGCCGTGTCCAGCTGCTAAATATCCACGCCAGCGTCAGGTAGATGCCCAACAGCACCAGCACCAAACCGACCTGCGCATCCGCAAGGAACCTGTTTTCCTGTTCGTTTTGCCCTGACAATTGCGTTTCAATTCCGAAATCTGATTGCAGGCGGGGCAGGATGTCACCGGTGATGATCTGCTCGATCTCGGTCGCGCGGGCCGCGTCATCCGCGTCAAGCTCGCCTGTGACAGAAATCAGCTGGATACCGTTTTCACGGCGCACGGTGGAAAAACCGGTGCGGCTTTGGGTGGTGACGACATCGGCAAGCGCCACATAGACGCCGTCGCCCGTGCGCACCTGCGTGCGGTCCAGAAAATCCGCGGTCAGTTCGGCATCGGGCAATTGCACGCGGATCGCAGCGGACCGGTTACCATCGGGGAAGGTCGCAGCCTCGATCCCGCCCAGCGTATTGCGCAGCACGCGACCCAAAGCCTCGATGCTCAACCCCAACGCTTGACCCTGCGGGGTCAGTTGCAGCAACAGCTCTTCTTTGTCGTAGGCCAGCGAATCCTCGAGCGCGGAAATCTCGCCAAATTGCAAAAGTTCGGTTTTCAGCGCCTCGGCGGCCGCCTTGAGCGTGTCGCTATCCGCACCGAACAGCTGGATATCCAGACCATCCGCACTTGGCCCCGACCCCCAGCTGCGGAAACTGACGGTTTCGGCCATCGGGTGCTGGACGATCGCCTCTTGCAAGGCAGAAACAAAGGCATTGCTGCCATAGGGGCGGCTGTCGGCATCGATCAATTCGATGGTGATCGCGCCCAGTTGATCGGCAGTCTTGGTTTCGGACCCTGCAATCGGCCTGCCGGAATTGCCGCCGATTTCTGCGATGGCGATCAGCACGGGGTTGATGCCGTGTTCGGCCTCGTATTCAGCACCCAGCGCCTCGGTTGCGCGCTGCATCTCGCGCATCATCGCCAGCGTATCGTCGCGGGTGGCCCCTGGCAGCATGGCGAAATTGCCGGTGACCTGGCTTTGTTCGGGCGCGTTGAAGAACCGCCAAGCCACATCGCCGCGGATCACCAGTGCCGCCGAGGAAGCAAGCGCCACCAGCGCCAGCGCCAGAACCGGATAGCGCGCCGTGATCACCCACGCCATGAAGGGCCGGAACAAGGTGAAACGGAACCAGTCAAAGCCGCGATTGACGGCTTTCGACGGTCTGTCATACCAATGATCCTTGGCGGAATGGGCGATGGCATGGGACAAATGGTTTGGCAGGATCAGGAAACATTCGACCAGGCTCGCGATCAGCACCACGATCACGGTAAAGGGGATATCGGCGATCAGGTCACCGAACCGCCCGCCAATCGCGACCAGCCCGAAAAACGCGACGATCGTGGTCACGCTGGCGGAAAAGACCGGGCTGAACATACGCCGCGCGGCGTTTTCGGCGGCGACAACGGGGGATTCCTTTAAGTGCCTGACGCGGAAATCGGCGTGTTCGCCCACGACAATCGCATCATCCACCACAATGCCCAGCGTGATGATCAGCGCGAATAGCGAGATCATGTTGAACGTGATCCCCGCCGCCCACATCAGCGCCACCGCCGCCAGCATCGCCACCGGAATACCCGCCGCCACCCAAAACGCCGTGCGCGCATTCAGGAACAAAAACAGCAGCGCGACAACCAAGGCCAGACCGGTCGCCCCGTTGGTCAAAAGGATATTCAGACGGCCCGTGATCTGTTCAGCGCGTGCGTTGGTCAGCCGGATCGTCACACCTGCGGGCAATGACGCCTCCATCTCGGCGGCGACCTGTTCGACGCTGCGCTGCAAGCCGATGGCGTCGCCGCTGGCGGACCTTTGCACGACGACATTGATCGCAGGATCGCTGCCAACGAAATAGGCGCGGTCGCGGTCGATACCTTCGACGCGCAGGATGGCGACATCGGCGATGGTCAGGAACGATCCGTCAGGATTGGCGCGCAGCGCGATGGCGCCGATGTCCTCGGCGCTGCGGCGTTCGGCACCAGTG
Organism: Yoonia vestfoldensis SKA53; assembly: GCF_000152785.1. GTDB lineage: Bacteria > Pseudomonadota > Alphaproteobacteria > Rhodobacterales > Rhodobacteraceae > Yoonia > Yoonia vestfoldensis_A. The sequence continues at coordinate 2,840,937 of NZ_CH672414.1, read as the reverse complement.
CGCAGGCGTGCATTGGCAGAAACATCACCGGCGGGGGATGCGGCGGTTTCTTCGGCGATCCGCTGGGCAATATCGGCCATGCCGATGTCATGTTCGATCAGCGACAGCGACGGCACCTCGACCAGGATAGACGGGGCCGCGACACCTTGCACCGATACGCGGGTGACACCTTCGGCAAACAGCCGTGTGGCGAATTCATCGGCGAAACGCCCGAGCTGGTCCACACCGACCGGCCCGGAAATCACCACATCGGTGACACGGTCAGACCAGCCGCCGCGCCGCACGTTGGGGTCATCGGCATCGTCGGGCAGGTTGCTGGCGCTATCCACGGCCAGCTGCACATCCTCGGCGGCGCGGTCGATGTCATAGCCGGGTTCAAATTCAAGCGTGATCCGTGCGCTGCCTTCGGTTGACCGCGACGATGACGACGCCACCCCTTCGACCGCCAGCAGCACAGGTTCAAGCACCTGCACGATAGCGGCGTCCACATCCTCTGCCCCGGCACCGGACCAGCCGACACTGACGGTGATGTTGTCCACGACTACATCGGGAAAGAACTGCGCGCGCATATTGGGAACCGCCAACACACCTGCCGCCAGCATCAACACCAACAGCAGGTTCGCCGCCGTCCGGTGCCGCGTGAAATAGGACAAGATACCGCCAGCGCCCGCCGTCAGCCTGTCACCACCCGTTGCCATCAGCTGCCCATCCGGCTTTCCAGCCGTTCCACGGTTTCGGACGATACTTGGTCCTGTTCCAACTGCGCAATGATCCGCGCCTTGACGTCATCAGGCATCCGCCCTTCGGACACATAGGCGATCAGCCGCGCGCGCCGGTCCGCATCCAGACTGATCATCTGTGGCACGGCTTGCTCTGCCAGCACGCCGGGGCGGATCGGGCGGACCTTGATCCCCGCCCCCAGCAAGGGCGAACGTTCCATCACCACGGTCAGCCCCGCAAGCCCTGCAGCGGCGATGATCACATCATCCCCCTGCCGGCGCAGCACGTCGACAGGCACGGGTTGTAGCCGGTCACCCTCATCGACGGTCAGGAGCATCTGATCCGATCCAACCGCGGTGGCAGGCAACAGCGCCACGTTATCCAGCGCAGGTTCGGCAATGCGCACGGTAACGAAATCGCCGGGGCGAAAGCCTGGTGCGCTGTCGATCTGCGCAAACAGCTGTCGGCCAGTCTGGCCGGTGCCGACACTGGCACCTTCGCGGGTGATCCGGCCAAGGGCGGTCAGGTTCACGCCTGACGCATCCAGTGCCACTGTCACAGGCGCATCGGTCAGATTGCCTGCCGGATCCAACAGCCGCGCATATTGCGAGGTTGAGACCCGAAACGCAACCTCGAGCGCGGTCGGGTCCACCAGCCGTGCGAACAATTCATTGGCCGTGACCCGCCCCCCCGGGCTGATCGTGACGTCAGACAGGGTGCCATCAAAGGCGGCACTGATCTCGGTTTCGGCAAGGTTGCGTTCGGCCTCGGCCAGATCGATCTGCACACGCGCAAGACGGGTCGTGGCTTGATCAATCCGCGCCTCGGCACTGGCAATGGACTGACGGCGCGTCAACACGGACGCCGCCGCGCTTGATGCGGCCAATTCGGCATCCTCGACCGCTGCCGTGGTCCCGACACCGCGCGCCTGTAAATCATCGGCGCGCGCCAGTGCCTGATCGCGCAAGGCGGCCTGCGCGCGCGCGGCGGCCAATTCGTCCTGCCCCAGCACCAGCGCCCGTTCGGCATCGCGCAACTCGGCCTGCGCATCCTGCACATCGGCACGGATGCGCGCCAATGCGGCCTCTGCCTCGACAGGATCGATCCGCAGCAAAAACTGGCCCGCGCTCACAGCACCGCCTTCGACCAGCGCAGCGGAGGCATCCCTGACGATACCGCCGGTGGCTGACCGCAGATCCAGCATACGCTGGCTGCGCAATTCGCCATAGACCGTCAGTTCCGGCACGATGGTCTGCGGTGTCAGCGTCAGGACATTGACGCTGAATTCACGTTCCCGCTGTGGAAAGCTGCGCGGTTCCTGACCCAGCCGCGCCTCGACCGCAGTGCGCACAGTATTTCCCGCCCATGCCAAAAGCACCAGCGTCATGGACATCAGAAAAACACCCGTCAGGCTTCGTCTTAGAAATCGCATTCTTCATCCCATCTTGTCGCACAAAGAACTGGTGCTGCGCGGCGTTGTGTCCAGTGATACGCGCAAACGCGCTATTTCCGTCGCAAATGTTCGTCCAGACGGGGCAAAATCTCGACAAAGTTACAAGGGCGGTGCCGAAAATCGAGCTGTTTGCCCAGAATTTCATCCCAGGCGTCGCGGCAGGCCCCGGGGCTGCCGGGCAAGGCGAACATATACGTTCCCTGCGCCACACCCGCGGTTGCACGGCTTTGGACCGCGCTTGTGCCGATCTTTTGCATCGACACGATGGTAAAAATCGTGCCGAAAGCGTGGATTTCCTTTTCATAGACATCGCGATGCGCCTCGACTGTGACATCGCGCCCGGTCAGGCCGGTGCCACCTGTCGTGATGATCACATCGACATGCGTATCGGCGCACCAGACCCGCAGCTGATCGGCGATCTGGTCGCGTTCATCGGGCAGGATCATGCGGTGGGCAAGGTGATGGCCCGCCGCTGCGATCCGGTCCACAAGGGTCTGGCCGGATTTGTCATCCGCCAGCACGCGGGTGTCGCTGACCGTCAGCACGGCGATGCGCACGGGGATAAAATCGCGGGTGTCGTCGATACGGCTCATGTCTTTAACCTAGCATTCAGGGTCAACAGGTCCGCCCAAGCCTCGCGCTTGGCGGCGGGGTTGCGCAGCAGATAGGCGGGGTGAAACATCGGCAGGCAGGGCTTGCCCAACACTTCGGTCCATGTGCCGCGCAGGGCGGTGATGCCTGTCTGGCCCAGCAGCGCCTGACAGGGCGTATTGCCCATCAGCACGATGATCTGCGGATCGGCAAGCGCGATATGGCGTTCCAGAAACGGCAGCATCATCGCGATTTCATCGGCGTCAGGCGTGCGGTTCGATGGCGGGCGCCATGGCATGACATTGGTAATGTAGACCGCACGGTCGGTATTTTCATGCGCGCGGCCCAGGTCGATCGCGGCCAGCATCCGGTCCAGCATCTGGCCCGCCTGCCCGACAAAAGGCTTGCCTGCGCGGTCTTCCTCGCGCCCGGGTGCCTCGCCCACGATCATCACCCGCGCGCCGGGCTGGCCATCGGCAAAAACAGCATTGCGCGCGCCACGCTTGATCTCGCAATGCTCAAACGCGGCCATCGCGGCGGCAAGGGCGGGCAAATCGGGGGCAGCGGCGGCCGCAGCGCGGGCAATGGCGACAGGGTCAAGTTCGCGGGCAATCGCAGGCGGCGGCACATCGGCCACCGGTGCGGCCCTGACCGGCACCGGATCAAGCGCATAGCGGTCCACCGGCGCATCAAGAATCGCATCTGTCACGCCAAGTTCGACCTGCCATTCCAGCGCCGCGCGGTCCTGCCAATATGTGTCTTGCGAATCCATGACGTGACATTAGGCGCAATCGTAGCATTTGTGCAGGGCCTGCGGCATTGAAGCCCGCGGGCGCGCAGCCTATAACCCAGCACACGGCGGCAAAGGATCAGGGCATGACATTTCGCGCAAGGCATCTTTTGGGGATCGAACAGCTGCATCCGCTGGAAATCACCACACTTCTGGACCTTGCCGATACCTATGCCGACCACAACACCCGTGGCCTTGCCCACCGCGAGGTGCTGGCCGGTCTGACACAGATCAACATGTTCTTTGAAAACTCCACCCGCACGCAGGCCAGTTTCGAGCTGGCAGGCAAACGGCTGGGGGCCGATGTGATGAACATGGGGATGCAGGCCTCGTCGATCAAAAAGGGCGAAACCCTGATCGACACCGCGCTGACACTGAACGCGATGCGCCCTGATCTGTTGGTGGTGCGCCACCCGCAATCGGGGGCTGTCGATCTGCTGGCACAAAAAGTCAATTGCGCGGTGCTGAACGCAGGCGACGGGCGGCACGAACACCCGACACAGGCGCTGCTGGACGCGCTGACCATCCGCCGCGCCAAGGGCCGGTTGCACAGGCTGAATATCGCAATCTGCGGTGACATCGCCCATAGCCGTGTGGCGCGGTCCAATATCATGCTCTTGGGCAAGATGGAAAACCGCATCCGTCTGATCGGGCCACCGACGCTGATGCCTGCGGGGATCACTGATTTCGGGGTCGAGGTTTACGACGACATGGTCAAAGGCCTGCAGGACGTCGATGTTGTCATGATGCTGCGCCTGCAAAAAGAACGGATGGACGGCGGTTTCATCCCGTCTGAGCGCGAATATTTCCACCGCTACGGGCTGGATGCCGCGAAACTGGCGCATGCCAAACCCGACGCCATTGTCATGCACCCCGGCCCGATGAACCGCGGTGTCGAAATCGACGGGACCATCGCCGATGACATCAACCGCTCGGTGATCCAGAAACAGGTGGAAATGGGTGTCGCGGTGCGCATGGCGGCAATGGACCTGCTGGCCCGCAACCTGCGCGCGGCGCGCCAAGACAACAATGTGATGGTGTAGGCGATGCTGGATATCCCCGCCAATGACCACGGCGCACTTTATGTGATTGCCTATAATGGCCCCGCACCCGATGGCGTGCGCGTTGCAACGATCATCGGGCCGGTCGCGCTGAACATGGATTTCGTCGACTTGATCACACCGGACCAGCGCGCCACCGTGCCGCTGCCCGACCTGATCCGGCAAGGCTATGACCTGCCATTGACACCCGCACAGGATGCCATCTTGCGCGATGTGCAGGGCACGGTCCTGCTGGTGATGTCGCGCGCCTTTGGCGGACAGGCGCAGCAGATCACCCTGCCTGCAAGCAGCACGCTGGTCACAATCCTGCGCGAAACACCGACGATGACACCATCTGAAAAGCTGACCTCGGCCTCCGGGGCAGGTGAACTGACCGGCCCGCCCGCCAAACCCCGCAAATCAGACGCACGGATGAGCGGGATGGTCGCCACCGCCGCCCTGCTGATCATGTTTGCGCTGGTCGGGCTGGTGGTCTGGGTCGGTGGATGACGCTTTGCAAGGAAACCAACCCATGACCGCAACCTTTTTCGCCAATGCCCGCATCATCGACCCCGTCGCGCTGACCGATGCGCCGGGCTGTGTGCTGGTCGTGGACGGGCTGATCCATGACGTGACGGGCATCGACGCCACGCCGCCTGTCGGGGCAAAGATCGTGGATTGCGGCGGCATGTGTCTGGCGCCGGGGATCATCGACATTGGCGTCAAAGTCTCTGAACCAGGTGAGCGGCACAAGGAATCCTTTCGCTCTGCGGGCCGTGCCGCGGCGGCGGGAGGTGTCACGACGATGGTGACCCGCCCCGACACCGACCCCGCCATAGATACCCCCGAAAAACTCGAATTCGTCGCGCGCCGCGCGCAGCTGGACGCACCCGTGCATGTTTTGCCGATGGCGGCGCTGACCAAGGGGCGTGACGGTCAGGAAATGACCGAAATCGGGCTGTTGTCCGATGCCGGTGCGGTAGCCTTTACCGATTGCGACCATGTGGTCACAAAGACCAAGGTGCTGGCCCGCGCGCTCAGCTATGCGCGTTCGCTGGATGCTTTGGTGATCGGGCATACCCAAGACCCCGGCCTGTCCGAAGGGGCCGTGGTCACGACCGGCAAATTCGCGTCCTTGCGCGGCCTGCCGGGCGTGTCGGCGATGGCCGAACGCATGGCGCTGGACCGTGATATCAGCCTGCTGGAAATGACCGGTGCGCGTTATCACATCGACCAGATCACCACCGCCCGCGCCCTGCCCGCGCTGGAACGCGCCAAACGCAACGGGCTGCGGATCACGGCGGGTGTCAGCATCCACCATCTGACGCTGAACGATATGGATATCGCGGATTACCGGACGTTTTTCAAACTGACGCCGCCCTTGCGGTCCGAAGACGACCGCGCCGCCGTGGTGCAGGCCGTGGCCGAAGGGCTGATCGACGTGATCTGTTCGATGCACACGCCGCAGGACGAGGAAAGCAAACGCCTCCCATTTGAAGAGGCCGCCAGCGGGGCCGTCGGCCTTGAAACCCTGCTGCCAGCCGCGATGCGACTGTACCATGCAGGCCAGATCGACCTGCCGCGCCTGTTCCGTGCATTGGCGCTGAACCCCGCGCGCATTTTGGGGCTGGCCGCGGGCCGCATGCTGGCCGGTGCGCCCGCCGATCTGGTGCTGTTCGATCCGGACGCACCGTTCCAGCTGGACCGCACGACATTGCAATCCAAGTCGAAAAACACCCCCTTTGACGGCGCGCGCCTGCAAGGCCGCGTGATCGGCACATGGGTGGACGGCACCCGCATTTGGGAGAATGCATAATGCCCATCATCGAAAGCAGCCTTGCCATGCTGGCACTCTGGGGTGCCACAGGCTATCTGCTGGGGTCGATCCCCGGCGGGGTGATCATGGCGCGACTGATGGGCTTGGGCAATCTGCGCAACATCGGGTCGGGCAATATCGGGGCGACAAACGTGCTGCGCACCGGCAACAAGAAAGCCGCCGCACTGACCTTGATCTTCGATGCAGGCAAAGGCGCTATCGCTGTGCTGGCCGCGCGCGCCGCAGCACCCGAAGATGCGGTGCAAATGGCGGCGCTCATGGCCTTTATCGGCCATTGCTTTCCGGTCTGGCTGGGCTTCAAGGGCGGCAAGGGGGTGGCGACCTATCTTGGGATCTTGCTGGCACTGGCCTGGCCGATGGGCCTTGCGGCCTGCGGCATCTGGCTCGCTGTGGCGGTGATCACGCGCTATTCGTCACTGGCGGCACTGGTCGCGGCTGGCTGGATTCCAGTGGTGATGGCCTTTGCGGGCTATGGCGCGGCCACCGGTCTGGCCGCCTGCCTTGGCCTGCTGATCTATGCCCGCCACTGGGGCAATATCGCGCGGCTGCGCGCGGGAACAGAAGGCAAGATCGGGGCGAAATAACCCCATCGTCCGAGCCGAAATATCCCCGCCGGAGGCAGCAAGCGCGCAGCGCGCAGCCCTAATAGCTATATTGCGTATAAATCCGGTCCAGATCACCGGCCCAATCGCCATGATAATGGTCCAGTAGATCATCCGCAGGTGTCTTGCCGGTCTCGACAGTTTCTTTCAGCGCATTGAGGAAATGGGTCTCATCAGGAACCAATCCACCGGCACCGGGCAGGGCGCGGGCTTTCAGGCCAGCCTCTGAAATCGCCACGACCTCGCGCGCCAGCGCATGCATGTCGATCCCTTCGACCTGCGCTTGCAAGCCGTCCACCGATGCAGCAACGCGCAAGGCATCACGCTGTTCAGCGGTCCAGTTCTTGCACAGGTCCCATGCGGCATCGAGCGCAGTCTGATCATAAAGCAACCCGGTCCAGAACGCGGGCAACGCACACAGCCTGCGCCACGGGCCGCCATCCGCACCGCGCATTTCGATATATTGCTTCATGCGGGCTTCGGGGAAAACGGTGGTCAGATGGTCGGCCCAATCGGACATGCGGGGCTTTTCACCGGGCAATGCAGGCAATTCACCGCGCAGGAAATCGCGGAACGACATGCCCAAAGCGTCGATATATTTACCGTCGCGATAGACGAAATACATCGGCACATCGAGAACCCATTGCACCCAGGCCTCAAAGCCGAAACCTTCGTCAAAGATGAATGGCACCATACCGGTGCGCGCCGCATCCAGATCGCGCCAGATACGGGCGCGCCATGATTTATGGCCGTTGGGCTTGCCTTCAAAGAACGGCGAATTGGCAAAAAGCGCGGTTGCCACAGGCTGCAAGGCCACGCCGACGCGCATTTTCTGCACCATGTCCGATTCCGACCCGAAATCGAGGTTCACCTGCACCGTGCAGGTCCGGCGCATCATCGCCGTGCCCATGGTGCCGACCGATTGCATGTAACGGTCCATCAGCTGATAGCGCCCCTTGGGCATCAGCGGCATTTCGTCATGGGTCCAGACGGGGGCGGCGCCCAGACCGATGAATTTCACGCCGATCTCGTCGGACACGGCCTTGACCTCGGCCAGATGGCTGTTCACCTCGTCGCAGGTCTGGTGGATGGTCTCGAGCGGTGCGCCCGACAATTCCAGCGCGCCGCCCGGCTCAAGGCTGACATTGGCCCCGTCCTTGGTCAGGCCGATGATCTTGCCGTCCTCTTCCACACGGTCCCAGGCGAACCGGCTATGCAATGCCTCCAGCACCGCCTTGATCGACCGCGCGCCGTCATAGGGCAAGGGTTGCAGCGTATCGGCGCAATACCCGAATTTTTCATGCTCGGTGCCGATGCGCCATTCGTCTTTGGGTTTGCAGCCCTTGGCCAGCAATTCAGCCAATTGGTCGTGATGTTCGATCGGGCCGCCGCCGGTTTGTGGGATGGACATCGGGAAGGCTCCGTTCAAAGATCAATGGTCATATCCGTGACCTGCACCAGCGCATCCGTCAATGCAAGAGAGGACGCGCACGCGACCAGATCACAACAAGCGCATCCGGTGTGCGCGAAAGCACATCCAGCACCTTGCCTGTCTTGATCCCGGGCAGCGCCGCAAAGACATCGAACAGCGTATCCGCGCCAGCGGCGTTGATCGGAATGGCGATCCGCTGGCCACCGATACCGGTCAATATCCAGCTGGGGTCGGGATAGCTGCGAGGGTCAAGTGCGACCTCGGTCAAATCGTCCAGATCAAGGATACCCCCATCAAGCGGGCCGAAATAGGCCAGCCTGCGTTCGCGCAGCTGCACCACACCCGGCCCTTCACCATCCTGCGCAAAGCGCGCGCGCTGCACAGCGGCAAAGCCCCAGCCCAGCCCGATGACCCCCACCAGATAGCCCAGCCAGACCGTGACACCTGCCGCATTCAGCCCCCACCACAGGCCGAACAAGGCCAATCCGGCGGCAGCCAGCACCTCGCGCCAGCGCCAGAAAAAGGCGCGCGCTTCGGGGCGGAAAAAGTCAGCCATGTACCACCTGCGGTTCTGCGTGCAGCACGATGGCGAAGGCCCCGATCCGGCGGAACCCGATCGCCTGATACGCTGTGCTGGCAGCGACAGAGGCCGCGAACAGGATTGCTCGGCTGACACCCACAGCGCGCGCCTGCGCCAGATGCAGCGCCACCGCCCGCCGCGCCAGACCGCGCGACCGCAAACCGGGCGGCGTAAAGACCCCGCCAATCTGCACCGCATCGGGCAGGACCGCGTTAAACCCTGTCATCGCCACAGGCGTATCGCCATCAAACAGCACCCTGTGGCTGTCCACCGCAAGATAGCTGTCGATATCCTTGATCGCCGTTGCGTCCATGTCATTCTCCTGGCCCAGCATCGTCTCTGACAGATAGGCACGCCGCCAGCCGATCACCAGATCGCGCGGCGCATCGACCAGTGGGCGCAGGGTAAAACCGTCGGTATCAGGCATGACCAGATCGGTCAGGGGCAGGTCGTAATGCGGCTCTGTCGTTGCATAGCCTGCCGCCTGTTCCAGACCCAGTGCGGCGCGCAGGCCGGTCACTTGTGCGGCATCGCCCAGAATCGCGCAAACCGCGCTGCCCTGCATGGCAGCGCGCAGGTCGGCCCAAGGGTGGGTCGGGCAGACGGGAAACAGGGAACCACCATCGCTGATCGCGGCGATATCGGTGATCGCGCCGCGATCCTTGCGCAGCCAGAACGACATCGCGCGCGGATGGCCACCCGCCATGCCGTGCCTGTGCAGGTTCGCCAATGGAAACATCGCAATCGGCAGATGCCGGCGCAGGAATCCTGCGACCTCGGCCCTGTCGGCCAGCGTCGCACGGATCATCCCCAATCGCCCAGCGCTTGCTGCCACAATGTCAGCGCCGCCACCGCCGCGGTATCGGCCCGCAGGATGCGGGGGCCAAGGCTGACGGCATGGGCAAAGGGCAAGGCGCGCAACTTGTCGCGCTCGGCGGGGGAAAACCCGCCTTCGGGGCCGATCAGGATGGCCCAAGGGCCGGGAATTGCGGGCAGGCGCACCGGCGCGCCGATGGCTGCTTCATCACAAAACATCAACTGCCGGTCCTTGGGCCAATCCGCCAGCAGCCGGTCAAGTTTCGCCAGATCATCGACAGGGGGCACAAAGGTGCCGCCGCATTGTTCAGACGCCTCGACCGCATGGGCCTGTAGCTTATCCTGCCGGATGCGATTGGCGGCTTGGGTAAACGCGGTCTGCACGGGGATAATCCGCGCCGCCCCCAGCTCCACCGCCTTTTCCACGATAAAAGCGGTGCGTTCCTTGCGAATCGGGGCAAAGACCAGCCACAGATCAGGTGGGGTCTGCAAGGGGCGCGTCTGCGCCTGACAGGCCAGCACGCCGCCCTTGTTGCCTGCCTTTTCGACCACCGCGTCCCATTCGCCGTCACGGCTGTTGATCAATGACAGCACGTCACCCGCCCCCAGCCGCATGACCCCGAACAGGTAATGCGCCTGATCACGGTTCAGTGGAACCGATTGCCCTACCCCCAAGGGGTGATCTACATAAAGCCGGACCTTGGATGCCATGAAGCGGATCATATGACCCAAAATCCCCGGATGCCAGAGCCTGCGGGCCGTGTCGCCGACGCCGTGCGTGGCAACTGGGTGGACCGGTTGGCGCCCGCGCCCACACGGCCCTATCTGCGGCTGTCGCGCGCGGACCGGCCGATCGGCACTTGGCTGCTTTATCTGCCCTGCCTGTGGGCGCTGGGGCTGGCGGTGATAGCGACGGGGCGTTTCGACAGCTTTGCAATCTGGATCATCGCAGGCTGCGGGATCGGAGCGTTTTTGATGCGCGGTGCGGGGTGTACATGGAACGATATCACCGACCGCGACATCGACGGATCGGTGGCGCGCACAAGATCGCGGCCGATTCCCTCTGGCCAGACCAGCGTGAAAGCGGCGGTGATCTGGATGATCGCACAGGCATTGGTGGCCTTTGGCATCCTGATTACCTTTCCGCCTGCAGCGATTGTGCTGGGCATCCTCGCGCTGCTGCCGGTGGCGGTCTATCCTTTCGCCAAACGGTTCACATGGTGGCCACAAGTATTTCTGGGGCTGGCATTCAACTGGGGTGCGTTGCTGGCCTGGGCCGCGCATACCGGCAGCATCGGGCCTGCGCCTTTCGTGCTCTATCTGGCAGGGATTGCGTGGACGCTGTTTTACGACACGGTCTATGCCTATCAGGATGCCGAGGATGACGCGCTGATCGGCGTGAAATCCACCGCGCGGCTGTTTGGCGATACCGCGCGCTGGTGGTTGCGGCTGTTTCTGGCGCTGACGGTGATTCTGTTTGGGGCGGCGGTGGTGCTCGCCACGCAGGACAGGTCGATCCTGTCGCTGGTCGTGGCATTGGGCGGGCCTTTGGCGATGGGCGGGCATCTGGCATGGCAGTTGCACCGCTTCGATGCAGATGACAACGAAGGGCTTTTGCGTATTTTCCGGTCAAACCGCGATGCCGGCCTGATCCCTTTGCCGTTTTTTGCCATGGCCTTTCTGGTATGATTGAACACCCCGACCACAGGGCCTATGCAGGACCGGGACAAAAGAAACGGGATTGAATGCGCCTTTCTGCCATTTTCATACGGATCATCGCCTTCAGTGTCGCAGCCGCCGGATCGGTCGCCGCCGCACAGCTGACGGTCGCCACGGTCGAAGACCGGTCGGTCGATGCCGTGCGCCAGACACTGGCCGAAAACGGCCATGAGTGGACAAACGTCTTGGGCGACGGGTTGCAGGTGATTCTCGAAGGCACCGCCCCCACCGAGGCTGGGCGCTTTCGCGCAATATCAGCGGCTGGCGGGGTCGTCGATGCAAGCCGTGTGATCGACAATTTGTCGGTCGCGGATGCCGCAGATTTCGCGCCACCCGAATTCAAGATCGAAATCCTGCGCAATGACAGCGGTGTGTCGCTGATCGGCCTGATCCCTGCCAGCACCAACCGTGACGCATTGGCGCGCCGCATCACGCGAATAGCAGACGGGCAAGGCGTGGCGGACCTGCTGGAAACCGGCGATTACCCAACGCCCCCGACATGGCGCGCCGCCGTTGATTTCGCGATTGTGGCGCTGGAAATGCTGCCCCGTTCCAAGATTTCGGTCACCGCGGACCGGATCACCATCAGCGGTATCGCCGACAATCTGACCGATAAACGCCGATTGGAGGCCGCCCTTGCCCGTAGCCGGCCCGATGGCGTGCGCCTGGCGCTGGAAATCAACGCGCCGCGGCCGGTGATATCGCCCTTCACGGCGCGGTTCATTCTGGACGCAGACGGGGCGCGGTTCGATGCCTGCGCTGTCGATACCGTCGACGCCCGCGAACTGATCCTGGACGCGGCCACCAGCGCCGGGCTGGAAGGCCGCGTGACCTGCACGCTGGCCCTTGGCGCACCGTCGCAGGATTGGGGCCAGGCGGTCGCCCTGGCCATTGACGCCCTGCATGATGTCGGAGGCGGCACCGTAACGCTGACCGACACCGACGTGATTCTGGTCGCCCTGCCCGGGACGGAACAGGGCATTTTTGACAACGCCATAGGCGAGCTTGAAAACAGCTTGCCCGATGTCTTTGCCCTGACCGCCGAATTGCCCAAGCTGCCGGATGATCAAGCCGCTGGCCCACCGCAATTCACCGCCACGCTCAGCCCCGAAGGCCATGTCCAGCTGCGCGGGCGGATGCCCGACGACCTGACCAATATGGTGGCCGAAAATTTTGCAACGGCCAAATTCGGGCAGCGCAATATCACCATGCGCACCCGCGTGGTCGACGACTTGCCCGTCGGGTGGTCTGTCCGCGTCCTTGCCGGGATCGAGGCGCTGTCGGAACTGTCCAATGGCATTGTCGTCGTCGAGCCGCAGACAATTACGGTTCGCGGCAACACGGGCAACGAAACCGCCACAGCAGAAATATCGCGACTGATGATCGACAAGCTGGGACAATCGGCCGATTTCGACCTGGACATCGGCTATGTCGAGGCGCTGGACCCGATCGCCGCCCTGCCGACGCCAGACCAATGCATCGCCCAGATCATTGCCATGACTGACGGGCGCAAGATCACCTTTGATCCAGGGTCCGCCAGCATCACGGCCGCCGCCCAGCCGGTGATCGACGATATCGCAGAGGTCTTGCGCCTTTGCGGTGACCTGCGCATCCGCGTGGCCGGTTACACCGACAGCCAAGGCCGCGAGGCAATGAACCTGCGTCTGTCGCAAGACCGCGCCGATGCCGTGCTGACCGCCCTGCGCGCCCGCCGCGTGCCAGTGTCCACATTCGAGGCCGTGGGCTACGGCATCGCCGATCCGATTGCCGATAATGCCACCGAAGCAGGCCGCGAGGCGAACCGCCGGATCGAGTTTAGCCTGATCGTGCCTGAGGACGCAGACGCCGTCACCGACGAAACCCTGCCCGAGGCGCTTGAAACCGACGCCGAAACCGCCCAAGACGGTGCAGGGGACGACGCGGCAGAGGCGACACAGTGAACAGAACCGAATTCATCATCGCGACGGCAGTCATCCTGTTCGTGGCCTTCGCGCTGGGGTGGTTCGCCAGCTGGCTTGTCAACCGCTTTACCCGCGTGACCACATCCGAAATCGGCGAATTGGACAAGATGGCGCAAGCCCTGCACGAGGCCGAAGAAACCCGCGATCAGGCGATCACCTATCTGCAACAGCGCGAAGCCGAGATGACCAACCAGCTGTCCCAGACCGAGGCTGAATTGCGCGCCGCAATGGATGGCCTGCGCGAGGCCCGCCGCGAGGCCGAGGAATTGCGCAGCTACATCGAACGCCAGCACGCGGGCTAGGCCGGATGGCTGCCACCCTGGTCGTTCTGGCCCATCCCGAACAGCGGTCTTTCAACGCGCAATGGGCGCAGGCCAGCGCCACGGCCAGCGCCGATCTTGGCCATGAAGTAATCTGGTCCGATCTTTATGCGCTTGGATTTGACCCTGCCGAACGGGCCGCGCATTACGACCACCCCGCCGGTATCCCTTTCGATCCGCTCAAGGCGCAAGCCCATGCCACCGCAACCGCCCTGCCCGCCGATGTCGCCGCCGAGGTCGCCAAACTGCACCGGGCTGACCGGATCGTCTTTCACTTTCCGCTGTGGTGGTTTTCACCGCCTGCCATGCTCAAAGGCTGGTGCGACCGTGCGCTGGCCCATGGCGCGCTGCATACCACCGACCAGCGGTTCGACACCGGAATCCTGAAAGGCAAAAAGGCGCTTTTCTGCGTGACCACCGGATCCAGCACTGATGAAAGCGCCTACAACGGCAAGGAAGGTGATGTGAACCTGCTGCTGTGGCCGCTTGCCTATACGCTGCGCTATGTCGGGATGACGGTATTGCAGCCGGTCTGTGTGCATGGTGTGCATGGCTATCATCGGGGCGAACCTGCCATGGCCCTGACGGACAAGCTGGGACAGGTGCTGGAACGGCAGGCGGCGCTGATCGCGGGGTTCGATGCCTTGCCTGAAATCGCCTTCAACGCCGATGCTGATTTTGATGCCAAGGGCCGGCTGCGCGCGGGCAGGCCCAGCGTGACACCTTTTATCCGGCATGATCCGTAGGGTGGGCTTAAGCCCACTTTACCTAGGCGCTGCTGCCCGTTTCAACCTGTCGTTGATCGCGCGACCCAACCCGTGATCGGGGATGGGGGCCACCGCGATGCGTGCAGCCCCCATCGCATCCAGCTGGTGCAAGCAGTCGAACAGGCGTGCTGCGGCCTCGGTCAGATCGCCTGCGGGTGACAGGTTCAGATCAGCATCCATCAATCCGAAACCCAGCATCACCTCGCCGTCCTGCCGCGCGGTCGCATTCAGCCGGACCTGTCCAATCGGCGCGTAATGCGACAAAAGCTGACCGGGTGACACGGGCGCATCGGGGTTTTCCGATATGGCCAACGGCCGCCCCAGACAGGCCGCAATCGCCTCGGACGGGATGCCGCCCGCGCGCAGCAATGTGGGCGTGCCAAGGCAGGCGACGATTGTGGATTCCAGACCCACAAAGCAAGGCCCACCGTCGACCAGCGCGTCGATCCGGTCACCCAGACTGTCGCGCACATGGGCGGCTGTTGTGGGGCTGATCCGACCTGACGCGTTGGCTGAAGGTGCAGCCACCGGCCCGCCGAAGGCAGCCAGCAAACCCTGCGCCACCTTATGGTCCGGCACCCTGACCGCGATACTGTCCAGCCCTGCCGTCACCAGCCGCGATATGCCCGCCTGCGGTCGCAAAGGAAGCACCAAGGTCAGCGCGCCGGGCCAGAAGGCCGCGGCCAGACACCGCGCATCATCATTGAAATCGCAGATTTCGTTGGCGGCGGTGATATCCCCCAGATGCACGATCAGCGGATTGAACGATGGCCGCCCCTTGGCCGCGAATATCGCGGCGACTGCCCGGTCATTGCGCGCATCAGCCCCCAGACCGTAAACGGTTTCGGTCGGAAACGACACCAGCCCGCCTTGCGTCAGGATCTCTGCCGCGCGCGCCAGACCTGCGGCATCGGGCTGCAAAAGGGCCGCGCCTCGCGTGCTCATGACGTAGCGTTCAGGTTGAAGGGTGACATGGGATGGATAACTTTGACATTTGATCCTCTGCATAGCCGCGGCATCCGCCCTTGCCAAGCAGACCATTCAGTCGGAGATGTTCAAATGCCCTATCGCGCCCCGATCCGTGACTTCCGGTTCCTGCTGGATCATGTCGTGGGGTTTGCAGAGGTCGCAGGCACCGACCGGTTTGCGGATGCCACACCCGATATGACGGGCGCGATCCTGACCGAGGCCGGCAAGATGTGCGCAGATATCCTCGCGCCGTTGAACCAGATCGGTGACAAGAACCCCGCGCATCTGGACAACGGCATCGTACGGACCCCCCCCGGATTCCCAGACGGCTATCGCGCCATCGCAACTGGCGGCTGGATCGGCATGTCGGCCGCGACGGAACACGGCGGGATGGGTTTGCCAATGACGTTGACCACCATCGTCAATGAGATGATGTCTGGCGCCTGCCTTGCGCTGCAACTGAACCCGCTGATGACCCAAGGCCAGATCGAGGCGTTGGAACACCATGCCTCGGACGCGATCAAATCGGTTTACCTGCCGAAACTGATTTCCGGCGAATGGTGCGGCACGATGAACCTGACCGAGCCGCAGGCGGGGTCCGATGTTGGTGCCTTGCGCACCAAGGCCGAACCAAACGGCGACGGCACCTATGCGATCACCGGACAGAAAATCTATATTTCTTGGGCAGATAATGATTTTACTGCCAATGTGTGCCATCTGGTGCTGGCCCGTCTGCCGGGCGCCAATCCCGGCACCAAGGGGATCAGCCTGTTCATGGTCCCCAAGCTGATCCCCGATGCGGATGGCAATCCGGGCCGCAAAAACGATCTGCGTGTCGTCAGCCTCGAACACAAGATGGGCCTGCATGGATCACCGACCGCAGTGATGGAATATGCGGGTGCGACCGGCTGGCTGGTCGGGCCGGAACATGGTGGCATGGCCGCGATGTTTACCATGATGAACAACGCTCGTCTGGGTGTCGGCATGCAAGGGATCGGGACCGCCGAACGCGCGCTGCAACACGCGCTGGCCTATGCGCAGGATCGCAAGCAGGGGCGCGCTGACGGCACGGGTGCGATCATCGAACATGCCGATGTGCGCCGGATGCTGACCACGATGCGCGCCGATATCTATGCTGCGCGCGCCATCGCGCTGATGAATGCCGTGGCCATCGACATGGCGACAGCGACGCATGATCCCGCCTGGACCGCGCGCGCGGCGTTTCTGACGCCGATCACCAAGGCCTTCGGCACCGATGTCGGGGTCGAGGCCACCAATACCGGCGTGCAAATCCATGGCGGCATGGGCTTTATCGAAGAAACCGGCGCCGCCCAATTCGTCCGCGATGTCCGCGTCAGCACGATCTACGAAGGCACGAATGGCATTCAGGCGATGGACCTTGTCGCGCGCAAGCTGATGGATGGTGGCGATGCCGCGTTCCGCCTGCTGGATGATGTTGTCCGCGGGGCAGAGGCCGCCAAGGCGACCCACCCCGATCTGGCCCATGCGGTCTGGGAAGCTGCTGAAACGCTGCGCGAAGCGACCGAATGGCTGGTTGGCCGCCCTGATCTGAATGACCGTTTCGCCGGTGCCGTACCTTATCTGCGCGCCTTTGCGCGGGTGCTGGGCGGGCATGTCCATCTGGCCAGCGCCATGGCGGGCGATACGGGCCATCTGCGGCTTGCGACATTCTATATCAAGCGGATGCTGCCCGAATATCTGGGCCTTTTGATCCATGTGCGTGAAGGGGCCGCCGATCTGGCGGCAATCACAGCCGACGATCTGGCCGCCGCCTGATGCCCGATGGCGGCGCTGGCATCCGGTATCCTTTTCCCGATCCGCCCACTGCGGGCGAGGCTGTCCGCGTTGCCGACGGCATCCTGTGGATGCGGCTGCCGCTGCCGATGGCGCTCGATCATGTGAATGTCTATGCGCTGGATGATGGCGATGGCTGGACGGTTGTGGATACCGGCTTTGCCAGCGTCACATCAAAGGCAATCTGGCAAAGATTGCTGGACGGCCCGCTGGCGGGCAAGCCCGTCACCCGTGTGATCGTGACCCATCACCACCCCGATCATGTGGGGCTGGCGGGGTGGTTTGTCGCACAGGGTGCAGAGCTGCATATGCCGCGCACCGGCTGGTTGATGGCGCGAATGTTGACGCTTGATGTGCAGGACCGGCCCGCGCCGGAAACCATCGCCTTTTACGAACGCGCCGGCATGGCGGCGGATGAACTGGCACGGCGCAAGACCGAACGCCCGTTCAACTTTGCCGATTGCGTGGCACCCTTGCCGCTGGGGTATCAGCGGTTGCAACACGGTGGCACGATGCAGATGGGCGGTCGGATCTGGGACATCCGCATGGGCGATGGGCACGCGCCCGAACATGCGACCTTCTGGTCGCGCGATGATGCGGTGGTGCTGGGCGGTGATCAGTTGCTGCCCTCGATCAGCGCCAATCTGGGGGTCTATCCGACCGAACCCGATGCCGACCCCGTGGGCGACTGGATGGCCAGCTGCACAGGTTTCCAATCCTTTGCGCAGCCCGACCAACTGGTCCTTGGGGGGCATAAACTGCCCTTTACCGGCCTGCCGCTGCGGCTGCGGCAGATGATCGACAATCATCACGGCGCGCTGGACCGGCTGGTCGCCCATCTGGACCAGCCACGCGCGGCGGGCGCGTGTTTCGTGCCGCTGTTCAAACGCCAGATCGGCACCGCCGAATACGGGCTGGCGCTGGTCGAGGCGGTGGCGCATCTGAACCACCTGCACCAGACCGGACGCGCCAGCCGCCATCTGCGCGATGACGGGGCCTATATGTTCAGTGCCGTGCCATAATCCGCGCATGCAGGCGCTTTAATATCCGGCTTGCTGTTGTCTCGCACAGCGCGGGGATCACGGCATGGACCAGCGCCGCCAGTGACGCCACACCCAGCCAGAACGAAAACCCCAAGGCAAAGCGCATATGCCCGAGATAGGTTTCATTCACGCTGGCCGGATGATCAAGGAACAGCGTGGCGACCAAATTGCTGCGGGCGGTGTCTTGGGATGCGTCTGACATGAAAACCTCTGTTGGTGGGATTTCGGCCAGGCTAGCCCATCAGCCGCCAAATCCGGTCCCAAATTTCATTGTCATTCAGGCAGATCATGGGATATTATCCACATTATGACCCAAAATATCGACGAAACAGATCACCGTATCCTGCAAGTGCTGCAAACAGACGCCAGCCTGTCTGTCGATGACATCAGCGCCGCTGTGCATCTGTCGCGCAATGCCTGCTGGCGGCGGATCAAGGCGCTGGAACAGGCAGGCGTGATCCGCGCGCGTGTGGCGCTGGTCGATCCGGCCAAGGTCGGTGTGCCGCTGATGGCGATGGTCCTGATCCGCACGAACGCGCATGACGCGCAATGGATGGATCAATTCCAGACCGCCCTGCGCGCCTTGCCCGAGGTCGTGGGCGCCTACCGGATGACCGGCGATCTGGATTACGTCCTGCGCGTGCGGGTCGCGGATGTCCCTGCCTATGACGCGTTTTACAAACGGTTGACCGCGCGGATTTCGGTCTCTGACATCTCGGCCAGTTTCGTGATGGAGGAAATCAAGGAAACCACGGCAGTGCCGCTGTCACTATGACAAAACGTGACCACCTGACCGCGTGACAGCCTTGTGCAAATCGGGTAAGCGAAAGCAAATCATCCAAAAAGAGGAGCCTACAATGGCCAACAATGACCATGAGCCCGGAAAGATGGACATTAGCGAACAGGAACGCACCTTTGATGGTTTCGTCAGCCTGTCCGCGAAAGGTGCCATGATCAGCATCGCCGTGCTGATCCTGCTTGCGCTTTTGAACGCCTGATTATCAGTGCAGCGCCGCTTTTTCTTGGTCGGCGCGCCGCTCGCCTTGTCGGCCTGCGCCGCCCAACAGGTGTGGGCACCCGACGACATTGTCGCACGGGCCATCTTTCGTGACCCCGACAACAGCTATCTGACGCTGTACACGATGAAAAACAACGGCTCCGGCAACGGGGCCCATTCCTCGCTGTTGATCAACGCAAGCCAGCGGGTGCTGTTCGATCCGGCAGGGTCTTTCGTGCAAAACCGGATGCCGGAACGCAATGATGTGCTGTTCGGGGTGACACCTGAGCTTGAACAATTCTACGTCAGCTTCCACGCGCGTGTGACCTATCACGTCATAGGTCAAACCGTGCAGGTCGCGCCTGAAATTGCCGAACGCGCGCTGCAACTGGCGCTGGCGAATGGCCCAGTGCCACAAGCACATTGCGCACGCGCGACCTCGCGGCTGTTGCGGCAATTGTCGGGGTTTGCAGGGATCAGGCAAACCTGGTCACCCAACCGGCTGTCAGATGATTTTGCCACCCTGCCAGGCGTTGAAACCCACGCATACCGCGAAGACGATGCAGACGACAAATCCATCGCCGCAGCCCGGATCAACGCCGCCCTCAGCGAATAGCAAAAACCCACAACGCCAGATACAACGTCCCGATCCCCGCAGCGATCCCCCAGATCGCGCTGCGCGCCCGGATTCCGACAGCCACCGTCACGATGGCCGCAATCATGCGCGCAGGGTCAGGCGCGCCACCCGTCGCCGCTGGCCACAAGACCAGCGGTGCGACCATCCCCGGCAGCACCGCAACAGGCGTGAAGCGCAGCAGTTTCAGCACCAATGGCGGCATCGGCCTGTCGCCAATCAACCCAAGAAACGAAAACCGGATCAGAAACGTCCCCGCCCCAAGAACCGCGATGATCAGCCAGATCTCACCCGTGGAATAGGTCATGCCTTGCGCCTTTCGATCCACGTCTCGACGATTGCACCGGTGACCATCGCCGCCGCCGCCGCGACCAGCAAACCAGTGCCGGACGGCAGGCCGACGAATGCGAGCGCCACACTGACCGACACCGCAGCCGCAGCCACATGGGCCAGCGATTTCAGCATCGGTGACACCATCGCCAGAAACATGATCGGCACGATGAAATCGAGCGCCCAGGCCTCTGGAATGGCGGACCCAACGAGGATCCCGACCAAAGTCATGACAAACCACAAAGGCGTGATCGGCGTGGCCACCCCCAGAAAATAGGCGACACGGTCCTGCAAGCGCATGTCGGGGCGCGCCTCGTACCGGGCGACCGAGGTGATATAGGTCTGGTCAAAATTCAGATAGGCCACCAGCGCGCGCTGCCACAAAGGGGCGGCCCCCAGATAGGGCACCAAGGACGCCGAATACATCGCCATGCGCAGATTGACCGCCAATGCGGCCAACAACACAAAGGCGATACCGGCATCTTCCATCATCATCTGCACGGCGGCGAATTGCGCAGCCCCCGCGATAACCAGAACGGTGAACCCCATCGCCTGCGCCACCGTCAGCCCCGCATCCGTCGCCACCACGCCAAACAATGTGGCGAAAGGCACAGCCATCAGCACGAAAGGGCTGCCATCGCGCACCCCCGCCCAATAGGCAGAAGTCGCAGGGGATTTGACGGTGGAACTTGTCATGGCTATGGCCTAGCTTGGCTGCGGTACGGCAGGCTTAAACCCGCGAAATGGAAATGACAATTGGCACGACTTGATGATCTTTCGTCCTATCTGATCGCCCCCGATCCGGCAGCGGACAGGTTGACGCGCGCGGTCACCGGCACTGACCAGACCGGCGCGCCCATCGACCTGCGCGTGATCGAGGAACGCCCCCTGACGATCTATCTGAACAGTCAGGAAATCGTCACTGCGATGACGATCGGGGATTATCCGCAGTATCTGGCACTAGGCTTTCTGCGCAATCAGGGCATGCTGCGCGCGGATGATACCGTGACCGGCATCGATTACGACGAAGAACTGGAAACCGTGGTCGTGCGCACGGCCTCAAAAACCACCTTCGAAGACAAGCTGCGCAAAAAGACCCGCACCAGCGGCTGCGCGGTCGGCACTGTCTTTGGCGACATGATGGAAGGGCTGGCAGGCGTCACACTGCCTGACATGCCGCTGCGCACCTCCGATCTTTACGCACTGGCGGCAACGATCAACCGGACCCCCTCGCTCTATCTTTCGGCAGGCGCGATCCACGGCACGGTGCTGTGCCAGGGCGCGCGCCCGCTGGTCTATATGGAAGACGTGGGGCGCCATAACGCCGTGGACAAGATCGCAGGCTGGATGCACCACCACAACATCGACGCCGCCGACAAACTGCTCTACACCACCGGCCGGCTGACCTCGGAAATGGTGATCAAGACGGCCTTGATGGGCATACCTGCCCTCGCCTCGCGGTCGGGTTTCACCGCCTGGGGGGTGGAAATTGCGCGTGACATCGGGCTGACCCTGATCGGGCGGATGAAAGGCCAGCGGTTCGTCTGCCTGGCCGGCGAACAGCGCCTGATCCGCGACGCCGACCCGACGTCGATCCCCGACGAGCCGGCCCGCGCCGGGCGAAAGGCCGCCACATGATCCTTTCCGCTTCTCTTTTCCAAAAATACTCCCGCCGGAGGCTCCCAAACCGGCAACACCTGCAGGTGCCTGCGTGAACGCGCCGCTTGGGGTGATCCTCGCGGGCGGGCTTGCGACGCGGATGGGGGGCGGCGACAAAGGGCTGTTGCCCTTGGGCGACAGCACGATCCTGGGGCATGTGATCGACCGGCTGCAGCCGCAGGTGGCGGGGCTGGCGCTCAATGCCAACGGCGATCCCGCGCGCTTTGCCGCGGTCGGCCTGCCGGTGATCGCAGACAGTATCGCGGATTTCGCAGGGCCTTTGTCGGGGGTGCTGGCGGGGCTGGACTGGGCGGCGGCACGCGGTGCCAGCCATATCGTCACCGCCGCTGCCGACACGCCGTTTTTGCCCTGTGATCTGGTGCCGCGCCTGCAACTGGCGGGGGGCGATCAGGGGCTGGCGCTGGCGGCAAGCCCGGGGGGCCGACAGCCAACCTTTGGACTCTGGCCGGTGGCCCTGCGCGAGGATCTGCGCGCAGCCTTGCTGGGCGGATTGCGCAAAGTCGTGCTTTGGACCAATGGCCATGGCGCAGGCACGGCGGAATTCCCCGATGACATCGCCTTTTTCAACGTCAACACGCCGGATGATCTGGCCCGCGCGCAGGGAATGCTATGAAAATATATGGCATCGTCGGCTATAAAAACGCGGGCAAGACCGGGCTGATGGAACGGCTGGTGACAGAGATCACAGGCCGCGGGATCTCTGTCTCGACCCTCAAACACGCGCATCATTCTTTCGACGTCGATCACCCCGGCAAGGATTCCCATCGCCACAGGCAGGCAGGGGCGCAGCAGGTGCTGCTTGCCTCGCGCGATCGCTGGGCCTTGATGAGCGAATTGCGCGGCGCAGCGGAACCGCCATTGGCCGATCTGTTGCGCCTGTTGTCGCCGGTCGATCTGGTGCTCATCGAAGGCTATAAACGCGACGCCCACCGCAAGGTCGAAGCCTTCCGCGCCGTGACAGGTAACCCGCTGATCGCGCTCGATGATCCGACCGTACGTGCAGTGGCCAGCGATACGACGCTGACACTGGACCGGCCTGTCTTCGATCTGAACGACACAGCCGCCATCGCCGATTTCATCCTGTCCGAGGTCGGTTTGTGATGTTCGACACGGTGCTGATCGTCGATTGGTCAGGCGGCAACGACCGTGGCACCAGCCCCAAGAAAGACGCGATCTGGACAGGCATCGCCCGCGCAGGTCTGGCCGAAGATCCCGTTTACCACCGCAACCGACAGCTGGCCGAAGACTGGATCAGCCGGTTTCTTGCCGCCGAACAGGCCGCCGGACGGCGCGTGCTGGCAGGGTTCGATTTCGCCTTTGGCTATCCTGCGGGCTTTGGTCGGGGGCTGACTGGCACCGACGATCCTTTCGCAATCTGGGACTGGTTTGCCACCCATGTGCACGACAGCCCAAGCACCAACAACCGGTTCGATCTGGCAGGACAGATCAACGCGCGTTTCCCCGGGATCGGGCCGTTTTGGGGCAACGGGCTGGCGCGCGACATCCCCGATCTGCCGCGCAAGGGGCTGGCCCGACAGGGGCATGGCCTGCCCGAAAAGCGCGCCGCCGAACAGCAGGCCAAGGGGGCCTTTGCGGTCTGGCAACTGGCGGGCGCAGGGGCTGTCGGCAGTCAGGTCATCATGGGATTGCCGGTGCTGGCGCGGCTGCGGCACCGCTTTGGCGCGGATCTGGCGGTCTGGCCGTTCCAGCCGCTGACGCCGCCGATTGCGCTGGTCGAAGTCTGGCCTTCGCTGATCGCCAAGACAATCGCCGCCACCTGCCCGCCCGGTGCGATCAAGGATGCGCATCAGGTGCGCGTTCTGGCGCGCGCGCTCTCGGCGCTGGCGCCAGAGGATCTGGCCCGCATGCTCGACGTGCCTGCGACGGCCGAAGGCACGATCCTTGGGCTGGATCACGTCGCCTTGCTGGAACAGGCGGCCAGCGCGCCGGTGCTGCGCAACGATTGCTTTGCGCTGCCCCAAGGCGTGCATTGGACGCCGGTCGATCAGGCGCTGGCGCATCTGCGTCAGCACCTGCCACCCGTTGCTGGGGTGCAACCCCAGCCCCTTGGCGCAGCAGCAGGGCATTATCTGGCACAGGATGTCAGCGCCCTGCGCGCCCATCCGCCCAGCCCCAATGCGGCGGTCGATGGCTACGGTTTTGCCGGACCGGCCGGCCCCGGCGCGCAAAGCTTGACACTGGTGCAGGGGCGCGCGGCGGCGGGCCAGCCTTTTGCCGGGGTTGTCCCCGCAGGCCATGCGATCCGCATCCTGACCGGTGCAAACCTGCCGCAGGGGGTCGATACGGTCGTGATGCAAGAGGATGTACAGGCCACCGATACGGCCATCACCTTTCAAGGGCCGCTGAAACAAGGGGCCAATGCGCGCGCCGCAGGCGAAGACATGACCGCAGGCCAGATCATCGCGCGGCAAGGGCGCAGGCTGACCCCTGCCGATCTGGGCATGTGCGCCGCCGCTGGCATCGGGGACGTCCGCGTCTATCGCCCGTTGCGCGTGGGCATCCTGTCCACCGGCGATGAATTGCGCGATCCCGGCAGCGCGATTGCCGAAGGGCAGATTTTCGACGCCAACCGCCCGATGCTGGCCGCACTTGTGCGTCAATGGGGGCATGAAGCTGTCGATCTGGGGCGCGCGCCCGATGACCGCAACATCCTGCGCGGGATACTGGATCAGGGTGCCGCGACCTGCGATGTGATCCTGACATCTGGCGGGGCCTCGGCGGGGGACGAAGACCATATGTCCGCCTTGCTGGCAGGCACGGGGTCGCTGGCATTGTGGCGGGTGGCAATGAAACCGGGGCGGCCTTTGGCAATGGGCGTCTGGGACGGCAAGCCGGTCTTGGGCCTGCCCGGCAATCCGGTCGCGGCGATGGTCTGCGCGCTGGTCTTTGCGCATCCGGCACTGGCCGTGATGGCAGGCGGCGACTGGCCGGAACCGCAGGGGTTCACCGTGCCCGCCGCCTTTGCAAAGACCAAAAAGGCCGGGCGGCGCGAATATCTGCGCGCGCGGATCAGGGATGGGAAGGCCGAGGTTTTCGCCTCCGAAGGATCGGGGCGGGTCAGCGGGCTGGCTTGGGCCGACGGGCTGGTCATGCTGCCCGACGCAGCCATGACGATCAGCCCCGGCGATCCGGTCACCTATATCCCTTTTGACAGTTTCAGATGAAGATCACCATCGGCATCCCCGATGCAGACCGTGCCGAAGTTGCAGCACTTTATTGGGAGGCTTTTGGCAAGAAGCTGGGTTTCGTCATGGGGCCGAAAGACCGCGCGCTGGTGTTCATCGGCCAGGTCCTGCGGTCAGATCACGGGATTTGCGCGCATGATGCTAACGGTCGCCTGCTGGGGGTGGTTGGGTTCAAGACGCAGCGCGGCGCGCTGGTCAGCGGCAATTTTACCGACCTGCGGCGGGTCTATGGCTGGACCGGCGCGGCAATGCGGACGAGCCTGTTGGCGGCGCTGGAACGCGACACCGACAATGACCGTTTCCTGATGGACGGGATTTTCGTCGCCCCCGCATATCGCGGGCGCGGCGTGGGCACTGCCCTGCTGGATGCGATCACCGCAGAGGCCAAGACGCGCGGTTACCGGCAGGTCCGGCTGGATGTGATCGACACGAACCGACGGGCGCGGGCGCTATATCTGCAACAGGGCTTTGTTGATACGCAGACCTATCAGATGGGGCTTTGGCGGTACATCTTTGGCTTTCGCGCCGTCACGACCATGGTGCGCGACATCTATCCCGACCCGATCAGCGCGCCTGCCGCAAAAACCAAGGCCCCGCCCAGCACCACCTGAAAAATCGCGCGCCCCCAAGGCGTCTGCATATATTTGTTCTGAATCCACGCAATCGCCCAGAGTTCGACGACAACGACGATCAGCGCAACGCTCGTCGCTGTCCAGAAATCGGTGATCAGATAGGGCAGCGCATGCCCCAGACCGCCAAGGGTGGTCATCACCCCCGCCGCCAGCCCGCGTTTATAGGGCGAGCCCCTGCCCGAAATCTTGCCGTCATCCGATGCCGCCTCGGTGAACCCCATCGAGATACCCGCCCCAACAGACGCCGCCAGCCCGACAAGAAACGTCGTCCAGGTATCCTGCGTCGCAAAGGCCACCGCGAAAATCGGCGCAAGCGTGGACACCGATCCATCCATCAACCCCGCCAGCCCCGGCTGCACCCATGTCAGCACGAATTGGCGATAGGCGGCGGATTCCTCGGTTGATTTGGCATCGCCGTCCAGATGGGTCACGGCCAAAGACGCAGCCTTGTCGGAATGGCCAGCCTCGGCCGCAGCCAGATCGCCCAGCAATTTGCGGGTCGCGGCATCGCGCGCATGACTTGCGGCCAGTTCATAAAACCGCTGCGCGTCGCGTTCCATGCGCGTGGCCTCGTCGCGGATACGCTCCAGACCCAGATTTTCCACCAGCCAGACCGGACGGCGGGCATAGAACCCTGCCACATGTTCGCGCCGGATCAGGGGGATGACGTCACCGAAACGTGCCACATGCAGGTCGATCAGGCGACGGCGGTGTTCGCTTTCCTCGACCACCATGCCATCGAAAACCGCTGCGGATGCGGGATATTCGGGGCGCAGCTTGTCCGCATAGGCCCGGTAGATCCGCGCGTCATCCTCTTCTGATGAAATGGCGAGCGCAAGAATTTCCTGTTCTGACAGGTCGTTGAAACGGCGGCGGTCGGCGAAACCGGGAATCATTGCGTGTCCTTTATTTAGAATGATTCTAATCTACGCGCCTGTAACGATCTGACAAGTGTATAAAATGAACCGTACAGTTCACTTTTGTCTTGCAAAGTAAACCAAACAGTTTAGTTGTCATGACATTCAGAACCGGAGCCTGCATGACCCGCCTGATCGTCATATCCGTGTTTTGCGCCGCTTTCGCAGCACCTGTCGCGTCATTGATTATCAGCCGACCGTCGCTGACCAATCCGCCCCTGATGACGCCCAACGCGGAAAACCCGCAATCATGCAGCGTCACAGACGCAGTGATCGAGATCTGCGCGTTGCCCTTGGATAGGCCCAGACAGCCTTAGGGACAGACAGCGACCGTTATCGTCTTGCCCGAAGTAAACTGATCAGTTTATGGTAAAATCCAAGAGGAGACTATGATGCCAGATGGTGCGCCAGAGCCGAAAAAGGGCCGCAAACTCGATCAGGTTCTGGACGGTGCGCGCCAAGTATTCATGTCAGACGGATATGAGGGCGCGTCGGTTGACGACATCGCACGTGCGGCAGGCGTGTCCAAGGCGACGCTGTACAGCTATTTTCCGGACAAGAAGCTGCTGTTCATGCAGGTCGCGAAAATGGCCTGCCACCGCCAGACCAAGAATGTGATCGAAACCATTGATTTCAACGCGCCCGCGACAGTGGTGTTGCGCACGATCGCAACCGAGATGGTCGATTTCATTACCTCTGAATTCGGCACCCGCGTGTTTCGCATCTGCGTTGCCGAAAGCGGGCGGTTCCCTGAACTGGCGCGTGAATTCTATGAATGCGCCCCGATGCTGATCCGCGCGCGCATGGTGGATTTCTTTCGCATTGCGATGGAGCGTGGCGAATTGCGGATTGATGACGTGCTGCTGGCCGCTGACCAGTTCCATGAACTGTGCAAGGCGGACCTGTTCCCGCGGATGGTCTTCAGCATGTCCGACAGCTTTACCCGCGCCGAAAAGGACCGCGTGATCAATGGCGCAGTGGAAATGTTCATGGCCCGTTACGGGGTGAAACCCTAATCCAGCCTGCGGGCCTCAAGGTGGTTGCCCTGGCCTTTGCGCACCTCGAACCGGCCCGATTTGACCAAAAGATCCGACAGTTTCGCGCTGCCATAGGTGCGCGGGTCGAAATCGGGGGCAGCACGGGTGATATACTGGCCCAACTGGCCCAGCGAATACCATTCGCCTTCGGCGTCGATGCTGTCCATCGCCTTGATCACCATCGGAATCGCGGCCGAAGGCGGATTACGCAACGGCGCGCCCGAGGGTGCGGGTTTGGCAATATCGCCTTTTGCCGCAACGGGCTGTTCCTTTTCCTGATCCACAAGGTTTTCGATCAGGATAAACCGGTTACAGACATTGCGCAGGCTGACGGGTGCCTTGCCTTCGCCGATGCCGATCACGACAACGCCGTTTTCGCGCAGCCGGTTGGCAAGGGCAGTGAAATCACTGTCCGAACTGACCAGAACGAACCCGTCGAACCGCCCCGAATGCAGGATATCCATCGCGTCGATCACCAGCCCGATGTCGCTGGCATTCTTGCCACGGGTATTGGCAGTCTCCTGATTGGCGACCAGCCCCAGGTCGACGACTTCCTTTTTCCAGCCGCCCAAGGCCGGGCTGGACCAGTCGCCATAGACGCGGCGCAGGGCCGGCTCGCCATAGGTCGTGACCTCGCGCAGGATCGGGCCTGCGTATTTGGCGGGGATATTGTCCGCGTCGATCAACACGGCCAACAACATACGATCCTTGGCCATGTCTGCCCTTTCTGTGGTTTTACCGCGGCTTAAAATTCGACAACCGCGCGGATGCTTTTGCCTTCATGCATCAGATCGAAGCCTTTGTTGATATCCTCAAGCTTCAGCTTGTGGGTGATCATCGGGTCGATCTCGATCTTGCCCTGCATATACCAATCGACGATCTTTGGCACATCGGTGCGGCCACGCGCGCCACCAAATGCAGTGCCGCGCCAGCTACGGCCGGTCACCAGCTGGAACGGCCGGGTCGAGATTTCGGCACCAGAAGGGGCCACGCCGATGATGATGCTTTCGCCCCAACCTTTGTGCGCGGATTCCAGTGCGGTGCGCATTACGCCGACATTGCCAGTCGCATCGAATGTGTAATCGGCCCCGCCCTTGGTCAAGGCGACGAGATGCGCGACCAGATCGCCCGACACTTTCGACGGGTTCACGAAATCGGTCATGCCGAAACGGGTGGCCATATCAAACTTGCTGTCGTTCAGGTCCACGCCGACGATCTGATCAGCCCCGGCAAGCCGCAGGCCCTGGATCACGTTCAGCCCGATCCCGCCCAGACCAAAGACAATCGCGCGGCTGCCGATCTCGACCTTGGCGGTGTTGATGACAGCGCCGATACCAGTGGTGACACCGCAGCCAATATAGCAGATCTTGTCGAAAGGCGCATCCTTGCGGACCTTGGCCAGCGCGATTTCCGGCAGGACGGTGTGATTGGCAAAGGTCGAACAGCCCATGTAATGCAAAATCGGCGTACCATCGAGCATCGAAAACCGGCTGGTCCCATCAGGCATGACACCCGCCCCTTGGGTGCTGCGGATTTTCTGGCACAGGTTGGTTTTAGGGTTCAGGCAATATTCGCATTCGCGGCATTCGGGCGTGTATAGCGGGATCACATGATCACCGGGCTGCAAGGATGTGACACCTTCACCAACCTCGATCACAACGCCCGCGCCTTCATGGCCAAGGATGGCAGGAAACAGGCCTTCGGGATCGGCACCGGAGCGCGTGAATTCATCGGTGTGGCAGATGCCCGTCGCCTTGATTTCGACCAGAACCTCGCCGGCACGAGGGCCGTCCAGATTGACTTCCATCACCTGCAACGGCTGCCCTGCCGCCATTGCCACTGCTGCTCTTGTGCGCATGTCAAACTCTCCTTGCTGCGATAGGGCGTTGATCTGCGAAACCGGCACGGATTTCAACCACGCACTTGCCAAAGCCGCTGATCGTGGAAAAGCTGGGGTTATGCGCCATCTGATCCCTTTGCTGTTTCTTGCCGCCTGCGCCAGCACGCAGGACCCGCCCGCCGCCCCGTCGTTTCCCGATACCTGCGGTGTGGACGCATACACCTATCTAGTCGGCCAGCCCGCCACCGCGCTGGAACGAGTCCTGATCATGCAAGAGGTCCGTGTTATCCGGCCCTGGACGATGGTCACGATGGATTACCGCGCTGGCCGGATCAATTTCAAGATCAGCGATCAGGACATGATTGCGGATGTCAGCTGCGGCTAGGGAAAACGAAAGTCCTCGATGCCGCGGTTTGGGTGGGGGCTTTGGGCCGCAGCATCGAGGTAGCATTTCGCTATGTGTTAACTATTGCCAACCTGTGTGTTCCAATTTGGCTGCGCGATGGGCATTGCAGCGTTAATATTGCGGCGGAACAAAGGCCGCGCGCCATGGATAGATGGATTTCAATGGGGCTTGATTTCACGGGCAGGTGGCGCGACCATTCATAATGACTATCCAGACCCCTTCCCCGTTTGACGCGCCCGCGCAGGTCGCTTTTCACCGTACCGAACTGGCGCTGATCCTGGGGCTTTACGGCCGCATGGTCGCGGCGGGCGAATGGCGCGACTATGGCATTTCCAACCTGCGCGATATGGCGGTTTTTTCGATCTTCCGGCGCACGGCGGAAAACCCGCTTTACCGAATCGAAAAAAATCCCCGCCTGCGGCTGCGGCAGGGGCAATATGCCGTTGTCGGCATGGATGGGCAGGTGCTCAAGCGCGGCAACGATCTCAAATCCGTATTGCAGGTTCTCGAACGCAAGCTGATCCGGCTGATCGAGAAATAATTTATACCTGACTAAAAAACTCAGGTTGACATTTCGCTGCGCCAGCGGGATGATGATGCCGTGTCCAGCCAGCCTGTTCCCCGTGCAAGCAAGCCCGATCAAATCTTTGAAAGGTTCATGGCAAATGACAGTTCACACACTTCCAACGTCGGCAACATCGGCGAGCCGCGTGCTTCCGGCACATGAAGCATCCCGTCTGACCGAAGGCGGCGATCAGGCCCATATCGTGTTGGGCGATCAGACCTACACTTTGCGAATCACCCGCGCGGGCAAGCTGATCTTGACGAAATGACCGTTCATGACCCGGCGCTTGGCAGTCAGGCGGCGTTTCGTCTGTCCCAGCTTGATGATCTGGAAGCCTGCGTCGTGATCTATCTGCGGCTTTGGTGCGCGGGGCCACAGGGGCGTTGCGCCATGCGCAGCGATCTGACCAATGGTCTGGGCAAATCCCGCGCCGACCTGACGACCAAGGCTTTTGCCGCGATGGTCGATCTGCTGGCCCTGCACCGCCGTCGGCCCTTGCACCATCACGCGCTGAATTCCGCCTGCCTGCATCCGGACGAAGCAAATTTCGCGCGCTTCGTGGCCAATGCAGCCAGTGGTGACCGCGAAGACGCGCTTTGGCTGGCAATGCTGATGGTACGCGCCGATCTGGCCCCGCAACTGACGGCGGTGGCAGCAGATTTCGGCCTGCGGATCCGGCAGATGCTGGTGCAGCGGCCCGATCAGGCAACCTGTCTGCACTAAATCCGGCGGCGCGCGGTGACCGGCCCGCCGCCCTGTGCGGCGATGCGCAGGCGCGCAGCCTCCAGCGGTTCATAGGCGGTCGCCATGTGATGCGCATTGGCATGGATCAGCGTCGCATCATCCACCATCATCGCCACATGGCCCTGCCAGAAAATCAGATCGCCCCGCCGCGCCGCGCCGTTGAAATCAGCCCCCAGCCCCGCGCATTGCAGATCACTGTCCGCCGGACAGAGGATGGCGCAGGCCCCGAATGCTGCCGCCACCAGCCCCGAACAATCGATCCCGCGCGTGGAATTGCCGCCCCACAGATAAGGCACGCCGAAATGCAACTGCGCGACGGTGGCCGGATCGGTGAAAGGCCGGTCCAGCGGGCGCAGGTGCTTTTTCGGGATATAGCCCAGCGTTGTTTCGAAAAACTTGGCCCTCTCGTCCAGCACGGTGACACGCGCCCCGAACGGCAGCGCCATGACATCGCGCGATTTCATATCCTCGGCCAGATAGGCATGGGTCGCCATGGTCCCGACCATATGAGTCGCCTCTTGCACCGCGCCCAGCCGGTCCGAGGCGACATAGCCAACATAGCCATCCACCGCCTGCACAAAGGACCAGCCATCCCGATCCTCGAACACCGTGACAACGGCACCCAGCAGCAATTGCCTGTCTCGCGCCTGCGCAGGTGCGGCGCACAGGTCACTGACCGGACGGGCCAGCATCATCGGCTGCCCTGCCAGATAGCGGTCCGCCGTGACCTGCCCTGCCAGATGCAAGGCGGCAACACGGCCATTCGCAGGCGTCAGGCGGCGGTCGGTCACAGTTTCAGAAGGCTTGGCAAGGCCGCCAGCAGCGCACGCGCGCCCATGCCGACGCCGCCTTTGGGGCGTGACGGGGCCGCGGATGGCTGCCAGCCATAGATGTCGAAATGCACATAGGGGCTTTGCACGAAGCGCCGCAGGAACAGCGCCGCGGTGATGCTGCCCGCCATGCCACCGCCCGGCGCGTTGTCCAGATCGGCAATGCCGGGTTCGATCAGCGCCTCGTAAGGGTCATGAAACGGCATCCGCCAGACAGGGTCGGCCACCTGCCGCGCGGCGCTTGTGATGGCGGCGGCATGATCGTCACTGTCGGTAAAGAACGGCGACAGGTCCGGCCCCACCGCAACCCGCGCCGCGCCCGTCAGGGTCGCCATGGAAATCACCAGATCGGGCGTTTCCTCATCCGCCAGCGCCAGCGCATCGGCCAGCACCAACCGCCCTTCGGCATCGGTGTTGTTGATTTCGACCGTCAGCCCCTTGCGCGAGGTCAGAATATCCTGCGGGCGGAACGCATTGCCCGCGATGCTGTTTTCCACCGCCGGAATAAGCACCCGCAACCGCAGCCTGATGCCCAGCGCCATGATCATCTGCGCCAGCCCCAGCACGGTGGCGGCACCGCCCATATCCTTTTTCATCAGTCCCATGGAGGCACCGGGCTTGATATTCAGCCCACCGGTGTCGAAACATACGCCCTTGCCCACCAGCGTCAGGGTTGGCCCGGTATCACCCCAACGCATGTCGATCAGGCGCGGCGCGCGCGGGCTGGCGCGACCGACCGCATGGATCAGCGGGAACCCCGCGATCAGATCATCACCTGTGGTGACGGTGATCGCGGCGCCATGCGCATCAGCCAGCGCACGGGCCGCCGTTTCCAGCTCTTGCGGCCCCATGTCAGAGGCGGGCGTGTTGATCAGATCGCGCGTCAGCGCCTCGGCCTGCGCGATGATCTGGACCCGTGCGGCATCGATCCCGTCGGGGGCGACCAGCCCCGCGATCGGCTCGGCCGGTTTGCGGTAGCGGACGAATTGATAGCCCGCCAGCACCCATGCAAGCGCCGCCTCTTCCAGATCAAGACCGGTCAGGCCGGATGCGATGCGATAGACGCCCTTGGGCAATTGCCGCGCGACGGCGCCCAGATGAAACCGCCCGCGTGCGCGGGCCTGCGCCGTGCCATAACCGACCAGCACCTGCGCAATGCCACCCTGCGCATCGGGCAGAATCAGAACCTGCCCCAGCGCGCCCGTGAACCCTTGATGCCCCGCCCAGGCCTGCGCAGGGTCGGGCAAGGCTGCAATAAATCCGGGGGCCTGGTCTGCTTGCAGAACATGAACGGGAATCGCGGCAGTGTCGGCAGTGGCAAAGGCAAGGGGCATGGGTCATCCAGTCAGGTCAGTTACTTGCCAGAGTAACCGCCGCCATGCAGGCTGCAAGCGCCATCGGGTATCACAGATCGCGGAAATCCCACAGTTCGGTCACGGCAACGTCAAAGGCACGTTCCAACCGTCCCAGAATCGCGGCAAGCGCGTGAGGGTCACCCACGACCGCCGCCTGCGCCAGATGATCAGCGGCAACAGCAACATCGGTCAACCCGATCTGCCCCGCCACCAGCGCGATACGGGCTGCGGGTTTACCCATGGCCGCATATGCGCCTGCTGCCAGCCCCTGCTGCAACCGGTCCAGCCAATTGGCCATCCCTTCCAGAATATCGCACAGCATGTCTTCAGCCGCGCGCTGGGGATGACCCGCCAACACCTGCGCCAGCAGGTCTGGATCGCGCCGCGCGCCACCATGCTGACGCAGGAAAACAACCTCGCCGGCGGGGCGGGGTCTGGCCATGTGGAATTGCATTGTCTTGTCCATGACCCAAGCCTTACGATGCCGAAGTTCCCAGAAGGTTGACGGAAAAAGTAAAAATCGCTCGAAATTCAGGAAAATGCGACGTATTCCGTCCACAGATCGCAAGGATTGATGCATGCACTATGTCCACCCGCTTCCGGCCTATCTGGTCGACCGGTATAACGGCTGGAAAGCGACCGTTTTCGAGAGCAATAAAACCACTTACGGTGAGCTTGCGGCGCAGGGACAACAACCAAGGGTCATGATCGTGTCCTGCTGCGATAGCCGCGTGCATGCCACATCCATCTTTGGCGCCGACCTTGGCGAATTGTTCATTCATCGCAATATCGCCAATCTGATCCCGCAATATGAACCCGATGGGCTGCATCACGGCACATCGGCGGCGGTGGAATACGGGGTATGCACGTTGAAGGTGCAGCATCTGATCGTGCTCGGCCATTCGGGCTGCGGTGGCGTCGAAGGCTGCTATAACATGTGCGCCGGACATGCCCCCGACCTGAACGAAAAGACAAGCTTTGTCGGCCGCTGGCTCGACATCATGCGCCCCGCCTATGACGGGTTACCGCCGGGCGATGATTCCAGCCGCAAAGAGGCGCTGGAAAAGGCATCCATCCTCGTTTCCTTGCAAAACCTGATGACCTTTCCCTTCATCCGCAGCGCCGTTCTTGATGGCAGCATCAGCCTGCATGGGCTGTGGAAAAACATCGGCGAAGGCCTGCTGGAAATCTATGACCCGATTGACGATTGCTTTGTCCCATTGTGAAAGCCTGATATGACTGAAATCTTGTCCCTTGCCGGCGCGAACCTGATCTCGCCGATCATCCTGAGCTTTGCGCTGGGGCTTTTGGCAGCCTTGGCGCGGTCTGATCTGACCATCCCCGAAGCGGTGGCCAAGGGCATGTCGATCTATCTGCTGTTCGCAATCGGGTTCAAGGGCGGGGTCGCGGTCAGCGCGCATGGCATCGACCAGACACTCGTGCTGGCGCTGCTGGCCGGGCTTGTGCTGTCTTTTGCGCTGCCGCTGCTGGCCTTTGCGTTGCTGCGGGTGATGACGGGGCTGTCGGCGGTGGATGCCGCGGCGGTCGCGGCCCATTACGGCTCGATCAGTATCGTGACCTTCGTTGCAGCCACATCGGTGCTGGAAGGGCGGATGATTTCCCCCGAAGGCTATATGGTCGCGGTCGCCGCCGTGATGGAAGCCCCCGCCATCCTGTCCGCACTCTGGCTTGTAGCGCGCAGCGGTGGCGACGCACGGATGGAACCCGGGCTGATCCGCGAATTACTGCTGAACGGGTCGATCGTGCTGCTGGTGGGGGCGTTCTTTATCGGTGCCATCACCGGCGAAAAGGGCTTTGCCGAAATCAGCGCCTTTATCGACGCGCCGTTCAAAGGCGTTTTGTGCCTGTTCCTGCTGGATATGGGGCTGATCGCGGGGCGTGGATTGCGCCAGTCGCGCGGGGTGCTGGGCCTCGGTGCTGTCGGTTTCGCCATCGCGATGCCGCTGGTCAGTGCGATGATCGGCCTTAGCGTCGGCACGCTGATCGGGCTGTCGCTGGGTGGTGTCGTGCTGATGATGGTGCTCTGTGCCTCGGCCAGCTATATTGCCGTACCCGCCGCGATGCGCGTCGCCTTGCCAGAGGCCAATCCGGCGATTTACCTGACCCTCTCGCTGGGCGTGACTTTCCCTTTCAACCTGACGCTGGGCATCCCGCTTTATCTTGCCATCGCCCAAGCCGTGACCGGAGCCTGACATGCAGACCCACATCGCCAAACGTGTCGAAATCGTCATCGAAGCCCCGCTGGAACGCCGCCTGACCGAAGCGCTGACCGCGGCGGGTGTCACCGGTTATACCGTGCTGCCGGTGCTCGGTGGCTCAGGACGGTCAGGCCAATGGTCGCGCGACGGACAGATCGGGCGCGCGGGCATGGTCACTGTGGTTTGCCTGATCAAGCCAGACCGGCTGGACGGGCTGCTGGATGCGATCTTTGCGGTGGTCAAAAAACATATCGGCGTCGTCAGCGTGACAGACGCGCATGTGCTGCGCGCCGAACGGTTCTGATCCGCGCGGGCCGCGCGGAAAAACTTCGAGGCCTCCGGCGGGGATATTTGGGCTCGAACGATGGGGGTTTGGTCCTTTTATCGTTGGAGTGGAAATATCCCCGCCGGAGGCCCGAAAGTTTCTATCCTGCCGCCTGCCCCCATCCCGCCGATTGCATTTCGCGCAAGCGGCTGGCGGTACGGGCGAATTCGAACGTGCCTTCGCCTTCAAGATACAGCATCTCGGGGCCGGCGGCGGCGGAACAGATCAGCTGCACCTTCGCCTCGTAAAGCGCGTCGATCAGCGTGACAAAGCGTTTCGCCTCGTTGAAATTGCTGCGCGACAACGCGGGGATATCCTCGAGGATCAGGACACGCACGGCATCCGCCAGCGTCAGGTAATCCGCAGGGCCAAGCGGGCGGCCACAAAGATCATAGAATGTCGCCCGCGCGACCCCGTTGTGAAACCACGGCAGCGTGACCTGCCGTCCGTTCACATGTAGCACCAGCGCCTCGGACTGGCCCTGGCTGAAATCATTCCAGATGGCGTTGATCGCGGTACGGGACGCGGCATCAATCGGGGTGAAATAGCTGGGGCTGCCGGCCAGCCGGTCCTGCCGGTAATCGGTCGCACTGGCCAGTTCATGCACGACCATCCGGTCCTTGAGAAGCGCGATGAACGGCAGGAAAAGCTGCCGGTTCAGCCCATGCAGATACAGGTCATCCGGCGGGCGGTTCGATGTCGTCACCACCACGACACCCGCCGCCATCAGCGCGGTAAACAGCCGCCCCACGATCATCGCATCGGTGATGTCGCTGATCTGCATTTCGTCAAAGGCCAAAAACCGCACGCGCCCGGCCAATTTCGCAGCAACAGGCCGGATCGCGTCATCGACGCCGTCCTTGCGCGCAAGGGCAATTTCGGCATGGACCCATTGCATGAAGGCATGGAAATGGCGGCGTTCCTTGGGCGCGTCCACGGCGGCAAACAGCATGTCCATCAGCATGGATTTGCCACGCCCGACCCCGCCCCACAGATAAAGCCCCTGCACCGGCGGCGGAGCTTTGCGCAAAAAGCCCGATTTGACGGGGGCGGCTAGCGCCGCCCTGATCCGTTCCAATTCCGGCAGGGCCGCGACCTGCGCCGGATCGGGCGTCAGCTTGCCCGCGGCGACGGCGGTTTCATATGCCTGATGTAGTGTCATGTGCGTTGCATAGCGTGACCATCCAGCCTTGAAAAGGACCGCCGTCAGCCTCAGCCGCGCAGGGCGGTCCGCAGCGCCTTGATCGCTCCGATCGGGTGGCTGTAGGGCATGGCATGGCCCGCGCTCGGCACCACCTCTTGGCGCGCGTTGCGGTTCCATTGGGCCAACCGCCCCAAGGCAGACAGCGCAATGACCTCGTCCTTCTCGGCCCAGATCGCGACCACGGGCAATGCCAGACCTGCGATCTTGCGATGTTCTTGTTCCAGCCGTTCGGACAGGATGCCCCGCCTGCTGGACAGGATCGCGCGCAGATAGCCACTGCGATCCAATTGGGCGCGTTGCGCGGCCTGCAGGATATTCAGCGTCAGGTTCGACCCATCCGCCGGGATCGCCGCAAGCAAGCGGCGGCGCGCGAATATGCCATGTACCCAATCACCGATGACAGGGCAGCGGCGGCAAAAACGGGTGAAACGATCCTCGGACCCGATGATCCCTGCGCTGGCAAACAGCATCAGCCGCGTTACGCGGTGCGGGTGTTGCGCGGTGAACAGCGTGGCGATGGCACCGCCCATGTCGTAACCGACCAGTGTCACATCTTCGGCGACGTTCTGATGATCCAGCAGATCCGACAATTGCCGCAGAAAAAACGCGCCATCCTGTCGCCCGCGCGGTGCATCGGACAGGCCCCGCCCATAGAGATCATAGACCAAAACACGGTACCCCAGCCGGCCCAGCCCTTTGGCCAGATCAACCATGCAAATGGACGGCGTTGCGATCCCGTTGATCAGCACCGCGACAGGCCCGCGCGCAGGCCCCAGCCAGCGGTAACAGGTCACACCCTGCGACAGGATCGCGAAATCACCCTTGGCCTTTTGCCGTTCCTTTGGCCCGATCCGGGCGCGCCGCCGGTCCAGCCACCAAGGCAACGCTGCAATGCCCGCAAGGGCCAGCACAAAGATCGCCAGATACCACATCAGCCCGCATCCTATCAGCCGCGCGCTTGCCAGACGTCCAGAATATGACGGCAGGTCATCAGATCAAGGTGCGCACCACCGCCATTCTTGAACAGGGTAATCTCGTCGGGATTATGGCGCTTGAAGTGATCCAGCGCATAGAAATCGGCGATGATATCGTGTGGCGCAATCGCCCCGGCTGCGATGGGTATCTTCAGTTCGCCGATATGGTGGATCGTGGTGTCGCGGCTGTCCACGAAGATCCGCGCCTTTTGCAGGGCCGCGTCATCGACCTCGCGCATGTCGGGGCGGTAGGCACCGATCAGATCGACATGGGTGCCAGGTTGCAGCCAATCGCCCATGATCAGCGGGGCGGTGGACATGGTGGCACAGGTCACGATATCCGCGCCGCGCACCGCCTGTTCAAGATCACCCGCGACCGTGACATCGCGAAAGGCTTGGCGGAACACCTCTGCCCCCTCGGCCGACCGGTTCCAGATGGTGAACCGCGCGTCGGGAAAGGCCGCTGCATAGGCCTGCCGCAGCGACTGCCCCACGGTGCCCGCCCCCACGATCAGGATGTTGCGGCTGTCGGGCCGCGCCAGCAGACGTGCGGCCAGCAGGCTGTCACCGGCGGTTTTCCACTTGGTCACCAGATGGAAATCAAGGATCGCCTCCAGCGCGCCATCCTGCGCGGAAAACAGGTTCACCGCCCCGCCGATCGCGGGTTTGCCCAGCGCCTTGTTGGCGGGAAAGATCGTGGCGCATTTCACCGCCAGCCCCAGCCCCGCGATCCAGGCGGACCGGTTGAGCAAGGTATTTTGACCTTCGTACAAGAACACATCGGCGACATCAGCCTTTGGCCCGTCATGGCCTGCGGCCAAAGCATCGGTCAGGGCCAGCCAGTCCAGCATGGCGTCAGCCGCGGCAAAGGGGATCATCACGGTCATCGGGCTTGGCTTTCTGACAACAGACCTGCGGCCACCAATCGGTCGGCCCAGCCTTGGGGATGGGTGAAAAGATGGGTCTGCCAACCGCGCGCAGCGGCGGCGGTGATATTGTCGATCCGGTCATCCGCAAACAACAGCGTCGCAGGGTCCAGCCCGCAATCGTCTTCGACCATCGCGTAAATCTCGGGGTCGGGTTTGATCACCGCCATATGGCCGGAAATATAGCGCCGGTCGAACTCGGACAGGAACGGATAGACAGGTTCGGCGATCTGGAACGTCTGGATGCCGAAATTGGTCAGCGCAAAGACCTGCACGCCGTTGGCGCGCAGCGCCCGCAGCAGGCGCACCGAATGGTCGATGGCGGGGGAGGCCATGTCGATCCAGCGGTCGTGCCACATCAGCACCTCGGCGCGCCAGTCGGGGTTGGCCTCGGCGGCGGCATGGATCGTGTCGCGGAAATTGCTGCCGCGATCCACGGCATCATTGATCCCGTGCAGGTCAATCGCGGCGAACATCGCAGCGCGGCGGTCCGGCCCGATCACGCTGTCGAAAAACCGTTCGGGTTGCCATTCGATCAGCACATTGCCGATATCGAACACCACGGCTTGGACATCTGCCATCTTTGTTCCTTTGCTTACGGGCGCGCCGCCGCGCGCACCATCCGTTCCAACGCATCCAGAAACCGCGCGCGGTCGGCCTTGCTGAACGGTTTGCCGCCGCCTTGCCGAAACGGGTCGGCGGCGCGCATATCGGCCATCAGGTCGCGCGTCGCCAGCACATTGCCGATATTGGCCTGCGTCAGCGGCTCACCGTTATGTTTCAGCACCAAGGCGCCATTGGCGATGCAGCGCGCGGCAAGCGGGATGTCGCCCGTGATCACCACATCGCCCTTGGTTGCGCGATCCGCGATCCAGATGTCGGCGATATCAGGACCATCCGGCACCACCACGGTTTGCACCAAAGGATTGGCCGAAGGCCGGATGCCGCCGTTCGAGACGACGAACATTTTTAGCCCATGTCGGGTACCGACACGTTCCACCTCTGCCTTGACCGGACAGGCATCGGCGTCGATGTAGATCATGCGTAAAGCGCCTGCGCATGGAAATCGACGTGATCTTCCATGAAGGTCGCGATGAAGAAATAGGAATGGTCATAGCCTTTTTGCAGGCGCAACACCCCGTCCTGCCGGCGCGCGGCCATGGCGGCGGCCAGATGTTCGGTGCCCAAAAGATCGCCAAACTGGTCCGCCGTGCCGGTGTCGATCAGGACGGGGCCATCGAAACCTTTGTCCTTCATCAGCAGCGTGGCGTCATGCGCGGCCCATGCACTCTCGTCCGCGCCCAGATAGGCGGTGAATTGCTTGCGGCCCCAATCGCTCTGCGTCGGATGGCAGATCGGCGCAAAGGCCGATACCGACCGGAACCGCCCCGGCAGGCCCATCGCCAGCGTCAGTGCGCCATGCCCACCCATCGAATGGCCAGTGATCGCTTGGCGGTCCATGTCGAGCGCGAAATTGGCCCCGATCAGGTCGGGCAATTCACGGCTGATGTAATCCCACATCCGGAAATGCGGCGCCCAAGGGGCTTGGGTCGCGTTCACATAGAACCCCGCCCCCTGCCCCAGATCAAAGGCGTCATCATTGGCAACGCCTTCACCGCGCGGCGATGTGTCGGGGAACACGACAGCGATCCCCTGTTCAGCGGCCCAGCCCTGCATCCCGGCCTTGATCATCGCGTTTTCATGGGTGCAGGTCAGGCCCGACAGGAACCACAAGACCGGCA
Organism: Yoonia vestfoldensis SKA53; assembly: GCF_000152785.1. Classification (GTDB taxonomy): domain Bacteria; phylum Pseudomonadota; class Alphaproteobacteria; order Rhodobacterales; family Rhodobacteraceae; genus Yoonia; species Yoonia vestfoldensis_A. The sequence continues at coordinate 2,799,919 of NZ_CH672414.1, read as the reverse complement.
CAGGGCCGAGGGCGGCCTCTTCGGGCACAAACAGGCCAAAGGTCATATCGACACCACAGGCGTCCGATGCATGGCTATAGACGCCCTGTGTGCCGCCAAAGCAGCGGTTTTGCGATAAAGTCTTCATCTGTTCGTCCTATCCCATGAAACCCGTGACCCAACCGATCACCAACGATACCGTCACTACGCTGCCCGCGGTGGACAGCAGGATCGACGCCGACACGCGCGAGGGCGCAACGCGGTAATGCTGCGCCAGAATGAACACATTGCCCGCCACCGGCAGGGCGGCCGCAGCGATCATCACACCGGCGGCATATGGGTCGAGTGTAAACACCAAAAGCGCGGCAATGGCCACAGCCGCAGGGTGCAGCACCAGCTTGCAGAATGTCAGCCAGCCTGCGACCGCGACGCGTTCGGCCGATTTGGTGGCCAGCGATGCGCCGATGGCGAACAAGGCCCCCGGTGTCGCGGCAGCGCCCAGCAGGACCATGAATTCATTGACCGGCACCGGCACGGTCCAGCCAAGCGACGACACCGTCAGCCCCAAGGTGATCGACACGATCATCGGGTTCTTGATCAGCCCCGTGAACACGGTAACAAGGATCACAGGCGACATACGCCCGTCGCGCGATCCGGTGATCAGGATCACGATCAGGCTGCCAAAAACGATCAGGTCAACCGCCAGCACCAGCATGATCGGGCCAATGGCTGGTTCACCCAGCAGCAGCACCAGCATCGGGATGCCAAGGAAACCGACATTGCCGATCACGGCGCATTGCGCCTCGACCGCGGCTTCGGTCATCGGGCGGTTGCGGCGCAGGGCGACCAATGTAGCCAGCACATAGACCACGCTTGTGCCCGCCAGATAGGCAAAGACGAATTGCCAGTCGAGGATCGCATCCAGCGACAGATTGGCCGAAAACCGGAACAGCATGGCCGAAAGCGCAAAGTAAAAGACGAATTTCGTCAGATAGGCGGTGGCTTCGGCGGAAAAGAACTTGGTTCGGCCAGAACCGTAGCCAAGCGCGATCAGCATGAAGAACGGCAAAGTCTTAAGAAAAATGTCCCACATCGCCTAATCAAAGGTCCGTGTCGCGCGCCCAAGCAACATAAAGGCGCGTGCCGTGCGCGTCTCTGCCAGCGCAAGCAGGTCGGTATCTGTAGCGTCTTGCGCAAATGTCACAAGGATTTCGTCGAAACGGCGCATGAAATGATGCACCGCATCGCGAAAAATCGTGTCTTCGCGCATCCGCGCCGCCACAACCGCCAGCGTGGCACCATCGCGCACGGCACCCAATCCGTCGATGCCGCGTCCGCGTTCACCCGTGGCGAAACGGCGCCACAGATCGGCACTCGCGGGGTCGGGGCGCAGGTCGTCCATATAGATACCATCTTGCGACAACAGCGTCAGCACATCCTGACTGGCCTGCACCAGACGGCGCGCCTGCCGGTCACGCAAGGCCCGGCGCAATGCGGCGAAACCATCGGTATCATCCTGATTTTCTGGAAAGTTCAAGGCGCGCACCAGATCGGGGCGTTGCAACGGCGGATCGTCATCCTCGGGGCCTGGCCCCAGCGCCAGCGTCGGCTGGTCAGCCTGCCGTTGCGCGGGGACGCGCGGCGCGATCTGGCGCGACATCTCGCGGCGGGATGCAAAATGCGACGCGGCAGCATCGGGGACTGGTTCTGCCACCGGCGCTGTGGGGGCCATTCTGGTGTCGATCAAGGCTTGTCGCAAGGCATCAAGCGCGCCTTGCAGGCTTTGTGTTTGCGCGACCATCCGGCGCGCTGAACGCGCCGAGACCAACGCGATCCACGCCATACCGACCGGCACGCACATCGCCAGCAGCATCACGACATGACGCAAACCACCGGAATCCGCTGGCAGAAACCAGAAGAAAAGGCCCATGCCCACGACCCAGAAAACGGACAGCGCGGCTGCCAGTGTTTCGGTCTGCGTCACGCCCTGCAGATCATCGGTGTGCGGCCTTTTCGGCATCGCCTGCGCACTTTCTATTTGTAGGTGATTTTCAATATCTCGTAGCTGCGCACACCGCCCGGGGTGCTGACCTCGATACTGTCGCCTTCGTCCTTGCCGATCAAGGCCCGCGCAAGTGGCGATTTCATGTTCAGCTTGCCGCTTTCGATATCAGCCTCGTATTCGCCGACGATCAGATAGGTTTTTTCCTCGTCGGTATCTTCATCGACCAACAGGACGGTTGCGCCAAATTTCACCGGACCTGAAAATTTCGACGGGTCGATGACATCGGCCAGCGAAATCACGCCTTCGAGTTCCTTGACCCGCCCTTCGATAAAGGATTGTTTTTCCTTGGCGGAATGGTATTCGGCATTTTCCGACAGGTCACCATGTTCGCGCGCCTCGGAAATGGCACGGATGATCGCAGGGCGCTCCACGGATTTCAGATGCTTCAGCTCTGCATCGATCTTGTCGAAACCCGCACGGGTTAGTGGAATCTTTTCCATTCGGCAGGCCCTCCCGGGCGAAAAGTGTCAGTCCGACGTTCATAGCCTATCAGGGCAGAGCAAAGTCAAGGCCTGCCGCGATATGTGGGCGCACCGGCGCATTTTCACGCCGTGTCCTGATTGCCCCCTGTGAAAGCATCAGGTAACGCTTGGTGCGACAGGATGAAAGGGGCTGCCCCCGATCTTTAGAGGCCCGTTTGCCAGAGGATAGACAATGACCCAGATCGAACGCGAAGCGATGGAATATGATGTCGTCATCGTCGGCGCAGGCCCCGCAGGTCTGTCCGCCGCGATCCGCCTGAAACAGCTTGATGCCGATCTGAACGTTGTCGTTCTTGAAAAAGGGTCAGAGGTCGGCGCGCATATCCTGTCGGGGGCCGTGCTGGACCCAGTCGGGCTGAACCAGCTGATCCCCGACTGGAAAGCAAAAGGCGCGCCGCTGAACGTGCCTGTAACGCAGGACAATTTCTATATGCTGGGGCAGGCCGGACAAATCCGCATCCCCAATGCTGTGATGCCGCCCTTGATGAACAACCACGGCAATTACATCGTGTCGATGGGCAATGTCTGCCGCTGGCTGGCCGAACAGGCCGAAGAACTGGGGGTCGAGATTTTCCCCGGCATGTCCTGTTCCGAAGTTGTCTATGGCGCGGATGGCGAGGTCAAAGGCGTGGTCGCCGGTGAATTCGGCAAGAACCCCGATGGCACCCAAGGGCCCAACTATGAACCCGGCATGGAATTGCACGGCAAATATGTTTTCCTTGGCGAAGGCGTGCGCGGATCATTGTCCAAGCAGGTGATCGCGAAATATGCGCTGGACGCGCATTCCGACGTGCAGAAATATGGCCTTGGCATGAAGGAAATCTGGGAAATCGACCCCGAAAAACACCGCCCCGGCACCGTGACACATACGATGGGCTGGCCGCTGGATGCCAATGCAGGCGGCGGGTCATTCATCTATCACCTTGATAATAATCAGGTTTATGTCGGCTTTGTTGTCCATCTGAACTATAAAAACCCTTATGTTTTTCCTTACATGGAATTCCAGCGGTTCAAGCATCACCCGATGGTGGCGGAATTGCTGAAAGGCGGCAAACGCGTGGCTTATGGCGCGCGCGCGATTTCCGAAGGCGGGTACCAATCGCTGCCACAGCTGGCGTTTCCGGGCGGCGCGCTGCTGGGCTGTGCCGCAGGCATGGTCAACGTGCCGCGTATCAAGGGCAACCATAATGCCATGCTGTCAGGTATTGCCGCCGCCGAGGCCGCCTGCGCCGCGATCAAGGCAGGCCGCAGCGCCGATCTGCTGGAGGATTATGAAACCGAGGTGCGCAGCGGCCTGATCGGGCGCGACCTGCGCAAGGTGCGCAATGTCAAACCATTGTGGTCACGCTATGGGCTGGCGGCGTCGCTCAGCCTGGGTGGCGCGGATATGTGGCTGAATACATTCGGGATCCGGCTTGGCACGCTCAAGCACGGCAAATCCGATGCCTTGGCGACCGAACCCGCCGCCAAGCACAAGCAGATCGACTATCCCAAGCCCGACGGCAAATTGTCGTTCGACCGGCTGACCAATGTCGCCTTCAGCTTTACCAATCACGCAGAAAGCCAACCTGCGCATCTGCAATTGAAAGACCCCGCCATTCCGGTGGCTGTGAACCTGCCGAAATTCGCAGGGCCATCGGCACGCTATTGTCCGGCAGGGGTCTATGAATTTGTCGGCACCGGCGATGACATGCGGTTCCAGATCAATTTCCAGAACTGCGTGCATTGCAAGACCTGCGACATCAAAGACCCCAGCCAGAACATTGTCTGGACGGTCCCGCAGGGCGGCGACGGGCCGAATTACCCTAATATGTAATCGCATATGCCCTGCCGCAATGACATGCGGCAGGGTCTGTGGGTTCAGGACAAAAAGGCGGGATCAGTTCGCGCCATTGGCCAGCGGCCCCAGCGCATTCAACCCCTTGAGGATGTCAATCGCATAGGCCAGCTGGTAATCCTGTTCGCGCAATTGCGCCGCGGTCTCGGCGCGGGCGCGCTCTTGCTCGATCTGAAGCAGCTGGTCTTCGGACAGGCCGTTCTTCAAGGCACCGCGCAAGTCAGCTTCGGACCGCGTCGCGGGCGCGTCGTCTTGCTCTTCGGTGGCGGGTTGCGGGCGCGGCTGTTCCACGATGATATCGGGGGAAATACCCAAAGCCTGAATAGACCGGCCCGACGGCGTGTAATAGCGCGACGTGGTCAGGCGCATTGCCCCCTCACCGCGCAGTGGCACAACAGTCTGCACCGACCCTTTGCCAAAGGAATTGGTGCCCACGATGATCGCCCTGCGATGGTCCTGCAAGGCCCCCGCCACGATTTCAGACGCCGAGGCAGACCCGCCATTGATCAACACCACGATCGGCTTGCCTTCGGCCAGATCGCCGGCGGCGGCGTTAAAGCGTTCGCCATCCTCGGGGTTGCGCCCGCGGGTCGATGTGATCTCGCCTGCGTCAAGAAACGCATCAGCCACAAAAATCGCCTGATTGAGCAAGCCACCGGGGTTGTTGCGCAGGTCCAGGACGATCCCGTCGATATTGTCCAACCCGCCGGCGGCGGCGACCTGTTCGGCCATGCCATCGCGCAGGTTGGGGAATGTCTGTTCATTGAAGGTGGACACGCGCAGGACGACGGCATTGCCTTCGGTCCGCGTGCGCACCGCAGTCAGCTTGATCGTGTCGCGGATGATCGACACGTCGAAAGGTTCCACCTCGCCTTCGCGCACAACGGTGATCACGATTTCCGACCCGACAGGGCCGCGCATCAGGTTCACGGCATCATCCAGCGTCAGGCCCATCATGCTTTCGCCATTCACGGCGGTGATGAAATCGCCTGCCATGATGCCCGCTGCATCCGCAGGCGTACCATCCATCGGCGACACGACCTTGACCCAGCCCTCTTCCTGCGTGACCTCGATCCCCAGACCGCCGAATTCGCCGGATGTCTGCACCCGCATCGCGGCGGCGTCTTCGGCGGACAGATAGCTGGAATGCGGGTCAAGCGAGGTCAGCATGCCATTGATCGCAGCCTCGATCAGCTCGCGGTCGTCAACCTCTTCGACATAGCCCGCGCGGATCCGCTCGAAGATATCGCCGAACAGATCCAGCTGTTCATAGACGTTGGCCTGCTGGCCCTGTTCCTGCGCCAGCAGCGGACCCGCCACCTGACTTGTCACCAGAAGCCCTAGCAAGGCACCGCCTGTCGCGGCCATCATCAGCTTTTTCATCGGTTTTCCCATTCTATTCCAGCGCGAACCATGCATCCGGATTGACCGGACCTTGCCCGCCTCTGACCTCAAGATAAAGGGGCTGCGTAGTCTGACCTGCGTCAATCGCCTGATTGTGACGAGAAGTAGCGTCATCCATCCCGATATCCCCCCCCATGAGACCAAGTGGCGCACCGGCTTCGATGATCTCGCCGGGCTGGCCAAAGGCTTCGGCCATGCCGGCGATCACGAACAGCACATCCTGCGCCGGTTCCAAAATGATCACATTGCCATAGTCAAGCAAGGGGCCGCGAAACAATAGCGTCGCGCGCACCGGCGATGTAACCAGCGCACGGGGGGCCGCGGCAATCGTGATTCCGGGGCGGTCACGGGTGCCGGTGCGGATGATCCCCGCAACCGGCAACGGCAGATCGGCGGCGGGTGCCAGCGTTGCGCCCTCGGGCATGCTCAACCCCGCCAATTCGGATGCCAGCGCAGCCAGCGTCTGCGCCGTGGCGACACGCTGGGCTGTCTGCGCCGGATCTTCGACAAAACGGCGCGGCACATCCTGACGTTCCGAAATCGCGCGGCCCAAGGCAGCCCGTGCGGTCTGGGCAGAATCCAGCCCGTCGCGCAACATATCCGCCGCCGCGATCCGCCGGTCGCGCAGGTCACGCAACGCGTCAAGTTCTCGCTGAAGCCGGACCACATCATCGCGCAAGGCAGGCGTCAGATCGGCAATCATCATGCCCGCGCGCAACGCGCCCACCGGCCCTGCGGGATTGGCGAACATCACAGGCTGCGGGCTTTGGCCGATACTGGCCAGCACCATCAACAGCCCTGCAACCTCGTCACGGCGCGCAGCCAGTGCGCTGGCCACCGCTGCCTCACGCTCGGTGATCTCGCGCAGGCTCTGGCGCATCGCAATCAGCCCTGTCTCATAGGCCTGCACCGTCTGGGTCAGGGCGGTGACCTGATCATCAGCACCTTCCGCCGCACCCAACTGCGCGTTGGCAGCCAGCAGTTGTTGGGCCGCATCATCCGCCGTTTGTTGGGCGGCAAGGGGCAGCGCCAACAGGATCAGGAGGGCCGCAAATCTCATCGCTGGATCAAGGTCCGGCCGGTCATTTCCGGCGGCAGGTCCAGCCCCATCAGGTCCAGCACCGTCGGCGCCAGATCGGCCAACCGCCCATCGCGCAAACGCACCCCCGCTGGCCCGCCAACCAAGGCCACAGGCACAGGGTTCAGCGTATGCGCGGTATGCGGCCCGCCGGTGATGGGATCAACCATGGTTTCGCAATTGCCATGATCCGCCGTGACGATCATCGCACCGCCCGCGGCCTGCAATGCGACCAGCACCGCACCCAGCCCCGCATCCACAGCCTCGCAGGCTTTGACAGCGGCCCCGATATCGCCGGTATGGCCGACCATATCGGGATTGGCGTAATTTGTGACGATCAGGTCATAGCCCGCGCCAATCGCCTGCACGAAGGCCTGTGTTACCTCGGCTGCAGACATTTCAGGCTGCAGATCATAGGTCGCAACCTTTGGCGATTGCGGCATATGGCGGTCCTCGCCCGGATAGGGGGCCTCGACCCCGCCATTAAGGAAAAACGTCACATGCGGATATTTCTCGGTCTCGGCCAGCCGAAACTGGCGCAGACCGTGCTGCGCGACCCAAGCCCCCAACGTGTTCTGGATGTCGCGCTTGGGAAAAACGGTCTCGAACCAGCCATCATGCCGATCCGAATAGGACACCATGCCCAAAAGCGCTGCAAGCGCGGGTTTGTCCCGCGCAAAGCCATCGAAATCCGGGTCAGCAATGGCGGCCAAAATCTCGCGCGCGCGGTCGGACCGGAAGTTCAGGCAGAAAAGCCCGTCACCGGCCGCAAAACCGGCATAATCACCGATCACATGGGCGGGGATAAATTCATCGGTCTGGCCCGCCTCTTGGGCCGCCGCCACCGCCGCCAGCGGATCAGGCGCCACCAGCCCCTGCCCCAGCACCATGGCGCGATAGGCGGTTTGCACCCGTTCCCAGCGATTGTCGCGGTCCATCGTGAAATAGCGGCCCGTCACAGTGGCAATGCGCGCCTGTGACGGCAATATGTCCATCAAAGCACGCATGAAATGGCGGGCCGAGGATGGGGCCACATCGCGCCCGTCGGTGACGGCATGCACGACCAACGGCACACCCGCATCCGTGATCGCGCGCGCGGCGGCGGCGATATGCACCAGATGGCCGTGCACGCCGCCATCCGACACCAGCCCCATCAGATGCGCTGTCCCACCGCTGGCGCGCAGCTTTGCAATGAAACCCGCCAGCGCGGCATTATGAAAGAACGACCCATCCTCGATCGCCAGATCGATCTGGCCAAGATCCATCGCCACGACACGTCCCGCGCCGATATTGGTATGGCCGACCTCGGAATTGCCCATCTGGCCGGTCGGAAGGCCCGCATCATTGCCATGCGTCAAAAGCCTGGCATGCGGCCCTTGCATGATCGCGTCAAAATGCGGGGTATGGGCAAGCTTGGGCGCATTGCCCTCGGCACCCTGGCGCAGGCCCCAGCCATCAAGGATGCACAACACGACAGGTTTGGGTGCGGACATAGCGAAACTCCTTCACTTGCCTGCGTGTCATACCGCCGGATCAGCCCAGCGCCAACCCGACCGGCAACTTCTTTTTTCCACAAATACTCCCCGCGCGGAGCGCATCAAAGTCTGTGATACGGCCCACCCGACAGGATCGACGCCGCGCGGTATAACTGCTCGGCCAACATCACCCGCACCAGCATATGCGGCCAGACCATCGCCCCGAAACTCAAGCTGGCATCCGCATCCGCGCGCAGGGCAGGGTCGATCCCATCCGCGCCACCAATGACAAAGGCCACGTCCTGCCGCCCCTGATCGCGCCATCCACCCAACATATCGGCAAATTGCGGCGATGATATAATCTTGCCGCGCTCATCCAAGCTGCAGATCAGCGCGCCATCCGGCACCGCACGGCGCAGCAATGCAGCCTCGGCTGCCATGCCGCCGCCCTTCTTGTCCTCGACCTCAATCATCTGCGCGGGGCCAAGCGCCAGCGCGCGCCCCGTGCGGTCAAACCGGGTCAGGTAATCATCGTATAAATCACGCTCCGGGCCTTGCCGCAGCCGGCCCACGGCGCAAATCTGGACACGCATCAGCCAGCGGCGACTTTGCCCGGCTGCCACATCTTTTCAAGCTGATAGAACTCGCGCACTTCGGGGCGGAAGATATGGACGATCACATCGCCAGTATCCACCAGCACCCAATCGCCGGTTTCCTTGCCTTCGGTCTTGGAAATGATGCCCAGCTCTTGCTTGAGCTTATCCGCCAGCTTTTCCGCCATGGCGCTGACCTGACGCGTGGACCGGCCGGAGGCGATGACCATATAGTCACCCATTTCCGACTTGCCGCGCAGATTGATCTGCACGATGTCTTCGCCTTTGTCATCATCAAGGGATTGCAGAACAGCCGCCAGAATGGTTTCGCTATTCACGATATTCAGAGCCTGCATGGCATAGGCTCCGATGGTGGCCGCCGGTGCAGCCGATTGGGAAAGAGACAGTGCATTGTCCTCCTGGGTTGGCGCCGACAAAGCCTCGGCGCAGGGCATAGCTATAAACTAGCAATCGCCCTGCCGTTTTTCAACAAATCCGAGAGGCCAACGCGCCCCTGTGGCGCAATTCACGCGCCTTGGCAATGCCCGATCAGGCGGTGGGGTCGATGAAAGCCTTGCCATCAGGCTTCGCCAGCACCTGCGCCAAGCCTGTCATCGTCGCTGACAGCGGCACAATTCCTGCAACATCAGTTGTCCAACTGCCTGTAACGAAACGTTCTTGAATGGTGGCAAAGGCCTGCGGCACGCGGGCGGGGTCCACCTCTTTCATCCAGCGCGTCAGCCAGAATCCTTCGATCCTTTTGCTTTGAAAGATCAACTGCCCAAGCTCGGCGAGTTTTGGCGCATCGGTTGACAGCTTGCCGTAATTGACCCAGCGCGCGCCATTGGGCATGGCGAAAAACAGATCGGCGGTGAATTGGTCACCGACAGCATCCAGCAGGATGCGGGGTTTATGCGCCTTGAACGCGGCATGCGCCTGCGCCAGCGGATCAGCCTCGCCCGTCACGATCACATCCGCAGCACCCAGCGCGCGCAGTGCATCGGCCTGTGCGGCGCGGCGCACCACGGCGATGGGGGCGATTCCATGGTCACGGCCCAATGCGATCAGCAACTTGCCCAGTTGCGAACCAGCCGCGTTCAGCACGAAGCTGTCAGCGCCACTTTCCTTGACGATATCGAACATTGCGATCGCGGTCAGCGGGTTCACCAGCTGCCCCGCCGCATCCACATCCGACAGATCGGGCCGGCAGGGGATCAGCCCGCTGATATCGGTCATCGCATATTCGGCCCATGTGCCGGATGCGCCGGCAAAGAAACTGACGCGCTGGCCCAGCAGCGGGGTATCACCGGCGACAACCTCGCCCACACCTTCGAAACCGGCGGGCTGGCCTGCAACGCGCGGCTGGCCATATTCGCCCTTGATGAAATGGATATCTGACGGGTTCACGGCGGCCAGTTGCACCTTGATCACCGCCTGCCCTTTGCCCGGTGTCGGCACCGGAATGTCGCGCAAGGCCACGAAAGGGGAAGGATCGGCAAGATCGGGGCCGGTTTGGGTGCCGGCATAGCCATCATGCAATTGCACAAGGGCGCGCATCGTTTTGGGAAGTGTCATAAATCAAAGCTCGCAAATACAGGGGCGTGGTCGCTGGGTTTGTCCCAGCCACGCACATGGCGCAACACACGCGACCCGTGTGCTGCCCCACTGATGTCGGGTGTCGCCCAGACATGATCAAGCCTGCGGCCCTTGTCTGCCGCATCCCAATCTGGTGATCGGTAGGACCACCAGCTGTAAAGATTGCCTTGCGGGATGTCCTGACGGGTGACATCGACCCATCCGCCCGCATCCATGACCTGCCCGAAATGATCGACTTCGATCGGCGTGTGGCTGACGACTTTCAGCAGCGCCTTGTGGTTCCAGACGTCATCTTCGCGGGGTGCGATGTTCAGATCGCCGACAAGGATGGATTTTTGCGGACGCGATGCGTGATAGGCATCGCGCATATCGGTCAGGTAATCGAGCTTGTTGCCGAATTTGGCATTGACCGCGCGGTCGGGGATATCGCCACCGGCGGGAACATAGTGATTGTGGATCGTCACGCCGTTTTCCAGCCGTGCCGCGACGTGGCGGGCATGGCCCAATGCGGCGTAATCCTCGGCCCCGGCTTCCTGCAACGGCAGTTTCGAGATGATGGCGACCCCGTTATACCCTTTTTGCCCGCGCGCGACCATATGGGTGTAACCCAAGGCGTGAAACTGCGCGACGGGGATCAGGTCAACGGGGCTTTTGCATTCCTGCAGGCACAGGATATCGGGCTGTTCTTCGCGCAGCATCTGCAACACCAGTTCTTCGCGCAGGCGGACAGAGTTGATGTTCCATGTGGCAAGGGTAAAGGGCATGGCGGGCTTTCTATCGGCAAATCAAAGAAGGGCGGCGGTTGGTGTGATGTGGCCGGTCACGCGGCCATCCCAGTTCAGCACGGGCGGGGTCATCCGTGCGCGGGCAGCGGGGTGATCCGCGTTCAGCACACCCAGCTTGACCAGAATAGCAGCCATCGCACATTCGCTGGCCCGCGTCGCACCATCGGTGATCTTGAGCGCGACACCCAACCGCTTTTCAGGGATGATCGCGATAAACACGCCTTCAGCACCGGTTTTCACCGCGACCTTGCCACCCATCGCGCGCATCAATTCGGTACAGGCGCGGCCCTGCCCTGCGACCAGTTCGGGAAAGGCCATCATCGCCTCGGTCAGGTTTTGCGCTGCCACGCTGCGGGTGTCACTGCGATCCCGCGCCGAGGCGAAAAACGCCATCGCGCGCGCCAGACCATGCACCGTGCAGGCATGGTTGGGGGCGGTGCAACCGTCGATGCCATAGCCGGGGCTGGTTTCCTGCGTGACTTCCTCGAAGGCGGATTTGCAGGCGACCTGCACGGGATGGTCGATCTGTGTATAATCCGGCCCTGCGTGCAGATGCTTGGTCAAGGTCAGGAAGCCGGCATGTTTGCCCGAACAATTGTTATGGATACGGCAGGGTTCGCGATGCGCCCGGATCATCGACAGATACAGGTCCTTGTCGCGCGACGCCTGCGGGCCACAGCGGAAATCGTCATCCCCCAGCCCCATGTCGGCCAGCCAATCGCCCACCATCGCCACATGCAAAGGCGCGCCTTCATGCGAGGCACAGGCCAATGCCAGCTGTTCGCCCTTCAGATGCGCGCCTGCGCCGCTTTCAAGCAGGGGCAGCGCCTGCAACATCTTGCACGATGATCGCGGATAAATGACCGCCTGCGGGTTGCCCCAGGCCTGCACGATCGCGCCATTGTGATCGCAGACGACCGCATGGCCCTGATGCAGGCTTTCGCACAGGTCGCCGCGCCAGACTTCGACCAGATCAACGGGATTTGTCATGTGATGCCTTCTTGGTTTGTTGCCGTCACTGCAGTAACCTGCCGAGTGAATTTTTCGGGGGTTTCCCCGAGGCGCTTTTTCTTGATAGCAAGCAAGTTAACGGGTTACAGACGTGCCTGCCAGTGCAAAGGATGCCGAAAGACGCGTCCAGGCTGGTGCGGACGTGCCGAGGCAACGACGGTTTGGAGACAACAGGATGATCTTGAAGACAATGAAAACAGCGGGGCTTTTGGCAGCGATAACCCTGTCAGGGATGGTCAGCGCCCAAGAGCAGAGCGAAAACCGCGTGACGGCAACATCCGACTGGTCCGTCTATGTCGAGGCAAGCCCGCGTGAATGCTGGGCCGTATCGGCCCCCGTCGAGACGATCAACACCCGCGACGGCAACACCGTCGATGTGAACCGTGGTGATATCCAGCTGATTATCTTTTACCGCCCCGGTGACACGATCATGGGGCAGGTCATGTTCGCGGGCGGCTATCCTTTTGCACCCGATTCAGTCGTGACAGCGCGGATCGGGGATGCGACCTACGAGTTCTTCACCCAAGGCAATTTCGCCTGGCTCCCCACGCCCGAAGACGATGCGCGCCTGGTTGCCGCGATGAAGCGGGGCGCCGATGCAACAATCGTTGGCCGGTCGGCACGCGGGACGCAAACCAGCGACAAGTTTAGCCTGATCGGTTTCACCGCCGCTGTGGACGAAGCTGCAAACCGCTGCGCGGGTTGATGGATTTGTAAGAAAACTTCTCTGCCTCCGGCGGGGATATTTATACTCGGAAGATGGGGGCGGTTTTCTTGTGGAATCCGGCTCTTTCGCCTATATGGCGGGGATATCCCTCCAGAAAGACCTATGATGGACGCCCAAGCCCCGATCACGCAAGACGTGCTGACCATTCCGCGCAAGGCCGCCGAAGGGTTGCCAAACCTTGTCGGCATGACCCGCGATGGGATGCGCGATGCATTGATCGCCGCTGGCACGCCGGAAAAGCAGGCCAAAATGCGCGTTGGCCAGATCTGGCAGTGGGTTTATCATTGGGGCGTGCGCGATTTCGCCAAGATGACCAATCTGGCAAAGGATTACCGCGCCATGCTGGCCGACAATTTCGTTGTGGCTCTGCCGGAGGTCGTTACCCGGCAGGTCAGCGGTGATGGGACGCGGAAATATCTGGTGCGCATCGCGGGCGGGCATGAGGTCGAGGTGGTTTATATCCCCGAAACCGACCGTGGCACCTTGTGCATTTCCAGCCAAGTGGGCTGCACGCTGACGTGCTCGTTCTGTCATACGGGCACACAGAAACTGGTGCGCAATCTGACTGCCGCGGAAATTATCGGTCAGGTGTTGGTTGCCCGTGACGATCTGGGCGAATGGCCGGTGCAGGGCACGCCCAAGGATGAAGTACGGTTGTTGTCAAATATCGTGCTGATGGGCATGGGCGAGCCGTTGTATAATTTCGAAAACGTCCGCGACGCGATGAAAATTGCGATGGACCCTGATGGCATTCAATTATCGCGCCGCCGGATCACCCTGTCGACGTCCGGCGTGGTGCCGGAAATCGCGCGCACGGCACAAGAAATCGGCTGCCAATTGGCAATTTCGTTCCATGCGACCACCGATGAGGTCCGCGACAAGCTGGTTCCGATCAACAAACGCTGGCCTTTGGCCGATCTGCTGGACGCCCTGCGGACCTATCCCAAGGTCAGCAATTCGGAACGGATTACCTTTGAATACGTGATGCTGGACGGCGTCAACGACAGCGACGCAGATGCCCACCGCCTGATCAAGCTGATTGACGGGATCCCCGCCAAGATCAACCTGATCCCGTTCAACGAATGGCCCGGCGCGCCCTATAAACGCTCGTCCAACAACCGCATCCGCGCCTTTGCCGATATCATTTACAAGGCGGGCTATGCCTCGCCGATCCGCACCCCGCGCGGCGAGGATATCATGGCCGCCTGCGGACAGCTGAAATCCGCAACCGAACGCGCGCGCAAATCCAAAGCCCAGATCGCGCAAGAGGCGGGGCTGTGATTTTCTGTCATAGCTAACGGTTTTTTCACCAATTCATGGTGAAAGCGTTGCATGAAGTACGTCACCCCAGGTTTGCCATTCGAAATCATCGATACCCTGGAACATCTGGGTGGTCGCAACGATGCAGAGATTCAAAAGATCATCTGCGCGGCCCCGCGCAACGATTTTCATCGCCGTGCCAGAATGGCGCGCGACCGCGGGCATAAACCTGTTGCCGCCTGAAACTGGCGGCAACAGGCCATCATCTGGTCAGATCAACATGCGGACGGCGGCAGCGAATCGACGCCGTAGGCGCGTTTGAGGCCAAGCTGGCGTTTCAGACGCATCGCTGGATCGCTGCGATGATCGCGGCGACCTGCTGGTCGATCCGCACGGCAATTGTCGGGTTCTGCGGGATCTCCAGCGTTGCATATTGGCTGTCAAGCAGGCTGGCGGGCATGAAATGCCCTTGCCGCTGCGCCAGACGCGCCAGCACCACGTCACGCGGCGCATCCAGATAGGCGATGCGCAGGTCGGGAACAGCGGCGCGCAGATGGTCACGATAGGATTTGCGCAGCGCCGAACAGGCAAAGACCACCGGCCCGTTCTGGCGCGCCGCCTGCGCCGCCTGCGCCAGCGCATCCAGCCACGGCCAGCGCATCGCATCGGTCAAAGGCTGGCCTGCCGCCATATGCGCCACGTTCTGCGGCGGATGGTAATCGTCGCCATCAAGAAAGGTGCCGCCGATGGCTGTGGCCAGACCGGCGCCGACCGTGGATTTGCCACAGCCCGACACGCCCATGACCATCATCGCGGGATGCATGTCAGCGTCCGGGGATCGCGCTGCGCTTGGTGCCAGTGCCTTGCCATGTATCCATTGCCTCCAGCGCCTCCTGTGCGGTTTCGACAAAACGGAACAGATCAAGGTCATCGGCGGAAATCGTGCCAGCCTCGGCCAAAGCATCCCAGTTGATGATCTTTTCCCAAAACGCGCGGCCAAACAGCAAGAATGGCACCCGCCCCATGCGGCCGGTCTGGATCAGGGTCAACGCCTCGAAGGTTTCGTCGAGCGTGCCGAACCCGCCCGGAAACACGCAGATCGCCGCAGCCCGCATCAGGAAATGCATCTTGCGGATGGCGAAATAGTGAAAGTTGAAACACAATTCCGGCGTGACATAGATATTCGGCGCCTGTTCATGCGGCAGCACGATGTTGAGCCCGATAGACCGCCCGCCCGCATCCTGCGCACCGCGATTGCCGGCCTCCATCACGCCCGGCCCGCCGCCAGTGACGATGACATTTTCGGTGCCGCCCGTCTGCAAGGACCGTTCGGTGACCAGCCGCGCGAATGTGCGCGCTTCGTCGTAATAGGCCGACAGACCCGCCAGCGTTGCGGTCTTGGCTTTGTGCTTTTGCGCCGGTTCGGGAATGCGCGCGCCGCCGAACAGGACCACGGTCGAATTTACTCCCGCCTCGTTCATCATCAGTTCGGGTTTGAGCAGTTCCAACTGCAACCGCACGGGGCGCAATTCCTCGCGCAGCAGAAAATCCTGATCGGCAAAGGCCAGCGCATAGGACGGCGCGCGCGTCTGCGGCGTGTCGGGGATATGCGTTGCGGCCTCGCGGTCCTGCTGGCTGTCACGAAACGGATGGCGACGGTCGTCTTTCATGGCATCTTCCTTGATTGCGCCCTTGGGCTGTTCCGGTCTATAGCCCCTTGCAACCGCGAGCCACAGCAAAACCGGAGAAACCCATGTCAAACGCCGCCCTGGAAACCGCCATCGAAGCCGCATGGGATGCGCGCGACACCATCACGCCCGCCACCAAAGGCGAGGTCCGCGACGCGATCGAAACCACGCTGAACGCGCTGGACAGCGGCACGTTGCGCGTGGCGGAAAAGCAAGGCGACGGGTCCTGGCATGTCAACCAATGGGCCAAGAAAGCCGTTCTGCTGTCGTTCCGCCTGAACGATATGGAACCGATCTCCGGCGGCAATGGCGGCAGCACATGGTGGGACAAGGTGCCATCGAAATTCGACGGCTGGACCGAGGCCGACTGGCGCGCCGCCGGTTTCCGCGCTGTGCCGGGGTCGATTGTGCGCCGGTCCGCGTTCATCGGCAAGGGCGTCGTGCTGATGCCATCCTTTGTAAACCTTGGTGCCTATGTCGATGAAGGCAGCATGGTCGATGGCTGGGCAACCGTCGGGTCCTGCGCGCAGATCGGCAAGAACGTCCATCTGTCGGGCGGCGTCGGCATCGGCGGGGTGCTGGAACCGATGCAGGCCGGGCCAACGATCATCGAGGATAATTGTTTCATCGGCGCACGGTCCGAAGTGGTCGAAGGCTGCATCATCCGCGAAGGGTCGGTGCTGGGCATGGGCGTGTTTATCGGCCAATCGACGAAAATCGTGGACCGCGCCACTGGCGAGGTCATGTATGGCGAAGTGCCGCCCTATTCGGTCGTCGTTGCAGGCTCGATGCCATCTACCAACGGGATCAACCTTTACTGCGCCGTGATCGTCAAACGCGTCGATGAAAAGACACGGTCCAAGACCGGCATCAACGAATTGCTGCGCGATTGACATGATCCTCAGCCGGACCCTTGCGCGCAGGCGGATGGCGGCGGGCCAACAGCCGACGTTCATCATGGCCTGGGGTCCGGTCGCCGCCGATATCGCGATGATCGTGCTGCTGCTGGCACTGCTGTGGCAGCCGATCCTGACCGCAGTCTATATTGCGGGTTTGCCGCTGATCGGGACGATATTCGTCCTGTTGATCACCATCTACCTGCCCTTTCACATCGTCGTCGTGATATCGACGCTCTGGGCCGTGAAATCCCGCTGGATCGAGGAAGACAGCAAATGACCGCAAAAGAAAGCCGCCAAAAGGTGTTTACCCTGCTGGTCGAGGTGGGCCGCAACGCCGGTGACGGGTTGCCCGACGGGGCCACGGGTGCCGCGCTGATGTGCTATGCCTCCGGCGTGGACGAGGCAGAGGCCGTACGCGAAACGGTTGCTATCCTGAAACAGGCCGATCTCGCACCACTGGACGTATCAGGCTATGGCACGCTGGATGAACGGCTGGCCGAAGGGCATGACATTCCCGATGAGGAACGCGCATTGATGCAGCGCGCGCTGGATGAAAACAGCGTCATCGTGGCCCAGATGACGCCGTTCTACGACAAGGCGGATTAAACCGCGACTTTCCGGCTTTCATCCAGATAAATCTCGCGCAAGCGCGCGGCGACAGGTCCGGGCGTACCAGTCCCAACAGCAGCCCCGTCGATTTCCACCACCGGCATGACAAACATGCTGGCCGATGTGATGAAAGCCTCGTCCGCGGCCTGCGCTTCGGCGATGGAAAAGCTGCGTTCCTCGACCTGCATCTGCGCCTCGTGGGCAAAGCGCAGTACGGCGGCGCGGGTGATTCCATGCAGGATCTCATTGCCCAGATGGCGGGTGATGATCGTGTTGCCCTTGACGATATAGGCGTTGTTGGATGTGCCTTCGGTCACCATCCCGTCCTCGACCATCCATGCGTCATCAACGCCTGCGGCCTTGGCCATCATCTTGCCCATCGAGGGATACAGCAATTGCACCGTCTTGATGTCGCGGCGCGCCCAGCGCTGGTCGGCGACGGAAATGACCTTGATCCCGGTCTTGGCGACAGGACTGTTGGCAAGGCCCGGCTTGTTCTGGGTGAACAGCACAACCGTCGGCGTACAGGTTGCCGGATCAGGAAAAGCGAAATCACGGTCACCGGGCGCACCGCGGGTGATTTGCAGATAGATCATACCTTCCTCGATCCCGTTCAGGCGCACCAATTCGCGGTGGATGTCCAGCAGATCAGGCAGGCAATCGGGGTGCGGCATGTCGAGTTCGTTCAAGGACCGTTCCAGCCGTTTGGCGTGGCCCGCAAAATCGATCAGCTTGCCGTCCAGCACCGATGTGACCTCATACACGCCATCGGCCATCAAAAAGCCGCGGTCAAAGATCGAAATCGTGGCTTCGTTTTCGGGCAGATAGGTGCCGTTGACATAGACTGTGCGCATATTCATCCCCAAAGGTCGGCGGCGGGCGGATGCACGCCGTTGTCGTCAAAGTGCAAAGGTGCAGCACGGTCTTCGGCCAATAACAGCGGCCCGTCAAGGTCCGTGAATGCAACGCCCTGCGCCAGAATCGTCGCAGGGGCCATCGCCAGCGATGATCCGACCATGCAGCCGACCATGATCGCATATCCTTCGGCCTGCGCCTGCGCCTTCAGCGCCAGCGCCTCGGTCAGCCCGCCGGTCTTGTCGAGCTTGATGTTCACCATGTCGTACTTGCCGCGCAGGGCGGGCAGGCTGGCACGATCATGGCAGCTTTCATCGGCGCAAACCGGCAAGGGCCGCGCGATTTCGGCCAGCATGTCATCGGCCCCCGCAGGCAGCGGTTGTTCGACCATCTGCACGCCAAGCCGGATCAGATGGGGCGCCAGATCGGCGTAAACCTCCGCCGTCCAGCCTTCATTGGCATCGACGATGATGCGGGCAGCGGGCGCGCCACGGCGCACCGCCTCCAGCCGGGCCATGTCATCGGGCGTGCCGAGCTTGATCTTCAACAGCGGGCGATGCGCGTTTTGCGCCGCCTGCGCCTGCATCGCCTCGGGTGTATCGAGCGACAGGGTGTAGGCGGTGATCGCAGGGCGCGGCGCAGGCAGACCCAGCAGGTCCCAGACACGTTTGCCCGCCTGCTTGGCCGCGTGATCCCAGAACGCGCAATCCAGCGCATTGCGTGCGGCCCCTGCGGGCAAGGCCTCCGGCAAATCCGCCCAGCCCCCTGTAAATCCGGCAATCTGTGCCGTCACATTGTCCAATGTCTCGCCGTAACGGGCATAAGGCACACATTCACCGCGCCCCGCCACCCCCTGCCGCGCCATGGTCACGGTCAAAACCTCCGCCGCGGTCCGCGACCCGCGACTGATGGTAAAGACTTGCGCCAAACGAAACACATCGCGTTTTATATCGACCGTCATCATCTTCCGAGCCCAAATATCCCCGCCGGAGGCGTCGGATTTCGCCAGAAATCCGGCATCAGATCCCCTCCAGCGCATCAACCAGCCGCGCCGCCCCCTGCCGGAACGTATCGACTGTCGGCAGATCCATCCGGCCTTCGACCTCCGCCAGATAGGCCAAAGCCGCATCCTGGGACATATGCTGTGTGTTGACCGAGACACCCACGATCTGACAGGCGGGGTTGGCGATACGGGCAATCGGCAGGACCATGTCGCGCAACGCCTCAAGGCGCGGCAGGGCATAGTCGGGCAATCCGCGCATATGCTTGCGCGTCGGTTCATGCGCCAGCACCAGCGCGTCGGGCTGGCCGCCATGGATCAACGCCATGGTCACGCCGGAATAGGACACATGGAACAGGCTGCCCTGCCCTTCGATATGATCCCAATGGTCGGGGTCGTTGTCGGGGGTCAGGTATTCGACCGCACCCGCCATGAAATCCGCAACCACTGCATCCAGCGGCACGCCGCCACCGGTGATCAGAATGCCGGTCTGGCCGGTGGGGCGGAAGGTCGATTTCATGCCGCGCTTGCGCATCTCGATATCCATGGCAAGGCCGGTATACATCTTGCCCACCGAACAATCCGTGCCAACGGCCAGACAGCGCTTGCCGGTGCGTTTGACGCCATTGGCAATCGGATAGGCGACCGATGGCACACGCACGTCGAACAACGACCGACCATGCGTCTTGGCGGCGGCTACCAGATCGGCCTCGTCACGCAGCAGGTTGTGCAGGCCGGACGCCAGATCGAACCCCAGCGCCAGCGCCTGCAACAGCACCTCTTTCCACGCGACAGAGATCACGCCACCACGATTGGCGACACCGATAACCAGCGTCTTTGCACCGGCGGCCCTGGCCTCTTGCAGCGTCATGTCAGCGATGCCGACATCCGCGCCGCACCCCGGCATCCGGTACTGGCCGACAGCATTATCTGGCCGCCAATCCTTGATCCCCTGCGCTACCTTTGCGGCCAGCTGGTCAGGCGCATCGCCAAGAAACAAAAGGTAAGGGGTCTGGATCATCGCAAGCTCCGGTCAATCGGTTAACGTCTTGTGCAGCATATCGCGGAAAACACGGAATGATCTTTGCAAATACGTTGCAAATTCACATATTATTCGCAGCTTCTTGCGCCATAATCAAAAAATGTCGCAGAAATTCCCACGATAATAAACCAAAATGCCAATCAATCCGCGAACAAAAAAGCCCGGACGCGAACGCCCGGGCTTTGTGTCGTCACGAAAGCGTGGATCAGCTTTTCGAGAACTCGGGGTAGGCTTCCATACCCAGCTCGCTCAGGTCGAGACCAGTGATTTCTGCTTCCTGGCTGACGCGGATGCCGATCGTCATCTTGAAGATGTACCACACGATCAAGGAGACAAAGAAGGTGAACACACCATAGGCTGCGATACCCGTCAGCTGCGTCATCAGGCTGGTGCCATCGTTGTAGAAGACAACGGCGATGGTGCCCCAGATACCGGCGAACAGGTGGACAGGAATTGCACCGACAACGTCGTCGATCTTCAGCTTGTCCAGCAGCGGCACGGCGAAGACCACGATCGCACCACCAACAGCACCAATCCAAAGCGCGCCAAACAGCGACGGATAAAGCGGTTCTGCGGTGATCGCGACCAGACCGGCCAGCGCGCCGTTCAGCACCATGGTCAGGTCGATCTTCTTGTACAGGATCTGCGTCAGGAACAGCGCGGCCACGGCACCGGCAGAGGCTGCCATGTTGGTGTTCGCAAAGATCCGGCCCACATCGGTGATGTCACCCACGGTGCCAGCCGCCAGCTGCGACCCGCCGTTGAAACCGAACCAGCCCATCCACAGGATGAACGTCCCCAATGTCGCCAGCGCAAGGTTGGAACCGGGCATCGGGTTGACGCGGCCATCCTTGTATTTGCCCAGACGCGGACCCAGCACAATGGCACCAGCCAAAGCAGCCCAGCCACCGACCGAATGCACGATGGTCGAACCGGCAAAGTCGGAAAAGCCCAGTTCGGACAGCCAGCCGCCACCCCACTGCCACGACCCCGAAATCGGATACATGAAGCCGGTCAGCACAACGACGAAGGCAAGGAACGGCCAGAGCTTGATCCGCTCAGCCAGCGCACCTGACACGATGGATGCAGTGGCCGCAACGAACATCAGCTGAAAGAAAAAGTCGGACGCGACAGATGCGTAATCCAGCGACGCATCGGCAGCAGCCAGACCAACAGGTTCCAACACGGTGACATTGAAGAAACCACCGACATAGCCGTTGAAATCACCCGGGTACATCAGGTTAAAGCCCACCAGCCAGTACATGATGCCAGCAATTGAAAACAGCGCGATGTTCTTGGTCAGCTGCGTTGTCACGTTCTTGGACCGGACCAGACCGGCCTCCAGCATGGTGAATCCTGCCGCCATCCAGAACACCAGAAAGCCGCCCACAAGGAACAGCAGGGTGGTCATAAGATAGGGGCCGATTTCGTCGAATGTCGGCGCAACTTCGGCCATCTCTTCGACAGCCCCGGCAGCTTCCTGCGCGAAGCCGATGACCGGAAGCAGCGCAAGCCCCGCCCCAAGTGTAATCAGTTTTTTCATATTCATGGGTTTGTTCCTCGTTACGCCGCGATCACAGCGCGTCATCATTTGTCTCGCCGGTGCGCACGCGCACAGCGCTTTGCACGTCGAGTACGAAAACCTTGCCGTCGCCGATCTTGTCGGTCTTGGCGGTGGTGGTGATGGTGGATACGACCTGATCGGCCATGCTGTCAGGCACGACAATCTCGAGCTTCACCTTGGGCACGAAATTCACGGCATATTCCGCGCCGCGATAGATTTCCGTATGGCCCGACTGCGATCCGAACCCCTTGATTTCTGACACCATCATGCCGCGCACGCCGACGGTGGTCAGCGCTTCGCGGACCTCCTCGAGCTTGAACGGCTTGATTGTTGCAATAATGAGTTTCACGTTCTTCCCCTCGCAATGGATTGCGGCAACACCCAGCCCGGCGTCCGCTTGCACGCAACAAAGAACGCGGCAGTGCAGCATCGGCAAGGATTTGCCGGTGCGGGGATAGGTTAAGATCGGGTGACTTTGCACAATTATTGTACAATTTAATCGCTTTGCCTGATTAATAGGCAGATCAAAAAGCGAAGAGCGCGACTCATCGCGTCTCTACAATTCCTTTCGATCCGTTTAAGATGTGTCAAAACACACGCATAAGCAGTCGGGCGGATCATGAGCAGTAACGGCAAAAGACGGACACCGCTGGTGGCCGACAAACGCTATCAGGGCAAGGCGACCCCGAAAAAGCCTGCCGCCAAGAAACCGGCGCCCGCGCGCAAGCCCCGCACCCGTAAAACTGCGCGTCGCGGTCGTCCGACCACATTGCTGGGGTGGCTGTTCTGGCCGTTCCGCATCCTGCTGCGGATCATCTGGGCGATCAGCTGGCGTGCCGGGCTTGTCGCAGCGCTGATCATCACGGGTGTTTCGATTTATTTCGCCCAACAGATGCCGCCCGTTCAAACGCTGATCGACCAGCGCGCGCGCGGCTCTGTCACGATGGCCGACCTGACCGGCGAGGTCTTTGCCTGGCGCGGCGATCAGTTCGGTGGCATGGTGACAGCGCGCACCGTGTCACCACATCTGCATAATGCGGTCATCGCGGTCGAAGACCGCCGGTTCTATGCCCATTTCGGCCTGTCGCCGCGCGGCATCGCCTCGGCCATCCGCATCAACCTGAGCGAAGGGCGTGGCCCTTTGTCCGGCAACGGCGGGTCCACGATCACCCAGCAAACCGCCAAACTGCTGTGCCTGGGCGTGCCTTATGAGTCCAGCGCTTGGGAATCCGAAGCCGATTACGAGGCCGATTGCCGCCGCACAACGCTGGCCCGCAAGGTCCGAGAGGCATTTTACGCCATGGGCATGGAAATCGCCTATACCAAAGAAGAAATCCTGACGCTCTATCTGAACCGGGCCTATCTGGGTGCGGGCAGTCGCGGGTTCGAGGCTGCGGCCCAACGCTATTTCGGGATTTCGGCAGCCGAGGTGAACCCCGCACAGGCGGCGATGCTGGCGGGATTGCTCAAAGCACCGTCCACCCTTGCCCCCACCGCGAATATCGAACGCTCGCGCGAACGCGCCGCCGTGGTCGTGCGCTTGATGGAGGGACAGGGCTATCTGACCGCCGCCCAAGCGCAAGAGGCGATCACCAACCCCGCCGCCCTGTCGCGTGCCGCCGAGGCGCGGTCAGGCGGGTTCTTTGCCGATTGGGTGATGGAAAGCGGGCCGGAATTTTTTACCCGCAACACCACCGAAGACGTGATCATCCGCACCACGCTTGACCAGCGCATCCAGCGCGCCGCCGAAGAGGCGCTGGTGTCGGTATTCGAAAACCTGGTCGCTGACGGGTCAGAGGCGCAGGCCGCCATCGTGGTCATGTCCGCAGACGGGGCTGTGCGCGCCATGGTCGGCGGGCGCAACCTGCGGGCCACAGGCGCGTTCAACCGTGCGACACAGGCGCTGCGCCAGACCGGATCGGCGTTCAAACCTTTCATCTATGCGGCAGCACTTGATCTGGGCGTGTCGCCCTATGCGATGGTCGATGACGCGCCGCAATGCTGGTCGATCCGCGGATCGCGTGAATGGTGCCCCGAAAACTATGACCGCGAATTCAAGGGCCCGGTGACCCTGACACAAGCATTGGCCGAAAGCCGCAATCTGCCCGCCATCGTCCTGTCCGAGGATGTAGGCCGCGAATATGTGCGCAACGTCGCCAACGGCTTTGGCCTGCAAGGCGAACTGGCCGAAGGGCCCGCGCTGGCGCTGGGTGTGTCGGAAAGCACGCTCTTGAACATCACGGGTGCCTATGCCGGCATCCTGAACGGCGGGTCGCAGGTGACGCCTTATGGTCTGCTCGATCTGCGCATTCAGGGCGACCCTGCGGTATTGATGGATTCGCAAGGTGTGGGCATCGGCAACCGGATCATCAGCGAACAGGCCGCGCGCCAGCTGACATGGATGATGACCCGCGTTGTCGAGGAAGGCACGGGACGGCGCGCGCGCATCGACGGCTGGGAAATCGCGGCCAAGACCGGCACGACCAATTCGGCGCGCGATGCCTGGTTCATCGGCTTTACCGGCGATTATGTCACCGGCGTCTGGATGGGCTATGACAACAACACCCCGTTAAGCGGCGTGACGGGTGGCGGCCTGCCCGCCGAAATCTGGCGCGAAACCATGGTGCGTGTGCTGGAAGGGCGGATGCCCACGCCACTGCCGATGACGATGCCACAGACGGCGGCCCCCGCGGGTATTCTGGAAAGCCAGGGTGGTGAGGTTGTGGACGACGACATCGTCAACCTGCTGGACCTGCTGGTCGGCGGCGAGGCAAACTGACAACAGCCCGCTAGGGCGCGACCGCAGGGCAAAGGCCGTAGACAAAGACATAGCCGTCCCACAGGATATACAGCCCCTCACCATCGGCGGTGGGCATCAGCATCGCGCGTTCGGTCCATTTCTGGCCGTCGGCGGCACATTCCATCGTGTAAAGCGTGGCGTTCATACCGTTGACATCCACCGGACGGGTCATCTGGCACTGCGTTTCGACCCCGTGAAACACCCCATCCGCAATCCGCACAGAGGTGCCATCGTCACCGATCAGCGCGCAATCGGCATCGACGGTCTGCCGGTAAATGCCATCATAAGGTGCCGCCGCCGCCATGGCAGGCACAAGGGCGATCAGCACGGCGGATTGGCACAAAAATCGGTTCATATTCCATTCATGCGGCAAGTCCTGCGCGTAATCAACAGCTTCTGGATGCTGTGCCTGTGGATGTCATGTCGTTTCACGCCCCTCAATTGGCAAGCTTGTTAACCCATCCGTGCTTTGATCAGGGCCAGAGGCCGGCATGACCGGATCAGCGGGACAAATGGGCAAGATGACACAGGGTGCAACGGCACAGGGACGGGCCGAACTGCGCGCGGCAAGACGCGAAAGCGCGCCGTTGTACTGGATCGTTGGCGTCTTTAGCTTTTTCGTCAACCTGCTGATGCTGACCGGCCCGCTTTACATGCTCAACGTCTATGACCGCGTGCTGAACGCGCGGTCGGTGGAAACGCTGATCGCGCTGACCGTGCTGGTGGCGTTTCTTTACGCGATGATGGCGGTGCTGGATTACGTCCGTGGCCGCGTGATGGCGCGGGTCGGCGCGCGGTTTCAGGCACGGCTGGACCGGCGCGTGTTTGCCGCCGTCATGCGCGCCACGACCCTGCAACGCGCGCCACGGCAGGCCGCCACCGGCCTGCGCGATCTGCAAGCCGTGCAGCAGCTGATCACCGCGCCCGCGCTGATGGCGGTGTTTGATCTGCCTTGGGCGCCGTTGTTTTTCTTTGGCATCTTCATCTTTCATCCGCTGATGGGGCTGCTGGCCATCTGCGGCGCGCTGGTGCTGGTCTTTGTCGCCGTGCTGAACCAGATCACCACCAGCGCACCTTTGGCGCAGGCCAATGCGGCCAGCTTTGCCGCGGATCAGATGGGCAGCCAGATCCGGCAGGAAAGCGAGATTATCCATGCGCTGGGCATGCGCAACGCGGCCTTTGACCGTTGGCAGGTGGCGCGCGACACCGCGCTGGGGGCCAGTATCGGGGCCTCGGATGCGGCAGGCAGCTATGCTGCGCTGACCAAGGCGTTCCGGCTGTTCGTGCAATCGGCGATGCTGGGGCTGGGGGCCTATCTGGTCCTGCACGGCCAGCTGTCCCCCGGTGCGATGATTGCGGCGTCGATCCTGCTGGGCCGTGCGCTGGCCCCGATCGAGATGATCGTGGCCCAATGGGCCGTGTTCCAGCGCGGGTGCGAAGGCTGGGGCAATCTGGCGATTCTGCTGGGGCAAGTAACGCCCGATGCGCCCCGCATCCACTTGCCACGGCCCAAGGCGCGGCTGAGCGCGGAACAGATCACGGTCGTTCCGCCAGGTCAGGGTGTCGCGGCCTTGCGCATGGTCAGCTTTGATGTGCGCGCGGGACAGGCCGTGGGGGTCATCGGCACGTCGGGCGCGGGCAAATCCACGCTGGCGCGGGCGCTGACCGGTGTCTGGCAACCGGCGGGCGGGCAGATCAGGCTGGATGGTGCGGCACTGGATCAATACGATGCGGACGTGCTGGGCCAGCATATCGGCTATCTGCCGCAGCGCGTGCAATTGTGCGACGGCACGATCAAGGACAACATCGCCCGCATGGCGATGGCCCCCGACGATGCGGCGGTCGTGCTGGCCGCGCAAAAGGCGGCGGCACATGACATGATCCTGAAACTGCCCGATGGCTATGACACAAACGTCAGCGCCACCATGGGCCGGTTGTCGGGCGGACAGATCCAGCGGATCGGGCTGGCCCGCGCGCTTTATGGCGACCCTGTCGTGCTGGTGCTGGACGAGCCTAATTCCAACCTCGACAATGACGGATCACTGGCGCTGAACGCCGCGATCCGCGCGTTCAAGGCGGCGGGGGGCATCGTGTTCATCATGGCGCATCGGCCTGCCGCGATACAGGAATGTGACCTGTTGCTGGTCATCGACAACGGGATGCGCGGCGCGTTCGGGCCAAAGGATAAGGTGCTGGCCGACATGGTCCAGAACCATGCCCAGATCAAACGCGCCGCCGCGCAGTCGGGGGGGACGTCATGACCGCACCATGGCCCGTGCGGCGCTATCTGATCATTGGTGCCGCCACGCTGGCTGTGCTGGTCGGTGGTTTTGGCACATGGGCGGTGCTGGCGCAGATCAACGGCGCGGTGATCACCAGCGGCCAGATCGAGGTGGACCGCAACCGGCAGGTCGTGCAGCACCCGTTCGGCGGGGTGGTGACAGATATCCTTGTTGTCGAAGGCGATACTGTTGCCAATGGTGACCTGCTGATCCGGCTTGATCCGTCCGATCTGCAATCGGAACTGGCCATCGTCGAAGGACAGTATTTCGACATCCTTGCCCACCGCGCGCGGCTGGAGGCTGAACGCGACGATGCAGCCGCGCTGACATTTGACCCGATCCTGCGGGATGCCGGCACGCCCGCAGCGGCAGAGCTGATGCAGGGACAAGAACGCCTGTTTGCCGCACGGCTGGAAACCAGCCTGCAATCCATCCATCAACTGACCCAGCAACGCGCGCAGATCGCCAGCCAGATCACGGGGATCACCGCGCAACAAACCGCGCTGCAAACCCAACAACGCCTGATCACGCGCGAGTTGGCCGACCAGCAAAGCCTGCTGGACCGCGGGCTGGCGCAGGCCGGTCGGGTGCTGGCCTTGCAACGGGAAGAGGCCAGCCTGCAAGGTCGCGTCGGAGAATTGACAGCCATGGCCGCACAGGCCGCCGAACGGATGACCGAGATCGAGATTCAGGTGCTGGGCCTTGCATCCACCCGCCGCGAACAGGCGATCAGCCGCCTGCGCGACCTGCAATTCAACCAGCTGGAACTGGCCGAACGGCGCCAGACCTTGCTGCGCCAGCTGGACCGGCTGGATATCCGCGCGCCGGTGTCGGGGGTTGTCTACGCGATACAGGTCTTTGCGCCGCGTTCGGTGATCCGGCCTGCTGATCCGCTGCTGTTCCTGATCCCGCAGGACCGGCCCCTGATCATCGCGACACAGGTCCAGAGCACGGATATCGATCAGGTCTTTGTCGGGCAGGACGTGACCTTGCGGTTTTCCGCCTTTGACCAGCGGCGCACGCCGGAACTGGCGGGGCGCGTGACGCGATTGTCGGCAGATGCCTTTGCGGACGAAGTGACGGGCCAGTCGTATTACCGCGCGCAAGTGCAGGTGAACGCCGGTGAAATGCGGCGCTTGCCTATTGATCTGACCCTGATGCCCGGCATGCCGGTCGAGGCGTTTATGCGCACCGACGACCGCAGCCCGATGGATTACCTGATCAAGCCATTGGCGGATTATTTCACCCGCGCTTTGCGCGACACATGATTGCACGCCACAGCATTGCCCGCTAGCGTCCGGCCAAACAGCCAAGGAGTGTGACATGAGCGTGATCGAAACCCGTCTGGCCGAACTGGGCGTGACCCTGCCCGACGCCCCGGCCCCCGCGGCGAATTATGTCCCCTTCGTGCAGACCGGCAATCTGGTGCATGTGTCGGGGCAAATCTCGGCCAATGCGGATGGAATGATCAAAGGCAAGCTGGGCGCAGACATGGATATTGACGCCGGTGCAGCCGCCGCGCGTGCCTGTGCAGTCAGCCTGCTGGCGCAGCTCAAGGCGGCCTGTGGCGGTGACATCGACCGGCTGGTGCGGGTGGTCAAACTGGTGGGTTTCGTCAATTCGACCGCCGATTTCGGCGACCAGCCCAAGGTGATCAACGGCGCATCAGATTTCATGGTTGCAGCTCTTGGCGACAAGGGTCGGCATGCACGCTCTGCCGTCAGTGCCGCCAGCCTGCCCTTTGGCGTCGCAGTCGAAATCGAAGGCATTTTCGAGATCGCATGATGCTGCCTGCATCTTTGCTTGCCCGCCCTATCGCGCACCGCGCCTTGCATGACCGCAAGGCGGGGCGCGTGGAAAATTCGATGGCCGCGATCAAGGCCGCAATTGCCGCCGGTTACGGGATCGAGATTGACGTGCAATTGTCCAGCGATGGCCATGCGATGGTGTTTCACGACGACAGGCTGGACCGGCTGACCGCGCAAACCGGCCCTGTGCGCGCGCGCAGCCGTGCCGCACTGGAACAGATCGCGCTGAAAGACGACACCGGCACGATCCCCGCGCTGGAGGATGTTCTGGCGCTGGTCGCGGGTCAGGTCCCGCTGCTGATCGAGATCAAGGATCAGGACGGCAATATGGGGCCGGATGTCGGACCGCTGGAAACAGCGACCTGCGCCGCATTGGCCGATTACACGGGCGATGTCGCGCTGATGTCGTTCAACCCGCACAGCATGGCCGCCTGCCAGAGTATCGCCCCCGCCATTGCACGCGGTCTGGTGACATCGGCCTATGATCCGGTGTTCTGGCCCGAACTGCCCCCTGCGGTGCGCGACCATCTGCGCGACATCCCCGATTATGACCGCGTTGGTGCCTGTTTTATCAGCCACGAGGCGCTTGATCTGGCCCGCCCCCGCGTCGCGCAGATCAAGGCGACGGGCGCGCCGGTCCTGTGCTGGACCATCCGGTCGGCGCCAGACGCGGCAAAGGCACGCGAAATTGCGGATAATGTGACGTTCGAGGGTTATCTTGCTTGACGCGCGGCGCGCGCCCTCCAGTTAAAGAAGATGGACGGATCAGCAATCGAAATCACCACACATGCCAGCATCAAAGGCATTACCCCCGCCGACTGGGATGCTTGCGCCTGCCCAGAGGCCGCGGATGGCCGCCCGATCGATCCGTTCACGACGCATCGGTTTCTCAAGGCGCTGGAGGACAGCTATTCCGTTGGTGCTGGGACCGGCTGGCAGCCGCGGTATCTGACCGCGCAACAAGACGGGCAGATCATCGCCGCGGCCCCGCTTTTTGCAAAGGGGCATAGTCAAGGCGAATACATCTTTGACCACAACTGGGCGCATGCCTATGAAAACGCAGGCGGGCGATATTACCCGAAACTACAGATCGCGGTGCCGTTCACGCCAGCCACCGGGCGGCGGTTCCTGACCCGTCCGGGGTATGAGGCCGTGGGCATGGCCGCGCTGATCCAGGGGGCGGTCCAGATCGCCGCCGACAACAACCTGTCGTCACTGCACGCCACCTTCTGCACCGAGGCAGAGGCGCTGGCAGGCGCCGAAATGGGCCTGCAACCACGGATCGGGCAGCAGTTTCACTGGGTCAACGAAGGCTATGGCGGATTCGACGATTTTCTTGCCAGCCTGTCCAGCCGCAAGCGCAAGAACATCCGCAAGGAACGCGAGACTGCGCACGGGTTCGGCGGGCAGATCGTCGCGCTGACCGGCGACCAGATCCAGCCTGCGCATTGGGATGCGTTCTGGCAATTTTATCAGGACACCGGCAACCGCAAATGGGGCACGCCGTATCTGACGCGCAATTTCTTTCACTTCGCGCATCAGACCCTGCGCGATGACATGCTGATGGTCCTCGCGATCCGTGATGGTGTGCCTGTCGCGGGCGCGCTGAACTTTATCGGGCGCGACACTTTATATGGCCGGTACTGGGGCTGTACCGAACACCACGCCTGCCTGCATTTCGAACTGTGCTATTATCAGGCCATCGACTTTGCCATCGCGCAGGGTTTGGCACGGGTCGAGGCCGGGGCGCAGGGCGAACACAAGCTGGCGCGCGGCTATCTGCCAGTGCCGGTGCATTCGCTGCACTGGTTCGCGGATGCCGGCTTTCGCGATGCGATTGCCCGCTATCTGGTGGCCGAACGCGACGCGGTGGATCAGGAAATCGAGGTGCTGACCAGCTACGGTCCGTTCCGCAAAACCGACAGGGAAGAACAACAATGACCGACGCACTGACAAAAGCCGAACGCGACAGCGACCTTGCCCCCCTTTTGGCCAATGGCTGGCACATGGTCGAAGGGCGCGACGCGATCCATAAACAATTCGTGTTCCGCAACTTCATCGAAGCCTTTGGATTCATGACAAAGGTTGCCCTTTGGGCCGAAAAATGGAATCACCACCCCGAATGGTCGAATGTCTATAAAACCGTCGAGGTGACATTGACGACCCATGACGCGGGCGGATTGTCGGCGCTGGATACCAAACTGGGCGCCAAGATGGATGCGCTTGCCGGGGGCTGATTTGGACGATTTGCTAACGACCGAGATTATCAACGGGCGGACGCTGGCCGATCTTTTGACGCTGGAATTCGTGATCTCTGTCTTTGGCAGCGTTCTGGCCGCGATCCTGATCCTTGTTGCGGGGTTCATCATCGGTGGTTGGCTCCGCGGGCGGTTAATCCGGGTTGGCCAGATGAACCGGCATCTGGACGCGACGCTGTTCAGCTTTCTGGGCAATATCATCCGCTATGTCGTTATCGGCTTTGCCTTCCTGTTCGTGCTGAACACCTTCGGGGTGCAGACGACATCCTTTGTCGCCGTTATCGGTGCTGCCGGTCTGGCCATTGGTCTGGCCTTGCAGGGGACGTTGTCCAATATCGCGGCGGGTGTGATGATCGTGTTCTTCCGCCCCGTGAAACTGGGCGATTTCGTCGAGGTGAACGGCCAGATGGGCACGGTGAAGGAAATCAACCTGAATTTCATCGAACTGGCGTCAGTGGCGAATGTGCAGATCATCATTCCCAACTCTCAGGTCTGGGGCAACACGATCGTCAATTATTCCGCCTATGACAGCCGCCGCGCGGAATGGGTGTTCGGCGTCGGCTATGGCGCGGACCTGAAACTGGCCGAGGAAACGATTCGTACAACGATCCTGTCGGACTCACGGTCACGAACCGAGCCGGAACCATTCATTCAGGTTAACAACCTTGGTGATTTTTCGGTCGATTTTCTGGTGCGCGTCTGGTGTTCCAGCGCCGATTTCTTTCAATATCAGGCCGATATGAAACGGCAGGTGAAAGAGGCGCTGGATGCGGCAGGTGTGGAAATCCCGTTCCCCACGCGCAAGGTGCTGAACACGGCGGAATGAAAAGGGCGGCCCAAAGGACCGCCCGTTATCTTAGCCCAGTTCCGCCAGCAGGGTTTCGCCTGCCGAAATCTCGCACTGGCCGGGGCCTGCTTCTTCGTTGAGGATCTTGACCACGCCATCCTCGACCAGCATCGCGTACCGCTTGGACCGGTTGACAAATCCCACGGGGGCCGCGCTGAAATCCATGCCGATTGCTGTGGTAAAGGCGCTTTCGGCATCGGCCAGCATGGTAATGCCGGTCTCGATCGCGCGGGTGCTTTCGCCCCAGGCCTTCATCACGAAAGGATCATTGACCGACACGCAGATGATTTCATCCACGCCTTTGGCCATGAAGGCATCATAGGTGACCATGAAGCTGGGCACATGGGCCGTGGTGCAGGTGCCGGTATAGGCGCCGGGCAGGCCAAAGATCACAACCTTGCGGCCCTTGATCTTGTCGGCCAATGCCACGGATTCTGGCCCGTTGTCGCCCATCACCAGAAAAGTCGCATCTGGCAGTGCATCGCCTGTCTTGATTGTCATGGCTTTCGCCCCCTGTTCGCGTTGTATCACCGATTGCTTCCCATATAGAGTGCTGCAAAACAAGTGGTGTCACCAAGGGAACAGTTTCATGACGGATGTTGTCGTCGTCGGTGCCGGACAAGCCGGAGCCTCAGTTGTCGCAAAATTGCGCGCCGAAGGATTCGCAGGCACGATCACCCTGATCGGCGCGGAAAAGGTACCACCCTATCAGCGTCCGCCGTTGTCCAAGGCCTATCTGCTGGGCGATATGGCGCAGGAACGGCTGTATCTGCGGCCAGCGGGGTTTTACGCCGATCAGGACATCGCCCTGCGGCTGGACACACGGGTCGTGGCGATTGATCCGGCGGCACAGACCATCACGCTGACCGGCGATGAAACGCTGCGCTATGACCATCTTGTGCTGGCCACCGGCGCGCATCCACGCACCCTGCCCGCCGCGATTGGCGGCACGCTGGACGGTGTTTACGCGATGCGCGATCTGGCCGATGCCGATGCGCTGGCCCCCGAACTGGTGGCAGGGCGTCAGGTTTTGATCGTCGGTGGCGGCTATATCGGGCTGGAGGCGGCGGCGGTCGCGGCCAAACGCGGGCTGCGCGTGACACTGGTGGAAATGGCGGACCGTATCCTGCAACGGGTGGCGGCACCGCAGACATCGGATTACTTTCGCGCCCTGCACCGCGCCCATGGCGTGACGATCCGCGAATCTGTGGGGCTGGACCGTCTGCTGGGCGATACCCGCGTGACAGGCGCGCGGCTGACCGATGGCACCGAACTGAGCATTGATTTCGCCATTGTCGGCGCGGGGGTCACGCCTGCGACGGTGCTTGCCGATAGCGCGGGCCTGCATGTGGGCAACGGGATCACCACCGACAGCCATGGCCGCACGTCCGATCCGCATATCTGGGCGGCGGGTGATTGCGCGTCCTGCCTGTTTCACGGCAATCGTATCCGGCTCGAAAGCGTTGGCAACGCGATTGATCAGGCCGAGGCCGTGGCGCTGAACATCATGGGCCGCGACCTGCCTTACCTGCCCAAACCCTGGTTCTGGTCGGATCAATATGATTGCAAATTGCAAATCGCGGGGCTGAATACGGGCTATACCCATGTGCATCTGCGCAAGGGTGAAACCCCCGGCAGCCAGTCGCACTGGTATTATCGCGGCGCGGACCTGCTGGCTGTCGATGCGATGAACGACCCGCGCAATTACATGATCGGCAAGCGCCTGATCGAGGCCGGGCGCAGCCCTGATCCCGCGCTGATCATCGCCCCTGCCACCGACATGAAGGCGCTGCTGACTGCATGAGGATCATTGCAGGCACCCATCGCGGCACGCGTCTGGCCGATGTCGGCGCGGGTGACGAAGCCGCCCATCTGCGCCCGACCAGCGACCGCGTGCGCGAAAGCCTGTTCAACGTGTTGCAAGGCGGCCGTTTCGGCGATGCTGTGCGCGGGGCGCGCGTGCTGGACCTGTTTGCAGGCACAGGTGCCTTGGGGCTAGAGGCTTTGTCGCGCGGGGCGGTCCATGCGACCTTTGTCGATAACGGCGGTGCGGCACAGACCCTGATCCGCGCCAATATCGCCAAGCTGCGGCGCGAACGGGACACGCGGTTGATCCTGACCAGTGCGGTGGCGATACCAGCGGGCCAGCCTTGCGATCTGGTGTTTCTTGACCCGCCTTACGGTATGGCACTGGGTCATACCGCGCTTGATGCAGCGCTGCGCCAGGGCTGGATCGCGCCTGGTGCCTTGATCGTCTGGGAAGAAGCGCGCGGACAAGTCGCCCCACAAGGGTTAACCGTGGCAGATCAGCGCCGCTACGGCGATACTTTCGTGACGCTGATGCGCCGCGATCAGGCGGGCTGAAGCACCGCAGCAGGGGCGACCCACCAGTTCATATGCGCCACCTGCATCCGGCGCGCGACCTGAGTGGCGGTGGCCATATCCTTGACAAGCCCGTAACATGTCGCCCCCGACCCCGACATACCTGCGAAACTGACGGCTGGCAGCGCGCGCAATGCGGCGATAGCTTGGGCAATTTCGGGCGCGATGCTTTCGGCGGGGGCTTGCAGGTCATTGCGCTGTGCCGACAGCCATTGCGCGAAACTGTCATAATCAAGACCATGGGGCAGATCATCCATGCCGCTGCCATCACGGCTGGTCAGCGCCTGAAACACGGCCGAGGTCGCGACATCGACGGGCGGGCGGACCAAAACCAGCGCGCAATCGGGCAGGCGCGGCACATCCAACAGGGTTTCGCCGATCCCTGTCATCCGCGTGGGTGCAGGGGCTTGCAGGCAAACAGGGACATCGGCCCCCAAGGCGACCACCTCTGGCCCATTGGCGGGCAAAGGCGGCACGCCCCAGAGTTCCGCCAGCATCGCAAGGGTCAGTGCCGCATCCGACGACCCGCTGCCAATGCCTGCCGCATGCGGCAGACGCTTTTCTAGCGTCAGCGCAGCACCCATTTCGACCCCGCGCACCCGTTTCAGCGCCATGGCCGCCCGCATCATCAGGTTGCTGTCATCAGTCGGCACACCGGGCGAAAACGGGCCGCTGACGCTGATCCGCAGGTCGGCCGAACTCGTCGCGCTCAACTGGTCGCAGACATCGGCAAACACCACCAGGGAATCCAGCAAGTGATAGCCGTCATCGCGGCGGCCGGTGACATGCAGGGTCAGGTTGACCTTGGCCGGGGCTGTGGCCTTAATCGTTGCCACGGGCCAGCCTGATCGGATCTTTGCCTTCGTCGATCAACACGAGGTCAAGCCCACGATCCAGCTTGTCGCGAATGCGTTGCGCATCGGCCTCGGTGGGGTTGAACGACAAGGCGCGCTGCCATTGAAACCGCGCTTCGATGCTGCGCCCAACGGCCCAATACGCATCGCCCAGATGGTCATTGATGACCGGGTCGACAGCCTCCAGCGTCGTCGCGCGTTCAAGGATTTCGACCGCATCGTCATATTGACCAAGCCGGAACAACACCCAGCCCAGTGAATCGACGATCGCGCCATTGTCGGGCATGGCCGCGACGGCGCGTTCGATCATCGCCAGCGCCTCGTCAAGTTTTTCGCCGCGTTCGACCAGTGAATAGCCCAGATAATTGAGAACCTGTGGATTGCCGGGCTGCAAGGCGAGGGCAGCACGAAAATCCGCTTCGGCCTCGGGCCAGAGATCCAGCTGGTGGTTGGCAATGCCGCGCGCATAAAAAACCACCCATTTGGCGGGCGCGCTGTCGTCATATAGCGACAGCGCGCCGGTATAGGCTGCTTTGGCATCTTCAGGACGGCCAGCCTCGCGCAGCAGGTTGCCTTTGGCGGCAAAGACGCGCGGCATGTCGGGATATGCGCGCGCCAAGGCTTCAAGGACCTCCAGCGCGGCGTCGCGCTTGCCGGCGGCGCGCAGCACATCGGCGCGCCCCAGCTCTGCCGATGCAAACGCCGGATCGTCGCGCGCGACCCCGGTATAAGCGGCATTGGCCAGATCATATTGCCCCAGATCTTCCAGCAAGCCAGCGGTCATCAGCACCGCTGGCGTGTCTTCGGGTGCAAGCGCTGTCGCGGCGCGCGCGAACAGCAGGGTAAAGGTGTCAGGCGTATCAGTCTGTATCAACCCCGCCACGGTGATATAAACCTCTGCCAGCCCGGCCTGCGGGGTCGGCACGGCGGCAAAAGGCACGGCTTGGCCCGATACCAATGCGGCGCGCAGCGCGGCGACCGCTGCATCGGGCTGCCTGCCGAAGATATCGTCAAGCAAGGCCAGCGCCTGCGGATTGCGGCCAAGCTGGCTGAGGATCTCGATATGGGCAATGGCGCTTTTGCGGCTGTATTGCATATCGGAGCGGGCCGAAAACAACGCCTCGGCCCCATCGAAATCACCAACCGATGCAAGGGCGTAGGCTTTGTGGGTGACCCCGTATGTCGTCATATTGTCGGTTTCGATGACCTGATCAAACTGGGCAAGCGCGCGGCGGATATTGCCATTGCCCAGATGCGCCCAGCCTTGCGTCAACCCATCGACAAGCGGGCCAACGGACCGTCCGCTTTCCAGCGATTCGAATATTCCGTACCAATTGCCCGCCTTGGCGTCAGCGACATTGACGACAAGATCGGCAATCTGGCTGGGCAGGCCACGGCGCACCATGTCGCGTGCAATCACCTCGGCCTTGTCGAAATCGCCAAGCGCCACGAAAGATGTCAGCGTGCTTTCCAACAGCACCGGATCGCCCGGATCAGCTCGAAGAGCGGTGCCAAAATACCGCGCGCCCTGTGCAAAATCATTGGCGCCTGCCGCCTGCCGCCCGGCCAGATAGGCCCCAAGCTCGGCCTGCGCCAGCGCCGGCACGGCCTGCGCGCACAGACCGGCGATCATGCCAGCAATCAGTGTTTGTTTTCGCACGGTCACGCCTACCTTTCGGGCTTATGCCTTGACGCTAGCCTTTCATCGGACGTCTTGCAAATCTGCGGGCCGGTCGGGCAGCAATAAGTCGCGGATCAACCACAGATATGCCCGCAAACAAAGAGGCAGGCCCGAAAGCCTGCCGTCTCGTCCCGCCCCACTGCCCGGCAGCGCCCGTTTTTGCGGCGCTTTGCGTTAAGCGAATCCTATGCGATGAAGTGATTCGCCGTCAAGTGACTGATTCGCTTAACTGGTCGGCGCGTAGATTTCGCAGATCGGGCTGACAGGGGTTGGGCTGACCAGAAACGGTGTTTCGGGCGGCATCCCGCTTTGTTCAATCCAGACGCCGTTGAGGCAGAAATCCTGCGCATAATTGCCAAGGTTGAACCCGAAACCCGGATTGCCGCAATCATCGGCATCGCCATTGGCATTCCATGCCTGACTGACCCCCAGCCCCAGTTCATCCGGCGTCAGAAAGGCACCGCGCAACGGATCGAAATGCAGCTGCCATGTGGCGTCCGCGTCGCGCGTCTGCATGTCCCATTTGCCGATCAGCAGACCGTCAAGATAGCCCGCGATGCGAAACTGGGTGACGTCAGCCTCGGTCAGCAGCGGCTGCGACAGGGCAGCAGGGTTCACCGTCATCTGGCCGGTCATGGTATAACCGTTCGCACCTTCCCAGCAGAAATAGAAATCAACCGCCTGCGCCTGCGTGCCGATCAATGCGGCGGCGGCGGCAAGTCTGGCGATCATGCCCCGTTTTCCCGCATCACATGACCCGCCAGATAGAGCGACCCGCAGATCAGGATGCGCGCCTGCGGATGCGCCGCCCTGATCGCGGTGATCGCATCCTGCACGCTGGCGGCGGTGCTGGCGGGCAGGCCCACATCCGCGGCAAAGCGGGCGGTATCTTCGGCGGGGATCGTCGCTGCCTCGCCGGGGATGGACACGGCGGTCAGGCTTTGGGCGATACCGGCCAAAGGGCGCAGATAGCCTGCGATATCCTTGGTGTTCAGCATCCCGCAGATCAGATGCGTGGGGCGCGGCGATTGCGCGCGCAGCGTCGCGGCAAGGGCGACGCCAGCGGCCGGGTTATGCCCGCCATCCAGCCACAATTCGGCAGGGGCTGCCAGATCGACCAGCGCGCCCTTGGTCAGTTTTTCCATCCGCGCGGGCCAATAGGCGCGGGTGATCGCAGCCTCGCAAGCCGCCTCGTTACAGCCCAGATGGCGCAGTGCTGCAATGGCGGCACCGGCATTCATCACCTGATGCGGACCGGGCAGGTTGGGCAGCGGCAGGTCCAGCAGGCCGCGGTCATCCTGATAGATCAGCCGGTCGCGCTCGGTGCTGACATGCCAATGTTGGCCATAAGCCAGCAACGGCGCGCCGTTGCGCGCGGCGACGGCCTCTATCACATCCATGCTTTCGGGGTGCTGCGGGCCGACAACACATGGCACACCGCGTTTGATGATCCCCGCCTTTTCACCTGCGATGGCGGCCAGCGTATTGCCCAGATATTGCTGATGATCCAGATCGACCGGCGTGATGATCGTCAGCGCCGGGCGTGCCACCACATTCGTGGCATCGAGCCGCCCGCCAAGCCCGACCTCGAGCAGCGTGTAATCAGCCCGCGTTTCGGCAAAGGCCATCAGGGCGGCGACAGTCGTGATCTCGAAATAGGTGATCGGGTCAGTGCCATTGGCCTGATAGCAGCGGTCCAGCACATCGCTCAGCGCGGGTTCTGTGATCAGATCACCCGCGAGCCTGATGCGTTCGTGAAACCGTGCCAGATGCGGTGACGTATAGGCATGCACAACGCTGCCGCCCTGTTCCAGCCCCGCACGGATCATCGCCTGCGTGGACCCTTTACCATTGGTGCCCGCGACATGGATGACGGGGGGCAAACGGTCTTGCGGATCGCCCACGGCAGACAACAGCCGCCAGACGCGATCCAGCGTCAGGTCAATGACCTTGGGGTGCAAAGCCATCATCCTTTGCAGGATTGCGTCAGAGCCTGGTGTCACTTGTCCGCGTCCACCATTGCGGGCGTGGGGGTGATGTCAGGGGCTGGCAGATCGCCCTTGATCGCCGGGGCCTGTCTGGTCAGCAGGCGCACGATGGTGACCAGTTCATCTTTCAGATCGGTGCGTTTCGTCACCCGGTCCAGCATCCCGTGATCCAGCAGATATTCGGCGCGCTGGAACCCTTCGGGCAGTTTTTCCCCGATGGTCTGCTCGATCACTCGCGCACCGGCAAAGCCGATCAGCGCATTGGGTTCGGCGATCTGGATATCACCCAGCATCGCATAGGACGCGGTGACACCCCCCGTGGTCGGATGGGTCAGCACGACGATATAGGGCAGCCCCGCCTCTTTGAGCATCTGCACCGCGATGGTGGTGCGTGGCATCTGCATCAGGCCAAGGATGCCTTCTTGCATCCGCGCGCCACCGGCGGCGGAAAACAGGATCAGAGGGCGCTTGAGCGCAATCGCGCGTTCGGCGGCAGCAACGATAGCATTGCCGACATACATCGACATTGACCCCCCCATGAAGGAAAAGTCCTGCACGGCGACGACAACGCCGGTGCGGCCCATGTCACCCTCGGCGACCAGCATCGCGTCTTTTTCGCCGGTTTTCTTGCGGGCTTCCTTGATGCGGTCGGTGTATTTCTTCTGGTCGCGGAAATGCAGCGGGTCGGCGACAGGTTCAGGCACAGCCACCTCGACAAAGACGCCGCCGTCGAACAAGGCCCGCAGCCGGTCGCGCGCGACGATCGCCATGTGGTGATCGCAATTTGTGCAGACATTCAGGTTGTCGGCAAGTTCGCGGTGGAACAGCATGGTCCCGCATTCGGGACATTTGGTCCATAGATTCTCGGGCACTTCGCGGCGCGAAAACAACGAATTGATCGTTGGGCGAACGTAATTGGTGATCCAGTTCATGGGCGGGCCTTCTACTTGACCAAAAACAGATATGACCCTGCGGGTGAAAATGCAATCAGCGCTTGATCGCTATCCGTGCGGCCAGCCACATCACTAGCACCCAAAAGCCCAAGGTCAGGGCCTGAACAATCACCGACGGATCAAGCAAGGTCGCAAGGCTGTAATCAAGGACTGCGGGGTCTTCATAGGGATAAACGAACAAAGCAAGGCCCGAGGCCGGCCAATCCGCGACCGCGTAAAGCAGCAGCGCAAAGGCGTTATTGGCCAGATGCAGCCCGATGGCGGCACCCAGATTGCCAGTCCGCGCGGTCAGATCGGCGCAGGCCAACCCCAGCAAGGCTGCCCAAACCGCCCAGATCAGCCCGTCGGCGGGACCATAGCCGTTCGCATAATGCAACGCCCCGAACAGGACCGAGGGAAACACCATCCACGCCCAGCGCGATTGCGACAGGCAGGCCAATTGCTGTTGCAAATAACCGCGAAAGAACAGCTCTTCGGTGCCGACCTGCACCAAAAGCGCCAACAGACCGACAGGCAGCAGCAAAAGCCAAGTACCGACATCGCGCATCATCACCGCTTCATCGGCAAAGGGGCGGGGCGGCAACATTTCGACCACCAGCAGGACCAACCCGACAGCCCAGACAACCTGTATCAGCTTCGCCCAGGCAGCACTGCGACCACCAACCAGCGACCAGAACCCGCGCCGGTGCAAAA
This sequence comes from Yoonia vestfoldensis SKA53, assembly GCF_000152785.1. Lineage (GTDB taxonomy): Bacteria > Pseudomonadota > Alphaproteobacteria > Rhodobacterales > Rhodobacteraceae > Yoonia > Yoonia vestfoldensis_A. Next base: position 2,759,424 of record NZ_CH672414.1, on the reverse strand, counting down.
CAGGCAACAAACCCACAAGGCCAAGCCCCGCGACACCAAAGCTGAAGAATTGCAGCAGCGTGCCAAATGCGCTCGTCCCTGCGACATAGGCATCGCGCGCGGCGTCCGGCAAAAGCAGGACCAGACCGACAGGGGACAGCACGAAAATCAGTTCGACCAGCAAGATCATGGTCAACACGCGCCAGATGTCCCGCACCGGCCATGCAGGGCGGATGAACGCGGCATGGGCGCGGTAGGGATCATTCATACCCCTGATTACACGCCCAGCCACACGGCCCGCAATGGCGGTTTCGCGCTTGTGTCACTGACGCCCGTTATTTAGACCAAATCCAACAGTTTTTCGGAGAGAGATTTCATGCCCAGCAACCGTGTCGACAAATCCAAATTGCCCAGCCGCCACGTGACTGAAGGCCCGTCTCGCGCGCCGCACCGGTCCTATTTTTATGCGATGGGCCTGGACGAACATGAGATCGCACAGCCTTGGGTCGGTGTCGCCACCTGCTGGAACGAAGCAGCCCCCTGCAACATCACGCTGAACCGGCAGGCCCAAGCCGTCAAGGTCGGCGTCAAGAACGCCAAAGGCACGCCGCGCGAATTTACCACAATCACCGTCACCGATGGCATCGCCATGGGCCATGAAGGGATGCGGTCGTCACTCGCATCACGCGAAGCGATTGCCGATACCGTTGAACTGACGATGCGCGGCCATTGCTATGACGCGCTGGTCGGTCTGGCCGGTTGCGACAAATCCTTGCCCGGGATGATGATGGCGATGGTGCGGCTGAACGTGCCGTCGGTGTTCATCTATGGCGGCTCAATCCTGCCGGGCCGGTTAAACGGGCAGGACGTGACCGTCCAAGACGTGTTCGAAGCGGTGGGCAAGCATCAGGCCGGTAATATGACCGATGCGGAGCTCGAAATCCTTGAACGCGTCGCCTGCCCCTCTGCTGGGGCTTGTGGTGGACAATTCACCGCCAACACCATGGCCTGCGTGTCCGAAGCAATCGGTCTGGCGCTGCTCAATTCCTCTGGCGCGCCTGCGCCCTACGAATCGCGCGATCAATATGGTGTCGCTTCGGGCGAGGCCGTGATGAACCTGATCGCCAAGAACATCCGCGCGCGCGATATCGTCACGCGCAAATCACTGGAAAACGCGGCACGGATCGTGGCCTGCACCGGCGGGTCCACCAATGCCGGTCTGCACCTGCCTGCGATCGCCGCCGAGGCTGGCATTGATTTTGATCTGTCCGATGTCTGCGAGATTTTCCGCGATACGCCCTATTTCGTCGATCTCAAACCGGGCGGCAAATATGTGGCCAAGGATCTTTACGAGGCAGGCGGCGTGCCTGTCGTGCTGAAAGAACTGCGCAAGGCCGGTCTGATCCACGAAGATTGCATGACAGCGACAGGCCGCGTGATCGGTGAAGAACTGGACATGATCAAGGGTGAGGCGGATAACCGCGTCATCTATTCCGTCGCCAATCCGATCACGAAAACCGGCGGTGTTGTCGGCCTGAAAGGCAACCTTGCCCCCGAAGGCGCCATCGTCAAGGTCGCGGGCATGTCCGAGGAAGAACAGATATTTACCGGCCCTGCCCGCGTGTTCGAATGCGAAGAAGACGCGTTCGAGGCCGTAAAAGCCCGCCAATATGAAGAAGGCGAAGTCATCGTTATCCGCAACGAAGGCCCTGCAGGCGGCCCCGGTATGCGCGAAATGCTGTCCACCACCGCCGCTTTGTCGGGCCAAGGCATGGGCAAAAAGGTCGCGCTGATCACCGACGGCCGCTTTTCAGGTGCGACACGCGGGTTCTGCGTGGGTCACGTCGGCCCAGAGGCCGCGCAGGGCGGCCCCATCGCGCTGTTGAAAGACGGCGACATGATCACGCTGAACGCGCGCACCGGCGAATTGTCGGTGGCGCTGACCGATGCAGAACTGGCCGAACGGCGCAAAACCTGGGCTGGCCCGCGCGAAACTATCTATGCCTCGGGAGCCTTGTGGAAATATGCACAGCTGGTCGGATCGACCCGTCTGGGCGCATTGACCCATCCAGGTGCCAAGGGCGAAAAACACATCTATATGGACCTGTAAGGGCATGTTCAGACGCGCCATCGCCTTGGTCGGGATCGCGGCACTTGCTGCCTGCAATCCTGTCGGCGTGGCGCAACCTGTGGCGCTGCTGACCGGTGATCTGGTGGTCACGCCGCCAGCGGGCTATTGTGCTGATCCGGTGTCCAGCCGCCTGCGCGCCGGTTTCGCGGTTTTTGCGCCCTGTGTCACGCTGGGCACCGATGCGCCCGTGCCATCCATTATTGGCGTGGCGATTGTGCAGGCCGGGGACATGGGTTCTGCCATGGTCACAGGCGCGGAAACCAGCCTCCACGATTTGCTGACCAGCCCGCAAGGCGCAGGGCTGCTGAGCAACGGCAGCGGTGCGACGATCAGCGTCATTTCCGCGCAAGCGTCAGGCGGGCGCGTGACCGTCCATTTCCGCGATACGGCTGCGCCCCCAATGGACGGGCTTGGCCCTGACGAATGGCGCGCCTTTACCGATATAAATGGCCGGCTTGTTACAGTGTCGGTGCGCGGGCTGGATGACGCGCCATTGTCGGCAGCGCGCGGTGACGCCTTGCTGGATCAGGTCCTGCGCGGCTTGTCAGCGCCGCAAGGCACGCCATAAACGGACCACCCGAAAGGACCACAAAGCGATGCCAATCACGCCACAGGGTTTGCTGGGCCGACTGTTTCACAAAGGCGCGCTGGCGCGGTGGCGCGCGGCCGCAAGGCGCGCAGACAAGACAGACCTGATCGCCCTGCGTGCGCAACGCTATCAGGCACGGCAGTTGAAAACCACCTTGCTGGATCTGTGCCACCAAGCCGACGACAGGCTGGCCCTGCCCCTGATCGGGTCCGACAGCTTTGCCCGGCCGGTCGGGACGGATTGGGCATGGCGGCCCGCGGTCTGGCGGCGGAAGCTGGATACAGCCGGGCGCGCACCGGTGCGTAACACAACGCGGATCGGAGAAGAAATTGGCATCTTTCACGATTGCCCGCGATCACAAATCACTGTCCGCCAAACCCGAAACCTGCGTGATATTGATATTTCACCGTTTAGTTTGCGCATAGAAGTTTTCCATTTTGATGGCAGCTATCTGTCGCTGGCCCTTGACCTGCCCGCGGCCAGTTGCGCGGGCTTGCGCAAGCAGCATGTCATCGCGCTCACGGCCATGGTCGAGGCGGAGCAGCCCATCAGCATCTTTGCGCGGCTGAACCTGCGCAATGGCCCCAATACCGAACAGATATTGCTGCCACTGCCGCAGACCGGCGCGCCATCGACGGTCGCCTTCGATCTTGCCTATACCCAGCTAAACGAACAGCGGGCAGAGCATATCTGGATCGACCTGATGTTCGAAAATCCGGCGATGAACTGCGTCACCCTGCGCGATCTGACCATCTGCCGCTATCCGCGCGCGCAAGTTTGAAAGGTGCTTCATGTCCCATCCGGTTTTGACACAATCGCAATTGCGCGCAGGCATCTGGGAGTTCACCGTTACCTGCACGGCGACACCCGACCTGATCGCCAGCCATGAAGGACAGGTTTTGCCCGATCTGCGCTGCACCCAAGGGTCAGGGCCAGACAGCTGGCGATGCAGCCTGCCGGTGCCAGCCGCGATCTTGCACGACGGATTGCAAACCATCGTGATCCGCAGCGCGGACGGCATCACCATCGGCAGTCTGGCCATCCTGTCGGGTGCAGCGCTGGCCGATGATATCCGCGCGGAAATCGACCTTTTGCGCTGCGAACTTGACCTGCTGAAAGCTGCATTCCGCCAGCAACATCATCCCAAAACGGATTAGGCTGCCTGCGGTTTCCCGCTGGTGATCCATCTGGTGATGTGACGCCACGTTGGGCGTGACGCGGCGGGCAGCTTTGGCCATTCTTTGCATAACCAGAGAGGCCCGCCATGACGCAATATCCACATCTTCTTGCACCGCTTGATCTGGGGTTTACCACGCTCAAGAACCGCGTGCTGATGGGGTCAATGCATACCGGTCTGGAAGAAACCGGCGATTGGAACCGCGTTGCCGCATTCTATGCCACCCGCGCGCGCGGCGGTGTCGCGCTGATGGTCACCGGCGGGATGGCCCCCAACCCCGAAGGCGGCGTTTTCCCGGGTGCGGCAGGGCTTTATACCGATAAAGACATTGCCAACCACCGCATCGTCACAACCCGCGTCCATGATGCAGGCGGCAAGATAGCGATGCAGATATTGCATGCAGGCCGCTATGCTTATGGTCCCAAATGCGTGGCGCCTTCTGCAATCAAATCCCCGATCTCGCCCTTCGCGCCGCAGGAATTGGACGAGGACGGGATCGAAAAGCAGATCAGCGATATTGTCACCGCCGCCACCCGCGCCCGCGAAGCAGGCTATGACGGGGTCGAGGTGATGGGGTCCGAAGGCTATTTCATCAACCAGTTTCTGGTCACCCATACCAACAAACGCACCGACCGCTGGGGCGGGTCTTATGAAAACCGGATGCGCTTGCCGGTCGAAATCATGCGCCGCGTGCGTGCCGCCGTGGGCCTCGATTTCATCGTGATCTACCGGCTGTCGATGATCGACCTGATCCCCAACGGATCGACTTGGGAAGAGGTCGTTCAGCTTGCAAAGGCGATCGAGGAAGCAGGGGCGACCATCCTCAACACCGGCATCGGCTGGCACGAGGCGCGGATTCCCACCATCGCCACATCCGTGCCGCGCCGCGCCTTTGCATGGGTCACGCAGAAATTGATGGGCGAAGTGTCGATCCCGATCATCACATCGAACCGGATCAACACCCCCGACGTGGCTGAACAGGTGCTGGCCGAAGGCTGCGCCAATATGGTCAGCATGGCGCGGCCTTTCCTTGCCGATCCCGATTTCGTGGCCAAGGCCGCTGCGGGCAAGGCCGCCGAGATCACGCCCTGCATCGCCTGCAATCAGGCCTGCCTTGATCACACCTTCAGCGGCAAACTGTCGTCCTGTCTGGTCAATCCACGCGCCTGCCATGAAACCGAACTGACCATAGCGCCCGCGACAACCTGCAAAACGATCGCTGTCATCGGCGCTGGCCCTGCGGGCCTGTCCGCCGCCCTGACCGCCGCAGAGCGCGGGCATCATGTCACGCTGTTCGACAAATCAGACCGGATCGGCGGGCAGCTGAACCTTGCCAAACAGGTGCCCGGCAAAGAGGAATTCTGGGGCCTTGTTGATTACTACGACACAATGGTCGCCAAGGCAGGCGTCACACTGGCGCTGGGCCGTGTCGCGACACCAGATGATCTGGCCGGTTTTGACGAAATCATCATCGCAACAGGCGTGCTGCCGCGTGATCCCGCAATACCGGGGCAGGATGGCCCCAATGTCGTGTCCTATATCGACGTGCTGCGCGGCGCGGCAACGGTCGGCGACAAGGTCGCCATCATCGGGGCGGGCGGGATCGGGTTCGATGTGGCGGAATTTCTGGTGACCGACCACAGCCCAACAGACCACCTGCCCGACTGGTTGCAGGAATGGGGCGTGGGCGACCCCGCCGAGGTGCGCGGCGGCCTGCGCGCAGAAGGCCCACAGCCCGATGCACCAGTGCGGCAAGTGACGCTGTTGCAGCGCAAGGCCGAAAAGCTGGGCAAGCGGCTGGGCAAGACAACAGGCTGGATTCACCGTGCGGGCCTGCAGATGAAGAATGTGCAGATGATTGGCGGCGTGAATTACGAAAAGATCGACGCAGCGGGATTGCATATCAGCCATGGCGCGGATCGCAGCGATCCCAAGCTTATCGCGGCCGATACGATCGTGCTTTGCGCCGGTCAGTTGCCCGAACGCGGCCTTGCCGACCAGCTGATCGCAGCAGGGCAAAACGTGCATGTGATCGGCGGCGCGGATGTAGCGGCTGAACTAGACGCAAAACGCGCCATCGACCAAGGCACACGGCTGGCGGCAACGCTCTAGCGCCGCAGAGCCACAGCCAAGCCTGTGGTGAATACCCCTAAATCCGCAGGGGTGTTTGCCATTTTCTGTTTCCAGATTGTCACCAAAGCCGATCTCTTCCCCCATATTGTCAGGCATTTGTCCCATTCCTGCCTGAATTAGGCGGCAGGATTGTCTGAATGGCACAAGTAAGTTGGAAGTCGGGAATGGATCGCCTCACGGAAATGGAAGCCTTTGCAACGGTTGTTGATCAGGGTGGCTTTACCGATGCGGCGAAAAGGATGGGGATTTCCAAATCGGCCGTGTCCAAACATGTGTCCGCGCTAGAGGCGCGGCTGGGTGCGCGGCTTTTGAACCGGACCACCCGCCGCGTCAGCCCCACGGAAATCGGGCTGGCCTATTACGACCGCGCGCGCCGTGTGCTGAACGATGCGGGCGAAGCCGATGCGCTGGTCACATCCATGCAGACAGCACCTTCGGGGTTGTTGCGGATCAGCGTGGCCACCGATTTCGGGGTGAATCACCTGTCGCAGGTTCTAGGCGCATTTCTGGGCGCATATCCCGATATCACCGTGAACATGGTGCTGAACAACCGCTATGTCGAACTGATCTCGGAAGGGTTCGACATGGCGGTGCGGATTGGCGAGCTTGAAGACAGCACCTTGCGCGCGCACAAACTGACCGAAACCACACGGCGCATGATCGCAAGCCCCGGCTATTTCACACAATACGGCCGCCCCAACAAAATCGACGACCTGAATAATCACAAGCTGCTGCATTATTCCAACCAGTCCAATTCCGCGGTCTGGAAACTGACCGCGCCATCGGGCGAAAAGCGGCAGGTCCGCACGGCAGGCTGGCTGACGGTGAATGACGGGCAATCGCTGCTGAACGCCTGCATCGGTGGGCTTGGCATCGCCTATCTGCCCAGTTTTCTCTACGCCGACGCCATGCGCAAAGGTCTGGTCGCAGAGGCGATCCCAGACTTGCCAATTGAAACCCAGGGGATTTTTGCCGTTTACCCGCAAGGGCATTTCACACAGCCAAAAGTCCGTGCTTTCGTCGATTTTCTGTCACGCACATTTGCCGGCAAAGGCCCCGATCGCTGGTAGCAGCGCCAAGCTTGATGTGAGCAACGATCTGTTAATCCGTGCCGGATAAGCTGCGCCTGTCGATCGAGGGGCGTTTATGGAAAAGATGATCAAGCTTCTTGCGCCCCGCAGCCGGCTGGGCGTGGTCACGCGTGTGCTTTTGTTTACCGCTGCGCTGTCCTTGGCCAATATCGTGTTTTCCGTCATTATTGCGCCGCTTCTGCCGGATGTCCCGTTCCTCTATGGTATTGCAAGGGCGGTCTTTGTCGCTATGCCGTTGTTATGTTTGCTGTTCGGGGTGATGATGTATCAGGCACAGCTGCAACGCCGGCTGTCATTCATGTCGCGCAAGGATTGGCTGACCGGGATGAACAACAGGCGGACCTTCTTCGACCTGGCCAGCACGCGAAGCCAACAATGTAAAACAGGCATCTTGTTGATGCTTGACGCAGATCACTTCAAGCAGATCAATGACACGTATGGCCATCAGGCTGGTGATATCTGTTTGAAAGCAATTTCTTACATGCTTTCACGCAACCTGCGTGTGGGCGATGTCAGCGGTCGGATTGGGGGCGAGGAATTTGCCATCCTGCTGGCTGATGCAAAGCCCGACCACGCCCGCGTGATTAGTGAACGCCCGACCAAACCCATTCCGTTTCGCGTCGGACCTGCGCATCTGACTATCACGCTATCAATCGGTGCTGTCATTACCTCGCCCGAGACGCCATTGGAGGTTTCGCTCAGCCTTGCGGACAAGGCGTTGTATCAGGCCAAATCAGAAGGCCGCGCGCGCGTGGTATTTGCAGAGCCTGTTTTTGACAGCGGCCAGATTCGGCTGGCTCTGTGATCGCGCTAATCGGTCGATGTGACGATGACTTCGACCCGCCGGTTGGCATCGCGTCCCGTTTCCGTCTGATTAGACGCAATCGGCGCAAGATAACCCATACCTTCGGCCGCCAGCTGGCGCCTGTTAACGCCGTGCCTGGTGACAAGCCGGTCCAGAACGGCCCTTGCACGGCGCTGTGACAGCGCGATGTTAATGTCCAGCGCACCGGCGGAATCGGTATGGCCGACCAAGGCAACCGACCTGTCGGGATAGGCGGCAAGATAGGCTGCCAGTTCGGCCAGCGATGCGAATGCGGCCTCGCTTAATTGGGCAGAGCCTATCGTGAAATCCAGATCACGCAGGATCGCATGCCCCAGATCATCCAATTGCTGCGCAAGGCTGCCATTGGCCTGCCCGACCGGCGCAGCTGTCGCCGTGGCCAAAGGCTGCATATCCAAGCCCGTGGGTGTGATCTGCGTGATCTGCACAAAGCTGGCGTCAGCCATCCGACTGATGACGAGCGTCAGATATTCCAGCCCGTCCGCTGTCGTGCGTTCCGCCGCCAGATACCTGAAATCGCCAATATTCACCTGCATTTCCGGTGGCGGCAAGGTATCGATCGCAAAGCGAAAGTCGAACCCGCCGCAGGCCTCTGTCTGGCATTCGAACAGGATGCGGAAACGCGCATCGCGCAATTGGTCGCGCAATGGGCGCAACAATGCCAACGTGGTCAAAGACTGCGTCGCAATCCGCCAAGCCTGCTGCGTCACATACCCTTCGACCGGCAGGAAAGGCACCGCCCCATCGGCCCAAATACCCGTTGGCAAGGCATAGCTGTCCAGATGAAGATCACCTGCGGCCTGCAACACGGCGTCCGCCGGAAGCTCCAGCACTTGCGCCTGCGCTGACATGCCCCAAAGCGCAAGCAAACCTGCAGCAAGTCTGATCATCGGGCCTGCGCGTGATAGGCGTCGTTCGGGCGCATATCGGTCGCTGATGCGATCCGGTTGGTCATGTTGAAAAACCCTGCGACAGCGGCGATATCCCAGATGTCACGATCCGAAAACCCGACCTGCCGCAGCGCGTCACGGTCTTTTTCGGTGATCGTCGCGCTGGCCAGTGTCATGGTTTCGGCAAATAGCAGCATCGCCGCCTGGCGCGCATCCAGCGGGGCCACCCGCCAGTTCATCACCAGCATTTCGCCCAAGGCCGGATCGCCTGACAATTGCCGCACCGCAGCCCCATGCGCCGTCAGGCAATAGTAACATTTATTGGCCGACGACACCGCGACCGCGATCATTTCGCGGTCCAGCTTGGACAGGCCAGATGGGGCCAGCATCACATCGTTATACAGCGCGGTAAACGCGTTCAGCTTGTCGATATCAAAAGCATAGGCGCGCAGGACATTCGGCACGAACCCCAGCTTTTCCTGACAGATGTCAAAGTATTTCTGGGTCGGCTCCGGCAGCGGATCGACCATCGGCAAGTCAAGGGCGGTGGGTTGGTCGGTCAAGGCTGTTCTCCGGCATGATACGATAATGATACTGTCCCACAACCTCCATCCCGAGGGAAGCATAGAGCGCATTGGCGGCAGTATTCGCCTGCGTCGCGACCAGCGTCAGCCAGCGCGCACCCTGCCCCCGCGCCCAGAAGGCGCTGGCGACCATCATATGCCGGGCCAATCCTTGCCTGCGATGCGCCGCCGCGATTTCGACGGCATGCACCATGACGCAATCCCCGTGGATAGCTGCGAACAAGGTGCCTGCGGGCCGGTCGTTGATCCGCCCAAGGATCGTGGTTTTCGGCATCGGCGCACGGTCCATGATGGCAAGCCTGCCTGCGGTGATCCCCCCTGCGGCCCAAATCTCTTCCTGTGCCGCAAGCGGTGGCCAGACCTCGAAGGTCGTCACAGGGGGCGGGCGCTGGGTGGCGATCTGATCCAAGGCGGCGGCATGGATATTGACGGGGTCCTTGATCACATAGCCGCGCTGCGCCAGCGCGTCATCAAGCGCGCCCTCGCTTGCGCGAATCATGAACAGCGGCGTCTGCCCTGCCGCGCGCATGGTGGTGGCGGCCAGCGTGATGTCATTGGCGGTCCACGGCCCCTGCGCCGTAGCGGCGCAAACGCGGCTGCTGTTGCTGGCATCAAGCCGGATCGTCCAAGGCCCGATATTGCGCTGCGCTGCGGGTGGCCATGTGCCTGCGATCACCTGATAGCAATATTGCGCAGATGGCAGGCTCATGCGGCGAACAGGTCTTGCAGACGCGCAAAGGCGGCTTCGACCGCGGCCTGATCCGCGCCCCGGATCACAAGGTTCGCGCCGTAAACACCGTTGCGTTGAAACGGATAGGACCCCACCGACAGATCGGGATGATCGGCGGCAAACGCACCCAAAGGCCCGGCGATATCGCCCTCGCCGCGGATCACCTCGAGCGTGCGGGACAAAAGCGGCGCGCCGCCTGTCAGGGTCGGCAGAACGCTGGCGACCATCGCCTGAAACACCATCGGCACGCCCGCCATCACATGCACATTGCGGATGCTGAACCCAGGTGCGGTGCTGACGGGATTGTCGATCAGCGTGGCACGCGCGGGGATACGGGCCATGCGCAAACGGGCCTCGTTCAACTCCTGCCCCGACCGGTCGTAATGCGCCTGCAACAAGGCGCGCGCATCATCGCGCACGTCAATCGTGTCGCCAAAGGCGGCGGCAATGCAATCGGCGGTGATATCATCATGCGTCGGCCCGATGCCACCGCTGGTGAACACATGATCATACTCTACCGACAGCGCCTGCACGGCGGCGATGATCGCGGGGGCATGGTCACTGACGATGCGAACCTCGCACAGATCGATGCCGATCTCAGTCAGCCGCCCCGCCAGATGGTGCATATTGGCATCGCGGGTCCGGCCCGAAAGAATTTCGTCGCCGATCACCAGCATGGCGGCAGTAGGGTTGGGCATGTGTCGTCTCCTGTGAAGTCACCTGCTTTATAGATCGTGGCACGCGCTTTGCCATGCCCTAGAACTTTGGCACGACTTCCCATATATCGACCCGCATATGGCAAAGGATACGCGACGTGGACACCAACAAAGGCCGCATGACCAAAGACGGCATCCGGATTTATGAACCCGCCGATTTCGACGGCATGGCCAAGGCCGGCGCGCTGGCGGCCATGATCCTTGACGAGATAGCAGGGCATGTGACCCCTGGCCAGACCACGGGTGAGCTGGACCGCCTGATCACCCAGATGGTCGCCGACGCCGGTGCGATCTCCGCGACCATCGGCTATAAGGGTTATCAGCACGCCAGCTGCATTTCGGTCAATCACGTCGTCTGCCACGGCATCCCCGGCGACAAGGTGTTAAAGGATGGCGATATTCTGAACATCGACGTCACTGTCATCGTGGATGGATGGTATGGCGACACCAGCCGGATGTATGTTGCGGGCAGCGTATCGCGCAAGGCCGAACGGCTGATCGACGTGACCCATGCCGCCTTGATGAAAGGGATCGCCGCCGCCAAGCCCGGCAATACCTTTGGCGATATCGGCCATGCGATCCAGGCCTATGCCGAAAGCCACCGGATGTCGGTTGTGCGCGATTTCTGCGGGCATGGCTTGGGCCGCGTGTTTCATGCGCCGCCCAATGTGCTGCATTACGGGCGCGCCGGTACCGGGGCCGTGCTGGAAGAAGGCATGTTCTTTACCATCGAGCCGATGATCAACCTTGGCCGCCCTGAAACCAAGGTCCTGGCCGATGACTGGACCGCTGTGACACGCGACAAATCGCTTTCGGCGCAGTTTGAACATTCGGTGGGGATTACCGCCGACGGGTGCGAGATCTTTACCACTTCGCCCAAGGGGCTGTTCCACCCGACCTATCCCGCCTGAGCGATGGGGCACCGCTTCTGGCCTTGGCTTGTCCTGATCGTGTCACTGGCCCTTGCGGGCCTGTCGATATTCCGGCTGGAACAGGCAGGCGCGGGGCTGGTCACATCCGACCTGGCCGTGGGCGAAACCCCTGTGACCGTGGTATCGCGGCCCGATGTCACCGACGCCCCCGTGGTCGTGATCGCCCATGGCTTTGCCGGATCGCGCCAGTTGATGATCGGTTTTGCACAGACGCTGGCGCAGGCAGGTTACATCGTTGCCAGCTATGATCTGGAAGGGCATGGGCGCAATCCGGTGCCAATGTCGGGCGATGTGGCATCGGTCGACGGCACCACGCGGCTCTTGGTCGCGGAATTGGGCCGCGTGATTGACGCAAGCTTGGGCCTACACGGTGCGAACGGGCAATTGGCGCTGCTGGGTCATTCGATGGCGTCCGACATCATTGTACGCCAAGCCATCGCTGACAGCCGCGTGGATGCGACCGTGGCGGTATCCATGTTCTCGACCGCAGTGACGGCGGATGCGCCCGCCAATCTGCTGGTCATCAACGGCGCATGGGAAACCGCACTGGCGGCCGAGGGGCTGCGCGTCCTACGCTTGAGCGACCCTGACGCGCGTTTCGCGCAGACCTTGGGCGATCCGGCGGCAGGGACAGGGCGGCGCGCGGTGCTGGCCCCGTCGGTGGAACATGTCGGCGTGCTCTATGCTCCGACCAGCATGGTTGAGACACGCGACTGGCTGAACGCGGTGTTCGCCCGCCCGCACGATACGCCCGTCGCCGCACGCGGTGGCTGGATCGCGCTGCTGATCGTCAGTGTGACCGCCCTCGCATGGCCCTTGGCGCAGCTGGCGCGGCCTTTGCGTGCGGCCAAACCACCCAAGCGGTTGCCGCGGGGCGCGTTCTGGGCTGCGAGCTTGGTGCCGACGATCCTGACGCCGCTGATCCTGTGGCCGTTCGAGATCGGATTTCTGCCTGTGCTGGTCGCGGATTACCTTGCCTTGCATTTCGCGCTGTTCGGGCTGATTGGACTTTCGTTTCTTGCCCGCGCGGGGGCCTTGCGCTGGGACGCGACAGGATTGCTGCTGGCGCTGCCGATCGCGGTGTTCTGCATCGGCGTTTTCGGAAGCATGCTGGACATCTATGTGGCCTCCTTTTTCGCCATCGGTGCGCGGATATGGATCGTGCTTGCCATCGCGGCGGGGGCGGTGCCGTTCATGCTGGCCGATGCCTATCTGACCGAAGCAGGCCGCGCGCCTTTGTGGCGGGTGCTGGTGGTGCGCACCAATGCGCTGGTCTCGCTTGGCATCGCCACGGCGCTGGATATCGAGGGGCTGTTTTTCCTGCTGCTGATCCTGCCGATCATCTTGTTGTTCTTTGTGCTGTTCGGCACATTGGGCGGCTGGATCGGGCGGGCGACGCAGCGGCCGATCGCGGCGGGCGTGGGCCTTGGCGTGTTTCTAGGCTGGGCTTTGGGCATGACATTTCCGCTTTTCGCAGTGTGATCTTGCAATCGCGGGGCGCTTCGTTATCTTTGTGCCGTTGCTAGCGGCGACACCTTTCCCCCCCCATTATCATGAAAGGATGCACGCGATGCACCTGCTCTCCCATGCCACGCTGGCTTTGCTGGTGCTGACGACACCCGCCTTTGCCCAAGAGGTCACATTGCGGTTCCAGCACTTTGTTGCGCCCGCCAGTGCCAACCCGACCTATTTCATGCAGCCTTGGGCCGACGCGATTGCCGAACAATCCGGCGGGCGGATCAAGGTCGAAATATACCCTTTTATGCAATTGGGCGGGTCCGCCACCAACCAATATGACCTGATCCGCGACGGTGCGATTGATGGCGGCTGGGTAATCCCCGGCTATCAGCCCAACCGCTTTCCCGAGGCCGAGGCGCTGGAACTGCCCTTCATGACCACCAAATCGGCACAAGAGGCGAGTGCGGCGGCGTGGGAATTCACGCAGGATTACCTGATGGATGACTTCGCCGACATCCATATCATCGCCGCCCATATGCATGGCCCCGGTATTTTACACAAACGCGGGGACGCGCCCGCGACGATAGAAGATTTCGCCGGGCTGAAACTGCGCGGCCCGTCGCGCACCGCGACATTGTTGCTGGAAGAACTGGGCGCATCGCCCGTCGGCATGCCCGTGCCGCAATTCCCCGAGGCGATTGCACGCGGTGTCGTCGATGGCGGCGTGATCCCTTGGGAACAGGCCCCGTCGCTGAAGCTGGATGAATTGACCGACAGCCATACCGATGTGGCGGGCGACCGGTCGCTGTATAACCTGTATTTCCTGTGGGCGATGAACAAGGCGACCTATGACGCGCTGCCCGATGATCTGCGCGCGGTGATCGACGCCAATTCCGGCCTGATGGCCAGCCGCTGGGCCGGGCGCGCGCATGATACGGGCGATGCCGTAGGCCGCGATGTGATGGCTGCCAGCGGCAACACGATTGCCGAACTTTCGGCGGCGCAGACCGCAGAAATCATGGCTGTTGGTGCCGGTGTCACCAGCCGCTGGATCGCGGAGATGGACGCCAAAGGCTATGACGGTGCGGCGCTGGTCGCGGCGGCACAATTCGCGGTGGAGGCAAATATCGGGCAATAAAGAAAGGGGCTCTGCCCCTCCCCCGGATTAGATCCGGGGTTCACCCCGGAGTATTTTTGGAAATAAGAAATGCGCGGTGTCAGGTCAGCCGGGCGACGACATAATCGGCCAGATCGACCAGCATGGTTTTCAGCGCATGGTCGGGGATGACGCCCAGCGCCTCCTTGGCCTTGGCCGCCCAGAGAATCGCATCCTGACGGGTGCTTTCCAGCGTGCCGTGCCGGTGCAGCAGGGCAATCGCATGATCCAGATCACCGTCTTGCTGACGGCCCTTTTGAATCGTCCGTTCCCAAAAGGCGCGTTCATCGGCATCCGCAGCCGCAACCGCGCGGATCACCGGCAGGGTCAGTTTGCGTTCGCGGAAATCGTCGCCTACATTCTTGCCGGTGGCCTTGGTGCCGCCGTAATCCAGTAGGTCATCGACGATCTGGAACGATATGCCCAAGGCATCGCCGTAATCGAACAAAGCCTGTTTGATGGCAGGGTCTTGTCCTGCAATCTCGCCGCCGACTTCCATCGCGGCGGAAAACAGGGCGGCGGTCTTGCCGCGCACGACCTTGATGTAGATGTCTTCGGTCGTGGCCAGATCGGCGGCGGCGGTCAATTGCAGCACCTCGCCTTCGGCGATCGTGGCCGAGGCGTTGGCAAGGATATCGAGTACCCGCAATGAGCCTGTTTCCACCATCAACTGGAACGATCGCGCGAACAGGTAATCGCCGACCAGCACGCTGGATGTATTGTCCCAGAGCAGGTTCGCCGTGGGGCGACCGCGCCGCTGGCTGCTTTCGTCGACCACATCATCATGCAGCAGGGTGGCGGTGTGGATGAATTCCACCGTTGCCGCCAGATGGATATGGTAAGGCCCGTCATAGCCACACATCCGCGCAGCAGCCAAGGTCAGCATCGGGCGCAGGCGTTTGCCGCCCGCCTCGACCAGATGGGCGGTGACCTGTGGGATGCGTGGTGCATGTTCAGAGGCCATGCGGTCGCGGATCATCGCATTGACCGCTGTCAGGTCATCCGCCAAGGCGGCCGCCAATTGTTCATGGGGTTTGGTGGCGGCGTGATCGAGGCTCATACAAGGTTCCGTCATGTGAATGGACAAGGGCGGAGCGCCGCCGTAATCCTTGGGTATGAAAGAGCTTTTACGCACCAATGACGTGACCGTCATCGCCTTTGCAACCGCCCTGTTAGACGCGGAAGGTATAGACTGGTTCACCTTCGACGACAATATGAGCATCATGGAAGGCAGTATCGGCATCATGCCGCGCCGCCTGATGGTGCATGACCGCGACTTGTTCATGGCCGAAGCCGTGATGCGCGATGGCGAGATTGATCTGGGGCGTGGCTGAGGATGTGACCTGTGACGCCTTTTTGGGCGGGCGTTTGCAGATTTTGCAGCCGCGCCACGGCTATCGTGCAGGCGTCGATCCTGTGCTGCTGGCCGCCAGTATCGCCGCGCGCGCCGGCCAATCGGTGCTGGAACTCGGGTGTGGGGTGGGCACGGCGGCCTTGTGTCTGGGGCGGCGGGTGCCGGGGCTGGCGCTGACTGGCGTCGAAGTGCAGACCGAATATGCGGATCTTGCGCGGCGCAATGCCGCTGCAAATGATCTGCCGCTGGAGGTGATCACCGCCGATCTGCGCACGCTGCCTGCGGGTCTGCGCCAGAGACGATTCGATCATGTCATCATGAACCCGCCCTATTTCGACCGTGACAGTGGCACAGCGGCCAGCGATCCCGGCCGCGATACCGCGCTGGGGGGCGACACGCCCTTGGCGGATTGGCTGGACATTGGCGCGCGCCGGCTTGCGCCCAAAGGCTATTTGACCCTGATCCAGCGTATCGAACGCCTGCCCGAGGTTCTGTCAGCCCTGCAAGGACGGCTGGGCTCAGTGGTGGTTTTGCCCATCGCGGGGCGCACCGCGCGGGCGCCGGGGCTATTCATCCTGCGCGCAAGGCAGGAAGGGCGCGCACCGTTCTGCCTGCTGCCCGCGCTGGAAACGCACATAGGCATCGCGCATGACGGCGACAAGGACAGCTATACCCCGCTGGTCGGCGCTATTTTACGCAGCGGCGCCGATCTGCCTATGGGCCGTTAATGTTTTGGCAAGTTCTGGCTGGTGAAATGCAAATAGGGGGAATTGCTGCACTGCCGCGTGACAGACAGGCGGAAACGTGTTGCAATTCCGTTACGTTTAACCAGCAGGAGGAAGATCATGAGCTTGAGTTCGCATTTGCAGGAACTGAAGAAAAAGCACCAAACCCTCTCCGACCATGTCGAGGTGATGCAACGCGCGCCCGGCGTTGATGATCTTGAGCTGGCAAAACTCAAGAAGAAAAAGTTGCAGATCAAGGAGGAGATCACCCGTCTTGCAACCCATTGAATAGACGCTGATGCCGGCCCACGGGCTGCCAGCGTAAACAAAAAGGCCGCGCAATGATGGCGCGGCCTTTCATCATTCTGCACTGACTGTGGTCAGCACATATATTGCCCGCCATTGGCCGAAATCGTCGACCCGGTGACGAAACCCGCATCATCGGAGGCCAGAAACACCACCGCGCGCGCGATTTCGGATGCCTCGCCCAGACGGCCCACGGGGATCTGCGGCAGAATCACCTCGTTCATGACTTTTTCGGGGATCGTGCTCATCATTTCGGTGTTGATATAGCCGGGAGCGATGACGTTGACAGTGATGCCCGCGCGCGCGCCTTCTTGTGCCAGCGCCTTGGTGAAACCGATGTCACCGGCCTTGGCAGCGGCATAATTAGCCTGCGCGAACTGGCCCTTTTGCCCGTTGATCGACGAAATCGTGATGATCCGGCCAAATTTACGGTCGCGCATACCGGGCCAGACCGGATGGGTCATGTTGAACACGCCCGACAGGTTGGTATTGATCACCTCTTGCCATTGCTGCGGCGTCATCTTGTGGAATGGCGCGTCACGGGTGATGCCCGCGTTGTTGACCAGCACTTCGACCGGCCCCAGATCAGCCTCGACCTCGGCGATGCCTGCGGCGCAAGCCTCGTAATTGCCGACATCCCATTTGTAGGTCTTGATGCCGGTTTCGGCGGTAAAGGCGGCTGCCTTTTCGTCATTGCCCGCATAGGTCGCGGCAACGGTATAGCCTGCATCCTTCAAAGCTGTTGAAATCGCCGCGCCAATACCGCGCGACCCCCCCGTGACCAGTGCCACACGTCCCATAGTTTCTCCTCCCTGTTGTTATTGTCGTCAGGGCGGCCGTTAACCGACCGCCCCTGTCATCAGAGCCGTTCGACGCAAAGCGCGACACCCATGCCGCCCCCGATGCACAGCGTGGCAAGACCTTTCTTGGCATCGCGGCGCTTCATCTCGAACAGCAGGGTGTTGAGGATGCGCGCGCCGGATGCGCCGATTGGATGGCCGATGGCGATGGCGCCGCCGTTCACGTTGACGATGGCAGGATCCCAGCCCATGTCCTTGTTCACGGCACAGGCTTGTGCGGCAAAAGCCTCGTTCGCCTCGACCAGATCAAGGTCTTCGACGCTCCACCCGGCCTTGGCCAAGGCTTTGCGGCTGGCCATGACAGGCCCCACACCCATGATCGACGGGTCAAGCCCGGCAGTGGCATAAGACGCGATCCGCGCCAGCGGTTCGATCCCGCGCTTTTCGGCGTTTTCGATGGACATGAGCAAGGTTGCAGCGGCCCCGTCGTTGAGGCCAGAGGCGTTGGCCGCCGTGACCGACCCGTCCTTGGTAAAGGCGGGGCGCAGTTTCTGCATCGCGTCGATGGTGGCACCGTGGCGGATATATTCGTCCTGGTCGACGATGATATCGCCTTTGCGGGTCTTGACGGTAAACGCCATGATCTCATCCGCGAATTTGCCGGCCTTTTGCGCGGCTTCGGCCTTGTTCTGGGATGCGACGGCAAATGCATCCTGCATATCGCGGGTGATTTGCCACTGGTTGGCCACGTTTTCCGCCGTTTGGCCCATGTGGTAATTGTTGAACGCATCCCACAGCCCGTCACGGATCATCGTGTCGATATAGGACATATCGCCCATCTTCTGGCCCGCGCGCAGATAGGCAGCATGCGGGCTGAGCGTCATGTTTTCCTGACCACCCGCCAACACGATGTCGGCATCGCCCAGCTGGATATGTTGCGCGCCCAATGCAACGGCGCGCAGACCTGACCCACAAACTTGGTTAATGCTCCAGGCCGCAGCTTCGATCGGCAGACCGGCGTTGATATGCGCCTGACGGGCGGGGTTCTGGCCTTGTGCTGCGGTCAGGACCTGACCAAGGATCGTCTCGCTCACTTCGGATTTGTCGATGCCTGCACGGGAGACAACCTCTGACAGGACAGCCGCCCCAAGATCATGCGCGGGCGTGGTCGCAAAGGCGCCACCGAAGCTGCCGACAGCGGTACGTGCTGCGGATGCGATAACAACATTGGTCATGGAATAGTTCCTTTAGGTTTGTGCCACCGAAAGGACGCGCGGCCTACACGCCGACCGGCGCAAGCCCACTTCCTCCCGTTTCAGACATGCTATTGGGTTGCAGGAAAGAGGGCAATTCAATTTCGGGCGCGCCACTGCTGCGGTCAAAAAGTGAAACGTGGCACGCCGTAAAGATAGCCTTGCAGGCAATCGGCACCAATACTGCGCAGAAATGCCGCCTCTTCCTCGGTTTCGACACCATCGGCAATTGCGAACATTTCGAAATGATGCGCCACGGTGATCAGCGCTTCGGCCAGCACCTGATTATCGGGATTCTGGTCAATGCCGCGCACAAAGCCTTTGTCGATCTTCACAAGGTCGAAAAAGAAATCCTTGAGATGGCGAAACGCGGTCATGCCGGCCCCGAACCCGTCCAGCGCAAAGGCCACGCCCTTGGGCTGCATTTCGGCCATGAACCGGATCATCACATCGGGCAGCATCATGGCGGATGTTTCACTAATCTCGAAAATCAGCCTATCGCCGAGGCGGGCATGGTCACGCAAACCCCCATCCAGAATGCGCCGCCATTCGCCATCCGCGACCGACCGCGCCGACAGATTGATCGACAGGCGTAGGGTGGGGTTGCGCCGCAGGTGCCGCAGCGCATGCGTCAGGCTGACGCAATCAATCTCGCGGCCCATGGCCGTGTCTTCGACCAGCCCCATGAAATGCGCCGCCGGAATGATCCGCCCAGCGTCGTCATGCAGCCGGATCAGCCCTTCGTGAAAGGCGATCTGCGGCACAGGGTCGGTGGTGACAATCGGATGAAACGCAAGACTGGCCCGATCCGCCGCCAGCGCATCGCGCACCAGCGCCACGACATCGCTGTCCCGGCTGGCCAAGGCATAAAGCAGCGGATCGGCCACAGGCAGATCGGCGATATCCGTGCTGGAAAGCGTGGCTTTCGTCATCCTGTTCATCCATAGTGACTGCTGCACCTTGGACCAATGCTGCTAAAAAAGCCTTAAGGGAGCCGATCATGGCACGCTGCGACTGGGCCGGACCCGACCCGATTTATATCGACTATCACGACACCGAATGGGGCGTGCCCGAATATGACAGCCGTGCCTTGTGGGAAAAACTGGTGCTGGACGGGTTTCAGGCGGGGCTGTCCTGGATCACGATCCTGAAAAAGCGCGATAATTTCCGCGCGGCCTTTGCAGGATTCGACCCTGACATCATCGCGGGTTGGGGCGAGGATGACGTGCGCCGTCTGCTGGCCGATCCCGGCATCATCCGCCACCGCGGCAAGATCGAGGCCACGATCACCAATGCCCGCGCCTGGCAACGGATCGAAGCCGCGCAAGGCTTTGCCAGCTTCCTGTGGGCCTATGTGGATGGCGCGCCCTTACAGACAACCCTGGCCGACCGCAGCGCAATGCCGACGCAATCCGCCCTGTCGATGCAGATGTCCAAAGACCTGAAAAAAGCAGGGTTCAAATTCTGCGGGCCAACAATCGTCTATGCCTTCCTCGAAGCAACGGGGCTGATCAACAACCATGTCACACCCTGCCCACGCCACGCCGCCTGCGCAGCACTTGCACGTTCACCAGCGGTTTAGCGCGGCCTCGTCAGCATCTTTCGCCGCAACCCATGCGGCACCTGACAAAGTAACTTCCTTTTTCCAGAACGGCGCACGGGATTTGAGATAATCCATCAGGAAATCAGCGGCGGCAAAGGCCTCGGCCCGGTGGGCGGCGGCGGTGGCCACCATCATGATCGGTGCTGCCGGTTCCAAGGCGCCAAAGCGGTGGATCACCAGCGCATCGGCAAGCGACCAACGCGCCACGGCCTGATCCAGAATGCCGGTGATCGCGCGCTCGGTCATGCCGGGGTAATGTTCGATCATCATATGGCGCAAATCGCCCGATGTATCGCGCACGACGCCGGTGAAACTCACGATTGCGCCGATATCACGACGCCCCACGGCGAAACCGGCCAATTCCGCCCCGGGGTCAAAGGCGGCCTGTTGCACGCGGACCTGCATCAGCCGCCCGTCATCGGCGGAAAAAACGCAACCTCGCGCACACCGGCAAGCGGGGCATCGAAATCCGCCAGTTCCTGATCCACCGCAACGCGCAGCGCGCTGATATCGGCAAAAGCAGCGGCATAACGATCCTCGCGCGCGACAAGTTCGGCAACAAGATCAGCAACCGTCGCGGCCTTGGTCTGCACGTTTTCTTGCGGCACGCCGATCCGTTCGCGGACCCAGGCGAAATACATCACGTTCATTGTACCGGTCCCCCCACCAGATATGGTTGCGCCTTGCGGAAATAATCCCACCCCGTCAGCAAGGTCAGAATGGCCGCAATCCAAAGCGCGATGATCCCGACCCACCAGGTTACAAATGTCGATAGCGCCTGGACCCCGTGATAATGCTCAAAAGCACCCTTGGCGAACAGGATCGCGATGGCGACCATCTGCGCGGTGGTTTTCCACTTGGCCAGTTGCGTGACCTTCAGCAGGCCCGCGGTATCACCCAGAAATTCGCGCAGGCCCGACACGAAAACCTCGCGGAACATGATCACGGTGGCGGGCAACAGGATCCACGGGTCCATGCCGGAAAACCCGGTGATGACCAAAAGCGCGATCACAACCATCGCCTTGTCGGCGATCGGGTCCAGCATCGCACCCAGCTTGCTTTCCTGTTTCCAGCGGCGGGCCAGATAACCGTCCAGAAAATCGGTCAGCGCCGCAGTCACGAACAGGATCAGCGCGAACCAATCGGCGGCAGGACGATGAAAATAAAGAAACATGATCACAACACCGGGTGCCGCGGCCAGTCGCAGGATCGTCAATATATTGGGTACAGACAGCATGATGGCGTCACATTAAACCGGCTTTGCACAAGACACCAGCACCCCCATCTTCCGAGCCAAAATATCCCCGCCGGAGGCAGAAAAGTTTTTATCCCTGCTCGTGGAAATAATCGTAGATCACCTGCGCCATATTCGCCGACACACCATCCACGGCCTTGAGATCCGCCAGATTGGCGCGGGCAACCGCCTTGGCCGATCCGAAATGCGCCAAAAGCGCACGTTTGCGTGTCGCCCCGACACCCGGTACATCATCCAGCGGTGTGGCCCCGATCGCCTTGGACCGTTTCGCACGGTGGGTGCCGATGGCGAAACGGTGAACCTCGTCGCGCATGCGCTGGATGAAATACAGCACCGGATCATTATGGCGCAGCGCCATGACCGGTTTGCCAGTGCGGTGGAATTCCTCTTTGCCTGCATCGCGGTCCAGCCCCTTGGCCACGCCGACCATCGGGATGTCGCTGACGCCCATGTCATCCATGATCTGGCGCACGGCGGATACCTGCCCTTGGCCGCCGTCGATCAGCAACAGGTCAGGCCATGTGCCAGTGCTGCGGTCAGGGTCTTCCTTGATCAGGCGTTGGAAACGACGGGTCAGCACCTCTTTCATCATTCCGAAATCATCGCCGGGGGTCAGGTCTTCGCCGCGGATGTTGAACTTGCGATACTGGTTCTTGTCGAACCCGTCAGGCCCCGCCACGACCATCGCGCCGACAGCATGCGCGCCTTGAATATGGCTGTTGTCGTACACCTCGATGCGCTGCGGCACCTTGGGCAGATCAAACGCCTCTGCCAGCCCTTTCAACAGGCGCGATTGCGTCGCGGTTTCCGACATCTTGCGCGCCAGGCTTTCGCGGGCATTGCGCAGGGCGTTCTGCACCAATTCGGCCTTTTCGCCGCGCTGGGGGACCACGATCTCGATCTTGCGACCCGCCTTTTCGGCCAAGGCGGCGGCCATCAGATCGTCATTGTCCAAACCATGCGACAGGATCAACATGCGCGGCGGTTCGCGGCCTGCGTAAAACTGGCCGACGAAAGCCTCCATCACTTCGGCCATATCCTCTTCGCCACTGATGCGGGGGTAATAATCGTGATTGCCCCAGTTCTGGTTGGCGCGGATGAAGAACACCTGCACACAGGCCTGCCCGCCATCGGTGTGCAGCGCAATGACATCAGCCTCTGCCGTATTCTGCGGATTGATGCCCTGCGCCGATTGCACCTGCGTCAGCGCCTTGATCCGGTCGCGGAGCGCCGCGGCGCGTTCGAACAGCATCTCTTCGCTGGCGGCCTGCATCTGGGTGGCCAAGGCTTCTTGAATACCCTTGGTGCGGCCTTGCAGAAAATTCTCGGCCTCTTTCACGGACAAGGCATAATCCGGCTTGCTGATCATCCCGCAGCAGGGGCCGGAACACCGCTTGATCTGGTATTGCAGGCAGGGGCGCGTGCGGGTTTCAAAATCGCTGTCCGAACAATTGCGCAGCAAAAACACACGCTGCAACTGCGACAGCGTGCGATTGACCGCACCGGCACCGGCGAAGGGGCCGTAATAATCCCCTTTCTGGCTTTTCGCGCCGCGGTGTTTGCGGATCATCGGGAAATCATGATCCTTGGTCACAAGGATATTGGGAAAGCTTTTGTCGTCGCGCAAAAGCACGTTGTAACGCGGCTTCAGCTGCTTGATCAGGTTTTGTTCGAGCAACAGGGCTTCGGTTTCCGTCCGCGTCGTCAGAAACATCATCGACGCGGTTTCCGAAATCATCCGCGCGATGCGCGGCGAATGCGGGCCGGGGCGCGCATAATTACTGACCCGTGCGCGCAGGTTGCGGGCCTTGCCCACATACAGAACACGGCTATCCGCATCCAGCATCCGGTACACCCCCGGCGAGGAATCAAGGCTGCGCAGATAGCCGTGGATCACGTCATATCCGGTGCGCGCAGTTGGGGGTCCGTTATCGGTCATACGCGGGCTTCTTTGATTCTAGCGGCGCTGCAATGGTAACGCGGCAGGGACAAGAGAAAAGACATCCACCGTTTCTGTGGATAAGTCGGTGGACGAACTGCTGGTTTACGGAAATTATCCTTGTTTCCAGCCCACTTCGTCGCTTTGCTTAAAAATTAGGCAATTTTTCAAGGCTTTGTTTTTATTGGAAATTTTTATGAACCATCCCTTAACGTATTGAAAAAATGGCAAATTGTGACTTTTTCGTGAACGCAGACAATACCGGTGTGTAACTTTTGGCGCGCCCTACTCGACGCCCAGCACATCAGGGGTCTGCCAGGCCAGATGCTGGCCCCCATCAACGGCCAGCATTTGCCCTGTCACGTCCGGCGCATCAAGGAAATATCCCAAGGCTGCGCAAATCTCTGCAGGGCTGGCGCCACGTTGCAAAACTGTCGCCGCACGCTGGCGCGTGAAATGCTCTGCCGATTGCCGCGCGCCTTGCAAGGTCGGCCCCGGACCGATGGCATTGACCCGTACATCAGGGGCCAGCGCCTGCGCCGTGGTCCGCGTCATCGCCCACAGACCCATCTTGGCGATGGTATAGGTCATGAATTCAGGGGTCAGTTTCTGCACGCGCTGGTCGATCATGTTGACGACCAAAGCCTGCGCCAAAGGTTCGCCTATGGCATCGGTCTGCGCCTTGGGCGCCTGGGCCGCAAAGCATTGGGTCAGCACGAAAGGTGCGCGCAGATTCGACCCGATGTGCCGGTCCCAGCTGGTCTTGGTGGCGGAATGGATCGTGTCATGCTCAAAGATTGATGCATTGTTGACCAGACAGGTCAAAGGCCCGCCCAGCGCATCACGCGCGCGGCCCACCAATGCGGCGGTCGCATCTTCATCCAGCAGATCGGCCTGCAGCGCCACGGCCTGCCGCCCCAGCGCGTGCAATTGCGCGACAGTATCCTGCGCGCCCGCCTGCGACCCCGCATAATGCACCGCCACGTCATAGCCGCGCTGCCCCAGATAGATCGCCATCGCCTGCCCGAGCCGCGCGCCTGCGCCTGTTACCAATGCTTTCACGGCCTGCCCTTTTCACATACGCATGGTCCCTTGCCGATACGGAACCGCCGGCATTTAGGGCATTTCGCCGCCGCAAGCGTCTTTTGCCCGGGAAACCGCCATTTGCCGAAAATGCCCAGCACAACCATGAAGGCCAGAAACAGGAAAACCGATTTGACGATCATAGGCCGAACCGCGCATAGGCCGCACGTTCCTCGATCACCGCGATGGAATCATCGACGATCTGCGCCCCAAACCGCGCGAGCAGCGGTTTGCGCTGGCCATAGCGGCGGAACTTTACCTTATCGCCAAAGCGCGCTTTCATAACGGGGGCCAGATGGCCGATACCATCCACCAGCCCCGCGTCGATACCTTTCTGGCCGATATACACCTCGCCGGTGAACAGGTCGGGATCGTCGGACAGTTTCAGACCGCGCCGTGATTTCACATAGGCGATGAAGGTGGCGTGCAGATCGTCCAACCAGCCTTTGAGCTTTTTGACATCGGCGGGGTTCTGCGGCTTGAACGGGTCCAGCAGGCTTTTGGATTTGCCCGCGGTATGCACCCGCCGTTCGATCCCATAGCGGTCAATCGCCTCATGCGCGCCGAAACCCGCGCTGATGACGCCGATGGACCCGGTGATCGAACATGCGTCGATGAAAATCTCGTCCGCAGCGCAGGCCAGCCAATACCCGCCAGAGGCTGCCACGTCCTCGACAAAGGCAAAAACGGGGATTTTCTTTTCATCCGCCAGCCGCCGGATGCGCGATGCAATCAAGGATGATTGCACGGGCGACCCGCCTGGACAGTTGATTTCCAGCGCGACAGCGGCAGGCTTGCCCTTGCTGAATGCTTTTTCGATTACCGGCGCAAGGCCGGGGTCATCCAGCCCACGGCCGGAATTGCTGATCGCGCCTTGCAGGCGGATCACGGCGACGAACGGGGCGGACTTGGTAAAGGGGATATATTTCATGCCCATATACTTAAACCGATCCCCGCCCCCCGCAAGGTCCACAGATGGTCACTGCCGAATGCGCCAACCGGTGCGGAAAATCCACCAGATGAAGGCAAGACAGCCCGTGGTGAACACGGTGATCGCCAGCATAGACATGCCGATGCTGACATCCGCCACGCCAAAGAACGACCACCGAAACCCGCTGATCAGGTACACCACCGGATTGAACAGGGTGATCGCCTGCCAGACCGGCGGCAGCATGGTGATCGAATAAAACGATCCACCCAGAAATACCAAAGGCGTGATCACCAACAACGGGATCAGCTGCAATTGTTCAAAGTTGCCCGCCCAGATGCCGATGATAAAGCCCAGCAAAGAAAAGCTGATACAGGTCAGCACCAGCAGCGCCAGCATCGCAAACGGATGCGCGATCTGGATGTCGATAAAGAAAAACGCCGTCACCAGAATGATGATCCCGATGAAGAGCGCCTTGGTTGCCGCCGCCCCCACATAGCCTGCCACGATTTCCAGAAAACTGACGGGGGCTGACAGCAATTCATAGATCGTGCCGGTGAATTTGGGAAAGTAGATGCCGAAACTGGCGTTGGATGTGGCCTGTGTCATCACCGACAGCATGATCAGCCCCGGCACGATAAAGGCGCCATAGCTGACACCTTCGACCTGATCGATCCGGCTGCCGATGGCGGCACCAAAGACCACGAAATACAGCGAGGTGGACAGCACCGGCGACACCAGCGACTGCATGATCGTGCGCTGGAACCGGCGCATTTCATGCACATAGATCGTCTTGACTGCGTTGAGGTTCATCATTCTTCCTTTACCAGACCGACAAAGATGTCTTCGAGGCTGCTTTGTTGCGTCTGCAAATCTTTCATCTGCAAACCGGCGTTTTGCAGATCATTCAACAAGGTGGTGATGCCGGTGCGCGGCCCCTTGGTATCATAGGTATAGGTCAGGCTTTGCCCGTCCGGTGCGCGGTGCAGGGCGTATTTGGCCAGCGCGGCGGGTATCTCGGCTGCGGGTGCCGCCAGATCGATGCGCAGCTGTTTCTTGCCCATCTGCGCCATCAATTCGGCCTTGTCCTGAATCAGCAGGATTTCACCTTTGGCGATGATGCCGACACGGTCGGCGATCGCTTCGGCCTCTTCGATATAATGCGTGGTCAGGATGATGGTCACGCCAGATGCTTTCAGCCCTGCGACGACTGCCCACATGTCCTTGCGCAATTCGACATCGACGCCCGCGCTGGGTTCGTCCAGAAACAAGACGCGCGGTTCATGCGCCAGCGCCTTGGCGATCAGCACGCGGCGTTTCATGCCGCCGGACAGCGTCATGATCTTTCTGTCCTTCTTGTCGTCCAGCGACAATTGGGCAAGGATTTCATCCACCTTGCCATCATCGCGGGGTTTGCCGAACAAGCCGCGCGAAAACTGGACCGAGGCTCTGACCGTCTCGAACGGTTCAAGGCTGATTTCCTGTGGCACCAGCCCGATCATGGCACGCGCGGCGCGGTAATCTTTCTGGGTGTCATGGCCACCCACTGTCACAGTCCCCGATGTGGGCGACGTGATCCCGCAGATCGTCGAAATCAGCGTGGTCTTGCCCGCGCCATTGGGGCCAAGCAGGGCAAGGATCTCGCCTTCTGCGATCTCCAGATTGACGGATTTTAACGCCTCGAACCCGCCAGCATAGGATTTGCGAAGGTTCTTGACGGAAACGATTGCGGTCATGGGACAGCCTTTGTGTTGGTTGCTGGCTACCTAGACCCGCACAGTCCGAAGTAAAAGACCCAGTACCGTGCGCTGATCCGAGACAGCATTGGGCCGGATCGCACAAAGTCACCCCATCCGCGCGGCCATATCCAGCATCCGGCAGGAAAAACCCCATTCATTGTCGTACCAACCGAAAACACGGAGCATCCCGCCTTGGGTGACGCGGGTTTCCGGCAGGGAAACGATCAGGCTTTCGGGCCGCGCGCGCAGATCCGATGACACCAGCAGCTTGTCGGTATGGCCGATCACGCCGGTCTGGGCGCGCAACAGATCGTGCAAGCCAGCGCGGTCGGGCGTATCGCGCACCACGACCGCAAGGTCGATGGCAGAGACGGACGCGACAGGCACACGCACCGCCGCCGCCTCGATCCGGCCCGCAATCTGCGGCAGGACATCGCCCAAAAGACGCTGTGCAGATGTCGTTGTCGGCACCATCGACAGGCCAGCCGCACGGCTGCGCAGGAAATCCCCGCGCGGCGCATCAATCGTGGGCTGGCTGCCGGTGTAGCAGTGGATCGTCGTCATCCAGCCGGTTTTCAGCCCCCAATGATCGTCGATCAGCCGCACCAGCGGCGCCAGCGCGTTGGTGGTGCAGGATGCGTTCGACACGATAGGTTGATGCGCCAGCAGATGATCATTTGCCCCCAGCACGATCGTGATATCCGCCGCAGCCGATGGGCCAGAGATCAGAACACGGGACGCGCCCGCACGCAAACCCGCCTCGGCCACGGGGCGGGTGTCGGCCTTACCGGTGCATTCCAGCAGCACATCGACATTCGCCAGATCCAACGATGCAACATTGTCGGTCTGATAGATCGGGATCGCCTTGCCGTTGATGACAAGACGATCACCGCGCAATTCCGCCTGCCCGGGAAAGGGACCAAAAACGCTGTCATAGGCGAACAGATGGGCGCAAAGATCACTTTGCGCCATGTCGTTGATACCGACGATATCCACTGCGGGACCATATCCCAATGCATGCGCGCGCAGCAGCGTCCGCCCGATCCGGCCAAACCCGTTGATGAAAACCTTTGTCATGCAAGCCTCCGACCTTTCATCGGATGCTGCATCTTTGTGCATCGGTCCACAAGCCGCGATAGCCCTGCGATCTGGGGTAGAATCATGCGGATGGCGCGTGGTGCTATACGGAATCGGCCCGACACCATTCTAATCGCGCGGCACGGCAGCGGTGCTTGGCCGGAAATGATGCACAAATTTGTGGCAGATACTGCAATATTCGTCACTTTCCGCCAAAGGCAGGGACCGAGTGCCAAAAGCTGCTGTTTCCCGTAAAAACGCCGCTTTTCACCGGAAATAGCGCCGATACTGTTTCGAATTCCCTGAACAATCCGGTCGAAACGACAGGATTACGGGCAACCAAACAACAAGTTAACGTCACTTTTTGGCCCAAATTGAATGAGACCACATACCGCAGGCAGGCGCGCGGCGTCCTGCCGTTGCGTTTCGAAGGCTGGAAATCACAATGGCGAAACCGCTGATGCACGACAATGCAGATGACAAGGACAGCTTTGTCGACGAGCTCAAGCCCGGCACCAAGCTGCTGCACGGGCAGTATGTCATCGACAGCTTTCTGAATGCGGGCGGTTTCGGGATCACCTATCTGGCGCGGGACAGTCTGGACCGCAAGATCGTGATCAAGGAATGTTTTCCCGGCGCGTTCTGTCGGCGCAGCCGTTATATCGTGCAGGCCCGTTCACGCGCGCATCAAAACGAGCTGAAATCCATCGTCCGCCTGTTCGTGCAAGAGGCGCGCAGCCTGGCCAAGTTAAGCCACCCCAATATCGTCGGGGTGCATC
This sequence comes from Yoonia vestfoldensis SKA53, assembly GCF_000152785.1. GTDB lineage: Bacteria > Pseudomonadota > Alphaproteobacteria > Rhodobacterales > Rhodobacteraceae > Yoonia > Yoonia vestfoldensis_A. Next base: position 2,730,173 of record NZ_CH672414.1, on the reverse strand, counting down.
AGGTGTTCGAAGACAATGACACGGCCTATATGGCGCTTGATTTCGTCGAAGGGCGCGATCTGCTTGATACGATCGAAGACCCCAAACACGGCCTGACCCCCGCCCAGATCAAGGCGATGCTGAAAGATATGCTGGATGCCGTTGGCTTCATCCATGACCAAGGCATCTTGCACCGCGATATTTCGCCCGACAACATCCTGATCGGCAAAGACATGCATCCGGTGCTGATTGATTTCGGGGCCGCCCGCGAAGAAGCCACCAAGCAAAGCCGCGTGCTGTCTGCCCTGCGTGTGGTCAAGGACGGCTATTCACCGCAGGAATTTTATATCGCAGGGTCCGATCAAGGGCCAAGCAGTGATCTTTATGCTCTTGCAGCGACATTCCATCATCTGATCGCCAAGGATGTCCCGCCCAATTCCCAAGCCCGACTTGCCGCAATCGCCTCGGGCGATCCGGACCCTTATACCAAACTGGCCGGGCGCATCACGGGCTATGACGCGCCTTTCCTTGCCGCAATCGATAAGGCGCTCGAGATTTTACCAAAGGACCGTTTACAATCGGCCAAAGCCTGGCTCGACATGATGGATAGCGCGCAGGACAATGTGACACCTCTCAAGATCGGGGTGCCGCAAACGAAAACCGGCGTGCCACAGGCAAACAAGCCAAAGTCGAAAATGCCGCTGCTGTTAGGGTCCGTGGCGGTTGCCACGCTGTTGGTGGCGGCTGGCGTCTTCTTGAACAGCCCAAGTGCAGATCCTGTCACAGCACCAACCGCTGCTACAGCCTCTGTCACGGCGCCGGTCAGCGCGCCCCAAATAACCAGCACACCTGCCGCGGATACCCAGATCGCGACGATCAGCGATGACCGGGCGGCACCTGTGCGCGATGATTCCGCCGAAACGACGCCGGTCCTGCCTGACGCAGACATCGCAGCGGCAGAGCCGCTTTCCGTGCCCGCAGACATGCCCCAGCCTGTGCCGGAACCAGATGTAACAGCCACCTTGCCAGAGATCGCAGACCAACGCCCCGCAGCCGAAACGGATATCGCCGCCGTCACCTTGCCCGATACCCCCGACACGGTTGATGCCGTTGGCACCGGCCCTGTCGTGGATATCGCGGCCATCGTGCCAGGCAACGAGGTTTCGCCACCCCCTGTCACGGTCAGCTGGACCGTCGCTATCCCCTTTGCAGGGGCAGATGGCGCGTCGAACATCATCGCGGCGGTCGCACCGGGCGCACCTGTTTGGGCGCAAGCTGGACTGGTCATCACCGATGTGAACGGCGTGGATGTGAACGCGATCAGCGACATTCCTGCCATCTTGCGCGCAGGCAACGATCCGTTGGGCGCAACAGGCAATCTGGACGTGACCTTCGGCACAATGAACCCCACGACCGAGGAACGGATCGCGCGCCAGTTGCGCCTGCCTGTCGTGCAGAGTGTGTTTCTATCCAACGGCGTTATCTTTGAGACGCGGTTTACCGATCAGACGTGGCAGACGGTGGCGACAAACGTGCCCTCAGCTTTGCGCAGCGGGTTACAGGAAGGTGACATCGTCACATCCTACATCCCGACAGCGGAAACACTCGACACGCGCGACGCTTTGATCGCGATACTGGACCGCGAAATCGCAAACGGGACAAACCGTCTCATGTTCGCAGTGCAACGTGGTGGCAGCATGTGGGTGGCATCGCTCGACTATGCCGATGCCGCGGAATGAGGGCAGGAAACTTTCCCGGATGGGGCGTGCATTGGCAATTGGAAAGGTCTGAACCATGAAGTTTATTCGTGATCTTATTGGCAAAAAACAGGCACAGGCCGAGGCCGAGACTGCGGCAGAGACTGCGGCAGCCCCCGAAGAAAAGATCGAAGAACCCCAGCATGACCCCATCGATCCGCGCCTGCGCGGCGATGAATTGTCACCAGAAGTGAATGCCATGCTCACCAACGTCAACGCCAAGACGCGGCCCGCAGATGCGCCATCTGTGCAGGCACCTGCGGTCAACATCTGGGACATGGACAACGACGACGGATCAACCGCGCTGCCGGACACGGCCCCCATTTTGCCAAAACCGTCGCCTGCGCTGGCCTCGGCGGCGGCGGCCCGGTCGCCCGCACGGTCGCGCCGGACCAAGACACGGCTGATCGGGTTTGACAAATCCGATGGGTCTGTTGTCGATCTGTTCAACGATGCGCCAAAGGTTGTGGCAACCCAGCGCGCCAAGTTTCCAGTGGGCTGGATTGTTGTCGCCGCAGGCCCCGGGCGCGGCGAAAGCTTTGCGTTGATGGCGGGGATGAACCCAATAGGACGCGGCGACGACCAAGCCATCCAGCTTGATTTCGGGGATACTGCGATTTCGCGCAGCAACCATGCCGCCATCGTCTATGACACCGACGGCAAGGAATTCCTGCTCGGCCACGGCGGCAAGTCGAACATCGTGCGGCTGAACGACAAACCCGTGATCAGCAACGAAACGATCAAAACCGGTGATGTGATCCGCATCGGGGAAACCGTGCTGCGGTTTGTGGCGCTTTGCGACAGATCCTTCAACTGGGCGGATGGCGCAACCGAGGAGGGCGACGATGTGGCGATCGCCTGAACCGCGCTTTGACGTTGCTTCGGCGATCTGTCAGGGCGGCCGCGATTATCAGGAAGACGCCATCGTCACAGATTTCCCCTTTGGCGCAGACAGCGGTGTCGTGGTGCTAGCCGATGGCATGGGTGGTCATGCTGCCGGTGACGTCGCCAGCAAGATCGTCGTGACAGAGGTATTCAGCGAGCTGAAATTCCAAAGCGCGTATTTTTCCGATTTCGAAACCGAGATCCCGCAATACCTGACAGCAGCGGCGGTGAACGCCAATGATGTCATGCGCGACCATGTGACCCAGCACCCCGAAACACGCGGCATGGGTGCCACGCTGGTGTCGATTGTCATTGTCGAAGATCGCATGTTCTGGATGTCGATCGGGGATTCCCCGCTGTATCATTTCCGCAATGGCCAGTTGCGGCAGCTGAACGAAGATCATTCTTTGGCACCTCAGATTGATTTCATGGTGCAATCAGGTCTTCTTGATCCGGCGGTGGGCAAGAACCATCCAGATCGCAATTGCCTGACCTCGGTAATCCTTGGCGACCGCGTTGCCAAATCGGACTGCCCCAAGACGCCTTTCAGGCTGGATGTGGGTGATATCATTGTGGTGTCCAGCGACGGGCTGCAATATCTTGACGATGCACAGATCCAGCGCATCCTGCATAAATACCGCCGCAAGAAAGCGGCCGAAATTGCAGGCTATCTTTTGGAAGCCATCGAAGCACTGGCCGATCCCGATCAGGACAATTGCACCTTTTCGGTGATCAAGCTGAACCACAACAAGCCGGTGATCCGTGCCGTGCGCCCCAAGCCTGCGGGCCATGTGGATGCGCCCACGCCCACCACGACCCGCGTCGTGGACATAGCAGCAGGCATAGCCGCAGCGACGGCCGCCGTTGATGACACCACGCCACCCGCAAAATTCGCGGCCAGAGGCAGTTGATGTCTACGCAATCACCGTTCACCCGCGTGCAGCAAGACCTGACGCGGGCGATGGCATCGGGGCGTTTGCCCGCGCAGGTTCAGGCCCGCGCCGAAACGCTGCTGGCGCGGATCACGAAACCTGTCCGCCTTGGTCTTTTGGGCCAGCCGCAAACCGGCAAATCATTGTTGCTTAACCTGCTGGTCGGAACTGATGTGGTGCCGACCGACCTGCGCCTGCCAACGCTGGAACTGACCTATGGCGCAGCACCTTGCATCATCTGCACCTTAGCGGACGGGACCAAGACCACGGTCAACGGTGATGACCTGCGCCGGATCACGGCACTTGCCCCCGTCTTTGTCGAAATGCAATTGCCCCTGCCTGCGCTGGGAAAAATTTCGCTGCTCGAAGTCGTCGCGCCCGATGATGCCGCAGCACTGCAACGCGCCAGCCTATGGGCTGCCAAGCGGACCGATGTGGTTTTGTGGTGCAGCCAGTCGTTTGATGCGCATGACCAGCGGGTCTGGGCGCAGATGCCCGACCTGATCAAGGATCACGGGTTTCTGATGATCACCAAGGCCGACATTTTACGTGCGAACGGGCAGCTTGACGGCGTACTGGCGCGGGCGAACGCTTTGGCGCGCGACGATTTCAACCAGATCCTTGCCATCGCAACACAGGACGCCATCGCCGCGCGCAGGGCTGACGGGTCAGTCGACAAGGACAAGATGCGCGCCAGTGGCGGGTTGGCCCTGATCACCGCCGTCCTGAAACAGGTCGCATCTGGCAAGCAATCAGCCGTGGACGCCGCCGACATGCTGCTGGCCCAGCACCCCGAAGCAGCCGCAGCACGCGCGCCTGCGCCAGTGATCGCACCACAAGCGGCGCCCGCACGGCACGATTTGGGCAAAGCGCGACCGCCAAAACAGGCCGCCACCCGGCCTGCCCCACCCCCGACTTCGGCAGGCATAGCCGCCTATCAGACTGCGCACGACCATATCGCTCAACAAGGTGTGGCGCTGTTGCAGCTGGCACAATCAGGCGACCGGGATATGCACGCCAAGGTTATGGCGCAGACCGTTGAACAATTGCTATGGTTGTGCAATTACTTATCCTGCAACGACAGCGATAGTGACCCGTTGCTGCAGAATCTGCGTGCAACCGTTCTTGATGCGGCGGACCTTGCGCAGCTTATGCAGATGGAACGGCGCGACAGTGCCGTGATCGAAGCCGTCAGCCTGTTGTTGCAGGTAAAGCGCGAGCTGCAGGATCATCTTGCAGCTTGAGCGGTACAAGATGTTGAATGACCGGCGCCGGTGCCGTCATAGTTAAGCGGTGTGATTTTGTTTCCATAACAGTAATAAAACACGCTTTGCCGCGTGATTTTGGGCTGGGGCGCACTCCCGCAAAAGGTGCAAGAACCGCGTTACCAAGGACGGAACCGAATGAAGATGGAAGAGCTGGCAAAAGTGGGCGGCTACAAAGTCCCGGCAGCACATCACCCATTCATGCGTTTGGGTCTGGAAAAGCTGGACCTGTTTCATGCCGAAATCGCCGACCTGGAGGCGACATTGCAAGATGTCGTCAAACTGGGTGGTCAGGATAGTGAAAAGAAATCTGCAAAGCTGATCAAACAATTGCGCTCATTCGAGCCCAGCATCACGATGATCGGCCAGATCAAAGCCGGCAAGACATCGCTGGTGAATGCGATGGTCGGCCGCCCTGATCTGCTGCCTGCGGACGTGAACCCCTGGACATCTGTGGTCACGTCGCTGCACCTGAACGCGGCTTTGCCCGCGGATGCGCCGACCGCGACCTTCCAGTTTTTCAACAAGGACGAATGGGATCATCTGATCGAGAATGGCGGACGCATCGGCGAATTATCCGCGCGGGCCGGTGCCGACGAAGAGATGGAGAAAATCCGCCTGCAAATCGCCGAAATGCGCGACAAGACCAAGCGCCGCCTTGGTCGCAAATTCGAACTTTTGTTGGGTCAAAAACATAATTACGCCGAACTGAATGACGACTTGGTGCAGCGTTATGTCTGTATGGGCGATGACTTTGACGATCTTGACGCATCAGGCCAACAGGGTCGTTTTGCCGATATCACCAAATCTGCCGACATTTATCTGACCGCCGCAACAATCCCGATGCCGCTATGCCTGCGCGATACGCCGGGCGTGAACGACACCTTCATGATGCGCGAACAGATCACCATCAACGCATTGCGCGACAGCCGCATCTGCGTGGTCGTGCTATCGGCGCATCAGGCGCTGAGTTCCATGGACATGGGGCTGATCCGTCTGATTTCGAACGTCAAATCCCGAGAGGTCGTGATTTTCGTCAACCGGATCGACGAGTTGGCCAATCCCGCCGAACAGGTCCCCGAAATCCGCGACAGCATTTTGCAGACGCTGATCGACAATAACGGCCCCGAAACGCCTGAGTTGATTTTTGGCAGCGCCTATTGGGCAAATATCGCATTGGGGGATAATCTGGACGCCATCGTCGCGGATAGCGCCGAAGCAATGTTCAACTGGGCCGAAGCCTCGCTCAGCGCGCAGACGGCGGACATGGGGACCAAGGAACTGGTCTGGCATCTGTCAGGTTTGCCCGCATTGTTCGGCGCGATATCTGACCGCATCACCGACGGACCGGGTGCAGAAATCCTGACCGCGGCGCGCAAACGGGCGCTGAATCTTATTGGCGGCGTGCGGGCGTCATCGTCCATCGTGTCGATGCGTCTGGAGGGTGACACGGTCACAGTGATGCCGCATAACCAGCTGGTCCAGCGCCTGGACAGGATCGCTCAGACGCAGATCAACCAGCTCAATGACCGCCTGGACAGCGTGTTCCAGCAGTTTGGATCGCGGGTCGACCAATCGCATCGACGGTTTTTGGACCGTGCGCTTGAATCCTTGCTACAACATCTTGAAAGCAGGGGCGAAGACGAGGTCTGGCAATATAGCCCCGATGGGCTGCGGATATTGCTGCGCACCAGCTATCAGGTGATGCGGCGCAACGCGACAATGGCCTGTGACCAAGTGTTTGCCGCAGCCTCTGATGATCTGTCGGAAACCTATCGCGCGGCGTTCGGGGTGGCTGTTGAAAACTTCAAGATCACGCCACCTGCCGCCCCCGACATTCCCGCCCCTGTCACGCTGGGTCAGACCATCGCGCTTGATCTGCAGACGTCGTGGTGGAAAGGCTGGTGGAAACGGCGCAAAGGCTATCGCGCCTTTGCCAGTGGATTCTATGACCTGATCGAGGCGGAAACCGCCCCCATTACCGCAGAACTCAAGGATCGCCAGACCATGGACATCCGCGCCATGGCCGAACGCGAATTGCGCGAATTTCTGGACGAACAGCGCGCCCTGCTGACCGACATCAGCGAAAAATCCAGCCTTCACCTTGATGATCTGAAGGATATTTTCGGGATCACCGCGCAGCAGGAACGCGCCGAAATATTCGACTATATCATCGACGAACTGACCGCGCAGACACATGCCGCGCCGCAAGGACCCGACCAATGACCGACGCACACCTGCCCCGCAAACCCCGGATCGCACTGATGGGTGAATTCAGCGCGGGCAAAAGCACCTTGTCCAACCTGCTGCTGGGGGCGCGCCCGCTGCCGGAAAAGGTAACGGCGACACGTCTTGCGCCGGTGTGGATGTCTTATGGCCACACGCCAGCTTACCGCGTACTGGTGGACGGCAGCACCGAACCGGTGTCGCTGGACCGGCTTGAATCGATTCCGGTCGCACAAACCCATGTGATCCGGCTGTTCATGGAATGCGATATTCTGGACCTTTGCGATCTGATCGATTTTCCGGGAATTTCCGACCCCAATATGTCGTCCGAAGTCTGGGAACGGATGCTGCCCGAGGTGGACGCCGTGATCTGGTGCACCCATGCAACCCAGGCTTGGCGTCAGTCAGAGGCGGCTGTCTGGGCAATGATGCCCGATGCCCTGCGTGATTTTTCCATCCTGCTGATCACCCGCTATGACAAGCTGATCAGCGATAAGGACCGTCGCCGCGTGTTGCAGCGGGTACGACTTGAAACGGACGGGCAGTTCGCGGCCAGTTTCCCGATCTCTTTGGTTCAGGCGTTGCAGGCGGGCGATGATTACGACAAATGGAACGCAAGCGGTGCAGGCCCTTTTGTCACCCATCTGATCGACATGATCGAAAACCTGACCAAGGTCGCGGCACGCACCGACCGGCCGCTTTACAATATCGCCAATGGCACCGCGATCCCAGACCCCGTGCGCGCAACGATCATGCCGCGCCGCGTGCAGCGGATGCACGACACACCGCAAATTCGCGCATCTGAAACGGACGATCAGGTCCGCGCATCTTCGTAAACGCCTCGCGGCGGGTCTTTCCCGTCTTCGGAAATCGCCCTAATCAGGGCCTTGGCAAAAGCAATGGACAGAACCAATGGTCGCCGAGGCGCTGGACAGATTGCACGACAGACATCCGGGCTGCGAAACGCTCGCCTTTGCGGATTTGTCGACGCAGATGGTCCTGATCACCAATGCCAAAACGACATTCCGCCGCGAAGGTCTGGATTCGCTGTGTGCCGAGGCCGCGCTGGCCTTTGGCACAGACCGCGAGCCTGCAATCGGCGACGGCGCTGCCAGGACAGTGTTTGTTGCAACGCGCGATCATCTGCGGATCTATCTGCGCTCTGCGCACGAACCCCATGATGTATTATGCTGCGTCTGCGCCCACGATACCGCCATCGACTTCTTTCTTCAGGATGCGCGCGCCTGTCTGGAAACGATCAGTCATGACGTATGATGTCCACCTGCAAGAGACCCCCCATCCGTGACTGACCACAGCCTGCTTGTCACCAGACTGATGGCTTTGGCCGCCAATGACAGCGTGTTCGTCGGTGGCGCGCGCGTCCTGTCGCGGGCCGGATTGCCTGCGCCCCTGACGGCGATCATCACGGAAATCGACGCTACCGTGCTAGCGCGGACGCTAGTATGCGACATCGACGGCGCTGTGCTGCGCATGGCTGTGGCGGGTCGCCGCCTCCGCGGGTTGATAGATATTGGCGGTGTCGCGCCAGCGGCCACGGCCCTGACAGGCCGCGTATTGGCGCAAGACGATATCGCCACGACAAAGACGCTTGGCGTGTTTTTGGCGGGCTTGTGCAAGGATGCACAGCAGGTCACCGTGCGCTCGCACCCCGCCGAACCGCTGGGCAACCCCTCCGAGGCGGGTATTCCCGCAGCCAGCCTTGCGGGTCTTTGGCAGGTGGTTGACCATGGCACCGGACAATCACGGATGGCGCAGTTTCTGGCGGGCAATAGCCCGATGATTACCGCTTTCATCCACGCAACCGCCGGGGTGACCACCGGCACGCAGGGCGATACCACCAAGCTGGACCCGATCTGGCGCGACCAGTTCATGGCGTTCCGCAAACGGCAACAGGCGATCTTTGCGCATCAGGACGGCCCGCTTTTGGTTTGTCTGGATGGTGGGTTGGATGACGGGCGCGCCGTGGCCATCGCGATGACAGGCGACGAGGCCAGCGTGTTCGCCTATGAATCTGCCGCGATCAGCACCATCCTGACATCGTGGCACAGGATCACGCATTAGGTCACAGCCGCGCGGGAAACCCCGGCGCGCGCAGATCGGTCTGCAACAAATCTTCCAGCAGCTTTACGATCATCGGGGATTGCGCATCGCCGCCATAGGCCGCGCGCGCGGCGACATAGGTTTGTTCGGTCGCCCCTGCCAGATCCAGCGGCACGCCGAATTCGCGCCCGAAATCCAGTGCAAAGCCCAGATCTTTCAACGCCAGATCAATGTTGAACGCGATGTCATAGGACCCGTTCAGCACCAGCGCCCCTTCGGTTTCATGCACAAAGGACGTGCCTGACGACGCCTTGATCGCATGCCACGCCTGCCCAAGGTCAAGCCCGCCGCGTTTGGCCAGCATCAGCGCCTCGCCGCAGGCCTTGAGATGGATAAAGGCCAGCATATTGGTGATGACCTTGATGATCGACGCAGACCCAAGCGGCCCCATGTGGAACACCTGATTGCCGATGGCCTGCAGCGCCGGCAGGTGCAGATCGAACATATCCTTGTCACCCCCTGCCAGCATGGTGATCTGCCCTGCCGCCGCCAGATGCACGCCCCCGGTGACGGGCAGTTCCATCATCCGCACGCCTGCCGCCGCCGCCTGTTGCGCAAAGGCCAGCACATCGTCGCGGCCAAGCGTGGACATCTCGATCCAATGCGCGCCGGGTTTCATCATGGGCAGGATGCGCGCCAGCACCTGCGCTGTGACCGCAGGCGACGGCAGGCAGGTGATGACATGGTCAACCGATGCCGCCACCGCCTCTGGCGTGTCGGCCCAATGCGCACCGGCGGCGCAGACCGCATCGCCAGCAGACCGGTTCAGATCGGTGACGGTCAGCTCCATGCCCGCACGCAGCAGACTGGCCGCGCAATGCCCGCCCAGATTGCCCAGCCCGATATAGCCGTAATGCATCGCGCGCCCCTTATTCGAAATAAATGCGGTAATCCGCACGGATTGCGGCGTCGACATCCACGTCGATCTGCCGCCCCGCCTTGGCCAGAATGGTATTCTTGCGCGCAATCGCCTTGTCCAGCAGCATGGGCCGGTCCGCCTCGACCCATTCCTTGGGGCTCATCCGGTTGCCAAGCACGGGATAAATATACTCCGTCTGCATCAGTTGCAGCGTCTGGTCAGACCCAAGGTAATGGCCCGCGCCATCAAGGCAGACGGCCTTCATCGCCTCGATCGAGGTGCTGTCCTCGGTCACGTCGATCCCGCGCACGCAGCGCATGACCTGCCCCAGAATATCATCGCCCAATACCAGCGATTCCAGACAGAACCCGAGCAGGGAGGCATGCATCCCCACGGCCTCGTAAACCATGTTCAGCCCCGACAGGCCCGCCAACACATTGGTGATCCCCTGTTCCCAACCCGCCTGCATGTCGGGCAATTTGCTGTCGGAAATCCCCGCTGCGGCCCCCCCGGGCAGGCCATAGAAATGATGCATTTGCGCGCAGCCCGCCGTCAGCAGCGCCTGTTCGGCTGATCCGCCCGACATTGCCCCCGTGCGCAGGTCCGACACAAACGGCCATGTGCCGAAAATCGCCGGATGCCCCGGTGCCATGGCATTGACATAGACAACACCCGCCAGACATTCCGCCACCGCCTGCACGATGGCCAGCGCGATAGGTGCCGGTGCCGTCGCCCCCGCCTGCCCTGCCGATAGCAACAGCACGGGCATGCCGCCGCGAATGCAGCTTTCCATCGCCATGCAGCTTTCCTCGGCGAATTTCATCGGCGGGACGACAAAGCAATTGGAATTGGAAATGAATGGCCGCGCGCGCCATGCCGCCTCGCCCCCAGCGATGCGGTGGATCATGTCAAAACCGGGGGCCACATGAGATGGGTCGCTGAAGGACGTGCCGACATGTTTGGTGGTGCCCGAACAGCAGGCATAGATCGTGTTCAGATCCATCTCGAGGTTATCAAGAACATCGCGGCAGACCATCGCCCGCTGAAAGAAATGCACATTCTCAAGGTTGTGGGTGATCCGTGCGGCATCGAACAGGTCTTGCGCCGTGCTGTCACGGTAGGTGTTGGTCGCAAGGTCCACGATATGCACCGCCGCCCCCGCCGTGCCGAAATGCACGTTCGTGCCGGACAGGTGCAGGTCGTATTTCGGGTCGCGCCCGAACAGGGTGATGTCGCGCGCGGCCTTGGCCAGCATATCCTCGACCAAGGCACGCGGAAACCGCAGTCGCCCGTCATCACCAAGGATTGCACCGGCGCGGGTCATGATCTCGATCCCCGATTGCGGGGCTTGGGACAGGCCGATCTGTTCCAGCGCATCAAGGGCTGCGTGATGGATGCGCAGCACCTCGGCATCGGTCAGAACCTTGAGCCGGCCACCCGGCATACCCGCACGCACCGGGCGCTTGTCCTCGGCCAAGGGTGCGCTGCGCAAGGCGACCCGCGCGGCGCGGCCACCGCTGCGGGATTTCAGTTGGATCGTGTCAGACATGGGAAACTCCACAACGGATATGCCGCGATCCTGCGCGCAAACCACGAATCTGGCAATCAGGCATTTCGGTTGTTATTGATCGGGATCACCGATTAGGGCAGAGTAATTTCCATGCAGATAGAATTGATCGAAGCCTTCCTTGATCTGTGCGAAACCCGCAGCTTCAACCAGACAGCCGAGCGGTTGGGCGTGACGCAATCCACGATCTCTGGCCGGATCAAGGCGCTGGAAAAGGCGATAGGCCGGCCGCTGTTCACCCGTTCACGCGCAGGCACCGCGCTGACCACCGAAGGTCTGCGGTTCGAACCCCATGCCCGCAGCCTGCGGCACAGCTGGATCACCGCGCTGAATGCCACGCGCGACAGCGGGATCGCGGGGGTGACGATGCGGATCGGGTTGCAGCACGACCTTGTCGGCATGGCGATCAGCGCGCTGATCGGGCAATTCCGCGCCGCTTTGCCCGATACGGTGTTTTTCTTCGAGGCCGATTATTCCGCGCAAATGTGCGCCGATCTGGTGACGGGCGCACAGGATGTGGCGGTGCTTTACACCCCGAAAATCCACCCCGATCTGTATTTCCAGACCTTGGGAGAGGTGCCTTACCTGATGGTTTCCACCCATGCCACCCGCCTGACCGAGGTGCGCGCCGACAGCTATATCCTTGCAAATTATGCCCCCGCCTTTGCACAAAGCCATGCGGCCCTGCTGCCCGACCTGACCAATGTATCGCTATCCATCGGGCAGAATGCGGCGATGGTTGATTTGGTCACATCACTCGAAGGCAGCGCCTATGTGCTGGCGCCCTCTGCCCAAGCGCTGATCGCCGCAGGCCAATGCCATCTGGTCACGGATGCGCCGGTCATCACCCAGCCGGTTTTTGCCGGTGTCACCCTGCGCAACCGGCACCGTGCAGCCTATCGGCGGATGGTGCGGATAGTGGACGGCCATTTCGGATCATCAGCGCCAACGACCGCAGGCCGGTCGTTGCGGATGACGCGCGGCAGCGCGCACTGACTGCGGCAGATCGCCCATGCAACGCGCGACGCATTGACGAACAAAAGAAGAACATTAATAAAGGGTCATGGTAAAAATGACCCTGCAAGACAAGCTCGCGATTCTGTCGGATGCCGCGAAATATGACGCCTCCTGTGCCTCGTCTGGGGGTGAAAGGCGGGATTCGCGCAAGGGTGGGCTGGGGTCATCGGGCGGGGCAGGCATTTGCCATGCCTATACGCCGGACGGGCGCTGCATATCGCTGCTCAAAATCCTGATGACGAATTTTTGCATTTTCGACTGCGCCTATTGCATCAACCGCGTGTCCTCGAACGTGGAACGGGCAAGGTTTTCTGTCGAAGAGGTCGTGACCCTGACGTTGGAATTCTATCGGCGCAATTACATCGAAGGGCTGTTTTTATCCTCGGGCATCATCAAATCGCCAGACCAGACCATGGGTGATATGGCGCGGATCGCGAAAAGCCTGCGGGTGGATCATGGCTTTCGCGGCTATATCCATCTGAAAACCATCCCCGATGCAGCGCCGGAACTGATCAAGGAGGCGGGGCTCTACGCGGATCGTCTGTCGATCAACGTGGAACTGCCGCAGGATGCATCCTTGCGTAAATTCGCCCCCGAAAAGCGCCCCGAAACCATACGCGCCAGCATGGCGCAGGTGCGGCTGGAAGGCGAGGCCGCCAAGGACAAATCCCACACCGGCAAACGCCCGCCGCGTTTTGCGCCCGCAGGCCAAAGCACGCAGATGATCGTCGGCGCGGATGGCACCGATGACGTGACGATCCTGAACAGCGCGACGCGGCTTTATTCCGGCTATAAACTGCGGCGGGTCTATTATTCCGCCTTCTCCCCGATCCCCGATGCGTCTGTCATGCTGCCGCTGGTGCAGCCGCCTTTGGTGCGCGAACATCGGCTGTATCAGGCAGATTGGCTGCTGCGGTTCTACGGTTTCACCGCACAGGAGATTGCGACAGGCACCAACGCCGGCCATCTTGATCTGGAACTGGACCCCAAACTGGCTTGGGCGCTTCAGCACCGCGCGCAGTTTCCGGTCGATGTGAACCGCGCCAGCCGCGATATGCTGCTGCGTGTGCCGGGTTTCGGCACGCGGATCGTGGACCGGATCATCGCGGCACGGCGCAATGGCGCCTTGCGCTACGAAGATCTGGTGCGCATGGGTGCGCTGATGAAAAAGGCCAAGGCGTTCGTCACCATGCCCGGCTGGACGCCTGCTGCAATGACCGACAGCGTGGATTTGCGCGCGCGGTTTGCGCCACCGCCCCAACAATTGCAGCTGATTTGACCTATGCGGTCACACTGCCTGATCTTGGCCCGCTGGACGCATGGCGCAATGCGGCACGGATCGCCATTTCGCACCGGATCGCGCCCGATCTGATCGACTGGTCGGGGGGTGGCGGATTGTTTGCAGCTAGCCCCCTGCCCGACCAGCAAGGGCCGCATCAGGCCAAGGTGCCTGCCGCATTCTTCGACATGGCGAAATCAGCGATCTGGCACAAATCGCCCGACCGTGCGGCGTTGCTTTATCAGGCGTTGTGGCGGATCGACCGGCGCGATGGCGATCCTTTGTCGTCCGCCGATCCGCTCGGGCGGCGGTTACAACTGTTGGCCAAAAACGTGCGCCGCGACATTCACAAGATGCATGCTTTCGTGCGGTTTCGCGAATTGCCCGGCGACAGCGCCCGCCGCCGTTTCGCGGCGTGGTTCGAACCTGAACACCATACCTTGGAACCCGGTGTGCCGTTCTTTGCCAAACGGTTTGCCGATATGGACTGGATGATCGCCACGCCGGACCTGACCGCGCATTTCGAAGGCGGCAAGTTACGGTTTGGCCCTGCCGCCGCCCGCCCCGATCTACCCGATGATGCGTCCGAATCCCTTTGGGCCACTTATTTCGCCAATATCTTTAACCCCGCACGGATCAAGCTGGATGCGATGCGATCCGAGATGCCCAAGAAATACTGGAAAAACCTGCCCGAAACCGCGCTGATCCCCGCGATGCTGAAAGACGCCGAAGCCCGCGTGCAGCGGATGCGCGCGGCTGGCAGCACCCCTGCGCGCCCCGGTGCGGCGGCGGTTTCCACCCGCTACCGTGCCGCGATGCCGCAGGCGGTGAATTTACCCGATAGCTTGGATCAGGCGCGCGAGGCCGCCCTGCAATGCCGCCGCTGCACTCTTTGCGAAAAGGCGACGCAGACGGTCTGGGGGACAGGTGCGCAGGGTGCCGCGCTGATGATCGTGGGCGAACAACCAGGTGACCGCGAAGATTTGGAAGGCAAGCCCTTTGTCGGCCCTGCGGGGCAGATCTTGCAGCAGGCGATGGCTGCGGCGGGGGTTGATCCCGCTGCCACCTGGCTGACCAATGCCGTCAAGCATTTCAAATTTACCGCACGCGGAAAAAGGCGCATGCACCAATCGCCTGACCGCGCCGAAATCGACCATTGCCGCTGGTGGTTGGGGTTGGAACTGGGGTTTGTGCAACCGAAACTGACGGTCGCACTGGGTGCAACGGCGGCCTATGCGCTGACGGGCAATGCCGCCCCGATGGCTGACCGGCAGGGCAGGATCGAACAGGGCCTGCACAACGGCCCGGTGCTGGTGACATGGCATCCATCCTATATCCTGCGCCTGACAGACGCAGCGGCACAGGCCACAGCACGCGCCGATCTGACAGCCGCCCTTTACGAAGCGGCGCGCCGCGCCACTTAGCACGTGATGCAGACCAAAGGTGCCAAGTGACCCGACCAGATGACAGATTACGCGGCACGCCCGTCCCGACAGGCCGCGCGAACCGCCTTTTGCGTATGGGCGGGATCGCTGCGGGGATCGCGGGCGGTGTCGCATCAGGCGGTTTGCGGCGTCTGGCCAGCGGGCAGCGCCCCGGCATGGCCGATCTGTTGCTGACGCCCGCCAATGCGCTGCGGCTGACAGATGGGCTGTCACAGATGCGCGGTGCCGCGCTGAAGATGGGGCAGATGCTGTCGATGGACACGGGTGTCGTGTTGTCACCCGAGCTGACCGCGATCTTGGCGCGGTTGCGCGATGATGCCCGCCACATGCCACCCAAGCAGCTCCAAGGCGCACTGAACACGCAATGGGGAGAAGGCTGGCGCAAGCGTTTTGCCGCCTTCGACGTGCGCCCCTTTGCCGCCGCCTCCATCGGGCAGGTGCATCGCGCCACGACGCATGATGGCCGCGATCTGGCGATCAAGGTGCAATATCCGGGCGTGCGCGCCAGTATCGACAGCGATCTGGACAATATCGCAGGGCTGATGCGCCTGCCCGGCCTGTTGCCGCGCGGCATGGATATCGCCCCGCTGCTGGCCGCCGCGAAACAGCAATTGCACGAAGAGGCCGATTACAGCGCCGAAGCCGCGCATTTGCGCCGTTTTGGCGACCTGTTGGCCGGGTCGGAGGCTTTCATGGTCCCACAGGTGCAGGCGGATTTCAGCACCGATGCGGTGCTGGCGATGACCTATATCACGGCCGATCCCATCGATGTGCTGGTGGATGCGCCGCAGGATATCCGCGACCGCGCCGCACGCGATCTGATCAATCTGGTGTTGCGCGAACTCTTCACCTTTGGCGCGATGCAGACCGACCCCAACCTTGCCAATTACCGCGTGGACCGCGAAACGGGCCGGATCGTCCTGCTGGATTTCGGGGCGGTGCGCGGGATCAATCCTGCGCAACAGGCCACGTTCCGCAACCTGATGAACGCGGGGCTGGATGATGACAGCGAGGCGATCAGGCAGGCGATGCTGGATATCGGCTATTTCGGCACGGCCACGCCGCCGCAGCATCAGGACCTCATCAAAGCGATGTTCGACACCGCGATGGTGCCTTTGCGGCAGGATGCGCCGTTCGATTTCGGCACAACGGATCTGTTGGAACGGTTGCGCGACATGGGGATGGTGATCGGCAATGACCGCGACTTGATGCATGTCCCCCCTGCCGAGACTCTGTTTTTACATCGCAAGATCGGCGGCATGTATCTGCTGGCCACCAAATTACGCGCGCGGGTCAATCTGCGCGCCTTGCTCGACACCTACCGCACAGGACCCCAAAACGATGACATCTGACCCTGACAAATCCGCCGTGATCGTGATCGGCGCAGGCATCACCGGACTGACCGCCGCGCGCAGGCTGGCGGATGCTGGCCGCACCGTGCTGGTGCTGGACAAGGGCCGCGGCATCGGCGGGCGTGTGGCGACACGGCGTGCCGAGGGGCTGCATTTTGACCATGGCGCGCAATATGTCAGCGTGCGGGGCGCAGGTTTTGCCGCACTTTTGGGCGAACTGACGCTCAGCGGTCATGTCGGCACATGGCAGGACGGACATGTCGGCACCCCCGGCATGTCGGCGCTGGCCAAGGGGATCGGCGCAGGGCTGGACGTGCGGCAAGAGGCGCTGGTCACCGGCCTGTCGCATGATGGCGAAGGCTGGCAGGTGCGTTTGGGGGATGAGGTGCTGGCAGCGTCTCAAGTGATCTGCACAGTTCCCACACCGCAGGTGGCAGGGATCATCGGCGCGGATCATCCACTGGTCGCACGGCTGACGGATGTCGCCTATGCGCCAAACCTGACGCTGATGGCAGCGATCGACGGGCCTGCGCCCTTTGTTGTCGCGCGCGACCCTGACGCCGATCTGGCATGGATCGCGCAGGACAGCACGAAACCTGACCGCCCGCAGGGGCCGGTTGGGTGGGTTGCGCAAGCCAGCACGAGCTTTAGCGTAACCCATCTGGAACTGGACAAGGACGCCATCGCCGATCTGATGCTGCCCTTGCTGCTGGACCGTCTGGGGGCGACAGCGTTGCAGGTCCGTTATGCATCCGCGCATCGCTGGCGTTATGCGCAAATCACACAGGCTTTGGGCGCCCCTTTCCTGCGCAACGATACCGGCACGCTGTATCTGGGCGGCGACTGGTGCCTTGGCCCCAAGGTCGAAGACGCATGGACCAGCGGCACCGCCATCGCCGATGACCTGTTGGCGCAGCATGCTGGCTGATCCGCGCATCGCACGGCTGATCGCCTTGATCCGCGCGGCCTTGCACCCGCCTGCGGGGACGGGGCGGATCATGCTTGCGCTTTTGATGGGGGCTTTGTGCCATCTGCTGTTCGCCGCCGCCGTGCTGGCGATGATCGCGGCCATGTTCTTTGGGCTCAGCGCAAGTTTCGGCACCGTACCCTGGCCTTGGGCCGCACTGGCCAATGCGGCGCTGATCGCGCAATTCCCGCTGGCGCATTCGTTCTTTCTGACCCTGCGGGGTAGCACGTTTCTGACCCGCCTGATCCCCGGACCGCATGGCGCGACACTGGCCACGACCACATATGCGATCATCGCATCAGCACAATTGCTGGCGCTTTTCGCGCTTTGGACACCATCTGGGATCATCTGGTGGCGCGCCGATGGGGCGGCTTTCTGGGCGATCAGCGCCGCCTATGCCGCCAGCTGGCTGGTGCTGATGAAAGCCAGCTTTGATGCAGGTGCCGAGGTGCAATCGGGTGCCTTGGGCTGGATGTCGCTGATGGCGCGGATCAGGCCGGTGTTTCCCGACATGCCGACGCGGGGCCTGTTCGCGCTGATCCGCCAGCCGATCTATGTGGCTTTCGCACTGACGCTGTGGACCGTGCCGGTCTGGACGCCAGATCAACTGGTGCTGGCGGCCAGCTATACCGCCTATTGCCTGCTGGCCCCGCGGATGAAGGAACGGCGCTTCGCGCGCCGCTATGGCGCGGACTTTGCGCGCTACAAGGCGGATGTGCCCTATGCGCTACCGCGATTGAAAAAGGACAAACCCCATGCGCAATGATCTGACGATCTATGACACCTATGCCGACAAATGGTGGTCGGATGATATCCGCTGGGTGAGGACGCTGAAAAACCTTGTCCCCGGCCGGTTGAAACATTTCGACACCCTGATCGACTGGCAGGGCAAGGACGTGCTGGATCTGGGCTGTGCGGGTGGTTTCATGGCCGAGGCTTTGGCCAAACGCGGCGCGCAGGTCACCGGCATCGACCCCGCCAGTGATGCGATCACCGCCGCGCGCCAGCATGCGCAGACCGAAGGATTGCGCATCGCCTATGACGTGGGCGTGGGCGAGGCGCTGCCCTATGACGCCGCCGGTTTTGATGCGGTGGTCTGCGTCGATGTGCTGGAACACGTCACCGACCTGCAAAAAGTGATGTTTGAGGTCGCCCGCGTGCTGCGCCCCGGCGGGCTGTTTTTGTTCGACACGATCAATCGCAACCCATTGGCGCGACTGGCCACGATCACCGTGGCCGAGGATATCCTGCGCCTGCTGCCGCGCGGCACGCATGATCCGGCAATGTTCATCAAGCCCGCTGAATTGCGCACCGCGATGGGGACGGCAGGGCTGGTGCCTTCGCGGTTTACCGGATTGGGACCGCGCGGGGTGAACCGGCGGCTGGACCTGACCTTTGGGCCCTTGCCGCTGACGGCGATCCTTTACATGGGCCATGCCCACAAACCGGAGACGACATGACCCTGACCCTTGCGATCCTTGCCACCGCGCTGCTGTTCGGCGGCATGGTGCTCTATTCCTTCGGCTTTGCTGCCTTTGTATTTTCCGCCCTGCCCGGCCCTGTGGCAAGTGCCGCATTGCGGCAGGCGTTTCCGCATTTTTATCTGTTTGTCATCGGATCAGCGACGCTGGCTGCGTTATTTCTGGTCTGGCACGACCAAACCGGTGCCGCACTGCTGGCATTGATCGCTGTGACAACGGTGCCTGCGCGACAAATCCTGATGCCTGCGATCAACACAGCCACCGACACCGGCGCAAAGGGCCGCTTCAAGGCTCTGCACGGGTTCAGCGTGGCAGTGACGCTGGCGCATATCGTGCTGGCGGGCATCGTACTGGCGCGGTTCGCATGACCGGGACACCCGCCGATCTGGATCCCGCCACGATCAGCGAGATCATCGAAATGGCGCTGAGCGATCACACCAGTTTCGCCCAGATCCGCGATCTGCACGGTCTGTCGCCTGATCAGGTCAAGGCGCTGATGCGCAGCGAACTTGCGCCCGGCAGCTATCGTTCGTGGCGCAAGCGCGTGCGCCAATTCGGTGACAGGCGGGCGAATTACAAATAAACCGCCCAAGCAAGGCGCAAAACCGGGTTGATCGCGCCAGTCAGCCAAGTTTGCCCATGCGTTTCCTGATCTGTGTGATATTTCAAGATCATGGACATCATTCTCATCACAACGGTGATCGCATCCCTGTTCCTGCTGATCGGCGTGGCAGAGCCGCTGGCCGACCGGCTGCGCGTGCCGTTCACGGTGATCCTTGCCTTGCTGGGCGTCGCCATCGCCAGCGCTGCGCTGTTTTTCCTGCGCACCGACCTGACCAATGCGCTGAACCCGTTGGCCGAGGCGATCCTTGGCCTGCCGATCCGGTCCAACGTGTTCCTGTATGTCTTTTTGCCGACCCTGCTGTTTCAGGCGACATTGGGCATGAACCTGCGGCGGATGCTGGATGATTGGGTGCCGATCCTTGTGCTGGCGGTGGTGGCGGTGGTTGTGGCCACGGTCACGGTCGGCTTTGCGCTGTCCATGGTCAGCGCCCTGCCGCTGGCGGCCTGCCTTTTGGTCGGGGCTATTGTATCAACAACCGATCCGTCGGCGGTGGTATCGAATTTCCGGTCGATTTCCGCGCCACAGCGCCTGAGCCGCATCATCGAAGGCGAAAGCCTGCTGAACGATGCCGCCGCCATCGCGCTGTTCGGATTGTTCATGGGCTTTGTCATGCTGGGTGTCCCCGACCCCAACCTGGGCGAAGCACTTGCGCGGTTTCCGGTGCTGATCTTCGGCGGTGCGCTGGCGGGCTGGTTCGTGGCAAGAATAGCTGTCTGGCTGATGGCGCTGTTTGCACGGTTCGAACTGGCGCAAATCTCGGTATCCGTCGCACTGCCCTATCTGGCCTATATCGGTGCGGAACAGATGATCGGTGCATCAGGCGTGATCGCGGTCGTGACAGCGGGACTGACACTGAACCTGACCGGCCCCAGCCGCCTGGCGCCGCAATCATGGACCAATCTGCGCGAGGTCTGGGGATTGCTCGCGCATTGGGCGGGGGCGCTGATCTTTGTGCTGGCCGCCCTGTTCATCCCGCGTCTGCTAGAAGAAGCGCGCCCCAGCGATTTTGCCTTGATCGCCGTCGTCATCGTGGCGGCCATCGCCGCGCGCGTCGTGATCCTGTTCGGGTTGTTGCCACTGCTGACACTGCTGCGGGCCTCGCCGCCCGTCGACCGGCCTTACCGCGTTGCGATCCTGTGGGGCGGGTTGCGCGGGGCGGTGACGCTCGCATTGGCGCTGGCCGTCACCGAAAGCACGCGTGTCCCGCTCGAGGTCAAGCGCGTGGTCGGCATCCTTGCCACGGGCTTCACGCTGTTCACGCTGATCGTCCAAGGGTCGAGCCTGCGCTGGGTCATCGCCCAACTGGGCCTTGACCGGCTGTCGCCCATCGACGACGCGCTGTCGCGGCAGGTGGTGGCCGTTGCATTGCAGACCGTGCGCGAAGATGTGGCGCGCACGACCGAAAACTACGAACTCTCGCGCGAGATTGTCCGCTCCGAGGCAAAGCGTTTCGGCGAACGGCTGGATGATGCTGTCAAACAAGCCGAAGAAAGCGCCGATCTGCTGGACCGTGACCGGATCACACTGGGGCTGATCGCGCTGGCGGGACACGAACGCGACACGATTCTTGACCGTGTGCGCGACAGGACAATTTCGGCGAGGATGGCCGAACAGGTGCTGGCCGATGCCGAACGTCTGATCGAAGGCGCGCGGTCCGGCGGGCGTAGCGGCTATCAGCGCGCCGCAAAACGCTCGGTCACCTATGGGCGCGCATTCCGCGCGGCGGTGGTTCTGCACAACCGGCTGAAACTGTCGATACCACTGGCGCGGATGACGGCGGACAGGTTCGAATTCCTGCTGTCGCAACGGCTGATCCTGCGCGATCTGGACGTGTTTATCGACGGGCGTATCCGCCGCATTCACGGCCGCCGCGTGGCGGATTTGTTGCAGGAACTGCTGGCCCGCCGGATCGACCTGGTGGAAACCGCGCTGGAAGGGCTGCGCCTGCAATATCCTGGCTATGCCGAAGAACTGGAACGCCGGTTCATCCGGCGCACGGTGCTGCGGCTGGAAGAACGCGAATATGCCGCGATGCGCGACGACGGGCTGATCGGGGCCGAGGTTTATACCACGCTGGCACAGGATCTGGCGCAGCGCAGGGCGGCAGCGGAAACGCGCCCGCCGCTGGATATCGCACCGCAAAGGTCCGATCTGGTCCGGCAACTGCCGCTTTTTGCCGATCTGGATGACGCTACGCTGAAACAACTGGGCCGCGCGTTCCAGACGATCTATGCCAATGCCGACGATATCCTGATCCGCAAGGACAACGCCGCCAAACGGGTGTTCTTTATCGCCACGGGTGCGGTGGAATTGCAGGTCGCGGGCCAGACATGGCGGCTTGGGCCGGGCGAGATGTTCGGCCAGATGGCGATCTTGATGCAAAAACCGCGCCGCGCCCTCGTGCGCGCGATTGCGCCATCCACCCTGCTGGTGCTGGACGAGGACCGGTTCCGCCGCTTGCTCAAGCGCAGCGACACGTTGCAGCAGGCTGTGCGCGCCAGCGCCGAAAAGCGCGGGATCGCGCCTGAACGGCTGCTGGCGGACATCACAGCGGCCACACCACCAGCAATAGCGGAAGACTGACCGCCACCACCACCAATTCAAGCGGCAGGCCAAGACGCCAGTAATCGCCGAAACCGAACCCACCCGGGCCAAGGATCAGCGTGTTGTTCTGGTGCCCGATGGGGGTCAGAAACGCGCAGGACGCGCCAATCGCCACTGCCATCAGGAAACTGTCGGGGTTCACGCCCAAGGTCGCCGCGATCCCGATGGCAATCGGGCAAAGGACAGCCGCTGTCGCGGCGTTATTCATCACATCGGACAGGAACATCGTGGTGATCAACACGACTGTCAAGGCCGCGACGGCATTGCCCTGTGCAACCGTACCGACCAGAAACTGCGCCAGCACATCGGCAGCCCCCGTCGATTGCAGCGCCCCCGCCACCGGGATCAGCGCCCCCAAAAGCACGATCACCGGCCAGTCGATCGCGGTATAAATGCTGCGTGGCGGCACCGTGCGAAAGACCATCGTCGCCACCACCCCCAGCGTGAACGCCGCCGCCGCAGGCAACAGCCCAAAGCTGACAATTGCGACCGATGCCAGCATGATTGCCCCCGCGATCAGCGCCATACGCTTATCAGGGATGCGCAGATCGCGTGCGCCCAACGGCACACATCCGGTCTCATTGGCGAAATCCGACAGCGCCTCGGCCGGACCCTGCATCATCAGCAGATCACCGGACTTCAGCTTGAGCATGCGTAGCCGCGCGCGCGGCGGATGCCCTGCCCGCGCCACGGCCAACAGGTTCAAGCCGTAGCGCGTGCGCAGCCGCAGATCCCGCGCCGACCGCCCGACGATACTGGACGCCGGCAGCACGGCCAGTTCACGCAGAACGACATCGCCGTCGCGCTTGGACTTGCCGCTATCGTCCTCGGGCTTGTCCGGTTTATCTGCTTGGGGCGCAGAAGACTTTTGTTCTTCCAGCGTAATACCGAACACCGACAAAGTTTCCGCCAGCGCCTCGACATCGGCTTCCATGACCAGAATATCGCCGGCATGAATGCGCCGTCTGCCATGCGGCGCGGTGATCCGCACATCATTGCGGACCATGCCGATGACCTGCGCGTCACTATCGGCGATCTCGCTTTCAAAGGCGCGCAGGGTCAGGCCGACCGCCTTGCTGTCGTCGGGTACGCGGACCTCGGTCATATAGGCACCTGTCGCAAAATCGCCGTCTGCCACCGCCTTGCGCCGTGGCACCAGCCGCCAGCCGATCACGATGATGAAGATCACACCGCACAGGGCGACAGCCACACCCACGGGCGCAAAGTCGAACATGGCAAACTGGCCCAGCCCCGCCTGCGCGCGGAAACCCGACACGATCAGGTTGGGCGGCGTGCCGATCAGCGTGGTCATGCCGCCAAGGATCGTCGCAGATGATGAAGATCACACCGCACAGGGCGACAGCCACACCCACGGGCGCAAAGTCGAACATGGCAAACTGGCCCAGCCCCGCCTGCGCGCGGAAACCCGACACGATCAGGTTGGGCGGCGTGCCGATCAGCGTGGTCATGCCGCCAAGGATCGTCGCAAAGGCCAGCGGCATCAGCACCTGCCCCGGCGTCATATCCAACCTGCCGGACACTTGCACCGCCACGGGCATCAGCAGCGCCATCGCGCCTACGTTGTTCATAAACCCCGACAGCAGCGCCCCCAGCCCCATCAGCGCCGCAAGGCTGGCGGTGCGCCCCGCCGCGCGCGGCAGGATCGTGCGCGCCAGCCAATCGACTGCACCGGTGGTTTGCAGACCTTGACTGAGGATCAGCACGCAGGCGACGGTGATCACCGCCGGATGCGCGAAACCGGCAAAGGCGGCATCAGCCGGGACCAGCCCCGCGATGACGCAGGCCATCAGCGACGCCAGCGCCACGACATCATGCCGGAACTTCCCCCACAAAAACAGCGCCATGGTCGCGACAAGAATCGCGATGATCAGCAATTGTGGTGTGTCCATCGTGGCGACCTTCCTGAATAGGCATAGACAACACAGCCCCTTGGACCGCAGTTACGCCTCTTGGCGCAGCACAAGCAACGGCCGGGTCACGCAGCGCAGCGCGGTCGGCGGGTTTGTCTTGACATGGGCGCGCTGGGGAAGGCCTGCAATGGCCCTGCGGTCATCGCGGTTGCGTCAGATGATCATCTGGTCCTGCGCGGGCCAAAGGCATCATTCCTCAAAAGATCGATGCCTCCGGCGGGGATATTTGGGCTCGGAAGATGTAAAGCGTCAGCGCATCAGCACGACCGGCACCTTGCAGGCCCGGATCATCGCCGTGGTGGTGGACCCGATCACAAGGCTGCGAATCCGGCTGTGCCCATAGGCGCCCATCACCAGCATGTCGTAACCTTGGGTGTCCACCAGATCGGCCAATGCCTTTTCGGGCTGGCCAGGCAGGACGGATGTTGCCGCCTCCAGCCCTGCGGCTTTCAGCATCGCCTTGGCATTGGCAAGGCCTTTTTCCACCTCG
The DNA here is from genome assembly GCF_000152785.1 of Yoonia vestfoldensis SKA53. Lineage (GTDB taxonomy): Bacteria > Pseudomonadota > Alphaproteobacteria > Rhodobacterales > Rhodobacteraceae > Yoonia > Yoonia vestfoldensis_A. The sequence continues at coordinate 2,705,391 of NZ_CH672414.1, read as the reverse complement.
GCGGAGGCCGCGCCAACGGTGACGACATGGATGGACAGGCCCTGAAACAGCGGGCTGCGCGCGATGTGATCCACCGCTTTCATCGCGGATGCGCCGCCGTCATAGGCGACCAGCACGCGTGCAATCGGCTTGAAGGCGCGCGATGCGACGAACACGGGGCGTGTGCTGGTGCGCACGATCCGTTCAAGGTTGGACCCCAGATGGCCCTTGGCAAAATCCGCATCCTCGCCACGTTTGCCGACGATGATGACACGGGCATCGCCTTCAACTTCGGCCACCGCCTCGACGACGTCGCCATGGCGCAGGCGGGTGTTGATGCCGGTCACGCCATCCTTGTCCAGAATGGCCTGCGCATCATCTAAAATGGCACGGCCACGATGGCTCATCAGTTTGGAGCGTTGCGCGTCGAGTTCGGCCAGTTCCTGCAACAGCGCCGTGCGCGCGCCCAGCGCAATCGCGCCGGAATGGTCACGCTTGCCCGATGTGTCGCGCGGGCCTAACACATGGATCAGATCCACCGCAGCCCCCGTACGCTCGGCGATCCAGGCGGCATGGTGGCAGACGCTTTCGGAATAAATCGACCCGTCGATGAAGGCCACGATCTTTTGTGTCGGTGTCATATCCGTCTCCTTAATGCGCCATCAACTTGTCCATGGCGCCCGGCTTGTCATGGATGGCAAGCTTGTCCACGATGGTTTCTGACGCTGTGTTCATCCCGACGATGTCCACCTCGGCCCCATCGCGGCGGAATTTCAGCACCGCCATGTCCAGCGCCTGCACGGAACTGATGTCCCAGATATGCGCGCCGCTGACGTCGATGATGACCCTGTCCAGCGCCTCTTTGAAATCGAAGGCGTTCATGAAATCCTCGACCGAGCCATAGAACAGCTGGCCTTCGACGACATAGGTCCGTTCGCGCCCGTCCGTGGAAATGGTCGTTGTGACCTTGAACAATTGCGCGATCTTGCCGGCAAAGAAGATGCCCGAAAGCAGCACACCCACCAGCACCCCGATGGCAAGGTTGTGGGTATATACCACCGTCACCACCGTGGCGATCATCACGATCGAGGATGATCGCGGATGCGTCCGCAGCGATTTGATCGAGGACCACGAAAACGTGCCGATGCTGACCATGATCATGATCGCCACCAAGGCGGGCATCGGGATCTGGCTGACCAGATCGTCCAGAAACACCACGAGGATGAGCAGGACCACACCCGCCGTGAAGCAGGACAACCGTCCGCGCCCGCCGGATTTGACGTTGATGATCGACTGGCCGATCATCGCGCAACCCGCCATGCCGCCAATGAAACCCGTTGCAGTGTTGGCGATGCCTTGGCCAATACATTCCTGATTACGGTTGGATTTCGTGTCTGTCAGATCATCGACGATGTTTTGTGTCATCAGGCTTTCCAGCAGGCCCACGATAGCAACCGCGATGGAATAGGGCAGGATGATCATCAGCGTCTCGAATGTCAGCGGGATTTGCGGGATCAGGAACACCGGCAGCGTATCGGGCAATGCGCCCATATCGCCCACGGTGCGCACATCCCAGCCAAAGACCATGACCAGCGCTGTCAGCACCACGATGGTGACCAGCGGTGACGGGATCGCCTTGGTCAAAAGCGGAAACAGATAGATGATCGCAAGCCCTGCGGCCACCAGCACATAGGTCAGCCATGTTACGACCCCGGGGTCAAGCTCGGGCAATTGCGCCATGAAGATCAAGATCGCCAGCGCGTTCACAAAACCGGTCATCACCGATTTCGACACATAGCGCATGACAAAGCCCAGCCGCAGGATACCCGCGCCGATCTGGATCAGTCCGGCCAGCACAGTTGCGGCCAGCAGATATTCCAGCCCGTAATCGCGCACCAATGTCACCATCAGAACGGCGGTCGCTGCGGTGGCGGCCGAAATCATGCCGGGCCGCCCGCCCGTGATCGCTGTCAGCACCGCGATCGAGAAACTGGCGTAAAGCCCCACCTTGGGGTCAACGCCTGCGATGATGGAAAAGGCGATCGCCTCGGGGATCAGGGCAAGGGCGACGACCAGCCCCGCCAACAGGTCAGCGCGGATATTGCCCGTCCACTGGGTGCGGTACGCATCGAGAGAAATCATGTAAATCTTTCCTGTCCGGCAGCAGCGCGCCGGCAACGTCTGGTTTTGACAGGTTGTCCGGCGGATAGGCGGCCGGAAGAGCCACCCGAGGTCACCCCCAGGTCCATGTTTGCCCGCCGTGATATACACGAAACAACGCGCGGGCCAACCCTCTTGACCAGATAAGGCGCGGCGGGCATTTGCGCGCTCTTGCGTTTGCGGGGTTTCTTTTCCCGTCGGGTTCCGCTCACAATGCGACAAACCTTAGGAAAGATGATGCCATGACCACCAAACCCACCCTGCTGATCCCCCGCAAACTGGCCGATGCCGTGCTGGACCGCGCGCGTGACAGCTATGACGTGATCCTGAACGCGGACGATCATGTCTTGACGCGCGATGAACTGATCGCCGCCTGCCAAAATGTCGACGCCGTCCTGCCCTGCCATTCGGAACATTTCAGCGCGGACGTCATCGCCGCCCTGCCCGACCGGCTGCGGATCATCGCCAACCATTCCGTTGGCGTCGATCATGTCGATCTGCCCGCTGCCAAGGCGCGCGGGATCGTTGTGACGAACACGCCCGATGTGCTGTCGGATGCCACTGCCGAAATTGCCATGCTGTGCATGCTGGGTGCCGCACGGCGCGGGTCCGAGGGCGACCGGATGGTGCGCGAAGGGCGCTGGAATTTCTGGTCGCCGTCTTTCATGGTCGGCAGGCAGGTCACCGGACGCCGGTTTGGCGTGCTGGGCATGGGCCGTGTCGGCCAGATCACGGCAGACCGCGCGCGCGGTTTTGGGATGGAAATCCATTACCACAACCGCAGCCGCCTAAGCCCCGACAAGGAAAAAGGCGCCGTGTTTCATGACACAATCGACAGCCTGCTGGCAGTGTCGGATGTGTTGTCGCTGCATTGTCCGGCCAGTGCCGATACCACCGGCCTGATCAACGCCCGTACATTGGCGCTGCTGCCGGAACGGGCGATTCTGGTGAATACCGCACGCGGCGCGCTGGTGGACGAAGATGCGCTCGTCGCGGCGCTGACAAGCGGGCGGTTGTTCGCGGCGGGACTTGATGTGTTTCGCACCGAACCGGGCGGCAACACCGCGCTGGCGCAGCTGGATAACGTGTTTATGTTGCCGCATATCGGCTCTGCCACATTCGAGACGCGCGATGCGATGGGATTCCGTGCGCTCGACAACCTTGATTCATTTTTTGCCGGGGCGGCACCGCTTGACCGTCTGGTGTGATCATCATGACAGTCGCGTGTGATCAGCCGCACCGCCGAACGCCCCTGAGTTGTATAAAATCTTAATTTTCTGACGTGTTAGCGCAAACGCATGGCCAAAGGGCGCTTCGACACTTGCTTTTCGAAAATTGGTGATTAAACCTGACCACCTCGATGTCTTTAGGCAGCGAAACATATCTGGGAGGATACAATGACAGAGAAAACGGCTCCGAAGACCACGAGTGCGCTGTCGCGCCGGTCATTCTTGAGTAAAGGTGCCTTGGGTGGAACAGTCGCCGCCGGTGCAGCGCTGAGCGCGCCCGCCGTTCTGGCACAAGCGCCGCTGGTGGTACGGATGCAGACATCCTGGCCCGCATCGGACATCTGGATGGATTTTGCGCAGCAATATATTGATCGTGTAGAGGCGATGTCCGGTGGACGTCTGTCGATCGATCTGCTGCCAGCTGGTGCCGTCGTCGGCGCATTCCAGGTGATGGACGCGGTCAATGATGGCGTGATCGACATGGCGCACACCGTGCCTGTGTACTGGTACGGAAAATCCAAGTCCGCTTCGTTCTTTGGCACCGGTCCTGTCTTCGGCGGTTCCGCTAACACCATGCTGGGCTGGTTCTATCAGGGCGGCGGTGCCGAACTGTACCGCGAACTGACACAGGACATCCTGGGCCTGAACGTTGTTGGCTTCATGGGCTTCCCAATGCCAGCGCAGCCATTTGGCTGGTTCAAGCAAGAAGTGAACACCGCTGCTGATCTGCAAGGCTTCAAGTACCGGACCGTTGGTCTGGCTGCCGACCTGCTGCAGTCGATGGGCATGTCCGTGGCGCAGCTTCCTGGTGGCGAAATCGTCCCCGCGATGGAACGTGGCGTTATCGACGCGTTCGAGTTCAACAACCCATCGTCTGACTTGCGTTTCGGCGCGCCTGACGTGGCAAAGAACTATTACCTGTCGTCCTATCACCAGGCGTCGGAAAGCTTTGAATTCATCATCAACCAGGACTTCTATACCGACCTGGACGACGATCTTCAGGCAATCCTGCGTTACGGCGTAGAGGCCGCTTCGACAGCGAACACAGCATTGGCGATGGACCAGTATTCCAACGACCTGCTGCGCATCCGCGACGAGCTGGGTGTGACCGTTCACCGGACATCGAAAGACATTCTGCAGGCGCAGCTTAACGCCTGGGACGGTCTGATCACCGAGCTGGAACAGGACGATTTCTCCAAGCGGGTTATGGACAGCCAGCGCGCATGGGTCGACAAGGTCGCCTATTACGAGCTGATGAACGCACCCGATCTGGCGCTTGCCTACGAGCATTACTTCCCCGGCAAGCTCGCAATCTGATCCTACGGGTCACAACCACGATAGAACCGGGGGTGCGATGCGCCCCCGGTTTGTCACGACATGAAGGGGAATAATCATGATCCGCTATATTGAATTTGCCGACAAGCTGTCGGGTTACTTCGGCAAGGCTTTTGCCTGGCTTATCATCATGATGACCTTCGGCATGAGCTTTGAAGTGTTCATGCGATACTTCCTGAACAAGCCGACACCATGGGCGCTTGATGTATCATTCATCATGTATGGGACGCTGTTCATGATGGGCGGGGCCTATACCCTGTCGCGCGGCGGCCATGTCCGCGGCGATTTCATCTATCGGCTCTGGAAAGTGCAGACGCAAGCCAAGGTCGATCTTGTGCTTTACGTCCTTTTCTTCTTTCCCGGCGTTCTGGCGCTGATCTTCGCAGGCTGGAAATATGCCGCGCGGTCATGGAGCTATGCCGAGGTCAGCATCAACAGCCCTGCGGGCGTGCCGATCTATCAATTCAAGACCATCATCGTCGTCGCAGGCATCCTGCTTTTGTTTCAGGGTCTGGCACAAGTGTTTCGCTGTATTCTTTGCATCCGCGAAGGATACTGGCGCCGCGCCGCCGAGGACGTCATGGAAACAGAAGATCTGTTGATCAAACAAGCCGCTGAAAAAGCGGCGCAAGGCCAGTGAGTGCGCTCAGGGCGCCAGGTCCCCATTTTACGGAGTATAGCAAGTGACTGATCCGCAAGTTGCCCTGATGATGCTTGGCATCTTCATTGTCCTCGTCTTTCTTGGTTTTCCAATCGCATTCACGCTGATGGCGATGGGAATCGGGTTTGGCTATTATGCCTATTACGAACCAGATCGGATGTGGCGCACCTTTAACCGCCTGGCCGAGGATACGGATGGATGGACATCCTTTACCGCCTGGATCGAGGGGTTTTACAACAACAGGATCTTCGATCTGTTCGTGAACCAGACCTACACGGTCATGTCGAACGAAGTTCTGACCGCCGTGCCGCTGTTTTTGTTCATGGGCTATGTCGTCGAACGCGCCAACATCGTTGACCGGCTGTTCACGACGCTGAACATCGCGGCCAAGGGCATGCCCGGCTCGATGGGTGTTGCAGCCCTTGTGACCTGCGCCTTGTTCGCCACATCGACCGGCATCGTGGGTGCGGTCGTGACGTTGATGGGCCTGCTGGCGCTGCCAGCCATGCTCAAGGCACGCTATGACACCAGCTTTGCGTCTGGCATTATCTGCGCAGGCGGCACGTTGGGCATCCTGATCCCGCCGTCGATCATGCTGATCGTCTATGCGGCGGCGTCCGGCGTGTCGATCGTCCGGCTTTATGCCGCAGCGCTTTACCCCAGCCTTGTTCTGGTCGGACTTTACCTGACCTATATCATCGGCCGGTCGATCCTGCAGCCAAGCGTGGCCCCCAGACCGACCAAGGAAGAAGTGCCTGACGTCCCGTTTGGCGAGCTTGCCTGGATGCTGATGACATCGATCTTTCCGCTGGCGTTCCTGATCCTTGCCGTGTTGGGGTCAATCTTGTTCGGTCTGGCCACCCCGACCGAGGCCGCGTCGATCGGTGCCTTGGGTGGCATGGTGCTGGCGACCGCTTACCGCGCGATGAGCTATCAGAAACTGCGCGAAAGCGTGTATCTGACGGTGCGCACCACGGCGATGGTCTGCTGGTTGTTCGTCGGGTCCTACACATTCTCGTCCGTCTTCTCGTATCTGGGTGGTGAACACCTGATCTCGGAATTCGTGATGGGGTTCGATCTGACACCGTTCCAGTTCCTGATCCTTGCACAGTTGATCATCTTTTTGCTGGGCTGGCCGTTGGAATGGTCGGAAATCATCATCATCTTCGTGCCGATCTTCCTGCCGCTTTTGCCGCTGTTCGGGGTTGATCCGCTGTTCTTTGGCATCCTTGTGGCGCTGAACCTGCAGACATCGTTCCTGACCCCGCCGATGGCGATGTCGGCCTATTATCTCAAGGGGATCGCCCCACCTTCGGTGCAGCTTTCACATATCTTCAAGGGTGTGATGCCCTATCTGGGCATGGTCTTTATCTGCATGTTCTTGATGTATGAGTTCCCTGCGCTGGTCTTCGCGCTGCCGGATGCGATTTATGGCACACGATAACGCCACTCCGGCGCGGCTGGGTGACAGCTTGATCACGCTTGATCCGCTGGACATGCGCGACAGGCTGGCATCGGGCGCCATGCGTGCGGCTGATCTGGCGGCAGCCTGTATCGAGCAGGTCAAGCGACGCGAAGCAGATGTGCAGGCTTGGGCCTGGCTGGATGAACAGCATGTGATGACGCAGGCAGGGCGGCTTGATGCCCAGCGCAAGACGGGCCGTCCGGTCGGCCCGTTGCACGGCCTGCCAGTGGCGTTGAAAGACATCATCGATACCAACGGCATACCGACCGAAAACGGCACGATCATCGACAAAGGCCGTGTTCCGACCGAAGACGCTGTGATCGTGCGCAAGCTCAAGGCGGCGGGTGCTTATGTGATGGGCAAGACGGTCACGACCGAGCTGGCCTATGTCGCACCGGGAAAGACCCGCAATCCAGTTAACCCCGACCACACGCCCGGCGGATCGTCGCAGGGCTCTGCGGCGGCGGTCGGTGCGGCCATGGTGCCGCTTGCCATCGGCACACAAACGGGTGGATCGGTCATCCGACCCGCTGCTTATTGCGGTGTCGTGGGCTTTAAACCCAGCTTTGGGATGATCCCGCGCACAGGTATCTTGTCGCAATCGCCATCGCTCGACACTGTCGGGGTCTTTGCGACAAGCGTGGCCGGTGTGGCGATGCTGGCCGATGTGCTGTGCGGCGACGATCCCGCTGATCACGCCACCACGCTGTCGGCACCACCGCGCCTGCTTGCCACCGCTTTGTCGGACGTGCCGGTGCGACCGACGCTGGCACTTATGGCCCACATGCCCGGTGACACGGCCCCTTCCGAGGATATGGCGCTCGCCATGCAGGAATTGTCGGATATTCTGGGCGAGGATGTTTTTGCCCTGACCCTGCCAATACTCTTCGACGAAGCGGCCGAGATCCGCGAGCGGATCAATTTTGCCGAAATGGCGAAATGCTATTATGCTTATGAACGACGCGGGCGCCAGCAGCTATCCGATATCACGCTGGCCGCGATCGACGCGGGCAAGACCGTGCTGGCGCGCGACTACCTCGCCGCGCTCGACTGGCCAAAGCTGCTGAACGCGGCGCTGGACGAAATCTTTGCCCGTTGTGACGCGATTATCTGCCCCGCAACACCCACATCTGCCCCTGCAGGGCTGTCATCGACGGGCAGTGCTGTGTATAACGGGCTGTGGACGTTATGCGGCGTACCGGTTGTGACGCTGCCATTGTTCGAGGACTCGACAGGCCTGCCAATGGGTCTGCAGGTGGTGGGCCGCCGGGGCAATGACGCCCGATTACTGCGCACGGCGCGGTGGTTGACAAGTGAACTCAAAAAAACGAGCGGAGTAGTGACCAATGTTTGAGCGCGGCTTGGCGATTTTCGCCTTCATCATGCTTTTCGGCTTCATTGCAATCCTTGTTATCAAGCTGGAAAGGCTGGATATCGCAGTGATCGCCGCGATCACCCTTGCCCTTGCGGGCTGGGATGTGCTGGGTCGCAAGAAAAGCTGAAACATCGGCACGGCGGATCCGTCCGGCCGATGCTTGTGCAAACTTGCGTGTTCTGTTGCCCCAAAGGGCTGCCTTTTCCTGAAAACCGCTTGACCTTTGTCGCCCCGACAGGTTGAACGGCGCTGATAATTGATGTGGGAAACAGGTGTTTTCAGATGAACGAGCAGAACCGTAACCTCATCCTTGCGACGCTTCTCAGCTTTGCGGTGATCATGACGTGGACGCTGCTGTTCCCGCCCGAAGAGATTGCTGTCGATCCTGCGGCTCAGGTTGCAACCCAATCCGTTGATCCGACCGTGCCGCTGGCCGATCCGGTAACACCCGACGCCACTTCGCCCGCCATTGTCGAACAGACAGCACCCGACGTGGCGCGCATCGCGATCGAGACACCCGAACTGACCGGATCGATTTCCATGCTGGGCGGCCGGATCGACGATCTGGCGCTGACCGATTACCGTGAAACGCTGGATGAGGACGCGCCAATCGTGCGCCTGTTGCGCCCTGTCGGCGAACTTGACGCCTATTTCGCGGCGTTCGGCTGGACAGCGACCGACGGCATCGACCCCGCCGCAGTCCCCGGCCCCGACACGATTTGGTCCGTCGAAACCGGCGAGACACTGACGCCATCCACCCCGGTGACCCTGGTCTGGGACAATGGCGCAGGCCAGATTTTCCGCACCGAAATTTCGGTCGATGACCTATTCATGTTCAGCTTTGCGCAAAGCATCCAGAACGTCGGCACCGAGACCGTCAGCGCGCGGCCCTACGGGCTTGTGCGCCGGCATGGCGAGCCGTCTGACGCGAAACGGTTCTTCATCCTGCACGAAGGTCTGGTGCGGATGTCCGACGGCGAGCTGGAAGAAACCAGCTATAGCAACATCACCGATCACACATTCGACGAACGCGAACGGACGCTGGCTGACCGGATCGATGTGCAACAATCCGGATGGATTGGCTATACCGACCATTTCTGGATGACCACGCTGATCCCTGCAACAGGCACGCCGTTCCGGTCCACATCCAAATATTTCGAAGCGCGCGATCTGTATCAGGTCGAGGCCGTGATGCCCCCCAGCGTGGTTCCCGCAGGTGAGACCGCCACCGTCACCATACGCTTGTTCGCAGGCGCAAAGGAATGGGAGGCGATCACCCATTATGAAAACGAAACTGGCGTGGATCGCTTTATCGACAGCATCGATTGGGGATGGTTCTTTTTCCTGACCAAACCGATTTTCTGGCTGCTTCATAACCTGAACATCATCATCGGCAACATGGGCTGGTCCATTCTGGCGCTGACGCTCATCCTCAAGGCACTGGTGCTGCCGCTGGCCTACAAGTCCTACGTTTCGATGGCGCGGATGAAAGAACTGCAGCCCGAAATGGAAAAGCTGAAGGAACGTGCCGGCGATGACCGGCAGGCCATGCAGCAAGGCATGATGAAGCTTTACAAGGAAAACACGGTCAATCCGGCGGCGGGTTGTCTGCCGATCCTGTTGCAGATCCCGATCTTCTTTTCGCTGTACAAGGTGATCTTTGTGACCATCGAATTGCGGCATGCGCCATGGATCGGCTGGATCGACGACCTCAGCGCGCCTGACCCATCGTCGCTTATTAACCTTTTCGGCTTGCTGCCCTACGCGGCACCCGATCCGGGATCAATCCTGTCGCTGATCTTTATCGGTCTGCTGCCGATCCTGCTGGGCATTTCGATGTGGATGCAACAGAAACTGAACCCAGCCCCAACCGACCCGACGCAGCAGATGATTTTTGCCTGGATGCCATGGGTCTTCATGTTCATGCTGGGCGGCTTTGCATCCGGTCTGGTGCTGTACTGGATTGCCAACAACTGCATCACGTTCGTGCAGCAATATGCGATCATGCGCAGCCACGGGGCAAAACCCGATGTGTTCGGCAATATCAAATCCGGGCTGAAACGCAAAAAGCCGGATGCGGACAGCAAGCCTGACAAATAGGATCAATGAACCGATATGGAACTGCGCTTTCCCGAAGCTGCCACGCCTGACGATGCCAGCATCGAGGTTGGGCGCATGCTGTTCGCGGGCGAAACCACCTTTGTCAAAGGTGTCGTCGCCATGGACGGCCTGCCGCCCGCCGACCGGATCGAGGTGTGTTTTGCAGGCCGGTCCAACGTGGGCAAATCCTCGCTCATCAATGCGCTGACTGGCCGCAAGGGATTGGCGCGCGCGTCCAACACCCCCGGGCGCACACAGGAAATCAACTTTTTCACCGCGGGCGACATCTATGTCGTCGATTTGCCGGGCTATGGTTTTGCCAATGCGCCTGTCGCAGTAGTCGAAAAATGGCAGCGGCTTTTGAAACAATACCTGCAAGGCCGCCAGACCCTGCGCCGCGTTTTCGTGCTGATCGACGCGCGCCATGGCGCCAAGGCCGTGGACGAAGAAATCATGTCGCTGCTTGACGCCTCTGCGGTGACCTTCCAAGTCGTGATGACCAAGGTTGATAAACTGCGTGGCGATGCCTTGGCAGAATCATTGGCCAAGACCCGTGCAGCATTGGTCAAACACCCCGCCGCCTATCCAGAGCTGATCTTGACCTCGGCTGAAAAAGGCGAAGGCATCCCCACATTGCGCGCCATCATCGCCGGGATATCATGAAGAAAAGGACCCCTGACATGAACCGTGACTGGATCGCGACCGCCCGCACCCTGTCCGAGGCCCTGCCCTATCTGCAACGCTATTCCGGCGCTGTCGTTGTGGTGAAATTCGGCGGCAATGCCATGGGCGACGCCGATGCGATGGCCGAATTCGCCCGCGATATCGTGCTGATGAAACAGGTCGGTATGAACCCTGTTGTCGTGCATGGCGGCGGCCCAATGATCAACCAGATGCTGGACAAGCTGGGGATCAAGACCGAATTCGTGCGCGGCCAGCGGGTGACCGACAAGGACACGGTCGAAGTCGTCGAAATGGTGCTGACCGGCCTTGTCAACAAACGCATCGTGCAGGCAATCATGGACGAAGGCGGGCGCGCTGTCGGCCTGTCGGGCAAGGACGACGACCTGATGGTCGCCGAGGCGCTGAACCCCGAACTGGGCTTTGTCGGCCGTCCCGTGGAAATGAACGTGCAGGTGCTGCGCGATCTGAACGCCGCAGGCATCATCCCCGTCGTGGCCCCAGTGGCCACCGGCATGGACATGCTGGAAACCTTCAACGTTAACGGCGACACGGCGGCGGGTGCTATTGCCGGCGCTCTCAAGGCGGACCGGCTGCTGTTGTTGACCGATGTACCCGGCATCAAGGATGCCAGCGGCGAAGTTGTCACACAGCTGACCCCCGATCAGGTCCGCGCGATGATCGCCGATGGCACCATCAGCGGCGGCATGATCCCCAAGGCCGAAACCGCGCTGATGGCGGTGGAACAGGGCGTGCGTGCGGTGGTCATCCTTGACGGGCGCTTGCCGAATGCCAGCCTGCTGGAATTGTTCACCGAACATGGCGCAGGCTCGATCATCCGCGAACCGCGCTGACGATGACGGGCAGCGCGCTTGACGATGCACTCGCCTTGCACGGGCTGCAAGTCGCGGGCGCGTTTCAAATCAGCGCCGATGACGCATTGCCGCGCAAAGATGGATCACTGATCCTGATCAGCCCCGCAGAACCCGCGTTCTGGCCAATCTTCACCGCCACCACCGAATACCACGACGGCCAATCCGACCCGATGGACCGCTGGTCGCGGCGGATCGGTGATGCGCTGGCACAGGATTTCGGCGCGCTGGCGCTTTACCCATTCGGCGGTGCGCCGTTCCTGCCGTTTTATACATGGGCGCTGCGGTCGGGGCGGGCCTGGGCGTCACCTATCGGGTTTCTGGTGCATGACACAGGTGGATTGTTCATCTCCTACCGGATGGCGCTGCTGGTGCCTTGGGTCGCCAGCCCTTCAACCAGCCCACGCCCCTGCGATAGCTGCACAGACCAGCCCTGCGCCAATGCCTGCCCTGTGGGGGCCTTTGCCGGCGGCTATGATGTCACAGCTTGCAAGGACCACTTGCGCAGCCCAGCAGGACAGGATTGCATGACACAAGGCTGCGCCGCACGCCGCACCTGCCCCGTGGGCCAGGGTACACGCCTGCCCACCCATGCCGCCTTTCACATGAGGTCTTTCCTGTGACCCTGACGCTGATCCTGATCCGCCATGCGAAATCCAGCTGGGACGATCCTTTCATGGATGATCACGCAAGGGTGCTGAACGACCGTGGGCGCGCGGCCGCACCTGCCATCGGTGCATGGCTGACCGCACAGGGGCATGTGCCCGATGTCGTGCTATGTTCCGATGCAGCCCGCACGCAGGAAACCGCGGCGCTGATCCGGCCGCATTTGACACCGACACCGGCGCTACAACTGGTGCCTGCGCTTTACCACGCCAGCCCCGACACGATGCTGGACCTGCTGCGCAAGCAGACCGTGCGCAGCGTTGCGATGATCGGGCATAACCCCGGTATCGCCATGCTCGCGGAAGGAATGATCAAGCAGCGCCCCGCGCATCCGCGGTTTGGCGATTATCCGACCTGCGCCACCTGCGTGATCACATTCGACATCGCGGTTTGGGGCAATGCCACCCGCCACAGCGGCAACTGCACCGCCTTCATAACCCCCGGCGACCTGCCCATCTTCAGAGCCTAAATATCCCCGCCGGAGGCTAGAAATTTCTTAATCCGACCCCTCAATGCCCGAGGATCTGGCTCAGGAACAGCTTGGTCCGTTCGGACTTCGGATTGTTGAAGAACTCTTCAGGCTCGTTCTGCTCGACGATCTGCCCCTGGTCCATGAAAATCACACGGTTCGCCACCTGACGGGCAAAACCCATCTCATGGGTCACACACAGCATGGTCATGCCGTCTTCGGCAAGGCTGACCATCGTATCCAGCACTTCCTTGATCATTTCAGGGTCAAGCGCCGAAGTGGGTTCGTCAAACAGCATGATGCGCGGGCGCATGCACAAGGACCGCGCGATGGCGACGCGCTGCTGCTGGCCGCCGGACAACTGACCGGGATATTTCAGCGCCTGTTCGGGGATCTTGACCTTGGTCAGAAAATGCATCGCGATCTCTTCGGCTTCGCGCTTGGGGATCTTGCGGACCCAGATCGGGGCCAACGTGCAGTTTTCCAAAATGGTCAGATGCGGGAACAGGTTGAAATGCTGGAACACCATCCCAACCTCTGACCGGATACGGTCCACGTTCTTGAGGTCGGACGACAGCACCGTGCCATCCACGGTGATCTGACCTTTTTGATGCTCTTCCAACGCGTTGATGCAGCGGATCAACGTCGATTTGCCAGACCCCGAAGGCCCCGCAATGACGATCCGTTCGCCGCGCTGCACCGTCAGGTCGATGTCGCGCAACACATGGAACGTGCCGTACCATTTGTTCATGTTGCGGATTTCAATTGCCACCTCGTCAGAGACATTCGCGGCAAGCCGGGTCGTCCCGACGCTATCCAGTTCAACTTGGGCCATGATCGTCTCTCCTCAGCGGTGGTCAGTCCGGAGACGACGCTCCAGATACATTGAATAACGGGACATGAAGAAGCAGAACATGAAGAACAGCCCCCCCACAAAGATGTACAGTTCCCAGTAGATGCCGTTCCATTCACTGGTGGCGCGGATCGCATTGGTCAGGCCCAGCGGGTCACGCAGACCGATGAACACCACCAGCGTGGTATCCTTGAACAGCCCGATAAAGGTGTTCACGATCCCGGGGATCGATATTTTCAGCGCCTGCGGCAGGATAATCAGCCGCATGGATTTCCAGTAATCCAGGCCCAGTGAATCTGCCGCCTCGTATTGCCCTTTGGGCAAGGCAGCCAGACCGCCGCGCACCACCTCGGCCAGATAGGCAGAGGCAAACAGCGTGACCATGATGATCACCCGCAACAGCAGGTCGAACGTGGTGCCGGGTGGCAGGAAATAGTTCAGCAGCGTCGATGCAGTGAACAGCCACACAATCAACGGCACGCCGCGGATCACCTCGATGAACGACACGCAGACCCATTTGATCAGCGGCATCGACGATTGCCGCCCCAGCGCCAACGCGATGCCCAAAGGCAACGACAGCACGATGCCGGACGTCCCGATGATGATGGCCAGCATGAAGCCGCCGAAATTCTCGGATGCGGTATAGGGCAGACCCCATGGCATCACACCATCCAGCGCACCGCGCAGCTGTGGCAGCAAGGGGAACAGCCCGTCGACGCCAATCGCGCCCAGCGGGTTCATAAAGATGATCGCAAAGACCACAAGCGACACGATCAGCCCGCCCAGACTGCCGACAAAGGCAGATGCATAACGCCCCGCCATGACCGTCGCCAAAAGGCCCAGTGCCACCAGCACCGGCAACCACACCGACCCGCCCCAGAGCAGGAAAAACGCAATGAACGGATAGGCCAGCGAAAAGATCAGCAGACTGCGTGGCAGATTGGAATACAGCACCGGTGCGACGGCAACGACCAGCAAGCCCAGCGCGGCCAGCGGACGCCAATATCCAAAGAAAAAGATCGCCGCATTGCTGACGTCGTCTTTCATCGCGGAAATGAATTCGACTTGCTGGGTCGCGTTGAAACCACCGCCGAACACGACCTCTGCGCCGCCGGCGGCGGCCAGTTCTTCGGCATAGAACAGCCGTGCCAGTACCGGATTATCCGTCGGATAGAAACCGAACAGCATCTGCAACCAGCGTTCGTTGATCACCGCCCAGCATGCTGCGCTTTCCAGCCCGCGCGCATCACGGATTTCACGGCATTCGTTCAACGATCCTGCATCCCAGATCCCGTTGAAGACCCAAGGCAGCGTGCCCGACAGCACCGACCAGACGACATAGATCGCCAGAATCGTCATCAGCGAATTGAACCACCCCGAAAACAGGTTCTCGCGCAGCCATTTCACCGGACCGGCCACACCGGGCGGCGGTGCCTGTTCGGGCAACATGTCGGTGCGGACATAGGCGACTTTTGATGTGCTGGTCATCTCAGCGCTCCTTCAGCTTGACGCCGGAATTGTAGAAATTCATGGCCGATGAAATGATCAGGCTGGTGATCAGATAGAATATCCCCAACAGCAAGATCCCTTCCAATTCGCGTCCGGTCTGGTTGACGGTGATGCCGCCCAAGGTGGACCGCGCGTCCATATACCCCACGGCCAGCGCCAAGGACGAGTTCTTGGTCAGGTTCAGGAACTGTGAAATCAGCGGCGGGATGATCACACGCAGCGCCTGCGGCAGGATGATCAGCTGCATGGTGCGATTTGGCTGCATGCCCAGCGCAAAGGCGGCCTCTGTCTGGCCTTTCGACACGGCCAGAATACCGGACCGCACGATTTCCGCGATAAAGGCGGATGTATAAAGCGACAACGCGAGCCACAGCGCGATGAACGAATTGCGTACTTGCAAGCCGCCCTCAAAATTGAAACCGCCCAATTCAGGATATTCCAGCGTGATGGGACGGCCCACTGCAAAGAACGCCAGCGTCACAGGCACAATCAACATTGCCAGCGACAATCGCAGCACGGGCAGCTGCTGGCCCGTGTCTTCTTGGCGTTTGCGCGCGACATAGCGCAGCACGAAAATTCCGATGATCGACAAAATCAGAAAGGCGACAACGATCCCAGAGCCGTCGGCCCAGATCGGGCGCGGAATGAAGACACCGCGGTTAGTGACCGCGACACTGTCTGCAAACACCATGGCCGCTGTCCCGCCTTCACGGAAATCGCGCGGCTGCGGGGTGGCTTCAGTCATCACGGCGAAAACGATCAGGATCCAGATCAGCAGCGGCGTGTTGCGCATGCATTCGACGTAAAAGGTCATCACACGGGCGACGAGCCAGTTCTTCGACAGGCGCAACACGCCTGCGAAAACGCCAATCACGGTCGCCAGAATACAGCCCAACACTGCCACCAGCAGCGTGTTGAGAATCCCCACCAAGGCGGCGCGCGCATGCGTGTCCTGCGATGTGAAGGGGATGATCTGCTGGTTAATATCATAACCAGCTGTGGACCACAGGAAACTGAAACTGATGTCCTTGCCCAGAACAGCAAGATTGGTGACGGTGTTGTCAACCAGTTGCGCCAGGAACAGCATGATCAGCATGGCTGCGACCACCTGAATGGTCAGCGACCTGTAGCGCGCATCGTAAAGTAACATACTGATGCGGAATGTTTCGCGCGGGTGATCAGAAATGTCTGCCATGCGCAGTCCTCTGTCTGGATACAACAACAGGGGAACAAGAACGATCTTGCCCGCCAAAGGTCAGAATATCGGATGATAGGATGATGAAAGGGGCCCGGCCAAGGCCGGACCCCAAGCAATCAGCGATTAACGGAACGGGCCGCCATACATCAGGCCACCGTCGGTCCACTGCGCGTTCAGACCGCGTGCCAGACCAACAGCGGTGGATTCACCGATGTTCGCTTCAAAGATTTCGCCATAGTTACCAGCAACAGACAGCACCTTCACGGCCCAATCTGCGTCCAGGCCGATCATCGCGCCCAGCTCACCTTCGGTGCCGAGCAGACGGTTGACCTCTGGGTTGTCGGTTGGTGCCGCAGCCAGTTCAGCCACGTTCGCTTTTGTCACGCCGTATTCTTCGGCAGCGACCAGAGCGTGGGTTGTCCAACGAACGATATCACCCCATGCATTGTCACCGTGGCGCACTGCGGGGCCCAGTGGTTCTTTGGAAACGACTTCCGGCAGAATCACGTGGTCACCGGGTGCTTCGAATGTTGCGCGCGTCGCGGCAAGACCCGAAATATCGGTGGTGTAGACGTCACAGGCACCGGCCAGATACTGCTGCTGACCTTCGGCATTGGTGGCAACGGGCACGGGCTCGTAGCTGATACCATTGGCGCGGAAATAGTCGGCCAGGTTCAGTTCGGTCGTGGTACCGGTCTGGATGCAGACGGTGGCACCATCAAGTTCGGCCGCCGAGGACACACCCAGCGCGCGTGGGACCATGAAGCCCTGACCATCGTAATAGTTGATCGCAGGGAAATCGAGCGCAAGATCGGTGTCGCGCGTGAAGGTCCAGGTCGAGTTGCGGACCAGCACATCGACTTCGCCAGCGGCCAGCGCGGTAAAGCGGGTCTGGCTTGTCAGTGGCACGAACTCAACGGCCTGCCCGTCACCCAGCACAGCGGCTGCAATCGCGCGGCACAGCGACACGTCGAAACCTTCCCAGTTGCCGTTCGCATCGGGTGCGGCGAAACCGGCCAGACCTTCGTTCGATCCGCACTTCAAAGAACCACGCGCCTTGACGTCATCCAGCGTTGCTGCCGATGCGATACCGGCGGTCAAGCCAGCGACGGCCAACGCGCCGATAAATACGGTTTTTGTCATTTTTACCTCTTCCTGAGTTTCCGCCGATTCATTCGGCAGCCAGTTTTTAAGCCACCCTTTGCAGGTGACGACTTTTACAAAGGCATAGCCCTTGTCCGAGTTTGCCTAGATTGTCCGATGAAACACCACTCGGTCAAGCGAAACTCGCATCATGAGCGACGCAAATGCCCTCAAAACAGGCAATTCACAGGACAAATGCACAGATCAGTGCCACCTCTGTTCAGGGCGCGACAGATGGTAGAATCTTTCGGCATGCAAAAAGGCCGCGCGCTTGACCGCAGCGGCCGCAGCGGCATCCTCATCAACGCCCCATTGGCTGGTCTGCCAGTCCTCATCAACGCGCGACACGTCCCAGGCGCGGGCGGCGTCCAGATGGCGGCGCATCACGGCAAAAGCCAGAATCAGCGACCCTGACAGGCTGATCAGGTCATGCGCCGCAGCAAGCCCGAAATCATCGACATAGTCCAGTTCGCGCTGCAAAATATCAAGGCTTTCAGCGGGTTGCGGCACTGGCACGACGCCTTCGCCAATGGTCAGCGTCACGCCAAGATCGCGCGCCGCCCAGTCCAGTAGCGGATCCCAAACCTGCCGCTGGCGCATGACCAACCCGTCCGGCGCGGGCGCGCGGTAACACAAAAGATCGCTGCCGCCGTATTCCGACAACAGGCCGATCACCTCGGCCCGCTGTGTGCGGACCTTATCGATCGCTGCATTGGCGCTGCGGGTCACCGGCATGGTGCGCGGATCGACAAGACCGGTCTGCGCATCCCATTCCTGCGCCACAGCTTCGGCCAAGGGCAGGGTCGGCACGATCAATGCGGCCTTGGCCGGTGTTTTCACCGGACGGCCGTCCAAAGTCACGGTAAAGCCGCCGTCGCAGGCCTGGGGCGTGGCGGCTTTCCAGAATCGTTTCGGTTTCCAGTCGCTCATGGGTGTGATCCGGTCAGTTGGTCGATGGCAGGCAGAAGGTTGGCAAAATCGTCGATCAGCAGATCGGGTCGCAGGCTGTCGGCATCGTGATAGCCCCAGGACACACCGATGGTGTGCACGCCCGCAGCACGCCCCATATCCATGTCAAAGGTGGTATCGCCAATCATTACGGCGGCGCGGGCATCGGTGCCAGTCTCGTTCAGCGCGGTCAGAATCATCGACGGGTTCGGCTTGGACGGGTGATCATCGGCCACCTGTTCGCTGTGGAACATGCCGCGCAACCCGTGGCGTTCCAAAATCTTGTCGAGGCCCCGCCGCGATTTGCCGGTGGCCACGGCCAGCAGCGTGTGGTCCTGCCCCGCCAATGTGTCCAGAGCCGCCCGCGCACCGGGGTAAAGCGGGCTCAGCTCGCCTTTGCCATCAGCACCGCGAAGGTGCATGTATGCATCCTTATACCCCTGAACCAAACGGGCGTGCCTGTCAGGCGGCAGATCAGGGCAAAGCCGCAGCATCGCCACGTCCAGCGACAGGCCGACAATCGACAACAGCCGCTTGCGGTCGGGCAAAACCAGCCCTTCGGCGGCAAAGGCGGCGGTCATGGCGGCGACGATCTCGGCCTGGCTGTCAACCAGCGTGCCGTCCACGTCAAAGATCACAAGGCGCAGGTCACGCATCGGGCATGTTGAACGGATCAACGGGGGCATGGCCGACGATCCAGCCCACGAAATCCCACGTGTTCTGCATATGCTCTGGCAGATCGGCGGTCAGATGCAGCGTCTTGCCGGTGGCGGGGTGTTCGATGGTCAGGCTGCGGGCATGCAGATGCATCTTGCGCCCGATCTCGCTGCCCATGCTGGCACCCCAGCCATCGCCAAGGTTTTCCTGCCCCGACCCGCCATACTTGCCATCGCCAATGATCGGATGCCCGATTTCGGCCATATGGGCGCGCAATTGATGGGTACGCCCCGTGATCGGCACCAGCGCGCACCAGGCGGCACGGCTGGCCAGCGTATCCATCACGGCATAATCGGATGTTGCGCGTTTCGCGCCTTCGGTGCTGGCAATCTCGTTTGGATGCACACAGCGCATCTTTTCATTCTCGCCGCCCTTACCGTGGCCGGGGGCCTTGACCAGCCCGTATTTGATCGTGCCTGCGCGCGGATGCGGCACACCGGCGACAGCGGCCCAGTAAATCTTGCGCGTCTCGCGGTGCTTGAGGTTCTCTGTCAATTGCTTGGCCATCATCCGCGTGCGCGCCAGCAGCAGCACGCCCGATGTGTCGCGGTCCAACCGATGCACCAGACGCGGTTTTTCGTCATAGCCGAACATCAGCGCCTCGGCCATGCCATCGACGTGGCGGGTGGTGTTGGTGCCGCCTTGGGTGGCCAAACCATGCGGTTTGTTGATCGCGATGATATGATCGTCGCGGTAGATCACGCAGGACTGGATCAGCTTTGCATCCGCCTTGGTCACACCGTGGCGGGCAAGGGTGGCGGCGGCTGCCGCCTCTTGCTCGGTCGGCAAGGGCGGGATGCGGACTTTCTGGCCAACTTCGAGCCGCGTGCTGGTTTTCACCCGTCCGCCATCGACGCGCAATTCGCCCTTGCGGCACAGCTTTTCGATGCGCCCTTGGGTCAGATGCGGGAACAGGCGGCGCAGATAGCGGTCCAGCCGCTGATCGCCGTCGTCGGGGCCGATGGTTCTGGTGTGTACACCGCTCATGTCGTCATTCCTTTGGCAAGCCACAGGCCCAATCCGCAGGCCGCAATTGATACAAATACCGACGCCAGCACATAGCTGCTCGCTGCCATGATGCGGCCCGCTTCAATCAGGCGCAACGTGTCGAGCGAGAATGTCGAAAAGGTGGTGAAGCCGCCCAGAAGGCCCATCATCACAAAGGGTATCCAGTTCTGCAATCCGCGCGCGGCCAACAATATCCAGACCAGCCCGATCAGAAATGACCCCAGCACGTTGATGACCAGCGTACCCATGGGAAATGGCACCGCCATCCCCACAAGGAAGCGCAGCACAGCGCCAATTGCCCCACCAAGAGCCACAGAGATCACAGGTATCATCATCGGCCTGCCTTGGCCTGTCGGCGCGCAGATGTCAATTCTTGCCCCGCTTGGCGCGCAATCCGGCAAAGAAATCGACGCGTTTCTTCAGCTCGCGTTCAAACCCGCGATCCACGGGCAGGTAGTAGATGCCGCGCTTCATCGTCTCGGGGAAATAGTTCTGCCCGCTGAACCCGTCCTCGGCATCGTGGTCATAGGCATAGCCTGCGCCGAACCCCTGTTCTTTCATCAACTTGGTCGGTGCGTTCATGATATGGGCAGGCGGCGGTTCGGACCCTGTCTGTTTTGCCGCCGCCAGTGCCGCCTTGTAGGCAACATAGGCAGCATTCGATTTCGGCGCGAGCGCGAGATAGGTCACCGCCTGCGCCAGCGCCAATTCACCCTCTGGCGATCCCAGCCGTTCATAGGTTTCCCAGCTTTGCAGACACACCGCCTGCGCCTGCGGATCAGCAAGGCCGATATCCTCGACCGCCATGCGCGTGATGCGGCGGGCAAGGTAACGCGGGTCTTCCCCCCCCGCCAGCATCCGCGCAAACCAGTAAAGTGCTGCATCAGGGTCCGACCCGCGCACCGATTTGTGCAATGCGGAAATCAGGTTGTAATGTTCATCGCCGGATTTGTCATATTTCACCGCGCGTTTCATCAACCGCTTGGTCAGGTCGTCACGGGTCAGTTTCGTCTCTGTCTTCCACGCCGCGACCTGTTCGATCAGGTTCAGTAGCGCGCGACCATCGCCATCGGCCATGTCCAATAGCGCCTCGCGCGCAGGGCCATCCAGCGGTAGCGCGCGCCCCATTTCCTGTTCGGCACGTTGTGCCAGCAATTCCAGATCGGCCAGCGTCAGGCGGGTCAGGATGAACACCTGCGCGCGGCTCAGCAATGCGGCGTTCAGCTCGAAACTGGGGTTTTCGGTCGTGGCGCCGACCAGCAGGATCGTGCCGTCTTCCATATAGGGCAGGAAACCGTCCTGCTGCGCCTTGTTGAACCGGTGGATTTCATCGACGAACAGCAAGGTACCTTTGCCGTTCTGGCGGCGCATCTTTGCGGCCTCGAACACTTTGCGCAGTTCCGGCACGCCGGTGAAAATAGCGCTGATCTGGACGAAATGCAGGTCGGTTTCATCCGCCAGCAACCGCGCGATCGTGGTCTTGCCCACACCGGGCGGCCCCCAGAACACCAGCGACGATAAAGACCCCGACGCCAGCATGGTCCCCAAGGGCGCATCGGTACCAAGTACCTGTTGCTGGCCGATCACCTCTGCCAGCCGCTTTGGGCGCAGCCGATCCGCCAGCGGGCGGGGGCCTGCGGGGGCGGTGTTCGGGGCGCTGTCGAACAGGTCGGGCATGGGCGGATGATAGGCTTTCCATGAAAAAGCGAAAGCCCCACCAGTCTGGCAGGGCTTTGCAAAAAATCAGATCGTGGCGGGGAAATTAATCCTCCATCGCCTCGAACTCGGCCAGACGGGCCTTGTCGGCAGCACCTTTGGCATTCACGTCGCGGTCGACGAATTCGATGATCGCCATCGGGGCCATGTCGCCATAGCGGAAACCGGCTTTCATGATGCGCACATAGCCACCGTGACGTTCGGCATAACGTGGCCCGATGATTTCAAACAGCTTGGCTGTGTGGATATCCTGCTTGAGCTGGGCATCGGCCTGACGGCGGGCATGCAGATCGCCGCGCTTGCCAAGGGTGACCAGCTTTTCGACGATACGGCGCAGTTCTTTGGCCTTGGGCAGTGTCGTCTTGATCTGTTCGTGTTCGATCAGGGCCCCTGCCATGTTGGCGAACATCGCCTTGCGGTGTTCGTGGGTCCGGTTCAGCTTGCGGTAGCCGCTTGCGTGACGCATTTGGTGTCTCCTTCAGATTTATACTTTGTCCAACGGTCTGATGCGTGCCAGCCGTATTATTGGGGCGGAATTGCCCGGGTCTTCCCCACTCGGGTGGGCATTTCGGGGTGACGCGCCCCGGACATGATCCGGGGCCTCATCGGTTTTGTGCGAGGTCCCGGATCAGGTCCGGGACGCAGATCAGTTAAAACTGATCCTCGAATTTCTTGGCCAGATCTTCGATATTGTCCGGCGGCCAATCCTCGACATCCATGCCAAGGTGCAGACCCATACCCGACAACACTTCCTTGATTTCGTTCAAGGATTTGCGGCCAAAGTTGGGGGTACGCAGCATTTCTGCTTCGGTTTTCTGGATCAGATCGCCGATATAAACGATGTTGTCGTTCTTGAGGCAGTTTGCCGAACGCACGGACAGTTCCAGCTCGTCCACCTTTTTGAGCAACAGCGGGTTGAATTCCAGCCCGTCATCATCGGAACCGGCAGAGGCCGATTCAGGCTCGTCAAAGTTGACGAAGATCGACAGCTGGTCCTGCAGGATACGCGCTGCATAGGCCACAGCATCGTCAGGCGACAGCGACCCGTCGGTTTCCACCTTCATCGTCAGCTTGTCATAATCCAGCACCTGACCTTCGCGGGTCGGCTGGACATCATAAGACACCTTTTTCACCGGCGAAAAAATCGCATCGATGACGATCATGCCGATGGGGGCATCTTCAGGCTTGTTCTTGTCAGCGGCAACATAGCCTTTGCCGGTGTTGACCGTCAGTTCCATGTAAAGATCGGCACCATCATCAAGGTGGCAGATCACATGGTCCTTGTTCAGGATCTCGATACCCGCAGTTTCCGAAATATCAGCGGCCGTCACAACGCCTGGGCCTTTGGCCTGTACGGACAGACGCTTGGGTCCTTCGACTTCCATACGGATGGCGACGCCCTTGAGGTTCAGCACGATGTCGGTGACGTCTTCACGCACGCCCGGCACGGACGAAAATTCATGCAGCACGTTGTCGATCTGCACGGCCGTGATGGCAGCACCTTGCAGCGACGACATCAGGATGCGGCGCAGCGCGTTGCCCAAGGTCAGACCAAAGCCGCGTTCCAGCGGTTCGGCGACCATCGTCGCTTGACGCATCGGGTCATTGCCCGGCTTGACGTCCAACTGCATCGGCTTGATCAATTCAGCCCAGTTTTTGTGGATCATATGTCCCTCCATCCTTGTTTGCCTTCATGTCCAAAAAGGCAAACGCCCGAGGTTTCAAAATGACGGATTGGGGCCGTGCAAAAAGATGCACGACCCCAATGCGTTCGGAGTGGTTTAGACGCGGCGGCGCTTTGGCGGGCGGCAGCCGTTGTGCGCCATCGGGGTCACATCACGGATCGAGGTGATGTTGAAACCGGCAGCAGCCAGCGCGCGCAATGCGGATTCACGGCCGGAACCGGGCCCCTGCACTTCGACTTCCAGCGTCTTGACGCCGTGGTCTTGTGCTTTCTTGCCCGCATCTTCAGCAGCCATCTGGGCTGCATAAGGCGTCGATTTCCGCGATCCTTTGAAACCCATCGTGCCAGCGGACGACCATGCGATCGCATTGCCCTGCACGTCAGAAATCAGGATCTTGGTGTTGTTGAACGAAGAATTCACATGAGCAACGCCGGCGGCGATGTTCTTGGAAACCTTCTTTTTGGTGCGTTTGGTATCGCGTGCCATCTGTCAGGTCCCCTTATTTCTTCTTGCCAGCAATGGCCTTTGCAGGGCCTTTGCGAGTGCGCGCGTTGGTGTGGGTCCGCTGACCACGCACCGGCAGGTTGCGACGGTGACGCAGGCCACGGTAGCAGCCAAGGTCCATCAAACGCTTAATGTTCATCTGTGTCTCACGGCGCAGGTCACCTTCGACGGTGAGGTTTGCGTCAATGAATTCACGGATCGTCAGAATCTCTGCATCCGACAGATCGTTCACGCGGCGGGCGCGGTCGATGTTGGTTGCTTCGCAGATCTGTTCGGCAATGGCGGGGCCAATACCAGTGATATATGTCAAGGCGATTGGAACCCGCTTTGCAGTCGGGATGTTGACGCCGGCAATACGTGCCACGTTTGGTATTCCTTTTCGTTGCGGGTCCGTGATGCCAGACCCTTTTTTCACAACGTAAGCCCGGAGCATAAGGCACCGGGCTGCGTCATATCAGGTAAACCGCAGGATGAAGGGTGCGACCCCGCACCTGCGCATTGATTCCCTTGCGGGATGGCGCTGTTTAGGGGCCAACGCCCGCAGCGTCA
Organism: Yoonia vestfoldensis SKA53; assembly: GCF_000152785.1. GTDB lineage: Bacteria > Pseudomonadota > Alphaproteobacteria > Rhodobacterales > Rhodobacteraceae > Yoonia > Yoonia vestfoldensis_A. The sequence continues at coordinate 2,680,569 of NZ_CH672414.1, read as the reverse complement.
ATAGACCGCAAGCGTTCAGCCAAGGACCGCTGCGATGCTGTCGGCAACCACGTCCACGCTTGCCAGCCCGTCAAGCGATGTCAGATCGCCCTTGGCATGGTAATAGCCGATCAGCGGGCTGGTCTGTTTGTAATAGGCCAACAGACGCGTGCGCAGACTGTCGGCGTTATCATCAGCGCGGGCTTGGCCACCGGATGCAACCGTTTCGGCAGCGCGTCCCAGCACACGTTCGACCAGCACGTCATCATTGACCTGCAATTCGATCACGTGATCAAGGCTCTGACCCATTTCCGCCAGCAAATCGCCAAGGGCATCCGCCTGCGCCAAAGTGCGCGGAAAGCCGTCAAAGATGAAACCGCCGTGATCGCCGCCAGTTTCAAGCTGTTCGCGGATCAGACCGATCACGATTTCATCGGTGACCAATTCGCCCCGGTCCATAACGGCGGCGACGGTTTTACCCATCGCGGTGCCGCTGGTCCGCGCCGCGCGCAGCATATCTCCGGTGCTGAGCTGGATCATGTTACGATCGTCTACCAGCTTACGGGCCTGTGTGCCTTTGCCAGCGCCCGGTGGTCCAAGCAGAATGATGTTCATCGGCGCGACGGGCCTTTTTTCTTGGTCGTGCTGCGTTTGCCGCGCAGCTGCGATTTTTCGATAAGCCCCTCGTATTGATGGGCAACAAGATGTGACTGCACCTGCTGGATCGTATCCATGCCAACCGACACGATGATCAGCACGGATGTGCCGCCGAAATAGAACGGGATCGACAATTCAGCGCGGATGATTTCGGGCAGCAAGGCGACCAGCGCCAGATACCCCGACCCCAGCACCAGAATGCGCGTGACCACGTAATCCAGATATTCCTCGGTCCGTTTGCCGGGGCGGATGCCAGGCACAAAACCGTTCTGGTTCTTGAGGTTCTCGGCCACATCCTCGGTCTTGAAGGCAACTTCGCGGGTGTAGAAATAGGTGAAGAACACGATCATGCCGCCGAAAAAGATCAGGTACAGCGGTTGACCCGGACCAAACAGCGCCAGAATGGTGGACATGACAGGCCCGCTGGTCCCACCGCTGAAGGTGCTGATCGTGGTCGGCAGCAACAGCAAGGCGGATGCAAAGATTGCCGGGATGACGCCCGCAGGGTTCACCTTGATCGGCAGGTGGCTGGATGATCCGTCATAGATTTTCATACCACGCTGCTGGCGGGGATATTGGATATGGATCTTGCGCAATGACCGTTCCATAAACACCACGAAGGTCAGCACCACGATCACCATCAACAGGATACCGATGATCACGAAGGGGCTGATCGCGCCGGTCCGGCCCTGGCTAAGGAATTGCGCAAGCGCGGCAGGAATTTCCGCAATGATCCCGACGAAGATGATCAGCGAAATACCGTTGCCGATACCGCGCGCGGTGATCTGTTCACCCAGCCACATCAGGAACATGGTCCCGCCGACGATGGTAATCACGCAAGCCGCGCGGAAAAAGAACCCCGGGTCAGAGGCCAGGCCGCCTGCTTCGAGACTGACGGCAAGGCCGTAAGCCTGCGCCGTCGCCAGCACAACAGTGCCGTAACGGGTATATTGGTTCAGCTTGCGGCGGCCTGCCTCGCCCTCTTTCTTGAGGTTCTTCAGCGGTTCCCACATGGAGCCCAGCAACTGCATAACAATCGACGCCGAGATGTAAGGCATGATCCCCAGCGTAAAGATCGCCATCCGCGACAATGCACCACCGGTGAACATCGACAGGATGCCGCCAATGCCGGCCTGTGCATCTTCCATGAATTGCTGCAGGGCAATGCCATCAATCCCGGGAACCGGAATAAAGGTGCCCAGACGATAGATCATTAACAGACCAATCGTAAAAAGGATGCGTTGGCGCAGTTCAGTTGCCTTGCCAAAGGCGCTCCAACTGACGTTGGCTGCCATTTGCTCTGCTGCAGAAGCCATGTGAGTCTCTTTTCATGATAAACGCCGCTGAACGGTTCCCCGATCAGCGGCGTTTGGGAAAACTTGCAAGATCATCTAAGCGACGGTGTCGCCGCTCACAAGGTCTTACTCAGCCGCTGCCGATGTCTTGACTGCCGATGGTTTGACGGTCAGTGAACCGCCCGCCTTGGCCACGGCATCAACCGCACCCTGCGACGCGCCCGTGACGCTGATCGTGGCTTTGGATGTGAATTCACCCTTGGCCAGAACGCGGATACCGTCTTTTTTGCGACGGACCAGACCGGAGGCGATCAGCGCGTCTTCGGTGATGTCGGCCTTGATGTCGATCTTGCCTTCGTCGATGAATTTCTGGATCAGGCCAAGGTTCACAACCGAGAATGCCTTGCGGTTTGGCTTGTTAAAGCCGCGCTTTGGCAGACGCTGGTACAAAGGCATCTGGCCGCCTTCATAGCCCTTGATCGCCACGCCCGAGCGGGATTTCTGACCCTTGATACCACGGCCACCGGTCTTACCCATGCCGGAACCTGGGCCACGGCCAATGCGTTTTTTACGCTGGGTGGCGCCTGGGTTGTCGGAAAGTTCATTCAGTTTCATGTCGCTTCTCCTTTTGCCGGAACTGGCCCCCAGCGACGGGAGTGGCCAAACACGGCGTTACAATCGAGTCGGACCAAAGGTGCCGACTTGCGGCGTATAAACGCGGGGCCGGGGTTGGTCAAGGAAGGTTCAGGCTTTGCCGGTGATCGGCTTATGGCCGGTGTACAGCATGAAAGTTTGCGCAGACCCAAACAAAAACGCCCCCGGGTTTCCCGAGGGCGTTCTTTGACTGTTGTAAGGTGGATCGTGATCCACCTTACCTGTGTCTTAGCCGCGCTCTTCGATGATCGCGACGAGATGGGGGATGCTGTTGACCATGCCGCGGACGGAAGGCGTGTCTTCCAGTTCCTTGGTACGGTTCATTTTGTTCAGGCCCAGACCAATCAGCGTGGCACGCTGTTTTTCAGGGCGACGGATCGGAGAGCCGATCTGCTTGACGACGATGGTTTTTGCCATGGTTTAAGCCTCCTCGGCGACTTGTGCGGATGTATCGGCTGCATCTTCCCGCTTGGGCAGAATGTCAGCAACCTTTTTACCACGACGCTGAGCCACGTTGCGCGGCGATTGCTCTTTTTGCAGGCCGTCCATCGTAGCGCGGATCATGTTGTAAGGGTTCTGCGAACCGATCGACTTGGACACGACGTCCTGCACGCCCAGCATCTCGAACACGGCGCGCATTGGACCACCGGCGATGATACCAGTACCGGCTGGTGCCGACCGCATCACGACGCGACCGGCGCCATGGCGACCTTCGATGTCATGGTGCAGGGTACGGCCATCACGCAGGGCGACGCGGATCATCTGGCGTTTCGCCTGTTCGGTCGCCTTGCGGATCGCTTCTGGGACTTCTTTGGCTTTGCCTTTGCCGAAACCGACGCGGCCTTTTTGGTCACCTACGACGACAAGCGCGGCAAAGCCGAAACGCTTACCACCTTTGACGGTCTTGGACACGCGGTTGATGGCGACCAGACGATCGGCAAACTCGGGTGCTTGTTCTTCACGGGGGCGACGGTTGCCACCCCGGTTGTTATCACGTTCTGCCATAGCTGGCGTCCTTATCTTCTTGCCCGAGGGCGTTGTCCAATCGCGGTCAGAGCCGGATCATCGAGGGTGCGCCTCAGGCACACCCTGCCGTGCTGCGTAGGGTGCGCATTCCTGCGCACCACCACATTAGATCTTCAACCCAGCTTCGCGGGCTGCATCGGCAAGGGCTTTGATCTTGCCGTGGAACAGAAAACCGCCACGGTCGAAATAAGCCTGTTCGATGCCTGCAGCCTTGGCGCGGGCTGCAATAGCAGCACCCACCTTGGCAGCGGCGTCGACATTGTTCTTGCCGACAACGCCCAGATCTTTTTCGAGCGATGATGCCGACGCAAGCGTCACGCCGTTCACATCGTCGATCAGCTGGACGCTGATGTTCTTGTTGCTGCGATGAACCGACAGACGCGCGCGCCCTTGGTTCGCGGTCACGCCGCGCAGTTTGTTCCGAACGCGCATACGGCGCTTCAGAAACAGTGTTCTTTTGCTGTTTGCCATTTGTGCGTTCCTTACTTCTTCTTGCCTTCTTTGCGGAAGATGAATTCGCCTTTGTACCTGATGCCCTTGCCTTTATACGGCTCGGGTTTGCGCCATTCACGGATATTCGCCGCGACCTGGCCAACAAGCTGCTGGTCGATCCCTTCCACGATGATTTCAGTCTGCTTTGGGGCTGTCACAATGACGCCGGCCGGCACTTCGAAGTTCACATCATGGCTATAGCCCAACGCCAGCTTCAGGGTGTTGCCCTGCATCGTGGCGCGATAACCCACACCAGTGATTTCAAGTTCTTTCTTGAAACCGCTGGTCACGCCGGTCACCAGATTTTCAACCTGGCTGCGCGACATGCCCCACTGCTGGCGCGCCCGCTTGGACGTGCCGCGTGGCTTGACGGTGACAACATTGCCATCAACGGTGATGGTGACATCGTCAGTCGCCTTGAAGGTGCGGATGCCCTTTGGGCCTTTGACTTCCACGGTTTGACCGGACACCGACGCAGTGACGCCAGAGGGCAGCTCAACCGGTTTTTTACCAATACGAGACATGTTTTCCCCTTAGAACACTGTGCAAAGCACTTCGCCGCCAATTTTGGCCGCCCGTGCATTCGCGTCCGTCATCACACCCTTGGAGGTGGAGACAATCGACACACCCAGGCCCTGACGGACGGAAGGGAGGTCATTGGCGCCCAGATATACGCGACGACCAGGTTTCGAAACCCGTTTCACTTCGCGAATGACTGGTGTGCCTTCGTAATATTTCAGTTCGATATTGAAAGCAGGATGGCCGTCTTTGCCGTCCTTCTTTGCGTAACCGCGGATGTAGCCTTCTGCGACCAGCACGTCCAACACCCAAGCGCGCAGTTTCGACGCCGGTGTTTCCACCGCTGCCTTACCGCGCATCTGGCCGTTACGGATGCGTGTCAGCATATCACCGATAGGATCGTTCATATCAAATTCTCCTTACCAGCTCGACTTGACCATGCCGGGGATTTCGCCATTGGAACCAAGGTTCCGCAGCGCGATCCGGCTGATCTTGAGTTTGCGGTAATAGGCATGTGGACGCCCGGTGAGCTGGCAACGGTTGTGCAGACGCACAGCCGAGGAATTGCGCGGCAGTTTTGCAAGTTGCATCGTCGCCTTAAAACGCTCTTCGACCGGCTTGGACTGGTCGTTGATGATTGCCTTCAGCGCCGCACGCTTTACAGCATATTGCGCCACCAGCTTTTCGCGCTTCTTCTCGCGCTCGATCATGGATTTCTTAGCCATTTGTCAAATCTCCCTAACGCTTAGCTGTTGAATGGCATGTTGAAGAGCTTCAACAATGCCTTTGCTTCAGCGTCAGTGTTCGCTGTGGTGCAGATAACGATGTCCATTCCCCACATCTCATCGATCTTGTCGAAGTTGATTTCGGGAAATACGATATGTTCCTTCAGGCCGGTGGCATAGTTGCCGCGACCATCAAAGGACTTACCAGAGACACCACGAAAGTCGCGGATACGGGGCATGGCGACCGTGATCAGGCGATCAAGGAATTCATACATCCGGTCACCGCGCAGGGTGACTTTCGCGCCCAATGGCATGTCTTCACGCACGCGGAAACCAGCGATGGATTTCTTGGCCTTCGTGGTCATTGCTTTTTGACCGGCGATGGTTGTCAGGTCTTCCTGTGCGGATTTGGCTTTCTTGCTGTCACGGACAGCTTCTGCGCCACAGCCGATGTTCAGGACGATCTTGTCCAGACGCGGGATCTGCATTTCGTTCTTGTAGCCGAATTCTTCCTTCATCGCAGCGCGAATGCGGGAAACATAATCGGCCTTCAGGCGGGGGGTGTAGTTTGCAGCGTCAAGCATCAGATCACATCCCCTGTCGTCTTGGCGAAGCGCACTTTGTTTTCGCCGTCCATGCGGAAACCAACGCGGGTCGGTTTGCCATTCTTGTCAACGATCGCCAGGTTCGACAGCTGGATCGGCATCGCTTTTGGCGTGCGGCCACCCTGTGTTGTCTGGGATTGTTTCTGGTGACGGATCGCCATGTTGATACCATCAACAACGGCTTTGCCGGACTTTGGATCAACGGCAGCAATCGTGCCCTTCATCCCTTTGTCTTTGCCGGCAAGAACGATCACGTCGTCGCCTTTACGGAGTTTCGCAGCCATGGTTACAGCACCTCCGGAGCAAGCGAGATGATTTTCATGAAGTTCTTTGCGCGCAGCTCGCGAACAACTGGCCCGAAGATACGGGTGCCGACAGGCTCGTTGTTGTTGTTGAGGATGACAGCGGCGTTGCTGTCAAAGCGGATGGCGGTACCATCTTCGCGGAACACTTCTTTGGCGGTGCGCACGACGACGGCCTTACGGACATCGCCCTTTTTCACGCGACCGCGCGGGATGGCTTCTTTCACCGATACGACAATGATGTCACCGACACTTGCGTAACGACGATGGGAACCACCCAGAACCTTGATGCACTGAACACGGCGAGCGCCGCTGTTGTCAGCTACATCCAGATTGGTCTGCATCTGGATCATTTGGTTTCCTTCCGACCTTTGGGGAATTTCCGATTTCCGACCGGAGCCCCAGGGTTTCGTTGAACTGTTGGGTTACTGCTTAAGAAGCAATAACTTCCCAGCGTTTGGTTTTCGATTTTGGCGCACATTCCTGAATACGGACCTGGTCACCAACGTTGAATGCGTTGTTTTCGTCGTGCGCCCGGTACTTCTTGGACTTACGGACGGTTTTCTGCAGCAATGGGTGCTTGAAACGACGCTCGACCTGAACGGTCACGGTCTGGGTGTTCTGGTTGCTTGTGACAACACCTTGAAGGATACGCTTAGGCATTCTCTTAAGCCTCCGAAGCCGCAGACGCGGCCTTTTCGTTCAGAATTGTTTTGACGCGTGCAGCATTGCGGCGTGCAGCGCGGAAACCGGCGGTGTTTTCCAACTGGCCAGTCGCCTGCTGAAAGCGCAGGTTGAACGATTCTTTTTTCAGTTTCACCAGCTCTTCACGGAGCTGATCGGGCGTTTTGGCCCGCAGTTCATTGGCATCCATGCCATTTTCCTTTTCAACATCATCGGCAGGCCGCGCAAAGCGTTACCCGATTCCCGATGGAGTGGGGGTAGAAGTGCGCCGTCTAGCCCCCATTCCGTGATAAAGCAACCCCTTGTGGCACAGCGCTTTGCGCGAATGTCGGCAATCTTGGTGCGGCTGGCGACGCCTGCTCTATACCACTCTGGGCAAAGCGGGTAAGACAGCGGCATGACCAATATCAAATCGCTGTTCGCCACCCGCCTTTATCACGCCCCGCTGTCCGCCCATGGCGCGATTGATCCGGGCGAGCTGGAAAATTCTTGCCTTGTCATCGCAGATGACGATGAGGCCGGCCAGCAATGGTGCGAAGATCAGGGCTATCCCGGTTACACATCCTATGCATCGCTGTCCGACCTGCCCTGGCGGTTTCCGATCTTCAAGGATCTGGTCGCCGTGCTGGACAAACATGTGGCGGCTTTCGTGCAGGATCTCGATTTCGATCTGGGCGACAAGACGCTCAAGCTCGAAGACATCTGGATCAACATCCTGCCCCCCGGTGGCATTCACACCGGCCATATCCATCCCCATGCGGTGATCAGCGGCACCACCTATGTGGCGATGCCCGAAGGTGCCAGCGCGATCAAATTCGAAGACCCGCGTCTGGCCATGATGATGGCCGCCCCGCCCCGCCAGAAAACCGCGCGCGAAGAATTGCGCCAGTTCGTCTATGTCGCCCCTGCCGTCGGTGACGTGTTGTTATGGGAAAGCTGGCTGCGCCACGAAGTCCCCATGAACATGGCCGAAGAAGAAGAGCGTATCAGCGTCAGCTTTAACTACGCTTGGGGTTAACTATAGATATCTTCGCGGCAGGACATCCGCGCGTTAATCTTTTGGTGTTTTGCCTATGATCGACTGACGGTCAGCGCAATGCGTCGCCAAAAGCCCGCGTGAGGAGCCTGACAATGCAACCAGATCACCGCAACACCGCAGCGGACCGCGCCGCAGAGGCGTTTTATGGGCAGTCAGACGATGCCTTTGCGAAACAAGTGCAAGAAATCTGCCGCAATGATGAACGGTTGATGCAAGTCTTCAGGCGCACGCGCGCGGCTTACCTGCAAGACCGCGGCACGCCACGCATCTGACGCGGAAACGGATCCCACCCACCCCAACCAGCAATACCAAAAAGCCCCCACCGATTTCTCGGCAGGGGCTTTGAACTTTGGCGTAGATCGGGGTTAACCCAACTTACCAGTCTTCGCGCACCACGGTGCGTGTCTTGATCGGCAGCTTCATCGCTGCAAGGCGCAGGGCCTCGCGGGCGATTTCTTCGCTGACGCCGTCGATTTCGAACATCACACGGCCTGGTTTGACCTTGCATGCCCAGAAGTCGATCGAACCTTTACCTTTACCCATACGCACTTCGATGGGCTTGGAGGTCACGGGCAGATCCGGGAAAATCCGGATCCAGACGCGGCCCTGACGCTTCATGTGACGTGTCATGGCGCGACGTGCGGCTTCGATCTGGCGTGCGGTGATCCGCTCTGGCTCGGTCGCCTTCAGACCGTAGGTGCCAAAGTTCAGGTCAGACCCGCCCTTTGCTTCACCACGAATACGGCCTTTGTGCAGCTTGCGGTGTTTCGTACGCTTTGGTTGCAGCATCTTCTCTACTCCTTACCTGTCGCGACGCGGGCCGCCAGGACCGCGCGGGATGGCGCCTTCCTGAAGCTCGGCATGTTTACGGTCGTGGCCTTGCGGGTCATGCTCCATGATCTCACCTTTGTAGATGAAGACCTTGATGCCGATGATGCCATAGGGCGTCATCGCCTCGAAAAGCGCATAGTCGATGTCCGCACGCAATGTGTGCAGCGGCACGCGACCTTCACGGTACCATTCGGTCCGCGCGATTTCAGCACCGCCCAGACGACCGGCAAGGTTGACCCGGATACCCAGGGCGCCCATGCGCATAGCGTTCTGCACAGCACGTTTCATCGCACGACGGAAAGAGACCCGGCGTTCCAGCTGCTGACCGATGGATTCAGCGACCAGCGCTGCGTCCAGTTCAGGCTTGCGGACTTCAACGATGTTGAGGTGCAATTCCGATTTGGTCAGGTTTGCCAGCTTCTGACGCAGACCTTCGATGTCTGCACCTTTCTTGCCGATGATCACACCGGGACGGGCTGCATGGATCGTGACGCGGCACTTTTTGTGCGGACGTTCGATGATCACGCGGCTGACGCCGGATTGTGCGCATTCCTTGCGGATGAACGCCTTGATCTTGAGGTCTTCCAACAAAAGATCGCCGTATTCGCGGGTATTGGCGAACCAGCGGCTGTCCCAGGTGCGGTTGACCTGAAGACGCATCCCGATTGGGTTGACTTTGTTACCCATTATGACTGCTCCTCAACTTGACGCACCTTGATGGTCAGTTCTGAAAACGGCTTGACGATCTTGCCAAAACGGCCACGCGCCCGGGGGCGGCCCCGCTTCATGATCAGGTTCTTGCCGACGTAAGCCTCCGCTACGACCAGCGCGTCAACATCCAGGTTATGGTTGTTTTCGGCATTGGCGATGGCCGACTGAAGACATTTCTTCACATCGTCCGAGATCCGCTTTTTCGAGAAAGTCAGGTCCTGCAGGGCCTTTTCAACTTTCTTGCCACGGATCAGCGCAGCAACAAGGTTCAGTTTCTGCGGGGAAGTACGCAGCATGCGCAGTTTTGCCATTGCTTCGTTATCGGCCACGCGGCGGGGATTTTTATCCTTGCTCATGGCTTATTTCCGCTTCGCTTTTTTGTCGGCGGCGTGACCATAATAGGTCCGTGTTGGCGAATATTCACCAAACTTCTGACCAATCATGTCTTCCGTGACGTTGACAGGAATGTGCTTCTTGCCGTTGTAGACCGCGAAGGTCAGGCCAACGAACTGAGGCAGGATAGTAGAACGACGCGACCAGATTTTGATCACTTCGTTGCGGCCGCTTTCGCGCGTCGCTTCTGCCTTTTTCAAGACATAGGCGTCGACGAACGGGCCTTTCCAGACGGAACGAGCCATTATTACCGACCCTTCTTCTTGGCATGACGCGAACGCACGATAAGGCGCTGCGATGCTTTGTTCTTGTTACGGGTACGGGTACCTTTGGTATCCTTACCCCATGGGGTCACAGGCGTCCGACCACCGGACGTGCGGCCTTCACCACCACCATGGGGGTGGTCGATCGGGTTCATCGCGACACCGCGCACAGATGGGCGGATGCCCTTGTGACGGTTACGACCGGCCTTACCGATGTTCTGGTTGCTGTTGTCGGGGTTCGACACAGCGCCCACAGTGGCCATGCATTCCTGACGGACCAGACGCAATTCGCCCGAAGACAGGCGGATCTGCGCATAGCCGCCATCGCGGCCAACGAACTGGGCATAGGTGCCGGCTGCACGGGCGATCTGGCCGCCTTTACCTGCCTTGAGTTCGATGTTGTGGACGATTGTCCCGATGGGCATGCCCGAGAAAGGCATCGCGTTGCCCGGCTTGATGTCAGCCTTGGCCGAGGCGATGACCTTGTCACCGATCGCCAGACGCTGCGGCGCCAGAATATAGGTCTGGGTGCCGTCTTCGTACTGGATCAGCGCAATGAATGCTGTCCGGTTCGGATCGTATTCGATACGTGCGACAACAGCCTGCATGTCCAGCTTGTTGCGCTTGAAATCGACGATGCGGTAAAGACGCTTTGCGCCCCCACCAATGCGACGCATTGTGATCCGTCCGGTGTTGTTCCGTCCGCCCGATTTCGTCAGACCCTCTGTGAGGGCCTTGACAGGGCGACCTTTCCAAAGCTCCGAACGGTCGATCAGCACCAGCCCGCGCTGGCCTGGCGTCGTCGGTTTGTACGACTTTAATGCCATGTTAGCTTCTTCCGTTTGCTTGGCGTCCCGGACAGGTCCGGGACTATGGTTTACAGGGCCCCGAAGGTCCCCAAGTGAAGGGTTGTCGGGGTGAACCCCGACCTACGTTTGCCGGGGTAAACCCTGGCCTGCGCATAAGACACAAGGCCCCGGAACGAATCCGAGGCCGTGATTGCTGGCGTATAGCGGGGAGGTCGGGGGGTGGCAAGAGGTAGGGT
>NZ_CH672414.1:2214442-2668520 GCF_000152785.1 Yoonia vestfoldensis SKA53 | reverse complement strand
TTGAGACCCAGCGCACGGAACTTTTTGGTCAGCTCATGCGCGTGGCTGCGTGGGGTCGGGCCCTTGTAGGTACCACCGTGACGGAAGATCGGCGCGCCTTTGGACCCGTGACGTGCGCCACCGGTGCCTTTTTGGCGATAGATCTTCTTGGTGGAATAGGACACTTCCGACCGGCCAAGCACGTCGTGTGTGCCTGCCATGGCCTTGTTGCGCTGCCAGCGGACGACGCGGTGCAAGATGTCCTTGCGTGGCTTCAGACCAAAGATCGCGTCGTTCAACTCGACGGAACCGGCCTTTGCGCCTTCCAGATTGATTGCATCAGCCTTCATTTTTATCACCCTCTGTCGTATCGGCATCAGCCGGGGCTTCGTTTGCGGCGGCTTCAGCAGCTTCGAGCGCAGCTTGTTCTGCTTCGGCAGCGGCCTTTGCTGCGGCAGCTTCAGCGGCTGCTGCGGCTGCGGCGGCTTCTTCGGCCAAACGCGCGGCTTCTTCATCCATGGATTTCAAGCCAGCAGGATAGATCACGTTTTCAGGGGTCGGTTTCTTGACCGCATCCTTCAACGTCACCCAACCGCCACGCGATCCGGGAACTGCGCCTTTCACCATGATCAAACCACGGTCGGCATCTGTCCGCACAACTTGCAAGTTCTGGGTGGTCACGCGGGCAGAACCCATGTGGCCGGCCATTTTCTTGCCTTTGAACACCTTGCCCGGATCCTGACACTGGCCAGTGGAACCGTGCGAACGGTGGCTGACGGACACACCGTGCGATGCACGCAGACCGCCAAAGTTGTGCCGCTTCATCGCACCGGCAAAACCTTTACCGATCGATGTGCCGGACACGTCCACATATTGACCTTCGAAATAATGGTTCGCGGTGATGGTTTCACCAACGTTGATCATATTCTCGGGGGCGACGCGGAATTCGGCGACCTTACGCTTTGGTTCAACCTTTGCGGCGGCAAAATGGCCGCGCATGGCCTGGCTTGTGCGCTTTGCTTTGGCAGCACCGGCACCCAGCTGGACAGCGACATAGCCGTCCTTTTCAACAGTACGCTGTGCAACGACCTGCAGGTTTTCCAAGGCCAGAACGGTGACCGGCACTTGCCGACCGTCTTCCATGAACAAACGGGTCATGCCCAGTTTCTTTGCGATAAGTCCTGTACGGAGCATTGATAACCCTCCTTACACGGAAATCTGGACGTCGACGCCAGCGGCCAGGTCGAGCTTCATCAGCGCGTCCACGGTCTGCGGTGTCGGGTCAACGATGTCGAGAAGGCGCTTGTGCGTACGGATCTCGAACTGATCGCGGGATTTCTTGTCGATATGCGGGCCGCGCAGAACTGTGAATTTTTCAATCTTGTTCGGCAAAGGAATCGGGCCGCGCACAGATGCGCCAGTGCGCTTGGCTGTGCTGACGATTTCTGCGGTGCTTGCGTCAAGCACGCGGAAATCAAACGCCTTGAGGCGGATACGGATGGTTTGGCTACCTGCCATTTCATCACCCTTTTTGAATAGGGTCTAGATCGGAGAGGAGGATCATGGCTCATCCAGAACCCTCATCGCGTCTTTTGCACCAACATAAAAAGGGCACGCATGGCGCACCCTTGTCGGATTGGGGCCGTATAGGGGGTTGCACCCAAGCTGGCAAGGGCTGATTGTACAAATCCGCCCGATCCACGCGGCCTTGTGTTTCAACCCTATTGGTGTTGCTATTTCCCCGCATCCGGCCAGTTTTGATGGCCGAATGCAGCATGAAAGGCACCACCATGGCAAGCAATCTGTCACGGCATCTGACCGGGGCATCGCGGACCGAATCGGGCAATCGGGGGCTGGGCTATCTGCTTGCATTTGTGGCCGGTGCCATCAACGCGGGCGGGTTCCTCGCTGTGCAACAATATACATCGCATATGACGGGGATCGTGTCCGAAATGGCCGATCTGATTGCTTTGGGCCAGTACCGGTTTGCGCTGTTCGGGCTGGCCTGTCTGGCGACCTTCATCGGGGGTGCCGCCTGCACCGCAATCCTCGTGAATTACGCCCGCAGCCGTCAGCTGCAAAGCGAATATGCGATCCCGCTGCTGGTCGAAGCATCGCTGCTGATGGCCTTCGGTATTCTGGGCGCACAACACGGCACCATGCAGGGCGGTGTCGTCTCTATCACGATTTTGCTTTTGTGCTTTGTCATGGGGTTACAGAATGCGGTCATCACCAAAATCTCTGGCGCTGTCATTCGGACCACGCATGTCACTGGCATCGCGACCGATCTGGGGATTGATCTGGGCCGGTGGCTGTTTTGCAATCTCGCACGGAATAAAGAATTTGTACCGCGCCCGAAACGTGGTGTGATGCTCGGCACCTTGTTGGTGTCGTTTTTTGTCGGTGGCTTGGCTGGCGCAATCGGGTTCCAGACGTTCGGCTATGCAGCAACGATACCGCTTGCCGCGGCGCTGGTTGCGGCTGCGATAACGCCCGTCTTGGATGATGTAAAAGGCCACAAGCTGCGGTGAAACGCAAAAGGCCGCCCTTTTCGGGGCGGCCTTTGTTTGGCGTAGGGCGGGTCAAGACCCACCTTACTTTGCCTGTGCTTTTTACAGCAGGATCTTCGACACAACGCCGGCGCCGACAGTCCGGCCGCCTTCGCGGATCGCGAAACGCAGGCCTTCTTCCATCGCGATCGGCGCGATCAGTTCAACTTCGAACTTCAGGTTGTCGCCGGGCATCACCATCTCGGTGCCTTCTGGCAGAACAACAGTCCCGGTCACATCCGTCGTGCGGAAGTAGAATTGTGGGCGGTAGTTCGCAAAGAACGGTGTGTGACGACCGCCCTCTTCCTTGGTCAGAATATAGGCTTCGGCTTCAAACTTGGTGTGCGGCTTGACCGAACCGGGCTTGCACAGAATCTGCCCACGCTCAACACCTTCACGGTCAACACCGCGCAGCAGCGCACCGATGTTGTCGCCAGCCTGGCCGCTGTCCAGCAGTTTGCGGAACATTTCCACACCGGTACAGATGGTCTTCTTGGTGTCGCGGATACCGACGATTTCAATCTCGTCGCCCACGTTCACCACACCGCGTTCCACACGACCGGTCACAACCGTGCCACGGCCAGAGATCGAGAACACGTCTTCGATCGGCATCAGGAACGGCAGGTCGACCGCGCGTGCCGGTGTCGGGATGTATTCGTCGACAGCCGCGATCAGCGCACGGATCGAGCTTTCACCGATTTCAGGCTGGGTGCCGTTCATCGCATGCAGCGCAGAGCCGGGGATGACGGGGATATCATCGCCGGGATAGTCGTATTTGGACAGAAGCTCGCGGATTTCCATCTCGACCAGTTCCAGCAGTTCGGCGTCATCCACCTGGTCGACCTTGTTCATGTACACGACCATGTATGGAATGCCGACCTGACGGCCCAGCAGGATGTGCTCGCGGGTCTGCGGCATCGGGCCGTCAGCAGCGTTCACAACAAGGATCGCGCCGTCCATCTGGGCGGCACCGGTGATCATGTTCTTCACATAGTCGGCGTGGCCGGGGCAATCGACGTGCGCATAATGGCGCGCTTCGGATTCGTATTCCACGTGCGCGGTCGAAATCGTGATCCCGCGGGCCTTTTCTTCGGGCGCGCCGTCGATCTGGTCGTAGGCCTTGAAATCGCCGAAATACTTGGTGATCGCCGCCGTCAGCGTCGTCTTGCCGTGGTCAACGTGACCGATCGTGCCGATGTTCACGTGCGGTTTGGTGCGTTCGAACTTTGCCTTTGCCATGGTGTGGCTCCTTGAATTTTTGTGTTTGGGCGACGGGGATAACCCCGCCTTATGGGGGGTGGTAGGGCGGGGTCATCCCCGCCGCACCTTAAGCGTATTTCTTCTGGATCTCGTCGCTGATGTTCTGCGGCACCGGCTCATAATGATCAAAGATCATCGTGAAATTGGCACGACCAGACGACATTGACCGCAAGGTGTTGATGTAGCCGAACATGTTGGCCAGAGGCACGAAAGCTTCGATCACGTTGGCATTGCCGCGGCTGTCTTGGCCCTGCACCATGCCCCGACGCGATGTCAGGTCGCCGATGATCCCGCCGGTATATTCCTCGGGTGTCACGACTTCGACTTTCATGATCGGCTCAAGCAGTTTCGCACCAGCCTTGCGCATGCCTTCACGCATACACATCCGTGCTGCGATCTCGAACGCGAGGACCGAGGAGTCCACATCGTGATACTTGCCTTCCAGCAGCGCCACTTTGAAGTCGATCACGGGGAAACCTGCCAATGGACCGGAGTCCATGACCGATTTGATCCCTTTTTCGACGCCGGGGACGTATTCCTTTGGCACCGAACCACCGACAACGCGGGATTCAAACGAATAGCCTTCGCCTGGTGCTGTGGGCTGGATCAACAGCTTCACTTCACCGAACTGACCCGACCCACCCGATTGTTTCTTGTGGGTATAGGTGTGTTCGACTTCGTGACCGATGGTTTCACGATATGCCACTTGTGGCGCACCGATGTTGGCCTCGACCTTGAATTCACGGCGCATGCGGTCGACCAGAATGTCGAGGTGCAATTCGCCCATGCCCTTCATGATGGTCTGACCGGATTCAAAGTCAGTTTCCACGCGGAAGGATGGGTCCTCGGCAGCAAGACGTGCCAGTGCGATGCCCATTTTCTCTTGGTCGGCTTTGGTTTTCGGCTCGACCGCGATTTCGATCACTGGTTCTGGGAAGGTCATCGTTTCCAGCACAACAGGGTCGGACGGATCACAAAGCGTGTCGCCGGTTGTCGTGTTCTTCAGACCACCCAGCGCGATGATGTCACCGGCCCAGGCTTCGTCGATTTCTTCGCGGTTGATGGCGTGCATCATCATCATACGACCGACGCGTTCCTTGCCACCTTTGGTGGAATTCAGCATCGCATCGCCCTTGGCCAGCTTGCCCGAATAGATCCGGGTAAAGGTCAAGGAACCCACAAACGGGTCGTTCATGATCTTGAACGCAAGACCCGAAAACGGCATGTTGTCATCCGCACGACGCGGGATGGACCGTGTTTCGGTTTCGTCACCGGGTTTGAAGCCCATGTAATCGACAACGTCCATCGGGCTTGGCAGATAGTCGATCACAGCGTTCAGCAATGGCTGCACGCCTTTGTTCTTGAAGGCAGAGCCAGCCAGAACAGGAACGAATTTCATCGCCAAAGTGCCTTTGCGGATCAAGACGCGCAGCGTGTCCACGTCAGGCTCTTGCCCTTCGAGGTAAGCTTCCATCGCGTCATCATCCATGTCGACGGCCAGCTCGATCAGCTTGCCGCGCCATTCCAGCGCCATGTCGTTCAGGCTGGCACGGATCGGTTGACGGACCCAGGACGCGCCCAGATCTTCGCCCTGATAAACCCATTCTTCCATCGTCACGAGGTCGATGATGCCTTCAAGCTCGGTCTCGGCACCGATGGGCAGCTGGATAGGTGCAGGCACCGCGCCGGTGCGGTCAGCAATCATCTTGACGCAGTTGAAGAAGTCAGCGCCAATCTTGTCCATCTTGTTGACGAACACGATCCGCGGCACCTTGTAACGGTCGGCCTGACGCCAGACGGTTTCGGTCTGCGGTTCAACACCTGCGTTGGCGTCCAGCAAGCAGATCGCGCCATCAAGCACGGCCAGCGAACGTTCAACTTCAATCGTGAAGTCAACGTGGCCGGGGGTGTCGATGATGTTCATCCGGACCTTTTCGTCAGAAATGCCGTCAGCGGACGGATCTTCTTGACGCTGCCAGAATGTGGTGGTCGCAGCGGACGTGATCGTGATGCCACGTTCCTGTTCCTGCTCCATCCAGTCCATCGTCGCCGCGCCATCATGCACTTCGCCGATGTTGTGGGATTTGCCGGTGTAATACAGGATCCGTTCGGTGCAGGTTGTTTTACCCGCATCGATATGCGCCATGATACCGAAGTTGCGGTAACGGTTGAGTGGGTAGTCGCGTGCCATGTCAGATCGTCCCTATTACCAGCGGTAATGGCTGAACGCTTTGTTCGCGTCGGCCATCTTGTGGGTGTCTTCGCGCTTTTTCACGGCAGTGCCGCGACCCTGGACAGCGTCAAGCAATTCGCCAGCAAGCCGTTCTTCCATGGTGTTTTCATTGCGCTTTTTCGCAGCAGCGATCAGCCAGCGGATCGCCAGCGCTTCGCGGCGCTCGGGGCGGACTTCGACGGGTACCTGGTAAGTCGCACCACCGACGCGGCGCGAACGCACTTCGACGGATGGTTTGATGTTGTCCAGACACTCGTGAAACACTTCCACGGGCGATTTCTTCAGCTTGCCTTCAACGCGATCAAACGCGTTATAGACGATGCGTTCGGCAACGGCTTTTTTGCCGTCAACCATCAGGTTGTTCATGAACTTGGTCAGAACGGTATCACCAAACTTGGCGTCTGGCAGAACTTGGCGCTTCTCAGCGGCGTGACGACGTGACATGTGATCTTTCCCTTACTTCGGACGCTTCGCGCCATATTTGGAACGGCGCTGTTTGCGGTTCTTGACGCCTTGGGTATCCAGAACACCGCGCAGGACGTGATAACGCACACCGGGAAGGTCTTTTACACGGCCGCCACGGATCAGGACGACAGAGTGTTCCTGAAGGTTGTGGCTTTCACCGGGGATGTAAGAGATCACCTCAAAGCCGTTGGTCAGACGCACTTTGGCGACTTTCCGCATAGCCGAGTTCGGTTTCTTTGGTGTGGTGGTGTAAACGCGCGTGCAGACGCCGCGTTTCTGAGGGCAGGATTCCAAATGCTGGGATTTGGATTTGACAATTTTTGGCTGGCGCGGCTTGCGGATCAGCTGCTGAATCGTTGGCATCGTGTGATGTTCCCATCTATTCACTTGTATGCGTCCGGCAAACGCGGGTTTCAAAACATGCTTTTCATGTCTGAAAAGCACAAAAATTCCGCGTCGAACCCTTACCGGAGGTTCGGTGCGGTCAGTATCCAGAGGAACAAGGCAATAATCGCCCGGTTCTTGGCCACGACAGTTGTGATATCGGGACAAATAGGAAAAACCCCGCCCGGATGAGCGGCGTATAGGCCGTTGCGCTTGGGCTGTCAACAGGGCCGGACCCTGCCGATGAACGCACCAATGGCCAATAAACAAGAGGGAATGGCGCGGTCGCCCTGCCCCACCCAACGCCCGCAGCACAGCCTATCGCACAGCGATTCTAGCGGATGCGATCCGGTGACAGATTGTGCCGTATCCGTAGCCGTCTTTCACGCCACAGCGTGAACAGGCCGGTGGCAACCACGATTGACGCACCAAGGACCGTCAGGACATTGGGCCATTCATCGAACACCGCCATCCCGAGGATCAGCGCGACCAGCAGGCTGGTATAGCGGAAAGGCGCGACAAAGCTGATCTCGCCCGACCGCATTGCGCTGACCGAAAAGATGTAGCCGAAGATCAGGCAGATCGTGGCGCTGCCGATCTGCATGGCCGAGGTGGCGGACATCGGCTGCCATGTGATGAACAATGACCCGATTGCCCCCAATGCCGTCACCCCAATGGCCGCGATCAGCGCCACGAAGACGACAGGCACCTGCACCGACATGCGCCGCACCGCCAGATCACGCAGCGTGATGCAGGCGACCGCGATCAGCGCATAGATGCTGTAGCTGCTGAAATCCGTACCACCGGGCTGGATGATCAGCACCACCCCGACAAAGCCGATGGCGATGGCCGCAAACCTGCGCCAGCCCAGTGCCTCGCCCAGAAACAACGTCGCGGCAAGGCTGACCGCCAGCGGCAACGCCTGCAAAATCGCGCTAACATTGGCGATGGGCATATGAAACAGGGCCGTCAGAAAGAAATATGTGCCGCCAACCTCGCCCAGGGTGCGCAACATGATCAGCCCCCAGTCGCGCCGTGGCAGGTTGAAATGCAGCTGGTCCATCACCCGGCACATGATGGTCAGGCAGATGATCGCAAAGATCCCGCGCAGCAGGACGGCCTGAAACAGCGGGATATCGCCGGACAAGGATTTCATGAACGCATCATTGACGGTAAAGGCACACATGCCCCCCACCATCAACAGCGCCCCTCGGATATTGTCAGACATCACCGCCATGACATGCAGGTATCAGTGCGGCATCACCACTGCCAGCGAGATTGCGAAGACGTCACCAATATTCTTTTGCAAACAAAAAAGGCCCCCGAAACCGAGGGCCTTTTTTTAAATTATTTCAATTGATTACGCGTCGTTGTCTTCCGGTGCTTCGGTGCGCGCACCAAAGACATCGGTTTCTTCGCTGCGCACGGGCGCAACCAGCGCCGCCGCCTGCGCGGCTTCTTCGCGGCGCGCTTCGATCACGACATTGTCGCGGTCCGCTGCGATCTTGCGCATCTGCTGGGTTGCCCCACCTGTCCCTGCGGGGATCAGGCGACCAACAATCACGTTTTCCTTCAGGCCGATCAGCTTGTCCCGCTTGCCCTGCACCGATGCTTCGGTCAGCACGCGCGTGGTTTCCTGGAACGATGCCGCCGAGATGAACGAGCGTGTCTGCAACGATGCCTTGGTGATCCCCAAAAGGATCGGCTCGCCTGTTGCCGGACGGTCGCCGCGCTTGATCGCTTTGGCATTGGCTTCGTCGAATTCAGCCTTATCGACAGTTTCGCCTTTCAGAAGAACCGTGTCACCACTGTCCTGGATTTCCCATTTCTGGAGCATCTGGCGCACGATGACTTCGATGTGCTTGTCGTTGATCTTAACGCCCTGCAAACGATACACGTCCTGCACTTCGTCGATCATATAGACAGCCAGTGCCTCGACCCCCATGACCGCAAGAATATCGTGCGGGGCTGGGTTGCCATCCATGATGTAATCACCCTTTTGGACAAAATCACCTTCCACGACGGGAATGTGCTTGCCCTTAGGCACCATGTATTCGACCTTGACGTCAGGGTCTTCCGCGCTCTCGATCGCGATGCGGCGCTTGTTCTTGTAGTCCTTGCCAAAGCGCACATAGCCATCGATTTCGGCGATGATCGCGTGATCCTTGGGGCGACGGGCTTCGAACAATTCGGCCACACGCGGCAGACCACCGGTGATGTCCTTGGTCTTGGCACCTTCACGCGGGATACGCGCGATCACGTCACCGGCTTTCACTTCTTGGCCGTCTTCGACGGACAGAACCGCGTCAACCGACATGCCATAGGACACAGGGTTGCCATCGTCTTTCAGAACAACTTCACCATCCGCGCCGATCACGATGATCTTGGGGGCCAGCTCGTTGCCCTTGGGGGCAGCGCGCCAGTCGGACACGATACGCTGGGTCATGCCCGTCGCATCATCAGTGTCTTCACGCATGGCGATCCCGTTGATCAGATCGACATATTTCGCCGTTCCCGACTTTTCGGCGATGATCGGCAGGGTATAGGGGTCCCATTCAAAGATCTTGTCGCCGCGCAGGATGTCCTGGCCTTCTTTGACCAGCACCTTGGAGCCATAGCCGACCTTGTGTGTCGCACGATCCTCGCCCTCGGGGCCAACAATCGCGATGACCATGTTCCGGCCCATGACGACGTTTTCGCCAGTGGCGTTTTCCAGCAACATGGCATTGCGGAAGGTGACCTTGCCGGGCTGCGATGCTTCGAGGAAGGACTGCTGCCCACCCTGTGCCACGCCGCCGATGTGGAATGTCCGCATCGTCAGCTGTGTGCCGGGTTCACCGATGGATTGAGCAGCGATGATGCCGACCGCTTCACCGATGTTCACGCGGGTACCGCGCGCCAGATCACGGCCATAGCACATCGCACAAACGCCATCTTCGGCCTCGCAGGTCAGCGGGCTGCGGATGCGCATCTTGCCGATGGCTGCGGCGTCGATCATGTCGGCTTTGCGTTCGTCGATCAGCTCGCCTGCATGCACGATCACCTCGTCGGTGCCGGGACGAATAACGTCATCGGCAGAGACACGGCCAAGCACACGTTCGGCCAGCGACGACACAACCTCACCATCATTGACCGCAGCTTCGGCCGTGATCGCACGATCTGTGCCGCAATCGACCTGACGGACGATGCAATCCTGCGCGACATCGACCAGACGCCGTGTCAGATAGCCAGAGTTCGCTGTCTTGAGCGCCGTATCCGACAGACCCTTACGGGCGCCGTGGGTCGAGTTGAAGTATTCAAGAACGGTCAGACCTTCCTTGAAGTTCGAGATGATCGGCGTCTCGATGATCTCGCCGTTCGGCTTGGCCATCAGGCCGCGCATCCCGCCCAGCTGCTTCATCTGTGTGACCGAGCCACGCGCACCGGAATGGGCCATCATATAGACCGAGTTCGGCTCGCTTTCCGATCCGTCGGCATCGCGGCCGGCGGTGGAAATGGTGGTCATCATCGCTTCGGTGACCTTGTCGTTGGCTTTCGACCAGGCATCGACGACCTTGTTGTACTTTTCACCCTGGGTGATCAGGCCGTCCATATATTGCTGTTCGAAATCCTTGACCTGATCGCGGGTTTCATCAACCAGCGCCCATTTGGTATCTGGCACGACCATATCGTCCTTACCGAACGAAATGCCCGCCTTGAACGCCTCGCGGAAGCCCATGGTCATGATCTGGTCACAGAAGATGACCGATTCCTTCTGGCCGCAATAGCGGTAGACGGTATCAATGATCTGCTGGACTTCTTTCTTGCGCAGCAAACGGTTGACCAGCGCGAAAGGCGCCTTGGCGTTCAGCGGCAACAGCACGCCCAGACGCAGACGGCCGGGTGTCGTCTCGAACCGTTCCAGCACTTCGTTGCCTTCGCCGTCGATCTGGATCATCCGCGCCGTGATCTTGGCGTGCAGATGCACCTCGCCTGCGGCCAGCGCATGTTCGACTTCGTCGATGTTGCTGAACGACATGCCTTCGCCCTTCATGCCTTCGCGCATGATGGTCGTGTAGTACAGGCCAAGGATCATATCCTGCGATGGCACGATAATCGGCGCGCCGTTGGCAGGCGACAGCACGTTGTTCGTGGACATCATCAGCACGCGGGCTTCCAGCTGCGCCTCAAGGCTCAGCGGGACGTGAACAGCCATCTGGTCACCGTCAAAGTCGGCGTTGAACGCGGTACAGACCAGCGGATGCAGCTGGATCGCCTTGCCTTCGATCAGGACAGGTTCGAACGCCTGAATGCCCAAACGGTGCAAGGTCGGCGCACGGTTCAGCATGACGGGGTGTTCGCGGATCACCTCATCGAGGATATCCCAGACTTCTGGCCGTTCTTTTTCGACCAGTTTCTTGGCCTGTTTCACGGTGCTGGACAGGCCCTTGGCCTCCAGCCGCGAATAGATGAACGGTTTGAACAATTCGAGCGCCATTTTCTTGGGCAACCCGCATTGGTGCAGTTTCAGTTCCGGACCTGTCACGATGACCGAACGCCCCGAAAAGTCGACCCGCTTGCCCAAAAGGTTCTGGCGGAAACGGCCCTGCTTACCCTTGAGCATATCGGACAAGGATTTCAGCGGACGCTTGTTGGCACCCGTAATCACCCGGCCCCGACGGCCGTTGTCGAACAATGCATCGACCGATTCCTGCAACATGCGCTTTTCGTTACGCACGATGATGTCAGGCGCGCGCAATTCGATCAGCCGCTTCAGACGGTTGTTACGGTTGATCACGCGGCGATAGAGATCGTTGAGGTCGGATGTCGCAAAACGGCCACCATCCAGCGGGACCAGAGGGCGCAGTTCCGGCGGGATCACGGGGATCACGGTCAGGACCATCCATTCCGGGCGGTTGCCAGATTCAAGGAAATTCTCGACGATCTTCAGACGCTTGATGATCTTCTTGGGCTTCAACTCGCCTGTCGCCACTTTCAGATCGGCGCGCAGCTGCTCAGCTTCGGATTCCAGATCGATCTGGGCCAGCATTTCGCGGATCGCTTCGGCGCCGATATTGGCTTGGAACGCGTCCATGCCGTACAGGTCTTGTGCGTCGTTGAATTCCTCCTCGGTCATTAACTGGCCATAGGTCAGGTCGGTCAGGCCGGGTTCGATCACGACATAGTTTTCGAAATACAAAATGCGTTCCAGATCGCGCAATGTCATGTCCAGCATCAGGCCGATGCGGCTTGGCAGCGATTTCAGGAACCAGATATGCGCGACAGGTGCGGCCAGTTCGATATGGCCCATCCGTTCGCGGCGGACCTTTTGCAGGGTCACTTCCACGCCGCATTTTTCGCAGACAACGCCGCGGTATTTCATGCGCTTGTATTTGCCGCACAGGCATTCGTAATCCTTGATCGGGCCAAAGATACGCGCACAGAACAGACCGTCCCGCTCAGGCTTGAACGTACGGTAGTTGATGGTTTCGGGCTTTTTGATCTCGCCGAAGGACCACGACAGGATCCGTTCGGGCGATGCCAGAGACACCTTGATTTCGTCAAACGTCTTTGCCGGGGCAACCGGGTTGAACGGGTTGTTTGTCAGTTCCTGGTTCATCTTCAATTCCTTGAATTGGGGTGCGCAAGTGCGAGGGGTAAGGCGGGGTCAACCCCGCCCTACGGGCGTTTGTGGTCGGGGCTCGCCCGACTGATCCGCCCTATTCCTCATCCTCCGCATCCAGGAGTTCCATGTTGAGGCCGAGACCCCGGACTTCTTTCACGAGCACGTTGAAGGACTCAGGCACGCCAGCCTCGAAATTGTCTTCGCCTTTGACGATGCTTTCATAGACTTTCGTCCGCCCTGCCACGTCATCCGACTTGACCGTCAGCATTTCCTGCAGCGTGTAGGCCGCGCCATAAGCTTCCAAGGCCCAGACTTCCATTTCCCCGAAACGCTGACCGCCGAACTGGGCTTTACCACCCAGAGGCTGCTGCGTGACAAGGCTGTAAGGCCCGGTGGAACGTGCGTGGATCTTGTCGTCAACCAAGTGATGCAGTTTCAGCAGGTATTTGACACCCACCGTCACCTTGCGGCTGAATTGTTCACCGGTGCGACCGTCGAACAGGATCGACTGACCCGAGGTGTCGAAACCGGCACGCCGCAGCGCATCGTTCACGTCAGCCTCTTTCGCGCCGTCGAACACGGGGGTCGCGATCGGCACACCGCGCGTGACATGACCCGCTGCTTCGACCAGATCAGCCTCGTCCATACCGACGATGCCTTCTTCGTAGACATCATCACCATAGGCGATTTTCATCGCTTCGCGCACGGGTGTCAGATCGCCGGACCGGCGGTATTCACCCAAGGCTTCGTCAATCTGGATACCCAGACCGCGCGCAGCCCAACCCATGTGGGTTTCAAGGATCTGACCGACGTTCATGCGCGATGGCACGCCCAGCGGGTTCAAACAGAAATCCACCGGTGTCCCGTCTGCAAGGAACGGCATGTCTTCCATGGGAACAACCTTGGAAATCACGCCCTTGTTGCCGTGACGACCAGCCATCTTGTCGCCCGGTTGCAGCTTGCGCTTTACCGCGACGAACACTTTGACCATCTTCATCACGCCCGGAGGCAGATCGTCGCCGCGACGGACCTTTTCAACCTTGTCCTCGAACCGTGCATCCATGGCCCGTTTCTGGATTTCGTATTGCTGGTTCAACGCCTCGACGATTTTCGCGTCATCCTCGTCTTCCATCGCCAATTGCCACCACTGGCCACGGCTCAGGTCGGAGACACTTTCCTCGGTGACAACAGCGCCGGCCTTGAAGCCTTTTGGCCCTTTGGCTGCTGTCTTGCCACCGATGATATCCCACAGACGCGCATAGATGTTGCGGTCAAGGATCGCACGTTCGTCATCGCGGTCGCGCGACAGGCGTTCGACTTCTTCACGCTCGATCTGGAGCGCGCGTTCGTCTTTTTCCACGCCGTGACGGTTGAACACGCGCACCTCGACCACGGTGCCAAAGTCACCGGGTGGCAGGCGCAAAGATGTGTCGCGTACGTCGGATGCCTTTTCACCAAAGATGGCGCGCAGCAGCTTTTCTTCTGGCGTCATCGGGCTTTCGCCTTTTGGGGTGATCTTGCCGACCAGAATATCCGCAGGCCCAACCTCGGCCCCGATATACACGATGCCCGCTTCGTCAAGGTTGCGCAAAGCTTCCTCGCCGACGTTGGGGATGTCGCGGGTGATTTCCTCTGGCCCGAGCTTGGTGTCACGGGCGGCGACTTCGAATTCCTCGATATGGATCGAGGTGAAGACGTCGTCGCGCACGATGCGTTCCGAAATCAGGATCGAGTCTTCGTAGTTGTAACCGTTCCATGGCATAAACGCGACGACTACGTTTTTACCCAGCGCCAGTTCACCCAGATCGGTCGATGGACCATCGGCGATGACCTGCCCTTTCTGGACCAGATCGCCCACCTTCACCAGCGGACGCTGGTTGATACAGGTGTTCTGGTTGGACCGCTGGAACTTGCGCATGCGGTAGATATCGACGCCCGCATCACCCAATTCCAGATCGGATGTCGCGCGGATCACGATCCGCTGCGCATCGACCTGGTCGATGACGCCGGCACGTTTCGCCATAATCGCAGCGCCGCTATCGCGCGCCACGACTTCTTCGATGCCAGTGCCGACCAATGGTGCCTCGGCCTGCAGCAAAGGCACGGCCTGCCGCTGCATGTTCGAGCCCATCAGCGCGCGGTTGGCGTCGTCGTTTTCAAGGAACGGGATCAACGATGCCGCAACCGAAACCAGCTGCTTTGGCGACACGTCGATCAGGTCCACGTTTTCACGCGGGGCCAGCGTGTAATCGCCGTTCACACGGGTCGACACCAGATCATTCTTGAACGATCCGTCAGGGTTCATCGACGCGTTGGCCTGTGCCACGGTGTGGCGCATTTCTTCGGTCGCGGACATGTATTGCACATCATCCGTCACCTTGCCGTCCACGACCTTGCGGTACGGTGTTTCGATGAAACCGTACTTGTTCACGCGGGCGAAGGTCGCCAATGAGTTGATCAGACCGATGTTTGGACCTTCGGGCGTTTCAATCGGACACATCCGGCCATAATGGGTCGGGTGAACGTCGCGCACTTCGAAACCGGCACGTTCGCGGGTCAGACCGCCGGGCCCAAGGGCCGACAGGCGACGCTTGTGCGTCACTTCGGACAGCGGGTTCGTCTGGTCCATGAACTGCGACAACTGGCTGGAGCCAAAGAATTCGCGCACAGCCGCAGCCGCAGGTTTTGCGTTGATCAGATCTTGCGGCATCACCGTGTCGATTTCGACAGATGACATGCGTTCCTTGATCGCGCGTTCCATGCGCAGCAGGCCGACGCGATACTGGTTTTCCATCAATTCGCCCACGGACCGCACGCGGCGGTTGCCAAGGTGGTCGATGTCGTCGATGTCGCCCTTGCCGTCGCGCAATTCGGTCAGCGCCTTGATGCACGAGACGATGTCTTCACGGCGCAATGTGCGGATCGTGTCATCGGCATCGAGGTCCAGACGCATGTTCATCTTGACGCGGCCCACAGCCGACAGGTCATAGCGTTCGCCGTCAAAGAACAGCGTGTCGAACAGCGCCGATGCGGAATCGACGGTCGGTGGTTCACCAGGACGCATCACGCGGTAGATATCCATGAGCGCGGTTTCGCGGTTCATGTTCTTGTCCGCCGCCATCGTGCTGCGGATGTAGCCACCCACAGAGATGTTGTCGATGTCGAGGACGGGGATCGAGGTGATACCCGCGTCGATCAAATCCCGCAACGTGCCGCCTGTGACAGCGCCCGTCTTGTCGATTTCCAGCGTCAGTTCATCACCAGCTTCGACATGGATCGCGCCGGTTTGCTCGTTGATGATGTCACGGGCAACGTATTTGCCAACGATATGCTCGTAGGGGACCAGCAGGTTCTTGACCTTGCCTTCGTCGATCATCTTTTTGACAGACCGTGGCGTCACTTTTTCGCCGGCCTTTGCAATGATCTCACCGGTATCGGCATCGACCAGATCATAGGTCGGACGGGTACCGCGGACGCGTTCGGGGAAGAACTTGGTCGTCCAGGCGTTGGTTTTTGGGTCCAGCGTGTAATCGACGGTGTTGTAATAGGCATTCATGATGCCTTCCTGGTCCAGCCCCAGCGCATAAAGCAGGGTGGTCACAGGCAATTTGCGACGGCGGTCAATCCGGCAGAACACAAGGTCCTTGGCATCGAATTCAAAGTCGAGCCAGCTGCCGCGGTAAGGAATGATCCGGCAAGCAAACAGCAATTTACCCGACGAATGGGTCTTGCCCTTGTCATGGTCAAAAAACACGCCGGGCGAACGGTGCATCTGGGACACGATCACACGTTCGGTGCCGTTCACGACAAAGGTGCCGTTCGGCGTCATCAGGGGCATGTCACCCATGAACACGTCTTGTTCCTTGATGTCCTTGACAGATTTGGAACCTGTGTCCTCATCCACTTCGAACACGATCAGGCGCAGCGTCACCTTCAGCGGTGCGGCATAGGTCATGTCGCGCTGCATACATTCTTCGACGTCGTACTTTGGCTTTTCCAGCTCGTATTTCACGAACTCAAGCACAGCGGTCTCGTTGAAGTCCTTGATCGGGAAAACCGACTGGAACACACCCTTGATGCCTTCGCCGTCAAGCGGTGTTGCACTGTCGCCGGAACGCAGGAACAGATCATAGGAAGATTTCTGAACCTCGATGAGGTTCGGCATTTCAAGCACTTCACGGATTTTGCCGTAATACTTGCGCAGGCGTTTCTGACCAAGGAAGGAGGAAGCCATGTGCGATATCACCTTTTGTTTGTCTCTCGAACGTGCGGCGCCCGGGCTGCGCCGCCACATCCATTTGACCGGGGGTTTCAAGTCTATTCGTGGCTGCCGTCCCACCGGCTGCCTCCCGACTTTTCAACCTAGCCCAAGGGGTGGGCCACGCATGGCCGACCGCTAAGACAGGTTTGGCTGGACCCGCAAATGCAGGTCCAGCCGCGTTCAAACGCCCACGATGATCGAAAATCACCGAAGGGCGGGGTAAACCCCGCCTTACGCCAGTTCGACGGTCGCGCCAGCTGCTTCCAGCTTGGCTTTGATTTCGTCGGCTTCGGCTTTGGAAGCGCCTTCTTTGACCTTGCCGCCAGCTTCGACCAGATCTTTGGCTTCTTTCAGGCCCAGACCGGTGATGCCGCGCACTTCTTTGATCACGTTGATCTTCTGTGCGCCGGCGTCTTTCAGGACGACGTCGAATTCGGTCTTTTCTTCGGCGGCTTCTGCTGTTGCAGCAGGACCGGCCATCATCACAGCGCCGCCAGCAGCGGGCTCGATGCCGTATTCATCCTTGAGGATGGTTTTCAGTTCTTGTGCCTGAAGAAGGGTCAGACCAACGATTTCTTCAGCGAGTTTTTTCAGATCAGCCATTTTATGCTTTCCGTTCGATTTAAGTGTGTTCCAACGTGAGGCGACAGCCCCAAGTCAATTCAGATGCTTCACGCAGCTTTCTCTTCGATGGTCGAAAGAATGCTCGCGATGTTCGAAGCAGGCGCGCCAATGGCCCCGGCGATGTTTGCGGCAGGTGCTGCGATGCAACCAACGATAGAAGCAATAAGCTCCTCGCGGCTTGGCATCCCGGCAACGGCTTTCACACCGGCTGGATCCAGTGCCGTGTCACCCATTGCCCCGCCCAGAACGACCAATTTCTCGTTCGTCTTGGCATAGGCATCGATCACTTTCGCCGCAGCGACAGGATCTTCGGAATAGGCGATCACGGTCATGCCCATCAGGTAAGTGGCGATGCTTTCGCATGGCTTACCTTCAAGAGCGATCTTGGCGAGCTTGTTCTTGGCAACGCGTACGGCCCCACCAGCATCGCGCATACGCGCCCGCAGGTCCTGCATTTCAGCAACTGTCATGCCTTCGTAGTGGGCGACCACTACAACGCCAGAGCTTTCAAAGATCTGGCCGAGTTCATCGACCAATTGTTCTTTTTGTGCTCTATCCACAGTTTCACTCCAATTAAGGTACCAAATAGTCTGGCACCGGCTCTCGTTTTTGCCGGGCGGCGGACCACCCGACAGTCGGTGTCCACGTAAACGGGGCGAGCCAAGTTGAACCGAGGAGAGCCTCGAAAAATTCTGGTCTATCCCGTCTCAGGCAGGAATTAACGGTCTTGCGACCAACCCACCGTCTCGGACGAATAAAGGCCCGAACGAATCAATCTTTCGGGCCTGATTGTTGGTTATCGCCTGCACGGCGCTTTGCCAAGGGCCGATTTGCGCCCAACGGCGCTGCCGGCGCCCGTGCGAGGTAAACCTTTGTTCAAGAAATGCCCAGTAAGACAAGGCGCATGACATCGCAGAACCAACCCAATTTCCGCAACCTCGAAGATTTTGCAGGAATCGCCTCTGACTGGTTCTGGGAAACCGACCATCAGAATCGGTTCATCTATTTTTCGAACCGGATGGAACAGGTCACAAAGATCAGCAGGGCAGACGTCTTGGGGCGCGAACGTGATATCTTCGCGGAAGAACCCTCTGGCGCGGCATGGCAGGCGCATCTGGCCGACCTGCAGGCGCATCGCGCATTTCGCAATTTTGAATATCGCATCATCCGGCCAACGGACGGGTCGGTGATGTGGCTGCGCATCTCAGGCGAGCCGCAGTTCGATCAGGCCGGCGCATTCACCGGCTATCGCGGCACAGGGCATGATGTCACCCGTGAAAAGGTAGCGATGATGCAGCTGGAACAAAGCAATGCCGCGCTGGCGATCAGAAACCGCGAACTTGACGAGGCGCGGCAGGCGCTGGAACAGGCGGCCTATCACGACCCGCTGACAGAGCTGCCGAACCGGCGCGCTTTCGAAAGGGCGCTGGAACATTGTCTTGGCGCGGCAGACGGACGGGTAGCCTTGCTGCACCTTGATCTGGACAGGTTCAAATGGGTGAATGACACGTTGGGACACCAAAGCGGCGATGCCGTGCTGGTGACCGCCGCGCAACGGATTTCGCAGGCGGTGGGCAACCGGGGGCAGACCTATCGGGTCGGCGGCGACGAATTCATGGTGCTTCTCACGCAGGGCATCTCGGCCAATCTTGCCCATCAGACAGGGACCGCGATCGTCAAGGCCCTGACACGCCCCATAGATCTGGCACAACGCCAGGTCACCATCGGCATCAGCATCGGGATCGCAACCGGCGTTGCGGGGCAGGATACCGCCGCGACGGTGATCGCCCATGCGGATGTCGCGCTCTATGAGGCGAAACGCAATGGGCGCAATCAGGTCTGCCAGATCACGCCGCAGATCACCAAACAGATGCAGATCAAGCGCCAGATCGCAGCCACAATTCCCGGCGCGCTCGAACGCGGCGAGTTTACCGCCTATTTCCAACCGCAGGCCGATATCGAGACTGGCGAGATCGTTGGCGCAGAGGCGCTGGTGCGCTGGCATCACCCCGAATGCGGGTTGCTGAAACCGGCGGACTTTCTGGATATCGCCGCCGAAATGGGCATGATCGAAGATATCGACAGACAGGTGCTGCGCATTTCCCTGGCGGCGGTCGACAAATTTCGCGCGTGCGGGCTTCATCTGCCATCGATATCGGTAAACATCAGCGGGCCGCGCCTGATGGACCCGCGCCTGCCCGAGGATGTGGCCAACACCTGGACAGACCGCAGATGCGGGCTGTCGATCGAATTGCTGGAAACGATCTATCTTGATGACAGGCGCGAAGTCCCTCAGATCAAGGAAAATCTGCAGCAGCTGCGCAACATGGGGGTCGAAATACATTCGGATGATTTTGGTAGCGGACGGGCGTCGATCGTCGGCTTGCTGAAGGTGCAGCCGGACCGGCTCAAGATCGAATGTCGGATGATCCGCGCTGCGCTGCGCGATCCGCATAAATCCAAGGTGATCGCAGCGATCCTTGAAATGACCCGCGCCTTGGGCATTGCCGCAACCGCCGAAGGCGTCGAATCAGCCAAGGACATCGCCGCCGTTCGTCGCATCGGCTGCGCCTATTATCAGGGTAACGTACTTTCCCCACCGCTACAGCAAGCAGCTTTCATCGCATTCCTGTCGTGCCAAAAGATGGCAACAAAAACAAAAACGGCAGGCCGTGATGGCCTGCCGTTTTGTTCGTAAACCGAAAGCCGGATCAGGCGTTGCCGGTCGCCGAGGCAACGTCAACAGTCACGCCTGGACCCATGGTCGAGCTGACGGCGATCTTTTTCATATAGGTGCCTTTGGCGCCCGATGGACGGGCCTTCCCGACCGCATCCACAAAAGCGCGCATGTTTTCCTGCAGCTGTTCTGCAGAAAACGACGCCTTGCCGATACCGGCATGCACGACGCCTGCTTTTTCAGCCTTGAACTGGACCTGGCCGCCCTTGGCCGCTTCGACAGCTTCTTTGACATCCATGGTCACGGTGCCGACGCGCGGGTTTGGCATCAGGTTGCGCGGGCCAAGAACCTTGCCCAGACGACCAACAATAGCCATCATGTCGGGTGTCGCGATGCAACGGTCAAAGTCGATCTTGCCGGACTGGATGGTTTCCATCAGGTCCTCTGCACCGACGATATCAGCGCCGGCGGCCTTTGCTTCGTCAGCTTTGTCGCCACGGGCAAAAACGGCCACGCGGACAGTTTTGCCAGTGCCGTTTGGCAGGGTCACGGTGCCACGGACCATCTGGTCGGCGTGGCGTGGATCAACACCCAGCTGCATCGAAATTTCGACGGTTTCGTCAAATTTTGCAGTGGCGCTGCCTTTGACCAAAGCGATGGCTTCGGCGACCGACACATTGGTCTTGCCGTCAAATGCGGCACGGGCTGCGGTTGTGCGCTTACCAAATTTTGCCATTACTTGACCTCCACGCCCATCGAACGGGCAGAGCCCATGATGATCTGCATTGCACCTTCAATGGATGTCGCATTGAGGTCTTTCATCTTGGCTTCGGCAATTTCACGCACCTGCTTGGCGGTGATCGAACCGGCAGTCGCACGGCCGGGGGTCTTGGACCCCGACGCCAGCTTGGCCGCCTTTTTGATGTAATAGGACGCAGGTGGCGTCTTGATCTCGAATGTGAACGACTTGTCCGCGTAATAGGTGATCACGGTCGGGCAAGGTGCGTCCTTTTCCATATCCGCAGTCTTGGCGTTGAACGCCTTGCAGAATTCCATGATGTTGATGCCGCGCTGACCCAATGCTGGGCCGACTGGCGGGCTTGGCTTGGCATTGCCGGCTGCAACTTGCAGCTTGAGCATGCCCATGACTTTCTTGGCCATTTGGCCTCTCCTTTTTCAGCGGTGGGCTGATGCCCACCCTACATTTGCCCCGGATGGGGCGGTGATGCCGTGGTTCGGGCCGGATCAAACCCGGGCCTCCCACGTCTGAACACGCACGTTTACTGTTTGGAAACCTGCGTGAATTCCAACTCGACCGGGGTTGCCCGGCCAAAGATCGACACCGTCACCTTGAGGCGCTGATGTTCTTCGTCGACATATTCGACCATGCCGTCGAAATCCTCGAACGGGCCGTCGTTGACCTTGACCTTTTCGCCGATCTCGAAGTGGATCAGGGTGCGTGGGCTGTCCTCGCCTTCCTGAACGCGGCCAAGGATGGCCTGCACTTCGGCATCGCGCATCGGCATCGGGCGGCCTTGTGGCCCCAGAAACCCGGTGACGCGGTTGATCGAATTGATCAGGTGATAGCCTTCATCCGACATTTCCATATGCACAAGCACATAGCCGGGCATGAAACGGCGTTCAGTCGTCACTTTTTTGTTGCGACGTACTTCGATCACTTCTTCGGTTGGCACCAAGACTTCGTCAATCTGGTCGGACAGGCCTTTTTCTTCCGCTTTTGCGCGGATTGCCTCTGCGATCTTCTTTTCGAAGTTCGAAAGAACGCTTACCGAATACCAGCGTTTAGCCATCTGTCAGAGCACCTTGTCGTCACGAGACCGCAATGGCCCCTGGTTCAAATTGATCCGACGCCTGCGCCGGTGTCGAAAATAAAAGCGGCGCGCAACTCGATTCGCCGCACGCCATATTTCCGAAGTTGCCTGCCTTTACCGCCGCCACCACCCGTTTTCAAGAGGGGCGGGCAGAATAAGCGCGCCAGCCTTAGCCGCCGAAATAGCCCAGCACGCCGGACAGCCCAAAGCGGATCACGAAATCGACTAACGAAAAGAACACCGCCGTCAGCGCGGCAAGGATGAAGACCATGATCGTGGTCAGCACCACCTCGCGGCGGGTGGGCCAGACGACCTTGGCCACCTCGGAGCGGACTTCTTGAATGAACTTCACGGGATTGGCGATGGCCATCGGCACGGTCCTTTATCGAAACTTTGTGCGACATACGGGGTCGCGGGGCCGAATTCAAGCCCGCATGGGGCCATCCGCCCACAGCGGATCCAGCAATGTCACCCCCGGCATGGCACCGATTGCGGCAATCTGAGCACGATAGGCGCTATCACCCGCGGCATGTTCGGCCGGGGTGAAACCGTCAAAGGGCGGATAGCCGTCTTCGACCGACAAAAGCGCGCGCACATTTCTCCCCGCATCGCCCGCCCCGCCCAAGGCATGGCGATGCAAAATCTCGGCCACGGCGGCGGCAGACAGGCCGCGGTGAATATAACGGTCGATAGGTTGCACCACCCCCGCAGCGGCAGGCCCCAGCAAACCCGCGCAGATCGCGCTAAAATGAACGGCGTAATCCTCATAGCACCACACGACCAGCTGTCCGACGCCGGCAGTGGCGCGCAGCCGCGCGACCAGATCGGCCCAATCAACCGATTCCGTCGGGTTAATCTTGCGATATTGCGCCATCAGCATCACGTTGCCACTCATCAATTGCTGGCAATAGGCCGCATTCACAAAACCGGTTGGTCGCCGGATCGCCAGAAAGACATCGACATTGCGGCCAAGGCCCTGTGCGACAGCCCTGATCCGTGGCGCCGCTTTGGGATAGCGACAAGTCACGGGCCTGCGGCGCGGATCGTTCAGCACGCCGATATGGTTTTCTTCGCTCAAGACAACGCGCTGCGCTGTCTGCAGCAGCGAACGCAATTGGCCGGACAAGGCTTGCCCATCGCCCAAACCCAAAAGTTCGGGCAACGTCTGATCCCATTTACGCAGGTAATGGGGGCCGAACCATTGCACGCCTCGTGCGGCAAGAGCATCAGCCTGTGCCCCGATAGACCGTTGCAGATGCGACGTCGCTGTCTTGTGCGCCCCGATATGGAAAGCCACGGAAAATGCTGGGTCCAACATGTCGGTGATGATCCTTCGGCACTTGCCGTTCCGATCCGGGCCTGGCAGGGGCATGGAGACTCGAACTCCAGACCTACGGTTTTGGAGACCGTCGCTCTACCAACTGAGCTATACCCCTATGGCCGAATGTCGGATTAGTCGCAAATCAGGGCAGGATCAAGACCCAAGGTAGCGCAGACTTGTCTTCGGCGTCAGAAATGTCGAAACACAAGACGAACCAAGCCCGAAAGGCCACCCTTGTCCCTGCGCAGACGGATCGAACAATCGCAAAGACTAGCCTCGCTACTGGCCAGTTTGGCCGGCAGCTATCTGGCGCTGTGCAACCGCACGACCCGTTGGCAGGTCGAAGGGCTGGATGACCTGCGCGCCGCACTGGCGCAGGGCCCTGTTCTGCTTGTCATGTGGCATGGCCGGTCGGTAATGGCGGCGTTGCATTGGCCGGTCGCCGATGGCCCGCTGACCAGCCTTTACGATTCCTCGCCCATCGGCCGCGTGTCGGGTGCCTTGCAACGCCGTGTCGGCCTGCGATCCATTCAGATGTCGCGCCAGACCACCAACCTTGCCGCGTCGCGGATCGTGCTGAAACGGGTCCGCGAGGGCATCAGTATCGGGATGACCGCTGACGGGCCGCTCGGTCCCGCCTATCAGGTCAAGGATGCGCCGCTTGAATGGGCGCGTATCACCGGCGTGCCGGTATTCTGTTATGCTTTCGCCACAACGCGCGGGCTGCGGTTGAACACATGGGACCGGATGCTGGTGCCGCGCCTGTTTGGGCATGGCGCTATGGTGTTTGCGCGGTTCGAGGGTACAGTCCCGCGCAAGCCGGACGACGCCACGCGCAGCAATCTGCGCGAGCAGATGCGCCGCTTCATGGACGCGACAACGGCGCGGGCCGACAGGCTGATCAGCCGCTAGAGGCCACAAGCTGCGGTGAAACGCAAAAGGCCGCCCTTTTCGGGGCGGCCTTTGTTTGGCGTAGGGTGGGTCAAGACCCACCTTACTTTGCCTGTGCTTTTTACAGCAGGATCTTCGACACAACGCCGGCGCCGACAGTCCGGCCGCCTTCGCGGATCGCGAAACGCAGGCCTTCTTCCATCGCGATCGGCGCGATCAGTTCAACTTCGAACTTCAGGTTGTCGCCGGGCATCACCATCTCGGTGCCTTCTGGCAGAACAACAGTCCCGGTCACATCCGTCGTGCGGAAGTAGAATTGTGGGCGGTAGTTCGCAAAGAACGGTGTGTGACGACCGCCCTCTTCCTTGGTCAGAATATAGGCTTCGGCTTCAAACTTGGTGTGCGGCTTGACCGAACCGGGCTTGCACAGAATCTGCCCACGCTCAACACCTTCACGGTCAACACCGCGCAGCAGCGCACCGATGTTGTCGCCAGCCTGGCCGCTGTCCAGCAGTTTGCGGAACATTTCCACACCGGTACAGATGGTCTTCTTGGTGTCGCGGATACCGACGATTTCAATCTCGTCGCCCACGTTCACCACACCGCGTTCCACACGACCGGTCACAACCGTGCCACGGCCAGAGATCGAGAACACGTCTTCGATCGGCATCAGGAACGGCAGGTCGACCGCGCGTGCCGGTGTCGGGATGTATTCGTCGACAGCCGCGATCAGCGCACGGATCGAGCTTTCACCGATTTCAGGCTGGGTGCCGTTCATCGCATGCAGCGCAGAGCCGGGGATGACGGGGATATCATCGCCGGGATAGTCGTATTTGGACAGAAGCTCGCGGATTTCCATCTCGACCAGTTCCAGCAGTTCGGCGTCATCCACCTGGTCGACCTTGTTCATGTACACGACCATGTATGGAATGCCGACCTGACGGCCCAGCAGGATGTGCTCGCGGGTCTGCGGCATCGGGCCGTCAGCAGCGTTCACAACAAGGATCGCGCCGTCCATCTGGGCGGCACCGGTGATCATGTTCTTCACATAGTCGGCGTGGCCGGGGCAATCGACGTGCGCATAATGGCGCGCTTCGGATTCGTATTCCACGTGCGCGGTCGAAATCGTGATCCCGCGGGCCTTTTCTTCGGGCGCGCCGTCGATCTGGTCGTAGGCCTTGAAATCGCCGAAATACTTGGTGATCGCCGCCGTCAGCGTCGTCTTGCCGTGGTCAACGTGACCGATCGTGCCGATGTTCACGTGCGGTTTGGTGCGTTCGAACTTTGCCTTTGCCATTCTTCAGGACCTTAATTTCAGAGGGGCCGAGGTGACCCGTTTCAGCATCGCGGGCGATGTATTGGGAAACGGATGGGAAATCAAGCGCAATGCGGACACTGCTGGGCTTTTCGCGGTTTTGTTGCGAACCCTGCAAAGCCGCAGGGCAAAGGCGGGCGGGTACAGACCCGCCCGCTTACGCCAGATCAGCCGATCACGGCACCATCGGCCTTTTTCACAGCGATGACGGTCGAACGCGCCAGCTTGCCGTCACCGTCCGGGAACGGCGCAGCGGGGTGCTGAATACCGACGAACATGGTGCGACGGTCCGCAGACCATGTCAGACCTGTCACCTCGGACCCATTCGGGCCAGTCAGGAAGCGCGCGATTTCACCCGTGACCGGATCACCTGCCAGCATCTGGTTGTTGCCCATGCCGGCAAAACCTTCTTCGTTGCTGTCATCACCGTCGGTTTGGATCCACAACAGACCAGAACTGTCAAACATCATGCCATCGGGCGAGTTGAACAAGTTGCCTTCGTTGATGTTCGCCGACCCGGCATTTGCGTCTTGATGCACGGTGGGATTGCCCGCCATGACATAAAGATCCCAGTGAAAGGTCGTGGCGGCGTGATCCTCTGCATCGGGGAACCAGCGCAGGATCTGGCCATACCGGTTGGCTTCGCGCGGATTAGGCGAATTTTCGACGGCCTGCATCGCATCGCCACCGGCATTGGTCGCATCCGCGCCGCGGCGCGAATTGTTCGTCAAGGCGCAATACCCCTCGATTGCGACGGGGTTGACGGCGACCCATTCGGGGCGGTCCATCGTGGTGGCGCCGACGCGGGACGCGGCGACGCGCGTGTAAACGGCGATTTCGGCAGCATCCATGCCTGTTGCCTCTGGGGTCAGCGCCACCCATTCACCAGTCATGTCAGTGGCGAAACGGGCAACATAAAGCTGGCCATCCGACAGCAGGCTGCTTGTCTCACCGCCGGGCGTGTAAACACCGGCTGAAACGAACTTGTACAGAAATTCACCACGCTCATCGTCGCCCAGATAGACAACGACGCGCCCGTCGCGCGCGACGACAACGGCGGCATTCTCGTGCTTGAAACGGCCCAACGCGGTGTGTTTCACGGGTGTCGATGTCGCGTCAGATGGGTCGATCTCGACCACATAGCCCTGACGGCGGGGTTCGTTGACGTTCTGGCTGACATCGAAACGGGCATCAAACTTTTCATAGCCGTACCGGCTTTCCAGCCCGATCCCGTATCGGACGTAATCATCAGGCCGCGCAAAGGCAGCATCGGTGGAGCCGAAATAGCCGTTAAAGTTTTCCTCGCAGGTCAGGTAGGTCCCCCACGGGGTTTTGCCCGATCCACAATTGTTGAACGTGCCCAGCACGATCATGCCATCGGGGTCTGCCGCCGTCTGCAACAGCGGATGACCCGCCGCAGGACCAGAGAACGTCATGGGTGTGTTCTGGGTGATGCGGCGGTTGAACGGGCTATCGACGACAATGTCCCAACCGTTCGCGCCTTCGGCGACTTCCATCACTGTCACGCCCTGCATATTCTGCAAGATGCGCGCATCGTCCGCGCTGGTGGTTTCACCGCCGGTATGGGGCAGGTTGATGTCAGGGTTCACATATTCATGGTTCACCGCGACAACCTGGCGGCCACCGATGCTGAACAATTCCATTCCGTCGGTATTTTCACCGAACACGCGATCGGAACTGGCCAGATCGACCCCGGTTTCCTGGCTCAGCGGGGCGGCATCTGAAAACAGCGGCTGGCCCCATTTGGCGACCGGCTGCCAAGTATAGCCTTCAGGCACATGCACGGTGAAATCCGTTGCAATCGGGATGGCGTTGAAACCGAAACGGCTGGTCGCCTGCGCCTGTGCCGAGGTACCCGACAGCAAGCCCGTGCCCATCACTGCCGCGCCAGACCCAAAGGCCAATACGCCCCCCAGAAAGCCGCGCCGCGACAAGGCGGTGTCAACGACGGCATCAAAATCGGTTGTGGCAAGTGCGGGACGCTGCAGTTCATCCCATTCATCCCAAGACAGGGTCTTTGTGTCGATATCTTTCATGGCGCGCACTCCTTGCTGGCGTTGATTTCAACCAGGGGAGTAGCGGCGTTTCTTCTCAGCGATGTGACAAACGGCGGAAAAAATCAGGTAAAGCGGTTGTCACGCGGAAAACCGCGTGGTGCCATACGCCCCGCAGTGGCGCGTTTGCCGATCCATTCATCAAGCTCCGATTGCGTCCGCGTCCGCCCCGCAGGGTCCAGCCATGTCAGCCCGTCTGCCAAGGTAAATGTCGTCGCATCCGACAGCCCGCCGTCCTTGTA
This sequence comes from Yoonia vestfoldensis SKA53, assembly GCF_000152785.1. Taxonomy (GTDB): domain Bacteria; phylum Pseudomonadota; class Alphaproteobacteria; order Rhodobacterales; family Rhodobacteraceae; genus Yoonia; species Yoonia vestfoldensis_A. The sequence goes on along the minus strand of NZ_CH672414.1, from coordinate 2,640,807 downwards.
TTTTTGCAGGCGCACGCCTTTGCCACGGGTCATTTCGGGCAGCTCGTCGATACCGAAGACCAGCACTTTGCGGTTTTCGCCCACCACGGCAACGTGATCGCCGGCGATCCGCTTGCACAGCCGTGCGGTGCTGGCACCAAGGTTCAGAACCTGTTTGCCGGCGCGCGTCTGGGCCACCACCTCAACCTCGGGCACGACAAAGCCGTTGCCGTCGGTTGATGCGACCAACAGTTTCTCACCCGGTTTATGGATCAAGATGTCGATGATTTCCGCCTCGTTCGGCAGGTCGATCATCAGGCGCAGCGGTTCACCCATGCCGCGCCCGCCGGGCAGATTGGCCGCCGACACCGTGTAAAACCGCCCGTTGGCACCAAAGACAAGCAATTTATCGGTGGTTTCGGCGTGAAAGGTGAAACGGGCGGCATCGCCATCCTTGAATTTCAAGTCGCGCGTCAGGTCGATATGGCCGGTCATCGCACGCACCCAACCCATCTGCGAACAGACAACTGTGATCGGTTCGCGGTCGATCATCGCCTCGATCGGGACATAGGCGACATCGGCGGCCAGCGCGAATTGCGTGCGCCGCGCGCCGCCGGGGCTGGTGCGGCCAAATTGCTTGCGGGTTTCGCGCAATTCATCCGCGATACGCGCCCATTGCAGCGCCTCGTCAGCCAAGAGCGCCATGATCCCCTGCCGTTCCGCCCTCAAAGCATCACGTTCGGCGATCAGTTCGAGTTCTTCGAGCCGCCGCAACGACCGCAGGCGCATGTTCAGGATCGCCTCGGCCTGCACTTCGGTCAGGGCGATTTCTGGGTCGGTGGCTTTTGGCCCGACATAATCCTTTTCGGATGTCGCGCGGATGTGCGGATGCGCCCAATCCTCGGCCATCAGGGCGGATTTGGGGTCATCATCGTAACGAATGATGTCGATCACCCGGTCCAGATGCAGGAAGGCGATGATGAAACCTTCCAACACTTCCAGACGGTGGTCGATCTTGCCCAACCGGTGGCGCGAACGCCGCACCAGCACATCGCGGCGGTGGTCAAGGAAAGCGCGCAGCACTTCTTTGAGGGAACAGACCTTGGGGGTCAGCCCGTCGATCAGCACGTTCATGTTCAGGCTGAACCGGATTTCGAGGTCCGAATTGCGAAACAGCATGCCCATCAGCATTTCAGGGTCGACCGACCGCGCGCGCGGTTCCAGCACCACGCGCACATCCTCGGCGCTTTCGTCGCGCACGTCAGCCAGCAACGGCACCTTTTTGGTCTGGATCACCTCGGCCAGTTTTTCGATCAGTTTCGATTTCTGTACCTGATAGGGGATCTCGGTCACGACGATCTGCCATTGGCCACGGCCCAGATCCTCGACCTCCCATTTCGCGCGCAGGCGGAACGACCCGCGGCCAGTGCGATACGCTTCGGCCATATTCTCGGGTGGCTCGACGATCACACCGCCCGTGGGAAAATCGGGGCCAAGGATATGGGTCAGCAGGCTGTCATCGGCGGCACCCGGCGATTTGATCAGATGCAGGCAGGCGTCGATCAATTCATGCAGGTTATGCGGCGGGATATTCGTGGCCATACCCACGGCAATGCCGCTGGACCCGTTGGCCAACAGGTTGGGGAAACTGGCAGGCAGGACCGATGGTTCGGTCAGGCGGCCATCGTAATTATCCCGGAAATCGACGGCATCCTCGGACAAACCTTCCAGCAGCGCCTCGGCGGCGGCGGTCATGCGCGCCTCGGTGTAACGAGAGGCGGCGGGGTTATCACCGTCGATATTGCCAAAGTTCCCCTGCCCGTCCACCAGCGGATAGCGGACGTTGAAATCCTGCGCGAGGCGCGCCATCGCATCATAGATCGCGGCATCGCCGTGGGGATGGAAATCACCCATCGTGTCGCCGCTGATCTTGGCGGATTTCAGAAAGCCCCCCGTCGGCGACAGCCGCAGCCGCGACATCGCATAAAGGATACGGCGGTGGACCGGCTTCAACCCGTCGCGCGCATCGGGCAGCGCACGGTGCATGATCGTGGACAAGGCATAGGTCAGATAGCGGTCGCCGATCGCACTGCGCAGCGATTCGGTTACGTCATTTGGGCCGGGGGCTGTCTCGTTGTCATCACTCATGTTCTGTCGTGTAGCGATCAAGGATTCACCCGTAAAGCGGGGAATTGGAGATGCGGCGCTGCTTGCCCTTTGCGCGGGGTTTTGCGAAAGCTGCGCCATGGTGCAGAAATCCATCCTGATCACGGGTGCCTCGTCGGGCATCGGCTTCGACGCGGCGCAGGGCATGCGGGCCGCGGGCTGGCGCGTGTTCGCCTCTTGTCGCAAGGCCGAGGATTGCGCGCGTCTGGCGGGGTTGGGGTTTGAAAGCCCGCGCATTGATTACACCGATGAGGCCAGCATCGCCACAGGTCTGGCCGAGGTGCTGGCCGCAACGGGCGGCACGCTGGATGCGCTGTACAACAACGGCGCCCATGCGCTGCCGGGCGCTGTCGAGGATCTGCCGGTTGACGGATTGCGCGCAGTCTTCGAGACGAATTTCTTTGGCTGGCACGCGTTGACCCGCGCGGTGATCCCCGTGATGCGCGCGCAGGGGCATGGGCGGATCGTGAATTGTTCGTCCGTGCTGGGGCTGGTCGGCATCCCGTGGCGGGGGGCCTATGTCGCCAGCAAATTCGCGCTGGAAGGGTTGACCGATGTGCTGCGGCTGGAAATGGCCGGCACCGGTATCAAAGTTATCCTGATCGAACCCGGCCCAATCACGTCAGACATCCGCAAGAACGCCATTCCCCATTTCGAACGCTGGATCGATTGGCAGGGGTCAGCGCGCGCGGATGACTACAAGACACTGCTGGCGCGGCTTTATACCGACAGCGGGCCGGACCGATTTGAACTGCCCGCCAGTGCCGTGACCGCGAAACTGTTGCATGCGGTGACAGCGGCCAAGCCGAAACCGCGCTATTATGTCACGCGGCCCACCTATCTGGCGGGGCTGATGCGGCGGCTGCTGCCGACGCGATTGCTTGATGCGGTGCTGCTGCGCGGATAGAGGATTGCTATCTGTGCGCGCGGCGCTAGGTCGCGCTGACACGACCAAAGGAAGACCATCATGGCAAACGACCCTCTTTTCTGGCTTGTGGCTGTTGCGGTGCTGCTGGTGCTTGGCATCTTATTGCTCGGCATCGGGTCTTTTGGCAAAGGCGGCGATTTTTATCGCAAGAATGCCAACAAGATCATGCGCTGGCGGATCGGTGCGCAATTCGTCGCGGTGATCCTGATCGTGCTATTCGTTTATCGTCGCGGACAAGGGGGCTGACCACATGGTGGTGCTGAACAAGATCTACACGAAAACCGGCGATGCTGGGCAAACGGCACTGGGCAATGGTGACCGCGTGGCGAAATACGCGCTGCGGGTGAATGCCTATGGCACGGTCGATGAAACCAACGCCACGGTCGGCATGGCACGCCTGCACGCCACGGGCGAAATGGACGCGTATCTGGCGATGATCCAGAATGATCTGTTCGATCTGGGCGCGGACCTGTGCCGCCCCGACATGGCAAAAGACGGCGAGGCTGGCTATACCGTGCTGCGCATGAGCGATGCACAGGTCGCGCGGCTGGAAAGCCAGATCGACGCGATGACCGCCAAGGTCGAACCCCTGCGCAGTTTCGTGTTGCCGGGCGGGTCTGCGCTGGCGGCGCATCTGCATCTGTGCCGGACAGTGTCGCGGCGCGCCGAACGGCTGACGGTGGAACTGGCCGGGGCCGAGGCGGTCAATCCAGCGGCGGCAAAATATCTCAACCGGTTGTCAGACTGGTTTTTTCAGGCATCGCGCATCGCCAATGACGACGGACGGGCCGATGTTTTGTGGATTCCGGGGGCAAACCGCTGACGTAGGGTGGGTTTCAACCCACCTTAGCTGACCCCTGGGCCAGAAACGTGGCGTCCCTGACACTTGCCGCGTCGATTTTGCACTGTTGTCATCGGGTGGTAGTCGCTAGTTACTGCAACAGACCGCATGATGAATTCTATGGGAGAAACGCAGATGAAGGTGCTCGTACCTGTCAAGCGCGTGATCGACTATAACGTGAAGGTCCGCGTCAAGGCGGATGGTTCCGGTGTCGATCTTGCCAATGTCAAAATGTCCATGAACCCTTTCGACGAAATCGCCGTCGAAGAGGCGATCCGCCTGCGCGAGGCTGGCACGGTCGAAGAGGTCGTGGCCGTGTCCATCGGCGTCAAGCAGGCGCAGGAAACCTTGCGCACCGCACTGGCGATGGGCGCTGACCGCGCCATTCTGGTTGTCGCCAGCGAGGACGTGCATCAGGATATCGAACCCCTCGCCGTTGCGAAAATCCTTGCCGCGATCGTCAAGGAAGAAAACCCCGGTCTGGTGATCTGCGGCAAGCAGGCCATCGACAATGACATGAACGCCACGGGGCAAATGTTGTCGGCGCTGCTGGGCTGGTCGCAGGCGACCTTTGCATCCGAGGTCAGCATCGACGGCGACCATGCCACCGTCACGCGTGAAGTGGACGGCGGTTTGCAGACCATCAAGGTCAAGATGCCCACGATCATCAGCGTCGATCTTCGGCTGAACGAACCGCGCTATGCCTCCTTGCCCAATATCATGAAGGCCAAGAAAAAGCCTTTGGATGAGAAAACCCCTGCCGATTACGGTGTCGATGTCACGCCGCGCCTGAGCGTCGTGAAAACCGTCGAACCCGGCACGCGCAAGGCCGGGATCATTGTCAAATCCGTGGACGAACTGGTCGAGAAACTCAAAGAAGCGGGGGCTGTGTAATGGCTGTTTTGTTGATTGGTGAAGTGACCGATGGCGCCCTGGCCATCGATGCGACCGCAAAGGCCGTGACCGCTGCCAAGGCGCTGGGTGATGTGACCGTGCTTTGCGCTGGTGCCTCGGCGCGTGCAGCGGCAGATGAGGCCGCGAAAATCGACGGCGTGGCGCGCGTGCTTTGCGCCGAAGACGCGGCCCTTGGCCACCGTCTGGCCGAACCGACAGCCGCACTCATCGTGTCTCTGGCGGGCGATTACACCCATATCGCCGCCCCCGGCACGGCGGATGCGAAAAACGTGATGCCGCGCGTCGCGGCCTTGCTGGACGTGATGGTGATTTCCGAAGTGACCGGCATCATCGACGCCGATACGTTTGAACGCCCGATCTATGCGGGCAACGCGATCCAGACCGTCAAATCCACCGATGCGACCAAGGTGATGACGATCCGCACCGCGGGCTTTGACGCCGCCGGCATGGGCGGGTCCGCCACGGTCGAGGTGATCGGCGCAGCCAACAACCCCGGCCTGTCGGAATGGGTCGAAGACAGGGTTGCCGCCTCTGACCGCCCCGAACTGACATCGGCAGGCGTTGTCGTGTCGGGCGGGCGCGGGCTGGGGTCGCTGGCCGATTTCGCCCTGATCGAGAAACTGGCAGACAAGCTGGGTGCCGCTGTCGGTGCATCGCGCGCCGCCGTGGACAGCGGCTATGCGCCGAATGACTGGCAGGTCGGGCAGACCGGCAAGGTCGTCGCCCCCGATCTGTACGTCGCCGTCGGCATTTCCGGTGCGATCCAGCACCTTGCGGGCATGAAGGACAGCAAGATCATCGTCGCGATCAACAAGGACGAAGAAGCACCGATTTTCCAGGTCGCCGATTACGGCCTTGTCGCCGATCTGTTCGTGGCGCTGCCGGAACTGACCGGCAAATTGTAACTGCAACACACCAATCTGTTGCAAGGGCCGGTGGCAACGCCGGCCCTTGTGCGTTTCAGATCGAAAACATGTCGTCGCGCAGGGCCATGACCAGCTTTGACGCGGCTTCGACATGGCAACGCACGCCCAGCATTTCGGCAGCGACAGATTGCTGCGATGGCGGGTATTGCATGCCCATCGTACCCTGCGCCAACGCCTGTTCAGACGGAATGGCCGTCACCACCGCCCGCACCAAGGGGCGCAGCGTGTCGATCATGCTGGCGGTGATGAACAAAGGTGCGGCGCGCAGCTGCGCCGGACGTGCCACCCAATCCGCATTGTCCAGCGGTTCATCCGAGAACCACAGCAACATGCAATTGGGACCGATCTGGCGCAGCATGGTCTGCATCCGCGCAAGCCATGCCTGACGCAATTCATGCACGACGATGTCGAACCTGTCTGGAGATGTTTCAAACAGCCGCGCCAACAATTGACCGGTAAAGGCACAATCGTTGAATTCAACCTCGGGATAGATCGCCTGCAAAACGGTCGCGGCGCGCAGAAACCTGTCGTTGCGGCGCGGATGCACCGAATAGAACCTGTTTGACAGGTTGTTGGCCCCCAGCACCTGTACCACGGTCATATCCGCGCCATTGCAGATTTCCATGATCGTGGGGTCATTGGCAAAAGCGTCGATACCTGCGTTCAGGCAGCCGAAATTCACGCAGGGCTGCCGCAGCGCGGTTTCCACCAGCGTCGGGAACGGTTTTTCGATGAATTTGCCATAGGTTTCGGTGCCGCCGATAAAGGCAAGATAGGGCCGGTCAAGCGGCCTGCGCGGGCCGCGGAACAGGATCCGTGAATTGCCGTATCGGCAGGGCGAATAGGACAGATCGCCCATATCAATCGAGTCTTGCCGCATCTGTGTTCCCATGCACCGATGGCTTCAGTGTCGCGCAATAGTTTTGCCAAAAGGCTAATGCTTGGATTTCTGACAAATTTGCTGCATCTGTCCGGCTTGAAGCCTGCCCATGCAGCGGCCTATGGTACGGCGGAACCTGTAAAGGAAAAATCATGGCGATCGAACGTGTGGGAATTGTGGGTGCGGGGCAAATGGGCAATGGCATCGCCCATGTCTTTGCCGTGGCGGGCTATGACGTGCTGTTGACAGATGTCAGCGCCGATGCGCTGGCCGCAGCACTGGCCCAGATCGACCGCAACCTTGAACGGCAGGTCACGCGCGACCTGATCAGTGCCGATACCAAGGCACAGGCGATGCGCCGGATATCAATGACCCAGACGCTGACCGATCTGGGCGACAGCGACCTGATCATCGAGGCTGCGACCGAACGCGAAACGATCAAGGCCGCGATTTTTGAAGACCTCGTGCCGCATCTGAAACCACATACGATCCTGACGTCGAACACCTCGTCGATTTCGATCACGCGGCTGGCGTCGCGCACCGACAGGCCCGAACGGTTCATGGGGTTCCATTTCATGAACCCCGTGCCGATCATGCAACTGGTTGAACTGATCCGCGGGATCGCCACCGACGAACCCACCTTTCGCGCCTGTCAGCAGGTCGTGGAACGGCTGGGCAAAACCAGCACCGCATCCGAGGATTTCCCCGGTTTCATCGTCAACCGCATCCTGATGCCAATGATCAACGAGGCGATCTATACCCTGTATGAAGGGGTCGGGTCGGTGCAATCCATCGACACATCGCTGAAACTGGGCGCAAACCACCCGATGGGGCCGCTGGAACTGGCGGATTTCATCGGGCTGGATACCTGCCTTGCGATCATGAACGTGCTGCATGACGGGCTGGCCGATACCAAATACCGCCCCTGCCCCTTGCTGACCAAATATGTCGAGGCAGGCTGGCTGGGCCGCAAGACGCAGCGCGGGTTTTATGATTACCGTGGCGAGACTCCGGTGCCGACGCGCTGAACCGCGCCGTCGCAGAAAAGATTCTACGCCTCCGGCGGGGATATTTATGCTCGGAAGATGATGATCCGGGTGGTGTCAGTCGCCTTCGCCGAATTTATCCGCGACAAGTGCTGTGATCGCCACCAGCAACGGTTCGGCGTCGGGGCCGCGGGTTTCGACCTCGATATAGGTGCCAATCGAGGCGGCCAGCATCAACAGCCCCATGATGCTGTCGCCGCTGGCGGATTCGCCATCGCGGCGCACGGTGGCATCGGCGTCGAAGCTTTCGACGACCTCGACCAGCTTGGCCGAGGCACGGGCGTGCAGGCCCTTGATATTTTCGATCTTGAGGACCGCTGTCGTCATTGGGATATGCCGCCGTTGTGGCTGTTGATATATTTATGCGCCGCTGCAATCGCGGCTTCGGCAGCGTCGGAGACAGAGCGTTTACGCGATTTGGCCAGTTTGATCAGCATCGGCAGATTAGCCCCATAGAGGATCTTGCGGTTGGCCGGGCTGCAGGCGCGCAGCGACAGGTTGGACGGTGATCCGCCGAACATGTCGGTCACGATGATCACGCCCGCGCCAGTATCGACCGCATCGGCAGCATCGCAGATTTCTGCCTGTTTGAGCGCGCGGTCGTCATCCGGCCCGATGGCGATGCTGACCATCCCGGGCTGGTGCCCGACGACATGTTCAACGGCGGACAGGTATTCCTGCGCCAGCCCGCCATGTGCGACGATGACGATCCCGATCAAGCCTGTCGTTCCTTGCTGGCCAATGTGTCATGCCTTTCCATCTCTCGATGCCGTTTAGACACATGCCACCCGTCTTTCGCAAGGGCCTGTGCCATGTGTTCGACAATCATGACGGAACGGTGTTGCCCTCCGGTACAGCCAAAGCCGATGGACAGGTGGCTTTTGCCTTCGTCCTTATGCGCGGGCAGGACCAGATCGATCAGCGCCTTCACGCGGTCAAAGAAATCCGCGAATCGCGGGTCGGCGGCAACATAGGCCGCGACATCGCCGTCGCGCCCGTCGCGCGCGCGCAGATCGGCGTCCCAATGCGGGTTGCGCAGGAAACGACAATCCATGACGATATCCATGCCGCGCGGCAGGCCACGTTTATACGAAAACGAATGCAGCGTGACCCCCAGATTGCGCCCTTCGGCAGTGACGAACCAGCGGTCAATTTCGGCGCGCAGATCATGCGGCGACAGGCCCGTTGTGTCGATCAGGACGTCAGCACGGCTGCGCACCGGCACCAGCAGATCGCGTTCGCGCGCGATCCCCGCCATCGGGGGACCCGCTGGGGCCAGCGGATGCCGTCTGCGGGTTTCGGAATAGCGCTTGACCAGCTCTTCCTCGGCGGCATCCAGATACAGCACTTGCATGACATGGTCGCTGCGCGCGGCCAGCTGATCTATGGTTGCAATCAGCGCATCGGTTCCGAAATCACGGTTGCGCACGTCAAGGCCCAAAGCCAACGGGCGGCTGGGCGGCGGACCATCCAGCAGGCGCGGCAAGAGCGACAGCGGCAGGTTGTCAATCACCTCGTATCCCAGATCCTCGAGCGCGTTGATCGCGGTAGACCGGCCCGCACCTGACGGCCCGGTCACAAGGACCGTCGTGGGCATTGTGCGTGCGGTGTCTGTCATCGGTCGCTCCAGCCAGCCTTGAGGATTTGTACAATGATTGCTGCGAAATGTGGCCCGTCGATGTGTTTTATCAAGGGAATATCGCAGCCACATATGCGTGTATATGCGCGTTCCGGCAGGCGCTGGCTTTCGGATTGATCCAGATCGACGACCAAAGCCACCTGTGCCTGCGCCTGATAGGCAGCGTGCAGGATGCCGGCGCCGCGCGCCTCGATCAGGCCCAGGATGGCGGGCGGACATTGCGCCAGCAGCCGGTCGCCCTCGGCTTGCAACAGAACCCTGTCATCGGCCACCAGCACACCACCCAGCGCCATCACTTGCAGCGCAAGCGAGGATTTGCCACGCCCCGCAGCGCCAAGGATCAAGACTGCACTGTCGCCCAGCGCGACGCAGGTGGCGTGATGTGTCTCAGGCAGCATCATGGCGACCCATTACAGCGGCAGCCCGACGACAAACCTTGCGCCTGCGGGTTCTGACGCGGGGTCTGTATCGGTCGGACGAATATTCTCGGCCCAGATCACACCGCCATGCGCCTCGACGATCTGTTTGGAAATCGCAAGGCCAAGGCCGGAGTTATTGCCAAACTGCGCAGCGGGACGTTCAGAATAGAATCGTTGGAATATCTTGCGCAGCGCGCCGTCTGGAATGCCGGGGCCGGTGTCTTCGACAACAACCAGCACGCGGTTTTCGCGGGTACGGGTCCAGACGCGGATGGCATCGCCGTGTTCGCAAAACGAAATCGCATTGCTGATCAGGTTGACAAAGACCTGCGCCAGCCGGCCTTCCAGCCCCTGAACCATGATCGGCGTGCGAGGCACATCGGCGATAAAGCTGATGCCACGAGCCTCTGCCTCTCTGCCAAGATGGTCGTTCACGTTGTGCAGCATGGCGATCAGGTCAAAGGTTTGCTCTGTTTCCTTGACCAATTCGCTGTCCAGACGCGACGCGCTGGAAATGTCGCTGATCAGACGGTCGAGGCGTTTGACATCATGTTCGATCAGATCAAGCATGCGTTCGCGCTGATCGTCTTGCTTGGCGATGCGCATGGTTCCGACGGCAGAGCGTAGCGACGCCAGCGGGTTCTTGATTTCATGGGCGACATCGGCGGCGAATTGTTCGTTGCTTTCGATCCGGTCGTAAAGCGCCGATACCATCCCGCGCAGCGCCCCCGACAGACGGCCTATTTCGTCGGGGCGGGCGGTCAGATCGGGGATGCGGACGCGGACCGGGGCTAATTTGCGGGCGTTCTTTTGATGGCTGGCTTCGGCGGCGGTGGCCAGATCTGCCAAAGGATTGGCAATAGTCGAGGCCAGCACAAGGCTAAGCCCGATACTGACCGCGATCCCAACCAGCAGCAGGCGCAATACGTCTTCGCGTTCGCGGCGCACAAGGCTGTCCACCTCGCCTGCCGCCGTGGCCGCTGCGATCACGCCGACCGGTTCGTCGTTGCGCATGATCGGCGTGACGACGACCAGCACCAAGCTCCCCCGTACCTCTGTCATATCAAGCCGGGTTTTGCCCTGAAGCGCGATCGCGATCAGTTCGGGCGTCGCTGTGGCAAGTATCTGTTGGCCCGGTCCCGTCTCTGCCCGGTTGAACAGGCCAAACAACCCGCCTGTGACCGTTCCAAGAAAATCGCTGATGAATGTCCGGCCGATCACAGCGTCAAGATCCGCGATGGCAGTTTCAGCCAACGGGCCGGTCGTGCGCGCGACCAGCGTGGCATCGGATCCGAAGACCGACACTTCCATACCACCACGCAGGTTCAGGTTGGCCAGAGTTTCGGCGGCATTGATCCCGTGCGCCGTGACCAGGTTCACAGGCGCGCGGCTGGGCAATTGTACCTCGAACACATCGGCGATCAGCTGGGCTTCGTAGATCAGACCATTCGCACGCTGAAAGGCAAGATTATCGCGCGACGCGTTAAGAAACAAAACCCCCGCGATCATGACGAACATCGCGATCAGGTTGAAAACGACGATCTTGCGCGCGATGGGGGATTTGCGCAGCGCGATGATGCCGCGTTTGGGTGCGTCCAGATAGGTCACATCACTGCGTGTGACATCTGGATCGACCCAATCCTCGCCCAAGACGATATCGGGTGGCATCGTCGCCCGGCGCACCGACTTGAGGTCGCGCACGTCAATCTCCGGGGCGGACGTCATCCCCTAGTCTTCGTTGTAGCGGTAACCAATGCCATATAATGTCTCGATCGCGGAAAACTCATCATCGGTGTTGCGCATCTTCTTGCGAAGGCGCTTGATATGGCTGTCGATGGTACGATCATCGACATAGACCTGATCATCATAAGCCACGTCCATCAACTGATCCCGACTTTTGACAAAGCCGGGGCGCTGCGCAAGAGCCTGCAACAGCAGAAATTCGGTGACCGTCAATGAAACGTCATGGCCCTTCCATTTCACGGCATGGCGCAGCGGGTCCATCACCAGATCACCGCGCACCATCACCTTGGTTTCTTCGGTTTCCTCGATCTCTTCGCCTGCAATCGCATCCTGCCGGCGCAACAATGACCGGATTCGTTCGACCAGCAGACGCTGTGAGAAAGGTTTTTTGACGTAATCGTCGGCCCCCATGCGCAGGCCCAGGACCTCGTCGATCTCGTCGTCTTTCGATGTCAGAAATATGACCGGCATCGATGTCTTTTGGCGCAGGCGCTGCAACAGGTCCATCCCGTCCATACGCGGCATCTTGATATCCAGAACGGCCATGTCCGGCATACGTTTGTTGAACGCGTCCCATGCCGCTTGCCCGTCGTTATAGGTTTCGACTTCGAACCCTTCCGCTTCCAGCGTCATCGCCACCGATGTTAGGATGTTTCGGTCATCGTCAACCAGGGCAATTCTCGACATGTACGTGCTACCTCTATGTAATTAGCGAACTCATAACAACGCGGGGATTTTCCGCTGTTTATCGGGCCGAATCAATCCCCAAAGCTGTGACCGCCACAGGATCGCCATCATCGCACCAAATTTACCATTCCCCCCTGGTGCCACCGGCGGCGTGCATTTGGTTGCGCTAACATGCATTTGGTTGCGCTAACGTTTCCCTAACCCCCTATCAAGGCAGGAAAGCTTGGTGGTATGCAGGCCCATCGCTGGCAGGATTGCCCATTCGAAAAGGAGCGAACCCATGGACCAAGGTACGGTCAACCCACAGATGAAGCTTGAGCACCAAGGCATCACCGGGCTGGGTTACGTCTATTACAACAGCTCTGCGGCGCAATTGCACGACGCGGCCATTGCAGCTGGCGAAGGTGTGACCGGCAAGGGCGGCAGCCTGCTGGTGACCACGGGCAAGCATACGGGCCGGTCGCCCAAGGATAAATTCGTCGTGCGCAGCGCATCGGTCGAAGACACGATCTGGTGGGACAACAACGCCCCGATGGACCCTGCACATTTCGACGTGCTCTACGCCGATATGGTCGCGCATATGCAGGGCGGCACCTATTATGCGCAGGATCTGTTCGGCGGGGCAGACCCTGCCCACCGGCTTGATGTGCGCGTTGTGACCGAACTGGCATGGCATGGTCTGTTCATCCGGCATTTGCTGCGTCGCCCCGATGCAACGGAACTGGCCAGCTTTACCCCCGCTTTCACGATCATCAACTGCCCGACCTTCAAGGCTGATCCTGTGCGCCATGGCTGCCGGACCGATACCGTGATCGCGATGAATTTTGACCGCAAGCTGATCCTGATTGGCGGCACAGAATATGCAGGCGAGAACAAGAAATCCGTGTTCACGCTGCTGAACTACCTGTTGCCCGAAAAGGGCATCATGCCAATGCATTGCAGCGCCAACCATGCGCCCGGCAATCCGGTCGACACGGCGGTGTTCTTTGGCCTGTCCGGCACCGGCAAGACCACGCTTTCGGCTGATCCATCCCGCGTGCTGATCGGCGATGACGAACATGGCTGGTCGGATCGCGGCACCTTCAATTTCGAAGGCGGCTGTTATGCCAAGACCATCAACCTGAGCGCCGAGGCAGAGCCAGACATCTATGCCACCTGTTTCATGCCGCATACGGTGATCGAGAATATGGTGTTCGATCCCGAAACGCTGGAGCTGGATTTCGAGGATGACAGCCTGACCGCGAATATGCGCTGCGCCTATCCGCTGAATTATATCGCCAATGCATCCGACACGGCGCTTGGCGGGCATCCCAAGAATATCATCATGCTGACCTGCGATGCCTTTGGCGTGCTGCCGCCCATCGCGCGGCTGACACCAGCGCAGGCGATGTATCACTTTCTATCCGGCTTTACGTCCAAGGTCGCAGGCACCGAACGCGGCGTGACTGAACCGGAACCGACCTTCAGCACCTGTTTCGGCGCGCCTTTCATGCCACGCCGGCCAGAGGTGTATGGCAATCTGCTGCGGTCCAAGATCGCAAGCCATGGTGCGACCTGCTGGCTGGTGAACACCGGCTGGACCGGTGGCGCCTATGGCACCGGCAGCCGGATGCCGATCAAGGCGACACGCGCTCTTTTGGCGGCGGCGCTGGACGGCACGCTGATCGAAAGCACCTTCCGCAAGGACCCACATTTCGGGTTCGAAGTGCCGGTGGCAGTCGAAGGTCTGGATGCGCGCCTGCTTGATCCGCGCACGACTTGGGCCGATGCGGCGGCTTATGACGCGCAGGCGGCCAAGCTGGTGGGCATGTTCAGCGACAATTTCGCGAAATACGTCCCCTTCATCGACGACGATGTCAAAGCAGCCGCGATTGGCTGACACAGGTAAGGTGGAACCAGTTCCACCTTACCCCAATCTCGACATCACGGCGCATCTGGCTATGGTTGCACCATGCGCCTGATGCTTGCCTTTGTTACCTGCTTGTTGCTGCCGCTCATGGCTGCCGCGCAAGACGTCATCGCCATGCTTCGCGCCGGTGTCGTTTGCGGGCCGCCTGTCGTAGGTTCTTCGCCTGCACCCGACACGATCGCAGGCAGCACGCATCTGATCGCACAAACACCGCCCTTTATCGCTGAAATCACGCAGGTTCCCGCGGTCATTGGCATCGGCTTTGGCGTCAAGGCGCAGGCGCTGGACCCTGACGGGCTGTCCGGTGTGACCATCATCGTGACCCATCCGCCGATGGGCGATGCGGGGGTGACCCAGCAAAGCTATCAATCCTGGATCAGCGGGACAGAACCATCACCAACCTTTTATCAGTTCGACGAAGATTACGAACGCGTCACTGGCACATGGACCTTCACGGCCATGCTGGACGATGCAGAATTGTTTTCTGTCGCTTTCGACGTTGTCCCACCCACCGCCTTGCCCGATCTGGCCGGGGCTTGCGGGTACGGCGATCTGCTGTCCTAGCCCATCACGCCGCGGCGGATCAGGTTCACCCCCGCGATCACCAATACCCACAGCGTGACCTGCCGGAACCTGTCGGCATCAAAACGGTCCCCCAACCGGAACCCGACCCACATGCCCAGCATCCCCGGCGCCACCAGCGCCGCCGAAAACGGCCACGTCTGCGCGTTCAGCACGCCCGATTGGACATGGCCCAGAAACAGCATCACCGATCCCAGCCCATAGATCACCCCCTGCACCGACATCTGCCGGTCGCGCGGCGTGCCAAGCGCGAGCAGATACAGAACCGTGGGCGGCCCCCAGGTGCCGGTCAACCCGCCAAGCATGCCCGACACGATCCCCGCCGCATATTCCACCGGACGCCGCAGGCGCGCCGCGATCACCGGACGCCAGCCCGCAATCTGGATCAGGCACAGGATTACCACAGGCACGCCCAGCACGATAAACAACGTATCGGTCGGGATGCGCCGCAGAAATTGCGCCGAGACCAGAATCATCGCGCAGACCGCCACGATATAGCGCCAATGTTCGACCACTGCGTCGCGCGCTTGCCCCAGACCGGCGCGCCCGACCTGCAATATATTGCTCACCACAATCGGCAGGACGATCCCCGCGATGATCAATTCAGGCGCGATGGCGATCCCCATGCCCGACACCATGATCAACGGCATGGCAAAACCCACCGCACCTTTCACGAACCCGCCAAGGAACGTGACGACACAGGCGAAGAGGAACAATTCAGGCGTGATAACAGTAAAAAAATGTGACATGCTGCGTCATATGCCGTTCTTGAAGGCTTGGCATCACCAAATCGGATGCGACACTTTTATTCACCGCAAATGCGTCCCGCGAATTAATATTGCGCTGCGGCTGCAAAGTGATTATCTCTGCACCTGCACATAGACCGGAGACTCGCCATGCCACATGACGGACAGGACCTGCATCTGACCTCAAGCCCGATCCTTGCGGATCTGCTGGACCTGACAGGCGCGGCCTTGCCTGCCGTAGATAAGGTGCTGGCGCTGGCTAAGGATATCGTTCGCGCCAAGGTCAGCCGCGATGGCCGCGTCTGCGGCGCGCTGATCGATGCGCATCAGACGGCAGCACATGGGCTGGCCTGGCTTGCGACCTATGCGCAATCCTTGCACCAGATGCAGCATTGGGCGGACCGGTTGCACGCGGATGGCAAATTCAACGAGGTTGAACAGCTGATCCACCAGATCGCATTCGGTGAATATCTGTCGCAAATCTCTGGCGGCATCCCGATGAGCCAAGGCGAAATCCTGCGCCCGCAGGACATTGGCCTGCCCCAGGAGGCAATGCGCGCAATGCTGATCCCCGCCGTCACAACCCTCTGCGAACAGGGCAACACACAGGCCGCGCGGATGCGCCTTGTTGCCTTGATACAGGATCAGGCGGCAAACCTGACGGTCGGGGCCTCTGGCCTTGATGACGAATTGGAAATGATCCGCGAACAATTCCGGCGTTTCAGCCTCGAAAAGGTGGAACCGCATGCGCATGACTGGCACCTCAAGGACGAATTGATCCCCCTGTCGATCATCGACGAGATGGCGGAAATGGGCGTCTTTGGCCTGACCATCCCCGAAGAATACGGCGGTTTCGGGCTGTCCAAGGCGTCGATGTGTGTCGTGTCAGAAGAACTGTCGCGCGGGTATATCGGCGTGGGGTCACTGGCCACACGCACCGAAATTGCCGCAGAGCTGATTCTTTGCGGCGGCACCGAAGAGCAAAAGCAGCACTGGCTACCCGGCCTTGCCTCTGCCGAAATCCTGCCGACCGCCGTGTTCACCGAACCCAATACAGGCTCCGATCTTGGCAGCCTGCGCACCCGCGCCGTGAAAAAGGGCGATGATTGGGAAATCACCGGCAACAAGACATGGATCACCCATGCCACCCGCACCCATGTGATGACCCTGCTGGCACGCACCGATCCCACGACGACCGATTACAGCGGTCTGTCGATGTTTCTGGCCGAAAAGACCCCCGGCACCGACGAAAACCCCTTTCCTACCCCAGGCATGACCGGCGGCGAGATCGAGGTGCTGGGCTATCGCGGCATGAAAGAATACGAACTGGCCTTCGACGGGTTCATGGTCAAGGGTGACAATCTTTTGGGCGGCGACACCGGCAAGGGGTTCAAGCAGCTGATGCAAACCTTCGAATCCGCCCGCATCCAGACCGCCGCGCGCGCCGTGGGTGTGGCGCAATCGGCGCTGGATGTCGGCATGCAATATGCCCAGGATCGCAAGCAATTTGGCGCGGCGCTGATCGACTTTCCCCGCGTGGCGGGCAAGCTCGCGATGATGGCGGTGGAAATCACGATCGCGCGGCAGCTGACCTATTTCAGCGCGCATGAAAAAGACAACGACCGGCGCTGTGATCTAGAGGCGGGGATGGCCAAGCTTTTGGGCGCGCGTGTGGCTTGGGCCTGTGCGGACAATGCCTTGCAGATCCACGGCGGCAACGGTTTCGCGCTGGAATACAAGATCAGCCGCATCCTGTGTGACGCCCGCATCCTGAACATCTTTGAAGGGGCGGCAGAAATTCAGGCGCAGGTCATCGCGCGGCGCGTGCTGGGGTAACCTGTCGGCGGCCCACGTCTAGCCTAGCCATCCGCCCGCATAATCGCGTCGATCAAACGGGCGCGGGCGGCAGGGACGTTGCGGTCGCCCAAGCCCTTGATCAAGCGGTTTTCAATGAAAAACCCTGTCGTGCCCAGCGCCTTGGCAATCTCCACCCCAGAGGCATCGCCTTTGCCTGCCAGCACGGGGGGCAAGGGCAGCAACCTGTCCGCCCAGACCCCCGCCGCATCGCGGCTGACCGCGCGGCCCGACTTGGGCGACACAAAGGCCAGATCCTCGTTCACGCCGCTAGCCGCACAGGCCGACAGGTCCAGACCAAAGCCCATCTCCTCCAGCAGGGCCTGTTCCCAGCGCAAATAGGCCAAAGGCCATACAGCGCGCTGGTCCAACAAATCGAGCAAGGCGATACTGCGCTGATACAAGAGCGGATGGCTTTCACGCTCAGGCAAAACCATCAACAACAAGGCGCAAACCGCATTCAACCCTGCCAGGGACAGCCGGTCTGCCATCGCCGCCGCATTGCGCGAACGCACAGGTTCCACGGTGAAACTGCCCAGATGATCGTCCAGCCGCGCAGCCCACGCCACATTGACCTGCGCGCCGGGCTGGATCAGCGGGGCAATCTTGCGGCTGGCACCGCCGCGGACCACACCGGCATGGCGGCCATGATTGGCGCTGAACACCTCGATAATGGCGCTGCTTTCGCCAAAAGGGCGCATCGCCAGAATAGCGGCGTCATCGCGCCACGATATCATCGGGCCAGCACCTTCTTATTTCCAGAAATACTCCCGCCGGAGGCATAAAAGTCATGACAACCCGTCCTCGTCCAGCAAATGACGGCCCTGTTTATCCTCGACCTCGATCACCCAAAGATCACGATCATAGCCGCGCTGACGCTGGATCGATTGCTCCACATCCGCCTCTGCGCCCTCGGCCAGAATAACCCAGCTGCGCTCACCCGTCATCAGGTCAAAACTGCGCTGGTAACAGCACGCGCGCCCGTCAAGCGTATTGAGCTTGACCATCACCGCCCCCGCCGTGGCATCGCCACGCGCAACGACAAAGGCGGGGATTGCCGCCAGCCGCAGCCGCGTCAGATAGGCCGACACCCAGATGTCGGCGGTCAATCTCATGCGTTGCCGTCTTTGAAATCCAGCCCCATTTCGGAGTAACGCTCTTTTTCTTCCAGCCAGTTTGGCCGCACCTTGACCTGCAGAAACAGATGCACGGGGCGGCCCACGAATTCCATGATCTCGGCACGGGCGGCCTGGCTGACCTGTTTGATCGTCTCGCCGCCCTTGCCCAGCACAATGCCTTTGTGGCCATCACGCGCGACATAGATCAGCTGGTCGATGCGGGCGGACCCATCAGGGCGTTCTTCCCAATTCTCGGTCTCGACGGTTAACTCATATGGCAGTTCCTGATGCAGCCGCAGGGTCAGTTTTTCGCGGGTCATTTCGGCCGCGATCATGCGCATCGGCAGATCGGCAATCTGGTCTTCGGGGTACAGCCACGGGCCTTCGGGAACCTGGTCCACCAGCCATTTGCGCAAAGCGTCACAGCCATGCCCGCGTTCAGCAGAGATCATAAAGGTTTCGGCAAAAGCAAACGCCTCGTTCATGTCGCGGGTCAGGGCCAGCAGACCTTCGGATTTCACCTTGTCGATCTTGTTGATCGCCAGTGCGACCTTGGTCTTGCCCATACGGTCGGGCAGATTGGCAAGGATCGCCTTGACCCCTTCGCTCATGCCGCGATGGGCCTCGATCATCAGAACGACAACATCGGCATCGGCGGCCCCGCCCCACGCAGCAGCAACCATCGCGCGGTCCAGCCTGCGGCGGGGTTTGAACAGGCCGGGCGTGTCGATGAAAATCAGCTGCGCCTGCCCGTCCATCGCCACGCCGCGAATACGGGCGCGGGTGGTCTGGACCTTGTGGGTCACGATGGACACCTTGGCGCCGACCATCCGGTTCAGCAGCGTCGATTTACCGGCGTTCGGTTCCCCGATCAGGGCGACAAAGCCCGCTTTGGTCGGCGCATCATTCATCGGTCAACTTTCTTCAAAAGGGCGGCGGCTGCGGCTTGTTCTGCCTGCCGTTTCGACCCTGCGGTCGCTGTTTCGGTCTGGCCGGATTCCAGCGTCACGGCAATGGTAAAGGCGGGCTGGTGGTCAGGTCCAGTGCGCGCCGTCTCGGTATAGCTGGGGGGCGCTTCGCCGCGCGCCTGCGCCCATTCCTGCAAGGCGGTCTTGGCGTCGCGGGCATCATCGGCAACATTCGTGATGCGCGCACCCCATAGATGCAGCACGACCTTGCGCGCAGCATCGAACCCGCCATCCTGATAGATCGCGGCAATCACCGCCTCCATCGCATCGGCAAGCAATGCCTCTTTGCGCCGGCCACCCGATTTCATCTCGGAGCGGCCCAGCTTGATCACGGCACCAAGGTCGACCTCGCGGGCGACATCGGCGCAGGTTTCACGTCGCACCAGCGCGTTGTAGCGCGGCGCAAGCAGACCTTCGGGCGCGGATGGATCGGCCTTGAGCAACGCCTCGGCCATCACCAAACCCAGCACGCGGTCGCCCAGAAACTCAAGCCGCTGGTTGTCGTCGCGGTGGATGCTGACCATGGACGAATGGGTCACCGAGCGCACCAGCAAGTCCGGCCTCACGAAGCTGTAGCCAAGACGCTGCGAAAAGCTGGCAAGATCAGCGGAAAGTTTCACTCGACCGCCTTGAAGAAACGGTCGCTGCGCCACGTCCAGAAGGCCAACATCGACCGGCCCGCCGACGAGAAAATCACACGGTCAGCGCGGCCCACGATATCCTTGCGCGGGACAAACCCAACCCCGCCCAATGTTTGCGGCACACGACTGTCGACAGAATTGTCGCGGTTGTCACCCATGAAAAAGAAATGATCCGCAGGCACCGTATAGACACCGGTATTGTCGGTCGCCCGCGTGGCGATGTTCAAAATGGCGTGGCTGGTGCCATTGGGCAGCGTTTCTGTCTGGCGTGGTTTCAGACATTCAGCCCCGACGCCAACGGGACCATTGGCGCACATCGGGCGGCCGCCCATCGGCCCTTGGGGTTCCATGATCTCGGTAAAGGTGCCGGCATCGGCCAGCCCGACAGCCGCATCATTGATATGCAGCACGCCGTCGATCATCTGGATCCGGTCACCCGGTTCACCGATCAGGCGCTTGATAAAATCCATGCCGGTCACAGGATGCCGGAAGACCACGACATCACCGCGTTCGGGGTCGGACCCGAACAGGCGGTCGTTGCTATCGTCAAACCACCCGCAAAAATCATCCGCGCCGATGTCGATGCCGGCAGCTGGCACACGGATCGACGGGCAGGAGGCATAGGAATAGCCATAAGCCATCTTGTTGACGAACAGGAAATCCCCGATCAGCAAGGTGTCCTTCATCGACCCAGACGGAATCCAGAACGGTTGAAAAAACAGGGTCCGAAACACGCCCGCGATGATCAGCGCCCAAAAGATCGTCTTGATCGTCTCTTTCACGCTGCTGACAAAGCCCGTATTTTCGGCCATTTTCCGTTCCTTTTAAGGTTTGACGCTACATGATCGCGCAACGGGGTGGAGTCAAGCGATGCGCCGCGCCTCGATCACCACAAAGGCTTGTGCCCAAGGGTGATCATCGGTCAACGTGACATGGATGATCGCCTCGTGCCCCGGTGGCGTCATCTGGTCCAGCCGTTCACGCGCCCAGCCGGTCACGGCCATGACGGGCTGGCCGGTGTGCAGGTTCGACACGGCCATGTCTTTCCACGCGATCCCCATCCGCAAACCGGTGCCAAGCGCCTTGGAACAAGCCTCTTTCGCGGCCCAGCGTTTGGCATAGGTGCCGGGCGTGTCGTGGCGGGCCTCGGCTTTGGCCTGCTCGGTGGGGGTAAAGACACGATTGCGAAACCTATCACCGAACCGGTCCAGCGTACCCGCGATCCGGTCGATATTCGCAAGATCGGTGCCGATGCCAAGGATCATGCGCGCGCGGCATCCATCAGGCGGCGCATTTCGGCAATCGCCGGGCCAAGCCCGCGAAATATGGATTCGCCGATCAGGAAATGCCCGATGTTTAATTCGGCCACCTGTGGCAGGGCAGCGATGGGCGTGACGCAATCATAGGTCAGCCCGTGGCCCACATGCACCTCCAGCCCCAGGTCGGTCGCAAAGGCGGTCATATCGGTGATCTTGCGCAATTCATCATCGCGCATCTGCCAGTCGCCTTCGGCCCAAGCATCGGCATAGGCACCCGAATGCAATTCGATCACCGGCGCGCCGATGCTGTGGGCGGCCCGGATCTGCGCCTCGTCTGCGGCGATGAACAGCGACACGCGGCACCCTGCATCGCGCAAAGGCGCGATATAGGCGGCAAGCGCGCTTTGCTGTCCGGCAACTTCCAGCCCGCCTTCGGTCGTGCGTTCCTCGCGCTTTTCAGGGACAAGGCAAACAGCATGGGGTTTGTGGCGCAGGGCAATCGCCTGCATTTCCGCCGTCGCTGCCATTTCAAAGTTCAGCGGGATCCGCAGCGCCGCCATCAGGCGTTCGATGTCACTGTCGATGATATGGCGGCGGTCTTCGCGCAGATGCGCCGTGATCCCATCGGCCCCTGCATCCTGCGCCATCAGCGCCGCGCGCACCGGATCAGGCACATCCCCGCCGCGCGCGTTGCGCACCGTCGCCACATGGTCGATATTCACGCCGAGCCGCAGATTGGTCATGGTTTTCCCTTTCAGGCGAAAGATGTCATTTCTTCAATTGTTCCAGCTTGGCTTGCAACACCTTGCGGCGCCGTTTCTGATAGGCCGCGATAATCGGCACGAACAGATAGTAGCTGAGCCAGCCAAAGAACAAGCCCGGCGCGATGCCCCCGATCAGGTATGGCACGAAAACCTCGTGATAAAAGGCGATCAGGCCGGTCCAGTGGGCGGTGGCAACCGTAAACATCGCCGCGAAATTATGGATGATGTCCGAAAACGCATTGCTGAACTGGCACCCAAGCGTGCAGTAATCGGCCGAGGCGCTGCCATCCAGCCCGAACAGGGTCGCGTTGAATGGCCGCCCCAGCAGCCAATAGCCTGTCCCCAAGGATGCGATCCCGATGGGGATATAGGTCAGCGGATTGCCCGCAAATGTCCCTAGCAGCGCGGCAAGGATATTGCCCCGCGCGACCCGCGCCAGCAGGATCGCGATCACGAAATGCAGCCCGTAGAACGGTGTAAAGGCCGCGAACACACCCACCGCGATCCCGCGCGATATCTTTTCGGGTGTGTCCGGCAACCGCCGCAGCCGATGTTTCACATAGCCAAAGGCCCGCGCCCAGCCGCCACGCGGATAGACGAAGTCCAGCACGATCTTCCAGATCGGCCGCCTATCCCTGCGCTTGAATACCAAAACACGACTTCCCTTCTGGCCTGTCAGCCACGCATTGTCCCCGCAAGGCCCGGATCGCGATGCCGCACGATGGACGACACGTTGCTTTCCGCCTCCAGCGCCGTCATCACGCGGTGCAAATGTTCGGCATCCCGCAGATCAACATCGATCAACAGGCGGAAATAATCTGGCTTGCGGTCAATGAACTTGAGGTCAGAGATATTGGCGTTCTGTTCGCCGATCAATGTGCAAATGCGCCCCAGCACGCCCGTGTCATTGGTAATCGTCGCGTCAAAGGTCACGGTATTGACGGCGGCATGGGTGCCTTCTTGCCAATGCAGGTCGATCCAGCGTTCGGGCTGTTCTTCGTAATCGACCAATGCGGCGCAATCGATGGCATGGATCGTGACCCCCTGCCCGCGGAACGTGATGCCCAGAATACGTTCCCCCGGGACCGGCTGACAGCAGGCCCCGCGCTTATGGACCTGATCAGCGCTCAGGCCGACAACGGCGCGGCCCTGATCAACCTCGTCACCGTTGACATGGGCCAGTTCGGGATAGATCGCGCGCACGACCTCGCGGCCCGTTACCTCGGCGCTGCCCAGACGGGCCAGCAATTCGTCGACACTGTCGATGGCCAGCGCCTTGGCGGCGGTGCGCAGCGCCTTTTCGGTGGATTTCTTGCGCACGTTTTCAAACGCCACGCGTGCCAACTCGCGCCCCAGCCGGACATAACGTTCGCGGTCTTCTTCGCGCAAGGATCGCCGGATCGCGGTTTTCGCGCGGCCCGTCACGGCGATATCAATCCATGTGGCCTGCGGTGTCTGGCCTTCGGCGGTGATAATCTCGACCGATTGGCCGTTTTTCAGCCGCGTCCATAGCGGCACACGCAGGCCGTCCACCTTGGCGCCCACACAGGCCGACCCGATCCGCGTGTGGATCGCATAAGCGAAATCGATGGGCGTCGCCCCGCGCGGCAGCTTGATCACCTCGCCTTTGGGGGTGAAACAGAACACCTGATCCTGATACATCTCGAGCTTGACAGCCTCGAGGAATTCTTCGTGGTTCTGGTCGTCATCCAGCCGGTCGGTCAGCGACGCGATCCAGCGCACCGGATCAACGGCAAAGCGGTTTTCGACCCGTTCACCGTTCTTGTAGGACCAATGCGCCGCGACGCCGGTTTCGGCGACTTCGTGCATTTCGCGGGTGCGGATCTGCACCTCGACCCGTTTGCCGTCACGGCCCGACACGGTGGTATGGATCGAGCGGTAACCGTTGGATTTTGGCTGGCTGATGTAATCCTTGAACCGCCCCGGCACGGCGCGCCAGCGCTGGTGGATCGTGCCCAGAACGCGATAACAATCAGCCTCGGTCGCCACGATGACGCGAAACCCATAGATGTCGGAAAGGCGGCTGAAACCCTGATCCTTTTCCTGCATCTTGCGCCAGATCGAATAGGGTTTCTTGGCGCGGCCCGCGACATCGGCCAGAATATTGGATCTTTCCAGTTCGACCCGCATATCAGCGGTGATTCTTTGCACCACATCGCCGGTTTCGCGCTGCAGCGTGATGAAACGACGAATGATCGAATTGCGCGCCTCTGGGTTCAGGACGCGAAAAGACAGATCCTCTAATTCCTCGCGCATCCATTGCATGCCCATGCGACCGGCAAGGGGGGCGAAAATTTCCATCGTTTCGCGGGCTTTCTGGGCCTGCTTTTCGGGGCGCATGGATTTGATCGTGCGCATGTTGTGCAAGCGGTCGGCCAGTTTCACCAAGGTCACGCGCAGATCGCGGCTGGTGGCCATGAACAATTTTCGGAAATTTTCCGCCTGTTTGGTCTGGGTCGAGGTCAGCTGCAAATTCGTCAGCTTGGTAACGCCATCGACCAGTTCGGCAATCTCGCGGCCGAATCGTGTTTCGACCACGGCAAAGGACGCCTTGGTATCCTCGATCGTGTCATGCAGCAGGGCAGTCACCAGCGTCGCGTCATCCATCTGCTGCAAGGCAAGGATATGGGCGACAGCAACGGGATGGGTGAAATACGGCTCGCCGGAATGGCGGAACTGGCCTTCGTGCATATCGGCACCAAAGGCAAAGGCATCGCGCAGCAAAGCTTGGTTTGTTTTGGGATTATAGGCGCGAACCAGAGAGATCAGACTATCAGCATTCGTCATCTGGTTCCGCGCCTATCATTGGCAGGCTGAATAGCCCGCCCTAGCGCTGGCCTTGCGCTTCCATCAGCGCGCGCAGCAATTTTTCTTCGGACATGTCATCCTCGACCGGACGGTCGGCTTCGGCGCCCATCAGCAAGGACATGCTGTCCTCTTCGGGTTCGTCGATCTCGATCTGGGTCTGGTTGGCTTCGATCATGCGTTCGCGCAGGTCGTCGGCCTGTTGCGTTTCTTCCGCGATTTCGCGCAGCGACACGACAGGGTTCTTGTCGTTGTCGCGGGCCACAGTAATCGGCGAACCGGCAGCGATTTCACGCGCACGATGTGCTGCAAGCATCACAAGCTCGAAACGGTTTGGAACTTTATCAACACAATCTTCGACGGTAACGCGGGCCATGACGGATCTCCGGACAGGAATCTTCGGAAGCTGCATCCCTAGTGCGTTCAAAAGGGATTGACAAGGGCCAGCGGGGGCGGATTGCCCGCATTGTCAGCCTTTTGCCGATCGCTGTTCCAGCCGCACAACACCCGCGCGGTCGGCATCAGACAACCGGTCCAGCATTTCCACCACGCTCAGCCCGAGCAGCGGATGTCGCCAGTCAGCGGCGACATCGGCCAGCGGCACCAGCACAAAACTGCGGTCTTGCAGGCGCGGATGCGGCAGGATCAGACTTTCTGGTGCAGCCAGCGCCTGCACATCGGCTGGCAGATTGCGCCAATGGCCCTGCGTCGCGGCATCGGGCAGCACCTGATTACCCAGCGCGATCAGATCAAGATCAAGGCTGCGCTGCCCCCAGCGGACCCTGCGGATGCGCCCTGCCTCTGCCTCGATAGTGTGCAGCTGCGCAAGCAGGGCAAAAGCGTCAAGATCAGTGGCAAATGCCATCGCCGCATTGACGAAATCAGGACCGGCGCCAGCGGGATAGGCAGGCGTCGCATAAAACGGGCTGACGCGCACGGCCCCGTGCGCCAAAGCGCCAACGCGCTCGATAGCCCACGCAACATTTTCCGCCACATCACCGCGAAATGACCCGTCGTTGCTGCCAAGAGCAATAAGCGCAATCTGGCCAATCATATCGCAAAGCGCCCCTTGTTCCCCGACAACCACTGCATAATATAGGTGTCTACTTGATCAAACTCCGCTCGTAGCACAAGGACGATCAAGGGTAATTGTCGAAAGGTGTTTCATGTTTTATCGGGATGAGCGTTTGGCGCTCTTTATTGATGGGTCGAATCTTTATGCAGCAGCACGCGCGCTGGGGTTCGACATAGATTACAAGTTGTTACGTCAGGAATTCATGCGGCGAGGAAAGCTGCTGCGCGCGTTCTACTATACCGCCTTGTTGGAAAACGACGAATATTCGCCGATCCGCCCACTGGTCGATTGGCTGCATTACAACGGCTATTCCATGATCACCAAACCGGCCAAGGAATTCACCGACAGCTTGGGGCGCCGCAAGGTCAAGGGCAACATGGACATCGAACTGGCCGTGGATGCGATGGAACTTACCCCGTATCTGGACCATGCCGTGATCTTTTCCGGCGACGGCGATTTTCGCCCCTTGATCGAAGCGTTGCAGCGCAAGGGCGTGCGCGTGTCGGTCGTGTCCACGATCCGAAGCCAGCCACCGATGATCGCCGATGAACTGCGCCGTCAGGCCGACAATTTCATCGAACTTGAAGAATTGCGCGATGTTATCGGCAGACCAGCGCGCGAACCCCGCACCGACATGGTCGAGGCCGACAGCTAGGATTACGGCTCCGCATCATCCATAGGCGTGGCGGCAGGCATTCTGGCTGCCGCCACGCAAAGCGCGCTGTGTCGTGTTGGCAGCGCAATCCGGGACCATTCTTGCACCAGCAGCTTGCATGTTGCTGCGGTATCGCCAGAACATGCCTTTGTCTTGCGCATTGGACCTGCACCATGGCGACCACGCCCATCATCGCCACCGCGCGCACCGAAGTCGCGCCATTGCTGCATCTGGCCCTGCCGATCGTGGCGGGGCTGGCCGCATCCACGCTGATCGGCGTGGTGGATACGATCATGATCGCGCCTTTGGGCACATTGCCCTTGGCGGCGGCGTCGCTGACGACCGCGGCGATGATTATCTTTTATTCTGCGATCTATGGTTTCGTGTCCGCCGTGGGGATCGAGGCCGCGCATCGCCACGGCGGCGCACAGGCGGATGCCGTCGCCGCAGCCCTGCGCGCGGGGCTGGGTCTGGCCCCGCTGGCGGGATTGGTGGCATCGCTGTTGATGGTGCTGATCCTCTTGATCCTGCCACTGATCGGCCAACCGCCCGAGGTGCTGGCGATCATCACACCCTATTGGCTGGCGATGGCGGCCGTGCTGGTGCCTGTCGCGCTGTTGATGGTGATCGCACAGGTGCTGAATGCGATGGACAGGCCATGGACGGCGGCGGGTTTCGCCTTTCTGGCTGTCATTCTGAACATCCCGCTGAACTATGGTCTGATCTGGGGCATCGGCAATTGGCCGGGGCTGGGGCTGGTTGGCGCGGGGCTGGCCAGCCTGATCGCGGAAACACTGGCCTTGCTGATCGCCATCACCTGGCTGGCGCGGCATCGCCTGCTGCGTGCGCAGCCCGATGCGGCCCTGCGCAAAAGACTGGCCTGGGGCGGGTTGCCGCTGGCTATCGGATATACCGGCGAAGGGGCGGCCTTTGCCGTGGTCGGGCTGATGCTGGGGATATTTGGCGCCACCGCCTTGGCCGCCAACCAGATCGTGCAGGCGGTAGGGGGCGTGCTCTATATGCTGCCGCTTGGCATGGCGGCGGCCGTGGCCATCCGCATCGGGCAGGCCAGCGGGTCCGGTGATCCGGCACGGCTGCGCCCTATCGCAGTGGCGGCCATCGGCGTGGTCACCGTCTGGATGGTTGCGGTCACGATCATGCTGATCCTTTTGGGTGGCCGGATCGCCGCGGCATTGTCCGACGACAGCGGCGTTGTCGCGCTTGCCACCGCGATGTTCGTGATCGTGGCGCTGATCCAGGTCGCGGATGGGGTGCAATCGACCGCGCTTGGCGCGCTGCGCGGGATCATGGATTTTGTCTGGCCGACGCGGTTGACCCTGCTCAGCTATTGGCTGTTCGCCTTGCCGCTGGCAGCAGCGTTGGGGTTCTGGGCAGGGTTTGGGCCGCTGGGCGTCTGGGCCGGTTACGGGGTCGGGATCGCCCTTGTCGCAATCATCCTGCCGGCTCGGTTCTGGTGGCTGACCGCTGCGGCAAATCGCTGATTGCGAACGGCAGGGGCTGGACCCGCGCGGCGTCAGGCTTTACCTCTGGCATCAGCAGGAGAACGCGATGACCAAACCGCCCCTTACCCTTTATCTGGCAGCGCCCCGCGGCTTTTGCGCCGGTGTGGACCGCGCCATCAAGATCGTGGAAATGGCGATCCAGAAATGGGGCGCGCCGGTCTATGTGCGCCACGAGATCGTGCACAACAAATTCGTCGTTGATGCGCTGCGCGACCAAGGGGCCGTGTTCGTCGAGGAACTGGATGATTGCCCCGATGACCGCCCCGTGATCTTTTCCGCGCATGGCGTGCCAAAGGCCGTGCCAGCCGCCGCCGCCAAGCGCGAGATGATCTATGTCGATGCCACCTGCCCGCTGGTCAGCAAAGTCCATATCGAGGCGCAGCGCCATGCAGACAACGGATTGCAGATGATCATGATCGGCCATGAAGGCCACCCCGAAACCATCGGCACGATGGGGCAACTGCCCGAGGGCGAGGTGCTGCTGGTCGAAACCGTCGCGGATGTGGCGACCGTGCAGGTCCGAGACCCCGCGCGCCTTGCCTTCGTGACGCAGACGACCCTGTCAGTCGATGACACGGCGGGTATCGTCGCCGCCCTGCAGGCGCGTTTCCCCGCGATCATCGGCCCACACAAAGAGGATATCTGCTACGCCACGACCAACCGCCAAGAAGCAGTCAAGGCGATGGCCCCCAAATGCGACGCCATGCTGGTCGTGGGCGCGCCCAATTCGTCCAACTCCCGCCGGTTGGTCGAGGTCGGCGCGCGTGCAGGTTGCACCTATTCCCAATTGGTGCAGCGGGCCGCCGATATCGACTGGCGCGCGCTGGATGGGATCGGGTCGATGGGCATCACGGCAGGCGCGTCTGCCCCCGAAGTGCTGATCAACGAAGTGATCGACGCCTTCCGCGACCGCTATGACGTGACGGTGGAAATGGTGGAAACCGCCAAGGAAGACGTCGAATTCAAAGTACCACGCGTGCTGCGCGAACCGGCGTGATCTGATGCAGGCCATCCCCCGTTCCGCCCTGTGGCTTGGCCTTGCCGGGCTGATCCCGTTTTTCTGGGGCGCGCTGACATTGCTGCGCCCTGAGCTTGGCCTTTGGGGGGCTGCGACATTCGGGCCGCGGTTCATCGGACCCTATGTGCAATTGTTCTATGGCGCGGTGATCCTGTCATTCATGTCGGGCGTTCTATGGGGCTTTGCCACCAAGGCAAGCGGGCGCGCCGCAACAGCCGGCTATATCCTGTCGGTCATTCCCGCGCTTTGGGCGTTTTTCATGACAGGCGGCGGGCCGACTGGGGCGGCGGTGAACCTGATCGTGGGGTTCCTTGGGCTGTTGCTGCTGGATTGGCATTTCTGGCAGATGGGCCTTGCGCCGAAATGGTGGATGCATCTGCGCGGGCTGCTGACGGCGCTGGTCGTGCTGTCATTCCTGCCGCTGGTGCTGTGATGGCGGATCTTTACGCCTATACCGATGGGGCCTGTTCGGGCAATCCCGGCCCCGGCGGCTGGGGCGCGCTGCTGATCGCACGCGACGGTGATAAAGTGGTCAAGGAACGCGCGCTGTCAGGCGGTGAAGCAGACACCACCAACAATCGCATGGAACTGCTGGCCGCGATTTCGGCGCTAGAAACACTCGGCCGGGCGACGGCGATCACCATCGTGACCGACAGCGCCTATGTCAAAGACGGAATCACCAGCTGGATTCACGGCTGGAAAAGGCGCGGCTGGAAGACATCGGCGAACAAACCCGTCAAGAACGAAGACCTTTGGCGGCGTCTGGACAGCGCAGTCGCGCAGCATCAGGTCCGTTGGGAATGGGTCAAAGGCCATGCGGGCCATGTCGAAAACGAACGTGCCGATGAACTGGCCCGCGCTGGCATGGCACCCTACAAGCCCTGACACCGATCATGGTGTGATCAAGCGGCAGTCTTGTCTGTGTCCTTAGGGGCGCACTGGTCGCAAGCCGGGCGCAGCTGGAAACCGGCGGTCTATGAAGGCTATGCGCAGCGGCAGTGATGCGCCGCGGGCGGGAAATTTTAGCGCTCCCCCGCCACCTCCAGCACAATCTTGCCGATATGCGCACTGCTTTCCATCCGCGCATGGGCGGCAGCGGCATCGGCAAGGGCGAATGTCTGATCCATCACTGGCTGCACCCGCCCCGCGGCGACCAATGGCCAGACATGCTTGCGCAAGTCCTGCGCGATCCGCGCCTTGGCAAGGTCGGATTGCGGGCGCAGCGTCGAGCCGGTGATCGTCAGGCGACGGGTCATCATTTGTACAAGGTTCAATTCCACCTTCGGGCCTTGCAGAAATGCAATCTGGACCAGCCGACCGTCATCCGCCAAAGCCGCGATATTGCGCTGGATATACGGGCCGCCAACCATATCAAGGATCAGGTCAGCGCCCCCCAACTCTTTCATTTTCTCGACGAAGTCCGTCTCTCGATAGTTGAAAGCAGCCTCTGCGCCCAACCCCAGACAGGCGGCGCATTTATCGTCCGATCCGGCCGTCGTGAACACCCGCGCGCCAAACACATGCGCCAGCTGGATCGCCGTGGTGCCGATGCCGGAACTGCCGCCGTGGACCAGAAACCGTTCACCCGCCTGCAAACCGCCGCGCATGAACACATTGGACCAGACGGTGAAAAACGTCTCGGGCAGGCAAGCCGCCTGCGCCAGCGTCAGGCCGGCAGGCACCGGCAGACAATGCGCGCCAGGGGTCGCGACATAGGCGGCATAACCACCCCCCGGCAGCAAGGCGCAGACCCGGTCGCCGATCTTCCAATCGGTCACACCCGCACCAATGGCCGCAATCTCGCCCGCGGCTTCCAAGCCCGGCAGATCGCTGGCACCGGCAGGCGGGTTATAAAGGCCCGCGCGCTGCAAGGCATCAGGGCGGTTCACACCGGCATAGGCGACCTTGATCACTACCTGATCATGGGCCGGTTCCGGCATTGGCCGCTCCGTCAGGGCCAGCACCTCTGGCCCGCCCGGCTGCGTAATCTCGACCGCCTGCATCATGTCGGGTCGCGCCAGACGCCCGGCAGGTCTGGGTCCATATCGCGGCGCGGCGCCTTGATGCCCGCCATCAACCGCGCAAGGGGCATTGTCAGTGGTTTCAACAGGGCGTTGTCGCGCAGCTGCGCCTTGACCTTTTCAAACTGCATCACGCCATCAATCCGCCGATCAATGAACGCATCCGTCGCCTGCCCGCCAGTGCTGTCGTCACCCAGCCAATACAGCACGACCGCGGCATAGATCCCCGACAGGGTCAGCCGCTTGGTATACCAATTTGCATCGTCAGATGTATCGCCCAGCGCCGTCCAGATCGCATCCGCGGTGCCCCAGACCAGCCGCGCCCCATCGGCGGCCATATGCGGCAAGGCGAACATGGCCGTCCCGCGGCGCACCGCCTCTTTATCGGGGATCGCGCGGAGACGCAGGCGGATCGCATGGGCAACCTTGTCACGAAACCGCATGCCTGTCAGGTCGGCGGCATCCAATGCAGCCACCATCGCCGCATCGCCCTGTTCATGGAATGCAATCGCCAGATCAATCGCACCGCGCGGGCAGATCGTGCGCGCCACGGCAGGGTCCACACCCGCATCCGCAATCGCCGCATTGAAGGCCACAGGCGCCCAACCGTCAAAGGCCACATGGGGGATGATCGCATCCAGCAATTGCTGTTTGACGGGGTCGAGTGGGGTTTGTGACATGATCGGGGCTCCTGTCCTGTCGATACTGGACAAACTAGCCCATCTTTGCTATCTGGCCAACTCCTGCAATTTTGCAAATCCAACTTAGAGAGGTGGTGAAAACCACATGCAGGTAAGTGTTCGTGATAACAACGTCGATCAGGCGTTGCGTGCTCTGAAGAAAAAACTTCAGCGTGAAGGCGTTTTTCGTGAAATGAAGCTCAAGCAACATTTCGAAAAGCCGTCGATCCGCAAGGCCCGTGAAAAGGCCGAAGCGATCCGCCGTCAGCGCAAGCTGGCCCGGAAGAAACTGCAACGCGAAGGCATGCTGTAAAGCATCCCCGATTGTTGAAACGATTGACCCCCGATTGCGCAAGCAGCGGGGGTTTTTTGTTGGGGGGTCGGCAGTTCACACGAATCCTTACAACGCGAACAATTGCCAGCAAACACATGTACTATTGCCGCTTTTGCATGCCAAATCGCATTGCCAAATTTTCGCTTCGGTCCCCTGATTATGGCGAAGCTATCGCCTGTTTCGGGCGTATCGGTTTTGTGTGTCGTGCAGATACGGACCTCGGCGATCGAAACCGGTGGCACCTTATCGAAGAGGCAAGAAACGATTCCGCCACCTAAATAGGCTGGTTATCGCCTCGCAAAAAACCCCCTCAATGCTGCTCGGGCACCAGCACTTCGCGTTTGCCGACGTGGTTGGCGGCGCTGACCACGCCTTGGTCTTCCATCTGCTCGACCAGACGCGCTGCCTTGTTATAGCCGATGGCCAGTTTGCGCTGGATATAGCTGGTGGAACATTTGCGATCCTTGATCACAATCGCCACAGCCGTGTCATACAGCGCGTTTTCCAGATCGGACCCGTCGCCCAGACCCAGCACCAGATCAATGCTGGATTCGTGATCATCTGACGGCCCTTCGACCACGCCGGACATATATTCAGGCGGACCAAAGCCTTTGAGGTGGTTGACGATTTCCTCAACCTCTTCATCGCTGACAAAGGGGCCGTGGACACGCATGATCTTGGACCCGCCCGCCATATAGAGCATGTCCCCCATACCCAGCAGCTGTTCGGCACCCATTTCACCCAGGATCGTGCGGCTGTCGATTTTCGACGTTACCTGAAACGAAATCCGTGTCGGGAAATTGGCCTTGATCGTGCCGGTGATCACATCGACCGACGGGCGCTGTGTGGCCATGATCAGGTGGATGCCCGATGCCCGCGCCATCTGTGCAAGGCGCTGGATACAGGCCTCGATCTCTTTGCCGGCGACCATCATCAGATCGGCCATCTCGTCCACGATGACGACGATATAGGGTAGGACTTCGGGCTGGAATTCCTCGGTCTCGAAAATCGGATCGCCGGTTTCATCGTCAAAACCCGTCTGTACGGTACGGCTGAACATCTCGCCTTTGCTCAACGCTTCTTTCACCCGACCATTGAAGCCGTCGATGTTACGCACGCCCATTTTCGACATTTTGCGATAGCGTTCTTCCATCTCGCCCACGACCCATTTCAGGGCGACCACGGCCTTTTTCGGGTCGGTCACGACCGGCGACAACAGATGCGGAATACCGTCATAAACGGACAGTTCCAGCATCTTGGGGTCGATCATGATCATCCGGCATTCCTGCGGTGTCAGCTTATACAGCAGCGACAGGATCATCGTGTTGATGGCCACCGATTTCCCCGACCCCGTGGTCCCCGCGATCAGCAAATGCGGCATCTTGGCCAGATTGGCGATGATCGGCTCGCCGCCAATATCCTTGCCCAGCGCCAGCGGCAATTTCTGGTTGCCATCACCGAAATCGCGGTGCGACAGGATTTCGCGCAGCACGACCTTTTCGCGGTTCTCGTTGGGCAGTTCGATCCCGATCACCGACCGGCCCGGCACGGTGGACACACGCGCTGACAAGGCCGACATCGACCGCGCGATATCATCGGCCAGACCAATGACGCGGCTGGCCTTCAGACCCGGTGCCGGTTCAAGCTCGTACATCGTGACAACAGGGCCAGGACGCACGGCGATGATGTCACCCTTGACGCCGTAATCATCCAGCACGCTTTCCAGCATCCGGGCGTTTTCGCTCAACGATTCGTCGCTCAGGTGATGGCGCGTGATCTCAACCGGGTTGGTCAGCAACGACAACGGCGGGCGTTCGTAATCCGCGTAAGGATCGTCGAATTTTAGCGCAGGCTGCGCCTCGGCCACGGCCTGACGCGACGGCTGGACCGGGCGCTTGGGTGGATGCTGCACAACTGTGCGCGGTTCGACAAAGGACGGCACTGACGGAATCGGCGTATGCGGAACAGCCAGATAGGGCGCATCATCGTCATCGTCATCGTCATCTTCGAAAATGGCGTCGTCCTGCTCTGCTTCGGGCGTGACCAGCGGCGGGTAAGGCGCATAAACCAGTGGCTTTGGCCCACGCCCTGCGGTCAGGGACGGTTCGATCCGCACGCCAGTCGGCGATGGTGGCGCGGTACGGCTGCGGATGGCATCGGCGATGCGCGCGCTGACGCGGGCGGTATCGGCCACGGGTTCGGCATCTGTCAGGCGCGGTTCGGGGGTGACCAGTTCGGGTTGCGGCATCGGGTCGTTGCGGCGCAACAGGCCAGACAGAAAACCGCCCGTGCTGGGCGCTGGTTCCGGGGCGATGTTGCGCATCGGGGCGGTCAGCGGTGGCGGCGCGGCAGGGATTTGGCCGGTGGTCACAGGCGGTTCCTCGGCCCCAAAGGCAGGGCGCGCACGCACGACGGCCGCCGCGCGCAGGCGGCTTTCGAAATCAGAGGAGACAACGGGTTGTGGCCGGCTGACGATATCCTCGGTCACCTGCGGATCGGCAAACATCCGGCTTTGCGCACGACGGGCTTGCACAGCCGCTGTCGCCACATGCGCGCCTTGCGCCGAAAGCGCGGCCCCCTTGCCCATCATCCGCAGCGCGAAATCATAGATCAAGACCGTGCCCAGCATCACGAACCGCAGCCCCTTGCGCAATTCGGGGCGGGTAAAGCCCAGCAGGAAGGTCAGCAGCGCCACCAGCAAAACGGCAGCCAGAAAAGACAAAAACTTGACCCCGAACACAGTGCCAAACGGCAGGATTGTCAGCAAAACGCCCAGCACGGTATCGCCAAACAACCCACCCATGCCAAAATTGGCAGGCCAGTCCTGCGCCGGTGCCAGCGTCGCCGCATAGACAGAGGCCACCACAATCACCACGGGGGCAAACATCGCGCGGCCGATCACGCGGTCTTGGCCGTAATGAAACACAAACCGCGCGCCTGCCGCGATCAAGGTTGCAGCAATGACCCACGACCCCAGCCCGATCACCATCATCAAGGGCGCAGCGACCGAGGCACCGAAATGGCCAAGCCAGTTCTGCACCGGCGCATCGGTGGCGGAAATCCAGCTTGGGTCATCGGGCGAATAGGTCCCGATCACGACAGCAAACAACGCCCCCGTCACGATCAGCGCAAGACCGACCAATTCGCGGCTGCGTTTTTCCAACGCGGCCTGCGTGGTGCTGTCAAAAAGCGGATCGCGCTGGCGGGACTGGTAAGATGCCATCTGGTATCTCCTATCTGTACAGACAGTCGCGGATCAGTGTCAGACCGCGCTGCATTTCTTGGGTCGGGGCCACCATGGCGACCCTGATATAGCCTTGTCCGGGGTTGTCGCCGGCGACATCGCGGCTCAGATACGCGCCCGGCAGCACCCGCACGCCCGTGCGCTGCCAAAGCGTAACCGCCGCCGCCGCGCCATCGGGCACCGGCAGCCACAGGAAAAACCCCGCCTGCGGCGACTGATAGCCCGGCACATGGCCAAGGATGTCATCGGCAATGTCAAATTTGCGGCCATAAAGCGCACGATTTTCCACCACATGCCCTTCATCCGCCCAGACCGCCGCTGCAACAGATTGCAGCGGGCCAGCCAAAGGCGCACCCGCAAAGGCACGCAACTGGCGCAGGCGCGCGATGGATGTCGCACCACCCGCCGCGAAACCGCAACGCAGGCCGGGCAGGTTGGACCGTTTCGACAGGGATTGGAAAATCAGCACGCGGTCAGGGTCAGCACCCATCGCCGCTGCAATCTCCAACGCGCCGGGTGGCGGCGCATCGCGGTAAATCTCGGAATAGCATTCGTCGGCGAAAATCATGAAATCATGCTTTTCCGCCAGCCCGATCAGTTCGCGCCAATAGGCCTCGGACGCGACAGCGCCCTGCGGGTTGGCAGGCGAACAGATATAGGCAATCGCCGTGCGGGCCAGCGTCTCGGCAGGCAGGCTTGCGAAATCGGGCAGATGGCCGGTGGCGGGTGTGGCAGCGACATAGACAGGCTCTGCCCCGACCGACATCGCGGCGACACCGTAAACCGGATAAAACGGATTGGGCATCAGCACGACGGGCCGTTTGCCGTTCTTGGTTTCAGGACACAGCGCCATCGCAGCGTTATAAAGCCCCTCGCGCGTCCCGTTCAGCGCGATGATCCGCTCGGTTGGCACATCCAGCCCGTAGCGGCGCTGCAAGAACCCCGCCATCGCTGCCAGCAGATCGGGCTGGCCTTCGTTGCTGGGATAGCTGTTGAACCCGCCAAGATGCTGTTCCAGCAACGGCCCGACAAAAGCGGGAAAGGCATGGCGCGGCTCGCCGATCGTCATGTTGATGACGTCGGTGGCCTCGGTCGGCACGTCCAACAGCGCACGCAGGCGTGGCCAAGTCGCAACCGGAAGGTCCGAAAACCGCTCGGGGAAATCCATAACTGCCTCAATTCGCGGGATCATTTCGCCCCACTTCGAACACAAACTAGCGCAGCAGATGCGCGTGTGTCCAGCGCCTGCCATGCTTTGTGGGGAATTTGTGGCTTTTCAGACGGTCCAGCCCATATTCCGAGCCTAAATATCCCCGCCGGAGACCAGAATCTTTTATCCCAACATCTTTTATCCCAACGCCCGTGCCGCCGCTGCCGCCAGCCGCAGCAGACGCGCCTCGCCCCCAGTCTGCCCGTTGAACATGATCCCGCAGGATGGCACATCCGTGGGCAGGGTGATCGAACAGACATCCAGCAGGTTCGCCACGCGGGTGTTGCGCAGGGCCAGCAGGTTTTCGGATTTGTAATAGGCATCATCCGTCAACAGGCGCGCGGCATCGGGGGGCAGCAAAGGCGCGGTCGGCATGATGACGGCATCGAACTGCGCGGTTTCAGCCGCATATTCCTTGCAGATCTGGCGCAGAATGTTCCAGCCCGCCACGAAATCAGGCCCCGACACGGTTTTCCCGCCACGCACCCGTTCCAGGATCTGGGGAAACATCTTTTCGGGATGCGCCTCGACCAGATCGCGCCACCAGCCATAGCTTTCTGCGGCATAAAGGTTGCCCGCGACGTTGAACGCATCGAATAGCTGCGAGAAATAGCGGTGTTCGATCTGCGCGCCTGCCGCTTGCAGTTTTGCCACGCTAGCCTCGAACGCCGCGCGGGGCGCGTCGCGCACATCCTCAGGCACGATCGTATCCAGCACCATCAGGCGCATGCCGGCCAGATCGGCCCCACCCAGATCAACGGGGCGCGATCCTTCGAGCACGGCCAGCAACAGCGCCGCATCCTCGACCGACCGGCACAAGGGGCCAACGGTATCAAAAGTCAGGCAAAGCGGCACGACACCTTCCAGCGACAACCGCCCATGGCTGGTTTTCAGCCCCACCAGATCATTCCACGCCGCCGGTATCCGCACCGATCCGCCGGTATCCGTGCCGATCCCCGCCGCCGCAAGGCCGAACGCGACAGACGCCGCCGCCCCCGACGATGACCCCCCCGCCACAGCGCCCGCGTCATTCACACAAGGCGGCGTCGCGGTGATCGGGTTCAGGCCCAGCCCGGAAAAGGCGATTTCGGACATATGGGTCTTGCCCAGACACACCAGCCCCGCCGCCGTCGCTGTCTCAAGCACCTTTGCATCACGCTCCGGCACGCGGCCTGCCAACAGGGCGGTGCCTGCCTCTGTCCCGATACCGGCGCTGTTGAACAGGTCTTTCCAAGACACCGGCACACCGTCCAATGGCCCGCGCCGGAACCCTGACGCGGCGCGTTCGCTTGCCGCTTTGGCCTCGGCGCGCGCGCGGTCATGTGTGACGCGGGCATAGATCCGGTCACGGTGTTCATGCGCGTCGATGGCGGCAAGGTAGACCTCGGTCAAATCCACAGGGTCAATCATCCCTGCGGCAATCCCACGCCCCAGATCCGCGGCCGTTTGCCAACGCCAGTCCTGCATCTTTCATTCTCCTGTTTGGCGGAACCGTAGCGGCGCAAAGGCGCATGGACAATCCCGCCTGCGGGGTCATATTGCGGCCCATGAACACAGATATCATCATCGTGGGCGGCGGGCTGAATGGCCCCGCCTTGGCCTTGGCGGCGGCACAAGCAGGATTCACCGTGACGGTGATCGACAGCCAGCCTGTGCCGGTCCACACGGACCCCGCTTTTGACGGGCGGTCCTATGCGCTCGCGCTGACCTCTGCACGGCTGCTGCGCGGGATCGGCATCTGGCCGGTGATCGCGGCCAATGCTCAGCCGATGCTGGAAATCAAGGTCACTGACGGGCGCGCAGGCGAAGGCCCCAGCCCCTGGATGATGCATTTCGACCATGCCGAGATCGAGGAAGGCCCGATGGGCTATCTGGTCGAGGACCGGCACCTGCGCCGCGCCTTTCTGGACGCGCTGGCAGCGGACAACCGGATCACCCATCTGGCAGGACAGACCGTTGTGGCGCAGACAGTGACGGCAGGCGGCGTGCAGGTGACGCTAGCCAATGGCGAGCCGCTGGACGCGCAGCTGCTGGTCGGATCGGACGGGCGCAAATCCGGCACCGCCGAACGTGCAGGGATCAAGCGTACCGGCTGGGACTACGGGCAAACCGCCGTTGTCTGCGCCGTGGCACATGACAAACCGCATAGCGGGATCGCGCATCAGTTCTTCATGCCCGCAGGCCCGCTGGCAATCCTGCCGCTGACGGAAAACCGCAGTTCCATCGTCTGGAGCGAACGGCGCGCCCGCGCGCAGGAATTGGTCGCAATGGATGATGCGGCGTTCCTGAACGCGCTGAAACCTGCCTTTGGCAGTTTTCTTGGCAATATCCAGCTGACCGGCGCGCGGTTCAGCTATCCTTTGAACCTGACGCTGGCCAACAGCCTGATCGCAGGCCGGATGGCGCTGGTCGGCGACGCCGCGCACGGCATCCACCCGATTGCGGGGCAAGGGCTGAACGCCGGTTTGCGCGACGTGGCGGCCTTGGCCGATGTGCTGACCACCGCGCGTAGCCGCGGTGAGGATATCAGCAGCGCCCAGACCTTGCAGCGCTATCAGGAATGGCGGCGGTTCGACACGGCGACGCTGGCACTGGCGACCGACACGTTCAACCGGCTGTTTTCCAACGACAACCCCCTGATCCGAGCCGCCCGCGATATGGGTATGGGGCTGGTCAACAGCGCCCCGCGCCTACGCCGCGGCTTCATGCGGCAGGCGGCAGGGCTGAACGGGGATTTGCCAAGCTTGATGCAGGGTTAGATGACGGGGTACCGATCGACATCGATCTTGTGCCGCTGACAGATCAAATCGATGTAGCTTCCACGCGGCGGGACACCAGAGAAATGTTTGCGCAAATCACCGCGCGTCTCGCCTTGGAAATGGTGAAACCGCACCCAAGGTTGTTCATAGCTTTCGATGGCTCTTTCGGGATCCAGAAAACCCCTTGCTGGCCAATATGTATGCCAATGCTGACCGCGACTGATTTCGCCGGTGATGCTTAACGCCCAGCGGGTGACGCTTGGGCCGGTTGTCGTCCACGGCAGATCATAAAGCGAAATCTGTCCTTCGGTCTCATAATTGCTGACAAGACCCTTGATCCTGTCAGCGCCTAGCCAATGCGGCAGCGGGACTTCTGACGAAAGAAATTCAAGGATCAGCTTCAACGCAATCGAGTTTTTCGGCAGGCGCAGTACACAATTGTTGACCGCTTTGTTGCGCCAGACAACGCCGAACAGATAGTCTGAGGAAAAATCCAAAGGATTGACGCAATAAATGTCCAGATCGACCCAAACATGATCCGTCATTTGCAGCAGATGTATGCGAAAAACATCGGAATAAACCGCCGCACGACGCCGTGAGGAAGGGTGTTTTTGAAATTCTTCGTCGGAATAGATGCTCCTTGCATCATGCAAGATCACACCGTCCGGCACGTCCATGGTCAGGTCAAGAACATAAAGATTGAACGTGTAACCGTGATCGAGGAAAGACTGGATGCAAACTCTTTCAACACAGGACAACGGCGCACCGAACCAGAAACTCGCAACTTGGAAATCCACAACCTTAACCCTGACACAACAGCAAATACTGGTCGTAGGTCTATGGACAGGCAACACCGATTGTCAACGACATCGTCCGCGCATCAGTCTACCTGCCGCGCCTCGTCCACCAGCATCACGGGTATCCCATTCCTGATCGGGAACGCCAGATGGGCGTTTTCGCTGACCAGTTCCTGCCGCTCGGCATCATAGCGCAGGGTCGCGTGGGTGATGGGGCAGACCAAAGCCTCCAGCATCTTGGGGTCGAAACCGGGCTCGCTCATTGCATTACACCTTCTCCGTTGCCGCCGCGCAGGGAATATTCCATCAGCGTCAACAGCGTTTCGCGCCGTGTGGACAGCGACGGGGCTTCCAGCAGGGCTTGTTTGTCTTCTGGTGTGAAAGGGCAAAGCATCGACAGCGAATTGATCAGCAATTCATCTTCGGCCTCGCTCAGGCTGTCCCAATCGGTGGACAGGCCCTGATCCACCAGAAACCGGTTCAACGCCTTCATGAAACTGTCGCGGTCAAAGTTTTCGTCTTTTTCCACCGGCCCCAGATCGCGCGAAAACCCTTGCCAGCTGACCTTGCAGCGGCGGTAGGGGGTGAAACCTTCGATCTCTTCCACGATACGGAAACGGGACGCGCCGGACAGGGTGACCATGTACCGCCCGTCCTCGGTTTCGGAAAACGCCGTCAGCTTGCCCGCGCAGCCGATGCTGTGCAGCTTGCCTGCCGCACCGGGGGCGTCATAGGGTTGCACCATCCCGATCAGCCGCGAGGATGTTTTCATCACATCGTCCAGCATCGCAAGATAGCGCGGCTCGAACAGGTGCAACGGCAAGCGCGAACGCGGCAAAAGCAGCGCGCCGGGCAGGGGGAATACCGGAATTGTATCCGGCAGATCAGTTGATGATATCATTGGCATGACATAGTCCGCCTTTGCCCTCAGGCAAATATCATTGACGACAACCGGCGCCGTCCGGACAGCACGATGGGGTCCTTGGCATCGCGGGCGTCGAAAATCTTGAACAGCTGGTTTTTTGCGGCCCCGTCATTCCATTCCCGATCCCGCCGGAACAGGTCAAGAAGTTCGTTCACCGCCTCTTCGACCTGACCATTGGCATGCAGCGCCACCGCCAGATCGAACCGCGCCTGATGGTTGGCGGGGTCGGCATCGACCTGCGCCTGCAATTCAGCCACGGGTCCGGCATTCGCCGCCTCGCGCAGCAGGATGATCTGGGCGTGCAACGCCTCCAGCGCGGGGTCGGTCGAGATTTCGGCAGGTGCGCCGTTCAGGATCGCCTCGGCCTGATCGATATCGTCCAGCGCCAGGTAGCAGCGCACCAGACCGGCATAGGCGGCAGCATTGGCGGGGTCTTCTTGCAGGATCGCGGCAAAGGTTTCGGCGGCGTCTGTCACGGCACCTTCGGTCAGCATCTGTTCGGCGGCCTCGATAGCACCGGCCAGACCGTCATCAGGTTCGCCAGCAAGGGCTGCGATCTTTTCGACAAAGGCGTTGATCTCGGATGGGGGCAGCGCGCCTTGGAACCCGTCGACCGGACGACCTTGATAGAATGCGTAAACCGTGGGGATCGACTGTACCCGCAGCTGGCCCGCATAGCCGGGGTTGCGGTCCACGTCGATCTTGACGAGCTTGACGCGCCCGCCTGCCTTGGTCACGGCGGCTTCGATCGCGGGGCCAAGGGTTTTGCACGGGCCGCACCACGGCGCCCAGAAATCGACGATCACCGGCACATCCTGCGAGGCCGCGATCACATCTTGGGGGAAACTGGCATCGGTGCCGTCCTTGATGACATCCACAGGGGGGGTCGGTTTGGCGTTCAGTTCCAGCATCGCGGTCTCCTTTAACGGGCTGGGGCATATATGTGGGCAAAAGCGGCCTGCGCCAAGGGGCAATGACACTTTCGCTTGCGCTGCTGCAGGCATAGGCTGCCCATATGGAAACCACAGCCCGTCCCGCCCTGCCCCGTCTGGGGGCCATCGCCGTTGTGCTGCATCAGGGCAAGGTCCTGCTGGTGCGGCGCAAGAACCCTCCGGATGCGGGGCTTTGGGGGTTTCCGGGCGGGCATGTGGAGCCGGGCGAAACAGCGCTGGCCGCCGCCACCCGCGAACTGGCCGAGGAAACCGGCGTGATCGCGCGCGCTGTCCGGTATCTGACCAATCTGGACATCATCCTGCACGACCCTGCGGGCGCGTTGCAGTTTCATTTCCTGTTGGCCGTCGTGCTGTGCGATTATGTCAGCGGCACGCCTGTCGCCGCCGATGACGTGTCAGACGCAGGCTGGATCGCGCTTGCCGATGTGGCGTCCCTGCCCACCAGCGCGGATGTGGGCCGGATCATCGCGCTGGCCTATTCGACCACGCCGACCATCGGCCCCATCTGAGCGCCGAAATCCGACCGGCCCAGCGCCGGCGCATGCAGCCGCGACACCTTGCCATCAAAATACAGCGCATCGGGCATTTGCAGGTGGTCGCGGAAAAAGCTGGCGAATTCGTGGAAACTGACCACATCGTTGGAAATCACGAAAACCGCGCGATCCCCGTTTGCGGTCGTGCCGACCCCGTTGCGCAGGAAACGCGATGTGCCGTCGGGCAGAAACCGCGGATGCAGCGCCCCGTCGATCACCAGCATTGGCCCCGATTGGGTCGCATCGCGGCAAACGGGGGCATCCTCGACATAGCGCAGCGTTTCGATCACGCGCGCAGATGTGTCCGTGATGCAAAGCACGCCATTGGGCAGCAGCCCGAAATTGCCGGGGCCGGCATTGGGGATGACGCGCATCACCTCGACCCCGTTTTCGACGTAATGGCCCACGGGCGCGCGATCGGCGTGATACATGCCCGCATTCATTGCAAACGGCAGGGCGGTCACATCGGGCAAGCCTTCGATGGCGCGGAAACTGCCAAGGATGCTGTCACCGTTCTTGTGAAACAGGCGCAGGTCATCGACCACCGGATCGACCGTGCAGGCGGTATAGCTTTTGCCCAGATAGCTGACGTCTTCGCAGGTGACAGCCGCCGCAGGCAGGGCCAGCCAGATCAACGGCAAAACCAGCGTCAGCCTCACTCGTCCAGATCCTGCCTGACGTGATCCTCGGCCAGCAGGGCGCGGGTCGCGTCCATCTGGTCAAAGGTGCCATCCAGCTGGAATCGCAGTTCGGGCGCGAATTTCATCGACCCGCCCTTGACCACCAGATGCCGGACCTCGTGACGGTTGCGGCGCAGAGCGTCCAGCGCCTCTTCTTTGCCGATCCCGCCCAAGGGCAGGATGAACGCCGTCGCGATCCGCAGGTCGGGCGACATGCGCACCTCGCCCACGGTGATCGACATGCGCGCAAGGTCGGGGTCATGCACCTCGCCCCTTTGCAGGATTTCGGACAGGGTCCGCCGGATCATCTCGCCCACGCGCAACATGCGCTGCGTCGGGGCCTTGCCATCGCGTTGTGTATTCTTTGCCATGCCCTGCATTTAATCGCTGTGGACGACAAAGCCAAGCAAGGCTTTGCACCGGGGGCAAAGCGCCGCTAAGACGGGGCAAAGAGATGAGGGCAAAGACATGACCGACACACCGGGAATCGTGATCACAGGCGGATCAGGGCGCATGGGCCAGATGCTGGTCAAGGCGGTGCTGGCGTCAGACAAATGCCATCTGGCCGCTGTACTGGAACGGACAGGCCATGCGTGGATCGGGCAGGATATCGGCACTGCCATGGGCGGCCAGCCTGCCGGCGTCACTGTCACAGATGACGCGCTAGAGGCTTTCGCCCGCGCGCAGGCCGTGATCGATTTCACCGCACCTGCGGCGACCGTGGGCTTTGCCGCCCTTGCCGCGCAGGCCCGCGCGGTGCATGTGATCGGCACCACGGGCCTGTCGGATGATGATATCAAGGCGATTGATGCCGCCGCACGGCATGCCGTGATCGTGCGGGCGGGGAATATGTCACTGGGCGTCAACCTGCTGGTCAAGCTGACGCAAACAGTCGCCGCCGCCCTTGACCCCGATTTCGACATCGAGATCGTCGAGGCGCATCACAATCAAAAGGTCGATGCACCCTCCGGCACCGCGCTGATGCTGGGCGAGGCTGCGGCCACAGGGCGTGGCGTGACACTTGCCGATGTGCGCGACGCGGGGCGCGACGGGATGACCGGCGCACGCCAGCGCGGCGATATCGGGTTTTCCGCAATCAGGGGCGGTGACATCGTCGGCGAACATGACGTGATCTTTGCCGCCGCCGGTGAACGGATCGTGCTGCGCCATCTGGCGACGGACCGTGCGATCTTTGCGCGCGGCGCGTTGAAGGCGGCACTTTGGGGGCAGGACAAGGCGCCGGGGGCCTATGACATGATGGATGTGCTGGGGCTGTAACGCGCCGTGCAGGTCAAAATCAGCCGAAACCAACGGGCCAAGTGAACCGACCGGATTGTCTGTGCGTAAAAGCATCAAGTAAACCGAAGGTTGATCATGAAGACATTGATTCTGGCCCTTGGCCTCACGCTGACAGCGGGCGCAGCGGTGGCCAGCTATGTAAAGGTGACGGACGAAGACACCTTTCTGTCACTGGTCGAAGGCAAGCAATTGCGCCATCGGTTTTACGGGATCACGCTGAATGTTCTGGATACCGGACAGGTTCTCGGCAGCGCCATCGGCTGGAATGTCGAAGGCACATGGAGCTGGCGGGACGGCTATTTCTGCCGCGAGCTTTATTGGGGCGGGTCGCTGATCCCCTATAATTGCCAGTTGGTCGAA
This sequence comes from Yoonia vestfoldensis SKA53, assembly GCF_000152785.1. Classification (GTDB taxonomy): domain Bacteria; phylum Pseudomonadota; class Alphaproteobacteria; order Rhodobacterales; family Rhodobacteraceae; genus Yoonia; species Yoonia vestfoldensis_A. Next base: position 2,595,905 of record NZ_CH672414.1, on the reverse strand, counting down.
ATCAACGACGACCTGATCCGGTTTACCGTGGATCAGGGTGCAGGCCGGTCTGCCGCCTTTCGGTTGCGATAATCAGCCAAAATCACGACTGCCATAGCGCAGCAGCACCGGCACGACCAATTCTTCTTCGTCAACCAGATGCCGGTTCAGCAGCTTTTCCAGCCGGGCGAGTTCTGATTGGAACGCCCCTGCATTGTCCTGCAAGGCATCGCGCGGGCCAGACGCCTGCAACACGGCATTGGCGCTGGTGACAAAAGAGGCCAGAAATTCATCCAGCGCATGATGGTCGGCGTCAAGGATGTCGAACCCCCGGCTGATCCGCTTGTCCTTTTGCATCAGCTTGGGAAAATAGACGCTGTCCTCGATCGTGTGATGTTCATGCAAGCCGTTGACGAACATGCCGCCATAGCGCGACAGGTTTGCGGCAAACTGGTCGGGTGCCAGCTTGCGGTCCAGCAGCTTGTCGGTGACGCTGCTCATCTCGGCCATCAGGCGGCGAAACATCAGGTGCCGGTCCAGCCAGAACCGGATCAGCCCGTCGAAACCAGGGTCATTCTGCCATGCATCGCGCGGATAATCCGCCAGCAGCACGCGCAGGGCATCGGGCAGTTTTTCACGGCTGATCAGGGCGATTTCATCGGACATCGGCATTTCCTTTTGGCGTGATGATTAGCTAATACCTGCGCGCCGCGCTGACCAGTGCTGGCGCTGTTCGCAGGCGCAGGTCTGGTCCGGCAGGCACGCACGGTCGCTAATAATCACGCTCGAAGAATATCCCGATGCCGGTGTCGCCGTCCTGATCGACGCCACCCTTGGCCACGATTTCATCGGTGATATCAAGGTTCAGGTTGATCTCGGTGCCACCATCGCTGCTCACGGTGACATCGGTATAGACGTTTTCGGACAGATAGCGCCCGACGCGCAGGGCGGCATTGCCTTGCTCGTCGGTGGTCACATCGAAATCATCCAGACCAAGGTTCTGGCGCAGCTGGTCAACCGCTCCGCCGCCACCGCCCGCCAGGGTGCTGATCGCACCTGCCAGCTGTACCGCCTGCAAGGGGCTCATGCTTTGCACATCGCGACCAAAGATCAGCTGCGCCAATATTTCGTCCTGTGGCAGGTCCGGCACGGATTCGAAACTGACCTGCGGTTCGCTGGCGGGGCCTTCGATAATGATGCTGACCTGGGTGCCGGTCGCGCTGGTCGTTGCGGCAACCAGCCGGATGTAGGGTTCGAATTCCCCCTGCAAGGACGCGCTGCCTTCGGTCAGGTCAAACCGTTGTTGCAGGATGTCGATGCGCCCGCGCAAAAGATCGAACCGCCCGACAGGGATCACATCGGCACTTGTACCACCGATAATCAGCCGCCCACCCAGTTCCGCGTCAAGCCCGCGCCCCCGGATGAAAATCCGCGACGGCGCATCAATCACGATGTTCAGCGGGAAAGCGCGCCGCGTGCCGGTGCTGCCGCCATTGACCTGCGCCCCGCTTGGCAACAGGCCCGCGCGGGCCAGCGTGGTCACGACCGCGGGGTCGGGCCGCCGGTGAACCACCTCGGGCAAGGCGCCCAAGCCGCTGATCGTCGATGATGGCACCCGTACATCGGTCTGGCCCAGCGACAGCTGTCCGTCGATCCGCGCACCGCCCTGTAATGGTCCTTGCAGGGTGATCGTGCCACCAACGTTTGCACGGTAAAGCTGGGTGTCTTGCAGCACGACATCATCCAGCCGGATCGTCACATCGGCGGGATTGCCATCGCCAAGGCCAACAGACCCGCTGATCGCAAGGCTGCCCCCTGCCTCGACGCCAGAGCGTAGATCGACCTGCGCCGTCCCGTTGCCCAAACGCACGGCCCCCGTGATCCCGTTCAGCGCCTGCCCCAGTGTCGGCGCGGCAAGCCGCCCGTTGGCAAAAGTGATCTGCCCACTGAGCGCATCCAGCCCCGGCGCCCCATCGGCGCGCAGGTCGAAATTGGCAGTCCCGCTTAATCGGCGCGGCTCGATCGCGGTGTTCATCAAGGCCAAGGGCGCCGCCCCCTTGATCGTCAGATCAAGCGTCCCCGTTTGCGCGACAGCCCCCTGCACCTGCGCTGTCAGCCCGCCGGGTCCGGTGCCAGTGGCATCCACCCCCCAATTGCCCACAGCGTCCAGCGATGCACTGCCGGTGGCACGCACCGGCCCGCTGATCTGGTCGGTCAACAGGCCGACATCGCGCAGACTGGCGTTGAAGCGGCCTTGCCGGAAACCCGCATTGCTGTTCAGCGCGCCGACAAAGGACACTTGCGGCGTCGATACCTCCAGCGTGCGCACCACCAGCAGCCCCTCCGCGCGGCCGATATCGGCGGTGATCCGGCCGGTTCCCGCCAACAGCGCATCGGCCGTCGGATTGCCAATGCCCAGACCTTCGCTGCGCAGACTGACCTGCGCCTCAAACCCACTCAGATCAGGGACGACACGGCCCGCCGCCGTCAGGTCGATACTGCCGCGCAGGGGCCGCCCGACCAGCCCCGCATAGGACGCCAGATCCGCCACCTGCGCGCTTAGATCGCCGGTCATGGCGAAACCGGCCTGTCGGCCTGCGACGGTCGCATCAAACCGCAACGCGGTATCAGGGCCAGTGATCTGCAACAGCGCGCCGGTCTGCCCCTGCGCGTCCGGTGCCGCATCCAGCACAAAGCTCAATGGCCCCGCCAGCGCAGGATCGACAAGGCGCGCATCCGCGATCCGCAGCGCAAGATCAGCCGTCATCGGCCCGTCCAGCCGCAAATCAGCCGTGCCGCGCAGGTCAATCGCATCGGTCTGCACCGAAAGCTCCGAGACCCGCAGCGCATCATCCGCTGGACGCGCGATCTGTGCGGAAATATCCCCCGCACCTGCCAAGAGCGGGTCCAGCTGGGTGATACCGGTGACAAGATCACGCGTGTCGCCCTGCACATCCAGCGCGAACCGCGCCCCATCGTTGCGCACAAAGCCTTGCACGCGCAGCGCCGCAGCCCCCGCCAGCGGGCGCCCCGCAACACCGGCATAGAGCGATAGGTCGGTGACATCGGCGGCAAGGTCGATGGTCACATTCCGCACGTCATCGGGCAACGGGGCGACTGTGCCGGTCAGGGTATAGGATGCGGCGGGCGCGTCACCGGACAGGGCGAATGCGATCCGGTCATCCGCAGATATCGTCACCTGCCCTGTCGTCGTGGCCGGACCCGACAGCGCGGGCAGCACGACCGACACATCGCGCAGGCGGGCCGTGACATCGGCGACCGATCCGGTGCTGGTCAGGGTGGCGGTGGCACTGATCTCTGCCGCATCGGTCGCTACGCGCAGGTCTTGCAGCCGCGTGCCGGCGGTGTCGCGCACCACTGTCGCCGCGATGCGGCCATCGCCTGCAAGCACGGCATCGGCCTGCGCGATCCCAATGCGCAGATCATCTGTGGTACCTGTCAGGCCAAGCGTGAACAGCCCGTCCAACGGGGTCAGATCGGCGGTAATGTCGAACCCGGCAGCCCCCCCCAAATCCTGCCCTGCAAGGGTCGAAAACCGCTGCAAACCGACAATATCCAACGTTGCGGCCGCCGTTGTCCGAAACCCTTGGCGCGCGCCGGCGATCTGGGCCTCGGCCAAGATCTCGATACCGGCACCGGACAGCGACCAGCGCCGCAGGGCAATCGGGCTGCCTTCGGTCCGGTCGATCACCAGCATCCCGCTGACCGCATCGCCCAGCGCCTGCGCCGCACCGGTATCATCCAGTTGCAGACCCTGCGCGCCATAGGTCAGGTCGGCGGTCACGCGCCCGTTCTGATCGCCTTCGCCCGATTGCAAGACACCGCCACCGCGCAGGCCAAGGCTGGCAATGGACAGGCCCGGACGGTCCAGCCCGTTGATCGTCAGATCCATCGCCCATTTGTCGGAAACGGCCGCGTCAAATGCCAGATCAAGGGTCACATCATCGACAAAGCTGCGCGGCCCCGACACGGGCAGCAAGACAGGCGCGCCATCGACAGGGGTGATCGCGCCCGTGATGCTGATCTGTTCGGGCCAGCCCTGCGGGCCAATCCGGATTGCGCCCGACAGGCGCGCGCGCCCCGCGTCAAGCGTGATCTGCGGGATATCAATCCGCCCGTCCGCAGCACGGTTGAACGCAACCTGCAACTGCGCATCATTCCCAAAGAAATCGCGGTATTCCGGCGCGAAAAGCGCCGAAATATCACCACCGGCATCAAGCTGCACCTGCTGGCGCCCATCCACCGTCGCCAGCGCGAAATCACCTGTCAGACGGTCCTGCCCGTCGGTCGCCAGCGCCAGCGTGGCAGAAAAATCGGCCAGCGGCGCATCGCCTTGCACGACCAGCTTGACCGCAGGCCGCCCCGGCAGGTCAAGCAGGCGCGCGGCGATCCCGTCTGGGCCTTCATCAAGGTCGAAAAGGATATCCAGCACGTTGGTTTCATTGGAATAACTGCCATCAATCCGCAAAGATCCGGGCGCGCCGTCCAGCCGCGTAGCCAGCAGGTTTGCCGAGCCTTGCCCGCTCGCCAGCGAAGCCGCGCCTTGCACGCTTGCAACAACCGCTTCGCCCAGAAAGCTTTGGGCGATCTCGATGCGCGCGATGTCCAGCGCATCGATTGACACGCTGACAGGCAAGTCCGGCAAGGAAAATGGCCGCGCTTCGGGCGACGGGCCGCTGTCACCGCTCACCGGCGCGCGCGACAAGATCATCCGGCCCGCGCGCAATTGCTGGACATTGATCGCGCCGCGCAACAGCGATGCGCGGTTCCATTGCAGCACCAGATCCTCCAGCGTCAGCCAGACACCTTCGGCATCCGCAATCGTCATCTGCGCAATCCGGGCCTCGGACCGCAACGCGCCTTCAAAGCCAGTGATCGTAACAATACGATCCGCGCCCGACAGGTTGTCCTCGATCAGGCCGGTCAGATAACCACGGTCGTCGTCTGCGGTCTGAGCGATCACAGACACAGGCAAAAGCAGCAGGAAGATCAGGCAGAGAAATCTCAAAACGCTTGTCCTATGCCGATATAGACCTGCAGGCTTTCGCCCGCATCATCACCGCTGGCAGGTGTGCCAAGGTCCAGCCGGATCGGGCCGATGCCGGTGGTGTAGCGCAGCCCTACGCCCGCCCCCGCGTGCCATGCGCCGCTTTCGCCCGGCATGGCGGTGTCGCCGACAAAACCGGTATCGTAAAAACCAACCAGCGCGATCTTGTCGCGGATCGCATAGCGCGCCTCAAGCTGGGCTGCCAGAAAGGACGCACCCCCGGTTGTGACAATCTGCCCGCCAACCTGCGTCTGCACGCCAAGCGATTGATAAGGCTGGCCACGCACGGTGCCGCCACCGCCTGAATAATACAGAAAATCCGCCGGCGCCTCGGCAATCGGCGCGCCCAACAAGCTGCCGACAAGGCCGCGTGCGGCAAGGGTGAACCCGTCATCCGCCCCGAACGACCGATAAATGCGCGCATCACCATAAAGGCGCGCGCCGTCCAGATCGCCGTCAGAGCTGACAAAGGGCGTCGCCCGCGCGTCAAGATAATAGCCCGCACTGGCGGCAGAAGCATTATTGCGCCGGTCCAGCGTGGCGCGCAGCGGCAGGATCAGCAGCGTGTAATCGCGTTTACCCAGATCGCTGTCTTCGCGCGCGGTCAGCAGGCCGATCCCGCCCTGCAGGGTCAGATCATCGCGCAGATACCGCGTCAGGCCGGCTTCAACCTCGACAGAATCGATCAAAAAGCTGTCTTCATCCTGCCGCGCAATCTCGGTGTTGATATAGAAATCAGTGTCGGGACCCAATGTCGCGGGGCGGCTAAAGCTGCCGCGCAGGGCATAATCTACACCATCCGCATCAGCGTTGATCTGCGACACGACCGCTTCGACGCGCAACCGTTCCGCCCCGCCCAGCAGATTGCGATGCAGCCAAAAGGTGGACACCGTCACCCCCTCGATCGAGGAAAGCTCCAGACCAAAGCCGATCCGCCGCCTTTTGGCCTCGTCCAGCTGCACCTGCGCTCCGATCGTCGCATCCGGCCCCGCCTGATCGGCGGTGGTCAACGATACGCTGTTGAACGTCCCTGTCCGGCGCAAACGCGCCTGCGCCCTGTCCACGGCGGCGGGGGAATAAATCACACCTTCGGGCAGCCCCGCGATGGCGCGCACCCGTTCGCTGCGTACCCGCCGGTTGCCCGACACCTCCAGCGCGCTGAACCGCAGCTGTGGTCCGGGATCAAGCCCGATGGTGACATCCAGCTTTTCATCCGCATGCCGGGCGACGATCTGCTGGCTGTTCACCTGCGCCAGCGGATAGCCCAGTTCACGCCAGCTGCGCAAAGATTGCTGCGCCACGGTCCGGATCATCCCCGACCGTGCGGTTTCGCGCGGGCCCAGATCCGCGGGGATGTCGGCCGCAGGCGGCAAGGGCGCAATCGCAACCTCGCCAAAAGTGAATTGCGCGCCGGCAGTCACGGTGATGACAATTTCACTGATGCTGGCAGGGGCGGCCAGCGGCGCAAGGTTTGCAGCCTCTGCCCCGTCAATCGTGATCGAGATGGTGCCGCCATAATACCCTTGGGCATAAAGTGCCGTCAAAAGCCGGCGGTAATCCGCCCGCGCGGCGGCAATGTAATCTTGCGGGACGGCAGTATCATCCAGTGCGCGCAACAGCGACGCATTGTTCAGCGCCTCGCGCGCTGTGCTCGCAACAAGGCGGATGTCCTGGGCCAAGGCCCCGCTTGCGCTAAAAACAAGGGCGATTGCTATCCACAGGTTGCTTTTCACGCAGCGCCTCCCCCATAGCTTTGGTCGCGTCTGACCAAAGACCTAGCCCAACAGGTCCGGCTTGACCAATCCCACCTGCAAACGCCGCGCTGCTGTGTTTGCTGCAACGCTCAATCCCGCGCGAAAGGGTCGGTGGGATAGCGCACACCCGCCAGATACAGCCCCTGCGGCGGACAGACCGGCCCGCAGGCAGCACGGTCCCGCGCGGTCAGCGCGCGGGCGACATCACCCGGCTGCCATGCCCCCGCGCCGACCCGTTCCAGCGTACCGACAAAGCTGCGAACCTGATTGTGCAGAAACGACCGCGCCCGCACATGGAACCGATATTCAGTGCCAATAGCGCGCTGCACAACCTCGATGCGCAATTCGTCCAGCGTCTTGACCGGGCTTTTCGCCTGACAGATCGACGACCGGAAGGTGGTGAAATCATGCAGGCCCAGCAGGTGATCGGCCCCCGCCTGCATCGCCGCGGCGTCCAGATCATGGTTCACCCGCCACATCTGCCCCGCCTCTGATGTCAGCGGCGCGCGGCGCGCGATCACGCGGAACAGATACTGCCGTTCCACCGCATCAAACCGCGCGTGCCAATCATCCGCGACAAGCGCGCAACCAAGGATCGCCACCGGATCAGGTTTCAGATGGTAATTCAACGCCTCGGACAGACGAAACGGGTCCCAATCGCCGGGCAGATCGCAATGCGCCACCTGCCCTGTCGCATGAACCCCCGCATCGGTGCGCCCTGCGGCGGCGATGGTATGGGGGCCGGGTGAAAGTTTCGCCAATGCCGCCTCGATCGCGCCTTGCACAGAGGGCAGGCCGGTCTGCCGCTGCCATCCCGCGAAAGGCGCGCCGTGATATTCAACAAGAAGGGCATAACGCGGCATAAGATCCCGATTAGGCGGGCAGGCGCGCAAAATCAATCCCTACACATCGGCCAACGCCGTGCTTATCTGTTTATCAACAACGAAAGGGCCAGCCTTGGGTATCGCCGCAATCGCCGATCAGATCACACGCAGCGTCGAAGGCGTGACCAGCACGCTGACCGCGCCTTTCACCGACCCCGTGATCCGGCTGGGTGTGACCGGCCTGTCGCGGGCGGGCAAGACGGTGTTCATCACCTCGCTGGTGGCCAATCTGCTGGACCGCGGGCGGATGCCGCAACTGACCGCCGCAGCAAATGGTGCGATCAAGGCGGCCTTTCTGCAACCGCAGCCTGACGATACCGTGCCACGCTTTGCCTATGAAACCCATCTTGCCCGCCTGACCGCGCCGGACCCGAGCTGGCCCGAAGGCACCCGCCAGATCAGCGAATTGCGCCTGTCGCTGCGGGTGCAGCCGGCCGGATTGCTGTCGGGGCTGTCAGGGCCGCGCACCATGCATATCGACATCGTGGATTATCCGGGGGAATGGTTGCTGGACCTTGGCTTGCTCGATCTGACCTATGCGCAATGGTCCAAGGCAGCCCTTGCCCGTGCCAAGGGCAGGCCGGGGGGTAATGCCTATCTGGCGCTGGCGCAGCAGACCGATGCCAACGCGCCTTTGTCGGAACCGCAGGCAGCCAGCCTTGCCACCGCCTTTACCGCGCATCTGAACGCGGCGCGCGATGCAGGGTTTTCCGATTGCACGCCGGGGCGGTTCTTGTTGCCAGGTGATCTGGCCGGATCGCCCGTGCTGACCTTTGCACCACTGCCGGGCGACAGTTTTGCGCGCAAATCCTTGGGCCGCGAAATGGCGCGGCGGTTCGACAGCTACAAGACCAACATCGTGCGCCCGTTTTTTCGAGACCATTTCGCCAAGATCGACCGCCAGATCGTGCTGGTCGATGTGCTGGGCGCGATCCATGCCGGCCCTGCCGCGCTAGAGGATCTGCGCCGCGCGATGGCCGCCGTGCTGTCGGCGTTCAAACCGGGGCGCAACGCGTTTCTGACGCGGATTTTCAAAGGGCGGCGTGTGGAAAAGATCCTGTTTGCCGCGACCAAGGCCGATCATCTGCATCATGCCCAGCATCCGCAACTGACCGCGATCACGCAGGCCCTGCTGCGCGATGCGCGCGACCGTGCCGATTTCGCAGGCGCGCAGACCGCCGCAATGGCGATTGCCGCCCTGCGCACCACGGTCGAAGACACCGTCGAGCATGCGGGTGGCCCGCTGGACGTGGTGCGCGGGCGGTTGCTGGACGGGGGCAAGCAGGCGGCGTTTTATCCGGGCAAATTGCCTGATGACCCTGCGCATCTGCTGGCACCCGCGCGTGAAGGCGCGGACAAGTGGCTCGATGCCGATTACAGCGTGATGAATTTCGCGCCTGCGCGCCTGACCCTGCGCCCAGGCGACGGGCCGCCGCATATCCGGCTGGACCGCGCGGCGCAGTTTTTGCTGGGGGACAGGTTATGACCCGCAGACCGGTTCTGATTGATCTTGACGGGCAGGACATGGCTCGCCCCGACACCGCCCCCGCCGTCCCGGACGAGACACAGGGCGCCGCGATGCAACGCCTTGCCGTGGTGGCAAGCCACCCGCCATCGCCGCTGGCGCGCTGGTTCTGGAGCCTTGTCGTGCTGCTGACAGGCTTTGTGGTGTCGCTAGCGGCGTGGGATTATGTCACCGGATTGCTGGCGCGCGCGCCTGTGCTGGGCTGGATCGCGACCGTCCTGATGGGTCTGTTGCTGTTGGTGCTGGTCATCATCGGCCTGCGCGAAGTGTCGGCCTTTCGCCGGTTACGCAAACTGGATGCGCTGCAGATCAGCGCGCGCGATGCGCTGGTCAGCAACGACCTGAAAGGCGCGCGGCAGGTGATCAGCGCGCTGGAAAGGCTTTATGCCGGGCGTGACGATACCGCATGGGGCAAGGCGGAGCTGGCCCAGCGCCAAGGCGATATGCTGGATGCCGATGCGTTGTTGGGGCTGGCGGAAACGACGGTGCTGCAACCGCTCGATCAACGCGCCATGCGCGAGGTCGAAACCGCCGCACGGCAGGTCGCGATGGTCACGGCCTTTGTGCCGCTAGCACTGGCCGATCTGATCACCGCGCTGACGGCGAACCTGCGGATGATCCGGCGGATCGCGGAAATCTATGGTGGGCGGTCAGGCACCTTGGGCAGTTGGCGGCTGACGCGCGGGGTGCTGGCACATCTGGTGGCGACAGGCGCGCTGGCCGTGGGGGATGATCTGATCGGGACCATCGCGGGCGGCGGTATCCTTGGCAAAGTGTCGCGCCGCTTTGGCGAAGGCGTCGTGAACGGCGCATTGACCGCCCGTGTCGGTGTTGCCGCAATCGAAGTTTGCCGCCCGCTACCGTTTCACGCCAGCCACCGCCCGTCCGTCACCGCCTTGGTCCGGCGCGCGCTGACCGGGCTGTTCGGCACCAGTTAACGCAGGCGCGGCACAGGCCCGATCGGCATCGGACCAGCCAGCATGATCCCATCCTGAAACGCCAACGGAATGTTCAGCACCCCGTCGCCATCCACCATGAACCCCGCCAGTCGGGTGACCGTCTGGGCAAGACCTGCGTCAATGATGCCAGAGGTGATCAGCAGATCAATCACCGTTTGCCATTGCAGCGTGCGCAGCATGATCACGCCCGCAGGCATACCGGCCGCATCCACCGCGATATCGCCCGACATCTGCACCGTGACCGGCCCCCAGTCGATCTGCAGATCGTCCAGCGCGATATGGTCCAGATCGGGCAAGCGCCCTTGCAGGCTGCGGTCAAGCGGGCGGGCAAGGGTAAGGCGCGCGGTCCCGCGGACAGCATCCAATTGCGGGCCAAGCGTGCCTTGCGGGTCGATCTGGTCCCGCAACAGGCGAGGAAAGGTGATATTATCCGCCGCAATCGTCGTATCATAGATGGCCTCTTGATCCGCAGCCAATGCGATGGTCGCGACCAACCCGCCCAGACCCGTTTGCCATCCGGCATCAGACACGACCTCGGAATTGCCCATCCGCAGACTGCCGCGATCAAAGGCCAGCCGTGTCGTGGGCTGTATTGCGGCACTGATCTGCCAATCCTGGCTGGTCACGCGCAGCGACTGGCCCGCAATGCGCAGCGTCTGTTCTGGCGGAAAGGTGACGGTCGCTGCCAGCGGGCGCAGGCTGTCGGCCTGCATATCCAGCCGCGCGCCCTGCCACGCCCATGCGGCATGTGTTAGCCGCAGATCGGTCAGACCCGTGTCAAACCGCGCGGGAAAGCCGGTTGTCGTCACAGACCCGACCTGCATTTCGACACCTTCGGCGGCAAAAAGGCGTGCCGCCCTGTCCGGTGCGGCTTGCAACAGCTGCGATGCTGCGAACCAGTAACCGCTAAAAAGCAGCACGGCGAAGATCACGATCATGGTCAGGCGGTACATGGCCAGTCTCCGTTATGTGGGTTGGGCTCTTGCCCGCCATGCAAGGGCAAACACCCGCTTGTCAACCCTGTGGCTGAACGCTTTGCAAGCGGAACCGCACGCGCAGACCACCCAGATCCACCGATTGATCAACCAGCAGCGCGCTGCCATAGGCTTGCAACAGGTCCGACGTGATCGACAGGCCAAGACCGGTGCCGGGCTTGGCGATATCAAGCCGCTGGCCACTGCCCATCGCCAGCGCGATCTGCTCGGGCGGGATGCCCGGCCCGTCATCCTCGATCGTGATGGTGACGACATCCGCCTGCGGTGTGGCTGTCAGCCGGATCGTGGTGCTGGCCCATTTCAGCGCATTGTCGAGCAAGTTTCCCAGCACTTCTTCCAGATCGGTGGGGTCCATCCGCAACCGCCCACCGGGGGGATATTGCGCGGTCAGGGTCAGGTTGCGCTGCGCCGCCATATCGCTAAAGGCGCAGACCATCCGCCCCAGTGACCGGTCCATCTCGGTGACGGCGGGCTGGGCGGCGATGCCGGTCTGCGCGCGCATCCGGCCAAAGGCCCGTTTGAGCTGGGCATCCAGCCGGTCCAGCGCGGCGATCGCCTCGCCCACGGGCTGGCCCGCGCGCGCCAGCGCGTCCAGTTCGTTGCGCATGATCGCGGCCGGTGTCTTGATCGCATGGCCAAGATCAGCCGCCTGTTTGCGCGATTGCTGCACGATCTCGCGGTTGCGGGTCAACAGCGTGTCGATGTCATAGACCAGCGGGGCGACTTCTTCGGGGTATTTGCCGTGGTCAAGCCCGCCTTCGCTGGTCCAGCGTTGCTGCACGTCGCGGCGCAGCTTTTCGATCGGGCGCAGCGCGACAGTGACCTGCAACAATGCACCGACGACACCGATCACGATCACAAAGGTAAAGGCGGTCAACATGATCTCGCGCAATTGGGCCAGTTCCTGCTGCAGACCGCGCATCGACTTGGCCACCTGCACATGCCAGAGACTGCCATCATCGAGCGTCAGACGACGGGACATCGCGCGCACGGGGTCGCCCATCGGCCCGAGAAACCTGTCATTCGCGGCCTCGTCTGCCACCATCCGCGGGCGCGGCAGAACATGATCGTCAAGCGACGCCGACCGGAACACCTGACCCAATTCGTTTTCGACCTGCCAATACAGCCCTGACATCGAGCGCATGAAAACCGGATCGGCCACCGCGCCCTCGATCGCCTCGGGGTTGGTGGCGGCGACATTTTCAACAGCCGTGACCACCTGTGACAGGCGGGTCCGCAGCAATTCGTCAAACCGCTCTTCGGCGCCCTGGTCGACAAAGGATTGCAGCCCCGCGAACCCCAGCAAGATCGTCACTGCCGCCCACAGAATGCCGCCGATTACCGCCCGACCGCGCAGCGAAGTCATTCTGGCGCTTTGATCATATAGCCGCGACCACGCACCGTATCGATCAGGCTGTCACCCAGTTTGTTGCGCAAGCGGTTGATAAAGACGACGATTGTGTTCGATTCGCGTTCGCCATCGTGATGATAGATGTGCTGCGACAATTCAGTCCGCGACACCAGCCGGCCCGCGTGATGGAAAAGATAGGACAGAACCGCCAGTTCCTGCGCCGTCAGGCTGATGCCCTGTCCGGCGACCATGACCTGATTGATCCGCGAATCGAACACCACATCATCGCGCTCGAACACCGGACTGGCCTGTTCGGATTTGCGCCGGATCATCGCCCGCAACCGCGCGGATAGTTCGGGCATGTGAAACGGCTTGGTCAGATAATCATCAGCACCAGCGTCAAGCCCGTCTACCCTTTCGGTCCAGCCATCGCGGGCTGACAGGATCAGCACGGGCGCGCGCATACCAGCAGCGCGCCAGTTCTTGAGGACCTGCATCCCGTCGCGCCCGGGCAATCCCATATCCAGCACGATTGTATCATAAGGCTGCGAGACCCCAAGCGCCTCTGCTGCGATCCCGTCATCGGCGATATCGACGGCATAGCCTTCGGTCACTAGAACGGTGTTGATCTGCTGCGCGAGCACAGGCTCGTCTTCAACCAAGAGAATACGCATAACTTACTTTGCACTTGTGATGCCTGTCTGGGTGCTTGCAGTCAGGTTCATGCCCAAACAGCTGATAAGCTATCATTCATGATGATGGCTATGCATGCAATCGGCTTGGCGGAAAATATGACAAACTGGCTAACGCGCACGGGGCGATTGACCCCGCCCGTGCGTCTTTTAAAGTAACCACCACACAACCCTGGGGGATCACACGATGCTGCGACACGTTTTTGCCGCCGCAGCCCTGCTGCTGACGGCCGGCCATGCAACGGCGCAATGCGTCGGCACCAGCTATTTCGACATGCTGACCAAGGACCAGCGCCTGCAACTGGATCAGGCCACCGCCGATCTGCCCTATGCGAACGGGCTGATCTGGGATGCCACGCGCGACGGCAAGGCGATCACCTTGGTCGGCACGATGCATATCTATGACGTACGCCTTGACCCGATCTTTGACATGATCGCGGATGATGTGCTGGCCGCGGATGTCGTCCTTCTCGAAGCCACCCCCGACGACCAGCGCGCGCTCGAAGCGATGCTGGCCACCGAGCCTGACATGTTCCTGATCACAGACGGGCCGACCCTGCCCGACCTGCTGGACGCCGACACTTGGGCGACCCTGTCCAGTGCCGCCAGCGACCGGGGCGTGCCGGGGTTCATGGTGGCACAGATGCAGCCTTGGTATCTGTCGCTGCTGCTGGCTATCCCGCCCTGCGCGATGATGGATCTGGCAAAAGGCATGGCAGGGCTGGACGGCATGATCAGCGATCTGGCCAGCGAAAACGACATTCCGATGCAGTCGCTGGAATCCTTCACCACCCTGTTCGAGGTTTTCCAGACCGGCACCATGGACGACCAGATCGACATGCTGCGCCTCGGCCTTGTCAGTCCGGACATCCAACAACAAATGTTCGTCGCCATGCTGGACAGCTATTTCAGCAATGATGTCGGGCGGTTGTGGGAAATGTCGCGCCTTGCGGTCGCCGACACGCCGGGGCTTGACCCTGCAACTGGCGCCGCGATCTTTGCCGAGATGGAGGATATGCTGCTGATCCAGCGCAACCGCAACTGGATGCCAGTGATCGCGGATGCGATAGCCGAGACTGACACCATCGTCGCAGCCTTTGGGGCTGCCCATCTGATCGGCGATTTCGGCGTGCTGCAATTGCTGGAAAACGATGGCTGGGATCTGGTCAGGCGCTACTGACCGGATCATCCAGTTCATCGCCATAATCGGCCAGACCCTTGCGCCCCGCTGGCGTCAGGTCGAACACGCCGCGCGCCACGCGGTCAAACCAGCCGTAATGATTGTCGGCCATGATCCGTGTGGCCTGCGGCACCTCGGCCCAGGTCTTGACCTTGACGCCCGGTGACGGGCCATGCACCGCCAGAAACCGCGCACAACGCAAAGCATCCTGCCGGTAACCGGTGACCAGGCCGTGGCGCGTGGCACCGCCTGCGTTCGGATCGCCCTGCAAGCGGTCGAAGGCCCGCAACAGGCGCGCGCGCTTGGGCTTTGACAGACGCGCGGCATAGGGGCCGGGGTCGACCAGCACCTCGACGAAACCGTCGCGCAGACGCACCGTCATCACCCCGAACCCGATCCGGCGCGCCAGTTTGACATTCGCCGCCAGCGCCTTGGCCTGCCCGCCGGCGGGCACCGCCACATAAACCAGATCGGTCAGCGCCAGCCTGTCCACTGCCTGATGGAACAGCCCCAGCGTGAAACCGCGCTTCAATTCAACAATCAGCAGATCATCGCCGCGCCGCGCCACGATATCGGCAGCCCCCACCTCGCCTTTGACGTCATAGCCGCGCGCCTGCAGATAGGCTTTGACGGGGGGGTAAAGATCGGCCTCTCGCGGGGCGGTGGGGGACATGGCGGGCACCTGCACAACTGTCATCAAAGGCTCCTATAACAAGGATTGCATGGGGTGACACTGCCTGCCGTCGCTTCTATATACGGGCTAAATCCGCATCCTATGAAAGTTCTGTTCATGACAACGCTCGTTTTTGGTCACAAATCCCCTGACACCGACAGCACCGGATCACCGCTGATCTGGGACTGGTTCCTGAACCATACCGGCATCAGCGCCAAGGCTGTCCTTCTCGGCACCCCCAATACCGAGGCTGCCTTTGTCGCCAAGCGCTGGGGTTTCGATCTGCCCGAGATCATCGCCGATGTGCAAGCAGGCCAGAAATGCGTGATCGTGGACACCAACAACCCCGCCGAATTGCCCGCCAACATCAATGCCGCCGATGTTGTGGCAATCATCGACCATCATAAACTGGTCGGGGGCTTGGAAACCAAAGCGCCGATCAATATCACGATCCGCCCGCTGGCCTGCACCGCGACGATCATGCACCAGATGATGGGCGATCACGCAGGCCATATGCCCGAAGGCGTCAAGGGGCTGATGCTGTCCTGCATCCTGTCGGACACGCTGGCCTTCCGGTCGCCCACGACAACACCGGTGGACAAGGATCTGGCGGTACAACTGGCCACTGATCTGGGGATCGACCTGAACGGCTATGCTGATGAGATGTTCGCCGCCAAATCGGATGTGTCTGCCTTTTCCGACGCAGAATTGCTGCGCATGGATAGCAAGGAATACGCGGTCGCCGGCACCAAGTTCCGTGTCTCGGTGCTGGAAACCACATCGCCGCGCGTGCTGCTGGACCGCAAGGACAGCCTGATGGCCGCCATGCCCGGCGTGGCCACTGCCGATGGTGTCGATCAGGTGCTGTTGTTCATCGTCGATATCCTGAACGAAGAAGCCACCATGCTGGTCCCCAATGACCTGACCAAGACGCTGGCAGAAAAATCATTCGGCGCAACCGTGGACGGCGACACTGTCGTTCTGCCCGGCATCATGAGCCGTAAACTGCAGATCATTCCTGCCCTGACCCTGTAAAGGCCCGCCATGACCCGGATTATCGACAATTTCGCCGCGATCGCGGACCAATACGACGTGGCCTTTGTCGATCTCTGGGGATGCATGCACAACGGGATCAGCGCGTTTCCCGATGCGGTGGCTGCGATGCGCGCCTTTCGCGCGGGCGGCGGCAAGGTCGTGCTGGTCACCAATTCGCCGCGCCCTTGGGAATCGGTGGCGCGGCAGATTTCCGCGATGGGCGTGTCCGAAGATTGCTGGGACGCCATCGCCACATCCGGTGACAGCGCGCGCGCGGCGATGTTCCGCGGGATCGTCGGGCAAAAGGTTTATTTCATGGGCGAAAGCCCGCGGGATGACGAATTTTTCATGCCGCTGCGGATTATCGACAATCCGGTGACGATTGAAACCGTCCCGCTTGATCAGGCCGAAGGCATCGTCTGCTGCGGCCCGTTCGATCCCTTGGCCGATATCGCTGTGAACCGCGCCGATTTTCTTTATGCCAAGACAAAGGGCCTGAAACTGCTCTGCGCCAATCCCGATATCGTCGTGGACAGGGGCGAGGTGCGCGAATGGTGCGCCGGCGCGCTGGCCGCGCTTTATACCGAAATGGGTGGCGAGAGCCTGTATTTCGGCAAGCCACATCCGCCGATCTATGATCTGGCACGGCGCCGAATGGCCAAACTGGCCGACCTGCCCGCAGACCCGCGGATCATCGCCATCGGCGACGGTGTGCATACCGACATTCTGGGCGCGATGCAGGAAGAAATCGATTCGCTGTTCATCACCGGCGGTCTGGCGGCGCATGAAACCCGCACAACAACGCAGCCCGAACCAGAAGCTTTGGAGCGTTTTCTGGCAACAGCCCAAACATCCGCGACCTATTCCATCGGTTTCCTGCGCTAGGCCCCTTGATCTTTCTGCATTTGCAAAGTAATAAAGTTTCAATATACATCCGTTATGTGGACTTTTGTTACCGAAGGACTGGGCATGTTGGACAACGCACCGCGCGGCACGATCTGCATCGAAGACATCGAAATCGGCATGATCCGGTCGTTGTCCAAGGTCATCACCGACCGTGATATCGCATTATTTGCCGAGGTATCGACCGACCGGAACCCTGTGCATCTGGACGAAGATTACGCCCAAGACACGATCTTTGGCGGGCGCATCGCGCATGGGATGCTGACGGCGGGGCTGGTGTCGGCCGTGATTGGTGAACAATTGCCCGGCCATGGCACGGTCTATCTGGGGCAAAGCCTGAAATTCCTTGCCCCCGTGCGCCCCGGTGATCTGGTCACGGCCGAGGTCGAGGTGACAGATATCGACCATTCCCGCCGCCGCGTGACGATGAACACGCGCTGCATCGTCAACAACAAAAAGGTGCTGACGGGGGATGCCACCGTGCTGGCACCGTCGCGCAAGTTCGACTGATCTTGCACGCCTGTGCCGGTCGGGATACGCAGCCTTATGCGTATCATCCGTGACAGCGTTTTTATTGATCCTGCCGACCGTGGTGCCGCCGCGGCCATTGGCAATTTTGACGGTGTGCATATCGGGCACCGTGCGGTGATCGATATCGCCCGCGCTGCGGCTGATGCGGCCAAGGCGCCTTTGGGGATCATGACATTCGAGCCGCATCCGCGCAGCTATTTCGCCCGCGACACCGGCCCGTTCCGCCTGATGAATGCCGAAGCACGCGCCAACCGTCTGGCCAAACTGGGCATCGAAAAGCTGTATGAAGTGCCGTTCAACACTGCCCTTGCCAACCTGACGCCCCGCGATTTCGCGCAAAAGATCATCCGTGACCAGCTGGGGCTGGTCCATGTCGTTGTCGGTGCCGATTTCTGTTTCGGCAAGGACCGCAAAGGCACTGTCGCAGACCTGCAGGCCTTTGGCGCGGAAATGGGGTTTGGCGTGACCATCGCCCCGATCATCGCCATCGCGGGGGCGAATATTTCATCCACCGCCATCAGGGCCGCGCTGACGGACGGGCGCCCGCGCGATGCCGCCGCCATGCTGGGCCATTGGCACCGGATCGAAGGGGCAGTCATTCGTGGCGACCAGCGCGGGCGCGAATTGGGCTATCCCACTGCCAATATGTCGATCTCTGGGCTGCATCCGCCGAAATTCGGGGTCTATGCCGTCAAGATCGATGTGCTGGAAGGGGCGTTCAAAGGCACGTATTCCGGTGCCGCATCCATCGGCGTGCGCCCGATGTTCGGGGAAAACGTACCGAATTGCGAAACCTTCATCTTTGATTTCAAGGGCGATCTTTACGGCACGCATCTGTCGGTCGCCTTGGTCGATTTCCTGCGGCCGGAACTGAAATTCGACAGTCTTGACGCGCTGATCACCCAGATGGGCGCCGATTGCGCGCAGGCACGGGACATCCTGACCGATGTGCGCTGATATCGCCCGTACGGGCCTTGCCCCGCGGTTCTGGGCGAAAAAGCCGATGGACAAGCTGAACCGCGCGGAATGGGAGGCGCTTTGCGACGGCTGCGGCAAATGCTGCCTGAACAAGCTCGAAGACGAAGACACCGGCGAGGTCGCAATGACCCGCATCGCCTGCCGCCTGCTTGATAACGAAAGCTGCCTTTGCGCCAATTACGCGATCCGGCATCAATTCGTGCCGGAATGTATCGTGCTGACGCCCAAGACCTTGGCCGACAACATGTATTGGCTGCCGCAGACCTGCGCTTACCGCCTCGTCGCCGAAGGGCGCGATCTGTACGACTGGCATCCGCTGGTGTCGGGCGATCCGGGGTCTGTCCACCGTGCCGGCGTATCGGTGCAGGGCATGACCATCCCCGAATTCGAGGTCGATGAAGACGACTGGGAAGACCATATTATCGAGGAGCCGCTGTAGATGTTTTTCGCCTCTGACAACGCAGGCCCCGCGCATCCCAAGGTGATGGATGCCTTGGTCAAGGCCAACACCGGCTATGCCATGGGCTATGGCGCCGACCCGATCATGGCCGAGGTCCGCCAACAGATCCGCGATCTGTTCGAAGCCCCCGACGCAGCGGTCTATCTGGTGATCAACGGCACATCCGCCAATGCGCTGTTGCTGGCGACCATGTGCCAGCCGTGGCAGACGATTTTCTGCACCGATGTCGCGCATATCCACGAAGACGAATGCAACGCACCTGAATTCTACACGCAGGCCAAGCTGTCGCTGGTGCCTACCACGGCGGGCAAGATGACGGCGGACGCCCTGCGCACCAAGATCAAGGCCGAGGAAACGCGCGGCGTCCACGGACCCCAGCGGGGGCCTGTGTCGGTGACACAGGTGACGGAAAAAGGCACCGTTTATACCTTGGATGAAATCAAGGCGCTGACCGATGTCGCGCGTGAATACGGCCTGCTCACCCATCTGGACGGCGCGCGTTTTGCCAATGCGCTGGTCGCCTTGGGCTGTACCCCTGCGGAAATGACGTGGAAAGCGGGCATTGACGCGGTCAGTTTTGGCGGCACCAAGAACGGCGCGTTGGGGGTCGAGGCTTGTGTCATCTTTGACCCCAAGCTTGCCTGGGAATTCGAGCTGCGCCGCAAGCGTGGCGGGCATTTGTTATCCAAGCACCGCTATCTGTCGGCACAGATGCAGGCCTATCTGGCGGATGGATTGTGGCTGGACATGGCGCGCGCGGCCAATGCGCGTTGCGTGCAACTGGCCGAAGGGCTGCGCCAGCACAACACCGCGCGGATGCTGTTCGACCCGGCCGCCAATATCATCTTTTTCGACATGCCCCGCCGCGATCATCAGCGGATGCTGGCGGCGGGCGCTGTCTATTACGTCATGTCGGGCGATCCCGACCATGGCGATCCCGATGAAATGCTGACCGCCCGTCTGGTGACCGATTGGTCGATGACGGCGGATGGTGTCAGCCGGTTTCTTGACCTGCTGCAAGGATAAGGGCGGCGACATCGGCTGTATGGCTCAGCGGCAGCATATGCCCAGCCCCCACCACGACATGATCCACCGCATCCGGTAGGCGGTCTGCCAAGGCTGCATGGATCGCGGCAATCACGGGCGGGCTGTCCGCGCCGCGGATCAGCGTCACCGGCACCGTCACCTGCGCGAGACAGGCTGCTGCAGTGATCCCCGCCGGATCATCCTCGATCGCGCGGCCGCTGGCCGTGACAAGATGGATACGGTCCATCAGATAGCCTTGGGTCCGTGGCGGCAGCACGTCCCAAGGCTGCGCACCCCAAACAGCGTTGAAACGGGCAGCCGCACAAGATTGATCGTCCGCAGCCATCGCCTCCAGAAACGGGCGAAACCCTGCGGCGTGATCGGCATGGGCGGGCGTGCCACGGGCAGCGGCGAAATAGACAGGTTCGATCAGGGTCAGGCGGCTGACCAGATCGGGCCGGTCCACCGCCAGCCGCAGGGCCACCGTCGCGCCAAAGGAATGACCGACCAGATGGGTCGGACCGTCGCAACAGGCGGCAGCCCAAGCCACGGCCTGCGCCTGATAATCCTGCGCACCATCCCAGTCAGGGCTGCGCCCATGGCCCGGCAAATCGAACAATGTGGCTTGCCCGCCGATAGCAGCCGCCAGCGGCAACAGGCTTTCATGGCGCGCCAGCATGCAATGGACCATGGCGACAGGCGCGCCATGGCCGACAATGGCCTTGTGCATCAGATCTTGCCAGACAGGTGCAGATCCAGATCGGTCAGGCGATCTTCGCCCCAGAAACGGGCGTCGGTATCGGTGATAAAGAACGGCGCGCCAAAGGCCCCCGCCAACACCGCATGTTCAAGGTTCTGCGCATAGGTATCGGCGCTGGTCATCATGTCACGGTCCGCAAGCGCGGGATCAAAGCCTTCGGCCTGCAGGCAATCGCGGATCACGTCGTCCTGGCTGATATCACGATCCTCGGCCCAACAGGCGCGGGTGATCGCATGCACCAAACCGCCGACATCGGCACCAGTATTTTGTGCGGCAATAATCGCAAAAGACGACGGCGCAGGGTTCGTAGGCCAGAACGCTGGTTTCACATTCAGCGGCAGACCCGCCACTTTGGCGCGGCGTTCAAGATCTTGCAGACGGTAGGCCTGCCTGTTCGGATGCCGATCCTTGGGCGGAACACCCCCCGTGCGCGCAAACAACGCCATAATATCCAGCGGTTTATACGTGATCGTCGCGCCATATTTGCGGGCAATCTCAGCGGGGCGCAGACCGCACAGATAGGTATAAGGCGACATGGTGGCAAAGTAGCAGTCGATATGTGGCAATTTGGCTATCCTTGGCTAGCGGAATCTATGCGCGACGGTACGCCTGTGCTAGGCGGTGTCAACGCTCCGAATCGATGACGGACCAGTCTGCCCAGCTGCAAAAGGACCTTTCCCATGCCGATGATAATGGAACCCAAATTAATCAGCGGGAATGCGAACCTGCCGCTGGCCACCGCCATCGCCCGCCGGATGACGATGCACCGTGGCCGCGAGGTCAGTCTGGTCGACGCCCGTGTCGAACGGTTCAACGATGGCGAGATTTTCGTCGAAGTGTTCGAAAACGTCCGTGGCGAGGATATGTTCATCATCCAGCCGACATCGAACCCCGCCAATGACAATCTGATGGAACTGCTGATCATCGCCGATGCGCTGCGCCGGTCGTCCGCCGCGCGGATCACCGCCGTGATCCCCTATTTCGGCTATGCCCGCCAGGATCGCCGGTCCAAGGCGCGCACGCCGATCACCGCAAAGCTGGTGGCCAATATGCTGGTCGAGGCTGGTATCGAACGTATCCTGACCCTGGATTTGCATGCCACGCAGATTCAGGGTTTTTTCGATATTCCGGTCGATAACCTTTATGCATCGCCGATCTATGCGCTGGATGCCAAACACCATTTCCGCGATGTGATGGATGATGTGATGGTCGTGTCGCCCGATGTCGGCGGCGTGGCGCGCGCGCGCGATCTGGCGCAGCGGCTGGATGCGCCTTTGTCGATCGTGGACAAACGGCGCGGCAAACCCGGTGAAGTCGCCGAAATGACCGTGATCGGCGAAGTGAAAGACAAGGTCTGCGTCATCGTCGATGACATCGTCGATACCGCCGGCACCCTGTGCAAAGCCGCCGAAGTGCTGATGGACAACGGCGCGCGCGAAGTGCATTCCTATATCACGCATGGCGTGCTGTCCGGCCCTGCTGTCGACCGGATTTCCAAATCGGTGATGAAAACGCTGGTGATCACCGACACGATCGCCCCCAGCGCCGCCGTGCGCGCTTGCGCGAATATCCGCATCGTGCCGACCGCACCAATGTTCGCCCAGGCGATCCTGAACACGGCAAACGGCACATCTGTGTCGTCGCTATTCGATCACAAGACGCTTGGCCCGATCTACGAAGGGCTTTACGCCGCGGAATGACCCCAGACTGCCCCGCCGGACGGGGCAGTCGTTTTTATTCGGCCAGTCTTGGTGCCGCACGGTCTGTCCTGCGCCACAGGGCCAGACCTGCCCAGATGAACAGGCCCTGTACAGCACAGCGGATCGTGGCGGCGACGGGTGGCGCAAAGACAGGGTCGGAGCGGATGAAATCCCACAGGTGCAGCGGCAGATACGCCGCGCACAGGGCGGCAAAGGCAAGGCCGCCCCAGCTGCGGCTGCGCGGCACCAAGGCCGCTATCCCGATCATGATCTGCACCGCGCCTGCCGCCAGAATGACCGGCACGGCTGGCAGAAACGACGGCACCAAGGCGGCAAACCCCTGCGGTGCTGCGAAATGCGCTGCACCACCGCCGATCATCACCAACGCCACAACGCCGGTCAGCGCCCAATCTACCGCACGGCGGCGATTCAGGTGGCGGTCAACCATTTTGCACCTGCGTCGCAGCTACCGCGACATCTGTCCAGGCATCCCATTCAGCAAGCCTGTTTGCATAAACTGGGGCCACCATCATCGTTGGCACCACCCCAAGGAAGAGTCGCAGTGGCGGCTGATCTGCGTCAGCCAGTTTCAGAATGGCAGGCCCGACCGCTGCGGGATCGCCGTACAGTTCGGGCGGCAACTGCTGTGCTGCAAGGGCGGCACGGACCGGATCATACTCGGCCATGTGTGTCGCATGCGTGGCTGACGCCCCCGCCCAATCCGTGGCATAGGGTCCGGGTTCGACCAAAGTGACCTTGATCCCATGGCCCGCGACCTCTTTGGCCAAGGCGTCGCTAAACCCTTCGACCGCCCATTTTGAGGCGTGATAGCCCCCAAGATTCGGGAAGGTGATCACACCGCCAACAGTCGACATCTGGATGATATGGCCAGCGCCTTGGGCGCGCAGCACCGGCAGGACAGCCTGTGTCATATGGAAAAGCCCAAAAAAATTAACCTCCATCTGGGCGCGCATTTCAGCCTCGGTCAGTTCTTCGATCATCCCGAACAGACCATAGCCCGCATTGTTGATGACCACGTCAAGCGATCCAAAGGCCGCGCAGGCCTGTTCCACGGCAGCAAAGCACGCCGCGCGATCCGTGACATCCAGCGGGATCGCCACCATTTGGTCGCCAAAGCGGGACCTTAGATCGTCAAGCGTATCAATGTTGCGCGCCGTCGCTGCGACACGGTCGCCCCGCTGCAAAGCCGCCTGCGCAAAAGCGCGGCCAAGCCCGCGGTTTGCACCTGTTATAAGCCAGGTTTTCATGGTTTACTCCTTTTTGATCACTATCTGAACAACGCTAAGATGGCACTAACAGGCAATTTGAACACTGCATAGATGGAAAATCCCGATACACCGGCCAAAAGCGGCTATCATCACGGCAATTTGAAAGAGGCGCTGATCGAAGCGGCTGACGCGATCATCCGTGAAAAGGGGGTCGAAGGCTTTTCTTTGCGCGAGGCGGCCCGCAGGGCGGGCGTGTCCATCGGCGCACCTGCGCATCATTTCGGGTCGGCCACCGGTCTTTTGACCGAAGTGGCATTGTTGGGCTATGGCAGCCTTGGCGCAGCACTGAACGCGGTGACGACCAGCGACAACGCGGGCGCTGATTTGCAGCGGCTTGCGCTGGCCTATGTGCGGTTCGCGCTTGCCTATCCGGGGCGGTTTCGGCTGATGTTCCGGCCTGATCTGGTCAACCGCGACGACCCGCGTTACGCGCAGGCCAGCACGCAGGCATTGTCAGATTTTGCAAAGACCATCGCACGGCGTGACCCGACAGCAGACCGGATGGCACAGATTTTCATCGTCTGGTCGTCGATCCATGGCATTGCGAGTCTCGCGCTCGACGGAAAGGCAAAATACCTTTTCGATGGCATCACGCCGGATGATTTTGCAGCCGATATCCTGCCAAATTTGTTGGCAACGGCGTGGCCGTTCGGTGGCAATGACGCGGCCTAGAAATTTCAGCCCTGCGCGAAACGCAAAAGGCCCCGCAATGCGGGGCCTTTGTTTTTGGGATTGCGGGGTTCAGACCCGGGTGGTCAGACCGATGGCAGCACCGATGGCCACAGTGTCGGACAGCGCCTTGGCCGCATCGACCGCCTTGCCATCGTCGCCTGTTGCATCGGCCCGCGCAGCTTTCAGCGCCGCTTCGGCATCTGCAACCATCTGGTCATAGATGCCTTGCGTCACTTCACCCTTTGGCAGGGCCTGTTCGGCCAGCACCGACACGGATTCCGCGCTGATTTCGGCAAAACCGCCGGAGACGACATATTCGTCCGCGCCGCCATCATGCACCACCACCAAGACGCCGGGGCGCAGGGTGGTGATCGTTGGCAGATGGTTGGCCATCGCGGTCATGTCGCCTTCCGTTGCGGGAATGCGTACCTCGCTCGCCGCGACAGAGGCCAGACGGCGCTCTGGCGAGACGAGATCGAATTGTACATTTGCCATATCGGCAGCTCCTTATGCGGCGGCGGCGGCCATTTTTTCGGCTTTGGCTTTCACGTCTTCAATGCCGCCGACCATGTAGAACGCACCTTCGGGGAAGTGATCGTATTCACCAGCAACCACGGCCTTGAACGATGCAATCGTGTCTTCCAGCGGCACCTGCACACCGGGCGAACCGGTGAACACCTGCGCCACGTCAAACGGCTGCGACAGGAAGCGTTCGATCTTACGCGCGCGGGCCACGGTCAGCTTATCCTCTTCGGACAATTCGTCCATCCCGAGGATGGCGATGATGTCCTGAAGCGACTTGTAACGCTGCAACATGTTCTGCACGTCGGCTGCCACTTTGTAATGCTCTTCGCCCACAATCGCAGGGTCCAGCAGGCGCGATGTGGAATCCAGTGGGTCAACGGCGGGATAAATCCCTTTTTCCGAAATCGCACGGTTCAGAACGGTGGTCGCATCAAGGTGCGCAAACGAGGTCGCAGGCGCAGGGTCGGTCAAGTCATCTGCAGGCACATAGATCGCCTGCACCGATGTGATCGAACCGGATTTGGTCGATGTGATGCGTTCCTGCATCTGGCCCATGTCGGTGGCCAGTGTCGGCTGATAGCCCACGGCAGACGGGATACGGCCCAACAGCGCGGACACTTCGGAACCGGCCTGCGTAAAGCGGAAGATGTTGTCGACAAAGAACAACACGTCAGAGCCAGACTGGTCGCGGAAGGATTCTGCCATGGTCAGACCGGACAGCGCGACGCGCATACGCGCACCTGGTGGTTCGTTCATCTGGCCATAGACCAGCGCCACTTTGGATTTTGTCAGGTCGTCAATGTTGATAACGCCAGATTCGATGAATTCGTAGTAAAGGTCGTTGCCTTCACGGGTCCGTTCACCCACGCCCGCGAACACGGAATAGCCCGAGTGCACCTTGGCGATGTTGTTGATCAGTTCCTGGATCAAAACGGTCTTGCCCACGCCGGCACCGCCGAACAGGCCGATCTTGCCGCCCTTGGCGTAAGGTGCCAGCAGGTCGATGACCTTGATCCCGGTGACCAGCACTTCGGAGGCTGTGGATTGGGCCTCAAATGGTGGCGCATCGGCGTGGATCGAGCGGCGCTCGGTCTCGCCAATCGGGCCTTTTTCGTCGATCGGGGCGCCGACCACGTTCATGATGCGGCCAAGGGTGGCGTCGCCCACGGGCACGGTGATCGTGTTGTCTTGGTCAATCACTTCCTGACCGCGGACCAGACCTTCGGTGCTGTCCATGGCGATGGCACGGATAGTGTTTTCACCAAGGTGCTGCGCCACTTCCAACACCAGTTCCTTGCCGTTGTTGTCAGTGATCAGGGCGTTCAGAATCGCGGGCAGGTGGTCGGTGAACTGCACGTCAACGACAGCGCCGATGACCTGCGTGATCTTGCCTTTTGCATTTGCCATAGTGGTTTTCTCCGGGGTCTAGAGCGCTTCCGCGCCCGAAATGATTTCAATCAGCTCGTTCGTGATGACGGCCTGACGTGAACGGTTGTACTGGATGGTCAGCTTGTCGATCATCTCGCCTGCGTTGCGGGTCGCGTTGTCCATGGCGGACATCCGCGCGCCCTGTTCGGACGCGGCATTTTCCAGCAGCGCGCTGAAAATAGCCGTGGCCACGCCGCGCGGCAACAGATCGGCAAGGATTTCCTCTTCACCGGGTTCGTAGTCGTACAAGGTCACATCCGCATCAGCCGCCTGTTCGAACTTAGCAGGGATAATCTGCTGCGCCGTCGGGTGCTGTGTGACGACGTTTTCGAACCGCGCGAAAAAGATCGTCGCGATGTCGTATTCGCCACCGTCGAAACGTGCCAGCACGTCGCGCGCGATGTCCTGCGCGTTGACGTAACCTACACGCTTGACCGCGGACAGGTCGATGTGACCGACAGCATAGCTGCCGAATTCCCGCTTGAGCGCATCGCGGCCTTTCTTGCCGACCGTCAGGATCTTGACGGTCTTGCCTTGGGCCAGCAATTTTTGCGCATGGACTTTCGCCAGCTTGGTGATGTTGCTGTTGAAACCACCGCAAAGACCGCGTTCGGCAGTCATCACGATCAGCAGATGCACCTGATCGCCGCCGGTTCCCGACAGCAATTTCGGCGCGCTATCCGACCCGCCCACCGATGCCGCAAGCTGCGCCATCACGGCGGTGAACCGTTCGGTATAAGGGCGCGACGCCTCGGCCGCATCTTGGGCGCGGCGCAGTTTTGCTGCCGCGACCATCTGCATGGCCTTGGTGATCTTGCGGGTCGATTTGACCGACGCAATCCGGTTCTTGAGATCCTTAAGATTAGGCACGTTTTCGTCTCCTTATCTCAGGGATTACGCGAAGTCGGCGGCGTATGCGTCCAGAGCGGCCTTGATCTTGGCTTCTGCGTCACCTTTGATCTTTGGATCTTCTTTGGTGATCATGTCCAGCACGTCCTTGCCGGTGGTCCGCAGGTATTTCAGCAGACCAGCCTCGAACCGGCCAACATCCTTGACAGAGATCTTGTCCAGATAACCCTTGGTGCCAGCATAGATCACGCAAACGATTTCCGCATTGGTCAGCGGCGAATATTGCGGCTGCTTCATCAATTCGGTCAGGCGCGCGCCACGGTTCAGCAATTGTTGGGTCGCGGCATCCAGATCGGAGCCGAACTGCGCAAAGGCCGCCATTTCGCGGTATTGTGCCAATTCCAGTTTCACCGGACCTGCGACAGATTTCATCGCATTGGTCTGCGCGCTGGACCCAACGCGCGACACCGACAGACCGGTGTTCACAGCAGGGCGGATACCTTGATAGAACAATTCGGTTTCAAGGAAGATCTGACCATCGGTGATCGAAATCACGTTGGTTGGAATAAACGCCGAAACGTCGCCGCCTTGGGTTTCGATGATCGGCAGCGCGGTCAAAGACCCTGCTCCGTTGTCTTCGTTCAGCTTCGCGGACCGTTCCAGCAGACGTGAGTGCAGATAGAACACGTCACCTGGGTAGGCTTCACGTCCTGGTGGGCGACGCAGCAGCAGCGACATCTGGCGATAGGACACGGCCTGCTTGGACAAATCATCATAGATGATCAGCGCATGGCGGCCATTGTCGCGGAAATGTTCGGCCATTGCGGTCGCGGCATAGGGTGCCAGAAACTGCATTGGCGCGGGGTCGGATGCCGTGGCCGCGACGACGATCGTGTATTCGATGGCGCCCGATTCTTCGAGCTTTTTCACCAGCTGCGCCACGGTGGACCGTTTCTGGCCGATGGCGACATAAACGCAATACAGCTTGTCATATTCGTTGGTGGCAGCGTCGTTATACGATTTCTGGTTCAGGATCGTATCCAGCGCCACGGCGGTTTTGCCTGTCTGGCGGTCACCAATGATCAATTCGCGCTGGCCACGGCCAATCGGGATCATCGCGTCAACCGATTTCAGACCTGTCGCCATCGGCTCATGCACCGATTTGCGCGGGATGATGCCGGGGGCCTTGCTGTCTGCAACGGCGCGCTTGGTCGTCTTGATCGGGCCCTTGCCATCCAGCGGATTGCCCAGACCGTCCACGACGCGACCCAAAAGTTCATCACCAATCGGAACGTCCACGATGGATTTGGTCCGCTTGACGACATCGCCTTCCTTGATCTCGCGGTCGGACCCGAAGATCACGACACCGACGTTATCGGTTTCAAGGTTCAAAGCCATCCCGCGGATACCGCCAGGGAATTCGACCATTTCACCGGCCTGCACATTGTCCAGCCCGTAGACGCGGGCAATGCCGTCGCCCACGCTCAGCACACGGCCAACTTCGGCCACTTCGGCATCTTGACCGAAGTTCTTGATCTGGTCCTTCAGGATCGCAGAGATTTCCGACGCTTGGATCGCCATTATCCGACCTCTTTCATGGTGTTCTGGAGTGCATTGAGCTTGGCGGCGATCGACGTGTCGATCATCCGAGAGCCCATTTTTACGATAAGACCGCCAATGATACTTTCATCGACGGTTTGCTTGATGGTGACGGTTTTGCCGACTTGGCCCGAAAGCGTTTTGGCAAGCTTGTCGCTCTGCGCTTTTGTCAGGGACTTTGCAGTCGTGACTTCGGCAGTCATTTCGCCGCGCTCGTCGGCCAGACGGTCCTGAAGGACAGCCAGCATATGCGGCAGCACGAACAACCGCCGCTTGGCCACCAAAAGCGACAACACATTACTGACAGTCGTCGACAGGCCCATCTTTTTCGCGATGGCTGTCACGGCTGCGCCCTGTTCATCGCGGTTATACAGCGGCGATGTCAGCAATGTCGTGAAATCTGCACTGTCAGCGATGGCGGCCTGCAATGCCGCGACATCCGTTTCCAATGCCTTGATGTCCTTGCCTTCCTTGGCAAGGTCAAACACAGCCGTCGCATAGCGCGCGGCGATGCCCGTGGAGATACCAGCAGTTTCGGACACGTCCACCCTTCCGATGTCTTGGCCCAGCTTTACGACGACCCGAAAAAGGGCAGCAAAGGGGCGGCTTATTAAGCCTTCGTTCACACGAAAGCGTCAAAATCTTGCGCGATGTAGCAGACGTCCTACGGTGTCGCAAGCGCCATGCGACCAGAATCGGGTTGTGAAGCCCCGATATGGACCGCATGACGCAGACGGGGCGCGGTTTGCCCACGTTTCTGTCATTTTTCTGATAAATTCACTGCAAAAACCCAAAGACCGGACCGTCGCCGATCCTGCCTTTGTCGCGTCCCGCCATGCGATCTGTTCAAAACAGATCGTGCCAGGTGGTCCCGTCATAGCAACGCAGCTTTGCAGTTGCAGAATCAAAATAGATATCACCCGCACCAGAGGTTGCAGGCACACCGCTTGGCGCAATCTGAAGAACATCTGCCAGCTGCACGCGCCCCGTGGCAGCCGCAATGGTGATCGCAGCTCGCCATGTTGTCCCGTCGGGCGATACCTTGATGCTGAAATCGTCATTGCCCGCTAGCCCCAGTTCAGCCCGCCCGCCATAGCCGGTCTGGAACAGCACCGCCCCGGTATCGGCAGCGGTCGCCTTGTTGATCTTGATCTGATGGCCCGCACCTTCGTTGTCGAACAGGGCTGCAGGCGCGCGCAGGCTCAGCCGGTTGACCGGATCAGCCGTGCTGTTGATCCCGATGCCGGGCAGGTTTTGCAAATCACCCTGCGCGGTCCACACCCCGCCAGACCATATATGCAAGGCCGCCGCCTCACCAACCCAAGCGACCCAGCCGTCCTGTGGCGCAACAAACAGCCACCCCCCGCCCCGCCATGTCGCAATCATGCCGTCCTGCCCTGCCCAATCGCCCGTGGCGCCGGGTGGCACCGCCCAGGCCTGCCCGTCTTGCGGGGTTGCAGGCGGCGTGACCTGCTATACCGACACCAGCGCCAGTTGCACGATCAGATCCAGCAGTTCGATCGCCTCGTTATGGGTGACATGCTTTTGCGCCTGCGCAGGCAGGATGAACGGCAAGGACAGGCGGGGGGATTGGTCGGACATCGAACAGCACCTTTCAGGATGGGGATGCCGCAATTTATACCCGAATGTTTAAATCCCCCCTGCACCACCGTTGCGACGTTAATCAATCCTTAAGCCTGATTGGCCACAAGGTGGTTAACTGAACCTTGCAACATTACAGGCTGATGGCGAAACGCGCGCTGATCACCGGCGTTACCGGGCAAGACGGGTCCTATCTTGCGGAATTCCTGCTGGCCAAAGGATACGAGGTGCACGGGATCAAGCGCCGCGCCTCCAGCCTCAATACCGCGCGGGTCGATCATATCTATCAGGACCCGCAGACCGACAATCCCCGTTTCGTGCTGCATTACGGCGATCTGACCGATGCATCCAACCTGACGCGGATCATCGCACAGGTGCAACCGGACGAGGTGTATAACCTTGGCGCGCAATCCCATGTCGCGGTCAGTTTCGAAGCCCCCGAATATACTGCCGATGTGGATGCGCTAGGCACGCTGCGTCTGCTCGAGGCGATCCGTTTTCTGGGGCTGGAACGCAAAACGCGGTTCTATCAGGCGTCCACCTCGGAACTTTACGGGCAGGTCACGCAATCGCCGCAGACCGAAACAACGCCGTTTCATCCGCGCAGCCCGTATGGTGTGGCAAAACTTTATGCCTATTGGATCTGCGTCAACTACCGCGAAGCTTATGGCCTGCATGCCTGCAACGGCATCCTGTTCAACCACGAAAGCCCAAGGCGCGGCGAAACCTTTGTCACCCGCAAGATCACGCGCGGGCTGGCCAATATCGCGCTGGGGCTGGAAAACTGCCTTTATATGGGCAATATCGACGCTTTGCGCGACTGGGGCCATGCCAAGGATTATGTCCGCATGCAGTGGATGATGCTGCAACAAGACCAGCCCGAGGATTACGTCATCGCCAGCGGCGTGCAACATTCGGTGCGCGATTTCATCCGCTGGTCTGCGGCAGAACTGGGGCTTGATCTGGATTTCACCGGCACGGGGCGCGCCGAAACCGCCGTAGTGACCGCCGTGCGCAGCGATCTGGCGCCAAAGGTCCGCGTCGGTGATACGATCATGCGGATCGACCCGCGCTATTACCGCCCCGCCGAGGTGGAAAGCCTGCTGGGCGATCCGTCCAAGGCGCGCAAACAGCTGGGCTGGACGCCGCAGATCAGCGCGCGGCAGATGTGTGCCGAAATGGTCGCCGAAGATTACCGCGCCGCGCGCCGTCAGGCCGTGTTGCGTGATTGCGGGCTGGACCTGCCGATGGCGATGCGGGGCTAGGCGGATGCGCATCTATATCGCGGGTCACACCGGCATGGTCGGCAGCGCGATCCTGCGGCATCTGGCGATAACCGGCGGGCATGATCTGATCACGGCGGACAGACAGCAGCTTGACCTGACCGACCAACGCGCCGTGCGCGATTTCATGCAGGCCCAGCGCCCCGATGCCGTGGTGCTGGCCGCCGCCCGTGTCGGCGGGATCATGGCGAATGCGACCTATCCGGCGGATTTCATCCACGATAACCTGTTGATCGCGGCCAACGTGATCCATGCCGCCCATAGCGCGGGCGTCCGGCGCCTGTTGCAGCTGGGATCATCGTGTATCTATCCGCGCGATGCGCCACAGCCGATCACCGAAGATGCCTTGCTGACCGGTCTGCTGGAACCCACCAACGCCCCCTATGCCATCGCCAAGATCGCCGCGATCAAACTATGCGAAAGCTATAACCGGCAGCATGGCACCGATTACCGGTCAATCATGCCGACAAACCTGTATGGCCCGGGCGATAATTTTCACCCCGACAATGCGCATGTCCTGCCCGCCCTTCTGGCACGGTTCCATGACGCGGTGCAAAGCGGGGCAGACCACGTGACGATCTGGGGCAGCGGCACGCCACGGCGCGAATTCCTGCATGTCGATGATCTGGCCGCCGCCGCCGTCTTTGTGATGGGGCTGGATGCCACCATTCTGGCCACCGAAACGCAACCCATGCAAAGCCATCTGAACATCGGGTGGGGGACGGATATCAGCATTATTGATCTGGCACGGATGATCGCCGATGTGACAGGCTTCACCGGCCAGATCGTCTGCGACACGACCAAGCCGGACGGCACGCCGCGCAAATTGCTGGATTGTGCGCGGATGCAACGTCTGGGCTGGGTGCCAAAGATCAGCTTGCAACAGGGCTTGCACACAACCTACGGTTGGGTTTTACGCCAGCATCACGCAGGTGTTGCGCTGCGGTCGTCATAAGGCAGGGTATGTCAACGATTACACCGGTTATCCTGTGCGGCGGTGCCGGCACGCGGCTTTGGCCCTTGTCGCGCCAAAGCTATCCCAAGCAGTTTTCGCCACTGGCAGGCGCGGACAGCCTGTTTCAGGCCAGCCTGACGCGCCTGACCGGCGATGGTTTCGCCGCGCCCGTGGTCGTGACAGCAGACCAGTTCAGGTTCATCGCGGTGCAGCAGATGCATGCGCTGGGGATCACGCCGCAGGCCGTGCTGATCGAACCCACAGGGCGCGATACCGGCCCGGCCGTTCTGGCCGCCGCATTGCATCTGGCGCAAAGCGATCCTGACGCGCTGATGCTGGTGGCCCCGTCCGACCATGTGATCCCCGATGCAGCCCTGTTCGCGCAGACCGTGCAGGCCGCCGTGCCAGCGGCGCAAGGCGGGCAGATCGTGGCCTTTGGCATCACGCCGGATCGGGCGGAAACCGGATACGGTTATCTGGAACTTGGCGGGCCTTTGCAGGACGGCGCAGGCATCGCACCGCTGATCGGCTTTGTCGAAAAACCGGATGCCGCCCGCGCCGCCGCAATGCTGGCCGAAGGGCGGTATCTATGGAACGCGGGTCTGTTTTTATTCACCGTCAAGGATATTCTGGTCGCCTATGCACTGCATGCGCCGGATATGGTCGAGGCGGTACAAACGGCGGTTGATGATGCGCGCCATGATCTGGGCTTTCTGCGGCTGGCACCCGATGCATGGGACCGCGCGCCCGCGATCTCGATTGATTACGCGGTCATGGAACAGGCCGATAATCTGAGCGTGGCCCCATATGCTGGTCGTTGGTCGGACCTGGGCGATTGGGCGGCGGTCTGGCGCGAAACCGAAAATGACGGGCTGGCGCTGTCCGGCCCCGCCTATGCGATTGATTGCGCAGACACGCTGCTGCGGTCCGAGAACGACGGGCAGGTGATCATGGGCATCGGGTTGCAGGACATCATCGCCGTTGCGATGCCCGACGCCGTGCTGATCGCCCATAAAAGCCGCGCGCAGGACGTCAAACAGGCAGTGGCGCTGCTAAAAGCCCAAGGCGCAGGTCAGGCCGACACCTTTCCCAAGGATCACCGCCCTTGGGGCTGGTTCGAAAGCCTTACCATCGGTGATCGGTTTCAGGTCAAGCGGATCGTCGTCCATGCAGGTGGCGCGCTGTCGCTGCAATCGCACCACCACCGGGCCGAACATTGGATCGTGGTGCAAGGCACGGCGCGTGTCACTTGCGATGGCAATGTGACGCTGCTGACCGAAAATGAATCGGTCTACATCCCGCTGGGCGCAACGCACCGGCTGGAAAATCCCGGTAAGGTGCCGGTGGTCCTGATCGAGGCACAGACCGGCAGCTATCTGGGCGAGGATGACATTATCCGCTATGAAGACATCTATGCCCGCGACTAGCGGCCCGACGAAAGACCAAGCATGCGCGTCCTTGTCACCGGCGGAGCCGGATATATCGGCAGCCACACGCTGATCGAACTGATGGCGCAGGGCCACGAGGTCTGCGTGCTGGACAATTACACCAATGCCACGCCAGAGGTGCTGACCCGTGTGCGCAGCCTGTCCAACGGCACGATGATGGATGTGCGCGGCGATGTGCGCGATGCCGCGACGCTGGACCGCGTGATGCAGGATTTCGTGCCACAGGCCGTTGTGCATTTTGCGGGGCTGAAGGCTGTGGGCGAAAGCCAGCAGAAACCGCTGGCTTATTACGATGTCAACGTGGGCGGCACCTTGGCGCTGCTACATGCGATGGACCGCGCGGGGTGTCGCCGGATCATCTTTTCGTCGTCGGCAACGGTTTACGGCGAACCCGATTACCTGCCCTATGACGAGGCGCATCCGACACGGCCGACATCCGTCTACGGGCGAACGAAACTGATGGCCGAACAGGTGCTGCGTGATTGGGCCGCCGCTGATCCGGCCCGCAGCGCGGTGCTGCTGCGGTATTTCAACCCCGTGGGGGCGCATGGCTCTGCTCGCATCGGCGAAGACCCCAAGGACATTCCCAACAACCTGATGCCCTATATCGCACAGGTGGCCGTGGGGCTGCGCCCTGCGCTGACGGTATTTGGCGATGATTACGACACGCCCGACGGCACCGGCCTGCGCGATTACATCCATGTCGTCGATCTGGCCCGCGCGCATGTTGCCGCGATCGACTATGCCGCCCGCACCCCCGGCGCGCGGCCTTTCAACATCGGCACCGGCCAAAGCTATAGCGTCATCGACATGGTCCGCGCCTTTGAACGCGCCTGCGGCCAGCCAATCCCGACCGTGCAAGCCCCCCGCCGCGCGGGCGATATCGCGGCGATGCAGGCCAATCCGGCGCGCGCGCAGGCAGAACTCGGCTGGCGCGCCACCCATAATCTGGATGCAATGACCGCCAGCACCTGGGCATGGCAATCAGGCAATCCCAAAGGCTATGACGCGCCCTGATCGCCGGTCACACGGCCCTGACCAGCCGTGTCGCAGCTGCGCGCAGCGCTGCATCAAACGGACCACGCGCCCAACGTCGCCGCCAGAGCATCGCCGCCAGCGTCACCACCAGCCAGATCAGGCAAGCCACTGCCACCAGTGCCGCATTGCCCAGCGTGTCGAACAGCCCCAACCCCCAACCATGAAAGATGGCACCCGCCAGCAGGCCCTGCACAATATAACCAGTTAACGGCATGGACCCGACAGGCGCCAGAAAACCAAGCCGCGGCGCAAGGCGCACCACGATGACCACATAAACTGCCGCGAGTGTCGGCGCGCCAAGCGCCAGCGCGGCAAACCCCAGATAGGTCGGCACACCATCGGGCAGAAAGCCAAGAATCGCCGCCGCGTAGACCCCGTTCACCGGTAGGGCCACAGCCAACAGCAAGGGCAGGCGTCTGGCAAGGACGCAGAACGCCGGACTGCCCGCGTCGAAAAAACCTGATTTGTAGGCCGCAAGCCCAAGGCAGAATGCCGCAAAGGCCAGTGGCCCGTTGAACAGCGCCACGACGCCCAATGTGACAGGCCAGTCGGCCAGCCGCTGTGCTGTCGCATCAAGATAGCTGCCACGATATCCGTCACCCGTCAAAGCAGCCTCAGCCTGCGCCATGTCGCCAGACAGCGCATCAAGAAACCCGAGTGCGCCAAAAGCAAGCGCCGCCAGCGGCACCATCGACAGCGCGATCCGCCGCAGGCGCGGCACTGACGCATCCCGCAGGGTCCACAAACCCGCACCCAGAAGCGCATAGGCCAAAAGAATATCACCCGGAAAGACCAATATTGCATGGGCGACACCAAACAGGCCCAGCGCGATCAACCGCGCGCGAAATGGCGGCCCCGCAGGCAGGCCCGCCCGCGCGGCAGAGGCCAGCTGCACCCCGAAACCCCAGCCGAACAGGAACGAGAACAGCACAAAGAACTTGCCCTCGAACAGCAGGCTGACAATGCCTTTGGCGGCAAGGTCCAAACCGCCCTCGGGCGAGCCAAGCTGCGCCGCCAGCGGTTGGGCAAGGTACGGCAGGTTCACAATTCCGATGCCAAGCAGCGCAAAGCCGCGCAGAACATCGACAGAAAAGCTACGGGCCATCGGGCGATTCCTTGTTGGCACCTGCACAGTCTAGCCGAAACTTTTGGTCAGGATCGCCCCCAAAACGGCAGGCGCGACGCAGCATCCATGACGCTGCATCGCGCGGTGACTTTAGCTGGTCATGCGGCCGCGGTGGTCTTGCGGCTGGCTTTGCGCACCAGCGCCCACAGGCGGGGGCCGAACACCGACAACAGGGCAATCGCATAGATCGCCAGCGCGATCCGCGATTCGATCAGGAACATCCAGTCACCTTGATTGATCATCAGCCCCCGGCGCAATTGTTCTTCGGCCAAAGGCCCAAGGATCGCACCCACCAGCGCGGGGGCCAAAGGATAGCCGAACCGCCGCATCACGAAACCGATCAGACCAAAGCCAAGCAGCAGGATCAAGGCAAAAGGCGAGCCTTGCGCGCCGACGATGCCCAGCGTGGCGAAACACAAGATACCCGCATAAAGCCATGGCCGCGGGATCGTCAAAAGCTTCACCCAGATGCCGATGAACGGCACGTTCAGCACGACCAGCATCAGGTTGGCGATGAACAAGCTGGCCACCAGCCCCCAGACCAGATCCGCGTTGTTGGTAAACAAAAGCGGACCGGGTTGCAGCCCGTATTGCTGGAACCCTGCCAGCATCATCGCCGCCGTCGCCGAGGTGGGCAGACCCAGCGTCAAAAGCGGGATCAACGTCCCTGCGGCAGAAGCGTTGTTGGCGGCCTCTGGTCCGGCCACACCTTCGATAGCACCCAAACCTTCGTCAAATTCGCGGCGCGCTTCGCCGGTCGCCAGACGTTTTTCGGTGGTATAAGATAGAAAGGTCGGGATTTCGGCGCCGCCAGTCGGCAATGGCCCGAACAGGAACCCCAGACCGGTGCCGCGGATATAGGGCCGGATGCAGCGCTTGAAATCGCCCCAGTTCAGCCAGACAGACCCAGACACGGCCTGCGCCTTTTCCTTGTGATTCACATATTGCGACGCCAGATACATCGTCTCGCCAATGGCAAAAAGCCCGACAGCCACGATGGCGATGGAAATGTTATCGCTCATCTCCGGTATGCCAAAGGCAAGGCGCACCTGCCCTGTCAATTTATCGGTGCCGACAATGCCGATGGTCAGACCGATGAACAGCGCCGTCAGCCCGCGCGACATCGACCCGCCAAAGGCCGCAGAAACGGTCATGAAGGACAAGACCATCAGCGCGAAATATTCCGCCGTGCCAAACGACAGCGCGACCATGACCATGAAAGGCGCGACAACCGCCAGACCCAAGGTTGCGAACATGCCGCCAAAGAACGACCCGAAGGCCGCAGCGCCCAAGGCCTTGCCGCCCTTACCGCGTTTGGCCATGCGGTTGCCTTCGAGGGCGGTCATAATCGACGCGGTTTCCCCCGGGGTGTTCAGCAGGATCGACGATATCGCCCCCCCATACATGCCCCCGTAATAGATGCCCGCGAACATGATCATCGACCCGGTCGCACCGAACGACAGGCTGACCGGCAGCAACAAGGCAACGGTCAGCGCAGGCCCGATGCCGGGCATGACGCCCACGGCGGTCCCCAGCATCACGCCCAGCAACGCGAACATCAGGTTCGACGGTTGCGTCGCGGTCGCCAGACCCTCGAACAGCAGAATGAAGGTATCCATGTGCTTACCTCAGCAAAAGATCGATGGCCCGCTCGACCGGACCGGCAGGCAGCGACAGCCCTAGCCCGTAGCGGAACAGCAGATACAGCAGCGTTGACAACAAAAGACCGATCCCAAGATTGAGCGGCAGCGTCTTTTGCCCAAAGGCACGCGCAGCAAAGGCAAACAGCACGGCGGACCCCGCGATGAATCCAGTGCCGCCGTAAAGCATGAAAATCTCGAGGACGATGCCACCGACCAGCCATGACAAAGCACCGATGTTCAGCGGATCACGCGCCTCGAACGCACCGCGCCATGCCATGATGGCGGTGATCACGGCCATGACAGAAATGCCACCAGCGATCAGATAGGGCACGATCTCTGGTCCAAACTTGGCATAGGACCGGCGGATCGGATAGCCTGACGCATCATTGACGATGACCATCGCCAGCCCGAACAAGGCCACCGCGATCAGCAACCCCGCCAGATCGCGTTTGCCTGTGCCGTGACCGGTCTCATCGTCGAAAGGCAGCCGAAGGTCCTCTTCGGCTGCTTGGTTTTTCGGATCGCCCGACATTACTCGGTGATTCCAAGATCGGCGAGGATCGCGGTCGTCGCGGTGATCTGTTCGGCCAGATAAGCCGCGAAATCGTCACCAGCGAGATAGGTGTTCACCCAGCCCTTGGTTTCCAGTTCGGCGTTCCACTTGTCCGATGCGGCCATCGTGCCGATCACATCCAGCAAGGCTGCGCGTTCTGCGTCGCTGATGCCGGGGGCGGCGGCGATCATGCGCCAGTTCTGCACATCGACGTCAAAACCCTGTTCGACAAAGGTCGGCGCATCCAGATAGGCCTGACGCTCTGGCGCGGTGATCCCGATAACCTTCAGCGCTCCGGCCTCGATCTGGCTGGAAAATTCGCTGAACCCAGACACACCAACGCTGACCTGACCACCGAGGATCGCGGCCAGTGCTTCGCCACCGCCCGAATAGGGGATGTAGTTGATCTGCTCTGGTGCCACGCCCGCCACTTGGGCGAACTTGCCTGCCGCGATGTGATCGACGCCACCGGCAGACCCGCCGGCCCAGGTCACGCCACCGATATCGTTGCGCAGCGCG
Source organism: Yoonia vestfoldensis SKA53 (assembly GCF_000152785.1). GTDB lineage: Bacteria > Pseudomonadota > Alphaproteobacteria > Rhodobacterales > Rhodobacteraceae > Yoonia > Yoonia vestfoldensis_A. Next base: position 2,556,923 of record NZ_CH672414.1, on the reverse strand, counting down.
TTGGCAAGGTCTTCGGCAGTGTTGATCGGGCTGTCGGCATTGGCCACGACGACGACATATTCGCCCGTCAGGCGCGCCAGCGGGGTGATATCGCTCAGCGTCACATTGCTTTCGTTGGCGATGATCGCGCCGACCATCACATAGCCACCGACGATCGTCGCAGCGGCATCACCTGTCGACCGGTTGACGAATTGCTGCAACCCGATGGTGCCACCGGCGCCAGCCACGTTTTCAACCTGGATGTTCGGCACAAGCCCTTCGCTTTGCAGCGTCGACTGGATCGTGCGTGCGGTCTGGTCCCAGCCGCCACCGGGGCCTGCAGGCGCCATGATGCGCAGTTCGGATACCTGTGCCACGGCGGCAGATGCCATGACCGATGCGGCCACAAACGCCGCGATACCAAAATTCTTCATATGTTCCTCCCAAAGGATATAAATGACCGCGCAAGCGCGGAGCGGAGCGTGAAGATGTTTGGAACAGGTGCGCAACCATAGCCTACAGGCGTGCTGTCGCGGTTTCCCCCCAGTTCCGGCACCTCCCATGCCCGACTGCGGCAAAGCCTAGCAGCGGTTCCTGTCACCGTCCTGTCATCAGCCCGTTACGGCCGGCCCGGTGCCACGATTTCCTGCCATGTGGTCAGGAACCGGCTGCGCCGCTGCGGATCAAGCGCCACCAGCAGCACCGGTGCCAGCGCGATAGGCTGGATCACACCCGTCCCCATCATCGAGATACGTTCCGGCGTCCATGTGCCCGTGCTGTCCGGTATGATCGCGCCCAGCGCCGATGGCCCCGCGCCCACGCGCTGACCGGCCGGCGACAGCGCGAAATCCACAAACGCGCGCGCCAGATCGGGGTTTGGTGCCGTGCGCGGAATAACCATGCTGCGCGTCAGCACCAGAACGTAATCATCCGGCACGATGATCCCGATGCGCGCGCCCGCCGCCTGCCGCGCAAAGGCATAGGACCCCAAGACATTATACCCCAAGATCAGCTCGCCACTGGCGACGCTGTCCAGAATTGCGGGGCTCGAATCGCTCAACCTTGCGCGGACCCGCCCGAACGCTGCCGCCAGCCGCCAGAATTGCGATGAAATCTGCTGGTCCTGCGAGGCAAGCAGATACCCGACCCCGCTGCGTTCGATGTCATAGGTGGCGACACGCCCCGCAAAACGGGTGGGCTGTTCTTCCAGCAGCACCGCCAGATCCAGATGCGTACGCGGCTGCGTGCCGGGCGGCATCAGGCGGGGGTTATAGATGATGACGGCGGGTTCATAGGTAAAGCCGATCACCTCGGCCCGCCATTGCGCCCAAGCGGGCAGCGCCTCCAGCCAGGCGGATTGATAGGCCAGCGCATGGCCGTCATTGGCCAGCTTCATCTGCAGATCAGACGCCGACGAGATCAGCACATCAGGCGCGGGGTCCAGCGTGCCTGCCAGGAACCCATCGTAAAGCGCCAGACTGTCCCGTTCCAGATAGGTCACGGCGACACCCGGATTTTCGGCCTGAAACGCCGCAATATAAGGTGCGAACAACGCGGTATCGGTTGTACCTGCAATGGCCATGCGCTGCGTTTCGGCGGCGGGTGCGGGGAAAAGGATCGCATCGGCCGATGCAGGACGGGGCGCGCCCAGCGTGGACAGGGCAAAAGCCAGCAGCACGGCCCCCACAGCGCCCAAACGCCTTGCGCGGGGGAGGGCGATTTGCACCGCGTCTTCGACCGGCAGGGCGACGATGACCTCCAGCCCGCCACCGGCGCGGTCCGACAGGGTCAGCGTGCCACCATGTCCCGCCACCACGCCTTGCGCGATGGCAAGGCCCAGACCGGACCCGACAGTGCCGCTGGCCCCTTCGCCGCGCACGAAACGTTGCAGCACACGGGCTTTGTCGGCATCCGTGATCCCCGGCCCCCTGTCCCGCACCACCAGCCGCACCATGCCACCGGTCTGTGTTGCCACCGCGATCTGGATATCGCCCGATGAATAGGCCAGCGCATTGTCGATCAGGTTGCGCAGCATTTCGCGCAAACCAACACGGTCGCCATTTACGACGATCGTATCGGTGCCAGCGCCGATATCGGTGCCGACACGCGGACGCAGGTCAGGGTCCAGCCTGTCCACCACCTCTTGCACAAGGGCAGTGATCGAGATTGGGCGCCTTTGTTCGGTTTCCATCCGGTGGGAAATGGTGGCATCCATCAAAAGCTGGGTCACCAGATGGCTTGCCTCGACCGCAGAGGTGTGGATGCGCCCGACACGCGCCCGCAATTGTGCGGCGTCGGGTTCATCCAGCGCCATTTCTGATTGCGCCCGCAATGACGCCAACGGGTTGCGCACCTGATGCGCGGCTTCGGCCACCAAACCGCCCATCCGCGCGGTGGATTGTTCCAACCGGCCCATGAAATTGTTCAACCCCCCGACAAGGCGCTGCACCTCGACCGGCACCGGCACGTCCAGCGACGACAGATCGTCGGGCTGCCGCTGCCGCAAGGCGCGGTCGATCACCGCAAGCGGCGCAAAGGCGCGCCCGATCACGATCCAGACCAGCGCCAGCGCCAGCACCGTCAGCACCCCGACCGGCACCAGTGCCGCCCCCACAATCTCGGCGGCCAATGCGGCACGCGCGCCACGGGTTTCAGCCACCCTGATCGTGACCCAGCCGGTGCCTTGCGCGGTTGAAATCAGCCGCCCCAGCCGGACCATGCGGACAGGTTCGCCATTGTGGCGGATATCGGAAAACACCGGATCAACCGTCGTGGCCAAGGGCGTATCGGGCGCAAGGTCCCGATAACCCGTGACATGTTCGCCTTGCGGGCCTAGCACGGTATAAAAAACCCGTTCCTCGCCCGACACCATCGCAAAGGCGGCAAAGGGCATTTCAACCACCACGGCCCCATCCTCGACCAGAACGGCACCGGCAATCGACAGCGCAGCGGCCGACAACAGGCGATCAAGCGCCTGATCAGCAGCGCGATTGGCGTAGTCCGAGATGAAGGTCATCAGCAGCCCAGCCGCCCCCAGCAGCATCGACGCCGCCAATATCAGGATACGGCGGCGCAGGGATGGCGGGCTAGGTCTGCGCATCCGCCACCACCCGCGCCATATAGCCGACACCGCGCATGGTGACGACTTCGACATTGCTGGCCGCGATCTTGCGGCGCAGGCGCGACACCAGCAATTCCAGCGCATTTTCCGATCCGCCATCATCCAGATGCGACAGGCGCGACATCAGCCTTTCGCGGGTCACGACGCGGCCCGCCTGTGTCATCAACGCTTCGAGCAGGCCGAATTCCCGGCGTCCCAGATCAATCAGCTGTCCGGCCTGCCTGACGATCCGGCTGGCCGGATCCAGCTCCAGATCGCCCAGCTGCAAAACCGATGTGAACTGCCCGACGGGGCGGCGCACCAGCGCGCGCAACCGCGCCTCCATCTCGCGCATATCAAAGGGTTTGACCAGATAATCATCTGCGCCAAGGTCCAGCAGGCTGACCTTGTCGTCGATCTCGGCCCTTGCGGTAATGACCAGCACGGGCAGATCGCGCTGCTGGCGTCTGATCTGGCGCAGGATCGCAATGCCATCCGCCGCAGGCAGCATCAGGTCCAGAATAACCGCATCAACAGGGTCATGGTCCAGCATGGCGACGACATCATCGCCAGTCCGGTTCCATGTCACGACATGGCCCGCCATGCGCAGCCGTCGTTCGACAGCCTCGCCAATATCGTGATTATCTTCAACCAAAAGAACCTTCATCCCCACTTTTGAGACCAACCGCAGCCCCAAGTAAAGTCCCAAGCCGTGATCCGGTCACGCGGTGACTGGCGTCTTTGTGATGAAACACGCCTTGCAAGCACAGGTTGCCGCTCCGAATATCGTGAAACGAAAGGGTTCAAGATGAAAACGACCACCACGCTGACCTTTGTCCTTGCGCTGATCGCAGGCGCACCTGTTCTGGCGCAATCCTATGATGTCGAAACGCTGGCCAAAGGTCTGGACCAGCCTTGGGCGATGACATTCCTGCCCGATAGCGGCGATATCCTGATGACGGGACGGGGCGGGATCTTTCTGCTTTATGATGCGGCCAGCGGCGCGGTCTCCGAACTCGACGGCGCGCCCGATGTCAGCACCGCAGGTCAGGGCGGGTTGCTGGATGTGGCCCTTGCCCCCGATTTCGCCGACAGCAACGTGATCTACATGACATGGGCCGGCAGCGTCGCAGGTGGGACGACAACCCATCTGGGGCGCGGTAAGCTTGACCGTCTGGCAGGGACCGTGACCGATATCGAAACCCTGTTCCAGGTCAGCCCCGGCATTGCCAGCAACGCGCATTACGGATCGCGCATCGTGATCCATGACGATCACATCTACATGGGCACCGGCGACCGCAACTCCAAGGCTTTCGGCCCCGACCATATCGCGCAGGACCTGTCGAGCGAGAACGGCAGCGTGATCCGCCTGACGCTGGATGGCACAGTGCCGGATGACAATCCTTTCGTGGACATCGAAAACGCGGCCCCTGCGATCTGGTCCTACGGGCATCGCAATATTCAGGCGATGACCGTGCATCCGGACACCGGTGACATCTGGCTGGCCGAACATGGCGAGGCTGGCGGCGACGAGATCAACATCGTCGCGCGCGGCGAAAACTATGGCTGGCCGCTGGCCGCCTATGGCGTGGATTACCGCACCGGTGAACAATTTGCGCCCACCCATCAGGATGGTGACGGTTTCGTTGCCCCCGCCTATCATTCGGGTCCCGGTCGAAACGACCATTTCCCGCCCTCTGGCATGACCTTCTATGACGGTGACGCCTTTCCCGACTGGCAAGGGCATCTGCTGGTCGGCAACCTGTTCCACCGGTATCTTGGCGTCTTTCCCGTCGATGGCGCGCAGGTATCGGACCCCGAACGCGTGCTTGACGGCGCAGGCTATCGCATCCGCGATGTGGCGGTCGGGCCACAGGACGGCTATATCTATGTCCTGACTGATGGCGATGATGCGCCACTGCTGCGGCTGGTGCCATCCGAGGGCTAGCCCGCCGCGGCCTGCGGTTTGCAAAGTTTTCGGGCAAACGATGATCCTTGATGCGCGGCATGGCAGGGGAAGGCCATTGGCGTGCCGCATGACGCTTGACCCGCGCGCCCAAGCAGGCAAATTGGCGCAACCGCACGCCATTTGGGGGATGTTGGCACAGATGAAAGGATCATTCATGACGGATTACATGATCAACACAGCGCGACGTGGGGCGCTGGCGTTGTTCGCGGGGGCGCTTGTCGCAGCCTTGCCGCTGATGTCCCACGCACAGGACAACACGCCGATGGACCCGCGCCTGACAACGCCCGGTTTCCTGACCGTCGGCACCGGTGATCCGGTCTATCCGCCGTGGATGCTGAGCAACGATCCCGCCGGTGGCGAAGGGTTCGAAAACGGGCTTGTCTATGCATTGGCCGCCGAAATGGGTTTTGCTCCCGAACAGGTGGTCTGGGTTGGTCAGACGTTTGACCAAACGATTGCGCCAGGCGCCAAACCCTACGATTTTTCGATCCAGCAGATTTCTGTGACCGAACCGCGCAAACAAGTCGTCAGTTTCAGTCAGGTCTATTTCCAGCCTGACAAGGCAGTCATCGCCCTGCCCGGCACCGCCGCCGAAACCGCCACCAGTTTCGCGGACCTGCGCGGTCTGCGCTGGGGGGCGGTGATCGGGACGACCGACAACGATTACCTTGTGAATATCCTCGGCGTGACCGATGCCGCGATCTATAACGAACAGGTCGATGTGTTTCAGGCGCTGCAGGCTGGCCAGATCGACGCGACATTGGCCGCTTTGCCGACCGCGCTGTTCATGACCGCCGTGCAGGTGCCTGATGCCAGCATCGTCGCCCTTGTCCCCGCCGATGAAAACGACAGCGGCCACGGCCTGTTGTTCGAACTCGGCAGCCCGCTGGTGCCATGGGTTGACGAGGCGCTGAGCGCGGTGATCGCACGCGGCGTCGTGGAGGAATTGATCGCAACCTATCTGGTCGCTGATCCGGACCTGCCGATCATCGCGGAATGACCGATAGCCCTGCCGCCGCGCCACAAGCTGCGGCCCATGATCCGGCGCGGCGGGGACCACCCCCGCCGCCGCCTCGCCGTGGTTTCAACTGGAAACAAGCGATGATCCCTACAGCCATCGGCGGGATCAGCGTTGTCGTGGTCTTTGGCCTGATGGCTTGGGTGGTCACCTCGGCCGCGCAATGGCCGCGCATCAAGCTGCAATTTTTCAGCATCGACGCCATGATCGCGGCCTTTCCGCGCGTGTTGCAAGGGTTCTGGGTGAATATGCAGGTCTGGCTGACGGTGCTGGCCTGCGTGCTGGTCTGGGCGTTGGTGCTGGCGGTCGTGCGCAGCTTGCGCGCGCCGTGGTTCGCGCCGTTCCGGCTGATGGTGGTGATCTATATCGACATTTTCCGTGGCGTGCCGGCGCTGCTGCTGGTGCTTTTGTTCGGCTTTGGCATCCCCGCGCTGAACCTGCCGGGTCTGCCCAATTCCGGCCTGTTCTGGGGCGCTTTCGCCATGGTGCTGAGCTATGCCGCCTATGTCGCGGAAATCTATCGCTCTGGTATCGACGCCGTGCATGAAGGCCAGCGCGCTGCCGCCAAGTCACTGGGGCTCAGCGAATGGCAGACCCTGCGCTATGCGATCCTGCCGCAGGCGCTGCGCAATGTGGTGCCGGCGCTGATGAATATTGTCGTCGCCTTGCAAAAGGATGTGGCGCTGCTGTCGGTGATCGGCGTGCGCGATGCGGTGCGCGAGGCGCAGATTTACACCGCCACCACCTTTAATTATTCGTCGCTGATCGTGGCGGCGGCGCTGTTCTTGCTGGCAACCATCCCGATGGCGCGGCTGGCCGATTACCTGACACGGCGCGACCGCGAACGTCGCCTGCAAATCGCCGGATGACACAATGATCCCCCCCATGATCGATATCGACACCGTCACCAAATATTTCGGTGAAAAACTGGTGCTGGACCGTGTCAGCCTGCGCATCGCACCGCATGAGGTGGTCTGTCTGATCGGCGCGTCCGGATCAGGAAAATCCACCCTTTTGCGCTGCGTCAACCGGCTGGTCGCGCATGATTACGGCACGATCCGGCTGGACGGCGTGCCTGTCGATGACCCCAGCTTTGGCAAGACAGGGTTGCAAAAACGCGCTGCCATCGTGTTTCAATCCTATAACTTGTTTGCGCATATGAACGTGCTGGACAATATCACACTGGCCCCCCGCCGCGTGCATGGCCAGTCGCGCGCCGAGGCCGAAGACCGCGGCCGCGACGTACTGGCACGGTTCGGCATGGCGGGGTTTGCCACGTCTTATCCCGAACAATTGTCCGGCGGCCAGCAACAGCGCGTGGCTATCGCCCGGGCCTTGATGACCCGCCCCGATGTCTTGTTGCTGGATGAAATCACCGCCGCGCTCGACCCTGAACTGGTGGGCGAGGTGCTGGCGATCATCCGTGGCCTGAAAGATGACGGCATGACCATGATGATCGTCACCCATGAAATGGGTTTCGCGCGCGATTGCGCGGACAGGGTCGCGTTTCTGGATGGCGGCGTGATCTTGGAACAGGACACGCCCGACCGCCTGTTCGGCACCCCGCAAGAGCCGCGCACAAAAGCGTTCTTGCAACGGATCATCGCATCGGGCCGGTTGTGACCTGACAGGCAGCGCAGGGCGCAAGGATTGCGTGCAGGCCGCAGCGGAACCTGTTACCAGAAACCATGCTGCGATTTTTCGACATGTTCGGCCGGTCCTCGGAACTGACGGCCCTTGATGAGGCGCTCAAGACGGCGGGGCTGCATCCGTTGCTGATCCCCGAACCGGTCAAGCTGACGATCCTGCAACTGCACCGCAAACATGGTGACGCAACGGACCGGGCCACGGCCATGGCCGATGCAGCACAGCTTTTGTCCTATTGCGTGCTGGATCAGGCGCAATTTGTGGCGGTCAATGGCACCAAAGCCGCCGAGCGCACCGAACAGCGCATTTCTGCCGCCATCGCGGGGGCCGCGCCTTTCGACGAAAAGCTGATCCTGCTGGCGCTGCATGCGGGTGTCATCTCGCCGGAAATGGCGGACAGGTTCGACATCGACGGTGCCGACCCCGCCAGATAACAGGCCAGGTCAGCGCCCTATGCCAGCGCGACAGCAAAGGCACGCCCGATCCTGTCGCTGGCACAGGTGATCAGTGCCGTGGGGCCAAAGCGGCGTGAAAGGGGGCTGGTCTGTGATAGAGGCATGGCTTTTGCTTGTGATGACTTTGCGCTCACGCGGTCAAACGGCCCGCTTTGGTGTCGTTACCAGCCTCATCCACCCGCTGGCCGCGCGACAGGGTCAGGGCGAACATCTGCGGCGTAAAGGCAAAGGCCAGCGTCACCGACAGCGCCACGCCACCTGCGACCGACATCGCGAAAGGGGGCCAGAACCCGCCACCGCCAAGGATCAGCGGCAGGAAACCTCCGACCGTCGTGATCGTGGTCGAGGTGATATGCCGCGCCGATCCGGCGACGACATCGACCATCGCGGCGCGGTCACCCACACGGGCGCGCGCATCCTGTTGCAGCCCCGACAACACGATCAATGCCGCGTTGATCGACACCCCGATGGACCCGATCACACCGATGATCGCTGTAATCCCGAAAGGATAGTTGAACACCGCCAGCGCCAGCATCGACAGCCCCGCCGACAGGCCGGCCACGGCAAAGGCGATCAACGTCAGGCGGAAGGAATTGAACGTCATCACCACAACCGCGATGGACAGGGTGATGATCAGCCCCAAAGGCGCGACCAAGGCCCGCACCGTGCTGTCGCGCGCATCGGAATCGCCCCCCGTTTCCAGCCTGACCCCCTGTGGCAAGCTGAAACCATCCGCATCAAGCAGCGCCATCGCCTCGGCCAGCGCCACGGCGGGCAACACGCCCGGCATCAAGAAGGCCTGCACATTGTTGATCCGTTCGCCGTTGCGGCGGCTGATCGTACTTGCGGAGGGCGCCAGTCGCAGCGTGCCCAACGTGGATAATGGCACCGCGGGAAACTGGCCCGCCGCCGCGATCTGCGCCGCATCGGGTGGCAGGATCGGCATATCACCGATGGCCACCGGATCACCGCGCAACCCCGCGCCAAGACGGACACGCACCGGCAAGTCCTCGGTCCCTTCGAGCAGCGAGCCACCGGTCACACCTTCCAGCCCGGCCTCCATCTGGCGGGCAATCTGGCCAAGATCGAGGCCCAGCAACCGTGCGCGGGCCTCGTCCACATCCAGCGTCAGTTTGGGTGCGCCGCCCGCCACGCCGCTGCGCGCCAAGGCCACAGAGGACACAGTGGCCAGCCGCGCGCGCAGATCATCGCCCGTGGCGCGCAGCGCGTCGATATCCTGCCCGACAAGGCGCAATTCGACGGGCGCATTCACGGGCGGCCCTTGGGTCAGGCCACGGATGACGAACCGCGCTTGCAAAAACCGCGGCGGCAGGTCGGTTTGCAGGTCTTGCAGCAGCCGCGCCGTGGCGGCAGGTGATGCTGTGCGGATCAGCGCCTCGGCAAAGGCGGGGGCCTGATCGCGGCCCCCGACCATGTTGTAATAGAATGCAGGCGCGGACCGGCCCACGACCCATGCGACGTCAAGGATGTCCCCTTCGGCAGCCAGAACCGCATCGACCGCGCGCACCACACGCAGGGTTTCGACAAGGCTGGTGCCGGCGGGCAGGTCCATTTCGATATGGAACTGGTCACGCTCCACGCCGGGAAAGAATTGTGGCGTCAGGCCGGGCAGTGACGCAAAGCCCAGCACCGGCAGCACCAGCGCCAGCGCGACAGTGCGCCACGGATTGGCCAACGACAGCGCAAGTGTCGCGCGAAAGCCGCGCATCAACAGCCCTTCGCGCGCAGCGACGCCATCAGCCGGCACCAGCCAATATCCAGCAATCGCAGGCGTGATGGTGACCGCAACGACAAAGGACCAGCCGAGCATCACGATCACCGCGATGGCGATGGACCCCACGAAATCCCCCGCTGGCCCCGGCAACAGCAACAGCGGCATGAACGACAGGATCGTCGTAACGGTCGAGGCCGCCAGCGGCATTGTCAGCCTGCGCACCGATCCTGCGACGGCATCCAGCCGTGACATCCCCGCGCGCAGGCGTTTGCCGACCTCGTCGGTCATCACGATGGCCGCGTCCACCAACAGGCCCAGCGCCACGATCAATCCGGTGACGCTCATCTGGTGGATCGGCACCGCCAGCGCGTTCAGCGTTGCAACCGAAGCCAACGTGACCACCGGCAGAACCATCGCCACGATCAAGGCAGACCGCGCGCCCAAGGTGACCAACAAAACCACCACGACCAGGGCCACGCCGATGGCCATGTTGAGGCCCACCTCTGCCAGCCGGTCGATGGTGTATCTGCTCTGGTCAAAAACCGTCTCAATCGCCAGACCCCATGGCAGGGTCTGCGCCTGTGCCGCCACACCAGCGCGGATGCCCGCCATCCAGCGGTCCACCTGCAAGCCTTCGGCCAGCTTGGCCGACACAAGGATCGCAGGGCGCCCTTGGAAAAACGCAGCCTCGGCCACGGGGGCGCGGGGGCCGCGCGTGATGCTGGCCACATCGCCCAGCAGGGTCACGCGGCCTTGGCCATCTTCGCGCAGCACGACCGCGCGCAGACGGTCCAGCGAGGTGATCTCGCCACTGATGCCCAGCACCAGATCGGTTTCCTCGGCGCGCAACCGGCCCGCCTGCACCTTGGCATCGGCAGCGCGGATCGCGGCTGATACCTGATCGGCCGTCATGCCCAGCGCGGCGATCCGGTCAGGAGCCAGCGTGACCAGCACTTCTTCTTCTGGCAGGCCGTGCAGATCGACCAAGGACGTGCCCGCCACGCGGCGCAGGATATCGGCCAGTGCCTCTGCCTCGCGGGCGGCACGGGTCGGGCTGAAACCGTCGGGCATGGTCAGCGCAAAGATCGCGGCATAGCCGCCCGCACCGTCACTGTCGAAGGCGGGTTCGCGCACACCTGCGGGAAAATCGCGCCGTGCATCGGCCACGCCATCGCGGACCTGCGCCCAGATCTGTTCGATCATCGCAGGATTGATCGTTTCCTCCAGTTCGACCGCAATCACCGACACGCCGGTGGCAGATGTCGATGCAACCTCGGCAATTTCGGGGATCGCGCGCAGTTCGGTTTCGATCTTGGCCGTCACCAACGCCTCGACCCGGGCAGGGTCGGCACCTGGAAAGACGGTCGTGACCGTGGCAAAGATATTGGTGATGGTCGGGTCTTCTTGGCGCCCGATGGACGCGAGCGACGACACCCCCGCCGACAGGATCACCAAAAGCGCCAGCACCACAAGGCGAGGCTGGCGAAAGAACAGCGTGTCCATGCCGGTTACTCCTGCGGGTTGGCAGCAAGCTGCACGATCTGGCCGGGGGCGATGCGATCAGGCGCTTGCGCCACGATCCGCGCGCCTGCGGGCAACAGGCCGCGCAGATAGACCTGTGTGCCGTCACTGTGGATCACCTCGACAGCGGCGGGCAGGGTACGGTCGCCGTCCGGTGTGGTTTGCAGCGCCATGACCGACCAGCTGCCGCGCGCGCCTTCGCGCAGGGCCGAGAGCGGGGCCCAGAACCCCGGTTCCGGCACGACCTGTGCCAGAACCAGCGCCAATGTGTCCCCCATCACGGTGTCAAGACCGGCCGGCAAGTCCAGAATAACAGACCGGCTGCGGGTGCCGGGGTCAAGATCGGGGCGGATCTGGCGGATGGTCGCGGCATGCGTGCTGCCGCCAATCTCGACCATGACGCTGTCGCCGGTCTGCAAATCCGCCGCCAGTGCAGGTGGCAGGCCGATCCGCGCCCGCGCGGGTGCGGCATCGAACAGCATCAGCACACTTTGCCCCGCCGCCACGGTTTGGCCGGCATCCGCACGGCGCGCACCGATGCGCGCGTCAAAGGGGGCGATCAGGGCCGATTTGTCGATCTGCACATCGACGCCGGCGATCCGTGCGAGTGTCGCTGCCATCCCCGCCTCGGCGCGGGTCAAGGCAAGGCGGGCATCGTCCTGTGCCGCCACCGACCGGAAACCGCGATCTGCCAGCGTGTCATTGCGCGCCAGCGTCAGGCGCGCCAATGCGGCATCCGCGGCAAGAGCTTCGAGATCCGCCTCGAGTGCCGCGCGTTGCGGCATCAGCGCGCTGGTGTCCAGACGCGCCAGAACGGTGCCTTGGGCGATCACATCACCCTCGTCCACCAGCACCTCGGTCACACGGCCACCAAATTCGAACGCCAGATCAATCTGGGTTGCGGCCTCGATCTGGCCGGTGAACCTGCGGGTGACGGTATAGCTGTCGGCGATGTCGATCTGCATCGCGGCAACAATGGACGCAGGCGCGCGCGATACAGCACCTGCATCGCCTTGGGCCGAAATCACCGCGAAACCGGCATAGACCGCGGCACCCGCGCCGCCAAAGACCGCGAGCGTCAGACCCAACGTCATCACGCGGCGCAAGGTTGATGGCACAGATTGGGTCATGGCGCGGCCCTTCTAAGTTAGCATCACTTACATAAGTGAGAATCACTTACTTCTGCAAGAGGTTTCCAAACGCACCAAGATCAGCGATGGTTCGCATGACCGCGTGTTGTCACGAGATGTAAGTATTGCTAACTTTTCGGGCGTTTCATGCCGCGCTTGCCCCAGAATGCAGAAAGGCCGCCTATCATGTCCGATGACACGCGACAGGCCGGAACGACCGACACAGGCGTGCCGCCCAGAGCCGCCTATCATCACGGTGATCTGCGGGCGCAATTGATCGCCGCCGTGCGCGATCTGGTCGAAACCCACGGACCCGACGGGTTTTCCGTGGCGGAAGCCGCGCGTCGCGCAGGCGTCAGTTCCGCCGCGCCGTACAAGCATTTCAAGGATCGTGACGAAATTCTGCGCGGCGTCGCCGGCGAGGCGATGGACCGTCTGCATGCCGCGATGGCCGCGGCCGCAGACCCGCATCCCACCGGATCGCTAGAGGCTGTGGCGGCAATCGGGCAGGCCTATGTGGACTTTGCCAGGGCGCAGCCCGGTGTGTTCCGGCTGGTGTTTGGCCTGACCGAAGGGCATGAAAACGCCCCCGAATTGCAGCAAAAAGGCGATAATTGCTTTGGCCTCGTGATTGGTCAGGTGGCCGCCGCGCGGGATTTGCCTTTGGATCATCCCGAGGTGCTCAGCTGCGCCTATATCCTGTGGTCTTGCGTGCATGGCCATTCGTTCCTGTCCATCGACATGAAGAACAAGGACGTCGGGACCGAGATCGACGATGGGGCGCTTTTGATGCGCGTCAGCCGCGCGATCCTGACGGGTCCGGCGGGCAATGTCACCTGACCAGCCTGTCAACCATGTCGCGCAGCAGGGTCAAACCAGCCTGCAGCGTCAATGCCGCCGCTGCGGGTGTTGCCGCCTCGACATAAAGCCGCAGTTCGGGGGCGTTGCCCGAAGGGCGCAGATGCACGATCCGGCCATCTGTGCAGGCAATGCGAAGCCCGTCTGTCAAATCGATGCTGCGTTCCACAAGGCCAAGGGCGGCAACAAAGGTCGCGCGATCCTGTGGGTTATCGCGCAGGGCAGCGACCAGCGCCGTCGATGCATCTGTCGGAACCTGCTGTAGCCGGTCGGCGGCGGTAAACCGTGCAGGCTGTGCTGCGATCAGGCGCGACACCGGCGCACCCTTGCCTGCGGCCAGAACCGCCAGCATCGGCAGCATCGCGTCGCGGGTCATCAAGGCCGGCAGCTGACCCCGCGGCCCCTGCGCGTCAAAGCCCAGCAAAAAGCCGCCATTCGCCTCGTACCCAACCACATCGCCACCCAGCGCCTGCATCGCGGCAATCACATGGGGCGATCCGATGCGCGTGCGCCGCACCTGCGCGAAACCAAGGTCTTGGACACCGCTGTTGGACGACACCGGCGTCACCACATGCCGCGCCCCAATACAGGCCGCCGTGATCTGGCCCATGATGTCGCCTGCGATGACGGCCCCGCTTTCATCCGTCATCAGCGGGCGGTCGCCATCGCCATCGGTGGACAGGATCGCCGCGATGGCGTGATCGTGCGCCCAAGCGGCAAGGCTTGCCTTGGTGTCGGAATCGACGGCTTCGGTATCGACGGGGATGAAATCGGCGGACCGTCCCAACATGACAACCTCTGCGCCCAGCGCTGTGAGCAGGTCCGCCATCAGGTCGCGGCCAACCGCGCTATGGGCATAAAGCCCCAAGCGCAACCCTGACAGACCGCTGCCGAACGCTGCGATATAGCGCGCGGAATAGGCAGGCCCGACATCCATGATCTGCGGCTGCGGCCCTGACAAAACCGTGCGGGCAGCGCCCAAGCCTGTCAGGATTGCGGCTTCTTGGTCCTTGGTAATCTCGCCCGTGGGGGTGTAGAATTTCAAACCGTTACGATCTGCTGGAATATGGCTGCCGGTGACCATCACCGCCGCCGCACCCGCCTGCATCGCGGCCAGCGCCAGCGCCGGCGTCGGCGCAGGACCGCATCGCGTGACAGCAAGCCCCGCCGCCTGACCGGCCTGCGCCACCACCGCCGCCAAAGCGGGCGAGGATTGGCGCAGATCATGTGCAACAAACAAACCCGTTCCCATCGGGCAGGTCGCGGCAAAGGCGCGGACATAATCCGTGACAAGCGCCGGTGTCAGGTCGGTGACAAGGCCGCGCAGCCCGCTGGTGCCGAATTGGGGGGGCATGACCTCTCCTGCTGTGGTTGTGTTGTTCTAGCGCGCGGCCCGATCAGAGGCAATTGAACGAAATGCGCGACAAGAACCATTGTGCCGCCGCAATTCAGCCATGCGACAGACCGCGATGTTCACGAGTCTGAACAAATCGACAACGCCGATCCTGGGGGGGATTGAAGATGTCCACGCTTGTTCCGGTCAGATATCTGACCATTCCTGATGCATCTACATGGTCGCGGATCACTGATCTGGACATTGTCCGCTTTGACGGCACCGACAATCTTGTCGGGATCACCCGTTTTGACGGTGCGCTGCAAAGCTGGGACATCAGCGGTCCGGTGCTGGACACCGGTGCCTTGCGCAGGCTGGATGGCGGCGATGTGGCGGGCGGTGGCGGGTCTGTCCTGACGCTTGATTCCGCTGCGGGGCCGGTGCTTTTGACCGGCGGTGGCACGGATGGTGCGTTTCAGCAAATCAGCCTGACAGGCGGGCAATGGCAGGTGATTGACACCTTGCCCATTTTCGCAGGCTTTCGCCCCGATCTGGTGGTGCAACAGGGGGGCGCGCAATTCGTCTATGGCGGGATTGCAGGACAGGCGGGGATCGCTGGCTGGCAGTTCGATGCCGCCGGACAGTTTATCGGCGCGCTGGCGACGATACCGACCAGCGGACCAGTCACCGCAATCACCGCAGCGGGGGGGTTTATCTATACGGTGGATGCGACCAACCGGCTGACAGGCTGGCAGGTCGATGCCACCGGCAGCCTATCGGAAATCGCTGCATTGACGGCAGAGACCGGGCTGTGGATCGCCGATGCCAGCGCGATGCAGACAGTCGTGGTCGCGGGGGTGACCTATCTTGTGCTGGCGGCGGCAGGCAGCAGCAGCCTGACCGTGATCGAGGTAGGCGCGCAGGGCGCCTTGACCATCCGAGACCATCTGCTGGACACGTTGCACACCCGCTTTGGCGGGGTCACCGCGCTGGAAATCGTGACCGAAGGCGGGCGCAGCTATGTCATCGCGGGCGGCGCAGATGACGGCATATCCGTCTTTGCGCTGTTGCCCGGCGGGCAATTGGTGGCGCTGGCCCATATCGAGGATACGACAGCCATCGGGCTGGACAATGTCAGCGCCATCGCCGCGCGCGGACACGAGGACCGGCTGGATATCTTTGTGGCCAGCAGCAGCGAACCGGGGATCACGCAATTGCGGCTCGACACCGGCGGGACGGGGATCACGGCGACAGCGACCCTTGCGGGCGGGGTGCTGACCGGCACAGGGGGCGATGATATTCTGCTGGGAGGGGCTGGTGACGACCAGATCTTTGGCGGCGCGGGCAATGATATCATGCACGACGGGGCGGGGTCAGACATCTTGACGGGTGGGCCGGGGGCGGATGTTTTCATCCTCGTCGCAGATGGTAAAACAGATACGATCACCGATTTCACCTTGGGCGAAGACCGGCTGGACCTGTCGGGTTGGCCGATGCTGCGCGACATCAGCCAGCTGACGATGGCCATCACGCCCACAGGGTTCATCATCCGCTATGGCAACGAAGAATTGATCATCCACAGCGCCGATGGCAATCTGTTTGACTATCGGCTGTTGACGAATGCCGATGTGCTGGGCGGGATGCGCCTGCCCGCCACGCTTAGCCCCGGCTCTCCGGGGCCTGCCACGCCGCCGCCCGCGCTGACGCCGACACCACCCGACAGCCCCGCTGATCCCGGCGGGCCATTTTCGATGCAGGTCGCCAAGCGTGCCTTGGTCGAAAGCAAGATCACAGAGCTGCGCGACGCATTGCTGAACCAGCCGGCCGCACCCCCCAGCGCTGACAGGGTCGTGACCGGCACTGACAGCAATGACCTGCTGATCGGCGGGGATGGGGCGGATCTTTTGCTTGGGCGCAGCGGCAATGACATCCTGACTGGCGGGGCCGGTGCGGATATCCTGCTCGGTGCTGACGGACACGACGATCTACGCGGCGGTGACGGGCAGGACCTGTTGATCGGCGGCGGTGGTGACGATCGGCTTGACGGGGGCAACAGCGACGACGTGCTGACCGGTGGGGCGGGTGCGGATACTTTCATCTTCAACGCTGGCCGCGACCTGATCAGCGATTTCGAACAGAGCATCGACCGGATCGTTCTGGATGCGCGGCTGTGGACGGGGCTGACCTCGGCCGCAGATTTGCTGCTGCTCTATGGCACGCAGGACGGATCGCGCGTGACCATTGATTTCGGGAACGGCGACATCCTGCGGATCGACGGGGTGACGGATTACGCCACCCTTGCCGATGATATTGCGCTGTTCTGACGCTAATTCGTGATCGACTGCAGGGTCGAGGCCAGACGCACAATCGTCAGGGCCGGAACCAGCGCGCTTTCGGTGCCATAGATCAGGTCGCCGTCCTGCACCATGAACTTGCCCGCCGAAAACAGCCCGTCCGCCGACGTCAGGTCAATGGTGAACACGACCCGTTCCTGCGGCGGGCCGGTCACGCCGTCACGCACTTCGGCAGGGTCATATTCGCGCAGGATCAAGATACCCTTGGGGTTGGCCGTGGTGGCTGAAACACCGCCGATCAGCGCCAGCGCCTGCAGGGCAGATACGTCTGCGGTGGGAAATTCGAATTGCGATTGCGCACCCGTGGCCCCCAGCGCCAGAAACTTGCGCTCGTCCGGCACGATCAGTACACGGTCGCCGCCCTGCACGGCGATATCAAGCCCCGGTTCTTCCAACAACCGATCAAGCGAGATGCCGTAAACCACGCCGCCCCGTGTCAGGCGGACCTGTGGGTTGACATAGGTGGGGTTCGCACCGCCCGCCAAGGACAAAAGATCCAACAGCCGGAAATTCCGGTCGGGGATCTGGTAAATGCCAGCCGCGCCGACACCACCCGCCAGATTGGCGGAATTGCCGCGCCCCGGCTGAACGACCATCTGCACCTGTGCTGACGGGATCGTGCGCACCAATTCTTCCTCGATCCGGGCGCGGGCTGTGTCAGGGGCCATACCCGCGACGGTCAATTCGCCGATATAGGGGACAAAGATGCGCCCGTTGGCGCTGACCTGTGCCTGTTGCAAGGGTGTGGCGCGCTGCCCGGTCCCCGCCAAAAGCGAATTCTGCTCGGCGTCCCAGATCGTCAACTGGATGGAATCGCCCGGTGCGATCAGCAAAGATGCGGGTTGTTGCACCGCTGGCAGCCAAGGCAGTTGCGCCAGATTGCGGTCGGGCCAGACCCGCAAGACCGGCAGGCTTGCGCTATTGACCTCGTAGACCGTGAAATCATAGGCGGGGGTTTCGCCCTGTGCGGCGATATTCGCATTGGCGGCGGCCAGAACCTCGGATTGAAAACCCGCGCCGCGCGGCAGGCTGCAACCCGCAATAAACAAACATGCCGAAACGGCAATCATACGCTGAAAAATCACAACCACTGCCCTTTGTTTTATTTTTGGGCAATTTATGCAGAAGAATGGCTAACCGACAATATCGTCTGGATAAAAGCCGAAAAACGGTGGTGTGGCTGCAACAGGGGCCGCGGTCAAAAACCATTCAGAAATCGATTGCGATGCCCTTTTTTTCCCAATCGCCAAAGCGGACAGGCTCTGGCCCGTCGCGCCCGCCCAGCTCGGGGGGCAGGTCAAGTTTGGCAGCCTTGCGGCGTTCGGCAGCCTCTGCCAACGCGCGTTGGGCGGCGGGGGGCAGGTCTTTGGGGGCGTCTTGGGGCATGGCGCTGTCCTTGTCGGCGGTCACTGTTTGATATACGCCGCTCTGACCCAGCTTCAAGAGTGACCCCATGGACCAATCCGGTTTGCTGCCACGCCGCAGCGCCCATCACCTGCTGATGCAGATCACAACCGAAGGCCGCCTGATGGCCGAACTGATCGCAGGCGGTGCGCTGGCGCAACTTGCGCCTGACGACCGTGCGCGCGCGCAGCGGCTGGCCACGGATGCGTTGCGCGGGCTGGACCGTGCCGACCGGATGCTCAAACCCTATCTGAAAAAGCCGCCCGGCGATCATGTGATGAATGCGCTGCGGCTGGGGCTGACCGAATTGATGCAGGGCGAGGCCGCGCATGGCGTGGTCAATGCCTATGTCGAAATCGTCGCGCGCAACACGCGCACGCAGTCGATGAAAGGGCTGACCAACGCCGTCCTGCGCCGCATCGCGGATGAAGGGCCAGAGGCTTGGGCGAAACGCGCCGTGCCGCTGACCCCCGGTTGGCTGCGCCAGCCTTTGGTCGCCGCGTGGGGCCGCGATGCCGTGACAGGGATGGAGGCTGCGCATTTCGCAGGCGCGCCGCTGGATCTGACGGCAAAGGGCGATCCGGCGGGTTTGGCAACCGCCTTGGGCGGCGTGGTGCTGCCCACCGGCACGGTGCGGCTGGCGCAAGCGGGGCAGGTGTCCGGGCTGGCAGGCTATGACGCGGGTGATTGGTGGGTGCAGGATGCCGCCGCCGCCCTGCCGGTCAAGCTGTTGGGCGATGTGACCGGCCTGCGGGTGCTGGACCTGTGCGCCGCACCGGGTGGCAAGACATTGCAACTGGCCGCAGGTGGTGCCGATGTCACCGCTGTCGATCTGTCGGAAAAGCGGATGACCCGCCTGACCGAAAATCTGGCCCGCACGGGGCTGGCCGCAACCACCCTGGTCAGCGATGCTTTTGCGCTGACCACGGGCGGTTATGACGCTGTCCTGCTGGATGCGCCCTGTTCGGCAACCGGCACGATCCGGCGGCACCCCGATCTGCCCTATGCCAAGGACGGGTCAGAGTTCGGCGCGCTGATCGCCCAGCAGGAAAGGCTGATCGACCATGCGCTAAGCTTGCTGCGGCCGGGCGGGCGGCTGGTCTATTGTACCTGTTCGCTTTTGCCCGATGAAGGCGAGGTACAGATCGAAGAAGCGCTGGCCCGCCACCCTGGCCTGCGCGTTGAACCGCCCATGATGGCTGGTGTGGACCCTGCCTGGATCACCGAAGAAGGCGGGCTGCGGCTGCGCCCCGATTACTGGCCCGATCTGGGCGGGATGGACGGGTTCTATATCGCCGTGCTGACAAAGCCTGCGTGACTTGACCGGCTAGCTTTCCTATGGTCCGCATGAACTGGGCTGACCAGCCTGCAACATCTGGACCGCAGTCGATGGCAGAGCATCTTACATGGCGGGGCCGTATCGCGGTATTTGTTGACCGGCGCCATGCGAAACGGGCCGGCCGCGCCAGCGTGACCACGCATTTCGCGCGCGCCCCTGAACCACGACACATGGGGTTGGCCGACAATGGCCAGCATCTGGTCGCGGGCGCATTTCTGTTTTCGGGGCTGCGGATCAACGCGCCGGAGCTGGCGATCTGGGATCTTGCGCCGCAAGACCTCGATGTCATCGCCGAAATTCACGGTTGCGACTGGCTGGCCGATCTGGCCGCCCTTGGTGACGAGGACGCGCGCACCAAGGCGCAGGCTTGGGTCCACGATTGGATCGCGCGGTTCGGCGCGGGCCATGGGCCGGGCTGGCAGGCGGACATCACGGCGCGCCGCTTGTGCCACTGGATCGACCATAGCGATTTTTTGCTGCGCAAACAGGACGCCGCCGCAAAAGCTGCTTTCCTGCAAAGCCTTGCGCGGCAGGCTTTGTTTCTGACGCGGCGTTGGCAGCGCGCGGATGATGACATCGGCAGTTTGGCGCGCATGATCCATGTCGGGCTGACCTTGCACGGCATGGCGGGACCGGTGGATCACATGGCCCTGGCACTGGGCGTGGCTTGCAAAACGCAGGTGGATGCAAAGGGCGCGATCGCGTCGCGCAATCCTGCGGAACTTGCCGCCGTGCTGTCGCATCTGGTGGACAGCAGGGACATGCTGACAGCAGCAGGCCAGACCGTTCCTGCCGATGTCACAGAGGCCATCGCGCGGATCGTGCCAGTCTTGCGCGCATTGCGCCATGCCGATGGCAGGCTGGCGCGATTTCATGGCGGGGGCCATGGTGCGCAGGGCCAGCTTGACGCGGCGCTGGCGGCAGCCGGGGTCAAGACCCCGGCCACGGGACCGACAGCCATGGGTTTCGCGCGGCTGACCGGTGGGCGCAGCACGCTGATCATTGATGCCGCAGCGCCGCCCACGGGGGCCGCATCACGTGACGCCCATGCCAGCACCTTGGGGTTCGAGCTGACCTCGGGGCGCCGACCCGTGATCGTGAACTGCGGGTCAGGCGCGCGGTTTGGTGACGACTGGCGCCGCGCCAGCCGCGCCACGCCCAGCCATTCCACGCTGGCGCTGGAGGGCATATCATCATCCCATCTGGGGCGTCTGGCCACGGAATGGCTGACCGAAGTGCCCCGCCTTGTGCGCGCAGAGATCAGCACCGAAAACGGCGAACGCAGGCTTGCTGCATCGCATGACGGCTATCAGCCATCGCATGGGTTGACCCATGCGCGCCAGTTGCAGCTGTCGGCGGATGGGCGCAGCCTGACGGGCGAGGATTTGCTGACCACTCTATCCCCCGAAGACGAAGCCCAATTCGACCGCATGTTCGACCAGACGCTGCGCGCCGGTGTCCGCTTTGCGATCCGGTTCCATCTGCACCCTGACGTGACCTGCACGCCCAATGCGGACGGGACGCTGGTGTCGCTCGGGCTGAAATCAGGCGAGATCTGGGTGTTCCAGCACGACAGCGTCGCCCAATTATCCATCAGCCCGTCAGTTTATCTGGAAAACGGGCAATTAAAGCCGCATGCCGCGCAACAGGTGGTTTTATCCGGCAGCGCTTTGCCCTATGCGACACGCGTCCGGTGGTCGCTTGCCAAGGCTGATGACACCCCGCTTGCGGTGCGTGATCTGGCCTTTGAAGCCCCGCTTGGCGCCGCTGAATGATCTAGAGGACATGATGACCGACCTTGCACCTTTGCGCCGCGCGCTAATTTCCGTTTCCGACAAAACCGGGCTGACCCAACTGGGCCATGCGCTGGCCGCGCGTGGTGTGGAAATCCTGTCCACCGGCGGCACGGCCAAGGCCCTGCGCGATGCGGGGCTGGAGGTGCGTGACGTGTCCGATTTCACCGGCTTTCCCGAAATGATGGACGGGCGGGTCAAGACGCTGCATCCGGTGGTGCATGGCGGCCTGCTCGCGCGGCGCGATCTGGAAAGCCACCGTGACGCCATGGTCGAACATAATATCGGGCCGATCGACCTGTTGGTCGTGAACCTGTATCCGTTCGAAGATACCGTCGCCAAAGGGGCCGATTTCGACACTTGTATCGAAAACATCGACATCGGCGGTCCGGCGATGATCCGTTCTGCCGCGAAAAACCATGCCTTTGTCAGTGTGGTGACGGATGTCGCGGATTATGATGTGCTGCTGGCGGATATGGATGCCAACGCGGGCCAGACCACGCTGGCCCTGCGCCAGCGCCTTGCCCAGACCGCCTATGCGCGCACTGCCGCGTATGACACGGCGGTCAGCACTTGGATGGCGGGGGCTATCGGCGATGACACGCCGCGCCGCCGGTCGTTCAGCGGTACCTTTAAGCAAACCATGCGCTATGGCGAAAACAGCCACCAGGCGGCGGCATTTTATACCGATGGCACGCATCGCCCCGGCGTGGCGACCGCCGTGCAGCATCAGGGCAAGGAATTGTCCTATAACAACATCAACGACACCGATGCCGCGTTCGAACTGGTGGCAGAATTCGACCCTGCGGGTGGCCCTGCCGTGGCGATCATCAAACATGCCAACCCCTGTGGCGTGGCACGTGGGGCGACATTGCTCGAGGCATACCAGAACGCCTTTGACTGTGACCGGACCAGCGCCTTTGGCGGGATCGTCGCGCTGAACCAGCCGCTGGACGAGGCGACAGCCAAAGCCATTGTCGAGATTTTCACCGAAGTCGTCATCGCACCCGGCGCGTCCGATGCCGCCAAGGCCGTTTTCGCCAGCAAGAAGAACCTGCGCCTTTTGACCACCGATGCCCTGCCCGATGTCAAAGCCCCGATCACCACCTACCGTCAGGTCGCGGGCGGGATGCTGGTACAGGACAAGGACACCGGCCATATCGGCATGGATGATCTCAAGGTCGTGACCAAAGTCGCGCCAACGGATGCGCAGATGGCGGACCTGTTGTTTGCATGGAAAGTCGCCAAACACGTCAAGTCCAATGCCATCGTCTACGTCAAGGACGGTGCCACCGTCGGCGTCGGCGCTGGCCAGATGTCGCGGCTTGATTCTGCGCTGATCGCCGCCAAAAAGGCCGAGCGCATGGCCGATGCGATGGGCCTGCCTGCGCCTTTGACCATCGGGTCAGCCGTGGCGTCTGATGCGTTTTTCCCGTTTGCGGATGGCCTGATGGAAGCCGCCGCCGCCGGTGCCACCTGTGTCATACAGCCCGGCGGGTCGATGCGCGATGACGAGGTGATCGCCGCCGCCGATGCAGCGGGCATCGCCATGGTGTTCACCGGCATGCGCCATTTCCGGCATTAAGGGGACGAATGATGCGCCTGATGTTCTGGACCGGATTCTGGGTCTTTCTGATCGACCAGATCAGCAAGTATGTCGTGGTCCATTGGCTGGGCCTGATCAACCAGCCGGACGGGATCATCGAAGTCTGGCCACCCTTCATCGAATTTCGCATGGCGTGGAACCGCGGCGTGAATTTCGGCCTGTTCGCCGATTTCGACATGCGCTGGGTGCTGATCGCGGTGGCGCTGCTGATCAGCGGCGGTGTGATCTGGTGGTTGAACCGGGCAGGCGGCACGAAATGGGTCTATATCGCGGGTGGCTGCCTGATCGGCGGGGCCATCGGCAATGTCATCGACCGGATCATCTATGGCGCTGTCGCGGATTTTTTGAACATGTCCTGTTGCGGGTTCAACAATCCCTATGCGTTCAACGTCGCCGATATCGCGATCTTTGCCGGGGCCATCGGGCTGGCGTTTCTTGGCGATGATGGCAAGAAAGCTGCGTGACCTTGGCGGCTCCATGCGGTAATCATCGGCAACACGACAAAAAGGACCTCTGATGCGCGCCTTGGTACTTTGTGGACTTGCTCTTGCTCTGCTGGCGGCTTGCGGCAGTAATGACGGCGCATTGCGTGACTTTGGAGCCGTCACCATCGGCCCCGCCGAAATGGACCTTGTCATTGCCGACCCGTTGCTGACGCCACCAACGCTTGATCTGCCGCCGCCAACGCCCGGACAGACCAACCGCGCGAACCCGCGTCCAGCCGCAAGCCGCTAGCGCAGCAATCACATCAGCGTATCGTCGCTTGAACATCGGGCGTGGCGGCATAGCTTGTGGCACAGTGAACAGACCACCGGGGGCCTATGACACGCTTTTTCGCCGCAATTTTCCTGATCTGTCTGGCGCTGACCGCCACGGCAGAGGATGTGACGACCTATACACTGGACAATGGTATGGATGTCGTCGTGATCGAAGACCGCCGCGCGCCTGTTGTCGTGCATATGGTCTGGTACAAGGTCGGGTCCGCGGATGAACCCGAAGGGCAATCCGGTGTGGCGCATTTTCTGGAACATCTGATGTTCAAAGGCACCGATATGCTGGCGCCGGGTGAATTTTCACAGGTGGTCGCGGCCAATGGCGGCAGCGACAACGCCTTTACCAGTTTCGATTACACCGGCTATTTTCAGCGTGTCGCCGCCGACCGTCTGGACCTGATGATGCAGATGGAAGCAAACCGGATGACCAATCTGGCGCTGACCCCCGAGGATATCATCACCGAACGCCGCGTCGTGTTGGAAGAGCGCGCGCAAGTAACAGACAGCAACCCCGGTGCGCTGGCGCGCGAACAATTGATGGCGGCACAATACCAGAACCACCGGTACGGCGTGCCGATCATCGGCTGGCAGCACGAGGTTGCACAGTTGGACATGCCGGAACTGACAGCCTTTTACGAACGCCATTATGCGCCCAACAACGCGGTGCTGATCGTGGCCGGTGATGTTGACCCACAAGACGTGCTGGCGCTGGCGCGCGCACATTATGGCCCGATCCCCGCCAATGCCGATCTGCCCGCACGCGCCCGCCCGTCCGAGCCGCCCCAGCGCGCCGAACGCCGGATCACCTATGTCGATCCGCGCGTCAGCCAGCCTTATCTGGTACGCAGCTATCTGGCCCCGCACCGCCAAAGCGGCGCGCAGGAGGATGCGGCAGCTCTTGTCTATCTGGCGGAATTGCTGGGCGGGTCGCCTTTTACGTCCGAGCTTGGCCGCGCCTTGCAGTTCGACGCGCAGACCGCGATCTACACAAATGCCAGCTATGGCGGGATGTCACTGGACGCCACGACGTTTTCTTTCGTCATACTGCCATCCGAGGGTGTGTCCCTGGCGGGTGCAGAGGCCGCGATGGATGACGTGATCACCGCCTTCATGAACAACGACATCGACCCCGCCCGCATGGATGCGATCCGCACCCAGCTGCGCGCCTCTGAAATCTACGCACTCGATGACGCACAGAGCCTTGCGCGGCGCTATGGCACGGCGCTGACAACGGGGCTGACGGTCGCGGATGTGCAGGCTTGGCCCGACACCCTGCAATCGGTGACGCCCGCCCAGATCAAGGATGTCGCCGCCCGTGTCTTCGACCGCAACAGCGCCGTGACCGGCTGGATCGTCGCCGCGCAAGAGGATGCACGCTGATGCTGCGTATTCTGACACTCTTTTGGCTCACCCTGCTAGCAACAACCGCACAGGCCGAGATTGCCATCCAGCAAGTCACATCCGACGGCGGGATCAACGCTTGGGTCGTCGAAGAACCCAGCATTCCCTTTGTCGCGGTGGAAATCCGGTTTCGCGGTGGCGCGTCGCTGGACCTGCCCGGCAAACGCGGCGCGACCAACCTGATGGCCGCCCTGCTGGAAGAAGGGGCCGCCGACCGCGATGCGCAGGCTTTCCAGACCGAGCTTGAACGCCTTGCCGCGCGGTTCAGCTTTCGTGCCACCGACGACACGATCAGCATTTCCGCGCAATTCCTGAGCGAAAACAAGGCCGAGGCGCTGGCGCTGCTGGAACAGGCGCTGATCGCGCCTCGGTTTGATCAGGCCGCAATCGACCGCGTGCGCGCGCAGGTCCTGTCGGGGATCGCCAGCGATGCGGTGAACCCGCGCAGCATTGCCGGTGCCGCCTTTGATGCCGCGGCCTTTGGCGACCATCCTTACGGGACATCGCTGGATGGTACCGCTGACAGCGTAACCGCGCTGACCCGCGATGATATGATCGACGCCCATCGCAACGCGCTGACGCGTGACCGGCTTTATGTGTCTGTCGTGGGTGATGTGACGGCAGACCAAGTCGGCCCGATGCTGGACGCGCTTTTGGGCGATCTGCCGGCCGAGGGGCCGCCACCGCCTGCCGATGTGGCCTTTGGACTGGACAGCGGTGTCACGGTGATTGATTTCGACAATCCGCAATCCTTTGCCCTGTTCGGCCATGCCGGCATGAAACGCGATGACCCCGATTTCTTTGCCGCCTTCATCGTCAATCACGTCCTTGGCGCGGGCGGGTTCGAATCGCGCCTGATGACCGAGGTGCGTGAAAAGCGCGGCCTGACCTATGGGATCAGCAGCAATCTTGCGCCGATGTTCCATGCGGAAATGGTGATCGGCAGTGTCTCATCCTCCAACGACACCATCGCCGAGGCGATCGCTGTCACCCGCGCCGAATGGGACCGCATGGCCTCCGAAGGTCTGACCGAGGCCGAGCTTGCCGCCGCCAAAACCTATCTGACCGGTGAATATCCGCTGCGCTTTGATGGCAATGCCGCGATTGCGTCGATCATGGTGGGGATGCAGATGATCGACCTGCCGCCCGACTACGTCATCAACCGCAATGATTTCGTCGAAGCCGTGACGCTGGATGACGCCAATCGCGTCGCAGCAGAGCTGTTGCGCGCGGATGATCTGCATTTCGTCGTCGTGGGCCGCCCAGAAGGGCTGCAAAGCACAAAGTAGCGCGAAACGCGCTGTCAGAATCGCGCGATCATGCTATGGATTGTGGCATGACCGCATCCGCCCCCCAGATACAGCCCCGTCCGGTGATCCGGCAGCTGGACGAAGCCGCCATCAACCGGATCGCGGCGGGCGAGGTGCTGGAACGTCCGGCATCTGCGGTCAAGGAACTGGTGGAAAACAGTATTGACGCGGGCGCGCAGCGGATCGAGGTCGTGATCGCGGATGGCGGCAAGACCCTGATCCGCGTCAGCGATGATGGTTGCGGGATGGCGGCGGATGACCTGCCGCTGGCCCTGTCGCGCCATGCCACGTCCAAGATCGACGGGTCGGACCTTCTCAATATCACGTCCTTCGGGTTCCGGGGCGAGGCGCTGGCCTCGCTTGGCGCCGTAGGCCGCCTGCTGATCACCAGCCGGACCCCCGGCGATGGCGCGCATAGCATCGCGGTGTCGGGTGGGCGCATCAGCGACGTGCGCCCCGCCGCGCTGACCAGCGGCACGGTGGTCGAATTGCGCGACATGTTTTATGCCACCCCTGCCCGCCTGAAATTCCTGCGCACCGACAGGGCAGAGGCGCAGGCGGTCACTGATGTTGTCAAACGGCTGGCGATGGCGGAACCCTTTGTCACCTTTATCCTGCGCGATGCGTCGGATGGCGATACCCGTGTGGTGTTCCGCGCCGATGCGCAGACAGGTGATCTGTTCGATGCTTTGCACGGGCGGCTGCAAACCGTGCTGGGCCGCGATTTTGCCGACAACGCGCTGCGCATTGATGCAGAACGCGACGGGTTTCACCTGACCGGCTATGCCGCCTTGCCCACCTATTCGCGCGGGGCGGCCGTGGCGCAATTCCTGTTCGTCAATGGCCGGCCCGTACGCGACAAGATGCTGCTGGGGGCCTTGCGCGCCGCCTATATGGATGTGCTGTCGCGCGACAGGCATCCGGTGGCGGCACTGTTTGTGGATTGTGACCCCATGCTGGTCGACGTGAACGTGCATCCCGCGAAATCAGAGGTCCGTTTCCGCGACCCCGGTGTGGTGCGCGGGCTGATCGTGTCGGGCCTGCGGCACGCGCTGGCGGGGGCGGGCCACCGCGCGTCCAGCACGGTGGCTGATGCGACCCTTGGCGCGATGGAACCGCAGCATGCCACACCCCGCGTCTATCAGATGGACCGCCCCAGTTTCAGCGCGCGGTCGCTGACCTTTCAGGCACAGGCCCCCGGTTTTGCGGAAATGCCATCCGCCCGCGTGGAACCGCCCGCCGATGATACCAGCGCCGATCTGCCCTTGGGGGCGGCGCGCGCGCAGGTGCATGAAAATTACATCATCGCGCAGACCGCCACGGGTATCGTGATTGTCGATGGGCATGCGGCGCATGAACGGCTGGTCTATGAAAAACTGAAAAGCCAGATGGCCACCAACGGCGTTGCGGCCCAAGCCCTGCTGATCCCCGAAATCGTGGAATTGTCGGACCATGAAACCGCCGCCCTGCTGGATATTGCGGATGATCTGGCGCGGCTGGGCCTGACCATCGAACCCTTTGGCGGCAATGCCATCGCCGTGCGCGAAACGCCTGCGATTCTGGGTGAAATCAACGCTGCCGCCATGCTACGCGACATATCGGACGAACTGGCTGACCAAGGCGACAGCGCCTCTGTGCAGGCGCGGATCGAGGCGATCCTGAGCCGTGTTGCATGCCACGGGTCGATCCGCACGGGGCGCCGGATGCAGGCCGCGGAAATGAATGCGCTGCTGCGCGAGATGGAAGCAACGCCACATTCGGGCCAATGCAACCACGGACGGCCCACCTATGTAGAACTGAAACTATCCGATATTGAAAGATTGTTTGGCCGCACATGATCCAGATTGGTGATACCTCTTACCCATTCAGCGATCCCGCTGTGCTGGCCGTGCTTGGCGGGCTGGCCACGTTGGTGCTGATCCTGATCTTGCTGATCACAACCCTGCGCCGCGCCGGTCAATCCGCCGAGGCGGTGAATTACGTCGCCCATCAGATGGGACGCATGTCGCAGGATATGATCGGACTGGCCCAAGGGCAAAACCAGCTGGCGGGCAATATCCAGACCGTCAGCGATGCGCAGGCCAATGCCCAAGTCCGCGTGATCCAGACGATGGAGGCCCGACTAGCCGAGGTGCAGGCGCAGGTCGCTGAACGGCTGGCCGACAACGCGCTGAAATCGGCGCATTCACTGGCGGAAATGAACGAACGGCTGAAAGAAACGCTGACCGGCAGTTCCGAGAAAACTACCAAAAGCCTGACCGAATTGCAAGAACGGCTGGCCACCATCGACCGCGCGCAGACCAATATCGAAAAGCTGTCGGGCGATGTTTTGTCCTTGCAGGATATCTTGTCGAACAAGCAACGACGCGGGTTGTTCGGGGAAATCCAGCTGACCGATATCGTGTCAAAGGCGTTGCCCACCGACAGTTTCACCCTGCAGGCGACGCTGTCCAACGGCAAGCGCGCGGATTGTCTGGTGCATCTGCCCAATCCGCCCGGCCCTATCGTGATCGACGCGAAATTCCCGTTTGAATCCTATGAGGCATTGGCCCGTGCGGATACGCAGGAACTGCAGAAAATCGCGCTGCGCGATCTGGGCAATGCGGTGCGCAAACATATCAAGGATATATCGGAACGCTACATCATCGAAGGCGAAACCGCCGATGGCGCGATCATGTTCCTGCCATCCGAGGCGGTCTATGCCGAGTTGCACGCCCGCCTGCCCGAAGTCGTGCGCGCCGGTTTCGATGCCCGCGTCTGGATCGTCTCGCCCACGACCTGCATGGCCACGCTGAATACGATGCGCGCGATCCTCAAAGACGCGCGGATGCGCGAACAGGCGGGTGCCATCCGCAAGGAATTATCGCTGTTGGGCGGCGATGTGGAGCGGCTGGTCACCCGTGTTGGCAACCTTGACCGGCATTTCGGGCAGGCGGCCAAAGATCTGGAAGACATCAAGATTTCAGCGGAAAAAGCGGGCAAGCGTGCGAACCGGCTGGATAATTTCGACTTTGCCGAAATCGCTCCCGACGCGGCCCCTGTCCCGATCGCGGTTCAAGACCCGTAAGGTGGGTCAAGACCCAGCCCACTTTCAAATCCCGATAAACCGCTGCGCAAGACGCGGCAACAGACCCTTGAACTGCAAGGGCGCATCGGTTGCGGCCAGGCAGATGCAATCCACGCCCTGTTCGGCGACCGGCGTGTGGTTCAGATCTTCGTTTGCAACCTCGATATCACCCGCAGCGAACCGGTCTGTCGCATCGACAAACGCCCCTTGCAGCACCAAGGTCAATTCCGTGCCACGATGCCCGTGATCCGGCACAGCCGTCCCCGCAGGAATGCGCAGCAACCGCACGCTGGCGCCGCCTTCGGTTTTCAGCACCATCTGGCTGACGCCGCCGCCGATCTTGCGCCATTTCACGCGGTCCAGATCACCATTGACGTAGCCCCGCAATGGCGCTGGAAACACGCCGCCCGCAGGTTTGGCCGATACCCGTTCCATGCACGGCGCATCCATAATCCGCGCCATCGCAGCGGCCAGCGCATCCTCGGCCATGTCCACGGGGTCGGCGTCCAACATCACCTCGCCGCCGACCGCATCAAATTCGGCCAGCGCCGCGCGGCAGGTGTCGCACATGGAAATATGGGTGGCGACCACCAGGTTGAACGCCTCTGGCAAATTGCCTGCAGCATAGCCCACCAAGAGGGCATCGGTCAGGTGGTGTTTGATCTTTTTCATCTGCGTTTCATTTCATTGTATGGCGAAGACGTTCCAACGCCAGCCGTATCCGTGATTTGATCGTCCCAAGCGGAAGGCCGGTTTCGGCGGCAATCTCGCTATGGCTCAACTCGCCGAAATAGGCGCGTTCGATCAGTTTCCTTTGTTCCGCGGGCAAGGCGGCAAGCGCCTGACCCAATTGTTCCGTTTCTTGTTGCAGACCCATGGCGTCGGCCTGTTCGGGTTCTGCCTCTGGTCCCCAAGGCAGGTCCTCAGGCTCGGGCCGTTTCTGTTTGCGCAAAAGATCGATCCGGCGGTTCCGGGCGATGGTGAAAATCCATGTGGACACACTCGCCTTGGACGGGTCGAACAGATGGGCCTTGTTCCACAGGGTCACCATCACTTCTTGCGCGCATTCTTCGGCCAGATCCGGGCTGGCCCCCGATTTCATGAGAAACGATTTCACGCGCGGGGCAAAATAGGCGAACAATTCGGCAAAAGCCGCCTTGTCCCTGGCGTCGCGCACGGCGGCGACCTGTGTCACCCACGCCATGCGTTTGGTCGTTGCCTCTGCCATCACCCGATTTGCCCCCGTGGCGCCAATGCCCGCCTTGCCTGTCCTTTTATAGACGGGCATCGCGGTGACTGCATCAGCTTTCGGTGGGGCGTGCATCTCGATCAACATGTGTTTATTACGCCGCGATCAGGCGCTTGGATCAGCGGGTCACAAAGTATTTTGCGTGATCCATGGCAAACCGCGCTACGTAGTGACCAGATAAGAAACGACCGGGGCGACGGAGACAATATGCTGGTAGAGACAGGGACGGCCGCGCCCATCAAGATTGCGGTGATCGGTGCGGGGATTTCGGGGATGGGTGCGGCGCATGCCTTGGCCAAGGATCACCGGGTCGTGGTGTTCGAGGCTGAAAACCGGCTGGGTGGCCATGCCCGCACACGCATGGCAGGCCCGAACCGCGACCAGCAGGTTGATACCGGATTCATCGTGTTCAACTATGCCAATTATCCGCGATTGACGGCGTTGTTCGATCAGCTTGATGTGCCGGTCGTCAAAAGCAACATGAGCTTTGGTGCGTCATTCGGTGGTGGCCGGCTGGAATATGGCCTTGCCAGTCTGGATGCGCTGTTCGCCCAGCGCAAGAATGCCGCCAACCCCCGTTTCCTGCGCATGGTCCGCGATATTTTGCACTTCAACAAACACGGGCTGGCCGCCAGTCAGGACCCGACCCTGACCATCGGCGGGCTTCTGAAAAAACTGCGCCTGTCGGATTATTTCCGCGACCATTACCTGTTGCCGTTTTCCGGCGCGATCTGGTCCACGCCCAAGGAAAAGATCCTTGATTTTCCCGCCCATGCGATGATGACCTTTTTTGACAATCATGCGCTGCTGGGCGCGACGGGCCAGCATCAATGGTACACCGTCGATGGCGGTTCGCAGGCCTATGTCACCCGCCTTGCCGCCGATCTGGCACGCCGCGATGTCGATCTGCGGCTGGGCGCGCCTGTCGATGCGGTCCGCCGCATGCCCGGCTGGGTCGAGGTCAAGGCCAAGGGCGGCGATTGGGAACGTTTTGACGAGGTGGTTTTCGCCAGCCATTCCGACCAGAGCCTTGCCATGCTGTCGGATGCATCGCCCGTCGAACGCGACACGTTGGGCGCTGTGCGCTATCAGCCCAACAGCATCGTGCTGCATTCGGACACATCCATCATGCCCAAGCGCAGGCAGGTCTGGTCGTCGTGGATCTATACCGAGGCGACAGGCCAGCAGGGCGGCGAAATCGACCTGACCTATTGGATGAACTCGCTCCAGCCGTGGCTGAAGGCCGATGAGATGATGGTCACCCTGAACAGCCGTCGCCCGATCCGCGAGGATTTGATCTGGGACGAAGTGACCTTGCATCATCCGGTCTATGATCTGGCCGCCCTGGCTGCGCAGAAAACCGCCGCAGCGATGAACGGTACGAACCGGACATGGTTTTGCGGCGCATGGATGAAGAACGGTTTCCACGAGGACGGGCTGTCCAGCGCGCTCGATGTGGTCGAAGGGCTGAATGCGCCCGACCGCATGGCGATGGCGGCAGAGTGACCCCGCGGGTCGACCATATCGCGGGGGAAACCTATCACGGGCGGCGGGGTGCGACGAAAAACGCATTCCGCTATTCCATCGACTATGTGCTGCTGGACACGGAAACTGCGCCCGATGCGCCCGCGCTGTTTGCGCGCAACGCGGGCAACCTGATGTCACTGCATGACGCCGACCATGGCGGGCCACCCAAACAAGGGCGCGGTGCGGCATGGGTCCGCGATGTGCTGGCCGCCCATGACGTGCCACAGCCCGACAGGATCATGCTGCTGGCGCAGCCGCGCGTGCTGGGCCATGTGTTCAATCCGGTGTCGTTCTGGCTGTGCTATGATGACGATGCCCTGACCACGATCATTGCCGAGGTCAGCAATACATTCGGCGACCGCCATTCCTATCTGTGCCGCCACGATGACGGGCGTGCGATCACGAAATCGGAAACGCTCGCCGCCCAAAAAGTAATGCATGTTTCCCCTTTCCAGCCGTTAGAAGGTGGTTATGTGTTCCGCTTTGATATCCAGCCTGACAGCATTGGCGTCTGGATCGACTATACCCGTGGCAATGGCGGGCTGATCGCCACGCTGATCGGCGCGCGCCGTCCGATCAGCAATGCCAGCATCATCCGCGCGGTGCTGCGCCGCCCCTTCGGGTCGCGCCGTGTGCTGGCGCTGATCCATTGGCAGGCGGTCAAGCTGTGGTGGAAAGGGGCGACGTTCCGGTCGCAACCCGCCCCGCCACGTGACGAGGTCAGCCGGTGAAAGCCCTGACCGACAGGCTGCCTGCCTTCAGCCTGTTCGCCGCCGTGCTGTCGGGGGCCGGTCTGCCGATCTATATCTATGCGCCGAAATACTATGCCGACACCTATGGCGTCAGCCTGACAGCATTGGGTGCGGTGCTGTTCGGGCTGCGCCTGTTCGATGTGGTGCAAGACCCCGTGCTGGGCTGGATCAGCGAACGGCTGACGCGGTTCAAGAAACTGGCAATCACGCTGACGGCTATTGCGCTGGCGCTGGCGATGATCGGGCTGTTCGCCGTGGCCCCGCCGATTGCGCCGATCTGGTGGTTCGGCCTGACGATCACGGGGCTGTTCACCGCGTTCAGTTTCCTGACGATCAATTTTTACGCCCAAGGGATCAGCAAGGCCGGCACTGCCGAGGGCGGCCACGTCCGGCTGGCCGCATGGCGCGAAAGCGGGGCCTTGCTGGGCGTCTGCATTGCCGCTGTCATCCCCACGGTGCTGATCGGTGTGGTGGCTTACCCGTTTGCGGTTTTCGCCATCGGCTTTGCTGTGGTCGCGCTGGTCGCCGCCTATTTCATGTGGCCCGAATGGAAAGGCCGCGTGGCACAGGAACCGTCCCATATCCGGGACATCATCGCCGACCCGATCGCGCGCCGGTTGCTGATCCTGGCGCTGGTCAATGCCACGCCGCTGGCGGTGTCATCGACCCTGTTCCTGTTCTACGTCGAAAGCAGGCTGGGCGCGCCCGGTTGGGAAGGCGCGCTCTTGGTGCTGTTCTTTCTGACGGCGGCGTTGTCGTCACCGCTCTGGTCCGCGCTCGCGCGCCGGTTCGGGGAAAAGCGGGTTTTGCTTGCGGCCATGACGCTCGCCGTTGCGTCGTTTGGCTATACGCTGACTTTATCCACCGGCGATGTGATCCCGTTTGCGATCATCTGCGTATTAAGTGGAGCAACGATCGGGGCAGACCTGACCTTGATGCCCGCGATGTTCGCCAAACGCATGGCCGCGATTTCGCCGACCGGTGGGCAGGGGTTCGGGCTTTGGTCCTTGGTCAACAAGTTCACGCTGGCCTTTGCGGCAGTTGTCTTGCTGCCCATGCTGGAACGATCCGGTTTCACCGCAGGTGCGACCGATTTGCCGGACACGGCATTAACGACCCTGACGGTGCTGTACGCAGTGGTGCCGTCGCTATTGAAATTGTTGGCCATCGGCTTGCTGGTCGCCACAAAGCTTGAGGAATGACCGATGTCGTTTGTGATTTACAGCGTTTTGGGTGCGGCCCTGATGGCAGGAGCCGTCTATGCCAAGACCCGCTATGCATCGTTCCTTGCGCAAAAGCCTGATGACTACGTCGCAGGCCCGATGTTCGACATTCGAGAACGGTTCAACGGCCCCATTGTCTGCGAAGGCGTGATTTTTGGCCCCACTGGCAAGGTATCGTCACGTTTCGTGGCGGATTTCCACGCGACATGGAACGGCAACGTCGGCACGATGGTCGAGAAATTTCACTATGACAGCGGGTTGCAGCAGGATCGCTGCTGGACCCTGACCCTGTCGAATGACGGCACGATCAAGGCCGAGGCCCCCGATGTCGTCGGTGCCGGTACCGGAAAGCAGCAAGGTTCCGCCGTTGTGCTGAATTACCGCATAAAACTGGCCAAGGAAGCTGGCGGGCATGCGCTTGATGTTACAGACTGGATGTATCTGACATCGAACGGGTCGATCATGAATCGCAGCCAGTTCCGCAAGTTCGGGATCAAGGTGGCAGAGCTTGTCGCCACGATGCGACCGCGCGATCAGGCCTACGCAGGGGAATGAAGTGACCGAATGGCAAGGAAAACGCTATTGGATCGTAGGCGCCAGCGAAGGGCTGGGGCGTGAAGTCGCCTTTTGCCTTAGCCGTGCCGGGGCAGATTTGGTCGTGTCCGCCCGGACCGAGGACCGCCTGAAAGATCTGGTCGAGGATTTGCCGGGCAAGGCATCTTACATCACCCTCGATGTCGCTGATCGTGCGTCGGTCGAGGCTGCCGCCGCAGAGGTCGGGCAGATCGACGGTGTGGTTTATCTGGCGGGCGTCTATTGGCCGATGAAGGCACAGGACTGGGACAACGAAAAAGCCGACATGATGGGCGAGGTCAATTTCCTTGGCGCGTCGCGTGTTGTGGGATCGGTGATCAAGGATATGGTCGCGCGTGATGCGGGCCATATCGTGCTGGTCGGCTCGCTGTCGGGTTTCCGTGGCCTGCCCGGTGCCATCGGCTATTGTTCGTCCAAGGCGGGGATGATGGCGCTGGCGGAATCGATGCAGGCCGATCTGCGCCATACCGGCGTCAATGTGCAGCTGATCAACCCCGGTTTTATCAAGACGCGCCTGACCGAAAAGAACGATTTCAACATGCCCTTCATCATGTCGCCGCAGGATGCCGCGAAAGAGGTGTTCGAACATATGAACACCGATGCTTTCAAGAAAAGCTTTCCCTTGGTGTTTTCTTGGGTGTTCCGCGGGTCGCAGTTTCTGCCTGACTGGATCTATTATCGGCTGTTCGGCGCAAAGTGACCGGCGCAACTGTTGCGCCAGATCAAGGCCGCCTGTGGTATCATCGCGCAAGGTCGTACCACAGGAGGGCCGCAGATGTTACCCATTTCAGCAGACAAGGTGGCCGAGGTTATCATCCTCGCACGCGAACTTGACCGCGCGGAAAATGAATTTGACGGTTTCGTCGATCGCCTGAACGAAGATGAACAGGCCGGTCTTGTTGCCCTGTTCTGGATCGGGCGTGGCACGTTCGACCCCGAGGATCTGGCCGAGGCGGTGCGCACCGCAATGGCCGAGGCCACCACACCAACTGCCCGTTACCTCAAAAGATCGCCGCATCTGGCCGACCATCTGGAAAGCGGGCTAGAAGCTTTGGGCATCGACAGCAGCGCGGTCGAGGGCGAGCTTTACCGCCCCGTCTGATCCATCGCGCGGTCAAACCAGGCCTGCGCGCCAGCCCAGACGCCACTGTCCATCCGGTCGAGCGTTGCCAGATGCGGCAGCAGTTGTGCGGCGAAATCTTCGCTGCTCTCGGTTGGCATCATGCTGGGCAGGTTGTCGATGGCGGTCACGTCCAGCACCGGCGCGTCATGCACGCGCAGGGCGGGGGCGTCCCATGTCGTTGTGCGGTCATAGACCTTAATCGGGGAAAAATCGCTGTCGGGGTCACAGGCGATATCCCCGATCACGGTCAGGCGGCGCGCGGCTACCTTGGCGCTGGAGGGGACAAAGACCGGCGTGCCGGGGCGCGCAAGGATGCAGTTCAGAAAAATATCATGCGCCAGTACTTGCGGGAAAGGGCCACCATGCGCGGTTTCAGCCATATCCCATTTCGTGACCGGCACGCCCATAGCGCCGCAAAGATCGGCAGCCCCCGCGCCCACACGGCCCAGCGCTCCGATGATCAATGCGGTGGGCCGTTTGGTGCCAAGCGCCACCAGACCTGACTGCAAATCCCCCAGCAGATGCGCGGCAGAGGGATAGGCGCGCACCGGTCCTGCCACCTGCCCGCGTTGCTGCGCCATCCAGCACAGCAACGCGACAGCCGCCCCCGCATAGCCCGCCCAATAGCCAAAGGCCGCAACGCGCCGCCCGTCATCATCCATCAGATATTCCAGATCAAGCAGCCTGCCGCCACCGGCGCGGAACCGGCCCAAAAGCACCTGCCCCGCCGGTTGCCCCTTGTACGCATGACCGAACATGATGTGGCGATGCCGCAGCGGGGTGCCGTCGTCGGGCAGTTCTTTCAGCCCAAAGATCACCGCACCCTCGGGCGCATCGGGCCAGCCGAATTCGGGTGCTGTGGCACAGCCTGCGGCGGCATAATCGGCGATAGGGATAATCCGTTGGCGGCTGTCCTCGACCGTCACGCGAAAACCGGCGGCGATCAGGCGCGCGGCCCCTTGTGGCGTCAGGCCGGTGCGTTCTTCATGTGGGCGGCTTTCGGCGCGTACCCAAAGGTGGATGGACATCTATGGGGCCTTTCAGAAATGGGTCAGCGCATGGGCGCGGTCATCGGTATCCAGATGCGGCACCGCGTTGAAACTGGCCAGGATCGGCCCTTGCGGGATCACATGGATGCGATGGACCGAGGAATTCAGGATCGGCAGCAGGATATGCGCCATCCGCGTCGGATCAAGGTCGAGCAGGTGGCGGATGATCATCCCGATCACGCCGCCCGATGTCACGCACAGCACGCGAACACCGGGTTGTGCGGCCTCTTGCAACACGCCAGTGACGCGGGATTCAAAAGAAGCGAAGGTTTCCACGCCCATAATCTCGGCCCGGTGCCACGCCTGCATGACCTGCGGCACATGGGCCGCAAAGTCGTCAGGCCCCGGAAACGGCACGCCATGCACATCCTGCAAGGCGCGGCCAAGGTTGAAATAATCCATCTCGTTCAGGCGCGGGTCGATCACTGGATCGGCATAACCCAGCCCCGCCGCCGTTTCGCGGTGCCTGCGCAGGCTGCCGCTGATCACCTTGTCAAAAGGCCGTTCGCGGTCACGCATGTAATCGCCCAGCCATGCGGCCTGCTGATGGCCAAGATCCGACAGGCGGTCATAGCCGTCTTCGTCGCGCGCGCTGGAATTGGCCTGACCGTGCCGGACCAGAATGATTTCGCCCATGTGGATGCTCCTTCGCGCACAGGATTAAGCCGTGCCACCGTCGTTGACAACGCAGTCATCGGCGACAGCAGCGCAATATCAACAGATCTGGTCACACCCGCGTGACCCGTCAAAGATCACGGCAGATCATGGCGCTGGATGGCTTGCAGATTTGCAGGACCGGCATCGCGCCTCGCGGTCTATGCGCGCAAAGGCGGCCTTTTGCATTTTCGTGCCAGTACGGGTTGTTCACAGATTCCGGTTGTGGGATTGTCACCGGCAATCAAGAAAATCCAGATACAGGTCCCCCTATGCCCGCAGCCACGCTTTTGCGCGATGTCTTTGGCTTTGACGCCTTCCGGCCCGGCCAGCAAGAGATCGTCGAGGCTGTCGCCGCGGGGCGTAATACGCTGGCGATCATGCCCACGGGTGGCGGGAAATCCTTGTGTTTCCAGCTGCCTGCGCTGATGCGGCAGGGCGTGACAGTGGTGATTTCCCCGCTGATCGCCCTGATGCGTGATCAGGTGCGCGGGTTGCAGCAGGCGGGCGTTGTCGCAGGTGCGCTGACATCGGGCAATACCGAGGAAGAGACAGAGGCGGTGTGGTCCGCTTTGGACTCCGGCACGCTGAAACTTCTGTACATGGCGCCCGAACGTTTGTCCGCCGGTGGCACCGTGCAGATGCTGCAGCGCGCCGGTGTCAGCCTGATCGCCGTGGACGAGGCGCATTGCGTCAGTCAATGGGGCCATGATTTCCGCCCCGATTACCTGCGTATCGGTGAATTGCGCGAAGCACTGGATGTGCCGCTGGCCGCCTTTACCGCCACGGCAGATGCCGAAACACAGGCCGAGATTGTCCAGAAATTGTTCGCAGGCCAACAGCCTGCGACATTCCTGCACGGGTTCGACCGGCCCAATATCCACCTTGCCTTTGCCGCAAAGGACAGTCCGCGCCAGCAGATCCTGGCCTTTGCCGCCGCGCGCAAGGGACAATCCGGCATCGTCTATACCGGCACCCGCGCCAAGACCGAAACACTGGCGCAGGCGCTGCGCGAGGCAGGGCATCTGGCCTGCCATTACCACGGCGGGATGGAGGCCGAGGATCGCCGCATCGTCGAACGCCGGTTCCAGCAAGAAGACGGGTTGATCGTCTGCGCCACCGTCGCCTTTGGCATGGGCATCGACAAACCCGATATCCGTTGGGTCGCCCATGCCGATCTGCCCAAGTCGATCGAAAGCTATTATCAGGAAATCGGCCGCGCGGGGCGTGACGGCGCCCCTGCCGAAACCCTGACCCTGTTTGGCCCCGACGACATCCGCTATCGCCGCCAGCAGATCGACGAAGGGCTGGCCCCTGCCGACCGCCGCGCCGCAGATCATGGACGGCTGAACGCGCTCTTGGGTCTGGCCGAGGCGCTGCATTGCCGCCGCCAGACGCTGTTGTCGTATTTCGGCGAAACCAGCGATGCTTGCGGCCATTGCGACCTTTGCGACAAACCGGCCGACGTATTCGATGCCACGACCCCCGTGCGGATGGCGTTGTCAGCCGCCCTGCGCACCGAAGAATATTTCGGCGCGGGTCATCTGATCGACATCCTGCTGGGCCAAGCCACCGACAAGATCAAGGCGCGCGGCCATGACAGCCTGCCAACCTATGGCGTGGGCCGCGATTACGACCGCCGCCAATGGCAGGCGATTTTCCGGCAGATGATGGGCCATGACCTTTTGCGCCCCGACCGCGACCGGCACGGTGCCTTGCGCATGACCGATCACGCCCGCCCGATCCTGCGCGGCGAGGCGCAGATCATGCTGCGCCGTGACACGATCACCGCCGCCAAAGGCGCGGGGCCAAAGGTGCATACCCTGGTCAGCGAAGACGACGCGCCGCTTTTGTCCGCGCTCAAGGCGAAACGCCGGTTTCTGGCCGAACAGGCGGGCGTCCCCGCCTATATCATTTTCAACGACAAGACCCTGATCGACATGGCCGAAAAACGCCCCGCGACGTTGGATGACATGGCCCATATCGGCGGGGTCGGCGCGAAAAAACTGGAAAGCTACGGGCGCGCGTTTCTGGAGGTGATCGCGGGAGAGGCGGAAAACCTGCACCCCAGCCGCCGCAAGCTGGCCGGCCGTGACGAAGGGCTGATCTATGACCGCCTGCTGGCTGCACAAAGCGCGCTGATCCGCGGCCCGCATGGCGCGGACAAACCGATGACCTGTTCGGCATCCATGCTGGCCAAGGTGGCGCAATTGCGGGGTGCCGATATCACCAGCCTGACCCGCCTGATCGGCGAGCGGCACGCCGAAAGGTTCGGCGACGCGTTTCTGGAAGTGCTGGAAAGCGCGGCGTAGACAGGGGCGCTGCCCCTCCCCCGGACGACGTCCGGGGTTCACCCCGGAGTATTTTTGGAAAAAAGAAGTCGCAGGAAGATCAGATAATCTCGTCCTCGTCGAACAGCGGTGCTTCTTCGAGCTGCGCGGTCAGATCGCCAAGGGCGGCCTCGGCCTGACCGGCGGATTTCACGGCGGCGACATGCAGCAGCGCATCGCCTTCATGGACGATGGGCATGACTGCGCGGCCGACAATGATGCCGCCATAAGGCGTGCGCACCTCGACCTCGCCGCCGCCGAAGGGGTCGGAGATCGCGGCGACCAGATCGCCCATTGCGATCACATCGCCTTCGGCCTTGAACATCCGCAACAACCCGCCTGCGGGTGCGCGGACCCAGTGGCTGTCGGAACAGACCAAAGGCTGCGCCTTGGGGGCCGCGATGCCCGCCTTGGGCAAGAGCCCCACGTCTTTCAATACACGCAGGATACCTGCCAGACCGGCACGCACCGACATCTCGTCAAAACGCATCCCCTCGCCCGCTTCATATAGCAGGATATTGACGCCGCGGCGTTTGGCCTCCAGCCGCAGGCTGCCGTCGCGCAAGGCGCTGGTCAGGATCACCGGCGCGCCGAACACACGCGCAAGGCGCAGGGTTTCGGCATTGTTGCCCGACACTCGCACCTGCGGCAGGTTCGTGCGGTGGATCGCGGCGGAATGCAGGTCGATGCCAAGGCTGCAACGTTCCACGATCTCGGTCATGAAGATATGCGCCAGCCGCGACCCCAGCGAGCCGTTGGGCGAGCCTGGAAAACACCGGTTCAGGTCGCGCCGGTCAGGCAGATAGCGCGAATGGTTCAGAAAGCCGAAGGTGTTGACGATCGGCACCACGATCAGCGTGCCTGCCACGTTTTTCAACGTGCCGGTGCGCAAAAGGCGGCGCACGATCTCGACCCCGATGACCTCGTCGCCGTGGATGCCTGCGCTGACGAACACGGTCGGCCCGTCCTTGCGGCCGTGGATCACATGGGCGGACAGGGTGACGGGCGTGTAATCCGACAGGGTGCTGACCGGAATATTGACTGTCTTGCGCGTGCCTGCCGCGATCTGTTCGCCTGCGATAAGGTAGGCCGCGCGTTTGGTCATCCTTTGCCTTTGGTTTTGGTCGCGTTGGGTTTGGCGTTCTTTTCGATATATTCGATGATCTTGGTGGCGATATCCAGCCCTGTCGCTTTTTCCACGCCTTCCAGACCGGGGGAGGAATTCACCTCCATCACCACTGGCCCGTGGTTGGACCGCAGCATATCGACCCCGCAGACGTTCAGCCCCATCGCCTTGGCCGACCGGATCGCGGTGGACCGTTCCTCGGGCGACAGTTTGATGACCTGCGCGGACCCGCCGCGGTGCAGGTTGGACCGGAATTCGCCTTCGGCACCGGTGCGTTTCATCGCGGCGACGACCTTGCCACCCACTACGATGGCGCGGATATCGGTGCCGCCTGCTTCTTTGATGAATTCCTGCAACAGGATGTTGACGCCTGCGCCGCGAAACGCCTCGACCACGGATTTGGCGGACCGGTCGGTATCGGCCAACACGACGCCGATGCCTTGGGTGCCTTCGAGCAATTTAATCACGACCGGCGCGCCGCCGGCCAGTTTCAGCACCTCATCAGTCTGGCGCGGATCATGCGCAAAGGTCGTGACCGGCAGCCCGATCCCGTCACGCGCCAGCAATTGCATCGAGCGCAGCTTGTCGCGTGACCGGCCGATGCCCACGCTTTCGTTCACGGGGAACACGCCCTGCATTTCAAACTGGCGCAACACGGCCATGCCGTAGAACGTGACCGACGCCCCGATGCGGGGGATCACGGCGTCATAGCCCACCAGCTTTTCGCCGTTGTAGTAAACTTCGGGCCTGCGCGATGCGATGTTCATGTAGCAGCGTAACGTGTTGATGATGTCGAGCTGGTGGCCCCGCGCCTCGGCCGCCTCTTTCAGGCGACGGTGGGTATAAAGCTCTGCATTACGGGCGAGCATGGCGATTTTCATTTTGCGGCGCTTTCAGGTTGCGGCAGGGGGCTGACGAGATAGGTATGTCGGGCGTGAACGGCGATGTTTTTATGACGCAAGGCCCGCCGCCCAAGGATCAGCGGGAATTGC
Organism: Yoonia vestfoldensis SKA53; assembly: GCF_000152785.1. Classification (GTDB taxonomy): domain Bacteria; phylum Pseudomonadota; class Alphaproteobacteria; order Rhodobacterales; family Rhodobacteraceae; genus Yoonia; species Yoonia vestfoldensis_A. Next base: position 2,514,512 of record NZ_CH672414.1, on the reverse strand, counting down.
ATGCTGCCCCTGTCGGTCAGGGATATGTCGATCTTCCACTTGCGTCCGGCCAGAATCATCGGGGTGCGGATCACGATCCGCGTCTCCGGCGTGCCGCTCGTATTGGTGATATCACGCTTTGTGAAGACGGCAAATTCACAGATGCGCGGCGCGGTGCCGGGAATGTCGGGGCTACGGAACCGGACCCATTTTTCGCCCTGCTTTTGAAAGGTCTCGATCTCTTCGGCATGCAGGGCCGTTGTCTTGGCGCCGGTGTCCACCTTGACCGCGAAATCGATCAGCCCAAGGTCGGGCAGGCTGATCCGTTCCTGCCAGCCGATGATCAGCAAAGGATGCGGTAAAGGGGCTGGGTGCATTGGATCGGTCCGGTTGTGGCGTCGCCCCGACATAGCGCGAACCGCCGCGCCTTGACCAGCGGGGTGCGCGCGCATAGCAAGCCGCAATCTGACAAAGGGCAAGATCATGGCGCGCAGACGCAAGGGACGCGATATTTCAGGCTGGCTGGTGGTGGACAAACCGGCGGGGATTACCTCGACCACGGTGGTCAACCGCGTGCGCTGGGCGTTTGATGCCAACAAGGCCGGGCATGCAGGCACGCTTGATCCCGAAGCGACAGGCGTTTTGGCCATCGCCTTGGGCGAGGCGACAAAGACCGTGCCCTATATCACCGATGCGCTGAAAGCCTATGAATTCATCATCCGGCTGGGGCAGGCCACCAATACCGACGACGCCGAAGGCGAAGTGATCGCCACCAGCGATACCCGCCCCGACGATGCCGCGATCAAATCGGCGCTCGCGGGCTTCATCGGCGATATCATGCAGGTGCCGCCACAGTTTTCCGCCGTCAAGGTCGATGGCGAACGCGCTTATGCCAAGGCGCGGGCGGGCGAGGAAATGGACCTTGCCGCACGGCCCCTTTGGGTCGAGGAACTGCTGCTGGCCGACCGGCCTGACGCCGATCACGCCGTGCTGGAAATGACCTGCGGCAAGGGTGGCTATGTCCGGTCCATCGCCCGCGATCTGGGCGATGTGCTGGGCTGCAAGGCGCATGTGCGGTCCTTGCGCCGGATCTGGTCGGGGCCGTTTCAGGCGACCGACGGGATCACGCTGGACCAGCTGGACGCGATTGCGCGCACGCCAGAGCTTGACGCGCGGCTGTTGCCGCTGGAGGTGGGGCTGGCCGATCTGGTCGAGGTCCGCTGCCCTGCGGAAAGCGTCGCACGGCTGCGCAACGGCAATCCGGCACCGGTGATCGCCAGCGGCGTGGACTATGGCGAAGAAGTTTGGGCCAGCCACGGCGGCAAGGCCATCGCCATCGGCAGCTATCGTGGCGGCGAATTACACCCGACGCGGGTTTTTGTGGCGTAGGGTGGATTGAACTCCACCTTACCTGACGCCCGCATGATCCACCGCCAGCATATCACCGACCTGACAGCCTCTTACGCCGTCTATTCTGATTGCGAGGCTTACCGCTATGAATTGACCCGTATCTGGGACGCAAGCGGCCCCCGTCTGGCCTTTGTTATGCTGAACCCGTCCAAGGCGACGGAACTGCACAACGACCCCACCGTCGAACGCTGCGAACGCCGCGCCCGCGCCTTGGGGTTCGGGGCGTTTCGCGTGACAAATATCTTTGCTTGGCGCGACACCGATCCACGGGCGATGTGCCGCGCGGCTGACCCTGTTGGCCCTGCCAATGATGCTACGCTGATCGCGGCGGCGGCTTGGGCCGACCGGATCATCGCCGCTTGGGGCACGCATGGCGCGCATCTGGGGCGCGGCGCGCAGGTGGCGGAAATGTTGGACCAAACCGGCACGCCATTGCTGACGCTTGGCTTGACCAAGGACGGGCATCCGCGCCACCCTCTCTACGTCAGCTATGACCAGCAGCCACTGCAATGGAGCATCCGATGATCCAAGGTTTCACCCCATCCCGTGTTGTTTGCGGCGACATCACCCTGTCGGTGCATCGCGCCGGCCAAGGCACACCGCTGATCCTGCTGCACGGCTATCCGCAGAACCACCATTGCTGGGAAAAGGTCGCCCCCGCCTTGGCCACGCAATTCGACGTGATTATCCCCGACCTGCGCGGCTATGGCGACAGCGATGCGCCCGCCGATGACGCGGACCACACGACCTATTCCAAACGCACGATGGCCGCCGATATCGCCGCATTGATGGATGCGCTGGGGATCGACCGTGCGCATGTGCTGGGCCATGACCGTGGCGGGCGGGTCGCCTATCGCTTTGCGCTGGACCATCCCGACCGGATCATCCGGCTGGGCATTATCGAGATTGTGCCAACAGGGGATTTCTGGGCCAATTGGTCGGCTGATCTGGCGATGAAAGCCTATCACTGGACCTATCTGGCGCAACCCGCGCCCTTGCCTGAACGGATGATCGGCGCAGACCCTGCGGGATACATCGACTGGACGCTGATCGCGTGGACCATGGGCAAATCGCTGGGGGTGTTCAGCGATGCGGCGCTGGCCAGCTATCGCGCGCAGGCCGCCGACCCCGCGCATCTGCACGCGATGTGCGCCGATTACCGTGCGGGCGCGACATTCGACCGCGCGCTGGATGAGGCCGATAAGGCGGCAGGGCGCAAGATCGCGGCACCCTTGCATTTCCTGTGGGCCAAGGGCGGGTTTCCGGCGCAGACGGGGGATCCCGCAGCGCTCTGGCGGCCATGGGTTCAGCAGATGACAGATGCGTCCTGCGTTTCGGGCCATTTCGCAATGGAGGAAAACCCGCAGGCCGTGATTGACAGTTTCCTGCCGTTCTTTGGTGTGCATTAACCACCGAGTCAGAATCCGGAACAAACCAAAAACATCTTGTGCTAAACATTCAGGGTGGCCGGACCGGACCCGGCGGATGGCAGGTGGATCAATGGTTGTGATCATGGGACTCGTGGGGATCGCCTTGACGGCGATGCTGTTCGGCGACGACGATGTCGCTGACGACGATCCGTCACCGGCGTCCGATGACCAGCCCGACATGGTCAGCAGCCCAATCATTCCGATTAGTGACATGATCGACGCCAGCGATAACGCTGTGGTGGTTTTCGCCGGCGGCAGTGACGATCTGATCATTGGTGGCGCCGGAAACGATTATCTGCATGGCGGCGACGGCAATGACACCCTGCACGGCGGCGTGGGCGATGAAGTGCTGCGCGGGGGCGGGGGGCGCGATATCCTGTCTGGTAGCGACGGGAACGACGACCTTTATGGCCATATCGGCGACGACCTGCTGGATGGCGGCGCAGGCAACGACCAGCTCGGTGGCGGCGACGGCGATGACCGGCTTGATGGCGGCACGGGCGATGATGTGCTGATGGGCAATCTGGGGGATGATCTGCTGGTTGGGGGGGCGGGGGCCGATACGCTGTTCGGGGGTGCGGGCAATGACCAGCTGATCGACCGCGATGATCTGGACCGCGACTATCTGAATGGTGGCGCGGGCGATGATGACCTGTCCGGCGGACCAGACGATGTGTTGTCGGGCGGAACTGGCACCGACACATTCAATCTGCGCCCTGACATGCATGTCACGCTGACGGATTACGATCCTGCCGAAGATATCATCGAGATCGAACACACCGGCGAGCCACCCGTCCTGACGACCGAGAAAGCCGAGGATGGCACTTTGTTGCTGGCAGATGGCGCACTGATCGCGAAACTGACCAATTTCGCCGAACCCGATCTGACAAAGGTCACCTTCTTGCGCGTATAAAATGCTTTTCTTTTGCGCCAAATCCCCTTATGCGCAGCCATCCGCGCGGATTCTGTCCGGGCGGCGCCTCCACGGGCCTTGCTGGACGACATCCCGGCCTGCGCCATTCACCCCTTAGACAAGGAGACCCCGATGTCGATCACTGCCGAAAACAAGACACGTATCATGAAAGAATTCGCAACCAAAGAAGGCGACACCGGTTCGCCCGAAGTGCAAGTTGCGATCCTGTCGAGCCGCATCGCGACGCTGACAGAGCATTTCAAGACCCACAAGAAAGACAACCACGGTCGCCGTGGCCTGCTGAAAATGGTCGCTTTGCGCCGCAAGCTTCTGGACTACACCAAGTCCAAGGACGAAGCCCGTTACCAGAGCCTGATCGAACGTCTGGGCCTGCGCCGGTAACCCGGATCGCACCAAGGTTATTCGAAAAACGCCCGCCATCTGGTGGGCGTTTTTTATTGGCCATGGCGAAATGACCACCCCCCCGTTGTGCGGCAAAGCTCCCTGCCCCTCGCCCCTCTTTCCAAAGAAGCCAATATCGGCTAAGGCCCCCCTATCTTTGAGAAGCCCGGCGCCCGCATCCCAGCGCCGATACAAAGAAGATACAGGGATGAGGGGGAATACGCCCCCTACGCAAAATGGGCCGCGGCCCGACTAGGACATGATGATGTTTAACGAAGTAAAAAAATCAATGCAGTGGGGCGAAGAGACGCTTACACTCGAAACAGGCAAGGTTGCCCGTCAGGCTGACGGTTCGGTCATTGCGACGCTGGGCGAAACCAGCGTCATGGCCAACGTGACCTTTGCAAAATCACAAAAGCCGGGGCAGGATTTCTTTCCGCTGACCGTGCATTACCAAGAAAAATATTACGCCGCCGGCAAAGTGCCAGGTGGCTTTTTCAAGCGCGAAGCGCGTCCCACAGAAAAAGAGACGCTGACATCCCGCCTGATCGACCGCCCGATCCGCCCGCTGTTCGTCCCCGGCTTCAAGAACGAAGTCTTGGTGATGTGTACCGTGCTGAGCTTTGACGGCGTCAACGACCCCGATATGATCGCGATGATCGCAGCCTCTGCCGCGCTGACGATTTCCGGTGCGCCCTTCATGGGGCCAATCGGTGCCTGCCGCGTGGGTTTCGTGGATGGTGAATACATCCTGAACCCCGAAATCGACGACATGCACAACCTGCGCACCAAGCCCGAACAGCGGCTTGATCTGGTTGTCGCCGGCACCAAAGACGCCGTGATGATGGTCGAATCCGAAGCCTATGAGCTGACCGAAGAAGAAATGCTGGGTGCCGTCACGTTTGCCCACGCACAGATCCAGCCGGTCATCGACCTGATCATCGATCTGGCAGAAGATTGCGCCAAGGAACCGTTCGATTTCCAGCCAGAGGATTATTCGGAGCTTTACGCCACCGTCAAATCCGCAGGCGAAGACAAGATGCGCGCCGCTTATGCGATCACCGACAAGCAGGAACGCACGGGTGCCGTATCCGCCGCCAAGGCCGATATCATCGCGGCCCTGACCGAAGACCAGCGGGCCGATACCAACCTTGGCCCCGCGCTCAAGAAACTGGAATCCGCGGTGCTGCGCGGTGACGTGGTCAAGCATGGCCGCCGCATCGATGGCCGCGCGCTGGATCAGATCCGCCCGATCGTGTCGGAAACCGGTATTCTGCCGCGCACCCATGGATCGGCCCTGTTCACCCGTGGTGAAACCCAAGGCTTGGTCGTGACAACGCTGGGCACCGGCGACGACGAACAGATGATCGACGCGCTGACCGGCATGTATAAATCCAACTTCATGCTGCACTATAACTTCCCCCCCTATTCGGTGGGCGAGGTTGGCCGCGTCTCTGGCCCCGGTCGTCGTGAAATCGGCCATGGCAAGCTGGCATGGCGCGCGTTGCAGGCGGTTCTGCCTGCGCCGACCGATTTTCCTTATACAATCCGTATTGTGTCAGAGATTACTGAATCCAACGGGTCATCCTCGATGGCGTCGGTTTGCGGTGGTTCGCTGTCCATGATGGACGCCGGTGTGCCGCTGAAGGCCGCTGTCGCCGGTGTGGCGATGGGTCTGGTGATGGAAGACGACGGGTCCTATGCCGTGCTGTCCGATATTCTGGGCGACGAAGACCACCTTGGCGATATGGATTTCAAGGTTGCGGGTACCGAGAACGGCATCACGTCCTTGCAGATGGATATCAAGATCGCAGGCATCACGCCCGAGATCATGAAAAAAGCACTGGAACAGGCCAAGGCAGGTCGTCTGCATATCCTGGGTGAAATGTCCAAGGCGCTGACCGGCGCGCAGGAATTCAGCGTTCACGCCCCCAAGATCGAAACCATGCAGATCCCCGTCGACAAGATCCGTGAAGTCATCGGATCTGGCGGCAAGGTTATCCGCGAAATCGTGGAAACATCGGGCGCCAAGGTCGATATCAACGACGACGGCGTGATCAAGCTGGCATCCAACGATGCCGAGGCGATCAAGCGCGCCTATGACATGATCTATTCGATCGTGGCCGAACCCGAAGAAGGCAAGGTTTACAAAGGCACTGTGGTCAAACTGGTTGATTTCGGCGCTTTCGTGAACTTCTTTGGCAAGCGTGACGGTCTGGTCCATGTGTCCCAGATCGAGAACAAGCGCCTGAACCATCCGTCGGATGTGTTGAAAGAAGGTCAGGACGTCTGGGTCAAGCTGCTGGGCTTTGACGACCGCGGCAAGGTCCGTCTGGCGATGAAAATGGTCGATCAGGCCACCGGTCAGGAACTGGCCAAAGAAGAAACCGCAGAAGAGTAACGCTTCTACGTTATTTTGATGATGCGATCACAACACCCGGCCAATTGGTCGGGTGTTGTCTTTTGTAGGACAGATCGTCAGGGCGCGCCCTGTCCGTGCGCCCTGCTAAGTATTCCTTAGTCGTTTTGAGTCATATTGGTCGCTGACACGCCAAAACTGCTCAATTCAAAGGGAATCTACGATGATCCTTCGCTACCTGATCGCCATTGCCGTCTGCGCCATGGCAACAACCGCCACCGCACAGGACAGGGGCGCCGCTTCAGCCGGTCTTGGCGTCACCAGCTTCGGCTATACGCTGGAAGGGGCCTATCAGCTGCGCCCGACCCTTGGCCTGCGTGGCATGATCATGGGCGGGTTCAGTATCGACGACACATTCGATTATGAAGGGACCAGCGTAAACGGCACCGCCGATCTGGGCGGCGTCGCTGTTGTCGCGGATTATTATCCACTGGCAAATGCCTGGCGCATGTCCGGTGGACTGTTCTTTTCCAACAGCGATGTCAGCGGTTCATTCACCGAAGGGGCTGTTACCTATGACGGCAAGCTGGTGTTCGAAAATGATGTCGCTCCGATGGTGACCACCGGGTTCCGTATCGGGATGGGGGCGGGATGGGGGCTGTCGGGCGATATCGGCGTGATCGTGTCGTCGCTGCAGGTATCGTCCAGCAACACCACCCCGACCGTGCAGACCGCTGTCCAAGACACCAACGCGGATCTGGCCGATGTGCCGGTGTTTCCCTTTGCAGGTTTCGCTGTCAGCTATGCGTACTGACGCCGCAGGCGCAAAGACCCCGGTGCTGCACCGGGGTCCTTGATCACTTATAACTTGGTCGTCCGCAGATAGGGGAACACTGTGGTAAAATCACCGAACTTGGCCTTTGCATCGTCATTGCTGACGGTGGCAGGGATGATCACATCATCGCCCACAGTCCAGTTGGCAGGCGTCGCCACACCGCGGCCAGTGGCCGTCTGCAAGCCATCCAATGCGCGCAGCACTTCGGCGAAGTTGCGCCCGACATTCATCGGATAGGTCATCGACAGTTTCAGCTTTTTGTCCGGCCCGATGATGAACACGGCGCGCACCGTGGCGCTGTCGGCGGGGGTCCGCCCATCGGGCAGATAGGCGTCAGCGGGCAGCATATCAAAAGCCTTGGCCACGGTCAGGTCTTCGTCTGCGATAATCGGGAAACCGGCCTTGGCACCGGCAAAGGTTTCGATGTCGGTCTTCCATTTCTTGTGGTCTTCGACGCCATCGACGCTGATACCCATGACCTTGGTGCCGCGCTTGGCCCATTCATCGGCCAATTGCGCCACTGCGCCAAATTCGGTGGTGCAGACCGGCGTAAAATCCTTGGGGTGTGAAAACAAGATTGCCCAGCTGTCTCCGATCCAGTCGTGCAGCTTGATTGTGCCCTGATCGGTTTCAACCGTCAGATCGGGGATAGTGTCGTTGATGCGCAGGCCCATCGGGATGCTCCTTCATTTTTCAGTTTACCGACCCTACATAGGAACGATCAGGCACTTGTGCCACAGCCGCTTGCGCCGGAGCGGGGCAGATGCCACACCTTTGCCAACGTGCAGGAGAGAAATCATGATCGAGAAACGCAATTTCTATATCGATGGCGCATGGGTGGCCCCCGCCAAATCCAGCGACCATGACGTGATCGACCCGTCAACCGAAGAGGTCTGCGCTATCATTTCTCTTGGTGATCACGCTGACACGAATGCCGCCGTCGCCGCCGCCAGCGCCGCCTTGCCCGCATGGTCGGCGACCGACCCCGCGAAACGCGCGGACTATGTCAGGGGCATTCTGGCCCAGTACGAGGCCCGTGCCGAGGAAATGGCGCAGGCGATCAGCCTGGAAATGGGCGCGCCCATCGACATGTCCCGCGCCGATCAAGCCCCCTGCCTGCCGTGGCATCTGGAAAACTTTCTGACCGCGTTCGACCATATCGAATGGATCAAACCGCTTGGCCCACATGCGCCCAACGACCGGATCGCGCTGGAACCCATCGGCGTTGTCGGGCTGATCACGCCGTGGAACTGGCCGATGAATCAGGTCACGCTCAAGGTGATCCCCGCGCTACTGGCGGGCTGTACCATCGTGCTGAAACCGTCCGAGGAATCGCCGCTGTCATCGCTGCTGTTTGCCGAATTCGTGCATGACGCGGGTGTGCCTGCGGGGGTGTTCAACCTTGTGAACGGTGACGGTATGGGTGTGGGCAGCCAATTGTCGCGGCACGAGGATGTCGCAATGATCAGCTTCACCGGATCGACCCGCGCGGGCAAGGCGATTTCGCTCGCCGCCGCGGAAACGCTCAAGCGGGTGACGCTGGAACTGGGCGGCAAGGGTGCAAACGTGATCTTTGCCGATGCCGATGACAAGGCGGTCAAGCGTGGCGTGATCCATTGCATGAACAATTCTGGCCAATCCTGCAACGCGCCGACACGGATGCTCGTTGAACGGTCGATCTATGATCAGGCGGTCGAAACCGCAGCCGAAATCGCCAATGGCATCGCCGTTGGCCCTGCCTCTGAACCTGGCCGCCATATCGGGCCTGTCGTCAACCGCCGCCAATGGGACCAAATCCAGACGATGATCCAGGTCGGCATCGACGAAGGTGCGCGGCTGGTCGCGGGTGGCCCCGGTCTGCCCGAGGGCATGAACCGTGGCTATTACGTCCGGCCCACCGTCTTTGCCGATGTGAACAACCAGATGCGCATCGCGCGCGAGGAAATCTTTGGCCCGGTCTTGTCCATCATCCCGTTTGATACCGAGGAAGAGGCGATCGCCATCGCCAATGACACCGCTTACGGCCTGACGAACTATGTCCAGTCGCAGGACGGCGCGCGCCGCAACCGCATGGCCCGCGCTCTCAAGGCAGGCATGATCGAGATGAACGGCAAGTCACGCGGGGCGGGTGCGCCATTCGGCGGGATGAAGATGTCTGGCCGCGCCCGCGAAGGCGGCGTCTGGGGTATCGAGGAATTTCTGGAGGTCAAGGCAATCTCTGGCTGGGCCGCAGAGTAAGCTCATGTGCGCGGGCGCACTGATCTGGTGCGCCTGCTGCTATTTAGTGCGTCGTGAAATCCGCTATCTATCCCCCAACGGATAGGAGAGCGATCATGATCAAACAAATCAAAGGGCTGCACCACGTCACATCGCTGGCCAGTGGCGCGCGCGAAAACAACGCATTTTTCACCAATGTTCTGGGCCTGCGCCGCGTCAAGCAGACGGTCAATTTCGACGCGCCGGATGTTTATCACCTCTATTACGGTGACGAGACCGGCAGCGCCGGCACCGTGATGACCTATTTCCCTTTTCCCAATGCCGGACGCGGACGCGCGGGCGCGGGTGAGGTCGGGCGCACCAGTTTCGCCATTCCCACCGGCACATCACAGGCCTGGCTGGACCGGCTGGCCACGTTTGAAACCGACGGGCTGGCGCAGGACATCCGCTTTGGCGAAAAACGCGTGCTGTTCAACGGCCCCGATGGCGACCTGTTTGCGCTGGTCGAACGCGACGACGGCCGCACACCGTGGACCGGCAATGGCGTGGCCGAGGATATTGCGATCCGCGGTTTCCATTCGACCGACATGCGCCTGCGCGATGGTGATGCCAGCGCGGAATTGCTCCGGTTCATGGGCTATGAAAAACTGGACAGTGAAAACAACGTCACCCGTTTCATCGTGCCGGGCGGCAATGACGCCAATGCCATCGACATCGAGGTGACGCCATCCGCACCCCGCGCCGCCCAAGGGGCGGGATCGGTCCACCACATCGCCTTTGCCGTGGACAACCGCGCGCGGCAGCTCGAGGTGCGCGAGGCGCTGCTCGATACCGGCTATCAGGTCACGCCTGTGATCGACCGCGACTATTTCTATGCGATCTATTTCCGCACACCCGGCGGGGTGCTGTTCGAGGTGGCGACGAACGAGCCGGGCTTTGCGCGCGACGAAGATACCGCGCATCTTGGTCAGGCGTTGCAACTGCCCAGCCAGCACGAACATCTGCGCGCGCAGCTGGAAAACCTGCTGGAACCGCTGGAAGGCTGACATGACCTATCACGCCAAACGCACCACGGGGACAGCGGGCGCGCCGCTGTTCCTGACTTTTCACGGCACCGGCGGGTCGGAAAGCCAGTTCCACGATTTCGCGGAACAGCTGATCCCCGGTGCGCATGTCACATCCCCGCGCGGGGACGTGTCCGAACACGGGGCAGCGCGGTATTTCAGGCGCACCGGCGAAGGCGTCTATGACATGGACGATCTGGCGTTGCGCAGCCGCGCCATGGCGGATTTCATCACCGCCGAAAAGGCCGCCACCAAACCGGCCCGCACCATCGGGCTGGGCTATTCCAACGGGGCGAATATACTTGCCGCGGTGGCGATGCTGGATGCGGGGCTGGTCGATGACCTGATCCTGATGCATCCGCTGATCCCCTTTGCCCCCGCCCCGCAACCGGGGCTGAAAGGGCGGCGTGTGCTGATCACTGCTGGTCAGAACGACCCGATCTGCCCGCCCGATCTGACCCATGCGCTGGCGGGGTATCTGATCGCGCAGGGGGCGGATGTGCAGGTGCATTGGCATGCAGGCGGCCACGGGATCGCGCAAAGCGAGGTGGCAGCGGTGCAGGATTTCCTGACCGTCTAGAACGGACAGGGGGCGGTGATGCGTATGCCCTGTCCGCCATCGGGATGGCGGAATTGCAACGTCTCGGAATGCAGCATCAGCCGCGGATGATCGCGCGCGGGGCCTGTCGCATAGAACGGATCGCCCAGAATCGGATGGCCCAGCGCCAGCATATGCACGCGCAACTGGTGCGACCGGCCGGTTTTCGGCATTAGCCGCACGCGGGTTTCACCGCCACCCACGCGCACCACGCGCCAATCGGTCACCGCCGCGCGGCCGTTTTCATGGTCCACCATCTGCAAGGGGCGGTTCGGCCAATCCACGATCAGCGGCAGATCGACGGTGCCGGTCTTGTCCGCCATTTCACCCCAGACGCGGGCAACATAGGTTTTCTTGGTCTGGCGGTTTTCGAATTGCAGGCCCAGATGGCGCTGTGCATGGGGGGTCATCGCAAAGATCATGACACCCGATGTGTCGCGGTCCAGGCGATGCACCAGCAAAGCATCGGGAAAGATGCGCTGCACCCGCGCGATCAGGCAATCAGTCAGGTCTTCGCCCTTGCCGGGAACCGACAACAGGCCGCTGGGTTTGTCGACCAGCAGCACCTGATGATCGTGATGCAGAATCACCAGCGGGTCTTGGGGTGGGGCGTAAACGCTCACCCCGCAACCCGTTCCCCGAAGATCGCGGCACCGATGCGCACATGGGTCGCGCCCAAGGCGATGGCGCTTTCGAAATCGCCGCTCATGCCCATCGACAGGCCCGTCAATCCGTTGCGCGCGGCCATCTTGGCCAACAGCGCGAAATGCAGGCTGGGTTCTTCGTCCACGGGCGGGATGCACATCAGGCCCGCGATGGGCAGGTCCAGCGCGCGCGCCTCGGCCACGAAAGCATCGACATCGGCGGGCAGCACGCCTGCCTTTTGCGGTTCCTCGCCGGTGTTGACCTGCACGAACAGGTCAGGACATGCGCCGCTTTCCTGCGCCAGACGCGCCAGCACCTGCGCCAGTTTTGGCCGGTCGAGCGTGTGGATCGCCTGCGCCAGCTCAACGGCAGCCTTCGCCTTGTTGGTCTGCAACGGGCCGATCAAGTGCAAGGCGATCCCATCATAGGATTCGCGGAACATGGGCCATTTGCCTGCTGCTTCTTGCACCTTGTTTTCACCAAAGACTCGGTGACCCTGATCCAGCACGGCGGCAACACGGGCGTTGGGTTGCACTTTGGACACAGCGATCAGCGTCACGTCCTGCAGGGGGCGACCGGCCTTGGCGCAAGCGGCGGCGATACGGTCCTGAATATCTGCCAGTGGCATGAAACGTCCTTCAAACAAGGGGGGCAAGGGTGGTGTGGCCCAGATAACGCCCTTTGACGGTGCTGTCATGGGTGCAAAAGATTGTGTGGCCTTGATGCATCATTTGGCAGCAAGACTGTTGTAACACGCCACTTTAACTTGAGTGTGAAGAGCGTTGGGCGCAATTAAGCGTCAATGCTAGAATATCTGGCATTCTTGAGAATGCAAAACACGAGGGAATTATCCAATGAAAAGCATCCTTCTTACAACAACTGCCCTGGTAGCCTTTGCTGGCGCTGCAGTTGCTGATGGACACACCGGCGTAAGCTTCTCCGGTACAGCCAACCTGGGCTACAACGACGAAGCCAACACCGCTGCTGGCGCTGACGACTACAATGGTTTCTATTTTGACACCACACTGACTGTCAAAGGCGCTACTGAGCTGGACAACGGCGTGACTGCAAGCGCGCAGTTCAACATCGACATCCAAGAAGATGGTCTGGGTTCGGCTAACTCCGTCGCCGATGGCAACACCGCACTGAATGCTGACGATTTCGTGATGGCTCTGTCGACCGAAAGCGCAACATTGACATTCGGTGACACCGCAACTGCCGCTGGCAAAATGTGGGTTTCCGCTGGCGATATGGAATCCGACGGTTTCACAACTGCAGCATTCGATGCAGCAGAAGCTGACGCAGTTCTGCGCGGCGACGTGACAATGGGCGACGTTTCGGCATCGGTTTCTTACGTCATCGTCACCACCGGTACTGAGCAAGAGATTGACCAGCTGTCCTTCGGTGTGAAAGCTGCTGTCGCTGGTGTGACCATTTCTGCTGCTTACGAAGAAGCAACAACCAAGCAAACAGAACTTGATGATGCGAACAACGACGAGATCTTTGGTCTGTCGGTTGGCTTTGCTGCTGCTGGTGCAAACTTCACCGTTGCTTACGCAGAAGACGAAAACTCGCAGTCGACTGGTGTGAAAGCTTCGATGCCAGTAGGCCCAGTGACCGTGACCGGTTACTATGTTGACGAAAACGCTGGCAACGGCGATGCAAACCTCGGCGTCAACGTCAAGTACTCTGCTGATGCTCTGACAGTCGCAGTCGACTACCAAGACGACCAAGGCACGACCAAAGTCGGCATCGACGGTTCGTATGACCTGGGCAACGGCCTGACCATTCTGGCCGGCGCATTCGACCAGGAAACACAAGGCACAGACACATACGTCGCAGCAGCCTATGACCTGGGTGGCGGCGCAGCTCTGCTGGTGTCCTATGCTGATGCAGAAACCACCGATGCTCTGGCAGACGACGAAGTTGGCGGCCCAGACTATCAGGTCGGTACAACTGTTGCCGTGTCGTTCAAGTTCTAATCAGAACCCTCGACTTTCCTAAGCGAGAGCGGCCCTTTGGGGCCGCTCTTTGCGTTTGCGGGTATAGCCATCGTCGCCACACCGGATTATGACGGGGCAACGCCTTTTTGCCGCCAAATTTACCCCCGTGAAAGACCCTGAAGATGACCCCCTATTCCCCCGCTGCAATCGAACCGAAATGGCAGGACATCTGGGCCAAGGGCCAGATCTTCACCGCCAACCGCAGCGCGGACAAACCCAAATATTATGTGCTGGAAATGTTCCCCTATCCGTCGGGGCGCATCCATATTGGCCATGTGCGCAATTACACGATGGGCGATGTGATCGCGCGGTATAAATTGGCGACAGGGCATAACGTGCTGCACCCGATGGGTTGGGACGCGTTCGGCATGCCCGCCGAAAATGCGGCGATGGCGTCAGGTGGTCACCCCAAGGACTGGACCTATCAAAACATCGCCGACATGCGTGCGCAGATGAAGCCTTTGGGCCTGTCCATCGACTGGACCCGCGAATTCGCCACCTGCGATCCCGAATATTACGGCCAGCAGCAGGCCCTGTTCATTGATTTCCTGTCCAAGGGGCTGATTTACCGCAAGAAAGCGGTGGTGAACTGGGACCCTGTCGATATGACCGTGCTGGCCAACGAACAGGTGATCGACGGCAAAGGCTGGCGGTCGGGTGCCGATGTCGAACGCCGCGAACTGGTGCAATGGTTCTTTAAGATTTCCGATTATTCCGAAGAATTGCTGGCGGCGCTTGACGGGCTGGATAACTGGCCTGCCAAGGTCAAGCTGATGCAGGCGAACTGGATCGGCAAATCGCGCGGTCTGCAGTTTGCGTTTGACCGTACTGATGGTGGCCAGATCGAGGTATATACAACCCGCCCCGATACGTTGCTGGGCGCGTCTTTCGTCGGGATTTCGCCCGATCACCCGCTGGCCAAGGAACTAGAGGCGCGCGATGCGTCCGTCGCGGCCTTTTGCGCCGAATGTCGCAAGGGCGGCACCACGGCGGAGGCCATCGAAAAGGCTGAAAAGCTGGGGCTGGACACCGGCCTGACCGTAAAACACCCGATGGCGGGCCAGCCTGATCTGCCGGTCTATATCGCCAATTTCATCCTGATGGATTACGGCACCGGCGCGATTTTCGGCTGCCCCGCGCATGACCAGCGCGATTTCGATTTTGCCACCAAATACGGGTTGCCGATCATCGCAACGTTTCTGCCGGATGCCGATGCGCCTGCCGATCTGGCCACCGCCTATGTGCCGCCCAAGACCGAAAAGGTGTTCTATACCAAAGGCTTTGCAGGTGATGCATGGCAGACTGGCGAACAGGCCGTCGATGCCGCCATCGCCTATTGCGAATCCAACGGCATCGGCGGAGGTGTCACCAAATTCCGCCTGCGCGACTGGGGCCTGTCGCGCCAACGCTATTGGGGTTGCCCCATTCCCATCGTGCATTGCGATACCTGCGGTGCCGTACCGGAAAAGAAAGAAAACCTGCCGATTGAATTGCCCTATGACGTCACTTTCGACGTGCCGGGTAATCCGCTGGACCGCCACCCGACATGGCGCGACTGCGCCTGCCCTGCTTGCGGTGCGCCCGCCCTGCGCGAAACCGATACGATGGACACATTCGTCGATTCGTCATGGTATTTCGCCCGCTTCACCGCCCCCCATGCGCCGACGCCCACGAATATGGACGACGCGGCCTATTGGATGAACGTGGACCAGTATATCGGCGGCATCGAACATGCGATCCTGCACCTGCTTTACAGCCGGTTCTTTGCCCGCGCGATGCAGATCACCGGCCATCTGCCCGATACCGCGATTGAACCGTTCAACGCGCTGTTCACGCAAGGCATGGTGACGCATGAAATCTATCTGACCCGCGATACTGCGGGCCGCCCTGTCTATCACTTTCCGCAGGATGTGAAGGATGGCAAACTGGCCGATGGCACCGTGGTCGAGGTGATCCCATCTGCCAAGATGTCGAAATCCAAAAAGAACGTCGTCGATCCTGACGATATCCTTGCGCAATATGGCGCCGATACCGCGCGCTGGTTCGTTTTGTCCGACAGCCCGCCCGAACGCGACGTGGAATGGACGGCGTCGGGGGCGGATGCGACCTATAAGCACCTTGCCCGCGTTTACCGGATCGCCTCTGAAATCGCGGCGGCCCCTGATGCAACCGGCACCGGCGATGATGATCTGCTGCGCGCCATGCACCGCTGCATCCATGACGTGACGATGGGGCTGGAAACCTTTGGTTTCAACGCGGCGATTGCGAAACTTTACGCATTTACCAACACGCTGGGCAAATCCACGGCCGCGGCCGCGACCAAACGGCAGGCGGCGCTGGTGCTGGCACAGCTGATGTCCCCCATGACCCCGCATCTGGCCGAGGACATCTGGGCCAGCCTTGGCGGCGAAGGGCTGATCGCCACAGCACCTTGGCCGGTTGCCGACCCCGCGATGCTGGTGTCCGATACGGTGACCCTGCCCGTGCAGATCAACGGCAAACGCCGAACAGAGATTGTCGTGGCAGCCGATGCCAGCGCGCAAACGGTGGAAACCGCCGTGCTGGCACTGGATGTGGTGCAAAAGGCGCTGGACGGCGCTAGTGTAAAGAAATTGATCGTGGTGCCCGGACGGATTGTGAACATTGTTATCTAAGACCCCTTCCCGTCGCCTGTTGCTACTGGGCCTTATTGCCCTTGGCGGCTGCGGGTTTGCGCCGGTCTATGGTGATGACACGATCCTGCGCGGCCGGATCGCATTCGAGACACGCGACACCGTGCCGGGGTTCCGCCTGCGTGAAAGGCTGGAACAACGGCTTGGTGTCGCGGATGCGCCGCTCTATGTGCTGCGCGCGCAGATCACCGACCGGCGGCGCAGTCTGGCGATCACGACATCGGGGGACAACCAGCGTTTCAACGTGGTGGGCACCGTCACATGGGTCTTGACCCATGCCACGAGCGGCGAAACGCTTGCCAATGGCCGCCACGAAACCTTTACCAGCTATGCCGCCACCGGATCGACCACGGCAACCCAAGCCGCCGAGACCGACGCGACTGCCCGCCTGTCCGTGGCGCTGGCCGATATCATCGTCAGCCGCCTGTTGCTGCTGGCGCCGGACCTGCCGCGATGAAACTGGCGGGCGATGCCGCCGCCGGTTACCTGCGCAAGCCCGATCCGGCGCATGCGGGGTTGCTGATCTTTGGTGCCGATCCAATGCGCGTAGCGACCAAACGCCAGCAGGCGATTGCCGCCCTTGTCGGCCCGCAAGGCGATGAGGAAATGCGTCTGACCCGCATCAATGCCGCAGACCTGCGTAAGGATGCCGCCCTTTTGGACGATGCGATCAAGGCGCAGGGGTTTTTTCCGGGTCATCGCGTCGCCTTTGTGGAGGATGCGACCGACACCCTGTCCAAACTGATCGAGGCCGCACTGACCGACTGGCGCCCGGGCGATGCGCAACTGGTCGTGACCGCAGGTCAGCTGACTGCCAAATCGGCCCTGCGCAAAGCCTTCGAAAGCCACCGCAACGCCATGGCCATCGGCATCTATGATGATCCACCCAGCATGTCCGACATCGCGCGCGCCTTGGCCGATGCGGGGCTGGAGCAACCCGGCCGCGACGTGATGGACGCGCTGTTCGCGCTGGCGGGGACGCTGGAACCGGGCGATTTCCGGCAAACGGTGGACAAGGTCGGGCTGTATAAACAGGGCGATGCCACGCCTTTGACCATCGCAGATGTCATGGCCAATGCGCCCCAATCAGCCGAGGTTGATGTTGACGATGTGCTTGACGTGGTCACAGCGGGGCAGGTCGACCAGCTTGGGCCTGTGCTGCGCGGGTTATATGCCCAAGGGGTCACGCCGGTCACGCTATGCATCGGGGCAATGCGGCATTTCCGGCGGTTGCATGTTGTGGCGTCCGATCCGGGCGGGGCCAGCGCCGGTGTCGCGCGGTTGCGCCCGCCCGTCTATGGCCCCCGCCGCGACAAGATCGCGCGACAGGTCAGCCACTGGGGCCGCGACCGTCTGGAAAAGGCGCTGACCGCGCTGACGGATACCGATCTGCAACTGCGATCCGCGAGCACCGCGCCGCAGGCGGCGCTGATGGAACGCACGCTGATCCGCCTTGCGATGATGGCGCGGCGCTGACGCAAAAGGCAGACCCGAAGGTCTGCCTTTCGTGATAGAACCGTTTGGCCGGCGTCAGAAATCAGTCAGCAGCAGCTGCGATCAGCAGGGCCGCCAGAACGCCGACAACGACGAAAGAAGGGTTGACGGACGAACCGGCTGGTGCTGGCTCTGCCATCACGACGACGGGAGCTTCCATCGTGGTTGGGGCAAGGCTGCCTGCATTTGCGGCGACGGCGGAAACGGCGATGACTGCGGATGCAGCGAGAGTAGTTGTAAGGCGCATGTCGGTCCTCCTATTGATGCACGGGTGGTGTGCCACGGCGTGGCTCTCCACATTGTTCTCTTAAATCAGTCCATTTTGAGAAAACCAAGACTCTGTGCAAGGATCGCAAAAGCGCGGCTTGAAGACGGCCCAGATCGGGGGAAACCGCCTACACGCATCGGATGATCTGTTGGGACGGATTAACCCAATAAATACTGGTTGTTCCCGCTGTTGCCTGCTGGAATTTTGCTGGAAACAGGCCGCCCTATTGCGCCGGATGCAGCATTTGACCGGATTTTGTCCGCCAGAAAGGTGCCGGATTGCAACAGTCTTTCTGAAAAAATGCAACACTGCCTGCCCTGAACAAATGCCACCAAACCGGCAAATTGCCTTGCAAAGCCCCGCGTGACGCCGCCTTATGCGGCAAAAGCAGGGGGGGAGACAGCATGTATAAGGTTATTGGTCCGAAAAAGTCGCGCGCCTTAAGGGTGCTTTGGGCGCTGGAGGAATTGGGCGCGCCTTACGACCATATGCCCGACATGCCGGGGTCGGATGCTGTCAAGGCGCTGAACCCGTCCGGCAAGGTGCCTGTGCTGATCGCGGATGGCGCGACGCTGACGGATTCCACCGCGATTATGACCTATCTGGCCGACCGCCACGGTGCCTTGATCCCGGCCCCTGGCACCACCCAGCGCGCGCATCACGACGCGCTGATGCATACTGTGCTGGACGAAATGGACGCGATCCTGTGGATGGCGGCAAAACACAGTTTCATTCTGCCAGAGGCCCAGCGCCAGCCCGCGATCAAGGACAGTTTGCGCTGGGAATGGGCGCGCAGCCTTGACCGTCTGGCACCGCGCATCGCGGGCGATTGCCTGATGGGGGATGAATTCACGATTGCGGATATCCTGTGCGCCCATTGCCTGAATTGGGGCATGGCGATCAAGTTCGACATTACCCCAGATCCCGTGCTGGCCTATCAGCAGCGCATGCGCGACCGCCCCGCGTTTCAGCGGCTTTTGGCGTAAGCCGCAGCCGCTAGCCCTGCCTGTCGCCCTGTCGCCATGCTGGCGCTGATCAGATAGCCGCCTGTCGGCGCTTCCCAATCCAGCATTTCACCGGCGCAGAACACGCCGGGGCGGGCGCGCAGCATCAGGTCATCGGTCAGCGCATCCAGCCGCACGCCGCCCGCTGTGGAAATCGCCTCGTCCAGCGGGCGGGGGCCTGCGTGCAAGACACGCAGCGCCTTGATCAGCGGGGCGAGGTCATCTGGATAGGGCAGCCCGAATTCCGCCAGCAGGGCAAGGCGCACGGGGTCCAGCCGCAGCACCTTGCGCAGGTGGTTGGTGACGCTCGCCTTGCCGCGCGGTTTCGCCAACGCGCGGCGCACCTGCGCCAGCGTCCAGTCGGGCAAAAGGTCCATGACCAGCGGCGCACCTTCGCGCATCGCGCGCGACAGCGCATAGATGCCGCCGCCTTCGATCCCGCGGGCAGAGATGATGCATTCACCCCGCGTCGTGACCGCCCCTGCCATCATTGCCACAGCCTTGACCGGCGCGCCAAGGTGGCGTGCCATATGCGGCGACCAGTCCACCATGAACCCCATATTCGCAGGCGCAAAGGGGGCCGTGACATCGGGCAGATGCCGCATCCAAGCGCCGTCCGACCCCAGCCGCGCCCAACTGCCCCCGCCCAGCGCCAGCACGACCGCCTTGGCGCTGATCATCTGCACGCCTGCGGGCGTGTCAAAGGCCAGCGCATCGCCTTGCCAGCCTTGCCACCGCCAGCGGGTTTGCACGGTCACGCCTGCATTCCCCAACCGCGCCAGCCATGCGCGCAGCAAGGGCGAGGCTTTCATCGCCTTGGGAAACACCCGGCCTGTCGATCCGGTGAACAGGGGCTGGTCCAGTCCTTCTGCCCAGCGCATCACGGCCTGCGGGCCAAAATCGGCCAGAATGGCGCGTAAATTGTCGGGCAAGAGGCCAAAAGCGGCCAGATATGCAGGCATATCTTCGTTCTTGGTCAGGTTCAGGCCGGATTTGCCCGCCATCAGAAACTTGCGCCCGACCGACGGCATCGCGTCCGCGATTGTGACGGACATGCCTTGCGCGGCGGCCATTTCTGCCGCCATCAGACCGGCCGGGCCTGCGCCGATCACGATCAGGTCGGTCATGCGGGGTCGATCATCCGCTTGATGGCGGTCACATGGGCGGGGGCAGCCGCGCAGACATCCACTCCCAGATCATGGGCGGTCTGCACCAGCGCATCATCCGGTACGATCCGGTCGATCAGGCCCCAGCCAAGCGCGGTGTCTGCATCGATTTTTTGGCCCGCCATCAGGATCATTTTGGCCCGCGCAGGCCCGACCAGCCGCGCCAGCCGCATCGGATCGGACGGTTGCGGCAGAAAGCCCAGTTTCATCACCGGATAGAAAAACCGCGCCCCCGCCACCGCGATCCGCAGATCGCAGGCCAGCACCATGCCCAGCGCCCCGCCCGCCGCCGTGCCGTTCAAGGCAGCGATGGTCAGCCCACGACAGGCGGCAATGGCGCCCGACAGCCGTTCCCAGACCGGATCGGTCGCAAGCCCCGCGCGGGCGGCGTCCAGATCGGCACCGGCGCTGAACACGCGGCCCGTGCCGGTGAGGATCAGCAGCTTTGCATCACGCGCACCATCGGCAATATCGGCCAGTTCTGTCAGCATAGCGGGCGTCAGCGCACCCGCCTTGTCGGGCCGGTCGATCGTGACGATCAGGCTGTCGGCGTCCCTATCTGTGCGGATCATGTCAGACCCACCATCTTGCGAATAGCAGGCTCGCGCAGGCTGACGTCCTGTCCCAGATAGGGGTCGGCCTGATCCGAACACATCCAGACCAGCGCCTTGGCCGGCCATTCGGGCGGGATATGCACCGACCAATCCAGCTGGCTGACAGGGCTGACGCCTGATTCCTTGATGTCGCGCTGCATTTTCGTGGCAACGGTGCCGGGCGACAGGCCCATGATCCGCAGCCCCTGGGCGCGGCATTCCAGATCGGCGGTGCGGGTCAGCATGTAGGCACCCGCCTTGGACGCGCAATAGGCGGTCCAGCCATGCACCGGATTATGCGCCGCCCCAGAGGATATATTCAGGATCGTGCCATGCCCCTGTGCGATCATGCCGGGCAAAACCGCGCGCATCCCGTACATCACCCCCTTGAGGTTGATATCAACCGTGCGCGCCCATGCTTCGGGGTCAAGATCGGCGAAATAGCCCATCGGATCAACAACACCGGCATTGTTGATCAACACATCCAGCCCGCCGAATGTCTGGGCCGTGGCGGCAACAGCTTGTTCGACCTCGTTATACCGCGACACGTCGCAGGGAATCGCCAGCGCCTTTTCCCCGATCTCGCCTGCAATTTGGGCGATATCGTCAATGCTGCGTGCAATCAGGGCGACATTCGCGCCACAAGCGGCAAATTCCCGCGCAGCAGCCTCGCCGATGCCACGGCTGGCCCCCGTGATGAGCACGGTTTTGCCCATCATATCGAACTTTTTCACATCAATCCCTTTCGGTCTGGCCTGCGGATGGGTAACAGTTTTGCAGATGCTATCCTTCCTTGGCCCGTGTTGGAAGACGTGGGCCGGAGGGGCAAACCCAGAACGGAAGGGATCTTGATGACCTTTAGAACGACTTTGCGCGGTGCTGTCTGTCTGGCGGCGCTGTTGACCGCAAACACCGCCCTTGCCGAGGTGACGGCCCAGCAGGTGTGGGACGACTGGAAAGCGCAGCTGTCCGTCTACGGCCCCAACAGCCTGTCCGTCGGGGCAGAGGATATGGCGGGCGACACGCTGACCGTGCGCGACGTCGCGCTGACCATGACCGAAGATGATGTGACAATCCGTGCCACGATTGGCGACGTGAGCTTTGCCGAACAGGGTAACGGCAGCGTGCGCGTGACGATGCAAGACAGCTTTCCCATCGTGCTGACCGACCGGCAAGGCATGACCGCCACCGTGCTGGTCACCCAGACGGGTCTGGAAATGACTGTCAGCGGGACCAGCGACGCGATTGATTATGCCGTCAGCGCCAACAGCTACAGGATTGCGCTGGACAGTGTCGTCGATGGTGATTTCACCTTTGACGGTGATGTCAGCATGACCGGCAACCGCCTGACGGGCAGCTATACCAGCCGTCAGGGCGATATGCGCGAGCTGACCTATGCCGGAGCAGTCGAATCTGTCGATATCCTTGTCGATGTGCAGATCCCGCAAGCGGCGGGCGAATACATCACCCTGGGCGGCAAGATCAACGGGCTGAACATGCAGGCCGAGATCAAGATGCCGCTTGATGGTGTGATGATCAACGACAACGATTATTTCACTAACGGCACGTCGATGTCAGGTGGCTATACCGTTGGCAAAAGCGACTATGTATTCGACGTCAATGCCGAAGGCGATCAGATGGCGGGGTCGGTTAGTGCCGGTTCCGGTATGCTGGCAACCCAGATCAGCGCCGACCGGCTGGCCTATTCCGGGCGGACCACCGATGTCGCAGCAACGATCGTATCGGCAGCGGCCCCTTTCCCTGTTGAAATCGGCCTGTCGGCCTATGGGTTCAACTTGGACATACCTCTGGCGGCGTCCGAGACCGCACAGCCCTTTGCCTTTGGTATCGAGCTGGCGGATCTGACGGTCAGCGACATGATCTGGTCGCTGTTTGATCCAACCAATGTGCTGCCGCGCGATCCGGCGACGATCAAGATCGGCCTTGCCGGTCTCGCCCGTCCGCTGTTCGACATGATGGACCCCGCGCAGGAAGAGGCGGTGATGAACAGCGACATGCCGTTCGAACTGTCCGAAGTAACGCTGACCGATCTTGATATCGCGGTTGCCGGTGCCACCGTCACGGGCGACGGGGCCTTTAGCTTTGACAATAGCGATATGGTGACATTCGCCCCGCTGCCTCGCCCAGAAGGCGCGCTGCGCGTGCAGATCAACGGCCTGAACGGGTTGCTGGACAATCTGGTCACCATGGGTCTGGTCCCCGCCGACCAGATGATGGCCCCGCGCATGATGATGGGCATGTTCGCGCGGTCCACCGGCGACGATCAACTCGAAAGCCAGCTGGAAATCACCGGCGACGGGCAGGTTCTGGCCAACGGGCAGCGAATCCGCTGATCCGGTCCTGTCAATGTTGCGGCGCGTCGCTCTGTCGGCGCGCCGTTCGCACGTCGTGTCGCGGCCTTGCAGCACCCCTGCCCGCGCGCTAGCTCTGCTGCAAGCAAAGGAAGCCCAATGACACATTCCCTGTCCGACCTGACCCACCAATTGATCGACATTGCCCGCAAGGCCGGCGCCGATACCGCCGACGCGATCGCGGTGGACGGCACGTCGCTGTCGATCGACGTGCGGGGCGGCGTGTTGGAACACGCCGAACGGTCCGAAGGCATCGACATCGGTTTGCGGGTTCTGATCGGCAAACGGCAGGCCTGCGTGTCGTCGTCCGACATCAAGCCCGACACATTGCGCCAGATGGCCGAACGCGCCGTGGCCATGGCAAAAGAAGCCCCCGAAGACCCGCATGCGGGCCTTGCCGACACCGCGCAACTGGCGCAGGTGACGGATAATGCCGCGCTGGAAATGCATGACCCCGCCGAGGAACCCGATCCCGCGATGCTGCAAGACCAAGCTGCCCGCGCCGAGGCTGCGGCGCTGCGCAATGCAGGCGTGGCGCAGGTGCAATCGGCCTCTGCCGGATATTCCCGCCGCCGCGTGCATCTGGCAGCGACCAACGGCTTTTCCGCAGGCTATACCCGCACCGACAGCGGCCTGTCCTGCGTGGCAATCAGCGGGACCGGCACCGCCATGGAGCGCGATTATGATTACGACAACCGCGTGTTCCGCGCTGACCTGCGCGATGCCGATGCCATCGGCACCCGCGCCGCCGCACGTGCCGTCGAACGCAGCGGCGCGCGCCGCCCCAAGACGGGTGCCTATCCGGTGCTGTTTGACGAACGCGTCGCGAGTTCCCTGATCGGCCATCTGTTGCAGGCTACCAATGGTGCGGCCATCGCGCGCGGGTCAAGCTGGCTGCGCGACGCACTTGGCGCGCAGGTGCTGCCCAAGGGGCTGTCGGTGATCGAAGACCCGCACCGCGCGCGCGTGTCCGGATCGCGGCTATATGATGCCGAAGGTTTGCCAACCGCGCGCCGCGCCATTGTCGATGACGGGGTACTGACGGGCTGGACGCTGGACCTTGCCACCGGGCGCAAACTGGGGCTGGACAGCACGGCCAATGCGGCACGATCCACCGGCGCGCCACCCGCGCCCAGCCTGACCAATATCGCCATGACGCAAGGCAGCGCATCGCGCGACGACCTGATCGCACAGATGGGAACGGGGCTGTTGGTCACCTCGATGATCGGGTCCACGATCAACCCCAATACAGGTGATTATTCGCGCGGGGCGGCGGGATTTTGGGTGGAAAACGGGGCAATTGCCTATCCGGTCAACGAATGTACCGTCGCGGGCAATCTGCGCGACATGCTGCTGACCCTGATCCCCGCCAATGACGCGCAACTGCATCTGTCGCGCGCTGTCCCATCGCTCTTGGTCGAAGGTCTGACCCTTGCGGGAGAGTGATCTGACCCTGCTGGTCACCGCCGCGCGCAAGGCGGGGACCATCGCCACAGGATATTTCGGCAAATCGCCGCAGGTGACCGACAAACCGGGCGGTGCCGGCCCCGTGACCGAGGCCGATCTGGCCGTGGACCTTATGCTCGCGGATTTCCTGCGCGACAAACGCCCCGATTACGGCTGGCTGTCCGAGGAATCACAAGACGGCCCCGCGCGCCTGTCCACGGCGCGCCAGTTCGTGATCGACCCGATCGACGGCACACGGGCCTTTATCGGCGGGACCAAGGACTGGTCCCATTCGCTGGCCATCGTGGAAAACGGTGCCGTTGTCGCCGCTGCCGTCTATCTGCCACTGCATGACCTGATGTTCACCGCCGCCGCAGGCATGGGTGCGCAGGCCAATGACCAGACAATCAACGTCAGCAGGTCAGCGATTGATCAGGCGCGGGTGCTGGCGTCGAAGCCAAATTTCGCGCCCGCATTGTGGAAGGGCGCGACCTTGCCGCCGTTTCAACAGGCGTTCCGGTCATCGCTGGCCTATCGGCTATGTCTTGTGGCACAGGGCCGGTTCGACGCGATGCTGACCCTGCGCCCCAGCTGGGAATGGGACATCGCCGCCGGTGCGCTGATCGTGGCCGAGGCGCGCGGCACCGTCACCGATGCGCGCGGCCTGCCGCTGATGTTCAACAATGCACATCCGCAGGTGCCGGGCGTCATCGCGGCAGGGAATGATTTACACGCCGATATCTCGGCGCGGCTTGAGCCTGCGCGCGCGAACCACTAGGGTCCGTACAACCACAGTAACGCGAGGATTTCCCGATGACACAGCGCCTGCACCTGGTTTTTGGCGGCGAACTTGTCGATCCGACCAAGAATGCATTCAAGGATGTCGCGGCAATTGATATCGTGGGGATGTTCCCCAATTATCAGACCGCCTTTAATGCATGGAAAGCCGCCGCCCAGCGAACCGTGGATGATGCGCATATGCGGTATTTCATCGCCCATATCCACCGCCTGCGTGACGAAGAAACCGCAGGCTCCACGACCGAGGAACTGGGCGGCTGACGCAAGGCAAGGGGCAGGATCATGGCGCGATCCCTTAAAATCGCGGCCTATATGGCAGGGCTTCGGCGCAGCAGCCCTGACGCCTCGCAGACGGCCTATCCCGACCGGCCTGACGGCGCGATTGTCTGGGCGCGGTGCAGCCGGCCCGAACAATTGACCGCGATTGAAACCTTGCAACGCAAGCTCTCGGATGATGCTGACGCAATCCAGATCATCGTGACCGTTTCGGATTGGAACCCGTCACTGGCGGGCCGCGCCTGGCCCGAACCCAAGGGCAAGGACAAGATTCGTGCCTTTCTGGCGCATTGGCGACCGATGCTGGCGATCTGGATGCGCGGCGATCTGGATCTGGTGTTGCTGGACGCGATCCAGTCTGCCCGCGTGCCAAGCATCCTTGTCGATGCAACGGCTGACGGGATCGACCATGTGGCGGGCGGCTGGGTGCCGGGGGCAATCCGGTCCTTGCTATCTGGCTTTGACACGGTTCTCGCGGTTGATTCAGCCTCAGCCGAAAAGCTGATCAGCGCAGGCGCACCGCAGGCCCGCATCGTCGTCACCGGGCTGATGGAAGATTGCAGCCCCGTGCTGCCCTGCACCGAGGCTGACCGCCGCGATGTGTCCGCCGCTATCGGGACGCGGCCTGTCTGGCTGGCCGCGGCGGCGCGCGCGAACGATTGCAAGGCGCTCTGCCGCGCCCATCTGGAGGCAGGACGCCGCGCGCACCGCCTGCTGCTGATCATCGTGCCCGACACGCCCGACAGCGCGCTGCAACTGGCCGAAGACATGCGCCAGTTCGGATTTCACGTCACGCTGCGATCAGAAAACCCCGAACCATCCGAACCAACGCAGGTCTTTGTCGTTGATACCGAGCCTGATCTGGGGCTGTGGTACCGGATTGCGCCGGTCACCTATCTGGGCGGCACATTGTTTGGTGGCGGGTGCCGTGATCCGTTTGAACCGGCTGCCCTTGGGTCTGCGGTGCTTCATGGGCCGCATGTCGCGCCCTATCAGCGTCACACCGCGCGGTTGACCGCCGCTGTCGCTGCGCGGTTGATCGGGTCTGCTGACACGCTTGGCCCCACGGTGGAATCCTTGCTATCCCCCGACAAGGCCGCGACGATGGCCCATGCGGCATGGGATGTCACGTCGCGCGGGGCCGATGTGACGAACCAGATCGTGTCGCTGATCCGTCAGCGGCTAGAAGACAGGGTAGCCTGATGCGCGCGCCGGACTTTTGGTTCACGCCGCCGCAACGCCCCGCGCTGACCGCGCGGCTGTTGGCGCCGCTGGGCTGGATTTATGCTGCGGCAACTGCGGTGCGTCTGCGCAGGCCCGCCAAGCTGCGCGCCACTGTGCCGGTGCTCTGCATCGGCAACCTGAATGCGGGCGGCACCGGCAAGACGCCCACAACCATCGCCCTGATCGACCGGCTGCGCGCACGTGGGCGCAATCCGCATGTGGTGTCGCGCGGCTATGGCGGGTCGCTGACCGGGCCGGTGCAAGTGAACGAACGCCAGCACAAGGCGGATCAGACCGGCGATGAACCCCTGTTGCTGGCGGCCTTTGCCCCAACTTGGGTCGCGCGCGACCGTGCGGCCGGCGTTGCCGCAGCACAGGCGGCGGGGGCGGATGTGATCTTGCTGGATGACGGGTTCCAGAACCCCGATGTGGCCAAGGATCTGTCTATCGTCGTTGTCGATGCCTTGCGCGGTTTTGGCAACGGGCGGGTGATCCCTGCTGGCCCCTTGCGCGAACCGGTGGCGCGCGGGCTGGCACGCGCGGATCTACTGTTGTCCATCGGCCCGCCCGAGGCGCAGGACAGGTTTGCCGCAGACTGGCCCATCGCCCTGCCGCATCTGGTGGGCCATCTGGCCCCGCTGCCCACGGGCATGCCGTGGCGCGACCTGCGCCTTTTGGCCTTTGCGGGGATCGGGCATCCTGAAAAATTCTTTCGCACCCTGCGCGATATGGGGGCCGATGTTGTACGCACCGAAGGCTTGGCCGATCACCAACCCCTGACGCCCGCGCTGATCAAGCGGTTGCAGATCGAGGCGCAGGTCCAGCGCGCGCAGCTGGTCACAACGGAAAAAGACGCCGTGCGTTTGCCCGACGCCTTTCGGATGCAGGTGCTGACGCTGCCGGTCCGGCTGCATCTGACGGATTGGTCCGCGCTGGATGCAGCCTTTGACCGGCTCGGGCTTTAGCCGATCCGCGCGTCCAGGATTTCCGCGAATTCGGGGTAGGCCATATTGCTGTAAAGCCGCCCGTCAATCAAGAAGCTCGGGGTCGAGCTAATCCCGTCACGTTCTGCATTGGCCTGATACCAGGTAAACAGTGCCTCTGCTTTGGGCCCATTGGACAGTGCCGCATCAAGCGCTGCGTCATCCAAACCCGCGACCTTGGCCAGCCGGCGCAGTTCTTCGACGATCACGACAGGATCGCCGCCCGCCAGCCAAGAGCGCTGCTGTTCATACAACATGCCAGCAAAGGAAAAGAAGAAATCCGGATTGTTCGTGCTGCGCGCGATCATCGATGCCCACAGGCCGGGCCGGTCGAAATACACTTCACGATAGACAAAGCGGATCTTGTCCGTGTCGATATAGTTTTCCTTGATCTGCTTGAACTGGTCAGCGTGGAAAGACGCGCAATGCGGGCAGGTGAAGGACGCATATTCGATCACTTCGACGGCGGCATCAGGATTACCCAACACCATTTCGATAACCTGCGGCAAGGCACCATCGGCAGCTTGGGCATTGGCCGCACCAGGCAGCAGGCCGGTCACGGGATCAGGGCGTCCGATCAGCCAGCCGGCACCGGAGATCAAGGCTGCGCCACCGGCGGCGGCCAAAAGCGTTCTGCGTTTCATGTCTACCTCTGTTTAGTTCTGTTGTTTCGCAAGCACGTGGCTACCAAGTCTGGCCAAGGCGGCCCGTAAATCATCGTTGTCTATATTCTCAGACAAGGCAGTCGCTTTGCAAATCACGTCTGCGCTGGGTTGCGTTACACGTTTGGGCGCAGGCGCAAAGGCCACCCGCCCGTCGGCAAAGCCCGTAGGTGCTGTCTGTGTGATCCGCACCCGTGCAATAGCGCGGTAGCCGTAACAGGCGTTCACCTTATCGCGGATCTGGTCTTTTTGCATTTCCAGCATCGGGGCCTGCGCGCCGGTGGTCAGCAAGGTCAGCGTCGCCCCCATCCCACCCTTGCCATAGCTCACATTCACCGGCGTCGCGATCTGCGCTGTGGCGGCGCCCACAACCTCGGCCCAATGGGTCAACAGGCGGGTCACGGCAAAACCGCGCTTTTCGCTGGCGCTGCGGATGCGGGTCTGCATCAGCGCGGCGGCGCGCGAAAAACCATAGGTCGTGCCATTGGGGCGTGGCTGTTTCATGGCTTTGCATTACCTTATGTCTGGACCTGCGCCAAGCCTGCGCTGCCGCAAATGGGGGAAACCGCCTTGCACGATCTGAGCTTTGCCTTGCTGGACTGGTACGACCGTCACGCCCGCGCCATGCCGTGGCGTGTCCCGCCAGCGGATCGCAAGGCAGGTGTCGCCCCCGACCCCTATGCCATCTGGCTGTCAGAAGTGATGTTGCAACAGACCACCGTCGCCGCGGTGCGCGATTATCACCGCAAGTTCACAGCACTTTGGCCCAGCGTACGCGATCTGGCGGCAGCGGATGATGCCGCTGTGATGGCCGCTTGGGCGGGGCTTGGCTATTATGCGCGCGCGCGCAACCTGCTCAAATGCGCGCGGGTCGTGGTGGCCGAGCATGGCGGCACGTTTCCGCGCAATCACGCGACCTTGCTGACCCTTCCCGGCATCGGCCCCTATACGGCGGCGGCCATTGGAGCCATTGCGTTTGATGCGCCCGAAACCGTGGTCGATGGCAATGTGGAACGCGTCATGGCGCGGATGTTCGACATCCACACGCCCCTGCCTGCCGCGAAACCGGAACTGACCGGCCGCGCCCGTGCGCTGACACCCCAGCACCGTGCAGGCGATTACGCGCAGGCGGTGATGGACCTTGGTGCGACGATCTGCACCCCGCGCAATCCGGCCTGCGGGATTTGCCCATGGCACGCGCCCTGTGCCGCGCGGATCGCAGGCACCGCCACCGATCTGCCACGCAAGACGCCCAAGAAAAAGACACCGACGCGATACGGGATCGCCTATGTCGCGCGGCGCGCGGATGGGGCGGTCCTGCTGGAAACGCGCCCCGAAAGCGGGCTTTTGGGCGGGATGCTGGGCTGGCCTTGCAGTGATTGGGCGGATGATCCGGCACCCGCGCCACCGATCAACGCCGATTGGATAGCGGTCGAGGCCCAAGCGCGCCACACCTTTACCCATTTTCATCTGCATCTGCAGATCATGCTGGCCCAAGTGCCGCTGGACGCGCAGCCCGACCGTGGGCATTTCATCGCAAAGCAGGATTTCAGCCCTGCGGCCCTGCCCACAGCCATGCGCAAGGTTTACGATTTGGTTGCCGATCTGATGCAGAGTGATTGAGAGGCAGCATCATTACAGCTAAGGTCACACAACCGGAGCACGAAAGGATCACATGCCGATGACGCCATCCGCAGCGCCCGAAACCGGCCCTATCCCGTCGGCCTTGCCGTTCTGGTTGTCGCTCGGGTTGATCCCGCTTGCGGTCTTTGTCGCAACGCAGGGCGGTTGGGCATTGCTGCTGCTGCCGCTGACGACATGGTGGCTGTTTTCGGGCCTCGATTATGTTGTCGGGCTGGACAAGGTGAACCCTGATCCTGCAACCCCCGAAAAGGCCTTGCTCTGGCACAAGCTGATCACGCTGCTTTGGACGCCGTTGCAATTGGTAACGATCTTTGGCGTGCTGCATTACGTCGTGAACACCGACCATCTGAGCCGGAGCGAGGCATGGGCGCTGTTTGCAGGGCTGGGCATCCTGTCGGGGACCATCGGGATCACCTATGCGCATGAATTGATGCATCAAAAGCCAAAGACCGAACGCTGGCTGGCGGATATTTTGCTGGCCTCGGTGTTCTATTCGCATTTCAGGTCCGAACATATGCTGGTGCATCACCGCTATGTCGCCACCCCGCGCGATCCGGTCACAGCGCGCTATGGCGAAAGCTTTTACCGGTTTTTCCCGCGCGTGCTGTATCAATGCTTTGTCTCGGCGTTTGGCGCGGAAAAGGCTATGCTGGCGCGCAAAGACCTGCCTGCCACCCACCTGTCCAACCCGTTTTGGCGGTATCTGGCGCTGCAACTGATGTTTCTGGGGCTTGCTGCCTATATCGGGGGGCTGGGGGGGGTGTTCTTGTTCGCGACACAGGCGTTCTGGGCGGTTTTCCAGCTCGAACTGGTGAATTACGTCGAACATTATGGGCTGACGCGCAAACATCTGGGCGACGGCAAATATGAACATGTCAAACCGCGCCATTCATGGAACGCGTCGCAGCGCGCATCCAACTGGCTGCTGATCAACCTGCAACGCCATTCCGACCACCATTACAAACCTGACCGCCGTTTCCCCTTGCTGCAAACCTACGCCGAGGATGAAGCCCCGCAACTGCCCTATGGCTATCCGGTGATGACGATGATGGCGCTAGTGCCGCCTTTGTGGCGCAAGGTGATGCACCCGCGGATCAGTGACTGGCGCGCGGCATTCTATCCAGAAATCAGGAACTGGCAGCCATATAAATATGCGCGAAATCCAATGCCACGATAAAAAACCCCGCCATCTTGCGATGACGGGGCAAAGTTAGCGCCTGCAGCCCCTACCACCATGGCTGGGTTCACCGCAGACACCGGCGGTATCAACTTTGGTAAAACTTAGTGTTTCTCCATCTCGGAGCGGATCTGCTGACGCAGCAGATCAATCGGCACTTTCTGGCCGTCGCGTTTGAATTGCCAATAGGTCCAGCCGTTACAGCTTGGCGCGCCTTCCAGATGCGCACCGACCTGATGGATCGACCCTTTGATGTCATCGCCGATCAGCGTGCCGTCGGCACGGACCTTGGCCTTGTGGCGACCATTCATGGACCAGAGTTCCTCGCCCGGGCGCAACATGCCGCGTTCGACCAGGACGCCAAAGGCAACACGCGGTTCGGATCGTTTGGATGAGGACACCTCTAACGCTTCGGTATCGAATTTGCGGGTGTTGGCGATGCGTTTTTCTGCAACCTTGCGATAGGCGGCTTCGCGTTCGATCCCGATAAAATCGCGGCCCAGCATCTTGGCCACCGCCCCCGTGGTGCCGGTGCCAAAGAATGGATCAAGGATCACATCGCCCGGATTCGTCGTGCCCACGATCACGCGGTGCAGCAAGGATTGCGGCTTTTGTGTCGGATGCGCCTTGTCGCCTTGGTCGTCCTTGAGCCGTTCGTGGCCGGTGCAAATAGGCAGCACCCAGTCGGAACGCATCTGCACGCCTTCGTTCAGCGATTTCAGCGCCTCGTAGTTGAAGGTGTATTTGCTGGCCTCTTCCTTGGACGCCCAGATCAGCGTTTCATGCGCATTGGTCAGGCGTTTGCCACGGAAATTGGGCATCGGGTTGGATTTGCGCCAGACCACATCGTTCAAAATCCAAAAACCTTGGTTTTGCAATTCCGCACCCATGCGGAACACATTGTGATAGCTGCCAATCACCCAGATCGCGCCATTCGGTTTCAAAAGGCGACGGGCGGCAGCCAGCCACGCCTTGGTAAACCGGTCATAGGCTGCGAAACTGTCGAATTGGTCCCAGGCGTCGTCAACGGCGTCGACCTTGGAATTGTTGGGGCGGTGCAGATCGCCTTTCAACTGCAAGTTATAGGGCGGATCGGCAAAGATCAGATCCACCGATCCTGCCGGCAGGCTGTTCATGACCGCGATGCAATCGCCGTCGATAATTGTATTCAATGGCAGCGCTTGCGCCACCTTTGCTTTGGTCTTGACCGTCATGTTCGCCTCATTGCCCCGGCGGATTGCCCGCTCTTTGGTTGGCCCCAATCTGAGTCAGAGATGATTCGCTGTCAAAACCTTTATTGAATCAATCACTTATGATTTTATCTTGATACAAGATATTGTGGACGGGTTTGAACGAACGCCTATGGTGTGGGGTCACACCAAGGGTGACCAGCGCCAATTTATGCGCAGGCGTCGGATATCCGGCGTTCGCTTCCCAGCCATAACCCGGAAACTGTTGCGCCAAATCCACCATGTGGCGGTCACGCCACACTTTTGCCACGATAGACGCAGCCGCAATCGACAGCGACCGCGCGTCACCTTTGACGATTGTTTCGGACGACAGGGTCAGGCCGCGTGGCACCATGTTGCCGTCGATCAGGACATGGTCAGGCGGGGTGGCCAATCCGGCAATCGCGCGCAGCATCGCCAGATGCGAGGCGCGCAGGATGTTATGGCTGTCGATCTCGGCCACGCTGGCCTGCGCGATGCTGACATCGGCGCTATCCATGATCTGCGAAAACAACGCCTCGCGCCGGTCAAGGGTCAGTTTCTTGCTGTCGTTCAATCCGGCAGGCAGGCGCGCTGGGTCCAGCACCACCGCCGCCGCCACAACCGGCCCGGCCAGCGGGCCACGCCCGACCTCGTCCACCCCTGCGATCCGCAGATGGCCACGGCCATGGGCCGTGTCTTCGAAAGAAAAGTCAGGCAATGTCATGCGCCAAGTGACCCGATGACCGCCGCGAGCGCAAGAAAAAAGGGGCAGAGCGTCAGACCTGACACTCTGCCCCCGAACGGCGCGGTAACTGGGACAAGACACCGCGCCATGTCGTGCGTTAGCTTTGCCGCAATCTGGCTTTGTCAGACAATATCAAGGGCTGGCCATGACATCGTGCAGGCGCGTACGATTGATGCTATTGAATAGCCGCATGATTTGGGATGAGTTCGACCGATGAAATTCTTTTCCTTCTCTTTCCTGATCTTTTGTCTGTCCGCAACTTTCGCGCAGGCGGCGTGTTATGCTGATTATAAAGCCAAGCAGGACAATCCCCTGCGGCTGCATTACGGTGTGACCGAAGTCCGCGGCGATTGCAGTGTTGCGACCGCCGAGGCACAGCTGCGTGACGCTCTGGCCCGCGACGGGTGGCAATTGTTGAATGTGCTTGGGGTCTTTGACGAGTCCGGGCTGGAAGAACGAAGGGACAGCGCCGGTGAGTTTTACCTCCGCTACTGAATCACGCGAAATCGGCAACCGGATCGTGGTGGCAGGCATTGCCGCCATCGTGCTGGTCTTGGGTATCACAGCGGTTTTGCTGTTCATGAGCCTGCCCGACGCCAATGCGTTCAACATGCGGGTCGAACGGCTGTTCGTGGAAAACGACACGCTGACGGGCAATGCCGAAATCAAGCTGCTGGAAATCCTTGCGCAATCTGGCACCGCGTTTTCGGATACTCTCGCGTCTTATCGGTTCGTGATCTTCGTGCTGCTGATCTTTGCAACCGCCCTTTTGGTCACTGCCGTCGCTTTTTTGGTCATGCTAATCGCGCTGAACCGCCGGATGGGCCGGATCGAACGGCAGGGGATCGAGGTCAATTCCCTGCTGATCAGCCGCGACCAGAAATCGGTTTATCTGAACGATTTCGAATTCAAACTGACCGATGCCGCCCTTGAAACCCTGTCTGTCCTGGCCGAAGCAAGGATGGATGACGAGGTGCTGT
Organism: Yoonia vestfoldensis SKA53; assembly: GCF_000152785.1. Lineage (GTDB taxonomy): Bacteria > Pseudomonadota > Alphaproteobacteria > Rhodobacterales > Rhodobacteraceae > Yoonia > Yoonia vestfoldensis_A. The sequence goes on along the minus strand of NZ_CH672414.1, from coordinate 2,479,942 downwards.
CAGGCGCCGAAATCGAAGGCGTGATTTCAGGCCGCGACCCATCGGATTGCGACGAAGCGGCGGGGGCCACCCGCATCAAGCGCCTGCGCGATACTTTGGGCAATCAGCTGGTCAGCGAATTGCTGATCAAGAACATCGCGCGCAAAGGCTATATGCTGGCCATCGACAAGAACGTGATCAAGATGGTTTAGCTACGCCGCAATGTTTCGCCCGGTGACAATTTCGGGCTCAGCGTGACGGTGGTTTCATCCTCGCGCGCCAGCCCCTGATTGCGCGCCACGATGATCTGCGCAGCCTTGACCCCGATTTCGCGGCGGCAGGCATCCATCGTTGCCAATTGGCGCGGCAGACCGTCCAGCAATTCCACGCCGTTGAACGCGGCAAGCCCGATTTGATCGGGGATCGCGACACCCTGTTCCAGCAGATACAGCAAACCGCCCGCGCCGATCATGTCGTTGGAATAATACAGAAAATCCAGATCAGGACTGCGCGCGATCATCTTGGCGGTCATTTCGCGGCCTTTGGCCAGTGCGGACCCGCCGGAATAGAATTCCTGATCCGCAATCTCGATCCCGGCCTTGGCCAGCGTACGGGTGAACCCTTCGAAACGTTTGCGCGCACGGTGGTCCAGCGGCATCTTGGTGCCCATAAACCCGATCTTTTTATAGCCGGCGGCGATGATTTCCTCGGCCATCTTGCGGCCCGCGCGCCGGTGCGAAATGCCGACGCAGGCGTCAATCGGATCGCCATCGGTGTCCATGATCTCGACCACGGGAATGCCCGACTGCCGCAGCATGGCGCGCGACGCCTCGGAATGTTCAAGCCCCGCGATGATGACGCCAGAGGGCCGCCATGACAGCATCTCGAACAGGACCTTTTCCTCTTTCTCGGGCAGGTAATCCGTGACGCCGACAACGGGCTGCAGGTCGGTGTCTTCGAGCACTTCTGATATGCCGGCCAGCACCTCGGGGAACACCATGTTGCCCAGTGACGGAATGATCACCGCCACAAGGTTGACGCGCGACGACGCCAGCGCGCCCGCGATCTTGTTGGGAACATAGCCCAGGCGTTTCGCCGCATCCTGCACTTTTTGGCGGGTTGCCGCACTGACATCGCCCTTGTTGCGCAAGACGCGGCTGACGGTCATTTCACTGACGCCCGATGCCTCAGAGACATCGCGCAGGGTCAGGGGGCGTTTGTGATCGCTGGTCAAAGGCATGGTCCTGTCTTGTCGTTTGCCCAAGGTTAGCTGGCCCGAGAGACGTTGACCAGACAAGCAAACGCAGGCATTGAACAAACCGGCGGCCCCGTGGCTCAACAGGATAGAGCAGCCCCCTCCTAAGGGGCAGGTTGCAGGTTCGAATCCTGCCGGGGTCACCAAGAAGTTGTTGGTGTGGCTATCGCATAAATCCGCAAAACGGTTTAGGAACCCTCTGAACCGGATTAAGAACATGTGAGCAGATGGCACAACCGACCAAATGGCACGAGCGATGGCTGGCCCGTTTACCCGCGGATCGCCTGATCATGCGTCTGTTGCTGGAAAGCTTTCACGAACATCGCTGGAAATATCTTGCCGCCGCAGGCGCGATGGTGCTGGTGGCGACGGCGACGGCAGCGACGGCATGGATGATGGGCCAGATCATTGATGCACTATCGACACCCGACAACCGGGGCCGGGTGATGGCTGTGGGCGCGGGCGTCGCGCTTGTTTTCGCGTTTCGTGGCGTTGCGATGTATGTGCAGGCCGTGCTGATGGCGCGGGCGGGCAACCGGATCGTCGCGCAAAAGCAGATGCAGATTTACCACCGGATGCTGGGTCAGGGCGTTGCGTTTTTCAACAGCAATGCATCATCCGACCTGCTGTTGAAGGTGACGCAAAGCGCGCAATCTGCGCGCGCCATCATCGACACGATTGTCGCGGGGTTCATCCGCGATCTTTTGACGCTGATCGGGCTGATTGCGGTGATGGTCTATCAACAGCCGGTGCTGTCACTGGTCAGCCTCGTCGTGGCGCCCATCGTGGTTTACGGGGTGCAGCGCATCCTGCGGCTGGTGCAGGACGTCATGCAGCAGGAAATGGCTGGTCTGGGCGAGATTATCAGGGTGGTGCAGGAAACCTCGCTGGGTGCGCGGGTGGTCAAGGCCTTTGGACTGGAAACCAGCATGGCCAACAGGATGGAGGCCGCGGTCCGCCAGGTCGAAGACCGCAACAACCGGATCGTTCAGCTGCAATCGGCGACCATGCCCTTGCTGGATGTCGTGGCGGGCCTTGCCATCGCGTCGATCGTCGTCCTCAGCGCGGTTGATCTGTTTGGCCGCGCGCCCGGAACAGCGGGGCAGCTGATGTCTTTTGTCACCGCTTTCCTGATGTCCTATGAACCGGCGATGCGTCTGTCGAAAATGCGGGTCGTCATCGAAAGCAACATGGTCGGCGTCCGGATGATGTATGAATTGCTGGATACCAAGCAGACCATGCTGGAAAGCCCTGATGCCGTACCGCTTGTCGTGGGTCCGGGGGCGGTTGAACTGTCGGATGTCTGTTTTGCCTATGGCGACAACGAACAGGTCCTGCGATCGGTCAACATGGCGTTCCAGCCAGGCAAGACGACGGCGCTTGTCGGCCCCTCGGGTGGTGGTAAATCGACACTGCTGAACCTGCTCTTGCGGCTGTATGACCCGACCGAGGGCAATGTTCTGATCGACGGGCAGGACATAAAGGCCGCGACCTTCAGCTCTTTGCGCGCGAATATCGCTTTCGTCGGGCAGGATACGTTCCTGTTTGCGGGGACCGTGATGGACAACCTGCTGCTGGCCCGCGAGGGCGCAACCCAGGACGAAGCCATCGCCGCCGCCAAAGTGGCCCATGCGCATGAATTCATCGAAAAGCTCGCACAGGGCTATGACACGGTGATTGGCGAGAATGGGTCATTCCTGTCAGGTGGCCAGCGCCAGCGTCTGTCCATTGCCCGCGCCGTGCTGCGGCAGGCGCCAATCCTGCTGCTGGACGAAGCGACCAGCGCGCTCGACAGCCATTCCGAGGTCTTGGTGCGCGACGCGCTTGAATCCATCACGCGCGGTGTGACCACCATCGTCATCGCGCACCGGCTGTCGACCGTGATGAATGCGGATGAAATCTGCTATCTTGAAAATGGCCAGATCGTCGAACGCGGCAAGATCGACGATCTGCTGACGACCGGTGGCAAGTTCAAGCAGCTTTACGATGTCCAGTTCAAGGGCAAATAGGACGGGCGGCTGACTGCTTAACCCTGATCCACCACGCGGGACTGGACCTTGCGCAGACCGATATTGGCCGCCTGCATCGCCGTTGCGGCGATATCGACGGCGGTCAGCCCGGCCTCGGCATACATCACATCGGGGGCAGCATGGTCGATATAGCGGTCAGGCAGCGTCATCGTGCGGACCTGACAGCGCCCATCCAGTAGCCCATCATTGGCCAGATCATGCAGCACCATGGCCCCGAAACCGCCCTGCGCGCCCTGTTCGACCGTGACCAACGCCTTGTGATGGCGCAGCAATTGCCGGATCAGCGCGCGGTCAAGCGGTTTGGCAAAACGCGCGTCCGCAATGGTGACCGATACGCCCTGCGTTTCCAGTGCGCGGGCGGCCTTGCGGCATTCATCCAGATGTGCGCCAAAGGACAGGATCGCAACATCGCTACCTTGCTGCACGATCCGGCCTTTGCCGATTTCGATGATCTCGCCACGTTCGGGAAGGTCCAGCCCGACGCCTTCGCCGCGCGGATAGCGGAACGCAATCGGCCCTTCGTCATAGGCAGCGGCGGTGCGCACCATATGCATCAGTTCCAATTCATCCCCTGCCGCCATAACCACCATATTGGGCAAGGCGGCCAAATAGCCGATATCGAACGACCCCGCATGTGTCGGGCCATCGGCGCCGACCAGACCAGCGCGGTCGATGGCAAACCTGACAGGCAGGTTTTGCAATGCAACATCATGCACGATCTGGTCATAGCCGCGTTGCAGGAAGGTCGAATAGATCGCACAGAACGGTTTCAGCCCGCTTGCTGCCATACCTGCGGCAAAAGTGACGCCATGCTGTTCGGCCATACCCACGTCGAACACGCGGCTACCAAAACGTTGGCCCATAATATCGACCCCAGTGCCATTGGGCATTGCGGCAGTGACCGCGACGATGCGTGGGTCATGCTGCGCCTCGACCGTCAGCGCCGTGCCAAAGATCTTGGTATAGCTGGGCGCGTTGGGGCGCGATTTGGCCTGTTCGCCACTGGCCACGTTGAATTTCGCGACACCGTGGTATTTGTCGGCGCTTTGTTCGGCGGGGGCGTACCCTTTGCCTTTTTTGGTGCAGACATGGATCAGCACGGGGCCGGTGGCACGGGTCTTGGCCGCGCGCAGCACCGGCAAAAGCTGGGACATATCGTGCCCGTCGATCGGGCCGATATAGGAAAACCCAAGGCTTTCGAACAAGGTACCCGTATTGCCCGATTGCATGCCAGTCACGAGCTGCCGCGCGCGCCGCGCATGGTCACGGATCGGGCCGGGCAGGACGGATTCGAACCCTTCGGCCATCTTGTGCAGATCGCCCAAGGGCGATGCGTAAAGACCCGACAGGTATTTCGACATTGCACCAACAGGTGGCGCGATAGACATTTCGTTATCATTCAGGATCACGAACAACCGCCGTCCTTCGGACCCTGCGTTGTTCATCGCCTCATAGGCCATGCCCGCGCTGATCGAGCCATCCCCGATCACGGCAATCGCATCACCCGTGGGCATACCCAGATCACGGCCCACAGTGAACCCAAGGGCGGCGGAAATCGAGGTGCTGGAATGGGCGGCACCAAAGGGGTCGTATTCGCTTTCGCTGCGTTTGGTGAAACCGGACAACCCACCTTCTTGGCGCAGAGTGCGGATGCGGTCACGACGGCCGGTCAGCACCTTATGCGGATAACATTGGTGGCCCACGTCAAAGATCAGCTTGTCGCGCGGCGTGTCGAACACGGCGTGAATGGCGACGGTCAATTCGACCACCCCCAAAGACGACCCAAGATGCCCGCCCGTTTCGGATACGGCCGAGATTACCTCGGCGCGCAGATCATCCGCGAGATTGGCAAGCGCTGTCATATTCATCCGGCGCAGGTCAGCAGGGCCTGCGATACTGTCCAGAAAGGGTGTGGAAGGGCGGTTCGTCATGACGTCACCTTTGCAATAAAAAAGCGTCGCAAGTGGATTGAACCGCTTGCGACGCTAGTCTCCTGTAGCCAACAGGAAGGGAACTGGGATCGAAATCCCAATGACGGACCGACCAGGGAAGGGTGATCCGACAGCGAAGGATCAGGCAGGCGTCGCGCGATGCCTGATCCAATGGGTTTTTAGTCAGCGACCGCGTCTTCCATCGGTGCCGCCCGGTTGACCGGGTCAGGCGTGCTGCGGCTTTCCTCGGGCAGTGCCTCGCCGATCAAGGCGAACGCCCCGATGAAGAACCAGATCGCCACAACGAAGAGCGCTGCATAACCCGCACCTTTGAGCATCAGGAAGGTGATGTCAGCGGTCAGCCTGCTTTTGCTGTTCATTTGGAGGATGTCGTTGTTTTTCATGGTCTCTCTCCTCAGTTCAGGGGCGCATAGCCGTGGATTTGTGCCCAGACGAACCAGTTGTCCACGACAGTTCCGGACAGCAGGATCCCGATACCACCTGTCAGCGGTGTCAGAACCGCGAACCACCAGGCCCAACGGTGGATACCTTCCATCGTGGCATTAAAGCCCATGGTCCAGCGCCAGAACAATGCAGCCCGTTCAGATGCCGTGCCACGATCCACGATCTGTTCGATCTCGCGTTCGCCACCGAAACGGCTGACCGCAAGGATCGTCGCACCATGCATAGCGAACAGCAGCACCGACCCGTAAAGGAACGCGATCGAAAGCGCGTGGAACGGGTTGTAGAACAGGTTACCATGGGTGATCGAGAACAGGTTGGTCCAGTCAAGGTGCGAGAAGATTCCGTAAGGGACGGCCTCGCTCCATGATCCCATCAGGATCGGCCGGATCAGACCCAGCACAAAGATCAGCCACAGCAGCGCGGCAAAGGCGTAAGCAACATGCAGCCCCATACCCAGCGCCTTGGCGCGCTGATAGGTGTGCAGCCACCAGGCACAGCACCCGACCAGAAAGAAGAAGCTGGCGATCAGCCACCATCCGCCTTCGGCCAGGGGCGCAAAGCCCAGCCCGTATTGTGGCCCCGGCGGTTCCAGCGACAGCCAGAACAGGTCACGGAAGAACAGACCGGGGCTATAGCCGACCTCGGCCCAGAAATTCATCCCGATGATGAAAAACCATGCCGCAAAGCCGATGACCGCGATCATCCCACTTGATCCCAGATGGACAGGCCCGATCTGGGCGTTGCCAAAAAGGCCAAGCAAGGTCGAGAACCGGGTGCCTTTGGTGCGTTCGCGCATCGTGTCCGCGTCGGCAACGACCCCCATTTCGGCAGGGCCCTGGACTTGGACTTGCGTGAAGATATTTTGATATTCAGCCATTTTCATACCCTCCTACAGGTCTACCCACCAGGGCAGTTCATAGTACCAATCCCACCAGACGATCCATTCCTCGAACCAGATGGTGCCGGAAATCACGATACAGACCGCGCTCCAGAAACCGGCCATCAGCGCAAGGAACAGGCCCAGACGGTGAATACCCAGTGGCCCGATCGAATAGCCGATCAGATCGCGGAAATAGGTGTCTTCGTGATCAGGCGCGCCGATGGTCTTGCCCTTGCCGGGGTTGACCGCGGACAAAACCAGCGATCCATGCAGCGCCAGCGCCAGTGTCGTGATCCAGAAGAAACTGATCGCGACCATATGGGCCGGGTTGTAGTGGAAGTTGCCGTAAGCATAGCCCACGTTATTCACCCAATCGAGGTGGCTGAAGATGCCATAAGGAAACGCATGTCCCCAAGCCCCCAGCAACACCGGCCGGATAATGACCAGCGTGACATAGGCAAAGATCGCAACGCCAAAGGCAAAAGGCACATGATAGCCGATGCCCAGTTTGCGGCAGATTTCGACCTCGCGCATCATCCAGCTGAGGAAGGCACCGACAGCGCAGATCGTGATGATCTGCCACAATCCGCCTTGCAGCAAAGGTGCGGCACCAAGGCCGTATTCGAGTGGTGGCGGATCAATCGAAATCAGCCACGGATTCCATGTTGGGCCTTGGCTGGCCCCGTAAAAAATCATGATTGTCCCAAGGACGGCGAAAAAGAACGTCGTGACCCCGAAGAAGCCAACATAAAATGGCCCCACCCAAAAGTCGAACAGATCTCCGCCTACCAATGTCCCGCCACGGACCCGGTATTTTCTTTCGAAGCTGAGCTGTGCCATCTTCCTACTCCATATGCTACAGGCCCTGCATCCCCGTTCGGCTGCGCCCTGTGATCGTCAATGTCGGTGTTTGCCGCGGGCGGACCAAAGTCCCGCCCGTAGCGATGTTATTGAAAGCGCTGATCAACCGCCAAAGGCCAGCTGGAACCAGTTTGTTGCTTCATTGCTCAGCAGGACGAGGTGAATCATCGCTGCCAGCAGGAACAGGAAAACGCCCTGTGCCACGAATACGCGGCGTGGGTCGAAAACCAGCCAGATCTTATAGAACTGTGCCATGTGGATATTCCTCTTCTTACCAGTTGAACCAAGGCAGCTTGATGTACGTCAGAATATGCGCGACGACGGCCACGATCGTGAAGATCGTAAACCCGCTCATATAAACTGAGTGCAGCTCTTGCGCTTGCTCATCAGTGAGACCTGTGAACGAAAGGTCGGATTTGTCAGCCATGTTTTGTCTCCAAAATAGAATACTGACGCCGCGCAGCCCCCGCGGCCGGGTTACGACAGAAGCTTGTCCTCTGCCCTAATCCGCCATCCCGGGGGGGAATGACGAATATCGTGATGTCCGTTTCCGGACAAATGTCGTGCCGTACCTTCATGCGTTGAAGATATGCGGCGTGATGATGCGCGCCTGGGTCCAGGCCTTGGCGATGGGCCCGTGTTCGGGCAGCTCCATCCGGCGCGCCGCAAACAGGACCCATGTCAGGATCGCCAGCGGCAGGGTCGCCAGAAAGATCAGCGCGAAATACGCATAATATTCCCGTTTCGGGGCCGTGTGCCGCGCCCGTGTCATCGGTGCGTCTGTGGTGAAATCAGTCATTTGCGTCCTCCCAAGGATGGTTGCAGGGTTTCGACGGTCTCCAGCACGACCCTGTCGTTGCCGGCGTCGAGCGCAGCCCGCTCTGCGGCATCGCGCAGAGACTTGGCGGCGGAAATTCGTGTGAGGATCGGGTGCGTCGCCACGATCTCGTCCAGCTTGGCCTGTGCATCCGCATCCCAAGGGAAATCGCGGCGCAAAGGCGTCAGCGTGGCATCGGTTTTGTCCATCTCACTGCCAAGCGGCAGGATATGGAACAAAGCGTCGAACAACCCGTTGCAGACCTCTTGCAGCACATAGGTCGCACCGGCATAGCCCATGAACGGCGTGCCCGTGGCGCGCCGGATCGCGGCACCGGGGAAAGAGGCGGGGATGAACACCGGGCTTGGCCCATGTCCGGCCTTCATTTCGGCCAGATACATCTTTTCATTGATCGATCCCATGACGATCAGCGGGCGCTTGGCATGCAGCATTGCGCGCACTTCGTCATTGTTGGTCTTTTTGCCGCGGCAGCGCGCAACAGCAAAGGCACATGGGAAACCCAGATCACCCTCAAGATAATGGCGGATGCCGCGGGCATAGGTTTCATTCGCGACAATCGCGAATTCGGCAGTGGCAAAGAAATCCTGCGTCACCGACCGCCACAAATCCCAGACGGGTTTGATGGTAGAATGCTTCTCGCATTCGATGAACGGTTCGGGGTCAAGCCCCGTCAATTCGCCCAGCTTGCGCAGGAACTTCGTGGTGGAATCAATCCCGAACGGCGCTTGCAGATAGGGCTTGCCCAGCACCTCGCACAAACCACGCCCGAATTCGCGGTACATGCAGATATTCACATCCGCATTCACCAGATTGCGCATTTCGGCCACATGGGCACCCAAAGGCATCACCATATTGACCTCGGCCCCGATGCCTTCGATCAGACGCCGGATCTCGGCCAGATCGGATGGCATGTTGAACGCGCCATACATCGGACCCAAAATATTGACGCGCGGCGCCTCGCCTGGGGTCCGCTTCTTTTCAGGGGGCATCCGGCCTTTGGTCATGCCGAATTCGGTGAAGATCCAGGTCATCGCGCGATCCGCGGCTTCCCATTGATCCTCGTCAATCGTGCGCGGCAGGAACCGCTGGATATTGGTACCTTGCGGCGTGACACCGCCCCCGATCATCTCGGCAATCGACCCTGTGACAACCACGGCAGGCAGTGCGGGATCAAGCACTTCCCAAGCGCGTTTCATCGCCGCCTCGGTGCCTTCGCCCATCTCGGTCTCGCCCAGGCCGGTCACGACAATCGGCAATTCATGCGGTGGCAAGCCGTCGGTGTAATGCAAGACCGACGTCACCGGCAGGTTTTCGCAGCCCACAGGTCCGTCGATGACAACCTGCAATCCCTTGACGGCACAAAACGCGTAAACCGCACCCCAATAGCCGCCCGCGCGGTCGTGATCCATGATCAGCATGATCCGCCCCTCGCTTTGTTCAAAAAACTCCGGGGGAGCGCAGCGGGGGCAGCGCCCCCTGCGGTCGCTGTGCGGCCGCGATTGGCTTTGCCAATCTCTTTCCCGCACCATGGCGATTTTGTTCCAAAATACGCCATCATATCATCTGCTCCGCCGCAGCCGCACGCGCCTGCTTGTCGAGCTTTTTCTGATGCATCGCGCGGAAATCAGGGCGCAGGTTGGGTGACCCTTCCCAGACACCGGCGGTATCGCCGTGACCCACGCCTTCGAAAAAGGCGCGCATCGTGTCCATCTTTTCCTTGCCCGCAATCGCCGCATTGACGACCTGCGCCAATGACCCGGCACCGGCTGGCCCCATCAGGGGACGCGCGGAAATCAGGTTGGTGAAATACAGCGCGGGCGTCCCGCGTTCCTTGGCATGTTGCACTACGGGCGTAGTGCCAATCGCCAGATCAGGGTTGATCGCATCCACAGCCGCCAGATCATCCTCGAGCGAGGCACGGTATTTCACCTTCACACCGCGGCTTTCCAGCCATGCAGCATCCTCGGCGGACCAAGGGGTTTTCGGACAGGCGGTGCCAACATAAGGCACATCCGCGCCACTTTCGATCAGCAGACGCGCGACCAGCAGCTCAGAGCCTTCATAGCCCGACAGCGTCACGGTGCCCTTGATCTGCGCGCCACCAAGGGCGGCTGTAATCGCAGGCAGGAACGCGTTTTGTGCGGCGGCAATCTGCACAGCAGGCACATTATACGCCTCGCCAATCGCGGCCAGCCATGCGGCGGTACCGTGGTATCCGACAGGCGCTGAGCCTACGACCTTACGCCCAGCCGCCTGAAATTCGCGCACCGATGCCGTATAGAACGGATGGATCGCTGCCACGACACCGCAATCAAGGGCGGCATAAAGCTCGCGCCATTCGCGGGTTGGCACAACTGGGCCAGCGGCCAGACCCATGGGCGCCAGCATCGCGCCGATCATCATTGGATCGGCGGGGAACATCTCGCCCAGCAGGGCAACAGACGGGCGGTCAGATTTGCCGCCGACAGGGCGGGCAACGGGGCCTGCCTTGATCTCTTCACGGGCATAGGCCAGCATCGCACCGGCCAGAACATCCTTGGCCTCGGCATGGGTGGGGATGCCAAAGCCTGGTACGTCGATGCCGACGATCCGCACGCCGTTGATCTCACGCGGTAACAGGCGCAAAGGCACACCGGACGCCGTCGGCACACACAGATTGGTGACCACGATCGCATCATAACGGTCGGGATCGGCCATATCATGCACGCTTTCGCGGATATCCTCGAACAGCTTGCCGGTGACCAGCGTTTCGGAATTGAACGGCACATAGCCGACAGACCGGCGCGCACCATAGAAATGCGACACAAAGGTTAGCCCGTAAACGCAGCAGGCAGACCCCGACAGGATTGTCGCCACGCGTTTCATACGCAGGCCCACACGCAAAGACCCGAACGCCGGACACATGGATTGTGGCTGGTCATGTGGTCCTTGCGGATAGTCCTTGGCATATTGGTCCAGAATGTCGGATTTGCCCGCAGCGCGCGCCGCGTCCTTCATGGTGCCGCCCGAAGAACAGCCGCCAGCCAATGCTGTCTGCGTTACCTCTGGTGTCGCAGCAACAGCCTCGCCCTCGATGATGCGGACATTGCCCGCCTCGTCATAGCCGACTTCGTAACCTTGAGTCTGGTGATCAAGCGTCATAATGTTGCGCCTCCTTCACGGGAACGCGGGCGATCGCGGCAAGCAGCCGTTGCAACTGGTCGGGGCGGGCCTGCGCCAGCATCTGGCGCACCTCGTCACGGATTTGGCGGGATGGCTCAGGCGTCATCGTAAATGACCTCCAGGCTTTCTTTGGCCACAGCGTTCTTGCCGCGCATGTCCATGTCGGTGGCAGGGACCAGTTTGTAATCGCCGCCGGTATCCTTGGCATCGAACAGCCCCAGCAGACCGTCTTGGTCCAGCGGGGTCGGGCGCACAGGTGGCGCAATACCAACCGCATCGGCAAGACCCGCAAACATCGGGCCCCATTCGCTGTCATAGCTGCCCACGATCTGGTAATTCGCGGATTTCTTGCGCAGATCGTCGTTCTGCGGGATCGCGCAAAGCACGGGGATTTTCACGGCTTCGGCAAAGGCCTGCGCCTCTCCGGTGCCATCGTCCTTGTTGATGACCAGACCAGCCACACCGACATTGCCGCCCATCTTGCGGAAATATTCCACCGCCGAACAGACGTTGTTGGCGACGTAAAGCGATTGCAGATCGTTGGACGCGACAAGGATCACCTTTTGCGCCATGTCGCGCGCAATCGGCAGGCCGAAACCGCCACAGACCACGTCGCCAAGGAAATCGAGCAGCACATAGTCAAAGTCCCAATCATGGAACCCCAGCTTTTCGAGCAATTCGAACCCGTGAATAATACCGCGCCCGCCGCAACCGCGGCCAACCTCTGGCCCGCCCAGTTCCATCGCGAACACGCCACCACGCTTGAAACAGACATCGCCGATGGCGACCTCTTCGCCCGCCAGCTTTTTCTTGGCGGATGTTTCGATGATCGTCGGGCAGGCCTTGCCACCAAACAGCAAACTGGTTGTGTCGGATTTGGGGTCGCAGCCGATCAGCAGCACGCGCTTGCCCATTTCGGCCATCATATGGGACAGGTTGGCCAGCGTGAACGACTTGCCGATCCCGCCTTTGCCATAGATCGCGATGATCTGGGTTTTCGATGTGGGTGGGCCGCTTGGGACCTCCAGGCTGGGTTCCTCATGGGCTTCATCGCGCAGACGCTGATCGAAATCCTTCAGATTCGGTATTTCATCTTTCATGCGGTTCCCCAGTTCAAAATCATTTTCAGGCAGGCCGGATCGCTGAACGCCGTTTCATAGGCAGCGGTCGCGGTTTCGGCGGCTTGTTCGTGTGTGATCAGATCGGCCAGCCGCAACGTGCCGTTTTCGGCAAGCGCACGGGTGGCTGTCATATCGTCAGCGGTCCATTCCGCGCTGATGCGCAAACGGGCCTCTTTCATAAAGGCGGGCGGAAAGGCGAATTGCAGTGGCGCGGTATAAAAACCCGCCAGAACAATCTCGCCGCCCTTGGCGATGCGCCCGATCCACTCGTTCAGCAGATCACCACGGCCGGAGGCATCATAGATGGATGTATAATCGCGGCGCGTGTCGGTTTCGGGTGTCATCACCTGATACCCTTTGGCACCCGCCATGCGGATAGGGTCCACTTCCCAGACGGTCGGCGCAGGTGCGCCCGCCGCAATGGTCAGCCGCGCCAAAAGGCGGCCCAGAACACCGTGACCAATGATCAGATCAGGCACAGATTTGTTCGGCCCCGCCATCGCGTGCCGCGCGGTGGCAGCCAGTGCGAGCAACGCGCCACCCGCCCCAAGGCCACGGTCGATCCGTGTCACACGGGACGCCTTGGTCACGATGGTCTGTGCAGCAGCCCCGAACAGGCCAAACGCGCCTTCATAGCAATTGGCACCGGGGACAAAGACATGTTCCCCCACGCGATACCCGCTGTCCAGGCCAGCCTCGACCACTTCGCCCGCGGCCTCGTAGCCGGGGATCAGCGGATAACCCATGCCGGGAAATGGCGGCATATCACCGGACCAGAACAGTTTTTCGGTGCCTGTGGAAATGCCGGAATGGCGAATCTGGACAACAATATCGTCACGCGCCGGGGGTGTGATTCCCACCGTATCAAGCCCCAGCTTGCGGGGTGCTGATAATATGACGGCCCTTGTTTCCAATTAATCTCTCCTGCGGTGCTTGGGGCCATTCTGACCTGACAGCAGCGCCTCCTCTTGGATTGAGTTTATCTTTTTGATGGGCAGTGTCAATTCTTTTAGACACATAGTGTGTAAACTTTACCTTACACCTTCAACAACCGAGGTGATGAAGGGGCGCGCGGCCTTTGGCAGACGCAGGCTGGAGAATCCGGCCTGTTGCAAAAGCGCCGCAATCCTGTCGGCCGACCGCGCGCGCCCGGTGCGCATTGCCATGCAATAGATCGCGAAATAGGCATCACCCGCGCGATGCGGGGCAGCGCCGCCTGTCATCGGTTCGGAAATCACGATCCGCCCGCCGGTGGGCAGCGCGGCATAGGCGGCAGCCAGCAAATCAGCCACAGTTTCATCGCTGTGATCGTAAAGCACGCGCACAAGGCTGATCATATCGGCCCCCTGCGGCAGCGGCTGGTCGCGGAACGATCCTGGCACGATCTGCACCCGATTCGTCATGTCCGCTGCGCCGAACCTGTCCTGCGCGGCAGGAACGACGGCGGGCAGATCGAACAATGTCATCGCCAGTTTCGGGTAGGCCGCACCCACCGCCGCAAGGAATGCACCTGTCCCACCACCCACATCCATCAAGCGGGTGACACCACGAAAATCGACCGCTGCCAGCGTGTCATCGGCGACCAAAAGCTGGCTATCGGCCATCAGGCGCGAATATTTGGCGGCACTGTCCGGGTTGGTCGCAGCCCCAGCGCCGAACACATAGGGCCAGAAATCGGCCAGTTCCGTGTCCACTTCGCCGCGAAAAAACGCAACAGGGTCCGACAGATCACGATAAAGCACGTCATGATGCGCGATCATCCCCGCCAGACCGGGCACCCCTGCAAGTGCGGCACCCCGCGTTGTCAGCGCATAAAGGCCCGATTTGCGCTGTTTCAGCAGGCCCAGCGCCCCGGCCGCGGACAGCAGCACCGCCATGCGGTCGGGCGGCATCCGCCCTTGCACCGCCAAGGTGGACAAGGGCAGTTCATGGACCAACAACAGCTTGGGGATATCCAACGCTACCAGCGTATAAAGCACCTGCGAGTGACAGAAACCGGCGACAAGATCGAACATCGCATGGCCTTCGGACCGGACCAGGCGACGTGTCAGGGGAAAGCGGGCAGCCCATTTCTGAAAGGCAGGCGAGGCCACCAGACGTGTGAAACGCGACGCGCTTTGGCGGTCAAGGTCAGGCCCGGATACCGGCATTGTCACAGCCGCATCCGTCATTATTCGCCCGGCACGGTGCGCCGGTCACGCGCGCCCGCAGGCACCAATCTATCGGCATAGGCGCGCACCATCTGGGCCAGCGCCGCCTCGCCGGGGCAAGCGGGAATCGATGAAATCGCACCACCAAGGATATCGTCAAACCGTTTGACCGCGCCCTGTACGCCGTAAGCGGCCACCGCATTGGGCCGCCCGTGCAGATCGTCCTGACCTGCAGGCTTGCCCAGTGTCGCATCATCGCAAAGCGCGTCACGCAAATCGTCGGCGACTTGAAACGCTTCTCCGATCCGCGCGCCAAGTTCGGCCCAGGGTTCGGCCTCTTGCCCTGCGGCCACGGCCCCCATCTGGGTCGCGGCAATGAACAAGGCCCCGGTTTTCGCCTGATGATAGGCGGATAAATCAATCTGGCTTTCGCTTTCCCAGCCTTGCCCAGCACAAATGCCAAAGGGCATGCCGGTCCGCGTGCCAAGGATATCAAGCAACGTGATCGCACGCGCAGGCGCGTCGCCCGCCGCGCGCGCAAGCAAATGAAATCCCATAATAATCAGGCTATCGCCCGCCAGCACGGCCAAAGGTTCGGAAAACGCGCGGTGCAGCGCGGGCTTGCCACGGCGCATATCGGCATCGTCGAAACAGGGCAGATCGTCATGCACAAGGCTGGCGCAATGCACCAGCTCCAGCGCCGCCGCCGCCGCATTCGTGAGCGCCGGACGGTCATCACCACAGGCCATTGCCACGCTCATCAGAATCGTTGGCCTGATCCGCGCACCACCCGGAGTGACGGCATAATTCAACGCCGCCGCCAGTTTGGGAGGCGCCACGCCGCCCTGTCCCTGCGCGATGGCAGCGGTCATTGTAGCTTCGATCCGGTCGGCGATTTTCATGGCATGTGTCCTATCTCACTTCCATACTGTCTATTTTAGTTTACATATGTCAATGTAAATCAAACGATACACTAGAGGCCCGTGCGAAATGACCACATCCGCGGAAAAGATCGTGATCATCGGCGCGGGAATCGCCGGATTGGCCACTGCCTTGCGCTTGGGCCATGCGGGATACGATGTGTCAGTCGTGGATATGCACGCTGCACCGGGCGGTAAAATGCGCGCCATTCCATCGGCAGCGGGTCCGGTCGATGCCGGCCCCACCGTGCTGACGATGCGCCATGTGTTTGACACGCTGTTCGCGGATGTCGGTGATAATCTGGCCGATCATGTCACGCTGACGCCGCTGGCAACGTTGGCGCGGCATTATTGGGACGACGGCACGCAGCTGGACCTGATGGCCGATGCGCAGGCCAGCCTTGCCAATGTCCGCGATGCTTTTGGCGCAGTGGCAGCGGCGGAATTCGCCAGTTTCTCGGCCCGCGCAAAGCGGCTGTTTGATGCCTTCGACGCGCCAATGATGCGCACCGCCATGCCCGACCAGATCGCCGTGGCGCGCAAGGTGCTGGCCCAGCCCCACCTGATCGCCGATATGGCACCGCACCGCACGCTGGCGGGGCTGCTGAAATCCAGCTTCAGCGATCCGCGCTTGGCGCAGCTGTTCGGGCGTTATGCGACCTATGTCGGCGGCTCACCCTACCAGTCGCCCGCGATCCTGTCGCTCATCTGGCAGGCCGAGGCGCAGGGCGTCTGGACCGTCGCAGGCGGGATGCAAAAGCTCGCGCAGGCTATCGCAGGGCTGGCAGAACGGCACGGCGTGCAGTTTCATTACGACACCCGCGCCCTGCGGATCACCCGCCAAGGTGGGCAGATCAGCGGGGTCGAGACGACCAAAGGCCATTTCGCCGCCGCCACCGTCGTGTTCAATGGCGAACCACGTGCGCTGGCGACCGGATTACTGGGCGACAGTTTTGCAGGGATTGTCAAACGCGACGGTATCGCACCGCGCAGCCTGTCGGCCTATGTCCATGCCTTCGCAGCTGTGCCGCACGGCATAGATCTTGCGCATCATACTGTGTTTTTCGGCCATGACCCCAAGGCGGAATTTAGCGCACTCGCCCGCAATGAAATGCCGCGCGATGCGTCATTGTACCTGTGCGCGCAGGATCATGGCACGGCAGCCCCAGACGCCTTGCAACGTTTCGAAATCATCATGAACGCAGCCCCCGTTCTGCGCGACCCCGAACAGGAAAAAGCCCAATGTCAGACACAGATTTTCGCCCGTTTCCGCCAGTTCGGACTGACCTTCAGCCCGACACCCGGGCCGGACAGCCTGACCACGCCGCAGGGGTTCGCGGATCTGTTCCCCGCGAGCCTCGGTTCACTGTACGGGCGCAGCCCGCACGGTCTGACGGCGGCCTTCAAGCGACCGACGATCAGAACGGCGATGCCGGGGCTGTATCTGGCGGGTGGCGGGGTGCATCCGGGGGCGGGGGTGCCAATGGCGACGCTCTGCGCCCAGCACGCGGCCGCGGCGATCTTGAGCGACCTTGCTTTGCGCTCGACGTCCCGCCGGGGGGTTATGCTTGGTGGTACATCGACGGCATCAGCGCCTGCGGCACCAAAGCCGTCAGCGTCATCGGGTTCATAGGGTCCGTCTTTTCGCCATGGTATGCATGGTCGGGGCGCGGTGATCCGGCCAATCATTGCTGCATCAATGTGGCGACCTACGGCCCCGGCGGGCGGTTCACCATGACCGACCGCGGGCGACAGGCGCTGCGCACCAGCACCGACACATTGCAGGTCGGCCCATCGTCGATGCATTGGAACGGCAAAGCCTTGGTGATCGACATCAACGAGATCAGCGGCCCGCCCGTCATCAGCCGCGTGCAAGGGCAGATCACGATCACGCCGCGCGCGGTAACATCCGTCGAACTGCCGCTGACGCCGGATGGAGCGCATGTCTGGCGGCCCTTTGCGCCATCGTCGGACATCACGGTCGATCTGGCGGCAAAGGGCTGGCAATGGTCGGGGCATGGGTATTTCGACGCCAATTTCGGCACCAGACCGCTAGAGGACGACTTCAAATTC
The DNA here is from genome assembly GCF_000152785.1 of Yoonia vestfoldensis SKA53. Lineage (GTDB taxonomy): Bacteria > Pseudomonadota > Alphaproteobacteria > Rhodobacterales > Rhodobacteraceae > Yoonia > Yoonia vestfoldensis_A. The sequence goes on along the minus strand of NZ_CH672414.1, from coordinate 2,462,277 downwards.
TGGACATGGGGCCGGTATCCGACCAAGGCGGGCGCGACCTGCATCTATGACGCGACGCGGCGGGACGGGTCCATGCTGGAAACCGCCATCGCCTTTGACCATGACGGCACGGCCCGCCAGGTCAGCGCGCCACCGCGCGTGCCGTTCAAATCGTCGGGCTGGCGGATCAGGCGCGAAACCCGCGCCGACCCCGGCATCGCACCACGGCAGGTCCTAGGCATGCTGGACGCGCCGTTCTATTCACGCTCCGCCGTCCAAACGGTGCTGGACGGCGAAACCGTCACCGGCGTCCACGAAGCACTGGATCTGGACCGCTATGCGTCACCGCTGATCAAGCCGATGCTGGCCTTTCGCGTGCCGCGACGCGCCGGTTGGCAACAGGGCGATTAAGCTGACGGTTAATTCAAACTGTTCATACTTCTGTGCGTTGTTTAACCGGCTGGAAATGAATCCTCCGTATCCGGCTATGCATAGGAGGATCATAGATGAAACAAACGACTTTCTGGCTCGCGATGATGCTGGCCACCACGACCGCGACAGCTGGGGCAGCACAGGATCTGACATCCCAGATGGAGAAATTCGTCACTGAACACGTCATAGAATGGGCAACGGACCCAATCATCGTGGATGCGATCGTTGCGCAAAATGCGATCACTGGCAGCTATGATCAGGCCAAGATCAACGAACTCGATGCGCTGTGGACTGCGCAGTCCGGAATGGCAGGTATTCCGCTGATCGATGGGGTGTTGCAAAACCCCACCTCTGATTTTCTGCGGCAACGCATCGCAACAGCGGGCGGAACCATTGCTGAAATCTTCGTGATGGATGCCCGCGGTCTGAACGTCGCTGCAGCCGAAGCGACATCGGATTACTGGCAGGGTGACGAGGTAAAATTTACCGAAACCTTCCCCAAGGGCCCGAACGCGCTCCATTTTGGCGAGGTTGAACTGGATGGATCATCCGGCGAAGTACAGGCACAGGTGTCCATGTCCATTGTGGACAGCGCGGGTGCCGTCGTGGGCGCGATGACTGTGGGGATCAACCTCACGTCACTGATGTGATCTAGTTGCGCGGGCCTTCAGTAGCCGCTTTCATTGCACAGCGTAATGATTGCGCCACCTGCGGCCTGCGCGTCTTCGGCATCATGGGTGACCATCAGCACAGGCAAGGCGCGGCTGCGCGCCCTGTCGAACACCATGTCTCGGACCTGTGCGCGCAACGCCGCATCCAACCGCGCGAAGGGTTCATCCAGTAGCAGGGCGCAGGGTTCGGACAAAAGCATCCGCATCAAGGCGACACGCGCCTTTTGTCCACCCGACAAAGTGGCAGGATCACGCTGCGCAAAACCGTCAAGCCCGACCTCGGCCAAGGCGGCGTCGATCCGGGCCTGCCTGTTATGCCGCGACCCACCTGGCGGCAAGCCAAAGGCAAGGTTCGCCCCGACCGACAGATGCGGAAACAGCAGGTCATCCTGAAACAGGATGCCGACGCGCCGTTGATGCGCCGCAGCATGGGTGATGTCATGCCCGTCCAGCAATACCCGGCCAGTGGCGGTGAAATCGCTGGGCAAGGTGCCGGTGATAAAGGCCAGCAATGTGGATTTGCCCACACCGGACGGCCCCATGATCGTCAAGACATCACCCGGGGCCACATCTTGATGCACCCTGATCAGCGCTGATCGGTCTTTGAAAATCGTGACATTGCGCAGCGATAATCCCTTATCCATGCCGCAATCCTTTCCTGTTGCGCCAGACCAGCGCCGGAATAAGCAAGGCCAGCGCGAAGGGCACCAGCGCCGCCCCCGTTTGCATCAGCCCATAAACACCGATCGCGCGCCTGTCGCCACCCGAGGCCAGCGCCACCGCCTCGGTCGTCAGGGTCGCGACGCGCCCGCCACCGATCAGCAAGGTCGCCAGGTATTGCCCGACGGATACTGCCAGCCCGACGGCAAAGGCTGTCAGCACCGGACGCAGCAACATGGGCAGCCGCACGCGCCACAAAATGCCGTCGGGGCTGGCGCGCAGTGCTGCGGCGATCACGCCCATCCGCGCATCCCAGGCACGGAACGGATCCGCCAGCGACAAGAAAACATATGGCAGCACAAAAACCACATGCGCCAGTATCACAGGCCCCCGGCCCACTTCGGCCCCAAGGTTCAACATCAGCGTCTGCAACCCCGGCAGAAAGGCCGTTTGCGGGACCAAAAGCGGTATGTACAACACCCAGAGCGCACGCTGGCTGACCCGGAGTTTATGGCGATATTCAGCCTCCAGACAGCCGATGGTGAGCACCAGTGCCACCAGCGCCGCGACCACCGCGATGAAGGCTGTCTCGCCCAGCGCCTGCAATGTGCCAGGGCCGAAACGCAGCCAATTCGCCATCGTGATCTTGTCCGGCAATGCATCGGGAAACCCCCAGAATCCCGCGACTGACCAGACCCCAAGAACGACCAACCCCAGAAAAACCGCCAGCGCCGAAACCGCCCCGGCCACCAGCGCCAGACCCGCGATGACCGGGTCGGCCTTGCCGCGCGCGCCCGCTGCGATCCACCGCCGCCCAAGGGCTGCTACGGCACCCTCGCCCAGACGCCAGACCAAAAGCGCGCCAATCACCAGCAGCAGTTGCAACACGGCCCCCGCCGCAGCCTCCAGTCGATGGCTCAGGTCGGGATGCGCCATCAGCTTGACGATCTGCACCGACAAGGACGGCGGCGTGTTTGGACCCAGAATGACAGCGACATCCACGACCGACATCGCATAGGCCAGCACGACATAGACCGGCGGCCTGATCTGCGCATAGACCCGCGGAAACACGGTCTTGAGCCAGCCAGTCAGCCGCCCATAGCCTAGCGCCCGCGCCACGCGCACGCTGCGCTGGGCATCCGCCTGACCCAAGGCAGCCAAGGTGATCAACAGCAAAAACGGCACTTCTTTCACGATCAGCCCAGCGGTCATTGCAAGGCCCCAGCTGTCATGCACGATCAAAAGGTCTGGTGGCCGGTCCCAGCCTGTCAGCTCCGGCGAGGTCAGCCGCGCCAGCCAGCCCGATGGCGCGATCAGGAACGCCAGCCCGAACGCCGCCGCAGCATGTGGCACCGCCAGCAATGGCGACAAAAGCCGTTCCAACACCCCAAACACCCGCGTGCCAGACCAGCCGGCCGTCACAAGCATGACGATGGCCAACGACATCACCGTCGCCAGAACGCCGGTCCCCACCGACAGCATCACCGCGCGCGGCAACCCGGCCCAACCCAACAGGTCGCGGAACGGGTCCAGCGACGGCCCGGTCAGCCCCGCCGCAGGCAAATGTCCAAAGGCCGGCAACACCGTCCCCCACAGCCCCGCCAGCACCGGCCCCAGCAATGCAAGCATGGTCAGCGCCGGTAACAACGGCAACAGGCGGCGGCGGGACATGGGCGGCGTTTACTGCGCGACGCCGTAGCGCGCGACCCAATCGTCGCTGATGCGGGTCATCCATGTCGGATGCGGTTCATCCTGCACGACCCCCAGTTCCGCCGGTGTCAGCGTCGCAATGCCAAGGTCCAATGTCTCGAACAGCGCGCGGTCGGCATCCGACAGCTTGTCCATCGCAAGCACCGTGCCATAGCCAAGTATCGCGGGGTCTTGGGCGCGGGCCTGCGCCTCGGGCGACAGCAGGAAATTGGCGACAACCATCGCCCCTGCCTTGGCCCCTGAATTATAGGGGATCGCCACGAAAGAGGCGTTACCGATCGTGCCCTTGTCCAGCACAAAGGTCCGCACCGTATCGGGCAACTGGTTATTGGCGATCGCGGCAGTCGCTTCACCGGGGCTAAAGGAAATCGCCAGATCGACTTCGGCATCGGCGATCAACTGCAACTGCGCAGGACCGCTTGCCGGATAGGCGCGGCCTTCGCGCCACAGATGCGGCGTCAGCGCGTCAAGATAGGCCCACAAAGGCGCTGTCACCGCATCATAATTGGCATCTGTTGCAGGTTCGGCCAGCACCAATGGATCAGGCAGAATGTCGATCAGCACCTGTTTCAGGAAAGTTGTTCCCAGAAAATCCGGCGGCTGCGGATAGCTGAACCGCCCCGGATTGGCCTGCGCCCAGCCCAGCAGCGCATCCATCGACCCCAGACGGTCGGGCATCCGTGCGGTATCATGCACGAACACGACCTGCGCCATTGCCCAAGGGCTCTCATATCCGTCCACCGGCACAGTGAAATCGGTCTGCAGGGCAGGTTTGTTTTCAAAATCGGCCAGCGCCCAATTGGGCAGCTGTTCGGCATAGGGGCCAAACAGAAGATCGGCCTCTTTCATCGCAGCGAAATTCGCGCCGTTGATCCAGATCATGTCAATCGCGCCGTTTTCGTTCTGGCCTGCCTGCTTTTCCGACAGCACGCGGGTGACCGCATCGGCGGTATCGGTCAGTTTGACATGGTTCAGGGTCACGCCATAGTCCTGCGCGACACGCGATCCGACCCAAGCGATGAAATCATTCGTCGTCGTCGATCCGCCCCAGGCATTCCAATAGACGGTCTGGCCTTCGGCCTGTGCTGTCACCGCCTCCCAATCGGCGGGATCAACATCCGCCATCGCAGGCAAAGGCGCCAGCAAGGCGGCAAGAACGGCAAGGTGTTTCATCAAAGATGTCCTTTAGTTAACATAGATACGATAGGCCGCCCTGACCCGCAGTGCGGCAGTCAGAAAGCACAAAGCGCCAAAAACCCACGCCAGCGGCGCGAAATAAGGTGCGAACAGGCAAAGCAGCACGAAGAACAGGATCGTTTCGGTCCCTTCAAGGATACCGTTGGAATAATACAGCGATTTTTGGCCTTGCGCGGTTGTCCTGTGGCCATGCTTTTCAGCCAGTATGGCAAAGCCCAGAAAGCTGGTGCCGTTGACATAGAACGATGCGAGCAAAAACGCACCCGCAGCCCCGTTGCCAGCCGGATCGATCAGCACGAAGGCCAACGGGATCATTGCGTAAAACAGGAAATCCGCAGCGATATCCAGATAGCCGCCAAAATCGGTCTGGCGCGTGGCCCGCGCCACCGCCCCGTCCAGCCCGTCTGCCACACGGCTGGCCAGCAAAGGCACCAATGCCAGCATTGGCGCGCCAAGCGCGATCACAAGCGCGGCCACCAACCCCAGCACCAACCCGACCAACGTGACACGATCCGCCGAAATCCCGCGCGCTGCCATACGGCGCCCGATCCGGTTCAGCGGCGGGTCGATCATTGGGCGAAGATAGCGGTCTAGCATGATATGGTCCTGAATATCGCGACGTTGTCCTTCATCATGCGCAGCCGCGCAATCGGACTGACAAGAAAGTGACCAGCCACAATCACCCCGCCGCGATACGCGGCCTGCCCTGCGCGGTTACCCTGACCTTGGCTTCGATGAACATGGGCTGGCCTTCAACATCGACCTCGGTGATGTCTTGGGCAACATGCAGGCTGATATCTTCGACGCCCGCGCCACGCGCGGCAGCCGTGGCCTGTGCTGTCAGCGCATCGCGGATCGCGGACAAGGCGGCGTCACGGCTGGAATAGCTTTGCACATCGCCTGCCAGATGTACCTTGAACGCGCCTGCGCCCGGGCTGGTCACGGTGCCGGAGGCCTGCATCTGCACCTGCCCAACGACAGCGCCGATGGCATTAGCGACATCGGCATGATCCGGCACCAGCATTTCCGTGCCAAGCCGCGTGCCTACCGCCCCGTAATAGGCGCGCGCCGATGCGCCCAGCCCGATCACCGGCAACGCCAGCGCCATGTCTATCCGCACGATCCCCCGGTGCCGGTCCAACCCCGCCTGCGCCAACGGGTGCTGCGCCATGGCGGCGGGGTCGGGCCAGTCGCGCCCATCCTCGGCAAAGGCGGCCTGTAGCAGGCAATCGACGGTCTGCGCGGTCAACTGGTCGATGATCATCCGCGCAAGTGTCTGTGCATCCGGCGCGATCTGCTGGCCACCACCGGTGCGCCTGCGCGCGAATAGCGTCAGCGCCTTGGTCGCGGCATCGCTGTCCCAGACATCCTGCATCCCCTGCACATGCGACGCATCCGATGGTGTCACCCCCGCCAACATCACCAGCCCGCGCCCGATCAACCGGCCAAGCGCGGGGTTTTCCATCCGCGTCTGCACCGCCTGGCCCAGCCGCAACGGACCATCGACCAGCCGCTGCGCGACCGCCTGTTCGCGCGCATCGAGCCCCTGCGGCAGCACCCGCCACAACGGCAGCACGAACTGCCCGCCATCGGACGCAGGCACACCGCTGGCCAGCGCGCGGTCCAGCGCCTGATGCACAAGATCGGGAAATTGCGTTGCGGCCAGCGCGATCGGCATCAACCGCCGCGGCCCAAGTCGCAGAGCAGCGGTCAGACCTTCTGTCACATGGACCTCGCTGTCGCCACCCAGGCCGGTGGTGCGCATCGCCACCGCCTCGACCATGGTGCGGAACGGGCCGACGCGTGCGCCTGCGGGGTCGATCATCGGGCGGCCATCGCGCAACAGGCAGACGTCGGTGGTGGTGCCGCCAATATCGCTGACAAGTGCGTCGGTCTGCTTGGTCAGCCAGCTGGCCCCCGCGATGGATGCGGCGGGCCCGCTCAGGATTGTTTCAATCGGCTTTTCGCGCGCGACAGCCGCTGAAACCAGCGCCCCGTCGCCGCGCACGACCATCAGGCGGGCGGTGACCCCGCAGGTCGCCAGATGGGTTTCGCAGGCGGTGATCAGCCCGTCGATCATGCCGATCAGGCGGGCATTCAGCACAGCCGTCAGCGCCCGTTTCGGCCCGCCAAGCGCCGAGGATAATTCATGCGAACAGGTTACGGGCAGGCCGGTCAGATCACGGATCATGTCACGCACCGCGATTTCATGCGCGGGGTTGCGGGTGGCGAAACTGGCGGCGACGGCAAAACCGGTGATGCCCGCGTCCAACGCCGCCAATGCCACCTGCAAACCGGCCAGATCGAGCGCCGCAGCCTCGACCCCGGCATGGCTATGCCCGCCTGCCAGCGCGATGACCGGATCGCCGCGCAAGGCGTCTTGCAAACCTGCGCGGGTCAGTTCGGCGGCGTCAAACCCGATGAACACAAGGGCAATCCGCCCACCCTGCCCTTCGACCAGCGCATTGGTCGCCAGCGTTGTGGACAAGGACACCATGGCGATATCGCGCGCGGCCACACCGGCCTTGGTCAGCGCCGCATCAATCGCTGCCCCCACGCCCAGCGCCAAATCAGGGCGCGACGTCAACGCTTTTGCAGAGGCAACGACCCGTTGTTTTGTGTCATCCAGCACGACAGCATCGGTATATGTGCCGCCAGTATCGACACCGAGTAGATAGGCCATTTGGTACCTCTGCGAACCCTGCATACGGTAAACGAAGGAATGGGCGAAATTGCAACGCGGATTATGCGTTTCAAGGCGCAATCTTTACGGCGGCACGAATCTGACCCAATGTTCACACAACCTGTGGGATATATTCGAATGATGTTCAAAAAGACTTTGGGTCAGGCCCACGAAAGACTGGTTTTCAACCGTCGCGTGCGGGTGTTGGTGGATCAGATTGGCGCGTTGGTTCCCGCAGGCGCACAGATGCTGGATGTCGGCACCGGCGACGGGCAAATCGCCCGGATGATCGGCGAAGAACAGGCAGGCACGCAGGTGCAGGGCATCGACATCATGCTGCGCGACAAGACCCATATCCCCGTCACGCTATTCGATGGCACCACAATCCCGTTCGACGACAACAGCGTCGATGTCGTGACCTTTGTCGATGTGCTGCACCATACCGATGACCCGCAACAGCTGATTTCGCAGGCCGCCCGCGTCGCGCGGCGTGCTGTCATCATCAAGGATCATCTAAGCGAAAACGCGTTCGACCACGCCACCTTGCGACTGATGGATTGGGTCGGCAACGCGCCGCATGGCGTCGTGCTGCCCTATAATTATGCGTCGCGCGCCGATTGGGACCGCTGGTTTGCGCAGGCGGGGCTTGCCACCGATGTCTTTGACAGCGCGGTCCCGCTGTATCCGGCCCCCGCATCCTGGGTCTTTGGCCGCCAGCTGCATTTCATCGCCCGTCTGGTGCCTGCGTCCTGAACACGATGTAGCGGCAGATCAGAAAACTTGCCACCGCCGCCACGCCCGCTGTTGTCAAAAACAACAGTATATCCTGCCAAAACACCCGCGTGACAAAACGCGTGGTGATAGCGGATACGACCGCCAGACTACAAATCTGCGTGGCGCTATAAATCCAGATCGCGCCCTTGGCCTGACGTTTCGCGCGAAATGCGATGTCGCGTTGCGCCCAGAATGCAGCGGGAATGCACAACAGATAAACAACGACAGAGGTCGGCAGCGGCGGTGCTGCCGCGAACCTGATCAATCCGGCAGTGATCACCGCATAGCCAAGGCTGAAACTGGCACCAACCAGTAAGAATCGCACAAAGGCCATCATTGCGGCAAAATCTCGAACACCAGCAGTGCTTCGGCAGGCACCGGCACCGGGCGCAGCCAGTCCACCTGCGCACCGGCTGCCAACTCTGTGGCAAAATCGCTGTCATAGGTCGCACCCCTGCAGATCAGGACCAGTGAGGCGCCGGACTGGCGCAGAAACGCCGCCATGTCATTTTCGGGCAGGTGATAGGGCCGGATCGCATTCATCAGGATCACCGGATCAACATGATACCCCGCCGACACCACATCATGATGCGTGGCCCACAGCAGCGCAGGGCCAAGGTTCATCGGCGTGATAAAAACCGCTGGCGGCAGGGCGTTCAAACCCACCAAGGCATCATACCCCCGACAGGCCGCTGTCAGCGCAGAACCGGGCGCGTCATCGTTCGGCGTCAGCGCTGTGACCTGTTGCGCAATCAGCGTGGGCGCGATGATCGTCGTGGCCAGCGCCAGCCAGATCGCGGCCGCCTTGGGCGCGCGCGTTTGCAGATAGACATCCAGCGCGCGCGCGATCACCACACCGCCCAGCATAGGGACGACAGCGGCGGCCATCACCACCGTGCGCATCTGATAGAACAGCATTACCAGCCCCAACAGACACAGCACCCAAAGCACCGTCAAAGCCATGCGCGGCGCAGCCCCGCGCCACAGCATGACCCCGCCAGCGCCCGCAACCACGATGATCGGCAAGGTGAAAACGACAAAACCCGCAGGGCTGTCACGGATAAAAAGGTGCAGAGGCAAAGCCTCGTTGATGCGGGTTGCGATGAAAACCTGCAGTTCGTCGGGCAAAGTGCCATAAGGTCCGTCCAGACAAGGAGCCAGAACCGGCCAGATCAGCATGCAGCCCGCGACAGTGACCAACACCGCACCACCAACACCCGCCAAGGCGCCAAAGCGGGTGATCCAAGCCGCCAGCAGGCTTGCGATGACGCAGATGGCGATCAGCGCCAAGGCAGGCAGGCTCAGCCTGTCGCAATGGCCGATGGCGCGCAGGTCAGCGGCGGTCTGGCCCAGCCAGAACAGCAGGGCCGCTACGGCCAGCGCCAGACAGAATGCTACCAGAAAGGCCCGGCTTTCAGATGACATGTCCAGCAGATGACGGCCTAGTGCCACGGTGCCTGCGACAACGATAAAAGGCAGGGCCTCTAGCCCGACAGCCAGTGAAAAAGCGGCAGCAACGCCCCCAATCAAGCCCGCCATCACGGGACGCGCAGGCCAGATCAGCGCAAAGGCGACAATTGTCATCATCAGCATCTGGACATTGTGGTGGTCGATATTGCCGGCACCTGCATGCAATTGCCCCGTCGTGGGCCAGATGACCGTGATCGCCAGCGCGAAACAGGCAGGCGAGGCCCCAAAAACACGCCGCGTGCCATAGCCGATGACCAGCACCGTCAGACCAAGGATCGCGGTCGGCCAGATCGTTACCGCCAACTGCTCGGCCATCGCCATCGGCAGCAGCCATGACAGCGGCACGATGATCGCGGCGATACCGGCGTCAATATAGCGCGACCAATGCATTACCACGCCTTGGGGTGGCAACAGCCGGTATTGCGTCATGTCGAACCAGCCCTGCCCCGCGATGAAATCGCGCACCATCACCAGCCGCAGGATGTCGTCATTGTCCATGGTCGCGAAATTGTCATGCATGGCGCGCCCGTCCAGCACGGCGCGCAGCACGACCAGAACGATCGCAGCCACCAGCGTCGCAGCAAAGCGATCGACCCGAACAGGGGTCAGGGCATGCGTGTCGCGCATCGGTCCTGTCTTTCTTCAATGATCCGGGGTGGCTAGCACAGGTGACCATTTGGCAACATAGCCCGCCAGCGCAAACATTTTTGCACGTCATGGTTGTTGCATAACAGCCACTGGTTGTCGTACCGCTGGAGAGGACCGGGCAGACCGGCCAGATGATGCCGCAGGACCGGGGCGCCTTGATGACCGAGCTGACCATTCTGATGCCCTGCCTGAACGAAGCGGAAACGCTGGAAACCTGCATTCGCAAGGCCAAAGGCTATCTTGACCGCGCGGGCATCGCTGGCGAGGTCCTGATTGCGGATAACGGGTCAAATGATGGCAGTCAGGACATCGCCCGCCGCCTTGGCGCGCGCGTCATCGCTGTGCCTGTCAAAGGGTATGGTGCGGCGCTGATCGCGGGCATTGCGGACGCCAAGGGCCGGTTCGTGATCATGGGCGACAGCGACGACAGCTATGATTTTGCCAATCTTGATCCTTTCGTCGCGCAATTGCGCGACGGGGCCGATCTGGTGATGGGCAACCGTTTTCGCGGCGGGATCGCGCCCAAGGCCATGCCGCCCCTGCACCGCTATCTTGGCAACCCGGTGCTGTCCACTTTGGGGCGGATCTTTTACCGCACACCGGTCGGCGATTTCCATTGCGGGCTGCGCGGGTTCAACCGTGACGCTATCCTTGGCCTGCATCTGAACACGCCCGGCATGGAATTCGCGTCTGAAATGGTGATCAAAGCCACCTTGTCGGGTCTGGACATCCGCGAGGTGCCGACGACGCTGCAACCCGATGGTCGGTCGCGCCCGCCGCATCTGCGCAGCTGGCGCGATGGCTGGCTGCATCTGAAGCTGCTGATGACCTTCGCGCCCTATTGGCTATTCTATTACCCGGGTCTGATCCTGTTCGGGCTGGGTGGTGCCGGTTTTCTTGCGCTACTGTTCGGCCCTGTGACCATCGGGGCCGTCAGTTTCGATGTGGCAACGCTCATCCTGACCGCCGCGCTGATCCTGACGGGTTTTCAGATGATCTGCTTTTACGCGCTGTCGCGGATTTTTGCCGTGCGTTTCGCGCTTTTGCCCAGTTCGGATCGGTTTGAGCGGTTCAAATCCCGCCTGTCCGTTGACAACGCCTGTATTGCGGGCGGCGTTTTGTTGCTGGTCGCGGTCATCGCGACCCTGTCGGGCGTGTTCAGCTGGGGGGCGACAGGTTTTGGTGATCTGGACGCGCGCCGCATCGTGCGGCCTGCAGCCCTTGCCGTGGTCGCCGCATCGCTGGGTGTGCAGATTATCACCACAGGGTTTCTGGCGGCGATGCTACAACAACAAATCAACCCACGGCAGATCATCTGACCTCTTGCGCGCGCGCAGGGCTTGACGGATAGTTTACACATGACCGACCACATTCCCCTGATGGATGCCATCACTGACCGGCGCGAGGATCTGATCGCGCTGACCCAAGACCTGATCCGCATCCCCACGCTGAACCCGCCCGGCGCATTGTACCGTGACATCTGCGACTATCTGGACCGACGACTGCGCAAGTCAGGGTTCGCGACGCAACTGATCCGCGCGCATGGCACGCCGGGCGACAGCAACGCATACCCCCGCTGGAACATCGTCGCGCGGCGCGACGGTACACGGCTGGGTGAATGTGTGCATTTCAACAGCCATATCGACGTGGTCGAGGTCGGGCATGGCTGGACACAGGACCCTTTCGGCGGCGCGTTGATCGACGGCAAAATCTACGGTCGTGGCGCCTGCGACATGAAAGGCGGGCTGGCCGCATCCATCATCGCGGCCGAGGCGTTCATCGCGACCCACCCCGATTTTGCCGGCGCGATCGAGATTTCCGGCACCGCAGACGAAGAATCGGGCGGTTATGGCGGTGTTGCCTATCTGGCCGAACAGGGGTTTTTCGACCCAGCCCGCGTGCAGCATGTGATCATCCCCGAACCCCTGCACAAGGACCGCGTTTGTCTGGGCCATCGCGGCGGCTGGTGGGCCGAGATCGAGACTCACGGCGAAATCGCCCATGGGTCAATGCCGTTTCTGGGCGATTGCGCCGTGCGGCACATGGGGGCGGTGCTGGCCGCGTTCGAGACCACGCTTTACCCCGCCATGGCGGCGCGGCGCACCGATATGCCAGTGGTCCCCGATGGCGCGCGGTCGTCCACGATGAACATCAATTCCATCCACGGCGGCCAGCCTGAATTCGCCATGGGTGACACCAGCCTGCCCGCCCATTGCGTGCCGGACAGCTGCCGCATCGTGATCGACCGCCGCTTTCTGGCCGAGGAAAACATCGACGATGTGCGCGGCGAGGTGACAGCCCTTCTTGAAGACCTCAAAACGCAGCGCGACAAATTCCGCTATGACCTGCGCGAGATTAATATGGTCCTGCCAAGCATGACTGACCGCGAAGCGCCCGTCGTGCAGGTAATCGCGGATGAGATTGAAAAAGTGCTGGGCAGGCCCGCCCAATTCGTGGCCAGCCCTGGCACCTATGACCAGAAACATATCGACAGGATCGGCAAGCTGAAGAATTGCATCGCTTACGGTCCGGGTCTGCTCGAACTGGCGCATAAGCCGGATGAATATATCGGCGTGGACGACATGATCGACAGTGCGCAGGTCATGGCAGGCGGGCTGGCTGTGATCTTGGGGGGAATGTCGAGATGAACCTCGACCACCGGGGCTTGAATTGCCACCCCGGTTCAGTGAACACTATCATCAACAAACAGAGGGCCATCATGCATCATTTCAAACGCCTTGCCGCATCCACCGCCATCGTGCTTTGCGCCTCTGGTGCGCTGGCGCAGGACAGCATCACTGTCGCAATCCAGCTGGAGCCGCCAAACCTTGACCCGACCAGCGGGGCGGCGCAGGCGATTGACAGCGTCCTTTATGCCAATGTGTTCGAGGGGTTGACCCGTTTCGATGCTGATGGCGCGATCATTCGCGGTCTGGCGCAAAGCTGGGACATTTCCGAGGACGGGCTGACCTATACGTTCAACCTTGCCGCTGGCGTGACTTTTCACGACGGCACGACGATGGACGCCGAGGATGTGAAATTCAGCCTTGACCGCGCGCGGGCCGAGGATAGCACCAATGCGCAAAAGGCGCTGTTCGCGGATATCGCGGATGTCACTGTGATCGACCCGCTGAAACTGCAGGTCACGCTGTCAAAGCCCAACGGCATGTTCCTGTTCAACATGGCCTGGGGTGATGCGGTGATCGTAGCGCCTGAAAGCATCGACACGATTGCAACCAACCCTATCGGCACCGGGCCTTTCGCCTTTGCCAATTGGGTGCAGGGTGACAGGCTGGAACTGGCGCGCAACGACAGCTATTGGGGGGCCGCCCCCGCGCTGGAAACCGCGACCTTCCGCTTTATTTCGGACCCGACCGCTGCCTTTGCTGCGATGATGGCCGAGGATGTGGATGTCTTCGTGGGCTTCCCTGCCCCTGAAAACCTGCCGCAATTCGCGGCTGACCCGCGCTTTCAGGTGCTGAACGGCAATACCGAAGGCGAAACCATCCTTGCCATGAACAACCAGCGCGAACCTTTCGACAACCCGCTGGTGCGCCGCGCTGTCACCCATGCCATTGACCGTCAGGCGATCATCGACGGCGCGATGTTCGGGCAAGGCACGCCCATCGGCACGCATTTCGCACCGCATAACCCCGATTACGTCGACCTGCTGGCCAATTCGCAATTCGACCCCGAATTGTCGCGCAGCCTGCTGGCCGAGGCTGGTTTGGCCGACGGTTTCACCACGACGCTGAAACTGCCGCCGCCGTCCTATGCCCGTCGTGGCGGTGAAATCATCGCCAGCCAGCTTCGCGCGGTCGGGATCGAAACCGAGATTGCCAATCTTGAATGGGCGCAATGGATCGAAGAAGTCTTCACCAACAAGGATTTCGGCCTGAGCATCGTCAGCCATACCGAACCGATGGACATCAACATCTACGCCAACCCCGGCTACTATTTCCAATACGATAACGCCGATTTCCGCGCCGTGCTGGACGAATTGAACGCGACGACAGACCCTGCGGGGCGGTCAGCCTTGCTGGCGCAGGCGCAGACGATCATTTCCGAGGATTACGTCAACGCCTATCTGTTCCAGCTGGGTGTTGCGACCGTCGCGAGGGCCGAGATCACAGGGCTTTGGGTCAACCAGCCGACCGCTGCGGTCGATCTGACGGGCGTGTCCTGGGGCAATTGAGCGGACATGATTCGCTTTGCCCTCGGGCGGCTTGCGTCGCTGACAGCCAGCCTGATTGTCGCCTCCATCGTGATCTTCGCGGTGGTCGAGGTGATCCCCGGCGATCCCGCGGCCTTTATGCTGGGGGTGAACGCGCGGCCTGACACGATCGCGGCCTTGCGCGCAGAAATGGGGCTGGATGAGCCGATGGTCACCCGCTACGCCGCGTGGGTCGGTGGCATGGTGCAGGGTGATTTTGGAATGTCATGGACCTATAAAACGCCCGTCGCGACACTGGTTGCGGACCGGATCTGGGTGTCGCTGCCGCTGGCCATCTATGCGCTAGCCCTGTCCACGCTGGTGGCCTTTCCGGCAGGGATCTATGCCGCCAGCCGCAGGGGTGGCGCAGGCGACACCGCGATCATGGGGGCGACGCAACTGGGTGTGGCGATTCCGAATTTCTGGTTCGCCATGATCCTTGTGCTGATCTTTGCCATCAACCTGCGCTGGTTTTCGGCAGGCGGCTTTCCGGGCTGGGCCGATCCGTTCGCCGCGATCAAGGCGCTGACCCTGCCGGCCATCGCGCTGGCCCTGCCGCAGGCGGCGATCCTTGCGCGGGTTATGCGGTCGTCGCTTTTGGATATGTTGGGCGAGGATTTCATGCGCACGGCACGGGCCAAGGGGCTGACCCGTCGGCAGGCGCTGTGGCGGCACGCGCTGCGCAATGCGCTGATCCCGGTGCTGACGATCATCGGGTTGCAGTTTTCGTTCCTGCTCGCGGGGGCCATTATCATCGAACAGGTGTTCTTTCTTCCAGGGTTGGGGCGGCTGATCTTTCAGGCGATCAGCGCACGTGATCTGATCGTCGTGGAAAGCGTGGTGATGCTGCTGGTGTTCACCGTCATCATGGTGAATTTCATCGTCGATCTGACCTATGCCGCCGTCGATCCCCGCCTGCGGGCGCGCGCCTGATGTCGCGCAACCTGATCATCGGGGCGGGCCTGACCGCTTTTTTCACCGGGCTGGCGGCGCTGTCGTTTCTTTGGACGCCTTACGATATCGAGGTGCTGGACATCCCCAACCGCCTGCTGACCCCCGGTGGCGTGCATCTGCTGGGCACCGACCATTTTGGCCGCGATATCCTGTCGATGGTGATGATGGGTGCGCGCACGTCGATTGCTGTCGCGCTGGTCGCGGTGGGTATCGGGATGGGCCTTGGTGTGCCGCTGGGGCTGTGGGCGGCGGCGCGGCGGGGGTCGCTTTTGGATGATGTGATCATGCGCGGCAATGATCTGGTGTTTGCCTTTCCGTCGCTGGTGATCGCGATCCTGATTACCGCCGTGTTCGGCCCCTCTGCAGGCAATGCAATCATCGCCATCGGTATTTTCAACATCCCCGTTTTCGCGCGCCTGACCCGCAGCGCGGCGCTGCCGCTGTGGGAGCGTGATTTCATCCTTGCCGCCCGCGTCAGCGGCAAGGGGGCAGCACGCATATCAGCGGAACATATCCTGCCGAATATCGCCAACCTGATGGTCGTGCAGGGGACGATCCAGTTCAGCCTTGGGATATTGGCCGAGGCGGCGCTTTCCTATATCGGCCTTGGCGCGCAGCCACCCACGGCCAGTTGGGGGCGGATGCTGGCCGATGCGCAGACCTTGGTCAGTATCGCGCCGCATGTGGCCCTGATCCCCGGTTTTGCAATCCTGTTGACGGTGCTGGGGCTGAACCTGCTCGGTGACGGGCTGCGCGACTGGCTTGATCCGCGCATCCGCGTGGTACGGACATGAGCCTTTTGTCACTCAAGACCCTGTCGCTGCAGATTGGCGGCACGCCTGTGCTGCAGGGCATCGACTTGGACATGGCACAGGGCCAGATCACCGCGATCACCGGCGAAAGCGGGTCGGGCAAGTCGATGACCGCGCTGGCGATTATGGGGCTGTTGCCGCAGGGGGCAGAGCTGCAGGGACAAATCCTGCTGGATGGCACCGATATCGTGCAAACCCCCGAACCCGACCTGTGCCAGATGCGCGGCAATGCGATGGGCATGGTGTTTCAGGAACCGATGACGGCGCTGAACCCCGTACAGACGATTGGGGCGCAGGTGGCCGAAACGATCCGGGTCCATGAACATGTAACCAAGGCCGAGGCCCACGCCCGCGCCGCCACCATGCTCGACCGTGTCGGGCTGAAGGTGGCGCCCACACGCTATCCGCATGAATTGTCCGGCGGACAGCGGCAGCGTGTCGTGATCGCGATGGCGATTGCGATGCGCCCAAAGCTGTTGATCGCAGATGAACCGACCACCGCGCTGGATGTCACGACGCAAGCGCGCATCCTGGACCTGCTGCAAGGGCTGGTGGATGAATTCGGCATGGGCCTGCTGCTGATCACCCATGATTTGGCTGTGGTGGCCGATGTCGCCGACCGGATCGCCGTGATGCAGCATGGCCGCATCGTAGAGCAAGGCCCGACCAGCGACCTGCTGCGCGTTATGCGCCACCCCTATACGCGCGCATTGTTCGCCGCTTCGACGCATGCGGTTGACCTGCCTGCGGTGCAGCAAGACGCGCCCTTGCTGGCGGTACGCAATGTGGTGCGCGATTACCCGACCAAGCGGGTGTCCCTGTTGGGGCCGCGCCCGACCTTCCGCGCGCTCGACAACGTGTCGCTGACCGTAAACCGCGCTGAACGTGTGGGGCTTGTCGGCGAAAGCGGTTGCGGAAAATCGACACTGACACGGGCGATTTTGGGGTTAGAGCCCGTTCAAGGTGGGCAGATCACGCTTGACGGTGCGCCAGTATTGCAAGGCGATCTTGCCTTGCGGCGCAAGATGCAGGTGGTGTTTCAGGACCCCTACGGCAGTTTCAATCCGCGTCATCGCGTGGACCGGTTGATCACCGAACCGTTCCATCTGCTGCAAAGCCCGCCCAAAGGGGCAGCGCGCGATAAGGCCATCGCGAAAGCGCTGACCGATGTGGGGCTGCCAACTGATGCCGCGGACAGGTACATTCATGAGTTTTCCGGCGGGCAGCGCCAGCGCCTTGCCATTGCGCGCGCATTGATCGTGGAACCTGATCTCATTATCTTTGACGAGGCGGTGTCAGCGCTCGATGTATCAGTACGCGCCCAAGTCCTGGATCTGATCGCAGACATCTGCCGCAAGCGCCCGCTGGCCTATCTGTTCATCAGCCATGACCTGAGCGTCGTGCGCAGCATCACTGACCGCGTGCTGGTGATGCAGGCCGGAAAAATCGTTGAATCGGGTTTAACAGAGACTGTTTTTGCCGATCCACAACATCCCTATACCCAATCCCTCATCGCCGCCGCCCCCCAATTGCCGGAGCTTGCCCATGCCGCTGACGCCCTTTGATATCCCGCCTGCCAGCCACCTGATCGGTGGGTCCTGGATTCGTGGCGCAGCCACGATCCAGATTACAGACCCATCGACAGGTCAGAACCTGACGCAAATCGCACGCGGCACGGCGGCAGATATCGACGCGGCTGTCGCTGCCGCCCATGCCGCCCGCGCCGGAGACTGGGGAAGGATGACAGCGACTGAGCGTGGTCGTATCCTGACCCGCATCGGGCAAGCCGTGCTGGCGCAGACCGATGCACTGGCGGAACTCGAAGCGCGCGATGTCGGAAAACCGCTGACACAGGCGCGCGCCGATGCTGTGGCTTTGGCTCGCTATATGGAGTTCTATGGCGGTGCCGCCGACAAGATCATGGGCGAAACGATTCCCTATCTGGACGGCTACACCGTCTATACCCTGCGTGAGCCGCATGGCGTGACTGGCCATATCATTCCTTGGAACTATCCGATGCAGATCATCGGGCGGTCTGTTGGGGCAGCACTTGCGATGGGCAATGCCTGCGTGCTGAAACCCGCCGAGGATGCCTGCCTGAGCGCACTGGCATTCGCCGCCATCGCACAAGCGGCGGGCCTGCCAGCGGGCGCGCTGAACGTTGTGACAGGGCTGGGGGCAGAGGCGGGGGCGGCATTGGCCAGCCATCCCAGCGTGCAGCACATGTCTTTTACCGGGTCGGTCCGCACGGGTGCAGCGATACAGACGGCCGCAGCGAAAAACGTGATCCCCGTCACGCTGGAGCTGGGCGGTAAATCGCCCCAGATCGTGTTCGACGATGCAGATCTGGACCGTGCGCTGCCGTTTCTGGTGAATGCCGGCATCCAGAACGCGGGCCAGACCTGTTCGGCATCAAGCAGGATTTTGGTGCAGCGCGGGGTTTACGATCAGGTCCGCGACCGCATGGTTGCGGCTTATCTTGCGCTCAAGGTTGGGCCTGCGCTGGATGACCTGAACCTTGGCCCGCTGATATCTGCCCGACAAAAAGACATCGTGACGGGGTTCATCGCGCAGGGGGAAGATCTGACCATCGCGGCGCGGGGCCAGATCGTGACGGATGCGGCGGGCCATTACATAGCCCCCGTGCTATTCGCCGACGTGCCGCGCGATCATGTGCTGGCGCAGGATGAAATATTCGGCCCCGTGCAGGTGCTGATCCCGTTTGACGACGAGGCCGAGGCGTTAGCCATCGCCAATGGTACTGCCTTCGGGCTGGTCGCATCAATCTGGACCCGCGATGGTGGCCGCCAGATGCGGCTGGCAAAGGCGCTGCATGCAGGGCAGGTGTTTATCAACAATTACGGCGCGGGCGGCGGGGTAGAACTGCCCTTTGGCGGCGTCGGTAAATCGGGGCATGGCCGCGAAAAGGGGTTCGAAGCGCTCTATGGCTTTTCAACCCTGAAAACAGTGGCCGCATGGCATGGGTGACGGGATGAGACTGGCAGGCAAGACAGCTTTGGTGACAGGGGCCGGATCAGGGTTCGGCGCTGGCATCGCGCGCAAATTCGCAGCCGAAGGCGCACGGGTCTGGTGCGCCGATATCAACGGTGCGGCGGCAGAACAGATCGCGGCGGAACTGGGCGGCACAGCGATCACTTGCGATGTGGGGAATGCGGGGTCAGTGTCTGAAATGGCGCAAATCGTGCTGTCCGCCGGACCACTGGACATTCTGGTCAACAACGCCGGCATCACGCATCTGCCGCAGGCGATGGAGGATGTGACAGAGGATGATTTTGACCGCGTGTTCCGCGTGAACATGAAATCGGTCTATCTGACCGCCCGTGCCTTTGTCCCGCATTTCAAGGAACGAGGGACGGGGGCAATCCTGAACGTGGCATCCACCGCTGGCGTGTCGCCGCGTCCACGGCTGAACTGGTATAACGCCTCCAAAGGTTGGATGATTACGGCGACGAAAACGATGGCGGTGGAACTTGCGCCCTTTGGCATCCGAGCGAATGCGATCAATCCGGTGGCGGGGGAAACGCCGCTGCTGAAATCCTTCATGGGCGAGGATACGCCGGAAATCCGCGCCAAGTTTCTGGCAACGATCCCCTTGGGCCGCTTTTCTACCCCCGAGGATATGGGCAATGCCGCTTGTTTTTTGTGCTCGGACGAAGCCAGCATGATCACAGGTATCGCGATGGAGGTGGACGGTGGGCGGTGCATATAGACCCGGACCAAGAAACCTGATCACCGATGTGGCGGGGCTGCGCGTGGGCAATGCGCAAGACAATCACATCAAGACAGGCACGACAGTTTTGGTTGCAGATGCGCCATTCACCGCCAGCGTGCATGTGATGGGCGGCGCACCAGGAACCAAGGAAACCGACCTGCTTGCACCTGACAAGACCGTCCAACAGATCGACGCGCTGGTGTTGTCGGGTGGGTCAGCTTTCGGCCTTGATGCCTGTTCCGGCGTCATGGACGGGCTGCGCGCGATGGGGCGCGGCTTTGCCATTGGGCCGATGCGGATACCCATCGTACCGGGCGCGATCATTTTCGATCTGATCAACGGCGGAGCCAAGGATTGGGATGAAAACCCCTATCGCGCACTGGGCCGAGCAGCGCTGGAAGCGGCAAGCACCGATTTCGCGCTTGGCACGGCAGGCGCTGGCACAGGCGCGCTGGCGGCGATGCAAAAAGGCGGGCTTGGGTCGGCGTCCTTGGTGCTGCCCGATGGCACGACGGTCGGCGCGCTGGTCGTCGTCAATGCGCTGGGCAGCGTGACCACACCGGGCGGGCGGCATTTCTGGGCGGCACCCTTCGAGATTGGCGGCGAATTCGGCGGCGCTGGCCCTGACCCGCGCGGCGGGCTGGTCAGCCCTGAGCCCAGCCTGAAAGAACAGGCGATGCAGATGCAGGCCACGGGCGGGTCAAATACAACCATTGCCATCGTCGCCACTGATGCGCCCCTCAGCAAGGTGCAATGCCACCGGCTGGCCGTGACCGCGCATGACGGCATGGCGCGTGCGATTGTACCGGCGCATACGCCGCTGGATGGTGATCTTGTGTTCGGGGTCGCCACCGGCGGCGATGGGTTGGTCGATGCAACCGCCTTTCGCAGCATCGCGGCGGCTGGTGCGATCTGCCTCAGCCGCGCCATCGCGCGCGCTGTCCATGAGGCGACGGCGGCACAGGGGGATATCCTGCCAACCTATCGCCAAGGCTGACCGGCCCACCGCGCAGGCCATCTGTCGTCTAGATCATCATCTCGCTGTGGATCTCGACCGGCACAAGAGCGGCACGACAAAAACAAAAGGTTCTGTCGCAAAGTTTTTAACAATTGCGGGCCAGCGTTCTGTGGACACATTTATGCTGCGAGCGCCGCGAACTGCTGGAATGTGTTGGGCCCGTTGATGTCGAATTGCCCCTTACGGATCATATGTGCTGTCTCGATCCCAGCCAATGTTGCGGCGGCGGAATGGAAAGCCTTGAATCCAAGCTCCTCCATGATCTCTTCCAGGTCACGATAGGAAACGCCATACCGCACGTAGAAAAACACTGCGTACAGGATCACGCTTTTGGGATAATGGGTTCCCTTGAAATTATCCAACACCGTCAAAACTCTGCTGCTTACTTGTTTGACAACCAAGTCGCAAAATCGGAAGATAAACGAAAGACGTCAAAAGTTTGCAAGACAACCAAACAAAAGGCCCAGGCAGCAATGCCTGGGCCTTTTTATTTTGGTGAGCCGGTCGGGATCCGAACCCGAGACCTACTGATTAAAAGTCAGTTGCTCTACCAACTGAGCTACCGGCCCACACAGGGCGCTACTTAGAAAGCTGCTGCATCGCGGTCAACCCCCAAATGCCTTCATGGCTGGATATGTGTCAGGGCTTTGTTTATATCGTGACGATGGCACAAACCGATCAGACCTTTCTGCCCTTTCGCAAGATGCACGGGCTTGGCAACGACTTTGTCGTCGTGGACGAACGCGGGACAACGCCGCGCGTCACGGCAGCGCTTGTGCAGGCGATTGCCGACAGACACCGCGGCGTCGGGTTTGACCAGCTGGCGGTGATCTCTGACACGCCCGATGCGGACCTGCATCTGACATTCTGGAACAGTGACGGATCGACCGCCGCTACCTGTGGCAATGCGACACGCTGTATCGCGCGGCTGGTGATGGACCAGACAGGACAGCGCAACCTGACAATCACGACAGACCGCGGGACATTGCAGGCAGTCGATACGGGTGGCGGCCTGACATCGGTCAACATGGGCCAGCCGCAGCTTGATTGGCATGAAATTCCCTTGGCAGAACAAATAGATACGCTGCAGCTGCCCATCGACGGATCACCCACAGCCACCGGCATGGGCAACCCGCATTGTACGTTTTTCGTCGATGATGCCGAGGCGGTTGATCTGGCCATGCGCGGCGCGCTGATCGAACATCACCCGCTGTTCCCGCAACGAACCAATGTCCAGTTCGCCAGCCTGATCGGACCCGACCATCTGCGGATGCGTGTCTGGGAACGGGGTGTCGGGGTCACGCTGGCCTCTGGTTCGTCCTCTTGTGCCACGGCGGTGGCGGCCGCACGGCGCGGACTGACCGGGCGCAAAGTGACAATCACGCTCGACGGTGGCGATCTTGCCATCGACTGGCGCGATGACGGGATATGGATGACTGGGGCCACGGCCTATGTCTTTGACGGGCAATGGCGGCTGTGATGACCAAGGCACCGATCTTTTCGAATCACGGCTGCCGTCTGAACGCCTATGAAACCGAAGCCATGAAAGAGCTTGCAGCACAGGCTGGCGTGCAAGACGCGGTGATCGTAAACACCTGCGCCGTCACGGCCGAGGCTGTGCGCAAGGCGCGGCAGGATATCCGCAAGCTGCGCCGCGACCATCCGGGTGCGCGCATCATCGTGACAGGCTGCGCCGCCCAGACCGAACCGGACACTTTCGCAAAAATGGCCGAGGTCGATCTGGTGATCGGCAATACCGAAAAGATGGACCCCGCCACATGGGCGCGCCTGACGCCCGACCTGATCGGCCAGACCGAGCCCGTGCAGGTCGATGACATCATGTCAGTGACCGAAACGGCGGGCCATCTGATCGACGGTTTCGGCACCCGCAGCCGCGCCTATGTGCAGGTGCAAAACGGCTGCGACCATCGCTGCACGTTCTGCATTATCCCCTTCGGGCGGGGCAATTCGCGCTCTGTCCCCGCTGGCGTGGTAGTGGACCAGATCAAACGGCTGGTGGATCGCGGCTATGCCGAGGTTGTGCTGACCGGTGTCGACCTAACCAGCTGGGGCGCAGACCTGCCCTCTGCCCCGAAACTGGGCGATCTGGTGATGCGCATCCTGAAGCTGGTGCCAGACCTGCCACGCCTGCGGATCAGTTCCATTGATTCGATCGAGGTAGACGACAACCTGCTGGCCGCCATTGCGACCGAGCCACGCCTGATGCCGCATCTGCACCTGTCGCTGCAACATGGTGACGATCTGATCCTGAAACGGATGAAACGACGCCATCTGCGCGATGATGCGATCCGGTTCTGTGAAACCGCGCGCCGCCTGCGCCCTGACATGACGTTCGGCGCCGACATCATTGCAGGCTTTCCAACCGAAACCGAAGACATGTTCGCCAGTTCGCTGGCGCTTGTGCGGGAATGCGACCTGACATGGCTGCATGTCTTTCCCTATTCCGCGCGCCCCGGCACGCCCGCCGCGCGCATGCCCGCCGTGAATGGTGCCGCGATCAAGGACCGCGCCGCCCGCCTGCGGGCCGCAGGCGATGCGCAGGTCAGCAGCCATCTGGCTGCCCAGATCGGGCGCACCCATCACATCCTGATGGAAAGTCCGCGCATGGGCCGGACCGAACAATTCACCGAAGTGACCTTTACCACCGACCAACCCGAAAGCCGGATCGTCACGGCGACAATCACCGGTTCTGCCGACAATCGCCTGACCATTTGACATCGTTGAATCACGTCTGAGGCATAGAATCTTTGCAATCCCGCCCCATCCTCTGGACATTCCGCCGCTGTCCTTTCGCCATGCGCGCAAGGCTGGCGATCCATGCCAGCGGCGTGCAGGTCGAGCTGCGTGAAATCCTGCTGCGCGACAAACCGGCGGCGTTTCTGGAGACATCCCCCAAAGGCACCGTGCCGGTCATCGACACCGGCAACCGCGTGATCGCGCAAAGCCGCGACATCATGCTGTGGGCGCTAGGCCAGCACGACCCAGAAGACTGGCTTGCCATGCCACAGGACGGGCATGACCTGATCGCTTATTGTGATGGGCCGTTCAAGACAGCCCTTGATCACACCAAATATGCCGTGCGCTATCCCGATCTGGACATGCAAACAGAACGTGGCAAGGCGCTGGATTTTCTGCACGATCTGGACGCGCGGTTGCGTGGGTCGGAATACCTGTTCGGACCGCAAGCGCGCATGGCCGATATGGCGATCCTGCCCTTCGTGCGCCAGTTCGCGCATATCGACTTCGCGTGGTTTGCCACCCAAGGCATGCCGGATCTGGCGCGCTGGCTCGCAGATTTCAAAAGCTCCGTGCGCTTTGCTGGCGTGATGCGGAAATATCCACCTTGGCAAAGCGGGCAGGATCAGGTCTTGTTTGGGTGATTGTCAAATAGGTACCGCAATGAAACTACTGATGTCCCCCGCCTCTCCCTTCGTGCGCAAGGTCCGTGTTGCGTTGCGCGAGCTTGATCTGGTTGACCAGGTAGAAGAAATGAGCGTGACGACAACACCGCTTGCCTCAGACCCGGCGGTCGTTGCGGCGAACCCGACCGGCAAGATCCCAGCGCTGATGCGCGACACCGGCCCTGCCATCTATGACAGCCGCGTGATCACACGGTTCCTGAATGACCTTGCAGCTGGATCGCTGTATCCGCAGGCGCGGATCTGGGAGGTGCTGACGCTCGAGGCAACGGCGGATGCCATCATGGAAGCCGCCGTTCTGATGACCTACGAAGTACGGCTGCGTCCCGAGGCACAGCAATCATCCGACTGGGTCGAAGCGCAATGGAGCAAGGCCAGCCGCACTATCGCCGATGTCAACACCCGCTGGATGAGCCATCTGCAAGGCCCGCTGGACATCGGCCATATCGGGATCGCTTGCGCGCTATCTTATGTGGACCTGCGCCACGATGCGCGTGGCTGGCGGCAGGGCAATGACGCGTTGGCGAAATGGCACGCGGATTTTACCACGCGCGCCAGCATGGCCGCCACAGCCGTCTGATATTTAGAAATTGAAGCTGACGCCAAGGTTCACCGCATTGGTGAACACATCAGTTTCTATTTTGCCACCAGTATCGAGCTCACCCACGTTGGACGTGAATGTGCCCTTATATTCTCCGAAGACGGACCATTGGTCGCTGATCGGATATCTTGCACCCGCAATCCACGTCGCCGCAGGACCAGTAAGCTGGTAGCCAAAGGTTTCAGAGGCGCCGTGCGTCACCTCGACATGCGGGATCGCCAGACCAAGCCCACCACCAACGTAAGGCGTGACATCGCCCAGCATGTTGGGCCAGCGACGATAGGCGTTGACTGTGAGCGTATTCAAACCGTCGGTGAATTCCAGTACGCTGAACCCTGTCGGCAATACATCATCTTTGGGATAGATCTTGTTATGGGCTAAATCGAGACCAAAACCGAACACCGGGGACTGCCACCGGGTCACGCGGATACCATAATAGATTGGCGCGCTGGCGGACCGGCCTTCCCAGCTTTGCGAGAAATTCGAATCCGGTATTACGCTGTCATCGCGAATCACCACGTCGGACGCAGGCGCCGATTGCGCGCCGCCATAAAAGCTCAGCTCAACCTCGGCAGACGCCAAGGTCGGCAAAGCCAGAAGGCCGCAGCAAAGTGCAAAGGTGCGCAACATTATCGAATCTCCAGCGTGTCGGTCGGAGTGTACCCCTAAAGACTGCCAGAAAGACGCGCAATAAAACATTAAGTGATATAGTCTATCTTGTTATTATGTGCCTACTTGGCCACAAATTCAGCATATCGGCAGGAAAAATGCGCATTGATTACAGACTGGTTGGTTATTCAACTTATCTGTCCCACGCGCTTGCCTGCAGGAACATCTGTGTCGCTGCTTGCACAGTCGCTTAGTCGCGGCTGCCCCTGCGCCCGAATGTCCGCTGGACGCCTGTGGTGAACGGGGCTAAACAGCGGCAAATTGGACTGATGGCGACATCGGCCTATTTTATTTATGGGCAGACTGCCCGCCAACGAACCGGAGATGCACCCAGTGTCACAAGTTGAAGAACATCAGGGAACACGCCGCGACTTCCTTTATTATGCCACCGCCGGTGCCGGCGTTGTCGTGACGGGTGCCGCGGTCTGGCCGCTAGTTAATCAGATGAACCCCTCTGCGGACGTGCTCGCGCTGGCGTCGATCCGTGTGGATATCAGCGCCGTAGACCCCGGCACGCAGTTGACGGTTCTTTGGCAAGGCAAACCCGTCTTCATTCGCGCGCGTACCGAAGAAGAGATCGCCGAAGCGAATGCCGTGGATCTTTCGACGCTGCCTGATGGTCTGTCACAGAACGCCAACCTTGATCCGGCAGCGGATGCAAGCGACGCGAACCGTGCTCTGTCCGAAGATGGCGTCTGGCTGGTCCAGATGGGTGTCTGCACCCACCTCGGTTGTGTGCCGCTGGGTGAACAAGGTGATTTCGGTGGTTGGTTCTGCCCATGTCACGGGTCGCATTACGACACAGCAGGACGCATCCGCCGCGGACCTGCGCCACGCAACCTCGATATTCCCGTCGCGTCCTTCGTGGACGACACAACCATTCAACTCGGTTAAGGAGAGCGATCCATGGCTGGTATCCCCCACGACCATTACGAACCAAAGTCCAACGGCGAAAAGTGGCTTTATTCCCGGCTCCCAATTGTCGGGCTTCTTTATGACACGCTGATGCTGCCGACCCCCCGCAACCTGAACTGGATGTGGATATGGGGAATCGTGCTGGTGTTCACGCTGGTGCTGCAAATCATCACCGGGATCGTGCTGGTGATGCATTATGTTCCGCATGTCGACATGGCCTTTGCATCGGTCGAACATATCATGCGTGACGTGAACGGCGGGCATATGATCCGCTATTTCCACCAGAACGGCGCATCCTTGTTCTTTGTTGCTGTTTACGCCCACATCTTCCGGTCGCTGTATTACGGGTCATACAAAGCCCCGCGCGAAGTGACATGGATCATCGGCATGTTGATGTATCTGCTGATGATGGGCACTGCGTTCATGGGCTATGTGCTGCCATGGGGCCAAATGTCGTTCCACGGCACTGCCGTTATCACCGGCCTGTTCGGCGCTATTCCGTTCATCGGTGAAGGCGTGCAGACTTGGCTTCTGGGCGCGTCCGCTGTGGGCCAGCCTGCGCTGAACCGCTTCTTTTCGCTGCATTACCTGATGCCCTTTATCCTGCTGGGCCTGACGATCGTGCATATCTGGGCGTTCCACACCACGGGGAACAACAACCCGACCGGCGTCGAAGTCCGCCGCACATCCAAAGAAGATGCTGCAAAGGACACGCTGCCATTCTGGCCTTATTTCGTGATCAAGGATCTGTTCGCATTGGCGATCATCCTGGCCGTGTTCGTGGCCATCGTCGGGTTCATGCCAAACTATCTGGGCCACCCCGACAACTACATCCCTGCGAACGCGCTGGCGACACCCGCGCATATCGTGCCTGAATGGTATTTCCTGCCGTTCTACGCGATCCTGCGGGCCTTTACCGCAGACGTCTGGGTCGTACAGATCGTCCAGTTCCTGAGCTTTGGCATCATCGACGCCAAATTCTTTGGGGTTCTGGCGATGTTCGGCGCAATCGCGGTGATGGCGCTGGCACCATGGCTGGACACATCCAGCGTGCGGTCTGGCCGGTACCGGCCAATGTTCAAGTGGTGGTTCTGGCTGCTGGTGGTCGATTTCTTCGTTCTGATGTGGGTTGGCGCCCGCCCAGCGGAATCGCCTTACGACATGATCTCTTTGGTCGCGTCGACCTATTGGTTCGCCTATTTCCTCGTGATCCTGCCACTGCTTGGCGTCATCGAAAAGCCGCTGACACCGCCAGCTACGATTGAGGATGACTACAACGCGCATTACGCGCCGAAAAGCGACAGCGCACCTGTCGTCAATCCGGCCGAGTGAGGAAGACCAATGAATATGCTCCGTAACGCCACACTCGCCGCAGCAGCAGCGCTTGCCCTGACATCAGGGCAAGCATCCGCTGCGGGCGCAGAAATCAAAGTGACCGACTTCGCCTTCCCGTTCGAAGGGCCGTTCGGCCAGTTCGACCAGATGCAATTGCAGCGCGGTCTGCAGGTTTACACCGAAATCTGCGCCGCCTGCCACGGCCTGAAATACCTGTCTTTCCGCAACCTTGGTGACGAAGGTGGGCCTCACCTGCCGGAAGATCAGGTTTTCGCCTATGCCGAATTCTACGAAATCTTCGATCAGTCCCTGTTTGACGGCGAAGGCGATTTCCGCCCCGCCACGCCAGCCGACAAATTTCCGATGTCAAACCTGTCCAACGCGCCAGACCTGACGCTGATGGCTAAGGCGCGTGCAGGCTTTTCCGGACCATACGGGACGGGCATGGCACAGCTGTTCCAGGGTATGGGGGGCGCGGAATACATCGCTTCTTTGATGACCGGCTATGTTGATGAGCCAGAATGCGCGCTGGAAGGCGAGCCGATGGATGGCTATTACAACATCGCCTTTGCCGCTGGTGGGTTCCCAGATAGCTGCAAGGGCGACCACGGCGAACATCTTGTTCCCGGAAGCTGGATTGCGATGTCACCCCCGCTTTATGGCGATGACGTCACTTTCGAAGATGGCAGCTCGACCGAGCTGGAAGCAGTCGCCATGGATGTCGCAGCCTTCCTGATGTGGACCGCCGAGCCAAAGATGATGGCACGCAAACAGGCCGGTCTGACCGGCGTCATTTTCCTGACCTTGCTGTCGGTGCTGCTGTATCTGACCAACAAGCGGCTTTGGGCGCCTTACAAGAACAAAAAGGCATAAAGCCAGTTTGATCCAACATGAAAAGGCCCGCCATCCCGGCGGGCCTTTTTCGTTCAGCCCAGATAGGCCGACAGCGCCGGGGACGGAGCCTCGAAAAATACCCGCGTTTCAACCGGTGCGGACACAGTCCCAGCAGCGACCAAGGATGCTTGATCCGCGATGCGCCGTGCATCATCGGGGTCATGCGTGACCATCAGCACCGTCCGTCCGGCAACGCCCAGCGTCGATTGCACCAGATCCAGCATTTCGTCTTTCAGGCCCGGCCCAAGTGCCGCGAAAGGTTCGTCCAGTAACACCACCGGCCTGTCCGCCAGCAACACCCGCGCCAATGCGGCACGGCTTTGCTGACCACCTGACAGGGCCGCCGGTTTGCGCGCCCCCAGCCCCGCGAGCCCGACCGAAGACAAAGCGCGCTCAACACAGCCACGTTCGTCCGCAGTCAGGTGCCACGTCGGGCGCAGCCCAAGACCCACATTCTGCGCGATGGTCAGATGTGGAAACAGGTTGTTGTCCTGAAAGATTGCGCTGATCGGCCGCGCACCCGGCGGTACAGGTGTCAGGTCCATATCGCGCCACAGCACCCGCCCCGATGCCGGGGCCAGAAACCCCGCCAATGCCGCAAGCAAGGTCGATTTGCCAGCACCCGACGGCCCGATCAACGCGGTTATCTTGCCTTTGTCGAACGTCACGTCGGCGGTCAGGCGGAAATCGTCCTGCTCAATGACCAGAGCCTCACAGATCAGCATTGCCGCGCCCTCCTTGGTCACAGATCCAGAATGCCGCAAGGCTAAGCGCCAGCAACACCAGCGCGGCGCCCGCCGCCGCCTCCATCCGGTAAGCGCCCATCAGGCGATACATGGCCAGCGGCAAGGTCTGCTGCGCCTCGCCGGCGAACAGGGTGATGACCCCAAGGTCGCCCATCGACAAGGCCGCCGCAAGACCCGCGCCAAACCCCAAGGGGCGGCGGATGCGTGGCAACACGACAATGCCCACCCAGCCCCAGCGCGACAAGCCTAGGCTGGCTCCGAGGCGTGCGAAATCACGCTCGACGCCTGCGACCGCCTGCCCGATGGCACGCAGCGCGAATGGTAGCGCCAGCACTGCGTTCACCAGAACTGTGACCGGCAGCGCCAGACGCGCGGGGTTGATGAGAGGATAAACCAGCAAAAAGGCTCCGGTACCGACCACCAGACCGGATGCTGCCAAGGGCAGCACGCCGGTGATTGCAACCATGCGCCCGCCGCGCAAAGCGAGCGCCAGCGCCATAGATGTGCAAAGCAGGGCAGAGGCCACAGCCACGATCACCGACCGTCCCGCCGCCGCCCAGACCTCGGCCGGCAACAACGCCAACCCTGGCACACCGCGCCAGACAACCATGCCCAGCGGGGTGAACAGGAAAACAGCGACCAATCCGATCATCAGGTAATCGAGCACTGGCCAGCGTAGGTCCCAGCGCTGCACGGTGCGGTCCAGCCCCGCGCCCATTGCATCGACCAACGACATCCGCCAGACAATCGCCGCCGCCACGACACACAGCCCGAATTGCACGCAAGCAAGCAACGCCGCACGGCCCAGATCGAAATCGAACCGCAACGCCTGATAGATCGCAAGCTCGACCGTCGTGGCACGCGGCCCGCCACCCAGCGTCAGCGCGACGGCGAAACTGGTCAGGCAGATCAGAAAGATCACAAGAAAAACTCCCGGCACGACGGCGCGCAGCATCGGCCATTCCAGCAACCGCCCGACGGGCGCGTTCAGCGATGCCGCAAGACGGAACCTTTCCGCAGGGATCGACAGCCACCCTTGCAAGATCAATCGGATTGCCAGCGGCACGTTGAAAAACACATGGGCCAGCACCACGCCGTGAAAGCCAAAGATACTGATCGCAGGCAGGCCCAGCCATGCCAAGGCGCTGTTGACCATGCCTGCGCGTCCGAACACGGCCAGCAAGCCGATCACCGCAACGACCACTGGCAGCAGGAACGGCGCGCCCATCAGCGTGATCAACGCCGCACGGCCACGAAACTGCCGGCGCGCAAGGGCGCGCGCCACAGGGATCGCCAGCAGCACGCTCAGCCCTGCCGACACAAGCGCTTGGATCACGGTGAAACGCACCGCGGCCCAATCAGCCGGCGTCAACCCGCCCTGCCATGCAGCACGCCAGCCGACAGCGGCCAGCGTGCCGATGGTCAGCACCAGCACCAGCGCCGCCGCAGCGGCACCGGGCCAGCGCGGGGCTATTGCGACAGCGCGTTGCGCCATTCGTCCAACGCCACGTCACGGATCGCTGCGGCCTCCTCGGGCGACAGCAGTAGGGCGGTTGCAGGCGTGATCAGCGTCTCGAACCCTGCGGGCAGGCCACCCTCGGGGACCACGGCAGGATACATCCAGTTGGTTTCAGGAATGATGGACTGAAACGCATCCGACACCATGAAGGCAAGGAATTGATCTGCCAGTTCAGGCTGGTCGGTCCCTGCGACTTTTGCCGCGACTTCGACCTGCATGTAATGCCCTTCGTCAAACGCCCATGCGACCTTGCTGTCATCCTCTTCCGCGATCAGATGATAGGCAGGGGATGTCGTGTAAGACAGGACGGCATCCGCCTCGCCCTCAAGGAACAACCCGTAAGCTTCGGACCAGCCCGGCGTCACAGTAACGATATTGTCGGCAAGATCGGCCCACAGCTCGGCGGCACTGTCAGGATAGGCCGTCTTGACCCACATCAGCAGCCCCAGACCCGGGGTGGATGACCGCGGGTCCTGAATGACGATCCGGATGTCGCTATCGGCCAAGGCGCGCAGTGATATGGGCGCTTCGGCACCGGCATTGCCGACGAAAGCGAAATAGCCCCAATCAAACGGCAGAAATTCGGGATCGTCCCATGTAATCGGCAGATCAAGATCGGCGGTCACCCGATGCGGCGCGAAGAGGCCAGTTTCCCGCGCGGCGGCGATCAGGTTGGTATCAAGGCCAAGCACGATATCAGCCTCGGTCCGGGGCCCTTCCAATTGCAAACGCGCGAGCAGGGCAGCACCGTCACCCGTGCCGATGAATTGCAGATCACATCCGCAAGTTTGCTCGAACGCGGCCGCGATGGCGGGGCCGGGGCCCCATTCGCTGACGAAACTGTCGTATGTCATCACTTGCAGCACGGGGGTCTGCGCAGATGTGCCGCTGGCACAAAGCGCAAATCCCGCAACAAGTGGCAGATAAATGGATTTTTGCATTCTATCCTCCAAATGCGTCGGGCGGATTGGGGGATAGCGGAATTGCCATACCTTCCCTCCGCCGGTCCTAACCGGTTCAGGTTCAACGGGTCTGCTTGCGCATCTCAGCCAGTAAAGGCACCCCGAGGTGGGGCAAAAGCTAGGGTGGAACGCAGGCAGGCGCAAGGGAAACCTCTTGAGCCTGTCCGCCCCGCCCGCTAGACCGTTGTCAAACGGGGGTTTGCCATGTCCATCAACAGTTTCGGTCATTTGTTCCGGTTCACCACATGGGGCGAAAGCCACGGGCCAGCCCTTGGTGCTACGGTCGATGGCTGCCCGCCAAATGTGCCGCTGGAACCTGCGATGATCCAGCAATGGCTGGACAAACGCCGCCCCGGATTGAACAAGAACACGACCCAGCGGAATGAACCTGATGCGGTCGAAATCCTGTCGGGCGTCTATGAGGGGCGCACGACCGGTACGCCGATCCAGTTGATGATCCGCAACACCGATCAGCGGTCAAAGGATTACGGCGATATCCTGAACACGTTCCGCCCCGGTCATGCCGATATCACCTATCACCAGAAATACGGGCTGCGCGATCCGCGCGGCGGCGGGCGGTCTTCGGCGCGTGAAACAGCGTCGCGCGTTGCCGCAGGCGGTGTGGCGCGCGAGGCGATCAAGCTGATTGCGCCCAACGTCCAGATCAAGGGCTACATGACCCAGATGGGGACCAAACAGATCGACCGCGCGCGGATGGATTGGAGCCAGATCGACCAGAACGATTTTTTCTGCCCCGATGCGCAGGCGGCCGAAGAATGGAACGACTATCTGACATGGCTGCGCAAGGATGATCACAATTCCGTCGGTGCGATCATCGAGGTGGTGGCGCGCGGCGTGCCTGCGGGCATCGGCGCGCCGGTTTACGCAAAACTGGATACTGATCTGGCGGCTGCAATGATGTCGATCAATGCGGTCAAAGGTGTCGAGATTGGCGAAGGCATGGCCGCCGCCGCGCTGACAGGGCGCGACAATGCGGACGAGATTTTCATGGGTCCGAACGGGCCGGAATATTCGTCCAACCATGCGGGCGGTATTCTTGGCGGGATCAGCACGGGGCAGGATATCGTCGTGCGCTTTGCGGTGAAGCCGACCTCGTCAATCCTGTCACCGCGCAAGTCGATCATGATGGACGGCAGCCCCACCGAGGTGATCACCAAAGGCCGCCACGACCCCTGCGTCGGCATCCGCGCCGTGCCGGTGGGCGAGGCGATGATGGCCTGCGTGATCCTCGACCACCTGTTGCTGGATCGCGGTCAGACCGGCGGCGTGCGCGGCGTGATCGGGGCTGCCTGACGCGACAATTGCACCGCCAGAATGCCCAGCGCGATGATGATCACGCCAACCACGTCAAGCGGGCCAATTTGTTCGTCAAGCAGGATCGCCGCCACGGTGACGCCCAGAAATGGGTTAAGAAAGTGAAAGGTTGACGCCTTGACTGCGCCGATCCGACCCACCAGCAGGAACCAGACCAATGTCGCCGCCAGCCCCGGCACCAGCACGGTATAAGCAAAGGCAACGATCAGCTGCCAGTTCCATGTGACGACCAGCGTTTCCAGCGCCATGGCAGGAATGAACAACAGCGCACTGCCGACCAGCATCTGCAACCCGACGATCATCAGCACATTGCCACCCGACGACGCGCCCATCACGGCAAGCGTGGCAACCGTCAGGGACATCACGCCAATCACGCATAGGACCAAGCCGAACAAATCTATGCCACCCTGCAACCGCGCACCCATGATCAGGACAACACCCAACAGCCCCGCCAGCAACCCGATGATCCCCAAGGGCCGGACGCGTGTGCCGAACACGCCCCAGCCGACCAGCGCCACCAATAACGGCATGCTCGACGCGATGATCGCCGCCAAGGATGCGGGAATCGTCTGCATCGCCACGAAATTCAGGCCCAGATACAGGGCATTCTGGCACAGCCCGAAGACCAGCACCCCCGTCCATTGCCGCCGTGTCAGCCGCGCGGACTGGCCCAGCATCCACGCGATGCCCACACCGATCAGGCCAGAGATCAGGAACCGCAGCGCCAGCGCCGACAGGGGCGGCGCATATTCCACGATCACCCGCGCCGATGTAAAAGCCGAGGACCACATGAACGCGAAGGCAAGGCCCATCAGAACCGCTTTGATATCCATGTCACCTCACGCAAAAAGGGCCGCCTGTTGGGGCGACCCTTTCCTGATTTCGTATCCGGCACAAGGCCCGATAGCTTAGCCGTTGACGCTGTCTTTCAGAGCCTTGGCGATCGTGACTTTGACGACCTTGTCAGCTTCTTTTTTGATCTGCTCGCCGGTCGCAGGGTTGCGCACCATCCGCTCTGGGCGTTCGCGGCAATAGATCTTGCCGACGCCTGGCAGAGTAACAGCACCGCCGCCAGCTACTTCGGATGTGATGATGCCGGTCACAGCATCCAGCGCAGCGCCGGCTGCTTTTTTGTCCATGCCGGTCTGATCGGCAATTGCAGCAACCAGCTGCGCTTTTGTCATTGGTTTCGTCGCCATGTTACTGGTCTCCCTCATTCGCCCCACCTATAGGGCCTATTCCCCGCCTGTATAACGGTATGTTGTGGCACACCACTACGAATAGTGGCTCCTGACAAGGCAAAAACGCACCTTTCCGCCGTTTTTTATATGTTCAGAGGAATGCCGTCTCCTCAAAACTACGCAATTTGCGGCTGTGGATGCGTTCTAGCGGCATTTCGCGCAGCAATTCCATCGCGCGGATGCCAATCATCAGATGTGCGGCGACTTGTGTTTTATAGAATTCCGACGCCATTCCAGGCAATTTCAATTCACCATGCAATGGTTTGTCCGACACGCACAACAAGGTGCCGTATGGTACGCGAAACCGGAATCCATTTGCGGCGATGGTGGCGCTTTCCATATCCAGCGCGATCGCCCGCGATTGCGACAGGCGCTGCACCGGCCCTGCCTGTTCGCGCAATTCCCAGTTCCGGTTGTCGATTGTCGCCACGGTGCCGGTGCGCATGATCTGTTTCAGGTCATACCCTTCCAGCTGTGTCACATCCGCCACCGCCGTCTGCAGCGCGATCTGGATTTCCGCCAGCGCGGGGATCGGCACCCAGACGGGCAGATCATCATCCAGCACGTGATCTTCGCGCAGATAGGCATGCGCCAACACAAAATCGCCCAGCCGCTGCGAATTTCGCAAACCGGCGCAATGGCCGACCATCAACCACGCATGCGGGCGCAGCACGGCAATATGGTCGGTCGCAGTCTTCGCATTCGACGGGCCAACGCCAATATTGACCAGCGTGATCCCCGCACCCCCCGGACGTTTGAGGTGATAGGTCGGCATCTGCGGCAGTTTTGCTGGTACCGGCAGCGGTCCGTCATGGGCCGTAATCTCGACATTGCCGGTACTGACGAAACTGGTGTAGCCGCTGGCAGGATCGGCCAGCATCTTGCGGGCGAAAGCCTCGAATTCCTCGACATAGAACTGGTAGTTGGTGAACAGAACATGGTTCTGGAAATGTTCAGGTGCGGTGGCGGTGTAATGTGATAGCCGCGCCAACGAATAGTCGATCCGCTGTGCGGTAAACGGCGCCAGCGGGCGCGCGCCGTCAGGATAGGTGAAACCAGCCCCGTTCACGATGGCATCATGTGTCGTGCTCAGGTCCGGCACGTCGAAATTATCACGCAGGTTGAATTCCATCGACCCGTCTTGCGGCACGGTGACACCGGCATCGTTGGCGACCGCGAAATGCACGGGGATCACAGTATCCGATGTACCGATCACCACAGGCACACCGTGGCTTTTCAGCAAAAGGTCGATCTGCTGTTCCAGATAGCTTTGGAACAGGTCAGGCCGGGTAACGGTCGTCGCATAGATGCCAGGTTCGGCGACATGGCCAAACGACAGGCGGCTGTCCATCTTGGCATGGGTCGTCGTCGTCAGCCGGATTTCGGGATAAAACGCACGAAAACGCCCGTCTGGTTGGCCATCGCGCAGGGCGGCGACAAAATTTTCCGACAAAAACCGCACAGACGCGGCATAAAGTTCGTTCAGGCGCACCACGGCCTTTTTTGGATCGGTAAAGGCCTCGTGCGGCGGCAGGTCAGGTGTCCGGATGACTACCTTCTGGGGAGCGTTCATGTATTTTCCTCGAACAGATCGGTAATTTCGAATCTTGTCACATCGACCAAGCCCAGATCAGAAATCCGCAACGCAGGTATGACAACCAGCGCCAGCAATGAATGCTGCATATAGGCATTGTTGAGCGTGCAACCGCAGGCAGCCATCGCGGCGACCATTGCATCAGCCTTGGCAGCGACTTCGGCGGCGGGGCTGTCGGACATCAGGCCCGCGATGGGCAGTTCGACCAGCGCCAGTTCGGCATCGTCTTTCCAGACGGTCACGCCACCGCCAACCTGCCCCAGCCGGTTCGCGGCCTTGGCCATCAGCGCGCGGTCGGTGCCGACAACGATCATATGGTGGCTGTCATGCGCCACGGTCGACGCAATCGCCATCCGACCCGTATAGCCGAAACCGGAAACAAAACCGTTCACAACCTTACCCGTCGCGCGGTGCCGTTCGACCAGCGCGATCTGGTAGGTATCGCCTTGCCCGCAGGCGACGCCATCGACGACGGGCAGTTCCGCCGTCAATGCCTCGGTCGGGGCTTGGTTTTCGACGA
Organism: Yoonia vestfoldensis SKA53; assembly: GCF_000152785.1. Classification (GTDB taxonomy): domain Bacteria; phylum Pseudomonadota; class Alphaproteobacteria; order Rhodobacterales; family Rhodobacteraceae; genus Yoonia; species Yoonia vestfoldensis_A. The sequence continues at coordinate 2,425,552 of NZ_CH672414.1, read as the reverse complement.
CGCCAATCACTTTGGCCACGACGCTGTTGGCCCCTTTGGGCGCATGAACGGCGAAATCGGCATGATCAAGCACCTTGCCCATGCGCACCGTCTGACGCGCGTCATCGGGCCAGTCATAATGCGGGCAATCGACCGTGATCTTGCCATTTAGCGCCACGGTCTTGCCGCGCGCGATCACATGCTCGATCGGCAGCGTCACCAGATCGGATGTCAGAATCACATCGGCGCGGCGTCCCGGCGTGATCGACCCAAGTTCACGTTCCAGCCCGAAATGGGTGGCGGTGTTGATCGTCGCCATCTGCAGCGCAACCAGCGGGTCGCAGCCGCAAGCGATGGCATGGCGGACAACGCGGTTCATATGGCCGTCGTTGACCAGCGTGCCGGAATGGCAATCATCGGTACACAGGATGAAATTGCGCGGGTCCAGCCCCTTTTGCGTCACGGCGGTGATCTGGCTTTCGACGTCATACCATGCCGACCCCAGCCGCATCATCGACCGCATCCCGTTGCGTACGCGCGCGATGGCGTCCGCCTCTGCCGTGCCTTCGTGGTCGTCGGCAGCACCGCCTGCGACATAGGCTGAGAACGCGACGCCCTTGTCAGGGCTGGCATAATGGCCACCCACGGTCTTGCCCGCGCGCATTGTGGCGGCCATTTCGGCCAGCATCTGCGGATCGCCGTTCACGACGCCGGGAAAGTTCATCATCTCGCCCAGCCCGATGATGCCAGGCCATGCCATCGCCTCGGCCACGTCATCTGCCGAAATCTTGAACCCTGTCGTCTCAAGCCCCGGCGCAGACGGCGCGCAGGACGGCATCTGCGTAAAGATGTTAACGGGCTGCATCAGTGCTTCGTCATGCATCATCCGCACACCGCGCAGGCCAAGGACATTGGCAATCTCATGCGGGTCGGTGAACATGGTAGTCGTGCCATGCGGGATCACGGCAGCGGCGAATTCGGCAGGGGTCAGCATCCCGCTTTCGATATGCATATGCCCATCGCAAAGGCCGGGGATCAGGTAACGGCCAGCCGCCTCGATCACTTCGGTATCGGGGCCGATGCAATGGCTGGCGTCAGGGCCGATATAGGCAAAACGCCCTGCAGCGATGGCGACTTGCCAGTCCAGCACCTCGCGCGTCTGGACATTGACCAGCTTGCCGCCACGAATGACGCAATCCGCAGGCATCCGCCCCGCCGCGACTGCCACCAATTGCGGAGCAACCTCCGCCCAAGATTTGATGTGATTTTCCATCCCCAAAATTGACACCGATTCAGGCGGTGTTCAAGGGGGGTCAGATCGCGCTCAGGTCGAGTGGTTTTTCATTCGGGTTCAGCCGCAGCATCGCAATACTGAGCGCGGTGGCGATCGTCACCCAGACCAGATAGGGCACAAAGGCCAGACCCGCCCAGAAATCCAGCTGGAAATGCGTGACCGTGCAGCCCAGTACGGCCAGCCACAGACCACCAATGATGGGCAACGACCCTTTCAGGCGGCGCAGGCCGAAAAATACCGGGGTCCACAATGCGTTGAATGCGATCTGGATCGCCCAGAATGCCATTGCATAGCCGTTGTCGTCGATGCCTGCGACCCGTGCGCCTGCGAAGGAAATCAGCAAATAGATTGATGTCCATGCGACCGGAAACATCCAGTCGCGCGGTACCCATGTCGGCTTTTTCAGGCTTTTGTACCACGCGCCTGTTGGAAACAGCGCACCCGTCGATCCGGCGGCAAAGGTCGCGGCCAAAAACAAGAAGAACAGCAGATAGTCCATCAGGTGCCCTTTCGCGGTACACCAGATACCTAAGCGCGATGGCCGGTATTTCCAACCCCTGCTTCGCGGTTACGCAATTCGGCCAGCACATCCAGCACGGCCAAGGACCGGCTTTGGCTGGGTTTGCTGCGGCTGGCGGCATCCACCAGAAAGGCCACCTCGTCCAAAGGACGCGCATAGATGATGGGTGATCTTGGCGTGATGACAGAAAAGGCGGTGCGCAGTGCAGATTGCCCGACCCAGCCCAGTTTCTGTGACACGGATGTGCGCGCGCGCATCGTGATACTGTCATATCCGTTCTGCCGAACCTGTCTGCCAATGCCCGCATAGATCAGCCGTGCAGCCCAAATGCCAGTGCGCGCCTTGACGGGCAGGGCGTTGATGCCGGATTCGGATCGCAGGTACAGCCTGTCGGCCTCGGCCAGCAGCCGTTTGACCATGCCGCGCAAGGCAGCATCAGGCAGCGGGTCGCGGGTAAAGTTCAGCGGGTCGATCCCCGCCTCTGCCAGCCAATCCAGCGGCAGATAGATCCGCCCCATCCGCGCATCTTCGCCCACATCGCGCGCGATATTGGTCAGCTGCATCGCAACACCCAGATCGCAGGCGCGCGCCAATGCGTCGGGGTCGCGCACCCGCATCAGCACGCACATCATCGCACCCACGGCGCTGGCCACGCGCGCGGAATAGGCGCGCACGCCGGACAAGGTATCATAGCGGTATTCGGCTGCGTCCCATGCCAGCCCTTCCAGCAGGGCATCGGGTAGGGCGCGCGGCATCTCGAACGCGTCGATAATCGCGGCAAAGGCGCGGTCTTCGGGCGCGTTGCGCGGCCGGCCGGCATAGGCAAGGTCCAACCTGTCCTGCAAGCGCAGCACGGCACCGGCCTGCTGCGTGCCTTCGTCCACCTCGTCATCGGCCAGACGGCAAAAGGCGTAAAGCGCAAGCGCCGGATCGCGGACCGAGGATGGCAACAGGCGTGACGCGGCGTGAAACGACAATGACCCATGCCGGATCGCATTTTCGCAATGCGCCAGATCGTCGGGCCGGATCATTCTGCCGCCACTTTCATTGTCACGCGCGCGGCGGCGTCAGGGACCAGTTTGGCCAACACCTCGGCGCTGGAAATCACACCGGGCACACCGGCGCCGGGGTGGGTGCCCGCGCCGACCAGAAACAGGCCCCTAGCCTCTTCGCTGATGTTATGGGGGCGGAACCAGGCAGATTGCAGGATACGCGGTTCGATGGAAAACCCCGACCCGTTGGGCGACAGATATCTGTCGCGGAAATCTTCGGGGGTCAGGATCATTTCGGTGCTGATGCGCTCTGCGAAACCGGGGATGGTTTTTTCAACCTCGGCCATGACCTTGGCCTTGTAGATCGCAGATTCATTGGCCCAATCGACAGGATTGTCGAACCCCAGATGCGGCACCGGCGACAGGACATAGAACGTATCATCACCCTTTGGCGCGACGCCGGGGTCGGTGACGCTGGGGCGGTGGATATATAGGCTCATGTCATCGGACAATTTGCCCTTGATGAAAATGTCGCGCAGCAAACCTTCATAGCGGGGGGCGTTGGTGATCGTGTGATGGCCCACGTCGGGCCACATCTGCGCCGTGCCTTTGGTGCCAAAATACCAAACAAACAGGCCCATCGACCAACGGCGCGATTTCAGCTTGGCATCGGTCCAGCGCTTGCGCGGATGGTTGCGCAACAGGCGCTGATAGGTATGGCCCGCGTCGGCATTGCTGACGACCAACGGCGCATGGATCACGGTGCCGTCGGTCAGGCGCACGCCTTTCGCGGCCCCGTTTTCGATCAGTACCTCGTCAACTTCGGCATTCTGCACCACTGTGCCGCCCTGCCCCTTGATCACCTTGACCATCGCATTGGCAATCGCCTGCACCCCGCCCATTGCATAATGCACGCCATAGGTTTTTTCGAGATAAGCGACGAGCGAATAGATCGACGTCACCTTGCGCGGATCACCCCCGATGAACAACGGATGGAACGACAGCGCCATGCGCAGGCGGGCATCCTTGACCCGCGCCTTGGCCAGACCAAGGATCGACCGGTCTGCACGCAGGCGCACGAATTCAGGCAGCACCTTGATCGTTTCCCAGATCTTGTTCATCGGCTGGGCGACCATGCCTTCGAAACCGACCTTATAGCAGGCCTCGCTATCCTTCAGGAACCGCTTGTAGCCTGCCACGTCCGCAGGGCTGAGGCGGGCAACCTCCGCCAGCATGGCATCGGTATCCTGACGCGCGGTGAACGTTGATCCGTCAGGCCAGCGCACCTCGTAGAACGGGTCCATCGGGCGCAGGCTGATATCCTTGTGGAAATCCCGCCCGCAGGCGCGCCAGAGGTTTTCATAGACCTGCGGCACGGTGATGATCGTCGGGCCCAGATCAAAGCGGTGCCCGTCCTGCGTGACGGACGACCCCCGCCCACCGGGCAGATCGAGCCGGTCCAGAACGGTGACGGCATAGCCTTTGGCGCCCAGTCGCATCGCGGCGGCAAGGCCGCCAAGCCCCGCGCCAATCACGATGGCTGCATTTGAATCGGTGTGTTCATGTGTCAACATAAGCCCACAGTAGATGTGTAAACCAAAGTTGACAAATATTATTCGCACTCCCTTTTCAAAAGACGGGTGCTATGTCAGACTAAGTTGACACTAGCGTAGGCAAACCATTGACCCAGATCGTGACATTGTCGTTTTTCCGCTTTGCCGGGCCATTGGCGCGCGCTTGGGCGCTGACGATGATGGGCGGCGCGCGCCTGCCATTGTCGCGCACACCCGACATCGGTTTCTGGAAACTTTGCGGGTCGGGCAGCGGCGAAGGATTCACGCCTGTTCCTAATACCGCCGTCTATGCAATCCTTGCCACATGGCCCGACATCGCGACTGCCAAGGCGCGCACCAGCACCGGCGTTTTCGCCCGTTACATGGCGCGGGCGGCGGAACACTGGACTGTCTTTTTACAAACCCAATCCGTCCGCGGGCAATGGTCTGGCAAAGCACCTTTCGCGCCCGATGCAACCACGACGCCCGGTCCCCTGGCAGCCCTGACGCGCGCGACGATCAAGCCACGCATCCTTGCCCGGTTCTGGGGGCGGGTGCCGAATATTTCCGCCAAGATCGGTGCCGACAGCAATGTGATGTTCAAGATCGGCATTGGCGAGGTGCCGATGCTGCATCAGGTCACGTTCTCGATCTGGCCGTCCGAGGCCGCGATGGCCGCTTTCGCCCGCACTGGCCCGCATGCCGAGGCGATCCGCGCCGTGCGTGACGAAGGCTGGTTTGCCGAAGAACTTTACGCCCGTTTCGCCGTGCATTCCGATGCCGGCACATGGAACGGTACCTCCCCCCTTGCCAGACCAGAGGCCGCATGAAACAGCCCTTCCCCTTTTCCGCCATCGTCGGTCAGGACGAGATGAAACAGGCCATGATCCTGACAGCCATTGACCCGTCGATCGGCGGCGTTCTGGTGTTCGGGGACCGTGGCACCGGCAAATCGACCGCCGTGCGCGCGCTGGCCGCCTTGCTGCCACCGATCATGGCGGTGCAGGGCTGCCCCGTGAACAGCGCCAAGGCCGGTGATGTCCCTGATTGGGCCGTGTTAGCGACGAAAACGTTGGTGGAAATGCCCACCCCCGTTGTCGATTTGCCGCTTGGCGCGACAGAGGATCGTGTGACCGGCGCGCTTGATATCGAAAAGGCGCTGACCAAGGGCGAAAAGGCGTTTCAGCCCGGCCTGCTGGCGCGCGCCAATCGGGGATACCTTTATATCGACGAGGTGAACCTGCTGGAGGACCACATCGTCGATCTGCTGCTCGACGTGGCGCAATCGGGTGAAAACGTGGTGGAGCGCGAGGGGCTGTCGATTCGCCACGCCGCGCGATTCGTACTGGTCGGGTCCGGCAACCCTGAAGAAGGCGAATTGCGCCCCCAATTGCTCGACCGCTTCGGCCTGTCGGTCGAGGTGGCATCCCCCAAGGACATTGCAACACGGGTTGAGGTCATCAAACGCCGCGATGCGTTCGACAACGACAACACGGCCTTCATGCTGCGCTGGCAGGCCGAGGATGCGGCGATCCGTGACCGGATCATAACCGCGCGCAACGCACTGGCACGGCTGAAAACGCCGGAAAAGACCCTGCATGACGTCGCTGAACTGTGCCTTGCGCTGGGGTCCGATGGTTTGCGCGGGGAACTGACCCTGCTAAAAGCCGCCCGCGCCTATGCTGCGTGGCGCAATGACACCGCGCTGACCCGAGCGCATGTCAAGGATATGGCGCCAATGGCCCTGCGCCATCGCCTGCGCCGCGATCCGCTGGACGAAGCGGGCAGCGGCACGCGGGTTGCGCGGATCGTGGAAGAAACCCTTGGCTGAGGCCGTCTGGCACCGCGCTGTTCTGGCGATGCAATTGCTGGCGATTGATCCTGCCTTGGGCGGCATGGCTTTGCGCGCAAGGTCAGGGCCAGTGCGCGACAGGCTGGTTGGCCTGCTCGACTGGTTGCCGCAACCACAGCAACGCATCCATCCCGCGATTTCGGACGAGGCGCTGTTTGGCGGGCTGGACCTGTCGGCAACGCTGGCCCGTGGACAATTTGTGCAGGAACAGGGTCTGTTATCACGCCCCGGCACGGTGATCCTGACGATGGCGGAACGGGCGGCAACACAGCTGGCCGCGCGGCTGGCGATGGTGCTGGATGCAGGCACCACCCACCGGCTGATCGCGCTGGATGAAGGCGCTGAACCTGACGAGGCACTGAACCCGAAACTGGCTGAACGGCTGGCCTTTGCCGCCGACCTGTCGGATGTCACCATCAGCGAAGCCATCGCACCCGACCCTTTTGATCCATCCGCCGCGATCACGCATCTGCACCAGGTCGCTGTCCCGAACGACATCGCCGAACAAGTAACGCGTATCGCGGCACAATTTGGGATCGACAGCCTGCGCGCGCCACTGTTCGCCTTGCGCGCGGCCAAGGCGCATGCTGCCTTGCGCGGCAAGATGACAGTCGATGCCAATGATGTGGAAATTGCCTGCTTGCTGGTGCTGGCGCACCGCGCCACGCAGATGCCGGGCAGCGATGAAGAAGAAGCCGAAGCCCCCGAACCCGACCAGACCGACCGCGACGATCAGGATCAGACCGATACGCTCAATCTGCCGGACGAATTGCTGCTAGAGGCGATCAAGGCCCTGCTGCCTGACAACCTACTAGACCGGATCGCCGCGCAAAAAGCACGCCAAGGCAAAGGCAGCGGCAGCGGCGCTGCGCGCAAGGGCAACCGGCGCGGCAGGCCGATGCCGTCACGCGCGGGGCGGCTGGGTGACGGCGCGCGGATTGATATTGTCGGAACCTTGCGGGCCGCCGCACCTTGGCAGACGATCCGCAAGCAGGCGACAGGGCGCGACAGCGTGCAAGTGCGCAGTGATGACATCCGCGTCAAACGGTTCGAGGAAAAATCCGACCGCCTGCTGGTATTCACCGTCGATGCATCTGGGTCATCCGCCCTGTCCCGACTGGCCGAGGCGAAAGGCGCGATCGAGCTGTTGCTGGCGCAGGCCTATGCACGGCGAGACCATGTGGCGCTGGTGTCGTTTCGCGGGACCGGGGCCGAGGTACTTTTGCCGCCCACACGGTCGCTGGTGCAGACCAAACGCCGCCTTGCCGCCTTGCCCGGTGGCGGTGGCACGCCGCTGGCTGCCGGGATCGTTACGGCCTTGGAACAGGCGATCACCGCCACGCGCAAAGGGCTGACGCCGACGATTGTCATCCTGACAGATGGCCGCGCAAATGTCGCGCTGGATGGCGCGGGAAACCGCGCGCAAGCTGCCGCCGACGCCCAACGCATGGCGCAGGCGGTACGCGCCCAAAGGATCGACGCATTGATCATCGATACCGGCAACCGGCCAGAACCCGCGTTGGCGGCGCTGGCGCAGACCTTGGGCGCAATTTATCTGCCCCTGCCCCGCGCGGATGCGGCGCGCCTGTCGGCCAGCGTTGCCACCGCCTTGGGTGATTGATGCGCTGGCCGCCGCGCGACTGGCCGCTGTCAGACCATTCCCGCCAGATCCTGCACCGCCCGCACCGCTGGCATGTGCAAGAGGCCGGGACCGGCCCGCTGATCCTGCTGATCCACGGCGCTGGTGGGGCCACACAAAGTTTCCGGCACCTGTTCCCGATTCTGATCCAGACCCATCATGTCGTGGCCATCGACCTGCCCGGCCAGGGGTTCACCCAGATGGGCGCGCGGCAACGCTGCGGGCTGGATCACATGGCCGAGGATATCGTATCGCTGTGCCGCGCGCAGGGCTGGAACCCCACCATCATCCTTGGCCATTCAGCCGGTGGCGCGATTGCGCTGCGATTGTGGGAACTGGGGTTGCGCCCTGCGGAAATCGTCCTGATCAATGCGGCGCTCAGCAATTTCAAAGGTGTCGCAGGGCTTTTGTTTCCGGTCATGGCCAAGGCGCTGGCCGCAACCCCGTTCACCGCCAGCATGGTGACCGTGACCAGCAGCCGCAATACGATCCGCAACCTGATCAAGGGGACAGGTTCGGTGCTGGATGATGACGGGATCGACCTTTATTATCGCTTGCTGGGCGACCGATCTCATATCGACGGCACCTTGTCGATGATGGCGCAATGGTCGCTGGATGGGTTGCTATCGCGCTTGCCTCAGGTCACCGCCCCTGTGCATCTGATCAGCGGATTGAATGACAGGGCCGTGCCGCCATCTGTCAGCCGTGACGCCGCCACCCGCCTGCCACAGGCACGCCTGACCGAATTGGCACAGCTGGGCCATCTGGCGCATGAAGAAAACGCAGCCCTGATCGCAAGGCTGATCACTGGCCAATGAAAAAGGGCTGACAGGTTTCCCTGACAGCCCTTCGATCACAGCGAAACGGCGCGTTCGCGCGCCGCCCATTTCTTACATGTCAGAGAAAGTCGCCAGATAGGCATAAAGGTCATAGGCGTCCTGTTCGGCGCGCACCTGATAGGCCATCTTGCCGCGTGCGCGGCGATCTTCCAGTTTTTCGCGGATCCAGCCGGTTGGGTCCTGAACGTATCCCACGAAGTTCGCTTCGTTCCAGACTTCGCCTGCTTCGCCAAGTGCGACAAGGCCGTCGCTATACTTGAAATCTTCATTTGACCCCAGCACACGGCCGATCAGACCATATTGGTTCGGGCCCGTGCGCGCGTTACGGCCTGCCAGAACGTTGCCATCAGCGTCTGCCACCACATGGCACGCCACACACTGACGGTTGAACTGTTCTTCACCGTTCGCGGCATCGCCGAGTGTCGGTGTAAGGTCTTGTGCAAATGCTGGTGCTGCCAGAATGGCCAGCGCCGCAGCGATTGTAAAATTTTTCATGATCGTATTCCTTTTCGACCTGATTAAGTGACCGTTGCCCCAGTCGTTTGTTACTGTAGAGCATCCTGTGCGGCGGTCCACCCCCACGCAGGAAAAGAAGTGGCCTAGCATTCAGGCAACAGCATGCGCCAATGCGCATTGTTTCCACAAAACGCGCAGCGCCGTGACCAGATGGTCAATATCTTCATCCGAATGCAGCGGCGATGGGGTAAAACGCAGCCTTTCTGTTCCCTTGGGGACCGTGGGATAATTGATCGGCTGCACATAGATGTCCCATTCGCGCATCAGGTAATCCGCAAGCATCCGGGTTTTGACCGGGTCCTTGATCAAGACCGGCACGATATGGCTATCGTTATGCATATGCGGAATGCCTTCGCGGTCGAGAGCGGCGCGCAGGCGCGCGACCTGACGCCGCTGGCGGGCGCGTTCCATCTCGGACTGCTTGAGATAGGCGATCGATGTGCGCGCAGCAGCAGCGATCGCGGGTGGCAAGGCGGTTGTAAAAATGAACCCCGAGGCAAAACTGCGGATGAAGTCGCACAGCGCCGCCGATCCGGTGATATAGCCGCCGACAACGCCAAACGCCTTGCCAAGCGTCCCTTCGATCAGGGTAATCCGGTCGGCAAGCCCTTCGCGTTCGCTCACACCGCCACCGCGCGGGCCATACATGCCGACGGCATGGACCTCGTCCAGATAGGTCATGGCACCGTATTTTTCGCAGACTTCGACGATCTGGCGGATGGGCGCGATATCGCCATCCATGGAATAGACGCTTTCAAAAGCGACAATCTTGGGGACGTCGGCGGGCAGGGCGCGCAGCTTCATCTCCAGATCACGATAATCGTTGTGCTTCCAGATTACCTTTTGCGCGCGCGAATGGCGGATGCCCTCGATCATCGAGGCGTGATTGCCCGCATCCGACAGGATCACGCAGTTTTCCAACCGGCTACCCAAGGTCGACAGCGCGGCCCAGTTCGACACATAGCCGGATGTGAACAGCAGCGCCGATTCCTTGCCATGCAGATCAGCCAATTCGCGTTCCAGCAGCAGGTGATCATGGTTGGTGCCACTGATGTTGCGGGTGCCGCCCGATCCGGTGCCGGTGCGCTGGACAGCCTCACACATCGCGCCGATGACAGCGGGATGCTGACCCATGCCAAGGTAATCATTGGAACACCACACCGTCACATCGCGCACAGCACCGTCCACAGCATGGCTGGCCGCGCGGGGAAACTTGCCGCATTGGCGTTCCAGTTCCGCGAAATAGCGGTAATTGCCATCGGCCTTCAGTTGATCCAGCTGCGCATTGAAAAGGGCGTCAAAATCCATCGGTCTTATCTTTCTTCTTTGGGCATCGTTTTGGGCGCGGGCAACATCCAGCGCCAGAGTTTCGCATCCGGCAATGGAATGACCATCAGCCAATGTTCGAGAAGGGCAAGCGCCGCAAGCGCCGTCAGCAGGCCATAGCCCGCAACCGCCGCGCCAGACCCAGCGAACCACAACAGTTCGGTGCACAGCGCAAGCAAGGCGGTCAGGACGGTGATCGCCGCAGGAAAGGCGAGCGTGACAGGGCCGCGCCGGAAATAGCTTTTCAGATGGATCAGGCGCAGCGGCACAAATTCCATATTGATCCGCGGCACGCCGAAAAACAGGTTCAGCTTGGCAAAGATACGCGCCAGATACAGGATCAGATAAGTCGCCACCGCCATCTGGTTTTCAACCCCGCCAGAGGCCAGAACCAGCCCCAAAAGACCAGCCGTCAGCAAAAGTTCATGATGAGAAACGGTGGCAAAGGCGCGAAAGAACCGCGCTTTTCCAGATAGGCCGGGCAAGCAATCGTCGCGCATCGGGCCGGCGACGACACCAGCCAGAAACGCAAGCTCGATCCAGCCCCAAATCGCCAGCGCGCCGAGAAACCCCAGATAAACCCCCGCCACATCGACCCGCATCAGCGACGCGGCGACAGCCCAGACACCGACCATCAGCAACGGCAGACCTGCCAGAACGACCGCCTGATGGCGCCCACTGCGATCCGCGCGGCGCACAGCCAGCAAAATCACCCCTGTGGAAAACCACCACAGAAATATCGCCGCGATGATGGCTGTCACCGCGCCGGTCATGTTTCATCTTCCGAGCACAAATACCTCGGAGGTGTGGAGGCAGCGCCTCCACCGGTTTTCAAGATGAAAACCGCCCGCGCCATCAATAGGCCGGCGCCATCAGCGGGCTTTCAGGAACATCGCTTTTCACGACTGGGATCATCAGCAAGGACACGAATGACGTTGCGGCCCGTGCCGATCCAGTCATGCGTTTCACCCAGCCGCCAAAGCCGCCCTGCTTGCGTCCCAATGCGATCTGCACATTGGCATCCTGTATCCGGTTCAGCGCGGGTTGCCAGCGCGGATGGTCGATATCCAGCACCATGGGGAACACCTGCCGCGAAATGTCCGATGTTTTGCGGAACACTTCCTGGCCATACCATGCCGGATCAACGCCCAGCGCCTTGTGGAATTCGGGCCGCTGGTGATCGCGCACCCACATCGTGGAAAACACCGCTGTCAGGAAAAACTTGATCCACAACTTGTTGGTGCGGCTTTCAGTCAGCTTGGCATCGGTTTTCAACAGCAGGGCAAACGCCTCGCCATGCGAAAACTCGTCATTGCACCATTCGCGGAACCATTTGAAAATCGGGTGGAACCGGTATTCGGGGTTTTCTTCCAGATGACGGTAGATCGTGATATACCGCGCATAACCGATTTTTTCCGACAGATAGGTCGCGTAATAGATGAATTTCGGCCGGAAATAGGTGTATTTCTTGGCCTGCGTCAAGAACCCAAGGTTCACGGCAATGCCCGCTTCGCGCAGCGCATCGTTGATGAAACCGGCATGGCGGGCCTCGTCGCGGGCCATCAGCTGGAACAATTCGGTGATGTCCTTGTTCGATCCGCGACGTTTCATTTCCTTATACAGCACACAGCCCGAAAATTCGGCAGTACAGCTTGAGATCAGGAAATCAATGAACTCTGCCTTCAGCTTGGGTTCCATCCCGTCCCAATCGACATGGTCCCAGTCTGCGTTCTTGCGAAAATGACCCTTGTTGGGGTCGGCCTTCATCTGCGCGATCAGCACATCCCAATCCTTGCGCACTGGTGTGACATCAATCGCATCCATTTCGGCAAAATCGGTGGTATAGAACCGCGGCGTCAGCAACGTATTCGACATCGCGACCTTGGTCGCTTCTTCATTCGTGAGCGGCGGCAGGGCCTCTTGCGCGGCGATGGCTTCTTCGGCGGTGGCGGCATTGGATGAATGCATGTTCATGACAGCACCTCGTCACTAAAGGAAAATTCGCACAGTTCCATGAATTCGAAATCACCCGTTGCGCGGGTCCAGAGCTGTTCGAGCTTGGACGCTCGTGTGATGACGGCGGTGCGCTTTTCCTCGATCAATTCACCAAAGGCAGCCATGATTTCCGGCCCCTGCACCTGCACGGTGTCCCCCGGATAGATCACAGCACCATTGTCCAACCGGACATGTGCCGACAGTTCCTCGAACCGGTGGGAAATGGTCACCGTGCAAGGCGCGGTTTCCGTCTCTCTTAAAAATAGTCCCATGTGAGTTCCCTTTCACATCATCGCGTGCAGGGGGCTAGCCTGCGCACAGTTTCAATCCAACAGCTTGGCAAAGGCTGCCACGTTATCTCGGCCATAGCCAATCAGTTCGGTCGTCATACCAGTACTTGGATCAAGAATAGCGACATTCCCGTTCTGGCGCTGCACGATCTGCAAGGGCGGCGTGCCCATCACACCCGCCACAAGGCGTTCACGGTCAATCACGCGCCCCATGACACCCAAAAATCCGGCCAATTCATCCGACGACCGTGCCAGCAGCGCACCATCAAGGCTGGTGACGGTATAAATCCCGCTTTTGTCGCCGGTGATGATGACATCCAGGCTTTGCGCGACCGGTGTCTGCGCGACAACCGCCACCAGCGGTTTGTCGGTGATCTTGGCATAAGCGACCAGACCGACCGCGGCGATCATCAGCGCGAACATCGCCCGCGCGACAAATGGCGGCACGAGGATCGTTTCAGGATGCTTCATCGTGTTGGGGGCATGTGCCATGATACTTACTCCGCTGCGACGGCAGATACGCCGGTTTTGGTTGCGGCACGGGTCACTTTCGGCGCGGAAATGCGGGTTTCCGCGGCTTCGGCAAACAGCCGCGCGACATTTTCCGCATCGGGGATGCAGCGTAGCGCAGGCTGGGTGCGGGTCATGTACCAAGGCCGGACATGCGGCCAGGTCATCAGATAGGACACGCGACTGTCACCGATCAGCTCGAACGCCAGCGTGCCGGTTCCATTGGGCCGCAGATCCAGCTTGGCCGTGCCGATCCATGTATAGGGCAGGTTCAGCGTCATCGTCAGCGCCGCACCGATCCGCATCGCAACGCGCTTGTTGGTCAGCGTATAGATCGTGGCGCGCGCCTGCACATAGGCAACCAGATACAGCAGGCCGCAGGCCACAAGGCCCGCAACAACGAAAGGCACGCCGTGCATGACCGATACATTCAGCGGATAATCCGCCGAGGACGCGCCGATGCGCCACACCGTCAGCAGCGCGAAGTACCCAGCCACCCAGCGGAGCGACAAGGCTTCACGCGCTAGCGCTTTGTGGTCGGGTGATCCCTGCCAGATAATATATTCACCTGCGGGCAGTCTTTCAGGCAGTCCGGGGATCGGTTCTGCGGCGAAATCGTCGTGGGTCATTTTCGTATTCCCTTGGGTTGGCGGACCCCGGTGGCGAGCCGGGGCCAGTAGCGGTTAGACTTGTGGCTCTAGGCGGTCGGCAGAGGCATAAAGCGTCCCACCAGCGTAGTAGCCCATGATCTTTTCTTCCTCGAGCAGGGTGACGACATCCGGTGACTTGGTCACAGGCACGCCGTCCCAGTTGTGCGCGTACAGCGACCGGACAACGACACGGTCGCCTTTGATCCGTGCCATATTCATCGGGATCAGGCGGGTCTTGCCGCTGCCTTCGGGGTTCAGATCGACGGTCAGGAAACGCACCAGCGCTTCTGGCACATCGACCCACATGTCGATCACACGGCCGACAACCTCGCCATCACCGCCGACGACAACGTTGCCGCGCGGATCGGTGCCAGCAGAGATCCTGAACTCAGGCAGCATCGACATAGGCTTGATCTTGACGTGACCATGCGCATCCAGTTCCGGCGCGTCACGGCGTGGCGCCCAGGATGCCGGACCAACGCCATCCATCATCGGATCGCCAGTTGGAATATAAGGCGATCCAGCAGCGCGCGACGATTGCACCAGCGCCAGATCGTCACGATCGCCGCGCTGGCCGCTTGGCAGGGCCAGTTCACCGCGACCATCGCGCAGGTGGAATGTCTTGTCGGACGGGACTGGGTACGGCCCTTGGTTCGGGGCAGGCTTTCCTTCTTCGTCCAGAAGCGGATAGCCTTCGCGCATGTTTTCGGTTTGCAGGTAATAGATCAGACCCGCAAAGAAGATCCAGAAAAGCCAGATTGCTGCGCTCGCCAGATCGAAGTTGCCAAAGAATGTAGTTCCAACCATGTTGTGGTCCTTTCGAGATCAGGTCGGGAAGTCGGCCAATTCCAGCTTGGCAGACCCCCCTTGTGTTATTGGCCGCAGCCGCACAAGCGGCCCCAGCACGATCATTGTGATGAACAAAAGGGCGATTTCGGTGTGATAAACCACCGAATACCCCGTGGCAGGCGTGGCGAGCGCCTCTCCCAATATGCCGTTCCCAGCGGCGTGGTTTACAAGGTCACGCAAGGTGCCCCCGATAAAGATGGATAGCCCTGCGCCGGTGGCCTGTGCAGCCCCCCAGGCACCAAGGGCAAGACCGCGACCGGCGCGCCCGATCGTCGGCATGGTCATTGCGGCGGTCAGCGTGCTAACCCCAAACAACCCGCTGCCGAAACCGATCATACCGGCGCCCAGATAAAACAATGCAGATGACCCGATGGGTGCTGCGAAAATCACAAGGCTAAACGCAAGCACGCCCGCCAGCAAACCGCGCGCACACATGCGGAACGGATCAAGCGATGCCGCCAGCCAACGCGCCGCCAGCGCAAAACCCACCAGCGCGCCACAGGCCCACATCGCGGTCAGCAATGTTGTGGCCGAAACCGACAGGCCCATGATTTCGCCGCCATAAGGTTCCAGCAACACGTCTTGCATGCTGAACGCCATGGTGCCGATAAACACGACCGCCAACAACCGACCTGCATCGCCACCTTTGGCCAGATCGCCCCATGCTTCACGAAAGCTTGGGGTCGGTTCGGCGCGTTGCGCCTTGGTCATCGGGTTCACGCGTTCCTGTTTCCACAGCGCGATCATATTCAAAATTAAGGTCGCAACCGCGGTGCCTTGCACGACTTGAACCAAGCGCAAAGCACTATAATCACGCAAAAGCGCGCCGATAATCAGCGCCGAAATCGCCATGCCGACAAGGTTCATTACATAAAGCAACGCCACAACACGTGGCCGCGTTTCATCGGTGGCGCGGTCCGCTGCCAGCGCAAGCCCTGCGGTCTGGGTCATATGCATACCGACACCGGTCAGCAAAAACGCAAGCCCCGCACCGACATAACCCGCCCAATCCACATCCAGCGTGCGATCCCCAGACAGCACGAGCAGCGCCATCGGCATGATTGCCAAGCCGCCGAATTGCCACATTGTCCCGAACCAAAGATAGGGAATCCGTTTCCACCCGATGGCGGAGCGGTAATTGTCGGACTTGAACCCCACTAGCGCGCGGAACGGTGCCACCAGCACCGGAATCGCGATCATCAACGCCACAAGGGTCGAGGCGATGTTCAGCTCGACGATCATCACACGGTTTAGCGTGCCCAGCAGCATCACGGCCGCCATGCCCACCGACACCTGGAATAGCGACAGGCGCAACAGCTGGCCCAGCGGCAGATCATCGCTGACCGCGTCGCTAAAGGGCAGCAGGTTGACCGAAATACGCTTGAGTGTCGACGCCTTGAAAATCATTTGCGTGCCCTTTCAAAGACCAGCGCATTCGAGATGTAGAAACCCGATTTGACCCGTTCGATATCGCGCAGCGCACCTTTGACGCCGCCCTTGCGCAGGGCATCTGCGACGCCTGCGGTCGTGTGCGGGATCATTACAGGGCTTCGGTCCCCGGCGGGGAACAGCTTGCCCGCCCGCCACATCAGCATCAGCGCAGGTGTGCGCGGGGCAAGGGTAAAGACGAATTTGCCGTTGATCCGTGGCGAGGCCCGATCAAGCAGCGCGGCAATATCGGGCGCGCTGTAATAGATCAACGAATCCATCGCCAAGGCATGGTCGAACACGCCGGTGGTCGCGTCCAGCATATCGCCCGCGACCCAGGTGATCGTGCCGGGCAGACCGGCTGGCATCCGCTTTGCCCCGATTTCAACCAGTGCGGGCGAAATATCCACCGCCACCACATCGGCCCCGCGCTGCGCCAGTTCAACCGCCATCGCGCCCGTGCCGCATCCGGCATCCAAAATCCGCGCACCACGCAGATCGTCGGGCAATTGCGCCAGCATCAGCGCGCGCATCCGGTCGCGGCCCGCGCGCACGGTCGCCCGCACGCCCGACACCGGCGCGTCGGACGTCAACCGTTCCCAGACCTTGGTCGCGGTGCGGTCGAAATAGTGTTCGACCCGGTCACGTGTGGCGGCGTATTGCGTCATCAATCAAACCCGAGCAATTCAAAGATTTCACGATCAGGCAGCGGTGCGGGGGCCAGCGCCTCTGTCCCGTTCCACAGCGTTTCGGCAAGGCGGATGTATTCGGCGCGCACCATGACGACATCTTGGTCATCGGGCATTTCGAACAGGGTTTTCTTTTTCAGACGGCTGCGGCGGATCGCATCCAAATCAGGCATATGCGCGATGCGGTTGAAACCGACCGTGGCGCAATAGCGGTCCACCTCGTCCGTGGCCTTGGACCGGTTGGCGACACAGCCTGCCAGACGCACCTTGTAATTGGCCGATTTGGCCTGCACTGCCGCGATGATCCGGTTCATCGCATAGATGCTGTCGAAATCATTGGCGGTGACAATCAGCGCGCGGTCGGCATGCTGCAAGGGGGCCGCAAAGCCACCGCAAACCACATCGCCCAACACGTCGAAGATCACGACATCGGTGTCTTCCAGCAGGTGATGCTGCTTGAGCAGTTTCACCGTCTGCCCAACAACATAGCCGCCGCAACCGGTACCGGCGGGGGGGCCGCCAGCCTCGACACATTTGACGCCGTTGTAACCTTCAAAGATGAAATCTTCGGGGCGCAGTTCTTCGGCGTGGAAATCGACCTCTTTCAGAATGTCGATCACCGTCGGCACCAAAGTGCCGGTCAGCGTGAAAGTGCTGTCATGCTTGGGGTCGCAACCGATCTGCAACACCCGCTTGCCCAGCTTGGAAAAGGCCGCCGACAGGTTCGACGATGTCGTCGATTTGCCGATGCCGCCCTTGCCGTAAACGGCAAAGACCTTTGCGCCTTCGATCTTGGTGTCGTCATCCTGATGGACCTGAACCGAACCTTCGCCATCTTGGCCGCGCAGGTTTGGGATTTCGTCTCTGGGGCTCATGGGAGCCTCCTTTCAGTTATATTCATGGTGAAAGGGGTCATTCTGCGGCGATCCCTTCCATACGATCTTCAAGGGCGTCGGCTGCGTTTTGCAGGGCCGCCAGCGTTGCGGCATCGGGTGCCCAATATTTGCGGTCCGATGCTTCCAAAAGGCGGTTGGCCATCCTCATCGAGGCTTGCGGGTTCAGCGCCGCCAGCCGTTCACGCATGGCATCGTCCAACACGAACGTTTCCGACAAGCGCTGGTAGACCCAGGGTTCGACCTCACCCGTGGTGGCGGACCAGCCCATCGTGTTGGTGACATGGGCCTCGATCTGGCGGACACCTTCGTGGCCGTGTTTCAGCAGACCCTCATAGTATTTCGGGTTCAGGCTGCGGCTGCGGGTTTCTAATGCGACCTGATCCTGCAAAGTGCGCACCTTGGCCGACCCGCGTGTCTGGTCGCCGATATAGACGGGGGCAGACACGCCACCCTTGGCACGTTTGACGGCGCGGGAAATGCCGCCCAACGTGTCGAAATAATGGTCAACGGTGGTGACGCCCAGTTCGACGGATTCAAGGTTCTGATAGGCCAGATCCACATCCTTCAGCGCCTTTTGCAGCAGGCCGGGGTTCTGCGTGGCCTTGCCGTTCACGCCATAGGCGAAACTCTTGCGGGCCTCATAGGCATCAGCCAGTTCATCCTCGTCATCAAAGGCAGAGCTATCGACCAATTGGTTGACGTTGGACCCATAGGCGCCTTCAGCGTTGGAAAACACACGCAGCGCGGCGGTTTCCAGATCGCAATTCATTTCACGCGCATAGGTCAGCGCATGGGCGCGGATGAAATTCTGCTCCAGCGGTTCGTCGGCTTGGGCGCATTTCAACGCAGCCTCGGCCAACATGCGGGTTTGCAAGGGCAGCAGGTCGCGGAAAATACCCGACAGCGTCATCACCACGTCAATGCGCGGGCGGCCGAGTCTTTCCAGCGGCACAAGGTCAGCACCGGCCAGACGACCAAAGTTGTCAAACCGCGGCACAGTGCCCATCAAGGCCATTGCCTGCCCGATGGGGCCGCCATCAGATTTGATATTGTCAGACCCCCACAGCACCAGCGCCACAGTGCGCGGGAATGTCGGGTGGGTTTCCAGCAGCAGATCAGCCTGTTTGCGGCCTTCGGAAATCGCAAAGGCGGTCGGCATGCGGAACGGATCGAAGGCGTGTATATTGCGGCCTGTCGGTACGATGTTTGGCGACCGGATCAGGTCACCACCCGGCACGGGGGCGATGAAATGGCCCGACAGCGCACGCATCAGCGCGGGCAGTTCATGGTCTTCTTTCAGGAGTTCAGCGGCGCGGTCGGCGGCTTCACCTGCTGGCATCAGGCGGATCATATCAGCACGGGCGGCGGCAGACATCGGCTGGCCAACGACATGGAAACCTTCGGTGATCAGCGACCCTTCGGTTTCCAGCAGTTTCAGCCAGAGCGTGTCGATGTTGCGCGCGTTCATATCGACCGCATTGGCCTGATCTCGGATAAGCTGTTCCAGATCGTCGCGCTGGCTATCCTCGGCCGGCATTTCGCGCCAGCGTTTCAGACTGTCCTTGAGGTCGATCAGGCCCTTGTAAAGCCCCGCCGTCGTCAAAGGCGGCGTCAGATGGGTGATCGTGATCGCGTTTGACCGGCGCTTGGCCAACGACGCCTCGGACGGGTTGTTGGCGGCGTAAAGATAGACATTCGGCATCTCGCCGATCAACCGGTCCGGCCAGTCGCGCGCGCCTAGGCCCGCCTGTTTGCCCGGCATGAATTCCAGCGCGCCATGCATCCCGAAATGCAGCACGACATCGGCACTGAACGTATCGCGCAGATAGCTGTAGAAAGTGACAAAAGCATGGGTCGGCGCGAAACCGCGTTCGAACAGCAGGCGCATCGGGTCGCCTTCATAGCCGAAGGCAGGTTGGACGCCGACAAAGACGTTGCCGAAATGATGGCCAAGAACGAACACACCGCGCCCGTCGGATTGCACCTTGCCGGGGGCAGGGCCCCATGCGGCCTCGACCTCGGGCAGATGCCTGGACGTACGCACGATGGTATCTGCATCGACATGGGCCGCAACATTGGCCTGCTCGCCGTATTGCTGGGAATTCCCTTGCAGGATCATCGCGCGCAGATGGTCCACCGTTTCGGGGGCTTCCAGCGCGTAACCTTCGGATTGCATACGGTGCAGCGTGTTGAACAGGCTTTCAAATACTGCCAGATAAGCAGCCGTGCCGACAGCGCCTGCATTGGGTGGAAAGCCGAACAGGACGATGGCGACCTTTTTATCGGCGTTATCCTTACGACGCAGGACAGCCAGACGGCGGGTTTTTTCGGCCAGACTTTCGATGCGTTCAGGGCAGGGGGCCATCGCCTTGCAATGGGATTGCAGCTGGCATTTATGGGCGCAACCGTCGCAGCCGTCAGGGCCGTGGCGACCGGCGAAAACGGTCGGGTTGGTCGCCCCGTCGATTTCGGGCAAGGCGACCAGCATCGTGGTTTCGATCGGGCCAAGGCCCTGCGCAGATCCGGCCCACTGGCCAAGCGTCTGGAATTCCAAGGGCTGGGCCGAGATGTAAGGCACATCCAGTTTCGACAGCAGCGAGACAGCCGCATCACTGTCGTTATAGGCAGGGCCACCGATCAGCGAAAAGCCGGTCAGCGACACCATCGCATCAACCCGACCCTGAAAGAATTGCTCGATGGCGGGACGTCCGTCAAGGCCACCCGCAAAGGCGGGGATGACGCGCATCCCCTTGTCCTCGAAAGCGCGGATCACCGCATCGTAATGCGCGCAATCCGACGACAGGATATAGGACCGCAGCATCAGGATGCCGACAGTAGCAACCGGCGCGGCAGGGCTGGGCAAATCAGCGATATCGGTGCTGATGTGATGGCCGGGCAGGTCGGGGTGATAAACGCCGACATCAGGATATTCGATGGGCGCCGCGATCTTGACCGGCTTCCAGTCCTGCCCCTTGGCATACCGCGACACCAGCATGCGGACCATCTGTTCGATATTGTCGTCCGACCCGCCCAGCCAGTATTGCATCGACAAAAACCAGTTGCGCAGATCCTGGCTTTTGCCGGGGATCAGGCGCAGGATTTTGGGCAGGCGGCGCAGGGTTTTCATCTGGCTTTCGCCGGATTTGCTGGCCTTGGCCGTGGGTTTCAGCCGCTTGAGCAGACCCATGAGGCCACTGGCGGGCTTGGACATGTCCAGATCGCCCATTTTCGTCAGTTTGACGATATCGCTGTCGGCGATGATGTTGATCATCGCGTCGCAGCCCGCGCGGCGCGCCAGTAGCTCAGGCAGGATCGCGGCGGTATGGGCCTCGAGGAACAGCAGGTTCGTGACGATGATATTGGCCGTCGCGATGGATTGCTTGGCGTCGATCAGCGCGGCGGGATTTTCGGCCCATTCGGCGGCGGCGTGGATGGTGATATCGAGCCCCGGAAAAGCCGCTGTCAGCTTGTCACTGGCCCGCATCGCAGGGCCTGCGGAATGCGAATCCAGCGTCAGGATGACGAAGCGATACGCGCTATGATCAACATTATCGCGCATAATGTGCCTTTGCTTCATAAAGCGTATCAAGGCTGATCTGATGCAGACCCTTTTGCGTCGCATAGGTTTCAGTGTTGCGGCGCGCCTTGCCGCGCACGAAGAACGGAATCTTCTTGAGCTCTTTTTCGGCATCGGCGAGCCAGATGATATTATCGTCCTGCGGTGCGTGCACTTCTTCGGCCACAGGCTCGACCTTTGCTGTTGCCTTGCCGCCGTGATGGCTGGGGCCTGCATCGTCGTGAAATTCGAAATCGTCGCGGAACATCGTCAACAGATGTTCTTCCAGACCCATGACCAGCGGATGGATCAGCGTGTCAAAGATGACATTCGCACCCTCGAAACCGACCTGCGGGGAATAGCGGGCGGGGAAATCCTGTACATGGACGGGCGCGGAAATCACGGCGCAGGGGATGCCCAGACGCTTGCCGATATGGCGTTCCATCTGGGTGCCAAGGATCATTTCGGGGCTGAGTGCCTCAATCGCGGCCTCGACCTCGAGGTAATCGTCGGTAATCAGGGCTTCCAAGCCGTAGGATTTGGCCAGCGCGCGGACGGGCCGTGCCATTTCGCGGTTGTAGCAGCCGAGCCCGACGACCTCGAACCCCATTTCATCGCGCGCGATTCGGGCATGGGCAGCGACATGGGTGCCATCGCCAAAGATGAACACGCGCTTGCCGGTCAGATAGGTGCTGTCCACCGACCGCGACCACCACGGCAGGCGCAAACGGCTTTCGTCGATCAGCACAGGTTTGCCGATGATGTCGCTGACCTCTGCGATGAAATCGCGGGTCGCACCGACGCCGATAGGGACAATTTTCGTGAACGGCTGACCATAGGTTTTTTCCAGCCAGCGCGCGGCGGCTTCACCCGTTTCAGGCGACAACAGCACGTTGAAATGCGCAGCAGGCAGGCGAGCGATATCGGATGGCGTCGCGCCCAATGGCGCTGTGACATTCACCTGCACACCAAGGTCAGACAAAAGACCGGTCAGTTCCTCGACATCGTCGCGGGCGCGAAATCCAAGGGCTGTGGGCCCAAGGATATTACATGTCACCCGCGCTGTGCGGTCTTTGGGTTTGGCCAAGGCTTTGACGATCTGGTAAAATGTTTCATCCGCGCCAAAGTTTTCCTTGCGGCTGTAGCTGGGCAGTTCGAGCGGGATCACGGGGATCGTCAGGCCCATCGTTTCCGACAGGCCTGCGGGATCATCCTGAATCAGTTCGGCGGTGCAGGACGCACCTACGATGATCGCCTCGGGCTGGAACCGGTCGACGGCATCCTGGCAGGATTTCTTGAACAAGGTGGCGGTATCGGCGCCCAGATCGCGCGCCTGAAAGGTGGTGTAGCTGACCGGCGGGCGGTGGTTGCGCCGTTCGATCATCGTAAACAGAAGGTCAGCATAGGTATCGCCCTGCGGGGCGTGCAGGACGTAATGCAAACCCTTCATAGCCGTGGCGACGCGCATCGCGCCGACATGGGGCGGGCCTTCATATGTCCAGACGGTCAGCTTCATTCGGTCCGTCCTGAGATGAGTATTTTGAACAAAGCGAGGGCAGGTGTCATTCGGCGGCCTCCAGATGAAGCACGGCCTTGCGGCGCAACGGGCGCGAGAACAGACCCGCCAGATCGCCTGCTTGTTCGTAGAAATGCACGGGCGTGAAGACGAGCTCGATGGCCCATTTGGTGGACAGGCCCTCGGCCTCCAGCGGGTTGGCGAGACCAAGGCCGCATATTGTCAAATCAGGCCGTGCGGCGCGGGCGCGGTCAAGTTGTTTGTCCACGTCCTGCCCTTCGGAAATCTGTGGACCAGCAGGCAGCAGGTCGAGATCGGGACCATGCAAGGTATCATGGATATAGGGGCTGCCAACCTCGATCGCAGTCATGCCACATTCGCGGGTCAGGAAACGGGCCAACGGGATTTCAAGCTGGCTATCGGGGAAAAAGAACACCGATTTGCCGCGCAATACCTCTGCCGCTTGTGCAATCGCCTTGCGCGCGCGGGCGCGGGGGGCGGCTGTGACGGCGTCGAAGGTTTCTTCACTGACGCCGAATTCTGTGGCGATGGCGCGCAGCCAGGCTGTGGTGCCTTCGTCACCGAAGGGGAAAGGGGCGGGCAAATAGCGCGCGCCACGCCGCTCTAACGCGGCATGGGTTTCGCCAAGGAAAGGCTGCACCAGTGCGAAAACGGTATTGGGACCAACGGCGGTTGTGTCGTCTATCCGACGCGCGGGCAGCAGGCGGACAGGGCCAATGCCCATATCAGCCAGCAGCGACAGCATCTGGTCTTCGACCACATCGGGGAGTGCGCCGACGACAAGCAATTCGCGCGCCGCGGTCGATTTCAGTACTGGGACCATGCACGCAAGGCAGGCGTCTTCGCCTTCGGTGAAGGTCGTCTCAATCCCGGAGCCGGAATAATTCAGCACGCGTACATGCGGCGCATGAATCTGCGACAGGCGCTCAGCGGCCTTGGCCAGATCGATCTTGATCACTTCGGACGGACAAGACCCAACAAGGAACAGCTGCCGGATATCCGGGCGGCGTTCCAGCAGGCGGGCGACTTCGCGGTCGATTTCGACCTGCGCGTCTTTCATGCCGGCCAGATCGGTTTCTTCCAGGATCGCTGTGCCGAATCGGGGTTCGGCGAAAATCATCACTCCCGCCGCCGATTGCAGCAAATGGGCGCAGGTGCGCGATCCAACGACCAGAAAGAACGCGTCCTGCATTTTGCGGTGCAGCCAGATGATTCCCGTCAGGCCGCAGAACACTTCGCGCTGGCCACGCTCCTTGAGGACCGGCGCTGTGCGGCAACCGCCGTTAGAGGGGGTCAGGGCGTTCATGCGCGTGCCTCTGCATCAAGGCGCGCCATGCGCAGTTTCCACAGGAATTGACCGGCGTTGACGACATAGGCGGCATAGGCGGCAAGAGCCACATACATCAGCGACATGGGGTCCATCGCGCCAGTCAGCAGTGCGACCATGTACCAGCAATGCAAGGCGATCACGCCAAAGCTGAACACATCTTCCCAGAAAAAGGCAGGGGCGAAAAGGTATTGACCGAAAACAACTTTTTCCCAGATCGCACCGGTGATCATGATGGTGATCAGCAAGACGGTCTTGATCACGATCGAGAGTGTCGCAGCGTCATATCCGGCCCCCGTCACGAGATAGCGCAACACCAACCCCAGCGAGATCAGGAAGACCAAAAACTGCACCGGCGCAAGAATACCCTGAACCAAGGTCCAGCGGGTGCTGTCACGCCGTGCACGCTCTGCATCGGAATAAAGCCGGCGGGCCGCAGGGCGACCCCGAACGGCGGTATTTCCCGGCGCGGTGCTTGTGACTGACATGTGGCCTCCCGATATTGACTGAACCCAGATTAGGAGCCTTTGGGGGCATGTGTCAACTTTAACTTACACTTATCTTGCAGGATGTGTCAGATCACCACCCAACCCCTTCGGGGGCATTAAATAACATATAAAACAGTAATTTATCACATATAATTGGAAGCTTGTTTTGCGTTGTGTCAATTTACTTTGACATTATGGGCGGCAAGACCGACAATAGCCCAACTCTATTGATGCGCGCTGATGCGGGTCAAAGGTCAGGAGCAGACATGGCTGATCGCCGCAACATAGACGTCATGGCGGCAAACGCGCTTCGCCAGATTCCGGACCCGATACCACAGGCTACCGGCACTGGGCTGACGCTTGTGCCCTTTGCCCCCCGACATTTAGACAGGAAAGTCATAACCGCAATGCGCGCCGCCGCGCTGGATGTGAACCGCGATGGGTGTATCGCAGTGATGCAGGATGCGATTTTGGCAGGAATCGGCCGTGATGATATCGCGGATTTTTATATTCCCCAGCTTGCGCGTGAGCTTGGTGACGATTGGTGCTCGGACGGGCTTAGCTTTGCGGCTGTGACAATCGGCGTGTCGCGGTTGCAGGCGATGCTGCGTGAACTTGGCCCCGAATGGGCAGGCGACCAGTCGGCCAATCCAGCGGCGCCCTCGATCATGTTGATCGTCGGACAGGACGTATATCACACTTTGGGCGCCATGGTGCTGAGCGGGCAATTGCGCCGCAAGGGATTATCGGTCCGGCTGATGCTGGGTGCGGACTCGCAAGAGCTTGCACAGAAACTGGCCAAGACCAGCTATGACGCGGTGTTCATTTCAGCATCCTCGGGCGAAAGTCTTGAATCGCTGCGGCGTATTGTCTACGTCATCCGCAGTTCGTCCAAGACATCCATGCCTGTCGTGATCGGCGGGACAATCCTCGAGGTCGAAAAACAATATGATGTTACGGCTTTGACGGGCGCGGATCATGCAACCAATGTGCCAAGCGAGGCGTTAGAGCTTTGCGGCCTGACGACAAAATATCTGACCCTCGCGCGACAGCCGCGCGAGGTCTAGATCATGCCAAAGACGCTGCCCGAAGGAAATTTACGATGACCTCGCGTGGTGCGAAATTCTGGAAAAGCGGCGCAATTCCCCTGATTGCACCCGAAATATTGGGCGATATTATCGCTGATGTGGCCGATCTGGCCATCGTGATTTCCGAAGAAGGCCTAGTGCTATCGGTCATCGTCAACCCGAACCATCGTTCGTTTCTGGTGCTTGAACATTGGGAGGGCAAGGATATCCGCGATTCGCTGGCTGCCGATAGTCTGCCAAAATTCGAAAGCCGGTTAGCGGAGTTTCTGGACGGCAGGGCCGATGTGCGCCCGGTCGAATTGAACCATTCGCGTGACGTCAGCGATTGGGATTCGCCTGTCCGTTATAGCTTTCACCGGATCGCGCCCAATGGGGCCGTGTTGATGCTGGGCCGTGACCTGCGTGCGATTTCCGAAATGCAGCAGCAGTTGATCAAGGCGCAACTCGCGCTGGAACGCGATTACGAGGTGCAGCGCGAATTCGACACGCGGTTTCGTGTGCTGCTGGGCAGCATGGCCGAACCCGTGCTGTTTGTATCTGTCCAAAGCGGTGAAATAACCGAAGCAAATGCCGCCGCCACGACATTGCTGGACAGATCGCGCGACGACCTGATCGGCGATCCGCTGATGAGCTGTTTCGAGAGCCGCAAGCGCGGCGATCTTGTTGAGGCGTTAACCACGCTTGCGATTTCAGAGCGTGCAGATGGCATGAAGATAGAATTGCGCGGCAAATCCAAGGCGGTCCAGCTTGCGCCGACATTGTTCCGTGCAGCAGGCGAACGCATTTTACTCTGCCGGATCGTGCCTGACGATGACAGTAGTCTTAAGGCGGATAATCTTGCCCGCAATATGCAGGACCTGTATCTGAGTGGGCCAGAAGCCATTGTTTTTGCGTCGGAAAATGGTGATGTGCTGTCCGCGAACGATGCTTTCCTCGACCTGATAGACGTGGCCCATGACATCAATGTGCGCGGGCGCAGCCTTGGTGATTATCTGCAGCGCGGCAGTGTCGATCTGAAGGTGATGACTGAAAACGCCACGCGCGCAGGCCGGATGCGGATTTACGCCACACGGATCGCCGGGCAATACGGCAGCCCCCGGTCGGTGGAAATTTCAGTCACCAAACTGCACGCAGGCACCCATTCTGTCTTTGCCTTCGTCATGCGCGATTCGAACCACGCCGATACCAGCCGTGGCGCAATGTTGCCCAGCAACGACGAAAGCATGCGATCTGTCGTTGAACTGGTGGGCAGTGCCACGCTCAAGGAAATCGTGGCCGAAACGACGAATGTCGTCGAAAAGATGTGTATCGAAACAGCGGTGGCGCTGACCATGAACAACCGCGTTGCGGCCGCAGAAATGTTGGGCCTGTCGCGCCAGTCGCTTTACGTCAAACTGCGCAAATTTGATCTGTTGATCCGGGAACCCGACGACAATCAGTGATTGTTATGGTCGGTCAGGTCGTTGATGTCTTCGACATGGAACGTCACGGGCACGTCGCCTGCGGTTTCAAAAACAAGCACGGCATCAAAGCTTTCGCCAGTTTCGAACGGATCGCCGTTCAGTCCCATGAACATGACATGCAATCCACCGGGCGCAAAGGTCACAGTTTCGCCTGCGGGAATGTCGACGGCATCAAGATGCACCATGCGTGCGATATCGCCGTCCATCTGGGTGGTGTGGATCATCACACGCGGGAAATCAGCAGTCACCCCGATCAGCCGGTCGGGCTGGTCGCCTTTGTTCACGATCTGGAAATATCCCGCACCGGCCTGCGCCGCAGGCGCCGTGGCCCCGGCTGCGGGGTGGATGATCTGCAAGCCACCGACAGTATAGTCATGCGCAATCACGGAGGTGGGCAGCAACAGCGCGGCAATCATCAAATACTTCATAAGGCTCTCCTTTTCCGAGAGCTTTAGCGCGACAAAACACGTCCCGCAAGGACAGCTAGCGTGGGCTGCGCTTGGCCAATATACGCTGCAAAGTGCGCCTGTGCATCGAAAGCCGCCGCGCGGTTTCAGACACGTTACGGTCGCAAAGTTCGTAAACCCGCTGGATATGTTCCCACCTCACGCGATCTGCGCTCATCGGGTTTTCGGGCGGCGGCGGCAGGGTATCGGTCAGAGCCAGCAACGCATTGGTCACATCGGTCGCATCCGCTGGTTTTGCCAGATAATCTGTCGCCCCGATCTTGACCGCTGCGACGGCCGTTGCGATCGCACCATAACCGGTCAGCACGACGATCCGGCTTTCTGGGCGGCGGGCGCGCAAGACCTCGACCACATCCAGCCCGTTGCCATCCTCGAGCCGCAGATCAACGACGGCATAGGCGGGTGGTCGGGCCGTGGCAATCGCCTTGCCTGCGGCAACGGACCCAGCCATTTCAACCTCGAACCCGCGCTTTTCCATGGCCTTGGCCAGACGTTTCAGAAAAGCTTCGTCATCATCTACCAAAAGCAGCGATTTATCGTCGCCAAGGTCCAACGGATCGGTCGTCATGCGTGTCATCCTTGATCTTACCGCCTATTAAGTAGGCCGCGCGGCCAGCCAGTCAACGGTGGCAGGCCGATCGTCGATTGGTCGCATTGATCGCAGCGCGGCCAGGCATTATCACGACACTTTCAGCTGCAGAGGCGCTGCCGATGTCAATTTCCGAATTCCAGATGTTTCAAGATCAGGAACGCAGCAACTGGGTGCGTTTGCGCACACTGGTCACGCTGCGCTGGTTCGCGGCGTTGGGGCAGGCGATTGCTGCGATTGTCGCAGCGAACATTTATCAACTGGATTTTCAGTACGGGATGGTTGGGCTGGTCATCGCCAGCGCGGTACTTGCCAATCTGTTGTCGCGCTACAGCAGCCCCGAAAACAAGCGATTGTCCGAACGCGAAGCCACCCTGTGGCTATTTTTTGACCTGATGCAATTGGGTGTTCTGCTGTTTCTGACGGGGGGGATGAACAATCCTTTCGCCCTTTTGTTGCTGGCCCCTGTCACGATCGCCGCGACGGTTTTGCACTTGCGCAGCACGGTATTTCTGGGCGTTGTCGCGATCTTGCTGATCACGTTGATCACCAATTCTCACATGCCATTGCTCATGCCTGATGGGCGCCCATTGGCCTTGCCCATGTTGTTCCAGTTCGGGTTCTGGCTGGCCCTTGTGATCGGTGTCGTCTTTCTGGCGATCTATGCGCGCCAGGTCACAACCGAGATGCACGCCATGGGCGAAGCCCTGCTTGCCACGCAGTTGGCACTGGCGCGCGAACAGAAGTTGACAGATCTGGGCGGTGTCGTCGCCGCCGCTGCGCATGAGCTGGGCACGCCGCTGGCGACGATCAAACTGGTCAGCACCGAACTGATGGAAGAATTGGAAAACCACCCCGAACTGCTTGAGGACGCCATCCTGATCCGGACGCAAGCCGACAGATGCCGCGACATCCTGCATTCGATGGGACGCGTCGGCAAGGATGACCTGCATTTGCGGCAGGCGCCCTTGGAAACCGTGGTGCGCGAAGCGGCAGAGCCACATCTGAGCCGTGGCAAGATGGTCACGTTTGAGATCGCCCCCGAGCAAGGCGCAAGCCAGACCCAACCGGTTATCAACCGCAGGCCCGAAATCATCCACGGCCTGCGCAACCTGATCCAGAACGCCGTCGACTTTTCCCAAAGCGAAGTCTGGATCGAAATGACATGGTCCGACAGCGCGATCAGCATCCGCATATCAGACGATGGCAGCGGTTTTCCACAATCTGTGATCGGGCGCATCGGCGATCCTTATGTAAGGCGGCGCAGGCTGGCCGAAGACGGCTATCGCCGCCCCGGATACGAAGGCATGGGGCTGGGACTGTTCATCGCCAAGACGCTGCTTGAACGATCCGGCGCACAACTGACCTTTGCCAACAGCCGCAGACATGGCCATGCCAGCTGGACAGGGCAGGCCACGGGTGGCGCGATCGTTGAAGTCGTCTGGCCACGCGAAAAGCTGGCATCCGATCCCAAGGGTAATGCCACTGCGCTGGGGCAGAATGTACCGATCAGACCCTGGCCATGATTCTGCCTGACACTTAACCGGCGATTAACTTTGCTGGGTGAGGGTCTTGGCGTGAACTGGCAAGGATTGCTGCATGATGTCGCTGATTCTCTTGACCATCGCCGTTCTGGCGATCGTCGTCGGACTTCGATCGCAATGGCACATAACCACCCGCGCGGCGGCGGTTGATCCAGAGCCTGTGATGGCGCCGTCAGGGCCGGTGTTCCTGTTTCATGGCGATCAGTTGATCGACACGACGCAGGACGCCCAGCAGATGATCGCACCGTTCAACCTGATTCCCGAACGTGATGCGATGATCCATGTCCTTGACCCAGAATTTCCTGGTCTGGCCGGGTATCTTGACACCACCGAACAAAAGCCGTGCAGGATCGGGCATCGTCAGTACGATACCATGTGGATCGAGGTGGACTGGCCGCTTGGCCAGTTGCGCGTGGCCGTCTGCGGCGCGTTACCGACCGAGGCGGATGGCGCAGCACCAGTCCCCTTCGCGACCAGCCAGCAAGCCGGCGAACTGGCTTTGTTGCGCGATGTGCTGCGGCATACGCCGCAATTGATATGGCGCACAGATGGCGACGGAAAGGTGACATGGTCTAATCAAGCCCATGCAGATTTCTGGGCAAAACACGACATGACACACGACGAGATGGTGGCGCAGAGATCGGCATTCGAGGCGGGCGCGACAAATGGCACCCGCCGGATTGCCTTTCCAACGGCGGGCAAAGAGACCAACCAATGGTTCGACGTGCTATCGGTGCAACAGGGTGGGTCAACGCTACATTTTGCCACCGACACAAGCATCGCCGTCCGCGCAGACCAAGACCGCCAGAGTTTTGTTCAGACCCTTGGCAAGACATTTGCTGAATTGTCGATCGGGCTTGCGATTTTTGATAAACAGCGCCGGTTGGTAACATTCAACCCCGCGCTGCTGGATATGACACGGCTGGGGTTCGAATTTCTAAGCACACGCCCGACAATTGATACCGTGCTGGACCGGCTGCGCGAAACCCGCATCCTGCCCGAACCCAAGGATTATGCGTCTTGGCGCGATCAATTCACCGCCGTTGAAGCGGCTGCCAAGAACGGCACCTACCGAGAGATGTGGAACCTACCTGACGGGCAAGCCTTTCGCGTGACAGGTCGGCCGCATCCCAACGGCGCCTTTGCCTTTCTGTTCGAGGATGTCACCGCCGATCTGTCCCTGACCCGCCGGTTCCGGTCCGATATTGAAACAGGACAGGCCGTACTGGACGCGCTGTCAGACGGGATCGCAGTGTTCACTGTAGCCGGGACGCTGGTGATGTATAACCGTGCGTATGCATCGCTGTGGGGGATGGTGGCAGATCCAGGGTTGGAACATCGCGCTGCAACATCCGAAATCGCCAGATGGCATGCCTATTGCGCGCCCACCACAGACTGGACCGACTTGCACCACTTTATCCATCAGGCAGGACCGCGCGAAACTTGGTCTGATGATGCGCTCTTGGCGGATGGCCGGATGCTGCGCTGTCAGGCGACACCGATTGCCGGCGGCATGACGATGGTGCGTTTCTCGCTGGCTCCGCGGCACCTGCCTGTTTTGCGCAAACTGACCCAGACCGATCCCGCGATCCGCGCGCTGAAACGCTGATTTGGACTTGCAGGTGGTGGCACAGACCATAGAGTCCGTCCATGACCGCCACAGCCCGCCAGATCAGCCTTGCCGATGAAGCGGCGACCAATCGTTTTGCCGCAGCGATGGCCGCATTGTTGCGCCCCGGTGATACGATCCTGTTGCAGGGTCCCATCGGTGCGGGAAAATCTGCCTTTGCGCGCGGCGTGATCCGCGCCCGCCTGAACCGGATGGAGGATGTGCCATCCCCAACCTTCACACTGGTCCAGACCTATGACGCACCGGATGGCGACATCTGGCACTGCGATCTGTATCGCCTGACCGACCCGTCCGAAGTGCTGGAGCTTGGTTTGGACGAGGCGTTCCAGACCGCGATCTGCCTGATTGAATGGCCTGACAGGTTGGGGCATGATACGCCGCTAGATGCGCTGACCCTGACTTTCGCGGCGCGTGCGACTGATCACCTTGTAACCTTCGACGCGCCGCTTGCTTGGCAGGATCGTCTGGCAGACCTGCATGTCTGACCGTGACCCTGCCATCACCGGTTTCCTGTCACGCACCGGGCATGAACGCTGGACACGGCAGGTCATCGCAGCCGATGCGTCCAGCCGGCGCTATCTGCGGCTGACCGACGGGACCAAGACCGTGATCCTGATGGACGCACCACCCGAGACGGGCGAGAATATTGCGCCTTTTATCGACATTGCGCACTGTCTGGTCAGTGCTGGGCTGCACCCGCCCGCGATACTGGCGCAGGACAGCCAGGCGGGGTTGCTGCTGTTGTCCGACCTTGGCCGCGACAGCGTGGCGCAATGGCTCGACCAACACCCGACCGAGGCGCTGCCGGTCTATCGCGCCAGCACCGATGTGCTGATCCATCTGGCCAAGCTGCCACCTCCTGCGCTGACACGGCTGACACCACAGGTTGCAGGAGAAATGGTGGCGATCACCGGCACCCATTACGCCCAGCGCCCCCTGCCTGATCTTGTTGCCGCCGTGACCAAAACGATGCAGGCGCTGGCCCCACAGCCTGATACATTGGCGCTGCGCGATTACCATGCAGAAAACCTGATCTGGCGGCCTGAACTGGTGGGTCTTGCCCGCGTCGGGTTGCTCGATTTTCAGGACGCCTTTGTCGCACCTTTGGGCTATGATCTGGCGTCGCTGCTGCGTGACGCAAGGCGCGATGTGCCGGATGATATCTGCGCCGCGATGGTCGCGCATTTCATGGCAGAGACCGGCGCAGGCGCGGATTTCCCCGCGCAACTGGCCTGTTTGGGTGCGCAGCGGAACCTGCGAATCCTGGGCGTCTTTGCGCGGCTAGCTGTCGAAATGGGCAAAACCCGCTACATCCCGATGATCCCGCGCGTCTGGGCGCAGTTGCAAAAAGACCTCGCGCATCCCGCGCTATCCGATCTGCGCGCGGCAGTATCTGACATGCTACCAGCACCAGACACAGCTCTACTGGCAAGGTTGCAACGATGAAGTTTCCTGTGCTTTTGTTCGCGGCGGGGCTGGGCACCCGCATGGGCGATCTGGTCAAGGACCGGCCCAAGCCGCTGGTACAGGTCGCAGGCAAACCGCTGATCGACCATGCGCTGGCGCTGACTGACTTGCCACAGATCGGTGCAAAGGTCGTGAACCTGCATTACCATGCTCCCATGCTGCGCACGCATCTGGCAGGCAGGAACATCATGTTTTCCGACGAAACCGACCAGCTGCGCGAAACCGGCGGCGGCTTACGCAACGCGCTGCCATTGCTGGGCACAGGTCCGGTGATCACGATGAACAGTGACGCGGTCTGGCGCGGGCCAAACCCGATTGCGCAATTGACCGCCGCCTGGCACGACGCGATGGAAGCGCTGTTGCTGATCGTGCCGCGCGACCGCGTCCACGGGCACAAAGGCGCGGGCGATTTCGCCCGTGATGCGGACGGCAGGCTGCACCGCGCGCCAGACGCAATATATACCGGCGTGCAGATCATCCGTACCGAGACGTTGGGTGATGTCGGGCAGGATGTCTTTTCGCTGAACCTGATCTGGGATGCGATGGCCGCACGTGGCGGGCTTTATGGCGTGGTTTATGACGGGCAATGGTGCGATGTCGGGCAACCATCCAGCATCCCGCTGGCAGAGGCGATGCTGCATGTTTGACCCAACCACCACCCCCCGCATTTTTTGCGAACCCTGCGGTGTTGATTATGCCAAGGGCCTTGTCACGGGGCTGATGGCGCGCGCGCAGCATATGCCACCAGAGGATTTCGCGCGGGTGGAGATCTACGTCAACACCGCCCGTATGCAGCGTCGCATCCGTGCGATGTTCGATGACGGGCCTGCACTGCTGTTGCCGCGCATCCGGCTGGTAACGGACCTTGCCCGGGACCCCATCTCGAAAGATGTACCACCTGCCATAGCACCTTTGCAGCGCCGTCTGGAACTGTCGCAACTGGTTGCGCAGCTGCTGCAAAGCGAACCCGATCTGGCCCCGCGTGCGGCACTTTATGATCTGTCAGACAGTCTGGCCAGCTTGATGGATGAAATGCAGGGTGAAGGGGTCAGCCCCGATGCCATTGCCAAACTTGATGTCAGCGATCAGTCTGGCCATTGGGCGCGCGCGCAGAAATTCCTGACGATCATTGCGCAGTTTTTCGACACCACCACCCAGCCCGATACAGAGGCCCGCCAAAGGCTGGTGATCGAAACACTAGCCGCGCGCTGGGCGGACGCGCCCCCCGATCATCCCGTGATCGTGGCAGGGTCCACCGGGTCGCGCGGGGCGACGGCGCTGTTCATGCAGGCGGTGGCGAAACTGCCGCAAGGGGCGATCGTGCTACCGGGCTATGACACCGACCTGCCGGATACCGTCTGGTCCGCGATGGATGACGGGCTGACGCATGAGGGTCATCCGCAATACCGGTTCAAACGGTTGATGGACCTGATCGGTTTTGGCCCTGCCGATGTGGCCCGCTGGTCCGACCTTGCGCCACAACGCCCCGCGCGCAACCGCCTGGTGTCGCTGTCGCTGCGGCCTGCACCCGTCACAAACCAGTGGTTGCAAGAAGGCCCCGACCTGGGCTGTCTGATCGCCGCGACCGAAGGGCTAACCTTGCTAGAGGCCGCATCCCCGCGCGCCGAAGCAGAGGCCATCGCGCTGCGCCTGCGCCAAGCGGTGCAGGACGGGATCACCGCCGCGCTGATCTCGCCTGACCGGATGCTGACGCGGCAGGTGACCGCCGCCTTGGACCGGTGGGACATCAAACCTGACGACAGCGCAGGCACGCCCTTGCAACTGTCGCCACCGGGGCGGTTTTTGCGGCATGTGGCAGACCTGTTCGGCACGCAATTGACGGGCGAGGCGTTGCTGACCCTGCTCAAGCACCCGCTGTGCCATTCGGACAACGCCGACCGCGGTGATCACCTGCGCATGACGCATGATCTGGAACTGGACCTGCGCAAGTATGGGCCACCGTTCCCGACGGCGGACACGCTGCTAGGATGGGCAAGCACACGCGCAGATCGCCAGCCTTGGGCGCAATGGGTGGCGGAGCTGGTCACAGGCCTTGATACCGTGGGCGACAAACATCTGACCGACCATCTGGACGCGCATCTGACGTTGGCAGAATCGTTTTGCGCCGGTCCCGCCCTGCCCGGTGCCGGCGGTCTTTGGGACGAAGCGGCGGGCCGTGAGGCACAGCGCATCTGCACCGATCTGCGCACCCATGCCGGTGCCGGTGGCGTCATGTCGCCCCGCGATTATGCGGCTTTGTTCGGCAAGATCCTGTCGGCGGGCGTGGTGCGCGACCGTGATGCAGGCCATCCACAGATCTTGATCTGGGGCACGCTAGAGGCGCGCGTACAAGGCGCTGATCTGACCATCCTTGGCGGCATGAATGATGGCGTCTGGCCAGAGGCGCCCGCCCCCGACCCCTGGTTAAACCGGATGATGCGCGCGCAGGCGGGGCTGTTGCTGCCAGAACGCCGCGTGGGGCTGTCAGCGCATGATTACCAGCAGGCCGTGGCCGGCCGCGAGGTCTGGATTACCCGCGCCAAACGGTCATCTGACGCCGAAACCATCCCGTCGCGCTGGCTCAACCGGCTTACGAACCTTTTGGGCGGTTTGCCAGACCAGAACGGGCCAGAGGCGTTGGACCGTATGCAAGCGCGCGGTGCGGCGTGGCTGGCGATGGCAGCAAAACTATCCGCCCCCGGGGCTGATGTCGCAAAAGTGAAACGCCCAGCGCCCTGCCCGCCTGTCGCGGCACGGCCAAACCGGTTTTCCGTCACGCAGATCAAGACGCTGATCCGCGACCCCTATGCGATCTATGCGCGCAAAGT
The DNA here is from genome assembly GCF_000152785.1 of Yoonia vestfoldensis SKA53. Classification (GTDB taxonomy): domain Bacteria; phylum Pseudomonadota; class Alphaproteobacteria; order Rhodobacterales; family Rhodobacteraceae; genus Yoonia; species Yoonia vestfoldensis_A. Next base: position 2,389,751 of record NZ_CH672414.1, on the reverse strand, counting down.
GCTGCGGCTGGACCCGCTGGACCCGCTGACGCCCAGCGCCGATGCCCCGCTACGCGGGGTGATCATCCACGGCATACTTGAGGAGTTTGTCAGGCAAAACCATGCGCCTGATGATCTGGACGCCTTGCTGGCTATCGCCACGCGGCATTTCACCGAAAAATGCCCATGGCCCACGCATCGCGCGCAATGGATGGCACGCTTTGCGCTGGCTGCAGATGCATTCTGCAAGGCCGAGGTGGGCCGGCATGCCCTGTCAGACACACGTCTGGTCGAGCAAGAAGGCAAGCTTTTGATCCCTGATGTCGAGGTGACACTGACCTGCAAGGCCGACCGGATCGACCTGACGCCCAGCGGCACGGCGATCCTGTATGATTACAAGACCGGCACCATGCCAACCAAACCGCAGCAGGAAAAGTTCGACAAACAACTGTTGCTAGAGGTGGCGATGGTAGAACGCGGTGGTTTTGAAGGTGTTGGTCCGGTGCAGGTTGACGATGCACAATTTGTCAGCATCAAGCCCGATGCAAAGACCGTCCTTGCACCGATCAGTGACAATCCGACCGACACGACCATGGCCGAACTGACAGCACTTTTCGAACATTGGCGGCGGGCTGACAGCGGCTATACCGCTCGCTATGCGTTATTTTCCAAGAAAGACGTGGGCAGCTATGACCATCTGTCCCGCTTTGGCGAATGGGACAGCAGCGATCCCGCGCAACCGCAGGTGCTGACATGATCCGTGACGCTGCAACCCAGCGGCAGGTCGATGCCGCCAATCCGCAGATATCCACATGGCTGGCTGCCAATGCGGGGTCCGGCAAGACCCGCGTGTTGACCGACCGCGTCGCGCGTTTGCTGCTAGAGGATGTGTCGCCGCAAAACATCCTGTGCCTGACCTATACCAAGGCCGCCGCCGCCGAAATGCAGAACCGCCTGTTCAAGCGGTTGGGTGCGTGGGCGATGATGCAGGATGATTCCCTGCGCGCCGATCTGCGGGGCCTTGGCGTGGACCGATCCATCGACGCAGACCAGCTGCGCGCTGCGCGTACCTTGTTCGCCCGTGCGATCGAGACGCCGGGTGGTTTGAAAATCCAGACAATCCATTCGTTCTGCGCCGGTGTGCTGCGCCGTTTCCCGCTGGAAGCCGGGGTCAGCCCCCAGTTTCGCGAAATGGAAGACCGCGCCGCGCAATTGCTGCGCGCTGATGTGATGGACCAGTTGGTGCAAGGCGATGCATCAGGTGTCGTACACAAGATGCTGCATCATTTCAGCGGCGATAGTCTGGCCAAACTGACAGCCGAGGTCGCGCGCCACAAGGACGCTTTCCCAAAAGATACGCAACGATCCGACATCTGCCGGACACTCCACCTTGATCCGGCGATGACAGTGCAAACGCTGGTTTTGCGGGTTCTGGATGCCGATGCCATCGCCGCGCTACGCCAGTTGCAGCAGATCTGTGCCACCGGCAGCGTCACAGATCGCAAGGCTGCCGAAAAACTGCGTGCGGTCGCTGCCGATGGCACAGCACGGCTGTCGGACCTGCAACTGCTGGAAGGCGTGTTTTTGTTCGGGGACAGTGCCAAAGACCCCTTTGGCCCCAAGATCGGCAGCTTTCCCACCAAGGCCCTGCGCGAAGCCCACCCCGAACTCATCGCGGATATCGACATCCTGATGGAACTGGTCGCAGGCGCGCGCCAGGACCGGATGGCGCTGGCCGCCTTGGATCGGACCCTTGCGCTTTATGCTTTTGGCCGCGCTTTCGTGCCCGCGTACGAGGCGCGCAAGCTGGCGATGGGGTCGCTTGATTTCGACGATCTGATCAGCAAGGCGCGCGCGCTACTGACCGATCCGGCAGTGGCGCAATGGGTCCTATTCCGGCTGGATGGTGGCATTGATCATGTGCTGGTGGACGAAGCGCAGGACACCAGCCCCGCCCAATGGGATGTGGTCGAAACGCTGACACAGGAATTTGCGACCGGCGCGGGGTCGCGGCCCAACCGCGAACGCACGGTGTTCGTCGTAGGCGACAAAAAACAATCAATCTATTCGTTCCAAGGGGCCGATCCCGCCGCCTTTGACAAGATGAAGGCGCATTTTCGCGCAGCGCACAAAGCAATTGGCAAACCTTTCGAGGCTACATCGCTTGACCATTCATTCCGGTCGTCGCAGGCGGTCCTGTCAGTCGTTGATGCCACGTTCACCGGCGATCAGGCCGCGGGGATGGATGACGCGCTGACCCATATCGCGTTCAAGGACCGGATGCCGGGGCGTGTCGATCTGTGGCCCGTAATCGAAGCCGCCAAGACCGAGGATAACCGCCCCTGGTATCAACCCGTTGATCAGCCCGGCGATGCCGACCATCATGTGCAGATGGCCCAGCGCATTGCGGACCAGATCAGTCATATGATCGCGCATGAAACCATCCCTGTGGAAGACGGCAATACCGGCACCTACAAACGCCGCAGGATCACGGCGGGGGATGTCCTGATCCTTGTGCAGCGCCGGTCGGACCTGTTCGCCGAGATTATCCGCGCCTGCAAGGCCGCAGGGCTGAACATCGCCGGTGCCGACCGTTTGCGCGTGGGCGCCGAACTGGCGGTCAAGGATCTGGCGGCGCTTTTATCGTTTCTGGCACTGGCCGAGGATGATCTGTCGCTGGCCGCTGCCTTGCGCTCGCCCCTGTTCGGCTGGTCGGAACAGGATCTTTTCACGCTGGCGCACCATCGCGGTGACAAGAAATTCCTGTGGGAAGCCCTGCGCAAATCGGCGCATCATGAAACACTTGCGGTCTTGAACGACCTGCGTGGCAAGGCCGATTTCCTGCGCCCCTATGACCTGATAGCCCGCATCCTGACCCGCCACGACGGGCGGCGCAAGCTGCTCGCCCGGTTGGGGCCAGAGGCCGAGGATGGCATCGACGCGCTGTTGTCGCAGGCGTTGGCCTATGAACAGACTGGCGTGCCCAGCCTGACCGGGTTCCTGACCTGGATGCAGACCGATGATCTGGAGGTCAAACGCCAGATGGACAGCCAGGGCGACAAGATCCGGGTGATGACCGTCCATGGCGCCAAGGGGCTGGAAGCACCCATCGTGATCTTGCCCGAAACAATGACGCGAAAAAAGGACTTCAAAGGCGAAATCCTGCCCGCGCCCGATTGTGTGATCTGGAAAACAATCAGCGCCGCAACGCCCGCGTCGATGGTCACGCTGCGCGATGCTGTCTTGGCCAAACAGGACGAAGAACGCCTGCGCCTGCTGTATGTCGCGATGACGCGGGCGGAAAAATGGCTGATCATCGGGGCCTCTGGCGATGTCGGCGAAGGGATGGAAAGCTGGTACAACATCGTCGCCGCAGGGATGAAGAAACGGCAGGCCGGAGCCGCGATGTCGGGCGATCTGCAGGTGCAGCGCGTGGCACATCTGGATTGGAACGGGCTCGATCTGGTGCCAAAGGACGCGGTTACTGCACCCGACGTGATCGTGCCAGAGTTTGGCCCACTGCCTGACATTGCGCGCGCCAAGACGATTTCTCCTTCAGAATTGCTGGGCGCCAAAGTGCTGCCAGGCGATATCGCGGAGGACGACGCGGATGCCAAGGAACGCGGCACGCTGATCCACCTGCTGCTGGAACATCTGCCGCGCGCCACCCCTGCCGACAGGGCGGCGCTGGGATATGCCTTGGTACCGACCGACACAGCCCTGACGGACAGCGTGATCCAGCTGCTGGACCAGCCCGCGCTTGCGCATCTATGGAACGACGATGCTCTGACAGAAGTGCCGATTACCGCCGATCTGCCAGATCTTGGCCGCATCCATGGCACAATTGACCGTCTGATCCTGACCCCGACGACCGTGTTGGCGGTAGATTACAAGACCAACCGTATCGTGCCGGACCAGCCCGCACATACGCCGCTCGGCGTGTTGCGCCAGCAGGCCGTCTATTGCGCGGCGCTGCGGCAGGTGTTCCCGGACCGCCAGATCACGGTCGCAATCTTGTGGACAGCAAAGGCGCAATTGATGGATTTGCCTGAGACCCTGCTTCACGAAACGATGACAGGTCTTGCCACGGCTTGACCATTCCGGCCTGCGTTCATACCTTCGCCTTCCAATGAATTTCGCCAAGGAGCATCCCAATGGCCACCGTAGCAGTAACAGACGCAACCTTTGACGCCGAAGTGCGCCAGTCCGATATCCCCGTCGTCGTAGATTTCTGGGCGGAATGGTGTGGCCCTTGCAAACAGATCGGCCCCGCTTTGGAAGAATTATCCAACGAGATGGCCGGCAAGGTGAAAATCGTCAAAGTCAACGTGGACGACAACCCCAACTCGCCTGCACAGATGGGCGTGCGCGGCATTCCCGCGCTGTTCGTGTTCAAGAACGGTCAGGTCGTCGCCAACAAGGCGGGCGCTGCTCCCAAAGCCGCGATCCAGGGCTGGATCGAAGAGTCGATCTAACCCCTAGACAGGCCAGCCATGGCCGCGCAAGACCTGTGCAATCCGGTCTTGCGCCTCTGGCCTGCCTGCGTTGATCGCCTGCATTTGCAAGAACCAATAGAGATAGGCTGCAAAATCGGGCGCGTGTCGGGTCACTGCACCAAACGCGGCCTGTGCTTCGGTGTCGGCCACATTCAGCGCGATATGGTGAAAATCGGACCGTCCGAACAGGATCGCAGGCTTATTGAAAAAGAACCCCTGAAGCGCGACGCCGGAATTCTGCGAAACGATGTAATCGCAGGTGCGCAGGTACCTGTCAGGGTCGCCCTTGCGGATATAAAGCCGGTCATTTTCCGCCAGCAGCTGTTCCAGGGCGCGTTCTTCATCGCGCTGATAGGTTTCAGACGGGTGCAGCGTGGCGATAACAGGGCGGACAGGATCATGCCGCAGGACGGTGCGGATCATGTCGATCGGGCTGCAGTACTGGAACGACCGCTGTTCCATCAAGCGCCCTTGCAACGGCACAAAGACAAAACCGTCCTTGCGCGGCACATGGATCGTGTCACCGAACAGGCGGTTTTGCCAGAACCGTTGAAAATTGGCAGCCTTTTTGGGATCGACCATTGCCGGATCGAAGGGCGTATGCGCGACAGGCCAGTCCCAGCGTTCCGCCTGTTTTTCGATATGCCAGAACGGGGTGATATAGGTCTGGCGCAGTGTCAGGCTGCGGTTGTTGACAGGCGGGTCCATCAGAAAGATCCCGCGCCCCGGCCGGGCCAGCGCACGCAGCCGTGCAAGGGTGTCGTCACTGTCAAAGGCGACGGTAAGTCCGGCATTGGTCAGCACTTTGCCAATCAACGCGATGAAATTGTGGTTCCCCTCTTTGGCTTGCTTGCGCAGCTTGGGGTGCAGGTAAAACGTAACTTTACTGGTGATACTCATGCGATGACGCTAGCCTTGGGTTGTAACGACGGCAAGATGGCGGGGTTGTTTGCCCCGTGCGCTGCCGCCATATAACCACAACCGATATGGAGATGGTGACGATGGCACAAGACAACTTTCCCGGCTGGCACGGCACCACGATCATCGGGGTGCGCAAGGATGGCAAGGTGGTGATCGCGGGTGACGGGCAGGTCTCGCTTGGGCAGACCGTGATCAAGGGCACCGCGCGCAAGGTGCGCCGCCTGTCACCGGGCGGGCAGGATGTGATCTGCGGCTTTGCCGGATCAACCGCCGATGCATTCACCCTTCTGGAACGGCTGGAAAAAAAGCTGGAGGCGACGCCCGGCCAGTTGGCGCGCGCCTCGGTCGAGCTGGCCAAGGACTGGCGCACCGACAAATACCTGCAAAAGCTCGAAGCGATGCTGATCGTCAGCGACGGCAAAGACCTGTTGGTCATCACCGGCGCGGGTGATGTTCTGGAACCCGAACATGATGTCACCGCCATCGGGTCAGGCGGCAATTACGCCTTGGCCGCGGGGCGCGCATTGATGGACAGCGACCTATCCGCAGAGGAGATCGCCCGCCGCGCCATGGCGATTGCGGCGGATATCTGTGTTTATACCAATGGCAAACTGACGGTAGAAAGTATCGGATGATCGACCGCGACGATCTGAAAGCTGCCGTCGGCAGCGGGCTTTTGTCGGAAAGGCAAGCCGCAGGGCTGATCAGCCTTGCCGACAGCCGCCGTGGCGCACGCGCGGCGTTGCGCGCCGGTTACGAACCTTTCGAATTGTTCAAAGGATTTAACGAGGTTTTCATCGTGATCGGCCTGCTGATCCTATCGTCAGGCTGGTGGGGTGTGGTCACGCTCGCGCTTGGTGACCGGATCGTGAATTTGCAGGATTACGCTTTGGGCGTGTCACTGGCGGGGACCGCATTTTTGTGGCTGCTGTCGGAATATTTCATTCGCAAACGGCGCATGGTGGCACCCGCCATCGCGCTGTCGGTGATGTTTGCCGCCAATGAAGCATTCGGGTTCATCGCCGTTATGTCGGAACCTTTCATGATCGCGCAAGGCGATTATGCTAGCGTGCCGTTTCCACTATTCCTCGCCACCCTCGCACTTGCGGCCTATTGGTGGCGGTTCCGCGTACCGTTTGCCATGGCGATGATCGCGGTCGGGCTGTTCGTCGTTGCGATCATTTTCGCCGCCAGCAGGGGTGGACGGATCGCAGGGATCAGTGACCTGTTCTTGTTGTCGGCGGGTGGGCCTTTTGCATGGATCACACTGGCGCTGGGTCTGCTTGTTTTTGCCGTAGCGATGGCATTCGACATGAGCGATCCACACCGTGTCACGCGCCGGTCGGCCAACGGATTCTGGCTGCATGTCGTTGCGGCACCGGCATTGGTAAACACGGTCGCTTTGTCTCTGCTGGATCAAGATACCGCAGGGTCCAACATCATTCTGGTGGCTGTCCTGACACTGTTCGCCATCGTGGCCATCGTCATTGACCGGCGGTCATTCCTGATTGCCGCAATCGGGTATATCGTCGTGCTGGCAGGCACGGTGCTGGACGGTGACGGCGCGGCGCTGACCGTGCTGATGCTCGGAATTATCCTGCTGCTGCTGGGTGCGTTCTGGGAACGTATCCGCGCCCGCATCTTGCGGCTGATGCCGGGCTTCGTTCCACTGCACAAACTTCCCCCTTCTTTTAGCCAAGGACTGACATGACAGACCTGACCCCCCGCGAAATTGTATCCGAATTGGACCGTTTCATCATTGGACAGGCCGAGGCAAAGCGCGCCGTTGCTGTCGCATTGCGCAACCGTTGGCGGCGCAAACAATTGGGCGATGACCTGCGCGACGAGGTGTACCCCAAGAATATCCTGATGATCGGTCCCACCGGTGTCGGGAAAACCGAAATCTCGCGCCGCTTGGCAAAACTGGCGCGCGCACCGTTCATCAAGGTCGAGGCGACCAAATTCACCGAGGTCGGCTATGTCGGCCGCGACGTGGAACAGATCATCCGAGATCTGGTCGATACCGCCATTCTGGACACCCGCGAACATATGCGCGAAGACGTGCGCACCAAAGCCCGCGAAGCTGCCGAGGAACGTGTCATCACCGCTGTCGCCGGCACTGACGCACGCGAAGGCACGCGCGAGATGTTTCGCCGCAAGCTGAAGTCAGGCGAATTGGACAGCACCGTGATCGAACTGGAGCTGACCGACACTACCAACCCGATGGGCGGATTCGAGATTCCCGGACAGCCGGGCGGCATGATGAACTTGGGCGATCTATTCGGCAAGGCGATGGGCGGACGCACAGTCAAGAAACGCATGACGGTTGCCGACAGCTATGACGCGCTGATCGCGGACGAGGCGGACAAACTGCTCGACGATGAAACCGTCACCAAGGCCGCATTGGAGGCGGTCGAACAATCCGGCATCGTGTTTCTGGACGAGATCGACAAGGTCTGCGCCCGTGCCGACGCGCGCGGTGCCGATGTATCCCGCGAAGGCGTGCAGCGCGACCTGCTGCCGCTGATCGAAGGGACGACCGTGTCGACCAAACATGGGCCGATCAAGACCGACCATATCCTGTTCATCGCATCCGGCGCGTTCCATGTTGCAAAACCGTCCGACCTGTTGCCCGAATTGCAAGGCCGTTTGCCGATCCGCGTGGAATTGCGCGCCCTGACAGAAGGCGATTTCGTGCGCATCCTGACGGAAACCGACAATGCGCTAACCTTGCAATATTCCGCGCTGATGCAGACCGAACAGGTGACCGTTACTTTCACCGAAGATGGGATCAAGGCACTGGCCAAGATCGCCGCTGACGTCAACGAAGCCGTGGAAAACATCGGCGCACGCAGGCTTTATACCGTCATGGAACGCGTGTTCGAGGATTTGTCATTTAACGCGCCCGACCGTGGCGGCGAAGAAATCGCCGTCGACGCCGATTTCGTGGAAAAGCATCTTGGGGAATTGTCGCGTTCGGTGGATGTCAGCCGCTACGTGCTGTGAGTTTCAGTTAGCGCTATCACTTTGCACTGGCACCCGCCGCGTGACCGGATCATGAATACGGCATGACCGGTTTGCGCAGCTACCTGACCTTTGTCCGCGACAACGCCCCGTTCCTTGCGACCGGGGCGCTCCTGTCGTTTCTGTCAAGCTTCGGGCAAACCTTTTTCATCTCGATCTTCGGGGGTGAGATCCGCGCCGATTACGGCCTGACCAACGGCGAATGGGGCCTGATCTATATGGTTGGCACTGGGGCGTCGGCGGCGCTCATGGTGTTTGCGGGGGGCCTTGCCGACCGGTTTCGCGTGCGCACGCTCGGGATCTTCGTGGTGTGGATGCTGGCGCTGGCCTGTCTGGCGATGGCGTTCAATCCAGCGGTCGTACTGCTGCCCTTCGTCATCTTCGCACTGCGATTCACCGGCCAAGGCATGACCAGCCATGTCGCCGTCGTGTCCATGGCGCGCTGGTTCGTCGCCACGCGCGGTCGCGCGCTGGCCATCGCTGCCTTTGGGTTCATGCTGGGCGACGCGGCGCTGCCACTGACGATGGTCTGGTTGAAATCCTTTATAGATTGGCGGATGCTGTTCGTCGGCAGCGCAATATTCTGCGTGCTGGCAAGTGCGGTTCTGTTCCGTCTACTGCATCTGGAACGCACGCCGCAATCCGTGGCGGAAAGCAACCAGTCGTTCGGCATGAACGGACGTTTCTGGACAAGGGCGGAGGCACTGCGCCACCCGATGTTCTGGGCCATGACGCCTGCGGTCATGTCGTTTTCGGGGTTCGGCACGGCCTTCTGGTTTCATCAAGCGCATTTCGCGGAAATCAAAGGCTGGTCGCATCTGTCTTTGGTCGCGGTTTTTCCGCTAGGCACGGCGGCGCTGCTGGTATCCACCATCATCTATGGCTGGGCAGTGGACCGGTTCGGCGCGGTGCGGCTGTTGCCGGTCTACCTGCTGCCGTTGGTCGTGGCCTTTGTGTTGCACTGGTACGCGCCGTCGCTGTGGTGGACGGCGATTGCTGTCATTCTGATGGGGCTGGCGGGTGGCGGGCAGGCCACGATCCTGAACGCTTGTTGGGCCGAACTTTACGGTACACGCCACATCGGCGCAATCAAATCAGTGGCGACAGCGCTGATGGTGCTGGGGTCCGCTATCGGGCCGGGGTTAAGCGGCTGGCTGATCGATATCGGCGTTGGGTTCGAAGTGCAGCAATTGGGTTATGCCGCGTTGTTCGCCCTTGCCTCGCTGATCATGATCATACCTGTCAGGCAAGCGCGGATCGCCTTAGCGGCCGCGGCGTAGGTAAACGTAATAGGCCCCATGCCCACCGTGTTTCAGATGCGCGGGTGTCACTTGGAGGATCGTACGCGCCAAGGGTGGCAGGGCCATCCATTGTGGCACCTGATGGCGCAACACGCCGTTGCGCGTGGGGATCGGGCCGCCGTCGTCGCGGTCTTTACCCTTGCCGGTGATCACCAGCACCAGCCTGCGCCCCAGCGTATGCGAACCCAATATGAAGGCCAGCAATTCCGGATGCGCCTGCGCCATGGTCATGCCATGCAGGTCGATCCGCGCCTCTGGTACCAGCTTGCCGCGTTTCATCTTGCCAAATGATTTGCTGTCCATGTTGACTGGCGCGTTGACCAGACGGTGTGTGATGCTGGGCAGCAGGTCGTTGGGCCGGTGGGCATCTGCCTTTTGGCCAACCTGAAAATCGGGTAGAGGATCACGCGGCATGACAGGTGTCTTGCGCACGGGGGGCAGCGGGGCAGGATCGGGTTTCGCATCGGGGGACATGGGCTTGGTCGTACCTTTGACACGATCCCACAACGCGCGTTCCTCAGATGACAGATGGCGGGGCCTGCGCATCAGGTAACCCCCGCGACCAGGCGATCCGCAACAGCGACCGGCAGCAGCACGATCATGCGACCATTGTGTTTGACGCCCCCGGCAATAGCGCCTGCAACAGCACCGGTCCCAAAAAAGATATCCGCGCGCTGCGCACCCTTGATCGCCGATCCGGTATCTTGGGCAACCATCAGCCGCATCATCGGGTCGGGCGCGTCTTTTTCGATCCAGACCGGCGCACCCAACGGCAGATGATCGGGATCAACCGCAATGCTGCGCCCTGCGGTGACAGAACGTTTCATCGCGCCTATCGGGCCATCATCAGCGGCCAGATCGGCCAGTTCGCGAAAAAACACATAGCTCTCATTCATCCACAGCAGTTCGCGGCCCGCATCAGGGTTTTGCCTGACCCAGGTCTGGATAAAGGCAGCCGACACCTTGTCCGCTGACACGACTCCGCGCGCGACCAATTGCTTTCCGACCGACGTGTAGGGCAGTCCGTTCTTGGCCGCGAAACCAAGACGCAGGACAGAGCCATCCGGCAACCTGATGCGGCCAGACCCCTGCACCTGCAAAAAGAACGCATCGACCGGATCGGCAAGCCAGACAATCTCATGGCCCTTGGCCAAGTTTTGTTCCGCGATCTGGCGTCGTGTTGCACCTTTGGTCAGATGAGGCGGCAGGGCATGGACAGGATATCGGAAGGTGGCATCAGCCATGCGCGATCCTGACAATTCAGGTTCAAAATAGCCGGTGAACAACATCGGCTGGCCATCGGTGACCATGACGGGCCGGAAATACAGCTCAAAGAAACCGCGCGGATCAGTGCTTGTGGGTGCCAGATGACAGGCCGCCTGCCACCACGGGTCGGTGATCCGGTCTGCGGTTTTACAAAAAACGTCAAGGGCGGCGCGATGATCATCGGCCGCCCATCCGTTCAAATCGTCGAAATCACAGATATGATATGTCGCCTTGGCCATCCCACCGCCTGTTGTGTCACTAGGCTGCCAAAATCCAGCAAGTCATTCGCCGGTGGCGACCAGTTTCCAGTTCGGATCGCCCGCGTCCATCTTGCGCGCGAAAGTCCATGTATCGACCAACCGCTTGATTTCCTTCGTGCTACCCTCGACGACTTCGCCTTCGGCATTACGCACGACAGATGTCATCTCGCTTTTGAAGCGGACGGACACCTCGCCCTCTTTGGTCGCCTCGTCAAATTCTGCATGGGCCAAAGTCATATCACTGATCCCGATAAAACTGGCGGTGACTGTCAGGCCCTGCCGCTGGCGATCATCCACAACGCTGGCAAACGCCTCATAGACATCATGCGAGATGAATGGGACGATGCTGTCCAGATCGCTGTTTTCAAACGCCATCAGGATCATTTCATAGGCCCCGCGCGCACCACCCAGAAATTCGGTGACGTTGAAATCGGGATCGACGCGTTTCATCGCGGCCAACGCCTTGGCGGCGGCGGAATCTGCTTGGACATGGTCAGTGATATCAAGATCCGGCCCGCCTTCGATGACGTCGAAATCGTGCTTGCGGCGGGGGGTGGTTTCCTGCCGGGTCACGGCGGGTTTTTCGAACCCTTCGCGGGTCCCAAGGACACCACGCAAACGCAGGATCAGGAAAACAGCGATGCCCGCAAGCACCAAAAGCTGAATAATCGGAGAGTTCATCAGGACCTCGTGTCAGAACAAAGCATGGAAACATGCCGCTTGGCTTCTTATGTAGGTCACGGGTGCGGTCAAGTCCACCGTACCACCAACAAGTTGTGAAAGGCCCGCGTCATGTGGCTATTATTTGCATTCATCGCTGTCCCGATGATCGAGATTACCCTGTTCGTTCAGGTCGGTGGCCTGATCGGGATCTGGTGGACCCTGCTGATCGTGCTGGCAACGGCGCTGGCGGGGTCATATCTGGTGCGCCATCAGGGGCTGCGCGAGCTGGGAAACCTGCAACGGTCGTTTTCCGATCTGAAGGACCCGACAGAACCATTGGCCAATGGTGCGATGATCCTGTTCGCGGGGGCGTTGTTGCTGACTCCAGGGTTTTTCACGGATGTGATCGGGCTGTCCTTGCTGGTGCCTGCCGTGCGGCAGGCGGCGTTCCATTGGATCAAGGCACGCATCAGGTTTGCGAAATTCGAGACGCGCCCACATTCCGCTGGCACGCCGCGACCCAATGATACAATCATCGACGGCGAATTTCAGGAAATTCCACCCGAAAAACACCCGACACATCCGCCATCGAAATGGACCCGGCATTGAGCCTGCGCGCAGGGGCTGTTAGGAACAGGCAACCCAATAGCAACCAAAGCAGGTTTCCATGACTGATACACCCGACAACGCCGCGCCAGCCGCCGGTGCAGCGCCCCAGCCCCAGCAGATCAGCAGCCGTGTTCTGGCGCAATATATCCGCGATATGTCGTTCGAAAACATTCTGGCGCAAAAGGGTGTCAAGGGTGATGCACAGCCCGAAGTGCAAGTGCAGGTCAATCTGGACGCCCGCAAGCGCACAGCGGACCACCAGTTCGAAGTGATCACCAAGCTGAACATCACGAGCAAGACAAAGGCCGCAGGCGAACCCTTGTTCGTTCTGGAAATCGAATATGCCGGCGTGTTCCACGTCGAAGGTGTGCCAGAAGAACAGATGCATCCCTATCTGCTGATCGAATGCCCGCGCATCACCTTTCCGTTCCTGCGCCGGATTGTCAGCGACGTGACCCGCGACGGCGGTTTCCCTGCGCTGAACCTCGAAACCATTGATTTCCTTGCGCTTTACCGTTCCGAATTGGCCCGTCGTGCCGAGGCCGACAAGAAGGTCGTCAACTAAGCGCGTTTCCAGACTGCGTCGTCGCCCATCGCATTGACAAAGGCGGTATGGGCGGCGGTTTCTTCGGCTGTTAGGCGCGATGCCAAGGGTGCGGGACGCGGACCCGCGCGCCATGCAGCCCCATTTTTTTGCGTGCTATCTGCGCTGCCTTGGGCCAGCGCGAAATCGGGCTGACGGCCACCAATCAGTTCCAGATAAACCTCTGCCAAAATTTCACTGTCGAGCAATGCGCCGTGCAGGGTCCGCGCTGCATTGTCGATGCCAAAGCGGCGGCACAGCGCATCAAGCGACGCAGGCGAGCCCGGAAACTTGCGCCGCGCGATCATCAGGGTGTCAACTGCGCGATTCATCGGCAAGGCAGGTTTATGGAGCCAACCAAGTTCGGCATTCAGGAATTTCATATCAAAGGCGGCGTTGTGGATAACCAGTTTCGCATCACCGATGAAGGTCAGAAAATCGTCGGCGATATCCTTGAACAACGGTTTATCGGCCAGAAAATCATCACCCAAGCCATGCACGGCAAAGGCTTCGGCAGGCATGGTCCGCTGGGGGTTGATATATTGGTGATAGGTCCTGCCCGTGGGCATATGGCCGATCAGTTCGACAGCGCCGATTTCAACGATGCGGTCGCCTTCGCTGGGTTCAAAGCCGGTGGTTTCGGTGTCGAGAACGATTTCGCGCATGTCTTATCCCGTCAGCTTGCCGATCAGTTCTTGCACGGCGACGCGGGTGCCGTCCAGCGTCAGCGTCTCGATCACGTGATCGGCGCGGGCGCGTTTTTCAGCATCGGGCATCTGGCGTTGCAGGATCTGGTCAAGATGCTGTGGCGTCATGCCCGGACGGGCCAGCACACGGTCGCGCTGCACCGCGGGCGGCACAGTCACGACAAGAACAGAGGACAGCCAGCTATCCGCACCTGTTTCGAACAGCAATGGAATGTCGAAAACCAAAAGCGGGGCATCGTGATTTGCCACAAAGGCGCGCCGGTCTGCCGCGACCAACGGATGGACAATATGTTCTATTTTAGCCAATCCTGAAGGATTATTCGCAATAATGTGTTTTAGTTTATCGCGTGACACTGCACCATCAATGATGGCATCAGGAAAGACAGCGCCAAGAAGGGGAACAGCTGCGCCGCCCTTTGCGTATAGTGTATGCACGCTAGCGTCAGCATCCCAGACCGGCACAGCAGCATCGCGGAACATCTGGGCTGTCGTGGATTTGCCCATGCCGATCGACCCTGTCAGGCCAAGGTGATGCGTCATGACAGGACGACACGACGCAAGTCGTCATCCACCTCTGGCCGTTTGCCGAACCAGCGTTCAAACCCGGGCACGCCCTGATGCAACAACATGCCCAGACCGTCTACAGTCACGCAGCCTTTTTCAGCGGCGGCATCAAGGAATTTGGTGCGCAGCGGCGTATAAACGATATCGGTGACAACGGTGCCGGAGCGCAAACCATCCAGCGGCACGCGGAATTCCTGCCCACCCTTCATCCCAAGCGAGGTCGTGTTCACCACCGTGGCGGCATCAGACAGGACAGAGCCTGCCTGTACCCAATCGACAATCCTGATCCGCGCACCAAAATCGGCGCGCAGGGATTCAGCCTTTGGGCGGGTACGGTTGGTAAGGATGATTTCGGGCACGCCAGCCTCGATCAGGGAAACGAGCACGGCACGGGCGGCGCCACCGGCGCCAAAGACAACTGCCGGTCCGGTCTTGGCATCCCAGCCGGGCGCACCTTGACGCAGGTTTTCTAGAAACCCGTAACCATCTGTATTATCTGCAAAAATTCTTCCGTCATCTTTGAAAGTCAATGTATTTGCGGCACCGATCAGCGTGGCACGGTCAGTCAATTGGTCAGCGATCTGCAAGACCGCAACTTTGTGGGGGAGTGTGACGTTCACGCCGACATAACCTTGGGCCGGCAGAGACCGTAGCGTACGCTCTAAGCCATCTTCAGTGACCTGCAGGGCATCGTAGCTGCCGTTGATACCGTAGCGCCGCAGCCAATGGCCGTGCAGCTTAGGCGAGAGGGAATGGCTGATCGGGTTGCCGATCACACCGGCGCGGGGAAAATCTGTCATGTCTGCAATGTTCCGCGAAGCGTCAGATATGACAAGAGTTCAAGCAAAGGCAGGCCAAGAACATTGAAATAATCTCCTTCGATGCGTGTAAAAAGACGCACGCCTTCTTCTTCGAGCTTATAGGAACCGACAGCATGCCGGATACTGTCCCAGTTTCGGTCGACATAGGCGGCGAGATAGTCATCGGAGGCGTCACGCATGTGAAGGCGCACGGTCCCGACGTGACGCCAAAGCGGCTTGCCATCGCCATAGATAACAGCGGCTGAGAGCAGCTGATGCTTGCGCCCGCGCAACGTGCGTAGCTGATCCAATGCTTGGGCCTTTGTGTCCGGCTTAGTTAGAATATCCTGATCAAGAGCAAGGATCTGGTCACACCCGATAACCAGCGTATCAGGGTGTTTCGAGGCCACCTTTTGCGCCTTGAGTTCAGCCAAAGTATCCGCGATGTCGCGCGGTGACGCGTTGTCAGCTTGCAAGGATGCGCGCACAGCGTCTTCGTCTATCCGTGCGATCTGCACTGTGAAGGCAACATCGGCTTTACGGAGTAGTTCTGCACGGATCGCTGAACCGGACGCGAGGATAATCTTGTCTTGCATGTGGATAACCCGATGGAAAACGTGGTCACAATGGGGCCGGAAGCCGAGCTTGAAAACCCTGTTACCGCCAGGCTGTGGAAGAACCTAGGCTTGTTCGCGCGACCAGCCAGTCTTTTCCACCGTGGGAAAGTATAAGTACTGGCTGTGGACGAATCGTTGAGTGAGCAGCTGTCAAGGCACATGTTAGTTTGATAGCGCGGCGAAAAAAGTCTCGTAACATGCTGGTTACGAACATATTTTTTTAAATATGGATTATCAGCGATGTTTATTTTCAGGCGTGTGGTGCTGTTGATAAGTCTGCGGATGAAAAAAGAAACCACAGGAAAATGATGCACTAAATTCAACATCATCTTTTCTTTCTATCTATATAATTATTTAAGAGGTCTGACCCAGTCAAAGCGAGTATCCGATGCCCGACCTGTATTTCAGCCTGTATCCTTGGATCAAAGCGCTGCACATCATGGCTGTGATCGCCTGGATGGCTGGTTTATTCTATCTACCTCGGCTTTTTGTTTATCATGCTGAGAGGTCAGCGGTGGGATCAGAGCTTGATCAGACCTTTCAGATCATGGAAGAAAAGCTGCTACGGTTGATCATGAATCCGGCGATGATCGTAGCGTGGCTGGCAGGGCTTGTGCTGCTGTCCATGGGCGTCTTCGATTGGGGTGCTGCTTGGTCATGGATCAAGATTGTTTCTGTACTGGCGATGACGGCGGCGCATGGCTGGATGGCAAAGCGCCGCAAGGAATTTGCTGCAGGGCAAAACACACGCTCTGGACGGACGTATCGGTTGTTCAATGAGGTGCCGACGGTTTTGATGGTCGTGATCGTGACGGCTGTGATCGTGCGACCATTTTGAAGGCACGTTGACTCTGCAGGCATCCGCTATTACCAGATGCTTGTGATCCGTCCGGGTCATTAATTTCCCCTTCCGTCCCTCTCTCGCTGGTTTTGATGCCAGCACTGGATTTTCGCATGCAACAAGACCGTTTGAACCTTGCCGATCTGAAGGCCCAGAGCCCGAAAGACCTTTTGTCGATGGCAGAAGAGCTGGAGATTGAGAACGCCTCGACCATGCGCAAGGGCGACATGATGTTCGCAATCCTAAAAGAACGTGCGGATGACGAATGGGTTATCGGCGGTGATGGTGTGCTGGAAGTCTTGCAGGACGGATTTGGTTTTCTGCGCTCGCCAGAGGCGAATTACCTACCAGGACCGGATGATATCTATGTTTCGCCTGATATGATCCGGCAGTATTCGCTGCGAACCGGTGATACGGTGGAAGGCGTGATGAAGGAACCGAACGATAATGAGCGGTATTTCGCTTTGACATCGGTCGAGCGGATCAATTTTGAAGATCCGGAACGGGCGCGTCACAAAGTTGCGTTTGATAACTTGACCCCATTGTACCCCGAAGAACGGTTGACGATGGAAATTGCTGATCCGACGGTCAAGGACAGGTCTGCGCGGATCATCGACCTAGTTGCGCCGATCGGGAAAGGACAGCGATCGTTGATTGTTGCACCACCGCGGACAGGCAAGACGGTGCTGTTGCAAAACATCGCCAATTCGATCGAGAAAAATCACCCGGAATGTTACCTGATCGTTTTGCTGATCGATGAGCGGCCTGAAGAGGTGACCGATATGCAGCGGTCGGTGAAGGGTGAGGTCGTGTCGTCGACGTTCGATGAACCAGCGACGCGCCACGTTGCTGTGGCTGAAATGGTGATCGAGAAGGCCAAACGGTTGGTAGAGCACAAGCGTGATGTGGTGATCCTGCTGGATTCGATCACACGGCTGGGTCGCGCGTTCAACACGACAGTGCCGTCGTCTGGTAAGGTGCTGACGGGTGGCGTGGATGCAAATGCATTGCAGCGGCCCAAGCGGTTCTTTGGTGCGGCACGCAACATCGAAGAAGGCGGTTCGCTGACCATCATCGCAACGGCGCTGATTGATACTGGCAGCCGGATGGACGAAGTGATTTTTGAAGAGTTCAAAGGCACTGGCAACAGCGAGATTGTTCTGGACCGCAAGGTTGCTGATAAGCGCGTGTTCCCAGCGATGGATATTCTGAAGTCCGGGACGCGGAAAGAGGAATTGCTGGTCGAGAAATCAGACCTTGCCAAGACCTATGTGCTGCGCCGTATTCTGAACCCGATGGGGACAACAGATGCGATCGAATTCCTGATCGGGAAGTTGAAGCAGACAAAGACGAATTCAGACTTTTTTGACTCGATGAACACTTAACTTATTGTTTTAAGACAATGAGTTAGAGATATGGATACGATTTTTGCACTTGCCACTGCCCGGGGACGGGCAGGCGTTGCAGTTATACGCATTTCCGGACCAGAGGCGTTTGCATCTACCGCGAGGTTGATGGGAGACGTGCCGGTGGCGCGCGGATTGCGTGCTTTGCGCGACCGTGCAGGTGATCTGGTTGACGAAGCGCTCGTGCTACGGTTTGCGGATGGCAAAAGCTTTACCGGTGAAGACGTGGTTGAGCTGCATTTGCATGGCAGTCCTGCCGTTGTTTCGGCTGTGCTGCGTATTCTTGGCGATGATCCGGCGATGCGACCTGCAGAGGCTGGTGAATTTACGCGCCGCGCGCTGACAAATGGACGGCTGGATCTTGCGCAAGTTGAAGGGTTGGCCGATCTCATTGACGCTGAAACGGAAAGCCAGCGAAGACAAGCTGTACGCGTATTTTCCGGAGCTTTGGGCGAGATTGCCGATAGCTGGCGGAAAAGATTGATCCGTGCGGCGGCGTTGCTTGAGGCAACGATTGATTTTGTAGACGAGGATGTGCCGGTCGACGTCGTGCCGGAAGTGCGCGACTTGTTGCAGGCTGTGCGCAGCGAGATGGCCCGCGAGGCTGCCGGTGTACGCATGGCTGAGCGGTTGCGCGACGGGTTTGAGGTGGCGATTGTCGGGGCGCCGAATGTTGGAAAATCTACCCTGATGAACCGGTTGGCACGGCGTGATGTGGCAATCACATCCGAAATTGCCGGCACAACGCGTGATGTGATCGAGGTGCGCCTGGATCTTGACGGTATCCCTGTGACGCTGCTGGATACGGCGGGCCTGCGGGACACTGATGACCTTGTTGAAAGCTTGGGCGTTGCGCGTGCGCGTGCGCGTGCGGAACAGGCAGATATGCGCGTTCATATGCTGCTGGATGCGCCGGTGCCATCACATGATCTGGCGGCGGGCGATATCTATGTTCGGGCTAAGGCCGATACAGGGGCCGGTGGTGGGCTTGCCGTTTCCGGGCTGTCGGGGATGGGTGTTGAGGCGCTGATTGCACTGATTTCAGGGGAATTGGGCAGGCGTGTTGCGTCCGTTGGGTTGGCGATGCGGGAGCGGCATCGGGTCGCCTTGCTCCGCGCTGTGACATCACTGGATGATGCCGGGGCGTGGCTGGATGCCGAAGACGGTATGCTGGACCTGATCGCCGAGGATCTGCGGACAGCCATCCGCGCAGTGGATAGCCTTGTCGGCCGCGTTGATGTAGAACAGGTGCTGGACGAGATATTTTCCAGTTTTTGCATCGGCAAATGAGGAGTGTTTCACGTGAAACATTATGACTATGACGTCATCGTTATCGGTGGTGGCCATGCGGGTAGCGAAGCTGCACATGCCGCTGCGCGCATGGGTGCACGGACGGTGCTGGTCACATTGACGCGTCGGTCAATTGGCGTCATGTCTTGCAACCCTGCAATCGGTGGATTGGGCAAGGGTCATCTTGTCCGTGAGATTGATGCGCTTGATGGCGCGATGGGCCAGGTTGCTGATCGGGCGGGGATTCAGTTCCGCTTGCTGAACCGAAAAAAGGGCCCCGCCGTTCAGGGACCGCGGGCGCAAACGGATCGGGCGATTTATCGTGACACGATGCAGGCGGTGCTGGCCGCGCAACCCAATCTGACAATTCTGGAAGGTGAAGCCACTGATTTGGTGATGGACGGAGACCGCGTCGCCGGTATTTATCTACGCGACGGCCAGATGGTCACATCAAAAAACGTCATCCTGACGACGGGCACCTTTCTGCGTGGCGTTATTCACATCGGTGAGGTGTCCCGCCCCGGTGGGCGTATGGGTGATGATCCGTCTGTGCATATGGCCGAACGGCTGGATGGCTTCGGTTTGCCGATGGGACGGTTAAAAACGGGTACACCACCACGCCTGGACGGGCGGACCATTCGCTGGGATATTTTGGAAAGTCAGCCGTCTGACGATGATCCGGTGTTGTTTTCCTTTCTGTCGAAATCTGTCTTTGCGCAGCAGGTCAATTGTGGGATTACCCACACGAATGAGCAAACACACGATATTATTCGTGCAAACCTTGGACGATCGGCAATGTATGGCGGCCATATAGACGGGGTTGGGCCGCGCTATTGTCCTTCGATCGAGGATAAAGTTGTGCGTTTTGCCGACAAAACATCGCATCAGATCTTTCTGGAACCCGAAGGCTTGAACGATCACACAATTTATCCGAACGGGATATCGACATCACTGCCCGAAGATGTGCAGCTGGATTATGTCAGGTCCATCCATGGGCTAGAAAACGCCACCATCTTGCAGCCAGGCTACGCCATAGAATACGATTATGTCGATCCACGCGCCCTACGGCCAACGTTGGAATTACGTGATGTGCCGGGGTTGTACCTTGCCGGGCAGATTAACGGCACGACAGGATATGAGGAAGCTGCAGCACAAGGACTGGTTTCAGGGCTGAATGCCGCCGCGGCGGCTCTTGATAAAGAGCCCGTTCTGTTCAGCAGGCGGGAATCTTATATCGGCGTGATGATTGATGATTTGATCACTCGCGGTGTATCGGAACCTTACCGCATGTTCACCTCACGGGCAGAATTCCGGCTGTCGCTGCGTGCGGATAATGCGGATCAACGCCTGACAGCGCGCGGACGCGCAATCGGTTGTATTAGTGAGCTACGGTGGTCAGTGTTCAGCGCCAAGATGGATAAGATTACCGATGCAAAGTCACGGCTCGGAAAAATCTATCTGTCCGCACGCGATATTACTGCAGCTGGCGCTCAGCTGAATCCCGATGGTCCACGCAAAACTGCATTGGAAGCTTTGGCGCTAGCGGACTTTGGCTTTGCACAACTTATGCAAATTTCGCCAGAAACATCAGATATTGCGCCGGAGATACAGGAGCAGGTCAAGAAAGATGCGCTTTATGCGCATTACATTTTGCGCCAGGAAAGGGACGTTTCAGCCTTGGAGCGGGACGAGGCGCAGTTGATCCCGGACGGCCTCGATTATCTGGGTGTGCGCGGGTTATCGACAGAACTGGTCACCAAGCTGCAAAAAACCCGGCCAGTCTCCATTGCGCAGGCGGGCCGGATAGAAGGGATGACGCCAGCCGCACTGATGCTGTTGATTGGCGCAATCAAGCGACATGCGCTGGCAGCGACTGGGACCTGACGAAATGGTGGACGTTGGTGGCATCGATGTTTCACGTGAAACATTGGCAGATTTGCAGGCCTTCGCGGCGCTTGTCCTAAAATGGACGCCCAAGATTAATCTGATCAGCGCCAGTTCTCATGCTATGATATGGGATCGTCACGTTGTTGACTCCGTGCAGGTCTACCGCCATGCGCCTGATGATTTTCACCTCTGGCTGGATATTGGTAGTGGTGGTGGATTTCCGGGTATCGTTGCTGCGATCCTTGGCAAGGCGCGCCATCCGGATGCGCAGTTTGTTTTGATCGAAAGTGACCAGCGCAAAGTGGCTTTTTTGCGAACCGCCATTCGAGAGCTGGGCCTGACGGCGCGTGTGCTTGCAGATCGTATCGAAGAGGTCCCGCCAGCTGGCGCAGATGTTGTTTCGGTGCGCGCCTTGGGCAGCGTTTCGTTTCTGTTACCGCTTATTATGCAGCACATTCACCCCGCTGGCCTCGCGATCATGCACAAAGGCAGGCAGGCCAGCACAGAAATTGCCGAGGCGCGTCAGAATTGGCTCTTTGAGCTTGAAGAGCAGCCTAGTTTGACTGATCCTGAGGCGCGACTGCTCTTGATTCAAAGGATATGCCGTGCCGCTTGATATCGCAGAAGCTGGGCCAAAAATCATCGCTATCGCGAATCAAAAGGGTGGGGTGGGCAAAACAACCACCACGATCAACCTAGGCGCGGCGTTGGCAGAGCTGAAAAAACGTGTCCTGTTGATCGACCTTGATCCGCAGGGAAACGCCTCTACAGGTCTTGGTGTTGCGACAGATCAGCGCGACATCACAACATACGACGTCCTGTCTGGTGATTCGACAGTGTTGGAGGCGACGCAGCCTACAAATGTTGCCGGTTTGATGATCGTCCCGGCGACAACAGACCTCAGCTCTGCTGATATGGAACTGCTGGACAACAAGAAACGCAGTTTTCTGCTGCGCAATGCGCTTCAATCTGTCACCGGATACGACTATATATTGATCGATTGCCCACCATCACTCAACATATTGACGGTGAATGCGATGGTCGCTGCCCACTCCATCCTTGTTCCGCTGCAAAGCGAATTCTTCGCCCTCGAAGGCCTATCGCAACTCATTCTGACCGTCCGTGACGTCCGCCAGTCCGCTAACCCTGATCTTCGGATCGAAGGGATTGTGCTTACAATGTATGACGGTCGGAACAACCTGTCGCTGCAAGTGGAACAAGACGCGCGCGATAACATGGGTGACATGGTGTTCAAGACAGTGATCCCGCGCAACGTCCGCCTCAGTGAGGCTCCGTCTTTTGCCATGCCGGTACTCACCTATGATTCGTCGTCCAAAGGCAGTATCGCCTACCGCGCATTGGCCCGCGAAGTTATCAAGAAATCAAAGAAACAAAGGGTCTAGCATCATGGCACGCAGCACCAAAAATCCGCGCGGTCTGGGCAGGGGCCTGTCTGCCCTGATGTCCGATGTCGGCCAGCCCGAAGCATCCACGACCAGCCCTCCACGACCTGACATGATCGTCCCGGTCGAACGCATCCGCCCCAACCCTGACCAGCCCCGCCGCACCTTCGCCGAAGACGCGTTGCGCGAATTGGCAGCATCCATTGCTGAAAAGGGGATCATCCAGCCTCTGATCGTTCGGTTGTCGCCACAAGACCCTGACAGCTACGAGATTGTCGCAGGTGAACGCCGCTGGCGTGCCGCTCAGATAGCTAAACTGCATGACATTCCTGTGCTGGTGCGCGATTACACCGATACAGAAGTTCTCGAAGTAGCGATTATCGAAAACATCCAGCGGGCCGATCTCAATGCGGTTGACGAGGCTGCCAGCTATCGTCAGCTGATGGACAAATTTGGCCATACCCAAGACCAGATGGCGACCGCTCTGGGCAAAAGCCGCAGCCATATTGCCAATCTTCTTAGGCTTCTATCGCTGCCCGAAGAGGTGCAAGGCTACCTTGTCTCCGGCGCGCTGACGGCTGGTCATGCCCGCACGCTTGTCGGCCATCCGCAGGCGGTGATGCTCGCGCGCGAATATATCCAGCGGAAACTCTCGGTGCGCGAGGCTGAAAACCTCGCCAAGAAAGGTCCGGCACTAAAACGTCGCTCAGTAACGGGTGCGCCAGTACCCAAAGATCCTGACACGATCCAGATCGAGAATGAACTTTCAGCGACGTTGCGCATGAAGGTCACGATTGATCACAAGGCGGGGGATGAAGGCGGTAAGATCTCGATCAGTTACAAATCCCTGGATCAGCTTGACGATTTGCTGCGCGCCTTGGCTGGGAATTAATCCTCTAGCAAAACCCGCAAGACAGCATTCAGCACGGGTCGGCCCGCCGCTGTCGCACGCAATCTGCCCTGTTCAATTTCCACCATGCCTATGTCAGATAGATAACTGATCTTGCTTGATAAAGCTGCGATATCAAGCCGCTCCAACATCACACCTTCGGTCAATCGCATTCCCATCAACAGGCGTTCCGTCGCCTGTGCCGCATCATCCAGCATGCTGCGTGTCAGGTCGCCATTGCCGATCTTGCGGACCTGAGACAACCACGCCAGCGGCGATAGCTCTGCCTCGGTCGCATGGCGGTGACCACCCAGTGTCAGCCGCCCATGCGCACCTGGTCCGATCCCTGCGTAATCACCATAGCGCCAATAAATCTGATTATGGATGCTTTCACATCCGGCCCGCGCGTGGTTGGATACTTCATAGCCTGCAAACCCATGCGCCGTGCAAACCTCTTGTGTCAGCGCATACATATCCGCCGCTGCATCATCATCTGGCAATCCCCGCAGCTTGCCAGCGGCATAACGATCACCAAAGGCCGTCCCATCCTCGATCGTCAGCTGATACAACGACAGATGATCCACGGCGAGGCTCAATGCCTCAGCCAATTCAGCTTCCCACGCCGCCAATGTTTGCCCCTGCCGCGCATAGATCAAATCAAAACTCACCCGATCAAATACGCCCCGTGCGATTTCAAAAGCCCGCAAGGCCTCATCTCGCCCGTGCAAACGCCCCAATGCTTTCAGATCGGGATCATTGAGCGCCTGTATCCCCATAGAGACACGGTTCACACCTGCGGCACGATATCCGGCGAACCGCTCGGCCTCAACCGAGGTCGGGTTCGCTTCCAGCGTGATCTCGATATCATTGGCCATCGGCCAAGTCGCGCGCACCCGTGTTAGAACCGCATCGACAACCGCGGGGTCCATCATGCTGGGTGTGCCGCCCCCAAAGAACACTGACCGTAGGATACGGCCTTCCGTCTCGGCACCCAACCTACTGATTTCGCTTAGATAAGCAGATTCCCATGCCTTGTGGTCGATCTGCGTCACAACATGCGAATTGAAATCGCAATAGGGGCATTTGGCCTGACAAAATGGCCAATGGATATAAAGGCCGAAGCCTCCGTGTTCCCAATCCTCAGCCAAAACAGCCTGCAATCAACTTGGCGAAAGCATCGGCGCGATGGCTGATCTTATTCTTCTCCCAGCGGTCCATTTCGCCAAATGTCTGGGCATAACCTTCGGGTTGAAAGATAGGGTCATAGCCATGCCCCTGATCGCCCCGCATCGGCCAAACGATCTGCCCTGCCATGACACCTTCGAACACCTCATCATGGCCATCCGGCCAGGCCAGCACCAGTGTGCAGCGAAACTGCGCCAGACGCGGAAACGGGGCTCTTGCCGCCTCCAGCTCCGCCCATGCGCGGTTCATCGCCATGCCAAAGTCGCGCCCTTGCGGCGTTTCGGCCCAATCCGCCGTATAGACCCCCGGCGCGCCGCCCAGCCCGTCAATCGTGATCCCGCTGTCGTCGGAAAGGGCGGGCAAGCCAGTGGCCTGTGCCGCCGCATGCGCCTTGATCCGCGCGTTGCCGACAAAGGTCGTCTCGGTCTCCTCTGGTTCCGGCAACCCGTGATCGGCGTTGCTGGACAGCATCACGCCAAACGGTGACAGAAGATCGGCAATTTCGTCCAGCTTGCCCTGATTATGGGTCGCGACCAACAGACGGTCGCCCGCAAACCTGCGCATTAGCGTACCGCGGCCAGTTGCAGGGCCGTCAATTCAGCCACACCTTTCTCGGCCAAGCCCAGCAGCCCGTCCATCTGCGCACGGCTAAAGGTCGCCCCTTCCGCTGACATCTGCACTTCGACCAACCGCCCGCCGGTCATGACAAAATTGCCATCGACTCCTGCTTCGCTGTCTTCGGGATAATCGAGGTCTAACACTTCCTGCCCAGCATAGATCCCGCAGGAAATCGCCGCCACCGGATCGACCAGCGGATCACTGATGATCTGCCCCGTTTTCATCAACTTCAGCACCGCCAGTTTCAGCGCGACCCATCCGCCGGTGATCGACGCACAGCGCGTGCCACCATCCGCCTGAATGACATCGCAATCCACGATGATTTGCCGTTCACCCAAGGCCACACGGTCCACGCCGGCGCGCAATGACCGCCCGATCAGGCGCTGGATCTCTTGTGTCCGGCCGGATTGGCCTTCTTTTGCTTCGCGCCGCATCCGTGTATTTGTCGCGCGCGGCAACATCCCGTATTCAGCAGTCACCCAGCCTAGACCGGAATTCTTCAAGAACGGTGGCACGCGGTCGTCGATCGTCGCGGTACACAGCACATGGGTATTGCCGCATTTGATCAGGCAGGACCCTTCGGCATGCATCGTGACATTAGTCTCGATTGTCACGTTGCGCATTTCATTGATCTGACGGCCGGATGGACGCATGGGAATACTCCTGTTGCTTGCCTTGCGGGCATAGTATGCAAAGATCTGAAATCCAACCCCGATTGACGGATCGCAGAACTTGGCCTTTACTGCCGGCGCCCTGAAAGAGGACAAAGTGTCAGACCAAACCCCGAACATCACCCAGATGAACGACCGTTCGCGCGAAGTCTTTCGGCGCGTCGTCGAAGGCTATCTGGAAAGCGGTGCGCCGGTCGGCTCGCGCAGCCTGACACGCACGCTGTCCGAAAAGGTCAGCGCCGCCACGATCCGCAACGTGATGCAAGATCTTGAATATCTCGGCCTTTTGGGCAGCCCTCATGTCAGTGCAGGCCGTGTGCCTACGCAGCTTGGCCTTCGGATGTTCGTCGATGGCTTGCTGGAGATCGGTGACCTGGATGGCAAGGACAGGCAAGCCATCGACCAGACGATGCAATCCGCTGACAGCGATGTCGTCACGATGCTGGATCAGGTTGGGCAGGCGCTGTCGGGTGTGACACATGGCGCCAGCCTTGTCTTGACACCGAAACACGAGGCCGCAATCAAGCATATCGAATTCGTGTCCCTCAACAAGGACCGCGCACTGGTGGTGCTGGTCTTTGCCGATGGTCATGTCGAAAACCGAATTTTCACGCCACCCCCCGGCCAAACCCCGTCATCCATGCGCGAGGCGGCGAATTTCCTGAATGCGATTGCCGAAGGGCATACCCTGTCCGAGCTGGGGCAGGTGATTTTACGCGAAATCAAGGCCCGCCGTCGCGAGATTGACACCCTGGCCGCCGAACTGGTGCAAAGCGGCCTTGCTTTATGGGAAAACGAAGGCGAATCCACCGAACGGCTGATTGTGCGGGGGCGTGGCAACCTGTTGACTGATAACGAAAACGAAGGCGATTTGGAGCGCATCCGATCGCTCTTCGATGATCTGGAACGCAAGCGTGACATCGCCCAGTTTCTTGATCTCGCTCAGGATGGCGATGGTGTGCGGATTTTTATCGGGTCCGAGAACAAATTGTTCTCTTTGACGGGTTCATCTCTGGTCGTTTCCCCTTATATGAACGCCGACCGCAAGATCATTGGCGCCGTGGGCGTCATTGGCCCGACTCGGCTCAATTATGGCCGGATCGTGCCAATCGTGAATTATACTGCACAGTTGGTGGGCAAAATGATTGCCGACCGTTCCTGAAGGAAGACAGACATGGCCGACAAAGACGCCGCATACCAAAGCCTCGATGAAATGGCCGCCGAAGGCGATATGATGGATCAAGCCCCCGAGGCTGGCATCGAAGAGTTAGAAGCGCTGCGCGCCGAGCGTGACGAATTCCGTGATAAATTCATGCGCGCATTGGCTGATGCGGAAAACACCCGCAAACGCGCCGACCGCGACCGGCGCGAGGCTGAAAACTACGGCAGCGCCCGTTTCGCCCGCGACATGCTGCCGATCTACGATAACTTGCGCCGCGCGCTGATGTCCGCCGATGAGGCTGAACAGGACATCAACAAAGCGCTGCTCGAAGGTGTCGAACTCACAATGCGCGAGTTGATCTCCGTCTTTAAAAAGCACGGGATCGATCCAATTGTGCCGCAGGTCGGCGACCGTTTCGATCCGCAACTGCATCAGGCGATGTTCGAGGCTCCGTTGCCTGGCACCAAGGCCGGCGACATCATTCAGGTCGCTGCCGAAGGATTCATGCTGCACGACCGTCTCCTGCGCCCTGCACAAGTCGGCGTATCGTCAACACCGGCATCGTAGGTCGGGGTTTCACCCCGACCCTACCATCCCGCGCAATTCATAAATCAGGGCCAAGGCATCCTTTGGCGTCAGTTCATCCGGCATCACGCCTTTCAACCGCGCCTCAACCTCTGACACTTGGTGTTTCACGGGCGGCGGCGCGGGCATCGCCGCAAACAATGGCAGATCGTCCACGAATGCCTTGCGCCCGCCCTCTCGTTCGCCTTTTTCCAATGCTTCCAGCACCACCTTGGCGCGGTCCACCACGACCTGCGGCAACCCCGCCAGCCGTGCCACTTGCACACCATAGCTGCGATCCGCCGTACCGCGCTTTACCTCGTGCAGGAAAATCACGTCGCCGTCCCATTCCTTGACCGTGACGGTGGCGTTTTCCACGCCATCCAGCTTGGCTGACAGCGCCGACATCTCATGGTAATGCGTAGCGAACAGCGCGCGGCAGCGGTTCACATCATGCAGATGTTCCAGCGTCGCCCAAGCAATCGACAACCCGTCATAGGTCGCCGTACCGCGCCCGATTTCATCTAGTATAACCAGCGCCCGGTCGTCGGCTTGGTTCAGAATCGCTGCCGTTTCCACCATTTCGACCATAAAGGTGGACCGCCCGCGCGCCAGATCGTCCGATGCGCCTACACGGCTGAAAATCTGGCTGACGATGCCGATATGTGCAGCCTGGGCAGGTACAAATCCGCCCATCTGCGCGAGGATCGCCAACAGCGCATTCTGCCGCAGAAAGGTCGATTTACCCGCCATGTTTGGTCCGGTCAGCAACCAGACCCTTGCATCTGTCAGCGTGCAATCATTGGCGACAAAGGGCGCGCCCTGCTTTTGCAGGGCCATTTCCACCACCGGATGCCGCCCGCCGGTGATCGCAAAGGCGCGGCTGTCGTCTAGCTTTGGCCGCACCCAGTTTTCGGTGCGTGCCAGATGCGCGAGCGCGCTTGCCAGATCCACCTCCGCCAGGGCGCGTGCCAGCGCACCAAGTGGCCCTGCCTGCGCCAGAATAGCGTCTTTCAGGCTGGAATAGAGCCGCTTTTCAATCTCCAATGCATGCCCGCCTGCGTTCAGGATGCGGGTTTCTATCTCTGACAGCTCTACCGTTGTGAAACGCACTTGGTTGGCGGTGGTCTGGCGGTGGATGAAGGTGTCGTTCAACGGTGGGGCCAGCATCTTTTCCGCATGGGTCGCGGTGGTCTCGATAAAATAGCCCAGAACATTGTTATGCTTGATCTTGAGCGAGGAGATCCCCGTCTGTACGATGAAATCGGCCTGCATCCCCGCGATCACGGACCGGCCTTCGTCGCGCAGCTTGCGCGCCTCGTCCAGTTCCGCGTCATAGCCTGCGGCGATAAACCCGCCATCGCGCGCCAGCAGTGGCGGTTCGGCGATCAATGCGGCATCCAGAAGCGCGACTAACACGTCATGCCCAGCCAAATCTCGCGCCACATTGGCCAGCAGCGGTGGCATGTCTGGATGCACTGGCAGTCGCGCCGCCTGTGCAATCGTGTTGCGGATCGCCGCCATGTCGCGCGGCCCGCCCCGGTCCAGCGCCAGCCGCGACAAAGCGCGGTCCAGATCGTGCGTGCCGCGCAAATCGCTGCGTATATCATCACATAACCGTGTCTGGTCCAGCATAAAGGCCACTGCATCCTGCCGCGCGGTGATGATCCCCAGATCGCAGCTGGGCGATGCCAGCCGCCGTTCCAGCAATCGCGCGCCACCCGCTGTCACCGTCCGGTCGATACAGGCCAGCAGCGACCCTTGCCGTCCTCCCGCAAGTGCATGGGTCAATTCCAGCGACCGCCGTGTCGCAGCGTCGATCTGCATCGCGGATTTCTGGGTTTCACGCACGGGTGGGCGCAGCAGCGGTAGGTTGCCGCGCTGCGTGATCTCCAGATATTCTGCCACGGCAGACATCGCCGCGATCTCGGCGCGTTCAAACGCACCAAAAGCATCCAACGATCCGACCTTGAACAACGCGCAAAGCCGTTTTTCGCCTGCGGTGCTGTCAAAAGCTGACGCCCCCAATGTCGTTAACACAGCGTTAGATTCAGACACTAACGTTGACCAATCACCTTGTGCGCTGTCGACTACGATCACTTCGCGCGGGGTCAAACGTGCCAGTTCCGGCCCCAGTTTCGCCCCCGCGCAAGGCATCACATGAAACGCCCCTGTCGAAATGTCGACCCAGGCTATCGCGCCTTGGTCACGCACCACATGAAACGCCACCAGATAATTGTGCCGCCGCGCATCGAGCAAGGAATCTTCGGTCAATGTCCCGGGCGTGACAAGGCGCACGACCTCGCGCCGGACCACCGACTTGTGGCCGCGTTTCTTGGCCTCGGCCGGGCTTTCCATCTGTTCGCAGACAGCGACACGAAATCCCTTGCGGATCAGCGTGAGGAAATACCCTTCGGCAGCATGATAAGGCACGCCACACATCGGGATGTCCTCATCCTCATGCTTGCCGCGTTTGGTCAGCGCGATATCCAGCGCGTCTGCGGCGGCGACGGCATCGTCGAAAAACATCTCATAGAAATCGCCCATGCGATAGAACAGCAAGGCATCAGGATGCTGTGCCTTGATTTCATGGTATTGGGCCATCATGGGTGTGGCTGTCGTGTTCATTTTGCCCCCGCGCACCGTCGCTGCACACTACCCAGCGCACCCTTGCGGCGAAACCCCGAAATGTACCCGTTGCGGGTGTCGGGCGGAACCCGCTATGAATGGCGGACAGAGGGGGAACCACATGGCCAAGAACAAACTTACCCGCGAAGATGCGTTGCAATTCCACATGCAGCCGACACCGGGCAAATGGGAAATTCAGGCCACGGTGCCGATGACCACGCAGCGTGACCTGTCGCTGGCCTATTCCCCCGGAGTGGCGATCCCGTGCGAGGAAATCTTTGCCAACCCGGCCACTGCCTATGATTATACCAACAAGGGCAATCTGGTCGCTGTGATCTCGAACGGTACGGCTGTGCTGGGCCTTGGCAATCTGGGTGCGTTGGCGTCCAAGCCGGTGATGGAGGGCAAATCCGTCCTGTTCAAACGCTTTGCCGACGTCAATTCCATCGATATCGAACTGGACACCGAAGACCCCGATGCATTCTGCAACGCTGTTCGCCTGATGGGGCCGACCTTTGGCGGGATCAATCTGGAAGACATCAAAGCCCCTGAATGTTTCATCATCGAACAGCGGCTGAAGGAAGAAATGGACATCCCGGTGTTCCACGACGACCAGCACGGCACTGCTGTGATCTGTGCTGCGGGCCTTTTGAACGCGCTCTATCTGTCAGGCAAAAAGATCGAAGATGTCAAAATCGTGCTGAATGGTGCGGGGGCAGCAGGGATCGCTTGTCTGGAACTGCTCAAATCCATGGGCGCGCGGCATGACAACTGTATCATGGCCGATACCAAGGGCGTGATCTATCAAGGCCGCACCGAGGGCATGAACCAGTGGAAATCTGCCCACGCCGTGGTAACGGATGCCCGCAGCCTTGCCGATGCGATGAAAGATGCCGATGTTTTCCTTGGCGTCAGCGCCAAAGGGGCCGTCACGCAGGACATGGTCGCCAGCATGGCCCCGAACCCCGTGATTTTCGCAATGGCGAATCCCGATCCCGAGATTACTCCCGAGGAGGCGCATGCCGTCCGCCCTGACGCCATCGTCGCCACGGGTCGCAGCGATTACCCCAATCAGGTCAACAATGTGCTGGGCTTTCCCTATCTGTTCCGTGGTGCGCTCGATATTCACGCCCGCGCCATCAACGATGAGATGAAGATTGCCTGCGCCGAGGCCTTGGCCGCATTGGCGCGCGAGGATGTGCCGGACGAGGTCGCCATGGCCTATGGCAAGAAACTGTCGTTTGGGCGTGATTACATCATCCCCACACCCTTTGATCCCCGCCTGATCCACCGGATTCCGACCGCCGTTGCGCGGGCTGGCATGAAAACCGGCGTCGCGCGGCGGCCCATCGTGGATATGGACGCCTATGAGCTTTCGTTGAAATCCCGCATGGACCCGACAGCATCAATCCTGCGCAGCCTGAACGCACGGGCGCGTGCCGCGCAATCGACAGTGGTTTTTGCCGAAGGTGATGATCCGCGCGTGTTGCGCGCCGCCGTACTGTACCAGCGCGCCGGCATGGGCAAGGCGCTGGTCGTGGGCCGGTCCGACGATGTCCGCGCCAAGCTGACCGCCGAAGGTCTGGCCGAGGCTGTCGATGAAATCGAGGTGGTGAACGCCGCCAACACCATCCATCTGGAAACCTATAAGGCGTTTCTTTACAAACGCCTGCAGCGTAACGGGTTCGATGCGCAGGATATTCACCGGCTTGCTGCCCGCGACCGGCATGTGTTTGCCGCGCTGATGCTGGCGCATGGGCATGCCGATGGCATGGTGACAGGGGCGACCCGGAAATCGGCCCATGTGCTAGAACTGATCAACCATGTTTTCGACGCACAGCCGCATGATGGTGCTGTCGGTGTGACTGCCGTGCTGCACAAGGGGCGGATCGTACTGATCACCGATACGCTGGTTCATGAATGGCCGGATGAAAACGATCTGGCCGATATTGCCGAACGCGGCGCATCCGTGGCCCGCGATCTGGGGTTGGAACCGCGCGTGGCGTTTCTGTCATTTTCCACCTTTGGGTCGCCTGTGTCCGAGCGTGCTGAAAAGATGCGCAAGGCCCCCGTTGTTCTGGACAACCGCCGCGTCGATTTCGAATACGAAGGCGAAATGACCGTGGATGTTGCGCTGAACCCACGGGCGCAGGAAAACTACCCATTTTCGCGCCTGACTGGCCCCGCCAATGTGCTGGTGGTGCCGGCGCGGCATTCTGCGTCGATTTCCGTAAAATTGATGCAGGAAATGGCCGGCGCGACCGTGATCGGCCCGATCCTGTCAGGCGTGGGCAAGCCGGTGCAGATCTGTTCCACGGTGTCCACTGTGAACGATATTTTGAACATGGCTGTGATCGCCGCCTGCGGGATTGATTGATGGCCATCTGGAACCTTGGGTCGATCAATGCCGATGTCGTTTATGCTGTGCCGCATATTCCCGCGCCCGGCGAGACGATAAGCACGACAGGCCGCCAGATGTTCCTTGGTGGCAAAGGGGCGAATATGTCCGTCGCCGCTGCCCGCGCCGCGGCGCGCGTGCATCACATCGGCGCGGTGGGAAATGACGGGCTATGGGCGGTAGAACGTCTACTGGAATATGGCGTGGATACCCGTAATATCGCCGTGTTAGACACTGAAACTGCGCAGGCGGTCATCATGGTGGACCCTGCGGGCGAAAACGCGATCCTGCTGCATCCGGGGGCGAATGCCGAAATCCCGCAGACCACCTTGCAAAACGCGATGGCCGAAGCGCAGACAGGTGATTGGCTGGTAATCCAGAACGAAACCAACCTGCAACGAACCGCCGCCAGTCTGGGTCGCAAGATGGCGTTGCGCGTTGCCTATGCCGCAGCACCTTTTGATGCGGACAGGGTGATGGCGGTGCTGCCCTACCTTGATTTCTTGATCCTGAACGCAGTCGAGGCCGACCAGCTGCGCCAAGCCACGGGTAGGACGCCCGCCGATCTGGACGTGGCTGATGTGATCGTAACCTTGGGCGCAAATGGCGCCGATTGGTATGGGACTGCTGGCCACCAGCATTTCCCTGCGATCAAGGTCGATCCTGTCGATACCACCGGTGCAGGCGATACGTTTACCGGTTATGTCCTTGCGGGCCTGGATCGTGGCATGCCGATGGCGCAGGCGATCGGGCAGGCGATGCGCGCGGCTGCGTTGATGGTCATGCGCCATGGCACAGCCGATGTGATCCCCGATCTGTCCGAAGTGCAGGCATTCCAGTCCAGAGGTTGAACCATGTCCGACGTCACCACCCATCAGGCCGAACAAGACGCCCGTAACGACGCGATCCTGATCTATGTTGACGGTCGCATCGTCCCCAAGGCGCAGGCAGTTATCAGTGTCTATGACAGCGGTTTCATGCTGGGCGATGGTGTGTGGGAAGGGTTGCGGCTTTATGACGGCAAATGGGCCTTTCTAGACGACCATATCGACCGGCTGTTCGAGGCTGCGAAAGCCATTGATCTGGATGTCGGGTTGGACCGAAAAGGTGTCATTTCTTCTTTGTTAGACACGCAAAAGGCCAATCGCATGACCACCGACGCCCATGCGCGCATGATGGTCACGCGGGGGGTGAAAACGCGGCCTTTCCAGCATCCGAACCTGTCGCAGCAGGGGCCGACGTTTGTCATCATCATGGAACATTCGCGCCCGAAAATACCCCGCCCGATCACACTGGCCACCGTCCCGCATATGCGTGGTTTGCCGATGACCCAAGACCCCAAATTGAACAGCCATTCCAAGCTGAACTGCATCCTTGCTTGCATCGCCGCGCAAAAGGCGGGCGCGGACGAGGCGCTGATGCTCGATGTGCATGGGTTCGTGAACACGACCAATGCCTGCAACTTCTTTATCGTGAAAAAGGGGCAGGTCTGGACCAGCACGGGCGATTATTGCATGAACGGCATCACCCGCCAAAAGGTCATCGGCCTGTGTCGCGCCAATGACATCCCTGTTTTTGAACGCAATTTCAGCCTTGTCGACACCTACAGCGCGGATGAGGCGTTTCTGACCGGCACCTTTGGCGCGCAAACCCCCGTCAGCATGATTGACGGGCGCGTTATCGGCACCGGCGAACTTGGCCCCGTCACGACCCGTTTGCGCGCGCTCTACAAAGATCTGGTCGCCACATCATGAGGATCGCTATGTGGTCCGGCCCGCGGAACCTGTCCACCGCGATGATGTACGCCTTTGGCAACCGCGCCGATTGCGCGATCTGGGATGAACCGTTCTATGCGCCTTATCTGGCGGCGACGGGGGCCGACCATCCGATGAAGGACGCAATCATCGCTGAGCATGAAACCAACCCTGCTGAGGTCGGGCGGCGCTGTTTAGACACTATTTCAGCCCAAAAGCCGCATTTCTACATGAAACATATGCCGCATCACATGATCGCGGGTTTCCCGCTCGACTGGGCGTCGCAATGTGTGAACGTGCATTTGATCCGCCATCCCGCACGGGTGATTGCGAGCTATGGTGCCAAGATGGATCACATGACGCTGGAGGATATCGGCTACCCGCAGCAAGCCGCGCTTTATGACCGTCTGGGCGGCGTTGTGATCGACAGCGCCGATATCCGCGCCGATCCCGAAGGCATGCTGCGTAAACTCTGTGCCGCGATTGATCTCGCGTTCGATCCCGCGATGCTACACTGGCCCGCAGGCCCAAGGGCCGAAGACGGGATATGGGCCAGCCACTGGTATAACGCCGTGCATCAAAGCACAGGCTTTGCCGGGGCAGAGGGGGATTTGCCGGAACTCGCGGGCGAGGCAGCGCAGCTGTGCCGCGACGCCATGCCGTTCTATGAGAAACTGGCCGCCGTCAGGCTTTCAAGCGTTTAGAGAAACATTTGAAAAAATTGCAGCTTTAGCCCTTCAGCAACTCGCCCAGTTTCAGCGCAATGCGGGCATCGCCGGACACTTTCAGCTTGCCGGTGACGACCCCTGTCATCGGGTTCAGCTTGCCTTTGACGAGCTTCGCCAGATTGTCCAGCGTGATGCGGATGGTGCAATCGGCGGGGCGGTCGGTGTTCGATGTCGTGTTGTTTTCCAGCACGACGACCCCGTCAGCCCCGCAATCGAATTTCAGCGACCCCTGCAATGGCGCGTGATCGACGCCCCGTTGCAGCAAGGCCGTGATATCCGCCAGCGTCATTTCAGGCGGCGTGCGCGCGATGCCAGCAGTTTCAGCCGCAGGGCGTTCAACTGGATGAACCCTTGCGCGTCTTTCTGGTCATAGGCACCGGCGTCATCTTCAAACGTCACATGCGCCTCGGAATAAAGCGACCGGTCGGACCAGCGCGCCACGGTGCTGGCAGAGCCTTTGTACAGTTTCACGCGCACGGTACCGGTTACATGTTCCTGACTTTTGTCGATCAGGGCCTGCAGCATCTCGCGCTCGGGGCTGAACCAGAATCCGTTATAGATCAGTTCGGCATAGCGCGGCATGATACTGTCTTTCAAATGGCCAGCACCTGAATCCAGCGTGATCTGTTCGATGCCGCGATGTGCCTCGAGCAAAATTGTGCCACCGGGTGTCTCATAGATCCCGCGCGATTTCATTCCGACAAAGCGGTTCTCCACCAGATCAAGGCGGCCGACACCATGTTTTCCGCCCAGTTCGTTCAGCTTGGTCAGAATCGTGGCGGGTGACATCGCCTCGCCATTAATTGCCACGGCATCGCCACGTTCAAAGGTGATTTCCACCATTTCGGGCGTATTTGGCGCATCTTCGGGGGCAACGGTGCGCTGATAGACGTAATCGGGCGCCTCCTCACCGGGGTTTTCCAGCACCTTGCCTTCAGAGGATGTGTGCAGCAGGTTTGCATCCACGCTGAACGGCGCATCGCCGCGTTTGTCTTTGGCTACGGGGATCTGGTTGGCTTCGGCAAATTCCAGCAGTTTCGTGCGGCTGGTCAGATCCCATTCGCGCCATGGCGCGATCACCTTGATATCGGGGTTCAGCGCATAAGCGGCCAATTCGAACCGTACCTGATCATTGCCCTTGCCGGTCGCACCATGGGCCACGGCATCGGCACCTTCAATGGCAGCAATTTCGACCAGCCGTTTGGAGATCAGCGGCCGGGCAATAGATGTGCCGAGCAGGTAAAGCCCCTCATAAAGCGCATTGGCGCGGAACATCGGGAACACGAAGTCGCGCACGAATTCTTCGCGCAAATCTTCGATATAGATGGATTTGGCACCCATCATTTCCGCCTTGGCGCGGGCGGGTTCCAGCTCTTCGCCCTGACCCAGATCGGCGGTGAAGGTCACGACCTCGCAGCCGTATTCGGTCTGCAGCCATTTGAGGATGATGGATGTATCAAGGCCACCGGAATAGGCCAGAACAACTTTTTTAGGGGCGGTCATGCGGGATGCCTTTGCGTCAAAATCTCTTGTTTTGCGCGATAGCGGGTTTTGCGGGAAGGGGCAAGGATGTGCCCGATCCTCCTGCGTCTGCGACGCAGAAGGGCCTCCGGCGGGGATATTTGGGCTCGAACGAAATGGAGCGTGTCAGATTTGAAGAAAGTTTAGCGGTTTGCAGCATTCTTTCCTCATCGTTCGAGAATAAAATATCCCCGCCGGAGGCTCCAAGCTGTCCCGCCCCACAAAGTTCTGGGCAGCGTGCCTAGGCGTGTTGCGCCACAAATGCGGCATCGCCGTCGTTGTACAGCTCTGCCAGCGCTTCTGCAGGGGACATCCAGATCGCCATATGTCCCGGCTCGCGCGGCGGGCCATGCGGGCGGACAGGCTGGGCCAGATAGATATGGCACAGCTTTTCCGCCCAAAGATCGTATTCCGGCATGAAGGTAAACCGCCGGAATGTGCCCAGCTTGCGGGGGGCGGCGATGCGGTATCCGGTTTCTTCGAACACCTCGCGGTGGAGCGCGCGCAACGGGCTTTCGCCGGGGTCGATGCCGCCGCCTGGCAATTGGACCTCGAAATGTGGGTCGCCTTGGTAGGTCAGTAACAATTTGCCGCCGCGTGGCAGGATTGCGTAAACCCCCGCGCGCGTCGTGTAGCGCTGACCTGCTTTTGGGACCGTGCCATACCGTTTGATCATAGCTTGCCTCTTGGACGCCGGGTTGCCCCGCCTATATAGGCGCGGTATGCCAATTCCTGACATGTAAGGAAAGCCCATGAGCCTCAGCGCCAAAATCGCTTGGGACGATACCGTCCTGCCGTTCCAACTTGACGCATCCGACATCCGTGGTCGGGTCGCCCGCCTTGATGGCGTGCTGGAACAGGTTTTGAAACAGCACGACTATCCTCCCGTAATCGAGGCTTTGGTGGCCGAAATGGCGCTGTTGACCGCGTTGATCGGCCAAACGATGAAATTACGCTGGAAACTGTCTTTGCAGGTGCGCGGGTCGGGGGCGGCGCGGTTGATCGCAACGGATTACTATGGCCCGACTGATGACGGCCAGCCTGCGCGTATCCGCGCTTACGCGTCTTATGATGCTGATCGGTTGAATCATGATGCTGAACCGTTCAGCCATGTCGGCAATGGCTATTTCGCGATTCTGGTCGATCAGGGCGAAGGCACGACGCCATATCAGGGGATCACGCCCTTGGCTGGGGGATCGTTGTCGGCCTGTGCACAGACCTATTTCGCGCAATCCGAACAGATCCCGACCCGTTTTGCGCTGACCTATGGCCGCAGCCAGACCCCCGGTGAAGCCGCACATTGGCGCGCCGGTGGCGTCATGTTGCAGCACATGCCCAAGGCATCACCCTTTGCCAGCGGCGAAGGCGGGTCAGGCGAACAGGGATTGCTGGACGCAGTCGATCTTTTGTCCGATGACGAAGGCGAAAACTGGACCCGCGCGAATATCTTGCTGGATACTGTTGATGATCTCGAACTGATCGGGCCAATTGTCACGCCGACCGACCTGTTGGTGCGCCTGTTCCATGAAGAAGGCCCGCGTGTCTATGACGCGCAGCCCATCACCTTTGGCTGTACCTGTTCGGAAGCCCGCGTGCGCCAAAGTCTGTCGATCTATTCGGCCAAGGATATCAGAACAATGACGACAGACGAAGGCAATGTGACCGCCGACTGCCAGTTCTGTGGGGCGCATTACGTGTTTGCGCCGGAAACCCTTGGCTTTGAAGCCAAGGATACCAGTGCCTGATCTGTATCATCGCCTGACGGATGCGCTGGCCCGCGAGGGGCGCGCATCCAGTGATTTCGACCTCAATCTCGATATCGCGCTGCCGCAGGTGCAATTGACGCCAGCGGCAGTGTTGTTTGCCGTGCGGGCCGAAACGGAAACCGTGATCCTGACCAAGCGGTCTGCGCGGTTGAAACACCACCCCGGTCAGATCGCCTTTGCCGGGGGCAAGCAGGATGCAGGCGATCTGACCCTGACCGCCGCCGCCCTGCGCGAAGCGCATGAGGAAATTGGCCTGCTGTCCGATCAGGTTGATGTGCTGGGTGTTTTGCCACCGCACCAGACGGTGACGGGCTATCTGATCACGCCTGTTCTGGCGGTGGTCCATGGCCCTTTTGACGCTACGCCAGAGGCGAACGAGGTTAGCGAGGTGTTCGAGGTGCCTTTTGCCCATCTTGCCAACCCAGCGCAGTACCGCACCGAAGGCCGACATTGGCAGGGGCGCAAGCGGTTATATTACGCCGTGCCATACGGACCCTATTACATTTGGGGTGCAACTGCGCGTATTTTGCGTGCCTTTGCGGACCGCGTGTCATGACACGCGTCACGGGCGCATGGTTGGCCGATCCTGCCGCTCAACTGGTGTGCCGCCTTTTGACGGATGCGGGCTATCAGGCGTGGTTCGTCGGCGGTTGCGTGCGTAACGCGCTGCTGGGCGCGCCTGTCGCCGATCTGGACCTGACGACGGATGCACGGCCTGATGGTGTCACACAGATTGCCAAGGCGGCGGGGCTGAAGGTGATCCCTACTGGAATCGACCATGGAACAGTCACTATTATTGCCAAAAACACCCCTTTCGAGGTGACGACCTTTCGTCGCGATGTGGCAACGGATGGCAGGCGCGCTGTCGTCGCCTTTGCCGATACCATGCTCGAGGATGCGCGCCGCCGCGATTTCACGATGAACGCGCTTTATGCGGGACCCGATGGTATGGTCGTCGATCCCTTGGGCGGATTGCCTGATCTGTTTGCGCGCCGTGTCCGGTTCATCGAAGATGCGGAACAGCGGATCAGGGAAGATTATCTGCGTATCCTGCGGTTTTTCCGGTTTCATGCATGGTACGGGGCAGATGGAATCGATCCCGATGCGCTGGCCGCCTGTGCCGCCAATACCGACGGTCTTGCCAGCTTGTCGCGTGAACGCGTCACGGCAGAAATGCTCAAGCTGCTGGCGGCTCCTGATCCCGCCCCTGCTGTGGCGTCGATGGCGGCGGCGGGCGTGCTGGGTCAAATCCTGCCAGGGGCGGACGCCGCGCCCCTTGCCGTTCTGGTGCATATCGAGGCTGCGGTGGGCCTGTTACCCTCGCCAATCCGTCGTCTTGGTGCGCTGGGCGGTGATCCGGTAGGGGCGCTGCGTTTGTCCAAACGGGATGCGCTGACGCTGGAGCATATGCGTTCCGATCTGCCCGTACCGGAGCTTGCTTATCGCCACGGGGCTGAGGCCGCGATCAACGCGGCAGCGATCACGGCGGCCGTTCTGGGGCACGAACTAGACACTAATATTGACAAAAACGCGCAATTCGCAGCCAGCCAAGCCTTTCCCCTGCAAGCCGTTGACCTGATGCCAGACCTGCAAGGGCCAGCATTGGGGCAAGCGATGAAAAAGGCCGAGGCAGCCTGGATCGCGTCAGGTTTCACGCTGACAAAAACAGAATTACTCCTGCGGTTGCGCGGATAGTTTTCCTTTCGCGCAAAGACCTGTATCAGGGGCATCTATATCCCAAGGCAGACATCATGTTCCAGTTTTTCGAAGAACTGGTCGATCCCTATACCCCGTATCAGGAGACCGACACGCCGCCCAAGCGGCTATTTCCGTTTCTGCGCGCTTATGCAGAACCGTTTCGCGCGGT
The DNA here is from genome assembly GCF_000152785.1 of Yoonia vestfoldensis SKA53. Taxonomy (GTDB): domain Bacteria; phylum Pseudomonadota; class Alphaproteobacteria; order Rhodobacterales; family Rhodobacteraceae; genus Yoonia; species Yoonia vestfoldensis_A. The sequence continues at coordinate 2,349,383 of NZ_CH672414.1, read as the reverse complement.
TTTCTGGGTGACAGGGGCGTTGTCGGTCGTTGTAGCGGCGGTGGAAATCTGGCTGATTTCCTATCTGGGGCGGCTGATCGACATCCTGCAAGGTGGCACCCCGTCCGAGGTTTGGGCGGATAGCGGTACTGAACTGATTCTTGTCGCGCTGTTCATCCTGACGCTGCGGCCTGCGGTACATGTGTTGCAGGTGATGTTGCTGAACAACACGATCTTGCCGAATTTTGGCACCTTGGTGCGCTGGCGCGCGCATCGCCATGTGCTGCGCCAGTCCGTCGGTTGGTTCGAGGATGATTTTGCAGGCCGCATCGCCAACCGGATCATGCAGACCCCGCCCGCTGCGGGCGAGGTCGTGTTTCAGTTGTTCGATGCGATCACTTTTGCCATCGCCTATATCATCGGGGCGATCATCCTGTTGGGTGATGCCGATATGCGGTTGATCCTGCCCCTGATGGTCTGGCTGCTGCCATATCTGTTTCTGCTGGCTTGGGTCGTGCGCCGGATTGGCCCCGCGTCAGAGGCATCGTCAAACGCGCGCAGCGTGGTAACGGGGCGCGTCGTCGACAGCTATACCAATATCCATTCGGTCAAGATGTTCGCGCATCACGACAGTGAAATTGCCTATGCCAAGGATGCGATCGAAAACGCGCGCCGCACGTTCCAGCATGAAATGCGGCTTTATACGCTGATGGATGTGGTTCTGATGGTGCTGAACGGCGTGTTGATCGTGGGGGTCGTTGGCTGGGCGATCTGGTTGTGGGGGGGTGGTACGGCCACGCTGGGTGTGGTTGCGGTGGCCACATCGCTGACCCTGCGGCTGAACGCGATGTCGGGCTGGATCATGTGGGCGATCAGCAACTTTTTCCGCGAACTTGGCGTGGTGGCCGAAGGGATGCAGACGATTGCGCAGCCAGTCACGCTGCTGGACCGCTCACGCGATGACTTGCGCGTTACGGCGGGCGCGGTCACGATCAGTGATCTGTCGCATCATTACGGGCGTGAAAAAGGCGGGCTGGACCGGATCAATCTGCAAATTGCCCCCGGTGAAAAGGTCGGGCTTGTGGGCCAGTCTGGCGCGGGCAAATCGACTTTGGTCAAGCTGCTGTTGCGGTTCTACGATATCGAACAAGGCAGCATTGCCATCGATGGACAGGACATCGCGACCGTTACGCAAGACAGCTTGCGCCGTGCCATCGGGATGGTCCAGCAGGATTCATCCTTGCTGCATAGGTCGGTGCGCGAAAACATCCTATACGGCCACCCCGAAGCCACCGAGGACCAGATGATCGCCGCCGCAAAACAGGCCGAGGCGCATGATTTCATCCTTGGGCTGGAGGACAGCGAAGGAAACCAAGCTTACGCCGCGCGTGTTGGCGAAAGGGGTGTCAAGCTGTCGGGTGGACAGCGTCAGCGGATCGCTCTTGCACGCGTGATGTTGAAAGATGCACCGATCTTGTTGTTGGACGAAGCGACCAGCGCGCTAGATAGTGAAGTAGAGGCCGCCATTCAGCAGACGCTTTACGGGATGATGGCTGGCAAGACGGTAATCGCAATCGCGCACCGGCTTTCGACAATCGCGCAGATGGACAGGATCATCGTCATGGACCAAGGCCGCATCATCGAGGATGGCACGCATGACGCGTTGCTGGCGCAGGGCGGGCAATATGCGCGGTTCTGGGCACGGCAATCTGGCGGGTTTCTGGGGCAAGATGCATCGTGAAACCTGAACGCTGGATCAACCCCTTTGAGCGCGCTGTAGGGCCGCCACCGCAGACGCTGATGGCGTTTTTGCGCTGGTGTCTGGGCGGGGCGATGCCGGTTATCGGGCTGGGGGCTGTCGTATCCGCACTTGCGGGCCTGCTAGAGGTCGCAACCGCGCTAATGCTGGGTTGGGTGATCGACGCCGCCATCGGCAGTGACATGCAATCATATTTCAGCACGAACCTGTGGTTACTGGCCGGTGTCGGAGCGTTTTTCGTGATCCTGCGGCCTGTGATCCTTGGCCTGTCGGGGATGTTCCAAGGCGTTGTGCTGGGGCCTGCGCTGAACAACCTCGTGCTGTCGCGTTTGCACCGTCATTCCTTGGGCCAGTCGGTCACGTTCTTTGACAATGATTTCGCGGGACGGATCGCGCAGAAACAGATGCAGGGCGCGCGGGCGACGACAGATTTCGTGGTCGATATGATCCAGACGGTTGCCTATGCGCTGGCTTCGCTGGTGGGGTCGGTCGTGCTGCTGCTGACGATTGATTACCGCACGGCGGGTGTGCTGGCGCTGTGGGTGCTGGGGTATATCTGGCTGATCACCTTCTACATGCCGCGTATCCGTACGCGGTCGCAGGCGCGCGCCGCCAAACGGGCGATGGTCACAGGTCAGGTTGTCGATACGATCACCAATATCAAGACGGTCAAACTGTTCGCGCATGATGCATTCGAGGATCGCGCCGCCACCGATGCGATGGAAACCTATTGGGGGTCCGCCGTGCATTTCGGCTGGTTGTCCACATCGTTCCGGTTCTGGCTGATGGGGCTGGGCGGGCTGTTGCCCGTGCTGTTGGTGGGCACGACGCTTTATTTCTGGTCGGTCGGTGCCGCGACTGCGGGTGATATTGCCGCTGCCGGTGCCATTTCGCTGCGCCTGGCGCAGATGACAGGCTGGGTCAGTTTCACGTTGATGGGTATCTACGCCAATGTGGGCGAGATCGAGGATGCGATGCAAACCCTGTCGCCCGCGCATCAGTTGACCGATGCGCCGGACGCTGTTCAATTGCAGCCCAAGGGTGGCGCGATTGAGTTGCGCGATGTCACCTTCAGCTATGGGGGTGGGCCGGGGGGCCTTGACCATGTCAGCCTGTCGATTGCCTCGGGTGAAAAACTGGGGATCGTTGGTGCTTCGGGGGCAGGGAAATCCACGCTGGTTGCCTTGCTGTTGCGGCTTTACGACACCGAACAGGGGCAAGTCCTGATCGACGGCCATGACATCCGCGACGTGACGCAGGAAAGCCTGCGCCGCCAGATCGCGATGGTCACGCAGGAAACGGCGATGTTCAACCGCTCCGCCCGCGACAATATCCGCTATGGCAAGCCCGATGCCACGCAGGCCGAGGTCGAAGCGGCGGCGACCAAGGCCGAGGCGCATGGCTTTATCCAGTCCTTGCGCGATTTCAAAGGGCGCAAGGGGTATGATTCCCATCTAGGCGAACGCGGCGTGAAACTGTCGGGCGGGCAGCGCCAGCGCATCGCCATCGCCCGCGCGATCCTGAAAGACGCACCGATCCTTGTGCTGGACGAAGCGACCAGCGCGCTTGATTCCGAGGTCGAGGCGGCAATTCAGGATTCGCTCGACATCATCATGGATGGCAAGACCGTCATCGCCATCGCGCACCGGCTGTCCACATTGGCGGCGATGGACCGGATTGTCGTACTTGACGGCGGGCGCATTGTGGAACAAGGCACCCATGACGCATTGCTGGCCAAGGCTGGGCTTTATGCCCGCTATTGGAACCGGCAGTCGGGTGGGTTCATCAATGTGCAGGATGCTGCGGAATAAATGCTGACAATCGAAAGCCTGACCCATCTGGGGCTTGGCCGCGCCTCTGACGGCCGGTCGCTTATCCCGCGCGTGCTGCCGGGCGAGGAAATCGACGTTGCCCAAGACGGGACCATGCGGATTGTCACGCCGTCAGCCGCCCGTGTCGCGGCGCCGTGTCGCCATTTCAAAAGCTGCGGTGGCTGTGCCATGCAACATGCCAGCGATGATTTCGTGGCAGGTTGGAAACAAGACATTGTTGCGCGCGCGCTTGCAGCACATGGCCTGCACCCGGTGCTCCACGCGATCGCTACATCGCCCACCCAGTCGCGGCGCAGGGCAAAATTCGCGGGGCGGCGCACGAAAAAGGGCGCGCTGGTCGGCTTTCACGGCAGGGCGTCGCATACGCTGATCGACGTGCCAGATTGTCAGCTGGTGACGCCTGCGCTGCTTGCGACCATGCCGGCGCTGCAAGAACTCACGATTCTGGCCGCGTCGCGCAAGGGCGAGGTTGATCTGACCGTGACCGAGACAGCACTGGGTGCCGACGTGCTGGTTGGCACCGACAAGGACCTGACCCCCGATCTGCGCGTGGTGCTTGCCGCCCTGGCCAATGCGCATGGGTTGTCTCGGCTGGTGTGGAACGACGAACCCGTCGTCACGATCAACCCGCCCGATCAGAATTTTGGCGGCACCAAGGTGACGCCACCACCCGGCGCATTTTTGCAGGCGACCAAGCAGGGCGAGGCCGCGTTGCTGGCCGCCGTCGATGCCATCACGCAAGGCGCATCTCGTATCGTCGATCTGTTCGCGGGCTGTGGTACCTTCACTTTGCCGCTTGCCGCGCGGGCCGAGGTGCATGCAGTAGAATCAGAAACGGCCATGTTAGCTGCGCTTGACCGTGGCTGGCGCGCGGGTCGCACCTTGCGCAAGGTGACGACTGAAGCGCGCGACCTGTTCCGCCGTCCGCTAGAACCAGATGAGATAGCGAAATATGACGCTGCGGTCATTGACCCGCCGCGCGCAGGCGCCGAGGCGCAGATCGACGCATTGGCGCGGTCTGACATCAAGACCATTGTCATGGTGTCGTGTAATCCGGTGACTTTTGCCCGCGACGCCAAGGTGCTGGTCGATGCTGGCTTTGCGATGCCCTGGGTGCAGGTCGTCGACCAGTTTCGCTGGTCGCCGCATGTGGAAATCGTGTCACCGTTCACACGAAAATGACCCTAGCGATATCAATATGGCTAGGTTGCAGAAAAATTTTGCCATAAAAGAACACGCAAGCGGCACCATAGACCGCGTATTTGGGCAGTGACATGATTTCAAGACGTTCAATGATGATTGGCGCCGCCGCTGGCGTTGCAGCGTGTTCCACTACGACAGAACAAGATGCCCCGGCTTATTTCGGACCCGACGTCACGCGCATTCAGGTGTTCAAGGAACAGCGAAAGATGCAGTTGTTGCATAATGACAAGCTGCTGCGCCAATACGATGTGGCGCTCGGGTTTAACCCGCGCGACCACAAGCAACAAGAAGGCGACGGGCGTACGCCTGAAGGGGCCTATGTGATCAATCGCCAAAACCCCAACAGCCGGTTTCACCTGTCGATTGGGATCTCTTATCCGAACGCCGTTGATGTCGCGCGCGCCCGTGCGATGGGTGTCCATCCGGGGGGCGATATTTTCATTCACGGCACACCAGCACCTTGGATCGGGATGCCGGATTGGACCTGGGGCTGTATCGCTGTCAGCAATACCGAAATGGACGAGGTTTATTCCATGGTCCAGCTGGGCACTAAAATATTCATCTATGCGTGACGGGCCGGGTCTGACCCTGTCACGAAAACCCGCCTGTGAAACCGGGGGCAGCACCCATATTCAGCACCCACCACAATTTGCCTGCTGATTCCTGAAACCACGAAAAGCCCATCAATCGTGCATCTGGGTCCATGATGACGGCGCGTGTGCGTTCGTCGTTCATCCATGCGGTGAGAGTCGCAATTTCTGATTCATAGGATTCTGACATTGTTTCGCCCAGAAACCGGCCCTCGAATCCGGCACGGCGGGCGCGCAACACGGGGCTGGACCCGTCGGCCCCGAACAGCCATGGCCGGTTCTGGATCGACATGTCGCGCGCATGTGTCGCTGCGGCAGCATTCAGTTGCGCATCAAGCGCAACCGGCGCAAGTCGCCCGGCCTGCCGCAGCGCATTGACGCTGTCGAGCATGCGGAACTTGACTGTCGCTTCCTCGCCCGGTGCGATGATGTAAGCCGTCGGCAAGGGAAACCCGTCAGGGCCCAAAGGCCGGTTTGTCGTCGCACAAGCGGAAACAGCTGTTCCGACAAGGCCGAAAATCATCATGCGTCTGTGCATCTGGATACTCTTTGTTGCGCGTCGCCGTGGTTTAGCTGGATTGGAACCCGACTACAAACAAAGGTTCGTTACCCGCCGATGTCGCGCGGCGGATTTCGGCGCGCCGGGACGCGACTGGTTGTCAGTACATTGCCTTCGGTGTCGCAGACCAGACGTAGTCTTTGCCCGCCATACCAAAAAGTCAGCCTGATCCTGCCTTCATCTGCGTCCACGCCGGTTTCGGATTGGCTGGTGATTTCGCCTGCCCGCATCTTGGCGGGTACGTCTGCTGCGGCAATACCCAACAAGGGGCCAAGGTCAGCCGCATCGACGGTCAAACCATGTTCCGTCTTGCGTATCTTCACCTTGGGTCCTTTCGGTCAGTCCAGCCAGCCCTTGAGGTTCTTGTCGATGATGCCACATAGCGCGTCGATATGTGCTGCATCATCATTCAGGCAGGGGATATAGGTGAAATGCTCGCCGCCTGCTTCTTCAAAGCTTTCCTTGATCTCTTCGTTGATCTCTTCCAGCGTTTCGATGCAATCGGCGGAAAAAGCGGGGGCGCAGACCGCGATATGCCTGATGCCGTCTTCTTCGGCCAGGCGTGCGACCTCTTTCACGGTATAGGGTTTCAGCCATTCTTCGGGGCCGAACCGCGACTGGAACGTCGTCTTGATTTGGGTGTTGTCCCAACCCAGCCGTTCCTTGAGCAGGCGCGTCGTTTTCTGGCACTGGCAATGATAGGGGTCGCCTTCGCGCAGATACCGTTCCGGCACACCGTGATAGGAACAGATCAGCATTTCCGGCCTGATCTCGATCTCGGCATAGGCCTTTTCAATGGATTGGGCCAAAGCCTCGATATAGGCCGTTTCCTCGAAATAGGGTTCGACCACCCGCGCGATGGGCTGCCATTTTTCATCCATCAGAGCGCGAAAGAACTGATCGTTCGCAGTGGCCGATGTGGCGCCCGCGTAATGTGGGTACAGCGGAAAGAACAGGATCTTGGTGCAGCCGGCGTCTACCATTTCGCGGACTTTGGATTTGGTGGACGGGTTGCCATAGCGCATGCAGAAATCGACGCGCACATCGTCACCGTAACGTTCGACCATCTGTTTCTTGATCGCTGCGGTCTGGGCTTTGGTGATCGTCAAAAGCGGGCTTTCGTTGGCCTCTTCGTTCCAGATGGATTTATAGGCAGCGCCCGACGAAAACGGCCGTTTGGTCAGAATGATCAGCTGCAACAGCGGCTGCCAAAGCCAGGCAGAATAATCCACCACGCGCTTGTCCGACAAAAATTCGTTCAGATACCGCCGCATCGACCAGTAATCCGTCGCATCAGGCGTGCCAAGATTGGCGACAAGAATCCCGACCCGCGCGGGTTTGATCGCGGGGTGATCCTTGTTGGCGTGAACAGGACAGGTCGCAGGGCGTTCCGTCGCGGCGGATGAATGTGCATCGAACATGGTCATGACCCTTTGATTATCGTCATTTGAACGGCAGTTAAATGGTTTACGCAGCAAATCAATCATTGGACCTGTCAAGCGGCATTTCTTTTGCCCCCAAGGCATCGGCCAAGCTGGTTTTTGCGCTGCCGGGGCGTAAAGGCTGTGGTTGGGTGTCGGCTGGTGCCCAGCCGGTCAGCATGATGATCTCGAACGTGGCATCCACGCGGTTATCGGCATTGCGGTAATGCTGGGCATAGATGCTGGACGCCTGCGTCAGCACCTTGCGCCGTGTCATTGACCGCAGACGGCGGGTCAAGGCATTGGTCTCCCCCATCTTGCGCAAATCATGCATCAGGTGGAACATATTGGCATAGCTGACGGTCGTCTTGGTGCCATCCGCCACCGGCAACGCCAGCCCCGCGCGTTGCAGCAATGCGCCCAGATCGCGGATTTCGCCCATCGGGGCCACGCGCGGCGACAGCCCGCCTGCTACCGCTGTTTCCGCCTCGGCCAGAGCCGTGCGCAATTCGTGCAGCGTCTGCCCGCCAAGACAGGCCGCCAGCAGCAACCCGTCCGGTTTCAAGGCATGGCGGCATTGCACCAATTGCCCGACCGGATCATTCGCCCAATGCAGCCCCATCACATGCAGAACAAGATCATGCGCACCGGGCGTCAGTGCCAATGTGTCATCGTCCGGCACGATCACAGCCCCAGGATAGCGCGCGCCCCAGAAATCAGGGAAACCGGTGACAATCGCCATCGATGTAAACGCTCTGTTAACCTCGATCAGTCTTTCCTGCAGTTCATCCGCGATGATTTCGTGCAAGAACAGATGGTCTGGCTGCGCGCGGGCGCGGTGACGCTGCAAGGCGCTACGGTCAACAAGTGGGGGCGGCATGGTCATGTCGCCCATGTAGGGTGCAATGATGCGGATGCAAAGCGTGATCAGGGCGATCTATCCGGCGCAATGCGTCGCATGCGAAACCCAGACACAGGCCGAGAACGGACTTTGCGGGACCTGCTGGCGTGAAACCCAGTTCATCGACGGCACGATCTGCGATACTTGCGGCGCGCCTTTGCCGGGCGACAGCGACGGTCATCGCCTGCAATGCGACGATTGCATGGCCATCGCGCGGCCTTGGGACCGGGGACGCGCGGCGCTGGTTTATAACGGAATTGGGCGCAAACTGGTGCTGGGGCTGAAACATGGCGACCGCACCGATCTGGTGGAACCTGCGGGCCTGTGGATGGCGCGGCTGGCACGCGCGCTGGTCCATCCCGATACGGTCGTGGTGCCGGTCCCGCTCCATTGGATGCGCTTGCTGCGGCGGCGGTATAATCAGGCCGCATTGCTCGCGCAGGTCATCGCGCGCGACCTGCAACGGCCCGTCTGCGTCGATGCGCTGTTGCGCCCGCGCAAGACAGCCCCCCTCATAGGACACAGCCGCGACGCGCGTTTCGCGGCGCTGACGGGGCAGATCACCCCGAACCTGCGGCAACAGGCGCAGATCACGGGCAAACCCGTGCTGCTGGTCGATGATGTGATGACCTCTGGCGCGACGCTGGCTGCTTGTACGCAGGCGCTTTTGGACGGTGGCGCAGTCCGGGTTTCGACGATAACACTGGCACGCGTCGTCAAGGATGCCTAAGTCACACATGACACAGCCAAAGGAGAGCTGTCATGCAGACCATCGAAATCTACACCAAACCCACCTGCGGCTTTTGCCACATGGCCAAACGGGTGCTGACCGCCAAGGGTGTCAGTTTCACCGAGGTGAACATCACCGCCCAGCCCGAAAAACGCGCCGAGATGATACAGCGCGCCAAAGGCGGCAGCACGGTGCCGCAAATCTTCATCGGCGGTAAACATATCGGCGGCTGCGATGACCTGATGGCGCTGGACCGGCAAGGCAAGCTTGATGGCTTGCTGTCGGCATGAAGGCAGGACTGGTCCAGCTGTGTTCTGGCGATGATCCGGTCGCCAATCTGGCTGCGACGCGTGACCTCATCGCACAGGCGGCGGCGCAGGGTGCGGGGTTCGTGCTGACGCCCGAGGTCACGAATTGCGTCTCGCAGGACCGGGCGCACCAGCGCGCCGTCCTGCAACCCGAAGCTGACGACATCACGCTGGCCGGATTGCGCAGCACTGCGCGTGAATTGGGTATCTGGCTGTCGATCGGGTCACTGGCGCTCAAGACGCAAGGTGACGACACAAGGTTTGCCAACCGGTCCTTCCTGATCGGGCCGGACGGGAGGATTGTGGCGCGCTATGACAAGATCCACATGTTCGATGTGGATGTCTCGGCCACGGAAACATTTCGCGAATCGGCGGGGTTCCGGCCCGGTGATCGGGCGGTAGTGGCGCAAACGCCCTTCGCACGGATCGGCCTGACGATCTGCTATGACATCCGTTTTGCCTATCTGCACCGCGCGCTTGCACAGGCGGGGGCCGACATCTTGTTGGTGCCTGCCGCCTTTTCACCCGTCACGGGGGCTGCGCATTGGGAACCTCTGCTGCGCGCACGGGCCATCGAAACCGGCTGCTATGTGCTGGCCGCCGCGCAGACAGGCAGCCATCCGATCCGCCACGGCAAGCCGCGCCAGACCTATGGGCACAGCATGGCGATTTCGCCCTGGGGCGAGGTTCTGGTGGATATGGAGCTAGAAACTGGCATAGCCATTCTTGATCTTGACCTTGTGCAAGTGGCACAATCACGGCAGCGCATTCCGGCGCTGACCCATGACCGCCCTTTCGAAAGTCCCTGATGCCCGATAGTGCCACCAGCCTTGCCGTTTCCTTGTTCAGCGAAATCCTCGTCGTGGATCAGCTGGCGCGCGCCTCTGTGGCTAAGGTGCTGCCCAAGGGCATGGAATTATCGCATTTCTCCGTGCTGAACCATCTGGCGCACGCGGGGGCCGAACGCTCGCCCGCGCAGCTGGCCAAGACGTTCCATCTGACGCGGGGTGCGATGACGAACACGCTGCACAAACTGGAATGGGCAGGCTGGGTGCATATCCGCCCCGACTGGGACGATGCGCGCCGCAAGATGGTGTCGATCAGCCCAGCGGGCCTGTCCGCCCGCGACGCCGCCATCGCCGCCATCGCCCCCGTCATTGCCGAAGCGGTGGCTAAAGTGGGCGAGGAAAAGGTCCGCATCGCCCTGCCGGTGCTGCGTGAAATGCGGCTCAAACTTGGCCAGATCGACTAGCCTCCCCATCTTCCGAGCCCAAATATCCCCGCCGGAGGCATCAAAGTTCTTTGGAACCCACCTCAGCCCTTGGTCGCAGCGGTGACGTAATTCACCGACAGGTCACGATCACTGATCGCCCAACTGAACCGTAGCGGGTTGAACACGAATCCCTTGCGATCCACCGGCACCAACCCGGCCTTTTCCAGCAGCGCGAACAATTCATCCGGCGTGATGAACTTCGCCCATTCATGCGTGCCTTTTGGCAACCAGCGCATCACCCATTCTGCTCCGACAATCGCCATGGCGAATGACTTGGGGTTGCGGTTGATGGTTGAGCAGATGTGCAAACCGCCCGGTTTCAGCAATTGCTGACAGGCCGTCAGATAGCCAAGCGGATCGGCCACATGTTCCACGACTTCCATGTTCAACACGACGTCGAATTGTTCACCAGCCTCTGCCAGTGCCTCTGCGGTGGAATGGCGATAGTCGATCTCCAGCCCCGATTGCGCGGCATGGACCTGTGCGACCGGAATGTTGCGCGCGGCGGCATCAGCCCCCACGACCACAGCCCCCAGCCGCGCCATCGGTTCACATAGCAACCCGCCGCCACAGCCGATGTCCAGCAACCGTAGCCCCGCAAAAGGCGCAGGCCCCTGCAAATCGCGTCCGAACTCTGCGGCAATCTGGCGCGTGATGTAATCAAGCCGGACGGGGTTCATCATGTGCAGCGGCTTGAACTTGCCGTTCAAGTCCCACCATTCGGCGGCCATCGCCTCGAACTTGGCGATTTCGGACGGGTCGACTGTGTTGGTTGGGGACATTTTCTTGGCTCCGGTGCTTACGGCGGTCATGGTTTCTTGTTTCATTCCGCGATATAGGATGCCTATGGACAAAGTCGTAGGACAAAAGCGCCAAGGTGCCCACCTTTATCCCCCCGTTGATCCCTTTGATCAGCGGGTGCTTGATGTTGGCGATGGTCATCGGCTTTATGTCGAACAATGCGGCAACCCTGACGGGATTCCCGTTGTTGTCCTGCATGGCGGCCCCGGTGGCGGATGCAGCCCCGCGATGCGGCGCTATTTCGATCCAGCGATTTTCCGTATCGTGCTGTTCGACCAGCGTGGCTGTGGCAAGTCGCGCCCCCATGCCAGCGTCGTGGCGAATACGACATGGCATCTGGTGGCGGATATCGAACAGATCCGGCAGACTTTGGGCATCGACCGCTGGATCGTCTTTGGCGGGTCATGGGGGGCCACGCTGGCGCTGATCTATGCGCAGGCGCACCCCCAGCGTGTTGCCGCACTGACCCTGCGGGGCGTCTTTCTGATGACCCAGCCGGAACTGGATTGGTTCTATGGCGGTGGCGCGGGGAAATTCTGGCCTGATCTCTGGGCGCGTTTTGCGGGCATGATCCCTGCGGACGAACAAGGCGATTTGATCGCTGCATACCACCGGCGGCTGTTTTCCGGCGATCTGCCGCTCGAAACCCGCTATGCCCGTGCTTGGGCGTCATGGGAAAATGCGTTGGCCGCGATGGACAGCGACGGGTTGACCGGCGAAAGCCCCGCCGATTACGCCCGCGCCTTTGCGCGGTTGGAAAATCATTATTTCCACAATGCGGGTTTTTTGTCGGCCGATCAGCAAATCCTGCATCCCGCCCAAATGGCTAAGATCGCAAGTATTCCCGGCATCATCGTGCAGGGGCGGTATGACATGATCTGTCCGCCCGTTTCGGCCTATCAATTGGCGCAGGGCTGGCAAAATGCGCGGCTGGTCATGATCGGACGTGCGGGGCATGCGCTTTCCGAACCGGGCATCGGTGCGGAGCTTGTGCGCAGCATGGATGCGCTTGGCACACAGCGGGTCAACCTAGGCCTTTGATCTTTACAGATTGTGTGCAGCCGTTAAAGTCTCTCCTAGTAAATGGGGAACGACTGGTTTGGGCAATGTCCTGACGATTATTCTGCAACGGCTCGCACTTGGCTTTTTGACGCTACTGGTCGTATCGGTTGTGATCTTTGTCGCGGTCAATCTGCTACCCGGCGATTTTGCGCAATCCATTCTGGGTCAGGGTGCGACACCGGAATCGGTTGCTGCGATCCGCCGTGATCTGGGTCTGGATCAGCCGATGGTCGCGCGGTATTTCAGCTGGCTTGGTGGGGCGTTGCAGGGTGATTTCGGTTCCAGCTTTGCGCAGGCGAGCTTTGCCAATTTTACCGGGTCCGATTCCGGTGCTGGCAGCGTCGCGCAACAGATCGCGCCACGTTTCGCCAATACCATGTTTCTTGCCGCCGTCAGCGCTGCGATTGCCGTACCTTTCGCGCTGGTGCTGGGGGTGCTGGCCGCATTATATCGCAATTCGATTTTTGACCGCGCGACGAACATCTTCACCCTGTCGTCGATTTCCAGCCCCGAGTTTTTTCTGGCCTATGTGCTGATCCTGTTTCTGGCCGTGCTGAACCCGATCCTGCCATCGGTGTCCAATATCTTTGCGGATATGGCGTTCAGCGACAGGCTGGAAAAGACGTTGCTGCCTGCGCTCACTCTGACGCTGGTTGTCACGGCGCATATGATGCGGATGACGCGCGCGGCGATCATCAACCTGTTGTCCTCGCCCTATATTGAAATGGCGCGGCTCAAGGGTATGTCGCCACTGCGCGTGATCGTGCATCATGCGCTACCCAATGCGCTGGCGCCGATCATCAACGTCGTGGCGATCAACCTTGCCTATCTGATCACAGGTGTGGTGGTGGTGGAGGTGGTGTTCGTCTATCCCGGCATCGGGCAATTATTTGTGGATAGCGTGAAATTCCGCGACATTCCCGTCGTGCAGGCCTGCTGCCTGATATTTGCAGCTGCCTATATCCTGCTGAACCTGACGGCGGATATTATGTCGATCCTGTCCAATCCACGGCTGAGGCATCCGAAATGATCTGGTTCGCCGCTGCATTGGTGAGTTTTGCAGCCCTCGCGTGGGGCTTTCGGCTCGCGGGGCAGGCCGCGACCGGGCGCGCGCCCTATTTTCGCGATATGACCTTTGGTGTGGCCTATGGCTATATCTTTGCGGTCGCCGCACTGGCTTGGCTGGTTTGGGCCTATATGCAGGGCCGCAGTCCTGATCCGGCGGTTGCCAACAAGTTCTTTTTCCTGCGCATCGCGGTCGAAGGGTTTGTCGTCTTTGCCATTGGCGCATGGCTGTTCCGGCTGTTGGGGCGCAATGTCGGGACCAAAGGAACCAAGCGGCTGTTCCGGTCCATGCCGCTGACCGCGTCCTTCGGGATCATGATGATCCTGATCTATGTTTTTGTGGCTGTTTTCGCATCCTTCCTTGCCCCTTACGGTCAGGCCGAAATCATTCGTGGCGTGGCTGCCAATATCATGCCGGGGGGCGATATCGCGCTGGGCGGCAACCCCGATTTCCCGCTTGGTACCGACCAGATCGGCCGCGATATCCTGAGCCGGTTGATCTATGGCGCGCAGAACACGGTGGGTATTGCTTTTGCCACAACCGTTATCGCCTTTATGTTGGGGGGCAGTATGGGGTTTCTGGCGGCGACGCTGGGTGGCTGGCTGGACCAACTGTTGTCGCGGATCGTCGATGTGCTGATGGCAATCCCGTCGCTGATCTTTGCGCTGCTTTTGATGACCATCGCCAGCGTCTGGGCGCCGCGGCTGGGTATCCCGCAGACCTATTTCATGATCCTGATCATCGCGGTGATCGACAGCACCCGCGTCTACCGGTTGTCCCGCGCTGTGGGGCAAAGCATTGTCGTGATGGATTACATCGAGGCGGCCAAGCTGCGTGGCGAAGGCATGGGCTATCTGATGTTCAAGGAAATCCTGCCCAATGCGACAGCTCCTTTGCTGGCGGAATTCGGGCTGCGGTTCTGTTTTGTGTTCCTGACCATCGCGTCACTGTCGTTTCTTGGCGTGGGTATCCAACCGCCCTTGGCCGATTGGGGGACAATGGTGCGCGATCTGGGCGGTTTCGTGAATTTTGCACAATTCGCGCCGATGGTGGCAACGCCGCCCCTGCTGGCCGCGGGCGCGATTGCCTTGCTGGCCGTTGCGGTCAATTTCGTGGTGGATTGGATGCTGCACCGGTCTTCGGGGTTGAAGGACTGACATGACGCAAGCCCCCGACACAACGCCACTGGTCAAGATCCGCGATATCCGCATCGACGGCCGCAGCGATGAAACATGGCTGCCCATCATCAAGGGTGTGAACCTGACCCTGCAACGCGGGCAGGTGCTGGGGCTGATCGGCGAATCCGGTGCGGGCAAATCCACGCTGGGGCTGGCCGCGATGGGCTATACCCGTGACGGCGTGCGGATCAGCGGTGGCAGTGTGGAATTCGACGGGATCGACCTGCTGACAGCCTCGGCTGCGGTCAAGCGTGACCTGCTGGGCAAGCGGATCGCCTATGTCGCGCAATCGGCAGCGGCCAGTTTCAACCCCGCCCACCGCCTGATCGACCAGCATGTCGAAGCGCCGGTGCAGCACGGCATCGCCGGACGCAAGGACAGCGCCGAGGATGGGATCGCGCTGTATCGCAAGCTGCGCCTGCCCAACCCCGAAGAAATCGGGTTCCGCTATCCGCACCAGGTATCGGGCGGCCAGTTGCAGCGCGCGATGACAGCGATGGCCATGTCCTGCCGTCCCGACCTGATCATCTTTGACGAACCGACGACCGCCCTTGATGTCACCACCCAGATCGAGGTGCTGTCGGCCATTCGTGACATCGTCGCGCAATACAACACCGCCGCGATCTATATCACCCATGATCTGGCGGTCGTGGCGCAGATGGCAGACCGGATCAAGGTGCTGCTGCGCGGTGAAGAGGTCGAGACCGCCGATACCCGCACCATGCTGACTGCACCGGTACAGGATTACACCAAATCGCTGTGGGCTGTGCGCAGCTTTGAACGCCCAGCCAAACCCGCCGTGCAAAAAGGCACCGTGCCCTTGGTCACTGTGCAGAATGTCGATGCTGCTTACGGCAAGGAAAAGGTCTTGCATGATGTCAGTTTCGACATCCACGCAGGCCGCACCGTGGCTGTGGTTGGCGAAAGCGGATCGGGCAAATCCACCACGGCGCGTTGTATCACTGGGTTGCTGCCACCCATAGCCGGGCAAATCCTGTTTGATGGTGCGCCCCTGCCCCCCGATTACCGCAAGCGTAGCAAGGACCAGCTGCGCCAGATCCAGATGATCTATCAGATGGCCGATACCGCGCTGAACCCGCGGATGAGCGTGGGCCAGATCATCGCGCGGCCGGTGCAATTCTACCTCGGCCTGACTGGCAAGGCGAAACGCCAGCGCGTCGATGCCTTGCTGAACCAGATCGAACTGGACCCTGCGGAATATTATAATCGCCTGCCGTCCGAATTGTCGGGCGGGCAGAAACAGCGCATCGGGATCGCGCGTGCGCTGGCCGCCGAACCGCGTTTCATCATCTGTGACGAGGTGACATCAGCGCTGGATCAACTTGTCGCTGAAGGAATATTGCGTCTTTTGGCCAGGTTACAGGATGAATTGTCCCTGTCTTACATGTTCATCACGCATGATCTGGCGACGGTGCGGGCCATCGCGGACGAAGTCGTCGTGATGAAAGACGGGCATGTCGTGGAACAAGGCCCCAAGGCCGAGATGTTCCGCCCGCCGCACCACGCCTACACCGATCTATTGCTGTCGTCGGTGCCAGAAATGGACCCTGACTGGCTGAGTAATCTGCTGGCAGAACGGGGAGTTGATAATATCGGCGATGCAGCCGTTAATAAACTTTGATCGAATCATGGTCCAAAGGGCCGACATTGTGCAACAGGGAGAAAAAAACATGAGTGGAATTAGCAGACGTGGATTGCTGAAAACGGGTGTCGCCGCTGGCGTACTTGGGCTTTCGGGCATGCCGCTTCGTGCGCAAAGCCGGGGCGGCAAGTTCACTGCTGGCATCGGTGGCGCGAACACGTCGGACAGCTGGGATGGACGGACACATTCGGACTTGTTCATGATCGCGGCAGCCCTTGGCGGCGTCTACGACGCATTGACCGAAGTCGCGGCTGACGGATCGCTGCAGGGCGAGCTGGCGACAAGCTGGGAAGCCAGCCCTGACGCCAAGGTCTGGACCTTCAACCTGCGCCAGGGCGTGACCTTCCATAATGGCAAGGCGTTCGGCGCTGACGATGTGATCGAATCGCTGCAACTGCATGTGGCCGAAGGGTCCAAATCTGCAGCCCAGCCGCTGGTCGCCGCGATCACCGAGATGCGCAAGATCACTGACCACCAGGTTCAGTTCACGCTGGAAGCAGGCAATGCTGACTTCCCCTATTTGCTGTCGGATTATCACCTGCTGATGTACCCCGCAGGCCAGATCGAAGAATCCATCGCAAAAGGCATCGGCACAGGCCTGTACGAAGTCGTGGCCTTTGACCCCGGTGTCCGCTTTGTCGGGCGTCGCGTCGCTGATCATTACAAGGGTGACAGCGCCGGTTTCTTTGACGAGGTCGAATTGATCGCGATCAACGACAACACCGCGCGGATGAATGCGCTGTTGACCGGCCAGATCGACGCGGTGAACCGGATCGATTTCCGGCTGGAACCGTTGCTGCGCGCGAACCCGAATGTCAGCATTCAAGAAGTCACTGGCAACCAGCATTACACGTTCCCGATGCTGACCCAGTCTGCACCGTTCAACGATGTGAACGTGCGCCGCGCCCTGAAATACGGTGTTGACCGTCAGGAAATGGTCGACAAGATCCTGCTTGGTCACGGTAAGGTTGGCAATGACAGCCCGATCGGCCCTGCAAACCAGTATTACCATGCCGAAATGGAACAGCTGGCCTATGATCCCGACCGTGCAAAGTTCCACCTGAAACAGGCCGGACTGGACAGCCTGAACATCGACCTGTCGGCATCCAATGCCGCGTTTGAAGGCGCTGTTGATGCAGCCCAGCTGTATCAATCGTCCGCTGCATCTGCGGGCATCAACATCAACGTGATCCAGGAACCTGCAGACGGCTATTGGTCGAACGTCTGGTTGGTGAAACCGTTCTCGGCATCTTATTGGTCGGGCCGGTCAACCGAAGACTGGATGTTCTCGTCCGCGTATGAGGCTGGCGTGCCATGGAATGACAGCCAGTGGGACAATGGGCGGTTCCAGGAATTGCTATATTCCGCGCGCGCCGAACTCGACTCCGACAAGCGGCGCGAGCAATATTACGAAATGCAGCAGATCCTGCGTGACGATGGCGGCGTGATCATCCCGATGTTCGCCAATTTCGTTCAGGCGATCAGCAGCCGTGTTGTGACGCCAGATGTGGTGGGCAACACCGCGCAGATGGATAACAACCGCATGCTGGAACGCTGGTCGCTGGCGTAAAACGCCTGCACTATGTGGAACGCCCCGCCCGTATCGGCGGGGCGTTTGCATTGCGCTTGCAGTCCTGCGCGACAGGGCCTATACAACTTTCAATAGCGGCGTCTTGGCTTCCACCCCCAAGGTTCCACCGGGAAACATCAACGGGCCGCGCGCCCGTTTTTTTATGCTTGGGACTAACCCATGAATGACTTGATCGCCAAAGCGGCCGTTGACCGCCGGATTGCAGAGATTATCACCCCCGTCATCGAGGACATGGGGTTTGAGGTCGTGCGCGTCCGGCTGATGACCGGCAAGGAAAGCACCCTGCAAATCATGGTGCAGCGCCCCGATGGCACCATCGAGGTGGACCAATGCGCACAGATTTCCACCGCCATCAGCGCCGTGCTGGATGTCGAGGACCCGATTGTTGACGTTTACACGCTCGAAGTGTCCAGCCCCGGCATCGACCGCCCGCTGACCCGGTTGAAAGATTTCGACCAGTGGAAAGGCTTTGAGGCCAAGATCGAGACCGAAGAACTGATCGACGGGCGTCGCCGGTTCAAGGGTGAACTGGCAGGCATCGACGGTGACGAAGTCCTGATTGATATCGACGAAGGCACCATTGGCCTGAAATTCGCATGGCTGTCTGATGCCAAGCTTGTGCTGACTGATGACCTGATCCGCGACGTGCTGCGTGGCCGCAAGGATGCGGGCCAGATCGACGAAACCCAATTTGACGAAATTGAAACCATCATTGATGGCGAGGAGAATACCTGATGGCCTATACGTCCGCAAACCAGCTCGAGCTTCTGCAAACCGCAGAGGCCGTGGCCCGCGAAAAGAACATCGAACCCGGTCTGGTGGTCGAGGCGATGGAAGAATCGCTCGCCCGTGCGGCCAAGTCGCGTTACGGCGCGGAAATGGACATTCGCGTGAATATCGATCGCAAGACAGGTCGCGCGACATTCACCCGTGTGCGCACCGTGGTTGCTGATGACGCCGTTGAAAACTATCAGGCCGAGTTCACCGTCGCGCAGGCAAAGGATTACATGACCGACCCCCAGATCGGTCAGGAATATAGCGAAGAAGTCCCCCCCGTTGAACTGGGCCGGATCGCCGCGCAATCGGCCAAGCAGGTGATCCTGCAAAAGGTCCGCGAAGCCGAGCGTGACAAGCAATACGAAGAATTCAAGGACCGCGCCGGCACGATCATCAACGCGCTGGTCAAGCGCGAAGAATACGGCAACGTTATCGTTGACGTGGGTTCGGGCGAGGCCGTGCTGCGCCGCAATGAAAAGATCGGCCGCGAGGCGTACCGCCCCAACGACCGGATCCGCTGCTACATCAAAGAAGTCCGCCGTGAACAGCGCGGGCCGCAGATTTTCCTGTCGCGCACAGCGCCTGAATTCATGGCCGAATTGTTCAAGATGGAAGTGCCGGAAATCTATGAAGGCGTGATCGAGATCAAGGCTGTCGCCCGTGACCCCGGGTCGCGCGCAAAAATCGCGGTGATCAGCTATGACAGCTCGATCGACCCGGTTGGTGCTTGTGTGGGTATGCGTGGCAGCCGTGTGCAGGCGGTCGTGAACGAATTGCAGGGCGAAAAGATCGACATCATTCCGTGGAATGAGGACATGCCGACCTTCCTTGTGAACGCGCTGCAGCCTGCCGAGGTGACCAAGGTCGTTCTGGACGAAGAAGCCGGCAAGATCGAAGTCGTCGTGCCTGATGAACAGCTGTCCTTGGCGATTGGTCGTCGTGGTCAGAACGTGCGTCTGGCCAGCATGCTGACAGGTCTCGATATCGACATCCTGACCGAAGAAGAAGAATCCAAGCGCCGTCAGGCCGAATTCGAAACCCGCACCAAGCTGTTCATGGATACGCTGGATCTGGACGAATTCTTTGCCCAGCTGCTGGTTGCCGAAGGCTTTACCAACCTCGAAGAGGTCGCCTATGTCGAACAGGACGAACTGCTGGTGATCGAAGGTGTCGATGAAGGCACTGCAGGCGAATTGCAGGCCCGCGCCCGCGACTACCTAGAGGCGCAGGCGAAAAAGGCGATGGATGCCGCGATTGCAACCGGCGTCGAACAAAGCCTGATTGATTTCGAAGGTTTGACACCGCAAATGCTCGAGGCTTTGGGCAAGGACGGTGTCAAGACGCTGGAAGATTTCGCCACTTGCGCGGATTGGGAACTGGCCGGTGGCTGGACCACTGTCAACGGTGAACGGGTCAAGGATGATGGCGTGCTGGAACCCTTTGATGTGTCGCTGGAAGAAGCGCAGACCATGGTCATGACCGCACGCGTCATGCTGGGCTGGGTCGATCCCGATGAATTGAACAAAGACACCGATGAAACCGAGGAAGAGGAGGCCTGATCGGGCCTTCGGAGTAACACTATGACGCGTGGCGGGCATAAAGATGAAAACGACGATGTCGAACGCAAATGCATCGTCACCGGAGAGGTCCAGCCAAAGGCTGGGCTGATCCGGTTCGTCATCGGGCCTGACAATCAGGTCGTGCCGGATATTCTGGGCAAACTGCCCGGACGTGGCATCTATGTCACTGCCGACCGCGCCATTCTTGAGCAGGCCCGCAAGGGCCAGTTTTCGCGGTCTGCAAAACAGGCGGTGACAGTGCCTGACGGTTTGCTGGACGAGGTGGAACGTCAGATCGCGCGCCGCACTGTTGACCTGATCGCCTTGACGCGTAAGGCGGGCCGTGCTGTCTGCGGCTTTGAAAAGGTCAAGGGCTGGCTGGCCGGGGGCGAACGTGTCCGCGTGCTGGTGCAAGCCTCTGACGGATCAGAGCGCGGAAAGACCAAACTCTGGACGCCAGAAGGCGCCAGATACTTTGGTTGCCTGACGTCAGCTGAATTGGGTTTGGCTTTCGGACGTCAAAGTGTGATACATGGCGCGCTTGCGACTGGTGGACTCAGCGATCGTGTTGTAGAGGAAGCCACAAAGCTACGCGGTTTACGCGAAGGGAACGGTGGCGATGGGGCCTCCGGGAAGGATAAAGAAGCTAGATGAGCGATAACGACGGAAAAAAGCCACTCGGCCTTGGTGGGTCACGTCCAAGCAACGTGAAGCAAAGTTTCAGCCATGGGCGGACCAAGAACGTCGTGGTGGAAACCAAACGCAAACGCGTTGTGGTGCCCAAACCCGGTGCGGCCAAGCCCGCTGGATCGACTGGCGTGCAGATGGGCGGCGACCCGTCCAAGCGGCCTGCTGGCATTTCGGATGTCGAACTTGAACGCCGGATGAAAGCGCTGGCGATGGCCCGTGCGCGTGAAAGCGACGAAGCCGCCAAGCGCGAAGCCGAAGAAAAAGAACGTGCCGCCGAGCGCGAGGCGCGCCGCGCCGAAATGGAAGCCAAAGAGGCCGAGGACCGCGAACGCGAAGAACGCGCCAAGGCCAAGGCTGACGAAGAAAAGCGCAAGGCAGAACGCGCCGCCGCCAAGGTCAAGGCAGACACGGCCCCTGCGGGTGCCGATGCCAGCGCCCTGCCTGGTGAAAACGCCGTTGATCGCCCGTCTGCTGCTGGTCCCCGCAAGGTTGACCGCGAACGTGACGCCCGTGAAAAGGCCGCCAAAGCCAAGCCCGGCCGCGAAGACGATGGTCGCCGCGCTGGCAAGCTGACGCTGAACGATGCGCTGACTGGCCGCGAAGGTGGCCGCCAGCGGTCGATGGCCGCGATGAAACGCAAACAGGACCGTGCCCGCGCCAAGGCGATGGGTGGGTCTGCCGAACGCGAAAAAGTGTTCCGGGATGTGGCCTTGCCGCCCGCGATCACTGTGTCGGAACTGGCCAACCGGATGGCGGAACGTGTCGCCGATGTGGTCAAGGCTCTGATGAACAACGGGATCATGGCGACGCAGAACCAGTCGATTGACGCCGATACCGCCGAACTGATCATCGAGGAATTCGGCCACACCGTCGTGCGCGTGTCGGATGCCGACGTTGAAGACGTGATCAAACAGGTGCTTGATGATCCGAAAGATCTGATTTCGCGTCCACCGATTGTCACGATCATGGGCCACGTCGACCACGGCAAGACATCGCTTCTTGATGCGATCCGCCATGCCAAGGTCGTCGCCGGAGAGGCGGGCGGGATCACCCAGCATATCGGTGCCTATCAGGTGAAAACCGATGGTGGCTCGCTGTTGACCTTCCTTGATACGCCTGGTCACGCCGCCTTTACCTCGATGCGGTCGCGCGGGGCGCAGGTCACGGATATCGTCGTGCTGGTGGTTGCCGCCGATGATGCCGTGATGCCGCAGACGATCGAGGCGATCAACCACGCGAAAGCGGCCAAAGTGCCGATGATCGTGGCGATCAACAAGATCGATAAACCATCTGCCAACCCCGACAAGGTCCGCACAGACCTGTTGATGCATGAAGTTGTCGTCGAAAAGATGTCTGGCGATGTGCAGGATGTCGAAGTGTCGGCATTGACAGGCAAGGGTTTGGATAACCTGCTCGAAGCTATCGCGCTGCAGGCAGAGATCCTTGAACTGAAAGCTAACCCTGATCGCCCCGCCGTCGGTGCCGTGATCGAGGCGCAGCTTGACGTAGGCCGTGGCCCTGTGGCGACCGTTCTGATCCAGAATGGTACCTTGCGGCAGGGCGATATCTTTGTTGTCGGTGAACAATACGGCAAGGTCCGTGCGCTGATCAACGACAAGGGCGAACGCGTGGCCGAAGCTGGCCCTGCTGTTCCTGTCGAGGTGCTTGGTCTTAACGGGACGCCAGAGGCTGGTGATGTGCTGAACGTTGTCGCGACAGAGGCGCAGGCGCGTGAAATCGCGGAATACCGTGAAAAAGCGTCCAAGGAAAAACGTGCCGTTGCTGGTGCTGCGACAACGCTGGAACAGCTGATGGCGAACGCCAAGGCCAACCAGAACGTCAGCGAATTGCCCATCGTGGTCAAAGCCGACGTGCAGGGTTCTGCCGAAGCAATCGTGCAGGCGATGGAAAAGATCGGCAATGACGAAGTCCGCGTGCGCGTGCTGCATTCGGGTGTCGGTGCTATCACCGAATCCGACATTGGTCTGGCCGAGGCTTCGGGCGCACCTGTTTTCGGCTTTAATGTGCGTGCCAATGCAACGGCGCGGGCATCGGCCAACCAGAAGGGCGTGGAGATCCGGTATTATTCGGTGATCTATGACCTTGTGGATGACGTGAAAAAGGCCGCATCCGGCCTGTTGTCTGCCGAAATCCGCGAAAAGTTCATTGGTTATGCGACGATCAAGGACGTGTTCAAGGTGTCCAATGTGGGCAAGGTTGCGGGTTGTCTGGTCACGGAAGGTGTGGCGCGCCGCTCTGCCGGTGTGCGACTGCTGCGCGACAATGTCGTAATCCACGAAGGCACGCTGAAGACCCTCAAACGCTTCAAGGACGAAGTGGCAGAGGTCCAGTCCGGTCAAGAATGTGGCATGGCTTTTGAAGCCTATGACGATGTCCGCCCCGGCGACGTGATCGAGATTTTCGAACGTGAATCGGTCGAACGGAACCTGTAATCAGGTCCTGTTCAATGACAAAGGGCGGCCCATTGGGCCGCCCTTTTGCGTAGGGTGGATCATGATCCACCCTACCCTACAACCAATCACGCAGGATCGGGATCAGCGGTATATCTGCCGCTGGCATCGGATAATCGCGCAGATCATTTGGCCGCACCCATTTTAGCGCCTGCCCCTCGCGCGATTGTGGCGTGCCTTCCCATTTGCGGCACGCAAACAGCGGCATCAGCAGATGAAAATCGGGATAGGCATGGCTGGCAAAGGTCAGCGGCGCAAGGCAGGACGCCCATGTGCCGATCCCCAATTCCTCGTGCAATTCGCGGATCAGAGCCGCCTCGGGGGTTTCGCCCTGTTCGACCTTGCCGCCCGGAAATTCCCACAGGCCCGCCATCGATTTGCCTTCGGGGCGCTGCGCCAGCAGCACCCGCCCATCCGCGTCAATCAGCGCAACGGCCGAGACCAGAACCAGCTTCACGACCGGTAATCGGCGTTGATGTCGATATAGCCATGCGTCAGATCGCAAGTCCAGACCGTGCTTTGCCCTGACCCAAGCCCAAGATCGACGCCGATCACCAGTTCGGCGTTTTTCATATAGGCACTGGCGGCATCTTCGGAATAATCGGGTGCGCGCCATCCGTTTTCAGCTACGGTGATATCTCCAAACCGGATCGACAGCTTGTCCCTGTCTGCCTGCGCGCCGGATTTACCGACGGCCATGACGATCCGACCCCAGTTGGCATCTTCGCCCGCGATTGCGGTTTTGACCAAGGGGCTGTTGGCAATCGCCATTGCTACCTTGCGTGCATCGGTATCATCGACGGCACCCGTCACGGTGACGGTGACGAACTTGGTCGCCCCTTCGCCGTCGCGCACGACCTGATGCGCCAGGTCCAGCATCACGCCATGAAGGGCCGCCGCAAATTCGGTATTGCCGGTGACATCCACACCGGACGCCCCCGTCGCCACCGCGATCAGGCTGTCGGATGTCGATGTGTCGCTGTCTACGGTGATGCAGTTGAACGTCTGGTCATTGTGCAGCGAGACCAGCGCCTGCAACGCATCTTGCCCGATCAGCGCATCAGTGAAGATATAGACCAGCATCGTCGCCATGTCCGGCGCGATCATGCCCGACCCCTTGGCGATGCCTGCGATCTGCACGGTCTTGTCACCGACTGTGACGCTGGCACTGGCCCCTTTGGGGAACGTGTCGGTGGTCATGATCGCGCGGGCGGCGTCCTTGATCGCGGCTTCTGTCTGGCCGTTGTGCAGCTCTGCCAATTTGGCGATGATGCGGTCATGCGGGAGCGGTTCACCGATAACCCCAGTCGAGGCGGTAAAGACCCGTCCGACCGGCACATCGGTCAGGTCAGCCACGGCCTGCGTCAGGGCGACGACGCTGGCCACACCATTCTTGCCGGTAAAGGCGTTGGAATTGCCTGAATTGACCAGGATCCCGGCTGCACCGGCGGGATCGCCGCCCAGCTTTGCCTGACAATCCAGCACGGGCGCGGACCGCGTGGCAGACCGTGTGAACACCCCGGCGACCGATGATCCGGGGGTTGCGATGGCAAGCATCACATCGGTGCGGTTCTGATATTTGACCCCCGCCGCAGCGCTGGCAAAAGTCACGCCCGCGATCACGGGCAAGTCGGGAAATTGCGCAGGCGCAAGTGGTGACGTTTTCATGTCAGATCAATCCAGCAATTCGACTTGATTGATCACGCTCGGGTCGAATGCGCCTTCTTCGGGGCGTTCGACTGTCGTAGCGGCGGAAAGCTCATCCAGATATGCGATGACGGCAGCCTCTTGCAATTCGGCGCTCAACTGCTGGACGACCTGTTCAAAAGTCGGGGCTGGACGGGCGCGCTGATCTGTCAGCGTAACGATATGCCAGCCGAATTGGGTTTCAAACGGGTCGGAAATTTCGTCAATTTCCAGCGCCATGACGGCTGTTTCAAATTCTTCGACCATTGCGCCCGCGCCGAACCAGCCCAGGTCACCACCATTGGCGCTGGTGACGTCGGTCGAGACTGCGGCTGCAACATCTGCAAAGGCTTCGCCTGCGTCAAGCTGCGCCTTGGCGGCGTTCGCCTCGTCCTCGGTTGCGACCAGCAGGTGTGCTGCGCGGAATTCAGGAGTTTCGGGCGCATCGGCAAAGCGGTCCTGATAGGCCTCTTGCAAAAGTTCTTGGTTGATTGATGTTTGGGTGATGTCGTCGATCACCTGTGCAGCCATCAGGGAACGTTGTTCGTTCTGGATCGTATAGATCACACTGGGTGGCGTGGTTTCCAGCGCATCCGCCAAAAGCTGTTGCTGCACCAGCTGATCCACCAGTCCGGTGAACAGAACCTCGTCAGGGAATTGCGCATATTGGGCGGGCAGCATGGACCGGGCGATGATCAGTTCACCCACGGTAATTTCTGTATCGCCCACTTTGGCGACCACTGTGTCAGCCGTCACGTCCTGCGCGACAGCACCTGTGGTGATCGACAGCGAAACGGCCATAGCCCCCAAAAATGTTACATGTTTCATCATTAAACGATCCCTTGATAGGCCGCGCAGCCGCCCGGCGTTGACACTCCATATCCGGCCCCTTACATCCCATGAGTGCCTTTAGGAGGCCGGAAGTAGACCAGATTTGGCCCCTTTGTATGTGGCTGGTGACCTGCCTACAAGCAACCTCCTCTCAAATAGATGTTAGACAGGCGCGACAGCGTCGGTGGAGTAAATATGCTGGGTATCGGATCAATTGCCAAAAAAGTGTTTGGTTCTGCCAATGACCGCAAAGTCAAATCCGCCCGGCCTTTGGTGGCGCAGATCAACGCGCTGGAACCACAGTTTCAGGCGCTGAGTGATGATGATCTGAAGGCCAAGACCAATGAATTCCGCGACCGTGCCCTGAAAGGCGAAAGCCTTGACGCGCTGCTGCCCGAAGCATTTGCCAATTGCCGCGAGGCCGCGCGCCGTGCCCTTGGTTTGTGGGCTTTTGACACCCAATTGCTGGGTGGTATCTTTCTGCATCAGGGCAATATCGCGGAAATGAAGACTGGTGAAGGCAAGACCCTTGTCGCGACCTTTCCTGCCTATCTGAACGCGCTCACCGGCAAGGGTGTGCATATCGTGACGGTGAACGACTACCTTGCCCGTCGCGACGCCGAATGGATGAGCAAGGTCTACGGCGCCTTGGGCATGACAACTGGCGTCGTGGTACCCGAACAGGGCGAGGCTGACAAAAAGGCTGCCTATGCCTGTGACGTCACCTATGCCACGAACAACGAATTGGGGTTCGATTACCTGCGCGACAACATGAAATCCGAACTGGACCAGATGTACCAGCGTTACCACAATTTCGCGATCGTGGACGAGGTGGACAGCATCCTGATCGACGAGGCGCGCACACCGCTGATCATTTCCGGCCCGGCGCAGGACCGCAGCGAAATGTATGCCGCAATCAACAAGGTGATCCCCGACATCCTGCCCGAACATTACACCCTGGATGAAAAGGCCCGTCAGGCGACATTCACTGAGGAAGGCAACGATTTCCTTGAAGAAAGGCTGACAGCTCTTGGCCTGCTTCCCGACGGTCAGACGCTTTATGACCCCGAAAGCGCTACGCTGGTCCACCATGTCAGCCAAGCCCTGCGCGCGCATGTCCTGTTCACCCGCGAGAAAGATTATATCGTGCGCGACGATCAGGTCGTGCTGATCGACGAATTCACCGGCCGCATGATGAATGGCCGTCGGCTGTCCGATGGTTTGCATCAGGCGATCGAGGCCAAGGAAGGTGTGGGGATCAAGCCCGAAAACGTGACACTCGCCTCTGTCACGTTTCAGAATTATTTCCGCCTGTATGACAAGCTGGGTGGCATGACCGGCACCGCCGCGACCGAAGCTGACGAATTCCGCGAAATCTATAATCTTGGGGTGGTCGAGGTGCCGACCAACCGCCCTGTCGCGCGGGCCGATGAACATGATCAGGTTTACCGCACCGCCAAGGAAAAATTCGACGGCGTCGTCGCGGAAATCAAGCAAGCCCATGCCAAGGGCCAGCCGATCCTTGTTGGGACCACATCCATTGAAAAGTCCGAGTTTCTGGCCGGGCTGTTGCGCGCTGAAGGGATCACCTTCAATGTGCTGAACGCCCGCCAGCATGAACAAGAGGCGCAGATCGTCGCCGATGCTGGTAAGCTGAACGCTGTGACGATCGCAACCAACATGGCTGGTCGCGGCACTGACATCCAGCTGGGCGGCAACGTGGAAATGCGCGTCCTGCAAGCCTTGGCCACCGACCCGCAAGCTGACCCAGAGGCATTGCGCGCCCGGATCGAGGCCGAAGTCGCCGACGAAAAAGAAAAGGTCAAAGCAGCGGGTGGATTGTTCGTGCTGGCCACCGAACGCCACGAAAGCCGCCGGATCGACAACCAGCTGCGCGGCCGGTCGGGCCGTCAGGGCGACCCGGGGCGGTCCACGTTCTTTTTGTCGCTCGAGGACGACCTGATGCGGATTTTTGGGTCGGAACGGCTTGAAAAGGTGCTGTCCGGTCTGGGCATGAAAGAAGGCGAGGCTATCGTTCACCCTTGGGTCAACAAATCGTTGGAACGCGCGCAGGCCAAGGTCGAGGCGCGCAATTTCGACATCCGAAAACAATTGCTGAAATTCGACGACGTGATGAACGAACAGCGCAAGGTCGTGTTTCACCAGCGCCGCGAGATTATGGAATCTGCTGATCTGGCCGATGTCGTCAAGGATATGCGCGATCAGGTGATCGACGATCTGGTCACGATCCATATGCCGCCGAAATCCTATGCCGATCAATGGGATGCCGAAGGGTTACAGGCTGATGTCGTGGCCCACCTTGGGCTTGACCTGCCGGTCGTCGGTTGGGCCGCCGAAGAAGGTGTGGACGACGATGTCATGCGTGAACGGCTGGAAGAAGCGGCAGACAAATACATGGGCGAAAAGGCCGATGCCTTTGGTGCCGAGACGATGCGCAATGTCGAAAAGCAGATCCTGTTGAAAACCATCGATGAAAAATGGCGCGAACATCTGCTCACGCTGGAACATCTGCGGTCTGTCGTGGGGATGCGTGGCTATGCCCAGCGTGACCCGCTCAACGAATACAAGACCGAAGGATTCCAGCTATTCGAAAAACTGCTGGACAGTCTGCGCACGGATGTGACCAAGAAATTGTCGCAGATCCGGCCCATGTCGAAAGAAGAACAGGAGCGCATGATCGCCCAGTTCCGCCAGCAACAGGCGGCGGCTGCGGCAGCCATGGTAGCGCCTGCAATAGCGGCAGAAGGTGCGCGTGCGGGATTCGATGAAAACGACCCCGCAACCTGGGGCAATCTGGGCCGCAACGATCTATGCCCCTGCGGATCGGGTAAGAAATTCAAGCATTGCCACGGGCGCCTTGCCTAAGGCGTATTATTAACGCGGGATTCACAGGCGCCAATGTCAGAAGAGGCCCTGCGCGCGAAGGCTGATCTCGCAAGACTTTCCGATGATCAGATGGTCATGCACCGTGATGCCCATGGTGCCTGCTGCATCACTGATCTGGCGGGTCATCGTGATATCGGCCTGCGACGGTGTAGGGTCGCCCGACGGGTGGTTGTGGACAAGGATCATCGATGCCGCGTTCAGTTCCAGCGCCCGTTTCACAACCTCGCGCGGATAGACAGGTACATGGTCCAGCGTGCCCTTGGCCTGCTCTTCATCCGCGATCAGGACGTTTTTCGTGTCCAGAAACAAGATACGGAATTGTTCAGTATCGCGATGCGCCATCACCGTGTGGCAATAGGTCAGCAGGGCGTCCCAGCTTGACACGACATGGCGTTGCATCACGCGGGCGCGCGCTAGTCTGTGCGCTGCCGCTTCGACAATTTTCAGTTCCAGCGCAACGGCTGGTCCGGCACCTGGCACTTGGCCGATCTGTGTCACACTTGCCGACAGCACCCTGTTGAAATCGCCAAAATGGTCGATGAGCGCCCGCGCCAGGGGTTTGACATCCTGCCGCGGGATGGCGCGGAATAGAACGAGTTCCAGCAATTCATAATCTGGCACCGCCGCCGGACCGCCCGCCAAGAACCTGTCGCGCAGCCGTTTGCGGTGGTCGCGCATGTAGGACGGCAGCTTTCCCACTGGCAAGATATCAGTTTCAGGAAAAAGGCTCTGGGATTCGGCAAGATGGGTCATACTCCATCTTGCCGGATCGCTTGTTACCGCATGGTTAACTTTTCATTGAATCCCAGAAGGATTTGACACTGGCAAAGAAGCTGGACCCCTGGGGGTTGTTCTCTTCGCTGAGCTTGTCGAATTCACGCAGGATTTCACGCTGCCGCGCCGTCAGCTTCACAGGCGTCTCGACGGTCAGTTCGATCATCATGTCGCCACTCGGGCCACCGCGCAGGGCGGGCATTCCCTTGCCGCGCAGTCGCATTTGGCGGCCGGATTGCGACCCTTCGGGAACTTTCACGCGGCTGCGGCCACCGTCGATCGTTGGCACCTCGATTTCGCCGCCAAGGGCTGCTGTCGCAATCGACACCGGCACGCGGCAATACAGGTTCAACCCCTCGCGTTCGAACAGCGGGTGGCTGTTGACCTCGATAAAGATGTAAAGATCGCCGGCCGGGCCGCCGCGCACGCCAGCCTCGCCTTCGCCGCTCAGGCGGATGCGGGTGCCGGTTTCGACGCCTGCGGGAATGTTGACGGACAGCGATTTTTCTTTTTCGACGCGGCCGGCACCGTGGCAGACCTTACACTTGTCCTTGATGATCTGGCCCATGCCACTGCAGGTCGGACAGGTGCGTTCGACGGTGAAAAAGCCCTGTTGCGCCCTGACCTTGCCCATGCCGTTACAGGTGGGGCAGACTTGCGGTTCTGACCCGCCTTCGGCACCGGTGCCGGTACATGACCCGCAGGACACGGCTGTCGTGACGGTGATCGTTTTTTGCAGACCGGCAAAGGCATCTTCGAGGTTGATGCGCAGGTTATACCGCAGGTCGCTGCCCCGCTGTGCGCCGCTGCGCCGGCCGCCAGCACCGCCACGCCCGCCCATGAAATCACCGAACAGGTCGTCGAAGACGTCCGAAAATGCGCTGGCAAAGTCACCCTGCCCGCCGCCGCGCGGCCCGCCCGCGCTGGACCCCATGCCGTTTTCAAACGCGGCATGGCCATAGCGGTCATAGGCGGCCTTTTTGTTGGCGTCTTTGAGGACTTCGTAAGCTTCGTTTGCTTCTTTGAACTGCGCTTCGGCCTTGGGATTGTCGGCGTTGCGGTCGGGGTGCAATTCCTTGGCCTTTTGTCGATAGGCCTTTTTGATTGCATCGGCATCCGCGCCCTTGGCGATACCCAGCACATCGTAATAGTCGCGTTTTGACATGATCAGTTTCCCCTTTGGGAACAGAAAAAGACCGGCCCGGTGTGGGGCCGGTCCATTTCCTGCGCCGCCTTATTAATTGCGGCGCTTGTCGTCATCCAGATCTTCGAAATCCGCGTCGAGGATATCATCATCGGCACCCGGGCGGTCAGGCTCGGCGTCACCTGATTCTTCTTGGCTGGCCTTGTAGATCGCTTCGCCCAGTTTCATCGCGGCTTCGGTCACGTTCTGAACGCCGGATTTGATCTTGCCTGCGTTGTCGCCTTCCAGATCGTCCTTGAGTGCTGCAATCGCCAGTTCGATCGCTTCGATCGTGGTTGGATCGACCTTGTCGGCATGTTCTTCCATCGATTTTTCGGTCGAGTGGATCAGGCTTTCGGCCTGATTTTTTGCCTCGACCAGTTCGCGGCGAGCCTTGTCGGCCTCGGCATTCGCCTCGGCGTCTTTGACCATTGCTTCGATGTCGTCATCCGACAGACCGCCCGACGCTTGGATGGTGATTTTCTGTTCTTTGCCAGTGCCTTTGTCCTTGGCACCAACCTCGACAATGCCGTTGGCGTCGATGTCGAATGTCACCTCGATCTGGGGCATGCCGCGGGGGGCTGGTGGGATGTTTTCAAGGTTGAACTGGCCCAACATCTTGTTGTCAGCGGCCATCTCACGTTCGCCCTGGAACACCCGCAAGGTCACGGCATTCTGGTTGTCTTCGGCGGTCGAGAAGACCTGCGATTTTTTCGTCGGGATCGTCGTGTTGCGGTCGATCAGGCGGGTGAATACGCCACCCAGCGTTTCGATCCCCAGCGACAATGGTGTGACGTCCAGCAGGACCACATCCTTGACGTCGCCTTGCAGAACACCGGCCTGAATGGCGGCACCCATGGCGACAACCTCGTCAGGGTTGACACCCTGATGCGGTTCTTTGCCAAAGAATTTGGACACTTCTTCCTTGACCTTCGGCATGCGGGTCATGCCGCCGACCAGAACGACCTCGTCGATGTCGGATGTGGACAGGCCCGCATCCTTGATCGCGGCCTGACAAGGTTTCAGCGATGCCTTGATCAGATCGCCAACAAGGCTTTCCAGCTTGGCACGGGTCAGTTTCATGACCATGTGCAGCGGCTGGCCGTTCGACCCCATCGAGATGAATGGCTGGTTGATTTCGGTACTGGAGGACGAAGACAATTCGATCTTGGCCTTTTCGGCAGCTTCCTTCAGACGCTGCAGGGCCATCTTGTCCTTGGTCAGATCGACGGCGTTCTCTTTTTTGAACTCGTCGGCAAGGTAGTTGACGATCCGCATGTCGAAATCTTCACCACCAAGGAACGTATCACCGTTTGTGGATTTGACTTCGAACAGACCGTCGTCGATTTCCAGAATGGTCACGTCGAAAGTACCGCCGCCAAGGTCATAGACCGCGATGGTTTTGCTTTCTTTCTTGTCCAGACCGTAAGCCAGCGCCGCGGCTGTCGGTTCGTTGATGATGCGCAGCACTTCCAGCCCGGCAATTTTACCGGCGTCCTTGGTGGCCTGACGCTGGGCGTCGTTGAAATAGGCAGGCACGGTGATGACGGCTTGCGTCACTTCTTCGCCCAAATAGCTTTCGGCGGTCTCTTTCATCTTGCCCAGAATGAACGCGGAAATCTGGCTGGGCGAATATTTGTCGCCACGCGCCTGCACCCAAGCGTCGCCATTGCCACCATCAACAACGGTGAACGGCATGTTCTTTTTGTCTTTGGCAAGGTCCGCATCGTCAAAGCGACGCCCGATCAGGCGCTTGACGGCGAAAATCGTGTTTTCGGGGTTGGTCACGGCCTGGCGTTTTGCAGGCTGACCGACAAGGCGTTCGTCGTCAGTAAATGCAACGATTGACGGCGTCGTGCGCGCGCCTTCGGCGTTTTCGATCACACGGGGCTTTGACCCGTCCATGATCGCGATACAGGAGTTGGTCGTCCCAAGGTCGATACCAATTACTTTGGCCATTTTTCAAATCCCTTTACGTTTAGGCGGTTTGAGCAGCGCGAACCCATTTCGGCACCCGCGCCAGTTTCAGGCGTCTTACAGCGTCACGCGCTGATCCAACGTTGGCGTGTATATAGGTGTGTCATATGGGGCCT
This sequence comes from Yoonia vestfoldensis SKA53, assembly GCF_000152785.1. Taxonomy (GTDB): domain Bacteria; phylum Pseudomonadota; class Alphaproteobacteria; order Rhodobacterales; family Rhodobacteraceae; genus Yoonia; species Yoonia vestfoldensis_A. Next base: position 2,316,496 of record NZ_CH672414.1, on the reverse strand, counting down.
GCAACAGCCGTGGACGCGGCAAAAGCGTAAAAACCGCAGTTTTGGGCCGTCAGCAAGGCATGCAGGCAATGCCTGACACAGGTCTTCGTGCCACTGGCCATCATGCATTGTTTGGAAACAAACAGTTTGTCGCCGCAGAAACGACCGAATTCAGGCTCAATTGAGGCGTTTTCTACGTTCCAATCTTTGCCAGGGTTCATCAAGGAGTACGACCACATGATCAAGCAATCTGTTCTGCGCTGGCCTGCGACGCTTGCGCTTGGTGCCGGGGTCAGTCTTTCGCTGGCGACAATGCTCGCTGCGCAGGATGTCACGCTGAGCAGCCTTGACGGTGAACTGACATTGCGCGGCGAGTTGTTGTCTTATGATGGTTCGGTCTACGTCCTGGGGACGGTGTTTGGCGCGTTGGAAGTGGACGCATTTTTGGTCAGCTGCGTAGGTGACGCCTGCCCCGACATCGACACGACTGCCGAAAGCTTTACGATTGCGGGTGCGGCGGGGCTGATCGACGGGGTCTTTGGCGATGTGATCACCGCATTTAGTGCCGAAGTGGGTGGTGCTGCGACTGTGACCGACCAATCCGGCGACACCACGGTGATCAGCCTGCTGGACGAAGCCGACAGGGAAACCGCGACCATCACGCTGGCCTCTGTCGGATCGACGCAGGCGATCGCTGATGTGATCGCCGACACCGCCGCTTTGGCCGTATCGACTCGTGCCGTTTCCAACAACGAGGTGAATGCCTTTGCTGACGCCCGAAAGGGCGACCCGACATCAGACGCGCAGCAGACCATTTTCGCGCTGGATGCGCTGGTGGCGATCACGTCGCTGTCGAACCCTGTCCGCGCCATTTCTGAATCCGACCTTGCCCGCATATTTGCCGGCGAAGTCACCAATTGGGCCGATGTGGGTGGGCCATCCGCCCAGATCAACGTCTATGGCCGCAGCAATGACAGCGGCACGGCGGTCGTGTTCAACGAACTGGTGATGGAACCCGCTGGTCTGCGCATGGCTGACACCATCCTGCGCACTGAAACCGATGCGGCGCTGGCCGAGGCTGTTGCATCCGACCCGTTGGGGATCGGCGTGACTAGCCTTGCCGATGCGGGCGATACCAAGATACTGGCGGTGCGCGGTGTCTGCGGTATTCAGGTGCAGGCGACCCCCTTCACGATCAAGACCGAAGAATACCCGCTAAGCCGCCGTCTTTATGCCTATGCCGGCGATGAAACGGCCCCTGCGCAATTGACCCGTTTGATGCAGTTTCTTGAAACGCCTGCGGCACAGGCCGTGGTCCGCGATGCGGGCTATGTCGATCTGGGCATCTCTTTCCAGTCCAACACCGAACAGGGGTTACGGTATCTTGCCTCGATCCTCACAGACGACGTCGAGGTCACCCTGCGACAGCTGCGTGACATGACCCAGTTGCTGACCGCCGCTGACCGGTCGTCGATCACCTTCCGCTTTGCGTTGGGGTCGTCGCGGCTTGATGCACGCGCGCAGGATGACATCCTGCGTCTTGCGAACCTGATTGCGACCAGCGACATCAGCAACAAGGAATTGTTGTTGATCGGTTACACCGATGCCATCGGTGATGGCGCATCCAACCTTGCGCTTAGCCAGCAGCGTGCCGAAGAAGTCCGTCAGGCGCTGTTCGCCGTCGCCCCGTCGCTTGCGTCGGATGATTTGCCTGTGCGTGCGCTGGGCTTTGGGGAAATCTCTCCGCTTAGCTGCAATGAAACAGCCAATGGTCGCCGCATCAATCGCCGCGTCGAAGTCTGGTTGCGCGATGTTGTCACCGAATCCCGCTGAACCCGGTCAGACATATTTCAGGAGCTTGAGGATGACAAAGAACTTGATCGCGGCTGGCGCCATCTTGGTTGCAACGATGCATCCTGTGGCCGCACAACAAACCGCCTTTTCGGATGCTGTGAATGTGTGGCTGTCCGGTGACGACACGAATGGTTTGCCTGCTCTTGCCGTTGATGCCCGCAACGGTGACACAACGGCCCAGTTGATTCTTGGCCAGGTGGACCGTGACACGATCCCCGCTGGATATTCCGATTTTCTGCTTGGTCTGACCCGTGAAGAAAGGGCCGCGCTGTTGCGGTTTGCCGACGATGATGGCGCGACTGTAAACTGGCTGTTGACGCTGCAAGGCACCGACAACGCAGCTTTGGGCGATGCGTTGTTCTGGTACGAAGCGAACCTTGACCCGATCGATTCCGCTGCCAATTTGCAGGCGGTGGATGAAAAGTCCACGGCGGAATGGGTCCTGTGGCGGACCTTGAACAACGGCTATTTCGACCGGATCCAGTCGCTTCCGGCGGAAAATCCGGAACTGGCGCAGGTCGGTTTCATGACATGGCTGACCGACTACTTTGCCAGCGAAAACCGCACGATCAGTATGAACCGCTTTCTTGACGACGAAAGGCCAGCAAAGGTGCCGGGGCTTTTGGCGCTGAAACGGCTGGAACGCGTGCTGGGGCTGAGCGGCAACTTTTCCGTCGGTTTGAACGAATTGATCGAGGTGATCCGCGGGCGCGGCAACAGATTGCCCGTGACTGCCGACCTTGTAACGCTGGAGGCAAGCCTGACACGGCTGGGTGAGGTCGATCCGCGTGTCGGTGTCGTCAACCGGCTGTGCGATATCTGTCCCGATACGGTCGCCGATTACCAATGTCGGATCGAAACCTTCGAGATTATCGGCGGTTATGAAACGCTGTTGGCTGTCAGAAGCCCGGCCGAAGCTGCCGTGCCTGCGGACGTTTATCTTGCGTCGGATCGCGCCGTGACATCATTGACCAATCTGGTCCGTGGGCGCGCCCCCGCCGATCTGACACGGGTGCGGTCAAGCTGCCTGCAATCGTTGATCGTGGCTGATCAGTAAGCATGGTAAACGACATACGCCGGTGTCGGCGCATGTCGGTCCACATTCTAGCGTGCGGCGTACCAGCTGACCGACACGTTCCTGCGTGTGTAGAATTCACCCATCAACCCGATCATGATCAGCGCCAATGACACATAGATCGGATAGCTGACTGATGTGACACGCGGCGTATAATGCAGGAAAACATGGCCGCGCGACTGGTCGATGATATGAAACAGCGGGTTCCAGTCGAACAGCGCCACCGTCATTGCCGGCAGCGTGTTGACCACGAACATCTTGCCAGAGGCGATCATGTTCATCCGGATGTAAAGCGCACGCACCAGTCCCGCAAAATCGGGAATCCACGGATTGAGCGCCAGAAACACCATGCCAACTGCGATCCCGAAAAACCACGCCAGTAGCAGCATGCCCAACGCACCGACCGGATCATGGATCGTGATCGGCGTAATTACGATATGATAGAATGACAAAATGACCGTGATCGCAAAAACCTGCTGATACAGGGTAGATACCGCCGCTGCGACAATCGAAATCACAGTGTTCATCGGGGCGTGCAGCATCATCGCACCCAGCGGATTGCCCCCGCCTGCAACGGCCGCCACGGTCTTGGTATGTGTCATGTAAAGAAAAATTCCGGACATGAGGAACAACAAGAAATCGCCCCGGATCTGTGCGGTGCGCACCCCCAGAAGCGTGAACATCAGCAAGAAGACCCCTACCATCACAAGGCTTTGCAGCGTGGTTAGCGCCAGACCAATCACAGCGCTGCGGTGACCGGACCGCAGGTTGCGGACGGTCGAATGATACGTCACCACTGCCATAGAAAAAATAGTGCGGGTACGCGTTTTTATCGTGGGGGCGCGAAACATGCGAAACCTTTACCGAAACCATCGAATGCTTGTCCCATGACAAGCTTGCTGATTGCTTAAGCGCAAACCATAAGACAGTGATAATGCCACTTCAACACAAGGCCAAGCCATGGATTATGAACTCCTGACCAGCGTGATGCGCCGCGCGGCGCTCGAAGCGGGCGATGCGATCATGCAGGTCTATGCCGCCGCCGATTTTGACGTGCGCGCCAAAAGCGATGACAGCCCCGTCACCGCCGCCGATCTGGCCGCCGATGCGGTGATCAGCGCTGCCTTGCGCGCGGCCTTTCCCGATGTCGCCTTGGTAACCGAGGAACAGGCCGCATCCCACATGGTGCAGGCGACCACATTCTTTATCGTGGACCCGTTGGACGGCACCAAGGAATTCGTGCAGCGCCGTGGCGATTTCACCGTCAACATTGCGTATGTCGTGGATGGCATGCCCATGCGCGGCATCGTCTATGCTCCGGCGCGCGACCGGTTGTTCTATACCGATGCCACCGGCCAGTCGGTCGAGGAAACAGCACCCTTTGCAAAAGACGCGGTGGGGAACCTGCGCGCCATATTGGTGTCTGAACCGGATAATGCGGCGCTGATGGTCGTCGCGTCGAAATCGCACCGCGACCAGGCGACGGATGATTATATCGCGAAATATCGGGTCCGCGACATGACCAGCGCGGGATCGTCTTTGAAATTCTGCCTTGTTGCGACTGGCGAGGCTGATCTGTACCCCCGCCTTGGCCGGACGATGGAATGGGACACCGCCGCAGGCCATGCGGTGTTGGCAGGGGCGGGCGGTCTGGTGGTGCGCTTTGACGACCATCAGCCGTTAACCTATGGGAAACCAGGGTTTGATAATCCCTTCTTTATCGCCGCTGCCCCTGGCGTGGTTTTGGAATCCGCATGATGCCTGTCCTGATCGTCATTCCCGCGCGCTATGCGTCGACCCGTTATCCGGGCAAACCGCTGGTTTCGTTGACGGGTGCCACGGGTGTCGCAAAAAGCTTGATCCGTCGGTCATGGGATGCTGCTATGGCCGTCGATGGCGTGGATGACGTTGTTGTAGCCACCGATGACGGGCGGATCGCCGATGCCGCGCGCGGGTTCGGGGCAAAGGTCGTGATGACCTCCACCACCTGCGCCAATGGCACCGAACGTTGTGCCGAGGCGGTGGATTCCCTTGGCGGTGATTATGACATCGTCGTCAATCTGCAAGGCGACGCGCCGCTGACACCCGCATGGTTCATCAGCGATCTGGTCGCCGGGCTGCGCGCGCATCCGCAGGCTGATGTGGCCACACCCGTTCTGCGCACCGAAGGGCAAATGCTGAACGCGCTGTTGCAGGACCGCCGCGAAGGGCGGGTAGGCGGCACGACAGCCGTGTTTGGGGCCGATCATAACGCGCTTTATTTCTCGAAAGAGGTGATCCCGTTTACCGGTCGCAGCTATGGGCCAGCTGACCCGACGCCGGTGTTTCACCATGTAGGCGTCTATGCCTATCGCCCGGCGGCACTGCGCGCCTATGCCCGCTGGCAACAAGGGCCGCTGGAACAGCTCGAAGGGCTGGAACAACTGCGTTTTCTGGAACGCGGGGTGCCGATGCTTTGTGTTGAAGTCGCGGCCAAAGGGCGCGAATTCTGGGAACTTAATAACCCTGAGGATGTTCTGAAAATAGAAACAATGTTGCAGCAAATGGGCCAGCCCTAGCCGTCAGGCACGCTATTGTTGCATTTCTGACATATTATAGCCCTGATATCGGGCGACAGGGTCCGCTATTGGATCAGCAAAGGCATTCAGATGAAACGTAAGATCACCAAGGCCATTTTCCCTGTTGCGGGGCTAGGTACACGTTTCTTGCCTGCTACTAAATCTGTTCCCAAGGAAATCATGACTTTGGTGGATCGACCCCTGATCCAATATGCCATTGACGAAGCGCGCGCTGCGGGGATCGAGGATTTCATTTTTGTCACGTCACGCGGGAAATCCGCGCTAGAGGATTATTTCGATCACGCCCCTGATCTTGAAAACTCCTTGCGTGATGGTGGCAAGACCGAGCTTTTGCGGATCTTGCGCAACACCTACATGGACAGTGGCGCTATCGCTTACATCCGCCAGCACAAACCGCTGGGGCTGGGCCATGCCGTGTCTTGCGCCAGCAAGCTGATCGGGAATGAACCTTTCGCCGTGATCTTGCCCGATGACGTGATCGCCGCCGAAAAGCCCTGCCTGCAACAGATGGTCGAGGCTTATCAGGAAACAGGCGGGTCGATGGTCGCCACGATGGAGGTATCGGCGGCAAAAACATCATCTTACGGTATGCTCGATATCGCCGGTCAGTCCGGCCAGATCGTGCAGGTCAAGGGTCTGGTAGAAAAGCCCGCGGCGGGGGATGCGCCGTCCAACCTTGCGGTGATCGGGCGCTATATTCTGGCCCCCGAGGTGATGCAAAGCCTCGAACAGGTGGATCGCGGCGCTGGTGGAGAAATCCAGCTGACAGATGCGATCGCGCAGGAAATCAGCGCGGGTCGCGATGTGTTTGGTTATCGGTTTGACGGGCAACGCTTTGATTGCGGGTCCAAGGCAGGTTTCTTGCAGGCCACGGTCGCGTTTGCGCTGGCGCGCGATGACCTTCGGGATGAGCTGGCTGCCTTTTTGGCAGAGATACCGTTCACCCGCAACGCTGCGCAATAGGCCGCAGGTTTTCCTGAATGCCGGCTGGCGACCTGTGGATGGCCTATCGGATGCGCTGGAAACGGCGCCGCTTTCTGTTTCGTATCTGGCGTAAGCGGCGCCAGATCACGCCGGTGCAAGACCGAACGGTTCTGATCAAGCCGGATATGATCTTGTGTTTTGTGACCCTGCGCAATGAAATGGCGCGTTTGCCGCACTTTCTGCAACACTACCGAAAGCTGGGTATCAGTCATTTCCTGATCGTCGATAACGGCAGCGATGATGGCACTGCCGCCTATCTTGCGGCACAAAAAGATGTATCGCTCTGGTCGACGCAGCACAGTTACCGGCTTGCGCGGTTCGGGATGGACTGGCTGGGCTGGCTGCAATGGCAACACGGCCACCGGCATTGGTGCCTGACGGTTGATGCCGATGAATTGCTAACCTTTCCTTACGCAGACAGCCGCGATCTGGGCGATCTGACCCGCCATCTGGATGCGCGCGGGATCATGTCCTTTGGTGCGATCATGTTGGACATGTATCCCAAAGGCCCCATCGCCGAGGTGCGGCATGACCCGACGAAGGACCCTTTGGACGCGCTGGCATGGTTTGATGCCGCCAACTACCGCGAAAAAATTCACCCCGTTTATCAGAACCTGTGGATACAGGGCGGCGTGCGTGACCGCGTGTTTTTCACGGCAAGGCCGGAACGCGCCCCCACGCTGAGCAAGGTGCCGCTGGTGCGGTGGCATTGGCGGCATGTCTATGTCAGTTCGACCCATCAGATGCTGCCGCGCCGGTTGAACCATGTGTTCGACCGCGCGGATGACCGACGGGTCACGGGCGTCTTGCTGCACACCAAGTTCCTGCCCGACATCATGTCCAAATCGCAAGAGGAACTGACCCGCCGTCAGCATTTTGAGAATAGCAGCCTTTATGCTGACTATCATCAGCAGCTTGCCCAGGGACCCGACCTGTGGTGCCTGCAATCGCAGCGCTATACCGGATGGGCGCAGCTGGCGGCGCTGGGCCTGATGTCGCAAGGTGACTGGGACCAAGATGACGCCATTTGAACAGCAAACAAAGGCCGTATCCGCTTGGGGTTTCTGACATCATACCGGCTGCGCTGGTACCGCCAGCACTGGAGGCTGCGGGCCATGCTCAAGGCGCGCGACCTGACGGCCGTGCAGGATCGTACCGGCACGATCAGGCCCGACGACGTGCTGCTGTTCTGCACCTTCCGTAACGAAGACCAGCGGCTGCCCTATTTCGTGCAATATTACCGCGATCTGGGCATCGACCATTTCCTGATGGTTGATAATGACAGTGATGATGGTGGCCGCGATTTTTTGGCCGACCAGCCTGATGTTTCACTGTGGCAGGCCAAGGCGGGCTATGGCGCGTCGCGCCACGGGATCGACTGGCTCACCTATCTGCAGGGGAAATATGCGTCTGATCATTGGGCGCTGACGGTCGATGTGGACGAATTTTTCGTCTATCCGTTCTGCGACAGCCGCCCGATCCGCGCGCTGGCCGACTGGCTCGATGCGTCAGAGGTCCGGTCATTCGGGGCGCTGTTGCTGGATATGTACCCCAAGGGTCCGGTCAGCGCCGAACCTTACCGGCGCGGCGACGACCCGTTCAAGATTGCCTGTTGGTTCGATGCCGGCAATTACGTCATGTCCCGCAACACCATGCTGCGCAACCTGTGGATACAGGGTGGCCCGCGCGCACGCATGTTTTTCGCGGATAAACCGCGACAGGCCCCTGCGCTGAACAAGATCCCCTTTGTAAAATGGCAGCGCCCCTATGCCTATGTCAGCTCGACCCATATGATGCTGCCGCGCGGGCTGAACCTTGTCTATGACCAGCATGGCGGTGAAAAGACGTCGGGTGTCCTGCTGCATGCGAAATTCATCGACACATTCAGCACTCGCGCCGTCGAAGAGGCCGTGCGCGCCGAACATTATGCCAGCGGGCGCGAATACAAATCCTATGACTCGCGTCAGGGTGCCGACCCCGATTTCTGGTGCGAATGGAGCGAGCGTTACATCAACTGGCGCCAGCTGGAAGGTCTGGGGCTGATGTCCAAGGGGAACTGGGCATGACGCTGGGTATTGTCATGCTGGTGCACACCGCCTTTGACCGCGCCGAACAGATGATCCGGCATTGGGCGGATGCCGGCTGTCCGGTGGTGGTGCATGTGGACAGGCACGTGGCGCAGGAAACCCATGATGCCTTTGTCACTGCTGTCGCCGATCTGGCCGATGTCAGCTTTAGCCGCCGGTACCGCGGCGAATGGGGGATGTGGGGGCTGATCGCCGCATCGCAGGCCGCATCGCGGCAGTTGCTGGACCGATATCCGCAGATCCAGCATGTCTATCTGGCCTCGGGGGCCTGCCTGCCGCTGCGTCCGGTGAACGAATTGAAAACATATCTTGCTGCAAGGCCGGACACCGATTTTATCGAAAGCGTCACGACCGGTGATGTACAATGGACAGTGGGGGGGTTGGACCGTGAAAGGTTCACCCTGCGGTTTCCGTTTTCATGGAAACGTCAGCGCCGCCTGTTCGACGGCTATGTGCGATTGCAGCGGCTGCTGCGTGTGCGGCGACGGATTCCGCCTGGGATCACGCCGCATCTGGGGTCGCAATGGTGGTGCCTGACGCGCCAGACGCTGACCGCGATCCTGAATGATCCGCGCCGCGCCGCATTTGATACCTATTTTCGGCAGGTCTGGATTCCGGACGAATGCTATTACCAAACTCTTGCCCGCCTGCATACGCGCCGCCTCGAAAGCCGGTCGCTGACCTTGGCCAAGTTCGATTTTCAGGGCAAGCCGCATATATTTTACGACGATCATGCCGAACTTTTGGCGCGGTCGGGTTGTTTTGTCGCGCGCAAGATCTGGCCGCAGGCCGACGCGCTGTTTCACAGGTTTCCGTCAGGGTCGCAGGCTGATCTTGAACCGCACACGGGGACGATCGACCGCATTTTCGCGCAGGCCGTTGACCGGCGCACCAGCGGGCGGCGCGGGCTTTACATGCAAAGCCGGTTTCCATTCATGGAGCGTGAAAACGGGTTCACTGCTGCGCCGTACACGGTCTTGCAGGGCTTTGATGCCATTATTCCCGACCTGACCAGTTGGGTGACGGCGCAAACGGGGGTTGTCGCACATGGCCATCTGTTCGCCACCGACAAGGCGCATTTCGCGGGTGGCGCTGCGGTCTATCGCGGTGGTCTGTCTGACAATGCCCATCTGCGCGATTATAACCCAAAGATGTTTCTGACGAACCTGGTCTGGAATGGCCGCGACCGGCATCAATGCTTTCAGTTTGGACCTGCCGATAACCAAGCGATCAAATGGATGCTGGCGCGGGATGCCCACGCCAGCGTCTGGGTCGTCACCGGTGGTTGGGCGGTGTCGCTGTTCTGTTCAGGCAAGCCCGCAAGCGCCGTGCGGTCAGAGGCCGCGCGCCTGCAACAGGTCGAAAGCCGCTTTATCAGCGCCCTGCAGTCGCCCGATGCGCGGTCGCGGCGGCATATCATGACGCTGGCGGAATTCCTTGGATCGCCTGTCGATGTGCTGCAGGCCATCGTCGACGACATGGCGGGACACCGCGCCACGGCGCTTGCGCAAGCGCCGGTGATGGTCAATCTGGATGGTTTCGCCGTGTTTCTGCAGGACCTCAAGAACCAGGGGATGCATCCATATCTTGCCGGCGATTTCGCCCCTGTTGGCAAGGTGAAATCCCTGCAATCACAGCCGCGCAAAGCCTATGTGATGGGCAAGAAATGACACATTTCGATTATTTTATCATTCTGGCGGATATGCGAACCGGGTCGAATTTCCTTGAATCGAACCTTAACGCCGTTGATGGCCTGTCCTGTCTGGGCGAGGCGTTTAATCCCAGTTTCATCGGTTATCCGATGCAAGAGGCGTTGTTCGGCATCTCGCTGGACCAGCGCGAAGCCGATCCGCAGGGGTTGCTGGATGCGATCAAGGCAGCGGATGGGCTGTGCGGTTTTCGGTTCTTTCACAACCACGACCCCCGCGTGCTGGACATTTGCCTTGCCGATCCGCGCTGCGCCAAGATTGTTCTGACGCGCAATCCGCTGGATACCTATGTCAGCCTCAAGATCGCGCAGGCGACGGGCCAGTGGAAACTGACCAATGCGACCCACGCAAAAACCCAGCGGATCAGATTTGACGCTGATGAATTCACGGGCCATCTGCGCGCGATACAGGATTTCCAGACGATCCTGCTGCACCGGCTTCAGACTACGGGGCAGACCGCGTTTTTTATCGGTTACGATGATTTGCAGGATATCGCAGTTTTGAACGGGCTTGCCGCATTTTTGGGCCTGCCCGCGCGTTTGACCAACCTTGATCGCAAGCTCAAGAAACAAAACCCAGCGCCCTTTGCCGATAAGGTCAGCAACTTGGCCGAAATGGAAAGCGCGCTGCGCGCCATCGACCCGTTTGACCTGAGCCGGACGCCGAATTTTGAACCGCGCAAGGGGCCTGCGATCCCGACCTATATGGCGGCGGCGCGGACCGGTCTGATCTATATGCCGTTGCGATCAGGGCCGCAGGATACGGTTGCCGACTGGTTTGTTGCGCTGGACGATGCGCCGCCTATCACGGATTTTTCGCAAAAATCACTGCGCCAATGGCAGAATGAACATGCCCTGTTTCGGCGATTCACCGTGCTGCGCCATCCGGTTGCACGCGCCCATGTAGCGTTCTGCGATCATATCCTGACCACCGGTGACGGGCATTATCCACATCTGCGCGCCACCTTGCGCAAGGTCCACAAGCTGCCGATTCCCGAAGGTGGGCCCGATCTTGACCATCCGAGTGATTATGATCCGGCGGCGCACCGGGCCGGTTTTCTGGCGTTTCTGGAATTCCTGTGCAGCAATCTCGCGGGTCAGACCAGCGTCAGGGTCGATGCGGCTTGGGCCAGCCAGTTGACCCTATTGCAGGGGATGGCGCAGGTCGCGCTGCCAGATGTGATCTTGCACGAGGATGATATACCACGCGCCCTGCCGCTGCTGGCAGCGCAGGTCGGTAGGCTGGACGCGCCTTTGCCACGGCTGGTGGCGCACCGGCATGTGCATTGGCTGGAGGCAGTCTATGATCCGGTCATCGAGGCAACCGCCCGCACCGCCTATGCGCGCGATTACGAAACTTTCGGGTTTACCAATTGGCGCTAGGCGGCCTGGCTGGACCCGACCGATGTCAGGATAGTGAACAAAGTCACCGGATCACTGTTGGCGCGCAGCTTGGCGCAGATTGATGCGTCGCGAAAGGTGCGCGACACCAGCGCTAGCGCCTTGAGATGGTCAACGCCCGCATTTTCCGGTGCGATCAGCGCAAAGACCAGATCGACAGGCTGGCGATCTACAGCGTCAAAGTACAGAGGCTTTTCAAGGCGCAGAAAAATACCTTTGACATCGTCCACGCCTGCAAGCCGCGCATGCGGCAGGGCCACGCCATGGCCGACACCCGTAGGACCAAGGTTTTCACGTTCGATCAATGCATCGATCACGGCGGATGGTTTCAACCCGTAACAGGTTTCCGCCATCTCGCCGATATCGTGAAAAAGCCGCTTCTTGCTGGTGCAGGATGCAATCGATTTGACGGCGTTCGATAGCAATATCTTGCTCAGTTGCATGATGCGTCTTTCTTGTTCTGCCTTGGATCAACCGGCAGCGCGCGGGTCGATCCATCCGATGTTGCCATCGTCTCTTCGATAAACGACATTCACGCCGCTATGTTTTTCGTTCCTGAAAACCAGGACTGGCGCATTCGCGATTTCCATCTGCATCACGGCCTCGCCCACGGACAGCGACGGAATCTTGGTTTCCATTTCGGCGATGATCATCGCGTTGACGGTATCGTTGCCGGCTTCTTCGGACTCGTCACTTGGAGCGAGGATATAGGACCCGGCATCGGAAAGTTCAACCGGCGTTGAACGGCCGGCATGGTGGTCCTTCAGGCGGCGCTTGTAGCGGCGCAATTGCTTGTCCATTTTCTCGGCGTTACTGTCGAAGGCGGCGTAGATTTCATTCGCCTTTCCGGTTGCTTGCGCGGTCAGTCCGGTTGACAGATGCACGACCGCTTCGCAGACATATTCATGGCCAGACTTGGAAAAGACGACATAGGCTTCGGTGGGCCGTCCGGCGTATTTGCTCAGGATGGCGTCCATTTCCGTGCGGACATGCGTTTGCAGGGCTTCACCAATATCGATTTGTTTTCCGCTGATTTGATACCGCATCTTTTCTCCTAGGGTCTGGGGGTCAGGTGCCGGCCCGTGGTGTTGCCACGGGTGCATTGACCGCTTCGCGCAATGTCAGTGATTGATGTTAAGCTATTGTGTAAAAACAATTGTTTCCAGCAGGCTGACCGCTGTGTCAGCATGTCTGCGGGGCATGAACAATGGCCTGTCATCCCCTATATTTGGCGGCAAAACCGAACGTCTTGTCAATGATCCTGTCGCCGGGTGACCAAAAGAATCAGTTCACCCGAAAGTTGTTGCCCAGATAGACGCGGCGCACGTTTTCATCTTGCACCACGTCTTGGGTTGTCCCGCTCATCAACACCTTGCCATCATGCAAGATATAGGCGCGGTCCACGATCTGCAGTGTTTCTTGCACATTGTGATCGGTGATCAGCACGCCGATCCCTCTGTTTTTCAGATCAGCGACAAGATGCCGGATCTCGGCCACGGCGATCGGATCGACCCCTGCAAAAGGTTCGTCAAGCAGCACATATTTCGGGCCTGCCGCCAGGCAACGCGCAATTTCCACACGCCGCCGTTCACCCCCCGACAGCGCCATGGCGGATGCGCGACGCAGATGTTCGATCGAAAATTCCGACAGCAGCGTCTCAAGCCGTTCACGCCGCTGGTGCCTGTCCTTGACCGCAATTTCGAGGATGGACATGATATTGTCTTCGACCGACATCCCGCGAAAAATAGACATTTCCTGTGGTAGATAACCGATGCCAAGCTGCGCGCGCCGGTACATCGGCAAGGTCGTTACATCGCGCCCGTCGATGATGACCTTCCCGCCTTCGGGTGCGACTAGCCCTGCGATGGCGTAAAAACAGGTAGTTTTGCCCGACCCGTTTGGCCCCAGCAGCGCCACAACCTCGCCCCGGCCCAGCGTGATAGATACGTCGCGGATCACTGGGCGTTTACGATAGCTTTTGCGCAGGCTGATCACCTGCAAGCCGACATCGCCTGTCTTAACGGTCAAGTTGGGGGGTGGAGTCATTCGTTCGTGCTCTGTTGCAGCATGGTGCGCACGCGGCCCTGCATTGTCGCGGTGCCATCAGTCACGTTCACAATCATACTTTGCGCAGAGATGACGTTGCCGCCTTGGGTCACCAACACATCACCCGTCAGCGTCAGCAGGCCGGTCGTGATGTCGTAATCCGCAGTGTCAGCCTCGGCAGCGTCCTGCGTGTTTGCCAGCAGTGCGCCGCCAGATGCGATCAGGCGCGCGATTTCAGCGGTGTCGTTCCCATAGACGACTTCAACTCTTTGTGCCGACAGGCGCAGGTCGCCCTGGATGACCAAGACGTCACCTTCGAACACGGCAATACCTGTGTCTTGATCAACTGACAAAGCGTCTGATGTCACCTCGATCGCGGCGCTGGGGTCCACAACCAAAGCGCCCAGATTGATCTGCGTTTGTGCGCTGGCAGTGCTGAATGCCAACGCCAGCAGCATCAAGCAAAAGGCGAGAAATCGAAACACGATACAAATATCCTTTGCTGCGGGCAGCCTATCCCTGCGGGGTGTATATCAGCCGGACCCCGTCGGTGAATAGCATCTGGTGACCAGTATTGCTGGTATCGAACTGGAATGTCACCTGCCCTGCGGTCAGATTTCCCATTGGTGCGCGGATTTCCAGTGATCCGTCCGATATGGCTGTCCCTGTGTCCAGCGTTACAGTCAGGCCACCGGTTTCCATCGTATAGCCGGTCGAGGTTTGCAGCCGCACAAGACCCGAAAACCGCGCTATGCGCGCGCGCCCGTCAATTTCACCGGTCACACCTGTCACATACAGCGTGCTGCCCCCGGGGTTGTCCATCTGCATCCTCAGAGTATCGATCGTGGCGGTGTCAGGTCGGTCCGGCAGCGGCCGTGCACTGCGTGCAGAAATCACCACGACCGCGCCGGTATCTGTGAGGCCGGAAAATTCGGGTGCGGACAATTTTTCGTCACGAGCGAGGTCGATGACCTGCGCCAGCGGGATCTTGGTGCCGTCGTTCGGCCCGCGTGCAAACAAAAACAGCATCGACAGCAAAGCCAGCCCGCAAAGCGGTAGCAGGATCTTGGCCCAGCCGACCCATTGCGAATACAGATTGTCGCCGCCAACCATGGTCAGACAATACCAGCCCGCAGGCAGTCATGGATATGCAAAATGCCTGTGACCTTGCCGGGGTTGGCGGGATCCAGCGCAAACAGGCAGGTGATCTTGCGGCTGTTCATGATGTTGACGGCCTCTTCGGCAAGGGCATGGGGCGAAACGGTGGTGGGGTTTGCGGTCATCACCTCGCCCGCGGTGTGATCCAGCAGGCCCTGCATGTGACGCCGCAGGTCGCCGTCGGTAACGATACCGACCAGCCTGTCATCTTCGCCCAGCACGGCCGCGACGCCGAATCCTTTCTGGGTGATCACCAGTAGGACATCTGACATTGGCGTGTCCACGCGCACCAGCGGGATTGCGTCATCGCGGTGCATCAGGTCGGCGACCTTGGACAATTGCGCGCCCAGCTTGCCGCCGGGGTGAAAGTCGCGGAAGTTTTCGGGGGTGAAGGCGCGGTGTTCCATCAGCGCGATGGCCAGCGCATCGCCCAGTGCCAGCGTCATCGTGGTGGATATCGTTGGCACGATCCCGCGGCCACACGCCTCGCCCAGTTGCGGCAGGGTGATCCCAACATCGGCCTGCTGGATCAGTGTGCTTTCGGCGCGGCTGGCTACGCCGATCATTGGAATGCCAAAGCGGCGGGTATAGGCGACCAGATCGGCCAGCTCGGGTGTTTCACCCGAATTTGACAGCACCAACACGACATCGCCCCGCGTCATCATGCCCAGATCGCCATGGCTCGCTTCGGCGGGGTGGACGAAATGCGCGGGCGTGCCGGTGCTGGCAAAGGTTGCGGCGATCTTGCGCGCGATATGGCCGGATTTGCCCATGCCAGACACGATGACCCTGCCTTTGGCGTTCAGCAAAAGCGTGACGGCATCCGCAAAGTTTGCATCAAGGGTGGCGGACAGGGCCGTTAGCGCATCCGCCTCTTGCAGGATCACGCGGCGGGCGGTCGCCAGAAAGGGGACAGGATCGGTCATCAATGCGTGAATATATCGGTTTCGGGCCAGCCGTGCAGGTCCAGCGCCGCGCGTGTTGGCAGGAAATCGAAACAGGCCTTTGCGACCGCGGTCCGATCCTCGCGTTGCAGCAGAACATCGAAAGCCGCCTTTAGCTGGTGCAGATACAACACATCGGACGCGGCGTAATCCAGTTGCGCGGGTGTCAGCTTGGGTGCGCCCCAATCGCTTTGCTGTTGGTGCTTAGAAATGTCGATCCCCAGCATATCCTGCAACAGAACCTTCAGCCCGTGCCGATCGGTATAGGTGCGCACCAGCTTGGACGCGATCTTGGTGCAATAGACGGGGGCGGTCACGACGCCAAAGGCATTCAGCAGCGCGGCAATGTCGAACCGGCCGAAATGAAACAGCTTCAGCACGGCGGGGTCGGTCAGCATCGCGCAAAGGTTCGGCGCGCCGGCCTGGCCCTTGCTGACCTGCACAAGGTGGCAATCGCCGTCACCGCCCGACATCTGGATCAGGCACAGCCGGTCACGGTGCGGGTTCAGTCCCATCGTTTCGCAATCGATCGCGACAACCGGCCCAAGGTTCAGCCCATCAGGCAGATCGTTGTGATAAAGAAAATTCGCCATCTTCGTTCCAATCCGCTGGTTTCGCCGTCCCAGATACGCAGGAAGTCTGGAATGCTCAAGCTTCGTTGATCAGAACCAACCGGTCGTCAGAGATCGTGACAGGCTGACTTGCATGCAGGGTCAGCCACATTTCAAAGTCCAGCGCAGGCATAGGGCGGGCGAAACCATAGCCTTGGCCAATTGTGCATCCCCGATCCTGCAGGTGCTGTGCCTGGTGAATTTCCTCAATCCCTTCGGCCACGACATGCAGGCCGAGTTCCGCCGACAGCGCAAGAATGGCGCGCACGACGCTGTCTGCCCCGTGATCCGGCAGCGGGGCGACAAGTGATTTGTCCAGCTTGATCCCCGAAAGCGGCAATTGCGTCAGACGGCAAAGCGACGCATAGCCGGTGCCGAAATCGTCCAGTTCAAGCGCAATGCCGCATTCCGACAGGCTGTCGATGTTCATTGCTGCCATGCCGCTTGTGCCGTCGATCAGCGTGGTTTCCAGCACCTCGACGATCACTTGTTCGGGGCGCAGTCCTGAATTGCGCAAAACAAGAAGAAAGCGTTCGATCAGGTAGGGGTCAGCGATGGTTGCAGGTGCGGCATTCAACGATAGCACTGGATCCCAGATATTCATCGTCTGCCATTTCATCGCCTGCACCATTGCGGCCTGCCAGATGGCAAGATCCATTTCGACGGTCATGCCAGCCCGTTCAACTGCCGGCAGAAACCTGTCCGGCGTAATCAAGCCACGTATTGGATGTCGCCATCTGGCAAGTACTTCGACACCGTGCAACGCGCCGTCAGTCAGCCTGATCTGTGGCTGAAACCAGGGTTCGAGTTCACCGTTGCGGATCGCGTCAGGTATTTCCATCTGGAGCTGCTGCGCATGTCTTGCGGCCTCGCGCAGCGCAGGGGTGAATTCTTGTGCCCGATTTCCACCTTCGTTCTTGGCGACCTGAAGCGCCATGGTTGCATCGGCAAGTACAGCCATCGGGTCTGTCCGGTGATGGTCAAGAACTAAAAAACCGATGCTTGCCTGGACCTTCAACCGCCGCCCCTTCACATCGAACGGATCAGAGAGCGCCGCCATAACGCGGCGCAACATTGGTCCGGCGGCTTCATCGGTCATTATTGCGAATTCGTCGCCACCGATGCGGGCAACGATCTGGTCGCCGTCAACGCAGGTGCGCAGCGCCTGGCCGACCGCGATCAGCAGGTCATCGCCGCTTTCGTGGCCAGCGGAATCGTTGATGGATTTGAATCCGTCCAGTCCAACAAACAGGAATGTCTGCTCTTCCGCTTCGCCGCGGGTCATGCGTTCTGTCAGTATGGCGATCAGATTGGCGCGGTTCGGCAATCCCGTCAGCGTGTCGTGATTGGCCAAGTACAGCAGCCGCACGTTTGTCTGTTGTAATGCCACCTTGGAGCTGAGCAGGCGCATTGACTGGTCGCGCAGCGCGCGGATCTGGGTCTGCACGGCCAGATATGCGGGATAAAAGATGATCACCGCCTCTGCAAGCAGCACAAGCAAGGCCGCCCCGAGGACCGTCCGCTGGTTTCTTTGCAATTGTTCCAGTTCGGCCGCCGCATAGATCGGGGCGCTGTGCGCAATGATCTGCTGGTTGACGCTGTGCATTGTCACCAGCAGGGCAAGCGTTATCGTCACGGCAAAGATGTAGCGCACCCAAAGCTGTTCGGGGCTGATCCGCAAAAGCTGTGCGTTCAGACGGTCCGATAGGTGTTTGATCATGATCATCCGACGAATCCCGCAGGGTTGGTCGAATTACCTTGATCCAGATTGATTAAGGGAGCGTTGCGCGCCTGCCTGCTCTTTTGGTCACATCGCCTTTATCAGATCATGGCAGCGGCGGGTGTACTCGTCGCGCACAGCCATGGGCGGCCGCAGGCGGATCGCGAAACGATCCAACAATGCCGCGTCTTGCTTGCCAAAGAACCTGTCCGCCTCGGGGCGCGAGAAACCGGCAATTTGCACGGCTTCCAGCCAGGCGGACAGTTTATCGGCCTTCTTGATCTGTCGCTTGATCTGCACTGGCAATTGCGCAGGCAAACCGAACCTTTGGTGGATTGCGGCGGTCAACCGATCGTCCAGCGCGCCGTAACCTGGCCCGACTGCTGCTTTGACCGGGCTGATCATGTCGCCGATCACATATTCGGGCGCGTCATGCAGCAATGCCGCCAGATGCCAGCGCACCGGCGCTTTTGGGTTTTGGTTGATGAATATATCCGTCACCAACAGCGAATGTTCAGCCACCGTATAGGCGAAATCACCCTTGGTCTGCCCGTTCCAGCGCGCAACAAAGGCAAGGCCATGCGCGATGTCGCCAATCTCGATATCCATTGGCGTTGGGTCAAGCAGGTCCAGCCTGCGACCCGACAGCATCCTTTGCCAAGCTCTTGGTTGCTTCATCGTCATTGCGCCTTAATTGAAAATTGAGCGTTCTGCATAATACGCGACTTTGGATTGTGGCAACCCAGTCGCGATGCTATGGACCGTCAACCCAATTTTGCTGAAAGAGAAACCGCATGTCACAGGATTACATCGTCAAGGATATCGCACTGGCCGCCTATGGCCGCAAGGAACTGGACATCGCAGAAACCGAAATGCCGGGGCTGATGGCGCTGCGCGAAGAATATGGCGCGGCCAAGCCGCTTGCAGGTGCGCGGATCGTCGGATCGCTGCACATGACAATCCAGACCGCCGTGCTGATCGAAACGCTGAACGCGCTGGGTGCTGATGTGCGCTGGGCGTCTTGCAACATATTTTCCACGCAGGATCACGCTGCTGCGGCGATTGCCGCCGGTGGCACGCCGGTGTTTGCGATCAAGGGCCAGACGCTGGAAGAGCATTGGGATTATCTGGATAAATCCTTTCAGTTTCCCGAAGGTGCCAACATGATCCTTGATGATGGCGGCGATGCGACGCTTTACGTTCTGCTGGGTGCACGCGCCGAGGCGGGCGAGGAAATCATCCCCGTCCCCGAGTCTGAAGAAGAAGTCGTCATCAAGGCGCAGATCAAGAAACGCATGGCGCAAAGCCCCGGCTGGTTCACTAAAACCCGTGATGCCATCAAAGGCGTGTCCGAGGAAACGACGACTGGCGTGCATCGCCTGTATGACCTGCACAAGAAAGGCCAGCTGCCCTTCCCTGCGATCAACGTGAACGATTCTGTGACCAAGTCGAAATTTGATAACAAATACGGCTGCAAGGAATCGCTGGTCGATGGGATCCGCCGCGCCACCGACACAATGATGGCCGGCAAGGTTGCTGTCGTTTGCGGGTATGGCGATGTGGGCAAAGGCTCTGCCGCGTCGCTGCAAGGCGCCGGCGCCCGTGTTAAGGTGACAGAGGTTGATCCGATCTGCGCGCTGCAAGCCGCGATGGACGGGTTTGAGGTTGTTCTGCTTGAGGATGTTCTGGACAGCGCCGACATTTTCATCACCACCACAGGCAACCGCGACGTGATCCGGATCGAGCATATGCGCGAGATGAAGGATATGGCGATTGTCGGCAATATCGGCCATTTCGATAACGAAATTCAGGTCGCTGCGTTGAAAAATCACAAGTGGACGAACATCAAAGAACAGGTCGACATGATCGAGATGCCGTCCGGCAACCGCCTGATCCTGTTGTCCGAGGGGCGTTTGTTGAACCTTGGCAACGCGACCGGCCACCCGTCGTTCGTGATGTCGGCATCGTTCACCAACCAGGTGCTGGCGCAGATTGAACTCTGGACCAAGGGCGAAGACTATCAGCCTGGCGTCTTTATCCTGCCCAAGGCGCTGGATGAAAAGGTCGCGCGCCTGCACCTGAAACGGATCGGCGTGAAACTGACCGAACTACGCAAGGAACAGGCGGATTACATCGGCGTCACGGTCGATGGCCCGTTCAAGCCGGAACATTACCGCTATTGATACGGCACGCCTGAGGTCAGGCTGTGCATGTTCACGACGCCGCCGTCCCGGTTCACACGGGGCGGCGGCGTTTCGCGTTCTGGCTGTGTGGTGTCGGGGGTGACCGGTGAAGGTGCAAAGGTGTCCCGCCTGCGTCCTTGACATATTTCCACAATATTCCGGCCATTCAGCCATCTATGGCTAAAATACACATCAAATGATGCGCTTATCGCGTTTGGTGCGCTGTTCCACCTGTGGTAGAGTTCGTTAAGGCCAGTATGGCCGGACCTTATAACTGATTGCGTGTGGTGGCTTGGGAGCACGCGGGGTGAAAGAGGGTTCGGCGTCTGCCGGGCCCTCTTTTGCGTGGTCAGACTTTTGCAAGGTCAGGGTTCTATGCCACCCAAGGCGCAAATGGTCTTCCATTCGGTATCGGTGACCGGCTGCACGGACAGCCGTGCATTATTGACCAAAACCATGTCTTTGAGCCGCAGATCAGCCTTGATCTGTGCAAGGCTGACGGGTTTCACGAAGGGCCGTACCGCCCTGACATCAACGCAATCCCAACGGGGATCATCCGTGGTGCTGTCAGGGTGGCTTTCGGTGCAGACCTCGACGATGCCGACAATCTCCAGACCGGTGCGGGAATGGTAAAAGAACCCCAGATCGCCAGTTTTCATTGCGCGCATGTTGTTGCGCGCCTGATAGTTGCGTACGCCGCCCCATTCTTCGCCTACGGCACCCTTGGCTGTCTGTTGATCCCAGCCCCAGACATCCGGTTCGGATTTGAACAGCCAATAGGCCATCAGCCGATGACCTTTTTCCACCCAGTCAACGTGACATCGCCGAACAGACCGGCCTTGGCATAGGGGTCTGCGGCGGCCCAAGCCTCTGCCGTGGCAAGGTCGGCCACCTCTAGGATGATTAGCGACCCGCACATCTGCCCCTCGGCATCCAAAAGCGGCCCTGCGATTTCCACGACGCCAGTCTCGGCGACATAGGCCAGATGGGCGTCGCGGTTATCAAGCCGGGTTTGCAGAGCACCGGGTTTGTCTTTGGCAAGCAGGGCGAAACGCATCTATTCTTCTTTCAAAGGGCGCGACAGTAAGGCGTGCAGCGCGGTTTTCACATCGGTTCGACCCATGGTCAGGTCAGCGACAACCGTGCATATCGGCAGGTCGATGCCCAGATCAAGCGCCAGTTGCTGCAGGGCGCGGGCGGTTGCGGCGCCTTCGACGGTGGTCGTCGCGTCAAAGGCTTGTCCCGCCCCCAGCGCGACCCCGAAACGATAGTTGCGCGATTGCTCGGATGTGCAGGTTAGCACCAGATCGCCCAGCCCCGACAAGCCGCGCAGCGTGTCGGCCTGCCCGCCAAGCTGCCCGACCAGCCGCTGCATTTCTGCGAAACCACGTGTGATTAGCGCCGCGCGCGCACTGTCGCCAAGGCCGGCCCCGATCGTCACACCTGCGGCAATCGCCATGACATTCTTCAACGCGCCGCCCAGTTCCGCGCCGATGATGTCGGTCGTGCGGTACAACCGCAGGGTCGGCGTGGACAACATCTGTTGCAACATCATACCCGTCGCGTCATCCGCGCAAGCGATGGTCAGCGCCGTGGGCAAGCCCCGCGCAATATCAGCAGCAAAGCTGGGGCCGGTCAGAACCGCGGCCTGTGCATCCGGCACCAGATCACGGATCGTGCTGGCGGGGCCGGTCATGCGCTGCAGGTCGATCCCCTTGCAGCAGGCGACCAGCACCTTGCCTGCCAACCGCGCACTATGGTCCTGCAAAAACGGTACCAGCGCCTGTGCAGGGATAGCCAACAACAGGGTATCGCAGGCGAAAAGTGGGTCTAATACGGCAGAAATCGTGATTTCATCCGGCAATGTCACGCCCGGCAGGCGGGCGTTTGCGCGGTTAGCCTGCATCTGTGCCACTGCCGCAACGTCCCGCGCCCAAACCTGCACATCGCGCCCATCGCGTGCCAGTGCGACGCCAAGTGCTGTCCCAAAGGCCCCGCCGCCTGCGATCCCGATTGTCATGCCTTGGCCCCTTTCTTGCCCGATCCCAGCATCGGGGCGGCGGTTTTGTCCAAGGGCCAGCGCGGGCGGGCTGACAAGGTCAGATCGTCGCGCTGGCCAAAGGCCAGAAGTTCTGCTCCCGCATAGGCGATCATCGCCGCGTTATCTGTGCAAAGCGCCAGGGGTGGTGCGACGAAATCAGTGTCTAAACTAGCGCAAAGCTGCATCAAGCGGCCTCTGATCACCTGGTTCGCCGCGACCCCGCCCGCGATGGCAAAGCAGGGTGTTACGGGTTTTATCGCCAGATAGATCGCCAGCGCACGGCGTGTTTTCTCGACCAGCACATCGGCGATGGCCGCTTGGAAAGACGCGCTTAGATCCGCCTGATCCAGCCGCGTCAGCCCGCCCTTGGCCGCGACGACCGCATCGCGCGCCCGCAGCATCGCAGTTTTTAGGCCCGAAAACGACATGTCGCAGCCGGGCTGGTTCAGCAAGGGTCGCGGCAGATCGAACGCCCGCGGATCGCCACCTATTCCTGAGGTTTCAACCGCAGGCCCCCCGGGCTGTGACAGACCAAGGATGCGGGCGGTCTTGTCGAAAGCTTCTCCTGGAGCGTCGTCGATGGTGCCGCCAAGGCGGCGGTACTTATCCGGTCCTGCGACGATCAGAAATTGGCAATGCCCTCCCGACACCAGCAACATCAGATAGGGATAGGCCACCTGATCTGTCAGCCGCGGCGTCAGGGCATGCCCCGCCAGATGGTTCACGCCGATCAGCGGCAGCCCCGTCGCCGCCGCCAGCCCCTTGGCGCACATCACACCGGACAGCACCCCGCCAATCAGGCCGGGGCCTGCCGTCACGGCGATGGCGTCCAGATCCGCAAGGTGCAAGCCCGCTGCGCTCAAAGCGTCTTCGACGCAATGATCCAGCTTTTCGGCATGTGCGCGGGCCGCGACCTCTGGTACGACCCCGCCGAAATCGGCGTGGAGCGCGGTCTGGCCATAAACAACCGAAGCGAGCACGTCATGGCCGCGCACGACCGCTGAAGCGGTATCGTCACAGCTGCTTTCGATGCCAAGGACAGTCAGCGCGCGCGCCATGCATTGATCCTGTTGCGTGTTCGTTAATCGCAGGTAACACTGCACCAGCCTGCAAACAATGGGATCCCGATGACTCCAGCGCTGATCCTGACCCGCCCGGCCCCACAGGCCGAGGCCTTTGCCGCAGAGATCACCGCGCGTTGGGTCGGGCCATTGCGCACCATCCTGTCACCGCTTTTGCAGATCGTGCCGGTGCCGATCACGGTTGATTTGACGCAGGTTAAAGGGGTGATCCTGACCTCGGCTCATGGTGTTGCGGCATCGCGCGCTGCCACCTTGCCGCGCGGCCTGCCTGCGTGGTGCGTCGGCGAAAAGACGGCACAATTGGCCAGCGAGGCTGGTTTTGATGTCATCGCCGGGCCGGGTGATGCTACGCGCCTTGCCGACAAGATCATCAGCCGGCGCCCGGATGGGCCGCTGGTGCATCTGCATGGTGTTCACACGCGCGGTGGCGTTTCTGAAAGGCTCGCCGCTGCGGGCATCGGTTGCATCGACGTGATCGGCTACGATCAGGTCGCCCAACCTCTCAGCGATGCGGCGTTCGAGGCGCTGCAGGGTGGCGCGCCGGTGATCTTGCCCTTGTTTTCCCCGCGCACCGCGACCATCCTTGCAGGGCAGGCACCGTTCGCGGCACCGGTGCATGTGGTCGTGATGAGCACGGCCGTCCAGAACGCCGCTGCCGCGATCAACCTGCGCAGTCTCAGCGTAGCCGCGACGCCGGATGCGGGCGCGATGATTGCCGCAACGTTGAAACGGTTGCGTGTGATGGCCGAACAGGGTCTTTGACCTGCCCTCGCTTGAGGAGAGGTGGTAGGTTGTTTAGTGTAGCTGTAACTGCGTTAGGCACATGATTGGATGGGAAAAGGCGAAAATGGTAAAACAGCCTGCCAAAAGGCCGCGTGCCGCTGTCAAACCGCGAAAAGCCTCTGCTGGCGAAGCTGCACCGGTCGAATCGGCGCAGGCCGTGTCGTCTGGCGCGGATCAGGTTCCGCCGGAATATCATGCCTCAATCACGCCTGACGCGCCGTCAGAAATGGAACAGCCCCAGCTTGCACCAGAATCCGCTGTCGTGCCGCCTGCACCAAAGGCGCGTGGCGGTGTGCTGGCAATGTTTGTGGGCGGGCTGATCGCTGGTGCTGTCGGGTTTGCCGTGGCCAGCCTGACAACCTCTACGGCGCAGATGGATTTGCAGGCCCAGCTGACCGCGCAAGACGCCCACATCGCGGCGATCCAGCAACAGCTGAATGGACAGCAAAGCGTTGATCTGGCCCCTCTTGTCGACGGTCAGGCCGAACTGGCCGTCCAGATTATGGGCCTGCAAGATGATCTGACTGCGACAGTCGCCATACTCAAAGACCGGATTACCGCGCTTGAGAACAGGCCAGCCGGGGAATCCACCGGCGACGGCGCCGCTGGTGACACCTCGGAATTCGAAGCGGATGTCGCCGCACTGCGGGCAGAGCTGTCGCAATTGACCGATATGGCACGAACCCAACTTGACACTGCCCGTGCCGAGGCCGCCGCAATCGAGCAAAACGCCGCCGCTGCTGCCCGTGCTGCCGCGGGGCGTGCTGCGCTTGCACGGTTGCAGGTAGGGGTCGAAAGCGGCGCGCCCCTCGGTGTTGCGCTTGCTGATCTGGAGGACGTGCTGGGCGCCTCTGCTCCCGACGCCTTGCTGGCCGTGCAAGACGGCGTGCCGACCCTTGTCGCCTTGCAGGACAGTTTTCCCGATTATGCCCGCGCCGCCCTGACGACCGCGCGCGCCGAAGGTGTCGCAGGCGAGGATACATCGGGCGTTGGGGCCTTCTTGCGCAACCAGTTTCAGGTCCGGTCGGTCAACCCGCGTGATGGCGATGATGTCGATGCGATGTTGTCGCGGGCGCAGGCCGCATTGCGGGGTGGCCTGTTGCACGACACGCTGGCCGAAATCGTGCAACTGCCCGCAGTGGCGCGTGCGGAATTGTCAGACTGGCTGGCCCTTGCTGAGGCCCGCGCCGATGCGGTCGCGGCGATTGACATGCTGGCCAAATCCCTAAGTGAGAATTGAAAGCGAGACAGATGATCTGGTCATTGATAAAAATCACCGCTTTCATTCTGACGGTCACCGCGCTGACCTATGGCGCTGCGATGCTTTATGATGTCGATGGTGGTGCGACGATTGCCGTCATGGGGATCGAATTCACGCTTCGCACGCTGGACATGGTGGTCGCGCTTGTCGCGCTGGTTGTGCTGGTTTGGCTTGGCCTGCGTTTGCTGGCGCTTCTGGCTGCGAGCTATCATTTCCTGAACGGCGACGAGACCGCGATTTCACGCTATTTCGACCGCAACCGTGAACGCAAAGGATACGAGGCGCTGGCCGAAGGCATGATGGCGCTTGCTTCTGGCGAAGGACATCTGGCCATGACCAAGGCCGCCCGCGCGGAAAAGTACCTGCACCAGCCGCAATTGACGAACCTGTTGACCGCGCAGGCCGCCGAAATGACCGGTGACCGGCGCAAGGCCGAAGAAACCTATAAGAAACTGCTGGCCGATGATCGCACCCGTTTTGTCGGGGTGCGCGGGATCATGAAACAAAAACTGGCAGAAGGCGACACGGACCTTGCGCTAAAGCTGGCGCAAAAGGCGTTTGCACTGAAGCCGAAACATGCCGAAACGCAGGATGTTTTGCTGCAATTGCAGGCGGACAAGGCCGATTGGAAAGGTGCGCGCCAGACGCTGGGTGCGAAACTGAAATCCGGCACCCTGCCGCGTGATGTTCACAAGCGCCGCGACGCCGTGCTGGCGCTGTCAGAGGCGCGCGACATTCTCGACGAGGGCAACCCGATTGAAGCCCGAGAAGCCGCGATCGCGGCGAACCGCCTGTCGCCCGACCTGATCCCTGCCGCTGTCATGGCCGCGCGCGGTTATATCGCGCAAGGCAATGCGCGCTATGCGTCGCGTGTGCTGGTCAAGACTTGGACCGCGCAGCCGCATCCCGATATTGCGACCGCTTTCGCCGAAATCGTACCGGATGAAACGCCGCAGGCGCGGCTTAAACGGTTTGCCACACTGACAAAGGCGACACCCGACCACCCCGAAGCAAAAATGCTGATGGCCGAACTGCATGTCGCTGCCGAGGATTTTCCAGCGGCGCGCCGCGATATCGCCGATCTGGTCGAAACCGATCCGACTGCGCGCAGCCTTGCGCTGATGGCCGCTGTCGAACGGGGTGTCGGTGCGGATGATGCCGTGGTGCGCGGCTGGTTGACCCGCGCCCTGACCGCGCCGCGTGGCCCGCAATGGATTTGCGACAAATGCCAGCATATCCATCCGCAATGGGGGCCTGTCTGCGGCAATTGTGCCGCGTTCGACACGCTGTCATGGAAACGGCCACCCGCTGGCGAAGTGTCGATGCCCGCCGGCACAGAGATGCTGCCGCTGATCGTCGGGTCACAGCCGGTGCCGGACGAAACCTTGCCAGATGATGCCGAGACAGTGGCGAAGGACGACGCAAAATAGCGCTTTTCGCCATCTGATCAGGGTGCTATCACCCGTACCGGTACGCCGCTGTAGCTCAGCTGGTAGAGCACATCATTCGTAATGATGGGGTCGGGGGTTCGAATCCCTTCAGCGGCACCAGATTTCCAACATAATCATGGAAAACGCCATGATGATCAGGTTCCGATAGGGCCTGTTTGTCTGGTCATAGACCCGAATGCGTAGCCGCAACCCGGTTATCTATCCGCGTTCCACGCGTCCATCAGGCTTTGCATATATTCGCCGGTTTTGTTCATGCTGGTGATCACGGCCTCCATCCGGCCAAAGCGGATGTTGTAGCGTTCGGTCAATGCTGCGGCCTTTGTTTCGATATCTTCCAGATTGGTTTCAAAGCCTGCCAAATTATCCGAAAGCTCTGTTTCGCGCCGCGCGATGAGGCCTGTCGCGCCAAGAAGGGTTTCGCCATAGCTTTCCAGCTGATCCGCCATGCTTTGGCCATAGCGCACTGTTGTCGTCAGGCTTTCGTTGGACCCAAGGGTCAGCTGTAGGCCATAGGCATCGCCGTCAGTTGCACGCAACACGACATCTCCGTCATCATTGGTCCCGACGCTGAGCGCCTGTCCGTCGAGCGTGGCTGTCGCAGGCGATGTCGATGGGTCATAGACCAGTGCATAGGACCCAACCTTTGGAGGCGCAAAGCTGAGGCCGGTGACTTCCAAATTTGGATCTTCACTGCTGTATTTTGTGGAGAAGAGCGCATCCACGATGTCGGGGTTTTCCGCGATTGCGCGTTCGAACCGTTCGGCGTTCAAGGTCAGCGTTCCGTCCCGTTCCGTCTGGATACCGATCTGGGCGAGATAGATCGGCTCGTCGCCAAAGCCGGTGATGGGCTGGGTGGCAATATTGCGCATTCGCGACAGAACGGATTGCGCGGCGACATCCCCCGCCAAAGGGCCAGGTTCAGCGCCGTTAAGCCCGCGCTGTGTTGCCTGTGTCAAATAGGATTTAAGTTCGTTTGCGATGGTCAGAAAGCTGTTGATCCGCTCTTGCACGGATGTGCTGGAGTCAGCCGAGGCAAGTGTTGATGTTCCGACAGCGTTCAACGTGACCTTGTGGCCAACAAAAAGATCATCAAAGGAATTTTCGCTGCGCGTGACGGTGACACCATCGACCAGCAAAAGCGCATCTTGCGCGGCTACCAGAGTGCTGCCCGCACCAAGCGGGTTGTTGGTGGCATCGGTGACGCCCTCATCCGCATCACTCGTCATCTTCAGTGCTGTTTTGATCGCAGTGATCGAGTCAGCATCAAGGGCGTTGTTTTCGCCCACCTTTGATTTCACGATCAAGGCATAGCCTGTTCCCGTATCCAGCAACGACGCAGTGACGCCATCAATCGCGTTCAGCTGTTCAGTCAGATCGCTGAGTGTATTGTTGCTGGAGTCGATCGTGAAACTGCTAGCACTGTCCCCTGCCGCTGTGTTCAAAGACACGGTGCCTTGGTTGACCGCGCTGGTGGGGGTCACTGACGCATCAAAGCTGAAGCTCAGTATCTGTTCGGTCGCAAGGCGCTGGACACTCACGGATGCGGATACGTCACTGGCCAATGCCGCATTGGATACCTCGAAAGTCACCGCACTGGTCGAGGATGACGCCTGACGCGACGCTGCCTGTGCAACGGCGGCCATCCCATCCTTGAATGTGCCGACTTGCTGCGACAGCTGGCCCATCGCGGAAATAGTGGTGCTGGTGCTGTCAAGCCGCCGCTGGTTCAGCGACCGTTCGCCGCTTGTTTCAGCTGCGACAAGGCTGGTGACAAGTTGCTTGATCTCAATCCCGCTGCCGCCACGGCTGACGGCTGAAAGAATGTCGGGCTTGATTTCAGCCATAGCTATGCTCCTGTATTAACCAGAGAAACGACAATCTCTTCACAAGGTTTAATGCCACGCCGCGATTACATGCGAAACCGAGCCGCTTTGCAGGCATATGATGATACGATTGCATCGCGCGTGAATCGCACCCGACCGCTTTCACGTTGAATCTGGACCAGTTCGCCGCCCCATTCACCGTCGATCTGGGTATCCGATATCGCAGTAATTATGATTTTGTCTGGGCTTGCGCCCTCGATCACGCCGGCTGCGCCCTTTGACATCTTGGTAAAGACGATCCGGCCCAGCGGCGCAGCGGTCATTGTGCAGTCATAGCTTTCCTGCGTGAACCTGGTGAGCGCCTGACAATCAGCCAACCCCGCAAAAAGCAGTAATGAGGCCGTTAGGGGAAACGTCATGGACAGCGGCATTTTGAAACTCCGAACAAGTGGAAAGTGAAAGCTGCGGGCGCGGGTTCAGGCGGCCGGTTAGGACTCCGCCTTGTTTTGTTCATCTAGGTCTTCGGTTTTGTCTTCGTTCTGGTCGGTTTCAGCACCATCTGCGACCACTCCAGAAACGTCTTCTTCGGGCGCGTCTTCGATGGCTGGCTTGGCCACTTCCATCTCGATCAGGCTTAAGCCGATAGCGCCATTCACCACAAGTATGGCGCCCTTGGGCAATTGAATACCTTGGTGAATATGCGCTTCTGTCAGTTCGATACGCATGTCCTGTTGCGCATCTGGCGACAAAATTGGCTCTGGTGCTGCGGTTTGTGCCGCCTGCTCTTCTTCCTTGGGTGGAACCGGCGCTTCCACGGGGGCAACCTCGACCTTGGCGTTACGGTTCAGCAAGGCGGCGAGCGTAATCGCGCTGTCTGCCGGCTTGCCAAGGCGGCAGGCGATTGTCCGCGCGCGCAGCACATCGATCCGGGCTCTTTGGATCGCCAACCGTGTCGGGAGATGCGCCGTGTCACGCAGCATCTGGGACAGGGTAGATACAGCCAGAAGCGCAGGAACCTCTGCAAGGTGTTCCATGATGCGTTCTTGTATCGTGAGACGCTTGCGCCGGTTTTCCGGTTTGCGCGCTGTTGGGGCTTTCGCTGAAAGCGGTTTGCCCGATTCCTCCGATACGCTTGCGCTGCCAGGTTTAGGTGCCGCACGCCGGGGCTTTGAAGATTTTTCAACCATTTTCGTCTCCGCCATTGGTTTGGCACTTAACTTGCAAATCTTGGACCAGAACACAGACTGCGAGGACGAATAAGGTGAACGCAATAAAAGACCATATTGCTTTTCAGGCATCGGCGCTTTCGCTTCGAGAGAAGCGGAACGATATGCTTGCCTCCAACATCGCGAATGCCGGCACGCCGGGCTACAAGGCGCGAGACATCGATTTTGACCGAGAGCTTGCGCGCCAGGCCGGGGATAGCCCCATTCGCAAAAATGATGGCCGCCATATAGATAATCTTGCCGGCACATCGGGCGTTGACGTGCAGTATCGCGTGCCGCTGAACCCATCCTTGGATGGAAATACTGTCGAGCTGTCAGTCGAGCAAATGGAGTTCTCAGAGAATTCGCTGCGCTACATGACGACGCTGTCGTTTCTCAACCGCCGGATTTCCGGCCTGATGACCGCGATTAAAGGTGAATAATGGCTGATATCAAGAACGTCTTTGACATTGCCGGCCGTTCGATGGCCGCGCAGATGGTGCGGCTGAACACAGTGGCGTCGAATATCGCAAACGCCAACACGCGGTCGGGTAGCGCAGAGCAAACGTTCCGCCCTTTGCGACCTGTTTTCCAGACGGCGTTTGAGGGCGGTATCAGGAACGCCGAGCGCGCGACAGTGGATGTCAAAGAGATTGTCGCGCTGGACCGGGAAGCACAGCGCGTGCACGAGCCGGGCCACCCGCTCGCCGATGAGGAGGGCTTCGTTTACATGCCCCCCGTCGACATGAACGAAGAGCTGGTCGATATGCTGGAGGCGAGCCGCCAGTATCAAAACAATCTCGAAGTGCTGACCACGATGCGTACGCTGATGCTGCGCACAGTGGACATGGGCAAGTCTTAAGGGAGCGGAATAGATGGATGTTGATAACAAAAGTTTGGCCGCGCAGAACGCGTTGCTGTCCAAACTTGGAATAAGCACGACCCAGGACAAGAATGCCGTACCAAAAGAGGAATTGGGGCAGACCGATTTCCTGAAGCTTATGACGGCCCAGTTGCAAAACCAGGACCCGTTTGCGCCGATGGACAACGGGGATTTCATTGCTCAGATGGCGCAGTTTTCGTCGGTTGCTGGGATCAGTAAGATGTCCGAGACAATGTCGGGTATTGCCGACCAGATGGGGCAGTTTCGGGTTGCGTCATCGGTCAATTATCTTGGCCATTCGGTGATGATCCCTGGAAACCTGGCCAGAGCAGATGACAACGGTGAAATCCACGGCGCGATCGAATTGGAACGTGCATCCGTTGATACGCGGATTGAATTTCTCGATGCCATGACTGGCGAGAGCCTGCACACTATGGACATGGGCGGGCAGGCAAGTGGCTTGTCCGGATTTGCCTGGACCGATGTACCAGAACAATATCGCGACGGGTCGCGTCGCGTTCGCTTGGATGTTCTTGTCAATTACGGTGATGGCGAAGGCGTTCAAAGCCTGACGCCCAACGTCTATGCACAGGTCATAGGCACGGCCAACGCTGCCACCAATGGTGACGGCATGCTTGAAACCGAAGACTACGGCGATGTCAGCGCCGCAGAAGTCCTGCGGTTCCGCCTTTAAGGCGGGTCGCTAACCTCAATCAAGGAAACTACGCATGTCTTTTTATACAGCCTTGACCGGACTTAACGGCGCACAATCCGATATTTCGGCAACATCGAACAACATCGCCAACGTGGGTACGACCGGTTTCAAACGGTCGCGCGCGGAATTCGGCGATATTTTCGCAACTTCACCGTTGCAGAACTCCTCGTCATCTATCGGCTCCGGCGCAATTCTGAAGGGCGTGAAGCAGCAGTTCACACAGGGTAACATTGCCTCGTCGTTGAACGCGCTCGATATGGCGATTTCGGGGCAGGGATTTTTCGCGCTGAAGCCCAGCCAGACATCGACCCAAGTCGTCTATACGCGCAATGGGTCGTTTAACGTCGACAATAACCGAAACGTCGTAGACAGCTCGGGGCAGTTCCTGCTGGCCTATCCGGTAAACGAAGACGGATCGGTCACCGCCAAGGATATCGACAGCGCTGCGCCGCTGCGGTTGCCGGTGACATCGGGCGATCCAAAGGCGACGTCCTTGGTTGATCTTGCGGTCAACGTGCCGGCCAGCGCCGATGTGGTGACGGAAAAAGAGAAGTTTACAGACGGCTATACCTTTGATCCCAATGATTCGGAAAGTTTCACCAACTCGACATCCTTCACGATCTTCGACGATCTGGGCAACCCGACGATCGCGACCGTCTATTTCATCAAGACCCAGCGCGCGACGGCCGAAGATCCGACCAACAAGTTTGAAACCCGCCTTGTCATCAATAACCAGGTCGTCCCGCCTGACCTAGTTCCAGCTGTCACGAGATCAAACGAACAAATCTTCATCGACCGATTTGGTAATCAGACGACATCCGTGCCGGACGCGAGCTACACGTTGGAGCAAAAAAGTTCGCCGCTTTACAAGCTCGACGAGCAAAATGATCGCGCCCCTTCGCAGCCCGCAATCCTGACGGGGCAAGCAAGCGGCTTTAACTTTGGGGATGAGGGAACCGGCGAAATCGAGATTGTCACCGATCCACTGCAGTTCGGTGCCACCTACGAAGCAAACCCAAATTCCAATCAGGGTGTATATTGGGGCCGTGATTTTCTGTTGGTCAATATCGATGATGGCACACGTCCTGTGAGCATTGATGTCCGTGCCGGTCGATATAATGCAGAGCAATTGGCTGCAGAGGTCGAGCGCGCAATCAACCAAGCTCATGACGACGGCCGCAAGATTGAGATTCAGAAAGGTGCAGACGACAAGATTTCTATCCAGCTTTTCCAACCTGGTGCATCTGGTGCAGTCCCTGTTCGGGCTTTGCCGCTTGATATTAACCTGCTGGAGCCCTCCTATATATCCCTTCAAAACAAAATGGATTTGACGGTGAGTACGTCGCCGAATTTTAGTCTTGATGTCTTTCTTGCGCATGCCCAAGTCCGCCTGAACGAAACCTTGAATGGTTCTCCAGAATTTGTGCCTGGAGCGTCAGAAAAACAATTCGCACAGTTTACGGGTAGTACGATAGCTGTGCCACCAACGGATCCAGAAGCTTTTAGTTTTGACTACACCACGCGTGATCTTGGTATCGCCACAGTGACGAGTTTGTCCGCCAAATGGGAAGTCCTGTACAACAGTGGGAAGTTTGAGGTTTCGGATAAAAATGAGAGTGTTGATGCGGCTAAAGAGGCTGGCACAGTTACCATTACTTTTAGTGATGCGTCACTAAACCCTTTAACGGTTACTATTGATGGGTTTACTTCTCAAACTGCGGTACTGGATGCAATTGAACTGAAACTTGGCGGTGCGTCTTATTTCTCAGATAAACTTAAAGTGAACCGTACATATACTAGTGAAACAACTCTCGCCGCTGTTCTTTCCGCCATGAATCTACCTGAAGCAAGCGACGCTCCAACAACTCAGCAGATTGACAATCAGCAAAGCGTGTTTGCAGGTAACGTCAGAGACGCTGCAGTTGCCGTTGGTGAGAGGATGATAACTAGCGTAGTCGGAGCGCTAGTTGACGGTGTTCCGACAACTGAACAAACTGCATTGCAGACTGATGCTTTGACCCTAGCAATTAATGATGCTCTATTAGCTAGAAACGCTGAATTTAGTAGTACTGACGCTGTTAATCCCACTTCTCCAACCCCCGACGAGGTTGTCGCTAAGGCTGCTGCTTTGGCAGACGCAATTAATGATGCTCTATTAGCCAGAAACGCTGAATTTAGTAGTACTGAAGCTGCAGATCCAACTTCTCCAACCCCCGAGGAGGTTGTCGCTAAGACTGAAGCTTTGACCAATCTACTTAGTGGTCGTAAAAATGCGCTTGCAAATTCTTTTAGTATTACTGAGTACACTATTACTGAGATCATTAATGCGGATGGTACTAGGAGTACTATTCCTGATCCGACTCCGAGAGACGTTGACGATGAGACTGCTGCTTTGACAGAAGCAGTGAGTGTTGCTCTATTAGCTAGAAACGCTGAATTTAGTAGTACTGACGCTGAAGATCCAACTTCTCCAACCCCCGACGAGGTTGTCGCTAAGGCTGCTGCTTTGGCAGAAGCAGTGAGTGTTGCTCTATTAGCTAGAAACGCTGAATTTAGTAGTACTGAAGCTGCAGATCCAACTTCTCCAACCCCCGAGGAGGTTGTCGCTAAGGCTGCTGCTTTGACCACAGCAAGAGCTGAAGCCGCATCGGATCTTAAAGGTCTGTTCAATTATACAGAAACGCCTTCAGGTGAACCGACAAATGACCAGATCACCGCTGAGTTGAATGCTAAAACTGAAGCCGGAGATCCCACAGATAGTTTCAACCTTGCGGTGACTGCATTCAAGAATGCTAGTCTTGCTGCAGATGAGTTTGCACAACTAAATGAAGATTTGTCACAATCCGAAGTTGCGCAAGATAACTTCGCTAATTTAGTAACAACATTGTCTAATAGTCAAATTCTGCTAGCAGATTTCACTGATTTGGCAACAACATGGTCCGATGCTGAAGCCGACTTATCCAGCTTCCTTGCTTTGGAATCAACATTGGCCGCTGCTGAAGCCGACTTATCAACCTTCGTTGATCTTGGGACAGCATTGACCGCTGCTGAAAGTGCTGCATCAGACTTCGCTGCTTTGGTAGCAACGTTGACCACCGCTGAAGATGTCGCTTCAGACTTTGATGGTTTGGTTGCACAATTGAACACTGTCTTCAGAGACTTTGCGGTCATAAAAGAACGACACTTGGCTTATTCGAACGTCGAAAACAGACCATCTGTGAATGTATATGATGAGAAGATTGCCGTATCAACATCCCCTGGCAGTATAAAATTGGACCCGCAAAACAATAGCTTGAAGATCAAGTTGGGTGAAGGTGATGGGCTGCGATTCAAAGAGGAGGAGACAATCTTGCTCATGGGCGCCAATTCTGATGCGGAGGCGCTGAACGGCCGCAGCTTTCGTATTGCTGCAATCGAAGGGGATGTGATTGAAATTGTGACAGCTGGTTTAGGATTATCTGAAAATCCTATCGAGATTCCTGGAGTGGAAGAAAACCCTTCTCCATACTATATATTGGCAGAGCGATCCACTGATGTTGAGGCCTATTTCGAGGGTGCAGCCCTTGAGGTAGAGGGATCAGCTAAGAGTTTCAACAACCAGAAAATACTTATGCGCGAAACGGATAGTGCTCGCCACGGTTATACCAATGATCAAATTAATGCAGCCTTTGATGTCGGCATTTTTGGTGACTTTACCGGGAACGTGATAGGTTCGAATGCAACAGCTGAGAAACTAGGTTTAGATTTGCCAATTTTGACCAATACGGCCATGGCTTGGGTGGATGAGTTGAATGCGCCCATTAAGGTCGCGTATGATTCTGCGACCCAAAGCATTGTCTTCAAGGTGGATCACACGGCATTGGGCCCCGGCGGCGCAATCAGCAATTTGTCCGAGATACAGATCACGTCCGGCAACGCTGGTGTGAACTCTTTTGGTTTGGCTGGTAGTTCTTCTCCACGGATCGAGATTACCAGCGCAACCAGCGTCAACGGCCAGTCGTTTGTCTTTGACGGAGCAGATGACGGGGTCGGCCCGGCCCGGTTCGGAGCCAAGGTCAGTTATGACCGTGAGTCCCGTGCCTTCTCATTCAAAAGTGGGACGACGGGCGAGGCAATTGACGAGGACAAGGCACTGGGTGTTCCGACTAAGCAGTCAGCCTCGAATATCCAGGTTGGTCGGTATGAAATCGATAAGGTGACGAAGTCCGCTCGCATCCAGCCAGGGGCTATCAATCTTGCGTCGCGTGGGCTGGCGCTGGGGACAAACGACCTGATGGGTGTTGGCGCTAAAAGCGCCGTCGTTTTTGAGGAAGGGAAAGGACTGAAATCGTTGCCGGCTCGTGCGATAGGTGGGGCGGCGACCGACCCATTGAATTCTAACCCTGTTTTCCTAAACCCAGCGAACAGAGAGACGACATTCAACATATCGGTCAATGGCATCAACGCGGTGATCGACATTCCGGGCGGCAATTACATCGGTTCGACCTTGGCCGAGCGGCTTCAGGAACGGATCAACCAGATGCAAGATCCCGTCACCGGCAGGACCATCGGCGGTGTCACCGTGCGGTATCAGCCTGACGACAACAACTTTGTATTTACAACGGGGACAACGGGGACTGAGTCGACCATCAGGGTGCGTGGGCCGGCGAAGCTGGGGCTTGATGATGTTCCGCTTGGTATCGGCTCGGTGCCGACGATCGCCAACCTCGTTCAGGCCACCAATGAAAATGGCGTGCCGCTGTTCGTCAATGAAAACGGAGAGATCGTAGACTCAGAACCAAACAACCTGGTCGAGGGATATTACCCGCTGTATCTGAATGAAGGTGAACTGACGTTTGACAAGACGGGCCGGTTGATCAGTCCGCAGGGCTTGACCCGCTACGAGGCCCAGACCGAGACATTCTCGATCTCGCTCGATATCGACTACAGTGCTTCGTCGCAGCTGGCGACGCCATTCGTGGTCAACAACCTTGAACAAAACGGCTTTACATCCGGTCGTCTGGATGGGTTGAGCATTGATGCCACGGGCCTACTGCGTGCCAACTACACCAACGGTCAGAACAAGCCTTTGGGCAAGATCGTGATGGCAAACTTCAACAACCAGAACGGCTTGAAACAGGTTGGCAATGCAACATTTGTGCAGACGGCGGAGTCTGGGGATCCTATCATTGGGGAAGCCGGGACCGAAGGTTTCGGGTCGATCCAATCCGGTGCGCTGGAACGGTCGAACGTGGATATCACCGAAGAGTTGGTGAACCTGATCACCGCGCAGCGTAACTTCCAAGCGGCGTCGAAGGCTATCGAAACATCGACCCAGCTGACACAGACGATCATCAACATCCGTACCTAAGGGCCCTGAGGGTCGGTCTATTTCCATAGACTGACCCTCGCATTCAAGGAAATCTGCATGGATCGCAACATTCATATTGCACTGAATAACCTGCGCAACATCTCGTCCGAGTTGCGTGTGAATGCACAGAATATGGCAAATGCGAATGTGCCCGGCTTTCGCGCTGATCTGAGTGTCACGCGCGAGGCAAGTTTTCTAACGCCGTTCGATCAGTTCCGTTCGCGCGTCTACAGTCAGGAAGCCTCTCAGTCGCTGTTCTCTACCGATGAGGGCGGGCTGCAGAACACCGAAGCGGAAATGGATCTTGCCATTCAGGGTCAGGGATATTTCTATATAGCCCCCAGCAGCGGAGGCGACACAGCCTTGTCGCGGCGCGGCGACCTGTCGTTCGACCTCGACCGATTTGTGGTCGATGGTGCGGGTAACAAACTGCTTGATGTCGCATTGAACCCGATCCAGCTTCCTCCGACGCGGCGGATCGTGGTGGAAGAGACCGGCCAGATCCAGATGGAGCTTCTCGACGCACCAGAGGGCACGTTTGTTGCCGGTCCGATCATCGCAACATCGCAGGCTGACGACGTTGTTCTTTCAAAGTCACCCGATGGGCATATCCGTCCGGTTGGCCAAGCCGACCTGCCTGAACCTGATCAACGGGCGCGGTTGACCCAAGGTTTCTTGGAAAACAGCAATGTGGATACCATCGGATCTTTGATCCAGAACATCGAGAGCCAGCGGCAGTTTGAAATGAGCGTCAAGTTCATCGCGCTTGCACAAGAAATCGACGAAGGCGGCACGCGGATCATGCGCCTGCCTGGCTAATTCGGCCCAGGTTTCTGGGTTGGCACATTGATTGCAAACATCCTGATAACGATTATTCAGGAGCCGACCATGACCAACGCAATGCATGTCGCAAAGACCGGGTTAAACGCGCAGCAAACGCGCATGCAGGTCATTGCCAACAACTTGGCAAACTTGAACACAGTTGGTTTCAAAAGCGACCGGGTGAATTTCGAAAGCCTGCTCTATCAGGTCAAACGTTCTGGTGGCGACCAAACATCCGAAGGCACAGCACTGACGTCTGCGCTCGCATTGGGTACCGGGGTACGAGCGGTAAACACCCAAAAGCTCTATACGCAGGGCGGTATGGTGAACACGGACAATTCCTTTGATCTGGCGATCGAAGGACAAGGGTTTTTCCAGGTTCTGATGCCTGATGGCCGCGTCGGCTATACCCGCAACGGGTCTTTCTCGCGGAGCGCTGATGGTACGATGACCACGGCAAGTGGCTATGTGGTCCAGCCGGAAATTCGGATTCCCGCCGATGCAACCGAGGTCAATATCTCGCAAGATGGTTTGGTGTCTGTGCGTCAAGCCGGTGAGGAGGAAGCGCAAGAGGTTGGTCAGCTGACCATCGCGTCCTTTGCCAACCCGCGTGGATTGCAGCCCATTGGAGAGAGCTTTGTGACGCAAACGCTGGCCAGCGGTGCCCCGACTGTCGCGGCGCCACAGGCGCAGGGACTGGGAAAGCTTATGCAGGGTGCGCTGGAAGGTTCAAACGTAAACGTCGTCCAGCAGCTTGTCGAAATGATCGAGACGCAAAGAGCTTATGAAGTCAGTTCAAAGGCGATCAGCTCTTCGGATGAAATGATGCGCTACATTTCCAATAATCTGTAGAGATAAGATAATGTTCATATTCCGCGTCTTGACCCCTTTTGCGCTGTCGATCCTTGCAGGCTGTTCAACCTATGTGGAAGATGAGGCGAGTGCGCAGTTTCAGCCTGTACTGCCGGATAGTACTTATAATAGCGGCCCGTCCAACGGCAGTATTTATCACCCCGGCGTGTCTGGGCTTTTTGCCGTTGAGCAACGCGCATCAAAAGTTGGAGATGTTCTAACAGTCGCATTGAACGAGTCGTTTCAGGCGACAAAGTCGCAAACTGCCACTGCTGATAAATCGGATACGACCACTGCGAATCTTCCTAGGTTTATTAGCCCCAATGATCCGGAATTTGGTATGACCCAGTCTTTTGCAGGGTCTGGTGCTGCCGAACAATCGAACACTTTCACCGGCCTGGTCACGGTGAGCGTGGTGCGGGTTTTTCCCAATGGCAATCTTCAGATTCTCGGACAGAAAAAGCTGACGTTGAACAGTGGGGATGAATACGTGCGCGTTAGTGGGATCGTCCGGCGCAGTGACATCAGCCCTGCGAATATTGTTAGCTCTAATCGACTTGCCAATGCAGAGATCACGTACACCGGCGCGGGTGATATCGCCGACACGGCCAAACGCGGGTTGTTTTCGCGGGCTGTGTCCAGTTTGAACTTGATCTAGGGGGCCGTGATGCGTTGCATACGATTACTCTGGATCGGTCTTTTGGCTGTCACGATCAGCATGTTGTCCAGCATCGCGCAGGCGGACAGGGTCAAGGATATCGCAGCCCTGGCGGGCGTACGCTCGAACCAGTTGGTTGGCTACGGTTTGGTTGTCGGTTTGTCCGGTACCGGTGACGGTGACCTAGGGATTACGCTGCAGTCCTTGCAATCAATGGTGTCGCGGTTCGGTATGGTGACAGAGCTGGAAGGTCTTGACGGAACCAACGCAGCCGCGGTGATCGTCACGGCGGACCTACCAGCCTTTATCAAGCCCGGACAGACGCTGGATGTGACCGTATCGACCTTGGGCCCTTCGGAATCGTTGCGTGGCGGTACTCTTTTGCTGACGCCCTTGCTGGGCGTTGATGGCGAGACTTACGCGCTTGCCCAGGGAAATCTGGTCGTGGGCGGCTTGGGCGTCTCAGGCGAAGACGGTTCCTCCCTGACAGTGAATGTTCC
This sequence comes from Yoonia vestfoldensis SKA53, assembly GCF_000152785.1. Taxonomy (GTDB): domain Bacteria; phylum Pseudomonadota; class Alphaproteobacteria; order Rhodobacterales; family Rhodobacteraceae; genus Yoonia; species Yoonia vestfoldensis_A. Next base: position 2,276,741 of record NZ_CH672414.1, on the reverse strand, counting down.
AACCGTCGGGCGTGTGCCGCAGGGTGCGACGGTCGAACGTTTGGTCGAGAATGAGTTCATCACAAATGAATATATGGTTCTCAACCTGCACCGCCCCGATTTTTCAACAGCAAGCAATGTTGCCGAGGCCATCAACGTGGTCTTTGGCGGTGGCACCGCCGTGCCGATTGATGCGTCTTCGATCCGTGTGCAAGCGCCCTCTGACCCCGAGCAAAAGGTGTCCTTTGCCAGCCTGATCGAACAGGTCGAGGTCCAGCCAGGAGCACCGCCCGCGCAAGTCATCGTCAATTCACGCACGGGCACTGTTGTGATCGGGGGCAATGTCAATGTCACGCCTGCCGTCATCACCCATGGTAGCCTGACCGTCCGCATCCGCGAAGACCCGCAGGCCGTGCCGCAAAGCGAAACAATCGTCGCCGATGGTGTTGTGATCAATACACCGGCAGCGCCCGTTGTAACCCCAGACAGCGCGATTACCGTAGACGAACAGGGCGCGCGCGCTTTCCTTTTTGACCCGGGTGTCAGCCTCAGCGACGTCGTTGACTCTATTAACGCGATCGGTGCCACGCCGTCCGATCTGGTGGCGATCCTAGAGGCGCTGCGGGTGTCAGGCGCTTTGCGCGCGCAGCTTATCATCATCTGATCCAAGATCTTTGGCGCAGGAAAACGAGGCTATGCTATGAATCCCATCAGTCCTTCTGCGTTCAATCTGGCTACGGATGCTGCGTTTCAAAGCGAGCAGTCCATGTCCTTGAATCGTGATTCAAGGTTGGAGACGCCTGAACAGCTTGCGGCGGTTGCCGAACAGTTTGAGGCAATATTCGTCAAAGCTATTTTATCTTCTGCGCGGTCGGCGGAATTGTCTGATCCTTTGCTAAATAGTGAAGGACAAAAGACGTTTACTCAAATGTTAGATGCTGAATACGCCGGCGCACTGGCGCAGCGAGAATCTCTAGGCATAGCAGATGCCATCGTGCGGCAGTTTCAAAACAGAGTCCGGAATGGAGATGCAGTTTAAATGGCCAGTTTGCTAGACATCGGCCGCAGTGCGGTCCAGGCGCAACGCGAGGCACTGAATGTCACCGGCCAGAATATCGTCAATGCCAATACCGAGGGCTATCGTCGCAGAGACGCGACGCTCACCGAAGTATACGGTATTCAAAGTGAGCTCACTGGCCTGTCATCGCAAACGGGGCTGGGTGTTAAGCTGGGCGAGATCCGCAGGGCTTATGATGGATTCCTGACTGAAAGCAAACGCAGCGCCACAGCGCGGTTCGAAGCCTCTGATGCCTTCGTTGGCAAGCTGGAACAGCTGGAAAACCTGATCCTGCCCAATGATGGCGATCTGGGTGTCGTGATGACCGCGTTTTTCGACAACCTGACCCAGGTTGCTGCCAGCCCCGGCGATCCTGCGCCCCGCGAAGCCGCATTGGAAATGGGGGAAACCGTCGCAAATGCCTTTAATACGACAGCGGGCATGCTGACGAGTTTGATGAATGGTACTGCCGAAGAGATTGGTGTCGAATTGGTTGACGTGAACCGTACGCTTCAATCACTTGGCATCATCAATGGGCAGTTGCGATCGTCGAACATCGGAAGTGCGCCGCCACACAATCTTTTGGATGAACGCGATCGCCTGCTGGATTCGCTTGCCGAGAAAATTCCCGTAAACATCAAAATTGGAGAGCGGCTGGACGCCGAGTTGCGATTAGGGGCATCCGACTCGGGACCGCTTATTCTGACGGGTGAAGATGCCAAAAAGCTGTCTGTGGTCGAGGGCGAGTCCGGAAGCATCATGTTCCGTGTCGGCTCTGGTCAGATCGTATCTCAGCTGGAAACGGGCGGATTGCGCGGGTTGGTTGATGCGCATGGTACGAATCGGCGCGCGTTGAGTGAGCTTGACGCGCTGGCGCGCGACTTTAGTCAAAAACTGAACGACCAGCATGCGCAGGGGATCGATCTGGACGGGCAGCTTGGACGAGAGCTTTTTGCCGTGGTCGATTTTTCCGTTACCGCCGGTGCGTCCAACCAAGGGGATGCGCAAGCAACGATCCGTCTGGTTCCTGGCCTGGCAGACCGGCTGGGTGCGTTGCAAATGACGTTTGATGGGCGTCGTGGGCAATGGCAACTGACAGATGATACTGGTGCAAGGCTGGGTGCTGGGCGCGCGAGCCTCGAAATAGACGGCGCGGTCATTCTTGTTGAGGGAACGCCCAAAGACGGCGATACATTTAGCATTACACCGATGTCGGGCGAGGCGTCGCGAATCTCGTTTTTGTTGACGCGGGGCGAGGAAATTGCCGCAGCTTCGACGATTGCGATCTATCCTACCACAACAAACAAGGGTTCGGCGGTCCTGACCTCGACACAGGAAGCCTTGCCTGGGTCGGGTGTGCCAGCGCTGTCGTCGGTTCTGACAAACAACCTTTCGCCTGTCGCGGCAAAAGATTTTCTGCGCGGCGGTGTCGTCGGAAGTATCCCGCGAGGTACCGAGTCGATCACGCTGGCAAGCCTGGCTACACAAACAACGGCGACAGTTTCAGCGCAGAATGATGCGGATATCGGGGGTCTGATACTCACCTTGCGGGATCGCGATAGCGGTAGCGTCATAGAATACAGTTTTTCGCCGGACTCCGATACAGATCCAAGTGGTGCGTGGGCGTCGGGCGAAGAATTCGCCAAGTATTTGTCTGCGGGTGTTCTCCGAGGAGTTTCCTCCGAGAATTCGGCCAAAGTGACGATTTCAGAACTTGGCCTTTCTGTGACAGGATCGGCAACAGGGTTTACCTTTGCCTCGGATGGTGCGCGTGAGCTGGAAGCAATCAGCGCCGTTTCCGCTGGGGGCAACGCGTTGCTGACCGGTATCACAAGCGGCAAACCAGCCAGTGATATCCGGATTTTTACCCGCGAGGGGCGGCAGGTTTCTGGGACGCCGCTTGCTGCGGCTGAAGTGGCGCAGCTGCTGACGACTGAGAACGGATTTAATGCATCTGCTGAATACCGGTCCGATTATAATGCGGTCAGTGGTTCATCAAGTTATCGTGGAATGTCGGTGGTGCAGCGCAGTTCCGGAGCCGACCCACTGGCAAGCGGTCTGCAATCCAAGATGGTTTCCTTGACGGGTCTCAGCGGCCCTGCGGGTGGTACTATTTCATCCAACCCCGCGGCGAATAGCACGACAGCCCAAACCATCACCCTTGAGATGTACACGGGGACAACTGGCACGCTCAGCATTCCCGCAGGCGTTGATGCTGCTTATGTTGCGCAAGAGGCAAACAAGGCATTCGCCCCGGTCGGGGTGAGTGCGGTGGCGCGTACGGCGATACGTTTGTCGCTGGATGGTGTGGGAAGCGGGACAACACAATTCGACCTGAAAGGTGTAAACGACACCGCATTGAAGATTACGGCACAGATCAACGATGGCGATTTATCAGAGCTGGTGCAGGCGGTTAATCGTAGATCCGATGAAACCGGCGTCACAGCCGAGCTTTCTGTGTCGGGCAATGCCGTCACCTTGGTACAGCGGGATGGCTTTGACGTTGTTACGACGAACATCTCGTCTGGTGTGGCTTTGCGCGCCAGCTCGCTTGACCAAATGTACAATCCACTCGCGTCCGAGGACTTCACAGCTGATCTGCGGTTTAGCGGAACTATCGCGTTCACAAGCGGGTCAGGCTTTGCACTGAAAACAAGTGGCGGGAAGCCGTTGGTGTCTGTCGCTGATCCCATGAAGGGTGGTTTGGCCTCGCAAGAGCATTCAAATGGCGGCACGCTTGCTGCACTCAGCTATGCTGTGGACAGCCGTATCGACGGGCTGTCGCAAAATGTCGATGGCACGCGCATTCATGCGCCTTCGGCGCGATTTGAAACTGTTTTGACAGCGGCATACGGCACGCTGCTCATGGAGTTCACGGCGGATGTGTCAGCGAACGAACTAAGCGCTGGTATCATGACGGGTGAGAGTGTGGCCCAGCTGACCGCACAAAAGCTGCGCGCCCAAGCCCCAATTCCGTCGCTGGAAGGCGATGCGTTAATATCGACATCGAATCCTCCGATTGGTGCCTCTGCAAGATTCGTGCTGGCGGGTGCTGAATATACTTTGACTCGCGTAGACAACCGACTGACGGCCTTGGATTTTGAAATGACCGGGCCGGAAGCCGGGCGCATTCTGCCTCGAGTTATTAAAACCAACGAAGGTTTTTCACTCTCTCTGATTGTGGCGGACGGCCAACTTGCTGGTGCGGGACCACGACCAGTGACCGATTCAGGCGCAGAGGCTTTTGGGTTGTCGGACACTCAGTTGACGCAAAGCCTGCAAGGCCGCAGCTTTGATGCGACCGATGGCACCTATCAGATTAATGTCACCGTCGGCGGCGTCGCGAAAACGGTGATACTTCAAGCTAAAGACGGTAAACTAACCCAATCCGACCCCAAGCCCGATGAGCTGTCGGTTGACATCACCGGGGGCGATGATGAACCGACCAGCATCACGCTGACGTCTGCGCTGGGTTTGGCTGTCACGCCATCCGTTGACGCAGCCGCTCTTGGCTTCAAGCTTGCCAATGCCGAACTGAGTGTCGAAAACGGCAGGCTTTTGGCGCGCAGCACCGACGAAACTGTGGTCGACATCAAGGCTCGTGGCACCAGTGCCGCCGGGATTTACCTGCATTTGGACGATCTTCCCGACGAAGAGCTGATCGTCGTGATGGGTTCAGATGGCGCAAGACGCCTGAGCGCGGAATTCAAAATTGGCGAGCCGCTGACGGCCAAAACCCGTGGACCAGAGCAGTTTCGGATCGAGATGATGGATGACGCATCAGGCCGGGTCGAACTTTTTGATATGGTATCGGGGGCATCGATCGCAACCCGCATGTCGAGCGGATTGGCCCGGTTCAATGTGACGGGTCAAACACTGGAACTAGCGGGCTTTGCCGATACAGGTGACAGCTTTCAATTTGCTACGGGGCAACGATCTTCGGGCGATTCACGCAACCTGGACGAGCTGATCAAGCTTGGTGAGCAAGGCAGCGGTCGGCGAACCTTTCAAGATAACTTTCGCTCCATCGCCGCAGGCGTGGGTTCCAGCCTCGAAGCTGGGCGGCTGACGCGCGCATCAAATGAGGCGGTCCGCGATGCTGCGGTTGCGTCAGAAAGTGAATTGAGTGGGGTGAACCTTGATGAAGAAGCAGCAAAGTTGATGGCTCAGCAACAAGCCTACCAAGCGGCGGCACGCATCCTGCAAACCGCACGAGAATTGTTCGACACACTGATCCGGATCGCATGAGGTAAAATATGTCTATATCAACCAAGCTATTTTCTGATCAGATGTTGACGCGGTTCTCGCAGGTCAACAAAGAAATCGAACTGCGCCAGACAAAAATCTCGACTGGGCGTGAAATCACTGAAGCCTCTGAAAAGCCTATCGAGGCTGTCAAGTTGTCCGCTTTGGAACAAAGCTTGACACAGTTGAAGGGGTTTCAACGAAACACAACGACCGCGCAGCAGCGTCTGTCATTGGGTGATACGGTACTGGCAAGCGTTGACGGTATCATGGCGCAGCTGCGCGAGCGGGCGATTTCTGCAAATACAGACACTGTCAGTGCATCGGACCTGGCGGCAATTCGGGTTGATGTCGCACAAAGCCGTGAGGCATTGATTGATCTTGCAAACAGCCGCACGTCGGACGATCAGGCACTGTTCGGCGGATATGCCACTGATATTCAACCATTCACGCCAGATACGAATGGCCGCATCCAGTATCGCGGTGATGGCGGTCAGCATACCTTGGCGGCTTCTGAAACGACGCGACTGCCCACATCGGTGAATGGGGCCGAGGTTTTCATGCAGGTTGACACGTCCGATGGTGTCGCAAGCATTTTTGATATTGTTGATAGTTTCGAGGCAGCTTTGTTGACCGATGGCAGCTATGCCAGCACGCTTTCGGCCGATGCAGGTGATGAACTTTCGCTAAGCTTTAACGGGGATCGTGTCCCGCGTGATGTGTCGTTCGATCTACAAGGTCCATCAGGGAGCACGTCGATCACGGCAACCGATGTTGTCGGCGGGTCGCATGATCAGCTGAAAAGCGCGATCAACAAGAAATCGGATGAGACCGGCGTCATAGCGACGGTCGTTGGTGGCCACCTGGTGCTGTCGGCCGCTACCGGGACGATCGCTTTGTCTGCGCTCAAGATCGAAGGCGTTGAACTTGCGTCGCGCGAACCGCGCTTTACGATCATGGCTGATGGTGAGCCACCACAAACGATGGTGCCGACGGCGCAAACGCTTGATGCGCAGTTGGAGAAGCTTGTGCAGGCAGGACAGGACATCGCCGTTTCGCGCACCAAGATTGGCGCGCGGTTAAAGCGTGCCGAGGATCAAGAGGCTGCGTTGCAATCGCGCGCCTTGGCCTTGGAAACTGACGTGAACGAGCTTGGCTCTGCTGATCTGGGCAAGGTCGTGACCGAGCTTCAGGCACTGCTGGTATCGCGCGATGCGGCTATGCAGGCCTATTCGCGTATCGGCCAAAGCAGCTTGTTCGACTTTCTCAAGTAGCACTATCTTGGCACGCTTTCTGCAAAGGTACACTAGTGAACGCTAAGGAGATGTGAATGTTCGGTACGATCAAATCTGGCATGGCCACTTCAATGTTTGAAATCGCTGTGGTTTCAAACAATGTTGCAAACTCCGGCACCACAGCTTTTCGAAAGAGCAACACAAGCTTTTCGGATCTGTACAGCGGCGGATCGGCTGACTCGGTTGCCCGCCTGTCCAAAGGCGTCGGCAGCATCGTCGATGGGACAAAGCAAAGCACAGAGCAGGGCGGCTTGTTGACCCGTGACGGTGTTCTGAATCTGGCTTTGATCGGAAAAGGCATGTTCGTGTCTGCTGCCCCGAGTGCGACTGCGGGGGCGATAGGAACGATAAGTTACACTCGTGATGGGGAGTTTTCCCTAGACAAAGACGGCCAGTTGCGGACGTCTACTAATGACTTTGTGATGGGGTACGGTCCTGGTGTTACGCCCGCCGAAGCCACCCCACTTGTGAATTTAAAGGTCCCCGTAAAAAAGGACGGTGATGGTGGTGCCCAGCTTACAGCTCTAGAGATCGGTACCGACGGCAAGCTTATGGCCACATATGGTTCCGCACCCGCAGAACTGTTAGGGACGATCGCGATTGCCTCTTTTCCAAATGAAATAGCACTTCGACAGATTGGGATGAATCGCTTTCTAGCAACGGATGGTGCTGGGACGCCGAAGATTGGTGTCGGTGGCCAAGATGGATTTGGCATGATCCAATCAGGAACCCTAGAGACGTCGAACGTCGATCTGACAATTGAACTGACGGATATGATCCGCGCGCAGCAGCAGTTTTCGGGATCGTCGCGTATTCTGCAAACCTATTCCGACATGATCGAGAAACTCACCCGCTAGGCAATATTTCATGTCACTCGTGGGGCTTCTTTGATGCACAGCGCGGTTACGCTTTCTCGTAGAAGTGTTGTTTCCGGTCTTCTATGTATACCCGTCGGTGCAAGCGCTGCACCGCTCGTCGATCTTGAGAAAGGCGGCGGTTTATTTTCTCACAATCCGGTATCTGCTGAACTGGGTTCCGAGAGCTCGATGATGCAGCTTTATACGCAACAAGCGTCGGCTGGTCTGGTCGAGAGTGAAAAACCAGGCCCGCGTATCGTTACTGGCCGCCCGTCCTTGCCTTTCGTGGCGCGTCTGCACAATGCAAATACTGGTGAACGGCTTTTTCTGGATGTTCCCGCTTCATTAGATTTGGGGTGGATTCAGCGCCGCCGATTGAACCATTTCATGCGTGATTGGCGTCAAGACCAGGTCAAAGTGATGGATCCTTCGGTTGTTCAGGATTTTCTGGAAATATGCAGGGCCTTTGCGACACCCGGCAATCCGACCGATGTAAAAGTGAATTCAGGATACCGGTCCCAAAGGACAAACGAGTTGCTGCGGCAAAGAAGTCGAAATGTTGCCATCAACTCGCTTCACATGGAAGGCAGGGCTATTGATTTTGCCTTGCCAAAAGTTTCACAGCGGCAACTTGGGGCCACCGCAAATGCTATATGTCGTGGAGGCGTTGGTACTTATAGTACTTTTATCCACATCGATAGCGGTAGAAATCGACATTGGAGCGCCTGATCCCTAGCCGCTTTTTATTGCTTCTGTGTGTTTAATGACAGATTGTTAACTTGGCCTTATTTGTGCATATGTGTTCCAAAGGGAGTCTGGTGTAATGCCTACGATCATTTCTGTTGCGAGTGGAAAAGGCGGCGTCGGTAAATCATCGTTGGCCGTTAATATGTCTACGCGGCTGCAGGATGGTTACGGGCCTACGCTTCTTGTCGATTCTGATCTGTTGATGGCTAACTCTCATGTTTTGCTGAACACACGGCCGACGGTCGATTTGATTGATGTCCTCGAGGGTCGGTGCGATTGGCGCGATGCTGTCCAAAAATTGCCAAATGGCTTGTCATTGCTGCCAGGTCGTACCGCGGCGAACGTCTTAGTAGAAAGCGATGCCGAGCGGCTGAAAGATTTGCTGAACACGCTCAAAACCACCGCGCATGATTTTGCATATATAATCGTCGATGTACCGGCTGGGTCGGGAACAGGTGTCATGAACACTGTGTCAGTTGCCGACCACACCATGGTGGTCCTGTTAGGCCAAGCGACAAGTTTTGTTGATGCATATGCTTTGATCAAGAACGCATATTTCGAAAAGAATGTAACGTCCTTTTCGGCTGTCGTGAACATGGCTAAATCAGCCGAACAAGCAAAAATGATCTTCGATAACTTTGAGCGGACTGTATCGAGCTTTTTGCCCGTAAAATTGGTCTATGCTGGCTACATGCCAAAGATGAGCGAAATCAATGCAAGCTCGGTCCATGGCAGGTCGATTGACCGCGATGTGATGAAGGCACGTATTTATCCAAAGATTGACTCTATTCTGGCCGCGCTGTTCGCAGGGGGCGCAGGCTATACCGGACCGGATGCTGTTACGTTTCATAGCCCCGTTCCGTAGGTAACAGTGGCGCATGCAGGAGTACCCATCGGCCAAGTTGAATGTCGAGAAACTTGTCAGAGAGCATGAGGCTTTGGTCCGACGCGTGTCGCACCATATTCATTCCCGGGTACGTTCTATTGTCGAGTTCGACGACCTTTTGCAGGTTGGTTTGATTGGCTTAATTGAAGCAGCGCAGCGCTATACTCGGCGCGAGGGCGTGTCTTTCGAAAACTATGCTGTGTTGCGCGTGCGAGGCGCGATATACGATTATCTTCGAAAGAATTCCAATCTTGGGCGCAAAACAATTGCGACAACCAAGGTCGTCAAATTTGCACAAGCCGAGCTGTCTCAGAAACTCGGTCGGGCACCGACGCGTGTGGAATTGGCCGAGGCCGTATCAATGACTATCGGCGAGTTAAATGCCTGGGAGCAAAGCCTGAACAGCAGTTACCAGAACTCGCTTCAGGATGAATATGACGAATATTCGATGTGGTTTTCCGCAGAGGAGCCGCCAGCAGAACAGCTTTTGGACCGTGGCAGGTTGAAAGATGCGTTGTTGATTGCACTTAAATCTTTGCCTCAACGAGAAGCTTTGGTCCTCCAGCTCTATTATGTAGAAGAGCTGAATATCTACGAAATAGCGGCCATACTTGAAGTAACGCCAGGCCGCGTTTCGCAACTTAAATCAATGGCATTCAAGAAAATGCAACCCCTGCTTCGGGACTTTGCCGAAGGGATGGGGGGCGCGTGATATGCGTGGAACGGTTATCATTGCATGAAAGAGACGATCAACGTCATCCAGGTTTCCGTTCAATCCGCCGAGGTTACTCTGGTCGGGCATGACGCTATTCCTGCTCTTGTAGCCAACTGCAGTCTTATGAACATCGCGCGGGGCAATATGGTCCTGACATTGAAGCCCACCGACGTAGACAAGGTTGGCGCCATCGGCGTTGTCGAGATCGAAAAGAACCGACCTGTGATGCTGGCACGGGCTTCTGTATCTGTTGCACAATTCAATCTGGTATTGAATTGCTTGCAACACATCCCGCCGCGACCGGTGACGCTTATCCTAGCTTTGCAGGACAGCCTGACTCTGACCTCTGATGGTTATCTGGATGCTAACGGGCAAGATCGCAAATTCATATCCGATCTTTCATGGAGCATTCCGATCCTATGAAGCTGCAAGGCGCGTGTCGTTGTCAGAAAAATGACAAACCGATTTTTGCCAATCTCGGCAGCGGCTGCACGAATGCTGCATATCTTAGTTCAGGTTATAGGAATTTTCCGAGGGCAGGTCAGATGAAATTCCATATTTCCGCATTTTCGCAATAAGCGTCGTACGTTTGAGCGAAAGTCGTTTAGCGGCTTTTGCTGTATTATAGTTACAAAGCTCCATCGCTAATTCGATGAACTTTGCTTCCTGTGCACTTAGGTGACCCTGCAGATTGAATTGATCATCACCGTTTAGCATGCTGATCATCGACTGATCTGCACTTTCCAAAGGAGCCGCGACAGGATCTGCAATTATTAATTCATCATCATCTGGCATTTGGTCGATTGCCGTCCAAAGAGCTTTTTGTTCTGCTAATCGATCCAGAGGAAGGTGCAGAAGTTTCCGCACTACGTTTCTATCAATAGGAACACCTGTTGATAAAACCGCAGCGCGTTGAAAAAAATTTCGCAATTCACGAATATTGCCGGGCCAAGCATAGGCCATCATCTCTTCCAGACCATCACTGCTGACTTTGGGCGGGACGAGTCCAGAGCCGTCAGTTTCAAGCCCGTCCGAAATTGAGCGCACCAATTCAGGAAGGTCACTTATGCGGTCTTGCAATGAGGGGACTTGCAGCATGACCACCGAGATCCGATACATCAAGTCCTGGCGAAACTCACCTTTGTCGACCTTATCTCCGATGTTCTGATGCGTGGCGCATACCAAACGGAAGTCGATGGGCTGTTCGGTATTCGAACCGATGCGGCTCACGGCACGGGCTTCGATTGCCCGCAAAAGCTTGCCCTGAAGCTCAAGCGGCAGGTCACCGATCTCGTCCAGAAATAGCGTGCCACCAGCGGCTTCCTCGAATCTTCCGACCCTTCGCGTTGCTGCACCGGTGAATGAACCTTTTTCATGACCGAACAGCTCGGCTTCTAACAAGTCGCGGGGAATGGCGGCGCAGTTTACACTGACAAGTTTTCCCTTGCGGCCTGACAATTTGTGAAGCGTTTGTACGACAAGCTCTTTACCGCAACCGGTTGGGCCAACCACAAGCACATTTACATTGTACGGCGCAGCATTTTTTATATCAGCCAAGAGTGTTTTAATCGGTTCAGATGATCCAGATATCATCATGTCCTGTTACCGCCTGTTTATGCCGATACGTTTCTTGTCACGTTCTTTTACTGGTAATATTTGTTGACTTCTGTACTAGCAAGAAACCGAGTGCATGCACAACCATGTTGACGCTGCCTCAAGCTTTAATCCAGCAACCGAAATATTCGGTGCCTAAGTTTTGTCACTTTCGACGGCTTTGCAAATTGGGTCTTATCAGACGATTTACAGGTTTTGCCGCCTGAACTCCGGTTGTGGGGTGATCTGCACGGGCATGTGGCGGCTAAACTGTAAGCGCAAACATGAGATAATGATGGCCGCGCAACAGCTGGCGGTAAATTATAAATAATATCATGTCGAATTTCAGCGGCGGGCCAGGATTGGCATGGCGCTTGCCTTTCTCATTTCATGATGAAGATCGTACACAGGGTAGTTATTGATCAGGTCGCTTTCGACCTGGGCTCCGAGATATTGGAGTATCTCATTTTGCATGAGATTGATGCTGTGTCGGTCATGGGCTGTGATCATGAAGGTAAATGCAGCACCGACTTTTTGATCTTGTCGGCGCAAAGAGCCGCCGAACTGGGTGGCCAGTCGGGGGTTATCGAGCTTGCAAAATCTGTCGGCGCCAAGTCTGTCCTGATCGCAGACACCCGCGCCGCGGCCTATGGTATTACGACATCCTTGGGTGGTCGGATCGTGAACCTGTCACTGCCAAAAGATATGGCGCGGGATGATGCGAGGCAGTTCATTGTCACGCTGCTGCATGGCACGGGGCGCGCCTTGGTGCGGTCTGATGGGTCTCGGCGGCTGTATGACCTGGCCAGACGCGTTGCAAAATCTGATGTCAGCGTCTTTATCAATGGCCCCAGTGGCAGCGGCAAAGAGGTGATGGCACGCTTCATGCACCTCCAATCTGCGCGTAAAGATAAAGAATTTATCGCGATCAACTGTGCAGCAATCCCTGATAACATGCTGGAAGCGATGATGTTTGGTCATGAAAAGGGTGCTTTCACCGGCGCTTCGACATCGAATGTCGGTGTGATCAGGGCGGCGGATGGCGGCACGCTTTTGCTGGACGAGATTTCGGAAATGTCGCTGCAGCTTCAGGCCAAGCTTTTGCGGGCGATCCAGGAACTGACCGTCACGCCGGTTGGCGGCACGAAGGCGATCAAAGTTGACGTGCGGATCTTTGCGACGACAAACAGGAACATGAGCGATGAATGTCGTATGGGCCGGTTCCGCGAGGATCTATTCTACCGCCTCAATGTGTTCCCCATCCAGACGCAATCCTTGCGCGAGCGACCCGAAGATATTGGCGCGATAGCGTATGAATTGGTCATGCGACATGTCAAAGATGTGACACAAGCACCATTGCTGTCACCCGATGCGCTTGATCTGCTCACTGCGCATCATTGGCCCGGCAATGTCCGCGAGCTGGAAAATGTGATCCAGCGCGCGTTGGTTCTAAAAGACGGTCCAGTGATCACGGCCGATGCCATCATGATCGACCAGTCTTCGATCATGGATATTCAATCTCAGACAGCAACGGCGCAGGCAGTAAATTGACCGCGCGCCAAAGGAGTGTGAAATGAAAGCCTTGGAACAGATCAGTAATGTTTCATCGACAACCGTCAATGCAGCCCTAAGTCGGGCCGCAGATATGGCAGAAAGGGCTGCCGGCGGTGGCATGGTGGGCCGGTCGAATGATGGCTCGAGCTTTGCTGATCTTATGAGTGACAGCCTTGATAACGTGGCGCGATCGCAAAACGACGCTGCTCAGCTGGTCAAAGATTACGAAACCGGCAAGGAAACCGATCTGACCAAGGTGATGGTGGCCCAACAGGTGTCTTCTCTTAGCTTCCAGATGGCGTTGAACGTCAGAAACAAAGCGCTTAGCGCCTACAAGGACATTATGAACATGCCTGTATAAGGTGTTGTCTGGTATAGGAAATTCAGTGCTTAATGAGATCACGACATGACCGATAGCTCGACCAATTTGAGCACGGCATCCTCGCGTACCGGGGTGATGCAACGGACCTCCTATGCTATGGGGGAGCTGCGGACGTTTTACATGCAGCCGGCCGTGCAGCGCGCTTTTCCTGTTATTGCTGCGGCTTTGCTTGTTGTTCTTGGCCTCATTTTATATCTCATCTTGCAGGCACCGCAGCGCACGACGCTTTTCGCGGCGCTCCCCGAGGCTGAGAAAGCAGCAGTGATGGACGCGCTGCGCAATAACGGCACCGATGTGCAAATTGATCCGGTCACAGGCGATATCACTGTGCCGACCGGCGAATTCTATAACTCGCGCATGTCATTGGCCGCGCAGGGTTTGCCCCAATCAATGCCAGATGGCTACAGCGTATTGACCGATATGCCGATGGGAACCAGCCGTTCAGTCGAGAGTATGCGCCTGAAGCAAAGCCAGGAGGTCGAACTCGCACGGTCCATCAACGAGATTGATGTTGTGTCAGCGTCTCGCGTGCATCTGGCAATACCAGAGCGTTCCGCCTTTGCGCGGAATGCCCAAAATCCGACAGCCTCGGTTTTCGTGCAGGTCATGCCCGGTCGCAGCTTGAGCGAGCAGCAAGTGATGGCGATCGTGAATCTTGTGTCGTCCTCTGTTGCAAACCTGCCAAAGACCAGCGTGACAGTCGTTAACCAAAACGGGCAGCTTTTGTCTGACACCGTCAATGACCCCGCGACCGATCTGGCTGATCGGCAGCTTGAATATCAGCTGCGTCTGGAAAACATTTACCGCACGCGTATCGAAAGCTTGCTGACACCAATTGTGGGGCCGGGGAATGTTTCCGCACAGGTTTCGCTTGATATCGACTTTACCCGCACCGAGCGCACCGAAGACATGGTGATCCCCGATCAATCGGCCCTTTTGAGTGAGCAGGTAGCGGTGGAAGAGGAGGTCGCAGAAGCGTCGCAGGGTATTCCGGGCACTGTTGGCAATACTCCTCCACCACGACCGGAACTGGAACAGCCAGCAGGCGCAGCAGACGGGCAGGCGCCTGCCGAAGCGGGCGCAACCGCCGAAGCTGGCGCGAACACCGTTGCCGAAATATACGCACCAGTCGACAGGAACACTGGGCCGGGGCAGCCGCGCCTGCGATCATCAGACAGCACCATGCGCAATTACGAGGTGAGCCGGACAGTGACGTCGGAAAACAGCCCGATGACACGCATAAACGGTGTTCATGTTGCCGTATTGCTGCGCGAAACACTGCCTGTGGCACCAACGGAAGATGGCGACGCCGTGGCGGCACCCGCCATCGGGCTTGACCCAAGCAGGCTCGACGAAGTCAAATCCCTCGTGTCCCGCACTGTTGGGATCGACGAAAGCAGAGGTGACACGCTGATCGTGTCAAGTCTGCCTTTCATTTCACCCGAGGCGGTTATCTCGTCTCTGAGCGGCAGCACCGAATTGGTGTGGCATGAAGACCCATGGATCCGCGAAATGATGCGAAATGCCTTGATGGTTATCGTCTTGGCTGTGGTGACTTTGGGGTTGATCAAGCCTTTGCTGACCCAGTTTCTTGCTTCGAGCGGTGAATCCGGCGGCTATGGAAATGTGATCACCACCGAAGACGGCGAAATCATCGATATGGATGTGATCGAGATGGAAGAGGGACAGACGCTTGAAGAGATCAAGGCCAAGCTGAAGCCCAAGAAGAGCACGATTTCGGCTGAGATGCTTGATACTGCGAACAGCTATGACGACAAAGTTGCCCTGATCCGCATGATTGTGGCTGACGAGGCCGGACGCGTTTCCAACGTGTTCAAGGCCTTGATGGAAGACGACTTGGATCAAGTGGGATAACCCGGAGGACGTATTATGGATGGAGCCAAGTCAGTGGAATTGACCGCGACAGAAATCACAGAGCGCCTGTCCGGAACGCAAAAGTCGGCGATCCTCATGATGCTTTTGGGCGAGGAGGAGGCGGCTGAAATCCTCAAGAACCTGTCGCCAAAAGAAGTCCAGCACCTTGGTGGCGCGATGTATTCTGTGCGCAATACCGACCAAGAAACTGTCAATGCCGTGCTTGACGAATTTCTTGCAATTATCAAAAAGCAGACGAGCCTAGGGTTGGGCGCGGGCAACTACATCCGCAATGTGCTCAACCGTGCTTTGGGTGAAGACAAGGCACAATCTGTCCTGAGCCGTATTACCCCTGCAAGCAGCGAACGACCGATCGAAATCCTTGACTGGATGGATGGCCGGTCGATTGCGGAATTGTTGCAAGATGAACATCCGCAGATCATCGCGCTGATTATATCTTATCTTGACTACAGCCAGGCGTCAGACGTGTTGAACCTGCTGCCAGAGGATCTTCAGCCAGAAATCGTCCAGCGCATCGCTACTCTTGAAACGGTTGATCCAGAGGCCCTGCGCGAACTGGAGCTGGTGATGCAAATGAAGTTCAAGGCCAACACCAGCCTACGGTCC
The DNA here is from genome assembly GCF_000152785.1 of Yoonia vestfoldensis SKA53. Classification (GTDB taxonomy): domain Bacteria; phylum Pseudomonadota; class Alphaproteobacteria; order Rhodobacterales; family Rhodobacteraceae; genus Yoonia; species Yoonia vestfoldensis_A. The sequence continues at coordinate 2,260,929 of NZ_CH672414.1, read as the reverse complement.
ACCAAAGTGGGCGGCGTGAAAGCGGCAGCCAAGATCATGAACTTCACCAAAGCGAATATGGAGAAGCGCATCCTTGGTGCCATCCGGCGCAATGACAAGGATCTCATGCAGGCCATTCAGGACAATATGTTCACCTTCGATAACCTTGGCATGTCCGATGATCGTTCTTTGCAGACCTTGTTGCGGATGGTTGAACCCGAAGATTTGATCATGGCCCTCAAAGGTGCCACCGTGGAATTGCAAGAGAAACTGTTTGGCTGCATGTCCACGCGCGCTGCCTCTAATATCAAAGATGAAATGGAAGTACTTGGCCCCGTTCGCTTGACCGAGGTGCAAACCGCACAGAAGCAGATCATCGAAGTGGCACGCAAAATGTCCGATGAAGGCACCATCGTTCTGGCTGGTCGTGGCGGGGATGAAATGGTCTGATGAAAGACCGGTTTTTACCCATGAAAGCGACCGATCCAGCGCGCGATCCAGATCAGCTGAACCTCGCGGAGCTTTTGTCAAAGCACAAGGATCCTGCTTTTGCTTTGGTAGCGAGCGCCTCGCGGCAATCTGATCAGACGTTCAGGCCGCTGTCTTGGGCACAGATTGCGATCAAGATCCCGGTGGAAACGGCGTTAGCTGACGAAGACAGCCTAGCGCCGATCGCAGCTTCGGCCATGGGTACAGACCTGCCCGAAGAACCGCTTTTGTCTGGTGATGATCTGCCTGAAGAGGCGCCGCCCCCGCAGGCCGAAGCGCCTGCGCATCCAATAGAGCAGGCGCCAGAGCCTCGCCATCCGGCAGCGCCTCCTGTGGATGAAAAGATGCTTCAGCGCATTCGAGACGATGCCTATGCTGAAGGTTTGTCCACCGGCAAAGCAATTACACAAAGCGAACGCGAGGCCGAGTTGGCGGCGCAATTCACCCAGCTGCAGGAATTGACGGTGTCTTTGGGGTCTGAGCAGGTTTTTGATATGGATGTCGTGGCGCGCAGTATCGAGGACGCTGTTTTGACCTTGGCATCCGAACGGATCGGTGTGGCGCTGACGGATATGCCAGAGCCGCTCTTGTTGCGCTTGGATACGTTATTGGACAATCTGGCGCATCTTTTGGGCACGCGCGAGGTGTTTGTCTGTCCCGAAGATGTCCCGCTTTTGCAAAAATGCCTCGATACCCATCCGAACCCGCCACTGATTTACCTGCGTGGCGACCCGACAATGCAGCGCGGTGATGCAAGGCTGCGTGTTGGCGGTGCCGAGGTGTCGGACCTGTTGCGCGACCGGGCAACATCGCTATTGCGCAAAACTGGGGCAGACCTGGTGTGATGCTGAACTTTACGGACCAGATCACAGGGCCACTCAGGCAGGATCGCAGGGCCGCGACGCAGGGGCCGATCCTCAGCGGACGCGTGTCTCGGTACGATGGGCTGCTGCTTGAATGCGACGGCTTTCCTGTCTGTGTCGGTTCGGTTTGCTCTGTGCAGACAACAGACGGCCATGCGGTACTGGGCGAGGTGATCGGATTTAATGAAGGGCGCAACAAGCTGGTTCTTTACCAGTCCGGTGCTGCCGTCCAGGCAGGCGCGCGCGTTGCCTTGATTGACGAAGGCACGATGGTTGATGTTGGTGACAGCTATCTTGGGCGCACCGTGGATGGACTTGGCTGGCCTTTGGATGACGCGCCCGCACCACAAGTTTCTGCACAAGCTCCGCTGAACGGCACGCTGGTCAATCCGCTGGCGCGGCGCCAAATTCCCGGTCCGCTTGACGTGGGTGTGCGCGCTGTGAACGGGCTTTTGACGATTGGCTGTGGGCAGCGGATTGGCATCATCGCAGGGTCTGGGGTTGGCAAATCGGTGCTTTTGGGGATGATGGCACGGTATACATCTGCCGATGTGGTGGTCATTGGCCTGATTGGCGAACGCGCCCGCGAAGTCGGCGAGATGGTGCGCGCCATCATGCAGCCCGCCACCCGCGGCAAGGTCAGCATTATCGCGGTGCCTGCCGACCGGTCCCCGTTGTTGCGGATCAGGGGTGCGCGGCGTGCGACTGCCTTGGCCGAGCATTTCAGAGACCAAGGAAAAAATGTCCTGCTGATCATGGATTCGCTGACCCGTGTTGCCCATGCGCAGCGCGAAATCGGTCTTGCGCTGGGCGAGGCGCCGACATCGAAAGGCTATCCCGCCTCGGTTATCTCGATGATCCCGAATTTGATTGAACGCGCGGGAATGGGCGTTGGCCCGAATGCGGGGTCCATCACTGGAATTTACACCGTTTTGGCTGATGGTGATGACAGCAATGACCCTGTGGTCGATACGGCCCGCGCCATCCTCGACGGGCACATCGTCCTCAGCCGGTCGATCGCGCAGATGGGCGTCTACCCGGCCATCGATATCCCCGCCTCGATCAGCCGGGTGATGAACGACATTGTCCCACTATCGCAACAAAAAGCGGCGCGGAAATTCAAGAGACTGGTGTCTTTGTACAATGAAAACAGGGATCTGATGCTGATGGGCGGCTATGTATCAGGCCAGGACGCGGATCTGGATCAAGCGGTGGCTCTTTGGCCGAAGCTTGTGGATTACATCAGCCAGAGCCCTGATGACCAAGCCGAGTTGAGCAAAAGTTCCAGCCAGCTGATCTCGATCGTTGGTCAATAGGCATGGTTGAACGCAAGGCGAAGATGCTTCGCAATATCGCGCTCAAGGAACATGCGCGCATGCCTGTTCTGATCAAACGACAGCATGTCCTACAAGATGAAATCAGCCAACTTACTGATCTTGTTGCGCGGATAGCCGATCTGCAGACGCAAGGCCGGCGACAAGGCGACCTTGATCCGCGTCAGCTGCAAAGTGATCATTGGTATGAACTGCAACTGGTTGATGAAAGAGAGCTTTTGCAGAACAAGCTGGAGTTTCTGCAAGTCGAACTGCGTGATCTGACCATGGCAATCAATCGGATGAGCCATAAGAAGCGGGTCGTTTCCAACAAGGCAGATGAGGTAGAGCGGCAGGTCAGCGAAGATCGTGAAGCGCAACAAGATGCCGCCCACGATTTTACCCGCACGACAAGACAGGTCTAAAAGCGAAATCATCGTTTTGCGTCAAGCTTTAACCGGCTTGGCATCGCTCTTGCAAAGAGGGTCTGCAGGTTCTGGGATGGGTTGGTTAGATGATAGCTTCGTTGATCACCAACGACATTGGTGTTGCTGGTGCAACAGATTGGCTGGCCAAAACAGGCCTTGATTCAAACAAGACTGGCGTGAGCACGGTTGAGCCTTCGTTCGTGCAAATCATGACGAGCTTGGAGAATGGCACTGCGCCCATTCCTCTCCAAATGGATATGGCCAGCCAGGGGTTGGAACAGCAACCAACGCCTCAGGACATTGGTGCTTTGGATTTGGCTGTTACTGACGAGGATAGTGCGCAGTTTCTGTTGGCGATGGTCGCCTCTCTTGGGTCCGGCAAGGCGGTGCTTGGTCCTCCGATTGTCGAGCCGGCAGCCGGAATAACCACCGTATTGGCGACAAATGGCGATGTCGCTGTCGATGAACTGCCTGTTACGCTGGCTTTAGATTTGGATGCAGCTTTGGCCCTTGTGGCCCCGCCCAGTGATTTGTGGGGCGTTGCGCAGATCGACCAAGTCCAAGTGGAACCCGTTGATCCAAGCCTGACAAATAATCAAGAGATTACATTTCTACCTGTTGTCACGGTTGGGCCAAACCTAGACTCGCAGCAACTTGCCCTGCCGCTGGGCGCGGTTGCCCTGCCGCTGGGCGCGGTTGCCCTGCCGCTGGGCGCGCTTGCTTTGCCGGTCACTGCTTTGACTGCCATGTTGCCAGAGAGCGATTTAGCATTGCTGGCGGCCGTCGATGGCGGCCTTGGTGCCAACGTCGTGCCTGTTGTGAATGGCAAGCTCTCGGTTCTTGATGGGACTGTCGATGTGCCATTCACCAGTATGACGGACAGGTCTATCTTTGAAATCGTCAAAATAGTGACACCTGATGCCGGGAATCTGACAGGTGAACAGATGCCCCACGATGTAACGTATCAGGTTGTCGGCGTGGGTGCGGGCATGGGGCGGGATACGCTGTCATATCCTGTCGTGACTGCTGACGAAGGCACAAATGTTACGCCGCTGCGTCCTTTGGTGGTGCAGGGCGATGTACTGAACCCGGTGGTGAAAGTGGCTTCAGGACCCACTGGCGTTGCCACTGTGCTGACAGCTGTCGTGACTGATGCTGATCCGCAGGTTGTGCCTGCACCGGCACCTGTACAGGCTCAGGTTTCGGCAACCAAGCCGCCTGTGGACACCAATGGCATGCCGTCGCAAACTGCACCCGCGGGGGATGCCGCCGGCGATTTGCATGACAACGCGATCCCGCAACAGCAGGCTGCGCGCGCAGTGCCAGCGACCCCTGCAAATGGCGCTGCATCCATGCATGCAACCGGCAAAAACGACGGACCTGGCGTTGCGCAGACAGACAGGGCGCCTGTGATCGCGCCTGATCAAGTGACATCAGCCATTCAAATGTCAAAGACAGCTCAACTGGCGCTCGGCGCAGCAACAGATGCCGTACAGCAAGTGACAGTGCCGCGTCAGCCATTGCCGCCGACGCTTGGCCCAGATCCGGTGCTCGCGGCCGCGACTCAGATTGATTTCGCCAGTGGTGGGTCCGGTTCCGCGTCGCAAGGTGGAAGCGGGCAGACTGGTTCTGGCGTCGCAGGGCAGGGCGCCGCTTCGCTGCAAGGTCAGCTCGAGGCGGCGTTAGATGTCCGCCAGCAAGGCTGGACCAAAACTCTGGTCAATCGCGCGATCAATGCTGCGCAGGCGGGTGGATCGCTGACCATCAAGATTCTTCCAGCGCATCTTGGGCAAATCACGCTTAAATTGAGCGAGGGTAAACGTGGCACAGATTTGCGCATAATTGCAGATGTACCTGCAACGGCCTCAATGCTAAGGGACGTGCAGGATCAATTGTCCTCTGCCTTTGAAAATGCTGGCCTGACTTTGGGCACATATTCCGCAAGTACCGGAAATAACGGCGGAGAAGGTTCCCAGAAAGACGGTTACACTGACGAGGTGACGCCGTCGGAATTGACGAATGATACAGCGCAAAGCGCTGATGACGTGGCGGGCGCAGACAATCTGTCTCGCATCAACATCTTATTATAACTGACCGGACGGAGACGCACAGATGTCTGAAGAAGAAGAGCCAAAGAAGAAAAAATCTGGCGTTGGTAAGATACTAATTTTTGCTGTGGTTGGCTTGGTGATGATGGGTGCCGGTCTGGGTGTGGGCTATTTCCTGTTCGGCACAGCAACAAACACGCCTGAACAAATTGCCGCACAGATTATCGAAAAGAACAGGGGGGCTGTTCCTGAAGTCGCCGAGGTGGAAACCGAGGAGGCAGCCGATGGCGGCCCGCCGGAGAAAGTTTCGAAAGACAGCCTAAAGAGCGAAGTATTCGAAACGCTCTACTACGAACTGCCTGGGTCCCTGACGACAAACTTGAAAGATTCGCGCCGGTTTTTGCAAATCGGTGTAGGGCTATCGACGCAATACGACGAGGCTATTCTTGAGAATGTTGAATCGAACCTGCCTGCGATCAGAGCGGCTATTCTTGCCACGCTAAGTGATTATGGCGAGGAGGATGTTGTTGGGCGTGAGGCACGCACCGCATTGTCGGACGACCTGAAAGCGACCATCAACGCGACTCTGGAAGAGCTAGAGGGTTTCGGTGGTGTAGAAGGCGTTTTGCTGACCTCTTTCGTGATGCAATAGGCGCGGAAACATAGATGTCCTCCAAGAAACTCACACAGGATGAGGTCGATGCGCTGATGAGCAGCGTCGACACCAGTGCCAAGGCGAAAGCCGATGTTTCAGACTCGAAGGGTATTCGTGATTTCGTATTTGGGTCAGACGATTTGTCTCTGCTTGGGGATTACTATGCCCTGCGCGTGATAAATGAACGCTTTGCGCGATTGGCACGCACCGTATTCCAACCGATGTTGCGCGTGCAGCCACGGATCACGGCGCTCATGCCAGAGGTAAAGACTTTCGACCAGTATTGTGAGAATGCTCCCGTTCTGATGAGCCTGACAACGTCGCGCATCGACGAACTGCGCGGTAGCAAGATGATGGTGATCCAGCCTGGTTTCATTTCTGCATTGACCAATGCCTATTATGGCGGGGATCTTGGCCTGCGATATCAGCCAAGGGCGGAATTCACTGCGACCGAAACGCGTGTCATCGAAATCATCACCGAGGGGCTGAACAGGACTCTGCTTGCGGCCTGGCAAGACTTGATGCAATTGACCTTCAGCGATGAATCGCGCGAGGAAAATCTACAATTCGCGTCCTTTGTCGAAGGCAGCGAAACGGTGATTATTTGTAGTTTCTCGGTGCAATTGCCAAAGGCCGATGACGCACGGATTGACATACTTTATCCGCTGCAGACGCTGAAACCAATTGCGGCGCAACTCCGCTCTCGGATGCAATCCGAGGTAATTGACGACGACATGACCTGGCGCGAACGCCTGGAACGCGCGGTATCGGAAGTTCGCCTGCCGATCAATGTGCAACTGAGCAAGCCACGCGTCTCGTTGCGGCAATTGATCAGTATCACCAAAGGCGATGTCTATCCGATCCAACTACGAGAAGGGCTGAGCGTCATGGTTCAGGGCCAGAAAATGTTCTTTGCCGACATCGGTGAAGTTGCCGGGACAAGCGCAATTACGATCACACAAAAGCTGGACTAAGCGCGGCTTAACAAGATGAAAGAACAGAAGATGGAAAATCAGGACAAAGACCCCAAAGGCCCCGAGACCGATAAATTGCGCGCGCTTGAGAATATCGAAGTCGAAATGTCCGTCGAAGTTGGGCGGACAGAGATTTCGATCAGTGAGTTGCTGCGCCTCAACGAAGGGTCTGTTGTGGAATTAGACCGTTTGGCTGGTGAACCGCTCGATATTCTTGTGAACGGCACATTGATCGCAAAGGGCGAAATCGTGATGGTCGGAGAGCGTTTCGGCATCCGGTTCTCGGATATCGTTGACCCAGAGAACCGCGTTGGCAGTATCTGATCTGTCTATCTGCGTGGAGCAAATGTGTAATGGACAACGCAATATTTGACACTTCAAGCATAGTGATTGTTATCGTGTTTCTGGCTGTCTTGCTGATTGCACGCCAGATTATTGTGTCCAAGGCTGGCGATTTGCGTCAACGGATATTGCCTGCAGATTCCTCTATCAAGCTGCGCGAAACACAGCGGATTGACCGCACGACGCAACTGTCCCTATTTCAACTCGATGGGCAATCTGTCGCCATTGTTCACGGGCCGGGAAAGGCAGCCACCATGGTATTGCTGCAACCTAATGGGCCCTCAGGTGAATAGGGTGCAAAAAATACCTATGACCTCGGTCATCGTGCGCCTCTTTGGAATTATCTTCCTTTGTAGCATCCCCTTGGGAGGTGCTTTTGCACAAGTTGGTGGTGGTCTTCCCGCTTTGAATGTCTTGGTTGGCAACGACGGTGGGACAACCTATTCACTGTCATTGCAAATCCTCGCGCTGATGACAGTGTTGACGATCCTACCATCCTTTCTGTTGGGTATAACTGCATTTACGCGGATCATCATCATTCTGTCGATTCTGCGCCAAGCAATGGGCACCCAGCAGACGCCCCCCAACCAGGTCCTGATCTCGATTGCATTATTCCTGACATTTTATGTCATGGCACCAACTTTCGAAGAAATATATTCGACAACTATTTCCCCCTACTTGGCCGGAGAGTTATCAGCGGTTGCTGCAATCGAGGGCTCGGCAAATATCATGCGAGGTTTTCTGATACTCAATACAAGAGAGGCAGAATTGGCCATGTTTGCCGAAATGGCGGGGGATGCACCATACGCATCGAACGAAGATGTGCCTTATGCTGTTCTTTTACCGGCGTTTATTACTTCTGAACTCAAGACGGCCTTCCAGATCGGTTTTTTGCTTTTTCTACCCTTCCTTGTGATAGACCTCGTCATCGCGTCGATCCTCATGTCGTTGGGGATGATGATGCTCAGCCCAATGTTGGTGGCGCTTCCGTTCAAATTGTTGCTTTTTGTGCTGGTTGATGGCTGGGCCATGACAATCGGTTCGATAGCATCAACATATGTGAATTGAGACATGGAATTTGATAGCAACATCGAAAGTTTGAGGGCGGCTTTCTGGCAGATCATTATCGCGTCTGGCCCTATTCTTGGTGTTGCCCTGACTGTCGGGCTTATCATCGGCATTCTGCAAGCGGCTACCAGTATCAATGAAATGACTCTCAGCTTTGTACCGAAACTTGTCATTGTCCTCGCGGCTATGGCGGCTTTGTCATCGTTCATGATGCAAGAAATGACGGATTACTTTGCGTCTATTTTCGAACAGATCCGCCTGCTGAAATGATTTCGCAGGTCCCGACTCTTGACGATGTTCTGGGTCTGGGCGGGCTTGAGCTCCAGTCATTGATCGACTTCATGCTGGTGTTCTTTCTGCATACACTGCGCCTGAGCGCTTTTTTCCTGTCTGCGCCGTTTTTTGGTGCCGCGGCGATTCCTGTCCAAGTCAGGGTGATTGTCAGTGTTGCGATCGCGTTCGGATTTTATGGATTGATCGACGTGCCCGATCCGCAAAATCTGCCGTTTCTGAGCATGATCGAAGTTGCCTTGATCGAGGTAGTGATTGGACTTTCGTTAGGTTTGGCATTCACAATTGCATTTTCGGCCGTCGCCTTGACTGGCGAGAAAATCGCAGCGTCTGCTGGACTTGGGTTTGCCGCGCAGATGGATCCCAACTCTGGCGGTCAAACGCCGGTGATCAGTCAATTTCTCAATCTTTTTGCTATTGCTGCTTTTCTTTCGTTGGATGGGCATCTGCATATGATTGGATTGATCAGGATGAGTTACGAAGTGCTCCCGCTTGGCCAGCCTTTTAAATTTAGCGCCTTTATCACAGGTGGACTGGCTGCAGCTGGACATATGTTTACGATTGCCTCGCAACTGATGCTTCCTGTCGTGTCAATTTTGCTTTTAGCAAACATCACTGTGGGTGTTGTGACCCGTTCTGCCCCGCAGCTGAATCTGTTTTCTTTTGGTTTCCCGCTGACAATCCTGACATGTTTCGTCGCGCTCTACGTTTCGACCGCCCCGTTCGCGAGCGGAATAGCAGAGATGATCGAATTTATTCTCGAATTCATAGAGGATACCATCGGGGAGGCAGGCGTTGGCTGATGAGGCAAGCGACGGTCAGGAAAAGACCGAGGAACCAACCCAGAAACGGCTCGAGAAAGCCAAGGAAGATGGGCAAGTTGCTAGCTCGAAAGAGCTGTTTGTTCTCAGTACGCTTTCGGTCGGCTTCTTGCTGTATTTTGGATTATTGCCGTTCTTGTCGGGGCTTTTGTTGGAGTGGTCGGCGCTGCTGCGTTTCTCCGGTGAAGCGGGCCTGCACGACGAAATTATCCGCAATAGTAGTACTTCTTTTGCATTCATATTCTGGAAATCAGTCATTTTCGCATTGCCATTGCTGGTCATTATCGTGCTGACGCAAATGGCGATGTCTGGCAGCATTAACTGGTCGGCTTCTGCACTTGCCTTCAAAGGCAGTCGTATAAACCCCGTTAATGGGCTTAAAAGGATGTTTTCCGTCAAAGCACTGGTTGAAATGCTGAAAGCCGTCGGAAAGGTCGCGTCTCTTATAGGTGCTGCGATCTTTGTGTTCAGCAGCGAAGTTGACAAATTGCTGACGTCTCAGGCGACGCATCTTTTCGGCGGACTCTCGCGCTTGGGCGATGTCTTTATTTTTTTGATGATTGTGTTTCTTCTTGTGCTGGCCGTCATCGCGATGTTCGACGTTGTTTATCAACAATATGACAACAACAAGAAACTCAAGATGACGCTTCAAGAACTAAAAGATGAAAGCAAGCAAACAGAAGGTTCGCCTGAGGTCAAAGCGAAGATTCGCCGGCTGCAGATGACAGCCGGTTCGCGTGCGAAACAGCGACGCGAAGCTATGGAGCAGGTGCCAAGCGCAACCGCGATTATTACCAACCCCATACACTTTGCCGTCGCCCTGAAATACGAAATCGGGACGAGAGGTGCGCCGACAATATTGGCAATGGGACGCGGCCATCAAGCGCAAGAGATTATCCGGCTTGGAAAGGAAGCGGGCGTAACCGTCTTCTCGAACGAATTGCTGGCGCGTGCCTTGTTCTTTGCCGGCAGGATCGGAGACGAGATTCCGCCCCCACTTTATACGGCCGTTGCGGCCGTGCTCGCCTTTATTTACCAGCTCAACAAGGGCGAGCAGGTCGACGAGCCAGATGTCGACCTACCCGATGACATGCTCTTTGACGCAAATGGAAAGTCGCTATCATGACGAAAATAAAACGTCGAAAGCATGAGACGCGCGGTGAGATGATCAGCACTTTCGCGCTCGCGGTTTCGGGGATGTTTTTTGTTGGTGAGGCGCGCCTCTATCAAGACGAAGGCGCGACAGGTCATGCACTTATTCTTGGTTTGTGTGGCATCTTGTCACTTGCGGGTGCTCTGCGATTTCACCTGCATAATCTGTGGCGCTGGTTTGGGCAGTTTCGAAAATGATTGCAGAGAAAAAGGCGCCTCGCATGATCTGTGGTGATTGCAAGCATTTGGGCGTCACGTATCAGCGGCATAATCCTTGGAAATGTGACCGCTTTGGGTTCAAGTCCAGAGAATTACCTGCGCGCGTCGTTCTTCAAACAACTGGCACAGAATGTGCATTCTACACCCCTAAAGCACCAATTGTGCGCAAGTCCAATTAGCAGGATACCAAAGTATGGTCGCTCGTTCACCAAAGTTTGCAGATAGCCCGGATCTGGATCAAAGCATTCAGATCGCTCTTGATGCTGCCGAAGCCTCTATGGATGTGACTGCCGAATTCGAACGCATTTCTGCGCAGTTTGAGCAGACTGTGAGTGCGGCCCAGCGTTTGGAAAAAATGGCCCGCATTGCGCTGATGGTTGGCGGCGGTGTCGCGGTGTTCGCAGTATTGCTTATGGCAATGATCTGGCAACGATCGTCTTATGGTTTGGAAAGACTGAGTGCAACGAATACCGAGCTGCTGAGCATCCTGGCAGAGAATGTTTCTACGATGGATGAGAAATTAGCTCCTATTGGTGCAATAGATTCGCAAATGGCGCAGCTGCGTGGCGAGCTTACATCGTTGAACGAAAGAATGTCTGTCGTGGCGCAGGCCTTGGACGACACATCGGCATTTAAGGCGGATTTGACCGCCATGACGGAAAAGCTCTCGGCGCTCGATACATTGGAAAATGCGCAAATGCGGTCTGATGCGATACAGCAGGAGATTGGTGACAGGATCGCTACTCTGAACGGAGAGTTGGCTATGAATGTGTCCACCGTCATGCGGGATACATTTGCGGCACAATCAGATGCTTTTGCGGAAATGATCACAAGTATGTCGCAGGCTGCCGATGCGACCGGCAACGGTGACAACGCAGAGGAATTTGTCAAAATCAAAGAACAGATGGAAACGCGGCTGCAAGAGATCGCGCAGAGGATTAACAGGCTACAGGCGGGATCCTCTGCAGCGCCCGGCAGTCAGGCTCAATCTAGACAAGACCCCGATATCATAAAGTTTCCATGATGGTTAATGGTAACGTGCCGGAAGAGAGTGTTGTAGAAGTCACGCCGCCCGGTCCGCTCAAGCTCGTCAAGATAAAAGGGTCTGCCTTGCAGCGGGAATTTTTTCTTCAGGCGGACGATGTGATCGTCGCTGTGAATGGGAAACATTGGTCTCAAATCGGGTCTATCGAAGGTACGGTCAGGACTGCGATAGAGATGACCGGACGACCGATACTTGCGACTGTGGTCCGAGAGAAGAAAATGTTTTCCGTCTTTTTGTCCAAACCTTTTCCCAAAGGTTCACCTGTGCTGGATGGTGATGAGGCGCAAGATTTCAATGAATTCAAGCCGTCGATGTCCATCGAGCGTATAAGAACACTCAGCAATTATGCAATTGTGGCCGACGGTCAGAATGCCGCTGATGTTTTTGAAATGCGCAAATCGCTTCTTGCTATGATATTTCCGCCGTTATGGCTCATTGGTCGCCGGCTGTGGGAGCCATTGGCGGCTTTCACATGTGCGATTATGACGGCGTTTGTTATCCATCAGTCATTGGGACTGCTGATCTATTTTTTCATGTGTGTCTACGTTGGAATGCGACAGGTACCGCTTGGGCTTTTGTCCATGCAAAGGGAAGGCATGAGGCGGCGTATGGTCGTTGCCGCCCGTGACGAACAAGAGGCGCAGTTGATCGCCTTGCGGTTCAACGAGAAATTTAAGTTTAAATTCACAAGCCAAGAGAAAGCGAATGGCCTGGCGATTGATGTGGAGATTGTGTGAATGACGATCACACCGATGGATTCTTTGGATAATGCGGACCAGTCACAGGTGGCGCCAAAAGTGCGTCGGCGGTCAGCCAAGAAAAGCTGTCAGCGCTGCATGGTCATCCGTTTGTTTCTTATTTCTGCTGCATGTATCGGAATCCTGCAGATCATTGCGCCCAGTACGTTTGCGATATTGCAGGGGTTAGGCCCGCTTACCCTGTCAATTCTGTTTGTAGGGGGTTTCGGTATCATTGCTGTCGTAAAAAGCGTTGCAGAACATTTGGCCACTCGGCCTGATGATTCTGAAAGCCAATGATAAAATACGAGATCATATTTTTGACTGCCCTTTCGGGTTGTGCAAATATCTTTGCGCTATCTTTCGGGCTTCGGAAAATACCATTGGCCCCAAGCCAGCCGCTGAGCGCAGTCATAACGTACGATGATTAAAAGCAAATTCTGCGCCAACTGAATAGAACTGACCTAAAGAGGTTGATTCGTTCTGAAAGATAGCGACCGTCCTTAACCGTTTTTCGTTAATAAAGTATTAACGAAACGAGAGGATTATCCTCATGCTACACATGACTCCTAATGCGCATCTTGCGCAAAAGCAGTCTCTGGTTTTTACGCCGCAGCTTCAGCAAGCGATCAAACTGCTGCTTTTCAATAATTTGGAGCTGTCGAACTACGTAGAGAAAATTGCAGAAGAGAACCCCTTTGTGGAGGTCGAGCTGCCGGAAATGCGCGTTCCAGCGCCGCGCGTAATGGCTTCGTCGCAAAGGGACCCCTCTTTTGACCCGATCAGCCTTTTGGCCGATAGGTCAACTCAAGGCTTTGCGGCGCAACTTTTTGCGCAGGTCGATGATATCCTGACGGAACAATCGGAACGCGCCATCGGCTATGCGATCGCTAGCCATGTGGACCCTTCCGGCTGGTTGTCGATCCCAACACCTTTGCTCGCCGACAATCTTGGTGTGGACGATGCGTGCGTTTGCACTGTTCTGCGCAAGCTTCAATCGGCAGAGCCAGCCGGTTTGTTTGCAAGGAACTTGGCAGAATGTCTGGTCTTGCAGATCGTGGCTGACGACCCCGATCGTTCGGCTTTGTTGATTATCATGCAAAATCTCGTGCTGGTTGAACGCGGTGCCATACCTGAATTGCGCCGGAAAACCGGATGCTCGGCCGAAGAGGTAAAGCGGCTTTTGCGCCGCTTGCGAGAGTTCAATCCAAAGCCAGGCCTTGCGCTGTCGGACGATGTGATGATGTCGGCACGTGCTCCGGACATTCTTGCTGCGCGCGGCCAAGATGGCGAATGGTATGTGGAACTGAACGGTGCGACCTTGCCCATTTTGAAAGTGGACGAGGTGGAAGGCCGGCGCGTTCGCAAGCTTGTCAAGCATGACAGCGATCAGGCTTATGTGCGCGACACTTTAGGGAATGCGCGGTGGTTAAAGCGGGCAATTGCACAAAGAAATGAGACAAGCATCAAGGTTGCGGCAGAGATCGTACGCTTTCAAAAAGCGTTCCTTGAACATGGTATGCAACATATGCGGCCGCTGAAACTCAAGACCGTCGCAGATGCCGTTGGACTGCACGAAAGCACCATCAGCAGGGTCACGTCGTCGTTGATGATGCAGACGCCGCAAGGGTCGTTTCCTCTCAAGACGTTTTTCAGCACGGCCATTGATCTTGATGGCACGGATGAGGGCGTATCGGCTCGGATGGTGCGTGAAAAGATCCGTAACCTGATTGGCGCTGAAAATCCCTCAGGGCCGTTGAGCGATGAATTTATCGCACAGAGTTTGCAATGTGAAGGTCTGAGTATCGCACGGCGGACGATCGCCAAGTACCGCAAGCTCGACAAGATTCCGTCTTCGTCACAGCGGCGCCGCGCCTATCGTCTTCGACCTGCGGTCTGACCAAAAAGATGCGGCTGCCCATTGCGTCGTAGCGAGCAGCCGCCTGCCTTTATGGCGATTGACTTAAATGCGTTATCTATTTGCCGGATGTGCAGGCCTGCTAAGCAGGCGACCAAAGCTTGGCTTTGCGCTGGGCGCATCATTCTTCACTTCGGCTGGTGCTTTGCGCATTGATACACCGGCAAGGTCGAAACGATAGGCTTGGTGAACAAGCCGGTCCAGAATAGCATCGGCCAAGGTGGGGTCAGCGATGATGTCATACCATTTTTCGATGGGAAGCTGACTGGTGATCACGGTTGACTTACGCTCGTACCGCGCGTCAACGATTTCCATCAGATCGCGTCGTTGTGCGGGTGTCATCAGGTCTGGGCCCCAGTCGTCCAAGATCAGCACGTCCGTACGCTTGATCTTGCTGAAAAGCCGATCGTAGGTGCCGCCCTGTTTCGCACTTGCGAGTTCTGCAAACAGCTGCGGCATACGGAAATACATGACGCTTTTGTCCAGCTTGCACGCCTCATGTCCCAAAGCACATGCCAGAAAGGACTTTCCAACGCCGCAGGGGCCGGACATCAGAACAGTGCGGTGTGTCTCTATCCAATCTGTACCACGCAAAGCCTCGAAGGCTCCGCGGTCAAGGGTTCGCTCAGCCGTAAAATCGACTTTGTCCATGGTGGCTTCGGGTTCGCGCAACCTGGCGGCCCGCAAACGACTTTGCAGACGCTTTGCATCACGGATTGATTTTTCCCGCGCCACCATATGGGCAACCCATTGCGCCGGGTCCTGTGGTGACCTGGCGGTCTGTGCTGCCAATTCGGCAAAAACATCGGCCATGCCGTCAAGTTTCAGCGCGCGTAGCGCCTCATAGGTTGCGTTTGTCGACATCTGGATATCCTTTTAGTGAAAGTGTTCAGCGCCGCGTATATTGCTGTGAGCAATGATATTGGCGTTATCTGCTTCGTCTGTGGTTGCTGCGTCTTGGTCCAGAATTGCGACGATCGACAAAAGCGTGCAGTCCCCCATTTCAAGCGTGATCCTGCAAGCGCGCTCTAGCATCTCTACACCACAAGCCGTTGAGAGTGCGAGCATATCCTGTGACACATACCCAGAGTCGATATCCGCCGGCACAGCGTCTAATATGACCGAGAGTGCCGCGTCGATATGCGGCCCTAGCGCGCGCACCTTTGCCACATCCGATTCCTCTGATGCGGTTTGTGTGATGGGTGCAGTCGGCGGTTCAACGTCAAGCGGCAGTGGCGTGAGCACCTCGTCTTGCAAAACCGGTTGTGGTGTCCGCAACGACGCTGGTTCACTCAGCTTGGCTGATAGTCTCCGGATCCGGTCCCGGATATCCTGCCTGTGTTGTTTCCGTAGTTCTGCAAAGATGTCACCGCCTTCTGCAATGGTCTTTCTGTTTTCTTGCGCCGCTTCGCGGGCCTCAGCCAGTGACAGCGTCAGAAAAGAGCCCAGTTCGATCTCGCGCCGTTTCCCGTCGATCATGATCCGCTGCAGCCAGACCCTGTCACCGTTGGCACGAGACTTCAAGAATACGCCAGCGGTCCAGCCTTGCTGGTCCGACTTTCGTTTTGTGAATCGCGCATGCTGCGCAGATGGGACGCCACCAAGCCCGGCAAGTTTCAGCTTGTTCAACATGGCGCTTTGTCTACCCTCGATAAATGGCGCTGTTTCGCTCTGCCCCATAGCACTATTGTTCAAATTCGATTTCAAGTTCTATTCGACGATTGCGTTCGCGGCCTTCGGCTGTAGCATTATCTGCGACAGGTTTCGTTTCGCCAAAGCTAATCGCAGACATTTCACGTCCCGGTGCTGGAATACTTGCTTCGATTTCTTGCACGACGCTTGCTGCGCGTGCTGCCGCCAAGTCCCAATTATCCCGATACAGGGCACCAAACGAAATAGGCACATTATCCGTGTGACCAGAGACAACGACCTTGCTCGTGGGGTCCACTGTGACCGCTGCAAGCTCGTCAATAATGCCGCGTGCTTGCAGCGTCAGATCGGCCGAACCTGATGGAAATGCGCCACCTGCGCCAAGGTTGACAAAAACCTTGCCGTCACGCTGTTCGACTGTCACCAGCCCTTGGTCGATTTCATCCTGCAAATTGGCGCGCAATTGGGCTTCGGCCTCCAGCGCCTTTTCAGTCGCGCGCGCCATCTGGCTCAACGCTTCGTCCAATGTGGCACCACCGGATTCTTGTTGCTGGCGCTGGATTTCTGAAACCATCGAGATCAGATCATTCAGCGTCTCGTCCAGCCCGCCGAATAGAATCTCTTGTTCAGCCTTTCCTGTCGCAAGACCTGCAATTTCTATCGCCTGCCCCACGCGTTGGAATTTCTCGATCAGTTCCTGCGGCGAGGCATCCTCGGCATTCATGTCGATGGCAACCTTGCCATCAACGATTTCGGCTTCGATGTTGACCGCAGTACCGATCTGCTCCAACGCTGCGGCCAGTTTTTCCGCGTCCGACATATTTTCGTTATCGGCGATATTCTCCGCTGTTTCCCCGCCAAGCCCATCGGCATCCGTCTCACCCTCGAGCTGCTTGTCCTCGCCGTCCATATCACGGTTGTCGGTGGGAATTTTCAGCTCTGGTTCCTTGATCTCGGTCGTCTCCTGGGTCGCTTCTTCCGTCACAGAAGGTGATGGCGAAGGGCTAAAGTTCAATTCAAGAACGGTCGTTCCCTTAGGTTGCTCAACAACTGGAATGATTTTCTGCACGCCGAAAGAATCCTTGAGCGACCCGGAAATCTGCTTGAATTTCGGGACGTTCATTTCAGCGAATGACAAAAGCAGCACAAAAAATGCCATGAGCAATGTGGCGAGATCGGCAAAAGTTGCCATCCATGCTGGCGCACCAACCGGAGGGCACTTTGGACATTCTTCGTCCTGTTCTTCTTCTGCTTCGACTGCTTCAGACATCCGGCAAACTTTCCTGTAGGGGCTAAATTATGCCGCGTCGATCTTTGCCTGCATCTTCGGAGGAAGGTTCGAGGCCATTTGATCCTGAATGTTGCGCGGGGACTCGCCTCTTGCGATATTGCGTAATCCTAGAACGACCATCTCTCGGTAAATGACTTCATAGGCGGTGTAGCCTTCCAATTTCGTCAGAAGCGGACCGAACAGCACGTTGGCAACGATTGCCCCGTACATGGTTGTGAGCAATGCAACCGCCATGGCGGGACCAATCGCCTTTGGGTCGGACATGTTGCCGAGCATCAAGACCAGACCGATCAACGTTCCGATCATGCCCATCGCGGGGGCTAGATCGATCCATGCCTTTACGACAAGTTGATTTGCTTCATGCCGGCTTTTCATGGATTTGATCTCTGCAGTTAATTGCTTGACCAATTTGGTCTCATCCGCGCCGTCAACCAAAAGCTGCATTCCTTTTTCAAAGAATTTGTCTGGTACAGCCTGCCCCTCAAGCGCCATCATGCCATCTTTCCGCGCGATCCCGGCAAGTTCGACCATACGCTCGACCAAGACATTTTGCTTTTTTACGGGAGGCAGGAATGCCTTGGACATCGCGCCAAAGCTGCCTAGAAAGGTCGCAAGTGGCGTCGTATACATAGCGGCAAAGAACGTTCCACCAATCACGATCAGGATAGAGGGGACATCGACGAACGGGGCAACGCCGCCACCGACGATCATCGCTCCGATGATCATTGCAAAGCAACCAATTAGTCCAAGTAGGGATGCGATATCCATAGTATGTCTCCCAATAAAGCGGTTCGGCACATTTAATGCAAAGAAGATGCCAAGTAGGAATTTGAAAGGAACGAGATGCTGGATGCCGCAAATATCAAGAACGCATTTTTGTGTTTCTTTGTGAGCGTCGGTATTTTGACCGTCGATCCGCGACCCGTCCATGCCCAAGAAACAACCTTTGTTGCAAAAGGGCCAATCGTGATTGATGTCCTGGGCGGTCTGGACTGGATGCGTTGCAGCATCGGGCAGGTATGGGAAAATGATACCTGTGTGGGTTCAGCCCTGCTTGTCCCCTTTGCCTCGGTTGCTTCTCTGATAGAGCGCGCCGAGCGTAACATCGGCCCCGGTTGGCGTCTGCCCAGCCGCGAAGAATTGGAACGATTGATTGTCATCAACCCAGAACCACCGATGATTGACCAGAATGTTTTTCCAAACACCTATCCTGGTCTTTACTGGACCGGTGACACCAATTGGTTGATGTCGAATGCGCCTTGGAGCATAAATTTCTTTACCAGCTATGCCTATGGCCGTGCGGATAAGACCCGGACCGTGGCTGTGCGGCTTGTAAGGCCGCGCTGATCTCCCCGCCTACATCGCGTCTGAAAAAGACACTTCCACGTCCAGAATGTCGGCCAATGAAATGAGTTCTTTGTGATTGCGCACTTTCCATTCGATGGGCGCGACCAAGTTGCCTTCGACCCGGGATCTGAAAACAAAAGCACGAAAGCTTTTGAACACGGTGTCGCTGCTGGTTTGCTGTTTCACGGCTGCCAAAGGATCTAGAAACAGACCCTTCAATCGCCGTGGGCGATCAGCCTTGTCGAAATGAACCGAGCGATAGGAGAAAGAGTGACAATGTTCGAGGGCATTATCGTCCTCGATTTCGGCCAGGAAAAAGAGCATATTCTCTGCAACGCTGTACAGTTTTTCGGGTGTGCAATCCGCATAGGTCAGCAACAGATCTCGCGACATGCGGTTTGCATAAGCTTCTATCGGCAATGCTCCAAGAACATAGCGTTCAGCTACTTTGGCACATACAACGTTCAAGATCCAATCTGGGGCGTAAGACATTTGAGAACCTTTATTCTGTTGGTCATGTTACCATAATTTAAAAAGGGTCGCCGCGTCCTTTGTGCGATATCGCGCCCTCTGCAATTCTTCTGTCATGTTGTAACTGATGTGCTTGCCACCATCTCTTACTATGACCGTTTTCTATTGGCTTGTACTAAAAAAGCGGCAAATGGTATCGGCCGTATCAGTAGCGCCCACCTGATTTTCATCCTTCGTCATATTCGACGCAGGGCGCGTCAGCCTGCGTTGTAATTCAGTCATCTTCGCAAGCAACGCATCGGTGGTTTTCATAATTTCAGAACATGCAATAGAGTTTCTCTCACCAGAGACAACCCGAATATTGAGAAAGCCATGCTTGATCATTCTGGTAAAAGCGGTCTTGCAGTCAGCATCTGCTTTTTCGACAAAGACATCTGCGACCATGGCTGCCATCCCTGATGCCGCTAGTGTTTAGCATAGGCAGCAATTACTGCCTGGGTCCGCCTTTGATTGCGCTGTAAGCAAGCAACCTGTTCTACAAGGTCATTGCGCGCTTGCGTATGCCGCCCGATAATCGCCGACAAACGTGGGAGATCTTGGCGTATTTGATCAGCATGAACATGCGCCAGCCCTGCAAAGCGTTCGCGCATTTCCATATTGATGCGCTCTGCTGCATCAAAATCTGTGTCTCTCAAAGCGTCCTCCAACGCATCCTGCGCCTTTTCCAAAGCGATAAGATGCGCGTCGTGCAGACGCGGATTCACTTGATTTTCTGCCATGCATCAAAGATTTCGGAAATTGAATAATAGGCTCTGTCGATCTGCGCCGTATCGTCATTCCGCATCAGCTTCAGGGTCTGTTGACGTGAATATTCGTACAATTGGAACAGATTGACCGATATGTCTCCGCCGCGTTCAAAGTCGAGACTTGATTGCAAAACATAGATCGACGTCAAGACGCGGGCGATATGGGTCTGGAATATCTCGCTGTCGCGCGCTGGTTCCTGCATCAGGATACCAAGGCTGCGTACAAGATACTCCAGCGTTGCCTTGATCAATTGATGGCTGTCTTCGGGATTGAAGCCCGGGTTTTGTTGTTGACGCTTGTACACGGCGGCCGGGCTTAACATTGACATCGAATAGGACTCCGTCGGCATTATAAGTTCCTTATAGAAACGACTGACTGCACGACTTGTTTAGTGGCGCGTCGAAGATTGCTGGTCATCTGCCACCGAAGTCGCAAGTGTCACCTGCAAGAAGCGTTCCACTGAGTCGCGATCCACCAGCGTCAGGCCCTCGGTGATCTTTCTCGTCTCATTGGCAGCGATCAGCTTTATATTTGCATCGGCCATTGCCGACAGACCTGCGATATCTATCCCCCCGATATCCATATGTGTCAGAACAGTCGCTGGACAGATCGCCTCGAACATCATGGTATATTGCTTGATTGCTGCGATCGACCATGTGCTGGGGATGATCAGCAATGGGCTAACGTCACTACCACTGCTTCGTTCGGTGACCCATTCCAATGCTTCCGCAATGGCATCAGGCTCTGTCAGATCACAATCAATGATATCATTGCGCGCGATGTCTTCGTTATCTTCGAAAGACAATGTGCGAAACTCGGAGTTCAGCAGCGTTGCATATTGTTGCAAACGGCCGCAGCTGACAAAACCTTTCTGCGGCACCTGAACCAGACGGGGCTGGAACGCCGTGGTGCGCAAGCGTTCAAAGGCAAGCTGGGCCGCGACGGTTGTCTTTCCCGCACCGGGCGGGCCGAAAAGAAACAGCGCTTTATTCTCATGAACCAAAGAGATTTCGGCATCGTCGGTGATCCGTGCTGCCAGCAAGTGACAGGCATGGTCTTGCTGTGCTTGCAGAGTATGCAGATCCGGTGCAACCGCGCAGGACTGGGCAATATCCTCGGGGAAGCCGTAGTCAAAAATAGATATGCGGTGCTGGGCGACTGCGCCTTCGTTCAGGATTGTAGCAGAAGGTCGTTCGGCTGCCGGAACTTGTGCAGCAGGTGCGCGATCCTCGTTCCACGTGTCCGCGCTGTCCGGTTGGTCAGGAGTCCATGGCACGGTCTGTGCTGCAGAGCTGTTGGGTGCGGTTGCAGTCTCTCGCTCGACCGGATCTTGCTGACGACTGACGGGTTCTGCCGCATTTGACACGATTTCAGGCTGGTCGTCAGGAGCTTGTGCAAGGCGCTGGCGGAACAATTCTTCGAATTGTGTTGCATCCAATATCGTCTCTGGTTCTTCAGCCGGCCGCGCCACCGGTGCTGCAGTTACGCCCATATCTGTGCTTTTTTCACGGGTAGGCGCAGCATTGGTATCGGCAGCCCGTCGCGGGGTCGGGGCTGGATCAGACCCGTTGCGCCGCGCGCGGGCAGTCCGCATCGCCGCCCCCAGATCCATGGCGTCGCTTGGCCAGGATTGCGGCTTGCGATCGTCCCATTGCAGCTGATCGGCCATGTCAGATTCGCGTGTCGCGCGGACCTCTGTGACATCTCCCATCTTTCTGACGGATAGGATCATGGCATCGTCGCCAAGTTCGCGTACCGCCTTTTCCATTGCGGTATCGGGATCGGATGCTCTGAAGATATATTCAGTCATGACCAGGGCGCCTCATCGGGGATCAAAAAATTGACCATGTTTCATTCTGTGGCCATTTGCTCGTCGCCAGACACCGTCGCCACAACCTCCACCCGTCGCCCGTCAGGCAATTCCGTGAATGAAAGGACGGGAAAGTCAGCGATATGTTGACGCAGAAAGCTGGATAATTTGCGCCGGATTTGCGGAGAAACGACCAAGAATGGTTTCTTGCCGGCTTCAGTTTGTTCCTCGTTGACACGCACAAGCGATTTGACCATCTGCTCTGCCAGTGATCCATCCAGCAGCAACTGATCGCCCTCTGACCGCTTGGCGGAATTGATCAACAGATGCTCGAATGCGCTGTCCAGTGTCACAACCGGAAGCGGGGTGTTCAGCGGCGTTGTCTGTTGAATAAGCAGGCCAACAAGTTGGGGCCGCAGCGCCTCTGCGGTCTCTGTCACGCTCATGTTCTTGCTTGCCATCTCGGAGATCAATTCCAAGATGCGTCGCAGGTCGCTGATCGGTATCCGTTCACGCAAAATCTGCCGCAGCACCGCCGTCAGATTATGCAATGGCATCAGTTTGGGGACAACGGACTGGACCAGTTGCGGCACAACTTTCGACAGATTGTCGAGCAGTTCCTGAACATCATCCTGTCCGATCAGTTCTGACGCATATTTGTACAAGATCTGGCTCAGATGTGTCGCCAGCACCGTTTCAGGCTCGATGATGATATAGCCATTTGCTTCTGCTTCGAATTCGCGGTCCGACTGGATCCAGGTCGCGTCGATGCGGAAAGACGGCTCTTTCACATCTATGCCCTCAATCTTGACGCGCGATGTGCCGCTGGGCAGGGCAAGTTTCTGATCAGGATAGATCTTGTCTTCGGCAACGACCGTTTGGCCGATCTTGATCCTGTATTCGTTTGCTGTCAGCCCAAGATCGTCACGGATGCGGACACTGGGCAAGACAAAACCCAAAGCTTGCGACACTTCTTTGCGCACGGTGACAATGCGTCGCGCCAAAGGTCCGCCGTCGTCTTTGTCCACCATGGACAAAAGCGGATAGCTCAGTAGCAGCGTCACCGCAGACAGATCAGCGACGTCGGTGATGTTCAAGCTATTGGGATTGCTGTCTTCGACAGGCGTCTTTGCGTCACTCTTGTCTTGCGTGGCGTCGGTCTGTTCTTGCTTGCGAAAGAAATACGCAGCGACACCGGCAGCTAGCCCCATGCCGCCAAACAAGATGGTGGGCATGCCCGGCACAAGGCCGATCAAAAGCAGCACCCCTGCTACGGGAAACCACGCACGCGACATGCTGACTTCGCCTTTGATATGCTCGGCCATATCCTGGCTCGACGATACACGCGTCACGATGATGGCCGTCGCAATCGACAACAGCAAAGACGGGATTTGCGCGACAAGACCATCACCGATCGACAGCAGAATATAAAGTTCGGAGGCTTCGCCGATCGACAGCCCATGCTGCAGCATCCCGATCGTCAACCCGCCGATGACGTTGATGGCCAGAATCAGAATACCGGCAACGGCGTCGCCTTTGACAAACTTGGATGCACCATCCATTGCGCCATGAAAATCTGCCTCGCGCGATACGTCCTCGCGGCGCACGGTCGCTTCTTCGGCGGTGAGCACTCCCGCATTCAGGTCCGCGTCAATGGCCATCTGTTTGCCGGGCATGGCATCAAGGGTAAAGCGGGCAGAAACTTCTGAGACACGGCCTGCACCTTTGGTGATCACGACAAGGTTGATGATCACCAAAATGACAAAGACAAAAATCCCGACGACATAATTGCCTGCAATGACGAAGGCACCGAATGCTTCGATCACGGCACCGGCGGCGCTGGTTCCCAAATGTCCTTCGCTCAGGATGATCCTTGTTGAGGCCACGTTCAGCGCCAGTCGCAACACCGTTGCAACCAGAATGAGGCTGGGAAAAGATGAAAAATCCAGCGGTCGGTAAGTGTGCAGTGCCACCATCAATATCAACAGCGACATGAAGATGTTGAGCGTGAAAAAGATGTCCAGCAAGAAGGCTGGCAGCGGCAATACCATCATCGCCACCAGCATCAAAATGCCAAGCGGCAGCGTGATGCTGGTCAGGCTCCGCCCCAGCAGGTGCCGTGGTATTGCTGTTTCGGACGCGCTCATGTCACCTGCTGCTCCATCTGGCGGCGCATCTCGGAAGACGCCACTTCGGCAAGTAAGAAGCAATTCCTGTGCCAGTAAAAAAATACGCCGTATTTGCGCTGTTCTTAGCACTGGCACGACATATGCAAGACCAGAGGCAAAACGCGACTTGCGGAGGATATTTTTGTGCGTAACTTTGCCTTAACCGATTTGATCAAGACTTGTGCGGCTTTCACGATTGCTCTGGCGCTGGGCGCCTGCAACATGAATGCCCACGCACCATACAACGCTGCGGGCATATCACCCGCCGCAAAAGAAGTGCTTGAAATCGAGACCGCGCTAAGGGGCACTGATGCCGCTGTTATACAGCAAACTGTCCCACCGATTATCGGGACAGGATATGCGACGATTTCCGCGCAGCCGGCGCATAACATCAATCAAAAGCGCTTGATGGCGATCCGTGTCGCCCGTCTGGACGCCATGCGCGACCTCACCGAGCAGGTGCATGGCTTGCGGCTAAGTGCGCAGACAACCGTGGTCGATGCCGTTTTGCAAAACGACACAACACGCGCATCGGTCGATGGTACAATCCGGGGTGCGCGCACGGTGCGTATCAATCCGGTTGGCCGCGACACCTATGAGGTCGTGCTGGAACTGGACCGCGACATGATCGCACGCATCATGATGGCAGTGCGATAAGCCGCCGGGAGGTAAGGCCAGGGATGCTGACAGGAATATTTCGTCGTCAGATGAGGCTGCTTGCGCCTGTGCTGTTGCTTGTTCTGACTTGTGGGCCGGGTTTTGCGGATATCGTGCGCGTCACGGGCCGGGCGGCCGTGACCAATAACGACACCGACCGTGCGCAACGTTTTGCTTTGGAAGATGCGCTATACCTTGCCGCGTTAGAGGGGGGGGCTGACGTGTCAGGCTTTTCCATGGCGGATAACGGTGCGCTGACAGGCGAAAGCATTCTGCTGCGGCCCAATTCCCGCATTCTGGATTATTCTGTCGTCAGCCAAGGGCCGTCTGGCCATCATTATGAAGTTGTCATTGATGCCTATGTCGGCACTGCACCTGCGCTTGGCTGCGCCGTGCGGCCAGCGATCAATCTGATATCGGGGAATCCACAGATAAATGTTGGGTATACCGCACCTCTTTGGGCGACAGAGGCTTTGGAGCTGGCGCATGACGCGACTATCATGGGTCTTGGGGCGACGCCTCAGATCAATGTTTCAGCGCGCGATATCTCGCTTGCGACGGTGGGACAGGGCGGGAGCAAAGTTCCTGCTGGTTTTGATTACGACACTCTTATGGGCGGCCAGCCCAGAGTAGAGGCATCGCGGTCAAACCTGATACCTGATACTGCGCGGGGCCTGCATTTGTCATGGCACGCAACGGCCCCCGGGCTTCAAGCGACGACATTAACGGTCACCTTGCAGGCGCAGGTACTTGATCCTGCTGCGCCTGGACGGGCACAGCAGATGACCACCAGTCATGTGGTCGCTGTCTCGGCCAATACGCCTTGGCGCACGGTCAATGTGTTGGCGCGAAAGGATGCGCATGAGGTCGCAAAAAGCCTCGCCGACAGCGTGTCAGCAGAGCTTGCGACTTGGCTGGGGTCTTATGCCTGCGCGCCATTGCAGGGCTTTCTTACGGACGCTGGCACCGGACGTTTTCGGATTGACCTGGGCAGCCGTGACGGCCTGACCCGTCAAAGCCTTGCCTTTGCCGAGGGCCATGGCCAGCCTTGGACAGTGTTCCGCATCGTGGAGCTAAGCCCAAGCCAAGCTATCCTGAGCCCGATGAACGCAAGGCGTGCCGGCGCGCATTTGGCCGGCGCCAAAGTGCGCTTTGAAATAGGAGGTTGAACGTCATGCGATTGGGCCAAGTGATCTTACCACTTCTTGCCGTATTCATGCTGCCGCACGTTGCAAAAGCGCAAGAGCCTTGGGTTTTGCTGTGCATGGCTGACTGCTCTGACACCGCTGCGTCAGGCCAACGCCATATCATTGCGCCGGGTGAAAATCTATTGGGGATCCTGCGCCAGTATCGCTATGGGTCGACGGGTCTGCAAACGGTGATTGAGAAAATCGTTCAGGATAATCCGCGCGCTTTTCTGCGGGGCGATCCCGACAGGATGGTGGCGGGACAAACCCTGATCTTGCCTGAGGCCTCTGGCTTCCCAACTGTCCCCGACGATATTTATGTATTCTAGTATGATGCGCTGGCTTTCCATCATGCTGTTCTGGCCTTTCGCGCTTTTCGCGCAGGATCAGGCGGCAACACGGATTGTCACGGGTCAAGAAGTCCAGCAGGCAATCATTGAACGGCTGGCCAGCGTTGGCGAAATCGCAGCACCGAATGTCATGGCCGAAAAACAATTCTATGCCTGTGATGCGCCGTTGGAGGTGGAGCAAGCCTTCAATGGCTGGCGCAGTGTGACTGTGCGCTGCCCGTCGCCAGTGGAATGGAGCATTGCATTGCGTGCGCAGGTCCAAGGCGCACTTCCTCAAGTCCCGAAAGTCACCGAGGGACAGGTGACACAAGCAGTTTTTCTGCGCCGGCCGCTGCGCAGCGGTGACCGGATACAATTGGACGATCTGGAAATCCGACCAATCGATCCGTTGTCAGTCAATAATGTCTACATTACGATCGAGGATGTTGTCGGCAGGGTTTTGTCGCAATCTTTGACGCCTCGCGTGCCGGTCAGTCCGCGCCATCTGCAGCGCGATTGGGCTATAAATGCTGACGATATTGTCACTTTGCAGATCGTGAACGGCGGTATAGAAATAGAAAGTCCCGGCATCGCCTTGGAACCGGGCCAAATTGGAGATAACATACGACTAAGAAACCTGAGCAGCGGCAGCGAAGTGATCGGACGGATCTCTCAGGAAAGAAAAGTTCAGGTCATCTCTAAAATGGCGCCCTGAACAGTCGTTACCTATCTTCGACAGGAGAATGCAAAATGGTTGATGCAACACAAAATCTGACTGGCACGGTCACTTCCGCGAAAATGCCAGAGGTGAACGCGGTTCCAAGAGTCAACATTTCGCCCGCAAGC
This sequence comes from Yoonia vestfoldensis SKA53, assembly GCF_000152785.1. Classification (GTDB taxonomy): domain Bacteria; phylum Pseudomonadota; class Alphaproteobacteria; order Rhodobacterales; family Rhodobacteraceae; genus Yoonia; species Yoonia vestfoldensis_A. The sequence continues at coordinate 2,234,024 of NZ_CH672414.1, read as the reverse complement.
AGTGGCGATACGGCAGGACTTGGTGTCGCTGCGCCGGTTAATCCGGTATCGGCGTCGTCCCGACCCGCGGTCGAGATCAATTCCGCCGCTGCAGAGGTTTTGGCGTCGATGCAGAGCATGCCGGTACCGGTTGATATCGAAGCTGTGGAACGTATCCGGGCGTCGATCCAAGCGAATGAATATCCTGTCGATTACGACAAGATCGCGCAGGGTCTGGCTGATTCATTCGAATCCATGACCTAATGTCAGAGACCGGCGTCGCGACACAACAGCTGGATGCGGCGCTTGACCGACTGAAAGCGTGCCGCGCGTCGGACAAAGACTATATTGCAGCATCTGAAAATGTGCTGGCCGAAATGTCGAAATTGGGACCCCTTGGGCCGAATACATCCGATGATTTGGCAAACTTGTATCAGAAATTGACTCAAGAGTTTCTTTACGCCGAAAAATGTGCTGAATTGCGCGGACTGGGCCATGCTGGCAATACGGGTTCGCAAACGTCAAAATATTGACTATTCAGGAAAACTTTTTTGACACTTCAGGATTACGCAAGCTTGGTCTCTGGCCAAAGCATTACAAACTGGTTGCTGGCCCTGAATTTACTTTTGGTCGGTTGGCTTTTGATCCGTGTGATGCGGGATCAACGCGATTTGTCGGATATCAAATCATCGCTGAAACAGATCGTTCAGTCGGTGCCGCCTACAAATAGCCCAGAAGTCACCGTAACGCAGGTCGATACACCTGATGTTGCGCAACTGACGCAGCGGGTGGCAGCAAACCACGGACCGCAGGCAAAATCGGCATCCAATATCGTGGCGTTCATCGCAGCGCGCCAAGCGGGCCGCAGTCTCGAAGAGGCCGCGCAGCAATATGACCTGACCGAGGACGAGGCATTCGCCATATCGGTCAGCTATCGTGATGCAACGCCGTCACCGGCGAACAACGACGCCATGTCCTGATCCACAAACATCCCGCGTGCCGTTTCCTGAGCCGCCAGTACAACGCGCGTCTCTAACGTGGCCTCGATATCATTGCGGGTTTGGACGGCTTGCTCGATATTCAACGCCGCACCGATCAGCGTCCAGATATAGGCGGTTTCCAGATCGGGTCGCGTCAATATCGTTTGGTTGAACGCGACAAATTGCATGATGGCTGCGGAATTACCCCGCGACAGTCGGTCTTGCAGGTGGCTTTTGATGCGTTCCGCGATTGCATCTTTCGTGGCGGGCAGCAGTTTTTCAGCCAGCCGGTCAGCCAATTCCTTTGCGCGCTCGACACCGCCAAGCTGGGCCAGCCATGCCCATTCCAGCGCAAGGGTGTAATTCTGCGGCGTGCCTTTTCCGGCCTCCAGCAAAATCGCCAGATTGAATTGCGCGTCGTGATCGTCCTGTTCGGCCAAGGCAAGGAACAGATCATTTGCAAGACCGAAATCTTCGGCTTTCACGGCGTCAACGGCAGCGTCAAAAGGATCGGGGCTGGCATCTGACCCTTGGGCGGCCAGGCCCGTTCCGGCGACCAATAGCATCGCGCAAAAGCTGGCAGTCGCGATCCGACAAAAGCAAATAGGCAGTCGGGATAGGAATGTCATGGCAATGCGCACCTTTCAGCGGTTCACGTCCAACCCTAATAGGCTCACCGCTTTACAGCAATCGGCCTTGGCAAAGAATGTTGCCTTGCGGGGCTAAAGCTTGCGGCATCCAAGCCGTTACCACTCATAGGCCGGTTGATAGCGACAGCATGCTTCAGTTGGTTGAGAACGCGGATTTAGACTGTGTTCTCTTAATGACATAATAGGAGAGATGTGATGGCACTCGCAATTGCAACAAATACCGGCGCCTTGATGGCCGCGGCTTCCGCGACCAGCGTCAACAAGGACATGGAAACCTCGATGGAGCGTTTGTCGACCGGCAAGCGCATCAACTCTGCCAAAGATGACGCAGCTGGCGTGGCCATTGCATCGCGGCTGACATCGGAAATCCGCGGCACCAACCAGGCGATCCGCAACGCTCAGGACGGTCAGGCACTGATCAATACGGCCGAAGGTGCGCACAAAGAAGTTGTAAACATCCTGCAGCGTATGCGCGAACTAGCTGTTCAGTCGTCAAACGACACCAATGACGCAACCGATCGTACAAACCTACAAGCTGAAATGACTGCGCTGACATCGGAAATCAATCGAATTGCCGGCGCCACTGCTTGGGCTGGTCAAAACTTGTTGGATGGTGCAACACCCAATCCTGCTAGCCTATCTACCACTCACACTGATGCAAAGGTGCTTAGCTTGCACATCGGAAGTGGTACTGGGGCTGGTGATACAATCGCGGTAAATATCAAAGCAATTTCAGCGGCAGCACTTGGAGTGGGAGGCACTTCATCCACCCCAACCGTCAGTGCAACATTGACTGGTTCAACTGCTGCAGGTACCCTGACCCCCACTGCAAGTGGCACTGGCGGGACCTTGGTTGTTGGCGGTGGATTTCAGGCTACTGATACTTATTCTGTGACAATCAACGGTGTCGCGCTGTCCGTTGATGCTGACTCGACAGACCAATATGCAGACGATAAAAACGGTATCGCTACACAACTGAAAGACGAGATCGAAGCTGCGCTTACGACAGTGACAACTGGTGCAACGGCAGCGCAACGTGCTCTCTATGGTATAACGGTAGCTGATAATGGCAGCGGCACTTTGACAATTGCTCAAGCGGGTCCTTCGGTATCGAACGTCCTCGATACTAAAGCTGGTGGATCTACTGGCACTTTAACAAAAACTGGCGCTGGTGAGCTTACGTTTAGTGGTTTGGTTGCTACTGGGGATAGTTTTACAGTTGATGTTGATGGAAAGACCTACACTGTTACTGATGCTGCCGGGTTCACACTCGACGATGATGGCTTTGCTTCCAATCTAGTCGCGCAAATTAACGCAGACGGCGTACCCGGGCTGACAGCTACCTCCGCTGCAGGTGTCGTAACAATTACACGTGCGGCCGCTGCGTTCACTGGGGTTGCCGCTGCTTCAACAATAGGCGCGGCAAGCATTACCGAAAACGCAGGTACGTTCACAGTTGCTGGTGCTGGTGTCGGTTCAACGTTTTCGATTGATATTGATGGCACAACTGTTACCGGAACTGTTGCATCTGGTGACGGGTTCGGTGATACAAACATTGGCGTCGCAGCACAAATTGCCCAAGCGATAAAAGATCAAGGAATTAAGGGGCTTACAGTGTCTGTCGGGACCGGAGTGAATGCTGACAAGTTCACGCTTTCGCGGGACGGCTCAGTTTCAATCGCATCAGCAAGCGATGCCGCGACAGCTATTGCGAATATCGATACAGCGTTGACAAGAGTTAACACACAACGTGCAAACCTTGGTGCAGTCTCCAATCGCCTTGATAACACCGTCAGCAACCTGACCAACGTTGTGATCAACCTCGAAGGTGGCCGTGGCCGTATCGAAGACGCTGACTTTGCGGCAGAATCGACCAGCCTTGCGAAGTCGCAGATCCTGCAGCAAGCCTCTACCGCGATGCTGGCGCAGGCCAATGCCTCCAAGCAAAGCGTGCTGAGCCTGCTGCAAGGCTAAGCGCACCACAATGCGAAACACAGGCCCGGGTTACTCCGGGCCTGTTGTGATTGGACCACAGCCATGACCCGACGTTCCATTGTCTTGATGATCCTTGCCGCCGTGGTGGCCCTTGGGCTGGTCAAGCTTGTGCTTCCCATCGTCCAAGATGCGCTGCACACCGGCGATGGCGCTGTGATCCGCGCCGAGGTGCGATTGATCAACCAATGCCCGCTTGCCAACAGCAGCTTTGCTGTGCGCAATACGGATACGGGCCGCAGCATTCCATTTTCCAACGGCAGGGCACAGATCGAGGGTGCACAAGGCACCTACCTGCAGATCGTGCTGGCCAGTCGTTTTGACGACGTGACCTTCAGCGGCGAAAAACAACGCATCAAACCGCAAATGACCATGACAGCCGATTGCACCAGTGGCGAGCGGATGCGCGGCGTGATGGACGGGATCGGCGATAAATTCGGTAATTGAGCCGTTGTCATCTGCGCATCTTGTCGACCTAACGCCGCTGTCGGCATCTGCTGGCTGACCCACCACCAGGTCCATCTGGATATCGCGGTGGTCCCGCTGGGACACTTTTTGGCAGCTTTTCATACATTGGCACGGGCCAGCCAGCGCAGGGCGCTTGCAAGGCCAATTTCTGCGGCTGCAGAAAACAACTATTGCGGGTATTGGTCACTGGACCTGCGCCCCACACCGCAATAAGAAAAGATCAGATACTGCTGCGACATCGTCACGAAAGGCGCGATTGCGATGAAGATAGCCATGATCGGTACCGGATATGTCGGGCTGGTGTCTGGGGTCTGCCTTGCGGATTTCGGCCACGAGATCGTCTGCATCGACAAGGACGAGGCCAAGCTTGCCTTGCTGCGCGACGGCAAGACCCCGATCTTTGAGCCGGGTCTGGACGCCCTGCTTGCCCGTAACATGGCCGCAGGACGGCTGTCATTTACCAGCGACCTGCGCGCTGCGATCGACGGGGTGCAGGTGGTGTTCATCGCCGTAGGCACGCCCAGCCGGCGCGGTGATGGTCATGCCGATCTCAGCTATGTGTTTTCTGCCGTGCAGGAACTGGCGGAGGTGCTGACCGACCATGTGGTAATCGTGACCAAATCGACCGTGCCGGTCGGCACCAGCCGCAAGGTGGCAGAGCTCATGCGCGCTACCAATCCCGCGCAGGATTTCGACGTGGTATCGAACCCCGAATTCCTGCGCGAAGGTGCGGCGATTGATGATTTCATGCATCCAGACCGTGTTGTCGTCGGGGTGCAGACCGACCGCGCCGCCGCTGTCATGCAGGCGATCTATCGTCCACTGACCGACCGTGGCTTTCCGATGCTGGTCGCCGATCTGGAAACCGCCGAAATGGTCAAATACGCGGCCAATGCGTTTCTGGCGACCAAGGTGACCTTCATCAACGAAATGGCGCTTTTGTGCGAAAGAACCGGCGCCGATGTCAAAGCGGTCGCCAATGGCATGGGGTTTGACCAGCGGATCGGCCCCAAATTCCTGCAGGCCGGCCCCGGCTATGGCGGGTCGTGTTTTCCCAAGGATACCCGCGCCTTGGCGCGGATCGGGCAGGACCATGCAGCCCCGCTGCAAATTGTCGAAACCGTCATCAAGGTTAATGAAGAGGTCAAGCGCGTCATGATCGACAAGATCATCGACCTTTGCGACGGCCATGTTCGCAAAAAGTCGATTGCGGTGCTGGGTCTGACCTTCAAGCCCGGCACCGATGACATGCGCGATGCACCTTCGCTGACAATCGTGCCAGCGCTTGTCGGGCAGGGGGCCGATGTGCGCGTCGTAGACCCGCAGGCGTTCCGCGAGGCCGAAGACTTATTGCCCGGTGTCACTTGGCATGACGATGCCTATACCGCCGTGCAAGGCGCTGATCTGGTGGTGATCCTGACCGAGTGGGACGACTTTCGCACGCTCGACCTTGCCCGCCTGGCAGGCAGTATGGCCGAACCGCGCATGGCCGATCTGCGCAATGTCTATCATTGCGATGATGCCGTGGCCGCAGGGTTCAGCTATTACACCGGCATCGGCCGCAAAAGCGTCATGCCGCCGGTCTGATCCACGGTCAGGCCAGCGCGATGTCCAGCGCGGCGCGCAGGTCCGGCATCGCGCTGTCTGGCATCGGCAGGATCGGCCGTGGCGGCAGGGCTTTCGTCAGCCCCAGCAGATGCGCGATGCCATAGGCCACGCGCAGCCCGCCATGCGCCCGAAACAGCGCCCAAAGCGGGGTGAATGTGGCGTTCAGCTCTGCCGTGCGCGCTGCGTCCCCCGCCAGTGCCGCTTGCGTCAACCGCAAGGCCGGTTCCGGCAGGATGCCCGCCACCACGCTGTACCACGTCTGCGCGCCGGATAGCAGCGCCTCGGCGCAGCCCCAGTCACCGCTGTAGCCGATGACGAAATCCGCAGGCAGATAGTTCCTCAGCGCGGCAAGATCATCCGCCAGCGTACCTTGCGCAGGCAGAGGCATCTTGACCGCCGTGATCGTCGGGATCGCGGCAAGCCGGACCAGCAGGTCGATGCTGAATGTGAAATGTGTCGTGCCGGGGTTGTTGTAGATGCTCAGCGGCAGGCCAGTCGCTCCCGCGACAGCAAGGTAATGCTGATAGGCTTCTTCCTGCGTCAGCGCCGTGTAGGACACAGGCGCCATCAGCAGGCCATCCGCGCCACCCTTGGCCGCATCCTGCGCAAGTGCCACGGCGGCATCGGTGCGCAAGGCACCCACACTGACGATCAGCGGCACATCGCCCGCGAGTGTTTCAGCAGCAATGCTGACCGCCTCTTGCCGCGCTGCGCGGTCCAGATAGGCGTAGGTGCCGGTGCTGCCCAATAGACCCACGGAATCCACGCGCGCGGCCTTCAGCCGCAGCAACATGCGCGCAAGGTCATCTGCGATGATCTGCCCGTCCGGCGTCGCGGGTGTGATCGGAAAGGCGGACAGGCCAGCGAACAGGGTCATGGTGCGATCCTCACAGTTTCCCGGTCTGGAACAGCCATACCTTCAGCCCGCCATGCGGCACGGGCGCGCCTTTGGGTTTGAACGGCAGGCCGGTCGCATTGGCGAGGGCTGCATCACTGGTCACGATGCCCACGCGCCAACCTGAAAACTGCGCCTTGAGCGTCTGCCCAAGCGATGCATAAAGCCCAAACAGCAGTTTTGGATTACCAATCCTGTCGCCATAAGGCGGGTTGCAGATCACCAGACCGGGTGGCCCGTCAGGCCGCGTCAGCGCATCGACGGGCAGCGTGTCGAATGTGGTCAGGCCCATCACACCCGCGCGGTCGGCGTTCTCACGGCTCATGCGGATCGCTCCCGCGTCACGGTCGCTACCGTAAAAGCGCAGGTCGGTCGGTGTCGGGCTGTGCTGGCGCATCGCGTCCCATGCGACGGGATCGAAACTGGCAAGCTGTTCAAACGTAAAGCTGCGGCTGCGCCCTGGGTATAGCCCTGCTGCGATCTCCGCGGCCTCGATCACGAAAGTGCCAGACCCGCACATTGGGTCCAGCACTGGTTCGGTCCCGTGATAACCACAGTCGCGCAGAAACAGCGACGCCAGTGTTTCGCGCATGGGCGCTTTGCCCACGCCTTGCTTGTGGCCGCGTTTATGCAGGCTTTCGCCGGATGTATCGACGCTGATCGTCACGCGGTTATCATCGATCCGCAGTTTCAGGACCAGTTCCGCCTCGGCGCTGATCTGATAGCCATTGGCTTTCAGCGCGGTCTCGATCCGCTGGGTGGCGGCACCGGCGTGATAGATCTTGGACTTGCGGTTGGTCGTGACCTCGACCCGCAGAGGGATATCGGTGCGCAGCACATCCACCCACGGGAATTTATGCGCGCGTTTGTCCAGCTGTGCCAGATGGAACGCCATGAAACTGCCGATCCGCACCAGCACGCGGGTCGCCCCCCGCAGGACTAGATTGGCGCGCCAGACATCGGGCCAGCCGCCGGTCATGGTGACGCCGCCTTGGGTCCGCTCACCGACAAAGCCCGCTGCCTGCGCCTCGGCCAGCAGAGCGGGTTCGAATCCGGGTGTTGCGGTCAGAAAAATCTCGAATGTTTGTGTCATGCTGTCCGCTTAGGGCCTTTGGCGCGGACAGGCAAATATCAAACTAGTCTGACGTGCGCGCAGATTCCGGTTTGGGCTGCGGTGCGGTGATCCCTTCCAGCGCCTTAAGGGGGCGGCGCACTGCCTCTTTCAACCCGGGCCGCGTCGGGGCGGCGGATTGTTTGGTGACCTCGACCATCAGCACACCCCCTGCCGCGATCACCGGTATTTTGGGACCAACCCGTTCGAACATGGCTGCCGACCTGCGCCAGAACCGGCTACGCGACGGTGGCTGAAACAGGGTAGATAGGGTCCGTTCGGTGACAAACCGGTGCTTGCGCAATTGCGCATCAAGCTGGGTCAGCGAATAGGGGCGGCCATAGCCAAAGGGGGTCTTGTCCGTCCGCGACCATAGGCCCGCGCGGTTTGGCACCACGACCACGGCGCGCCCGCCCGGTCCCAGCACGCGCCACATTTCATCCAGCAGGGCAGTGGGGTGTTCGGATGTTTCCAGGCCATGCATCACGACCAGCTTGTCGATATGCCCCGTCTCGATTGGCCAGAGCGTGTCTTCGCATAAGATACTGACATTGCGGCCTTCGGGCGGCCAAGGCATCACGCCCTGTGGACCCGGCATCAGCCCGATCACGCGGCGCGCGTCTTTGAGATAGGGGCGAAGCAACGGCACGGCAAAACCGAACCCCGCCACGACCTGTCCCTTTGCCTCGGGCCAGAGCGTGACAAGCTCGTTACGGATCACCTGTTGCGCCGCGCGTCCCAGCGCGCTGCGATAATAGAAGTTTCGCAGGTCCAGCACATCAAGGTGCATTGCGGTTCAGACCTCCTTGGACGACACTTTGCAAACAATACCAAGGAAAGGACGGTTTGCCATGACAAACACAGCATCCCCTGTCGAACTGGTCACCGTGCCCTGTCTGCGCGACAATTATGCCTTTGTGCTGCACAATGCCGTGACCGAGCAAACCGTCCTGATCGACGCGCCAGAGGCATCGCCGATCAAGGCTGTGCTTGCGCAGCGGGGCTGGCAGCTGACTGATATCCTACTGACGCATCACCACGACGACCATGTCGGCGGGCTGCAAAGCCTGCGTGGCGACGCAAGGGTGATCGGTGCGCGGGCAGATGCGCACCGTCTGCCGCCGCTGGATCTGGCGGTTGCAGAAGGTGATCTGCTGCATATCTGCGGGCAGGCCACCCATGTGATCGACGTGCCGGGACATACAATCGGGCATATCGCCTTTCACATGCCGGATGCCGGGTTGGTCTTTACCGGCGACAGCCTGATGGCGCTGGGCTGCGGGCGGCTGTTCGAAGGTACGCCTGCGCAGATGTGGGAAAGCCTGCTGAAATTGCGGGCGCTGCCCCAGCAAACCATGGTCTGTTCAGGGCATGAATACACAGAATCGAACGCACGCTTTGCTGTGTCCCTTGACCCCGACAATGCAGACCTTAGGTTACGTATCAAGACAATTGAAACGGCGCGTGCGGCAGGCAGGCCGACAGTGCCATCCGGGCTTGACGAAGAGCGGCGCACCAACCCGTTTCTGCGCGCCGATGATGCGGGTCTCAAGGCGCATCTGGGCATGCAGAACCAGCCGGACGTAGATGTGTTTGCGCAGATCCGCGCAAGCAAGGACAGATTTTAACCACGAACAGACCGGTGCGTGACGAAAACCGGGCGTTGTTTCGATCTTCACATTATTTGTGAAGCGCAGAATAAAAAAAAGTCCTTGAAGGTTGGGAAATAAAACCAAACTTTAAGAGGTAGAGGCCAAGGTGGGACCAGCGCATGCTGGCCGACCCCGATGTGAAGGAGCACAGACGTGCCATCATTTTCAACGACACTCGAGCAGTCGATCCACGGTGCGCTGGCGCTGGCCAACGAACGCAAGCACGAATTGGCCACGCTGGAACATTTGCTGCTGGCCCTGATCGACGAACCGGACGCTGCGCGCGTCATGCGCGCTTGTTCGGTCGATCTCGACGACCTGCGCAAGGATCTGGAAGATTTCATCGACGATGACCTGTCCACGCTGGTCACCGATGTCGAAGGGTCCGAAGCCGTGCCAACGGCTGCGTTCCAGCGCGTGATCCAGCGTGCGGCGATCCATGTGCAATCGTCGGGCCGGTCAGAGGTGACAGGCGCCAATGTGCTGGTCGCGATCTTTGCCGAACGCGAAAGCAATGCTGCTTACTTTTTGCAGGAACAGGACATGACCCGCTATGACGCGGTGAATTTCATTGCGCATGGCGTCGCCAAAGACCCCGCTTTTGGCGAAACCCGTCCTGTGACAGGTGCTGCCGATGAGACTGAACAAACCACCGGTGCAGACCCCGAAAAAGAAAGCGCGCTGGCGAAATATTGCGTCGATCTGAACGCCAAGTCGAAAAAGGGCGATGTTGATCCCCTGATCGGCCGTGCGCATGAGGTTGAACGCTGCATTCAGGTCCTTTGCCGCCGCCGCAAGAACAACCCGCTGCTGGTGGGTGATCCGGGCGTGGGCAAAACGGCGATTGCCGAAGGTCTGGCATACAAGATCGTCAACAAAGACGTGCCGGATGTTCTGGCCGGTGCGACGATATATTCGCTGGATATGGGGGCATTGCTAGCCGGTACGCGCTATCGCGGTGATTTCGAAGAACGGCTCAAGGCTGTGATGACCGAAATGGAAAATCACAAGGATGCGGTCCTGTTCATCGACGAAATCCACACTGTGATCGGGGCTGGTGCCACATCGGGTGGTGCGATGGACGCTTCCAACCTGCTGAAACCCGCCTTGCAGGGTGGTAAACTGCGCTGCATGGGGTCGACGACCTATAAGGAATTCCGCCAGCATTTCGAAAAAGACCGCGCCTTGGCGCGTCGGTTCCAGAAAATCGACGTGAACGAACCTTCGGTGCCGGATTCGATCAAGATATTGATGGGGCTGAAACCCTATTTCGAAGAACATCACCACATCAAATATACAGCCGAGGCGATCAAGACCGCCGTAGAACTGTCCGCGCGCTATATCAACGACCGCAAATTGCCCGACAAGGCGATTGACGTCATCGACGAGGCAGGCGCAGCCCAGCATCTGGTTGCCGAAAGCAAACGGCGCAAGACCATCGGCACCAAAGAGATCGAGGCTGTCGTGGCGAAAATCGCCCGAATCCCGGCCAAAAACGTGTCCAAAGATGATGCCGAAGTGCTGAAAGACCTAGAAAAAAGCCTCAAACGGGTTGTGTTTGGGCAGGACAGGGCGATCGAAGCCTTGTCATCGGCGATCAAGCTGGCCCGTGCCGGTCTGCGTGAGCCCGAAAAGCCGATTGGCAACTACCTGTTCGCGGGTCCGACTGGCGTCGGCAAGACCGAGGTGGCAAAGCAACTGGCCGATACGCTGGGTGTAGAATTGCTGCGCTTTGACATGTCCGAGTACATGGAAAAGCATGCGGTCTCGCGGCTGATCGGTGCGCCTCCGGGCTATGTCGGGTTTGATCAGGGTGGCATGCTGACCGATGGTGTCGACCAGAACCCGCATTGCGTGCTGTTGTTGGACGAAATGGAAAAGGCGCATCCGGATGTCTATAACATCCTGTTGCAGGTGATGGACCATGGCAAGCTGACCGACCATAACGGTCGCACCACGGATTTCCGCAATGTGATCCTGATCATGACATCGAATGCCGGTGCTGCTGAAATGTCCAAGAACGCGCTTGGTTTCGGCCGCGAGGCCCGGACAGGCGAAGACACTGCCGCTATCGAACGGATTTTCACGCCGGAATTCCGCAACCGCCTGGATGCGATCATCAGCTTTGGCGCTTTGCCGAAAGAGGTGATCATGCAGGTCGTGGAAAAATTCGTGCTGCAGCTCGAAGCGCAGCTGATCGACCGCAACGTGCATATCGAACTGACGCAAGCCGCCGCCGAATGGCTGGCCGACAAGGGTTATGATGCGAATATGGGCGCGCGACCGCTGGGTCGTGTGATCCAGGAACACATCAAGAAACCTCTGGCCGAGGAATTGCTGTTCGGTACCCTGGTCAAAGGCGGCATCGTCAAGGTTGGAGTCAAAAATGGCGAACTGGACCTGACGTTTGAGGCCCCACAGCAAGGCCGCATCACCGGCAGCAACAAGCCACCGCTGCTGACGGCGGAATGACAAATCTATCTGGCCCCGCAGATCATTGCGGGGCCAGATGGTTTTGATGTTCATGCGTCGTGGGCACAAACGCAATTACAGCGCGACACATGCAGATATGCGTATCTCAAACGCCGCAGCAGCATCCTGCTGCGTTCAAAACACCCCGTGTTGATTGACAGTCAGAATTTGCTCACCCGATTGCGATGTTCCGCGTGTCCTTCTGCTTCTGTTTTGCTGTTTCTAGGCTGGCCTTGGCACGGTGGCTGTCGTTTCCAGTCTTCAGAATATGACTGCGATCTCGGCTGACGATCCTGACCGCGGGTCGCGGCAGACCATGATCTACGCCCAGCTTCATACGCCCTTCGAGACTTGAAAATCCTGCAGATGTCCCGGATCGATACCAGTGCGCCACAACCACAGCCACGATGCGGCAGTTGGCGGCTGCGGGCCACGTTCTGAGTTGTTAGTTCAGGTCTGACCTTCAAAGCTGGCAATGCGAGAAAACACAAACTCTATCGCGATCCGAATTGTGAAAGCCGATGCACAACACCTGACCCACCCCGCGAGTAAGTGTTCAATTTGTACAGATAGTGTTTGGTATTTTTGGTGCCCAGGAGAGGATGTGGTCCATCTCTAATTGTCATGCAGTTATAGAGGCTTAGCGACTACCTTCGGACCGGAAGTGGTCCAGAAAGCGGTCCCGATTTTCGAACTCAGACGTCATGAGTTTTGAGCCGAAGCAGACCTTGGCGGACAGCGCAGCGGGAGACCCGGATGAACTCAGGGTGACCGATGCTGCAAACAGCACAGATGACTGTAAAGGGTGAAGGAGACTTTCGCTGCGCCTGCGCAAAGCAACGCGAAACCCCAAGATGCCGAGGGTGATTTTGCAATGTCTTGGTCGGATTTTCCGCTGTGGTACAGATTTACCGGCTCAAATAGTTTTGGATCGCAGCGGACATGCCCTCGGCCCAAATCCTACGTAATGCGGTCTTGAAGGCTGCCACAAAGCGCGCGTTTTCCGCCAAATCACCATAAATATGTGTCATCGACAGCCATGCAGCAGGGTCATCTTTTGCGCGCAAAGCGATCACATTGAGATCAGCCCAGAAAGGATCATTTGGCGCAATAACAGCTCCATCTCCGCGTGTTCCGGCGCACATCCGCGCCCAAGCGGCTTCGATCAAGGCAAGCCCATCAATTGACGTACCAGCCGCCAAACCATCACGGATAGAGGGCAGAACAAACCCCGGATGACGTGATGATCCATCAAAGGCGACACGCCGCGTGGTGTCTACAATCATTGGGTTCGCACAGCGGCGCTGGATCAGCTTCACATAGGCCGAAGGTGTCATATCGGGCACCGCATCCACATGAGGCGCTATTTCCTCGTGGGCGATTTTCAAAAACAGCGGACCGAGCAGATCGTGTTCCATGCAGCCCGAAATCGTGTCGATGCCAAGCACCTGGGCGGGCACCGAAATAACCTGATGGCCACCGTTGAGAATGCGAATTTTCATCGCCTCAAAGGCATGCACATCATTGGTGAATTGTGCGCCGACCTTGTCCCAATCGGGGCGGCCTGCGCAAAAATGATCCTCGATCACCCATTGGCGAAAATCCTCGTGGGTGACGGGGGCTGCGTCATCAACACCAAAACCTTTGGCCAAGGCCAGTTCATTCTGGCCCGTAGCAGGCACGATGCAATCGACCATCGAATTCGGGAAGCTGCAGGTGTTGTCGATCCAATCTGCCAATGCCGGATCGGACAGGTGGGCCAATGAGACGACCGTCTGGCGCAGGATATCGCCATTGCTCACAAGGTTGTCGCAACTCAGCGCGGTAAAGGCGCCAAGGCCCATTTCTTTGCGCAGCTTCAAGGCCGCGACAATGGCGCCAAATGCAGTGCGCGGCGTGGTTGGGTTGGCGGCATCATGCACGATATCAGGGTGGGCCGCGTCAAATCCTTTGGTCGCAGGATGGATGAAATACCCCCCTTCGGTCACGGTCAATGACACGATCCGGATATCAGCTTGCGCCAATTGCGCGATCAGCGCGGCATTGCCATCTTCGACGGGCAAGAAATCGATCATCGATCCGATGATCTCTGCGCCTGAACTATTGGTCGACAGTTCGATCAAAGTGGTCAAGCAATCCTGCGCCAATAATTTATCCCGCATGGTCGCATCTGTGGCGCGCACGCCTGCACCAATAATGGCCCAGTCATGCGCCAGCCCTTGTTGCATCAGGCGGTGCAGATACCATGCCTGATGCCCGCGATGAAAATTACCCACCCCGATATGTACCATCCCCGCACGCAGGGCGGCCCTGTCATAGCGCGGGCGCAAAATCGTTTCGGGAAATGCGTCGAGATTGGCAGCGTTAAGTTTCATCGGGCTGTTTTTGTGCATGTGATCTTTCATCAGCTCATCCAATTCCCACCGTCGACGTTATAGGTTTGGGCCACAATGTAATCGGCATCACTGGTTGCCAAAAACAACGCCATGCCTGTCAAATCAGTGGGGGTCGCCATGCGGCCATAAGGGACGGCGGCACCGACCTCGGCCTTTTTCTGCCCAGCAGGTTTGTTTTCGTATTTTGCGAAAAACGCATCCACACCGTCCCAATGTGCGCCGTCCACGACCCCGGGTGCGATGGCATTCACGTTTATTCCATGTCTGATCAGGTTCAATCCGGCACTTTGCGTCAGGCTGATCACCGCGGCCTTGGATGCACAATAAACCGCGACCAAGGGTTCGCCGCGACGGCCCGCTTGAGAGGCCATATTGATGATTTTGCCCTTGATCCCTGCGTCGATCATATGCCGCGCGACCGCCTGAAGGGTGAACAGCGTGCCTTTGACATTGATGTCGAACACACGGGCATAATCCTCGGGAGAGATCTCGACGATAGGGGCGGCAGAAAACACAGCTGCATTGTTGATCAAAATATCGATCTGCCCAAAGGCCGCGATGGTTTGATCGACAGCCTGTGTGATGCTGGCTGGATCGGACACGTCCATATGCACAGCGAGGACCTGATCACCTAATGCTGTCGCCGTTGCTTGGCAAAGGTCTCGGTCAATATCGGCAATTGCGACACGAGCACCGTTTTGCAGATAGGCTTGTGCAAATGCGCGGCCAATCCCGCGTGCGCCCCCTGTGATCAGGGCTGTTTTTCCCAGTAGACGTGTCATCCTATCCGCAATCCGTCTGCGCCAAATTTGTGCAATTCACCCAGGCGCGGTGACAGCGATACTTTGTCCCCATGTTTGACGGCAATGTCCCCGATAGAGCGCACAGTCAGCACCTGTTCAAACCCTGCGACCTTCACGTGCAAAAACGTGTCAGACCCCAGATGCTCAGAAACGCTGACTGTGCCCTCCCATGTTCCGCCTGATGCCACGACATCGATATGTTCGGGACGGATCCCGATTGTCGTGGCGCCATATTTGGCGGCGAGTGGTCCGGTGATCAGGTTCATTTTGGGCGATCCGATAAAACCGGCGACAAACAGGTTACGCGGCGCGCGGTACAGTTCGAGAGGAGAGCCGACCTGTTCGATCACACCGGCCTGCAGCACGACGATTTTATCGGCCATGGTCATGGCTTCAACCTGATCGTGGGTCACATAGATCATGGTGGTCTTGAGTTTGTTGTGCAGTTCAAGGATTTCCATCCGCATGCCCACACGTAAGGCCGCATCAAGGTTCGACAGCGGTTCATCGAACAGGAATGCCAAAGGTTCGCGCACAATCGCACGGCCAATCGCGACACGCTGTCGTTGTCCCCCCGAAAGCTGCCCGGGTTTGCGGTCCAGATAATCTGTGAGGTTCAGCGATGTCGCCGCAGTATTCACCTTGGCGTCAATTTCGGCCTGATCCATCTTTTCCATCCGCAGCGGAAAGCCGATATTTTTGCGTACGGTCATATGCGGGTAAAGCGCATAGGACTGAAACACCATCGCCAGCCCCCGTTTGGACGGGGGTACTTGGGTGACGGTGTTGCCATCAATGATGATGTCGCCCGATGTGTTATCCTCGAGCCCTGCAATCAAGCGTAGCAATGTGGATTTCCCACAGCCCGAAGGGCCAACGAAGACAGCAAATTCGCCATCTTCAATCGTCAGGTCTAGCGGCGGAATGACTTCTATTTCGCCAAATTTCTTGCTGACTTTTTGAAGTACAATACGTCCCATCGGATTTCCTATTTCACAGCGCCAAAGGTCAAGCCTTGGACAAGTTGTTTTTGGCAGAACCAGCCCAGCACCACGATCGGGCCGACAGCGGCGGTGGAGACAGCGGACAGGCGGCCGAAAAATAGCCCCTCTGGCGCGCGGTTGCCTTCAATGAGCTTAGACAATGTGGCCGCGTCAATCGTGGTCAGGCGCACGGTCCAGTAGGCCTCGTTCCAGCAAAAGATAAACACCAGCAAAGCGGTTGATGCGATGCCGCCCCACGCCAGCGGGATCAGTATTTCGCGCACCTCACCCCAGGTGTTCAGCCCGTCCATCTGGCCTGCTTCGATGATATCCTTGGGGATGTCCTTGAAGTATGTGAACAGCATCCAGACCGCGATGGGCAGGTTAATCAGACTGAGCACCATGACGATCAGAAATTTTGTGTCATAGATGCCCAGCGATTTGGCCATAAAGATCATCGGGTAAAGGACCGCAGCCGCAGGAAGCATCTTGGTAGACAGCATCCACATCAAGATATCCTTGGTGCCGCGTGACGGGTTAAAGGCCATTGCATAGGCGCAAGGCACGGCCACGAACAGCGTGAACAAGGTCGCCGTAACCGAGGTGATGACTGAATTGGTCGCAAAGCGCCAATAGTCATAATTATTCGTCATATTGGTGTAGTTTTCCAAGGTCGGCGTAAAGCGGAACAGGAATTCGGGTTTGACCGCATCCGCATCCGTCTTGAAGCTGGTCATCACCATAAAGAAAATCGGGAAGAAAAACAGCAACCCCACAGCCCAAGCCAAAACAGGCCAGGCGACTTTGGAAAACTTTGTATGTTGTGCGACGATGGCCATTGGTTTTGTCCTTATTCCATCAAGGTCTTGCCAAGCATCCGAAGCAGGAAGATGGCAACAATATTCGCAAGAATGACGGCAAAGATGCCCGTTGCAGAGGCGGCACCAATGTTGTTGTTGACCAACTCACCAATGTAATAGGGCAGGTTTTTGTTCCCGTTGCCGCGGCTGACGATCTCGATTTCTGCATAAAGCGACAGATGGAAAATCGCCTGGATCATCACCACAATCGCAATCGGGCGAGCTAAATGCGGCAGGGTCAGAAACCGGAATTGTGACCAACGGCTGGCCCCATCTAAAATGGCAGCCTCTTTTTGTTGCTGGTCCTCGGATTGTAGGGATGTCATCAAAATCAGCACCGCAAACGGCGTCCATTGCCATGTGACCATCATGATCACCGCATAGGCAGAGGTTTGCGTCGCACGGAATGAAATAGGCTCGAATTGCGGCCAGAGCGAAAAGAAACTGCCGACGACAGGCGCATCGCGCAGGAGTGCGACAAGATCGTTTGCACCCGCAACGGCAGCCCCCTGCAACCCCAAAACAGGGTCGAGCAACATATTGATCCATAAAACGGCATTTACCGCAGGCATCACAAAGAAGGGCGATATCAACAGGACACGGACAATCCCACGCCCCGGAAATGTGCGGTTGATCAAGATTGCAATCGCCACCCCAAGGATCACAGTCAAAAACAGGATCGAGCAAACGATCAGTAGGGAATTCTGGATTGCCAGCCAAAACGAATCTTGGTTCCAGACATATTGGTAATTGCCAAATCCACGCCAGTTACTGATCGACGGCGAGGTCCACTCAGGACGATTGGTGCTCGCGAGCACATAGCGGATAAACGAAAAGAACAGGGTCATGCTCAACGGAACAAGCATCCAGAACAACAATAACACGATGGCTGGGGTCTGGAGCAGGCGGGGAATGGTGCGGTTGGCCACGGCTCAATTCTCTCTAGATGACGCGAAGCTGCGAAATTATGTATCGTTTGGCATGACTGGACGGATTGTGATCGGGGGTAGCATTGCACAGGCAATGCGATTTTACCTCGATAAAGTCGAGGGTATCAGGCCCGCGAAATGACGCGGGCCTGAACCGGAGGAAGGGCTTAGTAATACCCAGCTTCTTGCATGATGGCGTCAGCCGCAGATTGGGACGCTGCAAGTGCCTCGTCTACAGTTTTTGCACCTGACAGGGCGGCTGCGATTTCTTGTGCAACTGCTGAACCCACTTCGGGAAACTCAGGGATCGCGGCAAACTGCACGCCAACATATGGCTTGATGTCTGTTGCTTCTGGTGCCGCGGAGTTGATCGCTGCCAATTCGGCGTCTGCAAATGCTGCCGCAGCTTGGAACTCGGGGATCGCATATGTGGATGTACGTGTCCCTGTTGGAACGGAACCCCAACCAAAGTCTGGGTGGTTGCCGACAGCTTCTATATAGGCTTTGGATGTGGCCCATTCGATGAATGCTTTTGCTTCATCTGTCTTGTCCGTGCCTGTTGGCACAGCCATCGCCCAAGCCCACAACCAGTTCGCGCCAACTGGGTTCCCAGCGTTTGGCGATTGTGCATATGCGACACCGTCGACTTCGAGGAAAGAAGCCGCGATTGTAGCATCAATCCACATGCCACATTTGCCTTCGTTATACAAAGCGAGGATCTCGTTGAACGAGTTGCCTTCGGAACCCGGAGGCCCGTATGAACCCAGCATATCAACGTAAAATTCGATCGCAGCTTTCCACTCGTCGGTATCCAAGGTTGGCTTCATGTCTGCATCAAACCATGCACCGCCAAACGAGTTCACAACAGTCGTGACGAACGCCATGTTGTCGCCCCAACCCGGCTTGCCACGAAGACATGCACCGTAAACGCCGTTGTCTGGGTCGTGCATTGCAGCGGCTGCTGCTTTCACGTTGTCCCAGCTGTCATTGTCAACGATGGAAACGCCAGCGGCATCGGCCAGGTCTTTGCGATACATCACCATGGAAGATTCACCATAGAATGGTGCAGCATACAGAACGCCGTCCGCGGACAGACCGTTGCGCATTGCTGGCAGCATGTCGTCAACGTCATAATCTGCGCCAAACTCAAGTGGCTCGATCCAGCCTGCTGCGCCCCAGATGGGGGCCTCTTGCATGCCGATGTTGATGATGTCGTACTGACCACCACCGGTTGCTGTGTCAGAGGTGACCTGCTCGCGCAGAACGCCTTCTTCCAGTGAAACCCAATTCAGGGTGACGCCGGTGGCTTCTGTGTAAGCTTCTGCAACGGTTTGCATGTTGATCATGTGGCCGTTGTTCACAATTGCGATTGTCAGCTCTGTTGCATGCGCATCGGCAAACGCGCCGCCCGCTGTCACAAGTGTTAGCGCTGTCGCGCCGTAAAACGCGTTCTTCATAGACATCCCGAAGTCCTCCCAAGGTTGGATGATGGAGAGAAGCTAGTCGAGAAACATACGCGCCGTCAATAAAGATTTTACGCGCGTAAAATATTATATTAATACAATCACGACAATAACTTAAGCGGAGCCTCGCAAGACAAGCGTACCAGAAAATAGCGCAGCCTCACGGCTTTGCGCGCGCTCGCCCCGTTCGATCAAGGCCAAAACCGTCTCGACACTGCGTGTCGATATCGAATCGTAGTCTTGGGAAATCGTGGTGAGGCTTGGGCAGGTGAATTTCGAAAACGGGTGATCGTCATGACCGGCAATGCGCAATGCGCTGCCGGCGCCTCGGCCAACCCGCA
>NZ_CH672414.1:2063638-2214035 GCF_000152785.1 Yoonia vestfoldensis SKA53 | reverse complement strand
CTCTCCGATGCCGTCAAGATTGGAGTCAAACAGAACCGTGGGGCAGTCCTGCGCAAATGCGGCAACACCTGCCAAGTCCGAAGCACGGCCCAAGGGCGCCAACAAGACCCCGGCAGGTTTGATCGCACGCAGACTTTCGAGATTGTCCAATTCCTGATCAGGGCCGTCATGCGAGCTGAGCAAGACAGGGGTGAAACCAGCCCTGAGGATCAAGCCTTCAAGCGTGCGGGCGATACCAGCAAAGAAGGGATCGGTCAGGTTCGGAACGACCAAGCCAATCGTGCGCGTTTGGCGGCGGTTTTGATTGATCGCATAGACATTCGGGCGATAGTCGTGCTGCTTCAAAGCGGCTTCAATACGTAGCTTTGTTGTCGCGCGCACGCTGTTTGGGTCATTGAAATATTTGGAAAGTGTCGGGCGTGAAATCCCACTTACTGCAGCGAAATCTTCCATGTTTTTGATTTTCGCTACTGTCATCGTCACTTCCTGTTTTTTAAGGCATCTCTGCGTCAAAGATTCGACACCGTCGGTTAAAAATTTACGCGCGTTAACAGGAAATTTCAAACACAGAAAATTTCAGAGCTCAGTACCAGTGACACCCCACGAAACTATGGCTTTGATGAGATCTTTTTGGGCTTATTGCGGCCAAATAAAGTCGAATAAGCTCGAGGCCGTCTTGAACTAGACTACCCCGAAAAACGATCATTGTAAGGGTGCTTGATTTGGCTCTTACGCTTCAGTCTTGGGCTGCAGGTCCAGATCTTCGACAAAGAAATCGACAACCCGGACTAGGCTATCCTCACTGATCCAGTCGGCCAGCCGATCAGGAAAAAGCACCGACTGGCCGCGATCAATGCCCTCGATGAAACCTGCCATGTCCGCCTCCGCCTGACCTGCCGAAGTCTACCACAAAGAGCGGTTTCCAAGCAGTCTCGGCCGAAAGCGGACCTTAGCGTGGGCATTACCAACGTCGCCTCGGACCGCAAAGCTGCCCTCTGTCTTGATCGCAATAAGCGTCTGCTGTCAGATCGTTCTGACGTGCCTCTCGCAGAATGGCCGCTAGTGGTTTCTGTCATCTCAAAAAAATATTTGCCTCAGTTCCCCCCGCCCGACCTCCCGCGAAGGGAAGCCGGACGGGGTGTTTTTTGAGGGATCAGCCAAGCCCTCGGTTGACTACGTAGTCAGCGAGCCATCGCCAGTACGCACCAGCTGAGGCAAAGCCCTGCTGTGTTGCAGCGAGGCTTTCGGCTTGCAGCCTTGTCAGCCCTCCATCGTATTCAGCGATGGCAGCCCGCTCCTCGAAGGCCTCGATGTCAGGGATACGGAGGGCGCTCATAGCAGCACGTCCTGAGGCAGCCTGATTTGGTCGATGATCTCCCGCTTTTGGGTGTCACTGATGCCAGCCGAGTAGAGACCATAGGTGAGCTTGTTCTCGGACCGCGCTGACTGATGGCCAACGAGGGTGGCTGTGAAGTGCTCAGGAACACCAGTGCGTTCACACTGGGTGATGAACCACTTGCGGGTTGAGTGGAACACGGTGCTGCCGAGCTCAGGATGCTGCCTGCGGAGGTAGGCATAGCGCTTGACGACCTTGTCCACGCTGAGGTTCGGGAACAGCCTACCTGAGGTTGGCAAGGTGGTATCCAAGAGGGTCTCCAGCACCGGATGCAGGGGTACCTCCCGTTCTGCTGCTTTGGACTTGAGTAACCGCACAGCATTAGGCCGGATCTGCACAAACCGCCCGAGGTTGCCCTTGGTGCTGACGTCCTCTGCCAAGAGCCCACAGGCCTCCCCTGAGCGCATCCCAGTGAGCAGACAAAAAAGAAGGGCGCTGTGAAGCACCCTGTCGTTCGTGTTGAGGAGCAGAGAGACCTGAGCGTCAGTCAGGACCCTGTGGGATCGGACCTCTGGCCGTTCCTTCACTGCAAGCCCGTCCCAAGGATTTGCCTCCAAGGTCCCCGACCGAACACACCAGTCAAGGAACTGCTGTAACTGTCGCCAGATGCGCCGCTGGGTTTGGGCCGTCAGGGATATTCCCTCGTGCTCTTCCGACAATGTGGCCAGCTCTGCCAGCGACGCCCCCTGTGCCTGGCTGTACTTGCGGATGTTGGGAGAGAGCCGTGCTATATACCCAAGCACCTCCTTGCCCAGCGTATCGTTCAGGTCGCCCAGTTTGCGCGCTCCCACGTGTGAGGTCAGCAGCTCTAAAGCAAAGCGGACTGACTTGTAGCTGCCCGGACGCAGGCGGACGGAGACCTCTGCCAAGTAGACGGCAGCGACCTCCTGAACCGGTTGCTCGCCCAACAGCCGGGCCCGCTGGTAACGCGGAACGGCGATGGCAAGCTGAGGGGGCTCACCTGACTGTACACCGTCAGCCAGCTTGGCCTGTGCCTCCAGCACAATCGCCTCAAAGGTGGTGTTCAGCTCTGCCACCCGTTTGGCCGCAACCTTGGCATCAGCGGTATGCAGGGACCGCTTGAGCGAGGACCCCAGTATGTCGTGTAACTGGACTGGGTAGGTGCGGCGGTAGATCCATGTGTTATGCCGCCTGTAGGCATACTTTATCTGTGTGGACATGATGTCTCCTAGCGGGGCAATAGCCCCAGTTTGATGGTGTGATTGGGTTTTTGTGAGTGGGATCAACAGGGGTCAGGGTTTAACCCCTTCCCTGATTGCCTCAGGTGCTGCGCGAGTGGACCCGCAGGATCAGCTCTAGACCGGGTTCGCCGTAGATCCCTTCGAGAGGTCCTGTCAGCGAGTAGCCGGTGATGCAGTCGTCATAGACGTCCAAGACCCGGAATAGGTGCTCGGGGATGTCATCGAGGGGGCGTAGGACAACCACGTCGTCCTCTTTGAGCTGCCAGTCTGTCATAACCCCCTCCGCGTCAGCACAAGGTCAGGCAACAGCAGGCCAAGCGTGAGGCCGAGTGGGATAGGGAAGGGGATGGGTTTGAGGAACTCGGGCAGGCCTGCCAGAACCACGAGAGCCCCAGCCAGAGCTTGGGGTACACTCAGAGCTATCTGCCATCGGCGTTTCAGCTGCCACTGCAAGACAAGCCGAAGCCCGCCCCCTGCAAGCGCAAGGGCCGTGAAGGTCGTAAACATGATCGTTCTCCATGATGATTGGTATCATCATAGATGCCCAGGTTTGCTCAGTTCCTGGGGGGACGGAGACCAGTACAAACTAGACAGACAGACAAGTAGACACTTGGTAAGTGCGTGCCAAAAGGTCTGATACGGTCCCACGCCCAGAGGGTGCGTATGATACGGTTCTATAATGCGACCGTAACGCACTAAGCTGCTGTTTTAAAATGGCTAAGCAGGCGGCGTTACAGTGATACGGTGATACGGCACAAAACTCCTACGGTGGCTTATTCACCCACGTCGCCTTGGCTTTCTTCCCGAGGGTGTGCGCATCAGAGACGGTGAGACTTCTTCCCGATACTGAACCGCCCTCATTTGGGCCGTAGGCTTACTGCTCACTTTATCGATCAATGGCAGCGTATCGTCAGTCGCCCCAAGGTAGCCCGCGCTAACACGTGTCTCATCCAAGGCATTTTCCCTGTGTGTACCGACCGCTAAGTGCGCAGGGTGCACACAATATTCATTTCCGCAGATATGCCTGACAACCTCAGCTCGCTCACCTTTCGGCGGCCACCCCTTCATCGCAAAGGCGACGATCCGATACGCATATTCCCGTTTGCCAAAAAAGGGCCATTGTTTCCGAGCAGCTTCAAATACCCAGCATCCGGTCTCCGTTTCCAAGTCGGCCGAGGACAAGATTTCCTTGAGCATGTTTGGCAGTGTTTTGGGATTGTAGAAAGCTTGTAGCCAAAGGTTATTGCGCTTTATTTCTGGAACCACCCAACGACTGTCATACTCTCGACAAGCGGCCAAGGCACACCGGTAAGCCTGATGGATCATTTCGGCCTTGTTCAAAATTTTAGATCTTCTTTGGAGAGGTTACTCAGATCATCAACCGGCTCTTTTGTCTGCTGCCAGAGATAGGATTCAAAGTCAGTGTCTGAGGTGCTGTCAGCAAAGGGCCCGCGCGCATAGTTTTCTTCGGGGCGGCCGTGCAGCTCATACTCAACCGTTGTTTTACCCTTCTCTGTTTTTGTGTGTTTATACCGACCAGGGCGCAATACGTGTGCAGTCAGCTCGTTCCAGCCCTTGGAAATCGCTTGCGAGATCGGCCACCACGTGAAGCCAAGTGGTATCGCTCCATCCAATTCCTGTGACAGTAGCGGCGCATCGACCCTGCCATTTTTCAAAGAGCCGCCCCCCCGTGCCCATACTCGTTGTGTTTTGCCGTCAAACCGTATGCTGGCTGGGACCCATCCCAGATCTCGAAGTAGGTTACGCAGTGCTTGCTGTCCTTTCAGCCTCAAATGATTGACGAGCAGCTGCTGATCAGCACTAGGAATGATTGTTACGTTGTAGACCGACAACAGGTCCTCCAGGACGTCCTGCACCTCGATGCGTGCCTCTCCCATTAATTCCTTCATCAAAAGGCTGCCGATTTTTTGGGGCTTCAATATGATGGGATCAAAATCGGTGTGATAGCTCCGCCCAACGAGCTCCAAGTACCAACGTTTCAGCTGCTTTGGGTTTGCCAGATCCGCTCTGAAGGTCGCTGTGATTGCATCAAATGCGTCTTTGCGGTCGCCGTATGCATGCCCCTCATGGTTCATGTCGATGAGAAAGTAGCGACGTTCTCCACCCTCGAGCCATGTTGGCTTATGGTTCGTGGTCAACATGAACGCACACTTTAGTCGTATGGTTTGCTTGGACAAATTCTTGACATCGAGCATGGCTGTCTCGCCTGTGATGTAGTCTTTCATCTTGTTGCCAGCATCACTGTGGCTCGAGAGCTTCACCTCTTCGACTTTGATAAATTTCTTGGAGAGGCTGTCGATGGAAAATCTCTGGGTCAGCCCCTCAATGCCGTTTTCATTTGCCGTGTTTGCCTCGCCAAATAACGCCTGTCCAAGCTCCAGTAAGGTGCTTTTCCCCGTCCCCTTGGTTTCTGAGTACAAAAATATGGCCCAACGAGGTTTGAGGTTTTCATGCTTCAAAGACCAGCCAAGCCAATCGAGCAGTATCTGCCGCTCAAGTGGGGTTGCGATGGCAAAATCAATGAGGTCCTGCAAACTGCCCAGAGGCTTGGCATCATCACGATCAACTGGCGCTTCTTGCCGATAACTAGGCTCCACCCAGACGTTCAAATCGCAATATCCATTGCGCCATAATCGTTTCGCTGAGTTGCCCGGGAGCATGTATTTTTTGCCAGAGTACAGCGCAAAGCACATCCTGGGATCGATCGTTGTGCCATTCACGACAGCGAATGAGATTTCGTCGATCATGGCCGCTCTCAGTTTCTTGCTTCGGTACCATTTATAGAATTTCTGGGCAATTTTCTGGGATAAAGCCCTAAATATCTCAAGGTCAGTAAGCTCAAAATGAGTTTCCACGTCTATATACTTGCGCTTATGCTGGACAAAGCAGCTCGCAGCATAAAGCTGCACCTCTCGTTTCAGTCGCAAGGTTTCCTTGGTATCTTCACCATCTTCAGCGTGGTGGATGTCTTCCCAGCTGGCCCTAGTGTCCCAGCCCATTCCACACTGGAACAGCTCGTCATGGATTTCGATTTGTAACTGCTGGAAGTCCGTAAGCTCATGGTCGAGAGCCAATAGCTCGATTTCGTCATCGGTATATGGTTGTCCGTGGGTCTCGGAGATCGCATCAGCGAGAAGATCTTGTTCGATATCAATCTGGATACCGTTTTCTTTCATTGGTGCGGGCATCTACAATCTCCTCTAAGCCACGTTGTTAATTTATGCCCGTTGACGCAAGACCCCCCTGCCATACGGGTCCCCTATATGAGGAGCCTTAGAGGGTCCCTTTAGGGTGTTATTGTTCTTATGTTGTTCATCACAAACATACCTACCCCCAGGATCCTACCCTAGGGTGACCTGAGGGGTGATCCCTGTGTGATCCTTGAAGACTGCCTTCATGATCGTCCGTGTTGTGTCTTTGTCTTCATCAGCAACAATAACAGCATCATGGACGGGGAGGGCGACGATACCTTTCGACCTGAGAGCTTCGAGGACATCTACAAGGATATCGGCTTCTGTGCGGAACAGCTGCATGCCTATCCCTGAGGTCATTAGCGGGAAGATCATTGGGTGCTTCTCCTGGATGGCTGCGAGGATGTCCCCGAGGCTGATCCTTGGAGGGAAGTGCTTGCGAGACCTCTTTGGTAGTCGTCTGGGCAGTACCGTGCTGTTGATGACCGTTTGCATCACCTTCTTGATGCCCGGACGACAGCTCACTGGGATACCATATTCCGACAGGTCGTAGAGGTCACCTGGAGGCAGGTGGTCTTGTGCTGCCGCGACCGCATACAACAGCAAGATGTTCATCTGGCCGTAGTCACACTCCACCACAGCATCCTGATTGATGCTGATATGCTCTTGTCGTTCATCTGAGGACATCGACTGCCAGAACCCACCATAAAGCCTGCCCCCCTGCGCAAAGTCCGAGTTATTGAAGATGCGGCGGAGGCGGCGCTGCGCAGCATTCGCGTCTGGGTAACTGCAGCTGATGTCCGCAGCCCCTAGCCACGCATTGATACCGGTCATTTGCCTGCGCAGACCTAAGTCGCCTGATTGTCCTCATATTCCTCATACTCTGCAATGCTGGCCGCATGACGCTTGGGCGCACGGAGCACCAACACCTCTTCCTCGGACGCATGGCCTAGGTCATCCTTTGTGATCTCAAAGCGCTCTATGCGTGAGAGCAGTTTTTGTCCTGCCCTCAGGATGGTTTGTCGTCCCCCCGCAAAGGCCATGTTCAGATCTTCATCGACAATCTTGAAGTTGCTATGGCCTTTCTCGACAACAACGAAGTCCATCTCGGGTGCTGACAGTATGTTCAGAATGTCTGGGAGGGTTTTGCCAAGGGCGATGCCTTTGTACCGCGACTTCGCTCGCAGGATTTTGTTACTCAGCGGGAGGTGTAGGCTGTTGTGCTGCGGCTCAAGCGTAACGGCACAAAGGTCACACAGGATCGCCTCAATTGTTCGCTCAAAGGTGATCTGATCTGCTGGTCTACGCACGCGTTCGCGGGTCTTGTAATAAGCTTCATAGCCGCTCACTTGTTTTTGCACTTCTACGATAAGCGCCTTCAGCTTATCGGAGATTGCACACAGGAACGGGTTAAACGCTCGGGCTTTCTCAGGTGATAAAATATCCTCGTGCCTCTGCATTATCCCCACACCCGCTCCATCTGCTCCCGCATGACCTCTAGGGCATAGCCTGAGCCATAGTTCGCAGCGACGGTGTTGGTGCTGTGACCCAGGATGGCCAGGGAGATGGCCTCAGGACAGCCAGTATTGCGCAGCTTGTCCTTCATCCGGTGGCGGAGCGAGTGGATAGTCACCTTGGGATCACTGATCTGTGTCCTTAGCCGCTTCATCAGCATGGCGGACGCCGCATCACTCCCCCTTGGTCGGGCATATTGTGGGAAGATGGGGTCTGTGCCGAGGGCCTGCGCTTGCTGGTGCTTGAGGCACGCTATGGCTCTGGGGGACAGCGGGATCGTGCGTTCTGACGTTTTGGTCTTCAGGCGGCGGAGCGTGTTGTGGCGGATGTGCAGGCAGCCAGCCTCGTGGTCGATGTCGTTTGCCTCGAGCCCGACGATTTCTGCAAGGCGGGCGCCGCTGTCTGCGAGGGTGATAAGCAGGGCATAGGCTCGGGGTTGCTTTGATACTCTGGCAGCAGGGCTTCCAGCTGGGCATCGCTCATGGGCAGGCGGTCATCCTTGCTCGCCCCCGCACCTTTGATCTTGATGCCTTGGAACACGTTGCGCTGCTCGAGATCGTTCTCGATGATCACGTGGTTCATGGCAGCCTTGATGACCCCAAGGGTACGTAGAACTGAGTTTGGTGCCATGCGGTTCAGCAGGTAGTCCCGGAACGTGTTGGCATCAGCACGGTTGATGTCGGCCAGCGGTGTCCACTCCACCCTGTTCTTGCCAAGCACAATGACCAGGTCCTTCCTGATGCGCTCAATGCGGGTCTTGAGGTCTGTGTGCTCTACACTGCCGTCGCACTTGTAGGCACAGTATTCTGTCAGCACCCTGTGCAGGGTCATCGGCTCTGGCTTCAACCTGGCGCTGCCAACCTGGCGGACCACGTCAGCCGGTGTGCTGCCCTCAAGTTCCGCAGCCAGCTCCCGGAAGTCGTCTGTGATGTCCCATTCCGGTTCAACCACACCTTCCGCAAACACGTCGGCATGCCAGGCTCCCAAGTGCTCACGCACCAGGGACTTGGCCCTCACACTGCTGGGTGTGTTACGCTCCTGGTCGAACAGCGCTTCTATTTCAGCATGAACGACCGGAAGCCTTCGGATCGCCTCATCGTAGCTTTCTCCGAGTTGGCGGTACACGGTTGCTTTGGGAATTACTTCACGCAGCGCCTTGGGCACGTTGCGCTTATACCGGTACGAGCCATTGGCGCGGCGGAACACGTAGCGAGGCAGCTTCAAGGGCATCTTCTGGTCCATGCTGAGTAATCTCAGCCGCAGGATCACGCGGTGCAACCTAAATCGACCCGCCAGACCTGACAAATCACAGCCCGAAATCGACACAAGTGGTCCCAAAAGCGGTCCCGAAAATGGTCCAGAAAAACACTAAACACTAAGTTATTGTTGGTTTTCTTGGAGATATCGGGGAGGTTCTGGTGCCCAGGAGAGGGCGTGGTGCGTCTATAACTATCGAGCAGATATAGAAGCTTAGCGACCACTTTCCGATTGGAAATGGTCCTGAAAGCGGTCCCGATTTTGGGCATCATACGTCCTGAGTTTTGAGCCAAAGTAGACCTTTTGCGGACAGTGCAGCGGGCGACCAGTATGAACTCAGAGTGACCGATGCTGCAAACAGCATAGCTGACAATAATATTTCAACGCGAATTCTGATCAGCTCATTGCAGCAGTGGAGCTGCTTTAGTCTCTGTGTTGTGTGCCTGTTCTTCGATACCTGCACCCAAAAGCAACGACAGTAAAAAGTGTCTGACGTCAGCACCTGTGGGTCTGATTTGAGGATTTGAACAACGGAGGATTTCTGGTTCATCTTATCGATTAGGAGATCGAGATGATGAAGAAACCTGAAACTTCGAAGGACGCGGCTGACAAGCTGGTCAAGAACATCCGCCGCAAGACTCGCCAGACGTATTCAGCGGAGGAAAAGATCCGCATTGTCCTGGCCGGTTTGCGTGGCGAGGAAAGCATTTCTGTGCTGTGCCGGCGCGAGGGTATTGCCGAAAGCCTGTATTACAGCTGGTCGAAGGAATTTCTCGAGGCTGGCAAGCGGCGTGAACTGATGCGGTGGATGCCCCCACCTGCCGGCATCGTATACCATGACGGTTCTATATTCGCTTAGTGGAGGGCACATCGATGACATCAAAGATCAGTATTTTAGCGATCGACTTGGCAAAAGGCAGCTTTCAGGTCTGTGCTGTTGGGCAAGATGGGGTGGTTGTTTTCAACCGCGCTATGTCAAGAACGCGTTTAGCAACGCTACTTGCTGACCACCCAGCCTGCATTGTGGCAATGGAGGCTTGTGCCACCTCGCATCACTGGGGAAGATTTGCGCAAAGCCATGGCCATGAGGTTCGGCTCGTACCAGCTGCTTACGTGAAGCCGTTTGTGAAACGCCAGAAAAATGACCGTGCCGACGCTGAGGCCATTGCGGAGGCTGCCATGCGCCCGACCATGCGGTTTGTGGCAGTAAAGAGCACAGAAACCCAAGGCCGCGCTGTCGCATTCCGAACGCATCAATGTATGGTTCGGCAGCGCACGCAGTTGATCAATGCCCTGCGCGGTCATTTAGCCGAATTTGGGTTGGTGGCGCCCAAAGGGCCTGCGAGACTCAAACTGCTGGAGAATGCGCTGGCTGATGAGAGCACAGATCTGCCCGAGCCGGTCCGTCATATGGGATCAATCTATGTTGAGCAGATTGCGCGTCTCACCGAAGTCATTGACCGGCTTTCAGACGAGCTGGAAACTTCATCGAAGACAGATGAGCAATTGCGCAGGCTTTGCACTATTCCCGGTATCGGCCCTGTCACCGCAGGCGCTGTCGCGGCATTCGCCCCTGATCTTGATACATTTGACAGCGGCCGCAACTTCGCCGCTTGGCTGGGTTTGGTCCCACGACAAAGGTCGACGGGCGGAAAGGCCAGACTGGGATCGGTCAGCAAAATGGGGCAAACCGACATCCGTCGATTGCTGATCGTTGGCGCCATGAGCGTAATCCGCTGGGTGGTTCGCAGAGGCGGCAGTACAAACCGCTGGCTGGCCGCACTGGTGGCACGCAAGCCAAAGATGGTCGCCGCCGTTGCCTTGGCGAACAAAATGGCGCGGATGATCTGGGCGCTTTCGACAAAGCAGGAGAATTATCGAATGGCGTGACCTGGAGCCTAAAAGGCAAAAGGCACGACATGGCCGCAAGGCCAGGGTGAGCGATCGACGAGGAGTACGCGATACGGACTTCGAAGTTCAAGGCAGGGAAATTCAGACCCGGGGCTCGAGCGCTTGCAGCTCTCTGAACCGATGTGAACCCAGCCTTCCGAACAGCATACCGGCCCGTGGCGTCATGGAAGGCCACATTCAAAGGCCTGACACACGTCCGATCGGAGACCCCGCAGAAAATCGAAGATAACGCTTGCCAAACAGGGGGCGGTTCACAGGTCTGAAGCTGTTAAGTTCCAGCCTGCCCAATATTCCTCAAGCAATTTAATCCGCATAGGGTGAGCGAGTGGCGCCTCTTTTTCATCACAGAAGCATGCACAGCATCTTTTGCGCTCCGGCTATTCCTTCAGGACCCAGAAAACGAGGAGTGGAAGATCATTGGACCGCATCGCGTGCGGGATATTATGCGGATTGTAGAAGGTTTCGCCCTTCGCCACATGAACCCATTCGTTCCGACCTTGACGAAAGTCGCCCGTGTTCATGACAAGATAGGTTTCTTGGGGTGGGTGCCTGTGATTGGGATACTGCACGTTTGGCCCGAGAAGCGACACTCCCAGCCAAACGCCCTCTCGCGGTTCGAGGCCACCGGGACCGACAATCATCGCGTTTGCATGGTTTTCGGCAAAACCTTCGCTTGCACCGCTGCAATCCCCTTGACGGCGCCGCCACCGGAGCGTCGGTTCGATGCTAAAGAATGTCGTCATCACCTGTCGAAGATCAGGTTCGTCGGAGACGGACGGGTTCGCAATATCCGTGAGATACTTGCAGACCGGAAGTCGACCGCTGTCGGACTGTGATTGTGGTGCGGGAGACTCAAGGGTGGCAAAGACTTGTTCAAGCAAGCTGACAGAGTTCGGATCTCGCGCACGGGCAGAATAGGCAATTCTTGCCGCATCTAGAAACTCTTGTAGGGCTCGGTTTCGCATTTTTACATCAGGGTTTCAAAATGATTGAAGTTGTCTGACGGCCAATGCCGCCAGACGACGAAACGGTAACGCCAACCATTATGTCCAGCATGGATTAGTAGGCGCTGTTCGTTTGGATGAAGATCGGTAGGCCCCCGCCGCGCGCAATCACTGTGTAGCCATGCTTTTGGGTTTCACGCGATAGGAAGGTTACCGCTATGACCAGCGCCAACAGGGCGCTGATCATAGCAATATTGTTTGCTACCGAGATAGCACTGATCTTAGTTCTTGATGACATTGTGCTCGGGGCCGAATGGGAATCCGGTGATGTTCTCGACTGTGTTGTCCTCGCCGATCACTAGGATGTCATGCTCACGGTAGCCGCCAGCGCCAGGCTGACCTTCCGGGATCATGACCATGGGCTCCATGGACACGACCATTCCTGGCTTGAGCTCCGTTTCAATGTCTTCGCGAAGTTCTACGCCAGCCTCGCGGCCATAGTAATGGCTCAGAACGCCAAAGCTGTGGCCGTATCCGAACGAACGATACTTCAGCAGGTCCCATTCGCGATACATCTCGTTGAGCTCGATCGCGATATCCATGCAGCGCGCGCCCGGCTTGATCAACTCGAGTCCACGCTCGTGGACCTTGACGTTCTTCTCCCAGATATCGAGGCTTGCATCATCAACGTGGTCGCAGAACAGTGTGCGTTCCAGCGCCGTGTAGTAGCCAAAGATCATCGGGAAAGTGTTGAGGCTGAGGATTTCACCCGACTGCACTTTCTTGTTCGTTACCGGGTTGTGCGCGCCGTCGGTGTTAATGCCGGACTGGAACCAGGTCCAGGTGTCCATCAATTCGACGAAGGGGAAAGAGTTGGCAATCTCGCGGATCATCGCATTGGTACTGGCAATGGCGACTTCGTGTTCGGGAACACCGGCTTTGACCGCAGCGGCCACAGCAGCACCGCCAACGTCGGCGACGCGGGCGCCTTCTTTGATCAGCTTGATTTCTTCGGCCGACTTGATCGTCCGCATCCACATCGCGGGCTGACCGACGTCAACGAACTCGACGCCCGGCAGGGCATCCTGAAGCAGTTGGCGGTATTCCAGCGACACGTGGTCGAATTCGATACCGATGCGCTTGGCACCCGGTGTCAGTTGCTGGATCGCGCGGTAGAAGTTGTCACGACGCCAGTCAGTATACGTGATGTTGTTGCCGAAGCTGCGACGGAAGGGTTGGCCGCCGTCGATG
Source organism: Yoonia vestfoldensis SKA53 (assembly GCF_000152785.1). Lineage (GTDB taxonomy): Bacteria > Pseudomonadota > Alphaproteobacteria > Rhodobacterales > Rhodobacteraceae > Yoonia > Yoonia vestfoldensis_A. Next base: position 2,201,347 of record NZ_CH672414.1, on the reverse strand, counting down.
CCGGCAGAGATCGTAGTGGCGTTCTTCTGGTCGATGACCATGCCGTATTTACGACCGAAATAGCAGTACAGCCATCCGCTATAATAGTTGATGCAGTGATAAGAGGTGAAGAGTGATGCATCGACATCGTTCTTGCCCATCCAGTCGCGCAATTCGTTCTGGCGACGGGCCATTTCGTTATCTGAAAAGGGCGAGAACTCCTTCTCGCCGTTGTGCCATTCCATGACGTGGAGCATGTCGTCCATTGTCGATATTCCTCTCTGCTAACAGTGACCTTGTCTGCGTAGCAGTGTGGCGATGCGACGAAAAATTAATTGCAATCATCTTACCATAAGAATTACAAATTTACCCTGGTGGGCGTGCCCATTATCCGGCGCGAGCACGCGTCGGCAAGCGGAAGGATGACACATCCTCCGTGATCTGCTCGATCAGTTTCAGCGCGGCATCGGACATCTTTATGTGCTTGTAGAACAGCCCAATGTGGATCTTTGACAACTTCGGGAAGCCATCGCTGGCGGTGAGGACCCGCATACCGGGCAGCAACGTCTTCTTTGTTAACGCGGTGACGCCCATGCCATCCAAAACTGCCTTTTGAAGAGCTGAGACGCCGAGGCTTTCAAAGGATACGCGCCAATCGCGCCCTTCGGTATTCAGCGCGTCGATCATACGCTTGCGATAGAAACAGCCGTCGGGATGCGCGATCACCTTGAGTGGCTGGTCCGGATCTATCTTGTGATCGCGGGCGCAAACCCAGACCGGACGTTCCGACCAGTAGATGGAGACGTGGGGCGCGGGCATTTCATCTGTGATGGCAATGGTCATATCCAGATCATCAACATGGAGGGCTGCAAGAAGCTCACGGCTTCGGTAACAGCGAATGTCCAACAAAACAGCAGGGTTCTCGTGCGAGAACTTGGCAATAACGCTTTGGAAATACTCAATTGAATAGTCGACCGGCAGGCCAATCCTGAGCGTTCCAAGAAAGGCTGCCTGCTGCAAATTGGCTACCGCCCGGTCATTGAGGCGCAGCATCTCCCGTGCATAGCCCAGGAGAGTCTGCCCGTCCGGCGTCAACTCTACCTGCTTGCCTTCATGCTTTAGTAATTTGGCACCGACAACCTCTTCAAGGCGCTTAATCTGCAACGATATCGCCGGCTGCGTCCGCCCGAGAATATTCCCGGTTTCCGTATAGTTGCGTAGGTCGACCACAGTCACGAAGGTCCGAAGAAGGTCAGTTTGCAGGTTGGTGAATTTGCGCATCATTAACAATCCTTATCCAAGCATTGTTACTATGAATTTCTGTGGCAAAGCAAGCTGCCCTAAGGTCTGACGATCTTCAGATGCAGGGGGTGCAATGTCACATTCTACAGTTTTCGCCGCCGAAATGGCTTGGCCCGACTACCAGAAGCGAGTCCAGAACGGCGATGTGCCCATCCTGATCCCGCTCGGATCAATGGAGCAGCACGGCCATCATATGCCGATGCATGTCGATGTGCTTTTGCCGACCGAATTCGCCCGCCGCGTGGCCGAGCAGGTCGGCGCCCTTGTCGCGCCGCCGTTCACCTACGGATACAAATCGCACCAGAAATCCGGTGGCGGAAACTTCTTTCCCGGCACGACCAGCCTTGATGGCGCGACTTTGGTGAACGCGCTCAAGGACGTGGTCAAGGAATTCGTGCGTCACGGCGTGCGCAATCTGTGCATCGTCAATGGCCACTTTGAGAATTCCTGGTTCATTACGGAAGCGATTGACCTTGCCTTGCGCGAGCTGGGTTGGGGCGACATTCATGACGTCAAGGTCGTAGTCCTGTCCTATTGGGACTTTGTGGATCAGGCGTCGATCGAGAAGCTGTATCCGAACGGCTTTCTCGGATGGGACATCGAGCATGGAGGGGTTCTGGAAACGTCCCTGATGCTGCGTTTGCACCCCGATCTCGTGTCACTTCAAAGCGCGGTAGAGCACGCCCCGGCAACATTTCCGCCCTACGACGTCTACCCGGCTAAGCCGGAATGGACACCAGCAAGTGGGACGCTGTCCTCACCAAAAGAAGCTACCGCCGAAAAGGGCGATATCCTTCTGGATGTGTGCACCAAGGGTATTATTGCGGCGCTCACAAACGAGTTCGGCAAAGCCGCCGCACTGGCGAGTGCAAGCTGATCCTCCCATCAAAAGAAGAAAATGATCCCAACAAGGAGTAACCCGATGTCCACTAAATTGATCCGACCAAGTCGCCGCAGTCTGCTGAAGATGACAGGTGCCGCAGCCTTGGCTACGCCTTTCCTGTCCATCCGTGCCGCGGCGCAAACGACCGAATTGTCGATGCTTGCTTGGTATGGTCACGCAGAGCCCGATATCGTTGGTGAATTCGAAGAGGCCAACAACGTCAAGTTCGTGCCTAAATACTACACCGGCGGTGACAACATGCTGGGCCTGATTGCGCAATCCCCGCGTGGTACTTTTGATGTGATCCTGTCAGATGGCGAATATGTGCAGCAGCTTAACGCTGCTGGCTATATCGAAGAGCTGGATCCGGCTGACTACGCCTTTGACGACTTCTTCCCCGAATTCCAGAAGTTCCCTGGCCATTGGCAGGACGACAAGCTCTATTCCGTTATTACGCGATTTGGCTTCCTCGGCGTAGCCTACAATACGGATGCCTTCACCGAAGAAGAGGCCTCCAGCTACGATCTTTTTGCAGACGAGCGGTTGACTGGAAAGCTCGGCCATTTTGACTGGCACCTGCCCAACCTGGGTCAGATGAGCCTCCATGTCGGCAATTCATCGCCTTACGACATCGACGAAGCGGCTTGGGAACTAGTGCAGGAGCATACCATGGGCCTGCGCCGTCAAGCTGGCGGCTTCTTCGATTATGGCGGCACCTTCTCGTCGCTCGACAACGGGCAAATGCTGGCCTTTGCAGGGATTGGTGACTGGATCACCGGTACCCTGGAAAAGAACGGCAGTCCGGTACGCAGCGTCATTCCAAAGGAAGGTGGCTTGCAGTGGACCGAGAGCTTCTCGATCGGCAAAGGCTCACAAAATCAGGAAATGGCCAAGAAGTGGATCCAGTACATCACCTCCCCGGAAGGCCAGGCGAAATCTGCTGACATGGCAGCCTATCCGGCTATCGTGCCCTCGCAGGCAGGATGGCGCGTGCTCAATGAGACCAATCCCGCCGAGGCACAGCGCCAAAACATGGTTCTGGGACAGCGCAATGCGATGGACATGATCCGTGAAGGGCTGATCCAGTATCGTCAGCTTCCGGTTCAGCAGAGCCTCGAAGACTGGAATGATTTTTGGTCCGACTACAAAGGCGCGTAAGGCGCTTTTGAGTTGGGGCGCATGGTTCTTTGCGCCCCAACAAGACGCCCGATTGCTCAGCTATGGGATCTGATATGACCAAGCGACCAACACTTTTTTCATTGATCTTGTCGATGCCGCTGCTGCTCTGGCAGTTATTGTTTTTTCTTTTTCCGCTCCTGTTTCTGGTCGCGATCAGTTTCTGGACAGTGCGCAACTTTCAGATGACGCCCGACCTCAACTTTGGAAATTGGGAGCGTGTCCTGTCACGTGGTGTGTTTTGGGACGCCTATTTCCGGACCATGGTCCTTGCTACGACGGCAGCCGTGGTCACCAGCATTATCGCTTTTCCGGCGTCCTATGCGATTTCATTCAAGATGAGTGAGAAAGCCAAGCGGTGGATGATCTTTATTCTCATCATTCCGTTCTTCACCAGCTATCTTGTCCGGGTCTATTCGCTCCAGGTCTTCCTGTCTGATGCGGGCATCATAAACGCGGCATTCGCGTATATTGGTCTTGGGCCATTCCCGATGTTGAACAACGCATTTGGGATCATCGTGGGCATGGTGACGCTGACTTTGCCCTTGGTTGTTCTGCTGCAGACATTCAGCCTGAACTTCGTCAATCGCGACCTAATCGAGGCTGCGCATAACCTGCGCTGTGGTAGATTGCGGACGGTTTTTGCGGTGATCGTTCCATCAGCCAAAGTGGGTCTTGTGATCGCTGCGCTGTTTGCATTTATCCTCAGTTTTGGAGACTTCGTCAGCCCGCTGTATCTTGGGGGCGGCAACCCTCCGACACTGTCGATCATGATCACCGATTTCACCAAATCCGGTCAGCAATGGCCCCGCGCGGCGGTGGTTGCGATCATGATGATTATCACGCTGCTCACCGCAGCATTCGCGGCAGTCACCTATGCGTATAAAGAGCGGGGCAAATAAGATGGGTAACGAAAACCGCATAATCAACGCGCTGCTAAAACTGCACATCGTGCTTTGCCTGCTGTTCATCTTTGCCCCGATCGCCGGAAGCTTTGTATTCTCGCTCAACTCCGACCGCTTCCCGTCGCTGCCTCTGGGCGAGTTCTCGACCGAATGGTACCGCCTGATCTGGGAAGACCCGCTGGTTTGGCAGGGCTTCGGCAATACGCTGGTCGTGGGGCTGACCGTCGCTGTCATTGCAACCATCCTGGGCTTCGGCGGGGCGTATACGGATTTCCGGTACAACTTCACCGGTAAATCCGTCTACGTAGCTCTTGCACTTTTGCCACCGACCATTCCGGTCGTGATCATGGGGTTGGCCATGCTGGCCTTCCTGAGCCGTGTTAACCTGTCCGGTACGACCATTTCCGTCATCATCGCGCATGGTGTGATGTGCAGCCCGTTTGCAATGGCCATCATCCGCTTGCGCCTGTCGCAGATGGACCCTGACCTTGAGGCGGCATCGTGGAACATGGGCGGCAATCAATGGCAGACTCTTCGCTATGTGATCATCCCGTTCACCAAGCCTGCGATCTTTGCCGCGCTCTTCATCACCATGGCAGTCTCGTTCGATGAATTTGCGGTCGCGTGGTTCGTGTCAGGCCTCAACGAAACATTGCCTGTGAAGATTCTCGGCTTCCTGCAAGGTCAGGTCAGCCCGCGTATCAACGCCATCGGCTCACTCGCCTTCCTAAGCTCAATGACACTGATCATTCTGGCCCAGCTTCTGCTGCGCAGCCCGGAGGAGGAAAAATAATGAAAGCGAACGCACAAATGGAACAGCAATCAGAAGCGATCGTGAAGTTCGACAACGTCGTAAAGCGGTTCGGAAACTTCACTGCAGTCGAAAAAGCTGATTTCGAGATTGGTCGCGGAGAGTTCCTGGCCATCATGGGATCATCTGGTTGTGGCAAAACCACGACGCTGCGTATGCTTGCAGGCTTGGAAGATCCCACTGAAGGCGCAATCTATCTTGATGGCGAGAAGGTGAACGGCAAAGCCACGTGGGATCGCGATACGCCGATGGTTTGGCAATCTTTGGCCTTGTTCCCGTTTCTGACTGTTCAGGAAAACGTCGAGTTTGCGCTCAAGATGCGGGGTGTCGGCAAAGAGGAACGTCGGCAGCGCGCGGAAAAGTGGCTTGAGAAGATGCAGATCACAGAGTTTGCGAACCGCAACATCAATCAGCTGTCTGGCGGTCAAAAGCAACGTGTGGCCTTGGCCCGTGCCTTGGTGACCGAGCCGAAGATCCTGCTGCTGGATGAACCTCTCTCGGCGCTTGATGCACACCTCAAAGTGCGCATGCAGGCTGTCTTGTCAAATCTGCAAAAGGATCTGGGGATTACATTTGTTTATGTGACACACTCCATGTCAGAAGCGTTTTCCATGGCCGATCGTGTGGTCATCATGAGCCGGGGTCAGATCGAACAGATCGGAACGCCTGAAGAAATTTATCGCGAGCCTTACAATCGCTTTGTCGCGGAGTTTTTGGGCTCGGCCAACATCTTTGATGGTGTGGTTCAGGGCCCGGCCGGTGCAGATGGCTGGCAGGTCGCCTATGAGGGTGGAGAGACCATCTTGCCAAAGAGCGAGCGGCCGGATGCCAGGCAGGGTCAAAAGGTCACTTTCATCGTCAGCGCGGAGAACATGCAACTGAGCTTGCCAGACAGTGGTCAACCCGGGATAGAGGCCAGCGTTGCAGGTGAGGAATTCATTGGCGGCACGGCAATGGTCTTTCTCGAGACCGCTGGCGGCCAAGAGCTTAAAGTACAGAAAAGCCATGACGAATTGTCGGTGCTCAATCTGCATCCCGGCTCGAAAGTGGTCGTGCATTGGGAATCCGGAAGCTGTCACGTGCTGCCTGGCGAGAACAAGTGAGTTTGGTCTAACATCAGCGCGCGCGTGAGATTACGATCCGCGCAATCAATTCGAACAACGGGGCCGGTTATCATGCTTATTCGATCTGGAGTCTTCAGAGGCGTAAATCCGTACTCGTCCTTAATTTCGGCGGGCGTCATACTGCTTTTCGTCTTTCTGGTGCTGGCGTTTCCGGCCAGTTCGGCAGATTGGATTGATTCAGCCCGGACATTCGTTACCTTCTACTTCAACTGGTGGTACGTTGTCCTATCGGGTGTTTTTCTCGTCTTTTTGATCGCGATTGCCGTCAGCAAATATGGCTCTCTCCGGCTTGGTGATGCGGATGAGCGACCGAAATACAGCTACTTCACCTGGTTCGCCATGCTCTATGCTGCTGGGCAGGGGATTGGCATTATCTTCTGGTCGATCGCCGAGCCGATGTTCCATTATGCCGGGGGCACGCCGTTTGCTGAAGGCACAGGCAATCAAGCAGCGGCGGATATGGCGCTTCAGGTAACCTTCTTCCACTGGGGCCTAAACGCTTGGGCAATCTATTGCATAGTCGCACTGGCTCTTTGTCTTGTCAGCTATCGCCTGAAAAAACCGCTAGGAATTCGTTACACCCTCTACCCGCTGTTTGGGGATCGGGTCGAAGGGGCGCTCGGCGTCGTGATCGATGTGATTGCAGTATTCGCGACTATTTTCGGCATCGCTACTTCGCTTGGCTTAGGAGTTACGCAGATCAACGCGGGTCTGAACCATATCTGGGACGTCCCGATTTCGGATGCAGTCCAGCTTGTCTTAATCGCTGTCATCACCGCCGTTGCATTGTGTTCGGTTCTTTCTGGTTTGGACCGGGGCATCAAGTGGCTGTCTCAGGTCAACATGTGGCTGACCATCGTCCTATTGATCTTCTTTTTTGCCTGGGGGCCGACGCGGTATCTGATGCTTAGCTTGGGTGATGCCACGTTGTCTTACGCAAAGAGCCTGTTTTCGTTCAACGTTTATGTCGAAAGCGTGCCCGCCGAAGCGGCCCGTTGGAGCGACATGTGGCAGGGCTGGTGGACAACCTTCTACTGGGGCTGGTGGATATCCTGGGCGCCGTTTGTTGGGGTGTTTGTCGCGCGTGTATCTCGGGGCAGAACCGTGAGGGAATTCATTTTCGGTGTTGTTGGGGTGTCCTCGCTTGTGTCTTTCGTCTGGATCGTGGCCTATGGCGGCACGGCGTTGTGGACCGAACTATTTGGGCCGGGCGGCGTATCCGATGCGGTCAGCGCAAATGTGTCCATGGCGCTTTTCGCAACCTTTGAGGCCATGAATGTCGGCTTGATCGGCGTGATCGCGGGTGTGCTTGGAACGATCCTGGTGACGACCTATTTCGTCACGTCGTCGGACTCTGGCACGCTGGTCGTGGCCACGATTCTGAGTGAAGGCAATGAGCACCCGATGTATCGTCACCGCTTGATCTGGGGCACCTTTGAAGGCGTCGTGGCTGCGGTCTTACTGATCGTAGGCGGCAGCGCGGCGCTGAGCACCTTGCAAACGGCGGCGATTATTGCCGCGATGCCGTTCTCGATAATCATGGTTCTGATGTGCGTCGCCATCGTTCGCTGCCTGTCGCTTGAGCACAAAACAGAAGCATCGGCAGAGCTCGGCGAGACCAACTGAGCAACGCGTCTTAGGCGGGTGGCAAAGTGCCCGCCGGACGCGGTCATTTTCAAGCCAAAAGATCGCGCGCAGCAGTCGCGCGATCTTTCTGTCTCCAGGCATCCGGGGGAACGCCTTCGCGGGTGCGAAACACCTTGCCGAAATGCGATGCATCGCAAAATCCCGTTGCCGCGGCAATCTGTGTGATAGAGGTATCAGTGCCACTCAAAAGATGACGCGCAACTGAGAGTCGGACCGACAAGCCTACCTCTGCAGGCGAAATTTGAAGCGCCTCTATGAAATGGCGCTCCAGCATCCGACGACTGACTTTCAAGCGTTCTGATAGCCGATCGACCGTCATCGGTGTGGCCACATTCTGGCGAATGAGGTGCAACGCTTTCCTGACAAGCTTGTCCGACGTGGCAAATTCAAGCGGTAAACCAGGCTGAGGATTTTCGGGCGTCTGCGCTTCGTCGATGATCATGATATTCAAGCTTTTGCGTGCTGCCGCCGACCCAATGTGCCGCTCCACCAGGTAGGCGGCGAGGTGCGCCGAGCTAACACCGCCGGAACAGGTCAGGCGATTGCGGTCAACCACGAATATCTGATCGGACACCGGAATGAGCCCCTCGAACTGTTCCAAAAAGTCATTGTGATGGAACCAGCTCACGCAGCAGCGATATCCTTCCATCAACCCTGCTTTGTAAAGGATGAACGCGCCGGTACAGACCCCAACAATCGGCACGTTAGCCAGCGCCGCACGTTTAAGATAGGCAATGTAGTCAGGATTGAGGTCTTGAATGGCGGGGATCAACCCGCCGACTACGACCACATAATCGAACTTTTCTGGGTCGCCAAGGCGTTCATCGGGGTGCACGGGAATGCCACAGCTGGAAACCACCGGGTTCATTGTCGCAGACACGATGCGCCATGAACACCGTATCGGGCGCGAGCGGTCTCCCTCATCTGCCGCCAATCGCAGGACATCCGCAAAATTTGCGAAAGCTGACAAGGTAAATCTCCGTGCCAGGATGAACCCAATTTTGAGAACGGGTTTGGATTCCATTTAGACCTCTTCATTAAGCGTCCCGAGACGCAGATATACTATGTTTTTGGCGTAAAAATACAATGTCGAAATGGGGTGATATGCGACCAAAAGGAGGACAGGTTCCATATAGATTCGAGGCTACCTAAAATGACACATTTTTCCGGCTTTTCGCTGTTAAAAAACGCGCTGAGCGGCCACAAGAATTGGCCCGAACAGTGGCCCGACAAACAACCCAAAGCCGAATATGATGTGATCATCGTCGGGGCAGGGGGCCATGGTCTGGGTGCGGCCTACTACTTGGCCAAGGAACATGGCATAACGAATGTCGCAGTCATCGAAAAAGGCTGGCTTGGCGGGGGCAATACTGGGCGCAACACGACAATTATACGCTCGAACTACCTATATGATGAAAGCGCAAAGCTCTACGATCACGCTCTGGATCTGTGGGACAACCTGTCGACCGAGCTAAACTATAACGTCATGTATTCCAAGCGCGGCGTGATGATGCTGGCGCATAACGTGCATGACGTGCAGTCATTCCAGCGCCACATCCACGCCAATCGTCTTAACGGCGTCGACAACCAGTGGCTGAACCCGCAGCAGGCCAAGGAATTTTGTCCGCCGCTGAACATTTCGCCTGATGCGCGTTATCCGGTGATGGGCGCTGCGTTGCAAAAGCGCGCTGGCACCGCGCGGCATGATGCTGTCGCTTGGGGTTACGCACGGGCTGCAGCCAAGCGCGGCGTCGACATCATCCAGAATTGCCCGGTCATCGCGATCCGGCGCGCGCCCGACGGGTCGGTCGAGGGCGTAGATACCGCCAAGGGCTTCATTAAGGCCAAGAAGGTCGCGGTCTCCGCAGCCGGTCACACGAGTGTCGTGATGGAGAGCGCGGGTGTGCGGATGCCCCTCGAAAGCTATCCGCTTCAGGCGCTTGTTTCCGAACCGATTAAGCCTGTGTTCCCGTGCGTCGTGATGTCAAACACCGTGCATGCCTATATCAGCCAGTCCGACAAGGGCGAGCTAGTGATTGGGTCTGGCACGGACCAGTACACCAGTTATTCGCAGCGCGGCGGTTTGCCGTTGATCGAGCACACCGTGGCTGCCATTTGCGAGGTGTTCCCGATCTTCAACCGCATGCGGATGCTGCGTAAATGGGGCGGGATTGTCGATGTGACGCCAGACCGATCGGCGATTCTCGGCAAGACGCCGGTCAAAGGGCTGTATGTCAACTGCGGCTGGGGCACGGGGGGATTCAAGGCCACACCGGGCGCAGCGCATACACTGGCTTGGACGGTTGCCAAAGACGAACCGCACCCGATCAACGCGCCGTTCACGCTTGAGCGCTTCACCACCGGCCGTCTAATCGACGAAGCCGCCGCAGCCGCCGTTGCTCACTGAGGAGACAGACCCATGCTTTTGATTCACTGCCCCTACTGCGACGATACGCTTCCCGAGCTGGAATTTTCTTATGCTGGCGAGGCACATATCGCACGCCCCGCTGATCCATCGAAACTCAGTGATGAGGAATGGCGCGATTTCCTGTTTATCCGCACCAACGTCAAAGGCGTTCACGCCGAACGCTGGCGCCACATCAATGGATGCGGCCGCTTCTTCAACGCGCTACGCGACACGGTGAGTGACCGTTTCCTGACCACCTACAAGGCAGGTGAGGCCCGCCCCGACACCACCACATTGGAGGCTGCAGAATGACCGATTTTCGCGTAAAAGGCCGAGGCCGTGTGAACACGGACAAGCCGATCAAGTTCACATTCGACGACCAGACGTTTCAGGGCTTTGAGGGCGACACGGTCGCTTCGGCGCTGCTCGCCAATGGCGTGCACCTGATGGGACGCAGCTTCAAGTATCACCGCCCGCGCGGGGTGGTCACAGCCAGTTCCGAAGAACCCAACGCGCTGATCGGCACGACCCGTGGCAAAGGCCGGTTCGAGCCGAACACGCGTGCCACGATCCAGGAAATCTACCCCGGTTTGAAAACCGAGAGCCAAAACAAGTGGCCGTCACTCAAGTTCGATCTGGGCGCGATCAATGACCGGCTCTACATGCTGTTCTCGGCGGGTTTCTACTACAAGACCTTCATGTGGCCACGCAGTTTCTGGGACAGCGTCTATGAACCGATCATCCGCAAGGCGGCCGGTCTTGGGAAAGCCCCAACCGAGGTCGATCCCGATATCTATGCAAGCCGTTATATGCACTGCGACGTGCTGGTTGTTGGCTCTGGTCCCTCAGGCATCGCTGCTGCGCTGACCGCTGGGCGCGCAGGATCCAAGGTGGTTCTGGTGGATGAAAACTCGGAAATGGGCGGCACGATCCTGTCCGAACCCTCTGTGTCGATCGACGGACAGTCCGCTTGGGATTGGCTTGAGGGTGCTATGGCAGAGCTTGACCGCATGCCCAACGTCCGTCGCATGACGCGCACAACTGCGATGGGGTATTACCATCAGAACATGATCGGGCTGGTTCAGAAACTGACCGATCACATGGGCGATGTGCCCGACGGTGCACCGCGCGAACGGATGTGGCGGGTGCGCGCAAAAGAGGTTGTGCTGGCGCAGGGGGCGATTGAACGTCCGATGGTCTTTGATGGCAACGACACGCCCGGCGTGATGATGGCCGGGGCCGCACAGACGTTCCTCAACCGCTTTGGCGTGCTGGTCGGAAAGAAACCTGTTGTCCTGACCAGCCATGACAGCGCGTGGTACAGCGCGTTCGACATGGCCGACGCAGGCGCAAGCGTGGTTGCGATTGTCGATACGCGCAATGAATTGCCAAAAGCGCTACAGAATGCGGCGAAGGCCCGTGGGATCAAAACCTATCTGGGATACACGGCCACAGGGACAAAGGGTCGCCTGCGCGTCAGCGCTTTGCGCGTCAATCCTGTGCGCAACGGCAAGGTCGGCGCCGGGCATATGCTGTTCTGCGACGCGGTCCTGGTCTGCGGCGGGTGGACGCCCTCGTTGCATCTTTTCTCACACACCAAAGGCTCACTCGATTGGGATGCGGACGCCAAGGTCTATTTGCCGGGCCACAAAACCGAAGACGTGCATATCGCAGGTGCCGGCCGCGGGCTCTGGGGCATCGCTGCCGCGCTTGACGATGGTACAAAGGCTGGCATGGATGCGGTCAAGTCGCTCGGTGGCAAAGCGGGCAGCGCAACCTACGAAGTTGCTGAAGATCGTACCGGCACCGGCATAACTCAAAAGGAACTGCCCACCGACCGCAACCCCGGCAAAGCCAAGGCTTTTGTGGATTTCCAGAATGACGTGACCGCCAAGGACATTCGTCTGGCCGTGCGTGAAGGCATGAAATCCATCGAGCATGTCAAACGCTACACCACCAACGGCATGGCGACCGATCAGGGCAAACTGTCAAACATGAACGGTCTGACCATCGCGTCCGACGCGCTTGGAAAAGAGGCGCCGAAAGTGGGTCTCACGACCTTCCGACCGCCATATACACCGACGACATTCGGGGCGTTCGCGGGCTATCACAAAGGTACCCATTTCGAGGTGACACGTTGCACGCCGATCGACAGCTGGGCCGAGGAAAATGGCGCAGAGTTCGAGCCGGTCGCTCTTTGGCGGCGGGCATGGTACTTCCCCAAAGCGGGCGAGGACATGCACAAGGCCGTGGCCCGCGAATGCAAGGCGACCCGTGAATCCTTGGGCATTTTCGATGCTTCCACCCTCGGCAAGATCGAGGTCTCCGGCCCCGATGCGACCGAGTTCATGAACCGGATGTACACCAATCCGTGGACCAAGTTGGGTGTAGGGCGTGCACGTTATGGTCTGCTGCTGGGCGAGGACGGGTTCATCCGCGATGACGGTGTCATTGGCCGTATGCGCCATGATCTGTTTCACGTCACCACAACAACCGGCGGTGCCGCGCGTGTGCTGAACATGATGGAGGATTACATCCAGACGGAATGGCCCGATCTCAAGGTCTGGCTGACCTCCACGACCGAGGAATGGGCGACCATTGCACTCAACGGTCCGAACGCGCGCAAGGTGCTAGAGCCGTTTGTCGAAGGCGCGGATATTTCCGCCGAAGCGTTTCCGCATATGTCGGTGCGTGAATGTACAGTCGCCGGTTTCCCGTCGCGGCTCTTCCGGATCAGCTTCACTGGAGAGCTTGGCTTTGAGATCAACGTGCCCGCCCGTCATGGCCGCGCGCTTTGGGAAAAGCTGTGGGAAGTGGGCAAGAAATACGACATCTGTCCTTATGGCACTGAAACCATGCACGTTCTGCGCGCCGAAAAGGGCTTTATCATCGTTGGTCAAGACACCGATGGCACGGTGACACCGCTGGACGCGGGTATCGGCTGGGCGATTGGCAAGATGAAGTCCGACTTCGTCGGCAAACGATCGCTCGACCGGCCCGACATCGTGGCGCCGAACCGCAAGCAGCTTGTCGGCCTTCTGACCGAGGATCCCAAAACCGTTCTGGTCGAAGGCGCACAGATCGTGGACAACCCAAACCAGCCCAAGCCCATGAAGATGATCGGGCATGTGACGTCATCCTACTGGTCGGAATCGCTGGGCCGCTCCATCGCGATGGCGGTGGTCGAGGGCGGGTTCGATCGGATGGATGACACCCTGCACATCCCAGCCGAGAATGGCGCGATCGTTAAAGCTAAGGTTACAGGAACCGTTTTTTATGACCCCGCGGGCGACCGCCTGAAGGTCGAATGAGGAGAACAAGATCATGAATGCTCCGGTGACATCTTTTGACGCGGTATCGGTTTCTGTACTGCCACCAGTGGCGCGCTTTAACCTGCGCATCGCGCCTGCCGATTTGGCGACAGTCTCCAAGGCTTTTGGCCTGACCTTGCCCACCAAGATCGGGCAGGGCGAACAGAACGGGGATCGCGCAGCCTATTGCATTGGTCCTGACGAGTGGCTGCTACACGCCGCAGAGGCTGACCAGCAGGCGATTGTCGCGGCCTTTAACGCTGTGCGCGAAAAGACACCACACAGCCTTGTGGTGATCTCGGACCGTGAGTTGACCATCAGCGTCACTGGTCCTGCTGCCTTGGATTTGCTGTCCGTGGCGTGCCCACTTGACCTGTCGCGCATGGCCAACGGCAGCGCCAAGCGGACGGTGTTCGATTATGCCCAAGTTGTGCTGATCCGCGATGGCGAAGACGCTTTCCGCATTGAAGTCTGGCGGTCGTTCTTTCCGCATGTGCACGGCCTGCTTGAAATCGCTGCGCGCGAATTGGCTATCGGTCTTTAACGCCCGACCTCAACCGTACAATTGACGCGCCCTGACAAAGGGCGCGACCCCTTCCTTATGTCTGAAAGGACCCATCCCATGCTCGATTCCGCTAAAACCACCCGCATCACCGACACCGCCATTGCTGATGCCGTCAGCCTTGAGCTTGACCGTCAGCAGACCCAGATCGAACTGATCGCATCTGAAAATATCGTCAGCCGCGATGTGCTTCTGGCGCAGGGATCGGTGCTTACCAACAAGTACGCCGAGGGCTATCCGGGTCGTCGCTACTACGGCGGGTGTGAGCATGTCGACACTGTCGAGCAGATCGCCATCGACCGTCTCAAAGAGCTCTTCGGCGCGGGTTTTGCCAACGTACAGCCGCATTCCGGCGCGCAGGCCAATCAGGCCGTGTTCCTTGCCCTGCTGAAACCGGGCGACCGGATCATGGGGCTGAACCTCGCGCATGGTGGGCACCTGACGCACGGTTCGCCCGTCACCATGTCGGGCAAATGGTTCGATGTGGTCAGCTATGAGGTCTCCAAGGACGATCTACTCATCGACATGGACAACGTGCGCAAAGTCGCGCTTGAGACGAAGCCAAAGCTGATCGTCGCGGGCGCGTCGGCCTATCCAAGGCACATGGACTTCGCAGCATTCCGCGCCATTGCCGACGAAGTCGGTGCCTATCTAATGGTCGACATGGCGCATTACGCGGGCCTTATCGCGGCGGGCGAATATCCTGATCCGGTGCCGCATGCTCATGTCGTGACTTCGACTACGCACAAGACGTTGCGCGGCCCACGTGGCGGGATCATTCTGACCAATGACGAAGCACTGGCCAAGAAGTTCAACTCCGCCGTGTTCCCTGGCAATCAGGGCGGCCCGCTGATGCATGTGATTGCGGCCAAGGCCGTGGCTTTTGGCGAAGCGCTACAGCCTTCGTTCAAGCAATATGCAAAGGATGTGATTGCCAATGCACGTGCGCTTTCTGAGGTGCTGGTTTCGGGCGGACTGGGCGTGGTGTCGGGCGGCACCGATTGCCACATGGTTCTGGTCGATCTGCGCCCCAAAGGTGTGACCGGCAAGGCGGCGGAAATCGCACTCGAACGGGCAGGGCTGACCTGCAACAAGAACGCCATTCCGTTTGATCCTGAAAAACCCTTTGTCACCTCCGGCGTGCGCCTTGGCACATCCGCAGGCACGACGCGCGGCTTTGGCGAGGCCGAATTCCGCAAGGTGGGTGAATTGGTTCTCATGGTGATTGACGCGTTGTCGGCGAATCCTGAAGGCGACGCCGCTGTCGAGGCAGCGGTGCTGGAAGAGGTGCGCGCGCTTTGTGAAGCCCACCCGATCTACACTGACGGCGTGTAAGTCATGTTCTTGTCGGTTTTCGACATCTTCAAGATCGGTGTCGGCCCTTCTTCGTCGCACACGATGGGGCCGATGACCGCTGCCGCGCGTTTCCTCGACGATCTGCGCGGCGGGGCCGAAAAAATTCCCGGAGCGGGCACGCTGACCCGCCTGGGGGCCTCACTTCATGGGTCGCTCGCCTTTACGGGCAAGGGCCACGGAACGGACCGCGCGGTCATCCTCGGGCTGATCGGGTATCTGCCTGCCTCGCTTGATCCCGATGCTGCCGAAGAACTTGAGACCGAAGTCCGCCGCATCAAACGCATCAGCCCGCCGGGGCTGGGTACGCTCGATTTCGACCCCGAGAGCGATCTTGTGTTTGATTTTGGCCCACCTTTGCCGGGCCATGCCAACGGGCTCGTACTGAGCGCGTTCGACGAACGCGGGAATCCCTACATGACGCAGACCTACTATTCGGTTGGCGGTGGATTTGTCGTGACCGAGGCCGAGCTTGAGACCGAAAAGGCCGCCAAGACGAAGACGCTGCACGCCGAGAAGGACGCGATGGGTTATCCCTATCCCTTCGGATCAGCAGCCGAGATGCTGGAGATGGGCCGCGCATCGGGCAAGAGCATCGCTGAGATGAAACGCGCGAATGAATGCGCCCATCAGAACATCCAGCCACGCGAGCTGTCTGGTCAGATCACCCGTATCTGCGACGTGATGAACGCCGTTATCGACCGCGGCCTTCGGATAGACGGCATTCTGCCCGGTGGGCTGAGCGTCAAGCGGCGCGCCAAAGCGATGCACGAACAGCTTCTGGCGGAACGCGGAAACAACCGCAGCCAGCCGCATGTCGCCAATGACTGGCTGTCGGTCTACGCAATGGCCGTGAACGAAGAAAACGCCGCCGGGGGCCGTGTTGTCACCTCGCCCACCAACGGCGCGGCGGGTGTCGTGCCGTCGGTCGTGCGCTATTACCGCGACCACTGCATCGGGGCCACTGATGCCGGTGTGCAAACGATGATGCTGACGGCGTCGGCCATTGGCGGGCTGATCAAGCACCGCGCGTCGATCTCTGGGGCGGAATGTGGCTGTCAGGCCGAAGTTGGCAGCGCCTCGGCCATGGGAGCAGCCGGACTGTGCGCAGCACTTGGTGGCACAAATGAACAGATTGAAAACGCAGCTGAAATCGCGCTTGAGCATCACCTTGGCATGACCTGCGATCCCGCCGCTGGGCTGGTGCAGGTGCCCTGCATCGAACGCAACGGTCTGGGGGCCATAAAGGCGGTCAGCGCTGCAAGTCTCGCGCTGCGTGGGGACGGTACGCATTTCATGCCGCTCGACAATTGCATCGAGACCATGCGCCAGACCGGCGAAGACATGAACACCAAATACAAGGAGACGAGCCTTGGAGGCCTTGCTGTCAACCTGCCGGAATGCTGAGCCAAATCCAGTTTTGCGGGAGCCATCCGAACCACAATTCATCCTGAAACTATCCTGCGACGCGGCACCGGGGATCGTGGCGGCGGTGACGTCCGCGCTGGCCTCCCAGGGGGCCAATCTCGTCGAGACCGCGCAGTTCTGGGATCGCCAGAGTGATCGCTTTTTCCTACGCGTTGCGTTTCTGGCAGAGGACGGCGATGAGACCCGCATCCTCGACGCGCTCGCACCGATCAAGGTGCAGTTTGATATGGATTTGAACCTCCGCCATACGGCACGCAAGCCGCGCCTGCTCATCATGGTGTCGCGCTTTGATCACGCAATGCTGCATCTTCTGTACCAAGTTCGTGTTGGCTGGCTCGATGCTGAAGTCGTGGCCATCGTTTCGAACCATCCAGATGCGCGCCGCATCGCGGAACACGAAGGTTTGCCCTTTTACCACCTGCCTGTAACCCGTGAAACCAAGGCCGAAGCCGAGGCGGAACTGCTGACGCTGGTCGAGGAAACAGACGCCGATCTGGTGGTTCTGGCGCGTTACATGCAGGTGCTGTCTGACGAATTTTCGCGCGCGCTATCGGGGCGGGTGATCAATATTCACCACTCGTTCCTTCCCAGCTTCAAGGGGGCCAAGCCCTATCACCAAGCGCATGAACGTGGGGTCAAGCTCATCGGGGCCACGGCGCATTATGTTACCGCCGACCTCGACGAAGGGCCGATCATCGAGCAGGAGGCTGAGCGGGTCGCCCATTCCATGACCCCGGACGATCTTGTGGCGGTCGGCCGTGATATCGAAGCGCGGGTTCTGGCGCGCGCTGTCAAGATGCACCTTGAAGGACGCGTCATGCTGAGCGGGCAGCGCACGCTGGTTTTTACGTAGCCGCCGACGAACATCACAGTGCCGCATACAGCACTGCGTTGCGCAGACCCGCCGCCCGCTGCGATGACATAGCTCGGGTGGCATTGGTCAAAGAAACGAAGACTTAACAACGAAACGGAATGAATCCGGAATTCCAGATCATCGGAGTCCAGGCAATCTGGAAAAAAAACTGGTCAGAAATTCTGACATCTTGATTACCATGCAAAGAAGTACTCTCTAGGATCGTGAAAATGTCGCGAGGATATCTCTACGTTTTATTCTTCACGGCCATCTTTTTGCAAGCTGGAGCATATGGCCTCACCTTTATGCTGCCGAGGCTGTTTGACAGTTTCGGGGCTGATGAAAAAGTCGTGGGCAGCATGCTTTTTGCGACGACGATCTCAACTATCGTGACTGTCTACTTCTCGGGTCATCTGTCTGACTATTTTGGACGACAGCGCACGTTGAGCGGGGCTTGCATTGCGATATCCGTTTCCCTTTTTCTTTATGGCTTTGTTGATGTCGTTGGGATCAGTTTGGTCGTGGCCAGCCTCTTGTTGGGGTTTGGGTGGGGGCTCACTTATTCGCTCGGTCCGGTTGTACTGTCGAGGCTTGTCAACGCGGACATGCGCGTACGCTTTTTTACCCTCCTTTCGGTGTTCGTCATGGCAGGCTTTGGTCTTTCCCCTGTCCTGGCAGCTGTCCTTGAAGGTGCCGGATTTTCCGTGCGCCATGCATTTTTCGTGACTGCGGCCCTGTGCATCGTCAGTGCCATCCTGTTTTTGTTTCTCGATCGCCCGATCAAGGCACACGCGATCAACCCGCGGGCCGAACTGCCTTCGAGGATCACACGCGCCGCTTTGTCGGGCGTCATCGCATCGCGCTCGTTCTTGCCGATCATGATGATCTGCCTCGGGGCCAGTGTCTTCGCTGGAATGATCAATTTTCAAACGG
This sequence comes from Yoonia vestfoldensis SKA53, assembly GCF_000152785.1. Taxonomy (GTDB): domain Bacteria; phylum Pseudomonadota; class Alphaproteobacteria; order Rhodobacterales; family Rhodobacteraceae; genus Yoonia; species Yoonia vestfoldensis_A. Next base: position 2,182,673 of record NZ_CH672414.1, on the reverse strand, counting down.
TGTTCGCAGATGCAAGGGGCCTTAATTACGCCAGTTTCTTCTTGATCTATACCATTACAGTTGTGGTTTTTCGTTTGATTTTGTCGCGTTTCAAGGGTGGAACAAACCCGTATCGCACGATTGCAGTGCTATTATATGTGATGTCTATCAGCGTCGTGATATTCATCTTCAGCGGCGCAAGTTTTCCGCTGTACATGTTGGTGGCTGTTCTCTTTGCGGTTGGCTACGGGATATCCTATCCGCTCCTTGTCACTGTGACAGCCAACGATGCCGATGAGCACCTCAGTGCACAGACCCTACAGCTCTTTGCGCTCACTTATTTTATTGGCATATTCGGTTTCCCGCTGATTGCAGGCTGGTTTATCGTAGAATTGGGCACCTGGCCACTTTTGGCGTTTGTCGCTGCTCTTGCCTTGATTGAGGCAACATTGGCGCTTCGACGATCGTTGAATTAGGCGTTCTCTCTGGAGTTGACCACCTTTGCGTTGATGTCTTTCGTTTGTCCGTTTTGGTAGTTGCTGATGGCGGAAATCATGTGTGAAAGGCGGCAGCTATTTCGGCGGCCAGCCACGCGTTGTTCTCGACCAAAGCAATGTTGGCCTTGAGGCTCTGCCCGCCCGAAAGCTCGAAGATCCGTTGTAGCAGGAACGGCGTCACCTCTTTGCCTGATATACCCCGCGGGCTTTGTTGCACAAACCCTCTTGGGGACGTGTTTCCCCTGACTCCGGACGGATTTAGCCTACGGCCACCGTACGCGGTATGCCAATAGCTGTGAAGCCGTTTAGGATCGCGGCACGGATCTGGATCTCTGCAACCTGGCGATCGAAGTCCCGCGCCGAGAGGCGCTGACCGAGTAGTTTCACACAATGCATTTTTGTCTCAACGCGGCTCCGGCGGTGATATCCAGTCAGGTTTCGCCACAAAGCACGACCCAGATACTTTGAGGATCGCACTGCTTCGTTACGCGCTTTCGCTCCTGCTGTGTCAGGTTTCCACATCTTAGCGTTCTTGCGCGGGGGTATGACGGCGTGCGCATTGCGTGCCGCAATCGCATCATGGCATTTGCGTGTATCATATGCTCCGTCCGCCGTGACGCTGCCAAGCTCCTGATCAGGTGGGATCTGGCTGAGCAAGTCTGGCAGCATCGGGGCGTCCCCAATGCTGCTACTCGTCACCTCGATCGCGCGGATCTCCAGCGTTTCCTCATCGACCCCAATGTGGATCTTGCGCCACAAGCGGCGCTTTGGACCGCCATGCTTGCGGGCATTCCACTCTCCTTCGCCTTCAGCCTTAATGCCTGTGCTGTCGACAAGCAGGTGAAGTGGTCCTGCTGATCCCTTGTAAGGGATGGCGACGGACAACGTCTTCTGACGCCGACACAGGGTACTGAAGTCCGGCACCGACCAGTCCAGCTCAACCCGTTTCAGCAAGCTCTCCACAAACCCGGTCGTCTGCCGCAAGGGCAAGCCGAATAGTACCTTGAGGGTCAAACAGGCTTGGATGGCTGCATCGCTGTAGGTTTTCTGACGCCCACGGCGTCCAGAGGCCTCTGCTTCCCATGACATCTCTGGATCAAACCAGATCGACAGCGATCCCCGCTGCTTAAGTCAATGATTGTACTCTGCCCAGTTCCGGGTCTTGTACGTCGTCGGTGTCCAGCTGCTCATCGCAACCCGCTACCACGCTGGATTCACACAGTGAATCCCCTCATGATAGGATTTGTGCAACAAAGCCCCCCGCCCGGCCTCCCGCGAAGGGAAGCCGGACGGGGGTGTTTTTTCGCGGTCTAACCAAGCCCTCGGTTGACTACATAGTCAGCGAGCCATCGCCAGTACGCACCAGCTGAGGCAAAGCCCTGCTGTGTTGCAGCGAGGCTTTCGGCTTGCAGCCTTGTCAGCCCTCCATCGTATTCAGCGATGGCAGCCCGCTCCTCGAAGGCCTCGATGTCAGGGATACGGAGGGCGCTCATAGCAGCACGTCCTGAGGCAGCCTGATTTGGTCGATGATCTCCCGCTTTTGGGTGTCACTGATGCCAGCCGAGTAGAGACCATAGGTGAGCTTGTTCTCGGACCGCGCTGACTGATGGCCAACGAGGGTGGCTGTGAAGTGCTCAGGAACACCAGTGCGTTCACACTGGGTGATGAACCACTTGCGGGTTGAGTGGAACACGGTGCTGCCGAGCTCAGGATGCTGCCTGCGGAGGTAGGCATAGCGCTTGACGACCTTGTCCACGCTGAGGTTCGGGAACAGCCTACCTGAGGTTGGCAAGGTGGTATCCAAGAGGGTCTCCAGCACCGGATGCAGGGGTACCTCCCGTTCTGCTGCTTTGGACTTGAGTAACCGCACAGCATTAGGCCGGATCTGCACAAACCGCCCGAGGTTGCCCTTGGTGCTGACGTCCTCTGCCAAGAGCCCACAGGCCTCCCCTGAGCGCATCCCAGTGAGCAGACAAAAAAGAAGGGCGCTGTGAAGCACCCTGTCGTTCGTGTTGAGGAGCAGAGAGACCTGAGCGTCAGTCAGGACCCTGTGGGATCGGACCTCTGGCCGTTCCTTCACTGCAAGCCCGTCCCAAGGATTTGCCTCCAAGGTCCCCGACCGAACACACCAGTCAAGGAACTGCTGTAACTGTCGCCAGATGCGCCGCTGGGTTTGGGCCGTCAGGGATATTCCCTCGTGCTCTTCCGACAATGTGGCCAGCTCTGCCAGCGACGCCCCCTGTGCCTGGCTGTACTTGCGGATGTTGGGAGAGAGCCGTGCTATATACCCAAGCACCTCCTTGCCCAGCGTATCGTTCAGGTCGCCCAGTTTGCGCGCTCCCACGTGTGAGGTCAGCAGCTCTAAAGCAAAGCGGACTGACTTGTAGCTGCCCGGACGCAGGCGGACGGAGACCTCTGCCAAGTAGACGGCAGCGACCTCCTGAACCGGTTGCTCGCCCAACAGCCGGGCCCGCTGGTAACGCGGAACGGCGATGGCAAGCTGAGGGGGCTCACCTGACTGTACACCGTCAGCCAGCTTGGCCTGTGCCTCCAGCACAATCGCCTCAAAGGTGGTGTTCAGCTCTGCCACCCGTTTGGCCGCAACCTTGGCATCAGCGGTATGCAGGGACCGCTTGAGCGAGGACCCCAGTATGTCGTGTAACTGGACTGGGTAGGTGCGGCGGTAGATCCATGTGTTATGCCGCCTGTAGGCATACTTTATCTGTGTGGACATGATGTCTCCTAGCGGGGCAATAGCCCCAGTTTGATGGTGTGATTGGGTTTTTGTGAGTGGGATCAACAGGGGTCAGGGTTTAACCCCTTCCCTGATTGCCTCAGGTGCTGCGCGAGTGGACCCGCAGGATCAGCTCTAGACCGGGTTCGCCGTAGATCCCTTCGAGAGGTCCTGTCAGCGAGTAGCCGGTGATGCAGTCGTCATAGACGTCCAAGACCCGGAATAGGTGCTCGGGGATGTCATCGAGGGGGCGTAGGACAACCACGTCGTCCTCTTTGAGCTGCCAGTCTGTCATAACCCCCTCCGCGTCAGCACAAGGTCAGGCAACAGCAGGCCAAGCGTGAGGCCGAGTGGGATAGGGAAGGGGATGGGTTTGAGGAACTCGGGCAGGCCTGCCAGAACCACGAGAGCCCCAGCCAGAGCTTGGGGTACACTCAGAGCTATCTGCCATCGGCGTTTCAGCTGCCACTGCAAGACAAGCCGAAGCCCGCCCCCTGCAAGCGCAAGGGCCGTGAAGGTCGTAAACATGATCGTTCTCCATGATGATTGGTATCATCATAGATGCCCAGGTTTGCTCAGTTCCTGGGGGGACGGAGACCAGTACAAACTAGACAGACAGACAAGTAGACAACATCCACATCAGACAGATTTCTGGTTGATCTAATCCCACTGGTCTGAGGGCTTTGTGGTCTCATCGTGGGCCAGTGGCTCAACCACGAAAGGATCAGGTCGACGCTGCAAGTGCTTTTTGACCTGGGCATCTAAGGCTTGGCCGCGTCCCTGAGATGTATGCCCAGCATATTTACGCCGATCTTCGTCCAGAACATTCTGCGCCTGTGTGCCCAAGAGTAAATGATCTGGTCGTATACATGCTCGATTGTTGCATTGGTGGCGAACAACATCGTGCTCATCGACCACAATTGCATGGCATAGAAGGTAAACGAACCTATATGTCTCGGTGTCTATTTTATGCCCATTAGGCGCCATAAATGTAGTTAAATCAGGGCTGATTTGTGTGCCCAACTCCCAACACCCTCCAGGCGCCTCAATGTTCATTATATGGAAGGGCCTCGGTGCGCGAACCTTTGCAGCTTCAAGCTTATCTTTTATTAACTCTAGAGCCGCTTCCGGTCGCTGAAATGTTGACGCATAGGCGTCGCGTCGGGGAGTGCGAAGTTCTTCAAAAAATATATCGGGCTCCCAGTACTCTAATTTTCTTTGAGCACTGAGCAGCCAGTCGTCAATCGTGTTCTCATTTATGCGTATCACTCCTCTTATACTCTCAAGAATTCTTCACTTTTGTTTTTTTCTTCTAACCGTAAAATGGTACGCACCGCATCCACCTGAGATGCCATAGTCGACCAGCCAAAATCACATTTAGGACTTGTCATATTCCGAGTATATACTTTACCACGGTTAGGCAGTTTGTCTTCATCCAATACCAGATACCAAGCACGGTTTTGTGGCCCGCCATCCCAGGCAAACTTCCCCTTTCGCCAGCCTAGCTCGCTGAAAATATGTGTTTGAGCATTTATCTCTCTAGGTGTAATTTTATTAATAAGTTGATGGGCTAACTTCATTGGCACGAAGACAATGTTTTTATCTTTTAGCGTTTCCTCTAGCACTTGCTTAGCAGCGTCAGGTGCGAGATCCTGTAATCTCTCCATGATGTCAGTGCGATGTTTTGTAATGTCTACTTTAAGCCCAAAATCTTGTGGTACATCGCGGCGCATCAGTTGATCATAGATACCCTTTACCCCTTCTGGTTTTTTGATTTGAAGCTTTACCGCGCCCACTAGTTTGGTAAATCTGTTGTAGTCCTTACCGCCATTAGCATAGCCATGGTGATCAAAGTTCAGAATGAAAAACCTCCGATCGGATTCTTCTAGCCAAAGAGGTAAGTGGTTTGTGGTCATAAGGAAGGCACAGTGGATCTGCTGGACATAGACAGGCATGAGCTTGGCCTCGACCATTATGCTATCTTCAGTCACCAAGCTTTTAATCGCATTTGCTTGGGGTGAGCCGCGTTTGACCTCGACCTCTTCAACAATAACCAATTTATTTTCTAGGACCTCTTTATTGAAGCGACCAATAAGTTTGTTAACGCCGTTGACGCGCCCAGTATTTAGTCTTCCGAATAGTTCTATTAAAACTTCAGCTAGTGTAGATTTACCCGTACCTTGCTTTTCTGAATAAAGCATGATGGCCCATGCCGGCTTTTGGGCTTCATACCGCAGAACCCAAACCAACCAGTCTAGAAAAACGTCTCGTTCTGCATCGTTGGGAATTACATATTCGATGAAATCATTGAACGCAGAAGCTTCAACCCCAACCGTTTTGCGATAGATGGGACGCGACCAAGTATTGATCGTAGCTGTTCCCTTTTCAAATATGACTTTTTGATCGTTTTGCGGAATAAATACCTGTTTTCCTGACCAAACAGCAATGCTGCGCTCCGGGTTTAACTTGTTTACCGGTGGATCAAGGAGTATTTTAAAAAAATCTCGCCACCCTTGATCACTTAATTGCCATAACGGGAAGGTTTCGACCATTCGTTGCACAATCACTTGCTTAATATCATGCGGCTGATACTTCACCTGCAGGTTTTCTACGTCATAATAAGCATTGTTCTTTTTCACGTACCAAGAGGATACGATACGTAGCACTTCGTCAGCATCGTCTCTTGTATATTGAACCTCAGGTCCGAGTTTATAGAAGCGACCGAGACCGTCTTTGAAAGGAAAATAATCGAGACCTTGTGCGGATCGCCTTTCATGCCGTTCGATGTCGCGCTCGGCACTTGTGTCCGGTAAGGGGTCAAATTCTTTCGACAAAAGCTCTGCTCTTTCATGCGGCCTCTAGTACAGAGATTTTTGCAACCCCTGCTGGTCATTTTAGCCTAACGTCAAATCCGTTCAAACGCCAAGCGTTCATGTTCTAACTTTCTTATGACGGCGGAACATTAGACGTATTCCATGAGCTATGTTGACGCCCTGGATCTGGAACTCGAGATCATGATCGTTTTGATGTCCCTATTTCGCTCTTTCGAGGGGCTTTGTGGCGTTGCTGTGGTATCCCTGCTGATAGTTCTAGCCCTCAAACTAGACATCTATCGCGTCGTGCATGGGGCAAGCATGATAGTGGTCTAGTCAGATTTTCGGATCTGTTACTGTGGAGCATCTGACATGGCCTGCCATACGGGTCCCCTATATGAGGAGCCTTAGAGGGTCCCTTTAGGGTGTTATTGTTCTTATGTTGTTCATCACAAACATACCTAACCCCCAGGGTCCTACCCTAGGGTGACCTGAGGGGTGATCCCTGTGTGATCCTTGAAGACTGCCTTCATGATCGTCCGTGTTGTGTCTTTGTCTTCATCAGCAACAATAACAGCATCATGGACGGGGAGGGCGACGATACCTTTCGACCTGAGAGCTTCGAGGACATCTACAAGGATATCGGCTTCTGTGCGGAACAGCTGCATGCCTATCCCTGAGGTCATTAGCGGGAAGATCATTGGGTGCTTCTCCTGGATGGCTGCGAGGATGTCCCCGAGGCTGATCCTTGGAGGGAAGTGCTTGCGAGACCTCTTTGGTAGTCGTCTGGGCAGTACCGTGCTGTTGATGACCGTTTGCATCACCTTCTTGATGCCCGGACGACAGCTCACTGGGATACCATATTCCGACAGGTCGTAGAGGTCACCTGGAGGCAGGTGGTCTTGTGCTGCCGCGACCGCATACAACAGCAAGATGTTCATCTGGCCGTAGTCACACTCCACCACAGCATCCTGATTGATGCTGATATGCTCTTGTCGTTCATCTGAGGACATCGACTGCCAGAACCCACCATAAAGCCTGCCCCCCTGCGCAAAGTCCGAGTTATTGAAGATGCGGCGGAGGCGGCGCTGCGCAGCATTCGCGTCTGGGTAACTGCAGCTGATGTCCGCAGCCCCTAGCCACGCATTGATACCGGTCATTTGCCTGCGCAGACCTAAGGTCGCCTGATTGTCCTCATATTCCTCATACTCTGCAATGCTGGCCGCATGACGCTTGGGCGCACGGAGCACCAACACCTCTTCCTCGGACGCATGGCCTAGGTCATCCTTTGTGATCTCAAAGCGCTCTATGCGTGAGAGCAGTTTTTGTCCTGCCCTCAGGATGGTTTGTCGTCCCCCCGCAAAGGCCATGTTCAGATCTTCATCGACAATCTTGAAGTTGCTATGGCCTTTCTCGACAACAACGAAGTCCATCTCGGGTGCTGACAGTATGTTCAGAATGTCTGGGAGGGTTTTGCCAAGGGCGATGCCTTTGTACCGCGACTTCGCTCGCAGGATTTTGTTACTCAGCGGGAGGTGTAGGCTGTTGTGCTGCGGCTCAAGCGTAACGGCACAAAGGTCACACAGGATCGCCTCAATTGTTCGCTCAAAGGTGATCTGATCTGCTGGTCTACGCACGCGTTCGCGGGTCTTGTAATAAGCTTCATAGCCGCTCACTTGTTTTTGCACTTCTACGATAAGCGCCTTCAGCTTATCGGAGATTGCACACAGGAACGGGTTAAACGCTCGGGCTTTCTCAGGTGATAAAATATCCTCGTGCCTCTGCATTATCCCCACACCCGCTCCATCTGCTCCCGCATGACCTCTAGGGCATAGCCTGAGCCATAGTTCGCAGCGACGGTGTTGGTGCTGTGACCCAGGATGGCCAGGGAGATGGCCTCAGGACAGCCAGTATTGCGCAGCTTGTCCTTCATCCGGTGGCGGAGCGAGTGGATAGTCACCTTGGGATCACTGATCTGTGTCCTTAGCCGCTTCATCAGCATGGCGGACGCCGCATCACTCCCCCTTGGTCGGGCATATTGTGGGAAGATGGGGTCTGTGCCGAGGGCCTGCGCTTGCTGGTGCTTGAGGCACGCTATGGCTCTGGGGGACAGCGGGATCGTGCGTTCTGACGTTTTGGTCTTCAGGCGGCGGAGCGTGTTGTGGCGGATGTGCAGGCAGCCAGCCTCGTGGTCGATGTCGTTTGCCTCGAGCCCGACGATTTCTGCAAGGCGGGCGCCGCTGTCTGCGAGGGTGATAAGCAGGGCATAGGCTCGGGGTTGCTTTGATACTCTGCAGCAGGGCTTCCAGCTGGGCATCGCTCATGGGCAGGCGGTCATCCTTGCTCGCCCCCGCACCTTTGATCTTGATGCCTTGGAACACGTTGCGCTGCTCGAGATCGTTCTCGATGATCACGTGGTTCATGGCAGCCTTGATGACCCCAAGGGTACGTAGAACTGAGTTTGGTGCCATGCGGTTCAGCAGGTAGTCCCGGAACGTGTTGGCATCAGCACGGTTGATGTCGGCCAGCGGTGTCCACTCCACCCTGTTCTTGCCAAGCACAATGACCAGGTCCTTCCTGATGCGCTCAATGCGGGTCTTGAGGTCTGTGTGCTCTACACTGCCGTCGCACTTGTAGGCACAGTATTCTGTCAGCACCCTGTGCAGGGTCATCGGCTCTGGCTTCAACCTGGCGCTGCCAACCTGGCGGACCACGTCAGCCGGTGTGCTGCCCTCAAGTTCCGCAGCCAGCTCCCGGAAGTCGTCTGTGATGTCCCATTCCGGTTCAACCACACCTTCCGCAAACACGTCGGCATGCCAGGCTCCCAAGTGCTCACGCACCAGGGACTTGGCCCTCACACTGCTGGGTGTGTTACGCTCCTGGTCGAACAGCGCTTCTATCTCAGCATGAACGACCGGAAGCCTTCGGATCGCCTCATCGTAGCTTTCTCCGAGTTGGCGGTACACGGTTGCTTTGGGAATTACTTCACGCAGCGCCTTGGGCACGTTGCGCTTATACCGGTACGAGCCATTGGCGCGGCGGAACACGTAGCGAGGCAGCTTCAAGGGCATCTTCTGGTCCATGCTGAGTAATCTCAGCCGCAGGATCACGCGGTGCAACCTAAATCGACCCGCCAGACCTGACAAATCACAGCCCGAAATCGACACAAGTGGTCCCAAAAGCGGTCCCGAAAATGGTCCAGAAAAACACTAAACACTAAGTTATTGTTGGTTTTCTTGGAGATATCGGGGAGGTTCTGGTGCCCAGGAGAGGACTCGAACCTCCACATCGTTGCCAATACTAGCACCTGAAGCTAGCGCGTCTACCAATTCCGCCACCTGGGCAGGTGTGCTGACGGGGCAATAAGCCTGCGGCGCGGGCGTGTCAACGGCTTTCGATCTGAAATCAGTCGGATCTTTCACAGCGCCTGATTGCGCCTTGTCTGGCACCGGTCGGGGCGGTAAACGAGGGCGAACGGGAACAAAGGCTGTCTTATGTCAAAGCTTGTCACCATTTTCGGCGGATCCGGTTTTGTCGGGCGTTACATCGCCCGCCGCATGGCGCAAAACGGTTGGCGCGTACGCGTCGCCGTGCGCAACACGAACGAGGCGATGTTTGTGCGCACCTATGGTGCCGTCGGTCAGGTCGAGCCGGTTTTTTGCAACATCCGCGATGATGCCAGCGTGGCGGCTGTCACGCATGGGGCCGATGCTGTTGTCAATTGCGTCGGCGTTCTGGCCGAGCTGCGCAAGAACACCTTTGCCGCCGTACAGGCCGAGGGTGCCACACGCATTGCGCGTATTGCGGCCGAGATGGGCGTGGCGCGTATGGTGCAGATTTCGGCCATTGGCGCCAGTGACACATCCGTCAGCGCCTATGCCCGTACCAAGGCCGCTGGCGAACAGGGCGTGCTGGACCATATGCCGGATGCGATGATCCTGCGCCCGTCGATCATTTTCGGGGCCGAGGATCAATTTTTCAACCGTTTCGCAGGCATGACGCGGCTTGGCCCCGTTCTGCCGGTGATCGGTGCCGATACGCAGTTTCAGCCGGTCTATGTCGATGATGTGGCCGCCGCCGCCGTCAAGGGCGTGCTGGGCGAGGTGCCGGGTGGCATCTACGAACTGGGCGGGCCTGATGTCGCGACCTTCCGTGAATTGATGCAGACGATGCTGGCTGTGGTGCGCCGCCGCCGGATGATCCTGAATATGCCTTTCTGGGCCGCGCGGATCATGGCGGGTGCGTTCAACATTCTGCGTATTGTATCGCTGGGTCTGGTGACGCCGCCTGTGACGCGTGACCAGGTCGAAAATCTTGCCTTGGACAATGTCGTCAGCGACGGGGCCAAGGGTTTTGCCGATCTGGGCATCGTGCCTACTGCAATGATGGCTGTCCTGCCCGATTACCTGTGGCGGTTCCGCCCGTCGGGCCAATATGACGCGATCAAGGAATCGGCCAAGAACCTGCGCTCCTAACTATAGGCGATCATCAGCAGCACGATCCCGAGGCCGATGCGGTAGATGACATAAGGCGTATAGCTGACGCTGCGCAGCAGTCGCATCATGATTGCCAGTGCCGCCCAAGCAGCAACACCAGACATGACAGCGACGATGGCAATGTCGCGCAGGTCCGCTGCCGTGGCGGTGCCAATGACATCAAGGCTCAGCAATGCGCCAGAGGCGATGATCGTCGGTATCGACATCAGCATTGAAAGCCGTGCCGCGTCGGGGCGGGCATAGCCCAGCATCCGCGCCGCCGTGATCGTGATGCCAGACCGTGACGTGCCGGGGATCAACGCCACCGCCTGCCACAGCCCCATGACCGCCGCATCTTTCATTGTCCAGCGTTCGGCGGTCTTGACCGTCTCGCCTTTTTGGTCGGCGATATACAGCACGATCCCGAAAAGCAGCATCGCCCATCCGATCACCGCGATCCCGCGCATTGCGTCGGCCAAACCGGTCACTTTCAAAATAAGCCCCGCGATGATGACGGGGATTGTCGCGATCAGCAGGCATAGCGCCAAGAACGCGCCTTGTGTATCGATCTTGCCGCGTAGCAGGCGAAGCGCCCCGGAAAGTGCCAGACGCACATCGGGCCAGAAATACACGATCACCGCCGTGAGCGTGCCAAGGTGCGCTGCCACGTCGATGATCAGCCCCTGATCGGCCATCCCTGTCAGGCTTGGCAGCAGGATCAGATGGCCCGACGACGAAACCGGCAAAAACTCGGTCACGCCCTGGATCAGCGCAACCAGCAAAAGGTGGAACATCGTCATAAAAGCCGCCCCGGTGATTCGTTCACTGCACCCTAGCCTCAGGAAAATCTGATGGAAGCAAAGATATAGGTCCCATATGTTACCTAATATGAGGTAAAAATACAGGTGTTAACGCCAACTTCATAAAAATACTTCAATATAGGTCAGCAATACTGCCTTTTCATTTCTTTGCCCCCGCACTAGAACCAAGTCTGCGCTTGGATGGGAGGACGGCAATGGCTGGCCAAAAAATGTTGAAATTCACCACCGTTCACCGGGACATGCCCGAAAAACGGCTACCTGATTTGCGCAAGCAGGATTTCAACGAAATCTATGCCGAATACGCGCGTGACAAGGCTGCCGAACAGGCTAGCCGGTGTTCGCAATGCGGCGTTCCTTATTGTCAGACCCATTGCCCGCTGCACAATAATATCCCTGACTGGCTGCGCCTGACCGCCGAAGGCCGGTTGCAGGAAGCCTATGAAATTTCGCAGGCCACCAACACTTTCCCCGAGATTTGCGGCCGCATCTGCCCGCAGGACCGTCTGTGCGAAGGCAATTGCGTGATCGAACAATCCGGCCATGGCACGGTCACGATCGGTTCGGTGGAAAAATACATCACCGATATGGCGTTTGAAAACGGCTGGGTGCAGCCGATCCGCCCCCATGCAGAACGCGCCGAAAGCGTGGGCATCATCGGCGCTGGTCCCGGTGGTCTGGCCGCCGCGGATATGCTGCGCCGTCAGGGCGTGCAGGTCACGGTCTATGACCGCTATGACCGTGGCGGCGGGTTGATGACCTATGGCATCCCCGGTTTCAAACTGGAAAAAGACATCGTGATGCAGCGCATGGCGCAGCTCGAGGATGGCGGCGTGCAATTCGTGCTGAATTGCAACGTGGGCGAGGATTTGTCATTCGACGCGATCCGCGGCAAGCATGATGCCGTGCTGATCGCCACTGGCGTTTACAAGACCCGTGATCTGCCCGATTCCAGCGCCGAAGGCATTGTGAACGCCCTTGATTACCTAACGGCAAGCAATCGCAAATCCTTTGGCGATGAGGTGCCGGAATACGACAGCGGCGCGCTGAATGCTGCAGGCAAGCGCGTTGTCGTCATCGGTGGTGGCGACACGGCGATGGATTGTGTGCGCACCGCGATCCGGCAGGGTGCCGAAAGCGTGAAATGTCTGTATCGCCGTGACCGTGCCAATATGCCCGGATCGCAACGCGAAGTCGCTAATGCGGAAGAAGAAGGCGTCGAATTTGTTTGGCTGTCTGCACCGCTTGGGTTTGAAGGTGATGCCGTATCCGGCGTGAAGGTGCAGAAAATGCGCCTTGGCGCGCCTGATGCGACTGGTCGCCAGATGCCAGAGGTGATTGCCGGTGCCGATTACATCGAAGAGGCCGATCTGGTGGTCAAGGCGCTTGGCTTCGAGCCAGAGGATGTTCCCACCCTCTGGGGCGTGCCGGAACTGGCCGTGACCCGCTGGGGCACGATCAAGGCGGATTTCACCACCGGCAAAACCAGCCTCGACGGTGTCTATGCCGCCGGTGACATCGTGCGCGGCGCATCACTGGTCGTCTGGGCGATCCGTGATGGGCGCGATGCGGCGACAGCGATCCTCGATTATCTCGGGCAATCCGCATCGGTCGCGGCAGAATGATGGCAAAGCTGCTTTCAGCGCTGATCGTGTTCATGGTCGCGGCCCCGGTCGCGGCGCAGCAAAGCTTTGCGCCGCCGCAGGGCTGCACTGGCAAGCTGACCGTGCAGCACCGCAATTGCGTTATGGTCAATGTCTGGACCTGTGATGCGGACCCCGCTGGTGATCAATGGCTGGCCCTGATCGGACAAAACGGGGTGTTCAGCGTGCAGCGCGTTGATGACCAGTTCCAGTGGCTGGAAAGCTATAAAACGACAGGCACCGAAATGTTGCAGCTGCCAGCACCCGATCCCGCGTCATTAACAGAATTGTTCGCAGCACAAATTGATACTTGGGATTTCACCGTTGATACCGATGCAGGCATCGAACGGCATGTCGGTTTTGACATGCTGACCGGTGAAACAATCGTCATCGACGGTGAAACCCTGCTTGTGACCGAATTCCAGGGCCGCACAACCGATGCCGATGGCAACGAGATTTACGCAGGGTCCGGTCGCCAATATGTCAGCGAAACGCATCGGTTGTTTTTTCTGGGCGAAGGTTGGGAAGATGTGACACCCGATCAGGTCACAGATTCTTCGCCCGTCGAATTCATCTATCCTGGCGAGGCCGGGTTTTTCACCGACCAGCCCCGTTACGAATGCAATGTGATTGAATCCGGGTTCCGGCCGTAGCGCCACGCCTCTGCCAAATATTCTCGGCCGCGCAAGCGGTGCCGACCCACCGAAGGAGATTATGATGACAACCTATGACCAGACCTGGGTAGCGGCAGAAGAAGCCAAGCGCAAATGGATGGCCGAAAATGGCATGTACCGCGATGATGACGAACACGCCTCCTGCGGTGTGGGTTTGGTTGTGGCGATCGACGGCACGCCGTCACGCGATGTCGTTGAAAAAGGCATTAACGCACTGAAAGCGATCTGGCACCGTGGCGCTGTCGATGCCGACGGCAAGACTGGCGACGGTGCGGGTATCCATTTGCAGATTCCCGTTCCGTTCTTTTACGATCAAGTTCGCCGTACCGGTCACGAACCCGACGATGACAAGATGATCGCAGTGGGTCAGGTGTTTCTGCCCCGCACCGATTTTGGCGCACAAGAGCGCTGCCGGACCATCGTGGAATCCGAAGTCTTGCGCATGGGTCACTATATTTACGGCTGGCGCCATGTGCCGGTGAACACCGAAGTTCTGGGCGAAAAGGCCAATGCCACCCGCCCGGAGATCGAACAGATCCTGATCCGCTGCGAAAAGGACATGACCGAAGAAGAATTCGAGCGCGAGCTGTATATCATCCGCCGCCGCATCGAAAAGGCCGCCGCTGCCGCGCAGATCGCGGGCATCTATCTGTGCTCGCTGTCCTGCCGGTCGGTCATTTACAAAGGAATGATGCTGGCCGAGCAGGTCGCCGAGTTTTACCCCGACCTGATGGACGCGCGGTTCGAGAGCGCCTTTGCGATCTATCACCAGCGCTATTCGACCAATACGTTCCCGCAATGGTCGCTGGCGCAGCCGTTCCGCATGCTGGCCCATAATGGCGAGATCAACACGCTCAAGGGCAACGTCAACTGGATGAAAAGCCATGAAATCCGCATGGCGTCGGGCGCGTTCGGTGACAAGGCAGAGGATATCAAACCGATCATCCCGTCGGGTGCGTCCGATTCCGCCGCCTTGGATTCGGTGTTTGAGGTGCTGGTCCGTGCAGGCCGCAACGCGCCGATGGCAAAAACCATGCTGGTGCCAGAGGCATGGTCGCAACAGGCCGTGGAAATGCCACAGGCCTGGCAGGACATGTACGGGTATTGCAATGCGGTCATGGAACCATGGGACGGCCCCGCTGCGCTGGCCATGACGGATGGTCGCTGGGTCTGTGGCGGGCTTGACCGCAACGGTCTGCGTCCTTTGCGCTATGTCGTCACCGGTGATGGCCTGTTGGTGGCTGGGTCCGAGATGGGCATGGTTCCCGTGGACGAAGCAACCGTCATCGAAAAAGGCGCGCTTGGCCCCGGTCAGATGATCGCTGTCGATATGCTCGAAGGGCGGCTTTACCGCGACCGCGAGCTCAAGGACAAACTGGCCGCTGCCCAGCCATTCAGCGATTGGGTGGAAAAGGTCGTGGACCTGAACAACCTGATGCGCGATATGCCCGAAAAGGCGCTGTTCGACGGTGCAGAACTCCGCAAACGGCAGGTCGCGGCAGGCTATTCCATCGAAGAACTGGAACAGGTGCTCGCGCCCATGGCCGAAGATGGCAAGGAAATGATCGCCTCGATGGGCGACGACACGCCATCTGCCGTGCTGTCGACGACCTATCGTCCGTTGTCGCATTTCTTCCGTCAGAATTTCAGCCAGGTCACCAACCCGCCGATCGACAGTTTGCGCGAAAGCCGCGTGATGAGCCTGAAAACGCGGTTCGGCAACCTCAAGAACGTGCTGGACGAAGATTCGTCACAGACCGAAATCCTGGTGCTGGACAGCCCGTTCATTGCGAATGCTGAATTTGACGAAATGGTACGCCAATTTGGTGACAGCGTGGCGTTTATCGACTGTACATTCGCGGCGGGGCGGGGTGCGTTGAACGCAGGCCTGCAACGCATCAGGGCCGAGGCAGAAGATGCCGTGCGCTCTGGTGCCGGCCATCTGGTGCTGACTGATCAGCACCAATCGGCTGACCGTGTGGCGATGCCGATGATCCTTGCGACATCTGCTGTGCATTCTGGGCTGACGGGCAAGGGGCTGCGCACTTTCTGTTCTGTCAACGTCCGCTCGGCGGAATGTATCGACCCGCATTATTTCGCGGTGCTGATCGGCTGTGGGGCAACCACCGTCAACGCCTATCTGGCCCAGGATTCCATTGCCGATCGTCTGCGGCGCGGGTTGATCGACGGGACCTTGACCGAGGCCGTGCGCCGCTATCGCGCGGCGGTTGATGCGGGTCTGCTGAAAATCATGTCCAAGATGGGCATTTCGGTCCTGTCATCTTATCGCGGTGGTCTGAACTTCGAGGCTGTGGGGCTGTCCCGCGCCATGGTCGCCGAATATTTCCCCGGCATGCACAGCCGCATATCCGGCATTGGGACAACGGGGATTCAGGCCAAGGCCGAAGAAGTCCACGCCAAAGGCTGGAAAGGCGGCAGCGATGTGTTGCCTATCGGCGGGTTCTACAAGGCGCGCCGGTCGGGTGAAAAGCACGCTTGGGAAGCGCAGACGATGCATATGCTGCAGGCCGCCTGCAATAACGCGTCTTATGCTTTGTGGCAGCAATATTCCAAATCGATGCAGGCCAACCCACCGATCCATCTGCGTGATCTGCTGGCGATCAAACCGCTTGGTGCGCCAGTGCCAATCGAAGAGGTCGAAAGCATCACCGCGATCCGCAAACGGTTTGTGACACCTGGCATGTCCTTGGGTGCTTTGTCGCCCGAGGCGCATAAGACGCTGAACGTCGCAATGAACCGAATCGGCGCGAAATCCGACAGCGGCGAAGGCGGCGAAGACCCAGCGCATTTCGTGCCGGAACCCAATGGCGACAATCCATCTGCCAAGATCAAGCAGGTGGCATCAGGCCGGTTTGGCGTGACGGCGGAATATCTGAACGCCTGCGAGGAACTGGAAATCAAGGTCGCCCAAGGCGCCAAGCCCGGTGAAGGCGGGCAATTGCCCGGCATGAAAGTGACCGAGCTGATCGCACGCTTGCGCCATTCGACCAAAGGCGTGACGCTGATTTCACCGCCGCCGCACCACGATATCTATTCGATCGAGGATCTGGCGCAGCTGATCTATGACCTCAAGCAGATCAACCCGCGCGCCAAGGTGACGGTGAAACTCGTCGCATCCTCCGGCGTCGGCACGATTGCGGCGGGCGTGGCCAAGGCCAAGGCCGATGTCATCCTGATTTCGGGCCACAACGGCGGCACAGGCGCATCGCCCGGCACATCGATCAAATATGCGGGTCTGCCATGGGAAATGGGCCTGACCGAAGCGCATCAGGTGCTGGCAATGAACAACCTGCGCGAACGTATCACCTTGCGCACCGATGGCGGTTTGCGCACAGGGCGCGATATCGTCATGGCTGCGATGCTGGGGGCCGAAGAATACGGCATCGGCACCGCTGCGCTGATCGCAATGGGCTGTATCATGGTGCGCCAGTGCCAGTCCAACACCTGCCCTGTCGGTGTTTGTACGCAGGACGACGCCCTGCGCGCAAAGTTCACCGGCAATGCCGAAAAGGTGGTGAACCTGATCACCTTCTACGCGACCGAAGTGCGCGAAATCCTGGCCAGCATTGGGGCACGCAGCCTTGATGACGTGATCGGGCGGGCGGATCTGCTGACGCAGGTTTCGCGCGGTTCGGCGCATCTGGATGATTTGGACCTGAACCCGCTGCTGATCACTGTCGATGGCGCGCATAAGATCCGGTATGACCGCCACCGCCCGCGCACCGCGGTCGATGATACGCTTGATGCGCAGATCGTGCAGGATGCCGCGCGTTTCTTGAACGATGGCGAAAAGATGCAGCTGGATTACGCGGTGCAGAACACGTTACGCAGCATCGGTACCCGCACATCCAGCCACATCGTGCAGAAGTTCGGGATGCGCAACGCGCTGCAACCCGACCATCTGACGGTAAAACTGCGCGGATCGGCGGGGCAATCCTTGGGCGCTTTTGCAGCACCGGGGCTGAAGCTTGAGGTGTCAGGCGACGCCAACGACTATGTGGGCAAGGGGTTGTCGGGCGGGACTATTGTCGTGCGTCCGCCGATGATCAGCCCGCTGGTCGCATCAGAAAACACGATCATCGGTAATACAGTGCTTTATGGTGCGACTGCGGGCTATCTGTTTGCCGCTGGCCGTGCGGGTGAAAGGTTCGCCGTGCGCAATTCCGGCGCGCATGTCGTGATCGAAGGCTGCGGCACCAATGGCTGCGAATACATGACCGGTGGTGTCGCGGTGATCCTTGGCAGCATTGGCGCCAACTTTGGCGCGGGCATGACCGGCGGTATGGCCTATCTTTACGATCCCAAGGGGATGTCTGCCCCGTTGATCAACATGGAATCGCTCGTCACTTGCCCCGTGACGGTCGCGCATTGGCATGACCAGCTGAAAGACCTGATCATACGGCATGCCAAGGAAACCGGCAGCCGCAAGGCTGCGGACATCCTGCAACATTGGGATTTGGAGAAAGCCAATTTCGTGCAGGTCTGCCCGAAAGAAATGCTGATCAACCTTAAACATCCGCTGACCATCGCGCAAACTGCGATTCCGGCAGAATAATGGCGACGCCCCGCGCTGAATTCAGTCGCGGGGCGCGCCCTTTGCTTGACCCTGCCGGTCGGCTTGTGGCTATACAGGGCGATGGCAGAGACCCCCAAACCCCCCAAGCGCCGCGCGCGTAAATCCACCCGCGACACAGCGGCAAAAAAACCGGGCCTTCGGCACCGGGTTTTGCGCGCTGCGCGGCGGGCGCTGGTGTGGGGTGGCGCGGGGATCGCGGGCTTTGTTCTGGTCTGGACGCTGCTTTATGCGCTGATCAATCCGCCGACCAATGCCTATATGCTGTCCGAGGGCCGCAGGCTTGGCGGGGTGCAGCAGGATTGGGTGCCGATGGGCGGGATTGCGCCTGTCATGGCGCGGTCAGCTGTTGCAGCCGAAGATGCGAATTTCTGCCTGCATTGGGGGCTGGACGTGAATGCAATCCGTGATGCGATGGAAAACGGGCGGGGCGGGGCATCGACCATTAGCCAGCAGGTCGTCAAGAACTTGTTTTTGTGGCATGGTCGGTCCTGGGCCCGCAAATCCGTTGAGGCCGTCTGGACCCCCGTGATCGAAGTTTTGTGGAGCAAGCGGCGCATCCTTGAAATCTATCTCAACGTGGCGGAGTTCGACACGGGCGTGTTCGGCGTGCAGGCCGCAGCGCGGCATTATTTCGGCGTCGATGCCGGTGATCTGACCGCGACACAGGCGGCACGTCTGGCCGCGATCCTGCCTGCGCCCAAGGAGCGGTCGGCATCTAACCCCAGCGGTTTCACCCGCAACCGGGCCGCGCAGATCATGCAGGGCGCCGATACCATCGCGGCGGATGGCCGCGCGGAGTGCTTTGAACGATGAGGCAGGCATTGAACCCCGCGACCTGTTGCGGCATGGAAGTTCCATTGTCCAAGTCAGGTTTGCCATGAACACGCTCTACCATTATCCGCTGTCGCCCTTTTCGCGCAAAGTCCGGCTTTGCCTTGCTGAAAAGAAGATCGAGGTCGGTCTGGTCGAGGAACGATATTGGGAGCAAAGCCCCGAATTCTTGCGCCGCAACCCTGCCGCCAAGGTGCCGGTTCTCAAGATGAACGGGCGGTTGATGTCGGAAAGCACGGCGATCTGTGAATACCTTGAAGAAGTGTACCCCACCCCGCCACTAATGCCGCGTGACGCAGAAGGCCGGTATGAGGTGCGTCGCTTGGTCGGTTGGTTTGATGACAAGTTCTATCATGAGGTCACATTCAAGCTGACGGGCGAACGCGTTTATCGCAAGGTGATGGCGCGCGGCTATCCCGACAGCGCCAATGTAAAAGCGGGTGCGCGCGCTATCAAGTTCCATCTGGATTACATGGCGCATCTGCTGGAACACCGCCGTTGGCTGGCGGGCAATGACATGACGCTGGCGGACTTTGCGGGGGCGGCGCATCTGTCCTGTCTTGATTACACCAGTGATGTTGATTGGAACCGGCATGAGGTGGTCAAGGATTGGTATGCCAAGATCAAGTCCCGCCCCGCGTTCCGGTCCTTGCTGGCCGATGAGGTGCCGGGCTTTCAGCCCGCGGCGCATTATGCCGATCTGGATTTTTAAGAAGGGGCTCTGCCCCCTTGCCCCCAAAGGGGCAATTCCCTCGGGATATTTTTGCTCGGAAGATCGATGAAGGATCGTCTGAAAGATTTTGCGCTTGAGGCCGGTTTTGCCAAGATCGGCATCTGCCGTCCCGATGCCGTGCCTGAGATGGCCGAACGGCTGGCCACCTTTGTGGCGGACGGCCGCCATGGCCAGATGGCGTGGATGGCGGACCGGATGCAGTGGCGCGGCGATCCCACGGCGCTTTGGCCTGCGGCGCGGTCTGTCATCATGCTGGCCGAGGTCTATACACCCGACCATGATCCGCTTGCTGTGCTGGACGAACGCGACCGCGCCGCGATCAGCGTTTATGCGCAGGGGCGTGATTACCACGATGTCGTCAAGAAGAGATTGAAAGTTGTAGGCCGCTGGTTGATCGACCAGGTGCCGGAGGCCGAGATCAAGGTTTTTGTCGATACAGCCCCCGTGATGGAAAAGCCGCTGGCGCAGGCGGCGGGGTTGGGGTGGCAAGGCAAGCATACCAACCTTTTGGGTCGTGATCTGGGCAACTGGGTGTTTTTGGGCGCTATTTTTACCACCGTTGTGTTGGAGCCTGATACACCCGAAATCAGCCATTGCGGGTCCTGCACCGCCTGTCTGGATATTTGTCCGACGCAGGCCTTTCCAGCACCTTACCAATTGGATGCGCGGCGCTGCATTTCCTACCTGACCATCGAGCACAAGGGGCCGGTGGACCCCGACCTGCGCGGTCTGATGGGCAACCGGATCTATGGCTGTGACGATTGCCTGGCAGTCTGTCCCTGGAACAAGTTCGCAGCGTCGGGTCGTGATGCACGGCTTGCCGCGCGCGATGATTTGCTGGCCCCGCCCTTGGCAGAGCTGGCACAACTGGATGATGCCGCCTTTCGCGCCCGTTTTGCCGGATCGCCCATCAAGCGGATCGGGCGGGACCGCTTCGTGCGCAATGTCGCCTATGCGCTAGGCAATTCCGGTGATCCGGCGATGGCGGCACACCTGTCGCATCTGGTTGATGATCCGGATGCAACCGTGGCCGATGCCGCGCGCTGGGCTGTTTTGCGGCTGCAGAGGGCAGGTTGATAGCCTTGAGCTACCCACCATGACCACCCCGAGGTGGATGTTCAGGCGGCGGCGCGGCGCGCGGCGGCAAAAGATACCAGCCGCCGTGATTTTTCATCCCACAGATCAAGACTTGCGCATTTGAGGCTTTGCAGCAGTGTCATGCGGCTGCATTCAACAAGATCCTGATGGTCGCGCAGCACCTCGGTCAAACGATAGAACGGGATGCGGCTATAAAGATGATGCACATGGTGAATGCCGATATTCGCGGTGAACCAGCGCAGGATCGGGGGCAGGTCGTAATGTGAACTGCCGTGCAGAGCCGCGTCATGCAGCTGCCAGTCATCGGCAGCGTCCCAATGCGTCGTCTCGAACTGGTGCTGCACATAGAATAGCCAGACCCCTATGGATGCGGCGATCAATGTCGTGGGCAGGAACACCAGAAACAACGCCGCAAAACCGCCGACATAGCCGATCACTGTCAATAGAACTGCGACGGCAAGATTGGTTCCCATAGCGCTGACCCAATATTTGCTTTCGCGCTGCATCCGGCCATGTGGCATGCGGTTTTGCAGAAAAAAGATATAGGTTGGCCCAAGCCCGAACATCACCAGCGGATGCCGGTAGGCGCGGTACAGAAAACGCCCGAACGGCGTGCGCTGGTGGTATTCCTCGACCGTCAGGGTCATCACGTCGCCGATGCCGCGCTGATCCAGATCGCCCGCATGGCTGTGGTGGATCGAATGAGTCCGTCGCCAGACGTCATAGGGCGTCAGAGTGACAACACCCAAAGCCCGCCCGATCCAGTCGCTGACCTTGCGGTTGCCAAAGAACGACCCGTGCCCGCAATCATGCTGGATGCAGAACAGCCGCAGCAGGAACAGCCCGTTCAGCGCCGAGATCAGCAAAGCACCGATATAGCTGAATTGGGATACCCAGACGGCAAGTACCCACAACAGGATGAACGGGATCAGGCTGACCGCCAATTCAAAGCTGCTGCGCCAGTTGTTTGGCTCGCGGTATTGCGCAAGCACATGCACCCAGTCGCGTGCGGTCATGGTGGAAGGGCGGTCTGTGGTTCTGCTCATATTGTTCTTCTTGTCCCGTTTCGTAAGCGGTAACCGAGCCGGAGCGAGAAGCAAGCGAAAAGGGCTTCATTGTGTCAATGCGCCGCCATAGTGTCACGACAAAAAGGGGAACGCCATGCAGCCGCTTAAGGGAATTGTCTTCAAGGTCGTGTCGGTCTGCATGTTCATGGCAATGGCCGGGCTGATCAAGGCCGCGTCGGAAACTGTGCCACCGGGGCAGGCGGTGTTCTTTCGGTCTTTTTTTGCCTTGCCGATCATTTTTGGCTGGCTGGCCCTGCGCGGTGAATTGCGGCACGGCTGGAAAACCACGAATACTGTGGGTCATTTCTGGCGCGGTCTGGTCGGTACCTCGGCCATGGGA
Source organism: Yoonia vestfoldensis SKA53 (assembly GCF_000152785.1). Taxonomy (GTDB): domain Bacteria; phylum Pseudomonadota; class Alphaproteobacteria; order Rhodobacterales; family Rhodobacteraceae; genus Yoonia; species Yoonia vestfoldensis_A. The sequence continues at coordinate 2,160,374 of NZ_CH672414.1, read as the reverse complement.
TTGGGGTTCGCCGGTCTAGGCCTGCTGCCTTTGCCCGAGGTGACAGCGATTGGCTATGCTGCCCCGCTGTTGGTGGTCATTTTTGCCGCGATGTTTCTGAACGAGGATGTGCGCGCCTTTCGCCTGTCTGCTGTGGCGCTGGGCATGATTGGCGTGCTGGTCGTGCTGTCGCCGCGCCTGTCGGTGGGCGCGTCGCTGAACACGGCTGAAACCTTGGGCGCGGTCGTCGTGCTGATGGGGGCGGTGTTGACCGCCTTGGCGCAGGTTTTCGTGCGTAAACTGGTGGCCACTGAAACAACCTCGGCCATCGTGTTGTGGTTCACTGTCACATCATCCTTGCTGGCGCTGCTGACGATTCCCTGGGGCTGGGTCACCCCCACATGGCCCATCGCGGCACTCTTGGTCATGGCGGGGCTGTTGGGCGGGGTCGGGCAGATTTTCCTGACCTCCAGCTACCGCTTTGCCGATGCGTCGTTGGTGGCCCCTTTTGACTACACCTCGATGATTTTGGCGTTGGCCATCGGCTATTTCATCTTTGACGAAGTCCCGACCGGCACGATGTTGATCGGGGCGGGCATCGTCATCCTTGCTGGCGTGCTGATCATCTGGCGCGAACGCAAATTGGGCCTACAGCGCGCGCAGCAGCGCAAAGCAACAGGCAACATGGGAAGTTGAGCACAGCCATAAAGGTTATGAATAGAGCGCGCATCTGTGCTATCGTTCAAGTCCGCAACCGAAAAGGAGGAGTCGATGAAACATCCACTTGATCGCGCGAAATCAGGGTCCAATGACGAATTGCAGCGGGTAATTGGCCTGAAAAAGGATGCCTTGCCACGCCGCACCACGCTTGATCTGCAAAAGCGGCCCCGTAGCCATGTCACTGAGCGCCGCACGACTGAATTCGTGCGGATCGCTCGCGAAGAAGAAACTGCGATCTGGCAACGCTAGATGTGAAAAAGGGCGCCGTTTGGCGCCCTTTGTATTGTCCGCCTAGGCGCGGACCAGTTTTTCATAATCCGCAGCGATGTCACGGGTCAGTGCGCCGACCTCGAAATTATAATCGCCGATCTGGCCCACTGGCGTGACCTCGGCCGCGGTGCCGGTCAGCCAGCATTGCTGGAAGCCTTCCAGCTCGTCCGGCATGATCACGCGTTCATGTACAGTGATGCCCTTGTCGCGCAGCATGCCGATCACGGTCTGGCGGGTGATCCCGTTCAGGAACGCATCGGCAGCGGGTGTATGCACTTCGCCATCCTTGACGAAGAACAGGTTGGCGCCCGTCGCCTCTGCCACATAGCCGCGATAATCGAACATCATGGCATCCGAACAGCCTTTGGCTTCGGCGGCGTGTTTGGACATGGTGGCGATCATGTAAAGACCGGCGGCCTTGGCCTGGCTGGGGGCGGTTTCGGGGCTGGGGCGTTTCCATTTTGCGATGTCGAGCTTGGCACCACGGGTTTTCGCATCGCCGTAATAATTGCCCCATTCCCAGACAGCGACCGCCAGATGCACAGGATTGCGTGCGGCAGCCACGCCCATATCCTCGCCCGAGCCGCGCCAAGCGATGGGGCGGACATAGGCGTCTTTCAGGCCGTTGGCATCAAGCGCTGCCTGTTTCGCGGTCTCGATTTCATCCACGGAAAACGGGATCTGGAAATCGATCAGCTGACCAGATTTGATCAGACGTTCGGAATGTGCGCGGGATTTGAAAATCTTGCCGTTGTAGCAACGTTCGCCTTCGAACACCGATGAGGCATAGTGCATCGCATGTGTCAGGATATGCACATTGGCATCGCGCCATTCCACAAGTTTGCCGTCCAGCCAGATCTTGCCGTCTCTGTCGTCGTATGCGCCTGCCATGGTTCCTCCACACTTTGCAATTATGTCGCAACAAGGTCCGTTTCGGATATAAAGTTGCGCAATTTCCCCAAATCGCTAACAGTTGATTCTTGGAATGTCAATAAAGCTGACGTATTGTCGGACGTGTAACAAGGGAGGACAGGATGGCCGAAGGCGCGCGACCCCAGATGGGGCAAAACCTGCTGTTCCTGACGGATGAACAGTTGCGCAAGGGGATCGAGGCGATGTTTTTCGCCTATCGCGGCTTCACGGCTGATCCCGACCGTATCCTTGCGCAGAAATCCTATGGCCGCGCCCATCACCGGGCATTGCATTTCATTCACCGCAGCCCCGGCACGACGGTCAACAACCTGTTGTCGATACTTGGTGTTACAAAACAATCGCTTAATCGTGTGTTGCGCAGCCTGATCGAGGACGGTCTGGTCATCAGCAGCGTCGGCAACAAGGACAAGCGCGAACGCCATCTACACCTGACACCCGCCGGTGCCGTGCTGGAACGCGCCTTGTCGGACGCTCAAAGGGACCGGATGCGCGCCGCGTATCGTGCGGCCGGACCTGCTGCCGTGGTCGGTTTCCGGCAGGTGCTGGAGGCGATGATGGACCCCGAGGCGCGCCAGCATTACGAGGCGATGAAGGACAAACCTGAATGAGTGCTGACGATGCCCACCTGTTGATCGTCGATGATGACGCCCGTATCCGCAGCCTGTTGCAGAAATTCCTGATGCGCGCGGGCTTTCTGGTGACAACGGCGCGCGATGCCGCCCATGCCCGCCGTGTGTTGGCGGGGCTGGAATTTGATCTGATCGTGCTGGATGTGATGATGTCTGGCGAGGGCGGGGTTGCGCTATGCCGTGATTTGCGCCGGACGATCACGACGCCGATCATGCTGCTCACCGCCAAGGGTGAAACGATGGACCGTATCACTGGGCTGGAAGCGGGGGCGGATGATTATCTGGTCAAGCCGTTCGAGCCTAAGGAGTTGTTGTTGCGGATCAACGCGATCTTGCGCCGCGTCCCCGCTGCCGAACCCGTCGCGATTTTGCCCAAGGTGCTGCATATGGGGCCTGTGCGCTATGACATCGAACGTGGTGAAATGTGGCACGGCACAAACCTAGTCCGGCTGACCGCGACCGAAAGTCAGCTGATGCGCATATTTTCGGGCCGTCCGGGAGAGCCTGTCACCCGCACCAAGCTGGTTGAGGAATTGAGCCGGTCCGGCGGTCAGACGCAGGAGCGCGCGGTTGATGTCCAGATCACCCGCCTGCGTCGCAAGATCGAAATCGATCCCAAACAGCCAAGGTTTCTGCAAACTGTCCGCGGCGAAGGGTATATGCTGGCACCGGAGTAGACTTTGATGCGCTCCGCGCGGGGAGTATTTTGGGAAATAAGAAGGTGGTTGAGGTTTCGCATGGAATTGGGTTCTTTGGGAGCATGACAACTGCGCTGATCTTTCATGATGATTGCCATGGCCATGTGACCCCACCCGGCCATCCCGAACAGGTGGCGCGGCTTGATGCCGTGCTGGGTGCGCTTGCGGGGATGGAGATGATGCGCGTTAAGGCGCCATTGGCGGCCCAGGATGATCTGTTGCGCGCGCATCCACAGGCGCATCTGGATGCTTTGCATGCCGCAGCACCCGAAACTGGGTGGCACGCACTGGATGCCGATACGCATATGTCGCGCGGCACGCTGGCGGCGGCTTACCGCGCAGCCGGGGCGGTCGTGCTGGCAGTCGATCTGGTCATGGCGGGCGATGTCGCGAACGCCTTTGCCGCCGTCCGCCCGCCGGGTCATCATGCCGAGCGCGAGACGCCGATGGGGTTTTGTTTTTTTGGCAATGTCGCGGTCGGGGCGAAACATGCGCTGGACCATCATGGGCTGGCCCGCGTCGCCATCGTGGATTTTGATGTGCATCACGGCAATGGCACACAAGATCTGGTCGAGGATGATCCGCGCATCTTGTTCTGTTCCACGCATCAATCGCCGCTCTATCCGGGCACGGGCGCGGCGGATGAAACCGGTGTTGGCAATGTGTTGAACGTGCCTTTGCCTGCAGGCACTGGGTCAAGGACCTTTCGCGACGTGATGGACCGCGTGGTGCTGCCCCGTGTCGATGCCTTTGCGCCAGAGTTGATCCTGATTTCGGCGGGGTTCGATGCGCATCGCGATGATCCGCTGGCGGGGTTGGAATTAACCGAGGATGATTTTGCATGGGTGACCGCGCGCCTGTGCGATCTGGCGGACAGCCATTGCCACGGCAGGGTGGTGTCGGCGCTGGAAGGCGGCTATGACCTGCCGGCGCTGGGCGCATCCGCGGCAGCCCATGTCAGGATTTTGGAGGAAAGAGGCCGATGACCGAAGTTGACCAGATGAGTTTCGAAGACGCTATCAAAGAGTTGGAAACCGTCGTGGGCCAGCTGGAGCGTGGCGATGTCGCGCTGGACCAGTCCATCGCGCTGTATGAGCGTGGCGCCGCGTTGAAGGCCCGCTGCGAGGCGAAACTGAAAGAAGCCGAAGAAAAGGTCGCCCGCATCACTTTGGGCGAGAATGGTCACCCGACAGGGACAGCGCCGCTGGATGGTTGACCTGATCACGCGGCGACCGCTGCCTGACGCCTTGGCGCAGGCCGCCCGGATCGCGACCCAGATGATAGAGGCGCAGCTGTCGGACCTGTCAGGACCTGTGCCGGACGCGATGATTTATGCCGCGCGCGGCGGCAAGGCATTGCGCGCCTTTCTGGCGATCGAGACGGCCCGTCTGCATGGTGTGCCGCCGCAGGTGGCGGCCCATGCGGCGGCGGCGATCGAGTGTATCCACGCCTATTCGCTGATCCATGATGATCTGCCCTGCATGGATGACGACGACCTGCGCCGTGGCCAACCTACGGTGCATAAGCGTTGGGACGAGGCGACGGCCGTGCTGGCGGGGGATGCCTTGCAGGCGCTGGCGTTTGAACTCTTGGGCAGGCTCGATTGTGCGGATGCGGCAAAGCTCGATCTGACGCTGAGCTTGGCGCAGGCGGCAGGCGTGCGCGGCATGGTGGGCGGGCAGGCAGCGGATATCGCGGCGGAAACGGCGGATGTGCCGCTGACGCTGGACCAGATCATCGCCTTGCAGGCGGGCAAGACCGGCGCGTTGATGTCATGGGCCGCCCTTGTCGGGCCGCGCATGGCGCTGGCCGATCAAGCGGCCCTGCGCCTCTATGGCGATTGTCTGGGCCTTGCCTTCCAGATTGCTGACGATGTGCTGGATGTGACCGGTGACGCCGCCCTTGTTGGCAAGGCATTGGGCAAGGACGCAGCGGCGGGCAAAGCAACCTTCGTGTCGCTTCTTGGGCTAGATGGGGCGAAACGCCGCGCTGTCGATCTGGTCACGCAAGCTTGCGATGCGCTATCTGATTATGGCGATGATGCCGAAACATTAAAGGACGCCGCACGTTTTGTGACCGCGCGCACGCATTAGGAAGGGTCGCCATGTCGGACCAGCCCAACACCCCGCTTTTGGACAAGGTCCAGACCCCGGCCGATATGAAATCGCTGTCGGATGCGCAGTTACGCAAGCTGGCCGATGAATTGCGCGCAGAAACGATCGCCGCCGTGTCCGTGACAGGCGGGCATCTGGGGGCGGGGCTTGGCGTGGTGGAAATGACCGTGGCGCTGCATGCTGTGTTCGATGCGCCCAAGGACAAGATCATCTGGGATGTGTCGCACCAATCCTATCCGCACAAGATTTTGACAGGCCGGCGCGACCGCATCCGCACGATCCGTACCGAAGGCGGTTTGTCGGGCTTCACCAAAAGGTCGGAAAGCCCCTATGACCCGTTCGGTGCCGCGCATTCCAGCACGTCGATTTCGGCGGCGTTGGGGTTTGCCGTGGCGCGTGATCTGGGCGGTGATCCGGGCGATGCGATTGCCATTATCGGGGATGGCGCGATTTCGGCTGGTATGGCCTATGAGGCGATGAACAATGCGGGCCATCTGGGCAAGCGGCTGATCGTTATTCTGAACGACAACGAGATGTCGATTGCCCCGCCGGTGGGGGCGATGTCGTCCTATCTGTCGCAGCTCTATGCCGGTGCGCCGTTTCAGGAATTCAAGGCCGCTGCCAAGGGGGCGGTGTCGTTGCTGCCCGAGCCGTTCCGCGAAGGGGCCAAGCGGGCCAAGGATGTGCTCAAGCATATGACGGTGGGCGGCACCTTGTTCGAGCAATTGGGCTTTTCCTACGTTGGCCCGATTGACGGGCATGACATGGACCAATTGCTGTCCGTCCTGCGCACGGTCAAGGCGCGCGCCGATGGCCCGATCCTGATCCATGCGATCACGAAAAAAGGTAAGGGCTATGCCCCCGCCGAAAGCGCCAGCGACAAGGGGCATGCCACCGCAAAATTCGACTTGGTCACTGGCAAACAGGCCAAGGCACCCAGCAATGCCCCCAGCTATACATCCGTCTTTGCGGAAAGCCTGCTGAAACATGCAGCCGCCGATCCGCGTATCTGTGCCGTGACCGCCGCCATGCCCGATGGCACCGGCCTGTCGAAATTTATGGAACGTTATGCCAGCCGGTGTTTTGACGTCGGTATCGCCGAACAACATGCCGTCACCTTTAGCGCGGGTCTGGCGGCAGGCGGGATGCGCCCGTTCTGTGCGATCTATTCGACCTTTCTGCAACGCGGCTATGATCAGATCGTCCACGATGTCGCGATCCAGCGGCTTCCGGTGCGTTTCGCTATCGACCGTGCTGGGCTGGTGGGGGCGGATGGCGCGACACATGCGGGGTCGTTTGATGTGGCGTTCCTTGCCAATCTGCCGGGTTTCGTGGTGATGGCCGCTGCGGACGAGGCTGAACTGGTCCGCATGGTCGCCACCGCTGCCGCCTATGACGAAGGCCCCATCGCGTTCCGGTTTCCGCGTGGCGAAGGTGTGGGTGTTGAGATTCCTCAAGACGCTACCCCCTTGGAAATCGGCAAGGGCCGCATGATCCGTGAAGGCGCGCAGGTCGCGATCCTGTCCTTCGGCACACGTCTGTCCGAAGTGATGAAGGCTTGCGAGACGCTGGAAGCCAAAGGCATCAAACCGACCGTCGCTGATGCGCGGTTCGCCAAACCGCTGGACCGCGACCTGATTCTGCAACTGGCCGCCGGTCATGATGCGCTGATCACCGTCGAAGAAGGTGCCGTGGGTGGTTTCGGGTCCCACGTCGGGCAATTGCTGGCGGATGAAGGCGTTTTTGACCACGGGTTGCGGTTCCGGTCCATGGTGCTGCCTGACACGTTCATTGATCAGGCCAGCCCCAAGGCGATGTATGATGTGGCCGGGATGAATGCTGCGCATATCGAGGCAAAAGTGCTGGAGGCGCTGGGTATCGCCCGTCTTGGTAAACGCGCCTAAGACAAGCGGGTCTTAACGGATCATTGTCGGTTTCGGTCTAGGTTGGGGACTACCAGCTTGGGAATCGGTGATGAAAGATCTGCAACAGGATATGCCTGAACAAGACAAATCAGACGCGCTGATGGCGGATCTTGCGCGGCGTTTGGGTGATCTTTCTATCGATATCGCCAGGGTGTCAGGCCATGTTGACGATACGTCTCAACAGGTTGGGCAGCAATCGCGCACTGGAATAGAACTTGCGCAGCGGGTTGATCATATTTCCAGCCGCGCACAGGCGGTCCTGACCTCGGCCGAGGAGGCGCAGGCGATATCGGCCAAGGCCGAAGAAAACGCGCAGGAAAGCGGCAGCAAATTGCAGTCGATGGTGGCAGATGTGGCCGCTTTGATCGACATGGTCACACATATCGCAGGCCAGTTCGGCCGTTTGCAGAACACATTGACCAGCGTGGCGCGCGTTTCGGGCGAAATCGGTGAAATTTCACGCCAGACCAACCTTTTGTCGCTAAATGCCGCGATCGAGGCGGCGCGTGCCGGGGCGCATGGACGCGGTTTCATGGTGTTGGCGCGCGAGGTGAAAGACCTGTCGCAGACCACGCGCGAGGCGACCGAAGAAATCGCCAGCACGATCACGACGCTTGATCGTGAACTGGCCGGACTTCGTGGTGAAACTGCTCGCGCGCTGGACAGTGCGAGCGTGATCCGGACACAGATCGACGATGTCAGCACATTGGTCGAAAACATGCCGCGCGTTATGGGTACTGTGATAGCGGCGCAACGCGATATCGTCGGTGCCTCGACCAGCATCGCGACGGAAATCGTGCAGATGAAATCGGGCATCGATGAATTGTCGGAGGGGATCGCCGCATCCGACCAAAGCCTCGCAAACGCGCGTGAGAAAATGCGCGACCTGACGAACAGTTCCGAAACGCTGACAGCGATGACAGCGTTGATCGGGTTGGAAACGATTGACACGCCCTACATCACGGCGGCGCAGGATCTGGCACAGCGGATCAGCGCGCGGTTCGAACAGGCCGTCCAAGGCGGCGAAGTGGCGCTGGCCGATCTTTTCGACCGCGATTATCGCCCTGTTCCCGGCAGTAACCCTGCGCAGGTGATTTTACGCTGTGTGCGGTTTACCGACCGGGTGCTGCCCGCGCTTCAAGAACCGCTGCTGACGCTTTCGGACCGCGTCGTATTTTGCGCGGCGGTCAATGCCGACGGATATCTGCCTACGCATAACGTCAAGTTCAGCCAGCCACAGCGCCCCGATGATCCCGATTGGAACGCCGCCCACTGCCGCAACCGCCGCATCTTTAACGACCGTGTGGGGTTGGCCGCTGGGCGCAGTACGCGCCCGTTCTTGCTGCAGGCTTATCGGCGGGACATGGGTAACGGAACCTTTGCGATGATGAAGGACGTCTCGGCCCCGATCATGGTCAACGGACGTCATTGGGGTGGGGTGAGGCTGGCGTATCTGGTGTGATACGCCGACTGCTATATGCGGTGTCGTGCCGGTAACAGGGCATGTTGGCGGGCAGCACTGAAATCCGATCCCATCGGGGCGGTTTGCCTGTCCAGTTCAGATCACTTGCCCGCCTGATCCAGTCGCTGTTCAATGGCGGCGAGCTTGGCTAACACTTCGTCACGATAGGCATCGGTCGCAGCGTTGCCTTCTTCGGCATGGGCGTCCTGCATGGAATTGACGATCAGACCAACCAGCAGGTTCACCACCGCGAAGGTCGTCATCATGATGAAGGGGATGAAAAACGCCCAGGCATAGGGATAGACTTCCATCACTGGACGGACGATGCCCATCGACCAGCTTTCCAGCGTCATGATCTGGAACAATGAATAGCCCGATGCGCCCAAGGTCCCGAACCATTCGGGAAAGCTGTCGCCGAACAATTTGGTCGCCATGACGGCGCCGATGTAGAACACGATCCCCATCAGCAAAAAGACCGACCCCATGCCCGGCAAGGCGGTAACAAAACCTTCGACGACGCGGCGCAGCGATGGCACCACCGAAATGACGCGCAGCACGCGCAGGATGCGCAAGGCCCGCAGCACCGACAGCGCGCCATTGCCCGGCACCAGCGAGATGCCGACGATGATGAAATCAAATATGTTCCAGCCACTCCGAAAGAACCGTGGCCCATAGGCAAAAAGCTTGACCGCAAGTTCGGCCACAAAGATCGCAAGGCAGATCTGATCCAATAACAGGATTAGACCGCCCGCCCGCGCCATCACGTTATCCGACGTCTCTAGCCCCAGAATGATCGCGTTAAAGACGATCACGCCAAAGATGAATTGCCCTACCGCGGGTCGGTCAAGAAAGGCGGATGTTCTGGCGCGCAAATTCATGGGCATACCCGTGTGAAAATCTTGCCTTCATATGAGTGTTCGAGCACAAAACAGCAAGTGGGACTGCTTATGTCGGGACTTAGCATGGCAAAAAAATGGCAGATTTGGATCCCGTATTTCTACCATAGGGTGAAATTTTTTGATTTCAGGTTTTCATAACACCGATAAGATACCGCAGATCATCCATGCGGATATCGCCTTGGTGGTCAGGTACCGTCTTCCTGCACCAGCAATGCCTGCAGGCCGCGGCGATAGTCAGGATAGATCAGCCGCACGCCCAGTTCATCCTTGATCCGGTCGTTCCGTACCTTCTTGCTTTCGGCATAAAAGCTGCGCGCCATCGGTGTCATTTCCGCGGTGGCGAAATCCTGAGCGGGGGGGAGCGGCAGGCCAAGCAGCTCGGCGGCATAGCCTATCACGTCTTCGGGTGGGGCGGGATCATCATCACAGACATTGTAGATAGCGCCCGGATTGGGCCGCGCGATGGATGCCGCCAGCACCTGCGCGATATCGGCGACATGGGTGCGGCTGAACACCTGCCCCGGCTTGATGATCCGCCGCGCGCTGCCGTCGCGTACTTTGGCGAACGGGCCGCGCCCCGGCCCGTAGATCCCTGCAAGCCGGAAAATATGCAGCGCCAGATCGGGAATAGTGGCCCACGCTGCTTCTGCCTGCACCCGGGCGATGCCGCGTTTTGTGGCGGGCGCCAGGGGGGTCGTCTCGTCAACCCAGTCGCCGGCGTGGTCGCCGTAAACCCCTGTTGTTGACAGATAGCCGACCCAGGCGAATTGGCCGGCACGGGCCGTAATTTCGGCCTGTAGCTGTGCCAGCACTGGGTCGCCGTTGTCGTCTGGCGCGGCCGAGACCAGCAGATGGGTGGCAGCATCAAGCGCTGGACGCATGTCCGCACCGGGCCAGATTCGCGGCTCTATTCCGGCTTGATGCAGGCGCGCGGCCTTATCCTCTGACCGTGTTGTGCCGATGATCCGCCAGCCCTGTGGCAGCAATATCCGCGCGAGCGCATCCGCGCTAAAGCCGTGTCCGAATGATAAAAGCGTTTGGGTCATAAGGCTTGGTGCCGCAGTGCGAGACCGTGTGCAAGGCCCCAAAATGGCGATAGCACGGCACGAACGATTGTTTTGATCGTGCAGGCCTGCGGCGGGTTCGCGCGAACCGCTATGTGTTCATGTCTGGCAGCAGGCGCTTGTGCTTGCGGATTTCGGCCACCACCGCGCCAAAGGTGGTCAGCCCGCGCGCCTCTAGCATGGGGATCATCCGCAGGAATATGTCGCGTGTGGCAATCGCATCGCCAATCGCGGTGTGCCGGTGTTTGTCCAGTAATTCGATGCCCAGCCTTTTAGCCAGCTCGTCCAGCGTATGCCCTTCGGTGATCCCGAACAGCACGGCAGACAGAAGCACTGTGTCCAGCACCGGATGATCGAATTTCATCCCAATTTTTGGCGCGTAGCGGTGAAAGAACGACAGATCGAACGGTGCGTTATGCGCGACCAGCACGGCATCGCGGGCGAAGCTGTGAAATTTGCGGCCTGCATGCACCATGTCGGGGGCGTCTTTCACCATGGCGTCGGTGATCCTGTGGACGGCGGTTGAACTGGCAGGGATCGCCCGGCCAGGGTTTACGAGCAGGTCCAGCACCTCGCCCGGCGCTTGTTGTCCGTTCACGACACGCAGCGCGCCGATTTGCACAACCTCGTCCTTGTTGGGCAGAAAGCCGGTCGTTTCGGTGTCAAAGACCACATAGGTCAGGTCGCGCAGGGGCACGTCCTGAATATCGCGGGTCTCTGTCCGCGTGGTCATCGCGAAATCGAACACGACAGGGCGGGCGGGGCTGGCCTCTCTGGGAACCGGAAAGCTGAGCATATAGCCCTGATCTCGCCCCAGATTGTGCAGGCTGACATCCAGCAGGCGTGCGCCATCTGCGGTGGCGATCTGCTGGTCCAGCGTCGCCTGTCCGCTGCGGGCAAGATTGGTCAGGGCGGCGCGCAGATAAGTTTCGTCAAAATAGTCAAAGATCTTTTGCCTCAGCCCCAGATGGTGCTGGTCGTCCAGCATCAGGGCGGCATGGCCATCGTAAAGAGCGATCCGGTGGTCGGGGCTGACCATCAGCACGGCGGCCGGAATAGCCGACAGGATGCGCGTCAGATGTTCGCGTTCGGTCGCGAGCTTGCTGGTATAGCGCGCGAGGTTGGCATCAGCCTCGGCGCGCGCAGAGGCCAGTCGCGATGTCAGCGCCGCTGCCCCTTTGGCCAGATCGCCCAGATGGCGCGCTGTCTCCGCGTCGATGCCGCGGTGCATGTCTGTTGCGGCATGCGCCTGCATCGCTGCGGCCAGCCGTTCCATCGGATGCACGACCATGTCATCGAAAACCAGCCACATCACCGCAACAAAGCCAAAAATCCCGAACCCGCCGATAATCCCTGCAGTGATGAAGGCTTGCCGCGCTTCGGGCTGGTCCAGCCGGGCCTCGGCTAGCAGTAGAGCAGCCGCCAAAAGACCAATGCTGCCAAAGGCCAGCAAGGCGAAGAAAGCAAGCGTGCGCTGGCGTGGGCGAAGCCGGCCCAGCATCAGATCGGCCCTGCGCAGACCAATGCCGTTGCCGGATCGTCAAGGCCGGTCTGGTCCCATCGCGGGACTCGTACGGTGCCGTCCTCGTTAAACATAGCATTATCCTGCAGCAGGGCAGTCCGCCCTTGTGCGCAATCGAACAGGGCGCTGCGCAATTGCATTGGCTGCCAACGCTGGAAAAAGACGACGTTGGCCAGCCGCATGTCGGGTGCATTCGCATTGCGCTGCACGCCCGCCACATCAACCGCAGCAAAGCGGTTCACATAAGGTATAACATAGGTCCAAGGGCTGAACGGCGCGGAATAATCCGCGGTCGAGATCACCTCGAAACCAGCGGGCAGCAGCGTTAACGTCCTTGGATACCAGCGGTATTCGTTGGTCAGGCTCATCACAATCATGCCTGTACCGGCAAATGCAGGGACGACCCAGCGCGGCAGGCGGCGCCCGCTCAGCCGGTTGAGGATCAGCGCAACACCTGCAGCGGCAAAGCCTGCGGCGACGATGGTGATGATATCGACATACATTCTTGGGTCCTTTGGTTGTTGTCGCGTCAGCCGATGATGCCAAGTCCCTGTGTAACAGCGGATTGCATCGTGCGCACCACGACGAAAGCATCGCGCAGATGGCTGCGTTCGAATTCGGACAGCACGTTGGGTGACATAAAGTTGTCGGGTTTGGCTCCTGCACGGATCAGCATCGCCTGATGGTCCAGCCGTGCCTGTGCGATCAGATCATAGGCGTCCAACAGGTCATGCCCGCCCGATTGGCTGATCTGGCCGGCCCCATGCGCGCTGGCGATCCGTGCGCGGGTGTTGACGCTGTCCAACTGTCCGCGCAAAGCATAGATCCGGCCCAGATCGACAATCGGGATCACCCCGTTCATTTTCATGTCGATATGGTGCTTGTGTTCGCCGCTGCGCAGGGTCGTGAAACCGCGCAACAGCCCCAGCGGCGGCGTGTGTTTCAGCGAATTTGACACCATATGCGCGACAAAGATCGAGTTGCGCGCTGCCTGTGCCAATGTTTCGCGGTGCAGATCCGCGAACAGCGACCTTGTGCCGCCGATGGGGCGCAGGTCGAGCATCACCGAGGCCAGCATCTGCGCCTCGGTGTTGGGTGTGTCGATCCAGCGGCGGAAATACCGGCGCCAGACGCGCACCGGCTGGCACCAGCGCGGATTGGTTGCCATCATGTCGCCGGGGCAATAGAAATATCCGGCCTTGCTCAGCCCGTCGCTGACGAATTTGGCCAGATCTGCAAAATAGGGCATATCGGCATCGGTCACGCTGTCATCCAGCATCAGGCAATTGTCCTGATCCGAAATGCCAGTCTGTTCCTGCCGCCCCTGCGATCCGCAGGCCAGCCACAGATAGGGCACTGGCGGTGGCCCGAGATTTTCTTCGGCCAGTGTCAGCAGGCGACGAGTGATCGCATCGGCGATATCGGTGATCAGGCGGGTGACGGTCTCATGCCGGTTGCCCGCGCCGACCAGTTGCACCAACAATTGCGGAATGCGGGCGCTGACGCCGGCCATGTCGTCCGCTGTGGTGGCGCGCACAACGTCATGCACAAGCGATGCAGAATTGGTCGCCTGAAACCGGGTCAGGTTTGTCTGGGTGACGATCCCAACCAGCCTGCACTGATCGACGATCGGCACATGGCCGAACCGGCGTTCCATCATCATATGCAATACGTCAGACCCGATGGCCGATGGTGGCAAGGTTTCGGGGTTTGCCGTCATGATCCGGCTGACGGGCAATCCCGTGTCCAGCCCTTCGGCCACGACGCGGTTGTTGATGTCATGCAGCGTCACGATTCCGGCCAGCCGTGTGCCTGCCATCACGGGCAGGCAGGATATCCGGTACTGGCGCATCAGCTTGGCGATGGCAGTGATCGTGTCGTCCGCGCTGCAGGTGACAGGATCAGCGGCCATCAGTTGATCGACACGGGTTTCGGTCAACGTGGCGGGGCGGGTGGCATCGGCATCATTGCGGGTGCGGCCACGGGTAAAGAAACGGTGCGCGCCTGCATTCGCGGCAATCAGGGCATGAAAATCATCCGTCGGCAGCAACAGCAATTCGCCATCGCTCAGTGCGCGGGCATGGGTGCCGGTGGTGCCGTCGCGCATCAGCCCGCGTTCGCCAAAGGAATTGCGGCTGCCCAGATGCGAAACGATCTCGCCGTTTTCGGTGGTGATCTCGACCTCGCCGTCAAGGATGATGTACAGCCCTTCGCAGGGGGTCCCGAAGGCATAGATCACATCGCCCGGCGCCATTGGCACGCGAATAAACTGCGTCAGCACATTCTGAAAATCGACATCTGGTAGACTGTCATAAGGGTGGATCGACAAAAGAAACCGGCGCAGATCAAGCATGGATCGGGGCATCTGATGAATCCTTGTCCGGCCATGGGACAGGCCGCGGACATCTGAAAAGTGAAAGCGGGCAGCCCTTGCGGACTGCCCGCCCTGTGGTCTTAGTGACCGGTTGCCGCGCCCGCGCCTTTTGGCACGCGGATCGATTCAACCAGGTCCTGGACCTCGCGCGGTGGCGCCTTGGTCAGGCCCGACACGATATAGGCGGTCCCGAAGTTCAGCATCGCGCCAACAGTCCCGAAGGACGCAGGCGAAATGCCGAACAGCCAGTTGTCAGGCGTGTTGGCCAGCATCGCCGTGCCAGGGATGAAGAACCAGCCCAGGAACAGGAAGATGTAGATCGCAGTTGCGATCAAACCGACCAACATCCCTGCGATTGCGCCTTCCTTGTTCACGCGCTTGGAGAAGATCCCCATCATGAGCACAGGGAAGATCGTCGCCGCAGCCAGACCAAAGGCCAGCGCCACCACCTGGGCAGCAAAGCCCGGAGGGTTGAGGCCCAGCCATGTCGCCAGCAGGATCGCAAAGCCCATCGAAATCCGCGCGGCCAGCAATTCGCCTTTTTCGCTGATGTTCGGGTTGATCGAGCCTTTGATCAGGTCATGCGAGATTGCCGACGAAATCGCCAGCAACAGACCTGCTGCTGTTGACAGCGCTGCCGCCAGACCGCCTGCCGCCACCAGTGCGATCACCCAGCCCGGAAGCTTTGCAATCTCTGGGTTCGCCAGAACCATCATATCGTTGTCGATCTTTGTCAGCTCGTTACCGGTCCAGCCACGTTCGGCTGCGATCGCTTGCATGCCTGCGTTGTTTTCGTTGTAATACTGGATGAACCCGTCACCGTTCTTGTCTTCAAAGTTTAACAGGCCGGTGTTTTTCCACGTGTTGATCCAGGCAAGCTCCGGATTGGTATTGATCTGCTCCAGCGAGAGAGCTTCACCATCCAGCGCGTTGCCTTCCACGGCGTTTGGCCAGAATGTGGTCGAGATGTTCAAGCGCGCCATCGACCCCACGGCTGGTGCCACGGTGTAAAGCAGTGCGATGAAAACCAGCGCCCAGCCCGCAGACCAACGTGCGTCAGAAACCTTTGGCACGGTGAAGAAGCGGATGATGACATGTGGCAGACCGGCGGTGCCGATCATCAGCGACATCGTGAAGAACACCATGTTCAGCGTCGATGTCGTATGCGACGTGTATTGCGTGAACCCCAGTTCGGTCACGACCTGGTCAAGTTTCGCGAGGAATGCAACGTCGCCGCCTGTGGGTGCGTAGCCCCCCAGCAGCCCCAATTGTGGCAAGAAGTTTCCGGTGATCTGCAAAGAGATGAAGATCGCAGGAATGGTATAAGCCACGATCAGAACGCAATATTGCGCGACCTGCGTGTAGGTGATGCCCTTCATCCCGCCGAACACCGCATAGGCGAAAACGATCGCCGCACCGATGTAAAGGCCGGTATCTGTCGACACTTCGAGGAAGCGGGCAAAGGTGACGCCGACGCCGCGCATTTGCCCGATCACGTATGTCACCGAGATGACGATCAGACAGATAACGGCAACGACCCGTGCCCCGTTGGAATAGAACCGGTCACCGACGAATTCCGGCACAGTGAATTTGCCGAACTTGCGCAGGTAAGGTGCCAGCAGCAGAGCCAAAAGCACATATCCACCGGTCCAGCCCATCAGGAAGGACGATTGGGTATAGCCGCCAGCAGGTGCCAGCGCGATGATGCCTGCCATTGAAATGAACGACGCCGCCGACATCCAGTCTGCCGCCGTCGCCATGCCGTTCATCACGGGCGGAACGCCCTGACCGGCTGCATAGAATTCTGCGGTCGAACCCGCACGGGCCCAAATCGCGATGCCGATGTAAAGCGCAAAAGTCGCGCCAACCACCAGCAGGTTGAGTGTATACTGATCCATTGGTTTTTCCTGTCCCTGAAACTTATTCTTCGACGCCGTGTTCAGCGTCGAGCTTGTTCATCCGCCAAGCATAGAAAAAGATCAGCCCGAGGAATGTCAGGATCGAGCCTTGCTGCGCGAACCAGAATCCCAGATCAGCACCGCCGACCGAGATACCCATCAGCGCTGGCCGCAAAATGATGCCAAAGCCGAATGATACACTTGCCCAGATGGTAAGACTGATCAGAATGATCCGCACGTTCGCGGCCCAGTAGGCGTTGTTGTTTTGTGGTTCTTCTGCCATTTTTGGCATCCTCTCTTGTTGCACTTAACTGAAGGCGCGCCGATTTTTGCGCCCTCTTCCCCTCCCTGCTACACGACCGCTTGTTTGACGATCGTGCCCAACTCTTCGGCGATCTGCCCGATTGCGCCCATGGCGTTAATCCGTTGCAGAGTGCCTTTGTTCTCATAATAGGTGATCAGCGGCGCGGTCTGGGCGTGATAGGCCGCCAGCCGCTGGCCAACCGTTGCCGTATTGTCATCGGGGCGGCGCTGCATGTCGGTGCCGCTGCATTTGTCGCAAACACCCGCAACGGCCGGCGTCTTGAAGCTGTCGTGATACCCTTCGCCGCAGCCGCCGCAGGTATAACGCCCGGCAATACGCGTCACCATTTCGGTATCATCCACGTCAAGAGAGATGGCCGCATTGATCCGCTGTCCGCTTTGGGCAAGCAATGTATCGAGCGCTTCAGCCTGCACCGTGGTGCGCGGAAACCCGTCCAGTATTACGCCTTTTTGAGTGTCGGCCGCCGCCAGCCTGTCCTTGAGGATCGCCAGTACGATATCGTCGCTCACCAGACCGCCTGCCGCCATCACCGATCTCGCGGCAAGACCAGCCTCGGTCCCTGCGGCGACGGCTGCACGCAACAGATCGCCGGTGGACAATTGCACGAGGCCGAAACGATCCTGCAACATCCGCGCCTGTGTACCCTTGCCCGCACCTGGAGGCCCCAAAAGGATCAGGACGGCGGGCCGGGTTATGGTTTCTGCACCGCTCATACCTTGTTCATCCGGTGTTCGATCAGATGATCGACCACGGACGGATCAGCAAGGGTCGAGATATCGCCCAAAGTGGTATGATCGTTTTCCGCTATCTTACGTAGGATGCGGCGCATGATCTTGCCCGATCGCGTTTTCGGCAGGCCGGGCGCCCATTGGATCAGATCGGGGCTGGCGATTGGCCCAATTTCGGATCGGACCCATTTCACCAGGTCCTTGCGCAGATCCTCTGACGGTTCGACCCCGTTCATCAACGTGACATAGGCATAGATGCCCTGACCCTTGATCGCGTGGGGATAGCCGACGACAGCAGCCTCGGCGACATCTGCATGCGCGACAAGCGCGCTTTCGACTTCGGCGGTGCCCATGCGGTGCCCGGATACGTTGATCACATCATCAACGCGACCGGTGATCCAGTAATACCCGTCTTCATCGCGGCGGCACCCGTCACCGGTGAAATAGTAATTTTTGTAGTCGGAAAAGTATGTCTTTTCGAACCGTTCATGATCGCCGTAAACGGTGCGCATCTGGCCGGGCCAGCTGTCCTTGATACACAGCACACCTTCGGCAGCAGTCGTGGTGATTTCGACACCTGTCTGCGGGTCAAGAATGACAGGCAGCACGCCAAAGAACGGCAGCGTGGCCGATCCGGGTTTGGTCGCAATTGCACCGGGTAGCGGCGTCAGCAGGTGGCCACCGGTTTCGGTCTGCCACCAGGTATCGACGATGGGGCATTTGCCCTTGCCGATAACATCGTTGTACCAGTTCCATGCCTCGGGGTTGATAGGTTCACCCACGGTACCTAGCACCTTGATGCTGGACAGATCATATTTTTCCACGGGTCCGTTACCATGCGCCATCAGCGCGCGCAGCGCGGTGGGGGCGGTGTAAAACTGGTTGACCTTGTGTTTCTGGCAGACTTCCCAGAACCGGCCTGCATCGGGATAGGTTGGCACGCCTTCGAACATGATCGTGGTCGCGCCATTGGCCAGCGGGCCATAGACGATATAGCTGTGGCCCGTCACCCAACCCACATCGGCGGTACACCAAAAGATGTCGCCGTCATGATAATCAAACGTATATTGATGCGTCATCGCGGCATAGGCAAGATAGCCGCCAGATGAATGCACGACCCCCTTGGGCTGCCCGGTGGACCCTGAAGTGTACAGAATGAACAGCGGGTCTTCGGCGCCCATCTCGGCGGGGGCGCAGTAATCATCGGCCTCCATCGCCATTTCGTTATAGTCGAAATCGCGTCCGTCCGCCCAGCTGGTCTGCCCGCCGGTGCGACGCACGACGAGGCATTTCACACTGTCCTTGCAATGCAGCAGGGCCGCATCTGTGTTCGATTTCAGCGGTGTGGACCGGCCGCCGCGCGGTGCGTGATCAGCCGTGATCACGACCTTGGCGTCGCAGCCATTGATGCGCGTACCCAAAGCATCGGGCGAGAAGCCGGCAAAAACGATCGAATGGACCGCGCCGATCCGCGCGCAGGCCAGCATGGCATAGGCAGCCTCGGGGATCATCGGCAGATAAATCACCACGCGGTCGCCGCGGCGCACGCCCATGGTTTCCAGAATGTTGGCCATCCGGCAGGTGCGGCGGTGCAGCTCTTTATAGGTGATGTGCTGTGCGGCGTCCTTTGGATCATCGGGCTCCCAGATGATTGCGGTCTGGTCGCCACGGGTTTCCAGATGCCGGTCGATGCAATTGGCGCTGACGTTCAACGTGCCATCTTCGAACCATTTGATGTCGATTTTGCCGGGAGCAAAGCTGGTACTTTTCACTTTGGTGAAAGGCTTGATCCAGTCGATTCTCTTGCCATGCTCGGCCCAGAAACGCTCTGGGTCTTGGATCGACGCGTTATACATCGCCTGATATTGGTCTGCGGTGACATGGGCCTTGGCGGCAAATGCCGCAGAAGGCGCAAACCGATCGTCGGCGCTGGGTGCGTGTGTCATGGAACCTCCGTTTATCATCCCGGCTTTTTAGCCGATGGCGCGGTTCACCAAGGTGAACGCGTGCCATCTCCTCCGCCGTCAGGTTAGCATATTGGCAGAAGTTTCAAATAAGATAAGGATTTGGAGTTTTTCTGTTGTAAATAAATTTGCAACCAATTGACCTCATTGTAAACCAGCAGGCGCGCGCACCGC
This sequence comes from Yoonia vestfoldensis SKA53, assembly GCF_000152785.1. GTDB lineage: Bacteria > Pseudomonadota > Alphaproteobacteria > Rhodobacterales > Rhodobacteraceae > Yoonia > Yoonia vestfoldensis_A. The sequence goes on along the minus strand of NZ_CH672414.1, from coordinate 2,140,696 downwards.
TTGGATTCCCCTTTGGCCCATTGTAATGGTAGCGCAATCATAGCAGGAATTCATCATGACCTTCATACCCGCAACATGGCCACGCAAATTAAGGTCGCAGGAATGGTTCGGCGGCTCGTCAAAAGACGCGATCTACCACCGGTCATGGATGAAAAATCAGGGTCTGCCCGCCGATCTGCTGGATGGGCGTCCTGTGATCGGCATCTGCAATACGTGGTCGGAACTGACGCCTTGTAACGCCCATCTGCGCGATCTGGCCGAGCGTGTGAAATTCGGTATCTACGAAGCCGGCGGTTTCCCGGTGGAATTCCCTGTCTTCAGCCCGTCGGAAAGCACCCTGCGCCCAACGGCGATGATGTATCGCAACCTTTGCGCCATGGATGTCGAAGAGGCGCTGCGCGGAAAATGCATCGATGGCGTCGTGTTGCTGGCAGGCTGCGATAAAACCACGCCTGCGCTGTTGATGGGCGCAGCTTCGGTCGATTTGCCCGCGATCATGGTCTCGGGCGGGCCAATGCTTAACGGCCATTTTCGCGGTGAACGGGTTGGGTCCGGCACGCATTTGTGGAAATTTTCCGAAGCGGTGCGCGCGGGTGAAATGACCGAAGAAGAATTTGTCGAGGCCGAGGCGTCGATGTCTCGTTCGCCCGGGTCCTGCAACACGATGGGTACGGCCAGCACGATGGCCAGCATGGCCGAGGCTTTGGGTATGGCCCTGTCTGGCAATGCTGCGATTCCTGCCGTTGACAGCCGCCGCCGCGTGATGGCGCATCTGACCGGACGGCGTATCGTGCAGATGGTCAAGGATGATCTCAAACCCTCCGATATCATGACCAAATCGGCGTTCGAAAATGCGATCCGCACCAATGCCGCGATTGGCGGATCGACAAATGCGGTGATCCACCTTTTGGCAATGGCAGGACGCACCAAGGACGTGACCCTGACGCTGGATGATTGGGACAGGCTGGGCCGCGACGTGCCGACGATTGTGAACCTGATGCCATCGGGCAAATACCTGATGGAGGAATTTTTCTACGCCGGGGGCCTGCCCGTCGTCATCAAACGACTGGGCGAGGCAGGGCTGCTGTACCGCGACGCGCTGACCGTGTCGGGCGGCACGATCTGGGACGAGGTCAAGGATGTACGCAACTGGAACGAGGAGGTGATCCTTCCGGTAGACAAGGCGCTGACGGCCTCGGGCGGCATCGCGGTGCTGCGCGGCAACTTGGCCCCCGGTGGCGCAGTGCTGAAACCCTCTGCGGCGACCGCAACCCTGATGCAGCATCGCGGGCGTGCTGTGGTGTTCGAGGATATCGACGATTACAAGGCGCGCATCAACGATGATGATCTCGATATCGACGAAACCTGCGTCATGGTTCTGAAAAACTGCGGCCCGCGCGGTTATCCTGGCATGGCCGAGGTTGGCAATATGGGCCTGCCGCCCAAGATCCTGAAAAAAGGCATCACCGATATGGTGCGCATCTCGGATGCCCGCATGTCAGGCACGGCATTCGGCACCGTGGTGCTGCACACTTCGCCCGAGGCGGCGATGGGCGGCCCGCTGGCTGTCGTGCAGAACGGCGACATGATCGAATTGGATGTCGCCGGTCGCCGCCTGCATCTGGATATCACGGATGCCGAATTGCAGGCGCGTCTGGCGGCATGGTCGGCAGAGACATCAGGTGCCAACCCGCGCCCTGCCAGCGGATACGCGATGCTGTATCATGACCGCGTGATGGGGGCTGACACGGGTGCGGATTTCGATTTCCTTGTCGGACATCGCGGCAATGCCGTCGGCAAAGAGGCGCATTGATGCGCGCCATCTGCCTTGTGGGTATCGGCAAGATCGCTGTTGATCAACACATCCCCGCCATCGCCGCCAGCCCCGATTGGATGCTTGCGGCGACCGTTAGCCGCGCGGGCGCGGTGGATGGCGTGCCAGCCTATACGGATTTTGCGCGCATGCTGGCGGAACGGCCTGATATAGACACGGTCTCGCTCTGCCTGCCGCCGGTGCCGCGCTATGATTACGCCGCCGCGGCCATCGCCGCAGGCCGCCATGTGATGCTGGAAAAACCCCCCGGTGCCACCTTGGCCGAGGTGCAGGCGCTGGCGCGGATGGCGCAGGATGCAGGTGTGACGCTCTATACGACATGGCATAGTCGGATGGCCAAAGGCGTCGCCCCCGCCAAGGCGTGGCTGGCGGACAAGATAGTCACCGCCGCCCACATCACCTGGAAAGAAGATGTGCGCCGCTGGCATCCCGGTCAGGACTGGGTCTTTACGCCCGGTGGCATGGGCGTGTTCGATCCGGGCAGCAATGCGCTTTCGATCATGACAGAGATCCTGCCGCAGCCCGTGCATCTGCGCCATGCCGACCTCTATTTCCCCGCCAACCGCGACACGCCGATTGCGGCCGAATTGACATGGACAGGCAATGTCACCGGCAGCTTCGACTGGCGGCAAACCGGCCCGCAAAGCTGGGATATCGTGGTGCAGACCGACAATGGCACGCTGGCCTTGCACGACGGCGGTGCGCGGCTTGTGATTGATGGGAAAGACGTCGAATCTGGCGCCGACCGTGAATATCCCGCCCTCTATGACCGGATGGCGGAACTGGTCAAAACAGCGGCGTCAGAGGTTGATATCACCCCGATGATCCATGTCGCAGATGCGCTCACCCTGGGTAAAAGACACGTGGTCGACGCTTTCGATTTCTGACCAAACCCTTGCTTCTTCAGAGTAAAAATATCCTCGTGCGGCGCGCCCTCGACGAAGAAATCGTTGTTCACAAACTGCCAAAAATTTACCGTTTGATAAAAAATAAAACTGTGGCAGGCTGATGGTAACACGCCAGACAGGATCCAGCCATGTCCAACCCGATGACTCCCGGAATTGCAGCGGCCCGCTTGCCCGCTGAAACGCTTGCCCAGAACTTTGCCGACCTGCACGCCCCACTTGACCGGCACGAAGCCCGCGTCGCGGCGGACCGCTGCTATTTCTGCTATGACGCGCCCTGCGTGACGGCCTGCCCGACCAGCATCGACATCCCGCTGTTCATCCGCCAGATCAGCACAGGCACACCAGATGCTGCGGCGAAAACAATCTTTGATCAGAACATCCTCGGCGGCATGTGCGCCCGCGTCTGTCCGACCGAGGATCTGTGCGAACAGGCCTGCGTGCGCGAAGCCGCCGAAGGCAAACCTGTCGAAATCGGCCGCCTGCAACGCTATGCCACCGATACGCTGATGGCCAAGCAAAGCCATCCCTACTCCCGCGCGGCACCCACCGGCAAGACGGTTGCTGTCGTCGGCGCTGGCCCTGCCGGTCTCGCCTGTGCGCACCGTCTGGCGATGTACGGCCACGATGTCACCATTTTCGATGCCCAGACCAAACCCGGCGGGCTGAACGAATTCGGCATCGCCGCCTATAAATCCACCGATGATTTTGCCGCCCGCGAGGTTGATTGGCTGATGGGCATCGGCGGCATAACCCTGCAGACCGGCAAGGCGCTGGGCCGCGATCTGTCGCTGGATGCGCTGGCGGGTGATTTCGACGCGGTGTTTCTTGCTGTCGGGCTTGGCGGTGTAAACGCGCTGCAGGCGGCAGGCGAGGATAAGGATGGCGTGCGCAACGCTGTCGATTTCATTGCCGAACTCCGCCAGGCCAGCGACCTGACCAGCCTGCCCGTTGGCCGCGATGTCGTCGTCATCGGCGGTGGCATGACGGCGGTGGATGCCGCCGTGCAATCCAAACTGCTTGGCGCCCAGAACGTCACCATCGCCTATCGCCGCAGCCGCGACGCGATGAGCGCGAGTCGTTATGAGCAGGACCTTGCCGCATCTCACGGCGTGCGGCTGATGTTCAACGTCCAGCCTGTTGCGATCCACGGGAATGGGTCCGTACGCGAGGTGGAACTGGAATATACCGCCGACACCGGCGCTGGGCTGCAAGGGACAGGTGAAACCATCCGCCTGCGCGTCGACCAGCTGTTCAAGGCTATCGGCCAGACGCTGGAAACAGGCGCAGGGCTGGCGCTCGACGGGCGCAAGATCGCGGTCACCGCAGCAGGCCGCACCAGCCGCGCGGGTGTCTGGGCCGGTGGCGATTGCGCCAGCGGTGGCGACGATCTGACCGTGACCGCCGTGGCCGAAGGGCGCGATGCGGCAATGGATATACACGCGGCCCTGACCGCATGAACAAGGCGGCGTCCCGGGCCCGCCCCGGGACCTCTAACATTACCGCACGAGGTCCCGGGTCACGCCCGGGACGCGGCGGACAGCAAAGGATAAAGCCATGGCTGATCTGACAACGAATTTTCTGGGGATCAAATCCCCCAACCCGTTCTGGCTGGCCTCTGCGCCACCGACGGACAAGGAATATAACGTCCGCCGCGCCTTTGATGCAGGCTGGGGCGGTGTCGTCTGGAAAACGCTGGGGTCCGAAGGGCCGCCTGTCGTCAACGTCAACGGCCCGCGCTATGGCGCGATCTATGGGGCGGACCGGCGTCTGTTGGGGCTGAACAATATCGAGTTGATCACAGACCGGCCTTTGCAAACGAACCTTGACGAGATCAAGCGCGTCAAGGCCGACTATCCCGACCGTGCGATGATCGTGTCGATCATGGTCCCCTGCGAGGAACAGGCGTGGAAAGACATCCTGCCGCGTGTGCAGGAAACCGGTGCCGACGGGATCGAGCTGAATTTCGGCTGTCCACATGGCATGTCCGAACGCGGCATGGGGGCTGCCGTGGGGCAGGTGCCTGAATATATCGAAATGGTCACGCGCTGGTGCAAACAATATTACGACAAGCCGGTGATCGTGAAACTGACGCCCAATATTACCGACATCCGCCAGCCTGCCGCTGCTGCGATGCGCGGGGGGGCGGATGCGGTCAGCCTGATCAACACGATCAATTCGATCACATCTGTGAACCTTGACACCATGTCGCCCGAACCATCGATCGACGGCAAAGGATCGCATGGTGGCTATTGCGGGCCTGCGGTGAAACCCATCGCGCTGTCGATGGTGTCCGAAATCGCGCGCCATCCCGAAACGCGTGGTTTGGCGATCAGCGGCATTGGCGGTGTCACGACGTGGCGCGATGCAGCGGAATATATCAGCCTTGGTTGCGGCAACGTGCAGGTCTGCACCGCGGTGATGACCTATGGCTTTAAGATCGTGCAGGAAATGATCAGCGGCCTGTCCGGATGGATGGATGAAAAAGGCTATACTTCGGTCGAACAGGTGGTCGGGCGTGCCATCCCTAATGTCACCGATTGGAAATACCTGAACCTGAATTACGTCGCAAAAGCCAAGATCAATCAGGACGATTGTATCAAATGCGGCCGCTGCTATGCTGCCTGCGAAGATACCAGCCATCAGGCGATTGCGATGTCTGCCGACCGGACGTTTACCGTGATCGATGCGGAATGTGTTGCCTGTAACCTGTGTGTCGATGTCTGTCCGGTGGAAAACTGCATCACGATGGAGGCGATGCAACCTGGTCAGGTTGATCCGCGCACTGGCAAGGTTGTGCAGAAAGAATACGCCAACTGGACAACACATCCGAACAATCCCGGTGCTGTCGCGGCAGAATGATCAGGGCTGCAATATCCGGCTGATCACATGATCCAGATAGGTGGCGGCCCCGGCATAGGGGTCGCTGCCCGGCATCACCGCTTGCACCTGCACATCGAAATCAGCGTAATGTTGTGTCAGTGCCCAGATCGAAAAAATCAGATGATACGGATCGACAGGCGCGATTTTGCCTTTATCGGCCCAGCCTTTGATCACGGCGGCCTTTTCATCAACTAGCTGCTTGAGGTCAGTATGCAGGATGTTTTCGATCCGTGGCGCGCCTTGCAGGATTTCATTGGCAAACAGGCGGCTTTCTCGCGGGTAATCTTTGCTCAATGCCAGTTTTCGATGGGCATAAGCGATGATTTCCTGCACCGGATCGCCACCACTGTTCAGCGCCTTCAACGGGTCAAGCCAGTTTTCCAGCAACCGTTCCAGCAAGGCGGTATGGATCGCCTCTTTCGACGGAAAATAATACAAAAGGTTGGGTTTTGACAGCCCGGCCGCATCGGCGATCTGGTCCAGGGTTGTCCCGCGAAACCCGAATTGCGAAAAGATATCCAACCCCGCAGACATGATCGCCGCCTGATTGCGTTTTTGGATTCTGGTTGGTGGTTTGGTCATGATCACACAACGCTCAATTTTCAGGCGGGAACGCCGGTGGAGGGTCTGTCTTGCTGGCAAAATAGGCAGCTGCCAAAGGTTCGCGCAGAAAACTTGACTGGTACTATTCCTCTGTTAGCGTTGTTTTGACCATCTGGTCAAACCAAGAAAAAGGAAAGCGTGATGCCATCCCCCGGTGAGAACCTCAAGATCAACGGCGAACGCCTCTGGGACAGTTTGATGGAGATGGCCAAGATCGGCCCCGGCGTGGCGGGCGGCAACAACCGACAGACCCTGACCGATGAAGACAGCGCAGGCCGGCATCTGTTCCAGCGCTGGTGTGACGCCGCAGGCTGCACGATGGGCGTGGACGAGATGGGCAATATGTTCGCCCGCCGCGACGGCACCGACCCTGACGCGCTGCCGGTTTATGTCGGGTCGCATCTTGATACACAGCCCACGGGTGGCAGATACGACGGAGTGCTGGGGGTCTTGGGTGGGCTGGAAGTCATCCGTACGCTGAACGATCTTGATATCAAGACCAAACACCCCATCGTCGTGACCAACTGGACCAATGAGGAAGGCACACGCTATGCGCCTGCGATGCTGGCGTCGGGTGTGTTTGCTGGCAAACATGCGTTGGACTGGGCGCTCGACCGCGTGGACGCCAAAGGCAAACGGTTCGGGGACGAGCTGGAACGTATCGGCTGGAAAGGCCCGGAAAAGGTGGGCGATCGCAAGATGCATGCCTTCTTTGAACTGCATATCGAGCAGGGCCCGATTTTGGAGGCTGAAGGCAAGCAGATTGGCGTTGTCACGCATGGGCAGGGTCTGCGCTGGGTGCAATGCACGGTGACCGGCAAGGAAAGCCACACCGGATCGACGCCTATGCATATGCGCAAGAATGCTGGGCGCGGATTGGCGCTGATTACCGAACTCGTCCACGAGATCGCGATGAAACACCAGCCCAATGCGGTGGGGGCGATCGGCCATATTGATGTCTATCCCAACAGCCGCAACATCATTCCGGGCAAGGTGGTGTTTACCGTCGATATGCGGAGCCATTTGCTGGACAAGCTGAACGCGATGGTGACCGAACTGATGGAGCGCGCGCCGCAAATATGCGCCGATATCGGCGTCGAATTCGAGGCCGAGATCGTGGGCCAGTTCGACCCGCCCGCCTTTGATGAAACCTGCGTGGCCGCCGTGCGCAAGGCGGCCGAACGGCTGGGCTATAGCCACATGGATATCGTGTCGGGTGCGGGCCATGACGCCTGCTGGATCAATGATATCTATCCGACAGCGATGATCATGTGCCCTTGTGTAGACGGGTTGAGCCATAACGAGGCTGAAGAAATCACGCCGCAATGGGCCGCCGCAGGGACGGATGTGTTGTTCCATGCCGTGGTCGAAACGGCGGAGATTGTCGGGTGAGTGTCGGTGCACACCTCTGCGCCCCGGACTTGATCCGGGGCCTCTCGCCAACCTTTGCCCGAGACCCCGGATCAAGTCCGGGGTGCGATGAGCATTTACCACTTGGTCATCAGATCCAGCCAAAACTGCGACATGACCCATTTCGTCTATATCATGGCCTCTCGCCCGAATGGTGCGATCTACATCGGTCGTACCCGCGATCTGCATTCCCGCGTGCAACACCACCGCGACGGCCGATCCGTGCATACGGCGAAATACAAGATCAAGACGCTGGTCTGGTTCGAAACGCACGACGATTTCGACACCAGCCTGCGCCGCGAACGCGCGATCAAGCGGTGGCGGCGCGCATGGAAAAACCAATTGATCCACACGGCCAATCCGCATTGGCAGGACATCACCATCCATATACCTGTCTGATCCGGGCACAGGTCCCGGCTTTTGGCCGGGACGGGTGAAGACAGGGAGAGACCAATGACAACAGTCATCAAGAACGGCACCATCGTCACGGCGGATCTGACCTATAAGGCGGATGTCCTGATCGACGGAGGCAAGATCATCGAAATCGGGCAGAACCTGTCGGGCGACGAAAAGCTCGATGCCACGGGCTGCTATGTCATGCCGGGCGGGATCGACCCGCATACGCATCTGGAAATGCCCTTCATGGGCACCTATTCGGCGGATGATTTCGAATCCGGCACGCGTGCGGCCTTGTCGGGCGGTACCACGATGGTCGTCGATTTCGCGCTGCCTGCCCCCGGTCAAGGCCTGCATGATGCGCTCCAGATGTGGGACAACAAATCGGGCCGCGCGTCTTGCGACTATTCCTTCCACATGGCGGTGACATGGTGGGGCGAACAGGTTTTCAATGAAATGGAAAGCGTCGTGCGCGACCGTGGTATCAACACCTTCAAGCATTTCATGGCCTATAAAGGCGCGCTGATGGTCAATGATGACGAGATGTATGCCTCCTTCGCCCGTCTCGCATCCTTGGGTGCCATCGCGATGGTCCATGCCGAAAACGGCGATGTGGTTGCGGAACTGTCTGCCAAGCTACTGGCCGAAGGCAACACTGGGCCAGAGGCCCATGCCTATTCCCGCCCCCCGCAGGTCGAGGGCGAGGCCGCCAACCGCGCGATCATGATCGCCGACATGACCGGTGTGCCGCTTTATATCGTCCACGTGTCCTGCGAGGAGGCGCATGAGGCGATCCGGCGCGCGCGGATGCAGGGCAAACGCGTTTGGGGTGAACCGCTGATCCAGCATCTGACCTTGGACGAAAGCGCATATTTCAATCAGGACTGGGACCATGCCGCGCGGCGCGTAATGTCGCCGCCGTTTCGCAACAAGATGCATCAAGACAGCCTGTGGGCCGGTTTGCAATCGGGCAGCCTGTCGGTGGTGGCGACGGATCATTGCGCCTTTACCACGGCGCAGAAACGTTATGGCGTGGGAGATTTCACCAAGATCCCGAACGGCACGGGCGGGCTGGAGGACCGGATGCCGATGCTCTGGACGCATGGTGTGCGCACGGGGCGGCTGACGATGAACGAATTTGTTGCCGTGACATCCACCAATATCGCCAAAATCCTGAACTGCTATCCGCGCAAAGGCGCGGTGCTGGTCGGTGCCGATGCCGATCTGGTGGTCTGGGACCCTGAAAAGTCCAAGACGATCATGGCGAAATCCCAGCAATCCGCCATCGACTACAATGTTTTCGAGGGCAAGGAAGTGACGGGCTTGCCGCGCTTTACCCTGACGCGTGGCCATGTCGCGGTGCATGATGGCGAGATGCGCACGCGCGAAGGCCACGGCCAATTCGTCAAGCGCGCGCCCAATACGCCGACCAATACGGCCTTGTCCAAGTGGAAAGAACTGACCGCACCCCGCCCGGTTGAACGGACGGGCATTCCCGCGACGGGGGTTTGATGACTGCCGATACTGTAATCAGCGCGCAAGGGCTGAACCTGACGTTCCAGACCAATGATGGCCCTGTGCATGCGCTGAAAGACGTCAATCTGGATATCCGCAAAGGCGAATTCATCAGCTTTATCGGTCCGTCCGGCTGTGGCAAGACGACGTTTCTGCGTTGTATCGCAGGGTTGGAGACGCCCACGGACGGTACCTTGTCCGTCAACGGCATGACGCCTGATCAGGCGCGGCGCGCGCGGGCCTATGGCTATGTGTTTCAGGCGGCGGGGCTGTATCCGTGGCGCACTATCGGCGGCAATGTGAAACTGCCGTTGGAGATCATGGGGTTTTCTAAATCCGAACAGGCCGAGCGCGTGGCGCGTGTGCTGGCGCTGGTCGACTTGGCGGGGTTCGAGAAGAAGTTTCCTTGGCAATTGTCTGGCGGGATGCAGCAGCGCGCCAGTATCGCCCGCGCGCTGGCCTTTGATGCGGATATCCTGCTGATGGACGAACCTTTTGGCGCGCTGGATGAAATCGTGCGCGACCATCTGAACGAGCAACTTCTTGCCCTTTGGGCGCGCACAGAAAAGACCATCGGTTTCGTCACCCATTCGATCCCCGAGGCGGTCTATCTGTCCACCAAAATTGTCGTCATGTCGCCACGTCCCGGCCGGATCACCGATGTGATCGACAGCCCGCTGCCCAAGGAACGCCCGCTGGATATTCGTGACAGCAAGGAATTCATCGACATCGCGCACCGTGTGCGTGAAGGATTGCGGGCGGGGCATGTGGATGACTAGGCGCTGCCTCCGGCGGGAGTATTTTGACCAAAGCGAGGGAGGGGCGTTGTGAAATCGCTGTTTCCGATCCTCACTATTGTTGCTGCGATCCTGGTGATCTGGGTGCTGGCCGTGGTGCCGATGAACATGCATCTGACCGCCGATCAGGCGCAGCGGGATGGTCTGATGGTGATGCCCCAAACGCCTGCGGAACGGCAGGGCTATTCGGGGCTGGGGCTGAGTTTCGCCAATGCAGGTCTGATCCCGCTGACCTATACGCTGGACCGTCCGCGCCTGCCCTCGCCGCATCAGGTGGCAGGCGAGATGTGGGAGACGATTGCACTGCGCAATGTCACCTCGCGCCAGTCGCTGGTTTATCATGGCTGGGTAACATTGTCGGCGACGCTGGTGGGTTTTGCCATTGGCACCACGCTGGGCATTCTGCTGGCGGTGGGGATTGTGCATAACCGTGCCATGGATATGAGCGTGATGCCTTGGGCAATTGCCAGCCAGACCATTCCGATTCTGGCGCTGGCGCCGATGATTATCGTCATGATGGGCCAGTTTGGCATTCAAGGTCTGCTGCCCAAGGCCGTGATCAGCGCCTATCTGAGTTTCTTTCCTGTTGTCGTCGGCATGGTCAAAGGCTTGCGCAGTCCCGATGCGATGCAAATGGACTTGCTGCGTACCTATTATGCCAGTTCTTCGCAGGGATTCTGGAAGCTGCGGTTGCCCGCCTCGGTGCCGTATCTGTTCGCGTCGTTCAAGATCGGGATTTCGGCGGCGCTGGTGGGGGCGATCGTGGCCGAATTGCCTACAGGTGCGCGGGCCGGTTTTGGCGCGCGGATGCTGGTGGGGGATCAATATGGCAATCCGCTGGTGACGTGGGCGGCGCTGTTTGCCGCGGCGATCACGGCGGCGGCACTTGTCGCTATCTTCACCGCAATGGAGCGGTTGACGCTGCGCCGGATGGGGATGGCAGCGGCATGACGGGACCGGCGCTGATCTCTGTTCTGGCGGTCTGGGTGGTGGGCTGGTTCATTAATGCGCGGCTGGCAGTCAGCCGTATGTCTGATGCGCGCATCATACGCGTGCTGGTGCCGGTGATTTTCGGGCTGACCTTGCTTTTGATCTGGGAGCTTCTTGTCCGCATGACAGGTGTCAGCCCCATTGTCCTGCCGCCGCCCAGTATGATCGCAGAGCGTTTTGCGAACTCGCTGCCGATCCTTTGGGTGGATTTCGAACAGACGATCGTCAAAGGTGCGATGACCGGCTATGTCATCGGGATGATCTGCGCCTTTGCCGTAGCGGTACTCGCGGACAGGTCGGATTTCCTGACACGTGGCATCTTGCCGGTGGGTGGGTTCATGGCGGCGTTGCCCATTGTCGGGATCGCCCCGATTTTCGTAAAATGGCTGGGCAGCGATTGGGAGTCCAAGGCGGCGGTTGTTGCGGTGATGGTGTTTTTCCCGATCCTTGTGAATATCGTCGCGGGGCTGCGCGATACATCCGCGATGCAGCGCGACCTGATGCGCACCTATGGCGCGGGCTATTGGCAGACCTTATTCAAGTTGCGCCTGCCTGCGGCGATGCCGTTCATTTTCAACGGGCTGAAAATTGCGACGACTTTGGCGCTGATCGGGGCGATTGTTGCTGAATTTTTCGGCTCTCCCACGGTGGGTATGGGCTTTCGGATATCCACATCCGTTGGACGGCTTGCGCTGGATATGGTCTGGGCCGAAATTGTTGTCGCAGCGATTGCGGGCAGCACGCTTTATGGTGCTGTCGCATGGATCGAGGGGCGGGTGACTTTCTGGCACCCATCGCAACGCAAATAACAAGCCCCGCCAAGAGGGCATCACACTGACTAGGAGGTCAAAATGAAAAAGACGATGATTGCGGCGGCTCTTGCTGCCGGTCTGGGCGGCGTGGCTCAGGCGCAAGACAATGACGTGTCGCTGCAATTGCAGTGGGTCACGCAGTCCCAGTTTGCGGGCTATTACGTTGCCCTCGATCAGGGATATTACGAAGACGAAGGGCTGAACGTCACCATCCTGCCCGGTGGTCCCGATATTGCGCCGCCGCAGGTGCTGGCCGGTGGTGGTGCCGATGCGATGCTGAACTGGATGCCATCCGCCCTTGCCGCGCGCGAACGCGGTCTGCCGGTGGTTAACATCGCGCAGCCGTTCAAGACATCGGGCCTGATGCTGACCTGCTGGAAAGACACCGGCATTGAATCGGTCGAGGATTTCCGCGGACGCACCATCGGGGTGTGGTTCTTTGGCAACGAATACCCGTTCCTGAGCTGGATGGCGCAGGCCGGTATCCCAACCGATGGCGGCCCGGATGGTGTGACGGTGCTGCGGCAGGGTTTCAACGTTGACCCGTTGTTGCAGCGGCAGGCCGATTGCATTTCCACCATGACCTATAACGAATATGGTCAGGTGCTGGATGCGGGCGTAAATCCGGACGAACTGATCACTTTTATGTACGAAGATCAGGGCGTTGCCACATTGGAAGACGGCATTTATGTGCTGGAACAGAACCTTGAAGACCCCGTATTCGTAGAAAAGATGGTCCGTTTCGTGCGCGCTTCGATGAAGGGCTGGAAATGGGCCGAGGAAAACCCCGAAGCGGCAGGCGCCATCATCATCGAGTATGACGAAACTGGCGCCCAGTCAGAGGCCGCACAGGTCCGCATGATGCAGGAAGTCGCCAAACTGACCGCTGGATCGAACGGCGCGCTGGACCCGGCCGATTACGAACGTACGGTCGCGACGTTGCTGGGTGGCGGGTCTGACCCCGTGATCTCGGCTGCACCCACAGGCGCATGGACGCATCTGATCACGGATCAGGCGCTGAACTGATCTGACCTGTCATGACGAGCAATGCGGGCGCTGGCGTGATGCTGGCGCCCGTTTTTGTTGGGCAACTGACTGCATGGCGCAAGTTCTGATCGGGCCGCTAATCGCCAAAGGCAGGCGACCTCTGCATGGCGACATGACGTTCCTGTGTGAATCAAAACTAAACAAAATTTCTTTCAAAATGGACGCGCTTTCGCATCGAAAGAGTTTTTTAAGTTTTTGCTCTTAGGGATAGCTGTAGGAGGCGCGTGATGTCTTACAGTTTTTATTTGTTCAACCGTGATGCATGGGATGATCCGCGTAGCATGCTCAACCAAAGTGACAACCTGGGAAGAGCAAGAACGGGCGACCAGATAACGCTCAGGAACCCTGAATCGGGGCAGGTCGTGACTGTCCGTGGCGACGGGCTCGCAGACAGTCCTTCTGCGGCAAGGGGACTATCCCAGACCTATACGATCAGCGGGCGCAGCTTTGGTGCCGGCTCGTCGGTCGAAATGGATTATGGGTTTATCGTCCGTGACAGTAACGGCATCGATTATTTTGTCGGCAAGGTAAAGGTCAGCGTTCTGGCAGATTCCCTGTATAACGGCAGTGTCATGTCCGAAGGCTGGAATCCGGTTACCCAGGAATGGGTTGGGCCACCGCCGATCGGAACAACCTTTACCCTGATTTCGGTTGGCAACGACTATCCCGGGGGCTTCAATCCCTGGCAACGCGGTGGCGGCGGCCTGCGCGAGGGGCCGACTGGATTTAACCCGTATTCCAACGATGTGCGCCTTGGGTCTGGCGTTGCCGCACCTGTCCTGAAAACCGGCTTTTTCCCGTTCTGCTTTGCTGCGGGAACCCTGATCGAAACCGAGACCGGCCCACGCCTAATCGAGGAATTATTGCCGGGTGATCGCATCCTGACCTGCGATGCGGGGCTGCAGGAATTGCGATGGGTCGGTCGCCGCCATATCAGTTCGGACGTCTTGTCTCGCATGCCGAAATGGTGCCCCGTTCGCATCAGCGCCGGCGCGCTTGGCGCTGGTTTGCCAAAGCGGGATATGATGGTGTCGCCTCAGCATCGGGTCTTGATCCGTTCGCGTATCGCCCAGCGGATGTTCGACGCTGACGAGGTGCTGGTCGCGGCCAAAGACCTTGTCGGTCTGCCGGGTATTGCGCGCGCAGATGACATTACTGACGTAGATTACATCCATTTGATGTTTGATGCGCACCGGATCGTTCTGGCCGAAGGCGCGCCGATGGAAAGTTTCTATCTTGGACCTATGGTGCTGCGCAGCCTGGATATAGCGACGCGCAACGAACTTCTTGAACTGTTTCCAGACATGGAAAATGAAACGGCTGCTTTCGCCCGCCCCGTCGTCACTGGTGGGCCCGCGCGCAATCTGGTCTCGCGCCATCAACGCAATGCGCAGCCATTGGTTTTTGCATAGCACGTTTCGGGAAATAGTGGAAAACCGATTGCCGCTTTTGACGTTCGAGCGCAACGAGCGGCAGTGAACAGCGGATTTTTTTTCCCGAAACTCAAAGGATGATTCTTGGTGTCTTGCTCTGCCGATTTGGTGATACCGGACCAGCACTCCAAGCCGCTGGTGCAAGTTGACCAAGCGGAACGCCCCGCCCCTACCTTTCGGTCAGCTTCAGCTCGATCCGGCGGTTCTGGGCGCGCGCTTGTGCCGTATCCGCTGTGTTCAGCGGCTGGTATTCGCCAAACCCATTTGCGGCCAGCCGCATTGGTGGGATGCCCAGATCATCGACCATGAACCGCACTACGGACAGCGCACGGGCCTGGCTTAATTCCCAGTTGTCCGCAAAGCGGCCGCCAGCGGCGATCGGGTTGTCGTCGGTATGCCCGTCCACGCGGATGATCCAGTCGATCCCAGCGGGAATATCGTCGGCGATGTCGTTCAGAATACCCGCGACATTTGCGATTTCGTCGCGCCCCTGCGGTGAAAGATCGGCGCGCCCGACTTCGAACAGGACTTCGGAGGAGAACACGAAACGGTCACCTTCGATCCTGATCCGGTCCTGACCTTCCAGCACCTGCCGCAGCTGACCAAAGAAATCCGACCGGAACCTTTCAAGGTTTTCAGCCTCGGCCTGCAGGCGGGCGGCTTCGGCCTCTAGCCTAGAGCGTTCGGCTTCTTCCAGCGCAATGCGCTGCCTTTCCTCGGACACCACCCGCGCGAGGGCGGTGTTCAACTGCGCGCCGAGCGTTTCGATTTGCACCTGTGCTGCACGGTCTGAATCTTCGGCAATGTTTAGCAGGCTTTGCAGATTGCCCACCTGATTGCGCAGCGCAAGGATCTGTTCGTTCAAAACGGCAACCTGCCGCTGGCTGGCATCGGATTGCGCTTTTTGTTCTGACAGCGCAGCAGTCGCTGTGGCCAGCAGGGCGGCTTGGCGTTCGGCCTCTGTCAGGGCCTCGGTGCGGTCTGCGGCAAGTGTGGCCTGCGCGGTTCGGGCGGCGGCCAGAAGCGTCAGTGTCTCCTCGGCTTCGCGGCGCTGGCGTTCCAGGTTCAGGGTCATCGCGGTCAGTTCGGCATCCGCGTTTTCCAGTCGTGCGCGCAGGGCTGCGGCCGCGGCGGCATCGGCAATGCGTTTTGCCTCAAACGTGCTGATCCGCGCTGCGTTTTCGTCCCGCGCGGTTTCAAGATCGACGATCAAGGCTTCCAACGCTTCACGCCTTGCGGCTGCTAGGCGCGCGGTCTCGGCACCTGCGTCGATTTCATCACGCGCCTGCGCAAGGGCAAGGTTGAGCGCCTCTTGGTCCGACAGCAGCTGGTCCTGCGCCGCCTCCAGTCCCGAAATTGTATCGCGCGCTTGCCGCTGGTCCGACAGCAGCCCTGCGACCTGCGCCTCGAAACTGGTAATCTGGTTCTGCGCCTGTGCCAGCGCCTGATCCTGTGCCGCGCGCTGCGCGATCAGGCTGGCGATCTGGTTGGCCTGCCGTGCCGCCTGCGCATTGGCGGCGTCGAGATCGGTGCTCAGTGTCGCTGTCCGTGCGCGTTCCAGCCCCAGCGTTGCGGCAAGCGCAGTCATTTCGCCTGACAGCAGATCAAGTTCCGATTCCTGCCCGGTGATGGTTTCGCGCAGCGTGAACTGGATCACCATGAAAATGCTCAGCACGAACATCAGCACCAGCAGGATGCCGGTCATTGCATCCACGAAGCCCGGCCAGATCGCGTTTTGAAAACGGTTGGATGATCTGCGGCTCAGCGCCATGAATCAGCCTCTGTCCCGTATTGCGCTGGCAAGGGTGGCCAGATCATGCCGCAGCGCGCCGATGCTTTCCTGCCGACCTGCGGAAAGCTCTTCAAGTATCCGCAGCAATTGCACGTCGATCGACCGCAGCCGCATCCGGCTTTCGGCATCGATCCCGTCCATCCCGCTGTCGTCCAGTTTCTGGATCAGCGTGGCCTGTCCGTCGGCCACACGGGCCAGAGAGGCGGATGTGTCTTGCGTGGTTGTGACCTGCATCAGCGTCGTAATCGCCTCGGCCAGCGCTTGGAAGCGGTTGTCAGTCGCGGCGCGGTCTGCCTCGTTCTGTGCCAAAAGCAGCTGGATCGTGTCCATCACTTCGCCCATCTGTTCGACCATGGCCGTGGTTGCGGCCCCGCCCGTGCCAGCGCTGTCGTCGCCGTCAATACCGACGCGGGTGATGGTGGACATCCATTCTTCCAGTTCGCGGTAGAACCGATTTTGCCCATGTCCTGCGAAAAGTTCCAGCAAGCCAACCACCAAAGACCCCGCCAACCCCAACAAAGAGCTGGAAAAGGCGGTGCCCATCCCACCCAACTGGTTTTCCAGACCGACCTGCAGCCGACCAAAGATGTCAGCACCGGATTCGCCGTCACCAGGGTTCAACGATTTGATGGTTTCCACCAATGCAGGAACGGTGGTTGCCAACCCATAGAATGTGCCCAGAAGCCCCAGAAAGATTAGCAAATTCCCGATGTAGCGCGTTATCTCGCGGTCTTCGTCGATGCGCTGGGCAACAGAATCGAGGATCGACCGGCCGGAACTTGACGAAACCTGCGTCCGCGCGCCGCGCGACCGCAGCAATGTGGCCAATGGCGCCAGCAAGGACGGTGCTGCGGTAAAACTATGCCCGCCGGTTTCGCGCGCGAACAGCTCGATCCAGCGGACCGAGTTCATCAGCAGAAACACCTGATTGAAACATGACAGCACCCCCAGCACGAAAACGCCCAGGATCACCCCGTTCAGATAGGGGTTTGACAGGTAAATCGCGGTGATCTGTTCAAGCCCAAGGTAGATCCCCGCGCCCAGCAGCCCAATCACGATCAACATGAACAAAAGCTGGCGGATCGGCTGGGAAAACTGCGGCGCTGCCTTGGCTGCCCGTTTGTCTGACACGCAGGTTCATCCTTATCTGGGGGTCGGTCACTGCACCCATAGCAGCATATGGCGGCAGAGGGACCAACCCAAACAAAATCGTAGTGATCTTATGTTGCCGTCAAGGCACGGACCCTGTCTGCCAGCCATGCCATGTCGGCATCCTTGATCCCGATCTCGGCCAGATGGGTGACAGTGTTGTAAAGATATTCTGTATTCGGCCCACGGCCGCCTGTCGCATGGGCAATCATCTGCGCCTGCTGTTCCAGATCGAACTGGCAATATTGGATATGGGTGCGGTCCACGACATAGGCCAGTGCCGTGACCTGGTCACCCGTGTCGCAGATTAGCGGAACCTCTTGTTCGACATAGGCCGATGATACCAATTCGCGTTCGCGCAGCATCGCCAGCACTTCGTCCTGATCCTGCGGTGCTACTTGAAACGCGACGCCGGTGCATTGCCCGCCGGGCTGATGGTCTAGCGCCAGCACAAGGCCCGGATGGTCGGGTGTGCCGCGATGATGGATCGACAGCATGCAGAAGCTGCGGTGATAATCGGGCAGGCGTGCGGTGACGCGCCGCACCGGCGTAAAGCCTGGGTTCCACAACAGCGACCCATATCCGAAAACCCACATAAAACTGCCCTTTCCTGTCATGCCCATAAACACCGTTTAGGCGCTGACGGAAAGGGGTCAGACCGCGCGCATCAGATCGCCAAAGATCGCATCCTGATAATCACGCAGATAGATTTGCAGCCATGGGGTATAATGCTCGGGGTGGCGCGTCACATCGGCGGACAGGTCATAGAAGTCCACCCAGCGCGTCGCCATCACCTCGGATGGGTTGGGGGTGATGCGCAGATTGTTCGGCGCATCGGCGACATAGACCTCGACCAGTTCATGTTCGATCAGGTCGTTGCCAACATCGGCACGATATTCGATCTGGTCGCGGTGCGTCGGATACAACCCGGTGATGCCCAATTCCTCGTCCAGACGGCGCAGCGCGCATGCGGCGGGGTCTTCGTTCCATTCCGGATGGGTGCAACAGGTATTCGCCCACAGCCCCGGGGTGTGGTATTTTTCCAGCGCGCGTTGCTGAATCAGCACCCGCCCGCGGTTCATCACAAAGACGCTGACGGCCTTGTGTTTTAGCCCGCGCTGATGCGCGTCCAGCTTTTCCACCGGTTGCAGTTTGCCGTTCACCCAGGCCGGGATCATGATTGTCACGTCCGCAGCGGCGACACTAGCCGCGTCAGATGCGCGAGATTCTTGATCCCAATTTTCAAATGCGCCATGGGGCGGGCCTTTACCAGTTTCTTGTTCATATATGCCTCGAACGTCAGTTTTTGCACGTCGACATCATGACACAGGGACACAAACCGTTCGCGCCGTTCATCGCTGCGGTAATAGGCGTTCTGCATGGCCCCCAGAACGCGGAACACCTGCTTGTGTTCGCGCATGAACAATTTGCGCGCCAATTGCAAATCCTTGACCCTGCCGGATGCAAGGCAGGCCGCCGCAGCAGTCGCCGCCACACGCCCGCCGACCATCGCGTAATAGATGCCTTCGCCAGACGACGGCGCGACGACACCCGCCGCATCACCGGCCAGCACGACATCACGACCATTGTCCCAACAATCCAGTGGTTTGAGAGGGATCGGCGCGCCTTCGCGGCGGATCGTCTTGCAATCGGTCAGGCCGGATGCCGCGCGCAGATCGGCGGTTGCCTGTTTGACATCGACAGATTTCAGCATCGATCCCATGCCGACGCTCGCCTGCGCCCCATGCGGGAAAACCCAGCCATAAAAATCGGGCGAGATGCGCCCGTCATAGACCACATCACAGCGCAGCGGATCATAGGTCGCATTGGCGGCGGGGGCCTCGATAATCTCATGGTAGGCGATCACATAGGGAATCTTGTCGCCATCCTTGATTTCCGCGCGCGCGACATTGGACCGCGCGCCATCGGCCCCGATCACCAGTTTCGTCGTCAGCCGCATGTCATTGCCGCTGATCTTGTCGCGATAGACGACATGAGTGCCATCTGCGTCGCGGGTGATCTTGGTAAACGTACCGGCATAACGGTGCGCGCCCGCATCCTGCGCGCGTTGCCGCAGGAATGAGTCGAAATGTTCGCGGTCCACCATGCCGACATAGCCGTTCTCGATCGGGATATCGACCTGCCGCCCGGTAGGCGAGATCATGCGCGCGGTGTTCACCTTGGCGACGATCTGGTCATCGGGGATAAAGAAATCCGCGATCAGGCGGGGCGGGATCGCCCCGCCACAGGGTTTGATCCGGCCTTCGCGGTCGATAAACGCGACCTTGTGGCCGGAACGGGCGAGATCTTCGGCGGCAGTGGCCCCGGAAGGCCCCGCACCTACGACGACGACATCATATTGCATTGGCTATTCTCCCGGAACGAGTGTTGCGGACGGCATCTTGCGGTCCATGATTTTGGCGGCCACGACTGCGGCAGCAATGAAAAGGCTGGCTTCGAACAGGAACACCGCGCCAAAGGCTTGGGTATCGGTCAGCGTCAGGCGCAGGATATCGGCCATCGCTGCCCCGACCAGTCCGCCGAAACCGGCAGCGATGGCCTGCGCCGCGCCCCAAAGGCCCATCCGCGTTCCTTCGCGGCGTTCGCGGCCTTCGCCTGCCAGCGCCATCATCGACCCGATCGCCGCGACGGCGAACATGCCGTTGAAAAAACCCAACGTCATGACAGCTGGCAGGATCGGTGCACCCGGTCCCAATGGCCCCAGCAGGGTGATGATGGCCAGCGCGCCCGCCGAGCCCAGACAGCCCGCCATGACCCAGTTGCGCAGCGCCCCGATTTTCAGCCCCGTTGCCATGATGCCCACGGTCAGCATGCCGATAAACACGCCGCCGTTCTGCGCGCCCGACAGCGACGTGGTCTGTCCCGGCGTCAGGCCGAAAACCAGCCCTGCATAGGGTTCTAGGATCAGTTCCTGCATGAAATAGGCGGTCATCGCCAAAAACACGAACATGGTGAAATTGCGCGCCTTTGGTTCGGCCCAAACCTCGGCCAGCCCTTCGCGGAACGGGGTAGGGTCGGGCTCGCGGGTGACTTTCAGGCCCCGTTCGATGCCCCAGACGGCAAGGGTGGTGACGCCGATGGCGATCAGGACAACAGCGGCCACGATCTCGATCAGGCGCAGCGGGGTGTAAGGGTCGATCAGCGTGCCGACGATGCCTGCCGTCATGGCGATCCCGAAGATCATCATCAGCCAAGTGATCGTCGCCGCCGCCGCGCGCCGGTGTGGCGCAGTCGTGGTCGCCAGTAGCGCCAGCAATGATGTACCCGACGCGCCGACGCCGACGCCAATCAGCCCATAGGCGGCGATGGACAGAACCATGCCCCATGTAAAAGAGGCTTCCAGCACCACCAGCCCGACAGTTGCGGCCATGGCGCCTGCCCCCAGCGCCACCATCCCGCCGATGATCCAGCGCGTGCGCTGCCCACCGGCATCAGATGCATGGCCCCATTTGGGCCGCGACATCTGGACGCCGTAATGCAGCGCCACCAGCATGCCGGGGATCACCGCAGGCAGGGCGAGTTCCACGACCATCAGCCGGTTCAGCGTTGATGTCATGAGTACAACAATCGCGCCCAGCGCCATCTGCACCAGACCCAGCCGGATAATTTGGACCCAAGTCAGGTTCATGCCATCGCCCCCAATGCGAAGGAAGCGATCATCATGCCGCTGATATAGAACAGGATGCCCATGCCTTGATACCATTGCGCCTTGCCCAATGGATCGCGCAACAGCACCCGCATCGCGGCCAGTTGCACGGCAAGCATCGCGCCGATGCCCAGCGCGTGGAAGGGATAGCCCCAAGTGACCAGCAACCCGATAACCGCGATCTGCGGCACCGCCATGACCCAGCAGGCGACCCGCGCCGCGCGGTCAGCCCCCAGCGTGACGGGCAAGGACCGCAGGCCCATGGCGCGGTCGCCCTCGACCGCCTTGAAATCGTTCAGCGTCATGATCCCATGCGCGCCCAGCCCGTAAAGGACGGCAATCATGATGACAGGCACAGATGGGGCACCCGATGTCAGGATAGCCGCCCCCGTGATCCATGGCAGCGTCTCGTATGCCAGCCCGCAAAGCGCTGGCCCCCAGATTCCCGATTTCTTGGCGCGCACCGGTTCCGCCGAATAGGCCCAAGCCGCTAGCACAGCCAGAACCGTCGCGCCAAAAACCCAAGGCCCCAAGGTATAGCCGACACCCAGCCCCAGCCCCGTCATCGCCAGCGCGATCCACAAGCCCCAGCGCCCCGGTATCCGCCCTGACGGGATCGGCCGGTCAGGTTCGTTGATCGCGTCCACATGCCGGTCGCACCAATCGTTGGCGGCCTGGCTCATGCCGCAGACAATCGGGCCGGCCAACAGCACGCCCAGCAGAATCAGGGTCCAATTGCCAGTGAAGGCTGCGCCCGAGGATACGATCCCGCAGAGCAGCGCCCACATTGGCGGGAACCACGTGACAGGCTTTATCAACCACACCATCGCCCGCGGCTCTGGCCAGCGGCGCGTGGTACGGTTTAGCGGAAGATCGGACATGACGCTCATACTGTCAGTCTAAGATGACAGTAGTGGTCAGAGCAAGTGTAAACTAAAGCTTACACTGCGCCAATCGGTCGCGTTGCGGATGGCCGTGGCGCGCGGCGGTTGCCACAAAATCCCTAACCGATCAAGTGCTGTGTCAATACCACCGTACGGTGGGTCTTTTGACAAGGATTTCCGTTTACGGTCTTGTCGCATGGCGCGGCCTGCAACCGCACGACCGGCCTTCTGACGTGACCCGAAGTGGAACAGTTCAAATGAACGATATTCTTGTCCCGGCCGACCCTGCCGACCTGATCGACCGGATTGTTGACCTGCAACTGCGACTGGATGCTGCGGACGATCCGGTGCTGCAAACAGAACTTCGCCGCCAGCATGGGCTGCTCTCGCGTCTTGCCGACCGGATCATGCCGCCCGATGATGTGTTGGCAGACCTGATCCAGCAACTTGGCGATGCGCGCCGGGATCAGATGACGCTGATCAAGGATCTTCAGAATTGCGACGCCAGTAAGGAATATGGCATCGCTTTCGTTGCTTTGTCGCAGGCCTTGCTGGCGACCATCGCGTCGGCGGCCGAGGCGCGCACAGGCATCAACCAATGCTATGCGCGCCACGTCGCAGGATCGGTGACAGGGGTATTGCGCGATTCCTGAGCGTATTTCCTGATATTTTAATCGTATTGCGGCATTAATTTCCTCTTCACACCCGTGAAGCTAAACGTGGCACCGGGTGGCAGAGGTGCGGGATGACAAAAGATAAAAACACGCCGACGATCATAAAACGTAAAAAGGTGATCTCTGGCGGCGGTCACCACGGTGGCGCTTGGAAGGTCGCTATGATTGTAGGTCCTTCATAAGGCGCTTTGCGCCGGGTTGGTTCATAAAGCTGCGGATATGCAGGTTGTCGCGCCATTCTGACGTTGATCCGAGCACCTTGGTGCCTGTCATCCTGCCATTCGGGCAGTGCTGTGACTTAATCGTTGGATTCTGAACAACGGATTAATCTCCAGAACGCTGATTCAGCCAATTCGAGTCAAATCAGGCCTTCCTGACCAGATCAGGCCGTGTGATAGGGCTGGCTGCAAAGCGCCCTGACTGATCGTAGACCTGCAAGCCGTCACGCACCGCCTTGAGCGCCGTCAGCCGCAGGCGCGCCGCGCTGATGCCTTTCAATGCTGCCGCGAGCAGCGCCTGGTTTCGCGCAAGCATCCGCGATATCGCGCGCAGATCCGCCGCCGCGCGCGGCGCCTGTTGCAATGCGTTGAACAGCTGGTCCTTGCGCGCGGCCAGATCGTCAAGCTGTGCATATTGCCCGGCAAGGATCGCTGCAGTTTCTGCCGCTAACACGCTGCGCAATTCGGATACCGTAGGGTCACGCATCAATGCTGCGCTTCATTGCGTTGAACAGCGATTCGGCAAGCCCGATTCCACCTGATTTTGCCAGCTCGATCGACTGTGCATCGCGTAGGAAGGATGAAAACTGATCCTCTCCGATGCCGCCGCCGAAAGCTGGTCGGCTGGTCCCGAGCCCTGCCGATTTCAGCATTTCCGCCAGAAACGTTGCTTCGAGTTTTTGAGCGGCTTCGCGCAGTTTGGTATCGCCGCGCAGCGATTCGGGTATGGCGATCGGCCCCCGTGGGGGTGACAATACGGGGATGATGGTCATGTCCGGCTCCGTCAGTGATTTTTTTCATCCTGCGATAAAGCCGTAAACATTCAGTAATTTTCTTATGTCACAAGCTGTCGAACTTTATTTGACAGGACATTGCATGCTTGTGCCCCATTTGATCCCCGCCGCGTCGGCGCTGCCTGTGGCCCCTGCAGGGGCTGTCGCGCTGGCAGGGCAGAACGATTTTCAACTGACCTATGATGCCGCTGCCGGATTGGCGGCGGTTGACCCACAGCCTTTGATCGAGGTGGTGATCATGCCCCCTGACCAGACAGTATCTGTGGGCTCTGATCCGGACATGCTGATGCTTGCCGATGACGTGACGGGGGAAATGGGTGCTGATTTGGTGCCGCTTACAACGGCGGAGCCTGTGAAGATTGCTGGCAGCCCTGACCAGAAAGGTGCCGTTCCCTTCTTGCCTGCGGGTGACCCCCGCCTGCCGGTTAAAATCACCCAACATGCACTGATCCAGATGATGTTCGATCAGCCAGCCGCGCCCGCAGCACCGCCGCCTGCCGATGCGGCTGATGTAGCAGCGCTGGTGACGGTGCTGCCCGGTGCGCGTCAGCCCGTATCCGCAGAGGAAATTGCCCGGGCCGGTTTGGCTGATACAGATGCTGGTCCGACCAAGCGCGAGACCGCCATCAAGGAGGGCGCACCAGTTGCGCGTATCGCGAGTACTGTTGCGGCTCAGCCAACAATTGCGCCGTCGCCTGTTGCGGCGCAGATGCCTTCGTCTGCGCCGCTGGCGACGCGCGACATCCCCGAGCCTTTGCCGCCAGCAACCGTCATGGATCGGACAGTGCCAATGTCGCCTGTTGCCACAGCGATCAAGCGGCCTGAACTTGTGATCCCGATTGTCAAAGGGCTGGACCCCAAGGTGGACGCTGCTCTGGGTGGTGACGAATCCACCTTGCCCTTTGCCCCGGCTGGCGACACGGCTTCGGGCGTGGCCAAAACGTCGGAAGCGCAATCTGCGCCTGGTCTTGCCCGTCATGTTGCGCAGCAGCTGGCCGTCACGATCACGCAGACCGCGGGGCAACCGACCGAAATCGCGCTCAACCCCGAAGAATTGGGGCGGGTCCGGATGAGCATGTCGCTGACCGATGGTACCCTTATGTTGCATATCAACGCCGAACGGCCAGAAACGGCCGATTTGCTGCGGCGTCACATTGATACCTTGGCACAGGAATTTCGCAGCCTTGGATATAACGATATTTCCTTTGATTTCGGCGACGGACGCACACAGGACGAGGCGCGCCATGACGCCAGTCCGTTGACCGAAAATGCCGAGGATACCACCGAAACACAGGCGCCTGAACAAACGGGCATGCGGCAGCCGCGTGGCGGCCTTGACCTGCGCCTTTAAGGAGAAATGATGGAAATCCCTCAATCTAGCAGCGCCATTACAACGAATCGCTCGCCGTCGGTAGCGGAGTCCCAATCTGCGATCAGTTCGGATTTTGAAACCTTCTTGCGAATGCTGACCGCGCAAATGAAAAATCAAGATCCGCTCAATCCAGTTGAATCAGCGGATTTCGCGACGCAGTTGGCGACATTTTCAGGTGTTGAACAGGCCGTACTGACGAACGATCTGTTGCGGGGGCTTTCGTTGCAAATCGGAGTTTCCGGATTGGCTTCCTGGGTCGGCAAGGAGGTGCGCGCCCCTGCGCCCGTCTATTTTGATGGCGCGCCTGTCACATTGCATCCCAACCCTATGGCGGCTGCGACCGCAGGCGAAATTGTTGTTCGCGATGCCAGCGGAGCCGTGGTGCACCGTTTTGCGTCACCCGCCACGACCGATCCTGTGCAATGGGACGGTGTCGGCCGCAACGGGGTCGTGGTACCAGATGGTGTGTACAGCTTCGCCTTTGCGAGCCTGAGCGATGGTGAGGTTTTGGGTGAAAACCCGGTCGAGACCTATAACACGGTAACAGAGGTCCAGTCTTTTGCCGGTCAAACCAGCCTTGTCGCACATGGCGGTATCATGATTCGAGTAGGCGACGTGACGGCTCTGCGCAGTCCGTCATGATCAGTGACGATGCGTGTCTGCGGTCCTCATGGACAAATCACCGCAGATTATGGCGCGCAAATCGCCAACCAAGGCACTGGCGGACGGACACACACACGACATAATCCAACACGCTACATCATCTGGCCAAGCCACATTGCACCGCCAACCAACACGCCCCCCAGCGCCATCCACGACAGGCGCGCGATCCGGCGTTGTGGTTTGGGTTCGGGCGCGGGGTTGTTCAGGCGGATCAACGCCTGTTCGGCAAGACGCGGTAGCTGCGGGCCGAACCGCGACAGGATCATTGCCGTGCGGCCAAGGTCGCGCAGCAGGGCCTTTGGCCCAATGCTTTGCTTGATATAGTCTTCGACCACAGGTTTCGCGACTTCCCAGATATTCATCCGCGGGTCGAGCGAACGGGCCACGCCTTCGACCACGACCATTGTGCGCTGCAAATGGATCAGCTCGGTGCGGGTTTCCATGCCGAAACGCTCGGTCACCTCGAACAGATAGGCCAAAAGCCGCGCCATCGAAATGCGGCTGGCATCCATGCCAAATATCGGTTCGCCCACTGCGCGCAGGGCGCGGGCGAATTCATCGACGTCGCGGTTGGCAGGGACATAACCCGCCTCGAAATGCACTTCGGCCACGCGCTGGTAATCCTTGCGGATAAACCCGAACAGGATTTCGGCATAAACGCGGCGGGTATATTCGTCGATCCGCCCCATGATCCCGAAATCATAGGCGATGATCTCTCCGGTCGCGCTGACCTTGAGATTCCCCTGGTGCATGTCGCCGTGGAAATAGCCGTCGCGCAGCGCATGATTCAAAAATAACCCCAGCACACGGTCTGCCAGCGCCCGCCGGTCGTGTCCGGCGGCATCTAGTGCTGCATTATCCCCGATCCCGATTCCTTCGGCCCAGTCCAGCGTCATCACCCGCCGCCCTGACAGATGCCAGCGCACCTGTGGCACGGTGAAACCCAGATCATCCTTGGTATTGGCGGCGAATTCGGCTGCCGCAGAGCTTTCCAGCCGCAGATCAAGTTCGCCCATTACCACGCCTTCGAAATGGGTGATCACATCCATCGGGCGCAGGCGGCGCGACGAGGGTGACAGCACCTCGATCGTGCGGGCCGCAAAATAAAACGCGTCAATGTCGCGGCGAAATGCCTTTTCGATGCCGGGGCGCAGGATCTTGACGGCGACAGCTTCGCCCGTGTCGGCCAGATGGGCCTTGTGGACCTGCGCCAGTGATGCGGCGGCGACGGGGGCAGAAAAGGTGGAAAACAGCTTTTCCACGGGCATCCCCAGCTCGCGCTGGATTTCGGCCTTGGCCTCGGCCATGGAAAAGGGCGGCAGCTTGTCCTGCAGCACGCGCAGCTGCACGGCCATGTCCTCACCGACGACATCGGGGCGTGTCGACAGGATCTGCCCGAATTTGATGTAAGCAGGGCCAAGTGCCGTCAGCGCGCGGGGCGCGGGCGGCATCGACGGATCGCCCTTGTAGCCCAGCCATTGGAACGGCCAGACCAAGGATCGTAGCGTGATGCGCAGCAACAACCCGACATCAAAGGCGTCAAGGATCACCTTCATTGCACCGGTACGCTCCAGCGTCGCCCCGGTCCGGATCAGCCGGATGATGTTGTGAGGTCCGCGCACCCTAAATCTTCCACCCTGAGTGCAGCGCGGCGACACCCATGGTCAGGTTGCGGTACTTCGCATTCCCGAATCCTGCATCGCGGACCATGCCAAGGAAAGTGTCCTGATCGGGGAATTGCCGGATCGATTCGACAAGATATTGGTAACTGTCACGGTCGCCTGCGATGATCTGGCCCATGCGAGGGATCACGTTGAACGAATAGGCGTCATAGGCGGCCTGCAACATCGGGTTCGGGATCTGGCTGAATTCCAGTACCATCAACCGCCCGCCGGGCTTGAGCACGCGAAACGCCTCGGCCAGCGCGTCTTGGGGACGGGTCACGTTTCTGATCCCGAAAGAAATCGTATAGACGTCAAAGGTGTTCGCCTCGAATGGCAGGGCCATCGCATCGCCCACGACCCAGTCGAGGCTGTCGGACATCTGTGCCGCTTCGGCGCGTTTGCGCCCGGCGACCAGCATGGATTCGGTCAGGTCCAGCACGGTCGCATGGCCGCGCCCCGCGCGTTTGAGAAACCGAAACGACACATCGCCGGTGCCGCCTGCGACATCCAGCAACCGCTGCCCGGGTCGTGGGGCAAGCCAATCCATCATGGCATCTTTCCAGATCCGGTGGATACCGCCGGACATCACGTCGTTCATGATGTCATATTTGCTGGCGACAGAGGAAAACACGCCCTGCACGCGGCCTGCCTTTTCATCTTCGCGGACGGTGTCGAAACCGAAATGGGTGGTCTTTTCTGTATCGTCGGTCATCGGTGCTTGTGGTCCTTTGCGCTCGTCCCAACTATAGGGCGCAGACAAAGGCTTACAACGCCGACCTGCCGATAGAAAGTCCGCCATGCCCGAATTGCCCGAGGTCGAAACCGTCAAGGCCGGAATAGCCCCCGTCATGACAGGGCAGTTGATCGCAAAGGCCGAGGTGAACCGCCCCGACCTGCGTTGGCCTTTCCCTGAAAACATGGCAGATCGTCTGACCGGGCGGCGCGTTCTGGGTCTGCGGCGGCGGTCGAAATACATACTGGTCGATCTGGACAGTGCCGAGACATTGTTGATCCATCTGGGCATGTCGGGCCGGATTCTGGTGTCCGGGGCGGCACAGGGCGCATTCTACCACCCGCATCCGGCACCCGCCAAACATGACCACGTTGTCCTGCATATGGATGGTGGCGCGCGGATCACGTTTAACGATGCCCGCCGTTTCGGCGCGATGGACCTGATGCCGACAGCAGCGCAGGACGATCACTGGCTGATCCGCGATCTGGGGCCGGAACCCTTGGGCAATGCGTTCGACGAAACCTACCTGGTCGCCCGGCTGAAAGGGCGCAACACGCCGATCAAATCGGCCTTGCTCGACCAGCGGATCGTGGCAGGTCTGGGCAATATCTATGTTTGCGAGGTGCTGTTCCGCGCGGGTATCGACCCACGGCGCAAGGCGGGTCAAATCGCCGCGCGCCGGGTGGCGTCATTGGTGCCGCTGATCCGCGATGTGCTGCACGAGGCGATCGCCGCGGGCGGATCAAGCCTGCGCGACTACCGGCAAAGTGATGGTGAGTTGGGTTATTTCCAGCACGGGTTTCAGGTTTATGACCGTGAAGGCGCGCCCTGTGTCACCCCAGACTGTGCCCGCCCGATCAGCCGAATCGTACAATCGGGCCGGTCATCTTTCTTTTGTGCGCAATGCCAAAGATAACTTGAACCAGCCGCAGCCTTTGTTAAGCACAAAGGCCTGACCATCAGCAAAGGACGGCAGCATGGCTTACGAGAACATCATCGTGGATACGCGCGACGACGTGGCGACCATCACGCTGAACCGGCCCGACGCGCTGAATGCGCTCAACGGCGATCTGCTGCGCGAATTATGCACCGCGCTGGAAGAGGCCGACACCAGCGACAAGGTGCGCTGCATCATCATCACCGGATCGGAAAAGGCATTCGCCGCAGGTGCGGATATTGCCGAGATGGCGGACAAGACATTCGTCGATCTTTACACAACACGGTTCTTTGAGAATGAAACCGACCGTTTCAACCGCACCCGCAAGCCGATTATCGCTGCTGTCGCAGGCTATGCGCTGGGCGGCGGATGCGAACTGGCGATGATGTGCGATTTCATCATCGCCGCCGATACCGCGAAATTCGGCCAGCCCGAGATCAACCTTGGTGTCATTGCGGGGCTGGGTGGTACCCAGCGCCTGACCCGTTTCGTCGGCAAATCAAAATCCATGGACATGCATCTGACAGGCCGTTTCATGGATGCAGCCGAGGCGGAGCGCAGCGGGCTGGTAAGCCGCGTTGTCCCCGCCAAGGATCTGCTTGGCGAGGCGCGCAAGGCTGCGGTCAAGATCGCTGCAAAGTCGCAGATTGCGGCAATCGCGGCTAAGGATGCGGTGAACCGGGCTTTCGAGACCACGCTGGCCGAAGGGCTGCAGTACGAACGCCGGCTGTTCCAGTCGATGTTCGCCACCGATGACCAGACCGAAGGCATGACTGCCTTTCTGGAAAAGCGCGAGGCGCAGTTCCGCGATCGTTGATATTTCGGGTTTCCTTTGCGGGAAAACTGCACTAATGCCGACACCACATGCGCGAGAGGCCCGCTTAGGCCAGAATCACCGGTACTGAACCCGGTCGGGGCTTTTTGCGCTTAACAGTTTTAATTTGACCCGACGAAGGGAAAGACCCATGGCAAACTCACCACAGTCCAAAAAACGGGCCCGTCAGAACGACGCTCGTTTCCAGGTTAACAAAATGCGCCGTTCGCGCATCCGCACATTCCTGCGCAAAGTCGAAGAGGCAATCGCAACTGGCGATCAGACCGTCGCAATCGCAGCATTGCGCGCTGCCCAGCCAGAGCTGATGCGCGGCGTGACCAAAGGCGTTGTTCACAAGAACACCGCAGCGCGGAAAATGTCGCGCCTGTCGGCCCGTGTCAAAGCGATCGGCTGAACCACCGGCGACTATCGGCCAGATTTGACAAGACGCGTCCTTTTTTGGGGCGCGTCTTTTTTTGTGCAGGTGTTGCAGGCTGGCCAAGATTTTGACGCAAAACCCAGAGGCCAGAGATTCTTTTTAGGTAAAGTCAGAGTCAAGCACGTTGTTGTGTTGAAGCAGCCCCAAACCCCTTGCTAGCTTGACCCAGCGATTCACATCGTTCCGGGGGGACATGGGGGGATCGATCCAGTTTGACATCCGTGCGCCCATTGCTGTGGCGGCTGCTGTCAGAATAAAAGGGTCGGCCTTCATGCAAATGTGACGGGGGTACACTGCGACAACGTAGGGTCCCGACATTTGTGTCTGTGTGGACATCAAGGGCTGCTCTTTGATGTTCTGTGCTGCTGTGTCACCATTCGTCTGCCGTTTTGGTGCGCGACTTTTCGTCGTGTGCCCTGAATGGACCTTAGTTTGACAAATGGCATTTCGGTTGGGGTGGGGACCTCGGGCGAAGAGATTGCCGTTTTCGGCGCTGATGTGACATCGCGAGGATGGGTGCGGCTCTGCTGTGGGGTTGTGCGGGGTTAGGGTAAAGAAAAGAATGACGAACGATATCTGGGCAAAGGTGCTTCTGACACTCAAGGGGGCACTTGGGGTTAACAATTATTCCAACTGGATCGAACCACTGGAATTTGCCCAACTTGCTGATGGCGTTGCCGTCTTCCATGTCCCGACCAATTTCATCGGCAATTATGTATCCCAGAATTTCGGTGATCAGATCATCTATCAGTTGGGCCAGCAGGGCGAAGATGTGCAGCGCCTGCAATTCAAGGTACCCGTCAGCGCACAGGTCACGCTAAAGCCTGCGCCGAAACCCACTGCCCGCATTGTAAATGTGGACGACATTTCCGGCTCTCCGCTGGATGCACGGTTTACGTTTGATACCTTTGTGGTCGGCAAGCCCAACGAACTGGCCCATGCGGCCGCACGCCGCGTCGCCGACGGTGGGCCTGTCACCTTTAACCCGCTGTTTTTATATGGTGGGGTGGGCTTGGGGAAAACTCATCTGATGCACGCCATCGCGCATGAATTGCAGCGCCGGTCGCCCGAATTGAACGTGCTGTATCTGTCCGCCGAACAATTCATGTACCGCTTCATCACCGCGTTGCGCGAACGCAAGATGATGGATTTCAAACAATTGTTCCGTTCTGTCGATGTGCTGATGGTCGATGACGTGCAATTCATTGCCGGCAAGGACAGCACGCAGGAAGAGTTTTTTCACACGTTCAACGCGCTGGTGGACGGCCAAAAGCAAATCATCATTTCCGCTGACCGTGCGCCGGGTGAAATCAAGGACCTCGAGGACCGGATCAGGTCGCGGCTGCAATGCGGGCTGGTCGTTGACCTGCACCCGACTGATTATGAACTGCGCCTTGGCATCCTGCAATCAAAGGTCGATGCGTTTTCGGCGCAATACCCCGGTCTGGCGGTCGCACCTGGTGTGCTTGAATTTCTTGCGCATCGCATTTCGACCAATGTTCGGGTGCTCGAAGGCGCGCTGACCCGGCTGTTCGCCTTTGCATCCCTGGTCGGCCGCGAGATTAATCTGGAACTGACACAGGATTGCCTGTCCGATGTGCTTAAAGCGTCGGATCGCAAGGTCACGGTTGAAGAAATCCAGCGCAAGGTTTCAGAACATTACAACATTCGCCTGTCCGATATGATCGGGCCGAAACGCGTGCGTAATTATGCCCGCCCGCGGCAAATGGCGATGTATCTGGCCAAGCAGATGACCAGCCGGTCCTTGCCCGAAATTGGGCGGCGGTTTGGGGGGCGCGACCATACGACAGTCATGCATGGCGTGCGCAAGATCGAAGAACTGAAATTGCTGGACAGCCAGATCGCGGATGATCTGGAACTGCTGCGCCGCGCATTGGAAGCATAGGCGCGCTTGACGCTGGCGTCGGCATCAGAAACAAAACACTTGAGGCCGCGCCGGAATGCAGTAGATTTCGCATCCCGGCCTCGTCCGGCAACAAGACAGGCGGAGATTGGGACATGAAATTCAGCATTGAACGCGCGGTATTGCTCAAGGCGGTCGCGCAGGCTCAATCCGTCGTTGAACGACGCAACACGATTCCGATCCTTGCCAATGTGCTGATCGAGGCGCAGGGCGACGAGGTGCATTTCCGCGCGACAGATCTTGATATCGAAATCGTCGATAAGGCCCCCGCCAAGGTGGACCGCGCCGGAGCGACCACAGTGTCGGCCGTGACCCTGAACGAAATCGTGCGCAAACTGCCCGATGGCGCGCTGGTCACCCTGACCGAGGAAAGCGCCACAGGCCGCCTGACAATCGAGGCGGGGCGCTCCAACTTCTCGCTCGCGACGCTGCCGAAAGAAGATTTTCCCGTGATGGCCTCGTCCGATTACGCGGCCAATTTCTCGGCCAAGGCACCCGTGCTGCGGCGGCTGTTCGACAAATCCAAATTTGCCATCTCGACCGAAGAAACGCGCTATTACCTCAACGGTGTCTACATGCATGTGGCCGATGGCGAAAATGGCAAGGTCCTGCGCTGTGTGGCGACCGACGGTCACCGTCTGGCGCGGATTGATGCGGAATTGCCGATGGGCGCCGAAAACATGGCTGGTGTGATCGTGCCGCGCAAGACCGTGGGCGAATTGCGCAAGCTTTTGGATGATGACGACATGAAGATTGCGGTGTCGGTGTCCGAAACCAAGATCCGTTTTGCCACCCCCGACATCACCCTTACCTCTAAGGTGATCGACGGCACATTCCCTGATTACACCCGCGTCATCCCGCAGGGCAACACGCGCAGGCTAGAAGTTGATGCCAGCGAATTCGCCCGCGCCGTGGACCGTGTGGCCACTGTGTCGTCCGAGCGGTCGCGCGCTGTGAAGCTGTCACTGGACGAAGACCGGCTGATCCTGTCGGTTAATTCGCCAGATTCAGGTGCCGCCGAAGAAGAACTGGCCGTCGCCTATTCCGACGAACGGTTGGAAATTGGGTTCAATGCCAAATATTTGCTGGAAATCGCCAGCCAGGTGGACCGCGAGAACGCCGTTTTCATGTTCAATTCCTCGGGCGATCCGACCCTGATGCGCGAAGGCAACGACATGTCGGCGATCTATGTCGTCATGCCGATGCGCGTGTGACGGGGCAAAACACGTCTGGCGGCATGACCCGGCGTTGCCCATGACTGGGCTTGCACTTTTGCAACTGACCCTGTCGCATCTGCGGTCGCATAAACGCGCGGTGCTGGACCTTGATCCGCGCCCTTTGGCGATCTTTGGGCCGAATGGCGCGGGAAAGACCAATATCCTTGAAGCTGTGTCGCTGTTGTCACCGGGGCGCGGGTTGCGCCGTGCGGGGGCCGACGATCTGGCGCGCAGGCCAGAGGCGCTGGGCTGGAAGATCACCGGCGTGCTGCAATCGCTTTATCAGGTCCATGAAATCGAAACCTGGGCCGAGGCCGGCCAGCCGCGCCAGCTGCGTATCGACGGCAAGACAGCGCCACAGGTGGCTTTGGGCCGGATCGCGCGGGTGCTGTGGCTGGTGCCCGCGATGGACCGGCTTTGGACCGAAGGGGCCGACGGGCGGCGGCGGTTTCTTGACCGCGCGACGCTGAGCTTTGAACCTGGTCATGCCGATGTCGTGCTGACCTATGAAAAGGCGATGCGCGAACGCAACCGCCTGCTGAAAGATATGGTGCGCGATCCGCATTGGTATGCGGCAATCGAAGGCCAGATGGCCGCGGCCGCAACTCAGATCACCGCAAACCGCACAAAGGCGATCGCGGCACTGATGGCAGCACAAGCGGCGGCGGTCAGCGCCTTTCCTACCGCGCAGTTGACGCTGACCTATTCCGACCCGCTGCCAACTGATTTACAATCGGCGCTTGCCGATCACCGCAGTCGTGACATGGCCGCCGGGCGCACGCTCTTGGGGCCGCATCGCGCGGATCTCGATGCAGTTTTTGCAGACAAGCATGTGCCTGCCCGGGATTGCTCTACCGGCGAACAAAAGGCCTTGCTGATCAGCCTGATCCTCGCCAATGCGCGCGCGCTGGCGCAGGACTTTGGCGCGCCGCCGATCCTTTTGCTGGACGAGGTCGCAGCCCATCTTGACGCCACCCGCCGTGCCGCGCTTTATGATGAAATCTGCGCGCTGGGCGCACAGGCGTTCATGACAGGCACGGGGCCGGAACTGTTCGCCGAACTGGGGTCCCGCGCGCAATACGCCGAAGTCACCGAAACGCACGGCCAATCGGCAGTGGAGCGCAAAGACGCAGTATGACCGTTACCGCCTCGGGCCTTATGCTTTATGCTGGTGCCTTGCTGATCCTGTTCGTCACACCCGGTCCGGTCTGGGTCGCGCTGCTCGCGCGGTCCCTGTCGGGTGGGTTTGCGGCCGCATGGCCCTTGGCGGTGGGGGTTGCGCTGGGTGATATCTTTTGGCCGCTGGTTGCGATCCTTGGCGTGACATGGCTGGTCTCGGCCTTTGCCGAGGTGATGATGGTGATGAAATGGATCGCCGTTGCCGTTTTCATCGTCATGGGGATCGGGCTGATACGGTCGGGTGGGCATACGCTGCGCGCGGACAGCCGCCTGACGCGGCCGGGGCGCTGGGCGGGCTTTGTCGCTGGTGTCGCCGTGATCCTTGGCAATCCCAAGGCGGTACTGTTCTACATGGGGGTGCTTCCGGGGTTTTTCGATCTGACGCAGGTGACGCTGACCGATGTCGTCGCAATCTGCACGCTGAGTTTTGTGATCCCGCTGGTTGGCAATCTGCTGTTGGCTGGGTTCATCGGGCGAATGCGCGGCGCGCTGAAGTCACCTGAAACGCTGCGTCGGATCAATCTTGTCGCAGGCTGTTTGCTGGTTGCGGTCGGGGCCGTCATCGCCATCAGCTAAGCGCTTTGCTAACATACAAAATATGGTGTCATTCGCGTGACATTCCCCGTCAAACCGCATATATTTTGCGGGTAGATGAACAGGACTGACCACATGGCCGATGACAACAAGCAACCGGAAGAATACGGTGCGGATTCTATCAAAGTTCTCAAGGGCTTAGAGGCTGTTCGTAAGCGTCCCGGTATGTATATCGGTGATACTGATGACGGGTCCGGTCTGCACCATATGGTTTACGAGGTCGTGGATAACGGCATTGACGAGGCTTTGGCCGGTCACGCCGATCATGTCTATGTACGGATCAACGCCGACAGCTCTGTCACTGTGGGCGATAACGGGCGCGGTATTCCTGTCGGTATCCACGAAGGCGAAGGCGTGTCCGCCGCTGAGGTGATCATGACCCAGCTGCATGCGGGCGGCAAGTTCGACAGCAATTCCTATAAGGTCTCGGGCGGTCTGCACGGTGTTGGTGTGTCGGTTGTGAACGCGCTATCTGATTTTCTGGAACTGCGCATCTGGCGTGAAGGCAAGGAGCATTATGCCCGGTTCGAGGGTGGCTTTACCGTGGAATCCCTGCGTGTCGTTGGCGACGCTAATGGGCGCAAAGGCACGGAAGTAACTTTTCTTGCGGCGCTGACCACCTTTTCCAACCGCGATTTCGATTTCCATATTCTGGAAAAGAGGCTGCGCGAACTGGCGTTCCTGAACTCTGGCGTGCGGATCATCTTGGAAGATTTGCGTCCTGCGGAACCTTTGCGCAACGAATTGTTCTATGAAGGCGGCGTGCGCGAATTCGTCAAATATCTGGACCGTTCGAAGACCCCGCTGATGGAAACGCCGATCTATGTCACCGGCGAACGCGACGACATCGGGGTCGAGGTCGCGATGTGGTGGAACGACAGCTATAACGAAATGGTGCTGCCCTTCACCAACAACATTCCCCAGCGCGATGGTGGCACGCATTTGGCCGGTTTCCGTGGCGCGCTGACCCGCGCGATTATCAAATATGCCACCGAAACCGGGATTACGAAAAAGGAAAAGATCGCCCTGACAGGCGATGATGCCCGCGAAGGGCTGACCTGTGTGTTGTCGGTCAAGGTGCCGGACCCAAAGTTTTCCAGCCAGACCAAGGACAAGCTGGTCAGTTCCGAGGTCAGGCCCGCTGTTGAAAACCTGATGGGCGAGAAACTGAACGAATGGTTTGAGGAAAACCCTGCGACCGCGAAATCCATCATCTCCAAGATCGTCGAGGCCGCAGCAGCGCGTGAAGCCGCGCGCAAGGCCCGCGAAATCCGCCGTAAATCCGCGATGGATGTGAATTTCAACGCCTCAAAGCTCAAGGATTGTTCCGAAAAGGACCCGTCCAAGACTGAAGTCTTTCTTGTCGAGGGTGACAGCGCCGGCGGGTCCGCCCAGACAGGCCGCGACCGTGGCACGCAGGCGATCCTGCCGCTGAAGGGCAAGATCCTGAACGTGGAACGCGCGCGGTTCGACCGGATGCTGGGCAGTCAGGAGATCGGCAATCTGGTCATGGCGCTTGGCACGGGTATCGGGCGCGACGAATTCAAGATCGATAAGCTGCGCTATCACAAGGTCATCATCATGACCGACGCCGACGTGGACGGTGCGCATATCCGAACGCTTTTGCTGACCTTTTTCTTCCGCCAGATGCCTGAATTGATCGAAGGCGGGCATCTGTATATCGCGCAGCCTCCGCTGTACAAAGTCACGCGTGGCCGGTCAGAGGTTTATCTCAAAGATCAGGCCGCGATGGATGAATATCTGATCGAACAGGGCATTGATGGCGCCATGCTGCGCCAAGGCAATGGCGAGGAAATTGCCGGTGCCGACCTGCGCCGCATCGTCGATGAAGCACGCCAATTGAAGCGCGTGCTGGAAGCGTTTCCAACCCATTACCCTCGCCATATCCTTGAACAGGCAGCCATTGCTGGTGCCTTCGTGCCGGGCGTCGTGGAAAACGACCTGCAAGGCACTGCCGACCGCGTGGCGCAGCGCCTTGATCTGGTCGCGCTGGAATGGGAACGTGGCTGGCAAGGCCGGATCACGCAAGACAAAGGCATGCGTCTGGCCCGCATCCTGCGCGGCGTAGAAGAGGTGCGCACGCTGGACGGCACCATGCTGCGGTCGGGCGAGGCGCGGCGCACAGGCACCTTCACGCAAAGCCTGCAAGACGTTTACAACCTGCCCGCGACATTGGTGCGCAAGGATCGCAGCCAGTTGATCCATGGCCCGCTGGACCTGCTGCGCGCTATTCTGGAAGAAGGCGAAAAGGGTCTGTCCCTGCAGCGCTACAAAGGCTTGGGCGAAATGAACCCCGACCAGCTGTGGGAAACCACGCTGGACCCAGATGCGCGCACCCTGTTGCAGGTCAAGGTCGAAGACGTGGCCGAAGCCGACGATCTGTTCACCAAGCTGATGGGCGATGTTGTTGAGCCGCGCCGCGAGTTCATCCAGACGAACGCGCTGAACGTCGAGAATCTCGATTTTTAGAATGGTGCGCTGAAGCGCACCCTACGGTTCTTCAAATCGGGGTGGTCGTAGGGTGGGCTTTTTTAGCCCACCATCCTACCTACCGCCTTGATCGCAAAGGCATAGGATCGTGCCGCATCCTCCAGTGCGGCGAACCGCCCTGTCTTGCCAAAATGCCCCGATGTCATGTTTGTTTTCAGCAGCAGGATATTGTCATCCGTCTTGGTGGTCCGCAGCTTGGCCACCCATTTGGCCGGTTCCCAATAGGTCACGCGCGGGTCGGACACGCCGGCCGTCACCAGCATCGCAGGGTAATCCTGTTCGGTGACATTGTCATAGGGCGAATAGGCGCGGATGTCGTCGAATGCGGCGCGGCTTTCGATCGGGTTGCCCCATTGCGACCATTCGCCGGGCGTCAGAGGTAGCGTGTCGTCAAGGATCGTGGTCAGCACATCGACAAAAGGCACATCGGCGATGATCCCTGCCCAAAGGTCAGGTGCCATGTTCACGACTGCGCCCACCAGCAACCCGCCTGCCGATCCGCCTTGTGCGACGATCCGGCCCTTGCCGGTGTAACCTTCGTCAATCAGCGACTGGGCGGCACCGATGAAATCGTGGAACGTGTTGACCTTGCGCCCGAATTTCGCGTCCTCGTACCAGGCGCGACCTTTTTCCTCACCGCCGCGCACATGGGCGATGGCATAGATGAAACCGCGATCCACCAGCGACAGCCGGTTGGCGGAAAACCCTGCGGGCATGGAGGCGCCGTAGGACCCGTAGCCATAAAGCAGGCAAGGTGCAGTGCCATCCAATAGGGTCGTCGCATGGTGCAGGATTGTGACCGGCACGAGCGCGCCGTCATGCGATGGCGCCATGATCCGGCGGGTGACATAATCGGCAGGGTCGTGACCGCTGGGCAGTTCGACCTGTTTCATCAACACGCGGTCGCCGCTGGACAGATCAAAGTCAAAGACTTGCGACGGCGTCGTGGGCGACGAATAGGTAAAGCGGAACATGTCGGTGTCGTATTCTGCACTCGGGTCGGCCCCCAAAGCATAGGCTTCTTCGTCAAAAGCGATGCTTTGCACAGGGCCTGACCGTCCCTGGTAACATATGCGCGGCAGCGCGTTTTCGCGTTCCACCCAGATCAGCCAGTCGCGATAGGCGGCCAGCCCGATCACCATGCGCCCCGCGCGATAGGGCACCCGATCAACCCAATGCGCGCGCTGCGGCGTGGCTGTGGGGGCGGTGACGATCTTGAAATCCACCGCGCCACCCGCGTTGGTCAGGATGACAAACTGGTCGCCCTGATGGTCAATTTCGTATTCCAGCCCTTCAGTGCGCGCCGCGATCAGCGCAGGCTGCGCATCGGGTGTGGCGGTGGGGATCACCCAAACCTCGTTTTCGTCGTTCATGCCAGTGGCGATCTGGACATAGGCCCCCGACCGCAACCGGCTGACGCCGACGAAGTACCGGGGGTCTTTTTCCTCGTAAACCAGCACGTCATCCGCCGGATCGCTGCCGATGGTGTGGCGAAACACCTTGTTCGGGCGGTGCTGGGCGTCGACGCGGACATAGAACAATGTGCTTTCATTCGCCCAAGCCACCGACCCCACATCCGCGATCAATGTGGCACTATCCTGTCCGGTCGTGGTATCGCGCAGCCGCAGGGTGAAAAACTCTGACCCCGTGGTATCGGCCTTCCATGCCAGCACCTCGTGATCGGGTGACACGGCGACAGCGCCCAGGTCAAAATATTCATGCGCCGCAGCTTCGGCGTTGACGTCAAGCAGCACGACCTCGTCCCCGCCATTGCGTGGGGTGCGGATATAGACGGGGTGTTCGGCCCCTTCGCTGTAGCGCATCACATAGGCATAGGCCCCGTTCTTGCGCGGGACGGATGTGTCGTCTTCCTTGATCCGCCCCCGCATTTCCGCGATCAGCGCGGTCTGCAGGTCTGCCGTATCGGCCATGGCCGCGTCGTAATAGCCATTCTCGGCCGTCAGATAATCCGCGATGTCGCTGGGCAGTTTGGCGGGGTCGCGCATCGCCTCTTGCCAGTTGTCCGCGCGCAGCCATGCAAAATCATCGCGTAGCGTGACGCCATGCGCCGTGGCCGTGGTAGGGCGTTTGCCGGCCAAAGGGGCGTTGGGCAAATGTTTGAACATCAAGGCTTCCAATCAAAGGGCGCGTTTGCGGATCATTGCAAAAACAAGGGGTGCGGCCGCAATCACCAGCGTGATGCGGATGACGTGGATCACTGATACATAGGTCGCATCCTGCCCCATCGCGAGGGTGAGCAGCGACATTTCCG
The DNA here is from genome assembly GCF_000152785.1 of Yoonia vestfoldensis SKA53. Taxonomy (GTDB): domain Bacteria; phylum Pseudomonadota; class Alphaproteobacteria; order Rhodobacterales; family Rhodobacteraceae; genus Yoonia; species Yoonia vestfoldensis_A. The sequence goes on along the minus strand of NZ_CH672414.1, from coordinate 2,100,574 downwards.
TCAGCCCGCCCGGCGCATAGGCCAGAAACGCTTGTGCCAGCGGCATTCCGCCCGCCAGCACGATCACTTCGGCGAAACCGAGGGCGATGGCTAGCATGATCCCCGATGCGAGCGCCGCCAGCCCCAGTTCACGCCGCAGGTCGGCCATTTTTGCCCCGACAAAGCGGGTGCCGATCACGGTGCCGATGGTCAGTTGGGCTGCGATCACAAACAGGCTTGGCGGCGGCACGGTGACAAGGCCAGTATAATGGGCGATCGCGCTTAGGATCATAGGGCCAAAGACGGGGGCGGCAGGAAGGCGCGCGATTTTGCCCAGCCATGCCCCCGCGATGGCGCATAGGCCAAGCACGGCGTAATCGCGCAAGCTCAGCGCATCAAGCGCTGTCCAGTTGGCGCCACCTGTGCCACCCGCCGACACACCAAGCACCAGCCCGAAAAACAGTGCGACGAAGATAATCACGATCATCACCCGCGCGGCATGGGCTAGGGCGATCTGGCGTTCGCTGCCACCAGCCTCTGCCCCTAACAGGATCATCTCGTTCAGACCGCCGGGCATGGCGGCGTAATAGGCGGTGACGGGATCATAGCCCCCGACGCGGCGGTAGATCAGGAACGACACCCCCGCCGCGACCAGCAGGAAAGGCGGCAGCAGGGCCAGCGTCAGCACCCATGTCGAGACCAGCCCGAACAGCTCTGCCGTGACACCCGACCCGAGCAGCACACCGATCACCGGCACGACGATATTGCGCAGCCCGGCTGGCCCCTTGACCGGTGCGCGCAGCATGGCGGCGGCGACATTGGCGATCATCGGCCCCAGCATCCAAGGCAGTGGGAGGCCCACAAAATACGCCACCACGCCACCCGTCAGCCCGAGCAGCAGCGCCAGTGCTGTCTTGCGATCAAAGCCCGCCAATATGCCGGACCCCACGGCCCTTTGCCAAGGCGATCTGCTTTTGCCGTTCTCGGAAACGGGCCTTGTCCTGGGTGGTCGTCTCGTCCACGCAATGATGGCAGCTGACACCTTGTTCAAATGCTGGATGATGACGGTCCTCGGGCAGCAGCGGGCGGCGGCAACCGTGGCACAGGATATGCGGCCCCTCGGCCAGCCCGTGCCCGACACTGACGCGCCCGTCAAAGACGAAACATTCACCGTCCCATTTGCTGGCGTCTTGCGGGACTTCCTCCAGATATTTCAGGATGCCGCCCTTGAGGTGATAGACGTCTTCCACCCCCTGACCCATCAGGTAATTGGTGGATTTTTCGCAGCGGATGCCGCCGGTGCAGAACATCGCGATACGCTTGTTGTGGAACCGGTGCTTGTTGGCTTCCCACCATGCGGGGAATTCGCCGAAAGACTTGGTTTGTGGGTCTATCGCGCCGTCGAAGGTGCCGATAGCAACCTCGTAATCGTTGCGGGTGTCGATGACAGCGACATCGGGGGCGCTGATAAGGTCGTTCCAGTCAGCAGGTTCAACGTAATGGCCCACCCGCGACACCGGGTCGATATCCGGCTGGCCCATGGTCACGATTTCACGTTTCAGCCGGACTTTCATGCGATGAAACGGGGCGTCAACGGCGGTGCTTTCTTTCCAGTCCAGATCGGCACAACCGGGCAAGGCACGGATATGCGCCAGCACGGCATCAACACCGGCGCGGTCGCCAGCAATCGTGCCGTTGATGCCTTCGCCTGCCAGCAACAGCGTGCCGCTGATCGCGCGCGCGCGGCACAGGTCCAAAAGCGGCCCGCGCAGCGTGGCAGGGTCGGCAAAGCGGGTGAAATGGTAAAGGGCAGCGACGATATACATGGGCATTGAGTTACGCCTGCCCGCCATCAGGTTCAAGAGGGGCCGGATGCCAGCGCCAGCCCATCCACGACAGCGGTGAACGCCTCGCCGCGTTCAAGCGCTGCCTGCGGGAAAAGCTGGCTCACCGATGCCTCGACTGCCTGCAACAGGCTGGACCCGCCGACAAAGACGATCTTTGCGATCCGGTCTGGCGTGATACCCGCCTGCGCCAGTGTGTCCACCGCACAGGCCCTGATCGCGGCAGTATGATCGGAAAGGGCTGCATCCATTTCCGCCTTGAGGGTCTGCGCCCAAAGATCGGAGGCGACAAAGCGCAAATCGATGCCGGTCTGGTCGGTGTCGGGGGCGTTCAGCCTGATCTTGGCAGCCTCGACGGCAAAGGCGATGTCATGACCCAGTTCCATGTCCAGCACAGTCTGCAACCGCGCGAACAGGGCAGGATCGACCCCTTGTTTGGCAAAACCTGCCGCCATGCGGCGGTTTTCAGGCGTATAGACGAAAGGGATTTTCTGCCATGTCGCCAGATCGTTGTAGATCGCATTTGGCGCCAGATGCCGCCCGTTGCCGATGGCATTGCCGATCTCGGCACCGCGCCCCAGCAGTGGCATCACCTGCGCGAGTGACAGCGCACGGTCGAAATCGGTGCCGCCGACGCGCACGCCGTGGCTGGCGACAATCCGCGTGGCGCTGCCGTCGCGTTCGAAAATCGTGAAATCTGACGTGCCGCCGCCGATATCGATGACCAGCCCCAAGGCGCCTTTGTCCAGCGGGCCAGCAGCCAGCGCCGCTGCTTCGGGTTCGTTCATAAAGGTGACATCGCGGAAACCGGCCAGCAGATAAGCCTCGTGCAGGTCCAGTTCGGCCTGCGCATCGCGGGCGGGGTCGGCGGAATGAAACCGGACAGGACGCCCCGACAGGGCATGGTTATAGGTCTGGCCCGTCTCGGCCTCGGCCTTTGCGCGGATCATCGCCAGAAACCGCGCCACGACTTCTAGCAGGGTCAGGCGTTCATGCGCGATCATGCGCCGTTCACGCAGCAAGGGCGTGCCCAAGACCGATTTCAGCGCGCGCATGAAGCGGCCTTCGCGACCTTCGATTAAGGCGGCATTGGCCGCGGACCCATAGAGCGTGACCTTCCGATCGGGGTCAAAGAACACCGATGTCGGCAAGGTGGACTGCGCCGGTTCGACGGCGATCAGATGCGGCCTGCCTGCCACCATGACACCCGCCGCCGTATTGGACGTGCCGAAATCGATCCCGAGCGTTGCCATCATGCCCCCTGCAAAGATGCCGCCGATAGGAAAATTGCAGGCAAGGCGCAAGCCCTCGGGTTTCGCTTGCGACAAATCAATGGCAGATTGTGGGTGAAGCAAGACAGGAAAGCCGCCATGACACATGCGCTGATCGTGATCGACGTGCAAAAAGACTTTTGCCCCGGCGGGGCGCTGGCCGTGGCGCAAGGCGACCAGATCGTGCCGGGGATCAATGTGGCGATGAGTGATTTCGATATCGTCGTGCTGACGCAAGATTGGCATCCAGCGGGGCATTCTTCTTTTGCATCGACCCATGGTGCCGCCCCGATGAGCATGATGGACATGCGCTACGGCCCACAGGTGCTATGGCCGGATCACTGCATCCAGGGATCGCTTGGCGCGCAGTTTCACCCCGATCTGACGGTGGACCGCGCCGATCTGATCCTGCGCAAAGGGCATAATCCGGCCATCGACAGCTATTCGGCGTTTTTCGAAAACGACCGGAACACGCCGACCGGGCTGGAAGGATATCTGCGCACGCGCGGTATCGACCGGATCACGCTGGTCGGGCTGGCGACAGATTTCTGCGTCGCCTATTCCGCGCTGGATGCGGCAAAGCTGGGGTTCGACGTCATGGTCCGGCTGGATTTGTGCCGAGCGATTGATTTCGACGGATCACTGGCGCGGGCCAAGGCGGACATGCAGGCGGCGGGTGTCGTTCTGGTATGACGGTTTCGATCATCATTCCGACCTACAACCGGCCTGCCTTGCTGCAACGGGCTGTAGTCTCCGCCTTGGCGGCCTGCCCGCAGGATGGCGAAGTCATCGTGATCGACGACAGGTCCGATACCGCCCAGACAGCCTTGTGCGATGTCACCGACCCACGGCTGCGGATCACGACCAACACAGGCGACAAAGGCGCCGCAGGTGCCCGCAACCACGGGATTGCGCAGGCCAAGGGCGAGATCGTGATGTTTCTGGATGATGATGATGTGATGGTCGCGGATTATCCGGGGCGGGTGCTGGCTGCGGCAGCGCAAAGTGGCGCTGATTGGGGGTTTGCGCGGCTAGCTGAGATCAACGGGATTGATCAACCGCTCAGCCTTGCCCGGTATGATGAGACTCCACGAATTTCTAGTGGCTTGGTGGGTGACGACGTGCCTATTCTTGACCGCCTACCAGCATTTAGTCAGGGCTTTTGGATAAGGCGGCAAGTGTTCACCGAGCTTGGTCCAATCTATGTCGATCAGAAGCTAGACGAAGATACGGATTATTGTTTTAGGCTTTACGGCCATCGACAAAAAGCATGGTTCGAGACTGAACCAGGCTGCATCTATAGTCGCAGCTATGCTGTCTCGGGGAGCGATGCGCCCCAGCTGACACGCGGAAGTGACAAATTAATTGAATCCCAGTGTCATTTGCGCACCTTCCAGCGTAACCAGAACTATTTCAAAACTCACTCGGCGGAACAATGGGCCCTGATCCGGAGATGCCTTCGTTTTGCGGCGTACAATGGCGTTAAGGAAACGCCAAAGATTCTTTTAAGGGACCTGCAGCCTTTTCGTTTGCGCCTGCGCGCCTGGCTTTTTTGGCAGATTAAATGCGCCGGCAAAAAGCGATACCAGCGCAGAATTGCGCATAACACTCTTCAAGCCTAACCCTTGCCCTCAGGCCGGTCACTTGCTCTAACACCCCAAACCGTCAGGGGAACAACATGGTCGATATCGCCACCCGCGTCTGGAACCACAAATGGAAGATCGACCCGATCGTCCGCTCGCTCATTGATACTGATTTCTATAAACTGCTGATGTGCCAGTCGGTGTTCCGCAACCATCCCGACACGCAGGTCACCTTCAGCCTGATCAACCGGACCAAAACCATCCGGCTGGCTGATCTGGTGGATGAAGGCGAATTGCGCGAACAGCTGGACCATATCCGCAGCCTACGGCTGACGCGGGGCGAAAGCACGTGGCTGCGCGGCAACACGTTTTATGGCAAACGGCAGATGTTCACCCCCGCCTTCATGACATGGTTCGAAAACCTGCAACTGCCGCCTTACCATCTGGAAAAGATCGACGGGCAGTATGAACTGACCTTCGAAGGGTCCTGGCCCGAGGTCATGCTGTGGGAAATCCCCGCGCTGGCCGTGATCATGGAATTGCGCAGCCGTGCGGTGCTCAAAACGCTGGGGCGGTTCGAATTGCAGGTGCTCTACGCCCGCGCCATGACAAAGCTGTGGGAAAAGGTCGAGGACCTGCGCCATATCCCCGACCTGCGGCTGGCCGATTTCGGCACGCGGCGGCGGCATTCCTATCTGTGGCAGGACTGGTGCGTGCAGGCGATGATGGAAGGGCTGGGCGCCAATTTCACCGGCACCTCCAACTGCCGCATCGCCATGCAGCGCGAGATCGAGGCGATCGGCACCAATGCCCACGAACTGCCCATGGTCTATGCCGCACTGGCCGACAGCGACGAAGCTCTGCGCCACGCGCCCTATGCGGTGCTAGCCGACTGGCAGGAGGAACACGACGGCAACCTGCGGATCATCCTGCCCGACACCTTTGGGTCCAAGGGGTTTCTGGACCGCGCCCCCGATTGGCTGGCAGGCTGGACGGGCATCCGCGTGGACAGCGGCGATCCGGCGGCGGGGGCCGAGACGGCGATCGCCTGGTGGCAGTCACGCGGCGAGGATCCGCGCCAGAAACTGGTCATCTTTTCCGACGGGCTGGACGTGGCCAAGATCATCGAACTGCACCAGCAATTCGCCGGACGGGTGCGGGTCAGCTTTGGCTGGGGGACGATGCTGACCAATGATTTCATAGGCTTGGTGGCAGACGACGCGCTGGCGCCGTTCAGCCTTGTCTGCAAGGCAGTGAGTGCGAACGGCCGGCCCACGGTCAAGCTGAGCGACAACCCCAACAAGGCGATGGGGCCTCTTGACGAGATTGCACGTTATAAGCGAGTGTTTGGGGTGGGGGATCAGAAAAGGGTTGAGGTTGTGGTCTAATGCACAGTGTTGGCGATACAATTTGGCCAAAAACACCAAACGCAGTTCGCTATAAGCTTTTTGCTGAGCGTTGTGCTGAGTTAGTTAACCCTAAGTCACATGACAGTTACAGAGTTCACGCGCTCTCAACTCCGTTAAAGTTGGCTGAGTTATTAGTTAACAGCCAGAAAGTGATAGACAGGCAGTTTCCTAAGGCTTCGATTGGCTCAATAGTTGATGAAGTTAATGAAGCCATAAAAAGCGATTTGGTTGTAAAGAAGATACTTTCAGATTTAAAGCTAGACGTATCTGTGATTACACCGCTGATTACAGAAACAACAGAAGAAATTAATAGCAGAACAAAGCTCGCTCAACGATTAGTAAAAAAGGAATACCGAAGAACCTGTGAGGAAATGATAATTCAGTGTTGCGAAACTGAGGGGGGAAAAGTGAGCTACTTGTTCTAACAAAGCTATACATTTCATTTTTGATTGGCTCTGGATTCCATCGAGGTTGGGTCGAGCAATCAGTTAAAGAATTATTTTGTAAAGACAGGGTCAAGCAGTGCTCAAGATATTTACTAATGGGTTTTTTCGACAAATTTCACCGCGATGGCGGTGGCGATTTTACGATTCTGTTGATAGGTAGTTCTCGTTATATTAATTTCCTATCAGGAGTTTTCTCAATACCAGCTTACTCGAACATTGAATCTCTTCCACCTAAAGTGAAGATCATAGAGCCTGAAAAGATAGGTTTGCCTGCTGACAAAAAAATATTGGTGTTAACTCAGTACAAGGCAAGAGATCCTTATTCGGCTGTTAAGGGCGTCGAGAGCTTCTTAACTCTTCCACGCTCTTTCTTGTTTATCTACCCGTCCGGATTGCGTGAGGCATTAGAAGATGAGTGCATCGTCATAGAAGGAAAAACAAGTAAGCTCCACAAGATTTCGCGTAAGTCAACTGTTTCATCTTTGCCGTCAAAGTCTAGCATGATTAAGTCGGCATCAAAATCAGTTAAGAGTTTTGCAGAGTACGCTCTTGCTAGCGAAGTGATGAGCGACCGAAAAACGATGGGCATGATGTTGCGGTCGCTAAACTCTGCTTCGTTAGCGGCCAACTCATCTGATTCTGAGACTCAGTTGATTACTTTATGGTCTGCATTTGAGGCTCTTCTACCTGCTCCGTCAAAAGATGATGGTAAACACGTTAGAATAGTACACTTTAATAAGCTGATCGTTCCGTGTGTTGCGAGAAAATATTTATTGTCAAAGTTTCAAAATTGCTTCTCGGTTTGTGCCGCTAGCGTTGGGGGTAGTTTTCAGAAAGTTCTTGATGACCACGGCGCTGGTGCAAGTCCGGCTGAGAGGCTAGGCAGTATTTTGATTGGAGAGCCTGCATATCAAAAGATGTTAATGAAGTCCCTGGCTGATAGTCCATTGCTGATGAACAGGGTCTGGTCATTGCAACGAGTACTTCTAAATCCAAAAGATGGTCTTGGTAAAACGACAACGCATGAGAGTAGAGTTTCTTGGCAGGTCAATAGAATTTATAGGGAGCGCAACGACATTGTTCATTCAGGGAGCAGAAGTCCATTTATTGCCCCATTGGTCGAAAACGCGTTTTTGTATTATCGTTTAGTCATCCGCAGTCTTGAGGACGCATTTACTCGCTACAATGTTTACGAGCCTCATAGTGCGCTGCAGTTAATATCGGGACAGCATAGTGACGCAAAGGACGCGATAGGTCAGATGCTATCGAACCATAAGCTAAACGACGAGCAAAAGCAGTTAGCTTTCTTTAAGTTTGTTTTTCAGGATCAAGCATAGCAGTATTTTAACCTACTTTTTAGATGAGGGAGCGATAGCAATCCCCATCACTCATCTACCTTCCCCCGCATCGCCTTCACTTCCCCGCGCACCTTCTTCTCTTTCAGCCGCCGCTTGACCGACCCATAGGTCGGTTTCGTGGCGACGCGGCGTTTGGGGACCACGGTGGCGGACAGGACCAGTTCGGCCAGCCTCTCGCGGGCGATGTCACGGTTGCGGGCCTGGCTGCGGGTGTCCTGCACAAAGATCACGATGGCCCCGTCATTCGTCCAGCGCCGCCCCGCCAGCCGCCGCAGCCGCCGTTTCACCGGATCGGGCAGGTTGGGGGACCGTTCCGCCTCGAACCGCAATTCGACCGCAGTGGATACCTTGTTCACATTCTGCCCGCCCGGTCCGGACGCGCGGGCAAAGCTTTCTGTCAGCTCCCAATCGGCAATCTCGATCTGGTCGGTGATGCGCATCTCGCCTCGCTTTGTTCGAAATACTCCCGCCGGAGGCCTCAAAGTCAAAAAGGGCTACCCCGCGTTGGGATAGCCCTTTCCTGAATGTCGGAGGTGGGTCGGTTAGGATCTCCACCTTGGGGTTAATTCAGCCAAGGGCTGCCTTAGCTGCGCGCCCCCCAAGTTGTCCCGCCACACGTCTCCAGAACTTCATGATGCACTGGATCACCTCCTTTCAAATGTTTCGATATCCGTAGAGTTGCACAGATTTGGTATATTTCAAGTAAAAATATACCACCACTCGCGTTTAAATTTTCGCCCGCTGCATTCGCCCAACAATCAGGCGGAATGGCAACAGCGCCAACAGTGCGATGGTCAGCTTGACCCCCCAATCCGCCACGGCGAGCGATACCCACAGCGGCACCAGCGGCCCCGCGTTCAAGAACGGCACGGCGTCCTGCGCCCAGATGATTTCATCTGCCGCCGCTGCCGACAGCCCGTTGAACACCGCCGAAAACGCAATCGCGAAAAAGATCACCGTATCCACGGTGGACCCGACCAGCGTGCTGCCCAAGGGCGCTTTCCACCACGACCCGTCGCGCAGCCGGTTGAACATTGCGATGTCGAGCATCTGCGCGACGGCAAAGGCGGTCGCCGACCCGATCGCGATGCGCAGTGCAACGGCGGGGTATTCGTACCCGTCGCCTTGCAGCATGATCTGGCTGCCGATCAGCGAACAGATGATCCCCACGATCAGCCCCGCGAACACGACCCTGCGCGCGGCTTGGGTGCCGTAGACGCGGTTCATGACGTCGGTGACAAGAAACGCCAGCGGATAGGTGAATGCCCCCCAGGTCAGCAGGCCATCGAGGATCAGAAATTGCACAAGGATATTTGAGGCCACAACGATGGCGGCCATGGCGATAACGCCGGGAAGGATGCGTGTCATTTGAATGTTTCCGTTTTGACAAGGGTGCGGCACTTGGCCCCCAAAGGGGACAGCGCGACCTAACGCCCGCCTGTCAGTCCGTCAACCTGTATTCCACGATCTCGGTCCGCTGGAACGCGCGAAAGTTGTCGTCCGAGATCAGGGTCATCCGCAGTCCCTGTTCGTCCTGCCAGACGCTGATACCTTCTAGATTGTCATGCGCGCGCAGGCGCGTTTCCAACAGAACCTGTTCGTTCCCGCCGGTCAGATCAAACCGCCGGACCCGGCTGCGAAACCCTATGCCAAGAAAATCCCGTTCCAGCACATAAAGCCGCCCGTCCGGCCCGATATCCGCGCCTGCGACCAGAAACGCGCCCCGCCGCGGGATACTGAACGGCTGGTCCCAGATGCCATTGCGCAGCCGGAAAACGGGGAATGGCTGCGTCGCGCCACCAGACCGTTCGGGGATGGTATAAAGCGCGCCATCGCGGTCGATGGCCAAGGCTTCCAGCGATGCATTGGTCTGCATCCCGTCAAACGCGGGCGTCGTCATCAGATCGGACGCGGGTGCGTCGATGGCGGCAAAGCTGCGGATGCCATGCGTCCATTCATAGGACACGTAGATCGTCCCGTCGGCACCGATTGCCAGCCCCTCACTGTCGCTTTCCGCGCGGGTCAACGCCTGCCCGCCGGGGCCTGACACCGTGACGATGGGGCCTGCTGTGATTCCGGTGATCTGGTCGCCAGACCGTGCAAACTGCCCCCTTACAAACACGCCGCGGTCGCTCAGCGCGAGAAAACTGTCCCCGTCATCTGATACTTCAATCGCGGAGAAGCCGCCAAAGCGCGGATCATCCAGAACCCAGGCATGGCTGCCGATCAGGACAGGGTCTGACTGGGCGGGAAGGGCGAACCAGAGGGCGGGCAATAATGCGGTCAGGCGCAAGGCGGGATCATTTCATTGGGGCAGGCGTCATAGCCGACCATAGTCTGGCAGGGTTAAGATCGCTTTACGCAGATCAGTTGGCGTTCAGCACGCCAAGGCATTGGCCTGGCAGGCTTGCCATCGTCAATTCACCCCGTGGCAGGGCAGGCGGTGCTGTCGGGTCAGGCGGTGGTGGGTTCAGGATAGTGTTCACCCAATCTTGCGCTTCGGCGCAGCCGTCTCCGGCTGGCGGCGGGGCCTGATCGACGCAGGTTGCGTCCCCTGCGGGGCAGTTTAGCCGGACGTGGAAATGGTAATGATGCCCGTACCAAGGCCGGACCTTGTTCAGCCAGCTGCGGTCGCCGGTTGCGTTGTTGCACATTTCGACCTTGGCACCCGGAAACACGAAAATCCGTGCCGTGCGCGGGTCGGATGCTGCAGCGCGGATGAGCGCCTCGTGCTGCGGGGTCCAGTCGGTGTTGACATAGGCGCCGTTCGCCCGCCGCATGGAAATCGACGAAATCGCCTCGCGTTCGGCGCGCGACAGGTCCAGCCGTGTTGCTGGCAGCATCCAGATATCGGCGTCAAGCCCAGTCTGGTGGCTGGCATGCCCCGTCAGCATCGGCCCGCCGCGTGGCTGGCTCAGGTCGCCAACATAGATCCCGTTCCAGCCCGGCAAGGTTGCCGCAAACCGGCTGAGATCCTGCACATAATCCACGGTGATCGGCTGCGCCCAGTTGCGGTTGCGCGACAGGCGCATCGCCTGCCATGTCGGGCCGGTTTCGGGCAGGGCGACTGCGCCGGCCTGACAGCCGCGCGCATAGCTTCCCAAGGCGGAGGGGGATTGTGCTGTCGGGCGCGGGGCCGCGCCGAACAACACCTTGGCCACGCGGGTGTCGCCTGCGTTTTGCGTCACCGCGATCCGTGGTGTATCAGGCTGGCACGCGGCAAGCCCCATGCTCAGGATGAGTGCTGCGGTCAGGCGGACCATGCGTCACGATCTCCGTTCTTGTTGACAGAGCGTAGCAAGAAAAGCCCGATCACAAAAAGAAAGATGATCGGCAAAAAGCCTAGCTGGTTGCTGCCGGTCACGATTGTGAAAATTGTAATCAGCGCGGGGGCCAGAAAGGCCGTTGCCTTGCCGGTCAGGGCGAACAGGCCGAACGCCTCGGCCGGACGATCGGGGTGGGTGTGGCGCACCATCATCGACCGTGACGCGGAATATAGTGCGCCACCCGCACCGCCGATAAAGACGCCGCAGACATAGAACACCATGTCGGGGATCGGGGATCCTTGGGGTAGCGGGATGCCAAACATCGCCTGCCGCGACATGCCGACGATGATGACGGACACGCCGATCAGCACCCAGACGCAGGCGGTGATCACGGGTTTCGGGCCATAGCGCGCATCGCCCAGACCGCCCAGCCATGTCACGATAGCCGCGGCGATGGCCGCGATGATGCCAAAGACGCCGATCTGGATCGTCTGCCATTCCAGCACAAGTGCTGCATAGACCCCGCCGAATGCATAGACCGCGTTCAGCGCATCACGATAGAACATCGACCCCAGCAGAAAGTTGAACAGACTTTTGCGCTTCACCACGGATCGCAGCGTGTCGATCAATTCGCCTGTCACGGCGCGCAGGTTGGTGGATTGACGCGGGGCATGGGGGTCGTCGCGGACATACAGAAAGAACGGGATGATAAAGATCACATACCAGATCGCGATGAACGGCCCGACCGCCCGTGTGCCTTCGCGCAGGTCAGGGTCCAGCCCGAACAACGGCGCATTGCCCAGCAGGGTCACGCCTTGATCGTTTTCCGCCAGCAACAGCAGCATCAAAAACAGCGACACCACCCCGCCCCAATAGCCGAATGCCGCACCAGACCCTGAAATGCGCCCAACCTCGCGGTCATTGCCAAGCGACGGTAGGATCGCGTTGACAAAGTTCAGCGCACTTTCTGCGGCGATAAAGCCGATATAAAACAGGACCAGGATCAGGATCAGAGATGCGCCGTCCGGCGTCAGACCCCAAAGCATCCATGTCGTCACCACATAGACGACCGAGAAAAAGGCGATCCACGGGATCTTGCGCCCCGACCGGTCTGCAAAGGCCCCCAAAAACGGCGCGCTAAAGGCAATCAGCAACCCCGCGACGGTCTGGCCTGCCGACCAGATCCATTGCGCACGGGCGTTTGCAGCAGCCTCGTCCAGCCCCGCCCCAAGGTAATACTGGGCGGCGACGACAGCGAAATAGGGGCCGAAGATGAAGGTCAGGCCAAGCGTGTAAAACGGCTGCGACGCCCAATCGAACGCCATCCATCCCCAGATACGTTTTTTGCTCACTGACATGACCTGCCTCTACTGTCCCTTCGGGGACTAGACACTGCAAATCACGGCTCTGGCAAGACAAGCTTTAGGGTTGCGGGCTATGATCGACCGGCGGCCACGGGCGCACACGGTCGGCGTCGATCCAGCCTTGCACCCAGTCGGGCAGGGATGGTTGCGGATCACGCATGCCCATTTCGGCCAGCAGCCGTTCGGGTTTGACGATCCCGTTCCTGTCCGTCGCGGCAGAGCGGTAGAGGATCTGCACCGCGCAATCCTGTCCGATCCAGATCGACTGGTCCAGATAGATGAACTTGTCATCCCAGCCGATGCATTTGCTGACCATGCGGAACCGCGTGAAGGGCCTGATCCGTTTGCGATACCGCACAGATGCCCCCGCCATCGTTAGCCCCCAGCGATTGCGCCGCAGCGCCGCCACCAGACCGGTGCGGATACCAAGCCCGGTGCGCCCCAGATCCATGATCGTCAGGATGCGCCCGTTGTTCATCTCGAGATAAATGTCGATATCCTGCGGCCAGCAGCGGTGCCACGACACATGCGCCTCCATCGGCCCAAGTGCGGACCTACGCCGGTTTACGATGATTTCCTTGAGGGTGCGAATGACAGGATACATGCGACGCCTTTTGCTGCTGGGCGCAAAGTGATCCCACCTGACGTTAACGTCAATTTTGACCTTGGGGCAACCTTGGGCTTGTCGGACAAGGCTGAACCGCTTAGGTCAGTACGACAGTTTCAAAAGGGCGATCTTTTCATGCTTACCATCATACAGGCCTTGCTCGTGATCATCGGCGTCGTGCGGTTTTTCGTCATTGCGCATTTCATCATGAGCTGGCTGATCCGGTTCGAGGTTCTGAACGTGCGCCAGCAATTCGTCGGGCAGGTGTGGTACACGCTCGAACGCGTGCTTGACCCGATCTATGGCCCGGTGCGCCGCATGATGCCGAACATGGGTGGTATTGACCTGGCTCCGGTGATCGTGCTGGTCGGTCTGGAAATCCTGCGAATCTTCCTGATCAACAATATCGGGGCCTTTGTCTGATTGCAGGGCCGCGGCTGCGCCTCGATGCATTTTGCGACACGGTGGATACCATGGCGCAAAAATGCCGCTGGCGGTCGCGCCTGACCTTTCCGCATCGTGGCAGTCGTGGTCTAGTCGGGCCAAGCCAAGCGGAGCGATGCAATGTCCGACCAGATCACCTTTACCCTTGATGGCGTGACCGTCACCGCCGTCCCCGGCCAGACGATCTGGGAGGTGGCGAACGGCCGCGGTCTGGTGATCCCACATCTGTGCCACAAACCCGCGCCCGGTTACCGGTCGGACGGCAATTGCCGCGCCTGCATGGTCGCCATCGAAGGCGAACGGACGCTTGCCGCCTCCTGTATCCGCGAACCGCGCGACGGCATGGTTGTCACGACTGATGGCCCGCGCGAGGTGCAGGCGCGACGCATGGTGATGGAATTGCTGGTCGCCGACCAACCGGCGCAAGACGTGGCGCATGACCGGTCCAGCCATCTGTGGGACATGGCAGGCGCGCAAGGTGTGGCTGTCAGCCGTTTTCCCGCCAAGGCCGAGCATATTCCGCTGCTGGATGACAGCCATGTCGCGATGTCGGTGAACCTTGATGCCTGTATCCAGTGCGGGCTTTGCGTGCGCGCCTGCCGCGAAGTGCAGGTCAACGACGTGATCGGCATGGCGGGGCGCGGTGGCACGGCCTATCCGGTATTCGACATGGATGACCCGATGGGGGGATCATCCTGCGTGGCTTGCGGGGAATGCGTGCAGGCCTGCCCGACTGGCGCGCTTTTACCTGCGACGGTGACTGATGAAAACCAGCAGGGCGATACTGCCGATTACGACCGCGAGGTCGCTAGCGTCTGCCCGTTCTGCGGTGTCGGTTGTCAGGTCAGCCTGAAGATCAAGGACAACAGGGTCAAGTTCGTCGAGGGCATCAATGGCCCGGCAAACGAAGGACGGCTCTGCGTCAAGGGGCGGTTCGGGTTCGACTATATCCACCACCCGCACCGCCTGACAAAACCGCTGATCCGCCGCGCCGATGCGCCCGCCAAGGGGCTGAACGTCGATCCCGGCAACTGGCAGAAACATTTTCGCGAGGCGACATGGGACGAAGCACTGGACGCAGCTGCCGGCGGGTTGCGCGCGATTGGCGGCACAGGTGTCGCGGGCTTCGGGTCTGCCAAATGCACCAATGAAGAGGCTTATCTGTTCCAGAAACTGATCCGTCAGGGGTTCGGCCACAACAACGTCGACCACTGCACGCGGCTGTGCCATGCGTCATCGGTGGCGGCCCTGATGGAAAATGTCGGCTCCGGTGCTGTGACCGCGACCTTCAACCAGATCGAACATTCCGATGTCGCCATCGTCATCGGTGCCAACCCGATCGAGAACCACCCCGTCGCCGCGACCTATTTCAAGCAATTCGCCAAACGCGGTGGCAAGCTGATCGTGATGGACCCGCGCGGGCAGGCGCTGAAACGGCATGCCAGCCACATGCTGCAATTCCGTCCGGGTGCCGATGTGTCGATGCTGAATGCGATCATGCATGTGATCGTCGAAGAACAGCTTTACGACCGGCAATACATCGCCGCCTATACCGAGAATTGGGAGGCCGAAAAGGCGCATCTGGCCGATTTCAGCCCCGAAAAGATGGCTGGGATATGCGGGATCGACGCCGAAACCCTGCGCGACGTGGCGCGCACCTTTGCCGGTGCAAAGGCCGCGATGATCTTTTGGGGCATGGGCGTCAGCCAGCATATCCACGGCACCGACAACGCGCGTTGCCTGATCTCGCTTGCACTGATGACGGGGCAGGTTGGGCGTCCGGGGGCAGGGCTGCACCCGCTGCGCGGGCAGAACAACGTGCAAGGCGCGTCGGATGCCGGCATGATCCCGATGTTTTTGCCCGATTACCAGCCCGTCGGCGACCAAGGGGTGCGCACCGCGTTTCAGGAGGTCTGGCAACACGGCGAGATCGACGCCACCAAGGGCCTGACTGTGACCGAGATTCTGGATGCCGTGCATGATGGCGACATCCACGGTATGTATATCCTTGGCGAAAACCCCGCCATGTCGGACCCCGATGTGGACCATGCCCGCGCGGCCTTGGCCAAGCTGTCGCATCTGGTGGTGCAGGACATTTTCATCACCGAAACCGCCAATTTCGCCGATGTGATCCTGCCCGCCAGCGCCTTTGCCGAAAAGACCGGCACCGTGACCAACACCAACCGGCAGGTCCAGATGGGCCGCCCCGCCGTGCCGCCGCCAGGTGACGCACGCGAGGATTGGTGGATCACCGTGGAACTGGCCAAACGGCTGGGCCTGCCATGGACCTATGCGCATCCGTCCGAGGTGTTCGGCGAAATGACCCAAGTGATGGCGTCGCTCAACAATATCACATGGGACCGGCTGGAGGCGCAGAGCGCGGTGACCTATCCGTCGCTGACGCCCGATGATCCGGGCCAGCCGATTGTCTTTGCCGATGGTTTCCCGCGCGAGAATGGGCGCGCCAAATTCACCCCCGCCAGCGTGATTGCCCCCGACGAGACCCCCGATGCCGACTATCCGATGATCATGACCACCGGCCGCCAGCTGGAACATTGGCACACGGGGTCGATGACACGGCGGTCGCGCGTGCTGGATGCGGTCGAACCCGAGGCGAATTGTTCGCTGCACCCGTCCACCCTGCGCAGGCTGGGCGTGGAACCCGGCGGCATGGTGCGCCTGACGACACGGCGCGGCAGCATTGACATCATGGCGCGGTCCGACCGCGCCGTCGCCCCCGACATGGTCTTCGTCCCCTTCGCCTATGTCGAAGCGGCGGCGAATATCCTGACCAACCCCGCCATCGACCCCTATGGCAAGATCCCCGAATTCAAATTCGCCGCCGTGCGGGTCGAGAAAGCGCAAAGCGAGGTCGCGGCGGAGTAAGTCCCACCGATTAACTGAACGCCCGTTCAAAAAAAGATTTGACGGATCGCCCTATGGTCCGCAAGATCACCCCAAGGCTGCACGTTGCGAGGAGGCGACTCGTGGCCAAGGGCGGGATAACCGCCCAGAGGGAGGATCATCAAGATGCACGCACCCGCTGACGGCGGCCTTGTCACAATCCCCGACCTGCTGGCGCGCAATGTGGCGCGCCATGGGGCAAAGCCCGCTTACCGCGAAAAGGAATTCGGTATCTGGCAAAGCTGGACCTGGGCGCAGGCATCTGAACAGATTGACGCGCTGGCGATGGGCTTGCTGACGCTGGGGGCGAATGTGGGCGACCATGTTGCTGTCTCTGGTCGGAATCGCCCTGCGCTTTACTGGGCGATGGTTGCGGCACAACGGATCGGCTGTATCCCCGTCCCGCTTTATGCCGAAGCCGCGGCCGAGGAAATCGCCTATGCATTGGACCATTGTGGCGCGCGCTTTGCGGTAGTAGGCGATCAGGAACAGGTGGATAAAATCGCCGATGTCCGTGACGGGCTGACCCAGCTTGACCATGTGATCTACCTCGACGGGCGGGGTTTGCGTAAATACGACCATGCCGCGATGACCAGCTATGCTGATGTGCAAAAGGCGGGGCGCGCGTCCGGTTTGCTGGATCAGGTCAATGCCCGCAGCGCTGCGCGGACCTATGACGACACATGTGTGATGCTGTATACCTCCGGCACCACCGGGCGGCCCAAGGGCGTTGTGCTGTCCAACCGCAATGTGATCGAAACATCGAAAAACTCGTCTGAATTCGACCATCTGCGCGCCGATGACGAGGTGCTGGCCTATCTGCCAATGGCCTGGGTCGGGGATTTCATCTTTTCGGTGGGGCAAGCGATGTGGACCGGTTTTTGTGTCAATTGCCCCGAAAGTGCGGACACGATGCAGCTGGACCTGCGCGAGATCGGGCCGACCTATTTCTTTGCCCCGCCACGCGTGTTCGAACAGCAACTGACCAATGTGATGATCCGCATGGAAGATGCGGGGCGGGTCAAGAAATGGCTGTTCCATCGCTATATGGCGGTGGGGCGCAGGGTCGGTGCGCTGTTGCTGGATGGCAAGCAGGTCAGCGCTGGCGACCGGTTGAATTACATGCTGGCGAAACTGCTGGTGATCGGGCCGTTGAAAAACACCCTTGGCCTTAGCCGCGTGCGTGTGGGCTATACCGCGGGCGAGGCTATCGGGCCAGAGATTTTCGATTTCTACCGCGCGCTGGGCATCAACCTCAAACAGCTTTACGGCCAGACCGAGGCGACCGTGTTCATCACCCAGCAACCCGATGGCGAAGTCCGGTCCGATACAGTCGGCGTGCCAAGCCCCGGTGTGGAGCTGCGCATCGCCGAGAATGGCGAGGTCTATTATCGTAGCCCTGGCGTCTTTGTCGAATATTACAAGAACCCTGAAAGCACAGCGTCCACAAAGGATGCCGACGGCTGGGTCGCGACGGGGGATGCGGGGTTCATCGAGGATGGCACCGGCCACCTGCGGATCATCGACCGTGCCAAGGATGTGGGCAAGATGGCTGATGGGCGGCTGTTCGCGCCCAAATACGTCGAGAACAAGCTCAAGTTCTATCCCAATATCCTCGAGGCCGTCGTGTTCGGCGCGAACCGCGACTATTGCACCGCCTTCATCAACATCGACCTGACAGCGGTGGGCAATTGGGCGGAACGCAACAATATCGCCTATTCCAGCTATCAGGAATTGTCGCAGCATCCGCGCGTGCTGGACATGATCCTTGGCCATGTGTCCGAGGTGAACCGCTCCGTGGCCGCCGACCCGATGCTGGCAGGCTGTCAGGTGCATCGCTTTCTGGTGCTGCACAAGGAACTTGACGCCGATGACGGCGAGATGACTCGCACCCGCAAGGTCCGCCGCCGGATCGTGGAAGAGAAATTCCACGACCTGATCACGGCGCTTTATGGCGGGGCGGCTGATATCTACACTGAAACAGAAGTCACCTATGAGGACGGCCGCAAGGGCAAGATTACGGCGACGCTGGCGATCTGCGACGCTCAGGTCGCGGCGGAACAACACAAGGTGGCGGCAGAATGATGGACGGTGTTGCACCCTATGTGACCGCTGACGGCCGCCAGATCGGTGGCGTGTTGATGGACATGCGCGGCATCACCCTGCGGTTCGGCGGGGTGGAGGCGATCAAGAACATTTCGTTTGATATCCGCGAAGGCGAGATCAGGGCGATCATCGGGCCGAATGGGGCGGGCAAATCGTCGATGCTGAACGTGATCTCGGGGTTCTATCATCCTCAGGACGGCGAGGTTTGGTTTCGTGGCGAAAAGCGCAAGCCGATGAAACCCTATCAGGTCGCCCGCCTTGGCATCGCGCGCACCTTCCAGAATATCGCGTTGTTCGAGGGGATGAGCGTGCTCGACAACATCATGACCGGGCGGTTGACACATATGAAAACCGGTTTGCTGGCGCAGGCGATCTGGAAAGGTCGCGCTGAGGCTGAAGAGGTCGCCAACCGCGAAATCGTGGAAAAGGTCATCGACTTTCTGGAAATTCAGGCGATCCGCAAGACGCCTGTCGGCCGCCTGCCTTACGGGTTGAAAAAGCGGGTGGAGCTGGCGCGTGCGCTTGCCGCCGAACCCAAGCTTTTGCTGCTGGACGAACCCATGGCCGGCATGAACGTCGAGGAGAAAGAGGACATGAGCCGCTTTATTCTGGATGTGAACGACGAATTCGGCACGACCATCGCGCTGATCGAACATGATATGGGCGTGGTCATGGACCTGTCCGACCGTGTTGTGGTGATGGATTACGGTCGCAAGATCGGCGACGGCACCCCCGACGAGGTGCGCAACAATCAAGAGGTGATCGACGCCTATCTGGGGGTGGCGCATGAATAACGCCTTCGCCGTCCCGGACCTGATCCGGGACCTCGACCACCATTGGCAAGAGGCCCCGGGTCAGGCCCGGGGCGGGGAGGCACGCTATGTCGGCTGATTTTCTTTACGGCATCGAAGTCGTCCTCAACGGGCTGATGGCCGGTGTGCTTTATGCGCTGGTCGCCCTTGGCTTTGTGCTGATCTTCAAGGCGTCTGGCATCTTCAACTTTGCCCAAGGCGTGATGGCGCTGTTCGCGGCACTGACATTGGTGGGGATCATGGAAGGGCAGGTGCCCTTTGCCCATCTGATCAACGCAGTCTTTGGCACGAACATCCACCATTTCGGCTGGCAGGTGCCGGCCATCCTCGCGATTTTCCTGACGGTGCTGGTGATGATCGCCTTTGCATGGGCGGTGCAGCATTTCGTGTTCCGACATCTGGTCGGACAGGAACCGATCATCCTGTTCATGGCGACCATCGGTCTGGCCTATTTCCTTGAAGGTGTGGGCGATCTGATGTGGGGGTCAAGCATCCGCACGCTGGCGCTGGGCCTGCCACAGGGTGGGTCGCTCTGGGTCGAGGAGATGACGAACGGGCTGGGCGGCGATGATTTCTACGGTTTTTTCATCGACAAGCTGGACATGGTCGCGACCCTTGTGGCGCTGGTGCTGGTCGCGGGGCTAGTCGCCTTTGCGCAATATACCAAGCAGGGCCGCGCGATGCGGGCTGTGGCCGACGACCATCAGGCCGCACTGAGCGTTGGCATTTCGCTGAGCTATATCTGGGTGCTGGTCTGGTCGCTGGCAGGGATCGTTGCCCTTGTCGCTGGGGTTATGTGGGGTGCAAAATCCGGCGTGCAGTTCTCGCTGTCGCTGATCGCGTTGAAAGCTTTGCCGGTGCTGATGCTGGGCGGTTTCACGTCGATTCCTGGGGCCATCGTTGGTGGTATGATCATTGGGGTCGGCGAAAAGCTGTTCGAATACACGATTGGTGCGCCCTATCTGGGCGGGGCTACGGAAAACTGGTTCGCCTATATGCTGGCGCTGGTGTTCCTCGTGTTCCGTCCGCAGGGGTTGTTTGGCGAAAGGATCATCGAACGTGTGTGATGCAAGCGTCATTTCAAAAGAACTTTTTGGCCTCCGGCGGGGATATTTGGGCTCGGAAGATGGGAAGGGATTAAGTCATGCTGTATCGTGAGGCGGGCGATTTCAAGACATCCTATCAGGCGGATAGCCAGACCTTTCCTATTGCTTTTGATCGCTGGCGGTATTGGGCTGTGCTGGTCATTGCTTTTTGCGTGGTGCCGTTTTTCGTCAATGCCTATTGGGCGAATGCCATTCTGGTGCCGTTCCTGATCTATGCGATTGCAGCGATCGGGCTGAATATCCTGACAGGCTATTGCGGGCAGGTCAGCCTGGGCACCGGCGGGTTCATGGCTGTGGGGGCCTATGCCTGTTACAAGCTGATGACGTCCTTTCCGGACGTATCGATCGTGATCCATATCATTCTGGCAGGCGGGATCACCGCGGCTGTCGGTGCGGCGTTTGGGCTGCCTAGCCTGAGGATCAAAGGGTTCTATCTGGCAGTGGCGACGCTGGCCGCGCAGTTCTTTCTGGTCTGGATGTTCAACAAGGTCAGCTGGTTCTATAATTATTCCGCATCTGGCCAGATCAACGCGCCGGAACGTTTTGTCGCTGGCATCGCCGTGACAGGGCCGAATACCGCGCCTTGGGCGCAATACATGATCTGTCTGGTGTTTCTGACGATCTGCGCGTTGATCGCGCGCAACCTGACGCGCGGCACGATTGGCCGGTCATGGATGGCGATCCGCGACATGGATATCGCGGCCGAGATCATCGGGGTCAACCCGCTGAAGGCCAAGCTGACCGCCTTTGCCGTGTCGTCGTTCTTTATCGGGATATCGGGTGCTTTGTTCTTTGCCGTCTATCTGGGCGCTGTCGAGGTGGGCGAGGCATTCGGCATCCAGAAATCGTTCCTGGTGTTGTTCATGATCATTATCGGCGGGCTGGGGTCGCTGTTCGGCAGCTTCGCGGGGGCGGCGTTTCTGGTGCTGTTGCCTGTCGCGCTGAAGGTGATTGGCGTTGATCTGCTGGGTTGGCCCACGGATCTGGTGGCCCATCTGCAACTGGTGATCGTGGGCGGGCTGATCATGTTCTTTTTGATCAAGGAACCCCACGGCCTTGCCCAGCTTTGGCGCGTGGCAAAAGAGAAACTGCGGCTATGGCCGTTCCCCTATTAAAAGACAGATCGGGGTACACCCCGGCAGAACAATCGTAACCATTGGGAGGAGAGACCGATGAAGATGAAGACACTGGCCGTAATGGCCCTGGCTGGGTCGATGACCGCAGGGACCGCCATGGCCGATCTGGTGATCCCGGATCTGAGCTATCGCACTGGCCCCTATGCGGCGGGCGGCGTGCCGTTTTCGGACGGGTATCAGGATTATTTCGCGCTGCTGAATGCCCGTGATGGCGGGATCGGCGGCGAGCCTGTCCGCGTGATCGAATGCGAGACGGCCTACAACACCGAACGCGGTGTCGAATGTTACGAGGCGACCAAGGGTGAGGGTGCCTTGATCTATCAACCCCTATCTACGGGTATCACCTATCAGTTGATCCCGCGCACTACGGCCGACAATATCCCGCTGCACACGATGGGCTATGGCCGCACATCTGCCGCCAATGGCGAGGTGTTCAACTGGGTGTTCAACTATCCCGCCAATTATTGGGATGCTGCATCAGTTGCGGTGAATTACCTGCTTGATGAAAACGGCGGGTCGCTGGATGGCAAGACCATCGCACTTGTGTATCACAATTCCGCCTATGGTAAGGAACCGATCCGCACGCTGGAAGACCTGTCTGCGCTGCATGGGTTTACCCTGACGCAGCTGGCTGTGGATCACCCTGGTCAGGAACAGAAATCGCAATGGCTGCAAATCCGGCGCGAGCGGCCTGACTATGTGCTGATGTGGGGCTGGGGCGTGATGAACCAGGTTGCCGTGCAGGAAGCCGCGAATATCGGTTTCCCGATGGAAAACTTCATCGGCAATTGGTGGGCCGGGGCTGAGCATGACGTGACACCGGCGGGCATGGCCGCGAACGGGTACAAATCGCTGAACATGAACCCGATCACCGACTATCCGGTGTTGAGCGAAATCCAGAGCCTTGTGCATGAGGCGGGCAACGCGGCCGGTGACGGATCGAACCTTGGGTCGGTGCTTTATGTGCGGGGCATGTATGCCGCCATGCTGGCCGCCGAAGCCATTGCCAATGCGCAGGACATCCACGGGGTGGCTGATGTGACCCCTGCGATGGTCCGCGATGGGATGGAGGCGCTGGAGATCACCAACGCCCGTATGACCGAACTGGGCATGGAAGGAATCGGGCCGGAATTTGCGGTCACCTGCCAGAACCATGGAGGCACGGGGCAGGGCCTTGTGCAGCAGTGGAATGCCTCGGCTGGGGTCTGGGAACCGCTGACGGGTTTCATTTCGCCTGACGCTTCGGTCATCGCACCTTTGATTGCCGAAGATTCGGCCGCATTTGCCGCCGAAAGTGGGATCACTCCCGGCTGTCTCTAAACACATCACCACGGGCGGCCTTCGGGCCGTCCGTTTTCCATGGAGCCAGTAATGCCGGACAGCAAAGAGACCCTGCTTGAGGTCAACAACATCGAAGTGATCTACAATCACGTCATTCTGGTGCTGAAAGGCGTGTCGTTGAATGTGCCCAAAGGCGGGATTACGGCGCTTTTGGGTGGTAATGGCGCAGGCAAGACCACCACGCTCAAGGCAATATCCAACCTTTTGCATTCCGAACGCGGCGAGGTGACGAAAGGATCGGTGATCTATCGCGGCGAACCCGTGCATCACTTGTCGCCAGAGGCCTTGGTCAAGAAAGGCGTCGTGCAGGTCATGGAAGGCCGGCATTGTTTCGAGCATCTGACAATCGAGGAAAACCTGCTGACTGGGGCCTATACCCGCCGTGATGGCGGGGCGGCTGTCGCGGCTGATCTTGAGATGGTCTATACCTATTTCCCACGCCTCAAAGAACGGCGCAAAAGTCAGGCGGGCTATACTTCGGGGGGGGAACAGCAGATGTGCGCCATCGGGCGCGCGCTGATGTCGCGGCCTGAAACGATCCTGCTGGACGAGCCGTCGATGGGTCTTGCGCCGCAATTGGTCGAGGAGATTTTCACCATCGTGAAAAACCTCAACGAAAACGAAGGCGTGTCCTTCCTTTTGGCCGAACAGAATACCAACGTCGCCCTGCGGTTCGCGCATCAAGGCTATATCCTTGAAAGCGGGCGTGTCGTGATGGAAGGCCCCGCCGCCGAATTGCGCGAAAATCCCGATGTGAAGGAATTTTATCTGGGCATGTCGGACGAGGGGCGCAAATCGTTTCGTGACGTGCGCAGCTACCGGCGGCGCAAGCGGTGGTTGGCATGATGATCGCGCCCTTCTGAGGGGGCGCTTTGAATAGCGGTGCGTGCAGGGCCAGACCTGCCTTGATCCACGTCGCTGCATGGATGTGGACAGGAGACACTGATGACGACCTATTTCGACGATCTGGAAACACGCACGCCTCAGGCCCGCGCCGCAGCCCAGCTCGACCAGCTGCGCGCACAGATCGCACGCGTGCGCGCGATGCCGGGGGCCTGTCTGCCCGATGTCGTCGTGACGTCGATGGCGGATCTTGCAAAGTTTCCGGTCCTGCGCAAATCCGATCTTGGCAGCTGGCAAAAGGCACAGCCACCCTTTGGCGGACTGCATGTGTCCAACATGACCCATGTGTTCCAGTCGCCCGGCCCGATCTATGAACCGGGTGGATCTTCGCATGACTGGTGGCGGTTCGGGCGGTTCCTGCATGCCTGCGGGATCGGCGCGACAGATATCGTGCAGAATTGTTTCGGCTATCATCTGACACCTGCCGGCACGATGTTCGAGAATGGCGCGCGCGCCGTCGGTGCCGCGATCCTGCCTGCCGGCACCGGCCAGACCGAATTGCAGGTCCGTGCCGCCGCCGATATCGGGACAACTGCCTATGCCGGCACGCCTGATTACCTCAAGGTGATCCTTGAGAAAGCGGACGAGATGGGTGTCGCCCTGAAAATCACCAAGGCCGCTGTTTCGGGTGGCGCGCTGTTTCCGCAATTGCGCCAGTATTATGCTGACCGTGGTGTCACCTGTCTGCAATGCTATGCGACCGCCGATCTGGGCCATATCGCCTATGAAACGGCCCCCGTCGAAGGCATGATCGTCGATGAAGGCGTGATCGTCGAAATCGTCACCCCCGGCACCGGCGATCCGGTCGTCCCCGGCGATGTGGGCGAGGTCGTGGTTACGTCCCTGAACCCCGATTACCCGCTGATCCGCTTTGCGACTGGCGACATGAGCGCCGCGATGCCAGGCACGAGCGCCTGCGGGCGCACCAATATGCGCATCAAAGGCTGGATGGGCCGCGCCGATCAAACGACCAAGATCAAGGGCATGTTCGTCCGCCCCGAACAGGTGGCTGCCCTTGTCGCCAAGCTGGGTGCTGCGCGTGCGCGCGTTATCGCCGACCGTGCTGGCGATGCCGATACGATGCAGGTCCATGTCGAAGGCACCGGGCTGGATGCAACGGCCATCGCTGCCGCTGTCGTCGATATCCTGAAACTGAAGGGCGAGGTGATCTGTTGTGCGCCCGGCACGCTGCCGCGCGACGGGTTGGTGATCGAGGATCGCCGAAGCTATGACACCTGATGCCAATAACGACGCATCACGCGCTGATGCCTGACCCTTTACTGGGCCGGAACGTAGCGTTCCACAAGCAGGCGGATCAGCCCCAGACTTCCGCCGTATTTCCATACGCCGATGGTATAGGTGCCGGGGGTCACCCGTGCTGCGATCAGGCTGTCGGTCGTGTTGCCGTGGTCATCGTTGCGGCCAATCTCGCGGCCAAGATCGTCAAAGATCACCAGAACCGGATCGGCGCTCGCATTGCCAATGGCTTCCAGCATCAGCAGGCCGGGTGCGTCGACGTCAACGGTGAACCATGATGCGATGGAACTTCCGTTAACATCCTGCCGGATGCGGGTGCTGACAAGGCCAAGGTCTGTCACAGGCACCGTCCCGTCCAGCGGTGGTGCCGCTTCACCGCGGTCGTAGATCGCGAGCACGGCGGCCTGCGGGTCATAGGCGCTGACGGTCAAGGTGATTGGCGCGGTTTCATCGGCCAATGCGTTCAGACTGATGCAATAGGTGCCAGCGGCCAGCGGGTCTGTCATGTCGATGCGCGAATTGAACCCGTCGTGATCGTCATTCTCGGCGATATAATTATTGGCGCCGTCATAAAGCGTGATCAACGGGTCGGCGGATTCGTTCACAGCGGTAATGCTGATTGCAGTGGGTTGATCCAGCGTGAAGCTCCAGTAGGGGTCGTCAATGGCTGACCCGTTGACGCTGGACCCCAGCGGGCCGATCGGCACCGCCTCGGCACAGCTGCCGCTGCTACCGGGATCAACCTGCAAGGCGATCCCCTCGGTCAGCGGTTCATGGTCCTGCCGCCCGATGCGGACGAATGCGGTCATCGGTCCGCCGTCATAGCTGCGCATCGCCATGCAATAGCTGCCTGCGTCGAGCGTTGTTTCGGCGCGCGATGCGGCATTGCCACCGGAATCATCATCCGACAGGATCAGGCTGCCGTCCGCATGCAGCAAGTCGATGATCGGATCGCCCGCGCCCCGGCCTGCCGCTTCTAGCCGGACATCGGTCGTCTCAGACAGGGTGAACAGGGCGACGTAATCATTGCCACCCATCACGAGCGCCAATTGTTCACGGAAATTGTCGGCCGTTGTCATATCTGAACTGGCGGCGTCGCCGCCGATCCATTGCCCGCCGGACCCTACGCCACCGCAGAGGTCTTGGGCAAATGCAGGGGCGGCAAGACTGAGCAAAATGACAGATAATGTAGCTGGTTGGGGAATGGATCTACGTGCCATCTGGTTTCCTTCGCGGCAATCAAAACAAAACGTTGTGCCACGTTAATACAACCCTTGCGGGCTTTTCCAGTCCGGGTGGCGATCTGCCCGCAACTTTCTGATCCCGTCACAAAGAAAAAGGCCGCGCCCCGAAGGATGCGACCTTTTTGATCTGCTGCTTTGGCAGGTCTTAGCCCTGACGGGCCTTGAACCGGCGTTGCGTCTTGTTGATCACATAGACGCGGCCCTTACGGCGCACGACGCGGCAATCGCGATGGCGCTGCTTGAGCGAGCGGAGGGAGTTACGGACCTTCATGGTGCGTGTCCTTCATGTCGCGGCGCGCGGATTGCGCCTTGGGTTGCATTTAGGCCGGAATGGCCCGCGAAATCATGGTGGACGATACTGGGATCGAACCAGTGACCCCTTCGATGTCAACGAAGTGCTCTACCGCTGAGCTAATCATCCATGCCGTCAACGGTTTGATGCGCCCTATAACGAAATAGGACGCGGCACGAACCGCGTCAGTCGTGCGGTCTATAAAAGGAGTCGGAACAGGGATCAAGGGCTTTTGCTCATTTCCACAAATGCGCTAGATTGAAGACCTGAAGGAGTGTTTCATTGCCGACATCGCCCTATCACCTATTGCTGCCAGAGGCGCGTTCGACCAGCGTCGTTTTCGCTTCGCCACACAGCGGGCGTGACTATCCTGCGTCGTTTCTGCGCCGCGCGGTGCTGGATGCGCAGGAAATTCGGTCGTCGGAAGATGCATTTGTCGATCTGCTGTTTGCATCAGCACCACTGCATGGCGCCCCGTTCCTGACCGCGACTGCGCCGCGCGCTTTTCTTGATCTCAATCGTGGGCCGGATGAATTCGACCCGGCCCTGATCGAAGGCGTTCGGCGCAACATCCATAACCCACGCGTCGCCAGCGGTTTGGGTGTGATTCCGCGCGTTGTGGCGAATGGCCGGCAGATCTATCGCGGCAAGCTGACACTGGTTGAGGCGCATCAACGCATCATTCAATATTGGCGGCCCTATCATGACCGTTTGCAGATGCTGATAGACCAAAGCATCAATGATTTTGGTCAGGCTGTTCTGATAGATTGTCATTCGATGCCGCATGAGGCGCTGGAAAACATGGGGCCGCCGGGAGCGGGCCGTCCCGATGTCGTGCTCGGGGACCGTTTCGGGGCAACGGCGTCGGGCGCGGTGATGGATCAGGTCGAGGCGGCATTTATCGCGGCGGGGCTGAAAGTGGCGCGCAACATGCCTTTTGCCGGGGCCTATATCACGCAGCATTATGGCCGCCCGTCGCGCAACCAGCACGCCATTCAGGTCGAGATCGACCGCGCGCTTTACATGCATGAAACAACGCTGACGCCCAGCGCCGGTTTTGATGCGTTTCGGGATTTGCTGGACGGGGTGATCGCCGCACTTGCCAATATCGGACGCGTGCCTGCGGTGCGTGTCGCCGCCGAGTAAGGTGGATCAAGCACCTTACCGCAACGCGCGCCCCTTGATGATCGCATCGGACCCGAATCTCTGTCGGATAACATCGGTGGCATGCTCCGCCTTGGCCCGTTGGTCTGCCGTAGGGTCCAGCAGGTCGCCGCTGCGGTCCGCATCCGCAGCCGCTGTGATGTCTGACAGCCCGACCCCCAGCAAACGGTAAGGCCCCGACCCCGGTACCTGATCAAACAGACCCCGCGCGGTGCGATAGATCGTGTCAGCCAGCTGCGTGGGGTGATGCAGGCTTTGCCGTTTCGAGATGAGCCGAAAATCTGCTGTCTTGAGCTTCAGCTGCACGACACGCCCCGCCTTGTCGGTCGCCTTGGCCCGCGCGCTGACCTTTTCGGCCATGCGCCACAGATGCCCGTCAAGAATATCGGGATTGCCGGTGTTTTCGTGAAAAGTGGTTTCATTTGACAGCGTCTTGACCGGTGCATTGGGGCTGATCCGGCGCCCGTCTTCGCCGCGCGCCAGTGCATAAAGCCGTTCCCCCGTGTGGCCGAATCGCGCGTGCAGGTCGCGCCGGTCCCAGCGCAACAGATCGTCAAAGGTGCGGATGCCCGCAGATTCGAGGCTGGCCTGTGCCGCAGGACCGATCCCCCAGATCAGCCTGACTGATCTAGGCCGCAGGAAGGCCGGGGTTTCATCCTTGCCGATGATCGAAAAGCCGCGCGGCTTTTCCAGATCGGACGCGACCTTGGCCAGAAATTTATTATGCGACAACCCAATCGACCCCGTCAGGCCCAATTCATCCTTCATCCGCTTGATCAGCCGCGCCAGCATCACGGCGGGTGGCGCATGGTGCAGTTTTGCGGTGCCGCGCAGGTCCATGAACGCCTCGTCCAATGACAAAGGTTCGACCAGAGGCGTCAAGTCATCCATCATCGCGCGGATCGCGCGGGACGCTTTGACATAGGCGTCGAACCGCGGTTTGATGACGACAGCCTCTGGGCAAAGCTTCAGCGCCTGAAACATCGGCATGGCGGATTTGACGCCCTTGATGCGCGCCAGATAGCAGGCGGTGGACACGACCCCGCGCCTGCCACCGCCGATGATTACAGGTTTGTCGGCGAGACCCGGATTGTCGCGCTTTTCCACCGAAGCATAGAAGGCGTCACAATCCATATGCGCGATGCCCAGTGCGAACAATTCGGGGTGCCGTGTCACGCGGGGTGACCGGCAGGCGGGACAGCGTGTTTCGCTGTCGAATGTCGTCAGGCAATCGCGGCATAATGCAGGCATGTCGCATAATAGACTGGGCGGTTGCGTAAAAAAGAGACTTCTGGCCTCCGGCGGGGATATTTATCCTCGGAAGATGCGGAATTTCATTTGCGTGGTGCCGGGTTCCGGCGTAACCCCGCCACATCACACGCCATCCGGGAGAGAACGGATGTCCGTCGCCGAAGGAGCAACCGCCCCGGTCACTCTCAGGCAAAAGGACCGGTTGGGGTGCAACACGCCGAAGAGTGGCCTTTGATGGTCCGCCGAAGGAGCAAGCCCCGCGACGGGTGAATCTCTCAGGCACAGCAACGGCGGGGGCGAGCGCGCGCAAGCGCCAATGGCGGAGAAAGCCATGCCTTCGATTGCTGTTATCGGTGCCGGGATTACCGGCGTCACCACTGCCTATTCCCTGATGATCCGCGGGTTCGACGTGACGGTCTATGACCGCCAGCGTTACGCCGGAATGGAGACCAGTTTTGCCAATGGCGGCCAGTTGAGTGCCTCCAATGCCGAGGTCTGGAACCAATGGTCCACCGTGCTGAAAGGGATCAAATGGATGTTGCAGGGCGATGCGCCCTTGTTTGTGAATCCGCGCCCCGGTTGGCACAAGGTCAGCTGGATGATGGAATTTCTGGGCAATATCCCCAATTACAAGTCCAACACCGTCAAGACCGCGCGGTTGGCTGTTGCCGCGCGCGCGGGTCTGGCGGAGATGGCGGACAGGTCCGGTGTGGATTTCGATTTCAGCCCTGCGGGCATCCTGCATTTCTACAAGACTGACAAGGACCTGCGCCATGCCCGCATGGTCAACGGGTTGTTGCGCGAGGGCGGTCTGGATCGCCGCGAACTGACCGTGGACGAGGTTTTGGCGCGCGAACCCACCCTGCGTGGCGATATCATTGGCGGGTTCTGGACCGAAAGCGACAGCACCGGTGATATTCACAAATTCACCGTCGGGCTGGCCGATTGGCTGCAAAAGCAGGGCGTGACCTTTCGCCTTGGTGTGCCGGTGACGGACCTGCATCTGCGCGATGACGGGGTTTATGTGGAAAGCGGAGACGAGACCCGCTTTGACGGTATCGTCATTTCGGCCGGTGTCGCCAGTCGCAAATTCGCGGCCAAGCTGGGGGATCGCGTGAACATCTATCCGGTCAAAGGCTATTCGATCACGGTCAATCTGAACGATGCGGCCAGTCAGGCGGCGGCGCCAACGACTTCCTTGCTGGATGACAAGGCCAAGATCGTCACATCCCGTCTGGGTCGGGACCGGCTGCGGATTGCGGGTACGGCGGAGTTCAACGGCGAAAACCGCGATATTCTGGAACGTCGTGTGCGCCCCTTGATCCAATGGTGCGAAACGCATTTTCCCGATGTTTCGACCGAGGCTTGTGTGCCTTGGGCGGGCCTGCGCCCGATGATGCCCAACATGATGCCGCGCGTCGGGCAGGGCCGCAATGACCGCGTGTTTTACAACACCGGCCATGGTCATCTGGGCTGGACGCTGAGCCCCGCGACAGCGGACGCCATCGGCGCAACCATCGCCGCGCGTTTCAAAAGCAACAGCATGGCGCGGTATGATTTGAAATCCGCGTCAATCGTGCCTAACTGACACTCAAGACAACGCAAGGGATGCACCAATGCCGATGGATCAATTTCTGGCCGAGTTTTTCGGCCAGAACATACTTTATCTTTTGCTGGCGGTGTTCATCGTCGTTTGCGTCATGGCGGGTGTGCGCATCGTGCCGCAATCGGAAAAGTTCGTGGTGGAACGTCTTGGCCGCCTGCAATCGGTGCTTGGCCCCGGTATCAATTTCATCGTGCCGTTTCTGGATCGTGTCCGCCACCAGGTGTCGATCCTCGAACGGCAATTGCCTCCGATGACGCAGGATGCGATCACCTCTGACAACGTGCTGGTACAGGTCGAAACATCGGTGTTTTACCGCATCATCGAACCTGAAAAGACGGTTTATCGCATTCGTGACGTCGATGCTGCGATCTCGACCACCGTCGCGGGGATCGTGCGGTCCGAGATTGGCCGGATGGAGCTTGATCAGGTGCAGGCCAATCGCAGCCGGTTGATCGAAGCAGTGCGCGAACAGGTATCCCAGCAAGTCGATGATTGGGGGATCGAGGTGACGCGCGCCGAAATCCTTGACGTCAATCTGGATCAGGCGACCCGCGCCGCGATGCTGCAGCAGTTGAACGCCGAACGCGCCCGCCGTGCCCAAGTGACCGAGGCCGAGGGCAAGAAACGGTCTGTTGAATTGCAGGCCGATGCCGATCTTTACGCCGCCGAACAAGAAGCCAAGGCGCGCCGCGTGCTGGCTGATGCCGAAGCCTATGCAACGCAGGTTGTGGCAGGTGCGATTGCCGAAAACGGGCTGGAAGCTGCGCAATACCAAGTCGCGCTCAAACAGGTCGAGGCGATATCAAAAATGGGTGCAGGGCAAGGCAACCAGACCGTCGTGCTGCCGGCCAATGCGCTGGATGCTTTTGCCGATGCGTTCAAGATGTTGAAGGGGCGCTGATATGGTATTGTGGGCACAATGGTGGGTCTGGATGTCCGGCGCGCTGATCCTGGCGACGTTGGAGGTCTTGATCCCCGGCTATATCTTTCTGGGCTTTGCCATCGGTGCCGGATTGTTGGGTCTGCTAATCCTGTTCGGGATCAATGCAACCGGGCTTGCGCTAACTCTTGTGATCTTCGCAGTTCTGTCTTTGCTATCCTATCTGGGGATGCGCCGGTTTTTCCGGCTGCGTCAGGGACAGGTCAAGGTCTGGGAAACTGATATCAACGACTAAGGCGCGGTCGCTTGCACTGAAGACAGTTCGCGCAGGATATCTTGGGCGGCTGCGCGCGGATCGGCTGCCTGCCAGATCGGACGCCCGACGACGACATGATCAGCCCCGTTTGCCACGGCTTGCGCAGGGGTCGCCACGCGTTTCTGGTCGCCCCGATCTGCCCCGACCGGCCGCACGCCGGGGGTCACAATCAGCTTGCCTGCCGCTTCGGGGAGCGCGCGAATTAATCCCGCTTCTTGTGGTGACGCGATCACGCCATCGGCCCCCGCCATCAGCGCCAGCCCCGCACGTTCCTGCACCAAATCGGTGATATTGCCCGCCTTGATACAGGACGCGTCCAGATCATTGCGGTCCAGCGACGTCAGGATCGTCACGGCAAGTATTTTCATATCCGACCCTGCCGCCCCCTGCCGTGCCGCGCGCACCACATGCGGGTCGCCATGCACGGTCAGGAAATCCAGATCAAAAGCTGCGATGCCGCGCACTGCCGCCTCGATTGTGGCGCTGATGTCGAACAGTTTCATATCCAGAAAGATGCGCTTGCCCTGATCCTGTTTCAGCTCGTTGGCCAACGCCAGACCGCCGCCCGTCAACATCCCCAGACCGATCTTGTAGAAGCTGACGCTGTCGCCAAGTAGGGCCGCCAGTTCCAGACCGGCCACGACATTGGGGACATCCATCGCAACAATCAGGCGGTCATCGGGCATCTTGGCAATCCTTATCTGTTTGTTGCGGTCTAGCCTGCGCGCTGGTCTTGCGCAATCAATCCGCCCCACCCATTTATACCATGAGGCCCAATTGGGCATGTGCCGCAAAGCCGGGCATGTTCGTCAACGGGCGCTTTATAAAGGAGAACACCATGAACTTGGACAAGTTCACAGAGCGGTCGCGCGGTTTTATCCAATCCGCCCAGACGATCGCGATGCGCGAAAACCATCAGCGTTTGACACCTGAACATCTGTTGAAAGCCTTGCTGGACGACGAGGAAGGGCTTGCCGCCAATCTGATCACCCGTGCCGGTGGCCGCCCTGCCGATGTGCTGGGCGCCGTCAACGCAACCCTTGCCAAACTGCCCAAGGTGACCGGCGATGCTGCGCAGGTCTATCTCGACAATATCACCGCCACGGTGGTGGATGAGGCTGAAAAAATCGCCAAAAAGGCGGGCGACAGTTTCGTGCCAGTTGAACGCTTGCTGACCGCGTTGGCATTGGTAAAATCCAAAGCCAAGGATGCGCTGGATGCCGGTGGCGTCACTGCACAGGCGCTGAATGCCGCGATCAACGACATGCGCAAAGGCCGAACCGCCGATAGCGCCAGCGCCGAAGACAGTTTCGACGCGCTGAAAAAATATGCCCGCGACCTGACCGAAGCCGCCGAGCAAGGCAAGATCGACCCGATCATTGGGCGGGACGAGGAAATTCGCCGCGCGATGCAGGTGCTGTCGCGCCGGACCAAGAACAATCCGGTGCTGATCGGTGAACCTGGTGTGGGGAAAACCGCGATTGCCGAAGGTCTGGCGCTGCGCATCGTCAATGGCGATGTGCCTGAATCGCTGCGTCACAAGAAACTGATGGCGCTGGATATGGGTGCGCTGATTGCCGGTGCGAAATATCGGGGCGAGTTTGAAGAACGGCTAAAGGCCGTGCTGAAAGAGATTGAAACCGCCGCCGGCGAGATCATCTTGTTCATCGACGAGATGCATACGCTGGTCGGTGCCGGTAAGGCTGATGGCGCAATGGACGCCGCCAACCTGATCAAGCCGGCGCTGGCCCGGGGCGAATTGCATTGCATCGGTGCCACCACCTTGGCCGAATATCGCAAATATGTGGAAAAGGACGCAGCTCTTGCCCGCCGGTTCCAGCCTTTGCTGGTCGAAGAACCGACCGTCGTCGACACGATCAGTATCCTGCGCGGGATCAAGGAAAAATATGAATTGCACCACGGCGTGCGGATTTCGGATAGCGCGCTGGTCGCCGCCGCCACGCTGTCCCACCGCTATATCACCGACCGTTTCCTGCCGGACAAGGCCATCGACCTGATGGACGAGGCCGCCAGCCGGTTGCGCATGGAAGTGGACAGCAAGCCCGAAGAGCTCGACGCACTCGACCGCCAGATCCTGCAATTGCAGATCGAGGCCGAGGCGTTGAAAAAAGAAGACGACAAAGCGTCCAAGGACCGGCTGGAAAAGCTGGAAAAGGAACTGGCCGATGTGCAGGACCGCGCGTCGGAAATGACCGCGAAATGGCAGACCGAGCGTGATAAGCTAGAGGATACCCGCGGCGTCAAGGAACGGCTTGACCGTGCGCGCGCCGATCTGGATATCGCCAAGCGCGAAGGCAATCTGGCGAAAGCGGGCGAGCTGTCCTATGGCGTGATCCCGCAACTGGAACGCCAACTGGCCGAGGTCGAGGCGAATGACGACCTGATGGTCGAAGAGGCCGTGCGCCCCGAACAAATCGCCGAAGTGGTGGAACGCTGGACCGGTATCCCGATGTCCAAGATGCTCGAAGGCGAGCGTGACAAGCTTTTGCGCATGGAAGACGCGCTGGGCAAGCGCGTCATCGGCCAGAAAACCGCCGTGCGCGCCGTCGCCAATGCCGTGCGCCGTGCGCGGGCGGGCTTGAATGACGAAAACCGCCCGCTGGGGTCGTTTCTGTTTCTCGGGCCAACCGGCGTGGGCAAGACCGAACTGACCAAGGCCGTTGCCGAGTACCTGTTCGACGACGACAGCGCGATGGTG
Source organism: Yoonia vestfoldensis SKA53 (assembly GCF_000152785.1). Lineage (GTDB taxonomy): Bacteria > Pseudomonadota > Alphaproteobacteria > Rhodobacterales > Rhodobacteraceae > Yoonia > Yoonia vestfoldensis_A. Next base: position 2,065,966 of record NZ_CH672414.1, on the reverse strand, counting down.
CGGATCGATATGTCCGAATTCATGGAAAAGCATGCCGTGTCACGGCTGATTGGCGCACCTCCGGGCTATGTTGGTTACGACGAAGGCGGCGTGCTGACCGAGGCTGTGCGCCGCCGCCCCTATCAGGTGATCCTGTTCGACGAGGTTGAAAAGGCGCATCCTGATGTGTTCAACGTACTGTTGCAGGTGCTGGACGACGGGGTGCTGACCGATGGCCAAGGGCGGCATGTCGATTTCAAACAGACGCTGATCATCCTGACGTCCAACCTTGGCGCGCAGGCGCTGAGCCAGTTGCCTGACGGGGTGGATTCGGGTGCCGCCAAACGCGATGTGATGGATGCCGTGCGTGCCCATTTCCGGCCCGAATTCCTGAACCGGCTGGATGAGACGATCATCTTTGACCGTCTGGCGCGTGATGACATGGCGGGGATCGTCGCGATCCAGCTGGGTCTGCTGGCCAAACGGCTTGCCGGGCGCAACATCAGCCTTGATCTGGATGATGGCGCGCTGCGTTGGCTGGCCGATGAAGGCTACGATCCGGTGTTCGGTGCGCGCCCACTGAAACGGGTGATCCAGCGCACCTTGCAGGACCAGTTGGCAGAAATGATCCTTGGCGGTGATGTCTTGGAAGGCGCCGTGATCAAGGTCACGGCCGGAGTGGACGGATTGATCGTGGGCGACCGTGTCGCCACCAGCAGCCAGATCGCACCGCCAAACCTGCCGCTGCATTAAGGCCAAAGCCTTTCCCATCTTTCGAGCCGAAATATCCCCGCCGGAGGCTTCAGCGCCATCAAACGCCCGCATCCGGCAGCGTCTGAAAACAAAAAAGCCCCGGTCATTGACCGGGGCTTTGTCGTATCCAAGAGGACAGGTCTTACATCGGTGGCAGGATCACCGCGTCGATGACGTGGATCACGCCGTTCGATGCTTCGATATCTGCGGTCACGACATTCGCGCCATTGACGGTCACGCCATTCGTGGTGCCGATGGTGATGTCCGCGCCGTTCACGGTTGTTGCGGTCATGCCATCCGACAGATCGGTCGACATCACTTTGCCAGCGACAACATGGTAGGTCAGGATCGCGGCCAGTGCTTCTGGATCGGCCAGCAGACCTTCGACGGTGCCTGCAGGCAGGGCGGCAAAGGCTTCGTCAGTGGGGGCGAATACGGTGAACGGGCCTTCGCTCTTGAGCGTCTCAACCAGACCTGCGGCTTCGACAGCGGCGACCAGCGTTGTGAATGTGCCTGCTTCGACGGCCGTGTCCACGATGTCCTTGGAATGTCCGGCAGCGAAAGCGACCGACGACAAGGCGGTGGTAGTGGCGATTGCGACAAAAGTTCTACGTAGCATGATATGTTCCTTCAGTTGGAAATGCCTTTTCGTTGGCATCGTGCTTTTTACGTAGTGTTTTACGGCTGGATCAGCGGGGATTCCCGCCTACGCCGCTTGACAGAAAGGGCGCGCGGGCTAAGCCGCCGTCATCTGCGATTTCAAATCAACCTCCTGTGAAAAGTCGTGAAAATTCCGTGCAAAACTGGAACATTTCAAACCTTGGCAGCATCGTGAGAAACAAATTCAGCTTTCTGTCGTATAGACAAGTAACCCACCTGAATCGGAGACAGACAATGGCCTATCGCTGGAAGAACACGCTGACCCACGCAGACATCACGCCAAAAGCGGCGTATCTTAACCGGCGACAGATCCTTGCGGGCGCCGCAGGGCTGGGTGCGATCGGTCTGGTGCCACGCGCGGCTGATGCGCAGGCTGGGCTGGAGCCTAACACGCTCGAGGAAATCCGCAGCTACAACAACTTTTATGAATTTGGCACTGGCAAGGGCGACCCCGCCGCGAATGCGCACCAGCTTGTCACAGCGCCTTGGTCGATCAAGGTCGATGGCATGGTGGACCGCCCCGGCGATTACGCGCTGGGCGATCTGTTGGCAGGCCTGACGGTCGAGGATCGCATCTATCGGTTCCGCTGTGTCGAGGCGTGGTCGATGGTCATTCCGTGGAATGGGATCGAACTGGCGGACATCCTGAACAAGGTCGGTGTGCAGTCCGGCGCGCGCTACGTTGCCTTTGAAACCGTGGTCCAGCCCGAAAACATGATCGGGGTGCAGCGCCGCGTGCTGGATTTCCCCTATGTCGAAGGTCTGCGTCTGGACGAAGCGATGCATCCTCTGACCATCATGGCGACCGGTATTTACGGCGAACCCATTGCCAACCAGAACGGCGCCCCGATCCGGCTGGTGGTGCCGTGGAAATATGGGTTCAAGTCGATCAAGTCGATCGTGCGGATCACCCTGACTGATCAGGAACCGCCGATC
>NZ_CH672414.1:1738638-2058638 GCF_000152785.1 Yoonia vestfoldensis SKA53 | reverse complement strand
GCGTAGTGTGACATAGTTCCAAGCGTCCTTAATGCCCTTCGGGGTATATTGGACGCAGGGAGCTTTCTGTGAAGCCGGCCTGTGAGGGATCCGGTGGAGAGATCACTAGTGAGAATGATGACATGAGTAGCGACAAAGGGAGTGAGAGACTCCCTCGCCGAAAGTCCAAGGGTTCCTGCTTAAAGCTAATCTGAGCAGGGTAAGCCGACCCCTAAGGCGAGGCCGAAAGGCGTAGTCGATGGGAACCAGGTTAATATTCCTGGGCCAGGAGGATGTGACGGATCTCGAAGGTTGTTTCCCCTTATCGGATTGGGGAGGCCGCTTAGAGGTTCCTGGAAATAGCCCTCCGCTAGATCGTACCCTAAACCGACACAGGTGGACTGGTAGAGAATACCAAGGCGCTTGAGAGAACCACATTTAAGGAACTCGGCAAAATACCTCCGTAAGTTCGCGAGAAGGAGGCCCGTTCAGAAGGCAACTTTTGGGCGGGGGCACAAACCAGGGGGTGGCGACTGTTTACTAAAAACACAGGGCTCTGCGAAGTCGTAAGACGACGTATAGGGTCTGACGCCTGCCCGGTGCCTGAAGGTTAAAAGGAGGAGTGCAAGCTCCGAATTGAAGCCCAGGTAAACGGCGGCCGTAACTATAACGGTCCTAAGGTAGCGAAATTCCTTGTCGGGTAAGTTCCGACCTGCACGAATGGCGTAACGACTTCCCCGCTGTCTCAAATGTGGACTCAGCGAAATTGAATTTCCTGTCAAGATGCAGGATACCCGCGGTTAGACGGAAAGACCCCATGCACCTTTACTATAGCTTCGCATTGGCATCAGGCACGATATGTGCAGGATAGGTGGTAGGCTTTGAAGCAGGGACGCTAGTCCTTGTGGAGCCTCCCTTGAGATACCACCCTTATCTTGCTTGATGTCTAACCGCGGCCCGTTATCCGGGTCCGGGACCCTGCGTGGTGGGTAGTTTGACTGGGGCGGTCGCCTCCCAAATTGTAACGGAGGCGCGCGAAGGTTGGCTCAGAGCGGTCGGAAATCGCTCGTTGAGTGCAATGGCAGAAGCCAGCCTGACTGCGAGACTGACAAGTCGAGCAGAGTCGAAAGACGGCCATAGTGATCCGGTGGTCCCGAGTGGAAGGGCCATCGCTCAACGGATAAAAGGTACGCTGGGGATAACAGGCTGATGGTGCCCAAGAGTCCATATCGACGGCACCGTTTGGCACCTCGATGTCGGCTCATCTCATCCTGGGGCTGGAGCAGGTCCCAAGGGTACGGCTGTTCGCCGTTTAAAGAGGTACGTGAGCTGGGTTTAGAACGTCGTGAGACAGTTCGGTCCCTATCTTCCGTGGGTGTAGGATACTTGAGAAGAGTTGCCCCTAGTACGAGAGGACCGGGGTGAACGATCCACTGGTGGACCTGTTGTCGTGCCAACGGCAGTGCAGGGTAGCTATGATCGGACAGGATAACCGCTGAAGGCATCTAAGCGGGAAGCCCCCTTCAAAACAAGGTATCCCTGAGGGCCGAGGTAGACCACCTCGTCGATAGGCCAGAGATGTAAGCGCAGCAATGCGTTCAGTTGACTGGTACTAATTGCCCGATAGGCTTGATTTGATCCAGTAATAGTAAGACTGGCGAAAATCAGGATACATACACAAAACTACAGTCGTACATGACTTGGAACATAACGGTGTGCCCCTCAAAAGGCACATCGCTGGCGTTGTTTTTTTGGTTTGGTGGTCATAGCGCGAGCAAAACACCCGATCCCATCCCGAACTCGGCAGTTAAGTGCCGCAGCGCTGATGGTACTGCGTCTTAAGACGTGGGAGAGTAAGTCACTGCCAAACCTAATAAACAACGCCTCCTTGGAACACTCCAAGGGTATCTCTCTTACGATGCACCTACCAAAATAGGTGCGCCAAACATTGGCGCGGGATGGAGCAGCCCGGTAGCTCGTCAGGCTCATAACCTGAAGGTCGTAGGTTCAAATCCTACTCCCGCAACCAAATCACACATAATATCATTACCTTAACACCCACCCTCGGGTGGGTCTTGGCGTTTGAATACCACACTGGACCGGTTGTGGACGCAAGCAAGGCGGCTGGCGGGCGACGGGCACCCTATGCAAAGAACGCTCAGCTTTGAAATCACCACTGAACACGTCGTCTTCAACACGCTGGCCTCTGCCGATCTCGTCATATGGATCTCGATTTGCCTGAAGGCGCTGGTCTACGCGACCACCGATGGCAGCGGGAAACGCTTTGACCCCGCTTACGCAACGCAGCCTGCCTAGGCGCGAGGCGCAGTCGCTGAAATCGCTTGCGGTAGGCGACACTGATCCGCACCATATTAATCACGACAGATGCCTTGAACACGCCCCAGCCGCGTCAAATGTCCAAGCAAATCGCAGGTGGCCCGAAAGGATCAGGCACTCGCGATTCATCGTGATCAGCTTGACGGGGTAGAACCCAATGTCGCGCGGGGCGTTTTGACCCGGGCCGAGGCTCTGGTTGCGCGTTCGCCAGAAAGCGACCCAATGCGCCAACGCGTCACATCAGCAATCCAGAGGTCAACCCTCAACTCAGAGATACGCGTGTTCAGCCGTTGACCTACCCCTTGTCGTCCCTCGCTCATAAAGAGAGTTCAGAGGGTCGATAAGTGTGGCTTTCGGGCTGGGCAAGCGCACCACATGAACTGCCATCATTTCGTGCAAACACTCCGCAGCGGGCGTCCTGTTGCGGCGATACCTGTGGCCGGGCAGTGGTATCATCCAAGCGCCACAGGCCCAGTTTTCGTCTGGGATCATGCCAGGGGGGCAATCATACCACCGAATTTCTGCTCTTCGGGCTGCAGTTGATGACAAAGGCGGCGCTGTCAGCTTGCTAAGGCACGCCAACCAGCGCAAGTCAGGAATGACGTTCATCCAGAGCGTCGACATTGCGCTTTATTTCAGGCTCTGATCAGGCAGTTATTTGTTTACAAGATGTCAACTCGGCGTGCCAAAACCACCGCGAGATTTGGAGGGGGATTGAATGGAAGATTTCGATTATATTATCGTGGGGGCGGGTTCTGCAGGCTGCGTGCTGGCCGAGCGGCTGAGCGTTTCAGGACGTCACAAGGTGCTTTTGCTTGAAGCCGGTGGGCGCGGTTGGTCGCCGTGGATTGCCCTGCCACTTGGGTACGGCAAAACCTTCTACGATTCTCGGGTAAACTGGAAATACCAGACCGAACCAGAGGACGCGCTGGCCGGACGCAGTGGTTATTGGCCGCGCGGCAAGGTGGTAGGCGGATCTGGGGCCATCAATGCGCTGGTTTACGCGCGCGGATTGCCGCAGGACTTTGAGGATTGGGCGGCAGCTGGGGCGACCGGCTGGGGCTGGGACACCGTGCAGCAGACCTATGAGGCGATGGAAACCCGGCGCGGAACTCGCGGCGATCGCCAAGGCCGTGGTCCGCTACATGTCCAGGATGTTTCGGACCAGATCCACCCAGTGAACCGGCATTTCTTTGCCGCGGCAGAAGAACTGGGACTGCCGCGCACCGATAATATCAACGGGAGTGCGTGCGAGGGCGCGGGGGCGTACTTGATCAACACCAGCAAGGGCCGCCGTATGCATTCCGCGCGGGCCTTTCTGAAACCCGCCCTGAAGCGTCCGAATGTCACCCTGATGACTGGCGTTATCGCAGAACGGATCGTCTTTGAGGGCCTGCGGGCTGCGGCAGTGCAAGTGAATAAGGGCGGGCGCAGGCTGACCTTTCGCGCGGGCCGCGAGATTATCCTTTCCGCGGGGGCGGTGACTTCGCCGCGGTTGCTTCAGCTGTCGGGTATCGGCCCGGCGGAGCTGCTCAAGTCGCATGGGATCATGCCGCTGTGCGATGCGCCGCATGTCGGTGGCAACTTGCAAGACCATCTGGGAATAAACTATTATTTCAGGGCCACAGAACCAACATTGAACAATATCCTGCGGCCATTGACTGGCAAGCTGCGGGCGGCGCTGCAATACGCGCTGACAAGGCGCGGGCCGCTGGCGCTATCGGTGAACCAGTGCGGTGGGTATTTCCGCTCGTCGCCGGATCTGGTCGGGCCGGATCAGCAGCTATACTTTAACCCTGTCACTTACACGACAACGCCGCATGGCAAGCGCAGTGTCATTCAGCCAGATCCGTTCGCGGGATTTATCATTGGCTTTCAGCCGTCCCGCCCCACCAGCCGTGGTCGCATTGACATCAGCTCTGCGGATCCGATGGCAGCGCCACGAATCCAGCCCAACTCATTGGCGACCAAAGAAGACAGGGCGCTGGTTGTGGCAGGCGGGCGTCTGTGTCAGCGGTTGATTGAAACCAGCGCATTGCAGGGGTTGGTGGAAACCGCGATGGGCCCGGATTTGCGGGTCATGGACGACGACCAGATTCTGGCGGATTTCCGCGAACGCTCCGGCACCGTTTTTCATCCGGTTGGCACCTGCCGTATGGGGCAAGATGCGCAATCCTCGGTCGTCAACCCACAGCTACAGGTACACGGGGTACAAGGATTGCGGGTCATTGATGCCTCGGTATTTCCGAATCTGACTTCGGGCAACACCAATGCCCCGACCATGATGCTGGCGCATCGCGCGGCAGCGCTTATTCTGGAGGATGCATGAGCACGCCCTATTCGATGTCCGGCGCAGTGCCGGTTTCCAGTGATCGCGGCAAACACGATAGCGGCCCGCGCATTCGCCGGATCGAAACCTTTTGCACGCCGCTGATCGGTTTTGTGCGGGTCACGGCCGAGGACAATTCGACCGGCTGGGGACAAGTGTCCACCTACAGTAGCGACCTGACATGCGAGATCCTGCATCGGCAGGTGGCACCTTGGGCTTTGGGGCGCGGCATGGGTGCGCTTGAGGATGTGATTGCCGAGATTCCGCTCCGAGAGCACAAGTTTCCCGGCACCTATTTGCGTCGGGCGATGGCCGGACTGGACACGGCTGTCTGGGACTGGCGCGGCAAAGCCGTGGGCAAGCCGGTTGCAGAGCTGCTAGGCGGTTCGGTAGGTCCAGTGCGCGCCTATGCGTCCTCGATGCGGCGCGATATCACGCCCCCGGACGAAGCGGTTCGGCTACAAAAACTTCGTGACGAGTGCGGGTTTGATGCCTTCAAGGTGCGTGTTGGTGCAGAATGCGGCCAAGACACGGACGCATGGGATGGGCGCACGGAGGCCATCATTCCCGCGATCCGCAAGGCCATGGGCCCAGATGCCGCGTTGCTGGTTGACGGGAACTCCGGGTTTGGCATCGTCCGGGCGATCGAGGTGGGCCGGATGCTGGAGGCCAATGGCTACGAACATTTCGAGGAGCCTTGTCCTTATTGGGAATTGGAGCAAACCGCAGAAGTTACTCGTGCGCTGTCAATCGACGTGGCCGGTGGCGAACAAGACTGGGATATCCAGCAGTGGAAGCGCATCGTCGCCATGCGCGCTGTTGATATCATACAGCCCGACATTTTGTATCTGGGGGGGATGATCCGTAGCATGGAGGTGGCCCGCATGGGCCATGCAGCGGGGCTGCCCTGCACACCGCATGCCGCCAATCTGTCGTTGGTCACCCTATTTACCATGCATCTCTTGCGCGCAGTCCCCAATCCCGGGCGCTATCTGGAATTTTCGATCGAAGGTGACGATTACTATCCATGGCAGCGCGACTTGTTCCTCAACGATCCTTACAAGGTCACGTCTGGCCAAGTCGTGGTGAGCGATGCGCCTGGCTGGGGGGCCGAGATCAACCCTGAATGGCTTGCCAAATCCGCCTACAAATGCAGTGAGGATGCATGTTGACACCTGATGGGGGATTCATGCCCATCACGTAAATGGCGCAGTGTCAGCACTGCCAGCAAACCAATCCGCCGATGGCAAAAGCACACCGTCACTTAATCTGTCGGGGGCATCTTGGCTGATGTGAACCGCGCCTGAACCTGCGCAGTGGCTGTTTGCGTTGCTTGGCAGGTCAACGCATCCTTTTGAACAACAGCATTTCTTCGTAGAACCTTTCCATGCGTTCCAGCCGTTCTCGGGTGTCTTGCCAATTGGCGTCCTGAAGCGCTGACAACATGGACTCGACAAGCGCGATGAGCGGGACAATCGTGTCCCATGCGGATGGCACTTCGATCTGCGATGTTAAGATATGACGTGCAACGCCTGCAGTCGGTGAAACCCATTGGTCTGTAAACAGCACGACTTCCATCTGCTGGGCATGTGCAAGTTCCGCAAATTGTTGCACGGATGGTTCATATCTACGGATGTCAAACACGACCAGCACGTCACCAGCCGACATATCCAGCAACGCAGGCGGCCATGTATTGGGTTGGCTGGACAGGAGCGTCACATCAGACCGCATCACATGCAGGGCTGTTGTAAAGTATTCGGCAATAGACCGCGTCAACCGCCCCCCGATAAGGTAAACCGAGCGCGATTTATCTGCCAGAAGGTCACGCACGGCATCAAAGGTCCGCAGGTCTTGCTGGCTGAGCGTTTGCCGTAGATTCTCGATCACACGCAGGGCAAAGCGGTTCAGAGGATGGTCAATTTCCAACCTATCTGCCCATTTTTCGTGCTTTGTGATCGGCGATGCCAGTCGTTCGCCCATTTCTTCGTGCAGTTGCGCGCGAAATTCGGGGTAGCCGGAAAACCCGATCTTGCGCACAAACCGCACGACTGTCGGGGCAGAGACGCCCGCATCCTGCGCAATAGTCGCCACTGTGCCCAGCACCGACAAGGGAAAGTTCCCCAGCATATGGCTGGCCAATTGGCGTTCTGCACGGGTCATGGTCGGCATGGCGGCGCGCAACTGGTCTTCGAGCGTTTGAAACTGGGTCATGCGATTCTTCCTGTCGTCATAGCCAAGTTGAAACGTTTGTTTCAAAAAAGAAAGAAAGGAAATGTACTTGACACAAAAATGCAAGGCGGTGCAGCCTTGACGTAACGGAATTTTCAGCCTGCCGAGGATGCAGACGATGACAGGATCAGGGCCAGATTGGGCGGGCAGTGTGATCAGCTGGGATCAATCCGGCGATCAGGCTGAAACCGTGCCTTGCGTGATCCTGATTTGTGAACACGCATCCAATGATGTTGTTATGCCTTGGGTGGATGCTGCGCCTGACTTGTTGGCGTCACATGCGGCCAGTGATCTGGGCGCATTGGGCTTGGCCCGCGCGCTGGGCCCGCTGCTGGCGCGCGATCACGGGGGTGCCGAACTGGTCCATGCGCCATTGTCGCGACTGATCTTTGATTTAAATCGCAGCCCCGACCGCCCTGATGCCTGCCCGGCACAATCCGAGCTTTACCCTGTTGTGATGAACCAGAGCATCACCGTTGGCGAAAGGCTGGCGCGGATGGAGAGCGTGTATCTGCCGTTTCACAACCTCGTTCGTGCCCGTATTGCCCGTGCGCTGGCGCTGGGCAGGCGGCCTGTTGTTGTGACGATCCATTCATTTTCGCCAACATGGCACGGCGTTCCACGCGATGTCGAATGCGGGGTGATCCACGATGATCTGCCGGCGCTGGCGCGCCGGATTGTTGCAGAGGCTGATGATCTGGGCCTGTTGACCGCATTGAACGCGCCATATTCTGCGGCAGATCATGTCACGCATACCTTGCGCTTGCATGCGCTGCCTTATGGGCTGGAAAATGTGATGCTGGAACTGCGCAATGACCTGATCGCCACACCAAAGGCACAGATGGAAATTGCCACACGTTTGGTCCGTGTGCTGACCCGTGCAATCACACAGGTGACGAGCATGCCATGCCCCGTTTTGTGATGACCTATCTGCATATGGTCGAGGCGCTGAATTATCGCGTCGGGCGGCTTGCGATGTGGAGCCTGTTTGCGCTGATGGGCGTGCTTGCTTGGGGCGCGATAGCGCGTGCGGGGTTCTCGCCACAGATCTGGACCGATGAAATGGCGCAGTTTCTGCTGATGGGGTATTTCATGCTGGGCGGGGCCTATTCATTGCAGATGGGGTCGGCTGTGCGGATGGACCTCTTGTATGACCGTTGGTCGGACAAGACCAAGGCGGCGGTAGATTGTATCACGATTTTCACCTTGATCGTCTATCTGGGTGTTCTGCTTTGGGGCGGAATCGAAAGCACGCAATTTGCGCTGGAATATGGCGAAAGGCGGCGTGGGTTGTGGCAGCCTTATATGGCGCCAATCAAGATCATCATGTGTATCGGTATCTTGCTGATGATCCTGCAATGCAGCGCCTTTTTGATCCGGGACATCGCGACCGTGCGGGGCATCAAAATCGCGGAGCGTGACACCAATGCCCTATGAAATGATCGCCGCATTGATGTTCGGGTCGATGCTGGCCGTGATGCTGACGGGGCAGCGGATGTTCGGTGTCATCGGCTTTGTTGCTGTCGTTGCGGCGGTGTGGCTTTGGGGTGATCGTGGCGGGCATGATCTGGCCTTTGCACAGACCATCAAGCTGATGAACTGGTTCCCGCTGATGACCCTGCCGATGTTCATTTTCATGGGCTACGTGTTGTCCGAAAGCAAATTGGCTGATGATCTTTACCGGATGTTCCATGTCTGGTTCGGCCCTGTGCCGGGGGGGCTTGCCATCGGGACGATCCTGCTGATGGTGCTGATTTCCGCGATGAACGGGCTTAGCGTGGCAGGCATGGCGATTGGCGCCACGATCGCGCTGCCCGAATTGCTCAAGCGGAATTACGATAAATTGATGGTGACGGGCGTCATTCAGGCGGGGTCGAGCCTTGGGATTCTGGTGCCACCATCAGTGGTTCTGGTGCTTTATGCGATGATCGCACGCCAGCCGGTGACGCATCTTTGGGCGGCGGGACTGGTGCCGGGGCTGATGCTGGCGGTTTTGTTCATCCTCTATATCTGGCTGCGTTGCCGGATGAACCCGGCCCTTGGCCCAGCAATTGACCCTGAGGAATTGGCGCAGGTCACCACGCGTGAAAAATACATGCTGCTGTTGTCGGGGCTGATGCCGTTGGCCATTTTCGCGGTGATGATGGTGCCGTTTGTGCTGGGTTATACACGTCTGGTTGAAAGCGCTGTCGTCGGCGCGATTTCAGCCTTAGCCGTCAGCGTTGCCAAGGGACGCATGACTTGGGCGATACTGGAAACTTGCACAAAGAAAACGCTGGCGATTTCGTGCATGTTTTTGTGGATCATCCTTGCCGCGCTGGCCTTTGGCGCTGTCTTTGACGGGCTGCGCGCGGTGGATTTTGTCCGGCAATTGTTCATGGATAATCTGGGGCTTGGCCGTTGGGAAATCCTGATCCTGATGCAAGTGTCGTTCTTGCTGATGGGAATGTTCCTCGACGATACCGCGATGCTGGTGATTGTCGCGCCACTTTATGTGCCGATCGTGCAGATGCTGGAGTTCAACCTGATTTGGTACGGCGTGCTGTACACGATCACCTGCCAGATTGCCTATATGACGCCACCCTTTGGCTATAATTTGTTTCTGATGCGCGCCATGGCCCCTAACGAGGTTACCTTGACCGAGATTTACCGCTCCATCATTCCCTTTGTGGGCGTGATGATCATCGGGCTGGGGCTTGTGATGGCGTTTCCACAGATCGCGTTATGGCTGCCCAGCGTTCTGTTTCCCTGAATTACGACGAAGAGCGGGCCAACCCGCCGGATTTTCACCCCAACCGGAAGGAAAGATCATGACCACGACAAGACGTAAGTTCCTGACGACAGGTGCCCTTGGCGGTGCCGCTGCGTTAGCCGCCCCTGCGGTTCACGCGCAATCCACCATCCGCTGGCGGCTGCAAACCTACGCCGGCGCATCGCTGGGCGCGCAGGTGGCAAAACCCGCGATTGACATGTTCAATGCCATCGCTGGCGATGAAATGCAGATCGACCTGTTCTATGCTGACCAGCTCGTTCCCACTGGCGAGTTGTTTCAGGCCATGCAACGCGGCACCATCGACGCCGTGCAATCGGATGATGACAGCATGGCATCGCCCACTGAAGTCACGGTGTTCGGCGGCTATTTCCCGTTTGCCAGCCGTTACAGCCTTGATGTGCCGGCCTTGTTTAACAATTGGGGCCTGAATGAAATCTGGGGCGAAGAATATGCAAAGGTCGGCGTGAAACACATCTCTGCCGGATCATGGGACCCTTGCCATTTCATCACGTCAACGCCGATCACATCGCTGGCGGATTTGCAGGGCAAGCGTGTATTCACCTTCCCGACAGCTGGTCGATTCTTGTCACAATTCGGCGTCGTGCCGGTCACTGTGCCTTGGGAGGATGTTGAAATCGCGCTGCAAACCCGCGAAATCGACGGCGTGGCATGGTGTGGCATCACTGAAGCGCACGAGGTTGGCTGGGCCGATGTCACATCACATTTCTTGACCAATAACATTTCGGGCGCGTGGATCGGGCATTTCTTTTCCAACATGGAACGTTGGAACGAATTGCCGCCGCATCTGCAGGTGCTGATGACCACCTGTTTCGAGCAATCGCATTACTATCGCCAGCATTGGTACTGGGCAGGCGAAGCCCGTCTGCGCACCGAAAGCAAAAAGCTGGAACTGACATCCATTCCCGACGCTGAATGGGCCACGGTCGAGACTGCGGCGCGTGCATTCTGGGAAGAAATCGCAGCGGAATCTGAAACCAAAGCCAAGGTGGTCGACATTTTCCGCAACTATAATGCCGCGATGGATCAGGCCGGACGGCCCTATCGGTATTCGTAATCCAGCAGGATGGGGGTTCGCCCCCATCCCCTTTTCAAGCATAGAATAAAGGGGCAATCACCATGGCGGGACTGATGACGCTGGCGGATTTACGCGCAGCCTTTGACGCGGGCGAGATTGACACCGTCATGGTCGCTGCACCTGATATGCAGGGCCGTATGGTTGGCAAGCGGTTCCACGCCGCGCATTTTCTGGATTCGGGCTATCAAGAAACCCATTGCTGCAACTACCTGTTCGCCACCGATATGGAGATGGTGACAGTGGCAGGCTATGCCTCGACCTCCTGGGCAAAAGGCTATGGCGATTATGTGATGAAGCCTGATCTTTCCACCCTGCGCCGTGTGCCATGGCTGCCCGGCACGGCGCTGGTGCTGTGCGACATGCTAGACCATCACACGCATCAGGAAATCGCCATTTCCCCCCGCGCGATCCTGAAACGGCAGGTCGCCCGCGCACAGGCGCTGGGCTATCAGCCGATGGCCGCGACGGAACTGGAGTTCTATATTTTCGAACAAAGCTATGACGCCCTGCGCGATGGCGGCACCGATCACCTGACGCCCGTGTCCGCCTATAACGAAGATTACCACCTGTTCCAGACCACCAAGGAAGAACCGCTGATGCGTGCGTTGCGCAACGGGCTTTATGGCGCGGGCATCCCTGTCGAGAATTCGAAGGGAGAGGCAGAAGCAGGGCAGGAAGAAATCAACATCCGCTATGACGCGATGGTCACGACAGCGGATTTCCATGTCATCACCAAACAGGCGACCAAGGAAATCGCGCATGCCTTGGGCAAATCCGTGACCTTCATGGCGAAATACGACCACCGGCGCGCGGGATCGTCCAGCCATGTGCATCAATCGCTCTGGACGTTGGACGGTGCGCCTGCCTTTCTGGACAAGGACGCGGAATACGGCATGTCGGCGCTGATGCGGCAGTATATGGCGGGGCAACTGGCACACGCGCGCGAGATTACGGCGCTGCTGGCACCTTATGTGAACAGCTACAAACGGTTCTGCGTCGGCATGTTTGCCCCGACGAAAGCGGTTTGGTCGCTTGATAACCGCACCGCCGGTTTCCGCGTTTGTGGCGACGGCACCAAGGCTGTGCGCGTCGAATGTCGGATCGGTGGCGCGGACCTGAACCCCTATCTGGCCTGCGCGGCCTTGCTCGCCGCCGGTCTGGCAGGGATCGAAGGCAAGATGGACCTCGAACCCGAAATGCAGGGCGACAGCTATCGCAAGGCCGATGCGCGCGAGATACCGAAAACCTTGCGCGAATCTGCGGATCTGCTGCAAGGCTCTGCCATGCTGCGTGCGGCCTTTGGCGATGATGTGGTGGATCATTACACCCGCGCCGCAAGGTGGGAGATTGAAGAACATGACCGTGTCGTCACCGATTTCGAACGACAGCGGTTGCTGGAACGGGGCTAGGCCCGGACCACACATACAGGAGCTTTGATGACAACGATCAGTTTGATTTCACCCGTGGACGGGTCGGTTTATGCCGAACGCACGGCACTGCCCTTGGCTGATGCGCAAGCCGCGGTCGCGCGCGCGCGCAAGGCGCAAGGCGCTTGGGCCGGGCTGCCTTTGGACACGCGGATCGCCACGGTGATGGCGGGAATTACCGCGCTCGAGGGGATGGCTGCTGAAATCGTGCCGGAACTGGCATGGCAGATGGGCCGCCCGGTGCGCTATGGCGGCGAATTTGGCGGGGTGCGCGAACGTGCGGCTTACATGGCGGGGATCGCGTCGGATGTGCTGGCTGACGAACTGGTCGAAGACAGTGACAAATTCACCCGCTTGATTGCGCGCCAGGCCCAAGGCGTGGTGTTCGTTATTGCGCCATGGAACTATCCGTTTCTGACTGCCGTCAATACCATTGTTCCCGCCCTGATCGCGGGCAATGCCGTGGTGCTGAAACATGCCAGCCAGACCTTGCTCGCGGGCGAACGTCTGGCGCAGGCGTTCCATGCCGCAGGCGTGCCGCAGGATGTGTTCCAGAACCTCGTGCTCGACCATGCCACGACCGAAGCGCTGATCGCGGAACGGTCTTTCGATTTCATCAACTTCACCGGATCGGTCGGTGGCGGCCGCGCGATTGAAAAGGCCGCCGCTGGCACCTTTAGTGGCACGGGGCTGGAACTGGGCGGCAAAGACCCCGGTTATGTCCGCGCAGACGCGGATCTGGACGCCGCTGTTGACGGCCTGATGGACGGGGCGATGTTCAATTCCGGCCAATGCTGCTGCGGGATCGAACGGATTTATGTGCATGAGAGCCTTTATGATGCTTTCGTCGAAAAGGCCGTCGCTTGGGTGCGCGCCCAGCGCCTTGGCAATCCGCTGGATCAGGACACAACGATGGGGCCGATGGCGCACAAACGCTTCGCCGCCATCGTGCGCGATCAGGTGGCCGAGGCTGTCGCCCAAGGCGCCCATGCGCTGATTGATCCAGCCGAATTCCCCGCCGATGATGGTGGTGCATATCTCGCCCCGCAAATCCTGACCCATGTCACCCATGACATGCGTGTGATGCGCGAGGAAAGTTTTGGCCCCGTCGTCGGCATCATGCCCGTCAAGGACGATGCCGAGGCGATCCGCCTGATGAACGATTGCGCCTATGGGCTGACCGCATCAATCTGGACCAATGACGCAGCCGCCGCCCGTAGGATCGGTGACCAAATCCAGACCGGCACCGTGCTGATGAACCGCTGCGATTATCTGGACCCGGCGCTCTGCTGGACTGGCTGCAAGGATACCGGACGCGGTGCCGCCCTATCTGCCCTTGGCTATCTGGCGCTGACCCGTGCCAAATCATACCACCTGAAAAAGGCCTGAAACATGACATTGACTGCGAACTGGAGCTATCCGACCACGATCAAATTCGGGGTAGGCCGGATTTCCGAACTGCCTGCGCTATGCAAAGGCGCAGGTATAACGCGGCCTTTACTGGTCACTGACAAGGCGCTGGCCAGCCTACCGATCACGGCGCAGGCACTGGACCTGCTCGACGCGGCAGGGTTGGGCCGTGCGGTGTTTTCCCAAGTCGATGCCAACCCGACCGAAGCGAACATGCAGGCCGGCCTGATTGTTTACCGCGCGGGTGGCCATGACGGTGTGGTGGCCTTTGGTGGTGGGTCGGCGCTGGACCTTGGTAAAATGATCGCGCTGATGGTGGACCAACCCGTCAGCGTCTGGGATCTGGAAGATATCGGCGACTGGTGGACCCGCGCCAACCCCGACACGATTGCGCCGATCATCGCCGTGCCTACGACCGCAGGCACCGGATCAGAGGTTGGGCGCGCCGGTGTGCTGACCGACAGCGCGACGCATCGCAAAAAAATCATCTTCCACCCCAAGCTGATGCCGGTGGTCACGTTGTGCGATCCGGCCCTCACCGTCGGCATGCCCGCCTTTATTACGGCGGGTACCGGCATGGACGCGCTTGCGCATTGTCTAGAGGCGTATTGCAGCCCGCATTATCACCCGATGAGCCAGGGGATTGCCTTGGAAGGCATGCGACTGGTGCTGGAAAACCTGCCGCGTGCCTATGCCGTTCCAGATGACCTTGATGCACGGGCCAACATGATGTCGGCAGCCGCGATGGGCGCCGTTGCGTTCCAGAAAGGGCTGGGCGCAATCCACAGCCTGAGCCACCCGATCGGCGCAGTTTACAACACCCATCACGGCACGACGAACGCTGTTGTCATGCCGATGGTGCTGGATTTCAACCGTGCCGAGATCGAGGTTCGGATCGACCGCGCCGCCGCTTACCTTGGCATCGCGGGCGGATTTGACGGGTTTTATGCGCATGTGATGGACTTGCGCGCCAGCCTGTCGATTCCCGCGAACCTGACTGCACTGGGTGTCGAGGCGGCAAGGCTGGACGAGTTGACCGAAATGGCGCTGCTTGATCCGTCTTGCGGTGGCAATCCTGTCGCAATGACCCGCGAAAATACCCGTGCGTTATTCGGGGCCTGCATGTAAAGCGGCACGCCATTCTGCCAATACGGCTTGCCTGCATCTGCCGCGGTGTCAGGGGCGCGCAATGCAGCGCGCCCCTGGCATTCAGATATCGAACCGCAGGGGTTTGACCTGTTTGAACTTGCCCGTGCCTTCCAGCTCGGCAACCGCCTTGGCTGGCAGAGGCTCGTCGAGATAGAGCAGTGCTATTGCCTCGCCTTTCGCCTCGGCGCGGCCAAGAGTGAAGTTGGCGATGTTCACGCTGTTCGTGCCCAGAATGCTGCCCAACACCCCAATAATGCCCGGCACGTCATTATTTGTGGTATAAACCATGTTTTCACCCACTTCGGCATCGATATTGATGCCCTTGATCTGGATAAAGCGCGGTTTGCCATCGTTGAACACGGTTCCCGCGATCGAACGTTCACGGCTCTCAGTCACCACGGTGACCTTGATGTAGCCTTCAAATGCACCGGATTGGTCCTGCTTGGTGGTCGAAATCTTGACCCCACGTTCCTTGGCGATCACGGGTGCGGAAACCATGTTCACGTCTGGATTTGTCGCCTTCATGATGCCCGCAACGGACGAAGCGGTCAGCGCCTTGAGGTTCATTTCAGAGGCCGTGCCATCGAACAGGATGTTGATTGCCATAATCGGTTCATCCGTCATCTGGCCGATGAAATTGCCCAAATGACCGGACAATTTGATCCATGGCCCCATGATCTTGGCTTCTTCCGCCGTCACGGACGGCATGTTCAGCGCGTTGCTGACCGCCCCCGTCAACAGGTAATCTGACATCTGTTCTGCAACCTGCAGGGCCACATTTTCCTGTGCTTCGGTGGTCGCGGCCCCAAGATGGGGCGTTACGACGACATTGGGCAGGTTGAACAGCGGGCTGTCGGTGGCGGGTTCCACGGCGAACACGTCAAAGGCCGCACCTGCGACATGGCCGGATTTCAGCGCATCGGCCAAAGCGTCTTCGTCAACCAGACCGCCACGGGCGCAGTTGATGATCCGCACACCCTGTTTCAGCTTGGCGATATTTTCGCGCGACAGGATATTGCGGGTCTGGTCGGTCAGCGGCACGTGCATGGTGATGAAATCAGCGCGCGCCAGCAGATCGTCCAGCTCGACTTTCTCGACACCGATTTCGGTCGCGCGGTCCTCGGACAGGAAGGGGTCATAGGCCACAACCTTCATCCGCAGACCCAAGGCACGGTCGATCACGATCGACCCGATATTGCCCGCACCGATCACGCCAAGCGTTTTCGCAGTCAGTTCCACGCCCATAAAGCGGGACTTTTCCCATTTGCCGGCATGGGTGGATGCGTTCGCCTCGGGAATTTGACGGGCCACGGCCATCATCAGCGAAATCGCATGTTCGGCGGTGGTGATCGAATTGCCAAAGGGCGTGTTCATCACGATGATACCCTTTTTGGATGCCGCAGGGATATCGACGTTATCGACACCGATACCAGCACGGCCGATCACCTTCAGATTGGTGGCCGCAGCGATGATCTTTTCGGTCGCCTTTGTGGCGGACCGGATCGCAAGACCGTCATAGTTGCCGATGATTTCGAGCAGCTTTTCCTTGTCTTTGCCAAGGTTCGGTTGGAAATCGACGTCAATGCCGCGATCTTTGAAGATCTGCACAGCCGCTTCGGACAGTTCGTCGGAGATGAGTACTTTGGGTGCCATGATGGGCGCTCCTTAAAATATGGGTATCCGCGCCCCGGACGTGATCCGGGGCCTCTGGTGGAGGTCCCGGGTCAAGCCCGGGACGGGGTCATTGGTGTGAAATCTCGGTCTGATATGCCCAGTCCAGCCAAGGCAGCATCGCCTCGATATCCGATGTTTCCACCGTCGCGCCGCACCAGATCCGCAGACCGGCAGGCGCGTCACGGTAGGCTCCGATATCCAGTGCGATGTTCTCCGCCTCCAGCCGTTTTGCGACAGCCTTGGCAAAGGCTTCGCCATCAGTGATGCGTGGATCGGTGAATTTCAGGCAAACAGATGTGTTCGACCGTGTCACCGGATCAACGGCCAGATTGTCGATCCACGAATGATCGGCACAGAAATTCCAGATCGCGCGCGCATTGGCATTGGCGCGGTGGATCAACGCGTCAAGCCCGCCGATGGACCGGCCCCATTTCAGCGCGACAAGATAATCTTCAACCGACAGCATCGAGGGCGTGTTGATCGTCTCGCCTTTGAAAATGCCTTCGATCAGCTTGCCTTTGGATGTCAGGCGGAAAATCTTGGGCAAGGGCCAAGCGGGCGTATAGCTTTCCAGCCGTTCCACCGCGCGCGGGCTTAGGATCAGCATCCCATGCGCGCCTTCGCCGCCCATCACCTTTTGCCAGCTGAACGTGGTCACATCGAGCTTGTCCCAAGGCAGATCCTGCGCAAAGGCGGCCGATGTCGCGTCGCACAAGGTCAGGCCCGCACGGTCAGCAGGGATCATGTCGCCATGTGGCATCCGCACGCCCGAAGTCGTGCCATTCCATGTAAAACAGACGTCATGATCGTAATTCAACGCCGCCATATCGACGATTTCGCCGTAAGGGGCTTCATGCACGGTGGCATCGATTTTCAACTGTTTGACCACATCGGTCACCCAACCGGCACCAAAGCTTTCCCATGCGACCATTTCGACAGGGCGCGCGCCCAGCATGGTCCACATCGCCATTTCATACGCACCGGTATCCGATGCAGGCACGATCCCGATGCGGTAATCGGCAGGTACGCCAAGGATTTCACGGGTCAGGTCAATCGCCTCGGCCAGTTTGGATTTGCCAATGGCGGCACGATGCGACCGGCCCAAAGGGGCGTCGCGCAGGTCATCCAGTTTCCAGACGGGGGGTTTGGCACAGGGGCCGGACGAAAAACGCGGGTTTGCCGGCCGCGCTGCCGGTTTGGTCGTAACCATTTCTGGTATCCTCTCAGATAATCGCCCTTCGTTGGGGAAGGGTGTCCCACCGCCGCTGTTAGAGTGTGGCGCGGACTTTCACAATCTGCAAAATGCAGCTAGACCGCCGCTTGACCCACTTTTTGCGACATCGCTGTCGCCGATCGGAAACTACGCCTTGAAGGAAAAGATCATGTTCACCGCAACTTTGCTGACCAATCCCGTAAGCCGTGGTCTTGACCCGGCTTTGGTCGAGAATTTGCGCAACGCATGGGGCGGTGCTGACGCGGTCTGGCTTGCCCCTGACGAGGCAGCTGAATTTGCCATTCCTGTCATGCCATCCAACTGTTGGGATATCTGGGCTGACCTGCAGGATCACGGCGTCGATATGGTGATCCAGCCTGCCGCCAACCGCCGCAAAAAGATGCTGCTGGCCGATATGGACAGCACGATGATCCAGCAGGAATGTATCGACGAACTGGCCGATGAGGCAGGTGTCGGCGCGCATGTCGCTGGCATCACTGCGCGTGCCATGAACGGCGAGCTGGATTTTGAAGCGGCCCTGATCGAACGCGTCGGCCTCTTGCGCGATCTGCCAGAGGCGGTGATCGCGCAGGTGCTGGCCAGCCGGATCACCTATATGCCGGGGGGGGCTGTGCTGGTTGCCACGATGAAGGCGCAGGGTGCTTATGCCGCGCTGGTGTCGGGGGGCTTCACCGCCTTTACCGCGCAGGTCGCGGCCCGTTTGGGTTTCGACGAGAACCGTGCCAACACTCTGCTGGTGGCGGATGGCAGGCTGACAGGCGATGTGGCGCGCCCGATCCTGGGCAAGGCGGCCAAGGTTGCCGCGCTGGAAGACATCACCGCGCGGCTGGGCATCACCGCGGCTGACGTGCTGGCGGTGGGCGACGGGGCCAATGATCTGGGCATGCTGTCGCGCGCCGGGGCAGGTGTGGCCTTGCACGCAAAACCCGCCGTGCAGGCGCAATGCGATATCCGCATCAACCACGGTGATCTGACGGCGTTGCTGTATCTGCAAGGCTATGGTCGGGATGATTTTGTCGGCTGACGCCCCTTGTGCTGGGCCATGTCTTTCCGCCAGATAGCGGGATGAAAAAGCCATTGCACCCCGCCACCATCGCCGCCCATGCCGCAGGCGCGCTTGACCCGCAATCAGGGGGGGTCGTGCCTGCCTTGCAGCCGTCAACGACGTTCCTGCGTGACGAAAGCTATGCGCTGGTCCGCCCTGACAACATCTATTCGCGCGACAATTCCGACAATATGCGCCAGGCTGAGGCGGTGATCCGCGCGCTGGAAAATGCGCAAGATACGCTGCTGTTTCCATCTGGCATGGCCGCGATTGCCGCCGTGTTCCGCGCTTTGCCCAATCGGGCTAGCGCGATTGTCCAATCAGGCATCTATTGGGGCACCACCGCATGGGTGCGTGACTTCTGCGCGCGCCGCGAGATTACCCTGATCGAAGCCCCCGCCGCCGATCTGATCCCGACCTGCCAGGCGCACCCCGCTGATCTGGTGCTGATCGAAACGCCGTCAAACCCGTGGTTGCTGACCGTAGATATCGCCGCCGTCAAACAGGCGACAAAGGGCATTCTGCTGGTCGATGGCACCGCCGCCACGCCGGTCCTGACCCGTGCGCTCGATCATGGGGCCGATATTGTGATGCATTCCGCGACCAAGGCGATCAACGGGCATTCCGATGTGCTGGCAGGGGTTCTATCCACCGCCGCCCCCGAAAGGGACGTCTGGCAGGCGATCAAGGCCGACCGCAAGATGGCGGGTGCGATCCTTGGCCCGTTCGAGGCGTGGTTGCTGACCCGCGCCATGCGCACCCTGCCTTTGCGGGTCGAACGGATGTCGCAGAACGCGCTGGCGCTGGCGCAGCATCTGATGGCGCATGACGCGGTCGAGGATGTCTTTTATCCCGGTCTGCCACACCACCAAGGCCATGATATCGCCTTGCGCCAGATGCAGGGCGGGTTCGGCAGCCTTTTGTCGGTGCTGGTCAAGGGCGGGCGCGCGGATGCGCTGCGCGTGACGGGCAAGCTGGAATTATTCCTGCGGGCCACGTCGCTGGGCGGCGTCGAAAGTCTGGTGGAACACCGGCACACGATCGAGCCGCATACCGGTATTCCGGAAAACCTGATCCGTGTCAGCACAGGGATCGAACATATCGACGATCTGATTGCTGACTGGGATCAGGCGCTGGCTTAATCCTCGACCGGGCCGCCCGCGTCTTTCCAGTCGCCGATGCCGCCAACGTTGATGACATTGGGATAACCCATGTCTTTCAGCGTTTTGCCGGCAAGGGCCGCTTGTCCACCCAGACCGCAGACAAGGTAATAGGTTCTGTCCTTGTCAAAGAACGGCTTGTGAAATTTTGACGTTGGATCGGCGGCAAATTCGATAAAGCCGCGCGCCACGCGTTCTGCGCCTTTGATCGTGCCCGAATTGGCAATGTCGCTGCTATCACGCACGTCGATAAAGACACCGGCCCCTTCGGCATGTTTGGCGATAGCGTCCTTGCTGGTGATGCGGGTGACGACGGCATTCGCTTCGTCAAGATAATCCTGAGCTGTCTTCATGATAATATCCTAGCTGTTAATGACGTTGAAAAAATGCCCGGGCACAAGGCCCGGGCAAGTCCAACAGGGAGGGTGGTGATATAACCCGATCACCGGCGGGGTTCTTAGGAAACGAGCCTGTAGCCGCCTTGTTCCGTCACCAGCAAACGCGCGTTGGACGGATCGGGTTCGATTTTTTGGCGCAGACGGTAGATATGGGTCTCTAGTGTATGTGTTGTGACACCCGCGTTATAGCCCCAAACCTCGTGCAGCAGCACGTCGCGGGCAACCACGCCGTCGGTCGCGCGGTAGAGGTACTTGAGGATGTTCGTCTCTTTTTCCGTCAGGCGCACCTTTTTGTCATCCTCGGTGATCAGCATCTTTTGCGCGGGCTTGAACGTGTATGGCCCTAGCTGAAAGATCGCGTCTTCGGATTGTTCATGCGTGCGCAGCTGGCTGCGAATCCGCGCCAGAAGCACGGGAAACTTGAACGGTTTGCTGACGTAATCATTAGCGCCTGCATCAAGCCCAAGGATCGTATCGGCATCGCTGTCCTGTGCGGTCAACATGATGATCGGGCATTTGACGCCCTGCTTGCGCAGGCGGCGGCATAATTCGCGGCCATCGGTATCCGGCAGGCCAACGTCAAGGATCATCAGATCGTACAGACCTTCCTTGGTCTTGACGATGGCGCTGGCCCCGTCATCCGCTTCGAACACGTCGAAATCTTCGGTCATCAACAATTGTTCGCCCAACGCCTCGCGCAGGTCATCATCGTCGTCCACCAACAGAATCTTTTTGAGTTGCCCCATGACAGTCTCCATCATTACATCATCGATTTGTGAACGGATACGGATCAAACAAGATTTCCCGCCGATGGTTCACACGGACGTGTCATCAGGCGGGGTTTTGTTTCACTTTGCGCGAAAACGGGCTATCAGGTGAAACAATTGACAGGTGCCCGATGACAGGATTTTCCCCCGATATCACCGAACGGCTGGCGCGCGCGCGGGCTGATCTGCGCATGGGCGTGCCTGTGGTGCTGGATGGCGGGGCTGTCATGCTGGCGGCGGAAACGCTGGATGCCGATAGGCTGGCGCATCTGCGCACCTTGGGCGGCGCGCCTGTGCTGGCAATCACAAGCTGGCGGGCGCAAACGCTCAAAGCCCGCGCCTATGACGGTGATCTGGCGCGGATCGCATTGCCGCTGGATGTGGGCCTGTCGTGGGTCCGGTCCGTCGCTGACCCCGCCGATGACCTGCGCGCCCCGATGAAAGGGCCGCTGCGCAGCATCCGCGATGGCAACGCTGACTTGCACCGCGCGGCAATTGCGCTGACCAAGGCTGCACGGCTGTTGCCGGCCGCTTTGGTGCTGGCGATTGATGATGCGCATGGTTTTGCCAAAGCGTACGACCTGACCCTGATCCCGGGGGCTGCCGCACTTGACCTCACGCTCAGCCCGCTGCGCCCCGTCATCAGCGCCCGCCTGCCGCTAGAGGTGTCCGAGGCGGGCCGGTTGCACATCTTCCGCCCCGACGACGGGGCCGAGGAACATTACGCCGTCGAGATCGGCCAGCCCGACCGGTCGCAGCCCGTGCTGTCGCGGCTGCATTCGGCCTGTTTCACCGGCGATCTGCTGGGCTCGCTGAAATGCGACTGCGGCCCGCAATTGCGCGGTGCGCTGGCGCAGATGGGGGCGACAGGGGCAGGGGTGCTCCTTTACCTTAATCAGGAAGGGCGCGGGATTGGGCTGGCCAACAAGATGCGCGCCTATTCGTTGCAGGATCAAGGCTTCGACACGGTCGAAGCGAATCACCGTCTGGGGTTCGAGGACGATGAACGCGATTTCCGCATCGGCGCGGAGATTTTGAAAAAGATGGGTTTCAGCGCCGTGCGCCTGCTGACCAACAACCCCGCCAAGGTCGCCCGGATGGAAAGCTGCGGGATCGCAGTCGTCGAACGTGTCCCGCTCAAAGTTGGGGAAAATTCGCACAATCATGGCTATCTGGCGACCAAGGCCGCCAAGTCAGGGCATTTATTGTAGGGGATGGTTCGACCAGCATCCACCAGCGGCATCATTTCACAGCTGAACGCTTTTACCACTGGCTATCCTGCCTGATCCTTGGCTAATCATCCCCCATGAAACCAACCGATCTTGTTCTGACCCCCACTCACCTACGGTTTTTGAATCGTCGCTTTCCCCGTACCATCGGGCATGGGGGCGTCGTGAAGCGTAAGAAAGAAGGCGATGGTGCCACTCCCATCGGCACGCACCGCCTTGTCGGTATGCTCTACCGGTCCGACCGGATGACGCGGCCTGCGGATTGGGCGCTGCCGATCAAGCCCTTTGATCTGTGGTCTGATGATATACGCGACCCCGATTACAACATGATGGTGCGCGCACCGCACCCCTATCGCCACGAACGCTTGCGCCGTGCCGATCCGATGTATGACCTTGTTATCCTGACCGACTGGAACTGGCCCTATGCGGTCAAAGGGCGGGGGTCTGCCATTTTCATCCACCAATGGCGGGGGCCGGGGCGGCCCACGGCGGGCTGCATCGGGCTGCGCCGTGACCATCTGCGCTGGATCGCGGCCCGTATCCGGCACGAAACACGGCTTGTTATCGCATAACCGCTGGACCTTGTGGCGATCTGTGGTCAAAGAAACAGGAGCAGCCCATGAAACACCAAGGCCCTTTCATGACCATCGACGAAATCGCCAATCTTCCCTATCGGCCCTGCGTCGGCGTCATGCTGATCAATCCGCGCGGCCATGTCTTTGTGGGCCAGCGTCTTGATCGCGACACCGACGCCTGGCAGATGCCGCAAGGGGGCGTCGATCCGGGCGAGAATACCCGCACCGCCGCCCTGCGCGAGCTGGAAGAAGAAACCGGCATCACCCCGAACCTTGTCAGTATCGAGGCGGAAACAGCAGGGCTGATCCCGTATGACCTGCCTGTCGCATTGGTGCCGCATATCTGGAAAGGGCGCTATCGCGGGCAGGAACAGAAATGGTTCCTGATGCGGTTTCACGGGCAGGACAGCCAGATCAATCTGCAAACCGCCCATCCCGAATTTTCCGCATGGAAATGGGTGCCACCCGCCGATCTGGTTGCGGGGATCGTGCCGTTCAAACGGGCGGTCTATGAACAGGTGCTGGCCGAATTCGCCGCCAAGCTTTAATCGCGCAAGGCATGGCACCCTTCCCATCTTCCGAGCCTAAATATCCTCGCCGAAGGCATAAATGTCCTTCGGCGCGACACTTCACATGCGGGTGCGCTTGACCTTGCGGGCGATCTTGGCGGCCTTTGCCTTGGCACCGGCCTGTTTGCGGCGCACAGGCTTGCCGCGGGTCACGCTTGGGCCGCGCGGCATCGTCCGTTCATCCAGCGTCAGCAGCTCGACAATCAGCCCGCCTGTCACGGGGGCCGCCTCGATCAATTTCACGGTGACGCGCTGACCAAGGCGGATCAGCGTGCCGCTGTCCGACCCCATCAGCGTCTGGCTGTCGGCGTCATAATGGAAATATTCGCGCCCCAAGGTGCGGATCGGGATCATGCCGTCGGCACCGGTTTCATCGAGTTTCACAAAGACGCCAAACTTGGCGATCCCGCTGATCCGGCCGCCCATTTCCACCCCGATCCGGTCTGACAGGAATGCTGCCAGATAACGGTCGGTCGTGTCGCGCTCAGCGGACATTGACCGGCGTTCGGTATCAGAAATCTTTTGCGCGGTATCGCCAAGGTTCTCGACATCCCAGGGCGACAGCCCGTCCTTGCCCCAGCCATGGGCGGCAATCAGCGCGCGATGCACGATCAGGTCGGAATAGCGCCGAATGGGCGAGGTGAAATGCGCATAAGACCGCAGGGCCAGCCCGAAATGGCCCAAATTGTCAGGGCTGTAATAGGCCTGCGTCATCGACCGCAGGGTCGCCATATTGATCAGGTCGGATTGTTCAGTCTCGCGCGCGGCAATCAACAGCCGGTTCAGATGCGCGGTTTTCAGCACCTGGCCCTTGGCGAGCACCAGCCCCGATGCCTGCGCGACGTCACGCAGGGCGTCCAGCTTGTCGGGGTTGGGTTCTTCATGCACGCGGAACAGCAGGGGCGATTTTTTGGCGATCAGCGTTTCGGCGGCGGCGACATTGGCCAGCACCATGAATTCCTCGATCAGCCGGTGCGCATCCAGCCGTTCCTTGAACTGGACCGATGTGACCTTGCCATCGTCATTGAGGATGATCTGGCGTTCCGGCAGGTCCAGCTCCAGCGGCTGGCGCAGCGCGCGGGCTTTGACCAAAGCGGCATAAGCGGCATAGATCGGGCGGATGATGTCCTGCATCAACGGTGCGGTCTTGTCGTTCGGCTGCCCGTCGATGGCGTCCTGAACCTCTTCGTAATTCAGCGAGGCCACGGATTTCATCAGCCCGCGATGAAATTCATGCCCGATCTTCTGCCCCTGCGCGTCGATCCGCATCGCCACAGCGATACAGGCGCGGTCCACGCCTTCGTGCAAGGAACACAGATCGCCCGACAACCGGTCTGGCAGCATCGGCACCACGCGGTCGGGGAAATAGGTGGAATTGCCGCGCTTGCGCGCCTCGTTGTCCAGCGCAGTGTTGGGTTTTACATAGGCCGCGACATCGGCGATGGCGACCCAGATGATGAAACCTCCCGCGTTTGCAGGGTCTTCATCCGCTTCGACAAAGCAGGCATCGTCATGGTCGCGCGCATCCCACGGGTCGATCGTGATCAAGGGCAGATCGCGCAGGTCCTTGCGGCCTTTGACGCCCACGGGTTTGGCGGCATCGGCCTCGGCCACCGCGTCATCGGGGAAATGGTCGGGGATGCCGTGCTGGTGGATCGCGATCAGTGATACGGCGCGGGGGGCGGTGGGGTCACCCAGACGCGCGACAATGCGCGCTTTGGGCAGGCCGAGCCGCCCTTTCGGTCCGGCCTGTTCGGCCTCGACCAATTCGCCGTCCTTGGCGCCGCCCGTCGCTCCGGCGGGGACGACCCATTGTTTGTCTGCACCCTTGTCGATGGGTAGCACGCGCCCGCCTTCGGACCCGGCACGGAACACGCCCAAAATCCGCATCGGATTGGTGCCGATCCGGCGGATCATGCGCGCGGTATGGGTGTGATCCTCGGTCTTGTCCAAGGTCAGACGCCCCAGAATCCGGTCGCCCGCCCCCAGCGCGGGATCGCTGGAGCGCAGGAGCATCAGCACGCGGGGTTCCGGCCCCTGGCCTGTCCATTCCAGCGGGCGGGCGAACAGGTCACCATCCGCATCGGGGGCCAAAATCTCCAGCACGGCGACCGGCGGCAGATCTTCAGCATCGCGATAGGAGGACCGGCGCTTGGTCAGCTTACCCGCCTCTTCCAGTTCCTTGAGGATGCGCTTGAGGTCAATCCGCGCCGCTCCCTTGATCCCGAACGCGCGCGCGATGTCGCGCTTGGCGGTCTGGGTGGGGTTGTCGGCGATGAAGGCGAGGATTTCGGATTTCGAAGGGATCTGTGTCATCCCGCTGCCCTAGCATGGTGCAGGCAGGGCGTCATCACATTTACCTGTAAGGTGGATTCAAATCCACCTTACGCGAAATAATCCGCCAAGATCCGCCCGTAAATCGCCTTGAGCTGGACAATCTGATCGACTGCCACCCGTTCATCGACCTGATGCATGGTCTTGCCCACCAGCCCGAATTCCACCACGGGGCAATGATGCTGCACAAAGCGCGCATCCGACGTGCCGCCGGATGTGGACAGCACCGGATCGCGCCCTGTCTCGGCCTTGACCGCCTTGCCCACCAGATCGGATAGGGGACCGGGCGGGGTGATGAAACTTTCGCCCGAGACTTTGACCTGCATCGCGATCCGCACGCCGAAATCGGCGGCGACCTGATCGGCTATGCCCTGCATCCATTCCGTCAGGCTTGCGCCAGAATGCAGGTCGTTGAAGCGGATATTCACGCCCGCCTTGGTCTGCGCCGGAATAACATTGGTTGCCGGATTGCCGGTATCAATCGTTACCACCGCAAGGGTCGATGGATCGAAATGGGCGGTGCCTTGGTCAAGCGCATGGCTGGCCAGTATATCCACCAGCCGCGCCACCGCAGGCAACGGGTTTTTCGCGCGATGCGGATAGGCGGAATGGCCCTGCACGCCGGTCACGGTAAAGGTCGCGTTCAGCGACCCGCGCCGCCCGATCTTCATCGCCTCGCCCATCACGTCGGGGCATGTGGGTTCGCCCACCAGACAGACCGACATCGCCTCGCCGTTCGTGGCCATCCAGTCCAGCAGGGCGGTCGTGCCATCCAGCGCGTCCCCTTCCTCGTCCCCAGTGATCGCCAGAATGACCGCGCCGTCGGGGGGCGTGTCGGTCACGAAATCAAGTGCTGCGGCAGCAAAGGCCGCCACACCCGATTTCATATCCGTGGACCCGCGCCCGTAAAGATAGCCGTCCTTGATGACCGCGCCAAACGGCGGCATTGTCCATGCCGCCTCGTCGCCAAGTGGCACGACATCGGTATGGCCGTTGAAGCCGAAGGTCCGGTTTGCCCCCTGCCGCCCCCAACGCGCGAACAGGTTGGACACGCCACCACGGTCAACGCGGGTACAGGTGAACCCGCCTTTGGTCAGCAGGTCCTCGAGCAAGACCAGCGCGCCACCCTCAACAGGTGTGACGGACGGGCAGCGGACCAGATCGGCGGTCAGGGCGACAGGATCAATCATGGGATGACTTGAACGCCTCTTGCGCGGCTGGGCTGGCCTCGGTCTGGTGCTGCGCGCGCCAGTCGTCATAGGGCATGCCATAAAACGCCTCGCGGCCTTCGTCCTTGGTCATGGGAATCCCGCGTTCAATTGCGGCTTCCTGATACCAGCGCGACAGGCAGTTCCGGCAAAATCCGGTCAGGTTCATCATGTCGATGTTCTGCACGTCGGGGCGGTCGGTTTGCAGATGCTGGCGCAGGCGGCGAAAGGCGGCGGCCTCCAGTTCAATGCGTGTCTGGTCGTCCATGTCTGTCTCCTTCATAGCTGGCTGTCTTGCAGGATATTTTGCAGGATCGGCGCAAGCCTGTCGGCCCAAGCCATCTGGCCTGCCTCATCCGCGATCAAGTCTTGGCGCAATTCGATCAAGACATTTGGGCGGCCATGTTGCAAGGCGTGCCGGTCAATCGCATCGCCGGGCAAATGGCCTGCGTAAGGCTCGTTCTCGCCCGTACACCAACCCTGCGCACGGCAGGCGGCGATGAAAGGCTTTGCCAGCCGGTCGTCATGCGCGAACAGCACGCCAACCTCCCAAGGGCGAGGCGCGCGCGACCGCAGGCGGGGGGTAAAGCTATGGATGGCGCAGATCACCGGGCGCTGCATCTGTGACGCCAGATCGGCATAGGCATCGTGATAGGGCCGGTACAGCCGGTCCAGCCGTTCGGTCAGGTCTTGCGGCCCCGCATGGCGGTTGGCGGGAATGATCGTGCCGTCGTAAAGGCGCATCAGCAGGGTCGGGTCATCCTCGCCCCGATTGGGGTCGATCACCAGCCGTGAAAAGCGCGACAGGATCGCGGGGCTGTCCAGCAGCGCAGCGAGATGCCGCGTTACCCCTGCGGCCCCGATATCATAGGCGATGTGGCGGCCCATATCGGCGGCGCGCAGCCCAAGATCGCCGTCCTGTACCCAATCGGGCACATGGTTGGTCGCATGGTCGCAGGTCACAAGCCAGCGGCCGGGCCGGTCCGCGCCCTCGATCTCGTAGGCTGGGTGTGTCATTCTCATGTCACTGCATTTAGGCTAGTTGTCGGCGGAAGGGAATTGCGCAATAAGGGCGCAAAGCCTGCTGTTACCGCTAACGGGCATTACCAAAGGGATTGACCATGAAACGCCACCGCAACGTCAAGATCGTCGCCACGCTTGGCCCTGCTTCCAACGATTACGCGATGATCCGCGCCTTGCACGAGGCGGGCGCCGATGTGTTCCGCCTGAACATGTCGCATGGCGACCACGAGGAAATCCGCAAACGGCATGCCATCATCCGGCAGGTGGAAAAAGACCTCGACAGCCCGATTGCCATTCTGGCGGATTTGCAGGGGCCGAAATTGCGGGTCGGCGTCTTTGCCAATGGCGAAGAAGAACTGGTGCCGGGTGCATCTTTCCGGCTTGATCTGGACAAGACCGATGGCGACGCGACCCGCGTCTGCCTGCCGCATACCGAGATTTTTGATGCGCTGGAGCCTGGTGCGCATCTGCTGGTTAATGACGGCAAGATCAAGCTGCGCGTCAAGGATTGCGGCGCGACCTTTGCCGATTGCGAGGTCATCGTCGGCGGCACCATTTCCAACCGCAAGGGCGTGAACGTGCCGGACGTGGTGCTGCCGCTGGCCGCCCTGTCGGACAAGGACCGCAAGGATCTGGAATTCGTCTGCGAACTGGGTGTTGACTGGCTGGCACTGTCCTTCGTGCAGCGCCCCGCCGATGTGGACGAGGCGCGCGTGCTGGCCAAAGGCCGTGCCGCGATCCTGTCCAAGATCGAAAAGCCCGCAGCGGTCAAGAATTTCGACGAGATTCTTGCCGTCAGCGACGGGATCATGGTCGCGCGTGGCGATCTGGGCGTCGAACTGCCCGTCCAGAACGTGCCGCCGATCCAGAAACAGCTGGTGCGCAAATGCCGTGCTGCGGCCAAGCCGGTGATCGTGGCGACGCAAATGCTCGAATCCATGATCGAAAGCCCGATGCCGACACGCGCCGAAGTATCCGACGTGGCGACCGCGATCTATGAAGGGGCCGATGCGATCATGCTGTCTGCAGAATCCGCCGCCGGATCCTATCCGATCGAGGCAGTCCAGACGATGGATAATGTCGCCAGAGAGGTCGAAGCCGACCCCACCTATACCGAGATCATCGAAGCCTCGCGCCGCGCCGTGCGTACCAGTGTCGCTGACGGGATCGTGTCAGCTGCGCGCGAAATCGCGGAAACCACCGATATCAAGGCGATCTGCTGTTTTTCCCAATCTGGGACCACCGCGCTTTTGGTGGCGCGTGAACGCCCGCGTGTGCCGATCATCGCGCTGACCAGCCATATCCGCACCGCGCGGCGGTTGTGCCTGTCATGGGGCACCAATTGCGTGATCACGGGCGAGGTGAACCGTTTCAAGGATGCCGTGATCGCGGCTGTACGCGCCACGCTGGCGCAGGGGATGGCGACCAAGGACGACATGGTCGTCGTGACCGCAGGCGTGCCGTTCAACACGCCGGGGTCAACCAACATCCTGCGCGTCGCCCCCTGCGAGGAGCGTTTGATTTACGCCTCTGAAACGGAATGATGTCTGGCAAATGCGGCCAGCACAGTCATCGGCCGTTATCTGAACTGAACAGGCTTGCACCTCGGACGGTTGCGTCCTATACGGCAGCCTTCACCCGCGCGTCCGGCCAATGTGGCATGCCGAGTCGCGCGTCCGACCGACCTTAAGAGGAGACGGAAATGCCTAAGATGAAAACGAAATCGAGCTGCAAAAAGCGGTTCAAGGTGACGGCAACGGGCCGCATTCTGGCCGGTCAGGCCGGAAAGCGCCACGGCATGATCAAGCGCAGCAACAAATTCCTCCGCAACGCGCGTGGCACCACGACGTTGAGCAAACAAGACGAAGGTATCATCAAGCCGATGATGCCTTACGCACGTTGATTAGAGGGATTTGAGATATGCGCGTTAAAGGCGGAACAGTTACACATCGTCGTCACAAGAAAGTTCTTGATGCGGCAAAAGGTTATTATGATCGCCGGTCCAAGACCTTCAAGGTCGCCAAACAGGCCGTCGACAAAGCCAACCAATATGCCACCCGTGACCGGCACAACCGCAAGCGCAACTTCCGCGCTTTGTGGATCCAGCGGATCAACGCCGGTGTGCGTTCGGTAGACGAGACACTGAACTACTCCAAGTTCATCAACGGTCTGGCCCTTGCCGGCATCGAAGTCGACCGCAAGGTTCTGGCCGATCTGGCCGTGAACGAGCCAGAGGCGTTCGCGACAATCGTTGGTCAGGCGAAAGCGGCGATGGCGTAAGCCAAGGCTGCTGATTGATACGAAAGGCCGCTCTGAAAAGAGCGGCCTTTTGCGTTTGAGCCCCAGCACCTTGCGCGAACCCCGCCCTTTCGCTAACCCCTGCACAACCAGATCAAGAGGCGCGCCATGGACGACCTGAAAGCCAAATACCTTTCCCTGATTGCCGCAGCCGGTGACGAGGCCGCGATTGAGGACCTGCGCATCACCGCCTTGGGCAAGAAAGGCGAGATCAGCCTGCAGATGCGCGAACTGGGCAAGATGTCGCCCGAAGAACGCCAGACCGCCGGCCCCGCGCTGAACGCGCTGAAGGACGAGATCAACAGCGCCCTTGCCGCGAAAAAGGCAGCCCTTGGCGATGCTGCCCTTGATGCACGCCTGCGCGGCGAATGGCTCGACGTGACCCTGCCATCGCGCCCCCGCCGTCAGGGAACGATCCACCCGATCAGCCAAGTCACCGAAGAAGTCACCGCCATCTTCGCCGATATGGGGTTCAGCGTCGCTGAAGGCCCGCAGATCGAATCGGATTGGTACAATTTCGACGCGCTGAACATCCCCGGCCACCACCCCGCACGGGCGGAAATGGACACGTTCTACACCCACCGCTCTGCGGGCGATAACCGCCCGCCGCATGTGTTGCGCACCCACACCAGCCCCGTGCAGATCCGCAGCATGGAGGCGACAGGCGCCTCCACCCGCATCATCTGCCCTGGCCGCGTCTACCGCGCCGATTACGACCAGACCCACACACCGATGTTCCATCAGGTCGAAGGTCTGGCGATCGACAAGGACATCTCCATGGCCAACCTGAAATGGGTGCTGGAGGAATTCGTGAAATCCTATTTCGAGGTAGACCACGTCGACATCCGCTTCCGCGCGTCGCATTTCCCCTTCACCGAACCTTCGGCCGAGGTGGATATCCGCTGTTCATGGGAAGGCGGTACGCTGAAAGTGGGCGAAGGCGACGACTGGCTCGAAATCCTCGGGTCCGGCATGGTGCATCCAAAGGTGCTGCAGGCCGCAGGCGTGGACCCGACCCAGTGGCAGGGCTTTGCCTTTGGCATGGGCATCGACCGCATTGCGATGTTGAAATACGGCATCCCCGATCTGCGGGCGTTCTTTGATTCCGACCTGCGTTGGCTGCGGCATTACGGATTTGCAGCACTCGATGTGCCGACGCTGCATGGTGGGTTGTCGCGGTAGGTTTGATAGGTCCCGCCCGGCAGCGCCGGGCAGCCCCCGACCCTCCCCCCGGGGAGGGGGCTTCACCCCCCCCCCCCCCCCCCCCCCCCCAGGCTCGGGGGGGGGCTGCCCTCTGTTGCGATGGTCCTTACCGCGCCAATGCCGCAGCCCTGACCGCACTCAGCGTGGCGCCTGTGCTCAGCGCTTCTTCATCCACCTTGCAGGCGATGATCGCGAACGTCCCTGCGGCCTGCGCGCGGCCAAACGCTGCGACGAAATCGGCAGAGGTTGTGACCGTCTCGCCATAGCCGCCATAGGCGCGGGCGAGGGTGGCGAAATCGGGGTTGGCCAGCATCGTGCCGGACACGCGGCCCGGATAATGCTTTTCCTGATGCATGCGGATCGTGCCATAGCGGCCGTTGTCCATCACCACGACGATGGGTGTCGCCCCGTGCTGGGCTGCGGTGGAGAGTTCGTTGCAGGTCATCTGGAAACAGCCGTCACCTGCAAGGCAGACCACCGTCCGGTCGGGATATTCGAGCGACGCGGAAATTGCCGCCGGAAAGCCGTATCCCATCGACCCCGATGTGGGAGCCAGCTGTGTGCCGTGTTTCTTGTAGACGAAATAGCGGTGCAGCCATGCCGCGTAATTGCCTGCGCCGTTGGTCAGGATCGCATCGTCGGGCAGATGGTCGGACAGCCATTTGATGACCTGTTCCTGTTTCAGCGCGCCCGGGCTTTCCTGCGGGCTGATCCATGCGTCGTAATCGGCCCGTGCGGCGGCGGTCCAGCTGGACCAGTCACCGACGGGGCTTGCCGCGGCCAGCGCGCGCAGGGCGGCGGGGGCGGTCGTCACCACGCCAATATCGGGGGCATAGACGCGCCCGATCTCGTCGGCGTCGGCATGGATGTGGATGATCGTTTTCTGTGGGGCGGCGGGGTCGACGAGCGTGTAGCCCTGCGTTTCTATATCGCCAAAGCGCGTGCCGATCAGCAGCAGCAAATCCGCCTCGCGCACACGGGCGGCAAGGCGCGGGTTGATCCCGACGTTCAGATCACCGGCATAGCAGCCGTGGTTGTTGTCGATATAATCCTGCCTGCGGAAACTGACCGCCACGGGCAGGTGATGCTGTTTGGCAAAGGCTTGCAGATCGGTCTGCGCCTGTGCTGACCAATGCGGCCCACCCACCACGACCAGTGGGCGTTCCGCCTGTCCCAGCGCGTGCAGGATCGCATGCTTCGCATCTGCGGGCATCTCGGTGGGATATGTGTCGCTCATCCGGATGTCTGGCACATCGGCGTGATCGCTGAGCATGTTTTCGGGCAGGGCCAGCACCACGGGGCCGGGACGGCCCGACATCGCCACGCGGAACGCGCGCCCGATATATTCGGGCAGCCGGTCGGTGTGATCGATCTGGGCGACCCATTTGGCGATGGGGCCGAACATCGCCTTGTAATCGACCTCTTGGAATGTCTCGCGGTCGGTGTGCCGGTTGTCGATCTGGCCCACGAACAACACCATCGGCGTGCTGTCCTGCATCGCGATATGGATGCCTGCGCTGGCATTGGTGGCCCCCGGTCCGCGGGTAACGAAACACACGCCGGGCTGGCCTGTCATCTTGCCATAGGCTTCGGCCATCATCGCGGCACCACCTTCCTGACGGCAGACAATATTGGCGATGCCGCTGTAATACAGCCCGTCGAGTGCGGCCAGAAAGCTTTCCCCCGGCACCGAGAATACGCGCCGCACACCCAGCTTTTTCAGTTGATCGCTGAGTATCTTCCCGCCGTGCCGCTGCATGATTATCGTCCTTGCCATTTCGCGCGGATCATGTGCGAAAGCTGCGGGTTGTTCAATCGCACAATCGGGTTAGGTATTTTGTCGAACAAAGAAAGACGGATAGATGACAACACTTCTTGGGATATCGGGGTCGCTGCGCAAAGCCTCGACCAACACCATGCTGATGCGCAACGCGGCCGAGATTTTCGGCCCCGACTCCTATTTCGAAGGGGACATCCGGTTCCCGCTTTACGATGGTGATCTGGAAGAGGCCGAGGGTATCCCTGCCGCCGTCCAGATGCTGGCCGACCAGATCGCCGCTGCTGATGCGGTGATCATTGCGACACCGGAATACAACAAGGCCATGTCAGGCGCGCTGAAAAACGCGCTCGACTGGGTTAGCCGGACCAAGGGCGGGGTGTGGAAAAACAAACCGCTGGCGATCATGTCCGCGACAGGTGGTCGCGCCGGCGGCGAGCGGGCGCAGTTTTCGCTGCGGCTGGCCATGATGCCGTTCCGTCCGCATATTTTGCAGGGGCCAGAGGTACTGGTCGCCAACTCCGCCAAGGAATTTGACGAGAATGGCAAGCTGACCGGCGAGATGTACATTAATCTGTTGGCCGAATTGATGGGCGATCTGCGCGCGTTGACCTGATTTGCGCGCCAATACTGGCAATTTCATGCCGCACTCCCTACATCGGCCGGAACCGCAGTAACAGGTAAGTTGGTAATGGGTGCAGGTGGCAGTAACGGTGGAACGAGGCAGTTCCTGATCGGGCTGATCATGATGATCGGGGGCGGCTATCTGCTGCTGAACGGGATCGTCGTGCGGCCCAGTCTGGGTGGCCGCATCTTCGGGGTTGGCGGGATGCCGGTGACATCAGGCATGATCCTGATCCCGCTGATGTTCGGGATCGGATTGATTTTCTACAACGCCAAAAATCGGCTTGGCTGGATCATAGCGGGTGCATCGCTGATTGCGCTGGTGTTTGGCGTGATTGCGAACACGACCGTGCAATTCGCACGGCTCAGCATCTTTGATCTGTTGGTTATTTTGGTATTGCTGGTGGGCGGTGCGGGCCTGTTTCTGCGCAGCTTGCGCAAGTCAGGCTGACCGCCCCGCCATTTCAATACCCCAGCGCACAACCATCTTTGCGTGGGTCGCTGCCGCCTTCCAGCACGCCATCGGGATGGATGAGGATCGCCTGTGACCCGCCGATTGCGGTGTCGGGCGTCTGGACGTTATGGCCCCGCGCGCCCAGTTCCGTCTTGACCGCATCACTATAACCGTTTTCGACGTTCAACACATTGCCTTCGGCAAAGCTGCGGGGCGCGTCGATCGCAGCCTGCGGCGACAGGCCGAAATCGGTGATGTTAGATACGAACCGCGCATGTCCGGTCGCCTGATACTGCCCGCCCATGACGCCGAATGGCATCATGACCTTTCCGTCTTTCTTCAGTATCGCCGGAATGATTGTGTGCATCGGGCGCTTGCCGCCGGCCACCTCGTTCGGGTGGCCCTGTTCAAGGGTAAAGCCCGCGCCACGGTTATGGAACAGGATGCCGTACTTGTCCGATGCGATACCCGACCCAAAGGCATGGAACACCGAATAGATCAGCGACACGGCCATCCGGTTCTTATCGACGACGGTAATATAGATCGTGTCCTTGTGGACAGCCTCGGCCCCTGGCAATCCGGCGGGCATGGCGCGTTTGGGGTCGATCAACGCCGCAAGCTTGGCCGCTGTTTCTGGCGCGGTCATGTGATCTAGCCGCGTCATGTAGCCCGGATCAGCCATGAACCGGTTGCGCGTGTCATAAGCAAGCTTGGTCGCCTCGGCCTCGACATGCGCGCGCGCAGCCCCCCAAGGGTCCATCGCGGCGATGTCAAAATGCTTGAGGATGTTCAAAAGCAGGATCGCGGTGGCTCCTTGGCCGTTCGGCGGATGCTCGCACAATTCCAGCCCGCCATAACCGCCCGTGATCGGATCGGTGTAATCGCAGGCGGTCGCGGCAAAATCCTCCAGCGTGTGGGTGCCACCCTGCGCGCGCAGTGCAGCAACCATATCCTCTGCCACCTCGCCCTCGTAGAAACCGGTGCGGCCGTGCAGGGCGATGCGGCGCAAGGCTTCGGCCTGGCGCGGTGCGGCAAAGACCTGACCGGGGCGGGGCGGTTTGCCGTCCAGCAGGAACAGATCGCGCGCTGTGCCTGACAGGTTGCTATCGGCCTTGCCCCAGTCAGAGGCGACGCGTTCAGCCACCGGCACACCGGTTTGCGCATAATGGATCGCGGGGGCTAGCACGGCTTTCAGCCCCAGCTTGCCCCAGTCCTTGGACAAACGACAAAAGGCATCGACCGCGCCTGGCACACTGACGGCATCGGCGCTGTAGGGCGCGATCACCGGCCCCTTGGCGCGCAAGGCATCCGCATTGATCCCCGCAGGCGCGCGGCCCGATCCGTTCAGCGCCAGCACGCGGTCTTCGCCCGGGGGGGTAAACAGTACGAAACAATCACCGCCGATGCCGGTCATCTGTG
Source organism: Yoonia vestfoldensis SKA53 (assembly GCF_000152785.1). Lineage (GTDB taxonomy): Bacteria > Pseudomonadota > Alphaproteobacteria > Rhodobacterales > Rhodobacteraceae > Yoonia > Yoonia vestfoldensis_A. The sequence goes on along the minus strand of NZ_CH672414.1, from coordinate 2,022,918 downwards.
GTTCGCAAATCCCCAGCAGCACCGCCCCCGCGATGGCGGCATCCACGGCATTGCCGCCTGCTTCCAGCATCTGCACGGCGACCTTGGTTGCCAGCGGATGCGATGTGGCGCACATGCCGTTGGTGGCGTAAACGGCCGACCGGCCCGGTTTGTGAAAATCGCGCATCTGCTGTCTCCCCGTCGATACAACTGAGACCCTACGACAATCCTAGGCGGCTGCAACGGCAAACGGGGGTTTTCCTTTGGCCGATGCGGGCATAGTTTCGGGGCAATCAACGAAAGGTGAGTCAATGCAGGATGTCGTAATCACCGGGGCTGCGCGAACAGCGATGGGCGGCTTTCAAGGCGTTTTCGCCGATGTGGACGCGCCGACCTTGGGCGGTGCAGCGATTCGGGCGGCGCTCGAAAACGCTGGTGTGGCGACGGTGGACGAGGTGCTGATGGGCTGCGTTTTGCCCGCCGGTCAAGGGCAGGCACCGGCACGGCAGGCGGCCTTCCTGGGCGGCTTGGGCGAGGAAGTGCCGGCCACCACGCTGAACAAGATGTGCGGGTCCGGCATGAAGGCCGCGATGATGGCCTTTGACCAGATCACCGCAGGCAGTGCCGATGTCATGATCGCAGGTGGCATGGAAAGCATGACCAACGCGCCGTACCTGATGCCAAAAATGCGCAGCGGCGCGCGGATCGGGCATGCTCAGGTCATCGACAGCATGTTCCTTGATGGGCTGGAAGACGCCTATGACAAGGGCCGGCTGATGGGTACCTTTGCCGAGGATTGCGCAACGACCTACCAATTCACCCGCGCCGCACAGGACGATTATGCGCTGCAATCGCTTTCAAACGCCTTGGCGGCTCAGGACAGCGGTGCTTTCGACCGTGAAATCACCCCCGTCACGCTGAAAACCCGCACGGGCGAGGTCAGGATCACCGCGGACGAACAACCCGCCAAGGCGCGGCCCGAAAAGATTCCCACCCTCAAGCCCGCCTTCCGTGACGGCGGGACAGTGACAGCGGCCAATGCATCCAGCATTTCCGACGGCGCAGCCGCCCTCGTGCTGGCACGCGGCGATACGGCCACCAACATCCGCGCACGGATCATGGGCCACGCCAGCCACGCGCAGGCGCCCGGCCTGTTCACCACGGCCCCTGTGCCAGCGGCGCAGAAACTGCTCGCCCGTCTTGGCTGGTCCGTCGGTGATGTCGATCTGTGGGAAGTGAACGAAGCCTTTGCCGTCGTCCCCATGGCCTTCATGCGCGAGATGAATATCCTCCGCGACCGCATCAACGTGAACGGCGGCGCCTGCGCGCTGGGCCACCCGATCGGGGCATCTGGCGCGCGGATCATCGTGACCTTGCTTAACGCGCTGGAAACCCGCGGATTGCGGCGCGGCATCGCGGCGATCTGTATCGGCGGCGGTGAAGGCACAGCGATTGCCATCGAACGCCCGTAACATCTTCCGAGCACAAATATCCTTCGGGGGACATGCCGCAGGCATGGGGGGTGGAAAACCCCCTGCAACATCAATTCAGGACAGAACATGCGCGTTGATTACCCGACCCTGCACCAAACCATTGCATCCCTGACCGAAGGCGAGACTGATCAGGTGGCCCTGATGGCCACCGTCGCTTGCGAGGTCCACCACAGCGACGACCGGTTCAACTGGACAGGATTCTACCGTGTTGTCGGCCCCGAGCTGCTCAAGATCGGCCCCTATCAGGGCGGGCATGGCTGCCTTGTCATCCCCTTCGCGCGGGGCGTCTGCGGTGCTGCGGCGCGCACCGGTCAGGTGCAATTGGTGCCGGATGTTGATTCCTTTCCCGGCCATATCGCCTGCGCCAGCAGCACACGTTCGGAAATCGTGCTGCCGGTCTTTGCTGCCAGTGGCGCGCTGATCGGTGTGTTCGATATCGACAGCGACAAGCCCGATGCCTTTACCCAAGCCGATGCTGATGCTTTGACCGACATTTTGCACAGCGTTTTTGCGCGCTGAGGCCTTTGTCGCGGCCATGGCCGCGCCAAGCCTCCGGCGGGGATATTTTGGCTCGGAAGATGTCGGAGACCGGCGCTTTTCTGGCGCAAAAGGCGTTTGCAGATTGCTGCGAACCCCCTAGCGTGAAAATTGATGGAAGATTTTCATGCCTCCGCTTCGTTTGACCTGCAAGGGGCCGATTTGCGCGCCCTGCGCAAGGCGCGCGGGCTGACGCTGACCGCCTTGGCGGAGCGTGTCGGCAGGTCGGTCGGCTGGCTGAGCCAGGTCGAACGGGACCTGTCCAGCGCCAGCGTCGATGATATCGCAGCCCTTGCGCGGGTGCTTGATGTCGCCACATCAAGCCTGCTGGCGTTGGGTGGTGGGCAGGAGGCGGGCAGGATCGTGCGCGCAGACAATCGCCGCCCGATCGGCAACCGCAACCCCGGCCTGACGGAAGGCTTGCTGTCGCCCGATCTGACCGATGATTTCGAAGTGATCCATTCCCGCTTTGCCCCCGGTGCGCGGCTGGACCATGCCGTCAGCCGCCCGACCCAAGAGGTGGGCTATGTCGTCGCGGGTCATTTCGATCTTTGGATCGAGGAAACACTGTTCCATCTGCACCCTGGCGACAGTTTCCGGCTGCGCGGCGATCTGTTCCGTTGGGCCAACCCCTATCCCGAAACCTGCGAGATCATCTGGGTGATCTCGCCGCCCGTTTATTGAGGTCCGTGATGTATCAAGGAAGCTGTCTTTGCGGGTCCGTTACATTTACCGCCCGTGGTGCCGCGCGCGACCCGGCGGCCTGTCATTGCAGCCAGTGCCGCAAGCAATCGGGTCATTTCTGGGCCGCGATGCAGGTTCCGGATGCCGATCTCAGCGTCACGGGCGAGGTGCGCTGGTACGCCGCGACCCCGGCCGCACGGCGCGGCTTTTGCCCGACCTGCGGGTCGTTCCTGTTCTGGAAGGGGCATGATGATCCCGATACCGGCATTGCATTGGGCGCGCTGGATGGGCCGACGGGACTAACACTGGCGCGGCATATCTTCGTCGCGGATAAGGGCGACTATTACGAAATCCACGGCGGTGTCCCGCAAGAGGAGCAAGAGACATGAACGATTTTCCCACGTCGGCCCGCGTGGTCATCATCGGTGGTGGCGTGGTGGGGGTTTCGACACTCTATCATCTGGCCAAGAAAGGCTGGACCGATTGTGTCTTGCTGGAAAAGAACGAATTGACCGCCGGGTCCACATGGCATGCGGCGGGCAATTGCCCGTCCTTCAGCACGTCTTGGGCGGTGATGAACATGCAGCGTTATTCACTATCGCTTTATAAACGGCTGGCGGCCGAGGTCGATTATCCGATAAACTATCACGTCACCGGATCAATCCGGCTGGCGCATTCCAAGGAGCGGATGCAGGAATTCGCCCGCGCCCGCGCGATGGGGAATTATCAGGGGCTGAACCTTGCGCTGATGACGCCCGAGGAGGCGCAGGCGGCCTATCCGTTCCTGGAAACGCATGATCTTGCGGGGGCGTTATATGATCCCGACGATGGTGATATTGATCCCGCGCAACTGACGCAGGCGCTGGCCAAGGGCGCGCGGCAGATGGGCGCGCGCATTGAACGGTTCTGTCCTGCAACAGGTGTGACGCAGACGCCGGGTGGCTGGATCGTGCATACCGACAAGGGCGATATCGCCTGCGAAAAGGTAGTGAATGCCGCGGGCTATTACGCGCAGCGTGTCGGCGAATGGTTCAAGCCTTACGGCGGGCGCACCGTGCCGATGGTGACCATGTCGCACCAGTACTTCCTGACCGATGAAATCCCCGCGCTGGCAGAATGGACCGCCGCCAATGGCCGCAAAGTGCCGCTGCTGCGGGATGTGGACAGCAGCTATTACCTGCGCCAAGACAAGAACGGGCTGAACCTTGGCCCTTACGAGCGCAATTGTCGTGCGCATTGGGTCACGCCTGACGACCCGCAGCCCGACGATTTCAGTTTCCAGCTTTACCCCGACGATCTGGACCGGCTGGAATGGTATATCGAAGACGCGATGGCCCGCGTCCCGATCCTTGGCACCGCAGGGGTGGGGCGTGTCATCAACGGCCCGATCCCCTATGCTCCCGATGGTCTGCCGCTGCTTGGCCCGATGCCGGGCGTCAAGAACGCCTATGAGGCTTGCGTGTTCACCTTTGGCATCACCCAGGGCGGTGGCGCGGGCAAGGTGGCGGCGGAATGGATCGTGGATGGCCAGCCTGAATGGGACATGTGGTCCTGCGATCCGCGCCGCTATACCGATTACACGGGGCAGGAGTATTGCCACGCCAAGGCGGTCGAGACCTATGGCCATGAATATGCGATGCATTTTCCCTATCATGCCTGGCCAGCTGGCCGCGACCAGCGACTGTCGCCGTTACATGACCGGATCAAGGCGCTGGGCGGCGTGATGGGGGCCTATAACGGTTGGGAACGCGCCAATTGGTTCGCCAAATCCGGCGATGATCTGTCCGAGGCGGCGACCCAGACATGGGGCCGCGCGGGCCCTTGGCAGCCGCGCATCGCCGCGGAATGTGCCGCCGTGCGCGATCACGCCGGTGTCATCGCGATTTCCGGTTTCACCCGTCTGGCGGTGACGGGTCCGGGCGCGCGGGCGCATGTGGACCGCCTGACCGCATCCACCCTGCCCAAACCGGGGCGCGTGGGGCTTGCGTATTTCCCCGATGATCGGGGCCGTATCCTGACGGAAATGTCGGTGATCCCGCAAAGCGATGATGACATCTGGCTGATCACCGCATCGGTGGCGCAGTGGCATGACCGCGATGTCCTGCTGCGCGACTTGCCCGATGGGGTCCGCGTGCAGGATCGCAGCGACCAATACGAATGCCTGCTGGTCACCGGGCCAAAGGCGCGCGATATTCTGGCACCGCTGACCGATGCCGACCTGACCCTGCCGTGGCTGTCGTTCCAGGACGCGCAGGTTTGCGGCAAACCTTGCCACCTGCTGCGCGTATCCTTCGCGGGCGAGCTGGGTTGGGAAGTGCATTGCGCCAATGCCGATGCGCCCGCGATATATGATGCGATCCTTGGTGGTGGGGCTGTGCCTTTTGGCATGTTCGCGCTGAATGCCTTGCGGATCGAAAAAGGCTATCGCGCGTGGAAAGGCGACCTGAGCACTGATTATTCCTTGCTCGAAGGCGGGCTGGACCGGTTCATCAATTTCGACAAACCCGATTTTGTTGGCAAACCAGCCTTGCTGGCGGAAAAACAGCGCGGCGTGGCGAAACGTTTTGTCACGCTGGTGCTGGATGATGCGGACGCATATGACGCGCCATATATGGCGACGATTTCGCATGATGGTGCTGTCGTGGGCGAAACCACGTCAGGCGCCTTTGGCTACCGCGTGGGCAAATCTATCGCGCTGGGGATGCTGCGCGCTGATCTGGCGGTGGCAGGCACCAAGGTTGCGATTGATATCTATGGCACCCAAGTCAGCGCCACAGTGCAACCAGATGCGCCGTTGTGGGACCCTGCAAATGCTAGGATCAGGGCGTGATATTGAAAGTTTGGAACAGGTAACAAAAATGACGAAAATCACCCTTCTTGATGGCGGTATGGGCCAGGAACTGATCCGCCGGTCGGGCGAGGCTCCAACCCCGCTTTGGTCTACGCAGGTCATGATCGACCATCCGGGCATGGTGGCGGCGGTCCATGCCGATTACCGCGCTGCCGGGGCTACGGTGCATACCACCAACACCTATGCCATCCACCGCGACAGGCTGGAAGGCACCGGGCTCGAGGATCGCTTTGCCGATCTGACCGCCGCCGCTTCGACCGAGGCGCAGGGCAGTGGACGCATCGCGGGGTCCATCGGGCCGCTGATCGCCAGCTACCGCCCCGATATCCACCCCGCCCATGATATCGCCGTGCCAGCCTATGCCGAGGTGGCAGCGCTGATCGCGCCGCGCGTTGATCTGTTTTTGTGCGAAACCGTCGCTTCCGTCGCCCATGCCCGTGCGGTGCTGGCCGCGACCCTGCCTTTGGGCAAACCGGTCTGGTTGTCGGTAACCTTGGATGACGAGGATGGCAGCCGCCTGCGCTCAGGCGAGCCTGTGGCCGATGTGCTTGAGGCGGCGCAGGGCGCAAGCGCGCTGCTAGCGAACTGTTCCGCGCCAGAGGCGATGGCCGCTGCCATGGCCGCATTTGCCAAAGGCAATCTGCCGTTCGGGGCCTATGCCAACGGGTTCACCCAAATCACCAAGGATTTCCTGAAAAGCAAGCCTACGGTGGATGCGCTGTCTGCGCGCCGTGATCTGGGGCCGGATGCCTATGCCCATTTCGCGCTGGGCTGGATCGACCAAGGGCCACCATCGTCGGTGGCTGCTGCGAGGTCGGCCCCGCCCATATCGCGCGGCTGGCGCAGCAATTGTTGACGCCGGACATGAGGTGATTTGATGCTGCCCAAACATGCGCGCGTGGTGATTATCGGTGGTGGCGTCATCGGCTGTTCGGTCGCGTATCATCTGACCAAACTGGGCTGGCAGGATGTCGTCCTGCTGGAACGCAAGCAACTGACATCCGGCACCACATGGCACGCCGCCGGCCTGATCGGACAATTGCGCGCAACGGCCAACATGACGCGGCTCGCCAATTACAGCCAGCAGCTTTATGGCGGGCTGGAGGCGGAGACGGGGATCGCCACGGGGTTCCGGCGCGTGGGGTCGATCACTGTGGCGCTGACGGACGAGCGGCGCGAGGAGCTTTTCCGCTCGGCCGGAATGGCGCGTGCCTTTGGGGTGGAGATCGAGGAGATTTCACCAACGGAGGTCAAGAACCGCTATCATCATCTGAACATCGACGGCGTCACCGCGGGCGTCTTTTTGCCCAAGGACGGGCAGGGCGATCCGGCCAATATTGCGCTGGCACTGGCCAAGGACGCGCGGATGCGTGGGGCAATTGTGGCCGAACACACCAAGGTGACGGCGATCAACCGCACGGGGCGGCGGGTCACATCAGTGGATTGGGCCAGCGGCGACGATGTCGGCCAGATCACCTGCGATATGGTGGTGAATTGCGCGGGGATGTGGGGCCATCAGGTCGGCCGCATGGCGGGCGTCAACGTGCCGCTGCATGCCTGCGAACATTTCTATATCGTGTCCGAACCGATCCCCGGCCTGACCCAGATGCCCGTGCTGCGCGTGCCCGATGAATGCGCCTATTACAAGGAAGACGCGGGCAAGATTATGCTGGGTGCGTTCGAGCCAAACGCCAAGCCTTGGGGCATGGCGGGCATTTCCGAAGATTTCGAATTCGACCAGCTGCCCGAGGATTTCGACCATTTCGAGCCGATCCTTGAACAGGCCGTAAACCGGATGCCGATGCTGGCCAGCGCCGGTATTCATACCTTTTTCAACGGCCCCGAAAGCTTTACACCAGATGACGCCTATCATCTTGGGCTTGCGCCAGAGATGGACAATGTCTGGGTTGCCGCCGGTTTCAATTCCATCGGTATCCAATCAGCAGGGGGCGCGGGAATGGCGCTGTCGCAATGGATGGATGCGGGCGAAAAACCCTTTGATCTGGGCGATGTCGATATATCGCGGATGCAGCCGTTTCAGGGCAATAAAACCTATCTGTTTGAGAGGTCCAAGGAAACGCTGGGCCTGCTTTATGCCGATCATTTCCCTTACCGTCAAAAAGCCACCGCGCGTGGCATCAGGCGGACGCCGTTCCACCGGCATTTGCTGGATCAGGGCGCTGTCATGGGCGAACTGGCAGGCTGGGAAAGGGCAAACTGGTTTGCGGTGCCGGGTCAGGACCCGGCCTACGCCTATTCTTGGCAGCGGCAGAATTTCTTTGGTAATGTCGGGGCAGAACTGGCGGCTGTGCGCGGTAATGTCGGCATGTATGACATGTCGTCCTTTGGCAAGATCAGGGTCGAAGGGCGCGATGCCTGCGCCTTTTTGAACCATATCTGCGGCGCGCAGATGGATGTTGCTGTCGGGCGCATTGTGTATACCCAGTTTCTGAACGCCAAGGCGGGGATCGAGGCGGATGTCACCGTGACCCGCCTGTCGGAAACCGCCTATCTGGTCGTGACTCCTGCCGCGACGCGGCTGGCCGACCAGACATGGATGCAGCGCAATCTGGGCGATTACACCGCCGTCATCACCGATGTGACAGCGGGTGAAGGCGTGCTGGCCGTCATGGGGCCGCACAGTCGTGCGTTGCTGCAAAAGGTGTCGCCAAACGATTTTTCCAACGATCACAATCCGTTTGGCACCGCACAAGAGATCGAAATCGGCATGGCGCTGGCCCGTGTGCATCGCGTGTCCTATGTCGGTGAGCTTGGCTGGGAGGTTTACATCAGCGCAGACATGGCCGGCCATGTGTTCGAGGTGCTGCACGCCGCAGGCCAGGACATGGGGCTCAAGCTGTGCGGGATGCATATGATGGATGCCGCACGGATGGAAAAGGGTTTCCGCCATTTCGGCCATGACATTACCTGCGAGGATCATGTGCTGGAGGCGGGCCTTGGCTTTGCGGTCAAGACCGACAAGCCTGTGTTCATCGGGCGCGACGCGGTGCTGCGCAAGCGTGATGCAGGGCTGGCGCGGCGGTTATTGCAGTTCAAGCTGACCGATCCCGCGCCGCTGCTCTATCACAACGAACCTGTGCTGCGTGACGGGCGGGTCGTCGGGCATCTGACCTCTGGCGGCTATGGCCATCATGTCGGCGCGGCCTTGGGCATGGGCTATGTGCCTTGCGCGGGCGAAAGCGTGGATGACCTGCTGGCCAGCCGGTACGAGATCGACGTAATGGGGGTCAGGGTCGTAGCAGAGGCGCAGTTGAAACCGTTCTACGATCCCGCAGGGGCGCGGGTGAAGATGTGACATCACCCGCAGCGGCCTGCCTTAGTGCAGCACGAAACCGCTGGGCCAGCGAAGGGTGGTTTCCATCACGACCTCTTGTTTGGCACCCGCAGGCACGCTCAGGTCCCATTCTACGATCCCGCGCGCGCCGTCGGGGTCGCGGCGCGTGGCCTCTGGCGCCGCAGTCAGGCTGATTTGCAGATCGTCCTGTTCGGAATAGGGCACGGCATCGCGCAGCAGCACCTCCCAATCCTGTCCTGTCAGGTTTTCTACCGTCAGGACCGTGCGTTCGACCAGTTGATTGGACGACGAAAACACGCCCCTGTCACCTTCGGACCTGTCCGGCGTGATCCGCGTAAGGCGCAGCCCGTCCTGCGGCCCGAAGCCCACGTCAAGATCGGCCCCCGCCGCTAGCAGAGGCAGGTGGCTGAACCCGATCATTGTACCGTCCGCATGCAGCATCGCGCGGCCGGGCAGCAGGATTTCATCGGTGGTGTTGGTAAATTCAGCCATGCGATAGGCATTGGCATCTGTCATCGGTGTCGCCTCGGCCCAGACATCGGCGTCAAAGGTCAGCTGATCAAGAGGCAGGCGCAAATCCTCGACCCCGTTGCGGATATCAATGCGGTTTGGATAGACATAAAGCACCGCCGCACCGCTGAAATCGGCCTGTGCGGTGATGGGGGTCGCGTCCATCATCGGGCTGGCCATGACGGCGCTGTTGCGTTGCAGGGGCATTGGTTCATCGGCCATGCCGGTTGCTTCGCGCGTCAGCGCGTCTTCTGCGATGATGCGGCGCAGCTCTGCCCAGGCACCACCGGGTGCGATCTGGTCACCGGGGCGCGCGGTGGACAGGATCAGCTGCACGTCCAGCCAATCCTGACCGGTGGCCTGACTGATGACGACGGCGCGGTCGATGTCCAGACGCGGATCATCGCCGGTGGTCAGGCGCAGGTCATAAACTGGCGACCAAGTAGCAAAGCTTTCGGTTGTGTTGATTTCCAGCGTGACCTCGCCCGCCTCGGCGGCATCCAGCGTAAAGGAAAGTACAGAACCTTGCTCCTCGGGGGCCAGCAGCGCGGCCAAGGCGCGGCGGGCATTGTCCAGCGCATCGACATCATTTTTGCGCGCGCGGGTGGCAGCCTGCGCCTCTTGTTCGGCGGCAAAGGCAGCGGTGCGCAGCGCCAGCGTTTCCGACCCGACCATCTGTGCGAGGGCCTGAATGTTGGCAATCGTGCTCAGCGTTTCGCCTGCGCTGGCCTGACCAAGGCTTTGCAGAAAGGCGATCTGGTCCTCTGCGGCCTGCGCGCGCAAGCGGATCGTAGCAATGGCTGCATCGCTTTCGCGCAACACGTCTTCCAGACGCTCGACCTGCGTACGGGCAGCCAGAATGGCGGGGCTGTACTGGTCGGGCGTCACCGGCAGACGGTCAAAGGCACGGCTGACTGCCCCAAGCCGGACCTGCCCTGGTGCAGAAATGCGCAGCCCGTCAGCAGACAGGCCCTGCGGCAGGTCAGGGACAGTGATGTCATGCTGACCTGCGGGCAGATCGAGCGTCACCAGCCGCGTGACGGTCGCAAGGCCGGGAAAGATCGTGACGGTATCGACGCGCGCCTGTCCGGTGATCGTGTCGGCAAAGGCAGGGGCGGCAAGGGCGAGCAAGCTGGTGGTCACAAAAAGACGAATCATCACAAAACTCCAAGGTGTCTACGCCAGAAATATCCTGAAAGACGCCGTGTCGCATGCCCCGAAATCAACCATCGGCAGAATTCGCCGCATAAAAAAGGCGCTGAAACAGCGCCTTTTTCGTTCAGCTATGACCGACAATCAGCCTTTTTTCAGACACTCGCGTCCCAGGACTTCGGCGATTTGCACGGCGTTCAGGGCTGCTCCCTTGCGCAGGTTGTCGGACACGCACCATAGGTTCAGACCGTTGTCGATCGTGCTGTCCTGCCGGATGCGGCTGATGAATGTCGCGTAATCACCGACGCATTCGATCGGTGTGACGTAGCCGCCGTCCTCGCGCTTGTCGATCACCATGATACCGGGGCTTTCGCGCAGGATGTCGCGGGCTTCGTGTTCGTCGAGGAAATCCTCGAATTCGATATTGATCGATTCCGAATGGCCGACGAACACAGGCACGCGCACGCAGGTCGCGGTGACTTTGATCTTGGTATCAAGGATCTTTTTGGTCTCGGCGACCATTTTCCATTCTTCCTTGGTCGAACCATCGTCAAGAAACACGTCGATATGCGGGATCACGTTGAACGCGATCTGCTTGGTGAATTTCTTGGGTGGCTTGCTGTCGGTGGGGTTGTAGATGCTCTTGGTCTGGTCCCAAAGCTCATCAATCCCTTCCTTGCCGGCGCCGGACACCGATTGATAGGTGCTGACGACAACCCGCTTGATGCGCGCGCGGTCATGCAGGGGCTTGAGCGCGACAACCATCTGGGCGGTCGAGCAATTGGGGTTGGCGATGATGTTTTTCTTGGAATAGCCGTGGATCGCCTGCGCGTTCACTTCTGGCACGATCAGCGGCACATCAGGATCATAGCGGTAAAGCGAGGAATTATCGATCACGACGCAGCCGGCCTTGGCGGCCTTGGGCGCATAGGTCTTGGTCGCCTCGGACCCCACGGCGAACAGCGCGATGTCCCAGCCAGTGAAATCGAAGGTGTCCAGATCCTTGGTCTTCAGGGTGGTATCGCCAAAGCTGACTTCGCTACCCAGCGACCGGCGGCTGGCAAGTGCGACGATTTCATCCACCGGAAAGGTCCGTTCATGGAGGATGTTCAGCATTTCGCGGCCCACGTTGCCCGTGGCGCCGACAATAGCGATTCGATAGCCCATTTGGCTGGCTCCTTGTTTGCAAGTGCTGCCTCTTACCGCGTCAGTTCCCTAAGGAAAAGGGCCGTCGCAAAGTGTAAATCAAACTGGACAGGGGGGCATGGCAGGGTAAGGTCGCGGCATGACAATCAACACGCCCGATTTCGCCCAACCGGCCCCGCGTGGGCTTTGCACCGATTGCGGTGTGTCGCGGATGGCGGATGCCAGCGCCTGTGGCAAGGCCTGCCAGTTCATCAAACCCGATTACCCCGCGATGGAGGCCCGCGTGCATGGCCGCGCTGCTGGCATGCAGGGGGATGAGCCGTTCTTTGGCGTTACGGGGGCTATGTATCGCGCGGCTTTGCAGCCTGCACGCCAAGGCGCGCAATGGACCGGCCTGACGACGCGGCTGGCCGAACGGCTGTTGGAAACCGGCGCTGTCGATGCAGTACTGACGATGGTGGCTGATCCTGCCGACCGCTGGCGCCCGCGCCCTGCGATCATCACCGATGCCGCTGATATGGCCGAGGCGCGGGGGATGCGCATGGGCTATGCCCCGTTGCTGGCCTTGCTGGAACCGGCGCGCGCGGCCGGGCATCGGCGGATTGCCGTGATCGGGATTCCTTGCCAGATCTACGCCTTGCGCGCGCTCGAGGCGCAATTGGGGTTTGAGCGGATCTATGTCATCGGCACGCCCTGTTCTGACAATACCACGACCGAGAATTTCCACGGCTTTCTGGCCCGACTGACCGATGCGCCCGATACCGTGACCTATCTGGAATTCCGCGCGGATTATCATGTCGAATTGCGATTTGCCGATGGCAGTGAGCGCCTGATCCCGTTCCTGAAACTACCGATCGCCGATCTGCCGCGCGATTTCTTTCCCACGACCTGCCGGACCTGCGTGGATTACACCAACCGGCTGGCCGATATCACCGTGGGCTATATGGCGGGCGAAGGGGAACAATGGCTGATCGTGCGTAACGTGCGCGGGCAGGAAATGCTGGACGGCTTGGGTGCAGAGGTTACGCTGGCCGCACCCGGATCACGCGGCAAGCGGGCGGGGGCGGTCAAAGGCTTTGTCGAAAATACGCGGCTGGCGGCGGGGGGCTTGCCGCTGCGCCGGATGCCCGATTTCATGCGTGGGATCATGGGCTGGCTGATGCCCAAGATCGGGCCGCGCGGGCTGGAATTCGCCCGCGCGCGGCTCGAGATGAAGGCAGCTGAAACCATCCTGCATCTGCGCCGCGAAGAGCCGGCCAAGATCAAGAATATGGTTCCAGCCCATGTCTGGAACCTTGCGGCACCTTACGGGCTGACGCCCGAGGCAGGCGAGGTATCCGCGCGTCCCAAGGACGATGACCATCAGCAGTGAATACAGCGCGATACCGCCACCGATCAGGTCGGGCCAAGTGTTGCTCGTCAGGTGGTTTGGCTGTCGCAATGATAGGGCGAAATGCCGCTGCATCAAAATTGTCTAGACTGGTAAGGCGGTCGTCTGGCGCACATTGCGCAGTGCAAAGGAGGATTGCATCTGCGCGACACCGGGCAAGGTTGCAAGATGTTTGCGGTGGATACGGGCGAAATCCTCGGTATCGCCGGCCACGACCTTGAGCAGGTAATCCGCCGTGCCCGCCATCAGGTGACATTCCAGCACGTCGGGCACTTTCGCCACGGCTTTTTCGAACGCGTCCAGCACCTCGTCTGCCTGACCACTCAGCGTGATTTCAACGAAAACGGTTGTTGGCCGCCCCATTTTGCGCGGGTCCAGCAAGGCGACATATTCGCGGATATAGCCGTCCTTTTCCAGCCGCTGCACCCTGCGGTGACAGGCCGAAGGCGACAGGTTCGCGACCTCTGACAGGTCCGCGTTGGAAATGCGCCCCGATTTCTGCAAAACAGCGAGGATTCGGCGGTCGATGCTATCGAGGTCCATAGCCTGCAAGATCCTTTCACAAAGTGGTTATAATACGCACGATCCTAGCGTAAATCATGCTATCAACCAACATAAATCCCCAGAAATTGCAACGGCACGCATGCAGGGTGAACCCATCACGCGGGAGGTTCGCAATGCTGATTGGCTGTCCAAAAGAAATCAAACCACAGGAATTTCGGGTCGGGGTTACTCCCGATGCCGCGCAAGAGGCTGTAGCACACGGCCACAAGGTCATGATCGAAACCGGCGCAGGCATCGGCGCGGGTTTCAGCGACGATGATTACAGCGCCGCCGGTGCGCAGATCGCGGGGACGGCGGCAGAGATATTCGCCAGCGCCGACATGATCGTGAAGGTCAAGGAGCCGCAACCGGTCGAGCGCAAAATGCTGCGCGCTGGCCAGATTCTGTTCACCTATCTGCATCTGGCACCCGACCCCGACCAGACGCGCGACCTGATGGCGTCGGGTGCGACCTGCATTGCCTATGAAACCGTCACAGATGATCGCGGCGGTCTGCCGTTGCTCGCCCCCATGTCAGAGGTCGCGGGCAGGCTTGCACCGCAGGTGGGCGCATGGACGCTGCAAAAGGCCAATGGCGGGCGCGGTGTGCTGATGGGCGGTGTGCCGGGTGTCGGCCCTGCTCAGGTCGTTGTGATCGGCGGCGGTGTCGTGGGCACCCACGCCGCGCGGATCGCGGCAGGAATGGGGGCGGATGTGACCGTGCTGGACCGGTCGCTGCCGCGCTTGCGCTATCTGGATGATACGTTCGGCGGTCAGTTCAAGACCAGCTATGCCAGCAAGGCCAACACGATCGCGCTGGCCCGCGCGGCGGATATGATCATCGGCGCGGTGCTGATCCCCGGCGCCGCAGCACCCAAGCTGATTTCACGCGCGCAACTGGCCGAGCTGAAACAGGGTGCCGTGCTGGTCGATGTTGCGATTGATCAGGGCGGCTGTTTCGAGACATCCCGCGCCACGACGCATCAGGACCCGATCTATGACGTGGACGGGATCATGCATTATTGCGTGGCGAACATGCCGGGGGCGGTGGCGCGCACATCGACCATCGCGCTGGGCAATGCGACAATGCCCTTCATGCTGGCGCTGGCTGACAAGGGCTGGCGGCAGGCCTGCGAGGATGATCCGCATCTGCTGGCAGGGCTGAACGTGCATGCGGGGCGGCTGACCTATTATGCCGTTGGCAAGGCGCTGGGCATCGACGTGCTGTCGCCTGCCCTGGCGCTGAAGGCGTAACACAAAAGGCCCGCTGCAAGGCGGGCCTGTCGTAGCTTAGGGCCGTTTGGCCAGCGCGTCACGGATTTCGATCAGGATATCCAGCTCCGACGGGCCGGTATGGACCTCTGGCGCGATGTCATCGGGTTTGTCTGCGATGGATTTGACGCGGTTGACCGCCTTGACCAGCATGAACACCACGAAAGCGATGATCAGGAAATTGATCGTTGCGGTAATGAAATTGCCATACATGAATTGCGCGTCACCCAGGCCAAAGCTGAGACCGCTAAAGTCGATCCCGCCGATGATCAGCCCAATCAGCGGTTGGATCAGGTCATTGACAAGACTGCTGACGATGGCGGTAAAAGCTGCGCCGATGATGATCCCGACGGCGAGGTCCATCACGCTGCCCTTGGCGATGAAGTCCTTGAATTCGTTTAACATGATTTGTTCCTCTGGCTGAATCGTTCTGCACATTACAGCGTCAGATTGTAGCAACCCCGCATGATAAAGCCATCGGTTTTCTTTTAGCGCAAACCGGTGTTCACCCCGGCACGCGCCCAATTTATCCCTGCCGATCCGGCAAGCTGCCGTGCAGCACATAGGTGAGCACATCCACCACCTGCTGCGGTGTTTCCACCACGGCGAGTGCTGCGGCATCCACCTCTTTGAGCGCATGTTGATGATCCGGCCCATGCATCACGATCAGCGATTTGCCCATCGCCGCCGCATAGCCCGCGTCAAAGGCTGCGTTCCATTGTTTGTATTGATCACCGAAGCGGACCACGACGATATCGGCGGTCTCGATCCCGTGCCTTGTGCGGATAGCGTTAAGCTTCGCACCTTTATGGTCGTGCCAGAACTTTTGCGCCTCTGCGCCCATGATCGCGACGCCGCAATCATCTGATGCCGCATGATCCGTGACCGGCCCGGAAAAGACCACATCCAGATCAGCAGCCCCCGCAATAATCTGGTCGCGCCAGTCGGTGTGGATTTCGCCGGAAAGGTAAATATGCAACGTCATTGGCAGTGTCTCCTGTGTTTGGCGACATCCTAACGCCTTAACCCCCGCTGGCCACCCCCGGTTTGCGCGCCACGATATAGCGTGCAGGGATTGCGAAATCGCCGCTTTCGACAATCTCGAACCCGGCGGCACATATTGCACCTTCCAATTCCTGCACAGTGAATTTGCGCAGGAATGGCGCTTTGCCCAGCATCTGCACAAGCGGGATCACCGCGCCTATCAGGGTCCATTTCAAGCTGCGCCCTTTCAGCGCAGCGGTCTTGGATATGAAATATCCTCCCGGCGTGAGCAGATCAAAGATCTGCGCCATGCGTCGTTCCATATCAGGTACAAGGTGAAAGAAAGAATGTGCAAGCACCACGTCAAACGGCCCAGTTTCCGGCAATTCCCCCGCCACATCAAACCGCAGATCAGCAGCCTTGACTGGCAGCTTGCCCCGCGCGATGCGGATCATTTCGGGCGATACATCCGTGGCCAGATAGCTGGCGACATCCGGGGCCAACAGCACGGCCGTTGACCCAGTTCCACAGGCGATTTCCAGCACATGATCGGTCGGGCGCAGATAACCACGGGTCCGGCCCAGTGTGTACTGGTATGCGGCAGGATTGCCGATGGCGGAAGCTGCGTATTTTTCTGCCGCGCGGTCCCAGAAAATGGCTGAATCTATCATCGTATTCTCCCTCAATTGGCATTTTACGCCGATTGCCTGTCAGACAGATGACAAGTTTAACCGCGCAGAATGCCGCCCGTCGCCTTTGTCACCTTATCCACGATTTTTGCGCTGACCGCTTCGATATCGGCATCCTTCAGCGTCGTGGTCGTAGGTTGCAGGCGCACCGTGACGGCAAGAGATTTCTTCCCCTCGCCCAGATTGCCGCCAATGAATTGGTCAAAGACCCGCACATCGGTGATCAGCGCCTTGTCGGCACCCAACGCGGCATTGACCAGCGTCAGTGCCTCGACATCTGCACCCACGACAAAAGCAAAATCACGCTCGACCGCTTGCAGGTCGGTCGCCACCAGCGCGGGCCGTGTGTTGGTCTTGGACTTGGGCACCGGCACTTCGTCGGGCCAGATCGTAAAGCCGACGGCGGGGCCTTTGATATCCATCTCGCGCAGGACCTTTGGGTGTAGTTCGCCAAAGACGGCCAGAACCTTTTTCGGGCCAAGGCAGATCATGCCGTGCCGCCCGGGGTGCCACCAATCAGCCGCACCGCGCAGGATTTGCACCTTGGCGGGGGCACCAATGGCGGCCAGCACTGATTCCGCATCGGCCTTGGCGTCGTACAGATCGACCGCGCGCGACGTGCCATGCACGTCCTTGCTGGCGGTCTTGCCGATCAGCACACCGGTGATCAGGTTGTGCTGTTCGCCCGGCTCGCCACCGTGAAAACCGGCACCGACCTCGAACAGGGCCATATCCATGAAACCGCGCGCCTGATTGCGGGCCGCGGCCCGCAGCAAACCGGGCAACAAGTTCGGGCGCATATGCGACAATTCGCTGGAAATCGGGTTCTCCAGCATCGTCGCATCATCACCGCCGCCAAAAAGTGTCGCGGCCTGCGCATCGACAAAGCTATAGGTGACACATTCATTATAGCCCAACGCCGCCATGGTTCGGCGCGCAGATTGCTGGCGCTGCTGGCCTGCGGTCAGGATCGGTTTTGGCACACCGGCATCCATGCGCGGCATCGGCTTGCCTTGCAATTTGGTCAGGGACGCGATGCGCGCGACCTCTTCGACCAGATCGGCGTCGCCCTGTACATCGGGGCGCCATGACGGCACATGCGCCATATCGCCTTCGAGCCGGAATCCGAGGGCAGTCAGCGTCTGGCGCTGGGTGCTTTCGGGGATATCCATGCCGACAAGGCTGATCAGGCGCTGCGCATCCAGACGGTAAGCCCGCGATGTGTCCGGCACGGCGCCTGCGATGATCAGTTCGGACGCCTCGCCGCCCGCATGATCGACGATCATCCGCACGGCATGTTCCAGACCTTCGGGGGTGAAGGCGGGGTCGATGCCGCGCTCGAACCGGTAGCGGGCGTCGGAATTGATTTTCAGCGCACGGCCGGTATAGGCGATCTGGATCGGGTCCCAATAGGCGCTTTCAACAAAGACATTGACCGTCTCGTCGGTGCAACCGGTCGCATCACCGCCCATGATTCCGGCAATGCTTGCCACGCCGTGGTCATCGGAAATCGCGATCTGACCTGCCTGCAGGGTGTAGGTCTTGTCATCCAGCGCAAGGATCGTCTCGCCACCCTTGGCGCGGTGGACGCGCAGATCGCCCTGCACTTTGTCGGCATCGAACACATGCAAAGGCCGGTTCAGATCATAGGTGAACCAGTTGGTCACATCGACAAGAAAGCTGATCGGACGCAGGCCAATGGCGCGCAGCTGCGTTTGCAGCCACGCAGGGCTAGGGCCGTTCTTGACGCCACGGATCAAGCGGCCACAGAACACGGGGCATCCGTCGTGGGTATCATCATCAATCGACACGCTCAGATCAGCGGTGAAAGAGGCAGGCACCGGATCGATCGTGAGGGGTTTCAGCGTGCCAAGCCCGCGCGCGGCCAGATCGCGTGCGATGCCGTACACACCCAGCGCATCGGGGCGGTTCGGGGTGATCGCGATTTCGATCACGGGATCGACCTTTTCAGGCTGGTTTTGCGCCAGCCAGTCGGTAAAGGTCTGGCCGACCGTGCCTGATGGCAGCTCGATAATGCCGTCATGTTCTTCGGACAGTTCCATCTCGCGTTCGGAACACATCATGCCATGGCTTTCGATGCCCCGGATCTTGCCCACGCCGATGGTCGTGTCGATGCCGGGGACATAGGTGCCAGGGCTGGCGATCACGACGGTGATGCCCGCGCGCGCATTGGGTGCGCCACAAATGATCTGGGTCAACCCGTCCTTGGTCTGGACCTGACAGACGCGCAATTTGTCGGCGTCGGGATGCTTTTCCGCACTTTCGACATAGCCGATGGTGAAATCCGCCAGACGTTCGGCGGGGTTTTCCACGCCTTCGACCTCAAGCCCGAGATCGGTCAGGGTTTCGGCGATCAGATCCACCGAAGCATCGGTTTCAAGGTGGTGTTTCAGCCAGGAAAGCGTGAATTTCATCTGTTCATCCAAGAAAAGTCATTTGCAAGCGATCTAGCCGATCTTGCCGCAATGCGAAAGGCCCGTAGGGTGGGTCATGACCCACCTTACCGGTGCTTGTGCGCCGCCGCCCATTTGCTGACCGCCCAAGCGGGCAGCAGGATCACCGCCCAGCCCGCCGCATTGATCAGCGTCAGCCGCAGGGCCAGATCGCGCGGCATGTCCGATGTCCACATTGCGATATGCGCGCCAATGATCATGACCAGCAGGCAGGCGATCCAGAGGCGCATGTCACAACTCGCGCCCGGCCAGATCCTCGACCAGCGTGAAATGCTCAAAGACCAGCATCATCTCGGGGTCAAAACCGCCGTTGCGTTTGAAATAGGCCTTGTGATCCTTGCGCCAGCCCAACAGGCTGTCGTTCGCCCCCTCGGCCAGTGCCATTTCCTCGGTCACGTCGCAAAAGCGAATTTGCTGCACTTTGGTCGTGCGGATCACCAGTGCGGGCGTGCCATCCCAATTGGCGGCAATGTCGCAGCGGCCGACGACGGGCATGGAGTCTGGGTCATCCGCAAAGTCCGCCGCCGCCCCGCAGGTCGCGGTTTTCTTGCGCTGCCTGACAAGGCCGATCAGATATTGGCACAGCTCGGGCGTATCGCCAAATCGGAACGTGCCTGCGCCGGGATAGGTGTCTTGCAGATCTTCGGTATCATCGGTCATGGCGTTTCTTTCAGGACTGTC
Organism: Yoonia vestfoldensis SKA53; assembly: GCF_000152785.1. GTDB lineage: Bacteria > Pseudomonadota > Alphaproteobacteria > Rhodobacterales > Rhodobacteraceae > Yoonia > Yoonia vestfoldensis_A. The sequence continues at coordinate 2,003,218 of NZ_CH672414.1, read as the reverse complement.
GCGATGGTCCGTCATACGCTGTTGCTGGCCAACAGCCAAGCCGCCTAGCGGGGCAGTGCGAATTCCCGCGCTTTGGCGTCCCAGTGCAGCTTTGCGTTGCGCGCCAGCCGTTTGCAGCTGTCATCCAGCCCCATCCGGTTGGACCAGCGCGCCATCGACCGGACGGGGATCGCGTGGATATCGCCGAAACCATCGACCAGCACACATTCCTCTGGTCCCGGGCCGGTGCCATTGTCCCTCTGACCAAAGACGAAGTTGTTGGGGTTCATGTCGCTGGCGCGGATATCACTGGCATAGATGCGCTGGACTGTGTCGTTCAGCATGGCGATATGCGCTGGCGTCAATGTGCCAGCGGCCGCTTTGGCACCCAGCGTCTCGCCGACTTGGCGGCCCGGCTCCATCACCCGTTCAGTGATGCAGCCCAGCCCTTCGCTTGTCTGGCTAAAGCCGAACATATGCGCGATGGGCGTGTGAAAGTCAGGCTCTGGATGGTTCAGCATGACGCGCAGATACTCGGTATATTCTTTGTGGATCTGGCGCAGCCGTGTGCCGGGCAGGAGCCGGTCCATGATTCCGTTGAAATTGGTCCGACGCGGCACGGAGCCCGCAGGCCGCAGCACTTTGATCAGCTTGGTCGGGTCAAGCGGATGCAGATAGACCGCGCGCTGGACGCCCGTTGCCACCATATCCGATAATTGCAGAACGCTTGCACCCATAGGGTGAAATTAACTCAACCTATGGGTTCAGCGCAAGCAATGTAACGAAAATATGAAAAATGGATAACGATCAGAACTCGACCCCGATCTGCGCCTTGATCCCCGACCGGAACGGATGCTTGACCAGCTCCATTTCGGTCACCAAATCTGCCAATTCGATCAGGTCCTCATGCGCGTTGCGCCCCGTCAGCACGACATGGGTCATCGGCGGCTTGTGATCGCGCAGAAAGGCCACGACATCCGCGATAGCGACATAATCATAGCGGATCGCGATGTTGATTTCGTCCAATAGCACCATGGAATTGGTGTCATCAACGATCAATTCCTTTGCCTGTGCCCAAGCCGCCTGCGCCATTTCGGTATCGCGAGATTTGTCCTGCGTCTCCCAGGTGAAACCTTCGCCCATGGTGTGAAACGCGCAGGTGTCACTGAATTTGGCAAGGATCAGGTCACGTTCGCCGGTCGACATACCCCCCTTGATGAATTGCACGACGGCGCATTTCATATTATGCGCGATGCAGCGGAAAATCATGCCAAAGGCAGCGGATGATTTACCCTTGCCCTTGCCGGTATGGACGATAATCAAACCTTTCTGGTCGGTCTTTGTCGCCATGATCTTGTCACGCGCAGCCTTTTTCTTGGCCATTTTCATCGCGTGGCGGTCGGGGTCATCGGTCATTGGCAGTCTCCTTTGCGCAGATCATAACAGGCCCGCGATGCGCGCGCGCGCGGAATTCGAAGCAGGTTGCCACAGGTTGCGGTCGATGGCTTCTTGCAGGCGCTGGGCTATTTCGCGCAGCGCGGGGGCGTTGGCATCGGCGATAAAGTCGCGGGTGGCATCGTCGGCCAGAAACGCGGCTTCGACCAGATCGAAATGGTGGTTGCGCACGGCCCCTGTCGTGGCGGCGAAGGCGAAAAGGTAATCGACCGTCGCTGCAATCTCGAACGCGCCTTTGTAGCCGTGCCGTTTCACCCCGTCGATCCATTTGGGATTGACCACGCGCGATCGCACGACACGCCCGATTTCATCGTCGAGGGTGCGGATCACCGGCCGTTCGGGGCGCGAATGGTCGTTGTGATAGATCGGGCGCTCGCGCCCCTGCAGAGTGCTGACGGCGGCGGCGGCCCCGCCTTCGAACTGGTAATAATCGTCGCTGTCGAGGATGTCATGTTCGCGGTTGTCCTGGTTCTGCACGATGGCTTCGACTTGGGACAGGCGCTGCTTGAACGCGGCTTCTGCCCGCGCGCCGCTGGCCTTGGCACCATAAGCATAACTGCCCCAAGCGATATAGGCGGCGGCGAAATCGGATTTGTCGGACCAGATACGTTCGTCGATCAGGGCCTGCAGCCCCGCGCCATAAGCGCCCGGTTTTGAGCCGAAAACGCGGGTGGCGTCTTCGCCCGCCTGGGAGCGTGCAGCGGCAGGGTTCAGGTCTGCGGGTTCATCCAGCGCCTGTACTGCGCGTGCGGCACTGTCGACCAGCGCGATCAGCTGCGGAAAGGCGTCGCGGAAAAAGCCGGAGATGCGCAGGGTCACATCGACACGCGGGCGGCCCAGCACTGTTTGTGGTAGAACGTCGAACCCAGTGACGCGCCGGTTGGCGCTGTCCCATGTCGGCTTGACGCCCATCAGGGCCAAGGCTTGTGCGATATCATCGCCGCCTGTGCGCATATTGGCGGTGCCCCATGCCGTAATCAGCATGCTGCGCGGCCAGTCACCGTGATCCTGCAGGTGTTTTTCGATCAGCAGATTGGCCGATTTCCACCCAAGCGCCCAAGCGGTGGGCGTTGGCACGGCCCGGCTGTCCACGCTGAAGAAATTGCGCCCCGTGGGCAACACATCAAGCCGCCCGCGTGTTGGCGCACCCGACGGGCCGGGGGCAACGAAATGCCCTGCAAGCGCGGTGAGCAGGGCCGTTCCTTCCGCCGGGCCGCAAGCGCGGATCGTGGGCAGGATATCGTCGCGGATGGTTTGCACAACGGCCTGCGACGCGCGTGGGGTAAACCCCACGACGCCCCGCCCGCCGTCCCGCACAAGGCGTTGTGACAGGTTTTCGAGACGTTCCACGGTGTCGCCATTGGTCCGCCATGTCGTGCCATCGGCCAATGCGTCCGGCTTTTCGGGCGCTGGTGCTGCCATATCACAATCAAGTGGGTCAATGCTGATGCCAAGGTCCTCCGCCAAGGCCCGCAGGAGCGAGGCATTGTGCCCCTTGCCATTTCCGCGCGGCACGCGGGCGAGCGCGATGGCAAGGTCGATTTCTTGTTGTCCCGTGGGCGATTGCCCAAAAATATGCAGTCCGTCCCTGATCTGCGCCTCTTTCAACTCGCATAGGTAGGAATCGAGCTTGCCAAGGTCGGTGTTGTTGTCGCCTGTAAAGCCCACGTCCCGCGATAGCCCTGTTGCCTCGGACAGCGAAAGGATTTCGCGCCGCAGGTGGGTCACCCGGCGCGGATCGACGCCGGCTGCCTCGTAGTATTCATCGACCAAGGCTTCCAGATCGCGCATCGGCCCATAGCTTTCAGCACGTGTGAGCGGCGGCGTCAGGTGGTCGATGATGACGGCACAGGCGCGCCTTTTGGCCTGTGTGCCTTCGCCAGGATCATTGACGATGAAAGGATAGATATGCGGTGTGGGGCCAAAAACAGCCTCTGGCCAGCAGGTTTCCGACAGGGCGACGGCCTTGCCCGGTAGCCATTCCAGATTGCCGTGCTTTCCCATGTGGACGATCGCATCGGCCTCCCAGTGGTGCCGCAGCCAGAAATAGAAGGCGAGGTAATTATGCGGCGGGACCAGATCGGGGGAATGATAGGTGTCTGTCGGGTCGATATTATAGCCGCGCGCGGGTTGCAGGCCCACGACTGCATTGCCGAAGCGGTGGATGGAGAGGGCAAAACCTGCGCCGCTGGCGCGGCTTGGGGCCTCCGGCGGGAGTAGTTCGGACAAAGCGAAGAACGGGTCGTCCTCTGCGGCGCCCCAGCGGGTGGTGATTTGCTCCTTGATGTCCCATGGCAGAGCGTCAAAATGCTGGCGGTAGGTTTCAAGTGGCAGGAATACGCCGCCCTGTTTATCGGCCCGGTCGGTCAGCCAGTTGGTAGGGCCGGCCATGATTTGGGCCATCAGGGTCGCGCTGTCGGCGGGTGGATCAGTCTGGTAGCCCGCCTGCGTCAGCAGGTTCAGCGTGTGGATCGTCGCGGCGGGGGTGTCGAGGCCGACGCCATTGGCAAGCCGTCCGTCCTTGTTGGGGTAATTGGCGAGGATCAGGGCGACTTTTTTGGCCTTGGCGGGTGTGTGCCGCATGCGCGCCCAATTCGCGGTCAGTTGCGTGACGAAATCGACGCGGTCGCCGCGCGCCTGATAGGTGGCGATCGGGCATTGGGTAGCGTCGTCAAAGAACGCCTCGCCCTTGAAGCTGATCGCGCGCGACAGGATGCGCCCGTCAACTTCTGGCAGGGCCACGTTCATGGCGATGTCGCGTGCGGTCAGGCCGTGCAGGCCCTCTGCCCATGACGCCTCGGAGGCACCTGACAGGATCACCTGAAAGATCGGCGCATTGTTGGCAAGCAATGGGTTTTGCGGGCTGTCGTCGCCGTCATGGGGCGAGCCCACGGCGAATGCGGTGCAGTTCAGGATCACATCGGGTGGGGTGACGGTGAATATATGGTCGAGCGTGGCGGTGCTGACGGGGTCTTTCAGGCTGGCCACGAAGATCGGCAGCGGGTTCAGGCCGGCGCGCGACAGGCTGCGGGTCAGGCGGTTGATCGGATTCAGCCCGCCGCCCTGCACCAAGGCGCGGTAAAAGATGATCGGCACGATGGGCGCGTCAGGTGTCCATGCCGCCTGTGCCGTTGTCAGATCGGCGATGCCCGCACCGGGCCAGTAGATGCCGGCGCGCAGCAAGGGGGCAGCGGCGCTGGGTTTGTCGCTGCCGTCCAGCATCGCCTTTGCATAGGCCAGCGCGTTGATGTTGTTTTGTGGCCCACCTTCGACCAGATAGGACCAAAGTGCATCGTAATCGGTGCCGCTGACGGTGGACAGCCCGCGCAATTCGGGGTCGGGTTTGTCGTCGCCGGGCAGAAAGGCCACGGGCACGCCCGCGTCGTGCAGGCGCGCCGCGTACTGGGTCAGGCCGTATTTCCAATAGCCTGCACCACCAAGAATGCGTGCGATCACCAGACGCGACTTGGTGGCGCAATCGTCCAGATGCAGATCGACCGACATCGGATGTGCCAGATGCAGCATATTGGCCAGCCGCAAGGTGGGCGGGTCAGGCATTTCGGCCCGTGCTTCGGCCAGGGCGGCCAGTTCGGTATCGGCGGCAGAGATGATGACCACATTGGCAGGCGTCTGGCCCAGATCGACAGGTTCGGTCCCGTCCGAAATCGCACCGGGGGTGGCGGCGAGCAGGTGCATCAGCTTTTGCCTTGTGCTAAGAGGCGGCCAAACACGAGGATAGACCCATGGATTACAACGCTGCAGGAGCACCGAAAATGGCTAAAAAAGGCCCCAAGCACGAAGAACACAATGCGCCGGGATCGAAGAAAAAGCCGTTTGGCGCGCGTCCCGACAAGGCCGAATTGCTGGCGCGGATGAAAAAGGCCGCCGAGGAAAAGAAAGGCTGAGATCACAGCCGCTTTTCCATGAAAACCGAACTGGCGGTTTCTGGATAATCGCCGAACGGTCCGCAAGGCGTGAACCCATGCCTTGCGTAAAGCTTGTGTGCTGCATGCAGGATGTTGCCGGTTTCCAGTTTCAGCAACGGCAATGACAGGCTGCGCGCCTGATCCTCGATCTGGCGCAGGATTGCATCAGCCACACCTTTGCCGCGCGCGGCCTCATCCACGAACATCGACTTGATCTCGCCATAGCCGTCGCAGACCCGCAGCGCGCCGGTGCCAAGGATCACATCGCCGATCCGGCCGGTGTAGAAATGGATGTCGCTGGCCACCAGATCGTCAATGGACAGGTAGAAATTATCCTCTGGCGGGAACAGCGCCTGCATCAGCGCGTGGCTTTGCTGCAGCAGGGCCGTTGCCTGCGCATCATGCGGATCGGTGATGCCGACGATGATCATGCTTGCAAGGCGGCGGTGATCGCGGATTGGTCCAGACCGGCCTCGCCGATCACGACAAGCCGGGTCTGGCGCGGGGCATCACCAAAGGGCTGGTCGAAATAGGTGTCAACGCGTGGGCCGACCGCCTGCAAGGTCATGCGCATCGGTTTGCCGGTGACAGCGACAAAGCCTTTCAGGCGCAGGATGTTGTTGGACTTGATCACAGCGCTGACTTGGGCGGCAAAGGCTGCGGCATCGCTCACCTCGTCACGGGTGACGATGAATGACTCAAATTCGTCATGGCCGTGATCGTGATGATGATCGTCATCCTCGTGATCATCCTCGTCATCATCGTGGTGGTGATGATGGTGGTGGATTTCATGGCGCGATTCCAGATCACCCTCAGCCCCTATACCTTGCCCCAACAGCACATCAACGGGCAATGCGCCCATGCTGGTTTTGACAACCTGCACGCCGTCGCGGCTGTCGGTGCGCAATTGCGCGGCAAGGCTGTCGGCCTCTTCGGCGGTCAGCAGGTCGGTCTTGTTCACGACGATCATGTCGGCGCAGGCAATCTGGTCTTCGAACAATTCCGACAGCGGTGTTTCGTGGTCAAGGTTGTCGTCGGCGGCGCGCTGGGCATCGACTGCGGCGATGTTATGGGCGAACTGGCCGTCCTGCACGGCGCGGCCATCGACGACAGTGACGACGCCGTCCACAGTAACACGGGTCGAAATGCCCGGCCAGTTGAACGCGCGCACCAAAGGTTGTGGCAGGGCGAGGCCGGATGTCTCGATCACGATATGGTCGGGGGCTGGATTGCGCGCCAAAAGCGCCTCCATCGTGGGGATGAAATCATCAGCGACGGTGCAGCAGATGCAGCCGTTCGACAATTCGACGATATCGTCCTTGGAACAGACCTCTTCGCCGCAGCCCTTGAGGATGTCGCCATCGACGCCAAGGTCACCGAACTCGTTGATGATCAGCGCGATCCGTTTGCCGTTCGCGTTTTGAAGCATGTGCCGGATCAGCGTCGTTTTGCCAGAGCCAAGAAAGCCGGTGACGATGGTGGCGGGGATTTTGGCGGGCATGGGGTGTCCTTGATGGCGGAAAACGTGAAAAGGGGCGGCCGCGGTGGGCCGCCCTCAGGGATGCAGGTTGCAAGTTTAGCCGACGAGGGCGGCGACAATCGGACCTTCGATGATTTCCAGCGCGAGGAATACGCCGACACCTGCGACCATCGCGCCGCCCAGACGGGCGGTTACGGCACTCGCGTCCGTGGCTCCCAGCTTGCGTGTGGCCCAGCCAGCACCGATGGCGATCAAGTACTGGATCGCGCCCAGGCCGATCAGGTAGCCGACCAGCACGCCGCCGCCGACACCGCCTTCTTGTCCTGCAATCGAACCGCCAAAGGCCGATCCGTGGAACAGGCCGAAGGCCGCAAAGACCATCAACGCGGTCGTCGTGGTCAAGCCTTTGCCCGACAGAACGATCCCACCGACGACCAGAAGCGACAGCACGATCATCGTTTCGGCCAGTGGCATCGCGATGCCCGCATACATCAGCACGCAGCCGGCCAGCATCGCGCCGATATAGGCCGCGGGTGTGAGCAGACGGTTGGCCGTAAAGGTCGCAGCGATGCCCATGGCCGCGACAAAGAACAGATGATCAAAGCCCAGCACCGGATGGCCAACGCCCGAAAGCAGGCCGTGGGTGAAGGTTTCCATCGGCAAACCACCCAGCGGGTGATGCGCAAAGGCAGGCGATGCGGCAAGGCTTAGCCCTGCGATGGTAAGAATTCTTTTCATTTTCGTCCCCTTTGGATCGACTAAAGGGGGGATTTCATGGGAAGCACGTGCCATACGGCCGGTGCAAAACCCCCACGGAACACCCCGTCCGTTGTTGTTGGCCGGGGCGATCCCCGGTGCATGGCTGGTCTCCTGGCTTGCGGGTCGATGCACCTTGTTGCCTTCCCGGGCGGACCCAGTGGCATGTTAACAAGGCACTCTCCGCATACAGTCGCGGGGGCGGCTGTGGCTTGGCGCCTCCCTGACAGGATCGGCGCGTCCACATTCCCATTTGATCCCCTGACGCTGCGCGCCGTGCGGGGAACCGTGCCGTCATGTTGTGCCTGCATTGGCGGCACGCGGTCAAGCCCGTAACCGACCCTGGCCGTGTCAGAAGCGCCACTGGCGCGGCCTCCGGCGGGGATATTTCGGCTCTGAAGATGGGGTTTCGCAATATCTTGTGGATAAACGGCTGAAAACGCCCTTATGTAGCTTGGTTTCGTTGACTCGGACCCGCCTGAGGCGTCAGCATCTTTGTCAGGCAAAGAATCAAGGGCAGCGAACCAGTGCGTTTTAGCAAACTGCGATTGAATGGCTTCAAAAGCTTCGTCGATCCGACGGATCTGATCATCGCGGATGGTCTGACCGGCGTGGTCGGGCCGAATGGCTGTGGCAAGTCCAACCTGCTGGAAGCCTTGCGCTGGGTGATGGGCGAACATCGCGCTTCGGCCATGCGCGGCGGTGGGATGGAGGATGTGATCTTTGCCGGTGCCGCCACACGGCCAGCGCGCAATTTCGCCGAAGTGTCGCTGATCATCGATAATGCCGAACGGTTGGCGCCTGCCGCATTCAATGATGCTGACCAGCTTGAAATCGTGCGCCGGATCACGCGTGATGCAGGGTCTGCGTATAAGGTCGGTACCAAGGACGTGCGCGCGCGGGATGTGCAGATGCTGTTTGCGGATGCGTCCACTGGAGCGCATTCGCCTGCGCTCGTGCGCCAAGGCATGATCGCGGAACTGATCAACGCCAAGCCCAAGTCGCGCCGCCGTATTCTGGAAGAAGCGGCAGGCATTTCCGGTCTGTACCAGCGCCGTCACGAGGCCGAGTTGAAACTGAAAGGTGCGGAAACCAACCTGACGCGTGTTGATGATGTCATCGACCAGCTGGCCGCGCAATTGGCACAATTGGCGCGGCAGGCAAGGCAAGCGGCGCGGTACCGCGAGATCGGCGAAAGTCTGCGCCGCGCGGAGGGCATGTTGTTGTTCCGCCGCTGGCAAGAGGCGGATGATGCCTTGCTCGAGGCCACCAACCTGTTGCGCGACCGCACGACGGCCGCAGCACAGGCCGAACGTGCTGCGCGCGATGCGACCAAGGCGCGGCAGGGTGCCGAGGATGCCTTGCCGCCCCTGCGCGAGGAAGAGGCGATTGCCGCTGCCGTCCTGCAACGCCTACAGGTCCAGCGCGATGCCTTGCAGGATCAAGAAGCCCGCGCGCGCGACATGATCGCGACGCTGCGCGCCCGCATCGACCAGCTGACCCGCGATATCGACCGGGAGGCGGGGCTGAACAAGGACGCCGGTGAAACCATCGCCCGGCTGGAATGGGAAGCGCGTGAGATCGCGAAGGCCGGCGAAGGCCATGACGCTCGGCTCGAGGCCGCACAGGGGGCCGCGCGCGAGGCCGCGGGTGTCTTGCAAGAGGCCGAGGCCGCATCGGCGCAACTGACCGAGGATGTCGCCCGTCTGGCCGCGCGCCATCAATCGACGCAGCGCCTGATCGACGATCATCGCGCGACCCTGACCAAGAACGAGGCCGAGGCCGCCAAATCCAAGGCCGCATCACAAGACGCCGCGACTGCCTTGGCCAGGGCCGAGGCGGATTTCGCCGCTGCCGGTCTGGCCGAGGCTGCGGCGCTGGCCTCTGCCGATGCCGCCGAAGATGCGCTGGCTGCCGCCGAGGCCGCCCGTGCCGCGACCCAGACGCAGGAAAGCGAGGCGCGCGCGCTGCGCTCCGAAGCCGAAGGCGGCGCGAATGCGCTACGTGCCGAGGTGACCGCGCTGTCGCGTCTGGTGGATCGTGACCGTGCCGAGGGCGGGCAGGTTTTGGACTTGTTGTCAGTGCAAAAGGGCTATGAAAAGGCGCTGGGCGCGGCTTTGGCCGACGATCTGCGCGCGCCTGCGGTGGGGGCAGATGCGCCGACAGGCTGGGCCAGCCTGCCCGATTATGCGCAGGCACAGGCCTTGCCTGCCGGTGTGGCGCCTTTGGCAGATGTCGTGACTGTGCCTGCGGTGCTTGCCCGCCGGATCGCGCAGATCGGGCTGGTCGATGCCGCCGATGGTGCGCGTTTGCAGGCCGAATTGCAGCCCGGCCAACGGCTTGTATCGTTGGCAGGTGACCTGTGGCGCTGGGACGGGTTTAGGTCGGGGGCCGAGGATGCCCCTTCGGCTGCGGCCCTGCGGTTGCAACAACTCAACCGGCTGGCGGAATTGCAGCGCGATCTGGATGCGGCGGCGGCCAAGGCACAGCAGGCAGCGGCGGCGCATGATGCGCTGACCCGTGCCTTGCAAGACTGCACGGTTGTCGATCAGGCCGCCCGCGCGGCCCGCCGCGATGCCGACCGCGCCGTGGCCGATGCCAACCGTGCCGCCAGCCGCGCCGAGGCGGACCGGAACCTGTCGCAAGGGCGGCTGGAAAGCCTTGGCCTTGCCCTGCGCCGGATTGAAGAAGAGGCGATGGGCGCGCGCAAGGCGCTGGCCGAGGCGGAACAGGCCGCCGCCGCATTGGGCGATCTGGCCGCGGCGCGTGCCTCGGTCGAGGATGTCAAGATGACGGTCGAGGCCGCGCGCATCACGATGATGTCGCGCCGGTCCGCATCCGAGGAATTGCGCCGTGAAGGCGACGCCCGTCTGCGCCGTGCGCAGGAGATCACCAAGGAAATCAGTGGCTGGAAACACCGGCTGGAAACTGCAACCAAGCGCAGCGCCGAGCTGGCAGACCGCAAGGCCGCGTCCGAGGCGGAACTGGCCGAAGCCTCTGCAGCACCCGAGGAGATTGCCGCCAAGCGTGCCGAACTTGCCGATGCGATCGCCACCGCAGAAACCCGCCGCCGTGCCGCGGCCGACAGGCTGGCCGAGGCCGAGACTTTGCTGCGCGATGCGGGCCATGCCGAACGCGAGGCCGAACGTCTGGCGTCAGAGGCGCGCGAGGCCCGCGCCCGTGCCGAGGCTCGCGCCGATGCCGCGCGCGAAACCATTGCCTATGCCGCAGAGCGGATCATGGAGGCACAGGAGGTGACACCCGCGCAATTGCTGGACGCTTTGGGCGTGCCGGTTGCCGACATGCCGCCGGTTGCCACGGTCGAGGCCGAGGTCAATGCGCTCAAGCGGCAGCGCGACGCGCTGGGTGCGGTCAACCTGCGCGCGGAAGAAGATGCCAAGGGGGTGCAGGTCGAACATGATGCGCTGGTGCGCGAAAAGGCCGATTTGCTTGCCGCTATTGCCGCCCTGCGCACCGGTATCGCCAGCCTGAACAAGGAAGGCCGCGAACGTCTGTTGACTGCCTTCGAGCAGGTCAACGACAGTTTCGGGTTGCTGTTCACGCATCTGTTCGGCGGGGGCGAGGCCAAGCTGGTGCTGGTCGAATCAGATGATCCGCTGGAGGCGGGGCTGGAGATTATGTGCCAGCCGCCCGGCAAGAAGCTGAGCACGCTGTCGCTGCTGTCGGGGGGTGAACAGACGCTGACGGCGCTGGCGTTGATCTTTGCGGTGTTTTTGGCCAATCCTGCGCCGATCTGTGTGCTGGACGAGGTTGATGCGCCGCTGGATGATGCCAATGTCACGCGGTTTTGCGACCTGCTGGACGAGATGTGCCGCCGCACCGACACGCGGTTCCTGATCATCACCCACCATGCTGTCACGATGAGCCGGATGGACCGGCTGTTTGGCGTGACGATGGGCGAACAGGGGGTGTCTCAGCTGGTGTCGGTCGATCTTAAGCGTGCGGCGGCGATGGTGGCTTAAGAACTTTTAGGCCTCCGGCGGGGATATTTTGGCTCGGAAGATGATCAGAGGCGATTGAGCAGATCAAGCGTCGGCCAGGCATCTGCCGGAAGGCCAAGGCGGGCCTGTTCTGCCTGCACCGCATTGCGGGTCATCGCCCCGAGGATGCCGTCGATCCCGCCCACGTCATAGCCTCGCGCGGTCAGCCGTTCTTGCAACAGGCGCATCTGGTCGCCTGTCAGCGCGGGCGACGGATTCCCCGCATTGTAGACCGGCGCGCCGCTGAGGCGGGTTGCGAAATAAGCGGCGGTGGTCACATAGACAAAGCTGCGGTTCCATTCGAAATAGACGTCGAAATTGGGGTAGGTCATGAAGGCCGGCCCGTTGCGCCCCATCGGCAGCAGGATCGCGGCGGGCAGGTTTGCGGGGCCAAGGCTGCCTTGGCGCGCGGTCACGCCCATCGCGGCCCAGTCGCTGACGGGCCGTTTGTTGGTCAGGCCGGTCTGCGACCAGTCGAGGTTCGCAGGGACGGTGATTTCATGCATCCATGGTTCATTGGGCCGCCAGCCGAGCGAGGACAGCACGTTTGCGCCCGTCGTCAGCGCGTCGGGTGCCGAGTTTTTCAGGTCCACCAGCCCGTCACCGTCGCCATCCATGCCTTTTTCGACGATCTCGCGCGGGAGTTTTTGCAACTGGCCGATTTCACCGGCCCAAGCGCCCAAGGTGGTTGCAGGGTCCATGCCGCCGCGCCGGTACAGTTCGATCGCGGCGATCAATTGAGGGCGGAACAGGTCGGGCCTGCGGCAATCATGCGCCAGCGTCAGCAGGGCGTTACGGGTGTTGAAATTGCCCTGCACCGCGCCGTAATCGGTTTCGAACGCCCAGAACGCCAGCAGCACGCCGCGTGGGATGCCGAAGCGGTTTTCGATGGCGCGGAACGTGCTGTCAAATCTTTGGCTGTTGCGTGTGCCGTTATCGATGCGGTTCTGGCTGATCAGGTTGCGCGAGAACTGGATGAAATCTTGCTGGAATACGCCTTGGGACCGGTCCGCGTTCAGCACGGATTGTTCGATCTGCGCGCCAGCGAAAAACGCATCCGCGGTGGCGGCGGGGATGCCGGTGGCCACAGCCTCGGCCTTGACGCCTGCGATGAAGCTGCCGACATCGCCGCCGCAAGTCTGAGCTGTCGCGGCACCAGTCAGCAGGGTCAGGGCGGCGGCAAGGGCAAGGCGCATGATGTGGGCTCCGGTTCTGGTTCGCCGCGAGCCTAACAGGGCGGGCAAAGCGTGCAAGATGTCGGCTGCCGGATCGGCGGAAACGGGTCAGGCTGTGGTGATCAATGCCAGAATCAGCATCACCGCCCATGTTTTCCACAAGACACCCACCGCGCGGTCGATGTCGTCCGGCGTCAGATCATGTTCGCCGCCCCCGTTCACGAAAGGATAGTCGCGCAATTGCCCGTCATAGCTGCGCGGCCCGCTCAGCGCGATATCAAGGCCATGGGCCATCGCCGCCTCTGGCCAGCCTGCGTTGGGCGAGCGGTGCAAGGGCGCGTCAGCCAAGATGCCGCGCGGGTCAGGGCGGCTGGTCACGGCCCAGATCATCGCCGCTGTCAGGCGCGCAGGGATCAGGTTGATGAGATCGTCGAACCGGGCGGCGGCCCAGCCGAATTCGGCGTGGCACGGCGTGCGGTAGCCGATCATGCTGTCGGCGGTATTGACGATCTTGTAGATCAAAAGCCCCGGCAGCCCCGCGATCAGGAACCAGAAAGCGGGCGCGATCACCCCGTCGGACAGGTTTTCGGCGGCACTTTCAATCGCGGAACGTGCGACGGCGGGCCGGTCCATGGCTTGGGTATCGCGCCCTACGATCATCGCCACGGCGCGCTTGCCGTCGCCCAGTGACAGCCGCAGGGCGTTGCCTACGGCGCGTACATGATCGGCCAGCGATTTTTGCGCCAGCAGTACGGCGACGATCAGAATGTCGATGATTGTACCCGGCAGCGCGTCAAGGATCAGCCCAAAAAGCCCTGCGCCGACGACCAGCCCCGTCAGTACGGCGATGCCTTTGCCTTGCCGCGCGGGGCCTGCGTTAAAACGCAGGTCACACCAGCCGATCAGCCGCCCCATCAGGACAGCCGGATGCGGGTAGCGCGACCAGAGCCATTTCGGCTCTCCGAACAGCGCATCAAGGATCATGCCGAAAAACAATGTCATAATGCGGCCTCCAGCTGCGCCCAGCGGTCGGGGGCAGGCAGGCCAAGGCGCAGCCAGTCGCCCGCATAGGGAAAGATGCGTGACCAGACATGGCCTTGCGCCAGCCTGTCCTGCCAAGCTGCGGCGTCATCAACGCGGTATAGCCGGAACAGGGAGGTGCCGCCCAGCAGTTTGGCGCCTTTGGCAGTCACAAGTTGGTCGAGCCTGTGGGCATCCTGCACCAGCCTTGCCCGTGTCGTATCAGCCCATTGTAGATCGGCCAAGGCTTCTGCCCCGATGTTCAGCGCGGGGCCAGAGACTTGCCACGGGCCCAAGATCTCCGCCAACCGCGCGACGACCGCAGGGTCACCGATGGCAAAGCCAAGGCGCAGGCCCGCCAGCCCCCAAAATTTGCCAAAGCTTTTCAGCACCACCGTGTTCGGGCGGCTGGCAAGATGGACCAGCGACCTTTCAGGCAAAACGTCGCAAAAGCTTTCATCGATGATGGTGACCTGCGTGGTGAAATCCGGCGCGGACCAGATAGCCCCGTCGGGATTGTTGGGATGCACAGCGACCAGCGCGTGACGCGGCACAGTGCCGATGGTCCAGCCTGCGGCGCGAAAAGCGGCTTCGTGTTCGTTATAGGTGGGGCCGGGGATACAGACCTCGCCCTGCGCAAACACGCGTGGCAAGGCCGCGATAATGGCAGAGGCCCCTGTTGCTGCAAGGATCGTCGCGTCCTGTGGTACGCGCCAAAAGCCGCGTGCGAGATTATGCAGGCGTGCAAAAGCCGCCTTGTCCGGCAGCGCTGTCCAGGCATCGGCGGGAAATTGCGGCAGCGGGTAAGGGACGGGATTGATCCCCGTGGACAGATCAAGCCATGTCGCACGGCTGCCACCATGGCGCGCGATGGCGGCATCAAGCCCGCCGCCATGATCGCGCGCAACCGTCATTCGCTGGCGGGCAAGGGTGGATGGCGTGTCACGAAATGACCCTTGATGCTTTGTGGCCAGTCGCGAAACGGAACCTGACCTGTCGGGCTTTGGGCATGGGCCTGCGCATAGGCCACGATGCCAGCCGCCGCATCCGTATCCGGCGTAAAGTCACCCAGCGTATAATTCAGCTTATCGGGCGCCTGAATGGTGATGTTGCAGCCAGATTTGCAGCCCATCAGGCACGATACGCGGCGTGTTTTCACCCCGGCCAGTCCCGAGGCCGCTGCCTCGATCAGTCCTGCCAGTGCCTCGCCGTCGGTCTGGGCCATCGTGCCCGAGTCCCAGCCTTCGCGCTTGCAGGTGTCGCAAATCGTTATCCAAGTTGTCATTTTTTGCCGCCCGTCATGATCAACGCCTTTCAAGCGGATAATCGCGTGATCCGCAAGATCAGACGAAAGATACAATCTTTTGCCATGATTGTGTGTTCGTGGATGATGGTTCCAAGCTCGGGGATGGCTGGCTCCCCGTCATCTGGACCCGCCGGTAAGCCAGCAAGGATCGGCCCGATAACATGCATGTTCTGATCATTCATGGCAATGGTGGGCTTGCTGCGACCTGGCAGCGGCATCTGGAAATGCTTGATGCGCAGGTCACGCAGGCGCGCACCAGCGTGGCGGCGCTTGCGGCGCTGGAGACGATCATTTTTGACGTGATCGTGCTTGACGTCATGCTGGACGGTTGCAGCGCGCTTGCCGTTGCCGACATGGCGCAGTTCCGGCAACCATGGGCCAACGTGGTGTTCGTCACGGATACCACGGTGTTCTCTGACGGTTCTATTTTCGGCTATAGCGGGAATGCGCGCGCCTTTATCCAGACCGCGACCCCGCCGAACGATTTGGCCGCGATCGTCCACTATTACGGTAGCCTTAGGCCCGACCGTGCGGCTGCGAAAGATCGATGACCGGGTTGATCGGGATGATCCGGTTCGGATTGATCGTATCGTGGCTGTAATGATAGTGCCGCACGATGTGATCCATGTTCACCGTCTTGGCGATGCCCGGAATCTGGTGCAAATCGCGTAGGAAACCTGACAGGTTCGGATAATCCGCGATCCGTTTGCGATTGCATTTGAAATGCAAATGATAGACCGGATCGAACCGCAGCAGGGTCGTCCACAGACGCCAGTCCGCCTCGGTTAGCCGGTCGCCCATCAGATAGCGGGACTTGCCCAGCCGGTCTTCGAGCCAGTCAAGACTGTCGAACAGCGGATAAACCGCATCCTCGTATGCCTGCTGCGTCGTGGCAAAACCCGATTTGTAAACACCATTATTGACAGTGTCATAGATCCGGTCGTTCACCGGCACGATGGCATCGCGCAATGCCAATGGCCAATAATCGTCACTGTTGCCGGTGATCGCGTCAAAGGCGGAATTGAACATGCGGATGATTTCCGACGATTCGTTGGAAACGATGGTTTCGCGCTGTTTGTCCCAAAGGATCGGCACGGTGACGCGGCCTGTCATGTCGGGCAGGGCGCGCAAATAAACCTCGCGGGCGTAATCATACCCAAACAATGTATCGCCGGTGGCCCCGTTGTCGTCCTTTTGAAACGACCAGCCTTCGCCCAGCATGTCTGGATGCACGGCCGAGATGCTGATGTGATCCTCCAACCCCTTCAGCGCGCGAAAGATCAGCGCGCGATGCGCCCAGGGGCAGGCGTAAGAGACGTATAGATGATAGCGCCCCGATTCCGCCGGGAAACCGTCTGTCCCCGATGGACCCGCAGACCCGTCTGCTGTGATCCAGTTGCGGAACGATGCCTCTGTACGTTCGAATTTGCCGCCTGATGTCTTGGTGTCATACCAGACGTCGTGCCAGATGCCGTCAACCAGTTGGCCCATGATGATGCTCCTTTGTTGCATCCGACCTAACCCCTTGGCCGTGATGAACCAAGGCGAATGACGGCGCAGCGATGGTGCGTCTGCGCACAATGGTGGCGTGATCAGTCTTGCAAGGCATCCTGCATGGTCTGGCGCAGACCGCTCATTTCCAGATCTGTCCATCTTGCGCGGCGACCATGATGGTCGGCAATCACCGCGCCATCGCGCAGCGCGGCGATCACTGCCGGTTTGGTGAGCGCCCCGTCAAACGTGACAACAACAAGCGATTGACGCGCCTTGCGCCGATAGCGCGCCTTGATCCTGTTCATCCAGAATGTCACTTCCAGAAACTCGATCCTGAACCTGACCGCCAGCTGCGTGGGCAGCGGACGGATGACGTCCTGACAGGACCACCCGATGAACCGGTCGTCATTGCTGCGGATATCGTCTGATGCTGCCTGCCCGAAAACGGTTGTCTTGTTGCGGAACTTGGCTGTCGGATTGCCTGGAAATGCGTTGCGATAGGCAAAGACGGAAGAGTTTCCAGCGCCATATCGTCGGCCCCTGCTCAACCGCCAGCGTAGCCGCGACCAAGCGTCAAGCCGCGCGCGGGGTGTTGGCAAGGTCCACAGGGGTGCGCTCAGCGTCAGCGCGGCGACTTTTCCCAGGTCGCCAATGATCACGCTGTCAAGATCGACATAGACGCAACGGGCGCCGGGCGGCAATACATCAATCTCGAACAATGAAATCTTGACGGCCAGGCCATTTTTCTTGAAATCGCTGCGATCGAAATCCGGACTGATCCGACATTGTATCGCACGGGGGTCCAAATCCCGATCGACCCTGTCCGACAGCACGATGGCACCCTTCAAGCTGGGGCTATGCATATGGGCGTTACGGATCAGGCGGTTGCAATCGGCGTCACTATAGGCGTCACCCCAGATCATCAGGATCAGATACCAGTCATTCACGCGTATGCCATCCGTTCAGGTTTGCGCCCTTGGCCTGCCATATTCCCTGTAGCGCCACAAGATACGTCGGACCCAACACAGGTTACGTCGCTTAACCGTTTGCCCCGTCTGCATGGGCCGTCTATACCGCCAATCAGACGAAGCCCTTGCAGGGCCAGAACGGTTGGAGACAGGACGGTCGACCCAGACGGGGACCAGGCTGTCGCATCGTCGCACCCGTGGTTTGCGGGTCTCTGGTCATGTCGGGAGAAATGAAATCCGGCCATGACCGACCGAGCCAGCGGCGAAGGGAAAACAGCGTGAAAACAGGTGTGATGATTTGTGGCCATGGATCGCGCAGCCAGTCTGCCGTGGATGAATTCGCGGTGCTGGCGGAAAAGCTGCCTGCCTATCTGCCCGACGACTGGGTCACCGACTACGGCTATCTTGAATTTGCAAATCCTGTGATCCGTGACGGGCTGGACCGGCTGCGCGCGGCGGGCTGTGACCGGATTCTGGCGGTGCCAGGAATGCTTTTTGCTGCGATGCATGCCAAAAACGACATTCCTACCGTGCTGAACACCTATGCTGCCAAACATGGATTGGCCGTGAATTATGGCCGCGAACTGGGGATTGACCCCAAGATGATTGCCGCCGCCGCAGGCCGCGTGCAAGAAGCCGTGGATCGCGCCAATGTCAAATATGGCGCGCTGCCGGTGGCGGAAACCTGTCTGGTGGTCATCGGGCGCGGCGCATCCGACCCTGACGCCAACGGCAATGTCGCAAAAATCGCGCGGATGATTCAGGAAGGCATGGGCTTTGGCTGGTGCGAGGTCGGCTATTCCGGCGTGACCTTTCCGCTGGTTGAACCCTGCCTGCAACATGCCGCCCGCCTGCCTTACAAGCGGATCATCGTGTTCCCGTATTTTCTGTTCTCAGGCATCCTGATCGACCGGATCTACGGCTTTACCGATCAGGTCGCCGCCGAACATCCCGGCATTCAGTTTGTGAAGGCAGGGTATCTTGGCGATCATCCCAAGGTGCTGGAAACCTTTGCCGAACGTATTCTGGAACAAGACAGCGCAACCCCACCGCCCAATTGCGGCATCTGCGGCTATCGCGCGCAGATGCTGGCGCTGGAGGATGGGCATAACCACACGATCAGCGCCGCCGACCGCAGCCACCCTGCCTTTGGCGCGGTGCCGCCCGCGACCTGCGTATTGTGCAAATACCGCACGCAAGTGCTGGGGTTCGAGGGCGAGGTCGGCGCCTTACAAGAAAGCCACCATCACCATGTCGAAGGCCAGGGTGCGAGCGCGCCCGGATCAAACGTGGCCGATTGCAAACTTTGCACCACGTTCTGCACCGGCATGTGCCGTCTTGTGGTGCAGGATCAGCATGATCACCACCATCACCACGGTCACGATCACGACCATGACCACCATCACCACGCGCCCTACCCCCATGCCAAACACCCGCATGGACCGGAAAGCGCGCGCAAAACGAAACCCTGATCCTCGCTTTGTTGAAAATACTCCCGCCGGAGGCTCAGGTCTTTGTGCCAGATGAAAGGCCCGATATTGCGTCCCTACGAGACCGACCCCAAGGCAATCTATACGCAAAGCTTCGCCACCGTGCGGGCCGAGGCGCGGCTTGACCGCTTTGCGGCTGACCTGCATCCGCTGATGACACGGTTGATCCACGCCTGTGGTATGGTGGAAATCGTCGACAGGCTCGCCTATTCCGAACAGGTGGTGGTGGCAGGGCAGCAAGCCTTGCGCGCCGGTGCACCCGTGCTGTGTGATTGCGAAATGGTGGGTGCAGGAATCATCCGGCGCTATCTGCCAGCTGGCAACGATGTGATCGTGACATTGAACGATCCCGCGGTGCCCGCGCTTGCAGCCAAGATTGGCAATACCCGCTCTGCCGCTGCGGTCGAGCTGTGGCAGGACCGGATCGCTGGCGCGGTTGTCGCCATCGGCAATGCGCCGACAGCGCTGTTTCACCTGCTGGAATTGCTTGATGCAGGATGGCCGAAACCGGCAGTGATCCTTGGGTTTCCGGTGGGTTTTGTCGGGGCTGCCGAAAGCAAGGCAGAACTCGCGCGCGATCCGCGCGGTTGCGACTATATCGCCTTGCGCGGGCGGCGTGGCGGGTCGGCCATGGCGTCGGCCGCAGTGAATGCGCTGGCTGCGGGGTTGCCCGAGGATGTCTGACGCATGGCTGCATATCGTCGGCATCGGCGAGGATGGAATGGCGGGGCTGGTGCCTGCAACCCGCGCGGTGGTCGAAGCCGCCGAGGTTATCATCGGGGGCGATCGGCATCATGTGCTGGCCGAAAACCTGACAGCGGAACGGCTGGCCTGGCCGCATCCGTTTGATGCGCTGATTTCCACGATCAGGGGCCTGCAGGGCAGACGCGTTGTCGTGCTTGCGACAGGTGATCCTTTGTGGTTCTCGGTCGGTGCGCGGATCGGACGCGCGATTGATCCGGCACAGATTGTCTATCACCCGCAATTGTCTGCGTTCCAGTTGGCGGCGGCGCGGATGGGCTGGTCGTTGCCGGATGTCGAAACGTTGACCGTGCATGGCCGTCCGGTGGAACAGATGATCGCGTTTATCCAGCCCGATGCGCGGCTGTTGATCCTGACCACCGGTGCAGAAACGCCCGCCCAGATCGCGGCGTTTCTGGCAGCGCGTGGCTTTGGGCAGTCGCGCATGACGGTGCTGGCGGCGATGGGCGGCAAGGACGAGGCGCGTTTTGATGGTGTGGCCGAAACCTGGGCGCATGATGTACCTGCGTTTAATACGCTGGCTGTAGAGTGTATCGCGGCCCCTGATGCGGCCCTGCTGCCCCGCGTGCCGGGGTTGGCGGATGAATTGTTCCAGTCCGACGGCACCATGACCAAGCAAGAAATCCGCGCTGTCACCCTCGCCAAGCTGATGCCGATGCGTGGCGCGCTGCTTTGGGACATCGGCTGTGGCTGCGGGTCTGTGGCCATCGAGTGGATGCGCGCCGCGCGCTATGCCCGCGCCATCGGGATCGAGCCGCGTGCAGACCGACGCGCCTTTGCCGCCGCCAATGCATTGGCGCTGGGCGCGCCAAAGCTGGAACTGATCGACGGGATGGTACCGCAGGCCTTGCATGGCTTGGACGCCCCCGATGCGATTTTCATCGGTGGCGGGTTGAGCCGTGAAACGTTCAACGCTGCATGGGCCGCCTTGCGCCCCTTGGGCCGGTTGGTCGCCAACGCCGTGACGCTGGAAAGCGAGGCGGAACTGATCGCCCTGCATAAGACGCATGGCGGCGATCTGGTGAAACTTTCGGTGCATCGCGCCGAACCTGTCGGGCGGTTGACTGGCTGGCGACCGCTGATGCCGGTGACGCAATGGAGCCTTGTAAAAAGATGATTTTTAGCCTCCGGCGGGAGTATTTCAAACAAAGCGAGGGCGGATGGTGACGGGTGTGCTTTACGGCGTCGGTCTTGGCCCTGGCGCGCCGGATCTGATCACGCTGCGCGCTGCGCGATTGATCGAAGGGGCCGCTGTTGTAGCCTATCCGACGTTGGCAGGGGCTGCGAGTTTTGCGCGTGCGATTGCTGCTGATCTGATCGCGCCTGACGCCCGCGAGATCGTGATGGATGTGCCAATGAGCGTCGAACGCGCGCCTGCGCAGGCGGCCTATGACGCCGGGGCTGTGCAGATTGCGGCGGCGCTCGATGCTGGGCAGGATGTTGTCTGCCTTTGTGAGGGTGACCCATTCTTTTACGGGTCGTTCATGTATCTGTTTGCGCGTCTGTCGGGGCGTTACCGCGTCGAGATCGTGCCGGGGGTGACGTCGATCACCGCCTGTGCCGCGCGGGCGGGCCGGCCCTTGGTGGCGCGCAATGAGCGGTTGACCGTTTTGCCTGGTCCTTTGCCCGAGGAGGAATTGCGCGCGCGCATCGATGGTGCCGAAAGTGTCGTTATCATGAAGGTGGGCCGCCATCTGACGAAGATCCGTACAGTGATCGCCGATCTGGGGCTGACGGATATGGCGGTTTATGTCGAACGCGCGACCCTGCCCGACGAGGTCGTGCTGCCCTTGGCTGACGCACCTGCGGCCGCACCTTATTTTTCAATGATCCTGCTGACCAAAGGGGCTGATCCATGGCTGTGAAACCGGTTGTTCTGGCGCTGTCTGCCTCGGGCGAGGCTGTGGCGCATCGTGTTGCCGCTGTCTTGGGTGCGCAGGTCCATGGCCGCAAGGGGCGCGTGGCAAAGGCGGATACGTTTTTTGCCAATGCGCTGGATCATGCGCGTGATCTGTTCGCTGCCGGTGTGCCGGTGGTCGGGGTTTGTGCGGCGGGCATCCTGATCCGTGCGGTCGCTCCCTTGCTGGCGGACAAGAGGGCGGAGCCGCCGGTAATTGCCGTGTCCGATGATGGTGCGGTGGTTGTGCCCTTGTTGGGTGGCCATCGCGGCGCGAACCGGCTGGCGGCGCAAATTGCGCGAGCACTTGGCGCTGTGGCAGCGGTGACGACGGCGGGCGATGTGGCGCTGGGCGTGGCGCTGGATGAACCACCTAGCGGCTGGAGGCTGGTCAACCGCGAAGATGCCAAGGGGGCGATGGCAGCGCTTTTATCGGGGGGCGGGGCGCGGGTCTTGGGTGATGCGCCTTGGCTGGCAGATTTGCCCGCAGGCGATGCTTTGCGGCTATCCTGCACGATAAAGGCGCAGTTTGATCTGGGGGTGGATCATCTGCAATTCGCGCCGCAGCGCCTGACGTTGGGTCTGGGCTGTGCGCGCGATTGTGACCCTGCCGAGATGGCTGCATTGGTCGCTGAGGTGCTGGCGGAGGCTGGTGTTGCGGCGGAGGCCGTGCAGTCCGTCAACACGATCACGCTGAAAGCGGATGAACCGGCGATCATTGATCTGGCGCGCACGCTGGACGTGCCACTGCGCCTGTTCGAAGCAGCGGAGCTTGAGGCGTTGACCCCGCGTTTGGCCACCCCGTCCGACGTCGTTTTCGCCGAGGTCGGCACGCATGGCGTGGCCGAAGCGGCCGCATTGGCGCAGGCGGGGGCGCAGGCGACATTGCTGATCGCCAAGCGCAAGACGGCCAATGCGACCTGTGCGCTGGCGATTGCACCCGCCCCGATCACCGTATTGGCGGGCCGCGGACGCGGGCGCTTGTCTGTCGTGGGCATCGGCCCCGGTCAGGCGGCATGGCGCACGCCCGAAGTGTCGCGGCTGGTGGCCGAGGCCGAGGAACTGGTGGGGTACGGGCTATATATCGATCTGCTGGGGCCATTGGCGATTGGCAAGCAGCGGTCGGATTTCCCGCTGGGTGGCGAGGAGGATCGTTGTCGTTATGCGCTGGAACAGGCGGGGCTGGGCAAGAATGTGGCGCTGGTCTGTTCGGGTGATGCGGGAATTTACGCGATGGGGGCGCTGGTGTTCGAGCTCCTAGACCGCAGCGCTGACCAGATGGGTGTGTCGGATGCGGCCCGCCGGGTCGAGGTGGTCTGTTCGCCCGGTGTCAGTGCCTTGCAAGGGGCGGCGGCGCGGGCAGGCGCGCCTTTGGGCCATGATTTCTGCGCGATTTCCTTGTCGGACCTGCTGACGCCGCGTGGCGATATCATCAAACGGTTGCAGGCGGCGGCGATCGGCGATTTCGTGATTGCGTTTTATAATCCGGTGTCGCTGCGCCGGCGCACCCTGCTGGCCGAGGCGCGCGACATCCTGTTGCGCCATCGCCCCGCCGAGACGCCGGTGATGCTGGCCTCGTCACTGGGGCGGCCGGAGGAGCATATCCGCTATCGCCGTCTGGATCAGTTGGATGTGGACGAAGTTGATATGCTGACGGTGGTGCTGGTCGGATCGTCGCATTCACGGCTGGCGCAGCTGGGGACAGGGCCGCGGATGTATACGCCGCGCGGCTATGCCCGCAAGATTGATGGTGATCTTGCGGCAGGATGACATTTCCGCCTGCCGGCGGGAGTATTTGGGGAAAAGAGAAGATGACCGTTTATTTTATTGGGGCGGGCCCCGGTGACCCCGAACTGCTGACGCTCAAGGCGGCGCGGGTGATCGGGGAATGCCCTGTGTGCCTTTATGCGGGATCACTGGTGCCAGAGGCGGTCGTCGCTTGTGCGCCAGCAGATGCGCTGGTGCTGGATACAGCCCCGATGACGCTGGACGACACCCATGCTGTTATTCTGCAGGCCCATGCCAAGGGGCAGGATGTGGCGCGGGTCCATTCGGGTGATCCGTCGCTTTACGGGGCGATTGCCGAACAGATCCGGCGGTTGAAGGCGGATGGGATCGATTACCAGATCATTCCGGGCGTGCCGGCCTATGCCGCTGCGGCGGCGGCGCTGGGGACCGAACTGACCGTGCCGGAAGTGGCGCAATCCATCATCCTGACACGCATGTCGATGAAATCGACCGGCATGCCCGCGGGCGAGACGCTGGAGAATTTTGCCCGCAGCGGTGCGACGCTGGCGATCCATCTGGGGATCCGTGCGCTGCGCGAGATCGAGCGCCAATTGGTGCCGTTCTACGGCGCGGATTGTCCGGTGGCCGTGATCTATCGCGTGGGCTGGCCCGACCAGTTGATCCTGCGTGGCACGTTGAGCGATATCCATGCGCAGGTGCGCGTGGCCAAGATCACGCGCACGGCGCTGATTTTGGTGGGGCCTGCATTGTCGGAAAACCACGGATTTCCTGATTCCGCACTTTATGACGCGGCCAAGCCGCATGTGCTGCGTCCGCGCGTCAAGGCGGACTGACTGGCGCGTGGCTGCATCATGCTGCATCGCGGCGGATCGCGTTACTTGATTTTTACCTTTGTGTGCGCACACTTAGCGGAACAGGGGGATTCGAATGTATACGTTTTTGCCGGAAGCGGTGCGCCAAGGATTGGAAGATGCCCGCAAAGCCGCGCTTCGCCGCAAGGACAGGTTGTCGGTGCGCGATGGCGATGCAACCCATAGGATCAGGCGGTTGTGGGATGGTGGTTTTGCGCTGGACCTGAAAGGGTCCGATAAATTGCGCGGCCATGTCGATATCTATGACGGCCCAAAGCACCTGTATCAATGTCTTGTGGTTTCCGCCGTCGCAGATGACGAAGAACGCGTGTTCGAGTTCAAATGGCTGACGCCAGTGGCTGACCGGCCTGCCGCCGATTTTGTGCATCCTGATTTCGTCCCTGCCGGATTGCTGGAAAAACGCGGCTGACGCCGCGCTATTGCAGGTCGCGGAACGCGTGTTGCAGACGCTGCACGGCGTCTTCGACAACATGGCGCTGCGTGGCGAAGTTGATCCGCATGAAGTTTTCGCCGCCAGAGCCAAAGGCCGGGCCAGGAGAGACGGCAATTTTTGCGTCATCTCGGATGCGTGCTGCGATCTGGGTATGGTCCATGCCGGTGCCCGAAAAATCCACCCAGGCCAGATAGGTCGATTGCAACGGCATCGACCAGACGCCAGGGATGGCGCGCAACCCGTCCTGAAAAAGGTCGCGATTGGCCTGCAGATGGTCCATTTGCGCATCGGCCCAAGCCGCCCCTTCGGCGGAATAGGCGGCGGTGATCATCGCGATGGCCAGACTGCCGGGTTTGTAATCCATCATCGCCTGCCATGTCTGGGCTTGGGCGCGCAGATCCGCGTTCGGGATGATCATGTTGCCGGTACGCTGACCTGCGATGTTGAAGGTCTTGGACGCCGCCGTCAGATAGACGGTATTGTCGGCAAAATCGGGGGCGGCCACGGCCATCGGCACGAAATCATGGTCGCGGTAGACAAGATCATGGTGGATTTCGTCGCTGATCAGCAGCATCCCGTTATCGCGCGCAAAGGCGGCAACGGCGCGCAATTCAGCCGTGGTCCAGACCCGGCCTGAGGGGTTTTGAGGCGAACACCAGATCAGCAGCTTTTCGCGGCCAGTCAGCCGCGTCTTGGCGTCGTCGAGGTCGAGCGCATAGGTATCGCCGTCGCGCACAAGCGGGCAGGTGGTTACGACACGGCCCGCACGGGTGATCTTGTGCGCGAATTCATGGTAAACGGGGGTAAAGATCGCCGCCGCATCGCCCGGCTCTGACCACAATTGCAGCGACAGCGCGATTGCATTGCCCAGCCCTTGGGTCGAGACGATCCAGTCGGGGTCCACTGTCCAGCCATGCCGGTTCTGCATCCACCAAGTGATCGCATCGGTGTAATCCGTGCTGTCGATCCCATAGCCGAAAACGCCATGGTCGCGCGCGCGGTCGATGGCGGCCAGAACGCAGGGTGCTGTCTGATAGTCACTGTCGGCCGTCCACATCGCCAGCCCGCTGTCTGGCGCGACACCGAACAATTTTTCCATCAGGTCCCATTTGGAACTGTTCGTATTGCGGCGGTCGATGGGGGTATTGAATGACATGGCGCTTTTCCTCTGGCTTTGGCGCAGCCTAACCCGACCGCTGCGCTGTGCAAGCGGTCCGCGTTGCATTTCTGATCGCCGCGGCCTAAATGCGCTGGCATGACCATTCGCCCCATCCTGATTCATCCCGATCCGCGCCTGAAAAAGGTGACTGCCCCCGTCGCATCCATTGATGATGATCTGCGGCGGCTGGCCGATGATATGCTTGAAACCATGTATGAGGCCCCCGGTATCGGGCTGGCCGCGCCGCAGGTGGCGGTGATGCGCCGCGTCATCGTTATGGATTGCCAGAAAGACGCCGAGGCGACACCCGAACCCATGGTCCTGATCAACCCCGAGATTATCTGGTCCTCTGAGGCGACTTCCGTTTACGATGAGGGCTGTTTGTCGATCCCCGAACAATATGCCGAAGTGACGCGACCCGCCGAGGTCGAGGTGGCGTGGCTGGGCCTTGACGGCAAGCCGCAGCGTGCGCGCTTTGACGGGCTTTGGGCGACCTGCGTGCAGCATGAAATCGACCATTTGGACGGAAAGTTGTTCATTGATTGCCTTGGCCCGCTGAAACGCCAGATGATCACCCGCAAGATGCAGAAACTGAAACGCGAAATGGCACGAGGGTAACGGCATGGCACTGGATCTGCGGTTTGATGGCGATCCGGTGCTGCGTGCCGTGGCTGAACCCGTAACAGCGTTCGACGAAGATCTGGCTCTGCTCGTGGCCGAGATGCTGGCGACCATGTATGCTGCCCCCGGCCGAGGCTTGGCCGCGCCGCAGGTGGGTGTCTCGCAGCGGGTCTTTGTCATCGACACGACATGGAAGGACGGCGACCCCGATCCGCAAGCCTTCGTCAATCCGCAGATCATCGCACGGTCAAAGACCACCGCGACTGCGGTCGAGGCGTGCCTGTCGATTCCCGACCGTGCCTTTGCGGTCACCCGTCCGATATGGGTGGACATGCGCTGGCAGGATATCGCGGGCGACGTGCAGCAAGGCCGGTTCGACGGTGTCGCAGCGATCTGCGTGTGCCATGAATACGATCATCTGGACGGTGTGCTGATTACCGATATCGGGGTCGCGCAATGACGCATCGCGCCTATGTGCAGTGGCCGCATCCGGTGTTGCGTACGCCAGCCGCGCCGGTTGCCGCGATCACCGATGAGATCCGCGCACTGTGGGATGAAATGATCGTGGCGATGGACACCATGCCCGGTGTCGGCTTGGCTGCGCCGCAATTGGGTGTCGGGCTGGCCTTGGCAGTGGTCGATGCCTCGACCATGCGGGGGCAGGCGGTGCGCATGGCGAACCCCGAAATCCTGCATAGTTCGGTGGAGTTCCGCGACCATGAGGAAGGCTCGCCCAACCTGCCCGGCGTCTGGGCGCGGATCAGCCGCCCGCGTGCCGTGACCGTCCGGTTTCTGAACGCGGATGGCGAGGTTGAGGAGCGTGATTTCGTCGGCCTTTGGGCGACCTCGGTACAGCACCAGATCGACCATCTGGCGGGGCGGATGTTCATTGACCGGATGACCAAGGTGCGCCGTGATATGTTGATCAAGAAAGCACATAAAATCGCCGCTAAAGCTGCGATCTGATCCAAAGGAAACACCATGCGCATCATCTTCATGGGAACGCCGGAGTTTTCGGTCCCGGTGCTGGATGCGCTGGTCGCGGCGGGGCATGACATTGTCACGGTTTATACCCAGCCGCCGCGCCCGGCGGGGCGTGGCAAAAAGGACCGCCCACAGGCGGTGCATCTGCGGGCTTTGGAACTGGGCCTGCCTGTCCGGCACCCTGTCGGCTTGCGCAATCCGCAGGCGCAGACGGAGTTTGCCGATCTTAACGCCGATATCGCCGTCGTCGTGGCCTACGGGTTGATCCTGCCGCAGGCGGTGCTGGACGCGCCGCGTCTGGGATGCCTGAATATTCACGCCTCCTTGCTGCCGCGCTGGCGCGGTGCTGCCCCCATTCACCGCGCGATCATGGCGGGGGATGCGCAGACCGGCGTCTGCATCATGCAGATGGAGGCGGGGTTGGATACCGGCCCTGTCCTGCTGCGCGAAGCGACCGACATTGCCGCCGATGACACGACGGGTGCCCTGCATGACCGCCTGTCTGCCATGGGCGCGCGGCTGGTTGTCGAAGCGTTGCGCCGTCTGCCCGATCTGACACCGGAGCCGCAACCCGACGAAGGCGTCACCTATGCCGCCAAGATCGACAAGGCCGAGGGGCGCGTGGATTGGGCCCAACCTGCAGCAACGGTCGCGCGCCAGATCAACGGGCTGTCGCCGTTTCCGGGCGCATGGTGCGATGTGGCGGGCGAACGGGTCAAGCTTTTGGGGGCTGAAACAGCGGATGGCAATGCCGCTCCCGGCACGGTGCTGGATGGCTTTACCATCGCCTGCGCCACGGGTGCCGTCACCATCACCACGGCCCAACGCGAAGGCAAGCGTGCGATGCCTGCCGCGGATGTTCTGAACGGGCTCAGCTTGGGTGATAGATTGGCTTGATCGGCTGCGCGGCCTGCGCTAGCACTAGGCCTGTGGCGATGGCGTCGCTACCTCTGGCTTTGTCCGTCCTGAACGCCGGGACCGTTGAGGAAAGGGTCCGCCATGACAGCGCGTCCACATTTCTATAAATTCCACCAAGGTGAAAAGACCCTGCCATTTGCCGCTGCCGAATACGAGGCGCGGCTGGCGGGACTGCGTGCCATCATGGACAAGGCAGGGGTCGAAGCGGTGTTGTTCACCTCGATGCAGAACATCGCTTATTATTCCGGCTTTCTGTATTGCAGTTTCGGGCGGCAATACGGGCTGGTCGTCACGCCGACCGATTGCGTGACAATCAGCGCAGGCATCGACGCTGCGCAGCCTTGGCGGCGGTCTTATGGCGATGCGATAACCTATACCGATTGGGACCGCAGCAATTACTGGCGCGCGGTGCGGTCGGTGACGGGTTTGGGCAAGGTGCTGGGCTACGAATCGGACCACCTGACCGTGGCGATCCGATTGGCCTTGCGCGACAATCTGCAACCGGCACGTCTGGTCGATCTGGCGGCAGAGACAATGGCACAAAGAATGCGCAAATCGCCAGCTGAACTGGACCTCATCCGCGCGGGTGCAGCCGTGGCCGATGTTGGCGGCTATGCGATCCGCGATGCGATCAAACCGGGTGTGCGCGAGATTGATGTGGCCATGGCAGGGCGCGACGCGATGGAGCTGGAAATCGCCGCACGGTTCCCGCAGGCCGAGTACCGTGACACCTGGGTCTGGTTCCAGTCGGGGATCAACACCGATGGCGCGCATAACCCTGTGACGTCGCGCAAGCTGGAAAATGGAGACATCCTGTCGCTCAACACCTTTCCGATGATCAGCGGCTATTACACCGCCCTTGAACGGACCCTGTTCGTGGGTGAGGCCGATGCTGCCAGCCTCGCCATCTGGGAGGCGAATGTCGCCGCCCATGAATACGGCATGTCCCTGCTTGTGCCGGGGGCTATCTGTGCGGATGTAACCGCCAAGATCAACACCTTCCTGGCTGACCGCGATCTGCTGCAGTACCGCACCTTTGGCTATGGCCATTCCTTTGGCGTGCTGTCGCATTATTATGGCCGCGAGGCGGGGCTGGAGCTGCGCGAGGATATCCCCACCGTGCTGGAACCCGGCATGGTCATTTCGATGGAACCAATGCTGACGATCCCGCATGGTCAGCCGGGCGCAGGCGGATACCGCGAACATGATATTTTGTTCATTACCGAAGACGGGAACGAGGATATCACCGGCTATCCCTATGGTCCGGCCTTCAACATCATTGCGTAACGTCGGCTGAAACCAGCCTATCCGCGCTATTTCTGGGGTAAATTGTCACGAAAAGTCACAATTTGTCGATCAACGGTACCTTTTTGCCCGTCTTGCGTTTCGGTGTCTGGGGGTGCGGTGTTAACACCGCACCTGACACACAAGGAATGCAGAATGAACTTGTCGTATGATATCAGTCGCCGCGCCTTTGGCGCGATGTTGCTAGGCAGTACCGCGACAGCTTGCGCGCCACGAATAGACCCCGCCGTCACAGAGCCGGAGCCGCCGACACAGCTAGACTGGGTCGAGGGGTACGCCCCGATTATGGATGCCGGTTACAACCTGCCGGGTATCCCCAGTGAATACCTGCAGGGTGTCAACCGCCGCGTGACCGGCCTTTATCAGGGCGAGGCGCCGCCAAATTCTCTCGACGTAGATCCCTATGCCAAGTTTTTGTACCATGTGAGGGCCGATGGCACCGCGACACGCTATCCCGTGGGCGTAGGGCGCGCGGGCCGGTCGATCCGAGGACGCGCGACGATGCAATTCATGCGCGCATGGCCCGGCTGGACGCCGACGCAGAACATGCTGCGCACCGAACCCGAGGTGTACGGCGATTTTCGGGCCGGTATCCCCGGCGGGTTGCGCAGTCCGCTTGGCGCGCGCGCGTTGTATCTGTTCCGAGGCGGGCGCGACACGTTCTACCGCATCCATGGCACCAATGACCTGCCGTCCATCGGCAATTCGGGGTCGGCGGGATGTATTCGCCTGTTCAATCAGGACATCATCCATCTGTACAACCAGATCACAGCGCCGATGCCCGTGCTGATCCGGTCGCCTGAAGAATCGCTGCGCGTCGATCCGGAAAATTACGACCGTGGCGTAGAGCTGCCGCCCACGATGATCGCCGCTGAGGAGCTGATCGGCCCTGATGCCGAGGCGGCGAACCGCCCGCCTGATCTTGATGCATTGTGGATGGGGATGATCTGACGTGCTATAGACGGATCACATAATCCTTGACGGTCTCTTCGACCACTTCCCATGTTCCGGTGAAACCCGGGCGGATGATATAGCTGTCGCCTGTCGTCAGCGTGATCGGTGTGCCGCCGTCGGGCGTGATGATGGATTTGCCCGCCGTCAGGCTGAAATATTCCCATTCGTCATATCGGACCCGCCATTTGCCCGGCGTTGATTGCCAGATCCCGGCATAAAGCCCGTCCGCATCCTCGATATTCCATGTCGTAAAGACCGGATCACCTGAAATCAGCTTTTCCGCGCTGGGGCGGCTGATCTCGGGGGTGACGCCATCTGCGGTCACCTGCGCGATGGTGGCTGGCATGTTACGGCCCTTTCATGGCAAAACTGGCGCAGACTGGCTGGGTTTGGCGCGCTGTGTCAAGAACCCGCAAGGCGCGGGATGATCCGGCAAAGGTATGAACCGCATGGGTAACATCATTTCAGACGGGCTGTTTTTGCCCATCCTGATCCTTGCGCTGCTCGGCTTTGGCGTGCCGCGCTTGATCGCGCGGTTGTTGCCCGAAGGCGTGTTTGCCCTGCTGGCCAATGCTGCCCCGTCCGCGCTGGTAATGTGCATCCTGAGCGCGGCTTTCTTTTTCGGCCTTTATGTCTGGCAGGGCGTGCCCGCGCGGGACTTGCTGGCCAATGGGTTGAGGCAGAATCTGGTCACCTTTGGCGGTTTGGGCGTGATCGCTGCGATCATCTGGGCACCGATCATGGTGCTGTCGGTTGCCGGTCTGCCGCGCAAATGGGTCGACAAGACATGGTAGCGGGCCTGACCCGTCTTGGCATTGGCCAAAGCGACATTATTTATCATCCCGGTGATGCTAAACGGGACAGTAGGACATGGCCTTTATCAAGCTGGTGATTTTCGGTTTCATCGCATTGACGGTGATCTATTGGTCCGTTGCGATCTATGCTCGGTCGGTCCGCAAGGAACGGTTGGAAAAGTCGTTTGATGGCGCCCATCCAGGCAATACTGACCGCGCCGCGCGCGATGCATTTGTCACTGCGGGTATGACAGCCTATAATGCGTCCATCCGCCCAAAACTGGTCGGGCTGGTCTATGTGGTGCCGACAATTGTGATCGGGTCCATCATCTATATGATCAACATGAACTGAGGATAGCCATGGCCCGCGTCAAATTCGTCTTTCGACTGCTGGTGCTGGCAGGCGTGGCAATGTTTCTGCATTATGTTCTGCCACAGCATGATGTGGTCAAAGTCACCTCGACCGAGGTGATCCGCACCGATCTGGGATCATTCAACCGGATCTTCTTTGCCAGCGGGGACAGCGGGTCCGCGACACCCGACACCCGCGATTTGCGGCTGATTAATACCCAAAAGCAAAATACCTTTCTGTTTGGCTTTATCCAGCGCGACACATCGCGTGTGATGGTTTACCGCAACGAAGATACAGGCTGGATCTGGCCGCCATATTTCAAGTTCAATTCCGCCGACCTGCAGGCCGAAGCCGCCAATCTGACCCGCGGCGAGGATTGGGTCGTGGTTACGCATTATGGCTGGCGCAACCGCTGGCTCAGCATCTATCCCAATGCCGTGGGCTTGCGCGTCGTCGATAGCCCCGATGTGACGATCATCCCATGGTTCAACATCGTCTTTTTCGTGTTTCTGCTGATCGCGGTCGTGTTCTTGCGCGCCATGTGGCGGCAGTTATGGGAACGCGCGGTCGATCCGGTGATTGATGCCGCGACGCATCACATCGACGCGGCACAGGCCGATCTGGCCGAACGTCGTGGCCGGTGGTTCGGGCGCAAATAGCTATTCGCCGTAGGGAATCCAGATATTCTTGACCTCGGTCGCTGCCGCCAACCAGTCGCGCGCAGTGGGGGTGAGGGCCGTACCATTGTTGACCCATGTGCGCTTGAGATTGCTGGCGCTGCCCTTTTCGATCGTGGCCGAAATATCCGCGCCTGAAAACGACCAGACGGCATCAATGTCGTGATGTTTGGCGGCATGGCCCGCCAGATCGGAATGATCGCCGGTCAGTATGTTGACGACACCAGCCGGCAGGTCGGAGGTTTCCAATATCTGGTAAATCTCTGCCACGATCAGCGGAAAGGGTGCGGAGGTGACCAAGGTCACGCGGTTGCCCATGCTGATCGCTGCGGCCATCGGTGTGACCAGCCCCAGCAGCGGGGTCGCCTCCCCGCAGAATACCGCGATATTGCCCACTGCTTCATGCATCGCCAATGCCACGCCCCGGATCGGCACGCCGTGGACCTTGCCGTCGTATTTGTCGGCCCAGGCCGCAAAGGTAAACAGCGCGCGGATGGTCTGTTCCACCTCGGCTGTGCCGGATTTGCCGGTCAGGTCCTTAAGGCGCTTGGCCAGTTCATCGCCCCGCGCAGACAGGTTTTCCGCGATGTAATAGAGGATCTGCGCACGCAGATGGCCGGTGGATTTCGACCAGCCCTTGGCGGCATTCATCGCCTCGACCGCGTTGCGCAGGTCCTTGCGGTTCGCCTCGGACACATGGCCCAGCAATTTGCCGCGCGGGTTGAACACCGCGCGCGAATAGCCGCCATCAGGCCGCGTCTGTTTGCCCCCGATATAAAGCTTCGTCGTCCGGTCCAGCGGGTCGGCGGGGCTGCTGTCACTGCTGGCGAAGGCCGTGATGCGCTTGATTGGCTTGGCGCTGGCTTTGGGCCGCGTATAGCCTGCCAGCCCTTCCCAGCCGCCTTCGCGCCCGAACCCGCTCTCGCGCAGACCGCCGAAACCGGCGGCGGCGTCCATCATATTGGTCCCGTTGATCCACACGATCCCCGCCACCAGTTTCGGCGCAATATCGAGTGCGAGGTTGATATTCTCTGACCAGACCGAGGCGGCAAGGCCGTAACGCGTGTTATTGGCAATCTCGACCGCTTCGGCAGGCGTGCGAAAGGTCGTCGCCACTAACACGGGGCCAAAGATTTCCTCCTGCATCAGATGCGATGCGGGCGATAATCCGGTGATGAGGGTGGGGGGATAAAAACACCCCTCCGGCGCCGTGATCTGATAGGTTTCACCTTCCGCATTGGCGCTCACCATCGCCGTGATCTGCGCCAGTTGCACCGGATCGACGATCGCGCCGATGTCGATGCATTTGTCCAAAGGATCACCGATGCGCAGCCCGTCCATCCGCGCTTTCAGCTTGGCATAGAACCGATCCGCGATCCCTTCCTGCACCAAAAGGCGCGATCCGGCGCAGCAGACTTGGCCTTGATTGAACCAGATCGCATCGACCAAGCCTTCGACGGCGCTATCCATATCGGCATCATCGAACACGATGTATGGCGACTTGCCCCCCAGTTCGAGCGACAGCGCCTTGCCCGTCCCCGCCGTGGCTTCGCGGATCTTGCGGCCTACATCGGTCGATCCGGTAAAGGCGATCTTGTCGACATCCGCCGCGACCAGCGCAGCCCCCGTTTCACCGTCGCCCATGACGATATTGACGACACCCGCAGGCACACCCGCCTGCATACAGATATCGGCAAAGACCATCGCGGTCAGCGGCGTGTATTCGGCGGGTTTCAGCACCACGGTATTGCCCATCGCCAGCGCCGGCGCGATTTTCCACGCGAGCATCAACAGCGGAAAATTCCACGGGATGATTTGCCCGCAAACGCCCAGTGCCGCGCGGTCGGGTAATTCGTCCTGCATCAACTGGGCGAACCCCGCATGGTGATAGAAATGCCGGATCGCCAGTGGCACGTCGATATCACGCGCCTCGCGGATCGGCTTGCCGTTATCGAGCGTTTCCATCACCGCCAGCAGACGGGCATGCTTTTGCATCAGCCGGGCGATCGCATACAGCACGCGAGCGCGCTTGTGTCCTGACTTGGCCCAAGCGGGCTGCGCCTTGCGCGCGGCAGCGACGGCGACGGCGATATCGGCAGAGGTGCCTTTGGTGACACCAGCCAGCTTTTCGCCCGTTGCAGGGTTGGTGGTGGCGAAATCATCGCGCGCGGGCGTCCATTTGCCGCCAATGAAATGGCCGACAAGGTTGTCATGTTGCGCCAACCAAGCCAGCGCCTCTGCCTTGCTCTCGAGGGCGGGACCATAGTCCATCGTAGTAAAGATTTCCTTGATCTTCATGGCGCA
Source organism: Yoonia vestfoldensis SKA53 (assembly GCF_000152785.1). Classification (GTDB taxonomy): domain Bacteria; phylum Pseudomonadota; class Alphaproteobacteria; order Rhodobacterales; family Rhodobacteraceae; genus Yoonia; species Yoonia vestfoldensis_A. Next base: position 1,968,387 of record NZ_CH672414.1, on the reverse strand, counting down.
ACCCCTGTCCTCGCTTTGTTCAAAATACTCAATCCCGCCCTAACTGATGGCATGCCGCCACTGGGCGGAATAGGCTCCCGTGACGTGATGGTCGAGTTGCCTTTCGATATCGCCCAAAAGGCTGGACGCGCCAAAGCGGAACAGATCGGGTTGCAGCCAGCGGTCACCCAATTCGTCCTTGATCATCGACAGATAGACCAGCGCATCCTTGGCCTTGCTGATGCCACCAGCGGGTTTGTAGCCGACCATCACGCCGGTGCGGTCGTGGTAATCGCGGATCGCGCGGATCATCGTCAGTGTGACGGGCAGGGTGGCGTTGACAGGTTCCTTGCCGGTCGAGGTCTTGATGAAATCCGCCCCTGCCATCATGCAAACCAAACTGGCGCGCGCGACATTGCGCAAGGTGCCAAGCTCGCCCGTGGCAAGGATCGCCTTGACATGCGCATCCCCGCAGGCGGCGCGCATTTCGCGCATTTCATCATAAAGCGCCTGCCAGTCGCCGGTCAGCACATGGCGGCGGCTGATGACGATGTCTATTTCCTGCGCGCCAGCGGCGACGCTTTCGCCGATCTCGGCAATGCGCAGATGAAAGGGTGACAGGCCCGCCGGAAAGCCGGTGCTGACTGCCGCAACGGGAATGCCCGAGCCTGCCAGCGCATCAACAGCCGTGGCGACCATGTCGTGATAGACACAGACCGCCCCCGTGGTCAGACCCTGCATGCCAAGCGCGTCCAGAATATCCGCGCGTACCGGCTGGCGCGCCTTGGCACACAGGCGGCGCACGCGGCCTGCGCTGTCATCGCCTGACAGGGTGGTCAAGTCCATCAGACTGATCGCCTTGCACAGCCATGCCGCCTGATAATCCTTTTTCACGCTGCGCCGCCCCGGCAAGCTTGCTGCGCGCCGTTCGATGGCGGATGTATTGGCCTGCACGGCCATGACCCAATCAAGGTCAAGGGACGTGCCTTCGTTGCGGGCAAGGTGCAGTTGCGGCAGATGCGCCACCGCGGGCGGGGTCGTGGATGTTTGCAAGTTGGCCTCCTGCATTGCCCGGGAAACGTGGCACTTTGCCGATGACTTGGCAAGTTTTGACCAATTGGTCAAACATTATGATGGTTGGACGACCTGACGTTGCAGTTTCTGGCGGTATTGCAGCGGCGTGTCGCCAAAGGCGGCGCGGAACAGCTTGTGGAAATGCGACATGTTCGGGATGCCGCAATCGGCGGCGATCTGGCCCACGGAATCGGCATCGGTGGTCAGCGCGCGGGCGGCATGGTCCATGCGGATGCGGTTGATGTAATCGGACGGGGTCATGCCGAAATGCTTGCGCATGCTGCGGCTCACATGCGGATGCGCCTTGCCGGTCAGTGCCACCAGCCCCGTCGCGCCATCGCGAAACACGGTTGGCTGACGGGCGGCCCGACAGGCGCTGATCAGCCAGTCGGGCGCATCGGCGGGATAGATGTCTGTGGTCAGTTCGGCACAAAGCGGCAGCAAAAACGCCTCGGCAGCGATCGTGTCACAACGGCTGCGTTCCAATTGTACGGCCGCATGGTTCAGCACGGCCAGTTCGCGCATGTCGCGGTGATGCTGCGCGATGCCCTTGCCGGACCAGAACAGATGGCCCGCCAGCGACGGATGCCGGTCCACCAGCGCCTTGACCAGTGCCGGATGCAGGCAAAGCGAAACGACCAGCGCATGTTCGCCACGCCCTTGCAGCGCATGGGTCTGGCCGGGGCTGAGGAAAACGACGCTGCCTTCGGCCAGCGTTTGCGTGCCGTCAGGCAGGTGGTGGCGGACCTTGCCGTTCTGCACCCAGAACAATTCATAAAAATCATGTCCATGCAGCGCGCGCGGGCGCTCGGCCGTCAAGGTCGCCCTTGTCAGGTGGACCTGCGCATTGGCGCGCAGAATATCGGCATGGCGCAGGACAGCGTTCATGGCAACAAACTAGCATAGGTTTTTCTGCGGCGCAGCATGAATTCTTGGCTGGATCTGCGCGTGACAAGGCCATCTGCGCGGTTTATGTCGCTGCCCAGACAGCAAGGGGGCCTGCGCCATGAGTTTCGACCGTTCCATCAAGATCGCGCCGTCGATCCTGTCGGCTGATTTCGCCAATTTCGGCGCGGAATGCCGCGCAATCGAGGCACAGGGCGCCGATTGGGTCCATGTCGATGTGATGGACGGGCATTTCGTGCCCAATATTACCTTTGGCCCTGCGACCTGTGCTGCGATCCGGCCCCATATCAAGGGCGTGATGGATGTGCATCTGATGATCGCCCCTGTCGATCCTTATATCGAGGCTTTCGCCAAGGCCGGTGCCGATATCATCACCGCCCATGTCGAGGCGGGACCCCATATCCACCGCACGATGCAGGCGATCCGCGGCGCGGGGGCCAAGGCCGGTGTGGCCTTGAACCCCGCAACGCCCGCCGCTGCGGTGGAATATCTGCTCGACATGGTTGATCTGGTCTGCGTGATGACGGTGAACCCCGGTTTCGGCGGGCAAAAGTTCATCCATAGCCAGGTCGAGAAGGTCCGCCAGCTGCGCGCGATGATAGGTGATCGCCCCATCCATATCGAGATCGATGGCGGTGTTGATCCTTTGACCGCGCCATTGGTCGCTGCTGCCGGAGCGGATGTGCTGGTCGCAGGGTCGGCGGTGTTCCGCGGCGGGTCGGTCAGCGATCCAGCGCCCTATGGTGCCAATATCCGCGCGATCCGCGACGCAGCAAAGGCGTAGGGGGCTGCCGCCCCCGCCCTGCCGCCCCCGCCCTGCGGGCTCCCCTGCGGATTTACGTCAAATCGCGCTTAGCGCGAATTGACGGACTCGAACGATGATCAGTCTGTTGCGGCGCGGTACCACGCGGCGAGCGTGGCGCGGTCTTCGTCTGGCAATCGGGTGATATTGGCAGGCGGCATCGCGTGGCTGATCCCCGATTGCAGATAGATCGCGCGGGCGTGGTGCGCGATATCGGCTTCGGTTTCCAGAAACACGCCCTTTGGCGCCCAGTGCATGTTGCCCCAGACCGGTTCGCGCGCATGGCACATTGAACAGCGCCCGATCACGATATCATGCGCCTCCTCGAATCCTGCGGCACTGGCGAAACGCTGCTCGTAAGGTGTCAGCGCGCGTGCCTCGGCGTCTTCATAGGTGTTGTGGCCGGGGAAGGTGGACAGCCATGCGATCACGATGAAAAGGATGACCGTGACCGCCCATGTCCATGTCGGCTTGCCTTTGCGCGCATGCATGGAATTGAAATAATGCCGGATGGTGACGCCCATCAGGAACACCAGTGCCGCGATGATCCAGGCGTATTGCGTCCCGAACGCCAGCGGATAATGGTTCGATAGCATCAAAAAGATCACCGGCAGCGTCAGGTAATTGTTATGCGTGGACCGGAGTTTCGCAATCTTGCCATATTTCGGGTCTGGTTTGCGCCCCGCCTTGAGATCGGCGACGACGATCCGCTGGTTGGGCATGATGATGACGAACACATTGGCCGTCATGATCGTCGCGGTGAAGGCCCCCAGATGCAGCAGGGCCGCACGCCCTGTGAAAACCTGATTATACCCCCAGGACATCACCACCAGCAGCGCGAAAAGCAGCAGCATCAGTACCGTGGGCTTTTCGCCCAAGGGGGATTTGCACAACAAGTCATAGATCACCCAGCCCACGCCCAGCGACGCGGCAGAGATCACGATGCCTTGCCAGATCTCCAGATCCGCCTTGGCAGTGTCGATCAGATAGAGTTCCGCGCCGACCCAATAGACCACAGCGAGCAGGGCCGCCCCCGACAGCCAGGTCGCATAGCTTTCCCATTTGAACCAGGTCAGGTGGTCGGGCATCGCCTCGGGGGCCACGAGGTATTTCTGGATATGGTAAAATCCGCCCCCATGGACCTGCCATTCCTCGCCATCAGCTGGCCCTTGGATGTTCCGGTTCAGGCCCAGATCAAGGGCGATGAAATAGAACGACGATCCGATCCAGGCGATAGCCGTGATCACATGCAGCCAGCGCACGGCAAAGGCCAGCCATTCCCACAAGATCGCCACATCATACATCGGTCGGTTCCTTTTTACGTCAGCACCCGATCTTGTCGCCTTGGGCGCGGCTGCGCCAGCGGAAAATTGCGGCGGAGGATTTGTGGCGATCCGGGCTTGCAAAACGGCCCAAAGCTCCGGCACAAAGTCCGTGCATAATCCGCAGGAGAGATCAGGTGCAACGATATCCCCGCGACATGACCGGTCATGGTGCCGAACCGCCCGCCGCGCACTGGCCCGGCGGTGCGCGGATCGCCGTGCAGATCGTGCTGAACTACGAGGAAGGCGGCGAGAACAACATCCTGCACGGCGATGCCGCGTCAGAGGCGTTTTTGTCCGAGATCGTGGGTGCCGCCGCCTGGCCCGGCCAGCGGCATTGGAACATGGAAAGCATCTATGAATACGGTGCGCGCGCAGGGTTCTGGCGGTTGCACAGGATGCTGGCCGACCTGCCGGTCACGGTTTACGGTGTTGCCACCGCCCTGGCCCGCGCGCCCGAACAGGTCGCGGCGATGCAGGATGCCGGTTGGGAAATCGCAAGCCACGGGCTGAAATGGATCGAGTACAAGGACGCTCCCGAAGATGTTGAACGCGCCGATATGATCGCCGCGATCAGCCTGCATAAAGAGGTGACAGGCACCCCGCCGCGCGGCTGGTACACGGGGCGCTGTTCGGTCAACACTGTGCGCCTTGCCGCCGAGACCGGCCAGTTTGCCTATGTCGCCGACAGCTATGCCGATGATCTGCCCTATTGGGTGGAAATCGGGCGGCATGACCAGCTGATCGTTCCCTATACGCTCGATGCCAACGACATGCGTTTTGCGACGCCGCAGGGGTTTAACGCGGGCGCGCAGTTTCTTGATTACCTCAAGGCCAGTTTCGATACGCTTTACCGCGAAGGCGGGCGGATGATGTCGATCGGCCTGCACTGTCGCCTGATCGGCCGGCCCGGGCGGGCCGAGGCGTTGCGCCAGTTCATCGACTATGCGCAGGCGCATGATGGTGTGTGGTTCGCAACCCGCGCACAGATCGCGGACCATTGGACAGCGCAGCACCCGCACCAGCGGTTTGCCCGTCCATCGCAGATGGGTCGTGATGCCTTTGTCGCGGCCTATGGTGGCGTGTTCGAACATTCGCCATGGATCGCTGCAGGCGCACATGGGCTGGAACTGGGGCCTGCGCATGACACGGCGATTGGCCTGCACAATGCGCTGTGCCGCGTGTTCCGGTCGGCAGGGGATGATGCACGGCTCGCTGTGCTGAACGCGCATCCCGATCTTGCGGGCAAACTGGCCGCCGCCAAACGGCTGACCTCCGACAGCACGGCGGAACAAGCAAGCGCGGGGCTTGATGCGCTCACCGATGCCGAACGCGCGGCGTTTCAGGCGCAGAACGCGGCCTATCTGGACCGGTTCGGCTTTCCCTTTATCATCGCGGTGCGCGACCATGACAAACCATCGATCATGGCAGCCTTTGGCGCGCGTCTGCAGAATGACCGGGCGAGTGAACTGGCGGAGGCGTGCCGTCAAGTCGAACGGATCGCGCTGCACCGGCTGCGTGGGATGTTGCCGCGATGAAAGATATCCGCGCGCGTCCCCTGACCGCTGCCGCCTTCGCCCCCTTCGGCGATGTGCTGAATTGCGACGGTGCGCCTGACCGTATCATCAACGCAGGGCTTTGCGGGCGGTTTCACGACCGCGCGCAGATGGATGTGGGCGATGGGCGCGCTGGCATCAGCCTGTTTCGGTCGGAGTTGCGCAGCTTGCCCTATCAGCTCGACCTGATCGAACGGCACCCGCTTGGTTCACAGGCCTTTATCCCTATGAGCATGGACGGCTTTTTGGTGGTGGTGGCAGCCGAGGACTTCGTGCCGCAGGCCTTCGTCACCGCCCCCGGTGAAGGGATCAACTTCCACCGTGGTACATGGCATGGGGTGCTGACGCCGCTGTCAGGGCCGGGGCTGTTCGCCGTGATCGACCGGATCGGCCCTGGGGCCAATCTGGAAGAACACCATTTCGAAACATCCTACAGGATTACTGCCTAGAATTCGACGGTTGTTGCAACGCCTTTGGCCACCGCGAGATCCACGACGGCAGAGGCCACGGCCAGATCCTGCAAGCCAACGCCAGTGCCATCAAAAACCGTGATTTCGTCGGGGCTGGTCCGGCCTGGATGGGTGCCATTGACGACCGCGCCCATCTCGTGAATTGCGTCCTGCGTGATCAGGCCCGCTGCAATCGCATGCTGCGCCTCGCCGATGGTCACGGCCTGCGCAACCTCGTCGGTAAAGACCGTCGCGCGGGCAAGCACGGCAGCTTCCAGTTCCTGCTTGCCCTTCGTGTCTGTTCCCATACAGGCGATATGCGTGCCGGGACGGACATGGATATCCAGCAGCGATGGCGCAAAGGCCGAGGTGATCGAGATGATGACATCCGCTTCTGCCCCCAGCTGCGCCAGACTGACCGCCTCAAACGGGATACCAAGCTCGGCCGCGACCGCAGCCAGACGCTGGAGCATTTCGGGGTGGTAGTTCCAGCCGATGATCTTGTCAAAACTGCGCTGCTCCACCGCGGCGCGCAGCTGGAAAACCGATTGATGGCCCGCGCCGATCATGCCCAGCACGCTGGCATCCTTGCGGGCCAGATGGTTGATCGACACCGCCGATGCGGCCGCAGTGCGCAGCGCGGTCAAAAGATTGCCACCCACGATGGCGCGGCATTTGCCGGTATCGGCATCGAACAAAAACACGGTGGACTGGTGGTTGGTCAGCCCATTAGCTTCGTTCCCGGGCCAGTAGCCACCCGATTTCAACCCAAGCGCCAGCCCGTCGCGATCAAACCCCGATTTGAACCCATAAAGCGCATCCGCATGACCGATCGCTTCCCGTATCACCGGAAAGTTATAGGCGCGGCCACTGGACATGGACGCAAACACCTGCTCCACCGCGTTATAGGCATCTGCACGGGTCATCAGACCTGCGATCTCTTTTTCGGGAACGATGATCATCCTGCACCTCATGCGCCGGGGCATTGTTGCGGCCCCGACTTCTTTTTTCCAAAAATACTCCCCGCCGGGAGGCGGCCTACGTCAGTAGGCCTTCCCCCGGGCGGATACCGGCCAGACCACTTCGACCTTGCCACCGCGCACACCGACATACCAGTCGTGCACGTTGCAGGTCGGGTCGCAATGGCCGGGGACCAGTTTCAGCTTGTCATTGACCTTCAGCACACCGCCCGGGTCTGCGACAACGCCGTGTTCGTCCGAACATTTGACATAAGTCACATCATCGCGGCCATAAATCAGCGGCAGGCCGCTGTCGACGGATTGCACCTTCAGACCCGCATCGACGATGGCCTTGTCCGCCTTGGCGTGGCTCATCACCGAGGTCAGGATGAACAGTGCATTTTCCCATTCGCCCTTGTCGATCCGCTTGCCATCCTTGTCCAGGATGCGGCCATAATCGGCATCCATGAACGCATAGGACCCGCATTGCAATTCGTTGAACACGCCTGACGCGCTTTCGAAATAATAAGACCCGGTGCCGCCGCCGCCGACGATATCGGACTCGATGCCTTCGGCTTTCAGCAGATCCAGCGTTTCGCGGACCTGTTCGATCGCTATTTGCGTCTTGGTCTGTCGCTCAGCATAGCTGTCCAGATGCTGCATCGCGCCCTGATAGGCTTGGATGCCCGCATATTTCAGGCCGGGTGCAGCGTTGATCGCCTTTGCCAGAACAACGACAGCCGCACCATATTGTACACCGCAACGGCCGGCGCCGACATCGATTTCTACCAGACATTCGATTTGCGTGCCATGCTTCTGGGCCGCTGCCGACAGGTCGGCGATATTGGCAATGTCATCCACACAGCAGATCGCGCGCGCGCCCAGCTTCGGAATTCGCGCGAGACGGTCGATCTTGGCGGGATGGCGGACCTGATTGCTGACCAGCACATCCTTGATACCACCACGGGCGAACACCTCGGCCTCTGACACTTTCTGACAGCACACGCCGACCGATCCGCCCAGTTTCTCTTGCAACAAAGCGACATCGACAGATTTGTGCATCTTGCCGTGGACACGGTGACGCATGCCATGGGATTTGGCAAAATCGCCCATTTTCTTGATGTTGCGTTCCAGCGCGTCCAGGTCCAGCACCAGACAAGGGGTCTGGATATCGGCCTCGTCCATGCCGGGCAGGGCGGGGATGTCATAGCCGACATCAAGGTTGTTCAGGCTGCTCATATCATTCATGTGGTGCTCCCTTCGCCTTGCATCCAAGGCAGTTTATCCAGATCGACATTGCCGCCAGTTATGATGACACCAATGCGCTTGCCTTTGAAAAAATCGCGATTCTTGATGATCGTAGCCAGAGGCACAGCACAGCTGGGTTCGATCACGATCTTCATGCGCTCCCAAGTCAGTTTCATCGCGGCGATGATTTCCGCCTCTGTCGCGGTGAAAATATCCGTCACATGGTTGCTGACGAAATGCCATGTCAGGTCTTTCAGCGGCACTTTCAGACCATCCGCAACCGTCACCGGCGCATCGTCAGCGATGATATGCCCCGCCTTGAAGCTGCGATAGGCATCATCGGACTGTTGGGGTTCAGACGCGATGATCTGCACCTCAGGCGCGATATGCGACAGGGTCAGGCAGGTGCCGGAAATCATGCCGCCGCCACCGATGGGGGCGACCATCATGTCCAGCCCGTCGGTCTGTTCCATGAATTCGCGGCTGCATGTGGCTTGGCCCGCGATCACGCGGGGGTCGTTGTAGGGATGCACGAAATCGCCACCCGTGCGGGCCTGCACCTGCGCGAACACCTCTTCGCGCGATGTGGTTGATGGCTCGCATTCGGTAATGATCCCGCCATAGCCGCGTACGGCGGCCTTTTTCGCATCAGGTGCTGTGCGGGGCATGACGACATTGCAGGGGATGCCCCTGCGACCTGCGGCATAGGACAGCGACAGCGCGTGGTTGCCCGATGAATGGGTGCAGACGCCCCGCGCCGCATCGGCATCTGACAGGCCGAATACGGCATTGGACGCCCCGCGCACCTTGAAAGCACCGGCCTTTTGAAAGTTTTCGCATTTGAAAAACAATTGCGCGCCGATCAAATCGTCCAGATAGCTGGATGTCAGGACCGGTGTGCGGTGGATGTGCGGTGCGATGCGCGCATGTGCGGCGATCACGTCGTCATAGGTCGGGATGTACATATCAAGGTCTTTCATCACGCTGCGTCCTGCAATGCTTGTCCTGTCGTGCGGCGGTAATGGTCTTGCGCCGCCGCCACGCCGGAGCCGAGTTTGATATCCAGTCCCAGATCGACCATGCACATTTCCGCCGTGGCGATGCCGGATAGCGCCATCACATCGGTCATGCTGCCCAGATGGCCGATGCGGAACACCTTGCCTGCAACTTCGCCTAGTCCCGTCCCAAAGGCCACACCATAAGCGCTGGCGGCATGGTTGACGATTTCGGTGGCGTTGAAGCCTGCGGGCGTTTTGATCGCGCTGACGGTGTCGGAATAAAGATCTGGCGTCGCGGCGCATAATTCCAGCCCCCACGCGTGGACGGCTGCACGGATACCGCTGGCGATGCGCGTATGGCGGGCAAAGACATTGTCCAACCCTTCGCGCAGCAGCATGTCAGAGGCTAGCAAAAGGCCGTTCATCAAGCCCACGGGTGGTGTGTAGGGAAAGGCGCTGTTGTCATAGCCTTTCGCCATATCGTTCACGTCAAAGAACGTGCGCGGCAGCCCGGCGGTTTTCGTCGCTGCCCGTGCCTTGGCACTGAACCCAAGGATCGCGAGACCCGCAGGCAGCATGAACCCCTTTTGCGATCCGGTCACGGCGATATCGACGCCCCATGCGTCGAACTCAAAGTTCATCGACCCGATCGAACTGACCCCATCGACGAACAACAGCGCGGGGTGATCCGCGGCATCGAGCGCGGCCCGCACGGCGGCAATATCGGATTTCACGCCGGTGGCGGTTTCATTATGTGTGGCGAGCACGGCCTTGATCTTGTGACCTTTGTCGGCAGCCAGCGCTTCGGCATAGCGGTCGGCAGGCAGGCCGTGACCCCATGGGGTTTCCACGATCTGCACATCCAGACCATGCCGCTGGCACATGTCGATCCAGCGGTGGCTGAACATTCCGTTGCGCGCAGCAAGAACGGTATCCCCCGCCGACAGGGTGTTGGTTATTGCTGTCTCCCATCCGCCGGTGCCGGTGGATGGAAAGATGAACACGTCTGCATTCGCGGATTTCAGCACCTTTTGCACATTCGCGCGGGCAGGGTGCAGGATCTGGCCGAACAAGGGCGACCGGTGATCGATCGTCGGCATGTCGCACGCCTTGCGGATCGATTCTGGCATGTTGGTCGGGCCGGGGATGAAAACCGGATTCTGAAAGCTCATCGCCTATCCTCCATTAGGGTTGAAAGCTTAATCGCAGAGGCTGCCCTACGGCTCAATTTTTTTGAAAAACAGGGTTCAGGCATAGGGTTTCGTAGAAAAACAAGCATTGCCAATTGGTTACGTTTTTCATATGGTGAAAATATATTTCAGAAAGTTTCGCACTTGCAGCATGACATCCGAAAAACCCGTGGTCGGCCCAAGGCATGGGACGACAAGGCCGTGCAGAATACGGTCAAATCGCTCGACCGTGCACTCGAGGTATTGATCGCGCTCGGCGAGATGCAGGGCGGCACCCTGTCGGAAATCGCCACTAACCTGCACCAGTCCCCCGCGACGGTCTATCGCGTGCTGACCACGTTCCAAGGGCGCGGGTTCGTCGATTTTGACCGGCAGGCGCAGGTCTGGTCCATCGGGGCGGCGGCCTTTCTGACCGGATCACAATTTCTGCGTCGCACGTCTTTGGTTGAACGCGCGCGCCCGATCATGCGTGACTTGATGGAGGCCACTGGCGAAACCGCCAATCTTGGCATCGAACGCGACGGCAATGTATTGTTTCTGGGGCAGGTCGAAACGCACGCGACCATCAGGGCGTTCTTTCCGCCTGGCACGGTGTCGGCGATGCATGCGTCCGGCATTGGCAAAGCGTTGCTTGCACATATGGATGATGCGCGCCAGCGGCGGGTTCTGGCGGCAGGCAAGCTGGAACAATTCACGCCGCATACGCTGACCAACCCCGAAGCGATGATCGCCGATCTGCATGCGGCCCGCGCGCGCGGCTATGCCTTTGATGGCGAGGAACGCAATCTGGGCATGCGCTGCATCGCCGCGACCGTGCATGATGTGTCGGGCGACGCGGTGGCTGGTCTGTCCGTGTCAGGCCCCACCAGCCGCATCACCGATGACAAGATCGCCCCACTGGCACAGGCCGTGACAGAGGCTGCGGCCCGCCTGACTGCGGCCATCGGCGGCGCGCCGCGCTAGGCAGCAAACCAGTGCCTTGTGCGGTTGGCGAACCAGACAAGGGTCAGCATCACCGGCACTTCGACCAGCACACCGACGACGGTGACAAGCGCGGCGATGGAGTTCAACCCGAACAGCCCGATGGCAACCGCCACGGCGAGTTCAAAGAAATTAGACGTCCCGATCAAGGCGCAGGGGGCAGCCACATCATGTGGCACGCGCCACGCCTTGGCTGCCCAATAGGCCAGACCGAACATGCCGTAAGACTGGATCAGCAAAGGCACCGCGATCAGCGCGATGACAAATGGCTGAGACAGGATCACCCCGCCCTGAAAGCCAAACAGCAGCACGACCGTCGCCAAAAGGCCGATGATCGAAAAGGGTTTCACCTTGGCGGTAAAGCCCGCGACGACACTGCCCGTATCACTGCGCCCGCGCGTCAGCCAGACCCGCGTCAGGATACCCGCTGCCAGTGGGATCACGACATATAGAACGACCGACAGCACCAGCGTTTCCCAAGGCACGGTGATATCCGTCACCCCCAGCAGCAGCGCCACGATGGGCGCATAGGCAAAGACCATGATCGCGTCGTTCAGCGACACTTGGGCCAGCGTGTAATTCGGATCACCCTTGGTCAGTTGTGACCAGACGAACACCATTGCCGTGCAAGGCGCCGCCCCCAGCAGAATCAATCCCGCGATATATTGGCCTGATGTACCGGGGGCGATGAAGGGCGCAAAAAGATAGTCGAAAAAGACTACTCCGAGCAGCGCCATGGTGAATGGCTTGATCAGCCAGTTCACCACCAGCGTAATGATCATACCCTTGGGCCGTTCATGTACCCGCGCCAGTGATGCGAAATCGACCGCCACCATCATAGGATAGACCATCGCCCAGATGAGAATCGCGACCACGAAATTGACCGATCCATATTCAAGCGATGCCAGAAAGCTGACGAAGTTTGGGGCGACTTGTCCCAGCGCGATCCCCATGGTGATGGCAAGCGCCACCCAGACCGACAGGAACCGTTCAAAGACTGGCATCGGATCACCCCTTTTGCTCGCACAAAGCGCAGCGATAGATGGCCCGCCATGCTGCGTCAACCAAGCCGCAAGCAGCGAGACGCCCATCCATCTAGTGGTCTGTTTCTGCATTGCAGCATAAAAATTGTGCAGTCGCCGCATTTTTCGTCTGATTAAGCGGCAGAACCTTTCTGCACCGCCCAATCCAGCAGGCCCCGATTGCAAGCCTGCCGCTGACCTCGAATGTTGAGGTCACGAAATATTAACAAAGCATGCCCGGCGCGCCGATCCTCCCAGACCTGACGCCGGGCATGCGCAACATCTCTGCTGCTGTCCGAGGATATGGATTGAACGACATATTTTTCAAACCGGTTTGTCCTGTGGTCTGCGGCGCAACCTCAGGAGGCTATTTTTCATGATGAAAAAGACTTTACTTGCGGCAGCTGCCGTAGCTGCGCTGTCCACTGCGGCCAATGCACAGGCCGCATGCCCGATCAAGGTGGGTGTGCTGCACTCGCTGTCTGGCAGCATGGCGATTTCCGAAACCACCCTGCGCGACGTGATGCAGATGCTGGTTGCTGAACAGAACGCCAAGGGCGGTCTGCTGGGCTGCGAATTGGAAGCGGTGGTCGTTGACCCTGCCTCTGACTGGCCCTTGTTCGCCGAACTGACCCGCCAGTTGTTGACCGTGGACGAGGTCGACGTGATCTTTGGCGCTTGGACATCGGTTAGCCGCAAGGCATTGCTGCCGGTGCTGGAAGAACTGAACGGCCTGTTCTTCTATCCGGTGCAATATGAAGGGCAGGAAAGCTCGCGCAACGTGTTCTACACCGGTGCGGCGCCGAACCAGCAGGCGATCCCCGCCGTCGATTATTTCATCGACGAGTTGGGCGTGGAAAGCTTTGCCTTGTTGGGTACCGATTACGTCTATCCGCGTACGACGAATGCGATCCTTGAATCCTACCTGCTGTCCAAGGGCATCGCGCCTGAAGATATCTTCGTCAACTACACCCCCTTCGGTCATGCCGATTGGTCGACTATCGTGTCGGACGTCGTGGCATTGGGTGCAGGCGGCAAGCAGGTCGGCGTGATTTCTACGATCAATGGTGACGCGAATGTGGGCTTTTACACCGAACTGGCCGCCCAAGGCGTCAGTGCCGATGACATCCCCGTCGTCGCGTTTTCGGTGGGCGAAGAGGAATTGTCGGGTCTCGATACATCCCGTCTGGTCGGCCATCTGGCGGCGTGGAACTACTTCATGTCCGCCGATACCCCAGAAAACGAATCCTTCATCACCGCTTGGCATGACTTCATCGGCAGCACCGACCGCGTGACCAATGACCCGATGGAAGCGCATTACATCGGCTTTAACATGTGGGTGAACGCGGTCGAAGCGGCCGGTACAACCGACGTGGACGCCGTGCGCGAAGCGATGTGGGGGCAGGAGTTTCCGAACCTGACCGGCGGCATGGCGGTGATGAACGCCAACCACCACCTGTCGAAACCTGTGCTGATCGGTGAAATCCGTGCCGATGGGCAATTCGACATCATCAGCCAGACACCCGAAGTCGCGGGCGAGGCATGGTCGCCCTTCCTGACTGAAAGCGCGACCTGGACCAGCGATTGGCAGACATTGGAATGCGGTATGTACGACACCGCGACCAGCACCTGCGTGCAGCTGACCTCGAACTACTAAGGCAGAGGGGGGCGCGTGACTTGCGCGCGCGCCCCTACCTTTTGCCCGTTTTTGAAAGATCGTTGGATGCTGCGATACCTCCGCGCCTTTGCCCTGTTGTGGCCCTTGCTTGTTGGCCCCGCCATGGCGCAAGAGCCTTCGGCCACATTGTTGCAGGACGTGCTGCAAAGCGTACAGGCCGATGTCGCAAGCCCGTCGCGGTCGACTGTGCCTGTCGTGCTGCGCGCTTTGTTGACGGCGGATGCCCCCGGCACGGTTGACTTCTTGCGCGCATGGTCCGACCGCGAAGTGTATGAACGGCCCGGAGACGGATTGTTCTTTTACGCCGCTCCAGCAGCGGGCGAGCTGACCCTGATCGACATCGACAGCGGCGCAGAGATTGCGACCGTCGGCACCCGCGATGTGAACCAGATCCGCCCCAATGCCGGCGTGCGCCGTGAAATAGGCGCGGCGCTGGTCGCGTTCGAGCTGACCCATCCCGATCCTGACCGCCGGATCGCGGCCCTTGATGCCGCCGCCCGCAGCCCTGACCCTGAACAGATCGCCGCCATTCGGGCCGCCCGCGCGACCGAGGCTGACCCCGCCATCGCCGTCCGCATGGACCGGCTGATCGCGCTGCTGGTCGCGCGGTTTGACCCCGACAGCACCACCCGCATCGCCGCGATCGAGGCTTTGCGCGGGGATGTCAGCACGCCTGCGCGCTCTGTTCTGAATCAGCTGCTGCAAACCCGCGCCGATTTCGCCCCGACCCTGCCCGCGGATGTAAACGTGGCGGTGGTCAAGACGCCGGGCGATCAGATCACGCTGGCCGCCGCCTATGACGTGCTGGTCAGCGCTGGTCTTGCCCCTGCCGCACCGGGGCGCAATGCGATCCGCGACGTGTTGCGCGCCAATGTGACAGCTGGCGCGGTGGGCGGTGTGCCTGTCCACCAGTTGAACACTGACGCAAACCGGATCATCGCCTATCAGGCGCTGCAGGATGCAGGCACTGTGTCGCCCTTGGTGACAGAGGCGGACATGGCCGAGGCCGTCGCGCAATACGTGTTCTTCGACGTCTATCTTGAACCTGATTCCGCCGTGACCGATGCTGCGCGCGCGGCACAAGACAGCACCACGACCAAGGTCGCGCTATTCCAGTTTCTGAGCCTGAGCTTTGACGCGCTGTCGCTAGCGTCGATATTTTTCCTTGCCGCCATCGGGCTTGCGATCACCTTTGGCGTGATGCGGGTCATCAACATGGCACATGGCGAATTCATCATGATGGGGGCTTATACCGGCTATGTCGTGCAAACGGTCATCCCCGATTACACCGCGTCATTGGCCGTGGCGTTGCCGCTGGCTTTTGCGGTGACATTCCTTGCCGGTGTGGTGATGGAACGGCTGGTGATCCGGCATCTGTACACGCGGCCTTTGGAAACCTTGCTGGCGACGTTCGGGATTTCGATAGCCTTGCAGCAATTAGCCAAGAATATCTTTGGCACGCAGGCCCGTCCTGTCACGGCACCTGACTGGCTGGCGGGCGCGATTCAGATCAATGATCTGGTATCGGTCGCTGCCGTGCGGGTTGGTATCTTCATTATGGCGGCGCTGTTTTTGCTGTTGCTCCTCTACATCCTCAACCGCACGCGGCTGGGGCTGGAGGTGCGCGCCGTCACGCAGAACCCCGGCATGGCCGCCAGCATGGGCATCAACCCCGACCGGATCAACATGCTGACCTTTGGTCTTGGGTCGGGCATCGCCGGTGTGGCGGGTGTCGCCATCGGGCTGGTGGCACAGGTCACATCCGAAATGGGGGCAAATTACATCGTGCAAAGCTTTATGACCGTCGTTGTCGGCGGTGTCGGGTCAGTATTCGGCACGCTGGCGGGGGCCGCGCTGATCGGGTCGCTGCAAAAGGGGATCGAATGGTTCAACCCGGCCAATACGCTGGCTGCGCAAACCTATATGGTGCTTTTCATCATCCTGTTCATCCAGTTCCGCCCCAAAGGGATCGTTGCCCTCAAGGGTCGCGCGGCAGGGGATTAATGCCATGACAACGCCAAACCGCAGCTTTCTGCGCGATAATCCGTCGGTTCTGTGGTTCATGGGGCTGCTCGGTCTGTTCACCGTGATCGTGACAATCCTGTCGGAAGGCATGGGCGCGGGCGTGATGTCCACCAACATGGTCAAGATCCTCGGCATGACCCTGTGCCTGTGCCTGATCGCCATCGCGATGGATGTTGTCTGGGGCTATTGCGGCATCCTGAGCCTTGGGCATTTCGCGTTTTTCGGGCTGGGCGGTTACGCCATCGGCATGTGGCTGATGTATGCGCGCACCGAAATCGTGATCCGTGACAATCTGGCCCAAGGGGCGATCCCCGCGACCGAAACCGAAGTGGCCGAAGCCGTCGCCTCCCAGATTTTCGGCGTTGTCGGCAGTTCTGACCTGCCGCTGATCTGGACCTTTGCCGGATCATTGCCCGCGCAGCTGGCGCTGGTCGTGCTGGTGCCGGGGCTGCTGGCGCTGGTGTTTGGCTGGCTGGCATTCCGCAGCCGGGTCACGGGGGTCTATCTCTCGATCCTGACGCAAGCGATGACATTGGCATTGTCCCTGTATCTGTTCCAGAATGACACTGGCCTGCGCGGCAACAACGGGCTGTCGGGGTTGCAGAACATCCCCGGCGCGCTGGACGTGCCGCAGGCGGTAATTTCTGTCTGGTTTTTCTGGGCATCGGCGCTGGCGTTGGGGCTTGGCTATGTGTTGTTCGCTTGGGTGGTGTCGGGCAAGTTTGGCTCTGTTATCCGCGCGATCCGCGATAACGAGGCGCGGGTGCGGTTCCTTGGCTATAATGTCGAAGCCTATAAATTGTTCGTCTTCACCATCACCGCTGTCGTCGCAGGGATCGCAGGCGCGCTTTATTATCCGCAGGCGGGGATCATCAACCCCGCCCAGATCGCGCCCATTGCGTCGATCTATCTGGCGGTCTGGGTCGCCATCGGGGGCAGGGGGCGGCTTTATGGCGCTGTGATCGGGGCTGCCTTCGTGTCGCTGCTGTCAAGCTGGCTGACAGGAGGCGGCGCGCCCAATATCGAACTCGGACCCCTCCGCATCATATGGACCGATTGGTGGTTGGTGCTGCTGGGCCTGGGGTTTGTCGCCGTCACGCTGTTTTTCCCCAAAGGCATCGGCGGGCTGTTTGACTATCTGGTAAGGAGGCAACCATGACCCTGCTGGAAGTCTCGGGCGTTTCGGTCACCTTCGACGGGTTCCGTGCGATCAACAACCTGTCGATTGCGATTGGCGAGCCGGAATTGCGCGCCGTGATCGGGCCGAATGGCGCGGGCAAGACCACCTTCATGGATATCGTTACCGGCAAGACGCGCCCTGACACGGGCCGCGTGCTGTGGGGCGAGCTGTCCACCGATCTGGTCAAACTGTCTGAAAGCCAGATCGCCAAAGCAGGGATCGGGCGCAAGTTCCAAAAACCCACCGTGTTCGAAGACCAGACCGTCAGCGCCAACCTGTCAATGGCTTTGAAAAACAAACGCGGCCCGTTCGCTGTCTTGTCATGGAAGGCGACAGCCGCCGACAAAGCCCGGATCGTTGAACTGGCCGAGGAGGTGGGGCTGGCCGACCGTCTTGACCACCGCGCAGGTGATCTGAGCCATGGGCAGAAACAATGGCTCGAAATCGGGATGCTGCTGGCACAAGACCCGCGTTTGTTGTTGGTCGATGAACCCGCCGCTGGTATGACGCCGGCGGAACGCGAACACACCACTGACCTTTTGAAACGTGCGGCACAGACGCGGGCTGTGGTGGTGATCGAACATGACATGGAATTCATCCGCCGTCTGGATTGCCGCGTGACCGTGCTGCACGAAGGGTCGGTGCTGGCCGAAGGATCCTTGGACCATGTGACCAAGAACCAGCAGGTCATTGATGTCTATCTGGGGCGCTGAGCAATGCTGAAAGTCGAAAACCTGACGCTGCATTATGGTGCGTCGCAGATTCTCTGGGGTGTGTCGTTAGAGGCGCAGGCGGGTGCGGTCACCGCCGTGATGGGCACCAACGGCGTGGGCAAGACCAGTCTTTTGCGCGCCATCGCGGGGCGGCACCCCTATTCGGGCGGCACGATCACGCTGGACGGGCAGCTGCTGGATCATCCCCGCGCAGCAGAGGCCGCACAGGCAGGCATCGCCTATGTCCCGCAGGGGCGCGAGGTGTTTGCGCTGCTGACGGTGACGGAAAACCTGCAAACCGGTTTCGCCTGCCTGCCGCGCAGCGCCCACAAGATCCCTGACCGGATCTATGACCTGTTCCCCGTCCTGCACCAGATGCGCGACAGGCGGGGGGGCGATTTGTCGGGGGGGCAGCAGCAGCAACTGGCGATCGCGCGCGCATTGATCGCGCGGCCAAAGGTGTTGTTGCTGGACGAACCGACCGAAGGCATCCAGCCCAATATCATCAAGCAGATCGGCAAGGTGATAGAACTGCTCCGCGACGAGGGCGAGATCGCCATCGTTCTGGTCGAGCAGTATTTCGACTTTGCCTACAGCCTTGCCGACCAGTTCTGCGTGCTGAACCGGGGCGAGGTGGTGCTGTCGCAACCCGCCAGCGCCGTGACGCGGGATGCGATTCTGCAACGGGTGTCGATCTAGCGGGTGCTACCGCGCGAAAACCAGCATCTCCTGCTTTTGCTCAAAATGGCAGGCGACCATATGGCCGTTGTCGGCATCGGTCATCGGTGGGCGGATCTCGGCGCAGATGGTTTGTGCCTTGGGGCAGCGCGTGCGGAACACACAGCCAGAAGGCGGGCGCAGGGGTGATGGCAATTCGCCTTCCAGCACGGGCCGTTTGCGCGCGCGTTCCAGCACCGGATCGGGGATCGGCACGGACGCGATCAGTGCCTGACTATAAGGATGGCGTGGTCCGGTGGTCAGCGGTTTGCTGTCCGCCAGTTCCATCGTGCGGCCCAGATACATGACCATCACCTTGTCGGACACATGTTTCACCACGCTCAGGTCATGGGCGATAAAGATCATCGACAGCCCCATGTCGCGCTGCAATTCGCGCAAAAGGTTGACCACCTGCGCCTGCACCGACACATCGAGCGCCGACACAGGTTCATCGCAGATCAGCAACTTGGGTTTCAGGATCAGCGCCCGCGCGATCCCGATACGCTGGCACTGGCCGCCGGAAAATTCGTGCGGGTAGCGGTTCACCAGATTGGGCAGCAGGCCCACGCGTTCCATCAGCGCCTGCACGCGGCGGCGAACCTTGGCGCGGGGGACTTTGGGTTCATGCGTGATCAGCGGTTCGGCGATGATATCGCCCACCGTCATGCGCGGGTTCAGGGCGGCCAGCGGGTCCTGAAAGATCATCTGCACATCCTTGCGATGCACGCGGCGCGCCGATGGGGACATGGACGCCAGATCATGCGCTTCGAACATGATGCGCCCATGGCTGGATGGCACAGTGCCGACGATGGCGCGCGCGAGGGTCGATTTGCCCGACCCACTTTCGCCGACAACGCCAAGGCATTGACCGGGGGCAAGATCAAAGCTGATGCCGTTCACGGCATGCAGTTTCTGCGGCTTGGTCCAGGGCCATGCGCCTTGCGGGTGGATATCGAAGGTGACGCTCAGGTCTTGAACGGAAAGGATCGGTTCCATCACGCGACCTCTTCGATTGGCAGATGGCAGGCGCGGCGACGGGTGCCGTCGAAGCTTTCCAAGGCGGGTTTCACGGTCGGGCAATGCGGCATCACCGCCGCACAGCGCGGCGAGAATGGACAACCCGCTGGCAGGCGCGACATGTCGGGCGGTTCGCCCGCGATGGTCAGTAATTCGTCATCGTCGCGGTCAAGGCGCGGCACGGCGCGCAGCAGACCTGCGGTATAAGGATGCGACGGACGCGCAAAGACATCATCTGTCGGCCCTTCTTCCATGATCTGCCCGCCATACAGCACCAATGTCCGGTCACAAGCATCGGCGACGATCCCCAGATCATGGGTGATCAGGATCATCGCTGTGCCGAAATCGCGCCGGATATCGGCCAGCACCCGCATGATCTGCGCCTGCACCGTCACATCAAGGGCGGTGGTCGGTTCATCCGCGATCAACAGGCGCGGTTCGCACAAAAGCGCCATTGCGATCATGATCCGCTGGCGCATCCCGCCGGAAAATTCATGCGGATAGCTGCTGATCCGCGCTTTTGCATCGGGGATACCGACCGCATCCAGCATACGCACCGATTGGGCGATGGCAGCGCGTTTGCTGATCCCTTTGTGCAGGGTCAGCACCTCGGCCATCTGGTCGGAAATGCGGATATAGGGGTTCAGCGATGTCATCGGGTCCTGAAAGATCATCGCGACATCATTTGCCCGGATCGTGTTCAGCGCTTTTTGCGGCATCGCCAGCAGGTCTTGGCCGTCGAACAAAGCCTGCCCTGTCGCTTGGCCGTTGCGGGCAAGCAGGCCCATGATGGCAAAGGCTGTCTGGCTTTTGCCCGACCCGCTTTCGCCGACGATGGCCAGCGTTTCGCCTTTGTCGATGCTGAAATTCACCCCGTTCACCGCGTTCACGGGGCCATCGGCGGTCTGGAAGGTGACGGTCAGGTCTTTTGTTTGCAGCAAGGTCATGTCAGCGGTCCTTGGGGTCGAGCGCGTCACGCAGCCCGTCGCCCACGAAGAAGAACGCAAAAAGCGTCACGATGAAAAAGAATAACGGAAAGGCCAGCTGCCAGATCACGCCGTATCGCATCTGGCCCGCACCTGCCGAAATCAGTGCGCCCAGCGATGTGGCGGGTTCCTGCACGCCCAGCCCCAGAAAGCTGATGAAACTTTCGGTGATGATCATGGTCGGCACCAGCAAGGTGGCATAGACGATGACCAGCCCCAAAAGGTTCGGCACGATATGGCGCAGGATGATCGTCATCGGGCGTACGCCGATGGCGATGGCGGCCTCGACGAATTCCTTGTTTTTCAGGGTCAGTGTCTGGCCTCGCGCGATGCGCGACATATCCAGCCACGAAATCAGCCCGATCCCGATGAACAGCATCAGGATCGACCGGCCAAAGATCACCAGCATCAGGATCAGCACGAACATGAAAGGGATCGCCATCAGGATATCCACAATCCGCATCATGATGCCGTCAGTGCGCCCGCCGAAATAGCCCGCGATCGCGCCGTAAAGCGTGCCAACGATCACTGCGATGGCGGCACCCACGAAACCCACCAGCAACGAAATCCGCGTACCCTGCACTGTGCGCGCATAAAGATCGCGGCCCAGTTCATCGACACCGAAATAATGACCGTTGGCTATACTTGGCCCACCGGCCTGCGCGACATTGCCCATCATCACCCAGTTGATTTCCTGCGCGCTCCACTGCGCCAGAAGCCCGCCGAAGAAGGCAAACAGCGTGATCAGGATCAGCGCGACCAATCCGGCCACTGCGGCCTTGTTGCGCATGAACCGCTGACGCGCGTCTTTCCACAGCGACCGGCCTTGCACCTCTGCCAGATGCGCAGCATCGACCAAAGCAGCGCCGGTTGTCTTGTCGGGATACATCGCGCGCCCTCTAATAGCGGATCTTGGGGTCGATCCATGCGTAAAGCACGTCGACCACAAGGTTGAACAGGATGGTCAGCACGCCGACCAGAATGGTGATCCCCATGATGACCGCATAATCGCGGCTAAAGGCCGAATTGACGAAAAACTGCCCGATCCCGCCGGTCGAGAAATAGACGTCGATCACAACTGATCCGGTGATCATCAGCACGAAAGCAGGCCCCAGATAGGACAGCACTGGCAGCATGGCGGGTTTGAGCGCATGGCCCAGAATGATCCGCCATGTCGGCAGGCCTTTGGCTCGCGCCGTGCGGATGAAACCGGCGTTCAGCACTTCGAGCATCGACGACCGCGTGATCCGCGCAATCGACGCCATGTAGCTGGTGGACAGCGCGATCACCGGCAGGATCAGATATTGCCATTGCCCGCCTTGCCAGCCGCCGCCCGGCAACCAGCCCAGCCACAGCGTAAAGACCAGCACCAGAATAGGCGCCATGACGAAATTGGGCAGCACCTGCGCGCCGACCGAAATGCCCACGGCAAGGTAATCCAGCCATGTGTTGTGTTTGATCGCGGCAACCACGCCCAGCGACACACCGACGATTACGGCGACGACGAAGGACCAGAACCCATAGGTCAGCGTCACCGGAAAGCCCTGCATGATGACATCCGTCACCGTGCGGTCGCGATATTGAAACGAGGGGCCGAAATCGAACCGCGTGACCACGTTGACGATGTAGTCATACATCTGTTTCCAGTAAGGCTGGTCCAACCCGTAACGCGCCTCGAGATTGGCCAGCACTTGCGGCGGCAGCGGGCGTTCGCTGTTGAACGGCCCGCCGGGGGCCGCGAACATCAGCATGAACGACAAGACGATCAGGATCAGGATCGTCGGGACCGCAATCGCCAAGCGCTTTAGCACGAAATTGAACATGGCAGTCTCCGCTGCAACAAACGACAACCTGCGCCCCCGTCAGGAAGGCGCAGGTCAGGTTTCAAACCATCAGTCTATTCGCCAGCGACCTTATAAAGTTCGCGGCTATACCAGTTTTGTTCGACGTTATCGACAGGCCAGCCCTTCAGTTCGGGGTTGAACATGTACCCGTCGGCATAATGGTAGATCGGGATGATCGGCACCTCTTCGGCGATGATCTGCTCGACGCGGGTATAGTTCGGCTGCGGGTCTGCGGCTGTCTTGGCCTCTGCCATCAGCTGATCGACTTCTGCATTCGAATATTTCGCATCGTTGTAGCCCGAATTGGTGGTCACGAGATCAAGAAAGGTCGATGCCTCGTTGTAATCACCACACCATGCGCCACGGGCCATTTCAAAGTTCTGGTTGCCGCGGGTCTGCAAAAAAGTCTGCCATTCCTGATTGGCCAGCGTTGTCTGGATACCCAGCGTCTGCTGCCACATCTGGCCAAGGGCCACGGCGATGTTCCGGTGCGCCTCGTCCGTGTTGTACAGCAATTCGATGCTCAGCGGCTCACCACCAATGCCGTAACCGGCTTCGGTGATCAGCGCGACCGCCATGGCGTTGCGGTCTTCCTGCGTCATGTCGGCAATCGGCAGATCGGGCAGGGTGAAACCAGCAGTGCGCACGGGGGTAAAGTTATAGGCTGCCGTTTGGCCTGCACCCAAAACGTTGTTCACGATCACGTCGCGGTTCACGGCAAGGTTCATCGCCTGACGCACGCGCACGTCCTGCAACGCCTCTGGCCCACCTTCGGACAGATTGAAGTTATAATAATAGGAACACAGGCGCGGAATGCTGATGGCCTGATCGGGATATTCGGCAGACAGACGCTGATACTGGCCCGGGGGCACCTCGGTGCGGTCAAGCTCGCCTGCCAGATAGCGGGTCAGGCCCTGATTGGCATCATTGATCACCAAGGATGTGACTTCGTCGATGATCGTGTTTTCGTTGTCCCAGTACATGTCGTTGCGCACGCGCACCAGACGTTCCTGCGGGACATGTTCGCGCAGCACATAGGCCCCGTTGGACACGATGTTTTCGGGGCGTGTCCAGGTGTCGCCATGTTCCTCGACCGTGGCGGGATGCACAGGGAAAGTCGTGGAATGCGTCGTCATCTGCGCGAAATAGGGCAGGGGCTGCGACAGGGTCACAACAAAGGTGCTCTCATCCGGGGCTGTGACGCCCAGTGCGTCCTTGTCCATGTCGCCCGCGATGATGGCGGCGGCGTTTTCGATGGACATCAGCTCCATGAACCACGCGTATTCGGACGCAAGTGCCGGATCAACGGCGCGTTTCCATGCGTAAACAAAATCGCTGGCCAGCACCGGATCTCCGTTCGACCAGCGGGCATTGTCACGCAGGGTGAAAGTATAAGTCAGCCCGTCCTCGGACACTTCGAAACCTGTCGCCACGCCGGGGACAAGGTTCCCAGCGGCATCCTGATTCATCAGACCTTCGAACAGGTCGCGCACGACCTCTGCGCCAGTCACATCCTCGACCACCTGAGGATCGACAGAGGAATGTTCATCCAGCACGCGATAGGTAAAGGTCTGTACCTCGGCCAGCGCCTCGCCTGTTACGGGGTGGGTTGCCTGTGCATTGGCGGCGATAGCCGACAGCAAAACGATAGCGCTGCTAGCCTTGAGTAGAGTTTTGAGTGTCACGATAATCTCCCTGTTGCCTCTGTTTGGAAGGGCTGTTGGCACATGCCTCAGATTGGTTGAGTCCGGTATCCGACGCTTGGACGCGCAACTCTCGGATGCAATGTCCGGATTGACAAGAGCATAGAGCAAGTGCCGCCACGGCAGGCCCCCAGATCAGACTGACAGATGCCCGCCAATTTTGCCGACATGCCTTTTGAATAGGCAACAAAAAATATGCTCATCTGTCACACCCTTGAATTTATACGCGTTGGTGCCTTGTTCGGAAACTGTCAGGGACCAGCAAGGTGCTGTCGATCATAAAAAAATGTGCAGCAGCCGCCTGTTGTGGCGCTGCCCTGCGGCACGCGCCTGACATATTATCTTGGTTGTACCGGGCTGTCGACGACGACTGGGTACATTGCTGGACGGGGCGGGCGGGGCTATGACGTGAGCCGGTCTGACTATTGTCGCCTCTTGCTTTTGCGGCACCTGTGCCGAGGCAATTGAGCCGCATTCGACGCCTTGCGCGTTATTGAACCGCCCCATGCCCTGCAGGTGTTCGCAGTCGGCACCGGCGCGACAAACCTGATCTATCGCGATGCAGTGCCTTTTCGTTTCACGCCGCCATGGCCACGCCAGCTACAGCTGTCACTTTGCCGTATTGCGCAATCTGCCGCATCTTTGGCTGCTGCTGATCACGACAGCACAGAAAATATGCCATGATCGCCATGGACCCCACGCTGAAGCCTGAACCGGTTTGCCCGGTCGGCATGTTATTTGCATGAACTTTTGGCGTCACGCGAAGGATATATACCTTGCCCATCAAGCCGCCATCTCAGCATTTGTCAGTGGTCAACGATTCCCATGTCGCGGCCAATCATGGCCGCATGCGCGCGGTTGCGTGCTCCAAGCTTGCGGCAGATCGTGCGCATGTGCATCTTGATCCGCGCTTCGTTCATATCAAGATTGTTGGCGATATGCTTGTTCGTCATGCCAGATGCCGCCATCTGCAAGACCGCCAATTCACTTTCGCTCAGGAGCGATTGTCCGCGGGCATCGCCGGGGGTTATGCGGTTTTCGGCTGGTATGAACATCTGCCCAGACTGGATAAGCCGCAGGACACTGCCCAAGGACTGAAGCGGCAGGGTTTTCGGCACAAGACCCCGCACACCGACCTCGATCGCGCGTGCCACGGTATGCGTGTCAGCATTGGCCGAAAACAGCACCACATTCGCGTCACCAGCGGCATCGACCACCTTTTTGATGCTGTTGATCCCGTCCATCCCAGGCATGCGCAGATCAAGCATGACAATGGAATAGGGCGGTTCTGAGATGATTTTTTCCAAGGTCGAGGAGAGGCTATCCGAGATTTCGACATCGAACCCCTCGCTCATCGACAGCGAAAGCGAGACGGATTCCGCAATCAATCGGTGGTCATCAGCGACAAGTATCCGGGTCATGGCTGCTGACCGACGAGAAAACGTATTTGTGTCACTAACTTGCCTCCCTTACGTTTCCGCACATCTGATGCGTGCATCGAAAGATATTTAATACCTTATAAAGTGATTTTGTATAAGCTGCGTCCGCAAGTTCCCCGTGTAAAGTTCTTAAACTAGTAAAAGGAAAAGTAACACGACAACTTAAGATAACTTTATATCTAAAGTTAGCTTTATATTGCTTTTGGGCGCTGTTATCCGTCCGTTGGGGGATAGTGATTGTGCTGCGGCGAAGTTTTCAAGAATCATGCGGCATGCGCGCCGCGTCACCGAAAGACTTGTTTGCGGCCAGTGCATGGTCTGATGATACCTTATCTTGCTGCACGGGGTGGACAGATGCTGATGCACCCCGAACAGGCAGGAATATTCATTCCGACCCGTCGCGTAAGATGATGGCCCAGACCGCCGCAGGCACTGATTTTTCAAAACTGCGCGCGCCCCCTGCGGTCGCGCTATTGCGCGGATGCAGGCATTTGGTGCGCATCGGTCGCGATCCCCGCATAGCCGGTGATGCGTTTTGTATCCGGAACAAAAGTATGGTACTCGTAAAGCCTCGGGCTGATAGCACCCTGTGCTATGAGACCGAAAAGTTTTTACCTTTAACTATTTCTTAACGTACTCAGGCCGAGGTATTCGCGGACTGAAGGGGTGTCATGGCGTCCGCTACATCCATTTTTCTTGTGCCATTGAAATCACGCCGTTTTTTCGTCGTGGCGATTGTCCTTTTTCTTCTTCTGACTTGCATATTAATACTATTTAACGCCGCATCGCTGCAGCAACGGCTCAAGACGATGCGTGACACTGCGGCCGAAGCTGCGCGCGCGCAGTTGGTCGATCTTGATGTGATCCATGGCGCACTGGTGCTGGCGGCAGATGGTCTTTTGCTGGCCCGTTCCGATCCAGAATTAGAGTCGCAAAACGGTTTGGCCCGGTTGAACCTTTTGTTCGACGGATTTTCACAACGCGTTGAAGCGGCCATGGTCTTGTTGTCTGATCCTGATCTAGCTCCCGATCTTGGCGAAAAACTTGTGGCGCTTGATGCGGTCCGCAACGCGCTCGCGGAGCGGATTGATGCGATAGATCCAACCGACGCGCATACGATTCTTGTTGTGACGACACGCCTGCACGCGGCTGCACAGATCGTGCAAGACATCACGGCTGCGACTGAATTGTATGCTGTCCGTACAGCTGAGATCGCGCAGCAGGCTGAACGGTCATTTTTGCGACAGCTTTGGATCCACAATATCGTGGCGATCGTGGCCATGTTGTTGGTGGTGGCTGGCCTGTCCTTGTGGCGTCGCGTCGAAGGTCGGGCGCAGCGCCTGTCAGGCATCTTGGGCAAGGCATGCGATTCTGCCGTGGACGCGATCATCGTTATCGACGCGGATGGCAGGATATTGCTGACTAACCAAACGGTGACCCGCGTTTTTGGCGTGCGGGGCGACGATCTGGCCGGGCATCACATCGGCGCGCTGATCGACATGCAAGACGTGCAGCCAACCAATGCGCAACCAGACGATGCCGCTGTGACGCCGCCGCTGATCACTACGGGTGTGATGCGTGTCATGGCGCGCCGATCGAACGGGCCGTCATTCCCAGCAGACCTATCCGTAACAGCTGATATCGACCTTGATGGCCGCCCGATCATGATCGTGTTCATCCGCGACATGACCGCCGCCGCCGCCGCCGAAGACCAGCTGCGCATCGAACGCTTGGGCGCAGAAAGGAACGCTGCGGCCAAGACTGCCTTTCTGGGGATGATGAGCCATGACATGCGCACGCCGCTGCAGGGCATGATCGCAGCACTTGATTTGCTGGACCAGACAGGAATGGACCAAGTCGGCCGCAACCTGGTGCAGACAGCGCGTGACTGCAGCCTGCGTGCCTTGCAACAGATCAATGATGTGCTGGACATGACGCGGTTGAATGGGCAGCCGCAGCAAAAGGTTCTGTTCGATCCCACAGCCATCGTCGCCGAGATCCTGAACGAATTGACCCCGCTGGCCGCTGGGCAGAATACCCAGCTTGCCCTGCGCGTGGAACAGGGCGACACGCCGTTACCGTCCTTTGTCGGCACGCCGCCCGCCTTTGTGCGCGCGATCTACAATCTTGTCGGAAATGCGGTCAAATTCACGGCGAATGGGCGTGTTACCGTCGCGTTATCTTTCCGTGAGACCAGCGTAGGAAAGTTCACGCTCGACGTGGCGGTGGTGGACACAGGCGTCGGAATAGCGCTAGAAAAGCAAGAGAGTTTGTTTGAAGAGTTTAAAATGTTAAATGGTGATCGTGCGCACCCGCGCGAGGGTGCCGGGCTTGGTTTGGTTATTGCAAATGCTGCTGTCAAGCAGATGAACGGCGCCTTGGGTCTGACAAGCAGCCCCGGTGAAGGAAGCACCTTCAGTTTCAGTATTGATCTGTCGACAGCCACTGCCAGCGCCTCTGCGCAGACTCTGTCGCAGCCTGCAGCGCAGAACCGGCATGAAAAATCCTTGGTCGGGCCGCGCAACATTCTGGTGGTTGATGACAATGCAATCAACCTTTCGCTTCTTGCTGCGGTGGTTCGCCAGCTTGGGCATAGCGTCGATGAAGCAAAGGATGGCAGCATCGCTGTCGGTCTTGCCGCAATGCGGGCCTATGACGTCATTTTTATGGATGTGAACATGCCGGACATGGACGGCTATACAGCATCCCGCATCATCCGCGCAGGTGGTCCGTCTTGCGATGCGATGATTGTCGCGGTGACAGCCTATACCAATATACACTACAGCGACGAGGTGCGGAATGCAGGCATTGATGGCGTATTGACCAAACCCACGACGCAAGACGAGATTGCGGCGGTTCTGGATGGATACTTGCCACAAGAAACTGCGCCCGCACCCACACCAGTAGCGGGCGACCCCGAACGCACCGAGGTGCAGCGCGCTATTACCGCTTTGTCGGAAACGTTGGGTGACGACAATGCGATCAGGCTGATGAAGGCTGGGCTGACAGAAGTTGCCGAATTGTTGGATGCGCTGGATGCACATCCCGACGCAGATGATCAGGCTGCTGCCGCGATCCATCGCGTGGTCGGATCGACCGCGGTTTTGGGGTTTTCAGGATTGTCCAAAACGCTCTGCGCCGCCGAACAAGCCGCAAATGCGCGCGACAGGCAAAAGCTGTGGAGCTTGCTCGAAACGGTCAAGTCTGACAGCGCCAGTCTATCTAGGGCCTTGGCCGCCCACACCGCCTGACTAAAAGATCATTGTCTGTTCACTGAGCGCGAGCTGGACGAAACGAGGCGTCTGCGGGGGTTGCCCTAGCTGCGCCTGTTCTTATTATTCAAGATGCCGCTTTCAATGGCCAGTGCAAGTGACACATCCGTACACGGAAGGCGCAAGGATGCATCAGCGATCGCGCGTCTTTGAAGCGAGAAATTGTTTTTTGAAAATGTCCTGCTGCAGATAATCACCGGCACGTCGGGCAAAGCCAGCTTGACGGCGATCAACTGTTCGACAGCATCATTCATGTCCACGATCAGGTCAATATTCAGCACAAGCGCGACGCTGTCGTGCGACTTGTCCATCGCGGCCTCTGCTGCGTCTTCGAGGCTGGCGAAGGTTTCGAAGGATTTTGCCGTCGCGGCCACATTGCTGACCTTTGGGTATAAAGTGCCGCCCGTTTGATCAACGATATAGATCGTACGGTCTTCAATCAGCTCTGGCGCGATCAGATCGAAACTCGCGGTCTCAGTGTCGAATAATAGCTGATCGTCGCGCAGCTGATTGCCGGTCACGACCTCGCCGTCCACCCAGGAGCGAATATCATAGAAAAGACCGCGCAAACCTGTGGGTCTGTTCAGTTTGGCTGCCGAGGTGTTGATGTTGATAAGCGACATGGTCAGATCAGCTCTATCCGTTGATCAGTCCCTTCCATCCAAGGGAAATACAGCGTATTTTTACCATGCCGCCAACGGATACATCATCAATCCGGAAGTATTAAAAATCTATCTTTCGACATGTTTCATTCCAAAGATCGAATTATGTGGGCTTTATTTGCGAGCAACGATGCCGGTGTGCGCCGCTAACGCCCAGTCTGCTGTCAGAACATTGCGGCAGACCCAGGGTGCTTACACCAACACAAAGGCCCGGAAAGCAGATCAAGAAATATGTTCATGTTGGCCCTTGACCTTCCAGTAACTGGAACACCCATGTCGAATGCAGATGCATCAATCGGGTTGGAGAAACCATGCAGTTTCAGATCGACAAGATGGGGTGCGGTGGATGCGCCAGATCCATTACTGCCACGATCCACACGCTCGACCCAGCGGCGGATGTCGTCATCGACTTGCCAACGAAGCGCGTCGCGGTGACATCAAAGGCTGACGGCATGGCCATCGAACAGGCCCTGTCGCAGGCCGGTTTCCCGCCACGACGGATTGCATGACCAGCATTGGCACAACAGGCCATGGATTGCGATTGGCGCTGTTGCCGGTTCTTTTGCTGATCGCGTTATTTGCCGGGCTGCCGGGCGATGCCGCGCTGGTCATGCCGGTGGTATCGCATGTGAACCATCCGGTCGCGCCAGCTGTGGCTGACACGTCAGGACGTCATCCAGCGATCATCATCCCACCACCCCGAGCGGTGCTCGTTTGACCGTGCAAGACATTCAGATATCCAGGAGAAAAAAATGAACACCGTTAAAACACTTTTTGCGACCACACTTGTTGCAACCACTTTCGCATTTGCAGCGCATGCGCAGGACCCTGTGTTCCAGCTTCCCGAACAATGCAATGTCGTTCCCGCGATGGGCGCGATGGCCCATGGCGCCATGGGCCATGGGGGCATGCATGGTGACCAATCCGGTGACATGGGGTCCGGCATGATGGGGATGATGGACATGGAAGATGTCGATCTTGAATCAATGCCCGAACATGTGCAGGACAACATGCGCCGCATGATGATCAGCATGCCCGCCATGCAGGACGGCATGATGAACGAGGACGCAGATGTGGCCTTTGCCTGCGGGATGATCGCCCACCATCAGGGTGCCATTGATATGGCACAGGTGTTGATCGCGCATGGGAAAGACCCACAGATGCTTGCCCTCGCCAATCAGATCATCGCCGCGCAGGTGGTCGAGATGGAAGAGATGCGCAATTGGTTGGCTGAAAACGCCAACTGACCCAACCAGGACCGCGCGGTGCAAACTGCGCGGTTTTGCGCAAAATGGCGCGGCGGTTCGCACAGCGTGTCGATGGGCGATTTGGGCCAATACAGAAATGAATGCTACTGCAGACCTCTGGTCCGGCCGGGGCGAACAATAAATTATCACCGCTGAAAGCCGTTACTGTAACAAGGTTGGGAGCTTTCAAATGGTTGACATCAAAGCCCATCACTTGGCCGAAAGCGCCCTGTCTGAGCGGCGCATGACATCGGTGCCGCCTACGCCGCTTGGTGGGGCCTCTGCATCTGCGCAAAAAATGCTTCAAACAGATCGTGCTACGGCAAGCGTCCAAACGGCGATCTCGATCAGGGCGCAAATCTATCAAGCCGTCAGCGCGCTCAGGTCGTCGCTTGAAACGCTGGCTGGAGCCAACGAGAGCAACAAGATCGCGCAGCCGCCCGTAAGTGGCGCGCCGGACGGGATCAGCCGGACTGCATTGTCATCCGACCCAATCACGCGGCCACAAGGCACGTCCCAGATCATCGTTGTGAGATTTGCCCAATATGCGCAACAGGGGACAATTCTGCTGCCGCCCGCTGGCCCAGTCAAGCTGTCCACCGGCACCACCGATCACACAGTTGCGATTGGCGCTGGCAATGACAGTTTGCAGTCCCTTGTCCAAAGCCTGAATGGCCTCTCCGGCCTGAAAGCTTGGCTGCTACAGACACGGCAGGGTCTTGCACTTGTCGTGAAAAGCCTTCCTGGCACGGCGCATGCGCTGCAACCGGCGTCGATCAAGACAATTTTACATGTTCTGCAAGCGGCTTTGCCGCCCCAAGGCCAGCCGCTTGTCGGGTCTGTTGACGAAATTCCGGCCACGGATGGCGTAGCGGTGGAGCCTCGCATCGTTCTGACATTGCAAAATCACGCATATCTGCGTCCAAAAGAGACTATTGCCGCGCTGCAATTGCGGGTGGCGTCCTTGATCCGTGAAGTGAATGCGATACAGACCTTCCTTGCGGGCATCGTAAAACGTGGCGTGGTCAGCGGCACCGACATCAGCCCGCAAGACGGAATACTCGCGCAAACTCTGCTTGACCGGCTGCGCAAGATCACAACCCGTCCGGTTTATGGCTTTGCGTCAAATCCTGTTTTGCCCGCCGACATCGGGCTTGACGTCGGCGAGGACGGTTTACTGACGTTCAACGCGGGTTCGTTTGACAGGATGTCCGAGGATAGGCTGGACCTGCTTGCCGCGATGCTCGGCCCCGATGGCAACCATGATGACATGGTCCCGACACCTGATATCCAAGCGGCAGACCTGCTGAAACAAGGTGTCTATACGCTGATCTACAACCCGACACAGACGCCCGTCATGGCGACGTTGGACGGGTTCCCCCTGCAATTATCCCACGATCCGGACGGCCGGCCAGTTTTGACCCTTGGCGCAGAAGATCAACACCTTGCCATCGTCCTGCCCATGGATGCGCCCGTGGCAGCCAAGCTTGTTTACCGGCTGAGCCTGTTTGATCAGTTGGCCGAGATCACCGCCACAACCTTGTCGCCCGATGCCCCGCACCTGCAATCTGGTACGGTGCATGATATTGGTGTCGCATCGGCCAAAAGAGACGACGCGTCAGTCGATAACATGATCCTTGCCGTATTGGCGCAGGCGGTCGACCAATCCGACATGGCGCAGCCGGCACAGAGTAATACAATGCCTGTGCAAGCGGCCGAGTTGCTTTTTTACCTACTTTGGATCGGTTTGTTTGTGCCCAGGGTTGATCGTGACCGGCGCAAAAAGCAGCATCCGGAAAGGCGGCCAATACCGCATGGCGCTTCTGTTCGTATTATTTGGCAATCGCCGCCGCCAAGCGCGCAAGGTGACCTCTGAAGGCCGCGCCTTGGATCTAATCGCCGGATGCACCCTGATCTTGGCCCCCGAAAGTGGATTGGGGTAGGACAAATCGTCAGGGACCAGCGTGTCTTGTCTGCCCGCACAGTTGAACGACTCACGGTCGATGACATCGCCCCAACAGACAATCTGTCGATCCAGATGGGCGGAACCGGGCGCGCGTTGCCGCCACCCCAGCCCAGCGACGGCAGCTTCGCGTTTTGCGGATCGCGGAGCAATGCGATGCATCACGCGAATCCTCTGACAAGGCGAAGTCGAAAAAGCCACATTTGGATGGCTCAACTTCGCCTAAGTACTCTGATTTTGCAGTATACCTTAGGATACAAAAATTTTATTATTTTACAACAGCTTAAAAAACATCACAAAATTGTCATACTAAATTTATTACGAATATTTACCACTTGACGAAACATTCCTGCGCGTAACTTTATTGCGTACCACCTTTCGGATGGGCCAGCTGAAAGGTTCACCCCGTAAGAAAATGCCACAAAGTGGCGACGGATAAGACGCGGGGAAGAGCACGATGTTGAAGTCAATTTTGGTTCCTGTGCGTGGCGATGGCATGGTTGCGACCGTGCTTGCCCACGCAGCACAGCTGGCAAAGCAGCATGATGCACAGGTCAATGTTGTGCATTGTCGCGTCCAGCCTCAGGACCTTCTGCCGCAAGGCGTTCCGCTGAACGACTTTGCGCGCAAGGTGATGCTAGAGCAGGCGGTCGAGCTTGCCAACCGGCAGGAAGACCACCTGCGGGGCATCCTGCATCGTCTGGCGCGTGAATTCGGGCTGAGCGAAGATGCCAGCGAAGCCGGCACCGCCACTTGCACATTTACCGAAGAACCCGGGCGCATGGCCGATGTGGTGCGGCATGCGGGTCGCCTGACCGATCTGATCGTCCTTCCCAAGCCTCAGCGGGAAAACAATTTGGGGCCGACTTCGCTCAAATCGGCGCTCTATGGGGCGGGTCGCCCAGTGCTGATCTGTCCGGGACAATTGCAGCCTGACGCGACGTTCGCACAGCATGTGGCAGTCGGCTGGAACGGATCGCTGCCAGCGGCGCGCGCTGTCGCGTCGTCATTGGACATCGTGCATGCGGCCAAGCGCGTCAGCATTCTGACCGGCGGTAAATTGCAACCGCACGGCCCGACGGCCGAGGAATTGGTCGCCTATTACGCCATCCGCGGGATCACCGCCGAGATTGTTCACTTTGATGGCAAGGACCCAGCAACTGCGCTTTTGGCCACCTGCAAAAGCATCGGGGCCAGCCTGCTGGTAACAGGCGCCTATAGCCATAGCCATGAGACCGAAATGCTGTTTGGCGGCAATACGCAGCGCATCGTGGATGACACCGAGATGCCGGTTCTGATGGCGCATTGATGCATCATCCCATCAGCGCGCGCCGCCGCAATGCGGCGTTTTGTAAGAATTAAGCAAGGCCGCGCAGAACGCGGAAATATCAGCCCGGGACAACCGGACATACCAGGGAGGAACCCACCATGAAACTTACCAAAAGACTTTTTCTTGCGCTGGCAGCCAGCACCACAATCGCGACCCTGCCAATGGCGGCCTTCGCCGAAGACTGGCAGCCCAAACGCCCGATTGATTTCACCATCATGGCAGGCGCCGGCGGCGGTGCGGATCAGATCGCGCGCTTCATTCAATCCGTGGTCGAGGAAAACAGTCTGACCAATCGCCCGTTGATCCCCACCAACCGGGGTGGCGGTTCTGGGGCGGAGTCGTTGCTGCACCTCAAGGACGCCCGTGACCCTGATCACACCCTGATGGTCACGCTCAATTCCTTCTATACGACACCGATCCGTCAGGAAGCCCTGGGCGTCGATATCGAAACCTTTACCCCGATCGTCATGATGGGTGTCGATCCGTTTGTTCTGTGGGTCCACAAGGATTCAGGCATCACCACCTTCGAGGACTTTGTCGCAAAGGTGCGGGACATGGACGGCGAATTCGTCATGGGCGGCACCGGCACTGGCCAGGAAGACTCGATTGTCATCGCGTACATGTCCGGCGCCTACGACCTCAAGGTCAAGTATATCCCTTATGATGGCGGTGGTGCCGTGGCCAAAGATCTTGCGGGCCAGCAGATCATGGCGACAGTCAACAACCCGGCCGAGGCCAAGGGGTTTTACGAGTCCGGCGATTTCGTGCCGCTCCTTAGCTTCTCGGACGAACGGATGGACGCCTATCCTGACGTGCCGACCCTGAAGGAAATGGGCCACGATTTCTCTTATTACAACCAGCGGGCTGTCGTGGGCGCACCGGGCATGTCGGCTGAAGCGGCTGCCTATTACCGCGAGATATTCGGCTCGGTTTACGACAGCGAAAAGTGGCAAGGATACCTTGTCTCGGAAAGCCTGTCCCCGATGGTGATGGATGAGGCCGAGACCCGCGCCTATTGGGCGACCCAAGTCCAGAACCATCGCACGCTTCTGTCTGAATTGAACAACTGAGCCAAAAGGCAGGAAAGAGGGCAGTCATGCGCCAAGGTGAGATATCTCTTGTTGGGCTTTTGGCCCTCTTTTCTCTCTACCTGATATGGAAGAGCACCGAACTTCCAATCGGCTATATCAGAGGACAGGGGCCAGGCGGCGGATTCTGGCCCTTTTGGCTTGCTCTGGGCATGCTGCTAAGCTGCTTGGCCAGTGCCTGGAAATGGTGGCGCACGCAATCGCCTGCGTCGCGGTCGGACGAACCGTTTATGGATGCTTTCGGGTGGCGGACACTGCTT
Organism: Yoonia vestfoldensis SKA53; assembly: GCF_000152785.1. GTDB lineage: Bacteria > Pseudomonadota > Alphaproteobacteria > Rhodobacterales > Rhodobacteraceae > Yoonia > Yoonia vestfoldensis_A. Next base: position 1,932,777 of record NZ_CH672414.1, on the reverse strand, counting down.
TATGTCGGGGGCAGCGTCATCGCTTTTGTCGGGCTGATCTCGATTGTGTCAATGTATGGCGCGGTTGCGGTGTTTCTTTTGTATTACTTGCGCTTCCTTGGGCGGCATTCATGGTTTCTGACTTTGGCGATTTCGCTGTCGTTACCAATTGGGCTGTTCTTCTTCTTCGAGGCCGTGATGCTGATTTCGATGCCTCAAGGGTTGTCATTCACCCAGCCCGCCTTCGATCTGATGTACGACATCATCTACTGAAATCCCCCAGACCCGAGGTCTTCTATGGAAGTCATGTCCTTTCTTGCCGATGGAATCTTGTTGGCGCTTGAGCCAATCAATCTTGCCTTGATCATCGCCGGTGTCACTGTCGGGCTATTTATCGGGGCGATGCCCGGTCTGGGTTCAGTGAACGGCGTTGCGATCCTTTTGCCGATCACGTTCCTTGTGCCACCAAACTCGGCGATCATTTTTCTTGCGGCGATCTATTACGGCGCGATGTACGGAGGGGCGATTTCATCTGTGACATTGGGGATCCCCGGCGCGTCGACGGCTGTGGCGACAACCTTTGATGGCCGTCCACTGGCGCTTCAAGGGCGCGCAAGTCTGGCACTGGTGACTGCGGCGCTGGCCTCATTCGTTGGTGGGACTGTTGCCACTGTCCTATTCACGCTTTTCGCGCCTGTTCTCGCATCGACGGCGTTGTCTTTTGGGCCACCGGAAATTTTTGCGCTGATGCTACTGGCCTTTGCTACTTTCGTGGGTCTTGGCGGCGACGACATTCCCAAGACTGTCTTTTCGATCTGCCTTGGCCTTGTTTTGGCGGCCGTCGGGTTTGACACGATTTCCGGCGAGCCGCGGATGGTGCTGTTCGAGATCGACGGTTTCATGCGCGGGATCGGCTTTATCGTACTGGCTATCGGCGTCTACGGGATTGGGGAAATGCTGTGGACAATCGAGCAGACCCGAGGTGAAGTCACCACAACAAACCCCAAGATGACGGCAAAAGGCATGATGTCGGACGCCAAGGAAGCCGCACAGCGCGGATGGAAGGGGACCGCGATCGGATCGCTCATTGGGTTCTTCGTGGGGATCCTGCCAGCGGCGGGCGCGACACCGGGTTCGCTGATGTCTTACGGCGTGGCCAAGATGTTGTCGAAAACGCCCGAAGAATACGGCAAAGGCTCTCCGGATGGTGTGGCAGCCCCCGAATCAGCGAACAACTCTGCCTCGACAGGCTCGATGTTGCCGATGCTGACGCTGGGCATTCCTGGTTCGCCGACAACAGCGATCCTGCTGGGCGGCATGGTGATCTGGGGCCTGACACCGGGACCGCGGCTTTTCATTGACCAGAGCGAGTTCGTCTGGGGCCTGATCGGTTCCTTCTACATCTCGAATATCGCGGCGCTCGTGATCAACCTGGCCTTCATTCCATTGTTTGTGTGGATGCTCAGGATGCCGTTCACGATCCTGGCGCCGCTGATCTTTGTGCTGTCTATCGTCGGCGGCTTTGCGGCCTCCCGCAGCATACACGACCTTTGGCTCATCGTGATTTTCGGGCTTTCGGCGTTCTTTCTGCGCAAGTTCGACTATCCGCTGGCCCCCGCAGTGCTGGCCATCGTGCTGGGCCCGATCGCCGAACCCACGCTGCGCCAGTCCCTGCTGCTGTCGTCGGGTGATCCAATGATCTTTTTGACCCGTCCCATTGCAGGGCCGATCACGGTCATCGCGATCATCTTGATCCTGTTGCCCGCTGTAAAGCTTTTGCGGCGCAAGAAGACTTTTGCAAAAAACTGATCGCACGCTAGCCACCGCCCGGCGTGTCGGATTTAATAAGACGACCAACAAGAGAGAAAATTGATGCACACACTCGCAGACTTGATCCAGCGACATCCTGAAACTGCAAATGCCATTGGTGCCCCTGGGCGGGACTGGATGACCTATGGACAACTGAACAGCCTGACGCGCACGGTTCGGACATTCCTGCGGAGCGCCGGTATCGGCGCGCAGGACCGTGTGGCGATCGTGTTGCCCAATGGGCCAGAGATGGCAGCAGCTTTTGTGACCGTGGCGCAATCCGCCACCACCGCACCGCTTAACCCGGCCTATAAAGAAGACGAATTTGCCTTCTACCTCGCTGACCTCAAAGCCCGCGCAATCATACTCGAGGCAGGTTATGACGGTCCTGCGCGCGCGGCGGCCGCGCGTTTTGATCTGACCGTGTTAGAGCTGACAGCGACCGAACCTGCAGGTACCTTCACGCTTTCGACCAATGTGACCGGCACGGCTGTAGACACAGTCCCCACAGCGGATGACGTGGGGCTGATCCTGCATACCTCTGGGACAACGTCGCGCCCAAAGATCGTGCCGCTGCTGCAATCCAACATCGCCGCCTCGGCCCGCCACATCAGCGCGTCACTGGCGTTGACGCCTGCTGACCGCTGCATGAACGTGATGCCGCTTTTTCATATCCACGGCCTGATCGCTGCCGTGTCGTCCAGCCTTGCCGCCGGCGGCTCGGTCTGGTGCGCGCCGGGTTTCGACGCGCTCAAGTTCTTCGGCTGGATGGAAGACGCGCAACCGACGTGGTACACCGCAGTCCCAACCATGCACCAAGCGATCCTCGCCCGCGCGGGTCGCAATGCCGAAACGATCGCAAAAGTGCCGCTGCGGTTTTTGCGCTCCTCCTCGGCGTCGCTGCCCGGTCCGGTCATGGAGGCGCTGGCCGACACCTTTAAGGCCCCGGTGATCGAAGGCTATGGCATGACCGAAGCCGCGCATCAGATGGCATCTAACCCGCTGGGCGCAGGCAAACAGAAACCCGGATCGGTTGGGATCGAGGCCGGGCCGCTGGTGCGCGTCGCCCATGAGGTGGAAAACCGGCTGGTTGCTGGTGTGGGCGAGATCGTCATCTCTGGCCCCAACGTGACCCCGGGATACGAGGGCAACCCCGAGGCCAACGAAAAGAACTTCTTTGAGGCTGAAAACCGGCGCTGGTTCCGCACCGGCGATCAGGGCGAGTTCGACGCCGAAGGCTATCTGACCCTGACTGGTCGCTTGAAGGAGATCATCAACCGCGGCGGCGAGAAGATATCACCGCTGGAGGTGGATGGCGTGCTGTCGGCGCATCCCGCGGTCGCGCAGGTTGTTACCTTTGCCATACCGCATGACAAGCTGGGCGAAGATGTCGGCGCCGCCGTCGTGCTGAAAGAAGGCCATACCGCCACCGACCGCGATATCCGTGATTTCGCAAGCGCACAGCTGGCTGCCTTCAAGGTGCCGCGCAAGATCCTGATCCTCGACGATATCCCGAAGGGCGCGACCGGCAAGCTGCAACGCATTGGCTTGGCCGAGAAACTGGGGTTGGTGTAAAACGATGAAGATCTGTATTTTTGGTGCCGGCGCCATCGGCGGCTACATGGGCGCAAAACTGGCCGAGGCGGGCGCAGATGTCAGCCTGGTTGCGCGCGGTCCGCATCTGGCGGCCATGCAAGCCAATGGCCTGACACTGATCGAGGAAGGCGAGACGAAAACCTACCCGGTCAATGCCTCGGACGATCCGGCGGCTTTGGGGCATCAGGATTACGTTATCGTCACCCTCAAGGCGCATTCGGTGCCACCGGTCGTGGCGCGGATGCAGCCCCTGATCGGGCCTGACACGACAATCGTGTCTGGCGTGAACGGCGTCCCTTGGTGGTATTTCCACAAGGTTGGCGGCCCGCTGGAGGGCACGCGGCTGGCATCGGTCGATCCGGGCGACGCGCAATGGAACGGCTTTGGCCCAGATCGCGTTCTGGGCTGTGTGGTCTATCCCGCCGCCGAGGTGATCGCGCCCGGCGTCGTCAAGCATATCGAGGGTAACCGGTTTTCATTGGGCGAACCTGACGGGTCCAAGTCCGAGCGCGCCACGCGCCTGTCCGAGGCGCTCTCAAAGGCTGGCCTCAAGGCGCCGGTGCGCCCGAAGATCCGCGACGAGATCTGGGTAAAGCTCTGGGGCAACTTGTCGTTCAACCCGATTTCCGCGCTGACCCATGCGACCCTTGATGTGTTGTGCACAGACCCCGGCACCCGCGCCGTCGCGCGCGCCATGATGCTGGAAGCGCAGGACATCGCGGAAAAGCTGGGCGTAAAGTTTCCGATCGATGTGGATCGCCGGATCGATGGCGGGGCAGCCGTGGGCGCGCACCGTACCTCGATGTTGCAGGATCTGGATGCCGGGCGGCCGATGGAGATTGACGCACTTGTGGGTTCAGTGCGCGAACTGGGGCGCGTGACTGGCACGCCGACCCCAACCATCGACACCGTGCTGGCCCTTGTCAGCCTGCGCGCAAAGATGGCGGGCCTTTACGGCAATTGACGCCCACGAATCAGCCTGAGTTGCCGCTGCATCGCGGCGCTCAGGCGGTTCTTTTTCGCTATCCCATTTCAGTCATGCGGCCTGCCATTCGAATGTCATGCGGTCTTTGTCAGTCCGCATCGCCTGGCGCTAGATAAAATTACCCGCGCCTATCTTGGGTGTGGGGGCCATATTCATGCCCTGCATGACGTGCCAGAGGCATGCGCGCTGACGGCGTTGTTCGTGCAATTTACGCCTGTGATCTATGACGGAGCGCGCACTGCAATGGGCGATCTGTTCAGTCGCGGGGTAGAGCAGATCGCCCCGATGCGACTCTTCCCAATCCGATGGTTTGTCATACAAACGTTACATAACTGACACATAACCTTAACCCAACGACATTACCCAGCCCCGGAGACGTTTGCCGTCTGAGTTAAACCGCAGGAGAAGTCATGCTACATTTTAAACTTTCCACAACAGCAATTGCGCTTGTTATGATGTCTGCAGCGGCCGTGTCCGCACAGTCGCGCGCCAACGTTCAGGCCGCCGGTTCCTCGACCGTTCTGCCCTACGCCAACATCGTGGCTGAAGCCTTTGGTGCTGAAACCGACTTCGCCACACCAGTGGTTGAGGGTGGTGGTTCATCAACCGGCCGTCGCATGCTGTGCGAAGGTGTGGGCGAAGGCACGATTGATATCGCCAACTCCTCTTCTTTGATGAAAGATTCTGAGCGCGAAACCTGTATCGCAGCTGGTATTACACCGATCGAAGTGCGCTTTGGCTATGACGGCATCGTCTTTGCGTCCGACATCAACGGCGCGTCTTTCGCGTTCGAGCCCGTGCATTGGCACATCGCTCTGGCAGCTGAGCATTTCATCGACGGTGCATTGGTGCCAAACACGCTGACCAACTGGGCCCAAGTGGCCGAGATTGCACAGTCGCTGGGCGTTGCAGGCGATCTGCCTGATCAGGAAATCAATGCGTTCATCCCCGGCACCAACCATGGCACCCGTGAAGTGTTCAACGAAAAAGTGCTGCTGGATGGTTGCGAACAGGGTGGTTTCCTTGCCGCGATGCTGGCTGCCGGTGTTGACGAAGATACAGCAGAGGACGCTTGCATGAATACCCGCACCGATGGCCGCTCGGTCGATATCGAAGGCGATTATCCACAAACGCTGGCGAACCTCGATTCGACACCGACTGGTATCGGCGTATTCGGTCTGTCGTTCTACGAAAACAACACCGACCGTCTGCAGGTCGCCACGATGTCCGGTGTGACACCGTCGACCGAAACGATTTCGGTTGGTGAATACCCCGTGTCGCGTCCGCTGCAGTTCTACGTCAAGCAAGAGCATATCGGCGTGATCCCCGGTCTTCTGGAATTCGTCGAATTCTTCATCTCTGACGAAATCGCAGGCCCCGGTGGCCCGCTGTCCGATTACGGTCTTGTTCCCGATCCAAAACTGGCCGAAACACAGGCGATGGTCGCAGCCCTGCGCTGATCTGAGACCGCGAAACGAAAAAGAGCGGTCCCGTTTCAGGGGCCGCTCAATCCCAGTTTGGATGGTCAGACTGTCCAACAATACTAGTCAAGGGTTTCAATGGGCGCTTTTATCACATTCCCCGCTGTTTTGTTGCTGATTGTCCTGCTTGCGATTGCCGGATACGCCCTTGGCCGCCGCAAGGCGCTGTCTTTTCCCGCGCAAAGCACCCATTCCCGCCCACACCAGCATGCTTGGCATGTTGTTTTTGCAACCGCCGCACCATCCCTTTTGGTTGTTATGTTGTGGCTTTTTTTCGCGGGTATCGCCTCGAATATCTATACCAACATGGTCACTCCGGACGATCTGGTTGACGTGCGTTTGTCGGCGCAGGCGCGTGAAGGACTGACCGAGCGCGAGATAGATATCCGCGAGGGCGTCTTACGCACTCAGTTTGTCGCCGGTGTTCGCAGCCTTGCGTCCGCGCTTGATGGCTATGTCGCTGACGGCAACGCGACAGAGGCGGATATCGCCGGCTGGAACGCAGAGCAAGATCCGATCGCGGACAGATTGCGTGCGGGTGGACAAGTCCTCGGCCCTGCCGTCACCAACGGTATGTTGTCCGTGGCACAGGTTGTTCGGCAGTTCGACCGACGTGTTGGCACGGTTGGCCCGATCATTTCTTTGGTGCTGGCGATTGCAGGCTTTGTGATCGCGCTGCGCCGGATTTCCGCCGAATTTCGTGCACGCGTAGTGGTCGAACGCTGGATCTCCGGATTTCTGATTTTTGCATCCACGATGGCTATTCTTGCGACTGTCGCCATTCTTGCCGCTTTGACGCTGCCTTCGCTAAGCTTTTTCCGCGAATACGGGTTTTTCAACTTTCTGTTCGGGATGGCATGGGCGCCAGCGGGCGACGTGGTCGGTATCCCCGAAGGCCGCGACGGTAGCTATCAATCGGCGTTAGGCTTTGTGCCGCTGATTTGGGGCACGCTTTATATTTCGCTTGTCGCGTTGCTGGTTGCGGTGCCGCTTGGGCTGCTTGCGGCGGTTTATCTGTCGGAATTCGCGTCGCGCAGGGCAAGGTCTTGGGTCAAGCCTGCGCTTGAAATCCTCGCCGGTGTGCCGACAATTGTTTATGGTATTTTCGCGCTGATCACGATCGGGCCGTTCTTGCAAGCCGTAGTGGGCGCGACTGTGATGCCAAACACGGTGTCTGTGATGACCGCAGGCGTGGTGATGGGCATGATGTTGGTGCCGTTTATATCGTCGCTAAGCGATGATGTGATCAACGCGGTCCCACAGACATTGCGTGACGGTTCGCTTGCCATTGGGGCCACGCAGGCGGAAACCGTGGTGCAGGTGATCTTGCCTGCCGCATTGCCGGGGATCGTCGGTGCTATCGTGCTGGCCGCATCGCGCGCCATTGGCGAGACGATGATCGTTGTGCTGGCGGCGGGTGCTTTGTCCAATGTGCAAGGGATCGAACCTAACCCCTTTGGGGCAGTCGTCACCGTGACGACACGGATCGTCGCCGTCCTGACAGGCGAAGGGTCGGGCTTTGATTCGATTGACGTGCTTGCTGTCTTTGCACTGGCTTTCACGCTGTTCTTTATCACACTCGCGCTGAACCTTTTGGCACAGCGCATGGTCGCAAAATACCGGGAGCAGTACGACTGATGTCTGACGCAAACTTGTCCGGCGCTGTGCCGATCCGCAAAAGTTCATTGCTCGAGCAATCCGCGCTTGTCCGCAAACGGCATCGCACCGGCACAATATTGCGCTGGCTGGGGTTCAGCGCGATCACGCTTGTGTTGATGTTTCTTGCGATTTTGTTGTGGTCGATTGTGTCGCGTGGCGTCCCAGCGTTGTTCCAGTATCAAGCGCAGATCGAACTTTATTATGATCCGGCTGTCCTGAACCCCGACGGCGGCGATGTATCGGCCGAAGAAATCGGCACGATCAACCTGCGCACAGGGTTTGAACGGGGCATATTCACGTCATCGCTGCGCAGCACGCTGGAAAACGCGGGAATCGATATCGAAGGTACCGTGTCGCGCCGCTGGACAGCCGAAGCGATCGGCGCATTGGACGCGGCGGGCTTGACCGGTGCCAGCGCAATCATCGCGGCCGCACCGACGCCGGCAGATGCCGCAAGGCAGCTTGGTCAGGCGGGCAGTGCGGTGCGCGCTGCTGTCGCGGCGATGGACGGGGATGACACAAATGCCGCAATCACAGCGCGGGATGCGGCAGCGCAGGCGCTGAACGATCTGGGCTTTGCCCAAGCTGCAGACCGCGTTGCATCTATCGACCCCTCAGATAGTGCAGCACTTGCCGAGACGGGCTATCAAGCCGCGTTGACGGATGCGGCAGGTGCCTTGCGCCAGCCTGCGCAATTTGATGACGCCGCCCTTTCAAGCATCATCTTTGCGACGAACCGGCGGGATGTGCGTGACCAACTGGTCGACAACCCTGATCTTGTCGGCACAACGGAAAAAACCGGCGTGCCGATCGACATTTCCGTGACACGGTATCTGTCGGGCGAATTGTCGGGTGTCGGCACGGCGCAAATGCCCCCTGGGTTTGATATCGGGCAACTTGCCCTTGTCGATGCGATGGTCGAAGCCGACCTGATCAGCAATTCGTTCCGCTGGCATTTCTTCACCAATCCCTATTCGCAAAGCGGCGAGATTACGGGCATCGGCCCTGCCTTGATGGGGTCTGCCTATATGATGCTGGTCGTGCTGGTGTTTTCGCTGGTGTTCGGTGTGGCCGCGTCGATCTATCTTGAAGAATTTGCGCCAAAGAACCGCTTTACCAACTTCATCGAAATCAACATCGCAAACCTTGCCGCTGTTCCGTCAATTGTGTTTGGGATTTTGGGTGCTGCGATCCTGTTTACGCTGATGGACCTTGGGTTTGGCAGCTCGATCCGTGGCACGGCGCTTTTGGGTGGTCTTGTGCTGTCGCTTATGACGCTGCCGACCATTGTTATTGCGACCCGTGCCGCGCTGAAGGCCGTGCCACCTTCGATTGCCGATGCGGCGTTGGGTGTTGGGGCGTCCAAAGTCCAGATGGTTTTCCATCACAAGCTGCCGCTGGCCGCACCCGGCATCCTGACCGGCACGATCATTGGGATCGCGCAGGCACTGGGTGAAACTGCACCGCTGCTGCTGATCGGTCTGTCGGTATCGACGGGGGCGGCGCTGTTGTCATCGCCGTTCTCGGGCGGTTTGCTGGAACAGGCGCAATCTATGCCGACTGTTGTCTATCTGCTGGCACAGAACCAAGACGCACCCGTGCGCGAAGGCTTGGCGCAATCTGCGATCCTCGTGATGCTTGTCCTGCTGTTTGCGCTGAATATCCTTGCGATTATTTTGCGGCGCAAGTTCGAGCGCCGGTGGTGATACGCATGGACATCAACGCCGTTGGCAAAGGATACGACAATGGACGACCTTAGACGCATTGAAAGAACCACCGACATGAACGACACAAAGATTTCCGCCAAGGGTGTGCAGGTCTATTACGGCGAAACGCATGCGATCAAGGATGTCAGCGTCGAAATCGGCGACAAGACCGTGACCGCCTTTATCGGTCCGTCGGGTTGTGGCAAATCCACCTTTCTGCGCTGCCTGAACCGGATGAACGACACGATTGATATCTGCCGTGTGCAGGGCAGCATCACGATGGACGACCAGGACATCTATGATCCGCGCGTTGATCCGGTGCAATTGCGCGCCAAGGTGGGCATGGTGTTCCAGAAACCTAACCCTTTCCCCAAGTCGATCTATGACAACGTGGCTTATGGCCCCAAGATTCACGGGCTTGCGCGGAACAAGGCTGATATGGATGGAATTGTCGAAGCATCGCTGCGCCGTGCGGCCCTGTGGAACGAGGTCAAGGACCGGCTCGATTCCCCTGGTACCGGCCTGTCGGGTGGCCAGCAGCAGCGCCTGTGCATCGCCCGCGCGGTCGCCACTGCCCCCGAAGTGCTATTGATGGACGAACCCTGTTCTGCGCTGGACCCCATCGCCACCGCGCAGATCGAAGAATTGATCGACGAATTGCGTCAGCAGTTTTCCGTGGTGATCGTCACCCATTCGATGCAACAGGCCGCACGTGTCAGCCAAAAGACTGCGTTCTTTCACATGGGCCATCTGGTCGAATTCAACGACACCGACCAGATATTCACCAACCCGCAGGACCCACGCACCGAAAGCTATATCACCGGCCGGATCGGGTAAGGGCTATGACAATGAACGACAATCATATCGTCGCGTCCTTTGACCGCGACCTTGAAAGCATTCAGGCCACCATGGTGAGAATGGGCGGTCTCGTCGAACAGGCGCTTGCGGATTCAGCACAGGCGCTGCGCACCCGCGATGACGAGCTGGCCGAAAAAGTCCGTATCGGCGACAAGGTGATCGACGATCTTGATCTGTTGATCAAGTCGGATGCTGCCCGCCTGTTGGCCTTGCGCGCCCCGACCGCCAAGGACCTGCGCCTTGTGCTGGCCGTGATGGAAATCAGTTCGCATCTGGAACGCTGCGGCGATTATGCCAAGAATATCGCCAAGCGCACCATGGCCATGTCGGGTGCCGGCGCGATTGGTGGCACGCTTTCCGATATGGCGCGGATGTCTGTTTTTGTTGAAACGATGGTCCGCGAAGCGCTGGATGCCTTTATCGCGCGCGATCCGGTCAAGGCCGCTGAAATCATCGCACGTGACGCCGAAGCTGACCAGATCTACAACACGCTGTTCCGGTCGTTCCTGACCCATATGATGGAAGACTACAAAAATATCACCGTGGGCATGCATTTGCATTTCATCGCCAAGAACATTGAACGCGTGGGCGATCATGCGACGGGTATCGCGGAACAGACGATCTATGCCGTCACCGGTGCATTGCCGGAGGATGACCGCCCCAAGCAGGACAATACAACCTCTGCCTTCTTGGAAAGTGATGTCTGATGGCTGACTTGCAACCATCCGTACTTGTGGTCGAGGATGAACCAGCCCAGCGCGAAGTGCTGGCCTATAACCTCGAAAGCGAAGGCTTTCGCGTCATCAAGGCCGCTGATGGCAACGAGGCCTTGTTGCTGATCGAAGAAGAACAGCCCGACCTTATCCTGCTGGACTGGATGTTGCCCGGCACATCCGGCATCGAGATCTGCCGCCAGATCAAAAGCCGCCCCGCCTTTCGGATGACGCCTGTCATCATGCTGTCGGCGCGGTCAGAAGAGGTGGACAAGGTCCGCGGTCTGGAAACCGGTGCCGATGATTACATCAGCAAGCCCTATTCGATCATCGAACTGCTGGCCCGCGTAAAGGCGCATCTGCGCCGGTCGCGTCCCGCCACCATGGGCGAACGGCTAATCTACAACGATATCTTGCTGGATTCCGAGACGCATAAGGTATTTCGCGGTGAAAACGAGCTTAAACTCGGCCCAACCGAATTTCGCCTGCTGACGACTTTCATGGAAAAACCAGGCCGCGTGTGGAGCCGGGATCAGCTGCTTGACCGTGTCTGGGGCCGCGACATCTATGTTGATACGCGCACTGTTGATGTCCATGTCGGCCGGCTACGCAAAGTGCTGGGCAGCCATGGTGGCGAGGATCTGATCCGCACCGTGCGTGGTGCCGGATATGCGCTGGGATAAGGCGCCAATGGGCCTGTCTCCGAAAGTCGGCTGGCCTTATTAAACCCCGTTGAACCCAAGAGGCAAAAGGCCCAATCTGGAGCCTCATGTCTAATTTGCGCATGGGTAATGGCGGAGACGAAGGGATTCGAACCCTCGAGACGGTTTCCCGCCTACTCCCTTAGCAGGGGAGCGCCTTCGACCACTCGGCCACATCTCCGCCGCGGGGTCTAGCAGCAATGAAGCGTCAAGAACAAGCGGAAATTGTCGCTATGTGCGTTTGTTTCGGTCTGGCGCGAGAGGGCTTTGCCCTGCGGCATTGCGTGGCACTGGCGCTGGGCGGATTGTCAGAATCAATATGATGAAATAGAACAAAGCATGAACATTATAACCCGAAATTAGGTGTGTCGTGTATGGCTTTGCTTCATATGCAGAAAACGCTGCAAGGCTTTCCGCCGCAGCCGGGGTTGTCTCGCTTTACCTTGTCCGAGGTCTTTGTCGAAACAGCCGCGGATGCTGCTGCCCTGGGCTTTGCGCTGGCGCGGTTGCCGCGTGGTCAGCGGCCAGTCTTGTGGGTGCAGGATCGCGTGTCGCGCAAGGAAAGCGGATATCCCAGCCTTGCGGGGATAGGCCCGCTGCGTCCGATCATCATGGTCAATGTCACGCGCGCCGCCGATGTGCTCTGGACGATGGAGGACGGGTTGCGCTGCCGCAGCCTTGGTGGCGTGATTGGCGAGATCTGGGGAGATCCGGCAGTACTGGATTTTACCGCGACCAAGAGGCTGGCTCTGCGGTCCGAGGCGGCAGGGGTCCCATGCTGGCTGATCCGCCGCTTGGCACATCCCAACCTGAGTGCCGCGCGCGACCGTTGGCGGATCGGGGCGCGTCCCTCTGCCCCGCATCCGCACGATTCACAATCGCCGGGGGCGCCGCGCTGGGCGGTCGAATTGTTCCGGTCGCGCCATGCAAAGCCTGGGCAATGGGTGGCCAGCTATGACCGGGCGGCGGATCGTGTCGATCTGGTTGCCGCAGTTTCCGATCGAACGCTGGATGCGGGTGATGGAGCGGCAGGGCAACGCGCCGCCGGATGACATCCCCCTTGTGTTGGCACGCGACGGGCAGCACGGCCCTGTTGTGCATGCCGCCAACCGGGCTGCACGGCTGGCAGGGATCATGGCGGGGTCGCGCGTGGTGGACATGCGCGCGCTTTGTCCCGATTTGCAGGTCGCCTATGCCGATCAGGCGGGGGATCGTGCCGCATTGGACCGTCTGGTGCTTTGGGCGCGGCGTTGGTGTCCGTGGAATGTGCGCGACGGCGATGATGGCTTGATCCTTGATACCACCGGGTCGGACCATCTGTTGGGTGGCGAGGCCGCGATGTTGGTCGAGATGGAAACGCAATTGTCACTGCTGGGCCTGACGTCGCGGCTTGCCGTCGCGCCCACGTGGGGGGCGGCCTGGGCGCTGGCGCGCCATGGCCCTGTGCGCGCGATCTGTGGTGCAGAGGATATGGTGGTGAAACTGGGCGCGCTGCCTGTAACCGGCCTGCGCCTTGATCCGGCGACGGTGCTGCTGTTGCGCCGTCTGGGGCTGAAAACCATCGGCGCGGTGATGGATGTGCCGCGCCTGTCGTTGACCCGCCGCTTCGCCAAGGCCGCCTTGCCCACCAATCCGCTGCTACGGTTGGATCAGGCTTTGGGCAAGCTTGCGGAACCGGTGTCGAGCGTCGATCCCGCGCCGCGGCTCATCGTGCAAAGCCGTCTGGCAGAGCCGATCTTTGACCCCACCCCCTATTTGCCCGCGCTGTGCGCAGATCTGTGCGATCAGTTGCAGCAGGCAGGGCAAGGCTGCAGGCGGCTGCATCTGACGATCTATCGCACTGATGGCGATATCAGCCATCTGTCGGTGGCGATGTCCGCCCTGTCGCGTGATCCTGTCCACCTCAACGGTTTGTTCCGCGACAAGCTGGACCGGATCAACCCGGGCTATGGCTTTGATCTGATCGCGTTGGAGGCGGCTGACCTGGGGGCCGTCAAGACCGTCCAGAGCAATCTTGACGGCGGGTCAGATGATGATCTGGAGCTTGCGCATCTGCTGGACCGGCTGGCCGCCCGTTTCGGTGATCGTGCCGTGACCCGTCCGGTGCTGCGTGCCAGCCATATCCCTGAACGGGCCGAGATGCGTTTGCCGGTCTTGGCCGATGCGCCCGCGCTGATGCCTGTGCCCGCCAGCGAACGCCCGATCCGCCTGCTGGACCAGCCCGAGGAGGTGCGCGTTCTTTACGCCGTTCCCGAAGGCCCGCCCGCGCAATTCGTCTGGCGGCGTCAGACCCACCGTGTGACCCGCTATGCAGGCCCAGAGCGCATTGCGCCCGAATGGTGGCGCGACCGCCCCGGCACCCGCTTGCGCGATTATTTCAAGGTTGAGGATCAGATAGGCCGGCGGTTGTGGCTATACCGTGAAGGCTTGCATAGCGATGGGCGCGGCGGGGATCCGCGCTGGTTTGTCCACGGGATGTTCGCGTGATGGGGATGGGCTGTGCTGCCTCTGGCGGGAGTATTTTTGGAAATAAGAAGGTGGGGTGTCATGCCGCAGAATGACCACCAGCATCCCAGACGCGCATTGGAAGGGGACGGTTTTGTCCCTAATCCGCGCGCTGATTTCGTGGAATTGGGGGTGGCGACCTGTTTTTCGTTTCTGCGCGGGGCCTCTGATGCGGTGGATCTGGCCGTGACGGCGCATAGTTTGGGCTATGACAAGATCGGCTGTGCCGATCTCAATACCATGGCCGGGGTTGTGCGGCTGCATGCGGCGGCGCTGAAGGCGGGGATTACCCCTGTTATTGGCTGCCGGTTACAGCTGGTTTCGGGTGAGGCTTTTCTTGCCTATCCACGGGATCGCGCGAGTTACGGGCGGCTTTGTGCGCTGTTGTCCAAGGGCAAGATGCGGGATGCGGGAGGGGGCTGGCAGGCGAAGGGGGCCTGCGACATCAGCCTTGATGATCTGGCTGCCCATGCCGCAGATGTACAGCTGATCGCTGTGCCGGGGACGGATCTGAGGCATTTCGCGGCCCTGCTGCCGCGTCTGGTGCGCGCCTTGCCGAGCTTGCGCCATGTTGCGGCAAGCTGTCTTTACCGTGGCGATGACCGCGCGCGGATCAACGCTTTGGATGCTTTGGCACGCCGATATGGATTGTCTATTCTGGCCACCAATGATGTGCATTACCATGCGCCAGACCGCCGCCCCCTGCAGGATGTGATGACCTGCATCCGCCACAAAACCACGATTGCCAAGGCGGGGTTTCTGCTGGATGCCAATGCCGAACGGCACCTCAAATCGCCCGCGCAGATGGCGCGCCTGTTTGCCGACTGGCCCCATGCGATCCGTGCGACCCGCGATGTTGCCGATGCCAGCACCTTTGATCTGCGGGACCTTGCCTATGAATATCCGCATGAAACTGTACCAGAAGGGCGCAGCCCGCAGGAGTATCTGGAAGAATTGACATGGAAAGGGGCGGCGGCGCGCTATCCTGATGGGGTGCCTGCGGCCTTGCAGGCGACGCTGCGCAAGGAACTGGCGCTGATCGCCAAGCTTGATATCCCGCAATATTTCCTGACCATCCACGAGATCATCGATTTCGCCCGCAACCAGTGCAAGCCGCCGATCCTGTGTCAGGGGCGCGGGTCTGCCGCCAATTCCGCCGTCTGCTATGTGCTGGGGATCACCGCCGTCGACCCGGCCAAGAACGATTTGTTGTTCGAGCGCTTCATCAGCGAGGAACGCAAGGAGCCCCCCGATATCGACGTGGATTTCGAACATGAACGCCGCGAGGAGGTGATCCAACATATCTATAACAAATACGGCCGCAACCGTGCCGCACTTTGCGCCACGGTGATCCACTACCGCCCGCGCATGGCCGTGCGCGAGGTGGGCCGCGTCATGGGGCTGTCGGAGGATGTGACGACGGCACTGGCCAAGACGATCTGGGGCTCTTGGGGCCGCGAGATCGGTGCGGCGCAGGCCGCCGAGGCGGGGATTGACCTGCGTGATCCGCTGATGGCGCGCACGATCCGGCTCGCCGACCAGATGATCGGCATGCCGCGCCATCTGGGCCAGCATGTGGGCGGGTTCATCCTGACCGAAAAGGCGCTGACCGAAACCGTACCCATCGGCAATGGTGCCATGCCGGATCGTAGCTTCATCGAATGGGACAAGGATGACATCGACGAATTGCGCATTCTCAAGGTCGATGTGTTGGCGCTGGGCATGCTGACCTGCATTCGCAAGGCGTTTGATCTGATCGCGGCGCATCATGGCAAGCGTTTCGACCTGGCAACCGTTCCGCAAGAAGATCCCGCCGTCTATGACATGCTGTGCAAGGGCGATTCCTTGGGCACGTTTCAGGTCGAAAGCCGCGCGCAGATGAACATGCTGCCACGGCTGAAACCGCGTGCGTTTTACGATCTGGTCATTCAGGTCGCTATCGTCCGCCCGGGCCCTATTCAGGGCGATATGGTGCATCCGTACCTGCGCCGTCGTAGCGGGGCCGAGGTTGTTGAATACCCTAGCCCCGGCCCGCAGTATGACCCTGACGAGCTGAAAAAGGTGCTGGGCCGCACGCTCGGTGTGCCGATATTTCAGGAACAGGCGATGAAGATTGCGATGGTCGCCGCCGAATTTTCTACCAAGGAGGCCAATGAATTGCGCAAGGCGATGGCGACTTTCCGGTCGCATGGCACCATTGGCGCGCTCGAGGAAAAGATGGTTGGCCGGATGATAAGGCGTGGCTATGATCCCGCATTCGCAGCGCGCTGTTTCAACCAGATCAAAGGCTTTGGTGATTATGGTTTCCCCGAAAGCCATGCCGCCAGTTTCGCGCTGCTGGTCTATATTTCCTCTTGGATCAAGTGCCATTACCCGGATGTGTTTTGCGCTGCCTTGCTCAATTCCCAGCCGATGGGCTTTTACGCCCCCGCCCAGATCGTGCGCGATGCCCGCGAACACGGGGTAATCGTGCGCGCGGCGGATGTGAATTATTCCGATTGGGACAACAGCCTTGAACCGCTGGCCCCCGGTGTGTTCGCTGTAAGGCTGGGCTTGCGCCAGATCGACGGGATGCGCCGCGATATGGCGCAGCGGATCATGGATGCGCGCGGGCGGCCTTTTGATGACCTCAAGGATATGAAAACCCGCGCCAAACTCGATGCAGGCACGGTGCAAAGGCTGGCGGCGGCGGATGCGTTGCGGTCGATGATGCTCGACCGCCGGCAGGCATTGTGGGACGCGCGGGCGCTGCGCGACGCACCCGACCTGCCGCTTTTTGCGGATACCCGCGACGAAGGGGCCGAGGTCCGGTTCGATCTGCCGCAGATGCCGGTCTGCGAACAGGTGGTCGCCGATTACCAGACCCTGCGCCTGTCACTGAAGGCGCATCCGCTGGCGTTCCTGCGGCGCAGCATGACGCGGCAGGGCTATCGCGCGGCGGCAGAGCTTGCCCAGATGCGCAGCGGCCAGCCGGTGAAGCTGGCAGGTGTCGTGCTGATCCGCCAGCGCCCGGGCAGCGCCAAGGGCGTGTGTTTCATCACGCTCGAAGATGAAACGGGTGTTGCCAATCTGGTTGTCTGGCCCAAGGTAATGGAGGCCAATCGCAAGACCGTGATGCAGGCTCGCCTGATCGACGTGCATGGCGTGGTGCAGCGCGACGGCGATGTGATCCATGTGGTGGCCCATGTGCTGACCGA
The DNA here is from genome assembly GCF_000152785.1 of Yoonia vestfoldensis SKA53. Lineage (GTDB taxonomy): Bacteria > Pseudomonadota > Alphaproteobacteria > Rhodobacterales > Rhodobacteraceae > Yoonia > Yoonia vestfoldensis_A. Next base: position 1,915,588 of record NZ_CH672414.1, on the reverse strand, counting down.
CCGCAGCGATGCGCTGGCACGTCTGTCCGAGGATCGCATGACCCCGCCGCTTGCCCATGCCGACGAGGTGCGCCGCCCCATCGGGGGTGATCCGCGCGTGCATCATCCGCGCGATGTGCGCGTGATCCCGAAATCGCGGGATTTCTACTAGGGTCAGATGCTACGGTTCTGGTCCAGATAGGCCCTGATCTTTTCCAGCTGCGGGATCAGGTCGCTGATCGTGCCATCCCCCAGATCAGCGGTGATCTGACGGATCGGGTCCGCCATGCTGGCAATCGCGTCGTCGTGCAATTTGCGCCCTGCCTCTGTCAAGAAAACGATCTTGCTGCGCCCGTCGCTGGGATGCGGGGTCAGCCGGATCGCGGCACGTTTTTCCAGCACGGCCAGCGTGTGGGTCATTGTCGTTTTTGGCACCTGAAAGGCGGATGCCAGCGCCAGCGGGGTCTTTTCATCGCCCAGCCGGACCAGATGGTTCAGCAGGGCGAAATGCGACACATGCAACCCGTCGGGCAGCCGGGCCGCGAATATCGCCCCGGCCAATTGGTTGATGATCCCGATTTCGTTGAAAAACTGGAACACGCGTCTGCCGTTTTCGTCCATTCTGCCCTCAGATCAGCTTGGCCTCCAGCGGCCAACGCGGGCTTGGGGCGATGGTCGGACCATAGCCTAGACGGCACAGCATCTGAAGGGTTTCCCCGTCCTGCGCCAGCATCTGGTGCGCTGCCCTGTGATGCGCCGCCATTTCAGGGAATTCCTGCAGGGCCTGGCTCAGCGGTTGCATGTCGACGCCCGCAGCCGTCGCCGCAAGGTTCAGCCGCAACCAGTCGCGCCCGGCGATGATCTGGTCGGCGCGGGTATTGCCACGTGTCGCCTGCCACAGATGGCCCATTGCGGTTTCGGTATTGGCCTGCAAAACGGCCTTGCTTTGGGCGAACATGTTGGTCGTCGGGTCTGCCATCGCCTCGCGGGTCATCAGGCCGAAGGCGCCCAAAGTCTCGAACAGGGGACCGGAAAAGTCGATGCCGTCGGGGTTGGCTTCGACCTCGGCCTTGCCGATGCGGAACAGGTCCACGCTTTCCTTGAAGGTATGCGGTGTGTCGATTTCCACGATCATCGCGTCGGTGGTCAATTGGCGCAGGGTTGTGATGCTGCCTTGTGATGCGTCGCCAGCAACACGGCTGCCGTAGATTGCGGCACCGGCGATCTGGGCGATGGTGTCGGGCGCTATGGGGCGGGTCGTGTCGAACGGTTCCTTGTTGGACCGCCGCGCCATGACATGGGCAAACAGCGGGTCCGGCCTGCCTGCACCGGCGCGGAATGTGGCGATGGCGACGGGGCGATCGTCCAGCGCCATCTGGTCTGCCCCTTGTGGAAAGACGTCAAGGTCCACGGCAAACCCGTCTTGTGCGGCAGCCATGACCAGCAATTCCAGAAAACACCCCAGCCCCACTGTGATCTGGCGGTTGAACGGGTCGGTGTCGGGCAAAAGTCGGTTGGTATCGACCTTCAGCAGCACGCGGTCGGGTTCGGACAGATCGACCAGCCAAGGCTGGCGGTTATGCGGATTGGGCGCAAGGATCGCATAGGACAGCGCCCGCATGCGCGGTTCGTCATACATGCTGCCCGCACGGTCCCAAGGGGCCAATGCGGTGGCGGGGGTCCGGCTTGCGATGGTGCCGAGCGTTGCGGTCGCGGCAAGGATGATGCCACCACCGGACAGGGCAAGGAATTTACGACGGTTCATGTCTCGTCTCCTGTGATTCAGTAATTAATACGATATCGAACTAAGTAATACGAAATCGAACTAAATGCAAGCGCCCTGCTTGCCCTGTGCCGGTCATCGGCTGTATCCCTTGCCGGACATCCGGTGCGAAAGGTCCGCCATGCGGCTTAACCTCAAACAGCTTGAAGCCTTCGTCTGGGTCGCTGATCTGCACAGCTTTCGTGGTGCCGCCGACAGGCTGGGCACGACGCAGCCCAATATCTCGGCGCGGATCGCAGGGCTGGAACAGGCGCTGGGCATTGTGCTGATGACGCGCGATGCAGGGTCCGTGGTGCTGACGGCCAAGGGGCGCGACCTGCTCGCCCATGCCCGCCGCGTGCTGGATGCGACCGATGCGTTGATCGCGGCGGCGGATCAAAAGGCGCTGATCGACGGCACCCTGCGGCTTGGCGTGACCGAGATGATCGTCCACACTTGGCTGCGCGATTATCTGCGGCGGCTGAAAGAGACCTATCCAAAGCTCAGCGTCGAACTGACCGTTGATCTGTCGGTCAATCTGGAACGTATGCTGGCCGACCGCCGCCTTGATCTGGCGATCCAGAATGGCCCGTTCACGCGGCTGACCAGTGGGCAGATTGATCTGGGTGCTTATGACATGATCTGGGTCGCGTCGCCTGCACTGGGGTTGGCGGGGCAGGCGGGCAGTGATGATCTGGCTGCGCATCCGATCCTGACCCATGCGCGCGACACCCATCTTTACGCGCAGGTCGCCGCCCATTTCGCCACCGCGAAACTGCCCGTGCGGCTGGTGCCATCCAGCAATCTGGCCGCTTGCCTGCATATGACGATTGACGGGATGGGGGTCGCCACCATGCCCGCCGCGATGGTGGCTGATCCGCTGGCGCGTGGCCAGTTGGTGCAGGTCGATTACGGCTGGACCCCTGCGCCGCTACATTTCTTTGCCCGTTACGATGCTGAAAGATCGGCGCGGATCGTCGCGGATGCAGCCCAAGTCGCCGTTGTAATTTCTGCCGCCCTTGATCCATAAATCTGATCGTATTGATCCAATAAAATAATTGGATGTGATGCAATCCACAGCCTAACCTGTCCTTGGCAGCAGAAGGACAGATCATGCAGCACGCAATCCGGCTCGGCGTCGATATCGGCGGCACATTCACCGATGTGGTGCTGGAACTGGCGGGGGCCAGCCATTCGACCAAGGTGTTGACCACCTATGCTGCACCCGAGGATGCGATCATCGACGGGATGCATCAGGTCTGCGCCAAGGCGGGGATCAGCCCTGCGCAGATCGGCCAGATCATCCATGGCACGACGCTGGCGACCAATGCGCTGATCGAACGGCGCGGCGCGCGCACGGCGCTGATCACGACGGAAGGCTTCCGTGACGTGATCGAGATGCGTACCGAAAGCCGGTTTGAACAATATGACCTGAACCTGCAACTGCCTGAACCCCTGCTGGCGCGACAGCACCGGTTCACCGTGACGGAACGTGTCGATGCGCAAGGTGCCGTCCTGATCCCGCTCGACCGCGAAGAAGTTGTTGCACTGGCCGAGGATATGGCCAGCTATAATTTTGACAGCATCGCCGTGGGCCTGATCCACGCCTATCTGAACCCCGAACATGAACGCATGATCCGTGATGTGCTGGCCGAACGCCTGCCGGGGGTGATGGTGTCGCTGTCGTCCGAAGTCTCGCCCCAGATGCGCGAATATGAACGGTTCAATACGACCGTCGCAAATGCCTATATCAAGCCCTTGATGAAAACCTATCTGGACCGCTTGAAATCGCGGCTGGCGGATGAAGGCGCGGATTGTCCGGTGTTCCTGATGCATTCGGGCGGCGGGATCATCAGCCTTGAAAACGCGGCAGAATTTCCGGTCCGGCTGGTGGAATCGGGACCAGCGGGGGGGGCTGTGTTCGCCGCTCATATCGCCGCGCGTTACGGTTTGGACAAGATCCTGTCCTTTGACATGGGCGGCACCACGGCCAAGATCTGCCTGATCAAGAACCAGACCCCGAAAACCGCCCGTGTCTTTGAGGTGGCGCGCAGTTACAGGTTCAAGAAAGGCTCTGGCATGCCGATTTCGATTCCCGTGATCGACATGGTTGAAATCGGCGCAGGTGGCGGCAGTCTGGCCCATGTCGATAGCTTGCGTCAAATCCGCGTCGGGCCGGAAAGTGCGGGGTCCGAACCGGGGCCCGCCTGCTACGGGCGTGGCGGGTCAAGACCCGCCGTCACGGATGCCGATCTGGTGCTGGGCCGGCTCGACCCCGACAATTTTGCCGGTGGGTCGATCAGGTTGCACAAAGGCGCGTCAGATACGGCGCTGACAGCACTTGGCGCCCCGCTGGACATGGACGCCCTGACCGCCGCTTATGGTCTGGCCGAGGTCGTGGATGAAAACATGGCCAATGCCGCGCGTGTCCATGCGGTGGAGAATGGCGAGGATCTGGCCGGTTACACCATGATCGCCTTTGGCGGGGCTGCGCCTTTGCATGCGGGGCGCTTGTGCGAAAAGCTGGGCGTTACGCGCCTGCTGGTGCCGACGGGTGCGGGTGTTGGCTCTGCCATCGGGTTTTTGCGCGCGCCGTTCAGTTTCGAGGCGACACGCAGTGTGTATATGAAACTGTCGGCGTTTGACGCAGCAATGGTGCGCGACCTGCTCGCCGCCTTGGCGGAGGAAGCGACAGGTTTCGTGCGTAATTGCGATGCTGCTGCCCCGATCACGGCGCAATACAAGGTTTATATGCGCTATACCGGCCAAGGCTGGGAAATCCCCGTCAGCCTATGCGCGGATCAGGCGGCCAACCCCGATGCCGTGACATTTCAGGCGCTGTTCGAGGCGGATTATACTGCCCTGTTCGGCCGCACCGTCACCGGCATGGATATCGAAATCACCGTCTGGGCGGTCAATGCAACCACCGCCAGCGCCACAGCCGCCCCGCTGCCCGTCACCCCCGCAGGCCGTGCGATCACGGGCCATAGTACCCGCGCCCTGTTCGACCCTGCGCTGGCAAAGACCGTGCAGGCGCAAATCGTCCCGCGCGCCGGGCTGGCGCCGGGCGATACCGTCACAGGCCCCGCGCTGATTACCGAGGATGAAACCACCATCGTTATCCCCGCCAGCCGACACGCCATTGCCCGCCCCGACGGCAGTATCGACATCACGGAGATCAGCGCATGAGCAATGTCGCCAACCAAGTCATGTGGAACCGGCTGATTTCCATCGTCGAGGAACAGGCGCAGGCGCTGGTCCGTACCGCCTTTTCGACATCCGTGCGCGAGGCAGGCGATCTGTCCGCAGGTGTCTATGACGCTGCGGGCCTGATGCTGGCGCAGGCGGTTACTGGCACGCCTGGTCATGTGAACGCGATGGCCGATGCCGTGCCACATTTCATCCGCCGCATCGGGCGCGCCACGATGCGCGAAGGCGATGTCTATATTACCAACGATCCGTGGGAAGGCACCGGCCATCTGCATGATTTCACCGTTGTGACGCCATCCTTCTACCAAGGCCGCCACGTCGGGTTTTTCGCCTGCACCGCCCATGTCGTCGATGTGGGTGGGCGCGGGTTTGGCGCTGATGCAGCCAGCGTCTACGAGGAAGGCATCCACATCCCCATCATGCGTTTCGCCCATGCGGGTCGCGTGGACGAAACCCTGATCGCGATCATCCGTGGCAATGTGCGTGAACCGGAACAGGTGGTCGGCGATCTTTATGCTTTGGCCACCTGTAACGAGATTGGCCAGCGGCGGCTAGCGGAAATGCTGGCGGAATTTGCGCTGCACGATCTGGATGGGATCAGCGATTTCATCCTGACCAATTCGCGCCGCGCCACCTTGGAACGGATCGCCGCCTTGCCGCGCGACAGCGCCACAGGGGCGATGCGGATCGACGGGTTTGATGTCCCCATCGACCTTTGCGTCAGTCTGAAAATCGAGGCTGACCGGATCATCTGCGATTTCACCGGCACATCTGGCGTGGACAAGAAAGGCATCAACGTGCCGCTGGTCTATACCAAAGCCTATGCCTGCTATGCGCTCAAATGCGCGATAGCACCTGAAATCCCCAACAACGCCGCCTCGCTTGCGCCGTTCGAAATCACCGCACCCGAAGGCAGCATCGTCAATGCGGTGCATCCGGCGCCCGTCGCGCTGCGCCACATCATCGGGCATATGATCCCCGATGTGGTGTTCGGCGCACTGGACAAGATATTGCCTGCCACCGTTCCTGCCGAAGGGGCAGGGTGTCTGTGCAATTTTCAGGTCAGTCTGCGCCCTGCCACTGGCCAAGGGCGCAGGGCCGAGGTGCTGACCTTCAACTCTGGCGGGGCAGGGGCGCGGCCTGCTTTGGACGGGCTGAATGCTACCGCCTTTCCGTCTGGCGTGATGACCATGCCGGTCGAGGCCACTGAACATACCGGCCCCGTCATCATCTGGCGCAAGGAATTGCGCCCCGACAGCGGCGGTGCGGGCCAGTTCCGCGGCGGACTGGGCCAGTTCATGGAGGTCGGCCCCGCGCAAGGCTTCGAGGCTGACTTTTCCGCCATGTTTGACCGTGTGCATCACCCTGCACGCGGCCGGCAGGGGGGGGCTGATGGCGCTGCGACCACGATTGCGCTGGACGATGGCAGCACGATGCAAGGCAAAGGCAAGCAATTCGTCCACGCAGGGCGGCGCGTCATGCTGGGGCTGCCGGGGGGGGCGGGTTACGGGCCTGCCGCTAAGCGCGACCCTGCCCTTATCAAGCGCGATCTTGCGCGTGGCTATATTTCTGCGAAAGCTGCGATGCGCGATTACGGCCTGACCGAGGCTGATGTCGCTGCCGTGCAAGCCCAAGTCACCAAGGGAGAAACCGCCTGATGCAGACGCCTTTGCAAAACAGCTATGACGTGGTCATCATCGGCGGCGCGATGCTGGGGTCGGCGGTGGCGTGGTTTCTGACCGACAACCCCGATTTCGACGGTTCCATCCTTGTTGTGGAACGCGATCCCACTTACGCGCAGGCCGCCACATCGCTGACCAATTCCTGCATCCGCCAGCAATTCAGCGCCGCGATCAACGTGCAGATTTCGCAATTCGGCGCGGATTTCGTCAAGAATTTCCCCCGCTACATGGGCAACGACCCGCGTGTGCCACAGCCGCGCCTGCACAGTTTCGGCTATCTTTATCTGGCCGACACGCCCGCCTTTGCCGCAGCCTTGCGCGATGCACAGACGGTGCAGGCGGCCTGCGGGGCTGGCACCCGCCACATGACCCGTGATGAAATCGCCGCCGCCTATCCGTTCTACCAGCTGGATGATATCATCGCGGGCAACCACAATCTGGTGGATGAGGGCTATTTTGACGGCAACACCCTGTTTGATTGGTGGCGGCGGTCCGCGCGCGAACGCGGGGTGGACTACATCACGAACGAAGTCACCGCGATCACCCGCGATGCCAGCGGCACCCGCGTGCAAAGCGTCACGCTGGCCACGGGCGACACCATCGCCTGCGGCCATGTCGTGAACGCCGCAGGCACGCGCGGCGCGCAGGTGGCGGCGATGGCGGGGATCAGTATTCCGGTGGAACCGCGCAAACGCTACACCTTTATCTTCGAGGCTGCGCAAAGGCTTGACCGTGACCTGCCGCTGACGATTGACCCAAGTGGCGTGCATGTCCGCACCGACGGACAATATTACATGGCCGGTTGCCCACCCGAAGATGACCAGCCCGTCGATCCCACTGATTTCACCGAAGATCACAGCATCTGGGAAGACCACGTCTGGCCCACCATCGCCACCCGCATCCCGCAATTCGAGGCGGTGAAGCTGCGCAATTCATGGGCGGGGCATTATGATTACAACACGCTCGACCAGAATGCGATTGCGGGGCCGCACAGCGGGGTGGTCAATTTCATCTTTGTGAACGGGTTTTCGGGGCATGGGTTCCAGCAATCGCCTGCCATGGGGCGGGGCATTGCGGAGTGGATCACCTATGGTGCTTACCGCACGCTGGACTTGACCCCGTTCGGCTATACCCGCATCGCAAAGGGTGAAAAGTTTATCGAAAAAGCGGTGATCTGAACCGCGACGAAAGGAAATACCATGAAGAAACTTGTCCTGACAGGTGCTGCGGGCCGGCTTGGGTCTCACTTGCGCGAACCGTTGACGCGGATGTGTGACGAACTGGTTTCCACCGATATCGTGGCGGATATCGGCAAGCTCTATGACGGTGAAAGCTATGTGCAGGCCGATCTGACCGATCTGGCCGCGATGGAAGCTATTCTCAAAGATGCCACGATGGTCGTGCATTTCGGCGCCATCGGCGACGAGGCGCCGTGGGACGATATTTTGCAATCCAACATCATCGGGGCCTATAACGTCTGGGAAGCGGCCTATCGCCAAGGCGTCAAACGAGTGGTTTACGCCAGTTCCGTTCATGCCGTGGGCATGCATCTGAAAACCGACACCATCGGGTTGGATGCACCGCATAAGCCCGACACCTATTACGGTCTGGCCAAGTGCTTTGCCGAGGATCTGGCGAGTTTGTACTGGGACAAACGCGGGGTGGAATCGGTTTGCATGCGCATCTTTTCCTGCGCGCAGGCGACGAATGCGCGCAGCATCGGCACTTGGCTGTCCTATGGCGACCTGATCCATCTGGTGGAACGGTCCATCGACAGCCCTGTCGTGGGCTTTACCAAGGTCTGGGGGATTTCCAACAACGACCGCGCGGTGGTGGACAACAGCAAGGCAGGGCATCTGGGGTTCCGGCCCAAGGATAATGCCGAACAATTCGCGCAGGATGTGTTCGCCAAGACACCGCCGCTTGATAACAAGGACCTTGCCAATCTGTGTATCGGCGGTCCCTTTGCCACCGTGGAATTGGGCAATTCGGGTGTGGCTGTCCTCGGCGTGGTGAACGACAAGAAAACCACCTGAGCCTCTGCGCGGTCAGTCCTTGGCCGACCGCGCAACCCACATGCCGGCAAGGATCAGGGCAACGCCTGCGATGCGCGCCAATGTATTGCCCGCTGTGCCCATGATGATGTCGATCATAACGCCCGAAATCATCTGCCCCGCGATGATCAGGAGCGCCGTTTGCGCCGCCCCGATCCGCGCGATCAGCCAAGACCCTGCGGCAATGAACACCACGCCGACGGGGCCGCCAAGATAGGCCCACCACGGGGCATCCTGCGGCGCGCCCGCGAACAATCCGCCAAAGACCAGTGCGGCCAGCGTGATAAAACCCAACCCCACGACGTGATTCCAAAATGACGATTCCCATGCCGATGTGGATAGCGCCAAGCGCCCGTTGATCTGGCGCGACAACGAGACCAGCACGCCTGCCAGCAGGGCAAGGGCGGCAAAGCCGATCATGCCGCACCGCCCAGAAAGATCAGCACCAGACTGCCCGCGATGATCAGCGCCAGCGCCAGATAATCGCGCGCCTTTGGCATCCGTTGCGGCAGGCCGAACAGCCCGCGGATATCGGCGAACAGGCTGAACAGCATCTGCCCCGCCAACCCCAGTGCGATCGTGCCGGACAACGCTAGCGCCGTGTTCATCGTGGCTGAGGTCAGCATCACGGTTACACCCCCCACAACGCCCCCCAGATAGGCCCAAAGCGGCGGGTGCGATATGCCCGCGCGGCGCGGACGCAGCGCCAGCAGGATCACGATGGCCAGCGCTGTGCCTGTCAGATGCGGCACCCATGATGCGAACAACAGCGATCCGTAGGTGGCCAGCGTCCCGTTGAACAAAACCATCAACGACAACAGACTGCCCGCCCCAAAAGCAGCTGTGAAATGCAAAAGACGTGGGGCAGGGACAGGATTGGACATGCCGCGATCTATTCACCGATAAAAGTGCAAAGGCAATCCTTGCGGCGGATGCGGTGGGTCAGGTGGGACAGCAATCAAAGACTGGCAAGCGGCGTGCAATCCAGTGTGCTACGTTCAGAATCAAAGTTCTGCAACGCAACACGAGCCAAAGGCCTGCCAACTCATTAAACAAAAACCAAGTTACAAAAGGCGCCTGTGTCAACGTTGCCGTCCCGCGGTCTGCATGACAGGCAGATGTGGTGATAATTTGGCGAAACTTTTACTTTCCTGCGTTCGACGGGAAAAGAGAGGCCGTTGACACCCCCCGATTCCTGTTTATAAGCGGCGACTTCATTGGTGTTGGTGGACCGCGCAAGCGGAACCCTGTCGGCGTGGCAAAATCCACGCAAAGGACAACGCCCTTCGTAACTTACAGAAGGAGATCAGCGTATGACCAAACGTACCGCTGCCAAGTATAAAATTGACCGCCGGATGGGTGAAAACATCTGGGGCCGTCCAAAATCCCCCGTCAACCGTCGCGAATACGGCCCCGGCCAGCACGGCCAGCGCCGCAAGGGCAAATTGTCAGATTTCGGCACCCAGCTGCGCGCAAAGCAAAAGCTGAAAGGCTATTACGGCGACCTGACCGAAAAGCAGTTCCGCCGCATTTATGCCGAAGCCGAGCGCGTCAAGGGTGATACTGGCGAGAACTTGATTGGTTTGCTGGAGCGTCGTCTGGACGCTGTCGTTTACCGCGCCAAGTTCGTGCCAACTGTTTTTGCGGCGCGTCAGTTCGTGAACCACGGCCATGTGACCGTGAACGGCCAACGCGTGAACATTCCGTCCTACCGCGTGAAAGAAGGCGATGTGATCGAAGTCCGCCAGAAATCCAAGCAATTGGAAATCGTTCTGGTTGCCGCCCAACTGGCCGAGCGTGACGTGCCCGATTACATGGAAGTTGATCACAACAAGATGATCGCGACTTTCGTGCGCACCCCTACGTTGGGCGATGTGCCTTATCCGGTTACGATGGAACCGAACCTCGTCGTCGAATTTTACGCCAAGAACTAATCCGACCCGGTGTCGCGATTGCAAAGCCGCCCTTCGGGGCGGCTTTTTCGTTTTGGCAAACCCAAAAGCGCTCCGCGCGGGGATATTTATACTCGGAAGATGATAGCGGCAGCTTGTCTCTGGTCACGGCTTGGTCGCGCGGGTAGAACGTGCAAAACTTTACGCGGAAGACATTAACATGGCGACTGGCATTCAACCCCAACCCGGCATTCTGGATATTGCGCTTTATGTGGGCGGAGCGTCGCGGTTGGACGGGCAGAGCAATGTGCTTAAACTGTCCTCGAACGAAAACCCGCTTGGGCCAAGCCCTGCAGCGGTGCAGGCGTTTTCGCGTGCGGGCCATGATTTGCACCGTTATCCTTCGACTGATCATGCCGATCTGCGCGTTGTGATTGCCGAGGTTTGGGGCGTCGATCCCGCGCGTGTCGTGTGCGGCGTCGGGTCTGGCGAGATCCTGAAACTCCTGGCCGAAGGCTATGCCGGGCCGGGCGATGAGGTGGTGTTCACCGAACACGGCTTTTCGATGTATCCGATCTATGCACATGCATGCGGCGCCACGCCCGTCATCGTGCCAGAACGCGACCGCGTGGTCGATGTGGATGCGATCCTGGCCGCCTGCACCGACCGCACGCGGCTGATCTATCTGGCGAACCCCGCCAACCCCACCGGCACGATGATCCCCGAACCCGAGGTCGCGCGCCTTGCCGCCGGTCTGCCGCCGCAGGCTTTGCTGGTGCTGGACGGCGCCTATGCCGAATATGTCGAAGGTTTCGATGCTGGCCGCGCGCTGGTCGAGGCGCGCGAGAATGTCATCATGACGCGCACCTTTTCCAAGATCTACGGTCTGGGCGGGATGCGCGTGGGTTGGGCTTACGGTCCGCAGGCGGTGATCGATGTGCTGAACCGGCTGCGCGGGCCGTTCAACCTGTCCGCTGCAGCACTTTCCGCTGCCGAAGCCGCGATGCGCGACACCGCCCATACCGAGCGCTGCCGTGCCGAGAATGCCCGCTGGCGTGACTGGCTCGCGGCTGGACTGGCTGATCTTGGCGTCCCATCTGACCCATCCAGCGCAAATTTCATCCTGGCCCGTTTCGCCTCGGCGGCCGAAGCGCAGGATTGTGATGTCTATCTGCGCTCGCAGGGTATTATCGTGCGGCAGGTCGCGGGTTACGGTTTGCCACAATGCCTGCGGATCACAGTGGGTGACGAATCGGCCTGTCGGCGTGTCGTGCATGCTGTGGGCCAGTTCAAGGGTTCACGCTGATGGCGGTGATCTATGACAAGGTCGCGCTGATCGGTCTGGGCCTGATCGCGTCATCCATGTGCCATGCGATCCGGCGTTCCGGGCTGGCGCGGCAGATTGTCGGCTATGCAAGGTCTGCCGAAACACGCGCCACCGCGCGCGAGATTGCCCTGTGCGATCTGGTGACTGACACCGCGGCCGAGGCTGTGGCGGATGCCGATCTCGTCGTGCTGTGCGTTCCCGTGGGTGCGATGGCCGATGTCGCCCGCGACATCGGCCCGCATCTGAAGCTGGGGGCAACGCTCAGCGATGTGGGGTCGGTCAAACGCGCTGTGATCGACGCCGTGGCACCGTTCGTACCTGAAGGCGTGCATTTCATCCCCGCCCACCCGCTGGCAGGGACAGAACATTCCGGGCCACGATCAGGCTTTGCCGAATTGTTCGACAACCGGTTTTGTATTCTGGTGCCGGTTGCTGGCACCGATCCGGCAGCTGTGGCGCGTCTGGCCGATCTGTGGCGCGGTATGGGCAGCAATGTCGATGAAATGGATGCCGACCACCATGATCTGGTGCTGGCTGTCACCAGCCACACCCCGCATTTGATCGCCTATACGATGGTGGGTGTCGCCGATGAATTGCGCCGCGTGACCGATAGCGAGGTCATCAAATATTCGGCCGCCGGATTTCGCGATTTTACCCGCATCGCGGCATCCGACCCGACCATGTGGCGCGATGTCTTCTTGCATAACAAGGAGGCGACACTGGAAATTCTCGGTCGTTTTACCGAGGAATTATTCGCCCTGCAACGCGCGATCCGGCTGGGGGATGGTGATCATCTGCATGCCTATTTCACCCGCACGCGGTCGATCCGCCGGTCGATCATCGAGGCAGGGCAGGACACAGATGCCCCGGACTTTGGCCGCGCCAAGGCGAAAAAGACCTGATTCATGCGCCTTTACCCGCCCAATCGGCAGTTCTATAAGGCGCGCATGCAGCGCCTAAAGATCATCGTCATTACTTGCCCGGCGGCCTGACATCAGGCTGGCCGGGAAAAGGTGTCTGCGCCCGCGCACCGCTTTTCATCCGCATTCTGACCAAAGGACACGCGATATGTGCGCCGAGACCACCGATTACAAAGATACACTGAACCTGCCACAGACAGATTTCCCGATGCGCGCAGGCCTGCCCAAACGCGAACCCGAATGGCTGGCCCGTTGGGCGCAGATCGGTGTTTACGAAAAATTGCGCGCCAAGGCCGCAGGGCGGACACCCTTTACGCTGCATGACGGCCCGCCCTATGCGAATGGCAATTTGCACATCGGCCACGCGCTGAACAAAATCCTGAAAGATATGGTTGTGCGCAGCCAACAGATGATGGGCCGTGATGCGCGCTATGTGCCGGGCTGGGATTGTCACGGCCTGCCCATCGAATGGAAGATCGAGGAAAAATACCGCGCCAAAGGCCAAGACAAAGACGCGATCAATGTCGTGGATTTCCGTCAGGAATGTCGCAAATTTGCCGAAGGCTGGGTTGATATCCAGCGCGAGGAATTCAAGCGGCTTGGTATCACCGGCAATTGGGATGATCCGTATCTGACCATGGCCTTTCACGCCGAACGCGTGATCGCGGAAGAATTCCAGACATTCCTGATGAATGGCACGCTCTATCAAGGGTCCAAACCCGTGATGTGGTCGCCGGTGGAAAAGACTGCGCTGGCAGAGGCCGAGGTAGAATACCATGACCGCCAGACAGATGCGATCTGGGTGAAGTTTCCCGTTCGGGAAGCCTCTGGCGGGAGTATTTTGAACAAAGCGACAGTGCTGATCTTTACAACGACCCCGTGGACCATCCCGCAAAACCGCGCGATCTGTTTTGGCCCGAACATCGCTTATGGCCTGTACGAAGTGACCGGCACACCTGATGAATGCTGGGCAGCGGTCGGCGACACCTATCTGATTGCAGATGCCCTGGCCGCCGATGTGATGGACAAGGCGCGGCTGGATGCGGGGATGTTCACCCGCCTGCGCGATGTGACGCCGGAGGAGCTGGCTGGGCTGACCTGTGCGCATCCGCTTGCTGGTGCCGATCCCGAATGGGATTTCCCTGTCCCGCTGCTGCCCGGCGATCACGTGACCGATGATACCGGCACCGGCTTTGTGCATACCGCGCCCAGCCATGGTGACGACGATTATGCCATCGGGGTCAAACATGGCTTGCCGATGACCTACAACATTCTTGATGACAGTTCCTACCGCGCGGACCTGCCGTTCTTTGGTGGCGAATGTATCCTTAAACCCAATGGCAAACCCGGTGGTGCCAACAAGGCGGTGATCGACAAGCTCAAAGAGGTGTCGGCCCTGATCGCCACCAAGCGCATCACCATTTCCGATGCTCACAGCTGGCGGTCCAAAGCCCCCGTTATCCGCCTGAACCGTCCGCAATGGTTCGCTGCCATCGACAAGGCTGTTGGTGACGGCCAAGACACGTATGGCACCACGATCCGTGAACGCGCGCTGCGGTCGATCGATGAATTGGTGACATGGACGCCCAAGACAGGCCGCAACCGGCTCTATTCCATGATCGAGGCGCGGCCGGACTGGGTTCTGTCCCGCCAGCGCGCCTGGGGCGTGCCGCTGACCTGTTTCACGAAGAAAGGCACACAGCACAGCGACCCTGATTTCCTGCTGCGCAACGCCGATGTGAACGCCCGCGTGCTGGAGGCTTTCGAGGCCGAAGGCGCAGATGCATGGTACAAGGATGGGGCAAAGGCACGGTTCCTGACGGGCATCGTTGACCCTGACGCCTATGATCAGGTGTTCGACATTCTGGACGTCTGGTTTGACAGCGGTTCTACCCATGCTTTCGTGCTGCGCGACCGTGCGGACGGGTCCACCGACGGCATGGCTGATCTCTATCTGGAAGGCACCGACCAGCATCGCGGCTGGTTCCATTCCTCGATGTTGCAGGCCTGCGGCACCAAGGGCCATGCCCCCTATCGCGGGGTCCTGACGCATGGGTTCACGTTGGATCAGAAGGGCATGAAAATGTCCAAATCCATCGGCAACACCATCGCGCCCGAAAAGGTGGTGCAGCAATACGGCGCCGATATCCTGCGGCTGTGGGTGGCGCAGTCCGATTACACCGCCGATCTGCGCATCGGTGATGAAATCCTCAAAGGTGTCGCCGACAGCTATCGCCGCCTGCGCAACACGATGCGCTATATGCTGGGATCACTGGCCGATTTCTCGGAAAGTGACCGCATGGACCCCGCCGATATGCCAGAACTGGAACGCTGGGTGCTGCACCGTATCGCTGAACTCGACGTGACTGTGCGCGAAGGCTATGCGCGGTATGATTTCCAAGGCGTGTTCCAAGCGATCTTTACCTTTGCCACTGTCGATCTGTCGGCCTTTTATTTCGACGTTCGCAAGGACGCGCTTTATTGCGATGGCGATACTGCACGCCGGCGGGCCGCACGGACTGTGCTGGACATCCTGTTCCACCGGATCACACGTTGGCTGGCACCGATGCTATGCTTCACGATGGAAGAGGTCTGGCTGGAACGTTTCCCCGGCGATGACAGCTCGGTCCATCTGGAGGATTTCGCAGACACCCCCGCTGACTGGCGCGACGATGCGCTGGCTGCAAAATGGGCGACAGTCCGCCGTGCTCGCCGTGTTGTCACGGGTGCTTTGGAGGTGGAACGCACCGCCAAGGTGATCGGTGCCTCGCTCGAGGCGGCACCAACCGTCTATGTCACCGCAGATGTGGCAAAGGTGCTGGACACCACCAGCTTTGACGATCTGTGCATCACCTCGGCCATCACGATCAGCACTGATCCCGCCCCTGAAGGCGCATTCCGGCTAGATGACGTCGCCGATATCGCCGTGGTCTTTGCGCATGCGGCGGGCGATAAATGCGAACGCTGCTGGAAAATCCTGCCCGATGTCGGCACCCATGCGCATACGGGCGTTTGCGGGCGCTGCGACGCGGCGCTGGGATAAACGCAAAAGGGCGGCCCATTGTGCCGCCCCTGTTCATCTTGCGAGCGCGTTGAAGCGCCAATGGCAATTCAACGTGATCCCCGCCGGAGGCCAGAAAGTTTTTCTTCAGCCGTCTTTGCCATAGATGATCTGTTGCCCGATGCCTGCGAACAGCAGGTAGACCGATGTCACAACCAGCCCCCAATGGGCCAGCGTATCGGGATGGAAATCGACCCAGGCCGCCCAGGCCGCAAAGAAAGTCCAGCCCAGCGCCATCGGCAAGGTCACGTTCCGCCAACGTTTCGTGCGGACGGGGTGGACGAATTTCAGCGGGGCAAACATCGCCACCGCCAGCGACGACACCAGCATCAGCGAGACCCAGAAATTCGGCTCTAATGCAAAGATCACAAGGACCAGCATGTTCCAGCAGCCCGGAAAACCCGAAAAGGAATAATCCTTGGTCTTCATCCGAGTATCAGCGAAATAAAGCGCCGAGGCAAAGGTGATCACGATGATTGCGGTCCAGCCTGTCCAGCCTGGCAGCAGTCCTGACTTGAATAATGCATAGGCAGGCACAAAGACATAGGTCAGATAATCGATGATCAGGTCCAACAGCACACCGTCGAACACGGGGGCGTTGCGGGTGACCTCGTATCGGCGCGCCAATGGCCCGTCGATCCCATCAACAAAGAACGCCACGACCAGCCATAGGAACATCAGGTCCCATTTCTGGTCCACCGCTGCCAGCATCGCCAGCATCGCAAAAACGGCACCCGAGGCAGTCAGCAAGTGAACGAAAAGGGCCTTGGTACGTAAATTCATCAAAACGTCATAGCCAATTTTCATCCTAGAGCAACGGCAAACTCAGGCTTTGGGATGCGCACGGTCATAGACAGCCATCAATTGCGCGGCATCGACGGCGGTATAGGCCTGCGTGGTCGATAGTGACGCATGGCCCAGCAGTTCTTGAATACAGCGCAGATCACCGCCCGCCGCCATCAGATGTGTGGCAAAGGAATGGCGCAGGGCATGGGGTGTGGCGGTGCCGGGCAGGCCCAGTTGCAGGCGTGTCTGTTCGACAACCTTCTGGATCGCGCGCGGGGCCAGCGGGCCGCCGCGGATAGCACGGAACAATGGCGCATCGGCGGCTTGCTCATAGGGGCAAAGCCGCAGATAGCCCGCGACAGCATCGCGCGCGATGTCCAGCACTGGCACGATCCGTTGCTTGCCGCCCTTGCCGGTGATCCGCAGCACGGGCGGCAGCGGCGCATCGCGGCCTTGCAGCGACAGCGCCTCTGATATCCGCAGACCGCAACCATACAGCAAGGTGACAACGGCCGTATCGCGGGCCGCGACCCAAGGATCACACGCCTGCAGACCAATCTGGTCGATCATGTCGCTGGCGGCAGGGGCGCTCAACGGACGGGGCAGCTTGGGCTGGAACTTGGGCGCGCGGGTGGACAGAACGGCCGTTGGCTCGAAGCCTTCGCGCGCGGCCAGCCAGCGATAGAACGATTTGACCGCCGACAGCGACCGCGCGAGCGAGCGTGCGGCGACACCGCGCCCACGTTCATGCGCCATCCATGCGCGCATATCCGACAAGGTCACGCGCGCGAGCGGGCCAAGACCCTGCGTATCCCCATTGTGCTGCGTCAGGAAGGCCATGAAGCCCAGCACATCGGCGCGATAGGCTACAATCGTATTTTCTGCGACACCGGCAAGCGCGCGTTCATGGTCCAGCCAGTGATCCAGCGTTGCGGTCAGCGCGGGCGCGATGAAGGCCATTAGGCCAGCCAGCGGCGCAGCACCCGTTCCAGAACGCCGGTGAAAAACACCAGCAGATCGGTGCCTTGCGACTGACTGAACTGCGCAGCGTTTTCGCTGCCCATGACCAGCATCGCAGGGCGACGGCCTTCGCCAAGGTCAAGTTTCAGGCAGGCTTCGGACTGGATGAACGGCGCGCGGTCGCCATAAAGGCTGGCGCCGACATTCTGGAACTTGCGCAATGTCACCTGCCGGGCCGGCATGTTCCGCCCAAGCGTAATGTATTGATCCACGAATCCCGCTGCGACCACGACAATGGCCGGGTCCATGGCAGGATGATCCGCCGGTGTATCCGTTTCCAGCGCCAGCCGGATCGCATCGACGCGCAATGTATCGGCGACATCGCCTGTCAGGTCGCGCAAAAAGCTGGCAAAGGTCTGGGCATCCATCATCCGCAGGATTGCGCGATGCACCTGATTGGTGCCTGCCAGATTGTCATAGGCGGCGGCGATCACATTGCGGTGGGTGTCTTCCAGCCGGTCGAAACGCGCCTCCAGCCGTTCCATCGCGATGGCGCGCAGATCGACGATATTGCCGCCGCGCGCGTCGTCATTCGCGCCGACAAGGGCACGCATCACGTCGTGATCATCCAAAAGGAAATCGGGGTTCGCAATGATCCTTGCGCGAAGATCATCCGCCAGTGAAGACTCTGTCATATGCCTGCTCTGCTTTTGTTTTGTAACAAGCTAGCAGGTCCGCAGGCGGGATGCCGCAACTTTTTTCGCCATACCACCTTGGCGAGGCGTTTTTATCAAGCGCGGCGCGTAAGGTCGGTCTGGACCCACCTTACGCAGGTTGTATCACAGGATCTTGATGCCGGCCTTTTCCACATCCGCCATAAAGCCCGCCAGACCCTTGTCCGTCAGGATATGGTTCGCCATCGCCTTGATCACCGCAGGCGGTGCCGTGGCCACATCGGCCCCGATCTTGGCGCAATCTGACATGTGGTTGGCGGTCCGGATCGAGGCGGCCAGGATCTGCGTCTTGAACCCGTAATTGTCATAGATCGTGCGGATATCCTCGATCAGTTCCAGCCCATCAAGGTTGATGTCATCCAGCCGCCCGATGAACGGGCTGATGAAAGTCGCGCCCGCCTTGGCCGCCAGCAGGGCCTGATTGGCCGAAAAGCACAGGGTGACGTTGACCATGATACCTTCGTCCGACAGCGTTTTGCAGGTCTGCAGACCTGCCCATGTCAGCGGCACCTTGACCGCGATGTTATCGGCGATCTTGGCCAGCTTGCGGCCTTCGGCCAGCATCGTGTCCGCGTCCAGCGCCACCACTTCGGCTGATACGGGGCCTTTTACCAGATCGCAGATCTCTTTGGTGACTTCGAGGATGTCGCGCCCCGACTTTGCGATCAGCGACGGGTTCGTGGTGACCCCGTCCACCATGCCCAGATCGTGTAGTTCCTTGATCTGGTCAAGTTCGGCCGTGTCGACAAAAAACTTCATAACTTCCCTCCGGGGATGGGTTGGTGTTTGTTGCTCCAGCGTTTACCTGAGGACGCAGGCAGCGTGAACCCTCAAAAGGCGGTTATGATCCCAAGCTATTTCCCACAAGGCGATCTGGTCGGCGTGCTGACGACCCAACCGCTTGACAGGCTGCTGGATTACAAGGCGCCTGAAGGCGGCTGTCATCTGGGTGCCTTTGTCGAGGTGCCGCTTGGGCCGCGCAAGGTGCTGGGCGTGGTCTGGGGGCCGGGGCAGGGGGATTATGACAGTGCCAAAATCCGCTCGGTAATCCGCGTGCTCGACCTTGCGCCGATGCGCGACGAGATGCGTGATTTCCTGATCCGTGCCGCCGATTACACCCTGACACCCATGCCCGCGATGCTGCGCCTTGGCACCCGCGCGCCGGGGTTGGGTGATGCGCCATCCATGCGCAAGGTGTATCGCCTTGGCACACGCGACCCCGATCGCAAAACCGCTGCCCGCGACAAGGTGCTGGCGGTGCTGCGTGACTATGGCGGGCTGGCCTTTACACTTGGCGAACTGGCCGATGCGGCAGATGTCGGCACATCGGTGGTCAAGGGGCTGGTCGCCCAGGGGGCAGTTCTGGAAGAAGACGCGCCGCGCGATGTCCCCTATCCGCCGCTTGACCCCGACCACGGCGGCAAGGCGCTGAACCCCGATCAGGCGGTTGGGGCAGATGCCCTGCGCGCCGCCCTGCGCAAGGAGGGCTATGGCACCACCCTGCTGAAAGGCGTGACAGGATCGGGCAAGACCGAAGTTTATCTTGAAGCCGTCGCCGAATGTTTGCGCATGGGCAAACAGGCGCTGGTGCTGCTGCCCGAAATCGCCCTGTCAGGCGAATTCATCGAACGGGTCGAGGCGCGGTTCGGCATGCGGCCCGCTGAATGGCATTCGGGTGTCACCATGACGGAACGGCGGCGCTGCTTTCGGATGGTCGGGCAGGGGGATGCGCAACTGGTTGTGGGCGCACGCTCGGCGCTGTTTTTGCCGTTCCGAAACCTTGGCCTGATCGTCGTCGATGAGGAACACGACACGTCCTATAAACAAGAAGACGGCGTGCTTTATAACGCCCGCGACATGGCGGTGCTGCGCGCGGCACTTTGCGGGGCGCAGGTCGTGCTGGCCTCGGCCACACCCAGTCTGGAAAGCTGGGCAAATGCGCAGGCGGGCAAATATGCGCGGTTGGACCTGACCGCGCGGTTCGGCGCGGCTGTGATGCCGGAAATGGCCGCCATCGACATGCGGGTCGAGGAATTGCCGCACGGGCGGTGGGTTTCACCCACCTTACGCGACGCCATCGCCAACAGGCTGGAAAAGGGCGAACAATCGCTGATCTTTTTGAACCGGCGCGGCTATGCGCCGGTCACGCTGTGTCGGGCCTGCGGGCATCAGATCGGCTGCGACCATTGCGACGCGCGGATGGTCGAACACCGGTTCCAGAAACGGCTGATGTGCCACCAATGCGGTGAAACCAAACCGATCCCGGTGATCTGCCCGTCTTGTGGTGCCGCCGACAAACTTGCCGCTGTCGGCCCCGGCGTGGAACGGATGGGCGAGGAGGTGGCAGCCCTGTTCCCCACCGCCCGTATCGCCGTGCTGTCGTCGGACCTTTACGGATCGGCCCGCGCCATGAAGGCGCATATCGCTGAGATCGCCCAAGGCGGCACCGATATTATCATCGGCACACAACTCGTCGCGAAAGGGCATAACTTTCCGCTGCTGACACTGGTCGGCGTGATCGACGCCGATCTGGGGCTGCAAGGGTCTGATCTGCGCGCCGCTGAACGCACCTTCCAACTGATGCGGCAAGTCGCCGGGCGCGCCGGGCGCGCGGCAATCCCCGGTGCGGCGCTGTTGCAGACCTACCAGCCCGATCACCCCGTGATCCGCGCGATTCTGAACGGGGACGAAGAAAGTTTCTGGTCGGCCGAGGCCGCCGAACGCCGCGGTGCAGGTGTGCCACCTTACGGGCGGATGGCGGGCATCATCCTCAGCGGGCCGGACCTGAAGGCGGTGTTCGATCTTGGCAATGACATGGCGCGGCGCGACGGGCCCTTACGCCAGATCGGTGCGCAGGTTTTTGGCCCTGCCCCTGCCCCCATAGCCCGCGTGCGCGGCAAACACCGCGTGCGCCTGCTCGTGAAAGCCGACAAATCGGCGCCCCTACAAGCGGCACTCGCGCAATGGGTTGCGCAATTCCGGTTGCCCGCGAACCTGCGCCTTGCGATCGACATCGACCCGCAGAGTTTCTACTAGCCCATCTTCCGAGCCCGTGAATTGCCTTTGGCAATTCATGTTAATCCCCGCCGGAGGCTTAAAAGTTTTTCTTCTCCGGCACGTCCTCGCCCATTTCCTGCCGCCAGTGACGGCGACACAGTGACACGTACCGGTCATTCCCGCCGATCACGATCTGGTCGCCCGCCGTCATCACACGGCCTTCGGCATCCTTGCGAACGACCATCGTCGCCTTTTTGCCGCAATGACAGATCGTGCGGACCTCGCGCATTTCATCTGCCAGCGCCAGCAGCGCGGCAGAGCCTGGAAACAGCGCGCCCAGAAAATCCACCCGCAGCCCGAAGGTCATGATCGGCACGCCCAGATCATCGACCGCGCGCGCCAATTGCCAGACTTGTTCGGGGTCCAGAAATTGTGCCTCGTCGATGAACACACACGCGCAGGGGCCGCAGTCCAGCCGCGCCTTGATCTTGGCGAACAGGTCCTCGCCGGGGGCGAAGGTGTCGGCATCCGCACCAATCCCGATCCGGCTGCCGATCCTGCCATGGCCCGCGCGGTTATCCAGCTGCGCGATCATCAGATAGGTCTGCATCCCGCGTTCGATGTAATTATGCGACGCCTGCAACAACACGGTCGATTTGCCCGCGTTCATGGTGGAATAGTTGAAATAAAGCTTTGCCATCCCGCTGATTTGCCCGCTGTCAGCCGCCTTGGCAAGACCCGCAGGCCTGTTCACACGCGCCATCTGTGATAGGTCCATCATTGATCACATGCGAAAGAGACGCCCATGGACCTGTCCGATCTGCCAAATATCACCCCCGGTGCCTTGCAACGGTTGGACCATGCCACCCTTGCCGGGCCGGATGATGCAGGCCACCCGCCGCGTATCCTTTTGCTTTACGGGTCGTTGCGCCCGGTCAGCTACTCGCGCCTCTGCGCCGAGGAAGGTGCGCGGGTGCTGCGTGCGCTGGGCTGCGAGACGCGGTTTTTCGACCCCTCGGGCCTGCCATTGCCCGATGACGGGGTTGATGCCGACCATCCCAAGGTCGCCGAACTGCGCGATCTTGCGCTTTGGTCCGAAGGCATGGTCTGGTCCAGCCCCGAACGGCACGGCGCGATGACGGGGATCATGAAAACCCAGATCGACTGGCTGCCGCTCTCGCCCATTGGCGGCATCCGCCCGACGCAAGGCAAGACACTGGCGCTGATGCAGGTATCTGGCGGGTCGCAATCATTTAACACGGTCAACCAGATGCGGATTCTGGGGCGCTGGATGCGGCTGATCACGATCCCGAACCAGTCCTCGGTCCCGATGGCGTGGCAGGAATTCGAGGGCGGGCGGATGAAACCATCCCCGCTCTATAACCGGATCGTCGATGTGATGGAGGAACTGGCCCGTTTCACCCTGATGACCCGCAGCCGTGACAAGATGCTGACGGATCGCTATTCTGAACGGGTCGAGACGTTGCAGGATGTGCATCAACGGATCAGCGGCTAGGCGCGTTCCACGATCACCGATCCCACCGAATAGCCTGCGCCGAAGGAGCAGATCAGCCCTTTGTCGCCCGGCGCCAGATCGACGGAATGTTTCGCAAAGGCGATGATCGACCCGGCCGATGACGTGTTGGCATAGTCCTGCAAGATATTGGGCTGCTCATCCGGGGCGGGTACGCGGCCCAGCACTTTGCGGCCAATGTAATCGTTCATCGTCTTGTTGGCCTGATGCAGCCAGAGCCGGCGCAGGCTGTCCGCGCTCACGCCGTCATCGGCCAGATGGTCGGCGATATGCTGGCTGACCAGCGGCAGTACCTCTTTGAAGACCTTGCGCCCGTTCTGCATGAACTGCATGTCGCGGCGGTCGTCCATCGCGTCATGGGTGCGACGTAGATAGCCGTTGTTGTTGCGAATATTGTTGCTGAACTGGGTGGCGCAACGGGTGGACAGCACCTTGAAATGCGGCTTGTCCAAGCCTTCGTCGCGTTCCAGCAAGGTCGCCGTGGCAACATCGCCGAAAATGAAATGGCAATCACGGTCGCGCCATTCCAGATGGGCGCTGCAAATCTCGGGGTTGACGACCAGCGCGCGCCGGATCGACCCCGCGCGGATCATATCAGCGGCGGTCTGGATGCCGAAGGTCGCGCTGGAACAGGCGACGTTCATATCAAAGGCAAAACCGCCCGCGCCCAAAAGCTGTTGGATTTCCACGCCAATCGCCGGATAGGCGCGTTCCATGTTAGATGCGGCACAGATCACCAGATCGACGTCGGCGGCATTCACACCTGCGGCCGCCAGCGCCTTTTGCGCGGCATCGACGCCGATTTCCGCCATGTAGCCGGGCGCGTCATCGGGGCGCTGTGGCAGGCGAGGAAACATGCGCGCGGGGTCCATCAAGCCCGATTTATCCAGCACATAGCGCTGTTCGATACCGGAGGCGGCAAGGATGAAATCGGCCGAGGAATGCGGTTTCGCGGCGACAGCACCGGTGGCTATGGCATCGGCGTTCTGCGCGTTCCACAGGTCGGCATGCGCGTTAAAGGCTGCGACCAGTTCGTCATTGGTGATGACTTGGGACGGGGTGAAAACCCCCGTCCCGGTGATGGCTGCCTTGTGCATATCCGCCCTCGTAAATTCTGCGCGACCCTAGGGCCGGGGCGGCTGGATTGTCCACCAGAACGCAGCGTCCGGTCAGCCTTGCAAGGACCGCACGTCAATATCCCCTTCTTCGCGCGCCTGCATGGCCAGCACAGCGGCATGGCTGGCAGCGGCAGTGGTGAAATAAGGGATCTTGTCATAAAGCGCGACGGCGCGGATATCGCGGCTGTCCTCGACGGCTTGCGCGCCTTCGGTGGTGTTGAACACCAGCGCGATATGCCCGTCTTTCAGGCGGTCAACGATGGTCAGCCCGCCTTCATAGACTTTGCTGACCACTTCGCAGGTGATCGCATGCTCGGTCAGCCAGGCGGCGGTGCCGCGCGTGGCGACAATATCAAAGCCCATGGCGCGCAGGATTTGCGCCGCTTGCACCATATCTGCGGTTTTGTCCGCATCGCGGATAGAGATGAAGACAGTGCCGGTTTCAGGCAGATTGGTGCCAGCGCCCATCTGCGCCTTGAGAAACGCGCGCGGGAATGACCGGTCCCAGCCCATGACTTCGCCGGTGGAGCGCATTTCAGGCCCAAGGATCGTATCGACGCCGGGGAAACGGGCAAAGGGCAAAACGGCCTCTTTCACCGAAAACCACGGCGTGTTGGGGTCGGCCAACGTAAAGGCATCGCCCAAGGGCAGCACATCCATCGGGTTTTCCGATGCCGGATAAGGCGCGCGCAGCGGGAAGTTGGACAAAGGTTCACCCGCCATCAACCGCGCAGCAATGGACGCGATGGCGCTATCCGTGGCCTTGGCCACAAACGGCACGGTGCGCGATGCGCGCGGGTTCACCTCGATCAGGTAAACCTCTTCGTTTTTCACCGCGAACTGGATGTTCATCAGGCCGACAACATGCAGCGCGCGGGCCAGCTTTTCGGTCTGGCTGCGGATTTCCGCGATCATTGCCGCAGACAGTGAATAGGGCGGCAGGGAACAGGCGCTGTCACCGGAATGGACGCCTGCCTCTTCGATATGCTGCATGATTCCCGCGACATGGGTGTTTTCACCATCAGACAGGCAATCGACATCTACCTCGACAGCGCCGGACAAATAGCTGTCCAGCAGTACGGGGCTATCGCCGGATACGACCACAGCTTCGGAAATATAGCGTTCCAATTGCGCCTGATCGCGCACGATTTCCATCGCGCGGCCCCCCAGCACATAGGACGGGCGGATCACCAGCGGGAAACCGATGGTTTTGGCAATTTCAAATGCTTCGGCATCCGAATGGGCGATACCGTTGACGGGCTGTTTCAGCCCCAGTTTCTGCACCAATTGCTGGAACCGTTCACGGTCTTCGGCCAGATCGATTGCATCAGGCGTGGTGCCAAGGATCGGGATGCCAGCCTCGTGCAAGGCATTGGCGAGTTTCAGCGGGGTCTGCCCGCCGAATTGCACGATCACGCCGTGCAGCACGCCGTTTTCCTGTTCTACCCGCAGGATTTCCATCACATGTTCAAAGGTCAGCGGTTCGAAATAGAGCCGGTCCGAGGTGTCATAATCGGTCGACACGGTTTCGGGGTTGCAGTTGATCATGATCGTTTCATAGCCCTGATCAGTCAGGGCATAGCAGGCATGACAGCAGCAATAATCAAATTCGATCCCCTGCCCGATCCGGTTCGGCCCGCCGCCAAGGATGACCACCTTTTTACGATCTGATGGGCGTGCCTCGCATTCCACATCGCCCATGACGGGGGTTTCATAGGTCGAATACATATAGGGCGTCTGCGCTTCGAATTCGGCGCCGCAGGTGTCGATGCGCTTGAACACGGCCGTCACGCCCAGATTGTGGCGCGCGCGGCGCACGTTATCCTCGGTCCGGCCTGTCAGCGTGGCAAGGCGGGCATCGGTGAAGCCCATCATCTTGATTTTGCGCAGGCCGGTTTCCGTCACGGGCAGGCCGTTTTTGCGAATCTCGGCCTCTGCGTCGATGATCTCGCGGATACGGGCCAGAAACCACGGGTCGAATTTGGTGACAGCGTGGATGTCATCATCGGACATGCCGTGGCGCATGGCTTGGGCAATCACACGGATGCGGTCGGGGGTCTGTTGCGCCAGTGCTTTGGTAATCGCGGCAGCGTCAGGCGCACCGGGGATGGTGATTTCGTCAAAGCCGGTCAGGCCGGTTTCCAGCGACGCCAGCGCCTTTTGCATCGATTCGTGGAAGGTGCGGCCAATCGCCATCGCCTCACCCACCGATTTCATCGCGGTGGTCAGGTGCGGTTCAGAGCCTGCGAATTTTTCAAATGCAAAGCGCGGAATTTTCGTGACGACATAGTCAATGGTCGGCTCGAACGACGCAGGTGTGACGCCGGTGATGTCATTGTCCAACTCGTCCAGCGTATAACCCACCGCCAGTTTCGCGGCAATTTTCGCAATCGGGAAACCTGTGGCCTTGGACGCCAGCGCGGAGGAGCGTGACACCCGCGGGTTCATCTCGATCACCACCATGCGGCCATCGGCGGGGTTGATCGCCCATTGCACGTTGGACCCGCCGGTTTCGACACCAATTTCACGCAAAACGGCGATGCTGCCGTTGCGCATGATCTGGTATTCCTTGTCCGTCAGGGTCAGCGCAGGGGCAACGGTGATACTGTCGCCGGTATGCACGCCCATCGGATCGACGTTTTCGATGGCGCAAACGATGATGGCATTGTCGGCCTTGTCGCGCACGACCTCCATCTCGAATTCTTTCCAGCCGAGCAGGGATTCATCGACCAGAATTTGCCCGACGGGGGATGCCTCCATGCCTGTGCGGCAGAAATGTTCATATTGTTCACGGTTATAGGCGACACCGCCGCCCGTGCCGCCAAGGGTAAAGGCGGGGCGGATGATCGCGGGCAGGCCAACATATTCGATGGCGTCGATGGCCAGTTGCAGACCGGCCTTGATGTCACGCTTGCCGTTTTCGCCCTTGGGGGCGGTGATGATCGTGGCCTTGGGGTTTTCGATGCCAAGCCGGTCCATCGCCTCGCGGAACAGCTTGCGGTCTTCGGCCATTTCGATCGCTTCGCGTTTCGCGCCGATCATCTCGACCCCGAATTTTTCAAGCACCCCCATATCGGCCAGCGCCAACGACGTGTTTAGGCCGGTCTGCCCGCCCATCGTGGGCAGCAAAGCATCGGGGCGTTCTTTTTCGATGATCTTGGCGACGATTTCCGGCGTGATCGGTTCGATATAGGTGGCGTCCGCCAGCCCCGGATCGGTCATGATCGTGGCGGGGTTCGAGTTGACGAGGATGACCCGATACCCTTCTTCGCGCAGTGCCTTGCAGGCCTGTGCGCCGGAATAGTCAAATTCGCAGGCCTGCCCGATAATAATGGGACCCGCGCCAATGATCATGATCGATTTGATGTCGGTCCGCTTTGGCATCGTACTGCCCCCTGATGTGCAAATTGTCGTGGGTTATAGGGATGACGCGCGCAGGTGCAAGGCTTTGCGTGGGCGAATGGGTGCAAAGTCAAAATCTGCTGATTTTGACGCCTCCGGCGGGAGTATTTTGACCAAAGCGAAGCAGTGGTTGACACGGACGGGCCAAAGGGGTGTATCGGGCGGGCCTGTATTTTCGCCAAAGGACCAAGCCATGCACGCCTATCGCAGCCATACCTGTGCCGATCTGACCGCCGCCGATGTTGGCAAAACCGTGCGTCTGTCCGGCTGGGTCAATCGTGTGCGTGATCACGGCGGCATCCTGTTCATCGACTTGCGCGACCATTACGGGATCACGCAGGTGCTTTGTGACCCTGATTCCGCGGCCTTTGCCGATGTCGAAAAGCTGCGGTCGGAATATTGCATCCGGATTGACGGCGAAGTGAAGGCGCGGGATGCGTCACTGGTGAACCCCAAGCTGCCCACCGGCGAGATCGAGGTATTCATCCGCGAGGTCGAAGTACTGGGTGCGGCAAAGGAATTGCCGCTGATGGTGTTCGGCGATCAGGAATACCCCGAGGAAACGCGGCTGAAGTACCGGTATCTGGACCTGCGCCGCGAGGCGATGCAGAGCAACATGAAGCTGCGGTCCGATGTCGTCGCCTCGATGCGGCGGCGGATGTGGGACAAGGGGTTCCGCGAATACCAGACGCCGATCATCACCGCATCCAGCCCCGAAGGCGCGCGGGATTTTCTGGTGCCAAGCCGCCTGCATCCGGGCAAGTTTTACGCGCTGCCGCAGGCCCCCCAGCAGTTCAAGCAGCTGATCATGGTGTCGGGCTATGACAAATATTTCCAGATTGCGCCGTGTTTTCGAGATGAAGACCCGCGTGCGGACCGCTCGCCTACGGATTTCTACCAGTTGGACTTGGAAATGTCGTTTGTCACGCAGCAGGACGTGTTCGATACGATCCAGCCAGTGATCGGCGGAGTTTTTGAGGAATTCGGCGGCGGGCGCAAAGTCGACCAGACATGGGAGCAGATTTCCTATAAAGATGCGGCCCTATGGTATGGCACCGACAAGCCCGACCTGCGCAACCCGATCAAGATGCAGGTCGTCAGCGACCATTTCCGCGACTCTGGGTTTGCGATTTTTGCCAAGCTGCTGGAGCAGGACGGCACCGAAATCCGCGCCATTCCCGCGCCGACAGGCGGGTCGCGCAAGTTTTGCGACCGCATGAACGCCTTTGCCCAGAAAGAAGGGCTGCCTGGGATGGGCTATATTTTCTGGCGCGATCAGGGCGAAGGCATGGAGGCCGCAGGCCCTCTTGCCAAGAACATCGGGCCTGAACGGACCGAGGCGATCCGCCAGCAGCTGGGGCTTGGCCTTGGCGACGCGGCATTTTTCCTTGGTGGCAAGCCCAAGGCGTTCGAGGCAGTGGCGGGCCGCGCGCGCACCGTGATTGGTGACGAATTGGGGCTGACCGACAAGGACCGTTTCGCCTTTGCCTGGATCGTCGATTTCCCGATCTACGAACAGGACGCCGAAACCGGCAAGATCGATTTCGAACATAACCCGTTTTCCATGCCGCAAGGCGGGATGGAGGCGTTGTCGGGCGATCCTTTGGCCGTGCGGGGCTATCAATATGATCTGGCCTGCAATGGCTATGAACTGGTGTCGGGCGCGATCCGCAACCACAAGCCCGAGATCATGTTCAAGGCCTTCGAGATCGCGGGCTATGGCGAGGACGAGGTGCGCAAGCGGTTCGGCGGCATGGTCAACGCGTTCCAATACGGCGCGCCACCACACGGCGGCTGTGCGGCGGGGATTGACCGGATCGTAATGCTGCTGGCCGACGCGTCCAACATCCGCGAGGTCATCATGTTCCCGATGAACCAGCGTGCCGAAGACCTGATGATGGGCGCGCCAAGCGAGCCGATGAACGAACAATTGCGCGAATTGCGCCTGCGCGTCGTGCCGCCCGAAAGCTAAATCGGCCCGCCTGCCGCAAGGCGCTGTTGCACCAGTTGCGACAGCGCCGCGATATCAGCATGCGGGTTTTGTGACCGGTTGCGCGTGATTTCCACGGCGCGCACGGCACGCGACAGATCACTGTCCTTGCCATTGCGCGCCACGTCGCCCAAAAATTGCATGACATAGGGCAGTGATCGGTTTGGTTCGGGCTGGCCAAGCAGATGCGCGACCTGTGACAGGTCATCACGCAAGGCGATCCGGTCCGGCACCACCCGTTCGTCGGGCAAGGCGCGCGGCCCGGGTGGTTGTCTGTCCGCAGGCAGGTGTTGCAGAATCGCGGTCTGAAAGGCTGCCAGATTATCGATCGGTTTCGCCAGAAACCCGTCAGCACCTGCGCGGATCACCGCATCATGCGCCGTTTCATCCCCGCTGGTGCCGATGATCACCGGAATGCGCGGCGTGGCGCGCGCCAGGCTGCCGATCAGGTCCAACCCCGACCCGTCTGGCAGCCCCAGATCAACCAGGCAGACCGAGGGTCGATAGACCGCCAGATGCCGCTGCGCCGTTTGCAGGCTGTCGGCGCGCCGGATACGTGCGCCCGACCGCAGACAAAGCAGGCGCACGGCTTCGCTTGCAAAACGGCTGTCTTCGACAAGCAGCACTGTCAGCCCCAACAGGGGGCGTTGCGCTGTCGGTGTACGGGCAAGCAAGATGCTGTCGGTTGTGTCCATGGCGATTCGTCCTTTCACTGGCGCTGCTGTAGTTTGGGCAGGATAGGGTGAACGTAGCCTTAAGGCCGACGCGCGTTGCGCGCTGCGCGGCGCTGCGGCATAACAAAATCACACAAAGGAGGATCGCCATGATCGGACGCTTGAACCATGTTGCCATCGCCGTACCTGATCTGGTCGCGGCCAGCGACCAGTACCGCCAGATGCTGGGGGCCGATGTCGGCGCGCCGCAGGATGAGCCGGATCACGGCGTCACCGTGGTTTTCATCACGCTGCCGAACACCAAGATCGAATTGCTGTACCCGTTGGGCGATCAATCGCCGATTCAGGGTTTTCTAGACAAGAATCCTTCGGGTGGTATTCACCACATCTGTTACGAGGTAGATGACATCTTGGTTGCACGCGATCACCTGCTGGACCAAGGCGCGCGCGTGCTGGGCGGGGGTGCGCCCAAGATCGGCGCGCATGGCAAGCCTGTGCTGTTTTTGCACCCCAAGGATTTCAACGGTTGCCTGATCGAGCTTGAACAGGTCTGAAATCGGCGTATCTGGATCATAACAGCGAAAGGAAACGACTTGGCTATCACATCTGGTATCGTTTTGTTTATGGTCATCTGGTCGATGGTGTTTTTCATCGTCCTACCGCTGCGCATGGTTAGCCAAGGTGACGCGGGCGAGATCGTGCCGGGGACCCACGCTTCGGCCCCAGCCGATGGCCAGGTCGGCCGCAAGGCGAAGATCACCACCTATTGGGCGCTGCCTTTGTGGTGCATCATCACGGCGGTCATTTTGTCAGGCGTGATTTCCGTGCGTGACATCGACATGTTCGACCGGATGGGGCCAGCCGTCGTCAGCGACTGAGCTTGTGGAACAGGTGGGTGAATGTCGCAGCCCCCAGCACCGGGATCAACAGGTTGATAAACGGGACTGACAGCGGCACCGCCATCAGGCAACCGGCGATCCAGATCGTGCCTTGGTGGCGTTTGGCCATGGCCCGGGCATCAACCCGCCCGATCCGGCGCATGGCCGCCAGCTGGAAATATTCCCGCCCCAGCAGGAATCCGTTCAGCGCGTAGAAGATAAAGAACGCCGCGAAAGGCAACATCGCATAGACCCCGAAGGCCAGCAGATTGGCTGCAATCAGCAGGCCAAGAAAGCTGATCGTATCGCGCAGCCCCTCGAAAAAGCCTATGGGTGGCATCGGTGGTAGGTCGGGGAAATGGGTGTCTTCGACGGCTTGCGCCACCTCGTCCAGAAATAGCGATGTGATGGCGGATGCGACAGGCACCATCAAGAAGACCGATAGCAGGATCATCAGCCCCAGCGACCCCCAGCTGAGCAGATCACCCAGCCAGGTGATTTGCCCAACGCCGGGCAAAGTGACCGGTTCGGCGGTCAGTACTGCGATCAGCCACAGCAGACCTGCATAGATTCCCACCAGCAGCGCGATCGTCAGCCCGATCCCCCGCCACAGCACGCTGCGAAAACGCGGGTCTGACACTTGCGCCAGCGCCAGCAGGAAGGATGACAGGATCATGCGGTCATCCAGCTGGTGATCGCCGCAATATCGGGTCGTGGACGGTCGGGAGGTGCGCTCGTTTCGGTGCCAAGATGGATCAGGCCGGCGATATTTTCATGGTCGGCCAATCCCAGACCATCGCGGATAAAGTCGCGGTCATGGCTGGGCCAGCCCGACAGCCAGTTTGCGCCCCAGCCCGCCGACAGCGCGGCATTCACCAAGGCCAGACAAACCGCGCCCGCCGAATAAACCTGTTCGATCTGGGGGATCTTGTCGGATGGCTTGGGGCTGCTGACCACGGCAATCGCCAGATCAGCCTGCGCATATTGGTCCTGGGCCTTGGCGCTGCGGTCAGGGTCGATGCCAAGCACGGTTCCGCGCGCAGCCACCAGCCCTGCCAGACGCATCAAGGCGGGCTTGGTCAGCACGATGAACCGCCATGGTTCCAGCTTGCCGTGATCGGGTGTCCGCGCGGCGGCGGTCAACAGGGTGTCCAACGCATCGGCATCGGGGACTGGCGTGGTCAAGGTCTTGGCCGGGCGCGACCGGCGGGACAACAAAAAGGCAAGTGCCTCGGGGTTTGGTGTGGGCATGGTGGCTCCTGCGGATGGGTGCGAAAGTGATAGGGCGTCGGTGGTCGGGTGGCAACGGGACAGGCGGGATCCGGCTGGCGATCTGCGGGCTGTACGACCTTTTGGTGTGACCCTTGCGGACAATTCAGGCTTGATTGAGGCCGCATTTTGCGCAGGTTACGATGCTGCGTGAAATCGTCATGCGGTTAGATGCGCGGCCATATCGTCGATCACTGTGTCAAGATAGGCATCGAACCCTGCGTCGGGCTGGCGCAGCGGAAATACCTCGGCAAAAGGGTCGGGGGCGTGAACGGTACTGCCCGCCATCGTTTGTAACACGGCATGGCCGCAGAATGGCACATAGGTTTCTGAATAGCCGCCTTCGTGTACCATCACCAACCGCCCGTCGCAGATATCGCGCGCAAGCTTCATCACCCGTGCGGTCATCTGCGCGAATGTATCCGCCGTAGCCAGCATCCGGCCCAAGGGGTCGTTCGCCGCTGCATCATAGCCGCAGGCGATGATCAGCACGTCTGGCGCGAAATCGCGGATCGCGGGCAGCGCTAGGCGGTCCATCGCGGCCAGATATCCCTTGTGCCCGGTGCCGGGTGGCAAGGGGATGTTCAGGTTGCAACCGGCCCCCGCCCCCGTGCCGCGGTCGGCAAAAGCGCCGGTATCCATCGGATAATTGCGGTCTTGGTGGATGGAAACAGTCAGCACATCGGCGCGGTCGTAAAATATGGCCTCGGTTCCGTTGCCGTGATGCACGTCCCAATCCAGCACCGCGAAACGCTGCGCCAGCCCTGCCGCGCGCGCCGCCTCGATCGCGATGCCGATATTGTTGAGAAGACAAAACCCGTTGGGAAAATCCGGCAGGCAATGATGGCCGGGTGGGCGTGACAGCGCATAGGCATTGTCCATCTCGTCCTGAAGGACAGCCAAGAGCGCGGCTTTGGCCAGCCCAGCCGACAGCGCCGCAATCTCGTATCCGCCGGGACCAAAAGGCGTGCGGCGGCCCAATTCGCCGCCACCGGCGTCCGACAGCGCCTTGAACCGCTCCAGATAATGGGCCGGATGCACGCGCAACAGATCGGCGGTGGTGGCGGGTGCGGCCCCGCGCATCACAAGATCACGGGCCAGACCTGTCACCGCGATCAGGTTTTTCAACCGGCGCTTGGTTTCAGGGCTTTCGGGCAAGCCACCGTTCATTGGCTGCACCAGCCCGCCCACCGGCAACATGCCTGCGTAATTGCCGCCGCCATGCCAGAAACAGCGTTCATCCCAGAAAAACCCGGTCGTCATGTCTTGCGCAGCCGGTAGATGCCTTCGGGCAAATCAAGTGCGGCCTGCAGATCGCGCAGCTGCGTCATGGACATGGTGATCTGCACGTCACTATCGCTGCGCGGATCATATTGGGTCAGGGTGACGCAATCATCAAAAGCGTTGATGATCACATCCTCGCGCAACGGTGCCTTGCCTTCGTCGACAAGGGTAACCACGGTCGCGTCGTAATCGTGTTCTATGCTAAACATGGGGTAAGCCTAACGGGACATTGCGGGCCAAGCAATCGTGACTGGCAGGGCTGGGGCAACATGCTATTGTCCGCGGTGATCCTGTTTCCAACCGGAGTGTTCTATGCGTCAGGTCGCTGTTCTTTTTGCCCTGATCCTGGCTGCCTGCGCGCCGATGGACACAGCGCCACGACCAACGGGCGCGACACCGGTCGTCCAGCCGCCTGTGGACAGCGGTGCGCTGCTGCCTGCCAGTCAGGTCATGGTCAATTTCCGTATTGCCGTGACACGGATCGAACCCGTGGCCGAACAGATATGTCGGCAGCGCGGCAATAACAGCAATTGCGATTTCCTGATCCTTGTGGACGACCGGATCGGCGCGCCGATGAACGCCTATCAGACGCTGGACCGCAACGGCCGTCCTGTCATCGTTTTTACCGAACGGCTGATCGCGGATGCGCGCAACGTCGATGAAATTGCCTTTGTTCTGGCGCATGAAGCCGCGCATCACATCGAAGGCCATATCGCGCGCCAACAACAAAACGCGGTTCTGGGGGCGGCGCTGATCGGCAGTCTGGCGGGGGCCTTGGGCGGCAATTCGCCCGATGCGGTCCAGACCGCCCAGCAATTGGGGGCCACGGTCGGCGCGCGCGCCTATTCGCGCAACTTTGAACTCGAGGCTGATGCCACCGGCACCCGCATCGCCCATGCGGCGGGGTTCAACCCGTTGCGCGGATCGGAATTCTTTTTCCGCATCCCCGATCCGGGCAACCGGTTCCTTGGCACGCATCCGGCCAATGCTGACCGGCTGCGCGTGGTGCGCGAGGTTGCAGCCACGCTTTAGCCCTGTGCGGCCACGCCTGAGGCGATGGCGATGAAAAAGCAGGCCGAGGCAATGACCACGCACCCATGCCAGATCGCTGTCGCATAGCGCAGGCGCTGCGCGGCGTAAAATGGCACCCCCGCCGTATAGATCAACCCGCCCAAGGCGATCAGGACAATCGTTGACAATGGCACGACCGGCCAGAGCGACCATATCAGCGGAGGGCTTAGCCAGCCCATGACCAGATACAGGGCTGGCCCGGACCGCCCCGGCGTGCGCCAGAAAAACAATTTCAGCACCACGCCGATCAGCGCCAGCGTCCAGACCAAAGCCAGCACCAGATAGGCAAAACCGCTGCCGATCGTCACGACCAAGGGCGTATAGGTCCCCGCAATCTTGAGATAGATTGCGGCGTGATCGATGCGGCGCAACAGGGGCCGGATGCTGTGCCACGGCGTCAGGTGATAGACCGCCGAGGCGACAAAGGTTGTGATCAGTGTTGCGGCATAAATCGCAACGGTGGTGATTTGGGTTGCGTCGGCCGTGCCTGCCGCCCAGCCCAGCAGCAAGACTGCACCCGCCACCGCGCCGGTGACGCCTGCGGCGTGGACCGTGCCATCGGCGATGCGTTCGGACCTGTTGGGTATAGGGTAGATTGGGAAATTTCCTGCTTTTACCTAGAAATGAACAAGTCTTTGCCTGCGTCAAATGTTCCGTTGGGTCATGCGCGGCGCCTGGCTTGGGGCGCTGAGGCTGGGGGTGGCTTGATGAACTGGCTTTGCCCGCTATCTAATCTAAAACTGTCTGATCGGAGATATCATGCGCCTGTCATATCTTGCCTTCGCCTTTGCTGTCCTGCCTGCCGCAGCGTTTTGTGCGGGCAGTGATGATCCGGCGCCACCCAAGCCAACGGAAACAACGACTGTCTGTGCTGACGGGCTTGTCTGGGACCTTGCAACGAAAAGCTGCATGTCCCCCGCAGACAGCACCAATGATGACAACGCGCGGCTGAACGATGTGCGGGAACTGGCCTATGCCGGGTATTACCAAGCTGCGTTGGATGTGCTGGACACGTTGGATAACCCGGCCGCGCCTTTTGCGCTGACCTATTACGGTTTTGCCCATCGCAAGGCCGGACGAATTGATCTGGGCATGGCCTATTACGATGCAGCACTTGCGGCCGATCCCGACAACCTGCTTGCGCGGTCCTACATGGGTCAGGGTTTCGTGGCCTCTGGCGATATGGTGCAGGCGCAGGTGCAACTGACAGAAATCCGGATGCGCGGCGGACGCGACACATGGCCGGAACTGGCGCTGGCGCAGGCGATCGCAACCGGGGTTGGCACAACATACTGACTTGATCCAGCGCAAGGACCGCGTTTTCCCAACCTGTCATCCTAACCCCATAAAATGGAGGTCCATGATGCAAACATTGGGTGACATGCGCGAACATTTCCTGCGGGTGGTGAAGATGTCGGGGGCCTGCGGGGTCAACCTGTCGGCCGCGCTGGACGAAGGCCAGATCGACGCGCCGGAATACGCCGATATGGTCACGCGGTGCCGTGGCTGCGCGCAGGTCGGCAAATGCGACAAGCTGCTGGCCACGAGGCCTGTCCTGCCAGAGGCGCCCGCCTATTGCGAAAACCGCGATGAATTCGCCCAATTGCGCGATGTACAAGCGGTCTGACGGGCGATTTCGGGGTGCGACGTTCTGGAACGTTTGTGATTTGCGGGTTCCGGCCTATGCTTGACCCAGTGTCAACTTAGGAGGACGACATGCGTTTGATCGTACTTGCCTTGGCCATGCTGCCCGCTGCGGCCTTTGCCCAGGAAACGACCCTGCCTACTGCCGCCGAACCCGTGGCCCAAAGTTGCCCCGCGGGCATGACCTTTAACGCCGCCACGCAAAGCTGCGGCCTGACCCCCGCACAAACCCCGACGCCAGCGGCCAGCGACGGTTTTGGCTGCAGCTTCTCTGCCGCAAGGGAAGTGACGTCGTAAGCCAAGCCAGCCGGAAGGGAACCTAAGAGCGCATCGCGAGAGCGGTGCGTTTTTTATGAATAAGATGCCGCAGTCTGCAAAATCTGATCCGCATGATCGTAAATCTGACCTAAATGCTCCATCTCGAATTTTTGCTCGACTTTGTCGGGATCAAAAATACCCAATACGTTCTTTGATTTCGCATTGAAGTAGAAACGGACGAGTGGCTTTCTGTTGTTGTTATCCACAAAAACACTGCAGTAAGTTTTCGAGTCGCGAATTGTGATCCTGTCAATAGCTACGCTACGCGCCGCAATCGCCTTTACGATCAAGAATGCTTGAACCTCTTCTTCAGTAGTGACGATTTCGCTTTGCTCGGTTTCCGTCTCTTCCTCAGAAGCTGTGGCTTTTGTGCTGGGCTGAGCTTCTGGCCTGAAGGCAATGCCAAGCTTATCTTGGATTCGATCTTTGATAATGACATCAAGAGCCGACTGTATCGCTGGCCTTAGTTGCTCAACGATTGCTTTTGTGAGCATGCCATCATGTATCTTTCGGCCAACAACCTTGATAAAGTCGTCGTCGGGTTCATCAAGCTGTGATTTCAAATACTGTGCGGCTTTGCTTTTGTACTTGAGCGCAGAAGCCGCTTCTAGGATGTTCTCGATCGAGAAAATGTCCTTTTGAAACCTTGCTAGTTCTTCAATCGCCTTTTCATCATGATTTTGGAAATCAAAGGTAAAGAATGGCTTCTTATCCATCTTGTTGGTGTCATCTATATCAGAGAAGAACCAAGCTTCTTTACCGTTTGTTAAAATCGCGACTTTTGATTCTGTGGTGTGGAAATATCTAAATAGCTGGCTGAATTGAGCAGACCCGAGTGTCATTGTGATCGGCTTCACTTCAATCAGTATTGTCGTTTTGCCATCAATTTTGAGAGCAAAATCAACTTTCTCACCTTTTTTCAGGCCTACATCGGAGATAAATTCAGGAACAACTTCGTCAAGATTGAACGGATCAAAGCCGAGGGCTTGAATGAATGGTAAAACAACTGACGTTTTCGTTGCTTCTTCTGTCAAAGCCTTGCTTGCTGCAATGACTGACCGTTTGGATAACTCTTTGATTTTTTCTGCAAATTGCATGTGATGAACCTACCGTACTCGCTGCTACAGCTTAGGTCGCAAAGCAAAAAAAACGCAAGCGCAAGTTGTATATGATGGCGTGCTTAAGCCAATCCACCCCACAAATCATACTCCCCCGCCTCATCCACTACAACCTGAACGATATCGCCTACGGACAGTGCCTCTGTCCCTTCGTCGATGAACAGGTTGCCGTCGATCTCGGGTGCGTCGGCCCATGTGCGGCAGGTCGCGATGCCGTCCTCGTCGATGTCGTCCACGATGACCTCCAGCCGCTTGCCGACCTTGGCGGCCAGTTTGGCGGCGGAAATGGCCTGCGCTTTCGCCATGAAACGGTCCCAGCGGTCCTGTTTCACCTCGGCCGGCACATGGTCGGGCAGGGTGTTGGACCGCGCGCCCGCGACGTTTTCATACTGAAAGCAGCCCACGCGGTCGAGCTGGG
The DNA here is from genome assembly GCF_000152785.1 of Yoonia vestfoldensis SKA53. Classification (GTDB taxonomy): domain Bacteria; phylum Pseudomonadota; class Alphaproteobacteria; order Rhodobacterales; family Rhodobacteraceae; genus Yoonia; species Yoonia vestfoldensis_A. The sequence goes on along the minus strand of NZ_CH672414.1, from coordinate 1,877,506 downwards.
CTGCATCCAGCCAGTCGAGCAGGTGCTGGAATTCGGCCTCTGTCTCGCCCGGATAGCCGACGATGAAGGTGCTGCGCAGCGTGATGTCGGGGCAGATGGCGCGCCATGCGGCGATTTCATCCAGAGTTTTCGCCCCCGCCGCAGGCCGCGCCATGCGCCGCAGCACATCAGGGTGGGAATGCTGGAACGGAATGTCGAGGTAGGGCAGCACGCCGTTGGCCGGGTCCGCCATCAGCGGAATGAGGTCGCGCACATGCGGATAGGGATAGACATAATGCAGCCGCACCCAAGCCCCGAGCTGCCCTAGTTCGCGGGTCAGGTCGGTGATATGGCTGCGCACCTGCCCGTCTTTCCACGGGTTCAGGTCGTATTTGCGGTCAAGGCCGTAAGCACTGGTGTCCTGCGAAATGACCAAGAGTTCGCGCACGCCTGCCTGCACCAGCTTTTCGGCCTCGCGCAGGACGGCATGGGCGGGGCGGCTGTTCAACAGCCCGCGCATGTCGGGGATGATGCAGAATTTGCACTTGTGATTGCAGCCCTCGGAAATCTTCAAATAGCTGTAATGGCGCGGTGTCAGGCTGACGCCGGTCGCCGGCAACAGGTCGATGAACGGGTCGGGGCTGGGTGGCACCGCCAGATGCACGGCGTCGAGCACCTGTTCATATTGATGTGGTCCGGTGACGGCCAGAATGTGCGGATGATGTTCGCGGATGTAGTCAGGTTCGGCCCCCAGACAGCCGGTGACGATGACCTTGCCATTTTCGCGCAGGGCTTCGCCGATGGCATCAAGGCTTTCGGCCTTGGCGCTGTCCAGAAAACCACAGGTGTTGACGATGACTGCCTCGGCGCCCGCATAATCGGCGCTGATTGCATAGCCTTCGGCGCGCAGCCGCGTCAGGATGCGTTCGCTGTCCACCAGCGCCTTGGGGCAGCCAAGGCTGACCATGCCAATCGTGGGCTGGCCGTCGCGGCGGGTGTCGGTCACCTGCGCGCGGGCAAGATCGGGGCGGAGTGATGGCGGATTCTGTGTCATAGCCCCCTATAGACGGTCCAAAGGGCGCTGGTAAGGTGGGTCTTGACCCACCCTACGCGGATTTTAACGCCGACGGTCGCGCCGTGCTGACATCGGCTGGAACGCCACGCCGACATGCGCCTCGCAATAGGGCTTGCCTTGCTGGACGGGCAGGCCGCAAAACCAGAAATCTTCGGTCGCAGGATCGCCCACAGGCCATTTGCAGGTTTTCTCGGTCAGTTCCATCAAGGTCAGCCGCTTGGCGGTCTTTTCGACCTCGTTCACCTTGGCCAGCGCCTCGGGGCTGATTTCATTTGCTGAAGGTTGCGGCGGCAATGGCTGGCCTGCAGGAATGATGGCGCGGCGTGCTGCGGAAATCGGGATACCGTTTTCGTCGAGTTCCAGCTCTTCTTTGATTGCAACCGCCATGCTTGGCTTGGCCTTGGGCGCGGGCTTGCTGACGGGCTTGGCGCTAGGGGCCTCGACGGTTTCAGACGGCTTTTCCTTAAGCGCAGGTTTGGCAGCAGGTACGGCGGTACCCGTGCCCGCGCGGTTGGAAAGGCCCAGCCTGTGGACCTTGCCGATCACAGCATTGCGGGTCACACCGCCTAATTCCTTGGCGATCTGGCTGGCCGACTGGCCATCGCCCCACATCTTCTTGAGCGTCTCGACGCGCTCGTCTGTCCAGGACATATGACTTCCTTCGGTTTCGCGGGCCAGACACCCTTTGGGGTCGCGCCACGCCATGTCTAGCCACTCATACTAGTCACTGCCACGGGTGATGTGAAGGCGCTCAAGCACCTTTTGCACAAGTTCCGGCGCGCTGTGGCGTCAGCCGGTGCTGCGACAGCGGCGATAGCCCACCGCATCTGTGATCTAAAAAGGCGGCGCGCCGACCAGCATGGCGAACACGCCCAAGTGAGACACCACATGATCGTCCTGTTGCGTGCCGTCGGATCGGGCTGGCCACGCGCGCAGGATAGAGTATGTCTGAGGCCAAGACAAAGGACCGGCAGAATGAAAAGTATGAACGAGATGGGTGTGCGCCGCTTTGGCCGCGTGAACTGGCTGGGGGCATGGACCCTGATGATCCGCGAAATCCGGCGCTTTGTGAATGTCTGGTTGCAGACAGTGATGGCGCCGCTGATCAACGCGGGCCTGCTTTTGATGATCTTTACCATCGCCATCGGATCGCAGCGCGGTGATGTGATGGGGGTCGATTTCATGACCTTCCTGGCGCCTGGTATCCTGACGATGACAGTGATCCAGAATGCCTTTGCAAATTCGTCATCCAGTCTGGTCTCAGCCAAGGTGCAGGGCAATATCGTCGATACGTTGATGCCGCCCTTGTCCGCGGCAGAGCTGGTGGCGGGTTACATCGGCGGTGCGGTTGCGCGCGGTTTATTGGTGGGTGTCGTGATCGCGGCGGGGTCTTTCTTGTTTCTGGATGTGGGCTTGGTGCATGCCGGTTGGGCGGTGACCTTCATCCTGCTTGGCTCGATCCTGATGGGCGGCTTGGGGATCATTGCGGGCATCTATGCCAACAAGTTCGACCAATTATCCGCGATCACCAATTTTCTGGTGACCCCGCTCGCCTTTCTGTCGGGCACGTTCTATTCCATCGACGCCTTGCCGCCATTCATGCAGACGTTAAGCCATGCCAACCCGTTCTTTTACATTATTGACGGGGTACGTTTCGGCATGATCGGCGTCAGCGACAGCAGCCCGTGGACCGGCCTTTGGGTCGTGACCGGCAGTTGCATTGTCGTGCTCGCGATCTGTCACCGCTGGATGCGGTCTGGTTACCGGCTCAAAGCCTGACGCGCTAATAGATATCGCGCACCGCAATGCCGCGTGCCGCCATGACCGCGACCAGCGTTTCCAGGTCAGGCATGTCACGGCTGAGGATCTTTTCTTCGGTTCCGTCCTTGCAGATGATGATGGCGGCAGTTTCAGGATCGGTCTGCGTCGCGCGCAGATAGGCGATCTTGTCCAATGCGAGAGCGCGCGGTCGATGCCAAGCGGACAACACCAGATAGACGTCATCGACACGGATTCCCGTCACCGGACGCGGCACGAGCATTAGCGCAAAAGTCAGCATGCCCAAGGCCCAGACCAACCAAATGAGATCGGGTGCATTGGCAACGGAAATCGCCGCCAGCAAAAGGACGACGCCCATGCCGCTGAGCCAGATCAAACCTTTCCCGCGGGCGCGGCGATACTCGTAAACCTCGTTCATTGAACACCGCTTACCATTGCATCATGGCTGTATTTTGTCTGGAGTCGTGCTGATTAGGGCGAATTTTTATTTTTTCTCTCGCGCAGGGCCAGCAATGTTGCGCCGCTGAGGATAATCACAGCGCCCAGCACGCTGATCCGGTCGGGGACCACGCCAAAGATCACGCCGTCATAAACAGCGGCAAAGACCAGCGTCAGATAGCTGAAGGGCGTCACAAAGCTTGCATCCGCCCGCGCCATCGCATTGACAAAACAGGTCTGCGCCGAGGCCATTAGCACACCGATCCCCGCAAGAGCCGCCCATTGCCCCGCTGTCGGCATCGTCCAGACTGGCAGAACGGCCAGTGTCGCGATGCAAAGCCCGATGGCATTGTTGACCAGCAGGATCTGGAACGGCGGTTCGCGATTGGCTAGCTTTTTGATAAATATCAGCTCGATCCCCATCAGAACCGCCGCCCCCAGCGCCAGTAATCCCGCGATCTGGAACGTCTCTGGCCCCGGCCGCAACAGGACCAGCGCCCCGATCAGCGCTGTCGCCGCCGCGACCCAGCGCCATGGCCCGACCTTTTCGCCCAAAAGCGGGATCGCCAGCAACATCCCAAAGACAGGGTTCAGGAAACTGATCGCGGTCGCGTCCGACAGCGGCATGAAAGCCACGGCCGCGAACATCAACGTCACACCGCCCCAGCCAAAAGCGGTGCGCCCGATATGCAGCCGCAGGTCTGGTTGGCGGATGTGGGGCCGCAGAACCGCGGCCAGTGCGCAAAGCGTCAGAAAGGCGAACAGAAACCGCCCATGGCTGACCTGCAACGGATGGAGCGGCGCGCCTAATACGCCTGTTCCCAGCAATTTTGCCAATATCATCGTGCCCGCGATGAACGCGGTCGCGGTCAGTATCAAAGCGATGGCAAGCGGTGGGTTTGGCGCGCGCAGGGTCATGCACGGATATGTGATCCGCCGCCCTGCCAATGACAATCGACAAAGCCTTTCGCAGGGTGTGGCGATGACAATTTGCAGGTGTTGCGCTTCATTTTTCAGCAATCACCTCGGATTCTGTTTCGCCGGCTGTTTTCGGCTTCTCTTGGCCAAAATGACGCGCTAAACTACCCGGATGACGCATAGCTTTCATCAAAGCCTTCTACGCCGACGCGATTTCGTGCGCGCCTGAGTTACGTCTGCCACCCAGCCCCAAATAAATTGACTCTGCTGCATTGGTCCTGCACCAATCTGGCGTATTGAAAAGGATGATCCCATGATCGCATCTGTTCTGCCGACCTATTCGCGCGCGCCGCTGACGTTTACGTCGGGGTCTGGCGCTTGGTTGACCGAGGCAGACGGGCGCCGATTTCTGGACCTCGGGGCGGGGATTGCCGTCAATGCGCTGGGCCATGCGCATCCTGCACTGGTTGCGGCGTTGACGGCGCAGGCGCAGTCCTTGTGGCATGTGTCCAATCTGTATCATATTCCCGCCCAGCAAAAACTGGCGGATCTGCTGGTGGAACATACCTTTGCTGACACGGTGTTTTTCACCAATTCCGGCACCGAGGCCTGCGAGCTAGCGGTCAAGATGGCCCGCAAATACTGGTACGACAAAGGCCAGCCGGATCGGACCGAGATTATCACCTTTACCGGATCGTTCCATGGCCGGTCCAGCGCGGGCATCGCTGCTGCGGGGTCCGAAAAGATGACCAAGGGCTTTGGCCCGCTGCTGCCCGGTTTCACTCATCTGGATTTTGGCGATCATGACGCGCTGACCCTTGCTGCGGCGCGCGACAATATCGCGGCTATCATGGTCGAACCCGTGCAGGGCGAAGGTGGCATCCGCCCCTTGCCCGACGTCTGCCTGAAAGGTCTGCGCGATCTGTGCGACCGGCACGGTATCCTGATGATTCTGGACGAGGTGCAATGCGGCATGGGCCGGACCGGCAAATTATTCGCGCATGAATGGGCGGGTATCACCCCCGATATCATGATGGTCGCCAAGGGTATCGGTGGCGGGTTCCCACTTGGGGCCGTGCTGGCCAACGAAAATGCGGCTAGCGGGATGAGTGCCGGCACGCATGGGTCCACCTACGGCGGCAACCCTTTGGCCTGCGCCGTGGGCTGCGCCGTGATGGAGATTGTCGCCGATCCGGCCTTTCTGGCAGAGGTGAACCGCAAGGCGGGTCTGCTGCGTCAAAAGCTGGAAGGGCTGGTCGCGGCACATCCCGATGTCTTTGTGGCGGTGCGCGGATCGGGCTTGATGCTGGGTCTGAAATGCAAGGCTACCAACACCGATATCGTCAAGGCGGGATATGACCAGGGCGTGCTGACCGTACCTGCGGCAGATAATGTCATCCGCCTGCTGCCTCCTTTGACCATCACGGATGAAGAGATCGGACAGGCCGTGGCACGGCTTGATGCGGTGGCACTGCACATGCAAAGTGAAGATGCGTGATGCGCATGCCCCAAACTGACAGTGGTGGATCAGCGGTTGTGCCATCTTTGGTCTATGCCACGGTAAACAATTGTGACCTGCCTGCAGGGGATCTTTGTCAAGGCGTGGCAGGGAATACGACGGCGGGCGCCGCCGATAGGTGGCAAATCGGTGCGTGGCAGATGCATCTGTGAACATCGGCTGCAAGAACCGGCCCAATCAAAGCGAATAAAAAGCGAATAATATGAATCACTTTCTTGATATCCATGTCACCCCGGCAGACGATTTGTCCGCGATCATCGCCAATGCGCGCCGGATGAAGGATGCCCGCGACGGGCTGCCCAAGGGCACGCCCGATGCCGAACAACCGCTGGCCGGCCAGATGGTCGCGCTGATTTTTGAAAAGCCTTCAACGCGGACCCGCGTGTCTTTTGACGTGGGCGTGCGCCAGATGGGCGGGCAGACCATGGTGCTGTCCGGCACCGACATGCAGCTGGGCCATGGTGAAACCATCGCTGATACTGCGCGCGTGCTGTCGCGCTATGTCGATCTGATCATGATCCGCACGTTCGAGGAACAGACGCTGCTGGATATGGCTGAATATGCATCCGTTCCGGTGATCAACGGGCTGACCAACCGCACGCATCCTTGCCAGATCATGGCCGATATCATGACGTTCGAGGAACATAACGGCCCGATCAAAGGCAAAAAGGTCGTCTGGTCCGGCGATGGCAACAATGTATTCGCCAGCTTTGCCCATGCGGCCAAGCAGTTCGATTTCGATCTGGTGTTCACGGGTCCGCCGCCGCTTGACCCTGATCCGGCGCTGGACGGGCTTTATACCATCATGCGCAATCCGAATGAGGCGGTGCAGGGCGCCGATCTGGTCGTGACGGATACATGGGTCAGCATGCACGACCCGCAATCCGCCCGCGAACGCCGCCACAACCAGCTGCGCGGTTATCAGGTCAACGACGCGCTGATGGCCAAGGCGAAACCGGATGCATTGTTCATGCATTGCCTGCCCGCCCACCGCGAGGATGAAGCGACCAGCAGCGTCATGGATGGTCCGCATTCGGTGATCTTTGACGAGGCGGAAAACCGGCTGCACGCGCAAAAGGCGATCATGCGCTATTGTCTGGGACGGTAGCGTCAGTCGCAGTGGCAGGAGCGCTCCGCGCGGGAGTATTTTGAACAAAGCGAGGCCAATGGCGGTGCAGCGTATCGCGCAACCTTGGCCGGTCAGGTGCCGCGCTGTTTCGTGCGCAGGGTCGGGTCGGCCTCGGTCGGGTCTTCGGGCCAGGGGTGGCGCGGGTAGCGGCCGCGCATATCGCGCCGCACATCTGCGTATGATGTTGCCCAAAAGCCCACGATATCCTGCGTGACCTGCACGGGTTTCTGTCCGGGTGACAGCAGCGTGATCCGCAGCGGTATGCGCCCCACCATCGGGTGGCGCGTGGTGCCGAACATTTCCTGCAGGCGCAGCGTGATCGCTGGCGTTGCATCGTCATAGTCGATCGGGATCTTGCGCCCCAAGGGGGTCTCGAAACTGGCGGGGGCTGCGGTATCGAGCCGTTGCATCTGGTCCCAGTCCAGCATGGCGCGCAGCGCGGGCAGCGGGTCGAACCGTTTCCAATCCTCTGCGCTGCGCACGCCCGCGAGGTCAGGCAGCAGCCAGTCTTCGAGCGTTGCCAGCAGTGTCGCATCATCCATGGCGGGCAGGCCATCGACCAAGGCAACCCGCGCCTGAAACCGCTTTGCCGCAGCCGAGAATTGCAACCCGAGCTGGCGCACACCGTCCAGCATGGCGCGCGCCACCGCGATGGCCGGCGCATCCGACCAGACGCGGTCATCCAGTACCAGCGCGCCGAACATTTCCTGTCTGCGCGAAAGCACCTTGCCGTCACGCCGTGACCATTGGCACAGGTCGTGCCATCCGATGCGGTCGGCAAAGAGCCCGCGCAATTCCGCCTCGGTGATGGTTGTTGCCTGTCTGACGCGCGCTTCGAGTTTGTCACCGTCCAGATCGGTCGCCACGATCAACCGTTGCCCTGCCAGCGGATCGGCGCTGTCGATGATCGCGCCTTTGCCGCCCGACAAAAGATAGCGCGGCGCGTCGCCCTTGCGCCGAAGCCCGATCCGGTCAGGATAGGCAAGGGCGGCTTGTTCAGCCAGCGTCATGGGGGCGGTCTTGGGCAAGCCTCTGGCAAGGCGTGCGATTTCGGGTTTGATCTGGGTGAGGGCTGCATGGTTGACCTGCCCGGGTCCGTCATAGCGCCCCTGTAACGCGTGGATCCGCAGCGCTAGATCGACCGGGGCACCGCGCAGGGGATCGCGCGCGGCCAGCAGCGCGGCAAGGGGGGCGGCCTGTGCGCCTGCCGTCTGCAGCATATGCCCAAGCCGTGGATGCAACGGCAGCGCCGCTAGCGCGCGCCCGTGTGCCGTGATCCGCAGATTGCCATCCAGCGCGCCAAGGTTTTGCAGCAGCGCGCGCGCCTCGGCCAAGGCGGCGGGGGAGGGCGGGGTCAGGAAGGCCAGGTCATCGCTGCCCCAGACGGCAAGTTCCAGCGCAAGGCCGGCCAGATCGGCGGCCTCGATTTCCGCGGGGGCGAAGGCGGGCAGGGCGCCATCCTCGCCCTTGGTCCAGAGCTTGTAGGCGTCACCGGGGGCGACACGGCCGGCGCGACCGGCACGTTGGGTGGCCTCGGCGCGGCTGACCCGTTCGGTGACCAGCCGCGACATGCCGGAGCCGGGGTCGAACCGCGCGCGCCGCGCGCGCCCTGCATCCACAACGACGCGGATGTCGGGGATCGTCAGCGATGTTTCGGCGATGGATGTGGACAGCACGATTTTGCGCCCGGTCGTGACAGGGGCAAGGGCTGCGCGCTGGTCCTTGAACGGCAGCGCGCCATAAAGCGGGCGGATCACGCAACCGTCCGGCAGGCGGCCTGACAGGGCGGCCATGGTCGCCCTGATCTCGCCCTCGCCGGGCAAAAAGACCAGCACGCCGCCTTTGGTTTCCTGCACCGCGCGGACCACCAGATCGGCGGTGGCTTGCGGCAGGCGGATGGTTTTGGGCAACGCCGTATCCAGAAAATGCGTGGTCACCGGATAGGATTGCCCGCGCGAGGTGATGACCGGCGCATCATCGAGCATGGCCGCGACGGGGGCGGCATCCAATGTGGCTGACATCACCAGCAGGATCAGATCGGGGCGCAGTACGGCGCGCGATTCCCAGGCCAGTGCCAGCCCCAGATCGGCGTTCAGCGACCGTTCGTGGAATTCATCAAAGATCACGGCACCAACGTCGGTCAGCGCCGGGTCGGACTGGATCATGCGGGTCAGGATGCCTTCGGTCACCACCTCGATACGGCTGCCGGGCTGGCTTTCGCCGCGCATCCGATAGCCCACCGTCTGGCCGGGCTGCTCGCCCAATGTTTCGGCCAGTCGTTCGGCGGCGGCGCGCGCGGCAAGGCGACGGGGTTCGAGCATGATGATCTTGCCGCGGGTCAGCCCGGCTTTCAGCATGGCCAGCGGCACGCGGGTCGTCTTGCCGGCACCGGGCGGGGCCTGCAAAACGGCGCGGCCATGCTGGCCAAGCGCTGCGACCAGATCAGGCAGGATGATGTCAATCGGCAGGTCGGTCATGGTGCTGGTCTGACGCGGGGGACAGGCGCGGTCAAGCTCGGCTGCACGACAAAAAACGCGGCCGTTTGCACGACCGCGTTCAAAGTATCCGCGTTGGGCTGCTGGCTTAGGCCGCTGCAGTCGCCTTGGCGATTTCTTTTTTGATCTTCAGCGCGTCAGGCGACAATTCTGCCTCTTTCGCTTTGGCCATGAAGGCATCCAAGCCACCGCGGTGATCGACGGTGCGCAGAGCTGCGTTCGAGATTTTCAGCTTGAACGACCGACCCAAAACGTCGGACTGCAATGTCACGTCCTGCAGGTTCGGCAGGAACCGGCGACGGGTGTGGTTCTTGGCGTGGCTGACGTTGTTGCCAGACATCGGGCCTTTTCCAGTCAATTCGCAACGGCGCGACATGGGCGTTTTCCTTGTTCTGAGGGATATCGCCGGCCAGACTGGCGGGACATCCTGCATACGGGTGAGAAGCCCCGCGCAAGCAGAGCAGATTATTATCGGCGGTGACTAGGAGGATTCCGCGCGGTCGTCAACCCAGATCAGTCGATCGTCTTGGTTATTCTCTCCCGCGCTGCCGTCTGGCGCGGGTCAGTCGGTTCAGGTATTGTCTCGACCCCGCCCGCGCGGCGCGATGGGCGGTGATGATCGGTCTGGGATCGGGCGCAAATGTTGTCGCAACGGTCCGGATGATCTGCCCCTGACCGGCCTCGGCCAGGACCTTGGTCGCCGGATGTCCGCCACCCGCCAAACGGGCCAATCTTACGCAGGGAGCATAAGCTGTGATCAGCTGTGCGTGCATCAGGTCGGGTTTGCTGAACGGATCGACGAGGATGAGCCCCTTTTGATCCGGGCGCAATCTGCTGGCCAGATCGCCGATCACCGGATCAAAACCTGTGCTGTCGGGCCAGTATCGTGGATCGAAAGGCGCGATGTCGGGGGTGATTGAAAACTGGGGCGAGACAGCGACAATCGCATTTGCCGCGATACAGGACCCGAACCGGAAAGCGGCATATCCCCCCATCGAATACCCCAAAAGATTGATCCAGTCATAGTCGTCGGCAATCCGGCGCAGGCTGTCTTCGAGCGCGGCCGTCTCGGAATTGATGAACCAGTCGTTCCGCCTTGTCTTGACGCGCAGGACCGCAAAGCCCTTGCGTGCAAAGGCCGCACTTGGCTGATCCTTGCCGAAGTCGCGTTTGCCCGGGCTGCGGAAATCGAAGGTGATGATCAACTTGTCATGGCCGCGATCATAAAGGGTCGCGCGCAGATGATCCCCATCGAACAGCGGTTTCACGGCGCCAGGCCTTTCAAGGCCGCCAGCACCTGTGCGGCGGCGACTGATGGGGCGAGCTTGCCGGACAGAACCTGGGCTTTCGCCGTTGTCATGGCGTCTTGCAGGGCTGGATCAGATTCCAGCAACTGGACAAGACCTTGGCGCACATCCTCGGTGAACCAATAGCTGACCTGTGCAAGACGGACCTCGTCCCAGATGCCCGTATCACGCCGCCAATTGGCCAGATGCTGCATGTCGTCCCAAGCGGCTGCCAGCCCGTGCTGTTCGAGCGCGGAGACGGTCATCGCCTTAGGGAAATCTTCGGGGTCTTGCGGGCGTTTGCGCAGCAGGCGCAAAGCACCAGCATAATCGGCGCAGGTGCGCATTGCCTGGCTTTTCAGATCGCCATCCGCCTTGTTCACCAGAATCAGATCGGCCATTTCCATGATGCCGCGCTTGACGCCCTGCAATTCATCACCCCCCGCAGGGGCGAGCAGCAGAACGAACAGATCGGCCATCTGCGCGACCATGGTTTCGGATTGGCCCACCCCCACGGTTTCGATCAGCACGATGTCGAACCCCGCTGCCTCGCACAAAGCCACAGCCTCGCGCGTGCGGCGGGCGACGCCGCCAAGCTGCGTCTGGCTGGGGGAGGGGCGAATGAATGCCAGCGGGTCGCGGGCCAGATAATCCATGCGCGTCTTGTCGCCCAGTATCGACCCGCCCGACCGGGCCGAGGAAGGATCGACCGCCAGCACCGCGACACGTTTGCCCTGCCCGGTCAGCATCAGGCCAAAGCTTTCGATAAAGGTCGATTTGCCGACACCCGGCGTGCCGGACAGCCCGATGCGCAGCGCCTGTCGGTCGGTGCCAAGGGCTGTCAACAAGGCTATGGCGGCAACGCGGTCATCGGCGCGCCCGCTTTCGACCAGCGTGATTCCCTTTGCCAGCGCGCGCCTGTCGCCCGCACGGATACGCTGGGCCAGATCATCGGGGGCAGGGTTGCGGGTCATGCTGCCTTCATATCGGGCAGGGCGACGCTGTCCAGTGGGGAGGGGCTAGACCGCAACAGGACGGCAGACCTGTGTCGCAAGATCGGCAAAGGCGCGGTAGCGCAGCCAGAACGCTTCGTCACTACGGTTGTCGGACTGGCGGGTGTCCTGCGCGCGCTGCGGATCGGCAAAGAACGCAGCCGCGCGCGCCTGATCGCGGTCTGACAGCGACTGGTTGGCGACCTGCTGGACACAGGAACACAGCTGCGGCGATGCGGCGACACGGCCCGCGTTCATACAGGCGGCGCTGATATCGCCGGACACGCGCCCGCCGCCGCAAGCGGCCAGCGTCGCAACCGCACCCATCACCAGAAAAATCCGCATCCTGCCCTCTGTCTTTTTGGCGTCTTGCAGGATCGCCCTGCCGTGTTCGGGCGCAATATGCAGGGTCAGGCGCGGCAATGCAATTCACGAAGGCGAAGTGGTCTTTGAGGCAATGAGCGCACGACGGCGGACAAACCGAGATTGACGGGAACCGGAATCCGCATCATATCCCAGCCATGACAGACCTTTCGCATATCCGCAATTTCTCGATCGTGGCGCATATCGACCACGGTAAATCCACTCTGGCCGACCGGTTGATCCAGTCGACCAATACCGTGGCCGCGCGCGATATGAAGGAACAGATGCTTGACAGCATGGATATCGAACGCGAACGCGGCATCACGATCAAGGCCAACACGGTGCGGATCGATTACACCGCCGACAATGGCCGCGCCTATGTTCTGAACCTGATCGACACCCCCGGCCACGTTGATTTTGCCTATGAAGTGTCGCGGTCGATGCGCGCCGTCGAAGGGTCACTGCTGGTCGTGGACAGCACCCAAGGGGTCGAGGCGCAGACGCTGGCCAATGTCTATCACGCGCTCGATGCGGGCCATGAAATCGTGCCCGTGCTGAACAAGATCGACCTGCCGGCATCCGAATGCGATCAGGTCGCAGCCCAGATCGAGGATGTGATCGGGCTTGATGCATCCGGTGCGATCCGCGTGTCGGCGAAAACTGGTATCGGCATTCACGAAACGCTTGAAGCCATCGTCAACCTGCTGCCCGCCCCGCAGGGCGATCGCGACGCGCCATTAAAGGCGATGCTGGTGGACAGCTGGTACGACAGTTATCTTGGCGTCATCGTGCTGGTGCGGATCATCGATGGGACGATGAAGAAAAACGACCGTGTGCGGTTCATGTCCAACGGCACCGTTCACCAGATCGACAAGATCGGGGTGTTCCGGCCCAAGATGCAGGATGTCGAAATCCTTGGCCCCGGTGAAATCGGGTTCATCACGGCGTCCATCAAACAGGTGCGCGACACCCGCGTCGGCGACACGATCACATCCGAGAAAAAGGGTACCGATCAGGCGCTGCCCGGTTTTAAACCCGCGCAACCCGTGGTGTTTTGCGGCCTTTTCCCCGTCGATTCGTCGCTATTCGAAGACCTGCGTGACGCGATCGAGAAACTGGCGCTGAATGATGCAAGCTTCAGCTTTGAGATGGAAACATCCGCCGCGCTCGGCTTCGGCTTTCGCTGCGGGTTCCTCGGCCTGCTGCATCTGGAGGTGATCCGCGACCGGATCGAACGCGAATATGACATCGACCTGATCACGACCGCCCCTTCGGTGGTCTATCACCTGCACATGCGCGACGGCGAGATGCGCGAATTGCACAACCCCGCCGACATGCCCGACCTGACGCTGATCGACCATCTGGAAGAACCGCGCATCAAGGCGACGATCCTTGTGCCGGACGAATATCTTGGTGACGTGCTGAAACTGTGTCAGGACCGCCGCGGCGTGCAGCTTGACCTGACCTATGCGGGCAGCCGCGCGATGGTGGTCTATGACCTGCCGCTGAACGAGGTGGTGTTCGATTTCTACGACCGCCTGAAATCCGTGACCAAGGGCTATGCGTCTTTTGATTATGTCCTGACGGGCTACCAAGAGGATTATCTGGTCAAGATGTCCGTGCTGGTCAACGACGAACCCGTCGACGCGCTGTCGATGATGGTCCACCGCGACCGGGCCGAAATGCGCGGCCGCGCGATGGTGGAAAAGCTCAAAGACCTGATCCCCCGCCACATGTTCAAGATCCCGATCCAGGCGGCCATCGGCGGCAAGGTCATCGCCCGCGAAACGCTGTCCGCCCTGCGCAAGGACGTGACCGCGAAATGCTATGGCGGTGACGCCACGCGCAAGCGCAAGTTGCTGGACAAGCAGAAGGCCGGCAAAAAGAAGATGCGGCAGTTCGGGAAGGTGGACATCCCGCAGGAGGCGTTTATTTCGGCGCTGAAGATGGATGGTTAGGATAGGTTAATTAGTTCTTCTATTAGCATTCTAAACTTTAGAGAAAATTCATCTATATCTCTTTTCTTGGTTATATAGTTACGGCTGTGCGCAGCCGTATCTCCTAGTAACTTGAGATCTTCGAGAAACTTTGGAGCGTTTCGGCTTAGCTTGAAGGTTCGCCCTGATTTAATCTCATTTAGCAGGCCGTTCATCATTTTGAGATTGCCATCACCATCTCGGATTAGATCATCTGCGCTTCGGAATGTATATGCGTCAATGATTAAGACTTCCGCTAAACGCCGCATCATCACAGCGCAGCAGTCAAATAATTGAAATTGATATGATCCATTAATCTGGCGAACCAGCTCAATAACATAGTGTCTTGAGCTGTGAAAACTTTCCGCCTCAAGAAGAGTATTTTCAACTTTTGGAGGTGGTGCTTCTAGAAGCTGTAGATATTTTTTATTAAGAGTCGTGATGGTCTTGGCAGGGAGATGAAGTCCCCCAGTTCCGTGGAAAGAGACGTCAGGTGATCTCCTAAGTTTTTGCTTTAGTCTAGTAATGTTTATGTTTGGACGGAGTGACCATTCCTTCAGAAATCCTACGGCATCTTCCGCAGAAATACTAGTTTGATCTGTGGTCGTCCGTAAATACCAAGCTGCACGCAGCACTAGATCCAACTCAGTAAGATTCGACTCGCTTGAAAGAGCGTGAACAAAATTGCTCGCGTCATTCATTGGTGTCAGAATCTAACCAATCAAGGAAGCTTTCCTCTGCTGAACTGGTAAGTTCATACTTTACTGCACTTCCCTCTTTTTTGGTAAGAAACAAGCTTGAATTGTTGGATAAAGCTCTTGATAGTGTTGAAAGTTCCGACTTTACTCTAAACGCATCCATTGTTCGTTTAACGTCACCGGACGTAATCGGAGCACTTGCAAAATGTGCGACCATTTTGCACTTGGTTACCCACTCTCCTTTCTTGTCGAGTATCTTGGATTTAATTTTATCAAAGTGTTGATTTGATTTAATATTGTTTGCAAGCTCCTCTGCGTTGAGTGTTGCAGGCGATGTAGATGCTCCAGAAGTACTGGTTGACGTCGATTTTCCGCGTCTTTTGGTCCCGACCTTTGAGGGACTGTCGGTTGAAGCTGAATCTTGGTTGGCGGAAACCAGATGAACTCTGGACTGTGGTTTCCAGTAGGCATCCAATAATGCGATGGCTTCGCTCAACTCACCTTCAAAAGAAAATATGGAATCGCCGCTCGTAAGTTTGAACTTCATTACCACCTCTTTACATCTATTGGTTGTAGTTTAGCGATCACTATAGCTGTCGTCTACATAAATCCCGTTCCAATAATTTGGAATGCCCACGCCAGCGAAGGGTGGGCACCCACTTCGCACCGTACCGATCGGTGCGCCAAAGGCACACCCCACCCCCACTTGACCCACATCAAGGCACACCCCTGCCGCCTCCGCTACGCCTTGCGCGACAGTGCATTCCAAAGGGGTCAGCCATGTTTCGTCTTGCAGCCATGCTCTACAGCATCATCGGGACCAGTTTTGCGGGAAGTTTCGTGATCGCGGCGCTGGCGAGCGGGTATGACACGCGGGGGCCGATCATCATCGCGGCGGCGGCGGGGGCGATACTGGGGATCCCCGCCAGTTGGGCGGTTGCCCGCGCGATCACGCAAAACATTCGCTGAGCGTCGGGATCAAAATGTCATCTTCGCACGTTAAGGCTGCATCAACCTGATGGAGGTGACGATGCATTATCTGCCCCACGGCTTTGCGATGTTTCTTGGTGGTGCCTGTCTGGCCGTGGTCTGGACCTCGGCCCAGCTCTGGTAGATCAGAAGGCGTTTTCGACGGCTTGTCCGGCGCTGGTGATATCGCGCCCCACGCCTTGCACGGTGTTGCAGGCAGACAGGCCAAGGATGGCGACAAGGGCAAGCAGACGGATCATCGGCATTACTTTCGTTGTTGATACCACGATACTAGTAGACCGGCCGGCAGGGCGCAAGATTTGCTCTAGCCCAGAAACGCCGCGACCGACCCGATGAAGGCGCGCGGTTGTTCCGCATGCAGCCAGTGCCCCGCATCAGGGATCTTGGCGAAACGCGCATTGGGAAACAGCGCCTTGACCGGCGCGCGGTGGGCGGCGGTGACGTAATCGGACTTGGCCCCCGACAAAAACAGGGTGGGCCCGGTGAACTGTCCGTCCAGCTGTGGAAAGCCGATTATGTTGTCCATCTCGGCTTGGAGCACATCAAGGTTCAGCCGCCAGCATTTGTCTTTCATATCAAGACTTTGCAGCAGGAAATCCGCAACCCCCGGCTCCAGATCGCCCAGCTGCGCCTTGGCCTCGCCCCTGTTGGCCACCGCGTCCAGTCGCACGCGTCGCATCGCGGCAATCGGCCCATGCTGGTCGTGGGTATAGGCGACGGGTGCTATATCGCCGACGATCAGCTTGCGCACCAGATCGGGGCGCTGCACCGCCAGCACCATCGCGGCCTTGCCCCCCATCGAATGGCCCAACACATCCATGGGCCGGTCCATCACCTGCGCCAGATCTGCGGCCATGTCTGGATAGGAATGGCTGTCAAACCATGGGCTGTCCGCATGGTTGCGCATGTCGACCGTAATGACAGGCCGCGTTTCAGACAGCTTTTTCGCGATGACCCCCCAGTTGCGGGCAGACCCGAACAGCCCATGGGCAATCAAAAGGGGGACAGCACCGGGGCCGTCATGCAGGACCGTGTTCAACATGCATCTGTTGCTAACCTTCCTGACCTGCGCTGGCCAGAGGGATTGAGGCTGCCACGCGAACGATTTACCGCGGCGTTCATGGCACCCGACATACACAAGCAGGTAGCAGAGATCAGCGCGCTTTTGAGACAAAAGCTCGGACTGCGCGCCCGTACGTTTCAAGCACAGGTCCACAAGGCCCGCCGTTTCCTGCCGCGCGCCCTGCGCCGCGATCTGATTTATCTGGCTCAGGCCGAATCGCTGGCCGACAATCCCAAGCTGCAGCGGATGATCGACATGCCCAGGCTAGACGCCGCGCATCGCAACGCGTTGGCCTATCTGGACCAAATCGATATGAAGCAACGACGGTGGACCGCGGCGCTGAACGTCGCGGCCTCGATCGCCTTTGGGCTGCTGCTTACGGCGATCCTGGTGATCGTCGTGCTGGTCCAGCGCGGGCTGGTCTGAGCGCGGTAAGGTGGGTCTTGGCCCACCCTACCTGCAAGGTCACAGGTTGGTGTAGATCGGGAACCGGTCGCACATCGCCTCGACTTCGGAGCGGACTTTGGCCTCGACGTCACCATTGCCATCCTCGCCATTGGCGGCCAGACCTTCGGTGACTTCGACGATCCAGTCACCGATCTGGCGGAACTCGGCCTCGCCGAAACCACGCGTCGTGCCTGCGGGCGTGCCAAGACGGATGCCAGATGTGACCATCGGTTTTTCGGGGTCAAACGGGATACCGTTCTTGTTGCAGGTGATATGCGCGCGGCCCAGTGCCTTTTCGGTGGCATTGCCCTTCACACCCTTGGGGCGCAGATCGACCAGCATCACATGCGTATCGGTGCCGCCGGTGACGATATCCAGACCACCTTTCATCAGCTGATCGGCCAGCGCCTGCGCGTTCTTGATGACCTGTGCCTGATAGGTCTTGAACTCGGGCCGCAATGCTTCGCCAAATGCGACGGCCTTGCCTGCGATCACATGCATCAACGGGCCACCCTGAATGCCCGGGAAAATGGCCGAGTTGAATTTCTTCGCCAGATCCTCGTCATTGGTCAGGATCATGCCACCGCGTGGGCCGCGCAGTGTTTTGTGGGTCGTCGTTGTGGCGACATGGGCATGCGGGAAGGGCGAGGGGTAGAGGCCCGCCGCCACCAGACCCGCGAAATGCGCCATATCGACCAGCAGATAGGCCCCCACGCTGTCGGCAATCTCGCGCATCTTGGCGAAATCGATGATGCGGGGGATGGCGGAGCCACCGGCGATGATCATCTTGGGCTGGTGTTCGGTAGCAAGGCGCGCGACCTCGTCATAATCTAGCAGGTTGTCTTGACGGCGCACGCCATACTGGATGGCGTTGAACCATTTGCCGGACTGGTTGGGCTTGGCCCCGTGGGTCAGGTGGCCGCCCGCATCCAGCGACATGCCAAGGATCGTATCGCCGGGCTGCAGCAGCGCCTGAAACACGCCCTGGTTCGCCTGTGATCCCGAATTGGGCTGTACGTTGACATAGGCGCAATCAAACAGCTGGCAGGCGCGTTCGATGGCCAGGTTCTCGGCCACGTCCACATGTTCGCAGCCACCGTAATAGCGGCGGCCCGGATAGCCTTCGGCGTATTTGTTCGTCATCACGCCGCCTTGCGCTTCCATCACTGCGGCAGAGACGATGTTTTCCGACGCGATCAGCTCGATCTCTTTGCGCTGGCGTTTCAGTTCGGCCTGCATCGCGGCATGCAGCACAGGGTCGCGCGTGGCGAGTGTTTCGGTGAAAAAGCCTTGGTCGCGGATCGTGATATTCATGGGGTGCATCCTCTTTGCAGGCGCGGATCAGGGTGATTGCGCCCCGTTTACCCCAGAAACCCCAGCATCTGAAGCATCAAAACGACCATGATCTTTATGAGCGCGTCATGCATGTTTCGTATCGGCGGCTTGCGTTTCGGGTGTGATCGCCCCACAAGTTAACGCAAACGCAGGGGAAAACGCCAATGTCGCCCGTCAAGATCGCCTTTGTCGCCAGTGCCATGCCCGCGGCGCAATCAGCCTTGCGCGCATTGGCGCAGGCTTACGGCGATGTGCCGCAGGCCAAGGCCGATGTGATCGTGGCTTTGGGCGGTGACGGGTTCATGTTGCAGACGCTTCATGCGACCCAAGGTCTCGACGTGCCGGTCTACGGGATGAACCGTGGCACGGTCGGCTTTCTGATGAACGAATATCACGACACCGACCTGCCGGCGCGTCTTGCCGTGGCCGAGGAAGAGGTGATCAACCCGCTGCATATGACCGCCCTGACCGTCGATGGCGCCATGCAAGAGGCATTGGCAATCAACGAGGTCAGCCTGCTGCGCGCAGGCCCGCAAGCCGCCAAGCTGCGCATCACCGTGGATGGCAAGCTGCGGATGCCCGAACTCGTGTGCGACGGCGCGCTGCTGGCAACACCGGCGGGGTCCACGGCGTACAACTATTCCGCCCATGGCCCGATCCTGCCCATCGGGTCCGATGTGCTGACCCTGACCGCGATGGCCGCCTTCCGCCCGCGCCGCTGGCGAGGGGCGCTGCTGCCGAAAAAGGCGGTGGTGCGGTTCGACGTGATCGACCCCGCGAAACGGCCCGTGATGGCTGATGCCGACGGCAAGTCCGTGCGCGACGTGGTGAGCGTGGAGATCCGGTCGGAACCGGGGATCAGGCACAGGATCCTGTTCGATCCGGGGCATGGGTTGGAGGAGAGGTTGATCAGGGAGCAGTTTGCGTGAGGGGGCTAACAGCAAGAAATGCTATTTATTCGTCCGTTGCAGCATAAAGCGTCTCTGGCTGCCGTCCCTGACTAATTAGTTCGATACGATTTACTCCGCGCTGGATAAACTTAGCACTTGCTGCTCGCATGTTTGCCTCATAATCAGGTGCGGCTAATATACTACCGACTTGTCTGCCAATCCGAGTGAATTCAATGTGGCTCCATCGCGCGGTGCAAGTTTGAGAG
Source organism: Yoonia vestfoldensis SKA53 (assembly GCF_000152785.1). Lineage (GTDB taxonomy): Bacteria > Pseudomonadota > Alphaproteobacteria > Rhodobacterales > Rhodobacteraceae > Yoonia > Yoonia vestfoldensis_A. Next base: position 1,857,868 of record NZ_CH672414.1, on the reverse strand, counting down.
AAATGCACATTTAAATGTACTTTGTCAGACAGCATTGGAGACCAGATTCCATAACCGTTATATATTGGTTCAAAATCTGGTGGGAATTGTGCTATCGCAGAAGGCGCCATTAATCCAGCCTCTGCTAAACGTTTCCAACGAGAAAACCAATCACCTCTATTGAATTCATTGCCATAGTCAATCGCTCCACCTACACTTTTTGCCCAAGTAAGACTAAAGTCTTGCGCAATTGATTGATCCAACTCAGAAACAGTCCGAATGGTTGCTACTGAGAAGGAACCAGGTTTAATAACTTCACCAGCTAGAATGCGGCTGAATAGGTCTTGAAGCCGTTCTGACGAAGCATCTTCCGCAAGCCGAATAAAAGCGTTCATCCAATCGTCATCGGGTTCGGCTGCTTCGGTTCCATCAGACGATGTTTCGGCGGCACGCTCCACTGCGAGTTTTGCGATTTGTACCTTGTTTTTTGCTTTCCGGACGGCGGTCGGGATGTAGATTGCCACAGCGGCCTGCATTGCAACCGGATCATTTATTGCATGTTTAGCTGCTGCCTTCGCTAGTTCTATCGCCACTAAAGATCGTGCAGCAGTTACGTCGTTTCGGGCTTGAGCAATACCATGCAGCCACGCTGCTGGTATTTCGGTAAGACCGCTAAGCAATGCACTTAACGCCCCTGAAATGCCTTTACGTATTGGTGCAGGAAGATTTGTAGCGAACTCAGTGATCGTTGCTAAGCTCGAAACTGCATTATCATCATCCATAGTGGAGCTCTCTTTGACTACAACAGATTATATGATCCAAGTTCTTTGTATAATTAAACCTCCTAAGGGATTGTTGCTCTCAGAACCTGAAGGAATATATTCCCCAGACAATCTGGCTCTTCTATTTCCTTTAAACCCCTAAACCCCCAACCGATCCCGCAACGCATAATACCACGACCCCATCATCGAATAGGGCACGCGGAACATCCGGCCTCCGGGGAACGGATACCACGGCACTTTGGCGAACACGTCGAAACGGGCGCGGTCGCCGGCGACGGCTTCGGACAGGATGCGCCCGAAGGTGTGCGACCCCGTCACCCCGTGCCCGCTATAGCCATGCGCGAAATAGGTGTTGTTCCCCAGCCGCCCCATCTGCGGGACGCGGCTGAAGGACAGGGCGAAATTCCCGCTCCATGCATGCTCGATTTTCACGCCTTTGAGCTGCGGATAAACCTTTTCCATCGCGGGGCGCAGTTTGGCCACCACATCCGCGGGATCAGTGCCGCCATAAACGGTGCCGCCGCCAAAGATCAGCCGTTTGTCGGCGGACAGGCGGAAATAATCGAGGATGTAGCGGACATCCTCCACACATTTGTCGGTCGGCAGCAGTTCATCCGCCTTGTCGCCCAAGGGGACGGTCGCCATCATCTGCGTCGACACCGGCATCACCCGCGCGGTCAGGGCAGGGACCACATGGCCCAGATAAGCATTGCCGCACAGCAGCAGGGTGTTGCAGGTCATCGTGCCTTCACGCGTGCGCACGACGGGTTTGTCGGCCTCGGTATCGCAGCTGATGACGGGGGATTGTTCATAGATCACGCCGCCCAGTTTTTCGAACGCCGCAGCCTCGCCCAGACACAGGTTCAGCGGGTGCATATGCCCGCCGGTGTGGTCGATCATGCCGCCTGCATAGACATCCGACCCGATATGGTCGCGCAATTCGGATTTGGACAGCATGTCCTGATTGTGCAGGCCGTAACTGGCCCAGAGGGTGCGGCGTTCGTCCAGCTCGCGCATATGCGCGGCGGTCAGGCCGGTGAAGATATTGCCATGTTTCAGATCGCATTGGATGTCATAGGTGGCGACACGTTCGCGGATGATCTCGCCGCCTTCCTGCACCAGACCGGCCACGAAATTCGCGGTATCCTGCCCGTAGCGGCGCTTGATCGTCTGCAGGCTGGCGTTCAGCCCGTTCACGATCTGCCCGCCGTTGCGCCCCGAGGCACCCCAACCGACCCGCGCGCCTTCGATGATCGCGACCTTAAAGCCCTTTTCCGCCAGATGCAGCGCCGCCGACAGCCCGCTATAGCCCGCACCGACCACGCAGATGTCAATCAGCTGGTCGCCTTGCAGCTTAGGCCGTTCCGGTGACGGATTGGCGCTGGCGGCGTAATAGCTGGTCGTGTGTTTCGTCTCACCCGCAGGGGCGAAGGTTTCGATAGGCATCAAATGCTCCGGTTTCACGCCATGACGGACAGCGCAGCCCGTTATGGGCCGCGCTGCGCCGGATTGGCAAGAGGCCGCGCCTTCACGGCCCCGTCAGGTCTTGGCGTAGCCCAAGGGTTGCAGCGCCGCGCGGATCTCGTCCAGAATCGCGGGGTCGTCGATGGTGGCGGGCATTTTGAAATCCTGCCCATCCGCGATCTTGACCATCGTGGCGCGCAATATCTTGCCCGACCGCGTTTTCGGCAGGCGGTCCACCACGGCGACCAGCTTGAACGCGGCGACAGGCCCGATCGTGTCGCGCACGGCGCTGATCACTTCTTTGACGATCTCGTCATGAGGCTTGTTGCAGCCCTTGTTCAGACAGACAAATCCCAAGGGCAATTGCCCTTTCAACTCGTCCGCCACGCCAATCACCGCACATTCACCGACATCGGGATGGTTGGCGAGGACTTCTTCCATCGCGCCGGTGGACAACCGATGCCCTGCCACGTTGATCACATCATCGGTGCGCGCCATGATGTAAAGATAACCATCTGCGTCAATCATCCCCGCATCGCCGGTTTCATAATAGCCCGGAAAGGTGGTCAGATAAGATTTGAGAAAGCGGTCCTCGGCATTCCACAGTGTCGGCAGCGTGCCGGGCGGCAAAGGCAGTTTGATTGCGATGGCCCCCAGCGTGCCGGGCGCGACAGGATGGCCCGCCTCGTCCAATATGCGCACGTCATAGCCGGGCATCGGCACGGTCGGCGACCCGATCTTGACCGGCAAAGCCTCGATCCCCACAGGATTACCCGCGATGGTCCAGCCGGTTTCAGTCTGCCACCAATGGTCATAGACTGGCACCTTCATGACATTCTGCGCCCAGACGATGGTATCGGGATCCGCGCGTTCGCCGGCCAGATACAGCGCGCGCAGACAAGAAATATCGTAGCTCTTGATCATCTCGCCCTTGGGGTCTTCGCGCTTGATCGCGCGGAACGCCGTGGGCGCTGTAAAGAATGACCGGACGTTGTGTTCCTCGATGACCCGCCAGAAGGTGCCGGCATCAGGCGTGCCGATGGGCTTGCCTTCAAAGACGACGGTGGTGTTGCCATGGATCAGTGGTGCATAGCAGATATAGGAATGGCCCACGACCCAGCCGACATCGGACGCCGCCCAGAATACATCGCCCGGATCGACGTTATAGATCGCTTTCATCGTCCAGTTCAGCGCAACCAGATGGCCTGCCGTTGCGCGCACGACCCCCTTGGGCGCACCGGTGGTGCCTGACGTGTAAAGAATATAGGCGGGATGATCGCCCTCGACGGGGACACATTCAGTAGGGGTCACACCTTGCTGGACCTCGTGCCAGTCATGATCGCGGCCGGGGATCAGGTCGGCGGGTCCCTGTTCGCGCTGCAGGATCACGCAGAAATCGGGCTTGTGGGTGGCTTCTGCGATGGCGGCATCCAGCAGGGGTTTGTATTTCACCACCCGCCCCGGTTCGATCCCGCAGGACCCTGCAATAATCGCCTTAGGCGTGGCGTCATTGATCCGCACTGCCAGTTCATGCGCCGCAAACCCGCCGAAGACGACAGAATGCACCGCACCCAGCCGTGCGCAGGCCAGCATCGCCTCTAATGCTTCTGGCACCATCGGCATGTAGATGAGCACGCGGTCGCCCTTGGCGATACCCTTGGCGCGCAAGGCCCCGGCCAGCGATGATACGTTGTTCAGCAACTGCGCATAGGTGATGGTGCGCTTGGTGTCGGTGACAGGGCTATCATAAATGATCGCCGCCTGATCGCCGCGGCCTGCGGCCACATGACGGTCCACCGCATTGTAACAGGTGTTTACCTGTGAATCTGCAAACCAGCTATAGATCGGGGCTGTGCTGTCGTTGAGCGCCTTGCTGGGCGGCGTGACCCAGTCAATTGCTTTCGCCTGCTCCATCCAGAACCCTTCGGGGTCTTTTTGCCAGCCTGCGTAAACCTCTGCATACCCCATCCCACGTTCCTCCCAAAACCGCTGTTGCGGTCTTGTTACGCGCAGCAAGCCGGTCAGGCAACATGGCAGGGCAGCACAGATGCCATGTTGTGAATGAATTTACATTGTACCTTCCAAGCTACATGCGTTGCCTGTGGCAATTCACGTTGATCCCCGCTGGAGGTCGGAATCGCCTTTACCGAAAGATTATCAACGATCCGTCGGGCGGGAATAGCGGGTCCAGTAATCCTTGATCCAGCGGACAGGGAAATATCCGAATTTCTCGGGCGAGCCCCACCGTTTGAAAGGGCCCTGAACCATATCCTCTGGGTTCGGGGTGCCGTGAAAGATGACAACAAAGGCATTGGGCCGCCGGATTGGTCGGACAAGATTGACTGGAAAATGAAAGACGCAATCTTTCTTGAAACTGATCATCCAGCCAATTGGCCAATGCTGCCGGTCGTGGGCGTGATGGTGAATGAAATCCTGATCATTGTGAAAATGCTGGACCTGCGCAAAAGATTTGTCACGGAACATTTCGAACAGGTGATCCTGTGTGCCCGCAATGAACCCGACAACAGAAGAATTCGACAGCAACGGTTTGCCAAAGACCGATGGAAACCACCGCGGCAAAGTGTCGGGAATCTCGCGGATGATATGCAGGCCGCCCTTGGCACGCAGCTGATCGAACAGCGGCGTCAGATCACGCAGCACGACCACATCCACATCCATCATGATGACGGGCGTGCCGGGCGCAAGCAGGCCGGGTGCAAAGGCGGACAGCTTTGGCCACATCCCATTTTGCCAATCTTTGCGATCCATTGCAAAGGCAGGCAGCGGCATCGTCTCGATCCCCTCGGCCAACCCTTCGGGATCATCCGTCAAACAGACCAAGCGGAACGGTGTCTGCATCTGATCGCACAGCGCACGGAACAGGATATTGGTATAGCGGCACGGATATCCCTTGCCCCATTTGAAACACAGGAAAACCGGTGTCATATCAGCCATAATGCGCCACCGGTGTGCCTGCGATTGCGGACATGTTCAGCAGACCGCGCGCGGTGATCGACGGGGTGACGATATGACAGCGGTTCCCCATGCCCATCAGGATCGGCCCAACCTCGAGCCCGCCGCCTTTCATTTTCAGAATATTGCGTACGCCCGATGCGGCATCGGTATTGGCAAAGATCAGCGTATTGGCCGGACCCGGCAGATGCGCGCCGGGGAAAATCCGGCTGCGCAGGTCCACGTCGAGCGCGCTGTCGATATGCATCTCGCCTTCATAGGCGAAATCGCGGGGCGCACTATCAAGGATCGCCATGGCCGCGCGCATCCGGCGGCCCGTGTCACAATCCAGATTGCCGAACTGGCTGTGCGAACATAGCGCGATCTTGGGTTCCAACCCAAAGCGGCGCACGTGACGTGCCGCCCCGATCACCGATTCCGCGATTTGTGCGGGCGTGGGTTCAGGATGGACCTGCGTGTCGGCGATGAACAAAGGCCCGTCTTCAAGGATCATCAGCGACAAGGCCCCCACGGGGTGCAACGCGGGCGTGCCAAGGATCTCGGTGATATATTTCAGATGCCACAGGAATTGGCCAAAGGTGCCGCAGATCAGGCTGTCGGCCTCGCCGCGCTGGACCATGACCGCGCCGATGGCGGTTGTGTTGGTGCGCATGATCGCCTTGGCAAGGTCGGGTGTCACGCCGCGCCGGGCCATCAGGCCATGATAGGTTTCCCAATAATCGCGATAGCGGGGGTCATTTTCGGGGTTCACGACGTTGAAATCCACACCGGGGCGGATTTTCAGGCCTGCGCGTTCACAGCGGCTTTCGATCACATCGGGACGGCCGATCAGGATCGGGGTTTCGGTCGTGTCCTCCATTACGGCCTGTGCGGCGCGCAGAACGCGTTCATCCTCGCCCTCAGCAAAGACGATGCGGCGTGATGCGGTGCGCGCGGCCTCGAATACCGGGCGCATGATCATCGCGGATTTGAACACCGACCCGTCGAGTTTTTCCTTGTAGGCTTTCAGATCCGCAATTGGCCGCAGCGCGACACCTGTTTCCATCGCGGCCTTTGCCACGGCGCAGGCAACAACACCCATGAGGCGCGGATCAAACGGTTTGGGGATCAGGTAATCCGCGCCAAAAGTCAGTTTTTCGCCGCTATAGGCGGCGGCGGCTTCGGCGCTGGTCGTCGCGCGGGCAAGCGCGGCGATGCCTTCGATACAGGCGATCTTCATCTCGTCGTTGATCTCGGTCGCGCCGGCATCGAGCGCACCGCGAAAGATGAAAGGAAAGCACAGCACGTTATTGACCTGATTGGGGTAATCGCTGCGCCCCGTGGCGATGATCGCATCGGGCGTCACGGCACGGGCGGCATCAGGGTCGATTTCGGGGTTGGGGTTGGCCAAAGCAAAGATGATCGGGCGCGCGGCCATGCGGGCCACCATTTCGGGTTTCAGAACGCCGGGGCCGGACAGGCCTAGAAACAGATCCGCGCCACCGATCACATCGGCCAAAGTCGCAGGCACGGTGCCTTGTGCATATTCGGCTTTTTGCGGGCTCATGTCCTTTTCGCGGCCGTGATAGACCAGCCCTTCGATATCACAAAGCCAGACATTTTCGCGTTTCACGCCCAGTTTCAGCAACATGTTCAGGCAGGCGATCCCGGCCGCCCCGCCGCCGGTGCTGACGATTTTAATATCCTCGAACTTTTTGCCCGCAACATGCAACGCGTTCACCGCCGCCGCGCCCACGACAATCGCTGTGCCGTGCTGGTCGTCGTGAAACACGGGGATGTTCATCCGTTCGCGGCACAGCTTTTCGACAATGAAACAATCGGGGGCCTTGATATCCTCGAGGTTGATGGCACCAAAGGTCGGCTCCAGCGCGCAGACGATATCGGCCAGCTTGTAAGGATCGGATTCGTTTAATTCGATGTCGAAACAGTCGATATTGGCGAATTTCTTGAACAGGACGGCCTTGCCTTCCATCACCGGTTTGGACGCGAGCGCGCCGATATTGCCCAGCCCCAGCACTGCCGTGCCGTTGGTGACCACGGCCACCAGATTGCCGCGCGCGGTGTAATCGCGGGCGGTGTCGGGGTCTGCCTTGATTTCAAGACAGGCTTCGGCGACGCCCGGCGAATAGGCGCGGGCCAGATCGCGGCCGTTCGCCAGCGGTTTGGTGGCGCGGATTTCCAGTTTTCCGGGCTTGGGATACTTATGATAATCAAGGGCAGCCTGTCGCTGGCTGTTCGCTGTTTCATCGACCATCATCATCTCCATTCAATATGGTTTAACGTTAAACCAATTTGCTGCCGCAAGGGAAAGCCTGCCGCGCGGTTAATCACGCTTTGCGCAATCTTGCAAATCTTTCGCGCGCGGGACAATGTAAACTGGATGACACACTTGCATGAAATCCGCGCCGAAATTTGCCTGCCGACAACGGACTTGCGCGCCGATCTGGCGTTTTTTGGCAAGGTGCTGGGGATGCGGCTGGATATGATCTATCCTGCGGATGACCCCAGTGTTGCGGTTTATTCCGGCCACGGCTTGCGGGTGCGGTTGGAACAGGGTGCCGGGGTGAACCCCGGCCTACGGATATTGACCGATGATCCGGCGTTTGCGGATGGGCAGACCGACCTGACATCCCCCGGTGGCACGCTGGTCAGTGTACATCCGCTCAACCCGCCGCTGGTGCTGCCGCGTACGGATCACGCTTTTGTCGTGCGCCGACTGGCAGATCAGGCACCTTGGGTGATCGGTCGGGCGGGGATGCAGTACCGTGACCTGATCCCGACACGGCTGGGCGGGTCGATCATCGCCAGCCACATCCGTATCCCCGATGGCGGGCCGGTTCCTGACATGGTGCATTTCCACAAGGTGGGGTTTCAGCTGATTTTCTGCATCAAGGGCTGGGTTGATGTGGTGTACGAGGATCAGGGCGGCCCGATCCGCCTGACCGCGGGGGATTGTTTCATCCAGCCGCCCGAAATCCGCCACCGTGTGTTGGAAGCCTCTGACGGGATCGAGGTGATCGAGATCGGCGTGCCCGCCGAACATGTGACCGAGATCGACCACGACATGACGCTGCCGACACCGCATCTGCGGCCTGACCGTGAATGGCAGGGGCAAAAGTTCGTCTACAACAAGGCGGCGGATGCCGATTGGCAGCCCGCGCACCTGCCCGGTTATATCGCGCGCGACACCACGATTGCCGCCAATACCAAAGGCGTCGCGGGTGTGCACGTGATCAGGCGCGGCACGGGTGATCCGGAATGGACGGCGCATGAGGCGGATATCCATTTCACCTTTGTCATGGCCGGCGAGATGCTGCTCGAAGGGGAGGGCAAGGACCCCTATGTCCTGACCGCAGGCGATGCCTTTGTGATCCCGCCCGGCATGCGCACGCGCTATGCAAAGCCAAGCGATGATCTGGAATTGCTCGAGGTCACGTTGCCGGGCTGAAGCCCGGCCTACGGGTCTTGCATTGCGCCGCAGGCCGCACCAATCTGACCTGACCCAACCGGAGGTTTTCATGTCGCTGATCGACAATGCCCGTGCCGTGCGCGAAAATGCTTATGCCCCCTATTCCAAGTTCAAGGTGGGTGCTGCGATCCGGTCGGCATCCGGCACCATTTACACCGGCTGCAACGTCGAAAACGTGGCCTATCCCGAAGGTACCTGCGCCGAGGCAGGGGCCATCGCTGCGATGATTGCGGGCGGTGACACCCGCATCGCCGAAGTCGCGGTGATTGCCGACAGCCCCAAGCCGGTCAGCCCCTGTGGTGGCTGCCGGCAAAAGATCGCAGAATTTGCGCATGGCGATGTTGCCGTGACGCTGGCTACGATGGACGGGATCGTACAACGCACGACAGTGGCTGACCTGCTGCCAGGCAGTTTCGACGCCGATTACATGAGCCGCGTCTGACCCTTGGACGCCCGCGCGATCATAGCCGCGATCCGCAACCGCCAGACGCCTGACGCAGAAGCACTCGGGTGGTTCGCGCAAGGTTTGGCAAATGGTTCGGTCAGCGACGCGCAGGCTGGGGCCTTTGCGATGGCAGTTTGTTTGAACGGTCTGTCCGATCAGGGAAGCGTGGCGTTGACACGCGCGATGCGTGACAGCGGTGATGTGCTGTCATGGGACCTGCCGGGGCCGGTGCTGGATAAACATTCCACAGGTGGCGTGGGCGATTGCGTGTCGCTGATTGCAGCGCCTGTGCTGGCGGCCTGCGGGGCCTATGTGCCGATGATTTCGGGGCGCGGCTTGGGACATACCGGCGGCACGCTCGATAAGCTGGAGGCAATTCCCGGCCTGTCTACTCAAGTCACGGAACAGCACCTGCGCCAGATAACGCGCGAGGTGGGCTGCGCCATCGTGAGCGCGACAGGCCAGATCGCGCCCGCCGACCGCAGGCTATACGCGATCCGCGATGTGACGGCGACGGTGGACTCCATCGACCTGATCACGGCGTCGATCCTGTCCAAGAAACTGGCGGCGGGGCTGGATGGTCTGATATTGGATGTCAAATGCGGATCGGGCGCTTTCATGAAAACGCCGGATGACGCGCGTGCGCTGGCGCAGGCGCTGGTCAGTGCGGCCAATGGGGCAGGGTGCCGAACGGCAGCGCTGATCACCGACATGAACGCGCCTCTTGCCCCCGCGTTGGGCAATGCGGTCGAGGTTGCGGTCTGCATGGAAGTGCTGGAAGGCAACAGCGCCGCCGCCCCCCGCCTAGCGGAATTGACCAAGGCGCTTTGCGTGCATCTGCTGACCTTGCAAGGCCGGAGCGCGCCCGAGGCCAGCGCGCAAGTCGCGCTGGCGCTGTCGTCGGGCGAGGCGATGGAACGCTTTGCCCGCATGATCGCCGCGATGGGCGGTCCACCCGACATGGCCGAGGATTGGCGCACCCATCTGCCCGCAGCCCCCATCATGGGCGAGGTTACGGCACCGGACAGCGGCCATATCACCGCTATTGACGGCGAGGCGCTGGGGCTGGTCGTTGTGGGCTTGGGAGGCGGGCGGCGGATTGAAACCGACCGGATCAACCCATCCGTCGGGCTGACTGACATGATCGGGCTGGGTGCCTCCGTGACGCGCGGCCAGCCGCTGTGCACGCTGCATGCCGCGACCGAAGAAGCCGCGATAGACGCCGCGCGCGCCGTGCGGGCGGCGATCACCATTGGCGCCGCAGCCGTGCCCGGCGCTCTTGTTCTGGAAAGGATCGGCTGATGGCGCGCGCAATCCTGATCGTGATCGACAGCGTGGGCATTGGCGGGGCACCCGATGCCGCGCAATATTTCAACGGCGACCTGCCCGATACCGGCGCAAATACCCTTGGCCATATCGCGAAGGCGGTGCCGCTGCGCCTGCCGCATCTGGATGCGCTGGGGCTGGGGGCATCGGTGCAACTGGCCTCTGGGTCAGAGGTACCGGGGCTTGGTGCTGTGCCGACCGGCGCATGGGGGGCCGCAACCGAAGTGTCGCGCGGCAAGGACACGCCGTCGGGTCATTGGGAACTGGCGGGCGTGCCGGTGCCTTGGGACTGGCACCATTTCCCCGACACGACGCCTGCCTTTCCGCCTGATCTGACTGCGCAAATCTGCAAGGCGGCTGGGACCGGCGGCATCTTGGGCAATTGCCACGCCTCCGGTACTGCGATCATCGACCGTGAAGGCGCGGCACATCTGCGCCACGGCTGGCCCATCTGCTATACCTCTGCCGATAGCGTCTTGCAGATCGCGGCACATGAGGATCATTTTGGGCTGGACCGGCTTTACCAGCTTTGCGCCGATCTTGCGCCCACGCTGCATGCAATGAAGGTCGGTCGCGTCATCGCGCGGCCTTTCATGGGTGAGGTCGGTGCCTTTACCCGCACCGCCAACCGCAAGGATTACGCGATCCCGCTGCCCGGCCCGTCGATCTGCGACGATGTGCAGGCGGCGGGCGGCAAGGTACATGCCGTGGGCAAGATCGGTGATATCTTTTCGATGCAAGGTATCGATACTTTGTACAAGGGCAAGGATGCCGTGCTGATGGATCACATCAGCGATCTGCTGGACACAGCCGATGACGGCGATTTCATCTTTGCCAATCTTGTCGAATTCGACAGCGACTATGGCCACAGGCGCGATGTGGCTGGCTATGCTGCACATCTGGCGTGGTTCGATGCGGCACTGGGCGCGCTTTTGGCACGTCTGGCCAAGGATGATCTGTTGATCGTCACCGCCGACCATGGCAATGACCCGACATGGCCCGGCACCGACCATACCCGCGAACGGGTGCCGGTGCTGGTGCATGGAATCGGGGACGGACCCTTGGGGCATCTGGCCTTTTCGGATGTTGCGGCCAGCATCGCGGATCATTTGTCAGTGCCCTATCGCGGCGCAGGAAAGAGTTTTTTATGAGTTTTCAAACGCTTCCCAAGATCGAACTGCACACCCATCTGGAAGGCTGCGCGCCGCCCGATTTCATCCGCATGCTCGCGGCTGAGAAAAAGATCGACATCAGCGGGATTTTCACCCCCGCAGGCGGCTATGATTTCCGCGATTTCGACCATTTCCTGAAGGTTTACGAGGCCGCCTGCACCACCCTGCAAACGCCCGATGATTTCCGCCGCCTGACGCTGGCCGTGCTGGAAGAAACCGCGCAACACGGTGTTGTTTACATGGAAACTTTCGTCTCTCCCGATTTCTGCGGCGGTGGTGATCTGGTGGCATGGAAGGATTACCTTGCCGCGATGTCCGACGCCGCGGCCGAAGGCGAGGCGCGTTTCGGCATCACGATGCGCGGGATCGTGACCGGCATCCGCCATTTCGGCCCCGATGCTTGCAAACCTGCGGCGCGCTGTGCGGCGGAAACCTTTGGCGGCTTTGTTGTCGGGTATGGCATGGCAGGTGGTGAATTGGCGGGGCGGCCTGCCGATTATGCCTATTCTTTCGACATCGCGCGCGAAGCGGGCTTGCCCCTGACCTGTCATGCAGGCGAATGGGGCGGTGCGGCCATGGTGGCCGAAACCATCCGCGATCTGAAGGTCGCCCGTATCGGCCACGGCATCGGGGCGATCGACGATCCCGCCTTGCTGCGCGAGATCGTGGACAAGGATATCGTGCTGGAGGTCTGCCCCGGGTCCAATGTCGTCCTCAAGGCAGTCACCGACTGGGCCAGCCACCCCATCGCCCGCCTGCGCGATGCGGGCGTCAAGGTCACGGTCTCGACCGATGATCCGCCGTTCTTTCATACCACGATGACCGCCGAATGTGACCTGCTACACCGGACATTCGGCTGGGACGCGGCCGATTTTGCCGCGTTGAACCAAACCGCCCTTACCGCCGCTTTCTGCGACGACGCCACCCGTGCCCGTGTGGCCAAACGACTGGAGCCTGCCCAATGAACGACCATGTCACCCATGTTACCCATCCGCTGGTGCAGCATAAGCTGACGTTGATGCGGCAAAGGGAAACGTCCACCGCGCTGTTCCGCCAGTTGCTGCGCGAGATCAGCCAGTTGCTCGCCTATGAGGTGACGCGCGGTCTGCCGATGACGACCCGCCGGATCGACACGCCGCTGGAACCGATGGATGCGCCGGTGATCGACGGCAAGAAACTGGCGTTGGTGTCGATTCTGCGCGCGGGCAACGGGTTGCTGGATGGCGTGCTGGAACTGATCCCCTCGGCGCGCGTCGGGTTCGTGGGGCTTTACCGCGACGAAGAAACCCTGCAGCCAGTGCAATATTATTTCAAGGTCCCCACAGAGCTGGAGGACCGGCTGGTCATCGCCGTTGATCCAATGCTGGCCACCGGTAATTCGTCTGTCGCGGCGATTGATCTGTTGAAACAGGCGGGGGCCACGAATATCCGTTTCCTGTGCCTGCTGGCCGCCCCCGAAGGTATCGCGCGGATGCGCGCGGCGCATCCCGATGTGCCGATTGTCACCGCCGCCATTGACAGCCACCTGAATGATCGCGGCTATATCGTGCCGGGTCTGGGGGATGCAGGCGACCGGATGTTCGGCACCAAATAGCCGTCATCGGTTGCAGATGTTCTGCAAACTGATCCACGCGCTGTCGGTCATCACCGGTGGCGATGGCTGGCCGTCTAGTGTATCACGGCCCAGATCAGGCATCGTGCCGCTGCGCGCATCCGCCAGCACCTGATAGGGCCGTTGTGGCAGATTGGCCGCCGCGAAGGCGCGACGTAGATCGGCAGGATCAGCCTGCGGTGCGGGCTGGTCCAAAACGGCTTCGGTATGGCGCTGCAATACGTCGCGCGGAATATCACCTGTCGTGAGCAAGCCAAAGGTTGTGGCCAGCCCTGCTTGCCGGAGCACGGGTTCAAGGCTGTCGTGGTTGCCGAGCGCCACATGGCTGGCCAACACGAACCCCGCCACGGCCACCGGATCATCTGCCGCCTGCAACAGTCCCGCATCCAGAATGATCAGCCCGCCCGGCATCGCCAGCGCCCCTTGGTCCAGCTTTGGCACGACAACGATGTTCAGCGGCGTGCCCGCCCCGAAAACCCGTGTCGCCAGGGTACCTGCCGCTGCCTGTGCGGTCGTATCGCGGCAGACCGCGCCGGTTTTGGTCTGCACATGGGCAAGGATGATTGCGCCGATCTCGACCCGTTTGGCATTTGGCACCACCGCCAGTGTCTGTCGCATCAGCGCGCCGGGCAGCCAGAACACGGCCAACGCCAGCGTCGCGGCCACGATCCCTGCCGTGATCCAGTGACGCAGTTTTCCGGGCTGTGGACGTGACTTGGCCAGCGATTTGCGGACCTCTTCGATGGCGTCGATCATGATCTCGTCGGCGATCTCCAGTGCCTCGCTTGCCTCTTGATCAGGGGCATAGATTGCGGGGCGCTCGTCAGGGTTCAGACGGATCACCGCGGGCAGCGACCAATGCGCCAGCGGGCGCGCGGCGCCGTCGGCAATGACCAGCGTCGCATCGCCAAAAGAGATTGTGACCTGCCGGCGCTGCTGGTCAGGCGCAGGCCGCCAGAGCCCATCGCTTTCCAGACGCACATATCGATCGAGCGCTGTCATCTGCCCATACTGCCTTTTTTGCAGCTACCTTACGCCCACAGGTCCAAGTTGTCATGCCCGAAACGGCCCTGCGCCCCCGTGATCAGAACGCCTTGACGATCAGGCGCAGTTCGAATTTCTGGATCTTGCCGGTTGATGTCTTGGGCAGGTCCTGAAACACCACGCGTTTGGGGCATTTGAACCCTGCGAGCCGTTCGCGCGCAAAGGCGATGATCTCGGCCTCGGTCGCGGTGGCCCCGTCTTTCAGCTCAACAAAGGCGCAAGGGATTTCACCCCATTTTTCGTCTGATTGTGCCACCACAGCACACAGGTTTACGGCTGCATGGTGCATCAGCGCGGCCTCTACCTCGACAGAGCTGATGTTTTCGCCGCCTGAAATGATGATGTCCTTGGCGCGGTCGGATATCTGGATCATGCCATCCGGATGCTGGATCGCCAGATCCTCGGAGTGGAAATAGCCGCCTGCAAACGCCCTTTCGGTGGCGTCTGGGTTTTTCAGGTAGCCTTTCATCACCGCATTGCCGCGCATGACAATCTCGCCCTGCGTGGTGCCGTCCCACGGCACGGGCTCCATCTGGTCGTTGACGACGGTCACGTCTTCCATGATCGGAAAGCCGACACCTTGGCGCGCCTTGATTGCGGCCTGTTCGGCCTCTGGCAGGGTATCCCATGCGGGGTCCCAGATACATTCGGTGACATGGCCAAAGGTTTCGGTCAGCCCGTAGACCTGTTTGACGTGAAACCCCAGCTTGCCAATCGCGGCCAGTGTTGCGGGGGCAGGGGGTGCGCCTGCGGTGAACACCTGCACCATGTGGTCAAACTGGCGGCGATGCTCTGGTTTTGCATTCACTAGCAGGTTCAGCACGATCGGCGCGCCGCCGAAATGCGTGGCCCCGTGATCGGCGATGGCATCATAGATCGTCGATGCAGTGATGTCGCGGCAGCAGATCGCGGTGCCACCCAGCGCGGGCAGCATCCATGTGTGGTTCCAGCCGTTGCAATGAAACAGCGGCACGATCTGCAAATAGCGCACAAAGGTCGGCATTTCCCACGATATCGCTGTGCCCAGCGTCATCAGATAGGCGCCGCGATGGTGATAGACCACGCCCTTGGGACGGCCAGTGGTGCCAGAAGTGTAATTCAGCGCAAGGCTTTCCCATTCATCATGCGGCAGGATCCATGCGAAATCGGGGTCGCCCGTGGCTAGAAAATCCTCGTAATTCTGCTGGGTGCCGGTGGTAAGGATACCCGCGTGGTCGTCTGGCACTTCAATTACCAATGGCGTAGGCCCCTGCATCTGGTCGATGGCCGCCATCGCCTGCGGCAGGAACTGGCTGTCCACCAGCACAACCTTCGCCTCGCCATGATCAAGGATATAGGCGATGGTATCCACATCCAGCCGGATGTTGATCGTGTTCAGCACCGCGCCACAGGCGGGGACGCCGAATGCCGCCTCGGATTGGGCGGGGATATTGGGCAGGATCGTGGCGACCACATCGCCCGGCTGCACCCCCGCCTTGACCAGCGCCGAAGCCAGCCGCGTGACGCGCCGATGATATTGCGCATAGGTCAACCGCGCCGTGCCATAGACGAGCGCCTCTCGGTTGGCAAAGACCAAGCCAGCGCGTTGCAGGTGCGATAAGGGCGTCAGCGGCACATGATTGGCCGCCCGTTTGCCCAGCCCCGTCTCATCGCGCATCCAGCCCATGTCGCCCCCCCGCCATCTTGGTCGCTATCTGGACAGAGTATTGCGGTGCATCGGCGACTTTGAAAGCGGAATCCTGTTGAGAAAGCTGCCTGATGACACCCCAGCTCGCCTTGCCTGACCAGATCGTGTCGTCGCATGCAGCGCTTTATATCATCGTGGGGATGGCAACCTTGGGGCTGAGCGACAATTTCGTTCCCCATGTCGCGGCGGATGGATCGCTTTGGCAGTTCCACCTGCTGCGTGGTACTCTGGCGCTTGGCGCTTTGTGCCTGATTGCGCTGCTGGGCCGGGGTAGTTTGCGGCCAAAACGGCCTTGGGCAGTGTTCGGGCGCAGCGTGTTTCAGGCGGGGTCCATGCTGATCTATTTCGGCTGTCTGGCCATTCTGCCTATCGGCATCGTCGTGGCTGGTCTGTTCACATCCCCGATTTTTGTGCTGCTGATCGCGGTGATCTTTCAAGGCAAGCGTGTCGGCTGGGGCCGCAGCCTTGCGATTATCACGGGGTTTGCGGGCGCGCTTTTGGTGATCCGGCCTGATCCGGCAGCACTTGATTTGGTCGTATTCCTGCCGATCCTTGCGGGGCTATTGTATGCCATCGGGGCCATCGCCACCCGCGCATGGTGCGAAGGCGAAACCACCCTGACGCTCAGCGCCGGGTTTTTTGCAATGCTGGCCGTTTTTGGGGCCTTTGGCTGCCTGCTGCTGCCGTCTACCGGAACCGGCGCAGAGGGTTTCGCGCAGCGCGGCTGGATGCCCGTGACTGCCGATTTGGCGTTCTGGATCGCAGTTCAGGCCGCCTTGGCGCTGGTCGGCATTTTCTGTCTGTTCCGCGGCTATCAACTGGGCGAGGCCAGTCAGGTCGCCGTCTATGAATATTCGCTGCTGATCTTCGCCAGCGGGTGGGCGTGGTATCTGTGGGGCGATCTTGTCAGCCCGGTCGCAATGGCAGGTATGGCGTTGATCGCACTTGCCGGTATCATCATCGTGTCGCGCCGCAGCACGTAAGGGGTGGCGCACCCCGTTTACTGGGATGCGCCACCTTGATCAGGCGGCTTTTGCACCTGTGCCAAAGCGTTTGTAGAATTCGTGGCCCTTGGCTGCCATGTCGCGCAAAAGGTCAGGCGTCGTGAAACGATCCCCGAACTGCGCGGTCAACTGGTCACAGCGTTCAGCGGCATAAGGCGCGCCGATGATGTCCAGCCAGCTGAACGGCCCGCCCGACCAAGGCGCAAAGCCCCAGCCAAGGATCGCGCCCACATCGCCTTCGCGGATGTCGGTCAGCACGCCGTCTTCCAGCGCGCGCACGGCCTCCAGCACTTGCGCGAAAAGCAGGCGGTGCTGCACGGTCACCAGGTCGGGTTGCTGATCCGCGACAGGGTATTGCACGGCCAGACCGTCCCATAGGCCGGTGCGTTTGCCCTTGTCGTCATAGGCATAGAAGCCGGCATTCGATTTGCGCCCCAGACGGGTCTGGTCGGCCATCCAGAACAACACCTCGTCCACCACGCCATCGGGATAGGCATCGCCCATCGCAGCGCGGGTGGCCTTGGCGATTTTCACGCCCAGATCAATGCTGGTTTCATCGACCAGTTGCAGCGGGCCCAGCGGCATACCCACCAGTTTGGCAGCATTTTCGATCAGGGCGGGTTCGACCCCTTCGCGGACCATGCGGATGCCTTCGTTGATGTAGGGAATGATGCAGCGGTTGGCGTAAAAGAACCGCGCGTCGTTCACCACGATCGGCGTCTTGCGGATCTGGCGCACGAAATCGAGCGCTTTGGCCACAGCGACATCGCCCGTCGCCTCGCCCTTGATGATCTCCACCAGCATCATCTTGTCCACGGGGGAAAAGAAGTGGATGCCGATAAAATTGGTCGGATCATTGCTGGCCTTGGCAAGCTCCGTGATTGGCAGGGTCGATGTGTTGGTCGCAAAGATGCAACCCGCGCCAGTGACGGCCTGCACCTTTTTGGTAACCTCGGCCTTGACGCCTACATCCTCGAACACCGCTTCGACGATCAGATCGCAGTCTTTCAGCGCGGCATAATCGGTCGTGGCGTGGATCAGCCCCAGCACGGCGGCTTTCTTGTCCTCGGTCGCTTTTTTGCGGGCGATGCCTTTGTCCATGTAAGCGGCGGTATAGGATTTGCCCTTCTCAGCGGCGTCCTGTTTGGCGTCGATCAGCACGACCTTGATGCCGGCAAGCGCAGACACCAGCGCGATGCCCGCGCCCATCATGCCCGCGCCGATCACGCCGACCTGTCTGACCTTTTGATCGGGCGCTTGTGGGCGGTTGGCCCCTTTTTCGAGCGCTTCTTTGTTGATGAACAGGCTGCGGATCATCGCGCTGGATGACGGGTTCATCAAGACATTGGTGAACCAGCGTGCCTCGATCTTCAGCGCGGTGTCGAATGGGACCAATGCGCCTTCGTAAACGGCGCTAAGCAGGGCCTTGGCGGCAGGATAGACACCCATCGTCTTGCCGTTGACCATGGCGGATGCGCCAACAAAGGTCATGAAGCCGGCAGGGTGATAGGGCGCGCCACCGGGCATTTTATAGCCTTTCTCGTCCCACGGTTTCACGATTGCAGGGTTCGACAGCACCCACGCCTTGGCGGCCGAGATCAAGTCTTCGGCGGGCACTACCTCGTCAATCACGCCTGCGCGTTTGGCGGCTTGAGGATCGTTCAACTTGCCTTCCAACAGCAGGGGTGATGCGCCCATCGCCCCTAGTTTGCGCGCCAGACGGGTGGTGCCACCGGCACCGGGAAAGATGCCAACCATGATTTCGGGCAGGCCGATTTTCGCCTTGGGGTTATCGGCGGCAAAGATGCGGTGACAGGCCAGCGGGATTTCCAGCCCGATCCCCAGCGCCGTGCCGGGCAGGGCGGCGGCGATGGGCTTGCCGCCCTTGTTGGTCTTGGGGTCCATGCCCGCGCGTTCGATCCGGCGCAGCACGCCATGCATCGCCATCACGCCGTCAAACAACCCACGCGCGGGGTCGTCACCGGCGCTGTCTTTCATCCGCGCGATGATGTTCAGGTCCATGCCGCCTGCGAAACTGTCAGGCTTGCCCGAAGTGATGATAATGCCTTTGACCGCATCATCGGCCAAGGCGTGGCCCACCAGCGCATCCAGATCGGTGAACCCTTGCTGGTTCATCACGTTCATGGATTTGCCGACTGTGTCCCATGTGATGATGGCTACGCCATCGGCATCGGTTTTGAGTGTAAAATCAGTCATGTTGGTCCCCTTACACGCGTTCGATGATCGTAGCTGCACCCATGCCCGATGCGATGCACAGCGTCGCAAGGCCGGTGGATTTGCCGGTGCGTTCCAGCTCGTCCAGCAAGGTGCCGATGATGATGGCCCCCGTGGCCCCCAAAGGGTGACCCATGGCGATCGACCCGCCGTTCACGTTGACGCGGTCGTGGTCAACGTTGAACGCCTGCATGAACCGCAGCACGACGGATGCAAAAGCTTCGTTGACCTCGAACAGGTCGATGTCACTGATTGCCATACCGCTATCGCGCAGGATCTTTTCGGTGACAGGCACGGGGCCGGTCAGCATGATGGTCGGATCGGTGCCGATCTTGGCGGTGGCCCGGATCACGGCGCGGGGTTTCAGACCCATGGCCTCGCCCCATTCTTTTGATGCGACCAGCACGCCAGCGGCACCATCGACGATACCGGATGAATTGCCCGCATGGTGGATGTGGTTGATCCGTTCCAGATGGGGGTATTTCATCAAGGCGATCTTGTCGAAACCGGGCATGACCTCGCCCATGGCCTGAAACGCGGGGTTCAGTGACCCCAGCGTCTGCATATTCGTCTCTGGGCGCATGTATTCGTCATGGTCCAGAATGGCCAAACCGTTGATGTCGCGCACGGTGACCACGGATTTGGCGAAACGGCCATCATCCCAAGCTGCCTTGGCGCGTTGCTGGCTGGCCACGGCCAGCTGGTCCGCCTCATCGCGGGTAAAGCCGTATTCGGTGGCGATGATATCGGCGGAAATCCCCTGCGGGACGAAATAGCTGTCCATTGCGATCGAAGGATCAACGGCAATCGCCGCACCGTCGCTGCCCATCGGCACACGGCCCATCATCTCGACGCCACCCGCGATATAGGCCTGCCCCGCCCCGCCGCGCACTTGGTTCGCGGCAAGGTTCACGGCTTCCATGCCCGATGCACAAAAACGGTTGATCGCAAGGCCCGGGATCGACTGGTCAAGATCGGATGCCAGCACCGCGGTGCGGGCAAGACATCCGCCCTGTTCGCCGACCTGGGTGACGTTGCCCCAGATCACATCCTCGACCGCGTGACCTTCAAGGTTGTTGCGCTCTTTCAGTGCATTCAACACACCGGCGGACAGGCGGGCGGATGTCACCTCGTGCAGGCTGCCATCGGCACGGCCTTTGCCGCGGGGCGTGCGGATCGCGTCATAGATATAGGCGTCGGTCATTGTGTCCTCCGTTCAGGTCGCGCTGGTCAGGCCACGCGGCATCAAGTCATAGGGGTGTTTCCAACTGGGTCGGGCAGAGATCCTGTCCAGCCAGCGGTCGATCTGGGGGTAATCAGTGCGCGCAAAGGTAAAGGGTTCGGAATAGAACAGGTAACCGGCACAGGCGATATCGGCGATGGTCATATCTTCACCTGCCAGCCAGTCGCGCCCTGTCAGGTGGGTTTCCATTACCTTGAGCGCCGAGGCCAGACGCATCGCCAGAAAGGCGTTCACATCGGCGTTGCGCTTAGCCTCTGGCAGGAAGTTCATGTTGAACCGCAAAGGGCCAGCGACACCACTGACCTTGTGGTTGTCAAAGAACATCCAGCGCAGCACGTCACGACGCTCGGCAGCAGACCGGCCCCCCAGTTTGCCGGATTTCGAACTAATATAGTCCTGAATCACCGCCGATTGGGTCAGCACCAGATCGCCATCCTCGAACACCGGCACCTCGCCCATGACATTCAATGCGCGAAACTCGGGGCTGCGGGTCGCGCCGTTGAAGAAATCGACAAACACCGGCTCCCAGTCCTGATCGGTCAGGGTTAAAGTGAGGGCCGCCTTGTAGGCGTTTCCGCTTTCGGCAAAGCAATGAAGTTTCATGGGCATGTGATCGCTTTTCTGCTTTTGGCCCTGCGGGGCCAGATGAGTATTTACAACAAAGCGAGGGCAAGCTTGCTTCGTTGACCTCGTCTTAACCTATCTTTGGCAGGAATACTGCACGGTACAGGCTGGAGAGCCGATGACCGTACAAAGCGAAAGGACCCTGGCCTGTGTTGCTGCGCCCCGGACGCGGGGAACTCTCTCAGGTTCGGGGGACTTTTCGTCTCGCTTTGTTTCAAATACTCCCGCCGGAGGCCCTTTGCCCGCCGCAGGCGTCGGGCACTGGTCTTGCCGCGATACCTGACAGTGGAAGGGCAAGGTGGGTTTTAACCCACCCAGCCTATCAGAAATGTGCGGCCTGCAGCGCCATGACCGTATCCGCTCCTGTGTTGATGCGTGCCAGATGCATGGCCGTTGCGGGCAGTTGACGTGCCATATAATAGCGCCCGGTCGCGATTTTTGTTTCATAGAATTCGGTGTCGGATGCACCGCTGGCCAAAGCGTCCATCGCGGCCTTCGCCATGCGCGCCCACATCAGACCCAGACAGACATGGCCCATCATGTGCATGAAATCATAGGACCCCGACAGCGCGTTATTTGGATTCTTCATGCCGTTTTGCATGAAATACATCCCCGCTGCTTGCAGGTCCTTGCTGGCGGCTTTCAGCGGGACAAGGAAATCCTTGTTCAACGCCTCGTTCCCTTCGTTTTCCTTGATGAAGGTTTTGATCATCTCGAAAAACGCCATGACATGCTTGCCGCCATCCAGCGCGAGCTTGCGACCCACAAGGTCCAGCGCCTGAATACCGTTGGCCCCTTCGTAGATCATGGCGATGCGGGCGTCGCGGGCATATTGGGACATGCCCCATTCTTCGATATAGCCATGGCCGCCGTAAACCTGCTGCGCGGCTGTGGCATATTCAAAGCCTTTGTCGGTCAAGAACCCCTTGATGACCGGCGTCATCAGCGAGATCAGGCCATCGGCGTCCTTGTCGCTGTTGCGATGTGCGCGGTCGATCAGATATGCGCCCCAATAGGTAAAGGCGCGCGCCCCTTCGACAAAAGATTTCTGGTCCATCAGGTTGCGGCGGATATCGGGATGCACGATCAGCGGATCGGCGGGGCCGTCGGGGTTTTCCGCACCGGTGACGGCGCGCCCTTGCAGGCGGTCGTTGGCATAGGCGACAGCGTTCTGATAGGCGCTTTCAGCCTGGGCATAGCCTTGCAGGCCGACACCCAGACGGGCCTCGTTCATCATGGTGAACATGGCGCGCATGCCTTTATGGGCTTCGCCCACAAGAAAACCGGTCGCGTCATCATAATTCATCACACAGGTCGCATTGCCGTGGATGCCCATTTTCTCTTCGATCTTGCCGACGCTGACGCCATTGCGCGCGCCAAGGCTGCCGTCGTCATTCACCATGATCTTGGGCACGATGAACAAGGACACGCCCTTGATCCCGTCAGGCCCGCCCTGAATTTTCGCCAGCACCAGGTGGATGATATTCTCCGCCAGATCGTGATCGCCCGCCGAGATGAAAATCTTCTGGCCGCTGATCTTGTAGCTGCCATCGTCCTGCGGGACCGCCTTGGTGCGCATCAGGCCCAGATCGGTGCCGCAATGCGGTTCCGTCAGGTTCATCGTGCCGGTCCATTCGCAGGTCGTCAGTTTTGGCAGGTATGTCTGTTTCTGCTCGTCCGAGCCATGCGCATAGATCGCCGAATAGGCGCCATGGGTCAGGCCCTGATACATGTTGAACGCCATATTGGCGGACACGAACGGTTCCTGTGCCGCGGTGTGCATGACGTAAGGAAGGCCCTGACCACCGTATGCGGGGTCACAATCCATCGCGGTCCAACCGCCTTTTTTCATTTGTTCGAACGCGTCCTTGAAACCCGCAGGCGTGCGCACGACACCGTTTTCCAGCACGCAGCCTTCACGGTCACCCACGGCGTTCAGCGGGTGCAGCACGGCTGTGGCGACCTTGCCGGCCTCTTCGACCACGGCACCGGTGAAATCGCGCTCAAGGTCTTCGAACCCCGCAATATCCTGTTCGCTGATTTTCAGCAGGTCGTGCAGCACGAATTGGATGTCTTTGACGGGCGCATTGTAGATGGGCATCTGGTCTCTCTCCCTGGGGTCGTGTCGTGAATGGTGCGCCGCCTCAAGCGGCAGCGGATTTCTTTTTGGCGAGGCTGGACAGCTTTTCGGCACCCCAGGCCATCTGGGCCTTCAATTCACCAATCGCTTCATCAAGCTCTGCTTTCTGGGCTTGCATGTCGGCCAGATGGCGTTCGGCCAGTTCATAGGTCTTTGACAGCTGGGTCTCTTGCCCGTCGTCCATGTGGTAGAGGTCCAGCAACTGCCGGATTTCCTCGAGCGAGAAGCCAAAGCGCTTGCCGCGCAGGATCAGCTTGAGCCGGGCGCGGTCGCGCTTGGTGAACAGGCGCTTTTGGCCCTGGCGGATCGGGAACAGCAGTTCCTTGGCCTCATAGAAACGCAAAGTGCGGGGCGTGACTTCGAAGGTCTCGCACATCTCGCGGATGTTCATTGTATCTGTCGTCATGGCTTTTCCTCATGCGAATGGCTGTTGCCACGCAATTGCGGATCACATGACAGTCTTACAAGCAAAGGTGACGTTTACGTAAACGGAACGTGGCGTCACAAAAAGGGTGACGAAAGGTCAGCAAAAATCTGGCGAATTTGGTGGAATTATCTGACGCGGTGCAGGCCGCGCTCAGGCCAGTGTTTTCGCCGTATGGTCCCGCAGCTGTTGCAGTTCGGCCATCGTTTCATCCAGCTGCGCGCGTTGTTGGCGTAATTCTTCCATCTGCCGGTCGGCCAGCGCGACCCATTCGCGCATCTGCGCATGGGTGCCTTCTTTTTCGTAGATCAGCAGCCATTGCCGGATGTCTTCGAGCGCAAAGCCAAACCGCCGGCCCCGCAGGATCAGCGTCATCCGTGCCAGCTCGCGCGGGCCATAGAACCGTGCGCGCCCTTCCTTTTCGGGGGTCAGCAGTTCGATATACTCATAATAGCGCAAAGTCCGAGGCGTGACGTCGAATTTCGCACACATCTCTTTGAACGACAGGCGCTTTTCGGTCATCGGTTTCTCCTCGGCATCAACCTATCGCCATCGCTGCGGCGGGGCAACAGATGGATCAATCATGTTTGCAATGACAACCGGGTGACGCTACTCCGGTTAGGAAGGCCCAACTGTGAAAGAGAAGCCATGTCAGATGATCAGGCCAGCCGCCGCGACAAGATCGCCGCGCAGTTCATCGCATCCATCCCGCATGCGCAAGCGCTGGGCATGACCCTGACCGAGGTGGGCGACGGGCGGGCGACCATTGCGATGGATTACGATCAGCGCTTTATCGGTGATCCCGATACCGGCGTCATCCATGGTGGTGCGGTGTCCGCCTTGATGGACACCTGCGCCGGTGCCGCGGTGATGGCGCATCCGGCCGCGGCCTTGGCCACGGCGACGCTTGATCTGCGGATCGACTATATGCGCCCTGCTACCCCCGGCGACCGGATCACGGCGACTGCGGAATGTTATCACGTCACGCGGTCGGTCGCCTTTGTGCGGGCGACGGCAGTGGACAGTGACGCGGATCGGCCTGTAGCCTCGGCGACTGGGGCCTTTACGATCAGTAGGGGCAAAGCATGAATACCCGCCCCGAAGCGGTTCAAGTGATCAAGCAACGCCGCGACGCGATGTTGCAAAAACTGGTGGCGCGGGTGCCCTATATGCAGTTTTTGGGTATCCAGATTGACCGGCGTGGGGATGAATTGACCGCGATCCTGCCCTATGCCGACCGGTTGATCGGCAACCCGATGCTGCCCGCGCTGCATGGCGGCGCGACGGCGGCGTTTCTAGAGGTGACGGCGATCATGGAACTGACCTGGGCGATGATCTGGGAAGATATGGAGGCAGGGCGCATCACCGATGACACCCCCGCCATCACCCTGCCCAAGACCATCGACTTTACCGTCGATTACCTGCGCAGCGGGTTACCGCGCGATGCTTATGCGCGCGCGCGGGTCAATCGGTCTGGCCGCCGTTATGCGTCCGTGCATGTGGAAACATGGCAGGACAACCGCGCACGGCTTTTTGCACAGGCGACGGGTCATTTCCTGATGCCCCCACGGGATGGCTGACATCCTGACGCATCGACGGGTGCTGCGCATCGCGCTGCCGATCGTGCTGGCCAATGCAACGGTGCCGCTGCTGGGCTTGGTCGATACTGGCGTCGTGGGGCAACTGGGAGAGGCGGCACCGATTGGTGCTGTGGGCCTTGGGGCCGTGATCCTGACTGCGGTCTACTGGGTTTTCGGCTTTCTGCGGATGGGGACCACGGGCCTTGCCGCCCAAGCCAGCGGTGCCGGCGACATGGACGAGGTTGCGGCCCTGTTATCGCGCGCGCTGCTGATCGGTTTTGGCGCGGGGGCGGTGATGATCGCTGCGCAATGGCTGATCTTTGACGGTGCTTTCCGCCTTGCCCCCGCCAGCGCCGAGGTCGAAGATCTGGCCCGCGATTACATGGCGATCCGCATCTGGTCTGCGCCCGCGACCATCGCGTTATACGGGATCACCGGCTGGCTGATTGCGCAGGAACGCACGGGCGGGGTGCTGATGATCCAGCTATTGATGAACGGGCTGAACATCGGGTTGGACCTTGTGTTCGTGCTGGGCTTTGACTGGGGTGTGGCGGGCGTGGCCTGGGCTACGTTCATCGCCGTCTGGGCCGGGCTGGCGCTGGGGCTGTGGTATTGCCGCGATGCTTTTGCCGGGGTCGCATGGCGGACGGCGGCGCGGGTGTTTGACTTGATCCGCCTGCGGCGCATGGCCGTGGTGAACAGCGATATCATGATCCGGTCGGTGCTGGTGCAGGCAATCTTTGTCAGTTTCCTGTTCTATGGCGCGGGCTTTGGCGATGTGCCTTTGGCCGCGAACCAGATCCTGATCCAGTTTTTGTACGTTACGGCCTATGCGCTGGACGGTTTCGCCTTTGCCGCCGAGGCGCTGGTGGGCAAGGCTGCGGGCGCGCGTGCACGTGGCGTGCTGCGCCGCGCGGCGATCATCACCAGCCTTTGGGGTCTGGGGGCCTGTGCCATCATGGCGGTCTGTTTCGCGCTGTTTGGCGGCATCACCATCGACATCATGACCACCGCACCCGAGGTACGCGCTGCCGCCCGCACCTATCTGCCCTATATGGTCGCAGCGCCCTTGGCAGGGGTCGCCGCATGGATGCTGGACGGTATTTTCATCGGGGCGACCCGGACAACGGATATGCGTAACATGATGATTGTGTCGGCGGTTGTCTATTTCGTCAGCGTCATTCCTTTGATGGCGCTGTTTGGCAATCATGGTCTGTGGATCGGGATGCTGATCAGCTTTGTGGTGCGCGGGGTGACATTGGGGCTGAAATATCCCGCATTAGAGGCTGCTGCCTCAGGTCCAGTCCGCGCGGCCTGATCCGACCGCATCGGCGAGACTGGCAAACCCGTCGCGCAGCAACAGCGCATCCAATCCGCGTGCGATATCATCGACCAAAGACAAACCGCCATAGACCAACGCCGTGTAAAGCTGCACGGCGCAGGCCCCGGCGCGGATTTTCTGATAGGCTTGGTCCGCCGTGGCGACCCCACCAACCCCGATGATTGGCAGATCGGTCAGGGCCGACAGCTGTGCCAGCACGCGCGTCGATTTTTCAAACAAAGGCTGGCCGGACAGCCCGCCTTTTTCCTGCGTATGGGGGCCATGCAGTCCTGTGCGGTCCAGCGTGGTATTGGTGGCGATGATGCCTGCAATACCCGCCGCCTGTGCAACTTCGGCAATCTCGGCAATCTCCTCGCCGGTCAAATCCGGCGCGATCTTGAGAAAGACAGGGATCGCGCGTGCCATGCCTGCCCGCGTCTCCATCACACCGGCGAGCAAGGCCGCCAGCGCTGCCTTGCCTTGCAGGTCGCGCAGTTTTTCGGTGTTGGGCGAGGACACATTGACCGTCGCGAAATCTACATGCGGGCCGCAATGGGCCAGCACGGTGGCAAAATCTGCGGCCTTGTCGGTACTGTCCTTGTTCGCGCCAAGGTTCAGGCCGATCACGCCATCTGCAGGGCGCTGCGCCAACCTGTCCGCGATCACCTGCATCCCGTCGTTGTTGAACCCGAACCGGTTGATCACGGCGCGATCCGCGGTCAGCCGGAACAGGCGCGGCTTGGTGTTGCCGGGCTGGGGGCGCGGTGTGGCGGCACCGACCTCGACAAAGCCGAAACCGCTGCGCGCCAGCGGCGCAAGGGCGGTTGCATTCTTGTCGAAACCGGCGGCAAGACCAATCGGGTTGGGCAGCGACAGCCCCGCCACATCAGAGCGCAGCCGGGGCGATGTGAAGGGCGCGATTTTCGGGCCAAGCCCTGCGCGCAAGGCCGTGATCGCCAGACCATGCGCCGTTTCCGGATCAATCCGGCGCAGCGCCGAAAGCCCGATCTGTTCAATCGCTTTCATGCAAGATCCGGCAGGACATGCGCGCCATCCGACAGCGGCAGGTCGCGGACCCAGACCACATCGGCCAGTGTCAGGTCACGGTAAAGATGGGGAAACAGCACGCCGCCGCGCGCCGGTTCCCATTTCAGCGGGTCCAGACCCTCTGCTGCGACCGCCAGTAGAACCAGACCGGTTTCGCCGGTGAAATACTTGGTCAATGTCTCGGCTACCGTCGCGGCCGTAGAAAAATGGATATAGCCATCGGCCAGATCGACAGGCGCGCCCGATGTTGCGCCATCGCGTTCAAAGGCGGCCCATTCATCGGCGCGGAAAATCTTGTAAATCAACATGGCAGCGTCATGGGGCCTGCGCAAAAAATGGTCAAGTGTCTTGGCAATGTCGGTTGAGGACGCGGTAAGGTGCTGATGTCAGGTCATTGTGTTTGACTCCTGTTACATGGCGCGGCCAATCTTGCGGAGCGAAACCTGAAGGGAGACTGCCATGACATTGCGACTGATGACCACAAGCTGCGCTTTGGCGCTGATCGCGGGGTCGGCTGCGGCCGATTACACGCTGCATATCATCCATACCAATGACCTCCACAGCCGGATCGAGCCGATCAGCGCGTTTGATTCCACCTGCAACGCCGAGGCGAATGCCGCCGGTGAATGCTTTGGCGGCGTGGCGCGGGTCATCACCCAGATCAACGCCCTGCGCGACGAACTGGCGGGCCAGAATGTCGTCGTTGTCGATGCGGGCGACCAATATCAGGGCAGCCTGATGTACACGACCTATAAGGGCGAGGTCGAAGCCGAGTTCATGAATGTCATCGGCTATGACGTCATGGCCGTGGGCAACCATGAATTCGACGATGGCGACGCAGGACTGCGCAAGCTGACCGATCTGGTGTCTTTTCCGGTGATTTCAGGCAATATCGACGTGGCCGGTTCCAATATCTTGGCCGGTCAGGTCGACAACCACGTTGTGCTGGAGATTGGCGGGCAGCGGATCGGCATCATCTCGGCATTGGCCAGTGATACGGTCGAAACATCCAGCCCGTCGGATGCTGTCATCTTCACCCCCGAAGTTGCAAGCCTGAGCGCGGATGTCGCGGCCCTGCAAGACGAGGGTGTCACCAAGATCATCGCGCTGACCCATGTCGGCCTGTCCAAGGATATGGAAATCGCCGCCGCGGTTGACGGGATCGACGCCATTGTTGGCGGGCATTCGCATACGCTGATGTCCAACACCGAAGACGGCGCGCTGGCTTATCCCACGATGGTTGGCGCTGTGCCTGTAGTACAGGCCTATGCCTATTCCAAATATGTCGGCCATCTGACGCTGGTCTTTGATGACGCGGGCAATGTCACTTCGGCTACCGGCGATACGATTCTGCTGGATGCCAGCGTGGCCGAGGATGAAGCGGCCGTCGCGCGGATCGCGGAACTCGCCGGGCCGATCGAAGAGATGAAGACGCGCATCGTCGCTGAAACTGCCGCGGCGATTGATGGTGACCGCAGCGTCTGCCGTGCGATGGAATGCCCGATGGGATCGCTGATCGCCGATGCGATGCTGGACCGCGTGCGTGATCAGGGCGTCCAGATCGCGATCCAGAATGGGGGCGGCATCCGCGCCTCGATTGATGAAGGCGAGGTGACGATGGGCGAAGTTTTGGGCGTGCTGCCGTTCCAGAACACGCTGTCCACCTTCGAGGTGACGGGTGAAACCCTGCTGCAAGCACTCGAAAACGGTGTCAGCCAGATCGAGGAAGGTGCCGGTCGTTTCCCGCAGGTCGCGGGCATGACCTTTACCGTCGATAGCGCGGCACCTGCTGGCGAGCGGGTGTCTGACGTGATGGTGGGCGCTGCTCCGCTTGATCCGGCAATGGTCTATGCGGTGGTGTCCAACAATTATGTCCGCAATGGCGGTGACGGCTATGCCATGTTCGAGGATGCGGCCAATGCCTATGATTTCGGCCCCGATCTGGCGGATGTGCTGGCCGAATATATGGCGGCGCAGGGCGCTTTCGTGCCTTACACCGATGGTCGGATCACGGTGAACTAGCGCAGACAGGTGCGCGCCGCTGCAACAGGCGGCGCGCAACGTGATGTCAGATGCGCTCCGCGCGGGGATATTTATGCTCGGAAGATGCGGGCAGTTCCTTGACGGGGCGGGCTGCTTGACTTAATCGAAGCACTGCGCGGGCGTTGTGTAATGGTAAGACCCTTGCCTTCCAAGCAAGAGACGCGGGTTCGATTCCCGCCGCCCGCTCCAATCCTGCGACAATTGCGGACCAAGGTGGGTCCAAACTTGTGCAAATGGCCGCTCAGCTTTACATCAGGCCCTGATAGACAAAGGATGCCCGATGGCCGAAACTGTGCAGACCAAAGCAGAAGACCGGCCATCAAGCAAAAAGATCGGCGCTCTTCAGGCCCTTTGGCCGTTCATCAAACCCTATAAATTGAACTTGGCTGGGGCGGGATTTGCGCTTGTCTTTACCGCGATGGTCGCGCTCAGCCTGCCGCTGATCGCGCGGCTGGTGGTTGATAATTTTGGGCTCGATAGTGTCGCAATCAGCCGCCATTTCATGTCGCTGTTGGCCTTTGCCGTGCTTCTCGCCTTTGGGACTGCGCTGCGATATTATCTTGTGACGCGTCTGGGCGAACGTGTTGTGGCCGATCTCCGCAAGGCCGTCTTCAACCGAATGATCAGCATGAGCCCCGCCTTTTACGAACGCATCATGACGGGCGAAGTGCTGAGCCGCATCACCACCGACACCACGCTGATCCTGTCGGTGATCGGTAGTTCCGCCTCGATCGCGCTGCGCAATATCCTGATCTTTATCGGCGGTGTCATCCTGATGCTGCTGACCTCGGTCAAGATGAGCATCATGGTGCTGTGGCCGATCCCCGTTGTGCTGTTCCCGATCCTGTTTCTTGGCCGTCGTGTGCGCAGCCTGTCGCGCGAAAATCAGGATTTGATCGCGGAATCCAGCGGCGATGCGTCCGAGCTTTTGACATCAGCCCAGACGGTCCAGGCTTTCACCCACGAAGGCCTCAGCCGGGCCAAGTTCGACGCAGTGACCGAGCAAAGCTATCGGTCCGCAAGGCGGCGCATTCTGACGCGCGCGTTCTTGACGGCTGTTGTGATTTTCATGGTCTTCGCGGCCATCGTTTTGTTTTTGCAAATGGGCTCGCAGGATGTTGTCGCGGGCGAAATCACCGAAGGCGGGCTGGTGCAGTTCATGATCTATACGATCATGGTCGGCGGAGCCGTTGCCGCCCTTTCCGAGGTCTGGGGCGAATTGCAACGTGCGGCGGGTGCGACCGAACGGCTGATCGAATTGCTGACCATCGAGGACAGTGTGACTGATCCTGTGCAACCGCACCGCTTGCCCACGCCTGTCCGTGGCGATCTGCGCTTTGAAAACCTGCGGTTCAGTTATCCGTCGCGGATGTCGATTTCCGCGCTGGACGGGATCGACCTGCATATCGCGGCGGGTGAAACCGTCGCCCTTGTCGGCCCGTCGGGTGCGGGCAAAAGCACGATCATCCAGCTTGTCCAGCGGTTCTATGATCCGCAGGAAGGCGCCGTGACATTGGACGGGATCGACCTGCGCTGTCTGAACCGAGCTGAATTTCGCAGGCACATCGCCTTGGTGCCGCAAGACCCGGTGATCTTTGCGGATACCGCGCGTGAAAATATCCGTTTCGGCCGTCCCGACGCAAGCGATTCCGAGGTCGAAGCCGCTGCTAAAGCTGCCGCCGCGCATGATTTCCTGATCGCCCTGCCTGGTGGCTATGACAGCTATGTCGGCGAACGCGGTGTGATGCTGTCGGGCGGACAAAAGCAGCGGATCGCCATCGCGCGTGCCATCTTGCGTGATGCGCCGGTCTTGTTGTTGGACGAAGCGACAAGCGCGCTTGATGCCGAAAGCGAACATGCCGTGCAGCGCGCGGTCGAGGATTTGGCCAAGACTCGCACGACGCTGATCGTGGCGCATCGACTGGCGACGGTGAAAAAGGCGGACCGTATCATCGTCTTTGACGCGGGCCGGATCGTGGCGCAGGGCACGCATGATGCGCTGGTCGCGCAAGGTGGGCTTTATGCGCGGCTGGCGCGGCTGCAATTCACCGAAGGTGTCGCCGCCGAATAGCGAGACTTTCGCAGCGTCAGGCTTGCACCATTTGGTGGTATTGGCCAACATTTCACCCTGAGGGGCCGTGGCGCAAAACCGCGGTACGGACAATGGGGAGGATGGGGCATGGCTTTTTCGACGATGGCGGATCGCGATGCGATTCATAATGAGATGCCTTGGGCTAAACGCAGCCTGCCGATGACGACCTATGCTTTGTTGTCGCAAACGGCGGCCGCGCATGGCGGGCGCAAGGCAGTCAGCTTCAGCTTGCTGTCCGATCCGGATGCCTTTTGCGAAACGCTGACCTGGTCTGAATTGCAGGCTAAAACGGCGCAAGCGGCCAATCTGTTCCGCGATCTGGGGATCGGCGAAAACGATGTCGTGGCGTTCGTGCTGCCCAACGCGACCGAAACGATCCTGACCTATCTGGGCGGTCAGGTCGCGGGGATCGTGAACCCGATCAACCCGCTGCTGGACGCCGAACAGATCGCTGCGATCCTTCGCGAAACCAAGGCCAAGGTCGTCGTTACCCTGCGCGCCTTTCCCAAGACCGACGTCGCCCAAAAAACCGCTGAGGCCGTGCGTCTTGCGCCCGATGTCACCACCGTGCTGGAGGTCGATCTGCATCGATACCTGACGGGGCTGAAACGGTTGGTCGTGCCACTGATCCGGCCCAAGAACCCGGTCGCCCATAAGGCCAAAGTATTGGATTTTAACGCCGAACTGGCCAAGCATCCCACCAGCCTTAGCTTTGCTGATTCCGACAAGGACAGGGTGGCGGCCTATTTTCACACCGGCGGCACCACCGGCATGCCCAAGGTCGTGCAACACCGCTATTCCGGAATCGTCTATAACGCCTGGCTGGGCGCGCGGCTGTTGTTCACCGAAAAGGATGTGCAAATCTGCCCACTGCCGCTGTTCCACGTCTTTGCGGCGACCGTGTCGCTTGGCGCCTCTCTTGGGTCGGGGGCGCAGGTCGTTTTTCCGACGCCACAGGGGTATCGCGGCGACGGCGTGTTCGACAATTTCTGGAAACTGATCGCCAAGCACAAGGTCACCTTTATGATCACGGTGCCCACGGCGATGTCGGCGCTGATGCAGCGCAAGGTTGATGCTGATATTTCGTCGCTGCGCTTGGCTTTTTGCGGGTCCGCCCCATTGCCGCTCGAACTTTACAAGAAATTCGAGGCGGCGGCCGGGGTCACCATCTGCGAAGGCTACGGCCTGACCGAGGCGACCTGCCTTGTGTCGATCAACCCGCCCGATGGCGAAAAACGGGTGGGATCGATTGGTCTGCCCTTCCCATATACGGATGTGACCATCGTTTCGTCGGCAACCGGCCTGCCGTGCGATGTCGACGAGATTGGAGAAATTTGCATCGCAAGCCCGGGTGTGTTCAGCGGTCAGACCTATACCGAGGCGAGCAAGAACCGTGAC
The DNA here is from genome assembly GCF_000152785.1 of Yoonia vestfoldensis SKA53. Lineage (GTDB taxonomy): Bacteria > Pseudomonadota > Alphaproteobacteria > Rhodobacterales > Rhodobacteraceae > Yoonia > Yoonia vestfoldensis_A. The sequence goes on along the minus strand of NZ_CH672414.1, from coordinate 1,824,764 downwards.
ATTTTCTACGCCGATCACCTGCGGACTGGCGATCTGGGGCGGATCGATGCGGACGGATATCTGTGGATCACGGGCCGCGCCAAGGACTTGATCATCCGCGGCGGCCATAACATCGACCCCGCCGAAATCGAAGAGGCTATGGCCGGGCACCCCGCTGTCGCATTTGCCGGGGCGATCGGGCAGCCCGACGCGCATGCTGGCGAAGTGCCTTGTGTTTACCTCGAACTGGTGGCTGGTGCGGATGTGACCGAAGAGGCGCTGCTGGATTACGCAAAACAGCATATTCACGAACGCGCAGCCCATCCAAAACACCTGGAGGTGTTGGCGGAATTGCCGAAAACCGCCGTTGGCAAAATTTTCAAACCTGAGCTGCGCAAGCGGGCGATCATGCGCATCTACGCCGCCGCCCTTGCCGATCTTGCGGCGGAAGTTGATGGCGTCCTCGAGGATAAAAAACGAGGGCTTGTCGCGCGGATCAGCGCCGACCCCGCACTTGCGCGCAAGATCGAAATCGCGCTTGGCCCCTACACGATCCCTTGGGATATCGTGCAAAAATAGTGGACCTGTGGCGGGCTGATCGTGGCTCTGCATCAGAACAGCGTGATCTCGGGCGCGGGACGAGGCCGCACGACCGGCGTTTCGGGCGGCGGCGATTCAGCGATCTGCATCTGGCGCGCAGCCCCCGTTGTCGGCGTGAACTGGACGCGGCGGGCCATGGTCCCTCCGAGGCTTTGCGACAGGCAGGGGATACCTTCGCGTTCTAGAAATGCGAGGGCGAATTCACCATTTGACTGGCCGATGTCGCGGGCATGGACGGTCATGCGCGCACCTCCGAAAATTTTGGCCTGAAGCCTGCGCCGGTCACCGCCCGCGCCCAAAATGCGGTTGATCAGCAATTCCATCGCGTTGACGCCATATTTCAAGTCGTTGGTATTTGAATCACCACCGCTCGCCAGTAGAAAATGGTTCATCCCGCCGACTTTGGCTTGAAGGTCAAAAATACAAACCGCGACACATGACCCTAGGACGGTGGACATAACCACCTGAGCATCGTTCGATACGGCAAAGTCGCCCTGCACGATGGTCATGATTTTTGGCGATGTGGTGTTTGGTTCACTCATGCGCGCTGCCTTTGCTGTGCTGCACGCAGCAAGCTGGGTCCGATCTGGTGGATCGGAAGTTCGATTTCGATGCCGCCTAAGGACTTTGCTACACGCGGCATGCCGTAGACGATGCAGGTCGCTTCGTCTTGGCCAAAGGTGCGGGCGCCCGCGGCGCGCAGTGCCGTGATGCCTTCGGCACCATCGCGACCCATCCCTGTGAGGATCGCGGCGGTCACATGCGATGCAAAGGGGACGGCTGAATGAAACAGGGCATCCACTGAAGGCCGGTGGCCGGATTGGCGGGGTGCTGCGTCCAGTTTGATACGGGCCGGAGACCCGTGGACGAGGCGGACATGATGAGTGTCACCGGATGCCAGATAAACATGGCCGCGCTGCAATGTCGTATCTTGCGTTGCAGCAACAACTTTTGCAGCAGTGCCTCCGTCAAGTAGCCTGATCAGGCTCGAGGCAAAATTGCCACCGGTGTGCTGGACGATGACTGTCGGGGGGGCGCCCGGGTGCAGATGCGGCAGGATTTGCATCAAGGCATCGATACCTCCCGTCGAAGAGCCGATCAAAATCGTGCTGCGCGGGTCGACGCGCCCTGCCGGTATAGGTGTTGCCGCCGGTGCTCTGGGATGCTGACGGCGGCCTCCGGGCACCAGGGCTGCGGTCAGGTCGCGGTCCGAGACATTGCTGGGCAGAACGCGGATCGCAGAAATGGCCCTGAGCGCGGCATTGGTGAGATTCGCCTGCTTCGGTGTCCCCAGTACAACACAGCCGATGCCCATGATGCCGAAAAGCGTCGCGAGGAGTTCGAACTCTGGACAATCCGCGATATCGGTTGTCAGCACGACGCAATCGGGTTCGTGATGTTCTGCAAAGTTATATACTTCCGTGAGCTCGGTGGCGGCGCACACCACATCGATCTTGAGCCGCTCAAGGCGGCGTTGTAGCTGGCCCAACAAGATCACGGATCGATGGGCGATCACGATGCGCATGAGCTAATGCCTCTTGCATCGGCGTTTTGACCAACGCTGCCATGCTTGCCACCGCAACCCGTAGCAAGGCCGGCAGCATGGGCAAGATATTTTTCGGCTACGGTGTACTTGTGTAAGCTGTGTTGCATCAGAAGATCGCTATCTGGGTCCGGTCATGATCAACGGGCTCTGGGGCGTCGCCAACCAGGTCGCGTAGCCAAGCCAGACGCATCTGTGCGATCCATTTACCGCAGTCTGAAGTAGCTTGGTTAGCGCCAGGTTCGCCCATCGCTTCTATCAATGTCGCAAGATCGGCAAGTGACTGCAGAACGAGGTCAAAATCCTGCAATGATTTTGTTTTTTGCGGCAAGTCGGCCGCACAAGCGCAGGTCCGCAACGCTGCCTCTTCAAGGCGGGTAACGATCATCGCGACCTCGCGTAGGGCGGTGCCGACATTCGTGAGCGTCCGTGCGGCCGCTGGTCGATGCGTGATGGATTGTGTCGTCATAGCTTGCCCACCACGGTCTCGATGCATTGTTTCATGCTTGCAGTTGAAAACGGCTTCTTGATGATATTGTTCAGGCCAAGCGCTTTGCCTTTGGCGACCAGGTCGGGGGTTGGGTTCCCGGTCACAAGGATGAACCCGATTCGCGCGGTAGCTTTGTGCTGTCGCAGTGCGCGGAGCAGTTCGAGCCCGTCCATGCCCGGCATGTTATAATCGGAAAGGACGAGGTGAACGGGGTCGGCGATCAGCTTGTTCAGCGCGGCACGCCCATCATTTTCCGCTTGGTTTTTCCATATCCCCATCTCTTCGATGGCCTGCACAAGCAGTCCCCGGCTGACGCCCATGTCGTCCACGATCATAACGCGCAATGTGTCTTTCAAGCTCATGGGTCAGTCTTTCGTTTGAGGTCGGGCCAGGGCCGTGTTGCGAGGCAGCCGCTGGTAGGTTGTAATGGCGACGCTGCGGAATTCACTTTGCGCAGGACCCGTCAGACGTTCCGAATGTCCGATCATCAGATGGCCGTCGTCTTGCAAAACGTCTGCGAACCGTTGCCAGAGACGGACTTGCGTGTCCTTGTCAAAGTAGATCGCCGCATTGCGACAGAAAATTACATCGAACCGTCGGCGCATCGGCCAGTCCCCGATCAGGTTCAATTCGCCGAATGACACAAGTGATGCCAGGTCCTGCCGGATTTTAAATTGCTGGCTACCATCGTCTTCGATCATCAATCTCTTGTATTCGTCGGGGATGGCATCTGCCTGATCCCGATCATAGCGCGCTTGCCGTGCCTTTTGGATCATTTGTGGATCGACATCCGTGGCGAGTAACTTGATGTCCAGACGCGACGCTTCGGGGCATGCATCGCGGATCATCGCGGCAATCGAATAGGCCTCTTGACCCGCCGAGCATGCGGAGGACCAGATCCTGACAGCAGAGCCTTTTTTCGCCTTTTCCACGAGATCGGGTAGGATTTTTTCGCGCAGATAGGTGAAATGGTGCCGTTCACGAAAGAAATGCGTGACATTGGTCGTCAGTGCTGAGAGCAGGTGTGATTGCTCCGCATGACCGCGCGGGTCTGACAGGAGCGCGCAATAGCTTTCAAAATCGGGAAGATCCAACGCGCGCAATCTTTTTGTCAGCCGTGAATAAACAAGCGGTTTTTTAGATGGCTGCAGATGCAGGCCGTAGCGTTGGTGCGCCAGGGTGGCGATTGTCTGGAAATCGTGGTCGGTGAATTGATATTCGCGCATGGTCTGATCGGATCGTGCGATGTTATCGGGCATTGTCATGCTGCCACCTGATTTGCCGGAGCCAGCAAGGTCGACAAGCTTATGATCTTTGTCATGTCATCGCCGAGCGGAATGATCCCAAGAATAGCGCGGGTGGTCGTGTCCTCTGGCCCTCTTGGTGTCTCGCGGACGGTATGTGAATCGACGCCAAGTATTTCCGAGACAGATTCAACAAGAAGCCCAATGATCCGATCCTCGACAGCAATGATAATGATGACATGCCGTTCCGTAGGCATGATCTTGGCGAAACCGAGTTTCGCTGCAAGATCGATAATCGGAATGACAGCACCCCGTAGGTTGATCACGCCAAGAACGTGATCAGGCGAATGCGGCAGCACCGTTACGGGCGTCCATCGGCGAATTTCCCTGATCTGGGTGATTTCAATGCAGAAATTCTGACCACCGGCCACCAGTGTGACGAATTCCAGCCGTTCGGATTTTTGCAGTTCAGCAAGCTGCGACATAAGAAACATCCCTTCCATTTTGGCTGTTGGTGACGGCGTAGACCGAGTTGCCTTGTGCGACGGCTTCGGGATCGATGATCAGGGCTATTTTGCCGTCGCCTAGGATCGTCGCGCCCGAGATTCCAGATATTTCGCCGTAATTGCCCTGCATGCTTTTGACGACGACCTGGCGCTGGTCGAAGATATCATCGACGGCCAGGGCGCATTGCGGCACGCTGTCGGTCTGGATCAGCAAAAGCACTCGGTCGGTCATGTCGCGCAGCGTTGCGACTTGCCCCATGCGTTCTGCCAGATCGATAATTGGCACGTACTCGCCACGGATGCGTAGCAATGTGTTGTTCAGCCCGATCTGCGACAGGTCAGCGTCCTTGGGCCTGATCGTTTCCACGATGCTGGAGATGGGTACAACCATCGTCTGCCCGCCAAGGTTGATGATCATGCCATCCATCACCGCCAGCGTCAGCGGCAGGGTGATCGAAAACGTCGTTCCCTGACCAAACTGACTGCTGATCGCCACACGCCCGCCAAGAGCGGTGATGGCTGTCTTCACGACGTCCATTCCGACGCCGCGCCCCGAGAGATTGGTCACTTCCTTGGCCGTGGAAAACCCGGGAGCGAACAGCAAATGGTCAATTTCGGCTTCGGACAGTTGCGCATCCTCGGCAACGAGCCCTTTGGATACGGCAATTTCCCGAATCCTTGGGCGGTTAAGGCCGGCACCGTCATCCGCAATTTCGATGACGATGCTTCCGGATCTTTGGCGTGCGGCCAGCCGCAGCCTGCCTTGCCGGTTCTTGCCGGCCGCCGTGCGAAGGTCAGGTGCTTCGATTCCGTGGTCGATGGCATTGCGGATCATATGGGTCAGAGGATCGGCAAGCCGTTCTATGACGGTCTTGTCAACTTCGGTCGCCTCGCCCTCAGTGATCAGTTCAACCACTTTGCCGGTTGCATCCGCAGCCTCACGCGCGATGCGCAACATGCGCTGGAAGAGGGGTTTGACCGGCTGTGCGCGGATGGCCATGACGCCTTCTTGGATTTCGCGGGCCAGCAATTTGTAATCATCAAGATCAGCAAACAATTCGGCGGTATTCGGCAGATTGGCATGTTGCAGCCTTTGCGAGATCACGGATTGGTTGATGATCAATTCGCCTACCGCGTTAATCAGGCGATCAATGCGTTCGGGGTCAACGCGGAGCGAACTTGCCGCGCGGGTGCTGCCCTTATCGGCGGCGTTGCGTGCTTTTTGATCGGACATGTCGCCCGCCATGCCTGCCGCGGCATCCATGCCGTCTTGCTCGACCGGACTGTCTGGTGCAGTGGCTGTGGCAATGTCTGGCACGGCGGTATCTTCATCAAGCAGTTTGACCTGCAAGGCGCATAGGTCGTCGACGAATTCGAATACTTCGAGGATCGGCAGATCCGACCCGAGACCTTCGATTTCCAATTGCCACGACAACAGCCCATCCTGCTAGTGCAGATCGTCCAATCCCGTCGGCAACCGGGACAGATCTACCGTTACCCGGGTTGTGCCAAGCGACTGCAATGCAGCGATGATTAAAACGGGGTCGTTGCCGCTGGTATAAAAAGCTGCGTTGGGCGTAAAATCGACGACATAGGTCGATCCCGCATCCGCTGGCCCGTCAAAGGCGAGGGTGAGTGCCTCGAAGGTGAAGTCTTCTGCTTCCGCGGGCGCGTCACCCAGAAAGGATTGAAGGTCTGCGAGGACAGGATCCACCTGGGCAGAGTTCGTCGGCAATTCCTCTCTTGCGGTTTCGATGAGATCCGCAAGGATATCGCCGGACCGCTGCAGAACATGAAGGATGCGGTCGTCCAGGGTCAGACGCTGTGACCGGACGTGATCCAGAACCGTCTCGAACGTGTGAGCAAACCCCACGAGGTCGTCGAGCGCAAAGGCGCCGGCCGCACCTTTCACGGAATGGACAGCACGAAAGACAGCATTGACCGTTTCGCTGTCGGTGCTGCCATCACGCATTGCTGTCAGCCCTTCGGTCAGGGCGGCGATCAGGTCTTCACATTCTTCGAAAAATACGTCGCGCATTGTCATATCGGCGGTCATTACACTGCTCCTGTCAGGCGGCGGATCACAGCGACGAGGGCTTCGTCATCAAAGGGTTTGACGATCCAGCCGGTCGCGCCTGCCTGCCGCGCGCGTTCTTTCAACGCAGCCCCGCTTTCCGTTGTCAGGACCAGAACCGGCACCGTCCGGTTGCGGGTACCCCCGCGGATATCAGCGATCACACCGAAACCGTCCTTGTTGGGCATGTTGACGTCCGTGATCACAAGATCGGCGTCTTCATGCTGGAACTTTTCAATGCCATCGACGCCGTCAACAGCTGTCGATACCTCGAACCCGGCTTTTTGCAGGGTCTGGGTTAGCAGGCTGCGGATGGTCCGCGAATCGTCGATCGCCAGAATGCGTTTCGTCATTACAGCGCCCTTCCCTGTTGCGGCAGTGGCCAAAGCGCGAGCAGTTCCAGACCCTGGCGCAGGGCGTCGGTTTCATTGACAAGGGTCAGGCTCCGCCCATTGGTTGCCCATGCCACGCTGGCCGTGGCCAGGATCTGGGCCGCAAGTCCCCCAAGACGGCTGACATTGCTGCCGTCGATGATGAGGTCGTTTCCTTGCGCCTGCTTCAGCGCTGCAAAGAGATCTTCGCAGGCTTCGAATGTAAGCGCGGGAGGAAGGGCGATTGTGGCTGTGTCGGCCGGCATATGAAGCGATCCTTCGTTACATGTCGAAAGGTCTTATGTGCCGGCACGGCTTAAGATCATGTAAACAGCCCCACCGATTCATCGCCGCAGCGCGTATGTTCAAATCTGCGTGTAGCGTGCATCGCTATGGCCAAGTCATGCTAAAGCAGGCGCTACAGGATTATCGTGAGGCTTGACCGTGCAGACCGCGTCATGCCAGTGACGGTTGAGATAGATGAGGCCAGAATGAACAACAGAAATAACAAAATTCCGTCACGCCGGGCTTTGCTGCTCGGGGCGACAGCCGCGACGCTTTTTGCGCCATCGATCCTGCGCGCACAGACCGAGCGGCCGCCGGTTGACCGCAATATCGCGGCTTTTCGCGTGCATGAGTGGCGCGATCATTTCGATTCGCTGGGCGTGGGTGCGATTCTGGCTGATACCAAATCGATGTTTTTGCAGCATTGGACGCCCGATGGTGACATGCGGATCTATCCGACCTCAGTCCCTCTGTCCGACGACCTGACGCGCACCGGATTTACCGAGGTGATCGACAAGCGTGTCGCCCCCAGCTGGGCACCGACGCCTGCGATGCGCGAGCGTAACCCTGAATGGCCAGCGTTTATTCCTGGCGGAGACCCGCTGAACCCGATGGGATCGCATGCATTGTATTTGTCGTGGCAGTTCTACCGGATTCATGGCACGCAGGATACCCGCAAGATCGGACGCAAATCATCCAACGGCTGCATCGGATTGTATAACGAACAGATCGCCGAAGTGTATGAACGCGCTCCGATTGGCACCAAGGTTCGTCTGATTTGACCTCTTTACGCCGCTTGCCTTGAAAGGGACAGCATGACCATGACACGATTTTTCAGCATTGCTGCGATCTGCGCCTTTCCATTGTCAATCGGGGCACAGACCATGACCGAAGATCAGGTCCGCGATCTGGTTCTTGACACGATCCGTGCCAATCCGCAGATCGTGGTCGAAGCATTGCAGATACTCGAGCTTGAACAGCAGAATGCCGAGGCCGCTGCCGCGCAGGTCGCACTGGCCGATCAGCGCGCATTGCTGGAAAATGACCCCAATGCACCCGTCATCGGCAACCCCCAAGGCGATGTTACGGTGGTCGAATTCTTTGATTACAATTGCCCCTATTGCCGGAACGCCAAGCTGGAACTTGACGGCTTGTTGTCTGCCGATTCCAACGTCCGCGTGGTTCTGCGCGAATGGCCGGTGCTTGGCGAAGGATCGGTATTCGCCGCGCGTGCTGCGCTGGCTTCACGGGTGCAGGGCAAGTATGCTGAGTTTCATGATGCTCTGATGATGATGCAGGGGCGCGCCGAGGAACAAAGCGTCATTCGCGTGGCGCAAAGCGTGGGGCTTGACGTCGATCAGCTGCGCCGCGACATGGAGGCCCCCGCAGTCACAGAACATCTGAAGATGTCAGACGGGCTGGGACGGGCGCTTGGCTTTAGCGGCACACCGTCATTTGTGATTGGTGAAAATCTGGCCCCCGGCATGATCCGCGTCGACCAGATGCAAAGGCTGGTATCCGCCGCCCGCGCCGCCGACTAGACATTCGGCGCGGTGCTGCGCGATCGCCTGCGGCTGCCAGGGCAGGAACGATCGTGGCGGCACCAAGCTTGTGGCGATCGCGGCGCTTGTTCGGGATGTGCGATCCATCTTGGTTGTTGTCGTGTTTTGCTGGCCATAGCTTAGGTGCCTTAGTGGAAAACGGGGTTTTTCGGTTTTCTGCACAAGGGGGTTGAGCTTCCAGTAACTGGAATGCCTATGTTGGGATCAATCGAGAAAGGTCCTTTCCCATGGCAAAGCCTACAATTATCCGACTGGCAATCGACGGCATGACCTGTGCGTCCTGCGTGGGGCGTGTTGATCGCGCGTTGGCGGCGGTGCCGGGGGTGCAATCCGTCGCCGTGAACCTGGCAACAGAAACCGCGACAATAACGCTGGATGATCGCCGCATCACGGCGGCGCAGCTGGCGGACGTCAGTACAAAGGCGGGTTATCCGGCGGTAGCCGCCGAACCGGACCAGACGAGCGTCAACGCTGCGCGCAAGGCTGATGAAGCCGCTGTGCTGGCGCGCAGCACCCTGTTTGCTGCCGCGCTTGCCCTGCCTGTCTTCATTCTGGAAATGGGCGCGCATCTGGTGCCGGCCTTCCACCATGTCATTGCCGACACCATCGGGGTGCAGACGTCCTGGATCATCCAGTTCGTGCTGACAACGCTGGTGCTGTTCGGGCCGGGCCGGGTGTTTTTCGCCAAAGGCTTGCCTGCGCTGTTCAAGGGCGCGCCGGACATGAACAGCCTTGTGGCGTTGGGCACGGGGGCGGCATGGACCTATTCGGTCGTCGCAACCTTTTTGCCCACGCTGATCCGTGCCGATGTGCGCGCTGTCTATTTCGAGGCGGCGGCGGTGATCGTTGTGCTGATCCTGCTGGGCCGCCTGCTCGAAGCGCGGGCCAAGGGGCGCACGGGTGCGGCCATTCAGGCGCTGATGGGCTTGCAGGCACGACAGGCGCGCGTGCTGCGCGATGGCACGCTGGTAGCGGTCGATGTCGACGCGCTGGTCGTGGGCGATATCATCACCCTGCGCCCCGGTGAAAGGGTGCCGGTGGACGGTACCGTGACCGAGGGCAGCAGCCCGGTTGACGAAAGCATGATGACCGGCGAACCCGTACCTGTGGTCAAGACCACAGGTGACGCGCTGACCGGCGGCACGGTAAACGGGCAGGGCGGGCTGACTTTCGCTGCAACACGGGTGGGCAAGGATACGACCTTGGCGCAGATCATCCGCATGGTGACCGAAGCGCAGGGCGCCAAGCTGCCCATCCAGGATGTCGTGGACCGTGTGACCTTGTGGTTCGTGCCCGCGATATTGTTGCTGGCGGTGCTGACGGTGGCGGTCTGGCTCGCCGTTGGCCCTGATCCGACACTGGCGCTGGTTGCGGGTGTGTCGGTGCTGATTATCGCCTGTCCTTGCGCGATGGGGTTGGCGGTGCCGACCTCGATCATGGTGGGCAGCGGGCGGGCCGCCGAAATGGGCGTGCTGTTTCGCAAGGGCGCGGCATTGCAGCAACTGGCCGATGTCAGCGTGATTGCCTTTGACAAAACTGGCACCTTGACCGCAGGCAAGCCGCATCTGACCGATCTGGTGTTGGCCGACGGGTTCGACCGTGCCGATGTACTGCGCCTTGCGGCGGCGGTCGAGGCAAAATCCGAACATCCCATCGGGGCGGCCATCGTCAACGCTGCACGTGCCGAGGGTCTGGGGGCGGCACAGGTCAGCGATTTCCGCGCTATCGCCGGTTTCGGGGTGTCTGCCACAGTCGACGGGCGGCGCGTGTTGATCGGGGCTGACAGGTTGCTGGCGCGGGACGGGATCGCCACTGGTGCGCTTGCTGCGACCGAGACGGCACTGGCAGAACGCGGGCGCACGGCGCTCTTTGTCGCTATCGACGGGCAGGCCGCCGCTGTCATTGCGGTGGCTGATCCGGTCAAGCCGGGGTCGGCAGTGGCGATTGCCGCGCTCAAGGCCAAGGGGATGAAAATCGCGATGATCACCGGCGACAAGCGCGAGACCGCAGAGGCGATTGCGCGCGAAATCGGGATCGACCATGTCGTCGCGGGTGTTTTGCCGGATGGCAAGGTCGCGGCGCTTGACCAGCTGCGGGTGCAGGGCAAGATCGCCTTTGTCGGGGACGGGATCAATGATGCCCCTGCATTGGCCCATGCCGATATCGGTATTGCCATCGGCACCGGCACCGATGTCGCGATCGAGACCGCGGATCTGGTGCTGATGTCGGGCGATGTGCGCGGCGTGGTGAACGCTGTCGCCGTATCGCAGGCGACAATGCGCAACATCCGCCAGAACCTTGGCTGGGCGTTCGGGTATAACTTGGCCCTCGTGCCTGTGGCGGCAGGTGTTCTGTATCCAGTCTTTGGCCTGCTTTTGTCGCCGGTCTTTGCCGCTGCTGCGATGGCGCTGTCGTCGGTGTCGGTCGTGTCCAACGCGCTGCGGCTGCGCCGTTTGCGCCCGGTCATGGACGAAAAGCCGCCACAGCCGACGGTCAACCGCGGCACAGCACACCAACCTGCCGCATAGGAGGACCATGATGAATATCGGGGAAGTCGCCATCAAATCCGGTCTGCCCGCCAAGACCATCCGCTATTACGAAGACATCGGCCTGATCCGGCCTGACCGGCATGACAATGGCTATCGCCTGTTTCGGCAAACGCATCTGCACCAGCTGATGTTTGTCGCGCGGGCGCGGTCCTTGGGCTTTTCCATCGACGATTGCCGTGTGCTTTTGGCGCTTTACGATGATGACAGCCGCGCCTCGGCGCAGGTCAAGGCGCTGGCGCAGGACCATCTGGCGCAGATCGACGCCAAGATCGCGGGCCTGCGCGCGATGCGTGACACGCTGGCGGATCTGGTCGATGCCTGCCACGGCGACAGCCGCCCTGACTGCCCCATTCTCAAGGATCTGGCGGCAAAGCATCATGGATAGGTTATTTCCGCCCCGGTGTCCCGGGACGGGCGCTCCGCGCGGGGATATTTAGGCTCGGAAGATGGCAGGATGTCGCGCAAGCTTGCTTTGACGCGCTGGGGCGCCTCTGTCATGTAGACCGAAAGCGGCGCTGCCTTTTTTAGGAGAATATAATGAAGTTTCGATTCCCCATCTTTATCATTGATGAGGATTTCCGGTCGGAGAATTCATCCGGTCTTGGCATCCGTGCCATGGCCGAAGCGATCGAGAATGAAGGGTTCGAAGTCGTGGGCGTCACCAGCTATGGTGATCTGTCCCAGTTTGCGCAACAGCAGTCCCGCGCCAGCGCATTCGTGCTGTCGATTGATGACGAAGAATTCAGCCCCGGTCCCGATCTGGACCCTGCCGTGCTGAACCTGCGCCAGTTCATCCAAGAGGTCCGCCGCAAGAACGAAGATGTGCCGATCTATCTGCACGGCGAAACCAAGACCAGCCGCCATCTGCCCAATGATATCCTGCGCGAATTGCACGGCTTCATCCATATGTTCGAAGATACGCCTGAATTCGTCGCGCGTCATATCGTGCATGAGGCCAAGAAATACCTTGAAGGCATCCAGCCGCCGTTTTTCAAAGCGCTGCTGGATTATGCCGAAGACGGGTCTTATTCATGGCATTGTCCTGGTCATTCCGGCGGTGTTGCCTTTCTCAAAAGCCCGATCGGCCAGATGTATCACCAGTTTTACGGTGAAAACATGCTGCGCGCGGATGTGTGCAATTCGGTCGAGGAATTGGGCCAATTGCTGGATCATAACGGCGCGATTGGCGCATCCGAACGCAATGCTGCGCGCATTTTCAATGCCGATCATTGCTTTTTTGTGACCAATGGCACATCGACCAGCAACAAGATGGTCTGGCACCACACGGTTGCCCCTGGCGATGTCGTGGTGGTGGACCGCAATTGCCACAAATCCATTCTGCACAGTATCATCATGACGGGCGCGATTCCGGTTTTTCTCAAACCGACGCGCAACCATTACGGCATCATCGGCCCGATCCCGCAAAACGAGTTCGAGATCGACACGATCAGGGAGAAAATCCGCGCCAACCCGCTTTTGTCCCATATCGATGCCGATACGGTGAAGCCGCGGATCATGACGCTGACGCAATCGACCTATGACGGGGTGTTGTATAACACCGAAACCATCAAGGGCTTGCTGGACGGCTATGTCGAAAACTTCCATTTCGACGAGGCTTGGCTGCCCCATGCCGCATTCCACACGTTTTACAGCGATTTCCATTCGATGGGCCGCAAGCGCGAACGCCCGCGCCATGCGGTAACCTATGCCACCCAATCCATCCACAAGCTGCTGGCCGGGATCTCGCAGGCCAGCCATGTGCTGGTACAGGACAGTCAGGATACCAAGCTGGACCGGCACCTGTTCAACGAAGCCTATCTCATGCACACCAGCACCAGCCCACAATACAGCATCATCGCGAGCTGCGATGTAGCGGCGGCGATGATGGAACCTCCGGGTGGCGTGGCGCTGGTCGAGGAAAGCATCATGGAAGCGCTGGATTTCCGCCGTGCGATGCGCAAGGTCGATGCGGAATTCGGTGATGATGAATGGTGGTTTCAGGTCTGGGGGCCTGATGCGCTGGTTGAGGAAGGGATCGGCGATCCCAAGGATTGGGTGCTTAAGAAAACCGATGCCGATGGTGTGCAGGCGTCCGATGGCGCGGATTCGTGGCATGGGTTTGGCGATATGGCGCGCGGGTTCAACATGCTGGACCCGATCAAGACGACGATCGTAACACCCGGCCTGAACCTTGATGGCCGGTTCGAAGAAATGGGGATTCCCGCCTCGATCGTCACGAAATACCTGGTGGAAAACGGGGTCGTGGTGGAAAAGACCGGTCTTTACAGTTTCTTCATCATGTTCACGATTGGCATCACCAAGGGGCGCTGGAATTCGTTGCTGGCCGCACTGCAGCAGTTCAAGGACGATTACGGGCGCAACCAGCCTTTGTGGCGCGTGATGCCTGATTTTATCGCCAAGCATCCGCATTACGAACAGATGGGGCTGCGCGATCTTTGCCAGCATGTTCACCAGCTTTATGCCCGTTACGATATCGCGATCCTGTCGACGGAAATGTATCTGAGCGATCTGCAACCTGCGATGGCCCCGAACGACGCCTATGCGCATATCGCGCGGCGCACGACGGAACGCGTGGCGATCGACGATCTGGTCGGGCGGATCACCACATCGCTGGTCACACCCTATCCGCCCGGCATCCCGCTTTTGATCCCGGGCGAGGTGTTCAACACCAAGATCGTGGAATACCTCAAGTTCAACCGCGAGTTTGAACGGCTGTGTCCGGGGTTCGAGAACGACATCCACGGGCTGGTGGTTGAAACCGGCGCGGATGGCGTGAAACGCTATTACGCCGATTGCGTCGCGGTCTGAATGGGGCAGGTAAGGTGGATATTGATCCACCTTACGCGGTCTTTGTCACAGGGCGGCCGCCGGGTTGATCCTGATCCGATCCGGCCGGTGCTTGGGCCGGTGCCTGTCACTCTATCCCAAGACCTGCGCCACGGCGTCTTTGGTCGCAGTTACGATTTCATCCGCCTGCGCGCGGGTCAGCGGGAACGGCGGGGCAAAACCCAAAATGTCCCCCTGCGGCATCGCGCGCGCAATCACGCCACGTTCCAGCATCGCGGCGACGACACGCGGGGCCACTTTGTCGGCAGGATCAAAGAAGACGCGATCATCGCGGTCCTTGATCAGTTCGACCGCGCATAACATGCCTGTCCCGCGCACTTCGCCGACATGGGTGTGACTGCCCATCGCCGCCGCCATCGTCTCGTTCAGATAGGCACCGACACTGCCTGCATTGGCGACAAGGTTCTGCTCGTCCAGCAGTTTGAGGTTCGCCACGCCCGCCGCGGCACAAATCGGATGCGCCGAATAGGTCCAGCCGTGGCCGAAGGGCCCGAATTCGTCGGTTCCCTTTTCCAGCACCTCCCACATTCGGTCCGACACGATGGACCCCGACAAAGGCGCATAGGCCGATGTCAGACCCTTGGCGATGGTGATCAGGTCGGGCTTTAGCCCGTAATGATCCGACCCCATCATCGTCCCCAGACGGCCAAAGCCGGTCACGACCTCGTCGGCGATCAGCAGGATGTCGTATTTGCGCAAGACCGTCTGGATCGCGTCCCAATAGCCCGCAGGCGGTGGCACGATCCCGCCGGTGCCAAGCATCGGCTCGCCGATAAAGGCGGCGATGGTGTCAGGGCCTTCGTGCAGGATCATCTCTTCGAGCTTTGCTGCGCAATGGGCGGTAAATGCCGCCTCGTCCATGTCACGATCCGCGCGGCGGTAGAAATAGGGCGCTTCGGTATGCAATATTTGTGGCAGCGGCAGATCGAATTTTTTGTGAAACAGATCCAGCCCCGTCAGCGACCCGGTGACCAGACCCGACCCGTGGTAGCCGCGCCAGCGCGAGATGATCTTTTTCTTTTCGGGCCGGCCCAGCACGTTGTTGTAATACCAGACTAGTTTGACGTTGGTTTCATTCGCATCCGACCCACTGAGCCCGTAATAGACGTGGTTCATCCCCTCGGGCGCGCGTTCGGCAATCATCCGCGACAGGGTGATTGATGCCTCGGTGCCGTGGCCGACATAGGCGTGGTAATAGGCCAGCTCATGCGCCTGTTTGGCGATGGCTTCGGCGATTTCGGGGTGGCCGTAACCGATATTGACGCAATAAAGCCCGGCAAAAGCATCCAGCGACCGCCGCCCTTCGCGGTCGGTGATATGGACGCCCTTGGCCGACTGGATGATCCGGTTGCCCATTTCGCGCCGCGCGAACTGGCCCAGATGGGTCGAGGGATGAAAGAAATGGTCGTGATCCCATTGGGTCAGCTGGTCATTGGCAAATTGCTCGGTCATCACATTCTCCATCAGATTTACAGGCAGTCTAGGCGGGATGGCCTGTGGCCTCCAGCCCATGACGGACGCTCTTTGTCGGAAAGCGACATGGTTTGCCGGTGTTGGGGTATAGCGTGGGGGCGCGAAACAGCCCAGCTTTGGCCTCAAAGCTCTAACCGAAGGCCAACCAATGACCACTTTCGAGGCGAATTTCCCGACCACTGAATATCTGCGCCGCATCACCAAGACCCGTGCCGAGATGCAGCTGCGCGGGCTGGATGCGATCTTTGTCACCGACCCGTCAAACATGTCGTGGCTGACGGGCTATGACGGGTGGTCATTTTACGTCTTTCAGGGCGTGATCCTGACCCATGACGGCGATCCGGTCTGGTGGGGCCGCGCCATGGACACATTGGGCGCGCGGCGCACCGTGTTCATGGAAAGCGACGATAATATCCGCGGCTATGATGATACCTTCGTGCAAAACCCCGACAAGCATCCGATGCAGGAACTGGCGAAACTACTGGCCGAGCTGGGGCTGGCGCAGGCACGGATCGGCGTCGAGATGGACAATTATTACTATTCCGCCGCTGCCCACGCCGCACTGCTGGCGGGCCTACCAAAAGCGCGGATCAGCGATTGCACGGGGCTTGTGAACTGGCAGCGCGCCGTCAAATCTGACCGCGAGATTGACTATATGCGCCGGGCCGCCCGCATTGTTGAAACCATGCATGCCCGCATCGTCGAACTGGCTGAACCGGGCCTGCGCAAGAATGATCTGATCGCCGATATTTACGCTACGGGGATCAGGGGGGCGGATGGCCATTGGGGCGATTATCCGGCGATTGTGCCGATGGCCCCGTCTGGCATGGATGCCACCGCGCCCCATCTGACATGGGACGACCGCCCGATGAAAACTGGCGAGGCCACGTTTTTCGAGATCGCTGGCGCGCACCGCCGCTATCAATGCCCGCAATCGCGGACGCTGTTTCTGGGCAAGGTCCCCGACAAATACCGCGACGCCGAGGCCGCCGTGCTCGACGCGGTCGAGGCGGGGTTGGAACAGGCCCGCCCCGGCAATCAGGCGCAGGATATCGCCAATGCATTCAACGCCGCGCTGAACAAGGCGGGCTATGTCAAGGACAGCCGCTGTGGTTACGCCATCGGGATCAGCTATCCGCCCGACTGGGGCGAGCGCACGATATCGTTCCGCAAGGGGGATACGACCATTCTGGAACCGGGCATGACGTTCCATTTCATGCCGGCGTTGTGGCTGGATGATGGCGGGTTGGAAATTACCGAACCTATCCTGATCACCGACACGGGCTATGAATGTTTCTGCAAGACCCCCCGCGCGCTGGTGGTCAAGGCATGATTACCCCGACCATCCCGCTTGATGCACAGGGTGTCCACCACGGTTTCCTGAAACTGCCCTATAGCCGCGATGACAGCGCATGGGGGTCGGTCATGACCCCGATCACCGTCATTGCCAATGGTGACGGGCCGACGGCCTTGCTGACCGGTGCCAATCACGGCGATGAATACGAAGGGCCAGTGGCCTTGCAGGAATTGGCCGCCACCTTGCAGCCTGATCAGATCACGGGCCGTGTCATCATTTTGCCGATGATGAACCTGCCCGCCTTTGCCAAAGGCGCGCGCTGTTCACCCATTGACGGCGCGAACATGAACCGCAGCTTTCCGGGCCGTGCGGATGGCAGCGTGACGCAGAAGATCTGCCATTACATCGCGACCGAACTGGTGCCTTTGGCCGATATCGTGCTGGATTTCCATTCCGGCGGGCGCACGCTGGATTTTCTGCCCTTCGCCGCCGCCCATATCCTGCCCGACAAAGCGCAAGAGGCCGCCTGCATGGCAGCGATGCAAGCCTTCAACGCGCCCTATTCGGTGCGGATGCTGGAAATCGACGCCGTCGGCATGTTCGACACCGAAGTTGAAAATCAGGGCAAGACCTTTGTCACCACCGAACTGGGCGGGGCTGGCATGGCGACGGCGCGCAGTGTCGCGATTGCGCGCAAGGGCATCCGCAATCTGCTGATCCATGCAGGGATCATGGCGGGCGCATTGCAGGTGGGTCCGACCGTACAACTGGATATGCCCGACGACAGCTGCTTTGTCTTTTCGCATCACGCGGGGCTGATCGACTATCTGGTCGATCTGGGCGATCCCGTGGCAAAGGACCAGCCGATCGCGCGGATCTGGCCTGCCGACCGCACCGGTGTGCCACCCGTGATCTGCCACGCCGCCTGCACCGGTATCCTGACCGCGCGGCATGTGCCGGGGTTGGTCAAGGTCGGGGATTTCGTCGCACTGGTCGCCGTGGTCACCTGACCGCGGCCAGCGGGGTGATCACATGGCCCGTGCGACCTGCACCACAGCGGGTCGTTGGTCAGCCTGTGCGCGCGACACTTTGTGCGCTGCGGGATTTCAGCCAGTTCCAGACCAGCAGCGCCAAGACCACCAGCGCGCCTGCCGCCTCGATCATCGCATCGGGGTTGAAGATCGCGATCACACCCGGCACCACCAGCAGGCGGGACAGATTGTCCATCCATGTGAACAGATAGCCTTCGATCGCGGCGGCAAAGCCTATCAGCCCGATCACGATCATGATCCCGGTCCAGATCACATACCACGTCTCGCCGCCCATGATGATCTCGGGGTTGAACACCATGAAGGCGGGGATCAGGTACAGGCCCTTGGCGTATTTCCACGCCTGCATGCTGGTTTCCATCGGCTTGGAGCCTGCAATCGCCGCGCCTGCAAACCCCGCAAGTGCTATGGGCGGGGTGACGTTGCTGTCTTGGGAATACCAGAACACCACCAGATGCGCGATCAACAGCGGCACGCCGAACTCGTTGTGCAGCGCAGGCCCGACCAGCACGATCAGCACGATATAAGCGGCGGTCACTGGCAGGCCCATGCCAAGGATCAGGCTGGCCAGCAGCACGAAGACCAGCGCCAGCGGCAGGCTGCCGCCCGAGAGCGAGATCATCATGGATGAAAACTTCAGCCCCAGCCCTGTCAGGCCCACAACCCCCACGATGATGCCCGCGACAGCGCAGGCGACGCTGACCGCGACAGCATTGCGCGCGCCCAGTTCCAGCGCTTTGGCGACCAGCGTCAGACCGCTCAGGATCGATGCCTTCAGCCGGTCAGCGGTCAGAGGCGTGCCGTTCTTGGGGTCCAGCACGATCAGCGTGAACCCTGCGCGCAAGGCGGTGACGGCAATCACCGACAGGATCGCCCAGAACCCCACCCGCGTGGGCGAGATGTTGTTGACCAACAGATAGATCAGCACCACCAGCGGCACGATGAATTGCCACCCCGCCGCCAGCACATTGCGCACGATCGGCAAGTCGGCGGCGGACAAGCCGGTCATGCCCGCCTTCATCGCCACCAGATGCACGAACAGATAGACCGTGCCCAGATACAGGATCGCCGGAAAGATCGAGACCATGACGATGTCGATGTAAGGCACGTTGGTATATTCAGAAATGAGAAACGCCCCCGCGCCCATCAAGGGTGGCGTGATCTGCCCGCCAGTCGATGCTGCTGCCTCGATCCCGCCGGCCTCTTTGGGTTTATAGCCCAGCTTTTTCATCAGCGGGATCGTAAAGGCCCCCGTCGTCACGACATTCGCAATAGCCGAGCCTGAAATCGACCCCATTCCTGCCGATGCGATCACTGCCGCCTTGGCGGGCCCACCTGCCTTGCGGCCTGTCGCAGCAAAGGCCAGATCGATGAAAAACTTGCCTGCACCTGTGACTTCGAGAAATGCGCCGAACAGGACGAACATGAAGACATAGGTTGCAGCAACACCCAAAGGCAGGCCGAAAATCCCCTCTTGTCCCAGATAGAGCTGGCCCACCAGACGGTCCACGCTGGCCCCGCGATGCGACAGGATGCCAGGCATCCATTCGCCCAGTCCTGGCAGCGCGCCCCGCGGTCCGGCCAGCGCATAGGCGATGGCGATCAGGCCGATGATGGTCATGCCAAGGCCCACGACACGGCGACTGGCCTCCAGCACGGCAAGCGTGGCGATGATGCCCATCACGATATCGGTGCGCGACCACCAGCCCGCGCGGTTGATGATGTCATCAAGGAAATAGAAAATATAGAACCCGCTAAGAAAGGCAGCGGTCAGACAAATCGCGTCGATGATCCAGCCGATGCTGCCGCGCGGGCGCGTGGTGCCGGTGACCGGAAAGATCAGGAAGGCCAGAAACAGAATAAACCCCAGATGCGCCGAGCGTTGATAGAACAAGCCCAGCGGTTCGATCCCTGCGGTATACATCTGGAACAAAGACATCGTGATCGCGACGATGGTGATGGTCCACAGGATCGGGCGCGGCTGGACCTCATCGGCCGACCGCATGGCGGGCGGCAGGTCGGTCAGGTCTTGATTCTTGTGGGACGTGTCGGATGTCTGGCTGCTCATGTCTTGTTCCTGTCGGTTCAGATGGCGGCTGTCAGTTGGGGCGCAGTGTCAGCCGCACGGCGGTATCGGGGGCAATCTGGCTTAGCGCGATTGCCTGACCGGCGCTGGTCAAGCGGTGGTTTACCGCAGCAGGGCCGACCCGCAGGCCCAGTGAATTGTCGGGGATCGGTTCGGCGATCTCGGTGATCCAGTACCCGCCCGTTGCGGCTGGCGCGATCCGGCCGCGGCCTGCAACCTCGCCCAAGCCTGCGGCGAAATCATGCAGATAGGACCGCGTCAGGGTCAGTTGGCCTGCCACATTCTCGAAACAATCTGCCACGGCACCACCGGTGACGGAATGGTTCCACCGCAAGCAGATTTCAGCACCGGGCTGAAACGGCAGTTCACCCAGCGGCGCGTCAGTGGTTTCCACCACTAGCACAGGCTGCGCCATGGCAGGTCCGCCCGCGAAAAGCGCGGCACAAAGAAGGGCGGCACATCCGTGCCGCCCTGCATTGGTCGTGATCATGGGCGCTGGTGATCCTGTACCGCTGCACCCACCTCTTCGAGATAGCGCAGCGCGCCTGGGTGGAACGGGATCGGCGTCGATGCGACCGAGAAGTCGATCGTCGTGTCGTTTGCTGCCGGATGGATCGCGATCAGATCGGCTACGTTTTCATACATCGCCTTGGTGATGTTATAGGCCAGTTCCTCGTCCATATCGGCATGCACGATCAGCACGTTGGGTGTCGAGATCGTCTGCACGGCCTCGGCCATCCCGTCGTAAAGGCCTGCGCGCAGCGCAAAGGGCGCAAATGTCGGTTCGGCTGCGCGGGCGTTTGCGATTTCGTCTGCAGACAGGCCGATGATGGAAATCGCACGTGTCGCGGCCAGGTTCATGATCGACGATGTGGGTGGCCCCACGCTCCAGAAACCGGCGACGATGTCACCGTCACGGATCGCATCGGCGGTTTCGTTGAAGTTCAGGCGCTGTGGGTCGAAATCGTCATAGGTGATTCCATTGGCAGCCAGGATGATCTGCGCGCTCAGTTCGGTGCCCGATCCCGGTGCGCCGACCGAAACGCGCTGTCCGCGCAGGTCTTGCATGCTGGTGATCCCGCTATCGGCCAGCGTGACCAGTTGCACGGCGTTTGGATAGATCGACGCCAAGGCGCGTGCTTCACCAATCTGGCGGCCTTCAAAAGCGCCGGTGCCAGTATAGGCCTGATAGACCGTATCGGCCAAGGCGATCGCGATGTCGCTGTCGCCGCGCTGGACCAAGGCCATATTCTCGACCGAGGCGCCGGTGACTTCGACGCTGGCGCTGTAGCCGTCCACATGGTTGTTGATCACTTCGGCCAGACCGCCGCCATAGGGGTAATAAACGCCGCCTGTGCCACCTGTGGCGATCGACAGTTCTTGCGCCTGTGCGGCAGAACCGATCCCGAATGCTACGATGGCGATGGGTGCGAAAAGGGCTTTCAGCCCCCGACCGGTAGATGTCGTCATGATGTCTCCTCCATTTGTGGGCTTTGCGCCCTCCCTTGCCCGGTTTATGGCCGGGATGGTGACTGTGTAGCGCAAGCTGCCGGATGAGGACAGTTTTTTGGGCCGATTTTTGGGCTGGTGATGGTATTTTTCGTCCAAGGCGGCACAGACGGGGCCGCAGCGCATTGATCTGCGCGCCTGCTTTCCAAAGCGCCCTAAACAGAGTAGGCACCACGATCGTGCAAGATTAGGGGCTGATCATGGCGCAAAACGCCACAATTTACAAAGTCGAGCTGTCGGTCTCGGACATGGACCGTCACTATTACGAGACCCATAAGCTGACGCTGGCCAAGCATCCGTCAGAGACCGATGAACGGCTGATGGTGCGCATCGTTGCTTTCGCGTTGAATGCCC
Source organism: Yoonia vestfoldensis SKA53 (assembly GCF_000152785.1). Taxonomy (GTDB): domain Bacteria; phylum Pseudomonadota; class Alphaproteobacteria; order Rhodobacterales; family Rhodobacteraceae; genus Yoonia; species Yoonia vestfoldensis_A. The sequence continues at coordinate 1,802,925 of NZ_CH672414.1, read as the reverse complement.
ATGAGCATCTGGAAATGACCAAGGGCCTTTCGACCGACGACGAACCCGACATCTGGCAAAAAAGCCTGAGCGGCGAACTTGACGTTTGGGTGGCCTTGGGTTTGCCTAGCGAAAAGGTGCTGCGTCAGTCCTGCGGCAAAGCTGGCAAGGTGGTCGTCTATCCCTATGGCGGCCGCACCGCTGAAATCTGGTGGGACAAGATCAAGAACAGCACCATTCGTTTTGACAATCTTCAAGTCGTCAATTTTCCGCAGGCCGACACGGATACGCTTGCGGCACTTGCTGGCCGCGCCATGAAGTTGCAGGTCAATATTCAGGACGGCGAAGTGATGATCAGTCTGGATGATCGGATTGTCTATGTTTCCCCTCAGCAATGGAAAAGTGCCGCACCTGCCGCCTAGACAAAGAGGCGTTGGCCGCTGCTGCAATGTCACCCTTGCCCTGTCAGCATCGCGCAGCTGAGGGGCTTGTTGTCACAAGCTTATTGCTGATACTGCACGCCAGCGGTGCAGCGCGGTGGTGTTGTACGGCGGGTTTCAGGCGTGACACCGGCAATGGATAAGTGATGAGCGATATTGCAGATGGCTTTGCCACGGCTGCCCGGTTGGTTGTGTCACTGGACCCTGAACTGATCGAGATTACGCTGCGGTCGCTTCATGTGACCCTGAGCGCGACAGCCGTTGCGTCTGTCATTGGCTTGCCATTGGGGGCATGGCTGGCGATCACGCGGTTTCCCGGACGGCGTTATGTGATTGCGCTGCTCAATGCGCTGATGGGGCTGCCGCCGGTCGTCGTGGGGCTGATTGTGTATATCATGCTGTCGCGGTCCGGCCCTTTTGGCGTGCTGGGCCTGTTGTTCACGCCAACGGCGATGATCATTGCGCAGGTCATCATCATCACGCCGCTTGTCGCCTCGGTTGCGCATCAGGCGATGCGGGAATTATGGGCGGATTATCATGATTTGCTGATCTCGCTGCATGCGTCGCGCAGGCAGCGTATCGCCACGCTGGTCTGGGATGGGCGACGCACCTTGTTGACGGCGCAGCTGGCCGGTTTCGGGCGCGGCATTGGTGAAGTTGGGGCGATCATGATCGTCGGCGGCAATATCGACAATGCGACACGCGTGCTGACCTCGGCAATCTCGCTTGAGACGGGGCGCGGAGAATTCGCGCTGGCGCTTGCCTTGGGGTTCATCCTGATCGGGCTCGCGGTGGTGGTTAACCTTTGTATTCATGTCCTGTCCCGGACGGAACAGGGCAGCAGATGGTAAACGAACACAACATCCTGCCGCTGACATTGCGAGAGATCACGGTCAAGCGGCGTGGCAAGCATATTCTTGGCCCGGTGTCGCTGACTTTGCAGGGCAAGGGGATCAGCGTGGTCGTCGGGCCGAATGGCAGCGGCAAGACCACATTGCTGCGCGCGATGCACGGGCTTGACCGGATATCGGCTGGTCACAAAGCTTGGGCCGTCAGCGATGCGCAGGCGCATGCGGCGCAATCATTCGTCTTTCAGGCGCCGATCATGATGCGCCGCACGGTTCGCGACAATATCGCCTATCCGCTAGTTCTGCGCGGCGTGAACCGCCGTGACGCCCGCGCTGCGGCGGATGTTTGGGCCGCACGTGTCGGGCTGGGGTCTGCGGTTTTGCGTGCAGCGACGGTGCTATCAGGCGGGGAAAAACAGAAACTCGCATTGGCGCGCGCCTTGGTCACGGCCCCGCAGGTGCTGTTTCTGGACGAACCTTGCGCCAATCTTGATGGTCACGCCACGCAGGAAATCGAGGCCATCCTGCATGCCGCCTGTGCGGATGGCACAAGGGTCGTGATGTCCACCCATGACCTGGGCCAGGCCCGCCGTCTTGCCGATGAGGTGTTGTTCGTCCACGCTGGGCAGGTCGTCGAAATATTGCCCGCTGCGGTGTTTTTTGCCGGACCTGCATCGGCGCAGGCAGCGGCGTTTCTGAACGGTGATCTGGTATTGTGAAGCGGCTTGTCTGTCGCTTGGGCGTCAGGGTGCAGCCTTGGCCGCACCCACTCGAACCCTGCGGTTCGCGCTGATCAGGTTTCGGCCTTTTCATGCGGATCAAAGCCCGCCATCACGACCTCGCGGGTGCGGCAATCATCGCACATCGTCAGCAGCCGGCGGCGCTCTGCCCCCGTATCGCCGGCGAACATCCAGTGATCTTCCAGCTTTTGCATCACACGCTCGATGCTTGACTTGGTGCCGAACGGCTTGGCGCAGGATGTGCAGGCGAAAGGGTCTTCCTGTTTCAGCACGCGGCGTGGTGCAGCCCAAGCGGCAAGATCGATTTGCGGGGTCAGGCTCAACGCATCTTCGGGGCATGTTGCCACGCAGATGGAACATTGCACACAGGCGCTTTCGGTGAACCGCAGCATCGGCAGGTCGGGATTATCCGACAAGGCTCCGGCAGGGCAGGCGCCAACACAGGCAAGGCACAGCGTGCAGGCATCGTGATCCAGCGTGACGGCGCCAAAAGGCGCGCCCTGTGGCAGCGCAATGAAATCGGTTGGCGCGGGGGCCGTGCGGTTCATTTCCTCGACTGCAAGCAGCAGCAAGCCGCGTTTGTCGTCTTGCGGCAAAAAGCCCGACCGCGTTGCGCGGGCGGCTGTGGCAGGTTGCCAAAGCGCGCTGTCCAGCGCGTCAGGATCGTCGATCGACAGCAGGCCGCAGGCCGCCGGATCATGGCCGGTTTGCGTGCAGATCACCGCCATCAGGTCCAGGCTGTCCTGCAACCCGTCCAGCGGATGGGCCGGGCGTTCCTTGGCCAGCACCCGCAGGCCGCCGGCCCCATAGGCCAGCGCCGCCGCCATGATTTCTGGCCCTATCTGCGATGGTTCGTTGACCTGCACAGGGATCACATGCGCGGGCAGGCCCTTGCCGAAGCGCGCGGTCGCGTCGATCAGGGCGGATCCGTGATCTGCATCGTGAAACAGCACGATGGGCGCATGTTTGCCGCCTGCCGCGAAATACGCCTCAAGCCCCGCGCGCAGGCGGGCGGCAATGTTTTCTGTCACAGGCATCGCATAGGCGGCAGCCCCGGTCGGGCAGGCCGCAGCGCATTGGCCGCAGCCCGCGCAGATATTGGGATCAATCGCCACGGTATCGCCGTTGGACGTGATCGCCCCTGTCGGACACAGGTTCAGACAGCGGGTGCAGCCAGTCAGGGTATTGCGCGAATGGGCGCAGAGGTCGGGGATAAAATTGATGTATTTGGGCTTGTCAAAGGTGCCGACCATCTGGCTGGCCTCGGTCACCAGCTTGGCCAGCGCGACCGGGTCGCGCGGATCGGCCCGCAGATAGCCCGGACGGGTTTCGTGAAATAATGGCTGTCCGCCGGTCACGTCGATCACCAGATCACAGGTGGAAACAGCACCGTTGCGCGCCGCGTCAAATGCCAGCTGCGCGCGTGAAGACACAACAGGTGCGGCATAATCATCCACCGTCAGCTCGAACGCACCCAGATGCCCAGTGGCCTGCCGGACGCGCCCTTGCAGCACGGGCCAGGTCGTCTGCGGACGTGGCACGACATCTGCGCCGGGCAGCAACAAAACGGTGATATCCAGCGTGTCGGACAAGCTTTGCGCCAGATCCACTGCTGCCTGATCGCGCCCGAGAATCAAGGTGATCCCGTTGCTTTCCAGGCTGATGACATCAAAGGGTGTCGCTGCGATTTCTGCCATCGCAAGCAAGGCTGCCATTTTTGGTGCGGCGTCGTGACCCGCCTCCGACCAGCCTGCGGTTTCGCGAATATTGGCGAAATGCAGCGTGCCCTCATACCCCATATCCTCGGCCACTTCGGCGAAAAGCGGGGCCTCTTGCGTGCAGGCGACGGTCACTTCGGCGAAATCGCCCAGCGCCTTGCGGAAATGGTCAAGCTGGCTGCGGCACAAGTGATGCGCCCCCTTGCCCTGTCCGCCTAATGCTTCGACGGCGACTTTCATGCTACCTTCGCAGCTACAAATCAGACGGGTTTTGTCGTGTTGGGGCATTGGTGTCTCGCATCTGGCTAGATATGGCTGGAAGTTGACCGGTCTTGGCCGATATACGCTTGATTGATTGCAAAGCCTAGAGTTCGGCGCGCGATAATCGGGGAGGCGACATGGACGACAGATCACAAACCCACGGCTTGGGGCATATTGCGCTGCCACCACCTTATACGCTGCATGCGGGGACGGGGCCAGATGTGCTGGAACAGGCGGTTCAGCTTGCGCCCGAACACGGGGCCGGAACATTGGTGTGTCACGCGTCATCGGGATTGCTGGCATTTGCGGTGGTGCTGGAACCGACGCAAAAACTGCAAGAGGCGCAGATGGCCTTTCCTTTGGGCATGGTCGCTGTTGCCGATGCGCTTGCGGCACATTGTCCACCCGAACGCGCGGTGCGGCTGAACTGGCCCGACGAAATCCGCTATGACAAGGCCCGTATCGGTGGCGGGCGCTTTGCTGTCGCCCCCGGCACCGGACCGCAGGATGTGCCGGACTGGATGGTTTTCGCGGCGGAGCTGATCTCTGAGCGTGACCATTTGCTGGAACCGGGCCGTTTTCCAGAGTCGACATCTTTGAAAGAAGAAGACTTTGATCCGCACGAAGATATCATCGCCACCTTCGCCAGCTACATGATGCTGTATTTTGATCGCTGGCTGCATGATGGTCTGGATGCGGTGACCAACCGCTATTTAATGCGCATCGACCCGCCGCTTTTGCGGGGGGTACGGCGGATCGAAGGTGACCGTCTGGTCGAGATCACGCCAGCGGGCGGCGGCAAAAGATCGGAGCCCTTGTTGCAATCCTTCAACGCGACTGACTGGCGCGATGCCAAGGGGCCGAAATTGTGATCCGCCTGCCTAGGACAATCCAGCTTGATGCCTCTGACAAGGTCGTGTTCAGCCGTGCTGCCAGCCCCGGTGAATGGGCTGTGCCGGGCACGTTTTTGTTCTGGGGGCGCGCCCCCGATGATCTGACCCGCAAAGAGGCGATTGCCTTTCGCTCGGGTTTTCTGGGGGTGGACAGCTTTGGTCATGCGACCTTGGTGACGGTGCAAGAGGCGCGACCAGACGAACGCGACGCCATGGTTCTGACGCTGGCCCGTCAATTGGTGACCCATCTGGGCGCGCCATCGTTGGAGGCCGCCCGCCCCGCCGCCGAAGAAGAAGTGGCGCTGGCCGAAAGCCTGTGCCGCGCGCATCCGCTGAACACGCTGATCGCGCTGCACCGTAAACATGACGCGGGCGATATACGCGAACAATTTCGCACGCTCAAACCCCGCGACGAGACGGCCTTTTCAGGATCCCACCTGCAAGGCCATGACCGTGCGTTTCAATTCTTCGAGGAAACCGAGGATACCGGCCCCGAAGATCACGTCGATATCTTTGTATTAAGAGGAAAAGCCTGATGCCTGAATTCTGGGTCGCTTCGGGTCATCACCTGACCCGTCTGGACAATGCCGGGCGCATGACCGTCACCGACGAGCTGATCCTTGCCTGGTTAGCGCGTCCAGAGGTACTGCCCCCGCCAGAGGCATGCGCGGCCGAACGCACCTTGCACAAGCGGCTGATGGATCAGCCGCGCGCCAAAGTGTCGGACATGGAACTGATCGCGCTGCAAGACCCCGATGCGCGCGAAAACTGGCGCTTTCTTTTGACATTGCGTGACCGGCTGATCGCCGCAGGTACGGTTGAAAACGGCTATGCCCAGATCGTGCAAGACGGAATCACCCTGCCTGTCGTGTTCATGTCGCAGCTTGTGCAGCTGATCCTGCGCAACGCGCTGGACGGCTGCGACGATCCGCAGGTCCTGCGCGCGGCGGAATGTTTCTTTCGCCCGCAGCGCAGCCATATCCAGAACGACACCCTGTTTCTGGCCGATGAGGAATTGGTGCAATTACTGGAACAAGAGATGCACAGCTCGCCGCTGACGGCGATGTTGTCGGGTGGCATCGACGGGTTGGATGTGCTGAGCGCGGATAACGACTGGACGTATTGGTCGCGGTCTGATGCCCATACGATGGTGCTGAATTTCGGCGGTGACGCGGCCGCGCGTGCGGGTATGGCCACGGCGATTGCTGGCTATCTGCGCCATATGCTGGGGCTGGATTGCACTGTCACGGCACAGGCCTCTGCTGACAACATCGACTTGCGGTGGTTTGTGGGGTTGGATCAGGCCGGTACTGCCATCGGCAACGCGTTATGGAACAAGCAGCCTATGCCTGCTACACTTGTGGGGCTGTTCCGGCTTGATATCGCGGATCACTCTCGCGTGACGCCGGATTTGCGGGGCCAGCCGATCTGGCTGTTCTTGGGGCTGGGTGCCGATGGCGCGGTGCGAATCAAGCCACAGAACCTGCTGACCGGGTTGCCGCTGGCCGCGCCCGTGCTGAACTGAAAGGATCACCATGCCGATCAAGACGCTGCGCATTTCGGTTCTTGCCATCAGGCGGCCTGCGGTGACGAAATGGGGTGCGGGCGAATTGCGTCCCTGTTCGGTGCTGCCACAGGAACCTGACGCGGCGCCGCATACACTGCTTTACGCCGAAAATGGGGTCGAGACCTGGTACCTGGGCGGGCGCGACCTGTCGCTTTATTCGGGTGATACGCTGCACCATCAAGACAATCTGGTCTCCGGGCGTCCGGCGCTCTGGGTCGCTTTGCGTGGGCAGGACCCCAGAACCGCCGAGATCGTGAATGTCACTGCCGACCCTTACGAAGGCGAAGGCTATGCCTCTGATCTGGACCTTTTCGTCGAGCCGGTGCCGATGCCTGCTGTGATCGAAGCGCAGATTGCGGAATTCGTGGCGCAACACCATGTCGACATGCCCTTCAAAAAGCGCAAACGCGATGTGATCGACCCCAATGCCCCGCCTGCGCGCGCCCCGCGTGTTTTGCACGACGCAGACAAATGGGCGCATAGCCCCCGCAAGAGGTGAGCCATGCCAAAACCGACCGATGAGACAGAATCCTTTCTGGGCCGCTGGTCGCGCAACAAGCGTGCGCATCCCGTCATGCCAGAGGGCGTCGCAGAGCCCGAGCCAGCGACGAACCAAGAATCAGAGCAAGAGCCGCTGACCGAAGAACAGATCGCGGCACTGCCCGATATTGATGATCTGACCCCGCAGACCGATATTCGCGTGTTCCTGCAAAAGGGCGTGCCACAGGCCCTGCGCAACGCAGCGCTGCGTCGCAAATGGATGCTGGTCCCCGGTATCAGAGACCATAACGACCCCGCAGTGGATTACGCTTGGGACTGGAACACGCCGGGCGGTGTGCCGGGCGATGGCGCGGCACCCTCACCCGAACGCGCGGCGCAAATGCTGCGCGAGCTTTTTGCGCCACGCCAAGATCCCGCAGCGACGCAGGTTGCCGATACGGAGGGTGATTCTGATCATCCTGGGTCGATTCCTACTCAGGAGAGTGCCGTGCGACAAACGACTGCGGCGCTGACCCAGCAGGAAACCGCAGCGAACGATCCCAGTTCTGAACCCGATACAGCGCCGCAAACGGCACAGCAGCAAGACATCGACCTACAAACAGACCTGACGCCGGCACGCCGTCGCCATGGCGGCGCTTTGCCCGCCTAGGCGCTTGCGGCAATTTGTGATGAAATGTGTGCAACGATATGCAAAGATTCTGGACAGACGTCGGTTGGCTGCGTAAAGATGTTGGATGTGGTATTATTTTTTTACCACTAGGGAGTGAGACTAGGTAACATGACGGATAGCCAGCCCATAAACGGGCGAGCCAGCGATCCCCTTGAGGCGTTGAGAAGCGATCAGTATCGTTTTCTCGCGCGCATGCTGTCGTCTGCACCCGATCAGGCATTACTGAATCACGTCGCTCAGTTGCAGGGCGATAAAACGCCGCTGGGATGCGCGTTTACCGCTTTGGCGCTGTGTGCCAAGACAGCTGATTCTGCCCGGGTAGAGCGTGAATTTTTCGAATTGTTCATCGGCGTTGGGCGTGGCGAATTGCTGCCCTATTCGAGCTTTTACCAGACCGGATTTTTGAACGAACGGCCATTGGCGGTGTTGCGTGATGATCTGTCCCGTCTGGGTGTGGCGCGTGCCAATGGGCGGCACGAACCCGAAGATCACATTGCCCTGTTGATGGATGTGATGGCCGACATGATTTCTGGCGACGTTGTGGCAAGCGCTGATATCCAGCGCGCGTTCTTCAACCGTCATATCGCGCCTTGGGCTGCGCAATTCTTTGATGATCTTGCGATTGCCCCAAGTGCAGATTTCTACCGACCGCTGGCCGAAATTGGCCGGTTACTGACTGATATCGAGGCGCGTGCCTTCGCGCTCGCCGCCTAACAGACTAATTTTTACCTCGGCAAGCCAGCCCGCTTGCCGCAGCCGCCACCAGGGAGATCTCGATGACGAAAGACAAACATGATCCGATGAGCCGCCGTGCGTTTTTCGGCGTCGCGGCGACGGGTGCTTCGGCCGCAGCACTGACAATGGGCGGCGCGCGCCCTGTCATGGCACAGCAAACTGGGGATGAACGGACAAAGGCGCGGTACCGCGAAACAGAGCATGTCGCAGCCTTTTACCGTACCAATCGCTATTATGATCAGGGAGAAAACTGATGCTGGTCAAACGCAGATCACGTGAGGCCACAGCGACAGGCCGTTTGTCGCAATTGGCCGCAGGCGTCGCCGCCAAACCAATCGACCGCCGCAGTTTCTTGCGCGCCTCAGGGCTCAGCATTGGCGGCCTTGCTGTTATCGCGACTGTTGGGTCCGGGTTGACGCGGCGGGTCGAAGCCGCCGGTTTTACCGATCCGGCGCAGCCGATCGAAATCAAAAAGAACATGTGTACCCATTGTTCGGTCGGGTGTTCAGTCGTCGCCGAAGTGCAGAACGGTGTCTGGGTCGGGCAAGAGCCTGCCTATAACAGCCCGATCAACCGCGGCACCCATTGCGCCAAGGGTGCATCGGTCCGCGAAGTCGTGCATGGTGATCGCCGCCTGAAATATCCGATGAAAAAAGTCGGTGGCGAATGGCAGCGGATCAGCTGGGATCAGGCGCTGGATGAAATCGCCGCCAAGATGGGCGAAATCCGCGAAAATTCCGGTGCCGATTCCGTGTATCTGCTGGGCTCGGCCAAGTTCAGCAATGAAGGGTCTTACCTGTTCCGCAAATTTGCGGCTTTCTGGGGGACCAACAACGTCGACCACCAGGCGCGGATTTGCCATTCGACCACAGTGGCGGGTGTTGCGAACACCTGGGGCTATGGTGCGATGACCAATAGCTATAACGACATCCGCAATTCGAAAACCGTGATCTTCATGGGGTCGAACGCGGCAGAGGCGCATCCAGTGTCGATGCAGCACATCCTCACCGGCAAGGAAACCCAGCGCGCCAACGTGATCGTGCTTGACCCGCGCTTTACCCGCACGGCCGCCCATGCCACCGAATACATCCGTTTCCGCCCCGGCACCGATATCGCCGTGATCAACGGGATGCTTTACCACATCTTCGAAAACGGCTGGGAAGATACCGAATATCTGGCACAGCGCGTTTACGGCATGGACCAGGTGCGCGAAGTGGTGAAAGCCTACACGCCCGAGGTCGTCGAGAAGATCGCTGGCGTCGATGGTGACACGCTGAAACGTGCCGCCGAGAAATTCGCCAAGGAACGCCCATCGACCTTTATTTGGTGCATGGGTGGCACGCAGCATACTGTCGGCACGGCCAATGTGCGCGCCTACAACATTCTGCTGCTGGCGACGGGCAACGTCGGCGGCCAGGGCAATGGCGCCAATATTTTCCGCGGTCACTGCAACGTGCAGGGTGCGACGGACTTTGGTCTCGATGTGGGCAACCTGCCTTGCTACTACGGTCTGGGCGCAGGCGCATGGCAGCATTGGTCGCGTGTTTGGGAAGTGCCTTACAATTATTTTGTCAGCCGTTTTGACGAAGTGCCTTCCAAAGGTGGACGCGACGCGCGGACATCCGAGGAAAACATGGCCATTCCGGGCATCACCTCGACCCGCTGGTTCGATGCGGTCACGATGGACAGCGAAGAAGTTGACCAGAAAGACAACATCAAGGCGATGCTGGTCTTCGGCCACGGCGGCAACACAGTTCCTCGGATGCAGGATGCCCGTCGCGGCATGGATGCGCTGGATCTGCTGGTCGTTGCCGACCCGCACCCAACGACTTTTGCCGCATTGCATTCGCGCACTGATAACACCTATCTGCTGCCAGTCTGCACGCAGTTTGAATGTTCCGGTTCGCGCACCGCGTCCAACCGGTCCGTGCAATGGGGCGAAAAAGTTGTCGATCCGATTTTCGAATCCGACAATGATTATGCAGTCATGTATGGCCTGTCGCAGCGGCTTGGCTTTGCCGATGAGATGTTCAAGAACTTTGAGCTGGTCCAGGGCAAGTTCCGCATGGAGCCAACACCAGAATCCATCCTGCGCGAAATCAACCGTGGTGGCTGGTCTGTTGGTTACACAGGCCAAAGCCCAGAGCGGCTGAAGGCCCATATGGCCAACCAGCAGCATTTCGATCTGGTTACGCTGAAGGCACTGCCCGATGCACCCGCCGAGATCGCAGGCGACTTTTACGGTCTGCCTTGGCCTTGCTGGGGCACGCCTGAATTCCGGCATCCCGGCAGCCACATCCTTTATAACACCAATATTCCGGTGAAAGAGGGTGGTGGCGCGTTCCGCCCACGTTTCGGGCTTGAGCGTGACGGCGAGACGCTTCTTGCCGAAGGCAGCTGGAACCCCGGTTCCGAGATTCAGGACGGCTATCCCCAATTCACCATGGGCGTGCTGAAAGAACTGGGCTGGGATACCGATTTGACGGCGCGCGAACGGGCTGTGATCGAAGGTATCGGCGGCGGCGACGAAGAAAAGATCAATGGCGTCAGCTGGTCTCTCGACTTGTCGGGCGGCATCCAGCGGGTGGCGATCGAACATGGTTGCGTCCCCTACGGCAACGGCAAGGCCCGCGCCGTCGCGTGGAACCTGCCAGACCCGATTCCTGTTCACCGCGAGCCGATCTATTCGGCACGCCCTGAGCTGGTGGCGGAATATCCGACCAATGACGACCGTCGTCAGCAGCGGATGCCAAACATCGGTAAAGTGGTGCAGCAAAGCGCCGTGGACCGTAATATTGCCGCGGACTTCCCGATCATCCTGACCTCTGGTCGTTTGGTTGAATACGAAGGCGGCGGCGAGGAAACCCGGTCGAACCCATGGCTTGCCGAACTTCAGCAGGACATGTTCGTCGAGATCAACCCCGCAGACGCCACCGCCCGCGGTATCGTCGATGGCGATTGGGTCTGGGTTTACGGCCCCGAGAACGAGTCCAAGGCACGGGTAAAGGCGCTGGTCACCGAGCGGGTGAATTCCGGTCTGGCCTTTATGCCGTTCCACTTCGCAGGCTGGTTCCAGGGTGAAGATCAGCGCGGCAATTACCCTGCCGGCACTGACCCGATCGTTCTGGGCGAATCCGTCAACGTTATCACCAGCTACGGCTATGACCCGGTGACCGGTATGCATGAAGGCAAAGTCACACTTTGCCAAATCGCAGCGGCATAAGGGAGGATCAAAAAAATGGCACGCATGAAATTCCTTTGTGACGCGGACCGCTGCATCGAATGCAACGCCTGCGTTACCGCCTGCAAAAACGAACACGAGGTGCCGTGGGGCATCAACCGCCGCCGGGTCGTCACTCTGAATGATGGTCTGCCCGGTGAACGGTCGGTGTCGATGGCTTGTATGCATTGTACCGACGCACCTTGCGCGTCGGTCTGTCCGGTGGATTGTTTTTACACCACCGACGATGCTGTCGTGTTGCACAACAAGGACACCTGCATCGGCTGCGGTTATTGCAGCTACGCTTGTCCGTTTGGCGCACCCCAATATCCACAAACTGCCAATTTCGGTACGCGTGGAAAGATGGACAAATGCACGTATTGTTCGGGCGGTCCAGAGCCGGACATGTCACAGGCAGAATACGTGAAATATGGTTCGAACCGTCTTGCCGAAGGCAAGCTGCCTCTTTGCGCTGAAATGTGTTCAACAAAGGCGCTGCTGGCGGGGGATGGCGACATCATCGCCGACATCTATCGTGAGCGGGTTGTCACACGCGGTTATGGGTCAGGCGCCTGGGGTTGGCGCACGGCTTATGGCGAAACGGTAGCGGTTTAAGGAGGATATCAGGATGCGATACTTATCTCAGTTTATGATCGCTCTCGCGGTTCTTGTCTTTGTCGGACAGGCCAATGCGCAGGTGAATCCAACAGAACGCGCCGTGACCGAGGAATCGATGTTCGAGGCATTGGGCACCGATACCAACGCGGTGGCCGGGCGCGTCTCCATTCCGGACAGCAATGCTGCAAACCTGATCAAGCCGGACAACAAGTCCTGGGCTGCGTTTCAGGTTGGCACAGTACAGACGCTGTCTGTGATTGCTGTTGTGGGCATGGTCGGTCTGCTCGCGCTGTTCTATATGTTCCGTGGACGGATCAAGGTGGATTCAGGCATGTCTGGCCTGAAGATACTGCGCTTCGGTGCGATCGACCGTTTCGCGCATTGGACACTGGCCTCGACCTTTATCATTCTGGCGCTGACCGGGCTGAACCTGATCATTGGTACGTCCGTGATCCTGCCGCTTTTGGGGGAAAATGCGTTTGGTGCGCTGACATCCCTTGGCAAGATTGCGCATAACTATCTGGCGTGGCCGTTCATGGTGGCTTTGGCGCTGATCTTTGTTTTGTGGGTGATCGACAATATCCCTGACAAGGTTGATGTTGAATGGCTCAAGCAGGGTGGTGGCATCTTCAAAAAAGGCGTGCATCCACCTGCGAAAAAGTTCAACGCCGGTCAGAAAGTCATCTTTTGGGCGGTGATCATTGGCGGCGCTGGCTTGTCCTTCACAGGTGTCATGTTGCTGTTCCCCGGTGTTGCGGGTGCTGCGGCTGATTGGCAATTGTACCAGACCATCCATGCTTTGATCGCAGCGGGCCTTTCGGCCATCATCATCGCTCATATCTACATCGGCTCGGTCGGTATGGAAGGTGCGTTTGACGCGATGGGATCTGGCGAAGTTGACGTCAATTGGGCGAAAGAGCATCACGGTCTTTGGGTCGAGCAAGAGAAAGCAAAATCCTCCAAGGATAGCGCGTTGTCGACACCTGCCGAGTAATCGGACGTTTGATACAAACAGATGCGACCCAGCCTCGGACAAGAGGCTGGGTCGTTTGCCCTGAAATACGTTGTGAGAAATATGTCCCAAGGCAACCGCGATCTCGATGATGATATATCCGGGGTTCTGGGGGCGATGCTTTTGCCTGACGGCCAACCCTTGGGTACATCGGGGCGCATTGCAGGTTTGAACCAGTCCGGTGGACGGGTTAGCCTGTCGATCCAGATCACGCCGGAAGAAGCGGGCGCCTTTGCCCCGCTGCGCGACACCCTCGAGGCGCGTCTGCGGACATTGGCAGGGGTGACTTCAGCATTTGTTGTGCTAACCGCTGAACGTGCCGCGCCGCCAAAACTCGTGGCGCAGACGCCTGCAAAGATCGACCCGCTGGACAGCGTCCGCCATGTGATTGCCGTGGCCTCTGGCAAGGGCGGGGTTGGTAAATCGACCACAACGGTCAATCTGGGGCTAGCGCTGGTTGCGATGGGGTTGCGCGTTGGCATTCTGGATGCCGATATCTATGGCCCTTCCTTGCCGACCCTGCTGGGCTTGCATGGCAAACCGGGTATGGGCGAGGGGCGCAAATTGCGGCCAATGCGGGCTTATGGGCTGCAGGCAATGTCGATGGGCCTGCTGGTTGAACCCGAAACCGCGATGGTCTGGCGTGGGCCGATGGTGATGTCGGCGATCACACAGATGATGGCCGATGTGGAATGGGGCGCGCTGGATGTGCTGCTGGTGGATATGCCGCCCGGAACAGGCGATGCGCAATTGGCGCTGGCCCAAGGTACGCGGCTGGCAGGGGCGGTGATCGTGTCCACCCCGCAGGACCTGTCGCTGATTGACGTGCGGCGCGGGATCGCCATGTTCCGCAAGGTCGATGTCCCGATCCTTGGCGTCATCGAGAACATGTCGCAATTCATCTGCCCTGATTGCGGCAGTAGTCATGCGATCTTTGGCGATGGCGGTGCCAGAACCGAAGCTACGCGTCTGGCTGTGCCATTTCTGGGGGCGGTGCCGCTGACGATGGCGCTGCGGGCGGCATCGGATGCGGGGCAACCGATTGTTGCGCGCGATCCAGATGGCCCGTTGGGGCGCATCTACAAGGATATTGCCCAGACCATGCTTGATGGCCTGGGCGACGAAAAGGCGGGGCTTGCCCCGCGTAAGATTTGATAGACTGAAACACACAGGAGAACTGATATGAAAGCCTTTATCTTTGCCGTGATCTTTGCCGGTGTCGTCGCCGTTGGTGCGGCGTCTGTTTTGCAAGACTCGTTCCAGCAGCCCAGCTATTCGGCCTACGCGACCGAAGGTGCGCGGGTCGGTGAACCGGGAGCCAATCTGTACGCCTATTGATCCTTCGCGGATCATGCGCTCGGGTCTGATACCGCTGATCGTGGCTGCGGGCCTGATCGGGCCTGCGGCTGCGCAGGATCTGGTCGGGCATGGCGGGCCGGTGGGGGCGTTGGATGCAGGGCAAGGGCTGTTGGTGTCCGGCGGCTTTGATACGCGCGCGATCCTGTGGGATCTCGATGCGGCAACCGCGCGCAATGTGACGCGGTTTCACAGCGGCAATGTGACGGCCGTCCGGCTTTTGCCGATGGGCGGCTTTATGACGGCGGGACAGGATGGGCGTCTGGCCGTCTGGCAAGCCGATGGACGGATACCGGAGTTTGTCACGCCACCGGGCCAATCTGCCATAGCGTCGCTGGATGTCAGCGATGACGGGGCGCAGGTTGCTGCGGGTTACTGGGATGGGCGTGTTGTGCGCCTTGATCTTGCCACCCGCGAAACGCAGACTTTTGTCGCCCACAGTGACCGCGTCACCGGCCTTGGCTTTCTGCCGGGTGGTGATCTGGTCACCGTCGGTGGAGACCTGCTGCTGGCCCGCTGGACCCCGCTATCAGATATGACATTCAGGATCGGACTTCCCGCGCTTCCCAATGGTCTAGTGCGCGCGGACGACGGTATTGCGGTCATATTCGCCGACGGGGCGTTGCGGCTATATGATGACGCTGGCGTGTTGCGATCTGACCGGTTTTTGACCGACCGTCCTTTGGTGTCTGTTGCATCGGGGTCGGGTCATATCGCGGCAGGCACTCTCGACGGGACGGTCTGGCTGATACAAAGCAATGACCTTGTGCCGCGCCAATCGTTCATGGCGGCCAACGGTCCTGTCTGGGGTTTGGCGATCGCGCAGGGGCAGCTGTTCACCTCTGGTACCGATGGAACGATCCGTCGCTGGTCGCTTGACGGTGCTGCCTTGGGTGGCGGTGTGACTGAGGCCGTGCCTGCTGCGCATGACAGCAGCCGTGGTGCCGAGATTTGGAAAAATTGCGCCGTCTGCCATTCACTGGCGCCGGATGATCATAGCAGGGCAGGCCCGAGCCTGTTCGGCATTTTTGGCCGCAAGATCGGCTCGCAACCGGGGTATGCGTATTCCGATGCTTTGCAGCAGCTTGCCATCATCTGGACACCGCAAACCCTGTCCGACTTGTTCACCTATGGCCCAGAGGCCTATACACCCGGTTCGCGCATGCCCGAACAAAGGATCGCCGCGCCCGAGGACCGTGATGCTTTGGCCGTTTATCTTGAGCGCATCGTCGCGGTTGCGCAATAGCGGGCAAGCCCCGCGCGCGGCTGCACCCATGGCCATCTGGTAAGATGATGCGCATCCACAAACAGCATTGATTTTGTGCCTTTGGTCGATGAATGCGCCACTGGGTTGCACCCCATGCTGCGCGATGTCCGGTTCACCGATCCAAGCGTCATCTTTGACACAGATCGCGACAGGCGAAGCCTGACTGCATAACTATTTTAGAGAATGAGTAAGGCTGGCTGGGATGGTAGGATTCGAACCTACGATACACGGTATCAAAAACCGATGCCTTACCACTTGGCTACATCCCAACAGCGTGACGCTGGATACTGCGAAGCGCGGAGCGGTTCAAGCCCCGTTTTGCCAAAAAGCCGACTATTCCGTTTGGTGGTCCGGGTGCAAAACCAGTTCGGTCAAATTGCGGGTGTATACAGCGTCAGTCATGCGCGCGCGCACGGCGGTTTTTGACGCCAAACTGCGTGGTATTCGCGTTCTTTTGCTGTTTTGCCGGACGCAGCTTGCAAGGCCCGCCGCTGAGTGCCGTGGTTCTTCACAGCGCAGCGGTCTGGGTGACCCGCACTAAACGCGGATCGGGTCTGCCTTTGCCAGCGCGTCAAAACCCATCAAGCTTTTGACCAGCGCGTCCATCTGCGACAGTGGGATCATGTTCGGCCCGTCGGATGGTGCCGTGTCGGGGTCTTCGTGAGTTTCGATAAACACCGCCGCAATCCCCAAAGATACGGCCGCCCGCGCCATGACGGGGGCGAATTCGCGTTGCCCGCCGGATGATCCGCCTTGCCCGCCTGGTTGCTGGACCGAATGGGTCGCATCCATCACGACGGGATAGCCCATGCGCGCCATCGTCGGCAGCGACCGCATATCAGCCACCAGCGTGTTATAGCCAAACGACGTGCCACGATCCGTGACCAGAATCCGCCGGTTGCCGGTGCTTTCGATCTTGGCCACGACATTTGGCATGTCCCAAGGCGCAAGGAACTGCCCTTTCTTGACGTTGATGACAGCGCCGGTTTCACCCGCTGCGATCAACAGGTCGGTTTGCCGGCACAGGAATGCGGGGATTTGCAGAACATCGCAGACATCGGCGACCGGCGCGCATTGGTCGGCGGTGTGGATATCGGTCAGCACCGGACAGCCGATGCTGTCCTTGACCGATTGCATCACCTTCAGCCCGCCGTCGATGCCAAGCCCGCGCTTGCCGCCCAGCGACGTGCGGTTGGCCTTGTCGAAACTGCCTTTGAAGATGAATTGCGCGCCATGTGCCGTACAGATTTCGGCCATCCGCCCCGCGATCATCTGGGCGTGATCGATGCTTTCCAACTGGCAGGGGCCAGCGATTAGCAGCAAGGGCAGGTCGTTGCCGACCTTCAGTTGTCCGATTTCAACGATATGCATCAAGAGCTGACCTGTTCGCGAAGGATAGAGGCTGTCAGCGAAATCATCAGATAAATCCCCGAGAATATCAAAAAAGCCAATATCGTGTTTTCAAATGCGCGCGGATATGTTGCCTGATCGGGCAAGACAGGCCGCACGCTTTCTGACAGGTAGCGTACCTGACGGTTCGCTTCAATCCGGGCCGTTTCCATCTGGGTCAATGCCTGTTGCACCATGACCGTCTGGAAAGTGTAGTTTTCTTCGGCGGTCAGCAATTCGGTGTTGCGTGCGGCCAATGACCCCTGATCGTTGGTTTTGCCGATCAGCTCGGTGCGCAATTCTACAATCAGTGCGTTGATATTGGCAATCTGATCGCGCAGCGCCTGGACTTGCACTTGGCTGGGCCGGTCCACGTTCAGCCGCGATTGCAGCACCAGCTCCAGCCGCTGGCGTTCACCTTCCAGCGTCGAAATCTGGCCAAGTCGGCTGGCGGCTTCGCTGACGGGGTCGATCTGTTGGACCTCTTGCTGGATTGCAAGCCATGCCGCAAGCGCCTCTGCGCGGCGTCGCTCGGCTGCTTCATAGCTTTCGCGCGCGCCCTGCATCTGGTCGCCACGCAAGCGACGGGTCAGCTGGTCAACCTGTTCTTCGGCATAGCCGATCAGCGCCTGCGAGAATTCATAGGCCTTTTCCGGCGTGGCGGCGATCACTTCCATCCGGATCAGGCCTTCGGTCGGGTCATAGCTGATGATGACATGGCGCTTGTACAGCTTGAACGCTTCTTCATTGCTGGCGTCCGGGCTAAGGCGCTGGATCAGGTCAATGGCGGGATCGCTGAAATGGGCCTTGAAGCCATGGTCAATATCCAGCCGTAGCATCGCCTCGCGCGATGCAAGGTAGGATTGCACCGCGATACTGTCCTGTTGGGTCGCTATCGACGTGCCTTGGAACAGGTTGGATAATCCGCTTGCGCTGGCTTGGGCGGGCTGCGCCTGCTGGATCACGATTTCGGAATTCGTCGCGTACATCGGTGTTGCGATATTGTAATAGTACCAGCCCAACAGAATGGTCGGCAAACAGATGAAGACGGCCAGACGCACCGTCAGCATCGCCAGCTTGAGCCGCCGGCGGCGGGCGATGTCGCGCTGGATCTTGATGATCTCGGACGCGTTCTTGTTGGCGCGCTGGATTGCCTTGGATTCGGGCAGGGTGCTGCCCTTGGCGATTGTGTCGGGCAGTTGGACCCGCCCTGCACCATCGGGTTTGGGATGGACCAGTTCCAAAACAGATTGGCGCTGGAACGGATCGATCCCGGCCAGCCGCAACTGCCGCACAGCGTCATAGTCCGAGCCTACGATCAATCCGCGTTTTTGCGCGACGCGGCGGGCCATACGCAATTGGCGGGCTGTCAGCCCTTCTTGCGCGATCGCATCAAGCTGGTCCTGCATGGTCGGGGTTGGGGTTGGGGCCGGTTCGTCCGCGGCGGCGGGTTGCACGGCCTCTGCCTGCGGAGCTGCCGGCGCGTCGCGCCGGATGCGGAACTTTTGGACCCTAGGTTTGATAGTCATAAAGCGCCCTTGCCTCTTCGAGGGTGTCGAACATGTAAAGCTGCCCGTTGCGCAGCACGGCGGCAGACCGCGCGAACCGTTCGAGTGTCGCAGCCTGATGCGATACGATGATGATCGTCGTGCTTTCGAGCCGTTCGCGCAGGACATCGCCTGCCTTGCGATTGAATTCCACGTCAGTTGCGCTCGGCATGCCTTCGTCGATCAGGTAGATGTCGAATTCCAGCGCCAGCATCAGCGCGAATGTGAATCGTTGTTTCATCCCGCTGGAATAGGTCCCTACAGGCATGTCAAAATATTCCTCGATGCCGCAAAGCCACCGACAGAAAGCCTCGACATAATCTGGGTCAAGCCCGTAAATCCGCGCGATGTAGCGGCTGTTTTCCATCGCGCTGAGCTTGCCGATCACCCCGCCCATGAAACCCAGCGGAAAGGAAATCCGGCAGGTGCGGGTGATCGTGCCTTCATCGGGTTTTTCCAGCCCTGCCATCATGTTGATCAGCGTTGTTTTGCCGGTCCCGTTGGGCGCAAGAATGCCCAGCGAATTGCCTAGCTCCACGCGAAACGACACGCGGTCAAGGATCACCTTGCGCTGCGTGCCGGTCCAGAATGATTTGCTGAAATTCGCAAATTCCAGCATATGGGTCCTATAAGTACCTGTCAGAATGGTCTGCGACAGGTTTCCCGCTAAGAGGTTAACAGGCCCTGATGATGCGCGTGCTGGACGCATATATTATTGAAATGCGGCCTGATTACGACGCTAAGGCCGTGATCGGACCAAAACATGCGCCCTTTGGCGGGCTTGCCCTTCCCGCATGGTCTGACATGATGCATAGGCTGCTTTGATAGGCGACGGGCTTGACGCTGTGCGCCATGCTCTATTCTTGCGATAAATGAACAGGATTTCGGATTATGACAAAACTCGCTTTTCTTGGACTTGGGGTGATGGGTTTCCCGATGGCAGGCCATCTTGCCGCCGCAGGGCATGAGGTGACGGTCTACAACCGGACCCGCGCCAAGGCCGATGCCTGGGTCGCCAAACACGGTGGCCGTGCCGCTGACACGCCCGCTGCCGCCGCCCAAGGGGCCGATATCGTGCTGGCCTGTGTGGGCAATGACGATGATCTGCGCGCAGTATGCACCGGGCCTGATGGCGCATTTACGACGATGGCCAAGGGCGCGATCTTTGTCGATCACACCACCGTATCGGCCAAGGTCACGCGCGAGCTTTACGCCGCCGCCAAGGACAAGGGTCTGAGCTTTGTCGATGCGCCGATTTCGGGCGGACAGGCCGGTGCCGAAAACGCGCAACTCTCGATCATGTGTGGCGGCGATCAGGCCGATTACGACACGATCAGTGCTGTGATCGCGGTCTATGCCAAACTCGCGCGCCGGATCGGCGACAGCGGCGCGGGCCAGATGACCAAGATGTGCAACCAGATCGCCATCGCGGGGCTGGTGCAGGGCCTGTCCGAGGCGATGCATTTCGCCGACAAGGCCGGCCTTGACGGGCATGCCGTGATCGAGGTGATCAGCCAGGGGGCCGCGGGTAGCTGGCAGATGAACAACCGCTACAAGACCATGCTGGATGATCATTTTACGCATGGCTTTGCCGTGGACTGGATGCGCAAGGATCTGGGCATCTGCCTTGATACCGCCGATGAAAACGGTGCCAGCCTGCCGGTGACCGCCCTTGTGGATCAATTCTACAAGGATGTGCAGAAAATGGGTGGCGGGCGCTGGGATACGTCTGCCTTGTTCAAACGGTTGCAGGCACTCTGACGCAATGACCGATCTCGACACCGCCCATGCGGCCATGGAGGCCGCGCCAGAAGACGATGGCGCACGTCTGCGGTTCTACGAACGGCTGGCTGACAGCGAGATCTATCTGCTTCTGGGTGCCGAGGCCGAAGGCGACCAGATCACGCCTGCGCTGTTCGATGTTGAGGACGGGCAATATGCGCTGATTTTTGATCGCGAAGAACGGCTGTCGGATTTCGTGGGTCGGACTGCCCCCTATGCCGCCCTGCCGGGGCGGGCGCTGGTGCAGATGCTTGCAGGGCAGGGGGTCGGGCTGGGCCTGAACCTCGAAGTGGCGCCATCGGCCATGCTGATCCCCACGGATGCGGTGGATTGGCTGGCACAGACCCTGTTGCATGCCCCCGCCGAGACAGAGGCGCGGCTGACCGCTATCGCCGCCCCCCGCCACCTGCCGCAAAGCGTGGTGACGGGGCTTGACCGCAAACTGGCCATCGCCGCAGGTCTGGCACGCTTGGCCTATCTGGCCGAGGTGACCTATGACACCGGCGCGAAAGGCCATGTGCTGGCATTCGTCGATGCGGTGGAAGGTGCCGAAAAGGCACTGGCCTCTGCCGCAGGCGAGGCGCTGACGTTTTCGGGCATCGAGGCGGGGATGATGGATGTGTTGTTCCTGCGCGCCGCTGATCCGATGGCCGCGCGTCTGGCCACAGTCGGCCTGCGCTTCGACCTGCCGCAACCCGCCGTTACTGCCGCCGGTCCCGCAGCCCCCGGCATGGACCCGACAAGGCCGCCCAAACTGCGCTGATCCTTGCCCATCTTCCGAGCTCGTCAATTTACGCAGAGCGCGATTTGACGTGATCCCCGCCGGAGGCATCGTATTCCGCAGGAATGCGAGATTAGTACCCCAATTGCCGGTCGACGACGTTCAGAAACGGCAGACCTGCCTCGCCTCGCCTGACGTTTTCGGCGATGATCTTTGCGGCGGTGTCGGGGCGCGTGGTGGCGGCGATATGGGGGGTGACGGTGACACGCGGATGCGCCCAGAACGGGTGATCTGCGGGCAGCGGTTCGCGGCGGAACACGTCCAGCGTGGCATGGGCGATCTGCCCGCTGTCCAGCGCCGCCAACAGGGCTTCGTCATCGATCAGCGGGCCGCGACCGGGGTTGATCACGCAGGCGCCTTTTGCCATCAGCGCCAGACTGTGCCCGCTCAGGATGTTCTGCGTCTGCGCTGTCTGCGGCAACAGCAGCACGACGATCTGTGCCCCCGCCAGCGCCTCTTGCAGCCCGTCTTCGCCATGCAGGCACTGCAGATGTGGCACGTCCTTGGGCGACCTGCTCCAGCCTGTCACCGGAAATCCCAGATACGCTAGCGCCTGCCCGCAGGCAGCCCCAAGCGCGCCGATGCCAAGGATCGTCACGGGGCGTTCTGCGGCCAGTGGTGGGCTGACCCCATCACGCCAGATGCCGTCCTGCCCCCGAATATGCGCATCCATCCCCAGATGATGGCGCAGCACATGGCCGGTGACCCATTCCACCATGCCGCGCGTCAGGCCGGGATCGACCAGACGGCACAATGGCTGGGTCAGGGTGGGGTTGTCCACGACCGTCTCGACCCCGGCCCATAGGCTCAGCACGGCCTTGGTGTTGACATAGGGGGCAAAGTCGCGGACCGGACCATTGGGTGCAAAAACGATGTAATCGGTTTGTGCCGGGGTGTGATTGCGCGACAGCTCGACAGTCAGCCCAGCCTTGGCAAAAGCATCCGACAGGGGCGCTTCGTACTCGTCCCATGCCTGAGGCTTGGCGGAAAACAGAACCCTCAGCATCAGCGCGGCCTGTGGACATGGGCGCTTTGCACCAGTCCGAAGGCGCCCATGAGCACCAGCATCGCCGACCCGCCATAGCTGACCAGCGGCAATGGCACTCCGACCACGGGGGTTAATCCTGTGACCATCGCCATGTTCACCGCGAAGAACAAAAAGAATGTCAGTGCAATCCCCAGTGTCAGCAAAGCCCCGAAACGATCCTTGTTCGACAGCGCAGACGCGATGCAGAACACGACGATCAACATATAGAGCACCAAAAGAGTAATTGCACCGACAAAGCCGAATTCCTCGGCCAGCGTGGTAAAGATGAAATCAGTATGCTTTTCAGGCAGAAAGTTCAGCTGTGACTGGGTGCCTTGCATGAACCCGCGCCCGGTCCAGCCGCCAGAGCCAAGCGCGATCTTGGCCTGCGTGATATTGTAGCCTGCCCCCAGAGGATCATTGGCCGGGTCGAGGAATGTGTCGATGCGGCTGTACTGATACTCTTGCAGGATCTGCCAGCCTGTACCGCGGCTTTGGAAGACGGCGATGATCATGCTTATCCCGGCGGCAACGACGGTGGCGAAATAGGCCCAATGTACGCCCGCAAAGAACATGATCGCCCCGCCGCCCATCAAAAGCAGCAAGGCCGTGCCAAGGTCTGGCTGTTGCAGCACCAGCGCCACTGGCACCAGAATCACGACCACTGGCACCATCACCCAAACCGGATGTGATTTGCGCTCAAACGGCAGCCAATCGTAATAAGCCGCCAGAAACATGACCAGCGTGATCTTGGTCAATTCAGAGGGTTGCAGCCGCATGAACCCCAAGTCGATCCAGCGTTGGGCACCCATCCGCACGTCTCCGAAGAATTCAACCCCGACCAACAACAGCACAGACCCGCCGAAGGCCACGAATGACATGTTTCGCCAAAACCAAATCGGGACCATCGCAACTGCGATCATGACCGCCAGCCCAAGGGCGAACCGTTTCATCTGCGGTTCGACCCAAGGGGTGAACGACCCACCGCCGACAGAATACAGCATCAAGAAACCGGCACAGGCGACCGCGATCAAAAGCAGGATCAGCGGCCAGTTAAGATACAGCAACTTGCGCAGCCCGACAGGTACCGACTTGGTGTTATACTCCAGATAGCTCATGCGCGGCCCTGACTGCGGGTGCCTGCCGGGATTCGGTCTGCGATGCGGCGTTGTTGTGCGGCGATCTGGTCGCGCAGGTTGGCAGGATAGGCGTCCAATGGTGGCGGGCCGCCATATTGGGCCTGCAACAAGATATCGCGCGCCACAGGGGCCGCCGCCGCGGATCCGCCGCCACCATGTTCGACCACGACCGATACCGCATAGCGCGGATTTTCCAGCGGAGCATAGCCCACGAACAAGGCGTGGTCGCGGCGTTCCCAGGGCAAGTCCTCGTTGCGGATCACGCCTGCTGCGCGTTCTTCGGGGGTGATGCGGCGGACTTGACTGGTGCCGGTTTTGCCCGCCATCTTGCGCCCCTCGGTCAGGATGCGTGACCCATAAGCGGTGCCGCGGTTGTGATTGCAAACCGCGTCCAGCGATGCGCGCACGCGGCGCAGGGTGTTTTCGTTCAACCCAAGGCTTGGCCCGATCCCGCTGGGCTGTTCCACCCCGTCAATCAGCCGGAGCAGGCGCGGCGTGATCTCATTGCCGGTGGCAAGCCGAGCGGTCATCACGGCCAGTTGTATGGGCGATGTCAGCACATAGCCCTGCCCGATGGACGCGTTGACCGTATCCCCGATCCGCCATGTTTCGCCGCGCACCGAGGATTTCCAGTCGCGGTCGGGCGCAATGCCCGTCGCCACCGCCGACAAGGGCAGGTCGTGGCGCAGGCCAAGTCCCAGCTTGCGCGCCATTTCGGCCATCTTTTCAATGCCCACGCGCTGGGCGATGTCGTAGTAATAGACGTCACAGCTTTGTTTCACGGATTCATGCAGGTTCATGTTGCCATGACCACCACGTTTCCAGCAGTGGAACCGGGTGCCGCCCACATCGGCGTAGCCGGGACAATAGACGGTATCCTCTGCGGTGATGACGCCCGCCTCCATTGCGGCCAGCAGCGTGACCATCTTGAAGGTTGAGCCTGGTGGATAGGTGCCTTGGACCGCCTTGGCTGCCAGCGGGCGATATTTGTTTTCCATCAGCGCCTGCCAGTCCGCCACCGAAATGCCACGCACGAACATGTTGGGGTCGAACGAAGGCGACGACACCACCGCGCGCAGATCGCCGTTTTCAAGGTCGATCACCACGGCGCTGGCAGATTCGCCGTCCAGCCGCGCCTGCACATAAGATTGCAGCCGCGCGTCGATGGTCAGCTGCAGATCCTTGCCCGCGATGCCGTCTTGCCGGTCGAGTTCGCGGATGATCCGGCCTGCGGCGCTGATTTCGATGCGGCGGGTGCCGGCCTTGCCGCGCAGGTCTGCTTCTAGCCTGTTTTCAGCACCCGTCTTGCCGTATTCGAAACGCGGGATCTGCAACAGCGGATCAGGGTTTTCAATCTGGTCAAGGTCGTAATCGCTGACTGGACCGACATAGCCTACGACATGGGCCATATCCTCGCCCATCGGGTAATAGCGGCTGAGGCCAACCTCGGCCTGCACACCGGGCAGGACAGGCGTGTTCAGATTGATCTGCGCCACGTCGTCCCAAGACACACGTTCAAGGATCGTCACTGGCACAAAAGGCGCGCGGCGGCGCATTTCCTCGATCGCGCGGGTCAGGGTGTCGGGGGGGATGTCGATGATCTCGGTCAGCCGCGCCAGCACCTGTTCGATATCGCCTGCATCCTCGCGGACCATGACGACGCGGTAATTTTGTTCATTGGCGGCGATGGCGATGCCGTTGCGATCAAAGATCATGCCGCGCGCGGGTGGCAGCAGGCGCATGCTGATGCGGTTTTCCTCGGCCAGCATCCGGTATTGATCGGCCTGTTTGACCTGCATGTCGCGCAGCCGGAAGCCGATCGCGCTCAACACGCCCAGTTGCAGCCCGCCCACGACCAGCGCGCGACGCCCGATGCTGCGCGTACTTTGGATCACGTCCTTTGGCGGGCGTCTCATGTCCGTTGTCCAATCTTTCGCATGTCGCCGGGGGCGGCATAGGCCACAGCAAACAGGTAGCGGGCAACAAAGACCACCAGCGGATAGATCAGCACAGTGCCAACCAGTTGCATCATCGTCAGCCCCAAGGGTGCCAAAGGTATTATCACAATAGCAAGCACGATCCTGTTCGCCAATGTGATCGTGACCAGCCCAAGCGTCACAAAGGCCCATTCCGCCGCGAATGACATACTGCGCAATTCGCGGTGTCGGGTGCGGATTGCCTCGGTCAGCAGCACAACCAGCGCTGCCCACAGCCCAGGTGGGCGCTGGAACAGCAGATCAGTGGCGAAAAACACTGCCGCCACGATATAGACAGGGACATAGCCCGGCTTGCGCGCGACCCAGACGCAGGTCATCGCCAGCAGCAGGTCAGGCGCCGCCCATACCACCGGTTCAAGGTTCAGTGGCACGAGCTGTGTGATTATGATGATGCAGGCCAGCAGCACGAACACCGCCCGGCGCGCCCAGATTGTCGGCTCTGCGATGTCAGCCATCTGCGGCCTCGGCTGTTGCCGGTGCCGCGGGGCTGAGCGCGGAGGGGCCATAAATCTCTGGCAGCGGCGTCAAAAGCCGGCCCGGATCGTTGATCACCTCATGCGGATGCGCGCGCAGGACACGCAGAAATTCCAGCCGCTGGTAATCGACCGCCAACCGGACCCGTAGCCGGTTGTCGGTGCCCAGCGCCACTTGCCCGACCAAAAGATCGGCTGGAAAGACACCGCCATCGCCTGATGACACAACACTGTCGCCCGGACGCACGACAGCGCGGTCCTCCAGAAACTCGATGATCGGGTTGGAAGTACTGTCGCCGGCAAGGATCGCACGCTGCCCTGACGGCAGGATCGTGATTGGTATCCGGCTGGATGTATCGGTCAACAACAGCACGCGGCTTGTCTGGCGGCCCACACCCGCGATCCGGCCCGCCAGCCCGATCCCGTCCATGGTGGGCCAGCCATCAATGATCCCGTCGCGCGCGCCGACATTCAGCAGGACAGATTGCCGGAACGGCGACCCGCTGTCGGTCATCACCACCCCTGTGACAAAGGTCAGCTTTGGGTCGATCCGCACGTTGTTCAGGTCAAGAAGTTTCGCGTTCTCTTGTTCCAGTTGGAGCGCGGCCTCGCGCCAGGCTTTCATCTGTTGCAATTCACGGCGCAGATCCTGGTTCTGGGCCGCCAGCCGCTGATAGCTTTGGAAATCGGCCAGCAGATTAGCGGTGCCGTTAATCGGAGCCATCACCCAGTCGAACGATGGCACCACGCGGTCGATCACGGCCATCCGCAACCGTTCAACGCGCGGGCTATCTATCCGCCAGACCGCAAAGATAACCAGTAGCGCCAAGACCAACACCCCCACCAGCAGGTTGCGGATGGGGGTGATATAGGTCTCACTGGAATTGTCGCGTGCCAAGGGGCGGATGTCCTTAGGCCGGAGTTAGCTGTCGTAGTCGATCACATGCCGCAGTTGTTTTTCATATTCGAGAGCGCGGCCAGTCCCGAGCGCCACGCAATTCAACGATTCGTCCGCGACCGAAATCGCAAGGCCGGTTTGTTCGCGTAGTGCCAGATCCAGTTGGCCCAGCAGCGCCCCACCCCCCGTCAGCATCACGCCGCGATCAACAATATCGGCTGCCAGATCGGGTGGCGTCGCTTCGAGCGCGGTCATCACCGCTTCGCAGATCTGCTGGACAGGTTCGGCCAAAGCCTCGGCCACCTGCGCCTGATTAATCTCGGTTTCTTTTGGCACGCCGTTCAGCAAGTCGCGCCCGCGGATCAGCATCGACTGGCCACGGCCATCGTCAGGCATCCGCGCGGTGCCAATGCTGGTCTTGATCCGTTCGGCGGTGGATTCCCCGATCAGCAGGTTGTGCTGGCGGCGCAGGTAGTTGATGATCGCCTCGTCCATCCGGTCTCCACCGACGCGCACCGAGCGTGCATAGACGATGTCACCCAAAGACAGCACAGCCACTTCGGTTGTCCCGCCGCCGATATCGACGACCATGTTGCCAGTGGGGTCCGTGATCGGCATCCCCGCGCCAATTGCCGCCGCGATCGGTTCGGCGATCAGCCCTGCGCGGCGCGCGCCTGCCGACAGAACCGACTGCCGGATCGCGCGTTTTTCGACAGGTGTCGCCCCATGTGGGACGCAGACAATGACCTTAGGTTTGCGAAAGGTGGACCGTTTGTGGACCTTGCGGATGAAATGCTTGATCATTTCCTCGGCGGTGTCAAAATCCGCGATCACTCCGTCACGCATCGGGCGGATCGCCTCGATGCTGCCGGGGGTGCGGCCCAGCATCAGTTTCGCGTCTTCGCCCACGGCTAGTACTTTGCGCACGCCGTTCTTGACCTGATAGGCCACGACCGATGGTTCCGACAGAACGATCCCCTTGCCCCTGACATAGACCAGCGTGTTGGCTGTGCCCAAGTCGATTGCCATGTCCGAGGAAAAAATCCCACCGAAGCCAAACATGCTGTGGCCTTCCTATTCAAAATCACTCTCCCGCGCCGTCCCGCTGCGCCCGGTTGAATAGGTTATAAAGACTGCCGCGCAGGGATAGAAGCCCCCGTTTCTGCGATGACGGCGGCAAGGCGCTAGTTGTACTAATGCAATATTATTTAGATAAAATGGACATAAAGAATGTCTTTAATAATAATATTGCAACATACCTGCTGGCTGTACCCTGCTTTCGTCCCATTAAACGCAACAGGCGGCCCCTTTGTGGGGGCCGCCTGTGCCGTTCATCCGAGTCGTCTGGCCTAGCTGTCTTTGTAGCTGACACCCTTGGTGTCATAGCCGGGTTGCGAATGCGCGCGCCGCACCAGCAGCCGGTTCAGCGCATTGATATAGGCTTTGGCGCTGGCCACGACCGTATCGGTATCGGCGGACTGGCCGGTTGCGATGCGCCCGTCCTCGTCCAACCGCACCATCACGGTCGCCTGCGCATCGGTGCCTTCGGTGACGGCCTGCACCTGATACAATTGCAACCGCGCACCATGCGGGAACAATGCCTTGACCGCGTTGAATGTCGCATCGACAGGGCCGTCGCCCGTGGCCGATGTCTTGACATCGGTGCCGTCGATATCGAGCACCATATCCGCCTGCTGCGGCCCTTCGGTGCCACAGATGACGCGCAGGGATTTCAACTTGATCCGGTCCTCGCCGCTGTCGTTTTGATAGACCAGCGCCATCAGGTCGTCGTCAAAGACTTCTTTCTTACGGTCGGCCAGATCCTTGAACCGCACGAACACATCGTTCAGCTGGTTATCCGCCAGATCGAACCCCAGTTCCGCCAGCTTGGCGCGCAGCGCGGCGCGGCCCGAATGTTTGCCCAAGGGCAGGCTGGTGCCAGACAGGCCCACATCCTCTGGGCGCATGATCTCGAACGTTTCGGCGTTTTTCAGCATCCCGTCCTGATGGATGCCACTTTCATGGGCAAAGGCGTTCTTGCCGACGATCGCCTTGTTGAACTGCACGGCAAAACCCGACACGGTCGCGACCCGGCGCGAGATGTTCATGATCTTGCGTGTGTCGATGCCGGTTTCAAATGGCATGATGTCGCCACGGATTTTCAAGGCCATCACGACCTCTTCCAATGCGGTATTGCCCGCGCGTTCGCCCAGGCCGTTGATCGTGCATTCGATCTGGCGCGCGCCGCCGATCACGGCGGCCAGCGAATTGGCCGTCGCCATGCCAAGGTCGTTGTGGCAATGGGTGGCAAAGATCACGCTGTCAGCACCAGGGACCGTGGCGATCAGCCGCTTGATCAGGTCCGCACTTTCCGCCGGCGCGGTATAGCCCACGGTGTCGGGGATGTTGATCGTGCTTGCCCCCGCCTTGATCGCGATTTCAACCACACGGCACAGGTAATCCCATTCGGTGCGCGTTGCATCCATCGGCGACCATTGCACGTTGTCGCACAGGTTGCGCGCATGGGTCACGGTGTCGTGGATCCGTTCGGCCATCTGGTCCATATCGAGGTTCGGGATCGCGCGGTGCAGCGGCGAGGTGCCGATGAATGTATGGATGCGCGGGGATGACGCGTGTTTCACAGCCTCCCAGCAGCGGTCGATGTCTTTGTAATTCGCGCGCGCCAGCCCGCAGATCGTGGCGCGTTTGGCACGCTTGGCGATCTCGCTGACCGCGTTGAAATCACCCTCCGAAGCGATGGGAAACCCCGCTTCGATGATATCGACGCCCATATCGTCCAGCAATTCCGCGATTTCCAGCTTTTCTGCATGGGTCATCGTTGCACCCGGGCTTTGTTCGCCGTCGCGCAGGGTCGTGTCGAAAATCAACACTTTGTCTTTGGTCATGTCACTATTCCTTTGATCTTTGGCAGTATCGGCGCTGTCCCATCCGAGCGGTCGCGCCGACAGGCACGCTCAGGCGCTGCTAAGAAGTAGCAGGGCGGGGACAGTGCCGGATGTCTGTGCCATGGTGATCATAGGGGGACTATACAAATCCTGTGCCTGTTGAAAAGCCGATAAAGTGAGTATTTGGAACAAAGCGAGGATGGGGGCTGGTCGCGCATGGCGGGCGTCCTATCCTGATCAGTATGAAAAATGCATTGATCATCGGCGCCTCTGGCGGCATCGGCGCGGCCGTGGCGCTGGAACTGGAACGTTGCGGTGTCGCGGTGACGCGTCTGTCGCGCCGTGCTGACGGGTTTGACGTGACCGATCCTTCATCCGTTGACCGGCACCTGGGTGCGCTGCACGGCCCGTTTGATCTGGTCTTTGTGGCGGTCGGTATTCTGGCGCCACAGGGCAGTGGGCCGGAAAAGGCGCTATCGGCGATCGACGCGCAGAGCATGGCGCAGGTTCTGGCGGTCAACACGATTGGTCCTGCGTTGGTTCTGCGACATATGCCGCGATTGTTGGCCAAGGATGGGCCTGCCGTGGCAGCCATCCTGTCCGCCCGCGTGGGGTCCATCGGCGACAACCAGATCGGCGGCTGGCATGCCTATCGCGCGTCCAAGGCCGCGTTGAACCAGATCATCCGCGGGGCCGCGATCGAATTGGGGCGGTCGCACAAACAGGCCGCTTGCGTGGCGCTGCACCCCGGCACGGTGGAGACGCCGTTTACCGCAAATTATGCGGGCCGTCATAAGACCATGCCCGCACCCGACGCGGCGGCGCATCTGCTGGCGGTCATTGACGGGCTGACACCGGCGCAGACGGGGCGGTTTTTCGACTATGCCGGTGCCGAGGTGCCGTGGTGAGGCTGGTTCTTGTTCTGGGCGACCAGCTGTCGCCCAATCTGTCGGCCCTGCGCAAATGCGACAAGGCCAACGATGTCGTGGTCATGGCCGAGGTTGCGGATGAGGCATCATATGTCCCGCATCACCCCAAGAAGATCGCGTTTCTTTTCGCCGCGATGCGCAAATTCGCGGACCGGCTGCGCGCGGATGGCTGGCAGGTCGCCTATACGCGGCTGGATGATCCCGACAACACAGGCTCGATCACGGGCGAGTTGATCCGGCGTTCCAGCGAACATAAGGCGGCGGGTGTCGTCTATACTGAACCTGGCGAATGGCGGCTGATCGCGGCGCTGGGGGATATGCCGCTGCAATCCCATTCATTGCCCGATGACCGGTTTATCGCGTCTCACGCGGATTTCGATGCTTGGGCCGAGGGGCGCAAACAATTGCGGATGGAATATTTCTACCG
The DNA here is from genome assembly GCF_000152785.1 of Yoonia vestfoldensis SKA53. GTDB lineage: Bacteria > Pseudomonadota > Alphaproteobacteria > Rhodobacterales > Rhodobacteraceae > Yoonia > Yoonia vestfoldensis_A. The sequence continues at coordinate 1,771,805 of NZ_CH672414.1, read as the reverse complement.
CGATATGCGCCGCAAGACGGGCATTCTGATGGATGGCGACCAGCCTGAGGGCGGCAAGTGGAATTACGACCATGACAACCGCAAACCGGCCCCCGACAGCGTGGATTACGCAGGGCCGCTGCAGTTCACCCCCGACGCGGTGGTCGAAGAGGTGCTTGATCTGGTCGCGCGCCGCTTTGGCAACAATTTCGGCGATCTGCGCCCGTTCTGGTTTGCCACCGACACAGGCCAGGCCCGCCAGCATCTCGCGCATTGGATCAAGGGCGGGTTGCCCAAGTTCGGCGATTATCAGGATGCAATGCTGAACGACCACAAGTTCCTGTATCACGGGATTGTCGGGTTATATCTGAACGCAGGCCTGCTGGACCCGCTGGAGGTCTGTCAGGCCGCAGAGGCGGCCTATCGCGCGGGCCACGCACCGCTGAACGCGGTCGAAGGGTTCATCCGCCAGATCATTGGTTGGCGCGAATATGTGCGCGGTATCTATTTCCGCGAAGGGCCGGATTATGTCAGCCGCAACGCGCTGGGCCACACCCGACAGCTGCCCGCGATGTACTGGGGTGCACCCACCAAGATGAACTGCATCGCCAAGGCGGTGGACCAGACCAAGACCGACGCCTATGCCCACCATATCCAGCGCCTGATGGTTACCGGCAATTTTGCGCTGCTGGCGGGGATCGCCCCGGCAGCGGTGCATGAATGGTATCTGGCGGTTTATGCCGATGCCTATGAATGGGTCGAGGCGCCCAATGTCATCGGGATGAGCCTGTTTGCCGATGGCGGGATCATCGCATCGAAACCCTATATCTCGTCTGGCAATTACATTCACAAGATGTCGGATTATTGCGGCAGCTGCGCCTACCGCGTGCAGGACAAGACCGGCGCGGATGCCTGTCCGTTCAACCTGCTCTACTGGCATTTCCTCGACCGCCACCGCGACCGTTTCAAAGGCAATCCGCGGATGGGCCAGATGTACGCCGTATGGGACAAGATGGACCCTGCCCGCCGTCATCAGGTGCTGTCAGAGGCGGCGGATTTCTTGTCGCGGATGGACGCGGGCGCGCCTGTATAAATGCGCTTGGGTCACTCGCCCGCTGTTTGCGACACAAACGCCCCGTCCGACCACAAACCGGTGCTTTGCTGCCCTGTCGCATAGCGCATCGTGCCGTCACCTTCGCGGCGGCCGCGCAGGAAATTGCCTTCGTAGACATCGCCATTGGCATAGGTCGCGATGCCATAGCCGCTGATCTCACCGTCCTGCCACGCACCGGCATAGATGAACCCGTCGGGCAGGGTGATTTCGCCTTGGCCGCTGCGCTGGCCATCGACGAACTCGCCGACATAAATCGTGCCATCGGCATAGGTCGCGCGGCCAATGCCGTTGCGCTGGCCTTCGGCCCATGCGCCTTCGTAGATATAGCCGTCGGCATAGGTCATCTTGCCTTGGCCGTGGTTCTGGGCGTTCAGGAATTCGCCGTCATAGACCAGACCGTTGGCATAGGTCGCAATGCCCTTGCCACTGATCACGCCAGCGACCCATGTGCCTTCATAGGTTGACCCGTCAGGATAAGTGATTTTGCCGGTGCCATCGGCCAGATCATTTGCAAAACTGCCGACATAGACCGACCCGTCGGGATAGGTGACCTCGCCCATGCCGGACATCTGACCGGCCGCCCATTCACCGGTATAGACGTAACCATCTGCACCTTGGAACGTGCCTGCACCTTCGCGCCGGTCGCTCATGAAGCTGCCCTCATAGGTGTCGCCATTGGCATAGGTGATGCGGCCCTGACCTTCGCGGCGGCCAGCAACCAAAGCACCTTCGTAGATATCGCCATTGGGTTGGGTCAGCGTGCCGGTCCCCTCGATCTGGCCTGCGACCCAGTCGCCGGTATAGACCAGACCGTCGGCCATGGTCAGCGTGCCAGTGCCATCGCGTTCACCTGCGCGCAGGCTGCCTTGGTAAAGCGCACCATCGGGATAGGTGATGCGGCCTTCGCCTTCCTTGATGCCGTTGATCCATTCGCCTTCGTAGGAATAGCCGCCAGGGCCGGTCATGATACCGATCCCATGATGCATCGCATTGCGGAATTCGCCTTGATAGACGACACCATTGGCATATTCGGCCACGCCGGTGCCGGTGATAGTGCCATCGACCCAGTCACCCTCAAAAGTACCGCCGTCGGCAAAGGTGATCTTGCCCTGGCCCTCGGGCTTACCCGCAGCAAAGCTACCTTCATAGACCGATCCGTTGGGAAAGCGCGCGATGCCCTGGCCACGAATTTCGCCCGCAACCCAATCGCCGGAATATTCATATCCATTTGGCAACCGATAGGTGCCGGTACCGTCCTGCAGGCCATCGACAAAGGTGCCTTCGTAAACGCCACCGTCGTCATATTGCTTTGTCTGGATGTCCTGCGCCTGTGCGCTGGCAGCGAACCCTGCAATCAAAAGGGTCGTGGCGATCCCCTGAGGTAAACCAAACATCTTCATCCTCGTCTCCGATCCCTAAGGTTGGCACAGCTTAAAAGAGCTACTGCCACCTGACAACGTGCAAGACGGTAGCAGCGGTGAATGTCGCCATTGGTCTTTCCCCCGCGCTCGGTTCTGCTACATCAGTTTCAGCATATTGGGACAAAACTATGACACGCATCTTTCGCCTGACCATGGCACAGCTTAATCCCACATTGGGCGATCTGGCGGGCAATGCGGCGCTGGCGGCGCAGGCATGGGCGGAAGGCAAGGCGGCGGGCGCCGATCTGGTGGTGCTGCCGGAAATGTTTCTGACAGGCTATCAGACGCAGGATCTGGTGCGCAAACCGGCTTTTGTCGCCGATGCCGCGAGCCGGCTTGATGCTTTGGCGCGGGCCTGCGCGGATGGGCCAGTGCTGGGGATCGGCCTGCCGATGGTCGAGGATGACAATCTTTATAATTGTTACGTCTATCTGGCCGGGGGCAAGATCACGGCGCGGTTTCGCAAACATTTCCTGCCTAATTTCAACGTCTTCGACGAAGTGCGTCTGTTCAATAGCGCCGCTATCTCTGGCCCGGTCACGCTGGCGGGTGGTCCGCGCATCGGCACGCCGATCTGCGAGGATGCCTGGTCCCCCGATGTCTGCGAAACCATGGTCGAAAGCGGGGCGCAGATACTCGTTGTGCCGAACGGATCGCCCTATTTCCGTGACAAGTTCCCGATCCGGTTGCAAACGATGATTGCGCGCGTCGTGGAAAACGATGTGCCGCTGGTCTATCTGAATATGATCGGTGGGCAGGATGATCAGATGTTCGACGGTGGGTCGTTCGTGCTGAACCGTGGTGGCAAGCTGGCCGTGCAATTGCCCGTCTTTGACGCGGCGATCACACATGTGGATTTTCAGGAAACCGATCAAGGTTGGGTCACGCTTGATGGTCCCAAGGCGCTGTTGCCTGACGATCTGGAACAAGATTACCGCGCTATGGTCGAGGCGTTGCGCGATTACCTGCGCAAGACCGGTTTCGGCAAGGTCCTGTTGGGCCTGTCAGGCGGGATTGATTCCGCCATCGTCGCCGCCATCGCCGTTGATGCGCTGGGGGCGGATCAGGTGCGCTGCGTCATGCTGCCGTCGGAATATACGTCGCAGGCGTCGCTGGATGATGCCGCCGCTGCCGCGCGCGCGCTGGGCTGTCGCTATGACACCGTCAGCATAGCAGGCCCGCGCGCCGCCGTGACCGAGGCGCTCGCGCCGCTGTTTGGCGACATGCCTGCCGATCTGACCGAGGAAAACATCCAGTCCCGCATCCGTGGCCTGCTGTTGATGGCGCAATCCAACAAGTTTGGTGAAATGCTGCTGACCACCGGCAACAAATCCGAGGTCGCGGTGGGCTATGCCACGATCTATGGCGATATGGCCGGCGGCTATAACCCGATCAAAGACATGTATAAAACCCGTGTTTTTGACATCTGCCGCTGGCGCAACGCCCATCACCGCGACTGGATGCAGGGGCCGGCGGGGCAGGTGATCCCGCCCGCGATCATCGACAAGCCACCATCAGCCGAACTGCGCCCCGACCAGCGCGACGACGACAGCCTGCCGCCTTATGACGTGCTGGATGGTATTTTGGCCATGCTGGTGGACGGTGACGCCTCGGTCGCTGATTGCGTCGCGGCGGGTTATGACCGCGCCACCGTCAAAAAGATCGAACATCTGGTCTATATCAGCGAATACAAACGCTTTCAGGCGGCCCCCGGCGTGCGGTTGTCGGATCGCGCCTTCTGGCTGGACCGGCGGTATCCGATCGTCAACCGCTGGCGCGATCCTAGCTGATCAGATCAGCTGATAGGAATGCGGCACGAAATGGAACGTGTCATCCGCGCGGGTGTCGATAAAGCCAAGGCCCGGGAACGGCATGTGATAGCCGATCAGTGGGATCCGGTCGGCAGCGGCCATCCCCATCACACGACGGCGGGTCGCAGCGGCGGATTGTTTGTCCATATCAAAGCGGACTTCCCAATCGGGATAGGCCAGCGACCAGACATAGTGGTTGGCGGTATCTGCCATCAAGAACAGCTGTGATCCGCCGCTTTCCAGCATGTACCCCATATGGCCGGGCGTATGGCCAAAGGCGGCCATTGCGGTCACGCCGCCGCGCACGGCGTCACCATCCTCAAGAAACGACATCTTTTCGGCCAGCGGGCGAACCTTGGCATTGAACCCTTCGTTTTCGGCACCGGCCCAATGGTCGTATTCCACCTGACCCGTGACATAGGCGGCATTGGCGAATGTTTCCGCGCCGCTTTCATCGGTCAGACCGCCGATATGGTCGCCATGCATATGGGTCAGGACAACATGGGTGATCTGGTCGGTTGTGTAACCGGCACCGGCCAGTGCGGCGGTGATTCCGGCGGCATCGTTGCCGGTGTCGAACAGGATGACCTCTGATCCGGTGTCCAGCACGGTGGGCGTGAAAAAGAACTGCGCGGCATCGGTTGGAATGAAGTTTTCGGCGCTGACGGCGGCAAAGGTATCGGCATCAACGTTCATGCCAAAAATGCCTTGCGGGTTTTCGACACGGCGGCTGCCGGACAACAGGGTGGTCACCCGGAAATCGCCCAGCGTAAAATCGCGGTGCGTGGGCAGGCTGGCGGTGGCGGCCTGTGCCTGCACCAGCGACGGGGCAGCCGCAGCCAATGGCAGGGCAGCCCCTGACAGCAGGGCCTGACGACGGGAAATCAGCATGACGAAATCCTTCCTTAAATTGGTTTCAGCAGACGTAGCTCGCGCTGTCTGTCTGGCAACCAACGCTTTTGTGATCGCTGTGCCTTGCATGGACAAAACGCCCCCAACATGACAAAGCGTGCCGCAATAGGAGTATATCGCATGACCACGACAAGATTCGCCCCATCCCCCACCGGCTGGCTGCATATCGGAAACCTGCGCGCGGCTTTGTTCAACTATGCGATTGCAAGGCAGAACGGCGGCACTTTCGTTTTGCGGATCGACGACACCGATCCCGAACGGTCCAAGGATGAATATGTCGAAGGCATCAAGGCCGATCTGACATGGCTTGGCCTGACATGGGACCGGATGGAATACCAGTCGCGCCGCATGGACCGCTACGCCGAGGCCAAGCAGCGGCTGATCGACATGGGCCGGTTGTACGAATGTTTCGAAACGCCGGTGGAACTCGACCTCAAGCGCAAGAAGCAGCTCAACATGGGCAAGCCGCCGGTCTATGACCGTGCAGCGCTGGCCCTGACCGAGGATGAAAAGAACGCATTGCGCGCCGAGCGTGGGTCGCATTGGCGGTTCAAACTGGACCAGCAGCGGATCGACTGGCCAGACGGGATCATTGGGGACATCTCGATCGACGCGGCCTCGGTCAGTGATCCGGTCCTGTTCAAGAATGACGGGCAGATCCTTTACACACTCGCCTCCGTTGTAGACGATGTGGAAATGGGCATCACCGATATCGTGCGCGGATCGGACCATGTGACCAATACCGCAACCCAGATCCAGATCATTCAGGCGCTGGGCGGCACCGTACCCCGCTTTGCGCATCATTCCCTGCTGACCGGTCCCAAGGGCGAGGCGCTGTCAAAACGCCTTGGCACGCTGTCGCTGCGCGACCTGCGCGCCCAAGGCATCGCACCACAGGCGATCTTGTCGCTGATGGCGCGGCTGGGGTCCGCTGATCCTGTGGAATTGCGCGCAGATGTGACCGAGGTTGTGGCCGGGTTCGATCTGTCGAAATTCGGGTCGGCCCCGACGAAGTTCGACGCCGAGGATCTTGGCCCGCTTACCGCGCGCTATCTGGCCACGCTGTCGGCGCAGGACGTGGCCGATGTGCTGACATCGGCTGGTGTGCCAACCGACCTGCGGGTGCCTTTCTGGACGCTGGTGCGCGACAATATCGCCACGCTGGACGATGTGGCCGGCTGGTGGGCAATGTTGCGCGACGGGGCGACACCGCTGGTCGATGACGAAGACCGCGAATTTATCGCCAAGGCATTGTTCCTGCTCGATAGCCCGCCCTACACGGCAGATACATGGTCAAACTGGACCACGCTCGTCAAGGACGAGACTGGCCGCAAGGGCAAGGGCCTGTTCATGCCGCTGCGCAAGGCCGTCACAGGGCTTGAACGCGGCCCCGAAATGGCCGACGTCATGCCTCTGTTGCAGGTTAAGCCCAAGCTTTGACGTTATTCCCGCGCGCGCAACACGCGTGCGGGTTTCGCGGCCAAGGGGCGCAAGGCAAAACCTAGCCCCGCCAGCAGAGACGCCATGATGCCGCCTCCGATAATCAACAGCGCATTGCCCCAGATCACGGTATAGCCGGTGTCCATGACAAAGGTTGCGACAGCCCACCCCCCCAATATCCCCGCGCCAAGCGCGACAACCCCCGCCGCCAGCCCCAGCAAGGCAGACCGCAGCGCGAAACTGGCCAGGATACTGCGCCGCGACGCGCCCAGCGTTTTCAGCACGGCCGCTTCATAGGTGCGCGTGCGTTCGCCTGCCGCGGCTGCGCCGATCAGTACCAGAAACCCCGTGACCAGCGTGATCAGCGCGCCATAGCGCGTTGCCGCCGACAGCCCGCCGACAAGCGCGATCACCTGATCAATCGCATCGCGCACGCGGATCGCGGTGATATTGGGATAGGCGGTGGCCAGATCACGCAGGATCGCGGCCTCGGATTCCGGTGTGGCATAGACAGTGGAAATCCAGCTATGCGGCGCGCCTTGCAACGCGCTTTGGTTCATCGCCAGCACGAAACCGATGCCCGCATCTTCCCAGCTGACGTTGCGAAAACTGGTGACCTCGCCGGTAATGTCGCGGCCAAGGATGTTGACGGTCATCGTATCGCCCAATTGCAGGCCGATCTCTGCGGCTTCCTCGGCGGCGAAACTGATCTGGGGCGGGCCGTCATAGCCCGCGGGCCACCATGCGCCTGCGGTAATCTCGGTGCCCGCAGGCTGCGCATCGGCATAGGTCACGCCGCGGTCACCGCGCACGACCCAATGGCCTGCGGCGACTTCGGTCGCGGGGCGGCCATTGATCTGGGTGATGATGCCGCGCAGCATCGGCGCGGTGTCATAGCGGCTGACGGCCTCGTCCTGATCAAGGCGTTCGCGGAACCCGCCGATCTGGTCGGGCTGGATATCGACAAAGAAATAGCTGGGTGCCACCGCAGGCAGGTCATCGGCAAAGGCGCTGCGCAGGTTGCCGTCGATCTGGCCCACGGCGGCCAGCACCGTCAGCCCCAACCCCAGCGACAGCACCACGGATGTGGATTCCCCCCCCCGCGCGCCAATCGACCCCAGCGCCATGCGCAGCGATGTGTTCCCGCGCGCCGCCAGCCGCGATTTGCGCGCGATCCAGCGGATCAGGGCGGCGGCAAGGGTCAGGATCAGCAGCGATCCGGTGATCCCGCCTGCGGTCCAGAGCGTCAGGAAAACCGTGCCTGAAAACCAGATCGCCGCTCCCACGAGCAGGGTCAACAGCCCCGCGATCACCGCCAGATAAGTCTTACGCGGCAGCGCGCGTGACGCGGAAAACGCATCGCGGAACAGGGTCGCGGCGCGGATATCCTCGGTCTTGGCCAAGGGCCAGAGCGTGAAGATCAGCGCGGCGAGGATGCCGTAAACCGCTGCTTCGACCAAGGGCGCGGCATAGATCGTGAACACCGCTGGCACCGGCAAACGTGCCTCGATAAAGGGAGCCAGCACCACTGGCAGGCCTGCGCCAAGGATCAGCCCCAACGTCACGCCCGCCAATGTCAGCACGCCGATCTGGATGAAATAGGTCAGGAAAATAGTGGACCGCGTCGCGCCCAGCGTTTTCAGCGTGGCAATCACGCTGGTCTTGCCCGCCAGATAGGCGCGCACGGCTGCAGAGACACCAACCCCGCCGACCGCAAGCCCCGAGAGGCCAACAAGGATCAAGAACGCCCCGATCCGGTCCACGAATTGTGCAGCCCCGCCCGCACCTCGCCGGCTATCGCGCCAGCGCAGGCCCGCGTCGCGGAATTGATCCTCGGCCTGTTGCTCCAGTGCCGCGAGATCAGCCCCTGCGGGCAGGTCCAGTCGGTATTGTGTGGAAAACAGCGTGCCTTCGACGATCAGGCCGGACCCCGCCAGAGCGTCGGTCAAAACAATCGTGCGTGGCCCAAGGCCGAAACCGGCGGATGCATTGTCTGGATAGCGTTCAAGGATCGCGCGCAGGGTGAATGTGGCCTCGCCCAGCCGGAACGTATCGCCCGCCACCAGCCCCAGCCTGTCGGCCAGCACCCGTTCCATCACCCCGCCCTGATCGGCCAGCGCATCGGCCAGCGGCATTGCGGGGTCAAGCTGCACGGCACCGACCAGCGGATAGGGATCATCCACCGCGCGGATCTGGGTCAGCCCGCGTTCCGTGGTGCCGTCACGATCCACCACGGCCATCGACCGGAAATCGACGGTTTCGGAAATCCGGTCTGCGATGCTGTTCAGAAAGGCCAGTTCCTCGGCACGGGCAAAGCGATAAGTGAATTCCACCTCGGCATCGCCACCCAGAAGGGCCGCGCCATCGCGGGTCAGCCCCGCCTCTATCCCTGCGCGCACGGTGCCCACGGCGGCAATCGCTGCGACACCCAGCGCCAGACAGGCCAGAAACACGCGGAACCCGCGCAGACCACCGCGCAATTCGCGCAAAGCGAAACGTGACGCGATGCGCAGGGTCATTCGGCGGCCTTTGCCAGCGTGTCGATCCGCCCGTCGCGCAGGTTCACCACGCGGTCGCAACGCGCAGCCAGTTCATTGGCATGGGTTACCATGATCAGCGTGGCCCCATGCCGGTCGCGTAGATCGAACAACAGATCGATGATTGCGGCCCCGTTGGTGGCATCCAGATTGCCGGTTGGTTCATCCGCCAGCAATATCTTGGGCCGCGGTGCAGAGGCGCGGGCAAGGGCCACGCGCTGCTGTTCGCCGCCTGACATCTGGCTGGGGTAGTGGTTGATCCGGTCACCAAGGCCCACAGCGCGCAATTCCGCCTCGGCGCGGGCAAAGGCATCGCGCACACCTGCCAGTTCCAACGGCGTTGCCACGTTTTCCAGCGCGGTCATTGTCGGGATCAGGTGGAAAGATTGGAACACCACCCCCATATTATCCCTACGAAAGCGAGCCAGCTGGTCCTCGTTCATCGCCGTCAGGTCCTGGTCAAGCGCCATGATCCGCCCCGATGTCGCCTGTTCCAGCCCGCCCATCACCATAAGGAGCGATGATTTGCCCGACCCACTTGGCCCGACCAGCCCCAAGGTTTCGCCCTGCGCCACGGTCAGCGAGATGTCATGCAGAATATCGACGCGCCCTGCATTGCCGTCCAGCGACAGGTTAAGGTCAGTGATTGTCAGAACAGGGTCGGTCATGCGCAAAGCCTTTGGTCGCGGGGTCACTTTTGCATATGGGGCGATCCGTGGCCTGCGCAACATCGGCGGGGTGGTTTTGCTGACGATGACAGCCGGGCATGCGCAAACGGTGACAATCGCGGCACTTGGTGACAGTTTGACGGCCGGTTACGGGCTGGATCAGGGGCAGGGGCTCGTGCCGCAGCTGGAACAATGGCTGCGCGATCAAGGCGCTGATGTGACGATGATCAATGCCGGCGTGTCAGGTGACACGACAGCAGGCGGTCTGGCGCGGGTGGGCTGGACCCTGACGCCGCAGGTGGATGCGATGATCGTGGCCTTGGGCGGCAATGATTACCTGCGCGGGCTTGATCCTGCTGTCAGCCGCACCAATCTGGATGGCATTCTTGCTGCAGGCCAGCAGGCCGGTGTTGCGATGCTGCTGGTCGGGCTGCAGGTTGGAGCGAATTACGGCCCCGCCTACAAACGCGATTTCGAGGCGAATTACACAGACCTTGCCGCCAGCTATGACGTACCGCTGTACCATGACATGTTCGCGGGGATGCGCGTGACCGACAGCGATTTGCCGGCTTTCATGCAAGCCGACGGCATCCACCCCAGCGCCGAAGGTGTGGCGCTGATCGTGGCCGACATTGGGCCAGCTATTCTGGACCTGATCGCGGATGTCCCGCGATAGGGGCCACCGGATGTCACCAGCCGGAGGCCTGATCGGGTAACGTCTGACGTCCGAGCTTAATCGGCCAGTGTCAGGTTGACGGCGCTTTCACGCCCATCACGGCTGGCTTCGATGTCGAAATTCACCTTTTGGTTGTCTTTCAGACCGGTCAGGCCCGACCGTTCGACAGCAGAGATATGCACGAATACATCCTTGGACCCGCCTTCGGGTGCAATGAAACCATAGCCTTTGGTGGTGTTGAACCATTTGACAGTGCCTGAAGCCATGTCCTTGTCTTTCCTCTTTTTTTCCGCTCGCATTGTGCAGCGGACCGGCTCGGTCAACGTAAGATCGAATGACTGGGCCGAAAGGAGACAGTGGTCGATTTATCAACGTCGCAGCCTCATGTTGCCACGATCTGCCGTAAAATCAACAAAATTTGAAAGCTGGGCCAATCATGGCAGGCCCTTGCCAAAAAAAATGGCGCACGGAAGCCGTGCGCCATTTCAAGATCGAAATCTTATGCGAGCGCGAGGTTGATCGCGGATTCGCGGCCATCACGGCCGGATTCGATGTCGAAAGTGACCTTCTGGTCATCTTTCAGGCCAGTCAGGCCGGAACGCTCTACAGCGGAGATGTGGACGAAAACGTCCTTGGATCCACCTTCAGGAGCGATAAAGCCGAAGCCTTTAGTTGCGTTGAACCACTTTACGGTGCCATTGGCCATCGTATTATTCCTTTTTGATGCTGCCCGCGAGATTGCGGCAGCGCGGCTTAGTCAGAACTTGATCGAGTGACTGTGGCCGAAAGGAGAACAGTGGGTCGAGAAGAATAACGTTTGCAGCCACAACATGAGGCTTGCACCGCAATAAAGCAAGGGAAACTTTGTAACCACGGGTTTTGCGCGGCGCGGTGACGATACCGCCCCGCGCAAAACGGCGGATTCAGCGCACGAATTTCTTGTGCTTCATCCGCTTGGGTTCCAGCGCATCGGCCCCAAGACGCGATTTTTTGTCTTCTTCGTAATCGGTGAACCCGCCCTGGAACCATTCGACATGGGCATCGCCTTCGAAGGCCAGAATATGTGTGCAGATCCGGTCCAAGAAGAAGCGGTCGTGCGAGATGACCACCGCGCAGCCGGCGAAATCAACCAGCGCATCTTCGAGCGCGCGCAGAGTTTCGACGTCCAGATCGTTGGTCGGCTCATCCAACAGCAGCACGTTGCCGCCGGATTTCAACAGCTTGGCCATATGCACGCGGTTACGTTCACCGCCCGACAGCAGGCCAACCTTTTTCTGCTGGTCGCCGCCTTTGAAGTTGAAGGCCGAACAATAGGCACGGCTGTTCATCTGCGCGTCGCCCAGCATGATGATTTCGGCGCCGCCGGTGATTTCCTCCCAGACGGTGGCGTCGGGGGCAAGTGCGTCGCGCGATTGGTCCACATAGGACAGTTTCACCGTGTCACCATAGCTGACAGAGCCTTCATCAGGTTGGGTCTGGCCGGTCAGCATCGAAAACAGCGTGGATTTACCCGCGCCGTTCGGCCCGATCACGCCGACGATCCCGCCGGGGGGCAGATCAAACGTCAGATCCTCGATCAACAGCTTGTCGCCCATCGCCTTTTTCAGGCCTTCGACCTCGATCACCTTGTTGCCCAGACGCGGGCCATTGGGGATGATGATCTGCGCGCGGCCCATCTTTTCACGCTCTGACTGGTTGGCCAGATCGTTATAGGCGCTGATCCGTGCCTTGGATTTGGCCTGCCGTGCCTTGGCCCCTTGGCGCATCCATTCCAATTCGCGTTCCAGCGTGCGCTGCTTGGATTTGTCATCCTTTGCTTCGCGTTCCAGCCGTTTGGCCTTGGCTTCCAGCCAGCTGGAATAATTGCCTTCATGCGGGATGCCTGACCCACGGTCGAGTTCCAGAATCCAGCCTGTGATCGCATCAAGGAAATAGCGGTCGTGCGTCACGATCAGGATCGTGCCTTTGTAGTCGATCAAGTGTTGTTGCAACCATGCGATAGTTTCGGCGTCCAAATGGTTGGTCGGTTCGTCGAGCAGCAGCATGTCAGGCGCTTCGAGCAGCAGCTTGCACAGCGCAACACGGCGCTTTTCGCCGCCCGACAGGGTGGTCACATCGGCCTCATCGGGGGGGCAGCGCAGCGCCTCCATGCTGATGTCGATCTGCGCATCCAGATCCCACAGGTTCTGCGCGTCGATTTCATCCTGAAGCTGCGCCATCTCGTCGGCGGTTTCTTCGGAATAATTCATCGCCACTTCGTTATAGCGATCGAGAATTGCCTTTTTGCCCGCCACACCCAGCATCACGTTTTCACGCACGGTCAGGTTTGGGTCCAATTCGGGTTCCTGCGGCAGGTAACCAACACGCGCGCCCTCAGCCGACCAAGCCTCGCCAGCGAAATCCTTGTCCTGTCCGGCCATGATCCGCATCAGCGTGGATTTACCCGTGCCGTTGACACCGACAACCCCGATTTTCACGCCCGGCAAAAAGTTCAGGCGGATGTTCTCGAACACCTTTTTGCCACCGGGATAGGTCTTGGACACGCCGTCCATGAAGTAGACGTATTGATAGGCTGCCATTTGCGCTGCTCCGCTGTTCTGATCAGGATCAGCCTTGTCGATAACGCAAGCCCGCGCGGGGGGCAATCGGTCTTGCAGGGCAGAGCCGCCGGAAGAAAGCCAAGGCGTTTGGACTGTCAAAGCGACAAAAGGCCGACTTTTAGGGTTATTGTCTATCTATCAGATGGCCGTTGTTCCTGAAAATGCTCCATCGGTCAGATTTTTTCCCAAAAGCAGGATGCAGTCCTTAAGGTTGTGGCAGGCAGGCACCCGAACCTGCCCGCGCGACGCTTGTCCTGCAAACCACACTGGAACATCAACCAACGGGGGTATCACCATGGAAAAAACCACGTTCATCGTCGGCCTTGACGGGTCCGAAACGGGGGCGCGCGCGCTTGCCTTTGCCATGGACCGCGCGGCGGCCATCGGCGATTGTGCCATTGTCATCTGCTATGTGATCGAATGGTCGCCATTCACCTTTCAGACAGCCGAGGAAAACCGCGAACGCCACAAACGCCGCGAGGCCGAGATCGCGATGGCGCATGAGCGCGTGCTTAATCCCGCGCTGACCATGACGCGGGCCGAAGGGTTCGACATCGAAGGCATCGTGCGCCATGGCGATGCGGCCGACATCCTTGACGCTCTGGCCCGCGAACGGGGGGCCAAGCAGATCATCGTCGGGCGCATCGGCGCGCGCGGGTTGAAATCGCGGCTGTTCGGCGGCGTTGCGGGGCGGCTTGCTGCGACGGCCAGCGTGCCGATCACGATCATCCCATGAAATGCTTTATCATGTTGAAACTGCATCACATCATGGCCGCGCTGGCGGCCTGTCTGCTGCCGGGCCTTGCCGCAGCACAAGAGGCTGTAAGCCTTGACGAACGGATCAACGGGATATTCGCGGATTACACCGGCTGGTATGTCGGGTTTATTTTTGCCCCCTTTCCGGGCACGGATTTTTCATGGATCGCCTTGTGGCTGGTCGTGGGGGCGGTTGTCTTTACCGTCTATTTCGGCGCGATCCAGTTCAGCGGCTTCGTCCATTCGATCCGGCTGGTCAAAGGCGATTATTCCGACCCTAACGACGCAGGCGAGGTCAGCCATTTTCAGGCGCTGACCACGGCATTGTCCGGCACTGTCGGTCTGGGTAATATCGCGGGCGTTGCTGTCGCGGTCAGCATCGGCGGGGCAGGGGCTACGTTCTGGATGATCGTCGCGGGCCTGTTCGGCATGGCGACCAAGTTTACCGAATGCACATTGGGCGTCAAATACCGAAACGAATATCCCGACGGGTCGGTGTCCGGCGGGCCGATGTATTACATGGTCAAAGGCTTCAAGGAACGCGGGCTGCCCTTGGGCGGGGCGATGGCAGTGGTATTCTCGATATTCACGATCCTTGGGGCCTTGGGCGGGGGCAATATGTTCCAGGCCAATCAGGCCCATGCGCAAATCTCGACCGTGGTGGGCGATTATCCGGGCTGGATCACCGGCGTCGTGCTGGCGCTGCTGACCTTTGCCGTGATCGCGGGTGGCCTGAAATCGATTGCGCGCGTGACCGAAAAGATCGTGCCATTCATGGGTATTTTCTATGTGCTGGTGTCGCTGTTGATCCTGCTGATCAACTATGACCAGATCCTCTGGGCTTTTGGCCAGATCATCGAAGGTGCCTTTACCGGGCTTGGTGTCGTCGGCGGCTTTACCGGCGCGCTGATCCAGGGGTTCCGGCGTGCGGCCTTTTCCAACGAGGCCGGGATCGGCTCTGCCGCCATTGCCCATGCGGCGGTGCGCACCAAGGAACCCGTGACCGAAGGTTATGTTGCCTTGTTGGAACCCTTTATCGACACGGTGGTGATCTGCACGATGACCGCCCTTGTGATCGTGATCAGTGGCGTGCTGGCGCAGGACTCCGCGACGGGCCTCTATATCTGGAACGCCGAATTGGGCCGGATCACCACGGCGGGTGATGTCAGCGGCGTGGCGCTGACCTCGGCAGCCTATGCGACGGCGTTTTCGTGGTTTCCGGTGCTGTTGATGGTGGCCGTGGTGCTGTTCGCCTTTTCCACGATGATCAGCTGGTCCTATTACGGGCTGAAGGCCTGGACCTACCTGTTCGGCGAAGGTGCGGTAAAAGAGCTGATCTTCAAGATTATCTTTTGCCTGTTCATCGTGATCGGTGCGGCGGCAAGCCTTGGGCCGGTGATCGACTTTTCGGATGCGATGCTGTTTTCCATGGCGATCGTAAACATCATCGCGTTGTATTGCCTGATGCCCATCGTCAAGCGCGAGCTGCACAGCTATCGCCGCCGGTTGCGGTCGGGCGAGATTGTCAAACAGCCCAAATAACGCAAAAGGCCCCGCCAGTGGCGGGGCCTTTCATCCGGCTTGATCCGCTTATTGCGGAATGTCGCCTGTCAGACCTTCGACATAGAAATTCATGCCCAGCAGGTCGCCATCGCTGGCGGTTTCACCTTCGGCCAGCCAGACCGACCCGTCCTGACGGTTCAGCGGTCCGGTGAACGGGTGGTATTCGCCCGCGCGGATCGCTTCGATCATCGCTTCGGCCGATGCTTTGACCTCGGCAGGCACGGCTTCGGTGATTTCACCGATGCTGACCATGCCTTGGGGGATACCATCCCATGTGTCGCTGCTTTCCCAAGTGCCGTCGATCACGGCCTGCGTGCGCGCGACATAATAAGGCGCCCAATCGTCGATGATGGAGGACACGCGCGGGAATGGCGCGAATTCGGACATGTCGGATGCCTGACCAAAGGTCACGACATTGCCGGCAGCCTGCGCTGCGGCCTGCGGTGCAGTCGAATCAGTGTGCTGCAGGATCACATCGGCACCCTGTTCGATCAGCACGGTGGCGGCTTCGGCCTCTTTCGCGGGGTCGAACCAAGTATAGGCCCAGACGACGCGGAATTCGACATCGGGGTTCACTTCACGCGCGTGAATAAACGCAGAGTTGATGCCCTGGATCACTTCGGGGATCGGGTAAGATCCGATATAACCGACGATATTGCTTTGCGTCATCTGGCCCGCGATATGGCCCTGAATGGCACGGCCTTCATAGAAACGAGCGTTATAGATCGCCACGTTATCTGCGGTCTTGTAACCCGTCGCATGTTCGAACTTTACGTCCGGAAAACGCTCAGCCACGTTGATCGTCGCGTCCATATACCCGAATGACGTGGTAAAGATCAGGTCGGCACCCTGCAGAGCCATCTGCGTGATGACGCGTTCGGCATCGGGGCCTTCAGGCACGCTTTCGACAAAGACAGTTTCGACAGCGTCGCCGAAATGGGCTTCGACGGCCTGACGGCCCTTGTCGTGTTCATAGGTCCAGCCGCCGTCGCCGACGGGGCCAACATAGACGAAACCGACGGTGGTTTTGTCTTGCGCGAAAGCGCCTGTCGCCAAGGCAAGGGCAATGCCCGTCCCGGCCAGTAATTTCTTGAATTTCATCTTCATCCCCTTGGTGGTCAAAGCCTCAACGCGAGGCGTGGAAAGACTGGGCCAGCGACCCCGGTGCCCGTCCCGCCCGCATCATAACCAGAACTAGAATAGTTGCCAGATATGGTGCCATGGAAAGATATGCCACCGGGATCGCCATCCCCGCCGCCTGTAGATTAAGCTGCAACACGGTCACACCGCCAAATAAATAAGCACCTAGCAAAAGCCGCCATGGTCGCCAGCTTGCAAAAACCACGATGGCCAGCGCGATCCAGCCCGCCCCGGCGGTCAGCCCTTCGGTCCATTGCGGCACGCGCACAAGGCTCAGATACGCCCCGCCAAGCCCCGCGCAGGCCCCGCCGAACATGATTGCCAGCAGCCGAACGCGAATCACATGATAGCCCAGCGCATGGGCTGCGTCGTGGTTTTCACCCACCGCGCGCAGGATCAGTCCGGCGCGGCTATAGCGCAGGAAAGCCCACACGCCGGCGATGATGGCGATGCCCAGATAAACGACAGGGTCATGGTTGAACAGGATCGGCCCGATCACCGGAATATCGCTGAGCACCGGCACTGGCCATTTCGGGATGACGGGTGCTTTGATCCCGATATAGCCCTGCCCGAGCAATGCAGCGAAGCCCAAGCCAAACAGCGTCAACGCGAGCCCCGTGGCTACTTGGTTGGACAGCAGAACCTGCGTCAATACGCCGAACACGAGCGCCAGCAACGCGCCTCCGATCGCGGCCCCTGCAAAGCCCAGCAGCGGCGATCCCGCATTGATCGTCACGATGAACCCGCAGACAGCGCCGGTGATCATCATCCCCTCGACGCCAAGGTTCAGCACGCCGGCGCGTTCGACCACCAATTCGCCGATCGCCGCCAGCAGGATCGGGGTCGCCGCCACCATCAGCGAGGCCAGCAACAGGATCGGGTTGATTGCGGATAGATCCATTATGCCACCCCCCGCGCTGTGAGCCGGATGCGGTAATGCGTCAGCACATCAACTGCCAAAAGAAAGAACAACAACATCCCCTGCAACACCTGAATGGCCGCGGCTGGCAGGCGAAGGTTCGATTGCGCGATCTCGCCACCGATATAGGTCAGCGCCATCAGCCCCGCCGCCAGCAGGATGCCAACGGGATGCAAGCGTCCCAGAAAAGCGACGATGATCGCGGTAAAGCCATAACCTGCGTTGAAATCAATGCTGATCAACCCCGATGGTCCCGCCACCTCGAACAACCCTGCCAGCCCCGCCAGCGCGCCCGAGATCGCCATGCAGATCAACACCAGTAGGCCGGGGTTCACCCCGGCAAACCGTGCGGCCCGCGGGCTTTGCCCCGACAGGCGCACATGGAACCCGAAAATATGCCGCGACAAAGTGATATAGGCGAAAATCACCGCGATCAGCGCAAAGACAACGCCCCAATGCAGCCCGGCACTTTCATTGATCCAGCTTGTCGCGGAGGGATAGCGCGCAAGGTTCCGGCTGCCCGGAAACCCGCTGGCATCAGGGTTGCGCAACGCTCCCAGCGCCATTGAGGCCAACAGGCTCTGCGCGACATAGACCAGCATCAGCGACACAAGGATTTCATTGGTGCCAAACCTGACCCGCAAAAACCCCGGGATCATCGCCCAGGCCCACCCGCCCAAAGCACCCGCCATCACCATCAGCGGAAAGATGAACGGGCTTTCGGTTGGATAGAACGCCAGCCCCACCGCCGCCCCGCAGATCGCGCCCAGAATATACTGGCCTTCTGCCCCGATGTTCCACACACCCGCGCGAAATCCGAACGACAGCCCGATCGCGATCAGCACCAATGGGGCCGCCTTGATTAACAGCTGCGGGCGGTAATACCACGAAAACTCCGAAAACAGCGGGTCCCAGAAAATCGTCCGGATCGTCTCGAACGGGTCTTTGCCCAGTGCGGCAAACAACAAAGCACCGCAGACCATGGTCAACACCACCGCAAGCAAGGGGGCGGCATAAGTCCAGAACCGCGACGGCGCCGTGCGCTTTTCTAACCGGATCATGCCAGCCCCTTCATCATCAGAGCATAAATATCTCCGCCGGCGGCATCAAAGTCAGGCATCAACATGTGCCACCTCCATGTCATGCGCACCGCCCAGCATCAGCCCGATCTGTTCCACGCTCAGCCCCTGTGCGGGGCGGGGTGCGGATAGCCGCCCTGCGTTCAACGCGGCAAACCTGTCTGAAATCTCCATCAACTCGTCAAGGTCCTGACTGATGCAGATCACCGCCGCCCCTTTGGCCGCAAGATCCAGCAGAGCCTGCCGGATCGCCGCCGCGGCGGATGCATCAACACCCCAGGTCGGCTGGTTGACGACCAGCAGGGCTGGGTCTTGCATGATCTCACGGCCGATCACGAATTTTTGCAGGTTGCCGCCCGACAGCGACCGCGCGGTATTGCCCGCCCCCGGCGTGCGCACATCAAAAGCCGCGATGACATTGGCCGCGAATTCGCGCGCCTTGCCCCAGCGCACAAACCCGCGCGCGGTCAGGTCCTGCCTGGCAGCCGCCGTCAGCAGCGCATTTTCCGTCAGGCTCATATCGGGGGCCGCAGCATGGCCCATCCGTTCCTCGGGCGCGGCCAAAAGCCCCAGACGGCGGCGCGCGTTCGGGGCCAGATGCCCGATGCTTTTGCCATCAAACAGGACCATGTCGCGCCGCGTGCGGATTTCACCCGACAAGGCCGCAACCAGTTCGTCCTGCCCGTTGCCGGCCACACCGCCGATACCCAGAATTTCGCCGCGCCTGACCGTCAGATCGATATCGCGCAGCGCGGTGCCAAAGCGGTGCGGCGCCTTCGCGCTCAGCCCCTGCAAGGTCAGGATCACCTCGCCTTCGGGGCGCGCGGCCTTGTGCGGGACATGCAGGCTGCTACCCACCATCAATTCGGCCATCTCGCGTGCGGATGTGGTGCGTGGATCGCAACTGCCCACCACACGGCCCAGCCGCAACACTGTTGCCGCATCGCAAAGAGCGCGGATTTCCTCCAGCTTGTGCGAGATATACAAGATCGCCGCGCCCGCCGCGCGCAACCGGCGCAGGGTCTCGAACAAGATCGCCACCTCTTGCGGCGTCAGCACCGAAGTCGGTTCGTCCATGATCAACAGCTTGGGGTCCTGCAACAGGCAGCGTACGATCTCGACCCGTTGACGTTCGCCCGCCGACAGCTCGCCCACGATCCGCAACGGGTCCAAAGGCAGGCCGTATTGGTCCGACACAAGCCGCACGCGCGCCGCGATCTCGCGCTGGGGCGGCGGATTTTCCATGCCTAGCGCGATATTTTCGGCCACGTTCATCGCATCGAACAGAGAAAAATGCTGGAACACCATCGCCACACCCGCCATGCGCGCCGCACGCGGTTCTGCGGGCGCGAAAACTGCACCTTGCAATTCCATCTGCCCGGCATCGGGTTTGACCAGACCATAGATTGTCTTGACCAAGGTCGATTTGCCCGCGCCGTTTTCGCCCAACAGCGCGTGAATCTCGCCGGGCTGGATGTCAAAAGACACGTCCTGATTGGCCACGACGCCCGGATAGGCTTTGGTCAGGCCGCGCAGGCGCAGCAAAGGTGTGGTCATGCTTGGCGCTCCCTGCTCTGGCGCGTCTCAGTCCTGATCATGGCGGTTGCGACGCCAAGCGCAAGGGCTGCCGGATGTTTGCCCAGCGCCGGATCACCGATCGGGCAGGCGATGCGGTCGATTTGTGCAGAACTATGCCCCAGATCGCCCAACCGCTTGCGAAACCGCGCCCACTTGGTCGCTGACCCGATTAACCCCACACTCGCGAACGGACGCGACAGGATCGCGTGGCACAGGGCCAGATCAAGCGCATGGCTATAGGTCAGGATCAGGTGATCAGTCTGATCGGGTGCATGGCGCACCGCTTGCGCGGGATCGACGGCGACCAAGGTGGTCACGTCCGTTTGCGGAAACCTGTCAGCGGCCACATCGACCCAGGTGATCGCGAAATCCGGCAAAGGCTGCATTACATGCACGATTGCACGGCCCACATGGCCTGCGCCGTAAATCCACAAAGCGCGGCGCGGCGGATCTTCGAGCGCCTCTGCCACACCCCAGACAAGCGTCACCGACCCGCCGCAGCATTGGCCCAAGGCAGGCCCCAGCGGGATCGTCGCGCGGTGTTGGGTCCGGCCGTCGACCAGCATCCGGCGCGCCTCGGCCATGGCGTCCCATTCCAGCGCGCCACCCCCGATCGTTCCTTCGATGCGGTCGGCCCAGACCATCATTTGCGCCCCCGTCTCGCGCGGGGCCGATCCTGCGGTCTGCGCAACCGTGATGCGGATACCCGTCATCCGCGCGCCCGATGAACAGCGCGCAGCACTTCTTCTGCCGTGGCAGGGGCCTGCAAATCGGGATAGGATGGCCCGCAGGCCTGCACCGCCGCTGACAGCGCTAGGAATGCGGAAATCCCCAGCATGAACGGCGGCTCGCCCACCGCCTTGGACCGATAGATCGTCTGCGCCGGATTGGGCTGGTCCCAAAGCGCCACGTTGAAAATCTCTGGCCGGTCCGAACAGGCGGGGATTTTATAGGTCGCGGGCGCATGGGTGCGCAGCCGGCCCTTGGCGTCCCAGACCAGTTCTTCGGTCGTCAGCCAACCCGCGCCTTGGACAAAGGCACCCTCAACCTGCCCAATATCCAGCGCCGGGTTCAGCGAAGCGCCAGCATCATGCAACAGGTCCGTACGCAAAATCCGGTTCTCGCCGGTCAGCGTATCAATCACCACCTCGGTCACAGCGGCACCTTGGGCGAAATAGAAAAACGGCTTGCCTTCGCCCCTAATGCGGTCCCAACTCAGACCCGGCGTCTTGTAAAACCCAGTGGCCGACAGGCTGACACGCTGGAAATAGGCGGTCTGTGCGGCCTTGGCAAAAGTCATCACATCACCGCCGGCATGCACATGGCCATCCGCAAAATGCACGTCCGCCACATGGCACTGGTGCACCTGCGCCAAACAGGCCGCAATCCGGTCGCGGATCGTATCGCAGGCATTGGCCACCGCCATCCCGTTCAGATCCGACCCCGACGATGCCGCCGTCGCCGATGTATTCGGCACCTTGCCAGTGTCGGTGGCGGTAATCTTGACCGCCGCCACGTCGATCCCGAACCGGCTGGCCGCCACCTGCGCCACCTTCTGGAACAGGCCTTGCCCCATCTCGGTGCCGCCGTGGTTCATATGGACCGAGCCATCCTGATACACATGCACCAGCGCCCCCGCCTGATTGAGGTGGCTCAGCGTGAAGGAAATCCCGAACTTCACCGGACTAAACGCGATCCCGCGCCTCAACACCGGCTGGCCTTCGTTCCAGCGTGCAATCGCCGCGCGCCGCGCGTGATACGCGGACGTCTCCAGCAACCGCTGCGCCAACCCGTGCAGAATGAAATCCGTGACCGGCATGTGATAAGGCGTGGTCTGCGCTTCCATCGTTCGAGCGGAAATATCCTCGGGGGGCAGGTGCGCAGCACCGTGGGGGGCAGACAGCCCCCCATGCGCCCCAGGCGCAGCTTCGTCTTCCGCCATCGGGGCATAGAAATTGCGTTGCCGCACGACCACCGGATCAAGCCCCAGTTCCGCTGCGACATGGTCCATCACCCGCTCGATGCCCAAGACCCCCTGCGGCCCTCCGAAACCGCGAAAGGCGGTGGCCGATTGCGTGTTGGTCTTGAGCCTGTGCGAGGTGATCCGCGCGGCGGGCAGATGATAGGCATTATCCGCATGCAGCATCGCGCGGTCCGCCACTGGCAGCGACAGGTCCATCGCCCAGCCGCACCGCGTCATCTGCACAAAATCGACACCCAGCAACCGGCCATCCGAATCCACACCGACGTCATAGGTAATACGGAAATCATGCCTCTTGCCCGTGATCATCATGTCGTCGTCGCGGTCATAGCGCATCTTGCAAGGCCGCCCTGTCAGCCGTGCCGCCACGGCACAGGCCACCGCCAAAGCATTGCCCTGACTTTCCTTGCCGCCGAACCCGCCGCCCATGCGGCGGACCTCGCAGCGCACGGCATGCATCGGCAGACCCAAGGCATCCGCCACCTTGTGCTGGATTTCCGTGGGATGCTGGGTGGAACTTTGCACCACCATATCCCCGCCTTCCTGCGGCAGGGCAAGGGCGGCTTGGCCTTCAAGATAGAAATGCTCCTGCCCGCCCATGTCGATCTGGCCGGTGATGCGGCGGGGTGCTGCGGCCAAGGCTGCATCGAAGTCGCCTTTGGTCCAGATGCGCGGGCCATCCTCGAACCGGCTGTTCGCGGCCAAAGCCTGATCAATCGTCAGGATCGGCGTCTCTGGCGTGATACTGACCTTGCCCAGCCGTGCCGCCTTGCGCGCGGCAAGGTGGCTGTCGGCTATGACCACAAACAGGGGCTGGCCCAGATAATGCACCTCGCCCGTGGCGAGCAGCGGTTCATCATGCACCGAAGGCGAGACATCATTGGCAAATGGAAGGTCATCTGCCGTCAGCACCGCCACCACACCGGGGGCGGCGCGCACAGCGTCAAGGTCCATCGCGGTGATGGCACCCTTGGCCACATCCGACAGGCCAAAAGCCAGATGCAGCGTGCCTGCAGGCGTGGGGATATCGTCGATATAGCGCGCTTGTCCGGTGACATGCAGATGGGCGGCATCATGTGGCAAGGATGTTGCGACGCTCATGCCGATACCTCCAGCACATTGGCGGCTTGCCCCGTGCTTTGCGCGAAATAGCGCAGCAACAGGTTCTGCGCGACCTGCAGCCGGTAATCCGCGCTGGCGCGCATATCTGACAGCGGCGTGAAATCATCCCTAAAGGCGCGAGCGGCGGCAGCGACGCTTTCTTGCGTCCAAGGTTGACCGATCAAGGCCGCCTCGACCGCTGCGGCCCTTTTCGGCACGCCGGCCATCCCGCCAAAGGCAATCCGCGCGGTTGTGACCACGCCATCCGCGACGCTGATGTTGAAACAGCCACAGACGGCGGAAATATCCTGATCAAAGCGTTTGGATATCTTGTAGCAGCGCAGATCAGGGGACACGCGCGGCAGGGTGACGCCCGTCACCAATTCGCCAGGCTTGCGGTCCTGCTTGCCGTAGTCGAGAAAGAAATCCTCGACCGGCATTTGCCGCGTGTCTTCCCCGTGCCGCAGATGCAAGGTCGCGCCAAGCGCGATCAGCGCGGGTGGATTGTCCCCGATGGGCGATCCATTGGCAATATTGCCGCCGATAGTCGCCGCATTGCGCACCTGATCAGACCCATACCGCCGGATCAATTCCGCGTAGGATGGGTGATATTCACCCATCTTACCCAATACCGCGGCCATGGTCACACCTGCGCCAATGTCAATGGCGTCATCCGCCACGGTGATGTGCTGCAAGTCCACACAACGGTGCAGGAATACGGGGATTTGCAGGTCGCGCAATTGTTTTGTGACCCAAAGGCCGACATCGGTCGCCCCCGCGACAATCGTTGCATCGGGGTGGGCAGCATAATATGCGGCCAGCTCATCCAAAGTCTCGGGCGCATAGAGGGCGGGTGCGACCGCAGGCGGGATATCTTTGACCCAATCAGGGCTGGGCAGGGCTTCTGCCGCCTTCGCCGCGCGGATGATCGGGGCATAGCCCGTACAGCGGCACAAATTGCCTGCCAGCACATCATCATGGTCGGTCCGGCCGGCCAGATGGGCTGTCGCCATCGCGGCGATGAAACCGGGGGTGCAAAACCCGCATTGCGACCCGTGGTGGTCGATCATCGCCTGCTGGACCGGGTGCAGCGCACCATCCGGTGCGGCAATGCCTTCGACGGTGCGCACGGCCTTGCCATGCAGCTGGGGCAAAAGCAGGATGCAGGCGTTCAGCGATTTCGCGCCGCTGTCATCCGTCACCATCACTGTGCAGGCGCCGCAATCGCCCTCGTTGCAGCCTTCCTTGGTGCCGCAGAGGCCTTGGTCATTGCGCAGCCAATCCAGCAACGTCGTTGTGGGTTGCGCGGTGATGCGCATGGTTTCCCCGTTCAGAAGAAACGTGATTTCCATTGGTGTAGACCTGCCGCGTTACCAGATCAAAAGGATGCAAATGTCGATGCGGCGTAGACATCTGCCCGTCACTACAGCGTATCAAACCGGCCTGACCGCCCGTTTGCAAGAGTTTTCGCCGCCAATTGCCCTGCAACGCTGCTTTCGCTAAAAAAATGGGCGGCTCTCAGGGTTGGCCCGCGTCGCGGTTTTCCCAGATCGTGCGTTGCCATGCCAGCCAGCCTTGCACCTCGATCAAGGGGGCTGTTTCCAGCTGGCAGGTTCGCACGCGGCCTTTCTTGACCGACCGCAGCACGCCGCTGTCTTCCAGGACTTTCAGATGCCGCATGAAGGTCGGCAGGGCCATCTGGTGCGGCCTGTGCAATTCACCCACGCTGGCGGGGCCAGAGGCCAGCCGTTCCAGCACCGCGCGCCGTGTTGGGTCCGACATCGCCCCAAAGAATTTATCAAGTTTCGCCGTCATCGGGTCTAGTGGCAGTCTAAAGCGGTCCAAGTCAAGGCAGCGGCCGCACGCGGCCTTGTACCTGCGCGCCCATCCGCTAGTTTCGCCAAATGACAGACAGCCCCCGATTCATCCACCTGCGCACCCATACCGAATATTCCTTGCTGGAAGGGGCGGTGCCGGTCAAATCGCTGGCCCCATTGGCGGCGGGCATGGGGATGCCTGCGGTCGCCGTGACCGATACCAACAACATGTTCTGCGCGCTGGAGTTTTCCGAATACGCTGTCAAGGCAGGCGTGCAGCCGATCATCGGTTGCCAGCTTGATCTGGCCTATGCCACCCCTGACCCCGGCAAACGGCCCGAACCACCCGCCCCAATCGTGCTGCTGGCGCAGAACGAGGCGGGTTATCTGAACCTGATGAAGCTGAATTCCTGCGCCTATCTGGATGCTGCCGGTGAATTGCCGCAGGTCACCGTGGATGAGCTGGCGCAATATGGTACGGGGCTGATCTGCCTGACGGGTGGCCCGGACGGCCCCATCGGGCGGTTGTTGCGCCACGGCCAACAGGCCAAGGCCGATCTGTTGCTGGATCAGTTGGCTGCGATCTATCCGCAGCGGTTGTATGTCGAATTGCAGCGCCACCCTGTCGATGGTGGCCTGCCCGAGGCGGAACGGCTGTCCGAGCGTGGCCATATCGAAATGGCCTATGCCAAGGGTCTGCCGCTGGTCGCAACCAACGACGTCTATTTCCCAAAATCGGCCTTTTACGAAGCCCATGACGCGCTGATCTGCATCGCGGATGGCGCTTATGTCGATCAACAAGAACCGCGCCGCCGCCTGACGCCGCAGCATTATTTCAAATCCCCACGCGAAATGGCGACGCTGTTTGCCGATCTGCCCGAAGCCTTGGAAAACACGATCGAGATCGCACAGCGCTGCGCCTTCAAAGCCTATAAACGGGCGCCGATCCTGCCCAAATTCGCCGATGACGAAGTCGCCGAATTGCGTAGGCAAGCGCAAGAAGGGCTGCGCGCGCGGCTGGCCGTGATCCCGCATGCGGCAAGTATCGAGGACTACGAAAAACGGCTCGATTTCGAGCTTGGCATCATCGAGGGCATGGGGTTTCCCGGCTATTTCCTGATCGTCGCCGATTTCATCAAATGGGCCAAGGACAACGGGATTCCCGTAGGCCCGGGGCGGGGGTCGGGGGCTGGCTCGCTCGTCGCCTATGCGCTGCTGATCACCGATCTGGACCCTTTGCGCTATAGCCTGCTGTTTGAACGCTTTCTGAACCCCGAACGTGTGTCGATGCCTGATTTCGACATCGACTTTTGCATGGACCGCCGCGAAGAAGTCATCCGCTATGTGCAGGACAAATACGGCCGCGACCGTGTGGGGCAGATCATCACCTTTGGTGCGCTCTTGTCCAAAGCCGCCGTGCGCGATGTGGGGCGCGTGTTGCAGATGCCTTATGGTCAGGTGGACCGCCTATCCAAGATGATCCCCGTCGAAGGCGTCAAACCCGTCAGCATCGAAAAGGCGCTGGCGGACGAGCCGCGCCTGCGCGAAGAGGCCAAGAACGAAGAGGTCGTGCAACGCCTGCTGACCTATGCCCAGCAGGTCGAGGGGCTGTTGCGCAATGCATCGACCCATGCCGCGGGTGTGGTAATCGGGGACCGGCCGCTGGATGAATTGGTGCCGCTTTATCAAGACCCGCGCTCTGACATGCCCGCAACCCAGTTCAATATGAAATGGGTGGAACAGGCGGGGCTGGTAAAATTCGACTTTCTGGGGCTGAAAACCCTGACCGTGATCCACAATGCAGTGGAACTGATCCGCAAGGCGGGGCGCAGCCTGAATGTCACCGCGGATGGCGATGTGCTGTATCAGCCGCCCGTAGGTTTTGAATATGATATCGGGGCGATCCCGCTGGATGATGCGAAATCCTATGCGCTTTATGCATCTGCCAAGACCATCGCCGTGTTTCAGGTGGAAAGCTCTGGCATGATGGATGCGCTCAAGCGCATGAAACCCACCTGTATCGAGGATATCGTGGCGCTGGTGGCGCTTTACCGGCCCGGCCCGATGGAGAATATCCCCACCTATTGCGAGGTGAAGAACGGGATCAAAGAGCTGGAATCGATCCATCCGTCGATCGACCACATTCTGGCGGAAACCCAAGGCATCATCGTTTATCAGGAACAGGTGATGGAGATCGCGCAGGTCATGGCGGGTTACAGCCTTGGCGGGGCGGATTTGTTGCGCCGCGCGATGGGTAAGAAAATCGCCGAGGAAATGGCCAAGGAACGCCCCAAATTCGAGGCCGGCGCCAAGGCCAACGGGGTGGAGCCGAAAAAGGCGCGCGAGGTGTTCGACCTTCTGGAGAAATTCGCCAATTACGGGTTCAACAAATCGCATGCCGCAGCTTATGCCGTGGTCAGTTACCAGACTGCATGGCTCAAGGCGAACCATCCGGTCGAATTCATGGCCGGTGTCATGAACTGCGATATCCACCTGACCGACAAGCTTGGCGTCTATTTCCAAGAGGTCAAAAAAGGGCTGGGGATTGATTACATCCCGCCCTGCGTGAACCGGTCGGGTGCTACTTTCGAGGTGCAGGACGGCAAGCTGGTCTATGCGCTGGGTGCTTTGAAAAACGTCGGTGTCGAGGCGATGAAGCTGATCGTTGCGGGCCGTGAGGGTCACCCCGGGCTTGACCCGGGGCCTCACTCCGCCGGAGGCCCCGGATCTGCGTCCGGGGCGACACCGAAACCATTCGTGAACCTGTTCGATTTCGCGCGGCGCTGTGATCTCAAGCGCATCGGCAAACGGTCGCTGGAGATGCTCGCCCGCGCAGGGGCGTTTGATGTGCTTGACCGCAACCGGCGGCGGGTGATGGCATCGCTGGATGCGCTGACTGCCTATTCGGCGGCGATCCATGATCAAAAATCATCTAACCAGGTATCGCTGTTCGGTGATGCGGGCGAGGATTTGCCCGAACCGCGCCTTGCCTTTGGCGATGACTGGCTGCCTGCCGAACGGCTGGCCGAGGAATTCAAGGCCATCGGGTTCTATCTGTCGGGCCATCCGCTTGACGATTACATGGGCGCGCTGAAACGCAAGCAGGTATTGACGCTGGACGAGGTGATCGCGCGTGCCGAAAAGGGTGCGGCGCTGGTCAAGATGGCAGGCACCGTGTCAGGCCGGCAAGAACGCAAATCGGCGCGTGGCAACCGTTTCGCCTTTGTACAATTGTCTGATCCAACGGGCCAATACGAGGTCACGATGTTTTCCGACACGCTTGAGGTCGCGCGCACCTATCTGGAGACAGGATCGCAGATCGTGCTGCAATGCGAGGCGACGATGGAGGGGGACCAGCTCAAGCTTTTGGGCCGGTCGGTGTCGCCCATCGACAGTGTGGTGGCCGATGCAGGTTCGGCGGGATTGCGCGTGTTCATCGATAGCCCCAGCGCGATTGACACGATTGCCAGCATTCTGGCCAGTGCCGCCCGCGACGGGGTGCGCGCCGCGCGTGGGCCGGTCTATATCTGCCTGACCAATGCGGATCTGCCCGGCGAGGTCGAGCTTGATCTTGGCGAGCCGTTTCCGGTCAATCCGCAGATCAAGGGTGCCTTGCGCAGCCTTGGCGGGGTGATCGAGGTCGAGGACGCGTAAGCCGGATCGTGATGCTCCCTACCAATGCGGCGGGCGCTGGTCTGTCAAGGTGACGTTGTTGCCGGCGTCTTGATCGCGCGACATTTCCCGTTCGATCAACAGCGCGACGCGCCGCGTCAGCAACGCTAGTTCTTTGTCCTGACGCGCGACAATATCAGACAGATCATCGACGCTGCGCGTGAGATGGGCGATTTTTTCTTCGAGCGGGTCAATGGTGTTCATGGTGTCTGATACACCGCCCTTGCGCGCGCGCAAAGCCTGTGGCGCGGTTCTGCTTTGAGTATTTTTGGAAAAAAGAAGTGAAAGGGCCTTTGGTGCAGCCTTGCATTGCATTGCCCCTGTCATGCTTGCGGGGTAAACCGCGCCAAAGCAAAAGGACATCGCGATGGCCAGTGACAAAAAGCAACCGCGCCCCAAGGCAGTGACGCCCAAGGGGTTTCAGGATTATTTCGGCGCGGATGTGACCGAACGGGCCGCGATGCTGGCCAAGATTGCGGCTGTCTACGATCGCTATGGATTTGATGCTTTGGAGACATCCGCTGTCGAGACGGTCGAGGCTTTGGGCAAGTTCCTGCCTGATGTGGATCGTCCCAATGAGGGTGTTTTCGCATGGCAGGAGGATGCCGATTGGCTGGCGCTGCGTTATGATCTGACCGCCCCTTTGGCGCGGGTGGCGGCGCAATATCGCAACGATCTGCCAAGCCCTTATCGCCGCTATGCCATGGGGCCGGTCTGGCGCAATGAAAAACCCGGACCCGGCCGGTTCCGGCAGTTTTACCAATGCGATGCCGATACGGTGGGGGCGGCCAGTGTCGCCGCGGATGCCGAGATTTGTGCGATGCTGGCGGATTGTCTGGAAGAAGTGGGCATCGCGCGCGGTGATTACGTCATTCGTGTCAACAATCGCAAGGTTCTGAACGGCGTGCTAGAGGTGGCCGGCCTGTCGGGGGATGACACAGAAGCCGAACGCGGCATCGTGCTGCGTGCTATCGACAAGCTTGACCGGCTGGGTGTGGCGGGCGTGCGCGCGCTGCTGGGCGAGGGTCGCAAGGATGAGAGTGGCGATTTCACCAAGGGCGCGGGGTTGTCGCAGGCGCAGGCGGATGTCGTCATCGGGTTCATGGAGGCCAAGCGCGACACCGGTGCCGCCACCGTCGCGCGGCTGGCCGAACTGGTGGCAGGCTCGCCCATCGGGGTGGCCGGTGTCGCAGAGCTTGACGAGATCGCAGGATTGCTGTCTGCCCAAGGTTATGGCCCCGACCGCATCGTCATCGACCCCTCCGTCGTGCGCGGCCTTGGCTATTACACCGGCCCTGTCTTTGAGGCCGAACTGACCTTTGAGGTCACCGATGAAAAGGGCCGTCCGCGCAATTTCGGCTCGGTCGCGGGGGGGGGGCGCTATGACGATCTGGTCAAGCGCTTTACCGGACAAGAGGTGCCTGCGACGGGTGTCTCGATCGGGGTGGACCGGCTGCTGGCTGCCTTGCGCGCCACGGGGCGCATCACGTCTGCATCTGCCGGTCCCGTCATCGTCACTGTCATGGACCGCGCGCATATGGCCGATTACCAAAGCATGGTGGCCGAATTGCGCAAGGCGGGGATCAGATCCGAGGTCTATCTTGGCAATCCCAAGAATTTCGGCAACCAGCTGAAATATGCCGACAAGCGCGCATCACCCGTTGCGATCATCGCGGGGGGCGACGAATTCGCCAAAGGTGTCGTGCAGATCAAGGATTTGATCCTTGGGGCGCAGATTGCCAAGAACGCCACGTTGGAAGAATGGAAAGACCGCCCCAGCCAATACGAAGTGTCACGTGAGCAGATGGTCGCCCGCGTGCGCGCCATTCTGGACGGGCAGGGCTGATGCCGACCTCGCCCGCGACCCTGACCGAGGCGCGCCGCCTGCGTGACCATTTCGCAGCGCAAGGGGCTGTCGTGGTCAAGGCGGATGTGCTGCAACCTGCCGATCTGTTGCTTGATCTTTATGGCGATGATATCCGTGCGCGCGCCTATCTGACCGCCGATCCCTTGCGCGGCGAAATGGTGCTGCGCCCCGATTTCACGGTGCCGGTCGTGCAGATGCATATGGAAACCTATGCCGATCCCGCGCGCTATACCTATTCGGGTAAGGTGTTCCGCAAACAAGAAACCGACGAGACGCGTGCCAATGAATATGTGCAGGTCGGATACGAGGTGTTTGACGGCCAGAACCCCGCCGCCGCCGATGCCGAAGTCTTTGCCGTGATCGCCGCAGGGCTGGCAGGCCTGCCTTTGCGGGCGGCAACAGGCGATATCGGCGTGCTGATGGCTGCGGTGCGCGGGTTGCGCACGACCGAGGACCGCAAGGCAGCTTTGCTGCGCCATATCTGGCGGCCGGTCCGATTTCGCGCGCTGCTGCGCCGCTATGGCGCGGGTGATGTGCCGCCCCTGCGTGCGGCCTTGCTGGCGGCGGATGATCCTTTCGCCGCTGCCGGTCCCGAGATCGGCTTGCGCAGTCAGGCAGAGGTTGCGGCCCGTATCGCAGCCTTGCGTGCGGATGCCGCAGCAGCGCCCTTGTCGTCCGATGAAACCGCGCTGATCGATGCGATTCTTGGCCTGCGCGCCACCAGCACCGATGCGCTGAGCGTGCTGCGCGATATCGCCGTGGACATGCCCAGCATCGGCAGTGCCGTGCGCCGGATGGAGGCGCGGCTGCATGCGATGGCCGCCCGCGGGATCGACGTTGACACGCTCGATTTCGAAGGCAGTTATGGGCGTACGTCGCTTGAATATTACGATGGTTTCGTCTTTGGTTTTTACGCGAGCGAGCGCCCCGAACTGCCGCCGATTGCCACAGGTGGCCGTTATGACGCGCTGACCGCGCGGTTGGGGCAGGGGCGCGCGGTGCCTGCGGTGGGCGGCGTGATCCGCCCCGATCTGGCGCTGGAGGTGGGCAGATGCTGAAGCTTGGCGTGCCGTCCAAAGGGCGGTTGATGGAAAAGACCTTTGACTGGTTTGGCGCGCGTGGCGTCACCTTGCGCAAATCTGGGTCAGAGCGTGAATATGCCGGTGCCGTGGATGGGATCGAGGGGTTGGAACTGGTCTTGTTGTCAGCGGGTGAAATCCCGCGCGAACTGGCGCTGGGCAATATCCATCTGGGGGTGACCGGGTCCGATCTGGTGCGCGAAAAGCTGGTGAATTGGCAGGGCCGTGTGCGGGAAATGGCACTGATGGGCTTTGGCGGGGCTGATCTGGTGATCGCAGTGCCGCAGGCTTGGGTTGATGTCGATACACTTGATGATCTGGATGCAGCCGCAGCCGCGTTTCGCGCGCAGCACGGGTTCCGCCTGCGGATCGCCACGAAATACCACCGGCTGGTGCGCGAATTCCTGCGCGACAATGGTGTGGCCGATTACCAGCTGATCGACAGCCAAGGGGCCACCGAAGGCACGGTCAAGAATGAAACTGCCGAGGCAATTGCCGATATCACCTCGACCGGTGAGACGCTGCGCGCCAATGGGCTGAAAATCCTGTCCGACGGGCTGATCCATGCCAGTCAGGCGACGTTGTTTCGTGGCAGCCGCGCCAATTGGACGGCCCAGCAGCGCAAGATCCTCACGTCACTGGAACGGGCGCTGGAGCTATGATCATTCCGCTGGCGCGATTGTGATCCGCGCCCGCCCAAGGCGCGGATGCAGCTTGGACGACAGCGCCCATGCGGCCAGCAAGCTCGCCCCCGATGCCACGAAAACACCCGACACTGGCGCGAACAACAAGACCAGCCAGGCCGTGCCGGGGGTCAGGATACCCGACACATCGCGGAAACTGGCATAGACGGCAGCCATTTCGGTCCGCTCGGATGGTTTGACGGCCAAGAGGAACGGCAAGCCGCCCGACACGTCCAGCAGGATCAGGAAGAACGACCCGCCGACCAGTGCCAGCACGGTGACCCAAGGCCAGCCCGCGGCCAGCCCCGCGATGCTGAACAGACAGCCCGCCGTGACAAAGCCGGTGCGCACCGCATAGCGGATCGAATGTTTCTGCATCCAGCGCAGCATCAGCGGCGTAATGAACAGCGCCGCATTCGACATCGACAACACGATCCCGGCGATCCTGTCGCCCAGCCCGTTTTCAATCGCATAGATCGGCAGATAGACGATATAGACCCACCAGCCTGCCGATCGGACCACTGCGAAAATCCAGCCCGCGATCAGCCGTGGCTGCCCTGCAAAACGTGGCAGATAGGCCAGCGGGTTCGCGGGCGGTCGTGTCGCCTTGGTGATCAGCTTGCCATTGCCAAGGCGCATCCACGAGAACAGGCTCAGCATGGAAAAAGCAGCGCATGCCGCGATGAAAAACGGCGCGGGGGACCACCAGCTGTAAAGAAAGACCCCCAGCGCAGGCCCGATGGTCCAGCCCGCTGCACTGTAAAACAGCCGCGA
>NZ_CH672414.1:1419153-1738538 GCF_000152785.1 Yoonia vestfoldensis SKA53 | reverse complement strand
GAGATATAGTCCATCACATAGGCGTTGAAGCAGACGAAGGTGATAACGGTGGACATCGTGTTCAGCCCAAGCCCGAACACAACGGCCAGTGGGTCGCCTGTCGCCGCGAAAAGCGACCCCGTCACGAAAAAGCTTGCCCCGATCACATAGACCCAGCGGCGCGGCAGATAACGGGTCGTAAAAGGTACCATCAGCCCGACCGCCAGCGACAGGATGCCCACCAGAAAATACGCCTCTGATATCAGCTGTGCGTCCTGCAATGCGTTGTACATCGCCAGCGGAAACACGGAAATCAGGATGCCGCGCGCGACGGCCTCGGTCCCTGCAAGGGTGGCGAACCCACGTACACCGGGCGCCGGAGCATGGCGCAACCATTCGGGTATTCGGCGTTCGTGCATCGGACGGCTTTCTTCAATTGCCGCCACCCTAGGCGCATCGCGCGCCCAGGCTTGTCACAATACGACGCCGCGTGGCGTTTTTGTCCCGACGCCGGCTGGCGTCATTCTGCTTGCGCCGCGATCCGGTCACGCAACATGCGCCGCAGGATCTTGCCCGAGGCCGATTTGGGGATTTCGGGCACAATATGGATCTGGTGCAATTGTTTGTAATGCGCCAGCGTCCGGCCCAGATGCGCCATGATTGCATCGGCGTCCGGTGCGCCATTACCCGCAACAACAAAGGCGATTGGCAATTCGCCGGCTTCTGCATCCGGCAGGCCGATCACGGCGGCATCGGTAATACCTTCAAGCGCGACCAATGCTGCCTCCAGCTCGGCTGGAGCGACCTGAAAGCCCTTGTATTTGATCAATTCCTTCAGCCGGTCCACGATGAACATATAACCCTGATCGTCGATCCGCGCGATGTCGCCCGTGCGCAGCCAGCCATCATCAGTGATTGTCGCGGCGGTGGCCGTGGGGTTGTTGAGATAGCCCTGCATCACCTGCGGCCCTTTGATCCACAATTCGCCATCTTCGCCAGCAGGCAGATCGGCGCCCGTGTCGATATCGACGATCCGGCAGGATGTGTTCGGCAACGCCAGACCAGAGGCCCCCGCAACCGCCGCTGTGGCAGGCGTAACATGGGACACCGGGCTCAGCTCGGTCATCCCGTAGCCTTGCAGGCTGATGCAATCCAGCCGCTTGCCCACGGCATTGGACAATTCAGCCCCCATAGGTGCGGCACCCGAAAACACCTGTTCTATGCTGGACAGATCATATTGGTCCACCAACGGATGCTTGGCCAGCGCCAGCGCCACCGGCGGGACAATCCACATGCGCCGCGCCTTGTGGTCCTGACTGATCTGCAAGAACAGCGGCAGATCGAAACGCGGCATCGTCACCACAGCGCCGCCGCCTGCCAGATGGACGTTCATCAGTACCGTCATGCCGTAAATGTGAAAGAATGGCAAAAACCCTGCCGCAACCTCGCCCGCGCGGAAATCGGCAGCGGCGATGATCTGGTCCACGTTCACAACAAGGTTGCGATGCGACAGCATCACGCCTTTGGGCAGGCCGGTGGTACCGGATGAATAGGGCAGCACGACCGTATGCGCCACGATATCGACCGGCACCTGCGCGGGCAGAGGATCACCCAGCAGCGCGGCGTAAGCATCGGTGCCAATGGCGATCACGTCCAGATCGCCTGCGCCCGCCTGCGCTGTGGCCAGAAAATCAGGGATGGTGAACAGCACATCGGCGCGCGAATCCGCCAACTGGTGGCGGATTTCGGTCGCGGTATAGGTCGGGTTCAGCGTCGTGATTGTACCACCAGCCCATGCGACAGCGTGAAAGATGATGCAATATTCGGGCATGTTTGGGGCCATCAGGGCGACGACCTTGCCGTGCCCTAACCCTGCTGCGCTCAGCCCGCCCGCCAGCCGCTTGACCTGGTCCATGAAATCCGCCGCCGTCAGGCTGCGCCCAGTCGGCCCGTCGATCAACACCACGTCGTCGGGGCGCATGACAAGTCCGTCAAACACGCGTTCGGTGATGGATTGTGCGCGCAACGGCACATCGGCAAAAGACGTGTGGTAAATTGACATGCTTTCCTCCCCAGAAATGCTGGGGTCAGGATGCGTCAGGCCGAATGCGAAAGCCAGTCACAAGTCGGGGCGAATTAGCGCACCCCGATGGCGGCCAGCGCCTTGGACAATTCGGGCGGCAGCGCTTCTTCATGCTGGCGCCCTGCGGGAAGATCGGGTGGGGCGTCTGTGACAGGCAAATAGCGCCACCCTTGAAAAGCGCGCTTGGGCGTCGCCGCGACACGGATCAGGCCGGGTTTGCAGGTGATGGCGCAGCGGCGGATACCATCGCCACCAATATATTCATCAAGCCGCACGATTGGCTGGCGACACAGGATCACGCCCTTGATCACCCAATAAATCGACCCGCCGTTCAGAATTTCGTCTTCGCGCTTGGGCCACATGCGTGTGATGTGGCGCGGCAGCCCGTCCTCGGTCTGCGCGCGCCTGTCCGCCTGCCACGCGGCAAGATCGGCAACATCATCCGTGCCGACCGACAGCTTGAGCAGGTGAACAATCTTGGTCATCTCTCCCCCCCGGGATAATCGTGAAATAAGGCAGGCCAGCGCAAAGACAAGCCTGCGGCAAAATATACCCTGCAAATAGGTTGCGACCACAACATGCAGCGGTCTAGAAGACCATTCCCGAATCCAGTCACAGACCGTAGCATGGCGCAACCGTGCCACGCCTGCCAGTCAGAAAGCAAAACCCATGTCCCATTTCGCAGCCCCTATCGCCGAACAAATCTGGGACATGAAATACCGTTTCAAACAGGCCGACGGGACGCCGATCGACATCAGCGTCGAAGATACATGGCACCGGATCGCCAAGTCGCTCGCCGCAGTAGAGGCTGACCCGCAGGCCTGGGAGCCGAAATTCTACGACGCGCTGGCCGATTTCAAATATCTGCCTGCAGGCCGGATCACGGCGGGCGCCGGCACCGCGCGGTCGGTGACATTGTTCAATTGTTTCGTCATGGGCACCGTGCCGGACAGCATGGGCGGCATTTTCGACATGCTCAAAGAGGCGGCTTTGACAATGCAGCAGGGCGGCGGCATCGGCTATGATTTCAGCACCATCAGGCCAAAGGGCGCCTCGGTACTGGGCGTGGCTGCCGATGCCTCGGGTCCCTTGTCCTTCATGGATGTCTGGGATGCGATGTGCCGCACGATCATGTCGGCCGGGTCACGGCGTGGCGCGATGATGGCTGTCATGCGCTGCGACCACCCCGATATCGAGGCGTTCATTACGGCTAAATCCGATGCCGCCCGCCTGCGGATGTTCAACATGTCGGTGCTGATCACCGATCCGTTCATGGCGGCTGTCAAGGCAGGCGGCGATTGGGACCTCTTGTTCGACGGTCAGGTCTACAAGACCCTCAAGGCGCGCGACCTGTGGGATACGATCATGCAATCGACCTATGATTACGCCGAACCGGGCGTGATTTTTATCGACCGCATCAACCAGATGAACAACCTGAATTATTGCGAAACCATCGCCGCGACCAACCCCTGCGGCGAACAGCCTTTGCCGCCTTATGGGGCTTGCCTTCTGGGGTCGATCAACATGGCGCGTCTGGTCAGTGATCCGTTCAGCGACAGCGCGAAACTGGACGCGAACGCCCTGACCGATCTGGTCGCCACCGCCGTGCGGATGATGGACAATGTCGTCGATGCCTCGCGTTTTCCGCTGCCGGCCCAACAGCACGAGGCGATGAACAAACGGCGCATCGGGCTGGGCGTCACCGGCCTTGCCGATGCTCTGCTGATGGTCGGGCTGCGCTATGGCTCTGAAGAGGCGGCAGCGCAAACCGACGCATGGATGCATGCCATCGCGCGGGCAGCCTACCTGGCCTCGGTCGATCTCGCCAAAGAAAAAGGCGCCTTTCCGCTGTTCGACGCCGACAAGTACCTCGCCAGTGGTGCCATGCAGCAGATGGACGATGACGTGCGCGAGGCGATCCGCACCCACGG
Source organism: Yoonia vestfoldensis SKA53 (assembly GCF_000152785.1). GTDB lineage: Bacteria > Pseudomonadota > Alphaproteobacteria > Rhodobacterales > Rhodobacteraceae > Yoonia > Yoonia vestfoldensis_A. The sequence continues at coordinate 1,734,545 of NZ_CH672414.1, read as the reverse complement.
CATCCGCAATGCATTGCTGACCTCGATCGCACCCACCGGCACGATCAGCCTTTATGCCGGCAATGTGTCATCGGGGATCGAACCGGTCTTTGCCTATGCCTACACCCGCAAGGTGCTGCAAAAAGACGGCACCAAAACCGAAGAAGAAGTCGTCGATTACGCCGTCCAGATGTGGCGCGACCTGAAAGGCGATGCGCCCTTGCCGGACTATTTCGTCAACGCGCAAACGCTGGCCCCGCTCGATCACGTCCGCATGCAGGCGGCCGCACAGAAATGGATCGACAGCAGCATCTCCAAAACCATCAACTGCCCCGAGGACATCAGCTTCGATGCCTTCAAAGAGGTCTATATGGCCGCTTGGGACCAGGGCTGCAAAGGCTGCACCACCTATCGGCCCAATGACGTGACCGGCTCGGTGCTGTCCGTCTCGGAAGAAAAACCACAACTTCTTATTTCCGAAAATACTCCCGCCGGAGGCGACCCGGAAGGGTCTCATGGCACCACGCCCGGCGGCGAAGTGATCTATATGTCTGAACCGCTGGATCGGCCGCAGGAACTGGAAGGGGCGACCTATAAACTCAAATGGCCCGACAGCGAACATGCGATCTATATCACGATCAATGATCTGGTCGTTGCAGGTCACCGCCGCCCATTCGAGATTTTCATCAATTCCAAGAACATGGAACATTTCGCCTGGACCGTGGCACTGACGCGGATGATCTCTGCGGTATTCCGGCGCGGCGGTGATGTCACCTTCGTGGTCGAGGAACTCAAAGCCGTGTTCGACCCGCGTGGCGGGGCCTGGATGCAGGGTAAATATGTCCCTTCGATCCTTGCCGCGATCGGCGGGGTGATCGAACGGCACATGGTCGCGATCGGGTTTCTGGCGGGCGAAGGTCTGGGTCTCAAGGCTGACCCCACCGCCGATGTCGTCACGCTGCAGGGCGGTAAGCGCGGCAAGGCCTGTTCGTCTTGCGGGTCCTATGATCTGCGCATGATCGAAGGCTGCATGACCTGCGCGTCTTGCGGCTATTCAAAATGCGGCTAAGGCGCGCCATGACCCGGATCACATCAACCAAGCATGATCCGGGTCAGCCACAAAGCGCCACTTGCGCAACGGTCCTGCCATAACATTCAGGTAATACATGTCATAGCCATGCGGGGCCGCACAGGGGTGATGGCCGCGCGGCACCAGAACGACATCATGGTTCTTGACCGTCATCGTTTCATCCAGCGTGCCGTCATCGGTATAAACACGCTGGATGCCAAAACCTTGCGGCGGGTTCAGGCGGTGATAATAGCTTTCTTCCAGATAGGTGATGCGGGGGTAATCATCTTCGTCATGACGATGACTTGGATAGCTGGACCAATTGCCCGCTGGTGTGAAGACTTCGGTGATCAGCAGGCTTTCCGCCACATCCGCATCTTCCATCGCGATATTGTTGATCCAACGGGTGTTTGACCCGTCGCCGCGCTGCGTCAGGGTGATGCCATCCGGCCCAAGGCGGCGCGCTGGATAGCCGCCCTTGGCGGGCGCGCAGCAGATCGCCAGCGTGCAATCTGTCGTTGCCGTGACCTGCCAATCTTGTGCGGGGGGGATGTACAGGCAATGGGGGGCTGTTTTTTCGAACACATCCATCCGGTCGCCCAGAACGCCCCAGTCCTGTCCTGCCGCCTGCACCTGCGCGCGCCCTTCAACCATGACAAGGATCGCTTCGCGGTCTTGTGTCAGGCCACTGGCAACAGCCCCTGATGCCAATCGGTGCAGTTCAAACCCGACATAACGCCAGCCCGCATTTTCAGGTGTGACCGCATGGACCAGCCCGTCGCGGGCCAAGGGTTTGCGCAGCAAATTCGCCATCAGACGGTCCCGCCCAAAGATCCTTCGAGCGCGGCCATTTCCTGCCCGCCTGCCATCAGATCCTGAAGCGCCTCTGGCGTGATTTCGCCGCGCGCGGCCGTTCCAAGCGTCTTGCCGCGGTTCAGCACCGTGAACCGGTCGCCCACAGCCATGGCATGGCGCACGTTATGGGTGATGAAAACGATCCCGATCCCGGTCTTACGGACGCGGTCGATTGTGGACAGCACATTGGCTGTCTGACGCACGCCCAGCGCAGAGGTTGGTTCATCCAGGATCAGCACCTTGGCTCCGAAATGCACGGCGCGTGCGATGGCGACTGTTTGCCTTTCCCCGCCCGACAGGGTGCCGACGGCCTGCTGGGGTGACCGCAGATTGATGCCCATCTTGCGCATCTCGGACATCGTCACGTCATTGGCGGTCTTGAAGTCCAGAAACTTGAATGGGCCAACCTTGCGGACCGGTTCGCGCCCCATCCAGAAATTGCGCGTGACACTCATCAGCGGGATCATCGCCAGATCCTGATAGACGGTGGCGATCCCCGCCTCCATCGCATCGCGCGGGCTGTCAAAATGCATCGCTTGACCGCCGAACAATATTTCACCGCCCGTGGGTTTATGCACCCCTGCCATCGTCTTGATAAAGGTCGATTTGCCTGCGCCGTTGTCGCCCAGCAAGCAGTGACATTCACCTGGCCGGATGTCGAAGCTTACGCCATTCAGGGCGATCACCGGGCCGAAATGCTTTTCGATATTGCGCATTTCGATGATGGGTTCGGTCGTCATATCAACGCTCTCCCGTAATAATACGCCGGATATAGGTGTTCAGGATCACCGCAAACAGCAGGATCACCCCAAGGAACACGCGAAACAGGCTCGATTCGACACCGGCAAAAAACAGCCCTTGCTGCACCACGCCAAAGATCAGCGCACCAAGTGCCGCCCCGATGACCGACCCATAGCCGCCCGTCAACAAGGCGCCGCCGATGACCACCGCAATGATCGCCTCGAATTCTTTCAGCAGGCCCCGATCCGCCCCCGCCGATCCGAATTCGATCACCTGACAGGTCGCAAAGACGCAGGCGCAAAAGGCGGTGAACATGAACATCTGGATTTTGACACGGTTGACGGGGACGCCGACATAGCGTGCCGCCTGCGCATCGCCGCCTGCCGCAAAGATCCAATTGCCGAACTGGGTGCGCGTCAGGATGATATGGGCAATGGCCACAAGCCCCAGCGCCCAGATGATCAGCATCGGGATACCGTCAACAACGGGCTGTCCGGCGCGGGTGCCACGCGAAAACACCTCGATCACGCCCAGATCGCCAAGCCAGATGAAAAATCCGCCGCCCACCTTGCCACCGAACAGCGGGGCAAGCCAATCGCCCTCTGCGGCCTCGGAAATGCCGCCGATGATGGTACGGCGTTCGATCAATTGGGGGAAAAAGATGGTAAAGCCGCGCAGGATGAACAGGAATGCCAGCGTGACGATAAAGCTTGGCAGGCCGGTGCGCACGACGATGATGCCATTCAGCGCTCCGATAGCGATACACAGCGCAAATGTCAGCAGGATCGCGACCCAGATCGGCCAGCCCAGCGTTACAGAGATGATCGCAATCGACATGCCGGCAAAGCCGATCATGGACCCCACGCTCAGGTCGAATTCGCCCGCGATCATCAACATGCAGGCCCCGACGGCGATGATCATGAATTGCGCAGAAACGGTGGACCAGTTCAGCACGCCCTGCGCGTTGAACATCCCGCTGTTCCCGGCAAAGATGATGAAAAAGGCGAACACAGCAATCGTGCCGACAATCGCGCCCAGCTCTGGCCGGATCAGCGCTTTTCGCAGCTTCGATGTTTCCTTGATGCGTTCGTCAACGGTCGCGTCCGTCTTGGACATCGTAAGACCCTTCCTTTTTGCGCAATTGAAAAAGGCGGGCGCTGGTGTCAGCGCTCGCCTAAATGTTACGGTTTAGCGGTATTCGCCAGCAAGATCCGCCACCAGGCCCAGCGCATCGGCTGTCACGAAGCCGGGGCCAGAGTTGATGTTGTTGCCGGGCAGCACGCCAAAGCGGTGGTAGTTTGTCAAAACGACGACCGGCAGATAGGCCTGTAGGAATGGTTGCTGGTCGATGCCCCATTCGATCACGCCATCACTGATTGCCTGCACAATATCACCACCCAGATCGAAGGTGCCAAAGTAGATGTCACCGGCAAGGCCCATCTGGTCCAGCGCCAGAATGGTCGGATCAGCAGAGGTTGGCCCCAGCGTCAGAACTGCATCCGTGTCGGGATTGGCGTTCAGATAGGCCATGACCCGGTTCTGGATTTCCGACGGATCCTGCCCGCTGTCGATCATCTGGTTGCCCAGATCAATCCCCAGACCATCGGCAAAGCCCTGGCAACGTTCGGTCGATGCGGGCTGCGCGATGTAATGGTTCACGCACAGAAACGACGCGACGCCATCGCCTGCTGCCCGCTGACCTGCGGCAAAGCCTGCATCGTATTCAGGCTGGCCGACATACATCAATGCGCCGACTTCGCGCGCCTGCTCGGGTGTGCCCGAATTGATGATGATGACCTCTATCCCGGCATCAACCGCATTGCGGATCGGGCCGGACAGAACGTCGAAATCTGCCAATGTGGTGATGATTCCGTCAGGTGCGCTGGCAGCGGCCTGTTCGATGATCCGCGCCATATCGGCAAGGTCACCGGTGGGCGGGTTGCGGTATTCGACCGTCACGCCCATCTGTTCGCCACCAAGGGCGAGACCGTTTTTGATTGTGTTCCACCAGCTGTCGCTGTCAGGCGCATGGCTGACCAGCACATAACGTTCGCCTTCGGCCATGGCGGCATTGGCACTGATCATCGCGGTGGCAGCGACCGCAGCGATCGTCACTGTTTTCATGACTGCTTTCATAATGTCCTCCCAAACATGTTGCGAGCGAATCTGGTTCCTCCCATCACGCCCATCCAAGACGTTAGGAGGCTTTTGAACAAATTGCAACCGGTTGCAAAAAACTGTGGATAAATGTTTATTCTTGAGATGGCCGAGATGTATTAGAACCCTTCTGAGCCAGATGGATAACGGGATATGACAGTGACTTTGAAAGACGTGGCGCTCCGCGCCGGTGTATCGCGCTCTGCCGTGTCGCGCACATTCACCGAAGGGGCGTCGGTCTCTGCCAAAACCCGTGCAAAGGTTGAAAAAGCGGCCATTGAACTGAAATATAGTCCGAATGCGCTCGCGTCGTCGTTGACCACCGGTCGGACCAAGATGATCGGGCTGGTTTCCAACAACTTTCACAACCCGCTTTTTCTGGAAGTTTTCGACCTGTTCACGCGCGGTCTGCAGGAACGAGGATTGCGGCCTTTGCTGGTCAATCTTAGCGCTGAAACCGATCCCGCAAATTCGGTGCGGATGCTGCGGCAATATTCGGTGGACGGGGTGATCGTCGCGTCATCGACCCTGCCACCCAGCTTTGCCGAGGCGTTTCGCGATGTGGGCATCCCCGTCGTGCATTCCTTTGGCCGTTATACATCCAGCCCGCAGGTGCATGTCGTCGGCATCGACAATATCGCCTGCGGTCGGATGGCGGCCCAGCGCCTGATCGCCACCGGTTCGCGGCGGGTCGCATTCCTTGGCGGTCCTGAAAATGCGACATCGACGCAAGACCGAGAACGCGGCTTTCTGGAAGCGATGGCCAGCCACACCGATATTGCTGTCAGCGTCAGCTATGCGAGTGCTTATTCCTTTGATGCAGGCCGCACAGAAATGGCGCGGCTTTTAGAGTCCTCCCCGGCTGAGGCATATTTCTGCGGCGATGATGTGCTGTCCATTGGCGCGCTGTCTGCGATCGCCGATGCGGGCCTGCGCGTGCCTGACGATATCGGAGTGATCGGGCTGAACGACATGGCGATGGCGCGTTGGGAAAACATCAACCTGACCACGATCCGTCAGCCGATTGCCGAAATCATTGGCGCGTCTGTAGATTTGGTGGTCGGCACCATCGACCAGCCTGAAAGGCACCCCGAAACAAGGCTGTTTCCGTGCCGCATCGTCGAACGCGGCACGTTGCGGCCCTTTCCCTAGCGGAACATCGGCGGGCGGGCGTCTGTCCATGCGCCATCCGCCTTGGCCGATGCGACGCTGGCATAGACCGCCGCCATCGACCGCAGGCCATCCTCGGCCAGGGGCAGGCCATCATTGCTGCCACCCCTGATTGCTGCGGCGAGATCGACATAGATATTGGCGACCGCCAGCGGGAACCCTTCGGGATGGGCAATCGCCACACGGCTCAGGCGCGCGGCATCGGAACACAGCCCGGATTCGCCTTTTTCCATGATCTGCGTGCGCCCGCCGACGGGGGTGTAATAGACCTGATTGGGCTGTTCGGACGCCCAGCGCATGCCGCCGGTTTCGCCAAAGATCTGGATATCGAACCCGTGCTGCCGCCCGATGGCGACAGAGCTGGTCCACAATCGCCCGACCGTGCCGCTCGCCATGCGGAAATTCACCATGGCGTCATCTTCCAACACGCGGCTGGCAATGGTCGAGGCGAAATCGGCAGAGACCTTTTCAACCTCGTCGCCCACAATAAAACTGGCCATATGCAGCGCGTGAATGCCGCAATCGGCGAATTGCCCCGACACGCCCGCCATCGCCGGATCATAGCGCCAGCGCACGCGGGGGTTATCTGCATCTGTCGCATCGCCGTGGTGGCCGTGGCTAAAGTTGGTGACGACCAGCCTGACCTTGCCGATCTCTCCGGCGCGGACCATGGCGCGCATCTGGCGCACCATCGGATAGGCGGAATAGCAGTAATTCACCGCGCAAATCCGCCCTGCGGCGCGGGCGGTGCGCACGATATCCTCGCCTTGTTCCACCGTCATCGTCATCGGCTTTTCGCACAGCACGTGAAAGCCGGCCTCTAGAAACGCCTTGGTAATCTCGTAATGCGTGGCATTGGGTGTGGCGACGGTGACCAGATCAATCCGGTCCTCGCGCGCTGTCTCGCCTGCCAGCATCTCGCGCCAGTCGCCATAGGCGCGGTCGGCGGGAACACCCAAGGATTGCGCATAAGCGCGGCCCTTTGCGGGATCAGCATCCAATGCCGCTGCCGCCAGATTGAAATTCCCGTCTGCCTGCGCGCCCAAACGATGCGCCGGTCCGATTTGGCTACCTTCGCCGCCGCCGATCATGCCCCAGTTCAGTTTCATCATTGCCCCCTAGAACCCGATGCTTTGCAGATATTCACGATTGGCCCGCGCATCCGTGACAGGCGAGACATCGAGCGTCGGATCGCAATCCTGTTCGACCGTGCACCAGCCGCTGAACCCGTGATCCAGCAGAATCTGCCGCACAGCAGGGAAATCCACATCGCCTTGGCCCAGATTGCAGAAGATTCCTTGCCCGCAAGCCTCGTAGAAACCGGTGCTGTTGGCGATGGCTGTGGCTTTGACCGCAGGGTTGATATCCTTGAAATGCATATAGGAAATCCGGTCGATATGGCGGCGCATAAAGGCCACTGGATCAAAGCCGGCATAGGAATGATGGCCGGTGTCGAAACAGATTTTCAAAATGTCCTCTGGCACGTCATCCAGCAGGCGTTCCAGCTCTGGTTCGAAATCAATGAACCCTGCCGCATGGGCATGAATGCCCACGGTCAGGCCATATTCCTCGGCCCCCATGCGCGCCACAGTCGCGATCCTGTCGCGGAATGCGGCCCATTCGGCGGCGTCCATCTGTTCGGCATCTGCGGCACGCCCAGCCGTCGGTGCGCGGCGGGGCGAGATGCTGTCGATCAGCACCAGATGCTGCGCGCCATGCGCGACCAGCGCCTTGCAGGTCCGCACGGCACCGTCCAGCACATTGTCCCATTGCGCGGGGTCATGGAACGCGCGGAACACGACGCCGCCGATCAGTTCCAGTTCGTTTTCGGCCAAGGCATCGGCCAGCAGGGCAGGGTCCTCGGGCATGAAACCCACAGGCCCCAGTTCAATGCCTTTGTAGCCGGCCTGCGCACATTCGCGCAGCACGTTGCGCCATGGCGGATTGCGCGGATCATCGGGAAACTCGACGCCCCAGGAACAGGGAGCATTGCCAATGCGGATCGTCATGAACGGGACCTTTTCAGTTGGATGGGACAGAATGCCAGCGGCCATCAGCGGCCGAGGCAAAAGCGGTTTCGATCACCTGCGCTACGGCCAGACCGTCACGAAAGGTGGGCCAGACCGGCTGGCCGCTCTGGATCGCCTGCAGGAAATCGCGGGCTTCGATGATGATCTGGTCCTGATAGCCGGTGCCATGCCCCGGCCCCTGACAGAAGGGCAGGTAATCGGGATGCGAGGGGCCAGTCAGGATCTTGGTGAAACCGCGCGTGGCCTCTGGCCCTGTCGCGCGGTACAGCCAGACTGCGTTCTGGTCTTCCTGATCGAACCGGATCGCCCCCTTGGTGCCGTGGATTTCATAGGCATAGCCCATCTTGCGCCCCGTTGCGGCCCGGCTGAAATACAGATGCCCCATCACGCCGGATGCAAAGCGCACCATCATCTGGCCGTGGTCGTCGTTATCGACGCTGACCGGCCCATCTGGTCCGGGGCGGGTGGGGTGGATGGTTTCGACTTTGGCTGACAATTCCGCGATATCGCCCAACAGCGCCACCGCGCAATTGATCATATGTGGCGCCAGATCGCCCATGCAGCCGTTGGGCCTGCCAAAACAACGCCAATTGGCCTGCATGGCCGGATCAGCCAGAAAATCCTCAGTATGTTCGCCGCGAAACCATGTCACGTCGCCGATGGCGCCATCGGCCAGCAATTGCCGCGCGAATTGCGTGGCCGGCGTGCGGACATAGTTGAAACCGACCATGTTGGGCAGGCCGGATGCCGCGGCTGCTGCGACCATCGCCTGCGCATCCTCCAGTGACGCGCCCAGCGGTTTTTCGCAAAACACCGGCTTGCCAGCGGCAAAGGCGGCTTCGGCGATTGCGCGATGCGTGGTCTGGGGGGATGCGATGATGACCGCCTCGACCTCGGGGTGGGCGACAAGGGCGCGCCAATCGTCAGCGGCATGGGCAAAGCCAAAAGCAGCGCGGTACCGTTCAGACGATTCGGGTGTTGATCCTGTCACAACGGCAAGTCTGGGGCGCAGTGCCGTGTTGAACACCGCTCCGACTGCGGACATCGCCACGGCATGGGCCTTGCCCATGTAGCCGCCGCCGACAAGGCCGATCCCGATCTGTGTCATGATTCGTGTCCCCCCCGACATGATCCGGTTGCAACCGGTTGCAAAATTGTTATCTTGAGTCGCAGGGCTTCGCAACCAGCAATCCGTGCAGCACCTTGAGGGAGGATCATATGACCACAACCGGCGCGACCATTCACCTGACGACCGCGCAGGCCATTGTGCGGTATCTTGTGAACCAGTTCATCGAGATTGACGGCGTTGAAATCCGCATTTGTGGCGGCGGCTTTGGCATTTTTGGCCATGGCAATGTCCCCTGTCTGGGCGAGGCGCTTTATCCGGTTCGGGATGTCCTGCCGCTCTATCGCGGGCAGAATGAACAAAGCATGGGATTTGCCGCGGCCGCCTACGCCAAATATCATCTGCGGCGGCGGTTCATGTTTTGCACCGCCTCTGCCGGACCGGGGACGGCGAACCTGTTGACGGCGGCGGCACTGGCGCATGCGAACCGGCTGCCGATGTTGATGCTATGTGGCGATACCTTCCTGACACGCCTGCCGGACCCTGTGCTGCAACAGCTCGAACATTTCGGCAATCCGACCATCGGCGTGAATGACGCCTTCAAGGCGGTCAGCCGCTATTGGGACCGGATCACCCATCCTGCGCAGATCATCCAGTCGCTGCCCGCGGCCTTGGCCACGATGCTGGACCCTGCCGATTGCGGGCCTGCCTTTCTTGCGCTGCCGCAGGATGTGCAGGGCTGGACCTATGATTATCCCGCCAGCTTTTTCATGCGCCGTGTGCATCGCATCCGCAGTCAGATGCCCGACGCGCGTGAATTGGCCGATGCCGCCGCCCTATTGGCGGGTGCCAAGCGCCCGATGATCATTGCCGGCGGTGGCGTGCAATATGGTGGGGCGGTGGCGGAATTGACCGCCTTTGCCGAAAGCCACGGTATCCCTGTTGTCGAAACCATCGCAGGGCGCGCCAATCTATTGGCCGATCATCCGCTGAATATCGGGCCGATTGGTGTGACCGGATCGGACAGCGCCAATACAATTGCGCAGCAGGCGGATGTGATCTTGGCCGTCGGCACGCGCCTGCAGGATTTCACCACCGGATCATGGACCGCCTTTGCCAAGGATGCGCAGATCATCGGGCTCAACGTGGGCCGCCATGACGCGATGAAGCATCTCTCGTTGCCCGTGGTCGGTGACGCAAAGGTCGCGCTGCCCGCCTTGGGCGCGGCCTTGGGCGCATATAAAACCCCTGCCGATTGGACCAGGCAAGCGCAGGACCACCGCAAGACATGGGATACTTACGTCGCAGGCAACGTCGCCCACGGCAACCGCCCCAATTCCTATGCGCAGGCGATCGGCGTGGTGAATGCGCTATGCGATCCGCGTGATCGTGTGGTGACGGCGGCAGGCGGCCTGCCCGCCGAGGTGACGGCCAACTGGCGCACGCTGGATATCGGGACGGTTGATGTCGAATTCGGCTTTTCCTGCATGGGTTACGAAATCGCAGGCGGCTGGGGCGCGCGTATCGCACAGGCCGAGGCCGAGCCGGATAAGGATACCATCGTGCTGGTGGGCGACGGCAGCTATCTGCTGATGAATTCCGACATTTATTCATCCGTCCTGACGCAGAAAAAACTGATCGTGCTGGTCTTGGACAACGGCGGTTTCGCCGTCATCAACAAGCTGCAGAACAACACCGGACAGGATAGTTTCAACAACCTGATCGCGGATTGCCCGACGATCCCCGACCCCTTCGCGGTGGATTTCGAGGCTCATGCCCGCGCCATGGGTGCCGATGCCGTGACTGTCGCCAACCCTGCCGCGCTGGGCGAGGCGTTCTTGCGCGCGAAAGCATCGGACAAGACCTGCGTGATCGTGATGCAGGTGGACCCCTATGACGGCTGGACCACCCAAGGCCATGCATGGTGGGAGGTCGGCACGCCGCAGGTATCAGACAGCGCGACCGTCCGCGCCAAACATGCCGAGACCGAGGCCGGCCGCGACCGCCAGCGGCAGGGGGTGTAACATGAAACTCGACGGCAACCGTTTCGTCATCATCGGGCGGGCAGGGATGGATTTCTACCCCGACCCCCCCGGCACCAAAACCGAAGCTGCCACGCAGTTCTTTGCCTGCCTTGGCGGATCATCCGCCAATATCGGCGTCGCGATCTGCAAATTGGGCGGGCAGGTGGATCTGGTTACTTGCGTGTCGGATGATGCCATTGGCCGCTTTGCGCTGAACCAGCTGGACCATTACGGCATAGGCCGTGCCCATGTCCGGTCTGTCGGCGGTGAGGCGCGCAATTCGCTGGCCGTCGTGGAAACTCGGATCGAGGATCATCAGTCGGTGATCTATCGCAACGGCGCTGCCGATTTTGAAATGACCGATAGCGACGTTAGCGGGGTGGATTACACCGCCTATGACGCGCTGATCACCACCGGCACGGTTTTTGCTGCAGAACCATCGCGCAGCGCGACGTTTCTGGCGTTTGAACTGGCCAAGGCGGCGGGATTGCCGCTGATCCTTGATATCGACTACCGCCCCTATTCATGGGCCTCGGCGGACGAGGCGGCAGAGGTCTATTCGCGCGCCGGTGCCATGTGTGACGTGATCGTCGGCAATGACGTGGAATTCGGTTTCATGGCGGGGGATTATGACCGCGGCCTTGATAAGGCCCGCGAACTCGTCGCCCGCGGGGCCAGCCTTGCGGTCTACAAGATGGGTGAAAAGGGCGCGATTACGATCACCCCACAGGGCGAGGTCATGACCGGCATTTACAGCACCGATGCGCTGAAACCTACCGGCGCGGGCGACAGTTTTCTGGGTGGCTTTGTTGCGGGGCTGGCCGATGGCTTGGCCGTGCGCGATGCCGTGCTGCAAGGCTCTGCTGCTGCGGCGATCGTGGTCTCGCGTGTTGGCTGCGCCCCCGCCATGCCGACCCGCGCAGACCTGGACAGCTTTCTGCGCACCAATGTCGCCCCGACCGCCGCCTGAAAGGAAACGACCATGCATATCGCCCCCTTCGACAATGCCAACCAACCCATCGTCGATATCAATGACCCGCATGTGCCGCTGGTCTATTTCAACATCGTCAGGCTGGCGGCTGGGGCCAGCTTTCCCTATCGCGTGGCGGGGTATGAAACCTGTATCGTGCCAGCGACCGGCACCGTCACGGTCGAAACCGCAGGCCAGACTTTCGCCCAGATCGGCAATCGCGGTGCCGATGTCTGGGACGGCGAACCCGAAGGCGTCTATATCCCGACCGACACCACTGCACAGATCACCGCGCTGACCGATTGCGAGGTGTTCATCGCAGGCGCGCAGTTCAGCGAAACACTGACGCCCTTCGCCGTGCGCGCTGCTGATATCGACTTTGTCCAATATGGCAGCGACGACACCAAGACCCATCGCAAGATCAAACATATCCTTGGCGCCGCACACCACGACCGCGTGGGCCGGTTGCTGGTGTCGGAACTTTACACCGTTGGCGCGGGTGGCTGGTCAGGCTTTCCCAGCCACAAACATGACACCGACCGTTTGCCCGATGAAACGCGGCACGACGAATGTTACAATTTCCGCTTTAAACCCGATTATGGCTCAGGTCTGCAAATGCTGCAACGCATCGATAATGAACCGGGGGATGCCTATCACATCATGAACCGGTCCACCGTGCTGATTGACAAGGGCTATCACCCCTGCTGCGTGCTGCCGGGATATGAGATGTATTATTTCACCATCCTTGGCGGGCAATCCCAGCGTAGCCTGAAGCAATATTTCCAACCTACACATGCCGCGCAATTGCACACGATCCCCGGCATCATGGACATGGTGGCAAAGTTCAAATGACCCTCAAAACATTGGCAGAGGTCCTGCAACCGGCCCTGCGCGACAATTACGCCGTCCCCGGTCTGGTCTGTCTGGGATGGGAAGACATGCGCGCCTATGTGATGGCCGCCCAAGAGGAACGCGCCCCTGTGATCTTGCAGGCCGGGCCATCGTGTCGCGCGCATACACCGTTGCCGGTTTTGGGCGCCATGATGCGCCATCTGGCCACCAGCGTCGATGTGCCCGTGGTCGTGCATCTGGACCATGGCTATACATTCGAGGAATGCCGCGCGGCGCTTGATGCCGGTTTCACGTCGTTGATGTATGACGGATCGCGCAAGCCGCTTGCGCAGAACATCGACGAAACCGCCCGCATCGCGGAACTGGCCCATGCGGCGGGTATATCCTGCGAGGGCGAGATTGGTTTCGTCGGTTATTCCGGTGGCGAGAATTCCGCCGGTACCGATCCGGCCGAGGCGGCGATCTTTGCCCGCGACAGCGGGGTTGATGCGATGGCGATTTCTGTCGGCAACGTGCATTTGCAAACCGACCATGAAGGCGGGCTGGACGAGGACCGCATCCGCGCGATCGAGACGCTGACCGATGTGCCCTTGGTCATTCACGGCGGATCAGGCGTGCCCTATGCGCAGCGTCTGGCGCTGGCCACTGGATCGCGGATCGCCAAATTCAACATCGGCACCGAATTGCGCATGGCCTTTGGTGCTGCGCTGCGCGATGCCGTGAACGCGGACCCCGCGCGCTTTGACCGGGTGAGCATATTGAAAGAAACACATGACCCCGTGATGTCCGCCGCGCGCGCCGTCATTCGCGGGCTCGGCGCATCGGGGAGAGCGTGAAATGCTGAAAATCGGAATACTCGGCTGTGGTCGCATCGGACAGGTCCATGCCCGCAGCATCAAGGCGCTGGATGGCGCAGAGGTCGTGGCCGTCGCCGATGCCCTGCCTGCGGCAGCACAGGCGCTGGCGCAGGCCACCGGCGCGCAGGTCCGCGATGTTGCCGCGATCCTGAATGCAGACGATATCGACGCTGTCGTGATCGGCACCCCGACCGACACGCATTTCGACCTGATCCAGCGCGCGGCCAAAGGCGGTAAAGCGATTTTCTGCGAAAAGCCTGTCGATATGTCCGTCGATAACATCCGCACGTGTATCGACATCGTGGGGCAGGCGGGCGTGACGTTCCTGACCGGATTCAACCGCCGGTTTGATCCCAATTTCGCCGCCCTGCGTGCGCGGATCAAGGCCGGTGACATTGGCGCGGTCGAGTTGGTCTGTATCACATCGCGCGATCCTGCCCCGCCACCTGTGTCCTATATCGCGCGCTCTGGCGGGTTGTTCCGCGATATGATGATCCATGATTTCGATATGGCGCGGTTTCTGATGGGCGAAGATTTTGTGCGCCTGCATGCGATGGGCAGCGCGCTGGTCGATCCCGCGATTGGCGAGGCGGGCGATGTTGATACGGCCGCCGTGATCCTGACCACCGCCAGCGGGCGGATCTGCCAGATATCCAATTCGCGCCGTGCCAGCTACGGCTATGATCAGCGGATCGAGGTGCATGGTGCGCTGGGCATGTTGCGCGCCGAAAACCAGCTGGAATCCACCGTCGAAATTGCGACCAAAGCCGGTTTCCGTCGTGACCCTGCACAGCATTTCTTTCTGGAACGCTACGAGGCGGCCTATCTGGCGGAAATGCGTGCCTTCATCGCGGCGGCCACAGGTGGAACACCAGCCGATCCGGGGATCGTGGACGGGTTGCAGGCGCAGATATTGGCAGATGCAGCGACGCTGTCGCGCGAAACCGGCCAGCCCGTGGATTTGTCTGCCGCCTAATCCTTGCTGTCTGGTCGCCAGTTCAGCACCAGATGCCAGGCCAGATAACCGCCGATGGCCGCGAACAGAAAGGCCCAGGTCGTGTTACCACTGCTCCATTCCACCCCGGCCCAGACAAACGGCGCCGCTACGATCAGATAGCGGCGCCACGCGGGACGATAAAACGGATGGTGCGGGTCAATCAGGCGCATGTCACCTTGTCACATGGCAGGGCCGCAGTGGCAAGCTGCGGCCCTGTCGCGTTATGGGATCTGCCGCTCTACCAGTGCAGTGAGCGCCTCATCCAGCGCCTGTGGCGTCCAGCCTTGCAGGACTGCATCGCGCAGGATGTTCTTTTGCGTGCGCGGGGCAAGCCCGCCAACAGGTGGATCGCGGTCAAGGTTGGTGGGGAAAGAATAGCCTTCTGCCGTGGCGTTCAATACGGCATCGCGGGCGGCGGGTGGCAGGTCGGTCGTGCAGAGTGCTGGAAACACTGCGCGGCACATCGCACCGCGATCCACGCTTTCCATCGCCCGCCCGAAGGCCGATGACACCTGCAAGAGGTTGACCATGCGGTGAATATCCGTGCTGGAATTGCTGCCCGCGGCGTGGAACAGGGCGGGGTTGAAAAACACCGCATCGCCCTTGTCCAAGGGCAGCTGGACGCAATGCGTCTCGAAATGCGCGCGGAAGTCATCGCGGCGCCACGCGGCATAGCCGGGGCGGTAAAGTTGCGAAAACGGCAGCAGCTTGGTCGGGCCGGATTCAATCGACATATCGCAATGCGCAATCCCGCCTTGCAGCGTCATCAAGGGCGACAGGTCATGTACATGCGCGGGATAGGTGGCGCTGATATCGGCGGTCTGAAAGCCAAGGTGGTAATCGCGATGTGCCTGTTGCGCCTGTCCGCCCGGATGCACCAGATTGATCTGCGCCGTCATTTGATAATGCGGTCCAAGCCATGCCTCGCAGGCGGCATCAATGGCGGGGGTGGCGAAATAGCGAATAAACACATCGGGTGCGGTGATGGCCAGCTTTTGCAGGGAATTCCAGATCCGGTCATTGCTGCCTGCTGCGGCGAAATGATCGGCGGCGGCACCGCCCTGGGCGCGCTCGGTCGCAATGATTTCCATGTAAGCCACCGTCGCCGCATCAATTGCTGCGTGATCTGTGCAGGCCTGTTTCAGCACGAACACCCCTGCGCCGGATTGCAAAATCGCTGCCCATTCCACCATCAACACGTTGCGCGCTTGCGGGTTGTCCAGATGTCCGGCCAATGCCGCCATGTCATAGACGGGAATATTCTTGGGCGCGGCAGTTGCGTTAGGGATGGTCGACATATCGACTGTCCGCGCGGTCAAGGCGGCGAAATCCGCCAGATCGCAGGCGGCTTCGTGATAAAAACCTGTTGCTTGTGGTGTGGTGTCCAAGGTCATCGCGCGCTCCAGTGCTGGTTTATGGGTTCTGGGGCAGCGTAGCGGATGCAGGCTTGTGCCGATGCGAAAAACACATCACAAACACATCAATGACACATCGTTTCCCGATCAAGGAAATCGCCAGACAGGCGGGGCTGGGACCGGCGACAATTGACCGCGTGCTGAACAACCGCGCCAATGTCAGCCCGCAGACCCGTAACCGCGTTGCCACCGCCTTGCGCGAATTAAAGGCGCAAGAAGCGCAGCTTGCCACGCGGGGCCGCAGCGTCATTCTGGATGTGATCGCCGAAGCGCCGCTGCGGTTTTGTCGTGAAATCCGGATCGCCGCGCAATCCGCCGCCAGCGCCATGCCGGGGGTCGCCGTGCGGCTGCGGTTCCAGCTGCAAGAAACCATGACCGAGGCCGAGATCTTGGCCGCTCTTGCGCGCATTGCAAAGGGGGGCAGCAACGGTATCTGCCTGAAGGCGCGCGACACGCCACTGCTGCGCGCGGCTATCGCAGACCTGGCCAGCGCGCGGATTCCGGTCTTTACGCTGGTCACCGACCTGCCCGGCAGCGCGCGGCACGGCTATTTCGGGCTGGACAATGCAGAGGCCGGGCGCACCGCCGCCCATCTGCTGGCGCAAAGCCTGCCCGATGACAGGGCCACGATCCTGACATCGCGCAGTCAGGATGCCTTTCGCGGAGAAACGGACCGCTTTACCGCGTTTCGTGATCTGATCACGGCGCTAAAACCCGCGGTGCAGATCATTGATGCGTCCGGCGGGGCAGGCATGACGGCATCGACCAGCGCGCAGCTGGACAAGATCCTGACCAGCCGCGTCCGCATTGATGGCGTCTATTCCATGGGTGGCGGCAATGCGGCTATCCTGCGGACCGTGGCGGCGCACGGCCAACAGCCCCGGGTTTTTGTTGCGCATGATCTTGATCGTGAAAATACGCAATTGTTGCGCCGTGGCGCGATTGGTTTCGTTTTGCACCACGACCTTGGACGCGACATGGCGACCTTGTTCGCAGCCGCTGTTGGCGGCAACAAGACCGCCAATCAGACAGCAAGCGCGTCCAGCGATTTGCAGATCATCACACCCTATAACTTGCCGCGCTTTGCGTAACGCCGTCATGGCATTGGTTCGCGCCGAAATGGCGCGCGATGCTGGGCCTGTCGCAGTTTGCCACTTGGCAATGACGCGCGGAGCGGTCAAACGACAAGCATGATGCGCCGCCCTCTTAAATATGCCTGGAACCAGTTTCGCTATGTGCCGTTGCTGTCCGTGCTGACGTGGTCGCGCGCACGGCGGTTTGACAAACGGTCCCGCGCGCTGGGTTCGGCCATCGGTTTCGTGATGCGCTGGTTTCCGCCCGCCCGCTGGCGGTTTGACCGTCAGGTTCTGCGCGTCTTTCCCGATATGGATCGCAAGGCGCGGGCAAAGCTGGGGCAGGCAATGGGCCGCGCCATGGGCCAGACCCTGTTCGAAATTTATCATTGTGCCGAATTCCAGTCGCGTCGGGACAAGTTTCACGCCGAAGGGCCGGGCCTTGAGGCGTTGGTTGCTGCGCGGGATGCGGGCAAGGGCGCGCTGATCGTCTCGGGCCATTTCGGACAATGGGAGGCCGTGCGCGCCGTGCTGAAGGCGCGCGGCATGGAAACCGGCGCGATCTATCGCCGCCAGCCCAACCCGCATTACCAGCGCCGCCTGCGCGCTGGCATCGAAGCGGGGGGTATGCCGATCCTTGAAACCGGGCGGACGGGGACGAAAGCCCTGATCCGGCACCTGCGGACCGGCGGCTTCATGGCGATCCTGCTGGACGAAAAACAAGGCGATGGCGTGGCGCTGCCGTTTCTGGACCATCCGGCGCTGACCTCGCTTGCGGCGGCGGAACTGGCGCTGAAATACGATCTGCCGATGGTACCGGCCTACGGATTGCGCCGCGCGGATGGCGAAAGTTTCGACGTGATCTTCGAGGCACCGATCCCGCATAGTGATCCGGTGACGATGACCCAGGCCTTCAACGACAGCCTGTCGGCACGGATTCGCGCGCGTCCAGATCAGTGGTACTGGATGCTGCGGCGGTGGGACAAACCGCGCGCATAGCCTGCGCCGCGCCGCCTGCCATAAGCGCGGGCGCAGCTTTTTCAGTTTCCCATAGATAAAGTTGGCATTTTCCTGCATCATCGCGGCAGCCAGACCGGCCAGGAACGAAATCAATGACATTCTCTGTCCCGAACATGAAATCATGTACGGATTGTCCGATCCGTTACAACGCGGTCTGTTCCAAATGCGAACCCGATGAAATCGAAATCTTGGAGCAGATTAAATATTACCGGTCCTTTGCGGCGGGGCAGACCGTGTTTTTCGCGGGCGATCTGCTGGAATTCGTCGGATCAATCGTGTCGGGTGTCGCCAGCCTGACGCGCACCCTGCCGGACGGGCGGGTCCAGATGGTCGGTCTGCTGTTGCCCGCCGATTTCATGGGACGCCCGAACCGCGAAACCATCGACACCGATATCGTCGCCGAAACCGACCTGATGCTGTGTTGTTTCCGGCGCAAGCCGTTTGAGAAACTGATTGAACAGACCCCGCATGTTGGCCAACGCCTGCTGGAAATGACGCTGGACGAATTGGATGCGGCGCGCGAATGGATGCTGGTCCTGGGCCGCAAGACCGCGCGTGAAAAGATCGCGTCGCTGCTTTACATGATCGCCACGCGGATGGTGAAGCTGACGCCCGGCGCGCCCGAGAAGATATCGTTCATCCTGCCGATCACCCGCGAGACGATGGCAAATTACCTCGGCCTGACGATTGAAACCGTCAGCCGCCAGATGACCGCGCTCAAGAAAGACGGCATCATCGCCTTTGACGACCGCCGCGATATCAAGGTGCCTGACATTGACGTGCTCAAGGCTGAAACCGGCGAGGATGTCTATTCCTGACGCGTCGGTCGGGGATCTGTCCGAGCTTGTCCTGAACTGCGGGGGGCGCGGGTGAACCTCGCCCTAGCGGGACATCAGGATGGGGCGGTCGGCCCGTTCCAGCAGGCTGCGGGTGGCGCCGCCGAAAACCGCTTCGCGCAGGCGCGAATGGCCATAGGCACCGCTGATGATCAGATGGGCGCCGACCTCGCGCGCGCGGCGCAGCAGGATTTCACCCACATGCGGTTCGGTCTTGGCCAGCACCGCGACCTCGGACCTTGTGCCGTGGCGCATCAGGTATTGCGCCATCGCACCACCTGGGTCGGACCTGTCGGCACCATGCATCGGCGGGTCGATGATACAGATATCGGCGACATCGGCCTGTTGCAGCAAGGGCAGGGCGGCGCGCGCGGCGGCCAGCGCCTCGGCTGCGTCGTTCCAGCCCATCACGATGTGGCCGCCCGCCGCTGGCGCCTTGCAGCCTTTGGGGATCATCAGCACGGGGCGTTCGGCGGCGAACAGGCACGCCTCGACCAAGGCTTCGGCATCGGGGTTGTCTTGATAGGGGCGGGGCAGCACCACCAGATCGGAAAACCGCAGCTTGCGTGCCAGATAAGGCGTCAGCGCAGGCCCCTGCACGGTGGCCGATTGCAGCGCCCAACGGACGGGTTCGCCCTGCATCCGGTCGTTCACCCAAGCGTCGAGCTTTTCGCGTTCGGCCATGGCATCGCGGGTCTGACGTTCGATCGTCATCGCCTCGGCGCCCATGAAGTAATTATGCGTCTCGCTGTGGCAGATGGTGACCACGAAAATTTCAAGATGTGCATCCATCCGCGCGGCCAGCGTGATTGCGGCATCAAGCCCTTCGGTCGATGCATCGCTATCCGTCAAGACAGTCGAAATGATCTTATATGCCATCGGTCTGGCCCTTCCCCGTCATAAGCCTTGTCAGGGAGCGATCGTTCGCGCGAACCGGCCCTTCCCCGATCCATGCCGTGTGGCGCGGTGTGATGCATTGATCCATGTCAAACGACGGGTTGATCCACATCAACGACCGCATCGGCGGACACCCGCATAACCCCATCATCGACAAAAGATCGGGCCGTGTTGTGGTGCGATGGACAAGGGGAATTCCATGGGGAATTATTTCAAGCTTGCGGCATTGGGGATCATCGCCCTTTTTGCAGCCATGGCGGCGAATTGGGGGCGTGACGCGGCCTATATCGTGCATGCCATCATCATTCTGGGCGTGTCCGGATTCATGTTCATCCGCGTTTTGCGCCAGATGGAACAACCAGCCATGGCCACGCCGACCGGCTATATGGACGATGTGGTCCGTGCCGGTGTGGTGGCGACGACGCTGTGGGGTGTTATCGGCTTTCTGGTCGGCGTGATCATCGCGTTCCAGCTGGCTTTTCCGCAGCTGAACTTTGAAATGCTGCAGCCCTATGGCAATTTCGGACGCTTGCGCCCGCTGCACACCTCTGCAGTGATTTTCGCCTTCGGGGGCAATGCGCTGATCATGTCGTCATTCTATATCGTGCAACGGACCTGCGGCGCGCGGCTTTGGGGCGGCAACCTCGCGTGGTTCGTGTTCTGGGGGTATAACCTGTTCATCGTTCTGGCGGCGACCGGCTATCTGCTGGGGGCGACGCAGTCCAAGGAATATGCCGAGCCTGAATGGTATACCGACATGTGGCTGACAGTGGTCTGGATCGCGTTTCTTGCTGTTTTCCTTGGCACTTTGTTCAAGCGGCAGGAACGGCATATCTATGTCGCCAACTGGTTCCTGCTGGCCTTTATCGTCACTGTGGCGATGCTGCATGTCGTTAACAACCTGAGCATCCCCGTCAGCATCTGGGGCAGCAAGTCCGTGCAGATCTTTTCGGGTGTGCAGGATGCCATGGTGCAGTGGTGGTACGGCCATAACGCGGTGGGCTTTTTCCTGACCGCCGGTTTTCTGGGGATGATGTATTATTTCGTCCCCAAACAGGCGGGCCGTCCGGTGTTCAGCTACAAGCTGTCGATCATCCACTTTTGGGCGCTGATCTTTCTGTATATCTGGGCGGGTCCGCACCATTTGCATTACACCGCGCTGCCGGATTGGGCATCAACGCTTGGGATGGTGTTTTCGATCATCCTGTGGATGCCCAGCTGGGGTGGTATGATCAACGGTCTGATGACCCTGCAAGGGGCGTGGGACAAGCTGCGCACCGATCCGATCATCCGGATGATGGTCATCTCATTGGCTTTCTACGGCATGTCCACGTTTGAGGGACCGATGATGTCGATCCGTGCGGTCAACAGCCTGTCGCATTACACCGACTGGACCATCGGGCATGTGCATTCTGGCGCGCTTGGCTGGAACGGCATGATCACCTTTGCCGCGCTGTATTTCCTGACACCGAAACTTTGGGGGCGCGCGCAGATGTATTCGATGTCGGCAATCAACTGGCACTTCTGGTTGGCCACGATTGGCATCATCCTTTACGCCGCGTCCATGTGGGTGACCGGCATCATGGAAGGCCTGATGTGGCGCGAAGTCGATGCCAACGGGTTCCTTGTGAACAGCTTTGCCGACACCGTTTCCGCCAAGTTGCCGATGTATATCGTGCGCGGTCTGGGCGGGGTTCTGTACCTCGCAGGTGGGATCATCATGGCCTGGAACATCTACATGACGATCCGGGGTGGCGTCAAAGTCACTGCCGCGCTCGGCGTGCCAGCAGAATAAAGGGGCAGAGCAATGTCTGAAACACCAACAACACCGACCAAAGGTTTCCTTGCCAAACATGCGATCCTTGAACGTTCGCCCACATTGCTGCTGGTCTCGTCGCTGGTCGTTGTGGCCATCGGCGGTCTGGTGGAAATCGTGCCGCTGTTCTATCTGGAAAACACCATCGAAAAAGTCGAAGGCGTGCGGCCCTATTCGCCGCTCGAACTGGCGGGGCGCGATGTCTACATCCGTGAGGGCTGTTATCTGTGCCACAGCCAGATGATCCGCCCGATGCGCGACGAGGTCGAACGTTACGGCCATTATTCGCTGGCGGCGGAATCGATGTATGACCATCCCTTCCAATGGGGGTCCAAACGCACTGGCCCCGATCTGGCCCGCGTGGGTGGCAAATATTCGGACGCCTGGCATCTGGACCACCTGATCGCGCCGCGCAGCGTGGTGCCGGAATCGATCATGCCGGGCTATGCCTATCTGCTCGATACTTACGTCAACGCGGACTACACCGCTGATCTGGTGCGCACGCACCGGATCGTCGGCGTGCCATATACCGAGGGCATGATCGCGGTCGCGGCCACCGATGTGCTGGCACAAGCGGACCCTGAAACCGATGCCTATGACGATCTGCTGGCACGCTACCCGGGCGCGCAAATCCGCAATTTCGACGGCCGCCCTGGCGTGTCGGAAATGGATGCGCTGATCGCCTATCTGCAAATGCTGGGCACGACGGTCGATTTTTCGACCTTCACCCCTGACGCCAGCCGGTAAGGAGACAGCGCATGGAAACGCCAACACTTTTGCAGCAAATCGCCGACAACTGGCTGCTGGTCTGGATGGGCACGTTTTTTATCGGCGTGATTCTCTGGGTGCTGCGGCCGGGCAGTCGCACGCAATATGCCGATACCGCCAACATCCCCTTCCGTAACGAGGACCGGCCCGCCCCGCGCAAAGATGCCGATGGCGTGGCCCGCGACACAAAGGAGCTGCAATCATGAGCAGCCATGACCACACGGACATCGACGACGTCACCGGCACGGATACCACTGGCCATAGCTGGGACGGGATCAAGGAATTGAATAACCCACTGCCGCGCTGGTGGCTGTGGACGTTCTATATCACCATTGTCTGGGGGGTGGGCTATACCATCGCCTTCCCCGCCTGGCCGCTGATCAGTTCTGCGACATCGGGTATGCTAGGCTATTCGACACGCGGAGAAGTCGCCCAAGACATCGCCCGTTTTGAACAAGCCAACAGCGCCATCATGGCGCAACTGGCCAGTGCCGATCTGGGCACGTTGGACCAGACCCCTGAATTGATGCGCTTTGCCACTTCGGCGGGTGCTGCGGTGTTCCGCAACAATTGTTCGCAATGCCACGGGTCCGGTGCGGCAGGGGCTGTGGGCTATCCCAACCTGTTGGATGACGATTGGCTGTGGGGCGGTGATTTCGAAAACATCGCCTACACGGTCCGTCACGGCATCCGCAACGAAGAAGACTGGGACGCGCGCTATTCCATGATGACCGCCTTTGACGAGATCCTGTCTAACGGTGAAATTGACGCTGTCGTAAACCATGTGCTGGCGATTTCAGGGCAAACCTATGACGCGACGCTGGCTGCTGCTGGCAGCGCATTGTTTCTGGACAATTGCGCCGCCTGTCACGGCGATGCAGGCACCGGCGACCGCAATCAAGGCGCGCCAAACCTGACCGACGCGATCTGGCTTTATGGCGGCGATCCTGAAACGCTGGAACAAACGATCCGCTATGCGCGGTTCGGCGTTATGCCGCCATGGAGCCCCCGTTTGTCAGAGGCGGAAATCCGTGCTGTCACGGCGTATGTCCACCAGCTGGGCGGCGGCGAATAAGGCTTCACACGGGTTTTGTCACCTGTTCGCGCATCGGCGAAACCCACCGTGAAGAGAAGGGCGTCTGGATGTCCGGACGCCTTTCTTTTACCCATCCCTTAATCGACAGCCGCGCGCCCAGCGGGGCAATGCGTCAGGCCTGCTGGGCCAGCCGCGCTTCTAACACGTCAAACGGCACGCCCGGTTCATCCTTGGCGCCACGGATCACCAGTGATGTTTTGACGGACGCCACATTGTCGGCGCTGGTCAATTCTTCCGTCAGAAACCGTTGAAAGCTGCGCAGATCAGGGGCCACGCATTTGAGGATGAAATCCACCTCGCCGTTGAGCATGTGGCATTCACGCACAAGCGGCCAGCTGATGCATTTGCGCTCGAATGCGGACAAATCCGCCTCGGCCTGACTGACCAGCCCGACCATGGCGAAAACCTGCACTTCGAACCCCAGTTCGCGCGCGTTGACATCGGCATGATACCCCGTGATGAACCCTTGTTCTTCCAGCGTACGCACGCGGCGCAGGCAGGGCGGCGCGGAAATGCCGACGCGGCTGGCCAGTTCGACATTGGTCATGCGGCCATCGGCCTGCAATTG
Organism: Yoonia vestfoldensis SKA53; assembly: GCF_000152785.1. Classification (GTDB taxonomy): domain Bacteria; phylum Pseudomonadota; class Alphaproteobacteria; order Rhodobacterales; family Rhodobacteraceae; genus Yoonia; species Yoonia vestfoldensis_A. Next base: position 1,710,289 of record NZ_CH672414.1, on the reverse strand, counting down.
CGCCAGAATCATCCGGTCAATTTCGTCGAGTTTCGTACCTGGCATCGGGTTCCCCATCAATTTTGCCGAATACTACGTTTTCTGTCACGGATGCGCAATAATATTTCACATTTCAGCAACAATAGAACGCGCTGTCTGGCCCTTCCAACCGGCGGGTCGGAGCGTTATATCAAAACAATATCCAGCAAGAGGTCTGCCATGTCTGCCACCCGTCATACCCGCGTTCTGATCATCGGCTCCGGTCCTGCGGGTTACACCGCGGGTGTCTATGCGGCGCGCGCCATGCTTGAACCCTTGCTGGTGCAGGGGATGGAACCAGGCGGGCAGCTGACCACCACGACCGAAGTCGAAAACTGGCCCGGCGACACCGAAGTCCAAGGCCCCGACCTGATGCTGCGGATGGAAGCCCATGCGCGCGCCATGGGCTGCGAGATCGTGCAGGACATCATCACATCGCTTGATCTGCAAAACCGCCCCTTTACCGCGCAATCCGACAGCGGCACGGTGTATACCGCCGATGCGGTGATCCTGTCCACCGGCGCGCGCGCCAAATGGCTGGGCCTGCCGACCGAGGACAAGTTCAAGGGTTTTGGCGTCAGCGCCTGTGCCACCTGTGACGGGTTTTTCTATCGCGGGCAGGAAATCGTCGTCGTTGGCGGCGGCAACACCGCTGTGGAAGAGGCGCTGTTCCTGACCAATTTCGCCTCCAAGGTGACGCTGATCCATCGCCGCGACGAATTGCGTGCAGAAAAGATTCTGCAACAGCGGTTGGAGAACAACCCAAAGATCGAAACGCTCTGGTTTCACGAGGTTGAAGAAGTGTTCGGCACCGACAGCCCCTTGGGTGTTGAAGGTATCCGCGTGCGCGATGTGCGCAATGGTGCCATCAGTGAAATTGCGGCCAAGGGCGTGTTTATCGCCATCGGCCATGCGCCTGCGTCCGAACTGGTCCAGGGGCAGCTTGAGACGCATAACGGCGGTTATGTCGTGGTCGAGCCCGGCACCACGCGCACCGCGATCCCCGGTGTGTTCGCCGCCGGCGATCTGACCGATCACGTTTACCGGCAGGCGGTGACCAGCTCTGGCATGGGGTGCATGGCGGCGCTGGATGCCGAAAGGTTTCTGGCTGCCGCGCATGACATGCAGGACATCAAAGCGGCGGAATGACCGGCCAGACATGCTGGCCTGCGGCACCACAGGGCTGATCTGTTCGCGCATCGCGTGGCAGATCGCTCCAGCGTCCCGTTCCTGCCGCACGGGGCGGAAAAGCAGTCTTTTCGGCGCGGATTACTAGACAACGGCGCATCGCGGAGTCTATGCCACGGCAACGGTAACCAGCGATGTCAGTGAAAATTATGCCACCAGATTTGGCCCCAATCCCCGAACTCTATGTCTCTTACGAGAGCGCCCAGAAACTCAAGGCAGAGGCGGGCGATCTTGTCAGTCACGACCTGACGCCGCGCCAGATCTGCGATCTGGAATTGTTGATGAACGGCGGGTTCAACCCGTTGAAAGGGTTTCTGTCCGAGGCGGATTACACCAGTGTTGTTGACACGATGCGCCTTGCTGATGGCGCGCTGTGGCCAATGCCGGTCACGCTCGATGTCAGCGAAGGCTTTGCCGACAAGGTGACGATCGGGCAGGACATCGCGCTGCGCGATCAGGAAGGTGTGATCCTTGCGACCATGACCGTCACCGACAAATGGGTGCCGAACAAAGCGCACGAGGCCGAAAAGGTCTATGGCGCCGACGATAGCGCCCATCCGGCGGTGAATTATTTGCACAACACAGCGGGCGGCGTCTATCTGGGCGGGCCGGTCACCGGCATCCAGCAGCCGGTGCATTACGATTTCCGTGGTCGGCGTGATACGCCCAACGAATTGCGCGCATTGTTTCGCAAACTGGGCTGGCGCAAGGTCGTGGCATTCCAGACCCGCAACCCTTTGCACCGCGCGCATCAGGAACTGACCTTCCGTGCCGCGCGCGAAGCACAAGCGAATCTGTTGATCCACCCCGTGGTCGGGATGACAAAACCGGGCGATATCGACCATTTCACCCGCGTGCGCTGTTACGAGGCGGTGCTGGACCAATATCCATCCGCCACCACCACGATGAGCCTTTTGAACCTTGCCATGCGCATGGCTGGCCCGCGCGAGGCGGTCTGGCACGGGCTGATCCGCAAGAACCACGGTTGCACACATTTCATCGTCGGCCGCGACCATGCCGGACCGGGCAAGAATTCTGCCGGTCAGGATTTCTATGGCCCCTATGACGCGCAGGACCTGTTCCGCGAACATCAGGACGAAATGGGCATCGAAATGGTCGATTTCAAACAGATGGTCTATGTGCAGGACCGCGCCCAATACGAACCCGCTGACGAGATTGCAGACAAGGACAAGGTGACGATCCTTGATATTTCCGGCACCGAATTGCGCCGCCGTCTGGCCGAAGGGCTGGAAATCCCCGAATGGTTTTCTTTTCCGCAGGTCGTCGCAGAACTGCGCAAAAGCCGCCCCGCGCGGGCGAAACAGGGTTTCACCGTGTTTTTCACCGGCTTTTCGGGGTCGGGCAAATCCACCATCGCCAATGCGCTGATGGTCAAGCTGATGGAAATAGGCGGACGTCCGGTGACCTTGCTGGATGGCGATATCGTACGCAAGAACCTGTCGTCGGAACTGGGGTTCAGCAAGGAACATCGCGACCTGAACATCCGGCGCATCGGTTATGTCGCGTCAGAGATCACCAAGAATGGCGGCATCGCGATTTGCGCACCGATCGCGCCCTATGCCACGACCCGTCGCGCCGTGCGCGAGGATGTCGAACAATTCGGCGCCTTCATAGAAGTCCATGTCGCCACATCCATTGAGGAATGCGAACGGCGCGACCGCAAGGGGCTGTACAAGCTCGCGCGCGCCGGCAAGATCGCGGAATTCACTGGTATTTCCGACCCCTATGATGTGCCTGACCATCCAGAACTGCGGCTGGATACCGAAAACCAAAGCGTTGACGGTTGCGCGCATCAGGTGCTGCTCAAGCTCGAAAGCCTTGGGCTGATCAAGGGCTGAAGCGTGGCGTGGCCTGCATCATGATGCAGGCCACAGGCGGCTGCGCTGGTCTGCGCGCCTTAATGCACCGTCACTGGATGCATGTGGTTTTCGCGCGCCAGATGAAACGCCAGCTTGCGGTCTGCAACCAGCGCCAGTTGCTCGCCCTTGGTGTTGTGGACGGCGAACACCTCGCGCAGGTCGCCGATTTCGGCGCGCACCTCGTCGGGCAGATCGGCTGTCAGCACGGGTTTGACATAGACGATATCCTGCCCCAGCGTTTTCAAATCGTATTTCATGTTCATGGCCTAGCCTTTCCTGATCTTGATCGTCTGGACCACGCGGTCGGGAACCGACCGTGTCAGATCGACATGCAGCAGGCCATTTTCCATCACCGCCTCGCCGACATCGACACCGTCGGCCAGCACGAATGACCGCTGGAACTGCCGCGCAGCGATTCCGCGATGCAGATAGATGCGCCCTTCGCTGTCGTCGCGCTGGCGGCCCCGGATCACCAGTGAATTATCCTCGACCGTGATCGCCAGATCGCTTTCGGCGAAACCGGCCACGGCCAGGGTGATCCGGTAGGATGTGGCACAGGTTTGTTCGATATTATAAGGCGGATACCCGTCATTGCCGGTTTTCGCGGTGCGTTCGACCAGCCGTTCCAGCTGTTCAAAGCCCAAAAGGAACGGATGGGTTCCCAAAGCCATTTTCGTCATAAGACATGCCCTTCGTTCAAGCGACTGTCGGTATGGCCCCGCGTGCGGCGGCCTGATTGAAATATGGGTGCCGATCATGACCTGATCAAGAGGAAGTATTAGTATGTTGGCCCGACTTTGGTTATCTAGGGGCATCAGCTGCGGGATGATGCGGATCAATGACCACCTTTGCCAAGATGGATGAAATCGACGTTTTGCGCGTCAAGCTGGAAATGCTCAAGCGCCAGCACCGCGATCTTGATTCCGCGATAGACGCGCTGCATGACCGTGCATCGACCGACATGTTGACGATCAAGCGGCTGAAAAAGCAAAAACTCGCGCTCAAGGACCAGATCGTCGTGCTGGAAGACCGTATTCTCCCCGATATCATCGCCTGATCGCCCGTTGCGGTGGCCCCGCGCATGGCTATAGTGCCGCTTCAAGTTTTGGTATGGGATCAGCACAATGACGCACCCTTTGGTCGGGATCATCATGGGCAGCCAGTCGGATTGGCCCACCATGCGCGAGGCGGCGGATATGCTCGACCAGCTTGGCGTGGTCTATGAAAAACGCATCGTTTCCGCCCATCGGACACCAGACCGGTTGTGGGATTATGGCAAAACAGCCGCAACGCGCGGTTTGCAAGTCATCATCGCAGGGGCAGGCGGGGCGGCGCATCTGCCGGGTATGATGGCGTCAAAAACCCGTGTGCCGGTGATCGGTGTGCCGGTCCAGACCAAGGCGTTGGGCGGTGTGGACAGCCTGTATTCCATCTTGCAAATGCCGCGCGGTTTTCCGGTGGCAACGATGGCCATTGGTGCTGCGGGTGCGGCGAATGCGGGGCTGATGGCCGTTGGTATCTTGGCTTTGCAAGATCCTGCCCTTGCTGCACGGCTGGACGCATGGCGCGCCGCCCTTTCTGCCGCTATTCCGGAAGAACCTGTCGATGAATAATGCTTTGCCAATCGGGGCCACCATCGGAATTCTGGGTGGCGGGCAATTAGGGCGGATGCTGGCGGTGGCGGCAGCGCGGTTGGGATTGAAAGTGCATATCTTTGAGCCGAGCGCCAACCCGCCCGCAGGCGATGTGGCGCATCGCGTGACGACGGCCAGCTATGAAGACCATGCCGCACTGACCGCGTTCGGCCAATCGGTCGATGTGATCACCTATGAATTCGAGAACATCCCCACCTCTGCCCTCGACCTGCTGGAAACACTGGCCCCGATCCACCCGGGGCGGCAGGCGCTGGCGACCAGCCAGGACCGGCTGATCGAAAAGACCTTTCTGCAAGGGTTGGGTCTGCAAACTGCGCCCTTTGCCGATGTGCCTGATATGGCGGCACTCGATGTGGCCATTGCGAGCATCGGCGCGCCCGCGATCCTCAAGACACGGCGCATGGGCTATGACGGCAAGGGGCAGTCGCGGATCAAGACGGCCCAAGATGCGCCGCGCGCTTTGGCCGATATGGCGGAGGCGCCTGCGATCCTCGAAGGTTTTGTCAACTTCACCCACGAGGTGTCGGTGATCGGCGCGCGTGGGCAGGACGGGTCGGTCGCCTGCTATGACCCTGGCGAGAACGTGCATCAGGATGGCATCCTGCGCACGACCAAGGTCCCCGCCAACCTAACTGCCAGCCAGCGCACCGATGCAGTACTGATCGCGGCGCGCATCCTGAACGCGCTGGATTATGTCGGTGTCATGGGGGTCGAGCTTTTCGTCACGCCACAGGGCCTGATCGTCAATGAAATCGCTCCGCGTGTGCATAACTCGGGGCATTGGACCCAGAATGGCTGCACCATCTGCCAGTTCGAACAGCATATCCGCGCCGTGGCGGGCTGGCCTTTGGGCGACGGGTCGCGCCATGCCGATGTGATCATGGAAAACCTGATCGGGAATGACATGGACAGGCTGGGCGATTACGCGAAAACCGATGCGGCGATCCATCTTTACGGCAAGGCCGAGGTAAAACCCGGCCGCAAGATGGGCCATGTCAACCGCATCTTCCGAGCCTAGATATCCCCGCCGGAGGCTTGTCGCCCCGCAGGGGCGGCAAAACCTTATTCAGTCCCGAGGATCACATCCGTCATTGTCAGGTCCGGGTCAAAGCGGCCATTGCGCAAAAATTCCAGTACCTGCGTGATCACCACCGGATTATTCATCATGAAGGTATGCGTCACCGGCAACACGATATGGTCAGCCATGCCATCAAGACGTGTCGAATTGACCGATACCTTGCCGTCATCTGGCCCTTCGATCAGGGCAGAATAGACGGGGTTCAGGCTACGGTTGCCCGCGATGATACCGATCTGAAAGGGCAGATAATCCAGCGAGTTGGGAAAACTGTCCTCCTGCGTGCCAAGCTGTAACCCTGCCGGGCCGTTGACCCATTGGAACGGCTCGAAATCGCCAAAGATATCCACCAGTTCCGATCCGCCATTCGGCGGCCCCAGCATCACGACGCGGCCCATTTTTTCGGGGCGGTTATTGGTCAGCCAGGCGCGCACAAGGATGCCACCCATCGAATGGGTCACGAAGTTTACCCTGCTGTCACCGCAGGCGGCCACATCCTCGGTCACATAATCGGCGACAAGGTTCGGGATCGTGCTTTCGGTGGATGGATAGCCGCGATTGACAACGCGGTAGCCTTCACCCTCAAGCACCAACGCCATGGCGGTCATCGAAATTTCGGTTCGGGCAAGGCCGTGCAACATGACAACGCAGTCCTGCGCGACCACAGGCGCGGCCACGAAGGCCATCATGACAGAGGCGACAAATGTCTTCATGACCTGATAAGTAGGGATCGCTGTGCCGATGCGGAACCCCCGAACATACCAGAACCTAACGTCGCGCGGGCAGCGCGATGGCGATCCCACCCAGAACCAGCATCCCCGCAATGATCAGCTGGGCTGTCACAGGTTCTGCCAGCAGCAGCGCACCGGCGGCGACGGTCAGGACCGGCACGCTCAGCTGCGCGATACCGGCAAGGGTTGCGGCGATCTGCGGCAGGATGTGATACCACAAAGCATAGCCAAGCCCCGATGTGACCGCACCTGCGATGGCGGCGGTGGCGACACCGGCGACGGACAGCTGGCCCGCGTCTGACAAAGGCAGGACCAACAGCACCAAAGGCAGGCACAGCACGAAATTCGCAGCACTGGCCCCCAGCGCATCAGGCTCGCCACGCCCCAGCAGCGTATAGCCCGCCCATGCCATCCCCGCGATGATCATCGCGGTGGCACCACCCCAAGGCAGGGCCTGCGCCCCCGATGGCCATAGCAGAACGCAAAGCCCACCAAAGGCCACCATTGCCCCCAGCCAGCGCCGTGGCGGGATCACCTGCCCTGCGGCGACCGACCAGCCAAAAATCACGACCTGAATGACACCGAACAGGATCAAGGCCCCGATGCCCGCATCAAGGCTCAGGTACGCCCATGAAAACCCGACCATATAACCGGCAAGACAGACAGCGCCCCCGATCCTGCGGCCAGACCACAGCGGCGGGCGCGCGGTGCCGCGCAAACCGACCAAGACCCAAAGCATCAAGCCACCTGCCACCACGCGGATCGCTGCAAAATCCATCGGGTCCATGCCATAGCGCGCGACACCCAGCCGGTTCAGCACCGAATTGGCGGCAAAGGCAGACATCGTCACGGCCAGCAAAACGAAAATTCTGATCACATCGCTGTCCAATATGCCGTGCGGGATTGACCGCTATTGCACTAGGTCAATCCATAAGACACGACAATGGGCAGGATGCCTGTCCGACCCTTTATCCGGCAGCGCGGACACCCTTGGGGCTGGCAAAATCGTTTGTGACCAATGGCTTGTCATTGTGGACATGGCGTTGCACCATTTTTGCTGCCTGTTTGCGGGTCATGCTGGGACGGGCAGGTTGCGGGTTGTCCAGCAGGGCCTTGAGATTGGGAAACAGCTGGAAAATCCGCGTGACAGAGGACCAGGGCAGGCTTTCGTACATTTCCGGCGCAATCAGCAGCGTTTCCGCCCAGGCACCATTGGCCCAGACGATTTCATGTGCGTCACACAGGATGTGGTAATAAGTGACCCCATCGTTCAGCGCGGCGCTTTCAACGCCGGGAAGGCCGATCAGATGCTTTGCCGCGACAAACATTTCCTGAGCGTCGAACATCCGTTCGACGATAGCGGATGCCACCATGATCCGGTGCTGGCCTGACACCATCATATCGCTGGCCGGCATATCACGACCCAGCGCGCCCTTGCGGATCAGGACTGGCTGCAAGCTGGGCTGCAACGCCAGTTTTGCTGCATCGGCCTGCCAATGTCCGGCCCAGCGGATCGGTTGCAAGCCATGATCGCGGGTCAGGACCAGATCGCCGGGCTGCAGGTCTTCGACCGCTTTCGCGCCAGATGCCGTCGCGATCATCGTGCCTTTGGTGAAACAGACGATCCGCCCGGTTAGCGCAATGTCATCGACCCAGATTTCGCCAGCGTTACCACCGGTGCGCCCCGCAAAGGAAAAGCCCCAATCGGTCTGATCGGCGGCGGTAAGGCCAGATTTGCCATCCACCGACGGGATCATGGCGTTCAGCTGTATGCCATTGAAATTGACATTGACCAGACCGTTTTCCTGAACACTGACGGTCATCTGGCCCGCAGCCAAGTTTTCGAGGTTCGTCAGACCGTTCAGCTGATTAAGAACATTGCCGTTCCAGACAATCTGAATGGACTGATTAAACGGCATGACCCTGATCGACAAACCTGTCGATAGACCCTGTTCCAACGAACCCTGCTGGGCAGATGTGACCCCGTCACCGGCCGCTGGCAGGGTCGATGTCCGGCCAAAGTTGAATGAAAAACCGTCAATCTGACCATTTCCAGAGGAATTCACGTTCGAGGGGACGATATCGACATTCGCGGTCATCGTGAAACTGGTGGCTCGCGCGTCCGATGGTTGGCCGCCCACGGCGTCAAAGCGTTCGTCAGCGAATTCGGCAAAGCCCCCAACCTGCCTGCCGCTATATACAATCAGTTCGTTGTCATTGTCGCCGTCGTTGGCGCTGTCTCTGATCTGGGTGTTGGTGCCGGTTGTCTGAGATGCTTGTCCGGGGCGGACGGTGACGCTGAGCGATCCAGAGACGTTCTCGCCGCCATCAAAATTGTTTGTGTATGTAAAACTTTTATCTGCCACCTGACGCACCTTTCACCGTCGCAAAGAACAGACTTACCGCGACAATTCACCCATTAACCATGCCCGCACTGCAACCACACACAGACTGTGTCAGGGCCAGCGCTATTCCGGCTTTCTGGCTTTTTTGAGGCTCGCGCCCCAAGAAATCTTAAAAATGTGTAAAGAAAAAGGGCGGCCCGCGATGGGACCGCCCTTTGTAGCAATGTTGTAGCACTTGGCTGGCTGTCGGTATTTGCAAGCAAACACCTGCCACCTGCCAGTCAAATCCTGACGGATTTCGCTTACATCATGCCGCCCATGCCGCCCATGCCGCCCATGTCACCCATGCCGCCGCCATTGCCGCTGTCTTTCGACGGCTTATCGGCAATCATGGCTTCGGTGGTGATCAGCAGGCCGGCAACGGATGCCGCGTCTTGCAGGGCTGTGCGCACGACCTTGGCCGGGTCGATGACGCCGAACTTGAACATGTCGCCATATTCTTCGGTCTGCGCGTTAAAGCCGAACGACTTGTCGTTGCTTTCGCGGATTTTGCCAGCAACGACGGACCCGTCGACGCCAGAGTTTTCCGCGATCTGACGCAATGGTGCCTCGATCGCCTTGCGGATGATCGCGATGCCGACGTCCTGATCAGAGTTTGCACCCTTCAGACCTTCCAGAACCTTACCGGCCTGGATCAGCGCAACACCACCACCAACAACAACGCCTTCTTGCACAGCAGCGCGTGTTGCGTTCAGTGCATCGTCAACGCGGTCTTTACGCTCTTTGACTTCGACTTCGGACATGCCGCCGACGCGGATGACAGCAACACCGCCAGCCAGCTTGGCCACACGTTCCTGCAGCTTTTCACGGTCGTAATCGGACGATGTGTCTTCGATCTGGCCACGGATCTGGGCAACGCGTGCTTCGATTTCCGCTTTGTTGCCAGCACCGTCAACGATAGTGGTTTCGTCCTTGGTGATCGAAATCCGCTTGGCAGACCCCAGCATGTCGATGGTGACGTTTTCCAGCTTCATGCCCAGATCTTCGGAAATCACCTGACCACCGGTCAGAATGGCGATATCCTGCAGCATCGCCTTGCGACGATCGCCAAAGCCTGGGGCCTTGACCGCTGCGATCTTCAGACCGCCGCGCAGCTTGTTGACCACGAGTGTCGCCAATGCTTCGCCTTCGACGTCTTCAGAGATGATCAGCAAAGGCTTGCCGGACTGGATCACGGATTCCAGCAGGGGTACCATTGGCTGCAGCGACGACAGTTTCTTTTCGTGCAGCAGGATGATCGCATCCTCCAGCTCGACTGTCATTTTCTCGGGGTTGGTCACAAAGTATGGCGACAGGTAGCCGCGGTCGAACTGCATGCCTTCGACGACAACGGTTTCTGTTTCCAGACCCTTGTTTTCTTCGACGGTGATCACGCCTTCGTTGCCGACTTTCTGCATCGCATCCGCAATCTGGCGGCCGATTTCAGATTCGCCATTGGCAGAGATCGTGCCGACCTGTGCGACTTCGTCGCTGTCGTTGACGGGACGGGCGGCAGCCTTGATCGCTTCGACGACTTTGGAGGTTGCCAGATCGATGCCGCGCTTGAGATCCATCGGGTTCATGCCAGCGGCGACAGATTTCATGCCTTCGCGGACAATCGCCTGTGCCAGAACGGTCGCAGTCGTGGTGCCGTCGCCGGCTTCATCATTGGTGCGGTTGGCCACTTCTTTGACCATCTGCGCGCCCATGTTTTCGAACTTGTCTTCCAGTTCGATTTCCTTGGCGACAGAGACACCGTCCTTTGTGATGCGCGGTGCGCCAAAGGATTTGTCGATAACCACGTTGCGGCCTTTGGGGCCAAGCGTCACTTTGACGGCGTCGGCAAGGATGTTCACACCCTTGAGCATCCGGTTACGCGCGTCGGTGCCGAATTTTACTTCTTTAGCAGCCATTTGCATGTGCTCCTTGAATTATTGAAAAGGGGAAAGGCGGTATCGCCGGGATCACATGATCCCGAGGATGTCGCTTTCCTTCATGATCAACAGCTCTTCGCCGTCGATGCGGACTTCGGTGCCGGACCATTTGCCAAACAGCACCGTGTCGCCGGCCTTGACGGCCATCGGGATCAGCTCGCCACTGTCCTTGCGCGCGCCTTCGCCGACGCTGACGATTTCACCCTCTGCGGGCTTTTCCTTGGCGGTGTCGGGAATCAGCAGACCGCCCTTGGTCTTCGTATCGCTTTCGATACGGCGGACCAATACGCGGTCGTGAAGTGGTTTAAATGCCATTTCAGAACTTCTCCAGTTCGGTTATCGATAATGTTAGCACTCAGCCAGTCCGAGTGCCAACGGCAGGTAGATATGAACCGTTCACGCGGCTGTCAACAGGCCCGCGCCGATTGTACCAAAGATTTCCGGCTGGTTTTGGCCGATGCCGAAATCTTGGCTCGGCAGTCTTGTGCGCGTCGCTTTGAAAGATCAATTCGGGGGCTTGCTGTCGTCATCCGACAAGATGCGCCAGGCATCGCCTTCAAGGTCGTCGTATTGATTGGCCCGCAGGCTCCAAAGAAAGGCTGCAAGGCCCAAGGCCCCCAGCACCAGCGACACGGGGATCAGGATCACCAGAACGTTCATACCCGTCCTTTCATACGCAATGCGTTCACCAGCACGGTGATCGACGAGGTGGACATGGCGATCGCGGCCAGCAGCGGGGTGGCGAAACCGGCAACCGCAATCGGGATCGCGATGATGTTATAGGCGGCCGAGATGCCAAAGTTCTCCACGATCCGTTTCTTGGCGGCGCGAGCAACAAGCGGCAGTTCGATCAGCGGCACAAGGCTGTCGTTCAGCAGAACGATATCCGATGCCGCGCGCGATGCATCAGCGGCGGTTGCGGGCGACAGCGATGCATAGGCCGCCGTCAGCGCGCCGGTATCGTTCAGCCCGTCGCCGACCATCAGCACCTTGGCCCCTTGGGCGGAGAGCGCGTTGATATAGGTAATCTTATTTTCCGGCTGGGTTTCGGCCTGCCAGCGGGTGATGCCCAGCAGATCGGCGACCCTTTCCGTTTCGGCCCTATCGTCGCCCGACACCAGATGCACGGTCAGACCGGCCTTTTGCCAGGCAATCACGAGGTCCTGCGCACCGTCGCGCAGTCCTGCGAGCAGTTTGATCTTGCGCGGTGTGAGCTGTCCGATTTGCAGATAGGTGCCGACCCCGGCCCCCAACCATGCACCGGACCCAAGCCGGATAATCTGGCCGTTCCAGACCGCGCTGAGGCCCTGACCGGAATGTTCTTTCTGGTCGGTAACCGTGGCGGGCGTCACCCCGTCCAATGCGGCGGCAATGGCCTGCGACACGGGATGGCTGGCGTTCTGGGTCATGGCAAGGGCGATGGCCTGTTCGTCTGCGGTCAGCGTATCACGCGCGGCGACGGGCATCGTCAGCGTGCCGGTCTTGTCGAACACAACGGTATCCACTTCGGCTAACCGTTCCAGCGCAGTGCCGTCCTTGACCAGCAGACCCGCGCGGAACAACCTTCCGGCGGCGATGGTTGATACAGCAGGCACCGCAAGACCCAGCGCGCAGGGGCAGGTGATGATCAGCACGGCGACCGCGATATTCACCGACAGGCGCACATCGCCCGACCACAATACCCAGCCCGTGAAGGTCGCCAGCGCCAGCAGATGCACCATCGGCGCATAAAGCGCCGCCGCCCGGTCTGCGATGGCGGTGTATTTGTTGCGTACGGCCTCGGCCGCATCGACCATCGTGACCAACTTGCGCAGGGTGGTGTCCATGCCCACTGTCGCGGCGCGGATGGTCAGCGGGCCGGTCATATTCACTTCGCCCGCCGTCACCTGTCCGCCAGTGGCGGCATGGTGCAGGCGGCTTTCGCCGGTCAGCATCGACCGGTCGATCTGGCTGGCGCCATCAGTCACTTCACCATCCACGGGAATCCGCCCGCCGGGCAGGACCAGCACCAGATCGCCCACGGCAAGATCGGCGAAATCCACCATTTCGCGCGCGCCATCCCGCAGGCGCATCACGCGCGGCACCTCTAACGCGGCCAGCTGTGCGGCGGCGGATGCAGCAGCCTTGCGGCTGCGGTGGTCCAGATAGCGCCCGATCAGCAGAAAGAAGACGAGCGACACCGCCGCCTCGAAATAGGCATGTTCGCCGCCATAGAGTGTTTCGAACAGTGACATGCCGGTGGTCAGGATCAGCGCCAGCGAGATCGGCACATCCATGTTCAGCCGCCGCACCCGCAAGGCCGACCATGCATGCTGAAAGAACGGCTGACCCGCATAGGCCACGGCAGGGATGGAAATCGCCGCACTGAGCAGGTGGAACATATGCTGGGTCGCGCCCACAGCACCCGACCAGATGGCCACCGACATCAGCATGACATTCATCATGGCAAAGCCTGACACCGCGATGCGGGTCATCAAGGCGCTGCCGACAGGGTCTTTTTCTGCACTCAGAAGGCTCTGATCAAGGCTGCGCGCCTCGAACCCTGCGAGTTCCAGCGCGTCGATCAGCGCCTCTGGCGCAAGCGGTTGGTCAAGACCAATTGTCACGCGTTTCATCGACAGGTTGACGCGGGCAGAGGCGACGCCGTCAAGCTTTTCCAGCGCGCGTTCCACGCCGGTGATACAGGCGACACAATGGATCGCGGGCAAGGACAGCATGATCTGTTCGGCCCCGCGCGACGCCGCTTTTTTCAGCGCTCCTTCGGGGATGCCGATGCAGGCGGGGCAGGCGGCTGTATCGCTCATCGGTCACGCAACTGGATACGGCGGCGAAAGATCGTGCCGTCCGCGGATTCCAGCTCCAGCCGCAGGTTCCAGTAACCGTCGCGCGATGGGACCATCGCAATCAGCGCGGTCCCGGTCCATGTGAAATCGGGGGTGTGATCTTCGCCGGTATGGGTGGCACGGCCAAAGATTGCCTTTTGCACCTTGGGCTGGACGGGGATGCTATCCGCGTCCTGGATCGCCAGCGTCAGCAGACCGTCGTCCAGCGTTGCCACCACATCCCAGCCAAGCGCGTCCTGCGCTGTGCGGTTCGCCTCGAAGGTCTGGCTGGCGACATAGGTGCTGCGCGCTTCGACACCTGGAAAGGTGGAAATCGCCAGATAGGCCATACCTAAATTGACGCTGATAATGATCCCGAAACCACCCAGCATGACCGCCAGCATATGCTTGCCAGTGAATTCGCGTGGTTTTTGCAGATTTGCAGTCATTGCGCGGCCCTTCCGTTGAAAATACTCTCCGTGAATGCCCGTTCGCCGGTGATTGCATCCTCAACCCAGAACCGCAGGTCGATGCGGTCGGCAACTGCAGCAGGCGTGCCAGCTACGGCCGAGACATAGACGCGCTGCAGCATGGTTTCATTCGCAGGCACTGTGACGATGTTCAGATCCGCGCCTTCCAGCCTGATATCCAGCGGTTGATCCGATACCAGTGACAGCGCAAAGACCCGGTCATCGCCCAGCTTGTTCAGCAGGCGGATGTCATAGATATTGCGCACGGTCCCGTCGCTGAGGACAACAAAGGTCGGGTTGCGCACGGGTGACACGGTCATTTCCAGATCGGCGCGGATGAACATCGCAAAGACCAGCCCCACGCCGATCAGCGCCCAGAGCACGGTGTAAAGCACAGTGCGAAACCGCAGCACATGCGCCCAGATCGGTTTGGCAGGCTTGCCGTTCGCTTCGGCCTCTTGGTCGGACAGCGCCAGATAGTCGATCAGCCCGCGCGGCTTGCCGATCTTGGCCATCACGTCATCGCAGGCGTCAATACAAAGGGCGCAGGTGATACATTCCATCTGCTGGCCATCGCGGATGTCGATCCCCGCAGGGCAGACATTGACGCAGGCCATGCAGTCGATGCAATCGCCCGCCCCCTCGACACGCTGCTTGCCGCGTGGTTCACCGCGCCAGTCGCGGTAGGCGACGGTCAGCGTTTCGGGGTCCATCATCGCGGCTTGAATGCGTGGCCAAGGACACATGTAATTGCAGACCTGTTCGCGCATGAACCCGCCAAAGACAAAGGTCGTGGCGGTCAGCACGCCGATCGTGGCCCAAGCGACGAATGGCGCCTGAAATGTCGCCAGATCCCGCGCGAGCGTTGGCGCATCTGCGAAATAGAACACCCATGCGCCACCCGTGGCGACGGCGATCAGCAACCAGACACTCCATTTGGTGGCCCGCAGCCGGATTTTGCGCGCGTCCCACTTGGCGTTCCACAGCCGGACACGGGCGTTCCGGTCGCCTTCGATCCAGCGTTCGACAAGGATGAAAAGGTCGGTCCAGACCGTCTGCGGGCAGGTATAGCCGCACCAGACGCGCCCCAGGGCCGAGGTGAACAAGAACAACCCCAGCCCCGCCATGATCAGCAATCCGGCCACGAAATAGAATTCATGCGACCAGATTTCGATCCAGAAGAAATAGAACCGCCGGTGCGCCATATCGATCAGCACCGCCTGATCGGGCAGGTTCGGCCCACGGTCCCATCTGATCCAGGGCGTCAGGTAATAGATGCCCAGCGTGACTGCCATCACCCACCATTTAAGGTTGCGGTAAAAGCCTTTCACACGGCGCGGAAAGATCGGCTCTCGCGGTGCGTAAAGCGGTTGGGGTTGTGGGGAAGACATGAAGTACCTTGTCAAAACGGGTCTGTTCGCAGTCTTCGTTCTAAAGACTCGGGCGCAAACATCCTTGATGTGGATCAAGCATCGCGCTCGCTTTTGGTTTTGAACGGGCGTAAGTCAGATTCCATGCAGATCATCCGCCTTGAAAACACCCCGTCCTTGCCGTTCTGGCGCAGACCCATCGCGCTTTTGTTCGTGATGGCCATGGCTATGCCGGTGGCCTTTGCGACATGGTCCGCACTGTTGAACAATTTCGTAATCGAGGTCGCGGGTTTCGATGGGGCCGATATTGGCTGGCTGCATTCGGTGCGCGAGATACCGGGGTTTTTTGCGATCGGGGTGATCGCGCTGATCATGTTCATCCGCGAACAGGTGCTGGGGCTGGTGGCCTTGGTCATGCTGGGGGCGGCGACGGCGGTGACCGCGCAATTCCCGTCGATGGCGGGCATTCTGACGGTGACGATGCTGTCGTCTATCGGGTTTCATTATTACGAGACGGTCAACCAGTCGCTGCAATTGCAATGGATCGACAAGAACAAGGCGCCCCAGACGCTGGGCTGGCTGTTGTCGGCAGGGTCGGCGGCGACGCTGCTGGTTTATCTGTTGATCGTGCTGACATGGGACAGGTTGGGGCTGAGTTTCAGCCTTGTCTATTGGGTGTCGGGCGGGTTCACGGCGGTTGTCGCCATCTTTTGCCTGCTGGCCTATCCACAGTTTGAATCGCCCCATCCGCAGAACAAACGGATGGTGTTGCGCCAACGGTATTGGCTATATTACGCGCTGCAATTCATGTCCGGCGCGCGGCGGCAGATTTTTGTGGTCTTCGCAGGCTTCATGATGGTCGAGAGATTCGGCTTTAGCGTCTCGGACATCACCCGCCTGTTCATGTTCACGCTGCTGGTGAATATGATCGCGGCACCCTTTCTGGGGCGGCTGGTGCAGGTGTTCGGTGAACGGCGCGCGATGGTCGTCGAATATGTGGGGCTGACGGGCGTGTTCTTCGCTTATGGCGGGCTTTATTATTTTGGCTGGGGGATCGCGCTGGCAACGGGGCTTTATATTATCAACCATATTTTCTTCAGCCTCGCGCTGGCGATGAAGACCTATTTTCAGAAAATCGCGGACCCCGCCGATATTGCGCCGACAGCGGCGGTCGCCTTTACCATCAACCATATCGCGGCGGTATTTCTGCCCGCATTGTTGGGCTATGTCTGGCTGACCTCGCCGGCCTATGTGTTCATGCTTGCGGCGGGCATGGCGCTGGTGTCGCTGGGTCTGTCGCTGCTGATCCCGCGCCATCCAGCACCTGGCCACGAAACAGTGTTCCAAAACCGCCTGCTGGCCGCGGCAGAGTAGAAATTACATCCGCCAGCCCTATATCTGACCCAAAGCACAGGAGCCTGATATGTTTTTCATGAAAAGCGCCAAATCCGAAATGATCTCGCCCACTGCCGCCCTGCCGGGGCGCGCAAACCCGATCCCCACAGCTGCCACGCATTTCGTCTATGGCACACCGATCAGCGCGGATGTCCCTGCGGGGATGGAGGTCGCGATTTTCGGGATGGGCTGTTTCTGGGGCGTGGAACGCATGTTCTGGAAACTGGACGGCGTGCAATCGACGATGGTCGGCTATGCCGGCGGCTATACCCCCAACGCGACCTATGACGAAGTCTGCACCGGCAAGACCGGCCATAACGAGGTGGTGCGCGTGGTCTATGACCCCGGCGTGATCAGTTATGACCAGTTGTTGCAGGTGTTCTGGGAAGGGCACGACCCGACCCAGGGCATGCGGCAGGGCAATGACCGTGGCACGCAGTACAGGTCCGGCATCTATACGTTCAACGCTGCACAAAAACAGGCCGCCGATGCATCGCGCGATGCTTTCGCCCCGCGTCTGACGCAGGCAGGTTTTGGTGCCATCACGACCGAGATCATCGACGCCCCCACGTTTTATTTCGCCGAAGACTATCACCAGCAATATCTGGCCAAGAACCCGAATGGCTATTGCGGGATCGGTGGGACCGGCGTGACCTGCCCAATCGGTGTCGGCGCTTGACCACGGCGTGATGCGGACCTAAGCCGCCTCATCCTTTGCGAAAGCGACAGCCATGACGACGTATACTGCCCTGACAACGATGCCCGGCGAAGACGCGGCCTATGCCTTGTCCGAGGCGCTGGAACATCTGGACCCTGAACCTATCGGTACCGGCGTGTTCGAGATCGAGGATGGGTCCGGCCTGTGGGAAGTCGCGGCCTATATGACCGACCGCCCCGATGCAGGCGTGCTGGCTGTGCTGTCGGCGCTGCATGGTGCCAAGCCATTCACGATTTCCGAAATCCCCGATCAAGACTGGGTGTCAAAGGTCCAGCGCGATCTTGCCCCTGTCCCTGCGGGCCGGTTTTTCGTTTACGGATCCCATGATGCCGACAAGGTACCTCAAGACAGCATCCCGCTGCTGATTGAGGCTGCGATGGCTTTTGGCACCGGCCACCACGGCACGACGCTGGGCTGTCTGCTGGCGTTTGAGCAGGTGCTGGATCTGGGTTTCACCGGCGGGCGTATCCTTGATTTGGGCTGTGGTACTGCGGTGCTGGCGATGGCAGCGGCCAAGGTGCTGGGCGGGCCGGTGCTGGCCAGCGATATCGACCCTGTCGCGATTGATGTCGCGCGTGCGAATGTCACCGCGAACGCGCTTGACGGGCAGGTTGACTGCCTTGTCGCTGCGGGCTTTGGTGGTGGCGATCCGCGCATGACCGGACCGTTCGATCTGATTTTCGCCAATATCCTCAAAGGCCCGCTGATCAGCCTTGCGCCTGAAATCAGCGGCAACATGCAGCCCGGCGGCTATTTGATTCTTTCGGGCTTGCTGAATGAACAGGCCGACGAGGTGATCCACACCTATGCCAGCAACGGCTTCGACTTGTGCAAAATGTCACGTATCGGGGATTGGGCAACATTGATCGTGCGGCGCCAGTCACTGATATCATCAAATTTATAGCGATTATGCCTTAAATGGGTTGTTTCAGGTCGGATTTTTGGCGATCCTGACGCTGTTGATGATGTTGTTCCCGAGGACGGCTGTTTTATGGCACAGGCCAATTTACCTTTTGAAAAGCGTTTGAAGCAAATCACGCGCAAGCATGATCAGCTTGCCAAAGGTGCGATAAAGTCGGTGACGTCGGACGGCCTGATCGTGATGAAGCCGCGCGCCTATCGGCCTAAGTTCCCGCTGCGTGCCATGATCGCTGTTGTGGTTTTAGGGTTTATGTTCAAGGGACTGTTGTTGGCCAGCATTGGGAACGTCGCCTATGCCGAGCGTGTCGCCAGTCTGGCACAGGGCGGCGTGATGGACCGTGCAGGCGCATGGGTGATGCAGATCGACCCCGCGACCGTCCTGATTGGCGATTTCCTTGCACCCTATCTGGGCGACCTGCGCTAAACACACAAAGCCGCACTGTCGCCAGCGCGGCCATATCTGCAATGATGCGGTTGGTTCAGCGTGCGGTGCGGCTTGCAATCATGTCGATGTCGCTGATGCACAGGCCGATGTCGTCCAGTTCACGCGCCGACAGCTTGGACAATGCGTTGCGTGTGATGCGGGCGTCGTTCCATGCGGCAAAGGCACCGATGATATAAACGACGAATCCGGCGGACATGCCGGCGGTCGTGCGGTTGGTTGCAAAAGTGGCCATGGCCATGATCCTTGTACATGCTGCTGTGCAGCGAAAATCTGATAAGCGGCATGTAGGGGCCTTTTCAGTACTACACCAGATTTGTTTTTGCATGGGTCATATGCGTTTATAGAATGACTAATTTTTGCGCATTAGGTCACTAAAACACCTTTAATCATTGAGCTTCAGTCGGTTGCTTTCAGAACGTAGAACGCGGCCCAGCTTCGTTTTGCGACGACTTGCCATCGCAAAGCTGCTTGGTCTTTGTTCGCCTTTTGTGCTAACGTCCTGACAACCAAGAATAAGGGGCGAGCAATGCGCGTATTGGGGATAGATCCGGGCCTGCGAAACATGGGCTGGGGGCTGATCGACGTGGCCGGATCACGGATCACCCATGTTGCCAACGGCATTGCCCATTCGACGGGTGACGATCTGGCGATGCGGCTATTGTCGCTCCACGACCAATTGGCTGCGATGATCGCGCTGCATCGTCCGACGCAGGCGGCGGTCGAACAGACCTTTGTCAACAAAGACGGGGTCGGTACTTTGAAACTAGGGCAGGCGCGCGGGATCGCGCTGTTGGTGACGGCGCAGGCGGGGCTGACGATCGGGGAGTATGCGCCCAATGCGATCAAAAAGGCCGTCGTCGGCGTGGGCCATGCCGACAAGGTGCAGATCGCGCATATGGTCAAGTTGCAACTGCCCGGTGTGAAACTGGCGGGGCCTGACGCTGCCGATGCGCTGGCCATTGCGATCTGCCATGCCCATCACCTGCAATCTGCGAACCGGCTGAACGCCGCCCTTGCAAAGGCGAGCGCATGATCGGGAAAATCGCCGGACGGCTGGAATATCGCAGCACCGACCATGTGCTGATTGACGTGCGCGGGGTCGGCTATCTGGTCTATGTGTCTGACCGCGTCATGGCCAGCCTGCCGCGCAATGGTGAGGCGGTGGCACTTTATACTGACCTGCTTGTCCGCGAAGACCTGTTGCAGCTGTTCGGTTTCACCACGCTGGTGGAAAAGGAATGGCACCGCCTGCTGATGTCGGTGCAAGGGATCGGAGCGAAAGCCTCGCTTGCCATCCTTGGTGCGCTGGGGGCGGATGGCGTCAGCCGCGCCATAGCACTTGGCGACTGGAACGCCGTGGCCAAGGCGCGTGGCGTGGGGCCGAAAACCGCGCAGCGCGTGATTATCGAGTTAAAGGACAAGGCCCCCGGCGTGATGGCGCTGGGTGCGGGCCTGTCCGCCGCAACCGGCGATGAGGTGATCGAGGCAGACCCCGCCCCCGCACCGCGCGCCACCCCGCAACCCGCCAGCACTGCGCAGGCCGATGCAATGTCGGCACTGGCGAACCTTGGCTATGCGCCGGGTGATGCGGCAAGTGCCGTGGTGCAGGCGCTGGGCGCTGATCCGCAGGCGGATGCCGGTGTGCTGATCCGCGCCGCCTTGCAGCTGCTGGCGCCAAAAGGCTAGATGGGCGGATGACCCAGCCCGACCCCACCCTGCGCCCTGAACGGCAGCCCGAGGATGCTGACCGCGCCTTGCGGCCGCAGACCTTGGACGAATTTATCGGCCAGCGCGAGGCGCGCGCGAACCTCAAGGTCTTTATCGAAAGCGCACGGCGTCGGGGCGAGGCGATGGATCACACGTTGTTCCACGGCCCCCCCGGTCTGGGCAAGACCACGCTGGCGCAGATCATGGCGCGCGAATTGGGTGTTGGCTTTCGCATGACATCGGGTCCGGTGTTGGCCAAGGCCGGCGATCTGGCCGCGATCCTGACCAATCTAGAGGCCCGCGATGTGCTGTTCATTGACGAAATCCACCGGCTGAACCCTGCGGTTGAAGAGGTGCTGTATCCCGCACTGGAAGATTTCGCGCTCGATCTGGTGATTGGCGAAGGGCCTGCCGCGCGCACTGTGCGGATCGAATTACAGCCTTTCACGCTGGTGGGGGCGACTACGCGGATGGGCTTGCTGACCACGCCTTTGCGCGACCGGTTCGGTATTCCGACACGTCTGGAATTTTACACGCAGGACGAATTGCACCTGATCGTCACCCGCGCTGCCCGCCTGCTGGGCGCACCCGCCGCCGATGAAGGCGCGCGCGAGATCGCGCGCCGCGCACGCGGCACGCCGCGGATCGCGGGGCGGCTTTTGCGCCGTGTCGTCGATTTTGCCATCGTCGAAGGCGACGGCACTGTCACGCAAGAGATCGCGGATATGGCGCTGAACCGGCTGGGCGTGGACGACATGGGGCTGGACCAAGCCGACCGGCGCTATCTGCGGCTGATCGCGGAAAGCTATGCCGGCGGGCCAGTGGGGATCGAGACGCTGTCCGCCGCCCTGTCGGAAAGCCGCGACAGTCTGGAGGATGTGATCGAACCCTATTTGCTGCAAAAGGGCCTGATCCAGCGCACCCCGCGCGGGCGGATGCTGGCGCAGGCGGCATGGACCCATCTGGGGCTGGATGCGCCAAGGCCGCAATCGGAATTGTTTGGATAGATGACGGACCTTTCGCCTTATTTCACCCGCTCCGATGGTGCCTATGTCTTTGCCCGCTGGGGGCGGCCCATCGTGCCGGTCGTGTTTGGCGTCGATGATGCGACGCTTTCGGTGTTCAAAGGCGCGATCGAGGCTGTCGTAGTGCTGGCATGCCACAAGATGGACGAGGTCGATACCGAACTTGGCGCCAATCTGATGGTGTTTTTCTGCCGCGACTGGGCGGAACTGACCGAAGTGCCGCATCTGGACCGGCTGGTGCCGGACCTTGCGCCGCTGGTCGCGCGGTTGCAGCAGGCGGATGCCAACCAATACCGGATTTTCCGTTTTGACGATCACGGCGGGATCAAGGCGGCGTTTGTTTTCTTGCGACTGGATGCGCACCTGGATCAGGTGCCTGCCGATACGCTGGCGCTCAGCCAGGCGGTGCAGGTGATCGTGCTGTGGTCGGACCTTGCCTTTACCGACACCCCGCCCTTGGCGCTGGTTGATGGCAAGGCCGTGCTGCGACCAGAAGTGGCGGATGTGATCCGTGCGGCCTATGATCGCGTTATGCCAATCGCGGCGCGCGACCCTGCCCATGCGCTGCGGCTGGCCGCCCGTGTGCAAAGGCCGATGTGATGCATCTGTTCAACCTGCGCGTCTACTACGAAGACACCGATCTGGCGGGGATCGTCTATTACGCCAATTACCTCAAATTCATTGAGCGCGCGCGCAGCGAATGGGTGCGCGATCTGGGCATTGATCAGGCGCAGATGAAAGCCGAAGGGCGGGTCTTTGCCGTGCGCAGGGTCGCGGCGGATTACCTGTTGCCCGCCCGTTATGACGATCTGCTTTGCGTTGAAACGAAGCTTTTGCCGGGATCGGGCGCGCGGTTGGTCCTGCAACAGGATGTCAAACGTGGCGATGCGACGCTGTTTTCCGCCATGGTGACAATCATTTGCATGACAACCGATGGCGCGATTGCGCGGCTACCGGCGGCGATCCGCCAAGCTATGGGCTAAAATAGTGGCAAATTCGGCTTTGTGATGCCGGTTTGGTTGGATTTGCCTTATGCTTTGCGGTATTGAAGGTTCAATTGAGCCCGAACCGGGCCGTCAGGCAGAGCAGGCACATGGAAGTAGCACACGAATTCACAATGTGGGCGTTGTTCGCGCGCGCCACGATCATCGTCAAACTCGTCATGATCATGCTGATCCTCGCATCCATCTGGTGCTGGGCGATCATCGTTGACAAGACGATCCAGTATCGCCGCGCCCGCACCGAGGCCGAGATATTTGACCGCGCCTTCTGGTCTGGTGAACCGTTGGATCAGCTGTTCGACCAGATCGGCCCCGACCCCGATGGCGCGTCTGAAAAGATATTCGCCGCCGGTATGCTGGAATGGCGCAGGTCGCACCGGCAGGATGGCGGGCTGATCGCGGGGGCGACGGCGCGTATCGACCGGTCGATGGATGTGGCCATCGCCAAGGAAACCGCAAGGCTGCAAAAAAGCCTTGCCGTGCTGGCGACAGTCGGATCGACGGCCCCTTTCGTCGGGCTGTTCGGGACTGTCTGGGGGATCATGAACGCCTTTATCGAGATTGCAGAGGCGCAGAACACCAATCTTGCCGTCGTCGCCCCCGGCATCGCCGAGGCGTTGCTGGCCACCGGTCTGGGCCTGTTGGCCGCAATTCCGGCGGTCATCTATTACAACAAACTGTCCGCCGACAGTGAACGGATCGTCGCGGGCTATGAGGCTTTCGCCGATGAATTCGCCACCATCCTCAGCCGTCAATTGGACAGCTGACATGGGTGCCGGTGCCATGAAATCTAGCGATGGCGGCGGTGGCAGAGGTCGCCGCCGCCAGCGCCGCGCCGTGCCGATGTCCGAGATCAATGTCACACCTTTCGTTGATATCATGCTGGTGTTGCTGATCATCTTCATGGTCGCAGCGCCATTGTCTGTCGTGGGCGTGCCGGTAGACCTGCCGCAAACGGCTGCTACTGCGCTGCCCGGTGACGAAGAAGAACCGCTGACCGTGACGATCACCGCGCAAGGTGTCGTGATGATCCAGGAAACCGAAGTGCCGCCTGCCGATCTTGTGACCCGCCTGCGCGCCATCGCCGCGGAACGCACCAGCAACAAGATTTTCCTGCGCGCCGATGGTGCCAATGCGTGGAACCGCGTGGCCGAGGTGATGGGCGCGCTGAACGCGGGCGGATTTTCCGACATCGGCCTTGTCACGGATATCGGCGGCCCAACCTTTGACGGTGCCGACGGATAAGATGCAGACGCCGGGCATGTATATCTCTGCGGTTGGCCATCTGGGGTTGATCGGCTGGCTTTTGCTGGGGTGGGGGATGCAATCGCAGCCGCTGCCGATGCAGGTCATGGATGTTTCCGTCATGTCCGGCGAGGAATTTGAACAAATGATGGCGGCCCGCACGCCGACGCCCGGCGATGCCCCGCCCACGGCTCCCGTGCAGCCCCAGATCGAACAGACGCCGCCACCGCCCGCCGTGGAAACCCCGCCAGAGCCCGCGCCGGTGCCCCTACCGGTGGAAACGCCCGTGAGCGAAGCACCACCACCGCCTGCGCCGGAAATGCCCCCTGCCGATGTGACAGATGCCGCCCCAGCAGCACCTGCACCGCCCGAGATGCCTGCGCCTGCGCCCGATCTGCCGCCCAGCGATGACCCGACGCAGGCCCCTGCGAACCGGATCGCTTCGACCCCAACGGCGCCGCCCCCGCCCGATGCGCAGATCTCCGACATCGCGCGCGAAGCAGTCGTGCCTGATGAAACCGCCACAGCCGAAGTTGCCGTTCCCGAACAACAGGCCACCGCCCCCGAACAGACCGCGACCGAAATCGTCATCGCCGACGAACGCCCGCGCGGCGCGGTCGAAACTTCGATCCGTCCTATCGCGCGTCCGGCGCGCCCCGCGCCGCCCGCGCCCGAACAAGAGACTGCAACCGCAGAACCTACGCCGGACCCCGCGCCGACACCCGCACCTGTGCCCGACACCAGCGATGCCGTGGCAGACGCGCTTGCTGCGGCCGTCGCAAGCAGTGCGGCACCTGCCGTGCAGGCTGGCCCCCCGATGACAGGGTCCGAACGCGACAGTTTCCGCATCGCGGTCAACAGCTGTTGGAATGTTGACCCGGGGTCAGTGGCCGCGCGCGTGATCGTCGAGGTAGGCTTTACCCTGAACCGTGACGGAACACTGGACGGCGAACCGCGCTTGTTGTCGTCTGACGGCGACCAATCTGCTACCAGCACGGCATTCGAGGCGGCCCGCCGCGCGATCCTGCGCTGTCAGCGTGGCGGATATCAGCTCCCCGCTGATAAATATGACCAGTGGCGTGAAGTTGTGATTACATTCGACCCAAGCGGTATGCGATTGAGATAAAAGAACGACCAATATGGGTACACGCCGCTGTCTGCGGATCGCCCGCAACGATCAGGAATGATGCTGTCGGGATGCAGTACCGACAGCGAAAGAGGCAAAGATGATGAAAAGAATTTTGACGTTGCTGATCGCGCTGATGTTCGCGGGTCCTGCCTTCGCGCAGGGGGGGCCTTTGCGCCTGACGATCACGGATGGGGTGATCGAGCCGATCACCTTTGCCGTTCCGTCGTTCGAGGCGGAAACGCCGCAGGCGGGCCAGCTTGCCTCTGAGCTGACGCGCCTTGTTGCGCAAAACCTGTCCGGCACCGGGCTGTTCCGCGAAGTACCGGCCAGTGCCTTTATCTCGCAGGTGGGGTCTTTTGCGCAGCCGGTCGCCTTTGCCGATTGGCGCGCTGTGAACGCGCAGGCGCTGGTCATCGGTGCGGTCAGCATGACTGGTGATCAGGTCAACGTGAAATTCCGCTTGTTCGATGTATTTTCCGGGCAAGAGCTGGGCGGTGGATTGCAATTCGCGGGCACGACCGCGGGCTGGCGGCGGATGGGTCACAAAGTGTCCGACGCCGTCTATAGCCGGATCACCGGCGAAGGTGGCTATTTCGACAGCCGCGTGGTGTTTGTCGCCGAAAGCGGCCCCAAGGATAACCGGCTCAAGCGGTTGGCGGTGATGGATTATGATGGTGCGAACGTCCAATTTCTGACCGATAGCAGCAGCATCGTTTTGGCCCCGCGGTTTTCGCCACGCGGCGATCAGGTGCTTTACACCAGCTTTGAATCTGGCTTTCCGCGCATCAACCTGCTGGATGTCGCCGATGTCGCGCGCCGCCAGATCGCGACAGCCCCCGGCGAGATGTCGTTCAGCCCGCGGTTTTCGCGCGACGGGCGGCAGGTGATCTATAGCCTGTCGAATGGCGCGACGACCGATATCTATCGCACCGATCTGGACACGGGCCAGCATGTGCGCCTGACCGCCACACCCTCGATCGATACGGCCCCCAGCCTGTCGCCCGACGGATCGCAGATCGTGTTTGAAAGCGACCGGTCTGGCAGCCAGCAGCTTTATATCATGTCATCCACGGGTGGCGACGCGCGCCGGATTTCCTTTGGCGAGGGGCGGTATTCCACGCCGGTCTGGTCGCCGCGCGGTGATCTGGTGGCGTTCACAAAGCAGAATGCCGGGCGGTTCCACATCGGCGTGATGCGCACCGACGGATCCGAGGAACGTTTGCTGACCTCGTCCTTTCTTGACGAAGCGCCGACATGGTCGCCCAATGGCCGGGTCATCATGTTCACCCGCGAAACGCAGGGGGCCGATGGGGCGAGCGCGCTTTATTCGGTCGATATTTCGGGGCGCAACCTACGGGCTGTCCCGATCCAGAGTGCTGCATCCGATGCGTCTTGGGGGCCATTACAGCCGTGACCGGACGGCACAAGCCGTTCCCAGACACCGATAGCCGTGCTATACTGATGAAAATGAGCAGATAAACAGGATTACCCCATGAAGATGATGACAAAGGCAACACTCTTGCTTTTGGTGCTGGCAACCGCAGCCTGTACCAATCCCAACCGCTTTGGTGCCGGTGGCGCAGGCGGTGCTGGTGCTGGTGCTGGCGGTTTCGACGCCACGACCGGTATGGCAGGCTCCGCGAGCGACCCGCGCAGCCCGGCGTTTTTTAACCAAACCATCGGCGACCGCGTGTTGTTCGCCATTGATCAGTCCACGATCAGCCCCGAAGGGCGCACCATTCTGGATGGGCAAGCCCAATGGCTGCTGACCAATGCCGATTACCGCGCCGTTATCGAAGGCCACGCCGACGAACAGGGTACCCGTGAATACAACCTTGCACTTGGCTTCCGCCGCGCCAATGCCGTGCGCGAATACCTCGTGTCGCGCGGCGTCCCGTCAGCCCGTCTCGAAGTGACCAGCTATGGCAAGGAGCGCCCGATCGAGGTTTGTTCCAACGAGGCGTGTTATTCGCAAAACCGCCGTGCCGTCACGGTTTTGTCGTTCTCGGCGATGACCAGCTGATCCAGACCCGGGGGCCGATGATGCTGCACCGTATTCTTGCCGTTTGTGCCATTCTATTGGCCCCCCTGCCTGCCTCTGCACAGGACGAGACGCTGGCGGATATCCGCCAGCAACTGACCGCACTTTATGTCGATGTGCAGCGCCTGCGCACAGAATTATCAACGACCGGAACCTTACCGACAGGTGTTGCCGGGGCGACACCGCTGGACCGGCTTGACGCAATCGAGGCAGAGTTGCAGCGCCTTACCTCGAAAGCCGAGGAGCTTGAATTTCGGGTAAACCGCATCACCGTGGACGGCACGAACCGTATCGGTGATCTGGAATTCCGGCTGTGCGAACTGGAACAAGGCTGCGATATCGCCAATCTTGGCGATACGCCGTCGTTGGGCGGTGTCGATAATTCGGCGGGCGTGCCCGTTGCCAATCCACCGCCCGTGACGGGCGGCCCTGCCGTGGCCATCGGCGAACAAGATGACATCCGGCGCGCGCAGGAGGCGCTCGCCTCGGGTGACTTTCGCGGCGCCGTGGATCAGCTATCGACCTTTGGCACGACCTATCCGGGTAGCCCCTTAGCGCCAGAGGCTGCGTTCATTCGTGGACAGGCGCTTGCGGCCTTGGGTGAAGACACCGGTGCAGCACGCGCCTTTCTGGAATCCTTTTCGGCTGATCCTGCGGGACAGCGTGCCGCGCAATCACTGGTCCGGCTGGGTGCGTCGTTGGGAGCAATCGGGCAAACGCAGGATGCTTGCCTGACGCTGGCCGAAGTGGGCGTGCGGTTTGCAGGCAACCCTGCTGTCGGGGATGCGCAGACCGCGATGCAAAACCTGGGATGTCAGTAGCGCCGCTGCCTCCAATGCTTGCGCCCGGTTTTGCCCAATTGCTGCAAGGCGGCACGCCGGTCGGGCTTGCGGTGTCGGGGGGCGGCGATTCCATTGCGCTGTTGCATCTGGCCGCCGCGATTGGCGGGCGGATCAGCGTGGCGTCCGTTGATCACGGCCTGCGGCCTGAAAGTGCGGCTGAATGCGGGATGGTTGCAGATATTTGTACCAGTTACGGCCTGCCGCATCAGACATTAAAATGGACCGGCTGGGACCGGCGCGGCAACTTGCAGGATCAGGCGCGCCGCGCGCGCTATGGCTTGTTGGCGGATTGGGCGCGCGCCGCGGGGGTCGCCAATATTGCGCTTGGGCATACGGCCGATGATCAGGCGGAAACAATCGTCATGGCACTGGCGCGTGGTGCGGGGGTCGGCGGGCTGGCGGGGATGGCGGCTGTGATGTCGCGCGATGGCCTGCATTATCACCGGCCCTTGTTGCAGGTCACACGGGTGGCATTGCGCGCCTATCTGGTGGCGACAGGCCGCGTCTGGTGCGATGATCCTAGCAATGACGACCCCGCTTATGAACGGATCAGGATCAGGCAAGCGGCGGATACATTGGCCGAATTGGGGCTGACGTCTCAGACGCTGGGGCAGGTCGCGCAGCATATGGCGACAGCCACCGAGGCGCTGGACCGTGGCACCGCTGATCTGGCAGCCGCTGTGATGATGCCGCAGAGCGGGGATGTGCTGATCATGCTGGCCCTGCGCGATCTGTCGCGCGAACAGGCCCGCCGGCTGGTGTTGGCCGCGATGGAACGGGTGCATCGGCGGATCACCCCGCCACGCAAGGATGAACAGCAGCGCCTGATGCACGCCTTGCTGCAAGGGCAGGGCGTCACGCTTGGCGGTTGTCTGATGACTTTTGACGGACCCGTCCTGCGCGTCAGCCGCGAGCCGCAGGCCGTGGCGCAGATCGTTACCCCCACGACCGCGCTCTGGGATGCACGCTGGCGGCTGTCGGGACCACATGCCCCCGACCTGCAACTGCGCGCGCTGGGGGCGGGGATCGAGCTGTGTTGCGACTGGCGCCGCAGCGGTCTGCCGCGCCGGTCTTTGCAGGCCACACCTGCCGTCTGGCGTGATCAGACGCTGGTTTCTGCACCCTTGGCGGGTTTCGGGGGTGATTGGTCCGCGCAGATTGTCGCGGACTAGCCCTGCGCGCGGCTTTGCGCATTGAAGATTGGCGGTTTGTCCCTATTCTAGGAGTAACCACGCAGGCACGAGTCTGTCGCCTGTTTGACGATGTGATAGGAGTCCCCCTTGGGTAACGCACGCAACATGGTCTTTTGGGTCGTCATGTTCTTGATGGTCCTGGCCTTATTCAACCTGTTCAGCAGCCCCCCCGGTGCCACCGGCGGCGATGCGCGCAGCTTTTCCACCTTTGTCGAGGCCGTTCAGTCTGGCCGCGTGACCGATGCCGTGATCGACGGCGAGCGTGTCCGCTATTCCGAGGCCGGGCGGACCTATTCCACCATCGCACCGTCGGATGCGGAAATCACCAACCTGTTGATCGGCGCCAATGTCCCGTTCGAGGCGCGGAGCCAGGAAACATCCGTGTTCCAGTCATTCCTTGTCAGCCTGTTGCCGTTCGTTCTGTTGATTGGTGTCTGGGTCTATTTCATGAACCGGATGCAGGGCGGCGGCAAAGGCGGGGCGATGGGTTTCGGCAAATCGAAAGCCAAGCTGTTGACCGAGAAATCGGGCCGCGTGACGTTTGACGACGTGGCCGGGATCGACGAGGCCAAGGAAGAATTGGAAGAGATCGTCGAATTCCTGCGCAACCCGCAGAAATTCAGCCGCCTTGGCGGCAAGATCCCCAAAGGCGCGCTGCTTGTCGGTCCTCCGGGTACCGGTAAGACCTTGCTGGCGCGCGCCATCGCGGGCGAAGCAGGCGTGCCGTTCTTCACCATCTCGGGCTCTGACTTTGTGGAAATGTTCGTCGGTGTCGGTGCAAGCCGTGTCCGCGACATGTTCGAGCAGGCCAAAAAGAACGCACCCTGTATCGTGTTCATCGACGAAATCGACGCTGTGGGCCGTGCGCGCGGTGTCGGCATGGGCGGTGGCAATGACGAACGCGAACAGACGCTGAACCAGCTTTTGGTCGAAATGGACGGGTTCGAGGCGAACGAAGGCGTGATTATCGTCGCCGCCACCAACCGGCGCGACGTGCTGGACCCAGCCCTGCTGCGTCCGGGTCGTTTTGACCGTCAAGTCACCGTGCCGAACCCCGATATCAAAGGCCGCGAAAAGATTTTGGGCGTGCATGCGCGCAAGGTTCCGCTGGGTCCTGATGTCGACCTGCGGATCATCGCACGCGGCTCGCCGGGGTTTTCGGGGGCCGATCTGGCGAACCTTGTGAACGAGGCTGCTTTGATGGCCGCCCGTGTGGGTCGCCGTTTCGTGACCATGGTCGATTTCGAATCGGCCAAGGACAAGGTGATGATGGGGGCCGAACGCCGGTCGATGGTCATGACTGCCGAGCAAAAAGAAATGACCGCCTATCACGAGGCCGGCCATGCGATCGTCGGGATTTCACTGCCCAAATGCGACCCCGTCTACAAGGCCACAATCATCCCGCGCGGTGGTGCGCTGGGCATGGTGATGAGCCTGCCGGAAATCGACCGCTTGAACATGTTCAAGGATGAATGCCACCAGCGTCTTGCGATGACGATGGCGGGCAAGGCGGCCGAGATCATCAAATACGGCCCCGATTCTGTCAGCAACGGCCCAGCCGGTGACATCCAGCAGGCCAGCCAGCTGGCCCGTGCAATGGTGTTGCGCTGGGGCATGTCCGACAAGATCGGCAATATCGATTATGCCGAGGCGCATGAAGGCTATCAGGGCAACACCGCCGGTCTGTCGGTGTCGGCCGATACCAAGGTCATGATCGAGGAAGAGGTCCGCCGGTTCATTCAGGATGGCTATGAACTTGCCTACAAGATCATCACCGAAAAGAATGAAGAGTTCGAGCGTCTGGCGCAGGGTCTGTTGGAATACGAAACCCTGACAGGAGACGAGATCAAGCGCGTCATGGCGGGTGAATTGCCGCATGCAAGCGACGACAAGGGTGGCACGCCGCCGTCCGCAGGCTCGTCGGTCACGGCGATCCCCAAGACCAAGCCGAAAAAGCCGCGCGCGCCTGATGGCGGGCTGGAACCGGAACCTTCGGTCTGACACATCAAACGCCGCCCCACGGGGCGGCGTTTTGCGTTGCTGCTCCGGCCCTTGCGGTGCCGGATGCCTCCGGCGGGGATATTTTTTCTCGGAAGATGACTTGTCTTTTCGCGCCCCGCGCGGCCAATGTTGCGCCAGCAGCAGGAGGACCGCGATGCCCGCGTTAAAGAAGACTGAGACCATCGGCGAAGTTGTCTGGCTGGGTCTTGTGCCGGACCGTGATGCCGCCCTCACATCCGTTGCCGTACAGGATGCGCGGCTTACCTATGCCGGTATCCCCGGCGAGGCGCATGGCGGTTTGACCCGCCCGTCCTGTTCGCGCGTGATCAGCCAGCATCCGCGCGGCACGCAGATTCGCAACGTGCGCCAGCTTTGCGTCATGTCCGCCGAGGAATTGGCGCTGATCGCCGCTGATTGCGGGCTGGACGATCTTGATCCGGCCTATGCGGGCGCGTCGCTGGTGGTGCGCGGCATTCCCGATTTCACGCATCTGCCGCCGTCGTCGCGCCTGCAATTTCCGGACGGATCTGTGATTGTCGTCGATATGGAAAACCAGCCTTGCCATTTGCCTGCCAAGGCAATCAACGCCGACCATCCGGGGGCGGGCGACCGGTTCAAGGCGGCGGCCAAGGGCAGGCGCGGTGTCACCGCCTGGGTCGAACGCGAAGGCTTTGTGCGTGTCGGCGATGCGGTCACGCTGCATGTGCCGGGCCAGCGAAGCTGGCAGCCCTGACCCTCTCCCGCCGCTGTCGGGACGGATTGCGTCGCAATCGGGGGACAGCAGGCAAGAGCGCCTCTTTAACAAAGAGGACATGGCCAGCAACAGGAAAGATCACATGGCAGTCAAATCCGATATCGAGATCGCCCGCGCGGCAACCAAGCG
Source organism: Yoonia vestfoldensis SKA53 (assembly GCF_000152785.1). Lineage (GTDB taxonomy): Bacteria > Pseudomonadota > Alphaproteobacteria > Rhodobacterales > Rhodobacteraceae > Yoonia > Yoonia vestfoldensis_A. The sequence continues at coordinate 1,678,216 of NZ_CH672414.1, read as the reverse complement.
CCCTATTCAGGACATTGGCGCCAAGCTGGGTATCCACAGCGATGATCTTGTCCCTTACGGTCATGACAAGGCCAAGGTCAGCCAGCGCCTGATTGACGCCGTGCAGGACCGCCCCGACGGCAAGCTGATCCTTGTGACCGCGATCAACCCGACACCTGCGGGCGAGGGCAAGACTACCACGACTGTGGGCCTTGGCGACGGGTTGAACGCGATCGGCAAGAAGGCGGTGGTTTGTATCCGCGAAGCCTCGCTTGGTCCTTGTTTCGGGATGAAGGGCGGTGCGGCGGGCGGCGGTTATGCGCAGGTGATCCCGATGGAAGATATGAACCTGCATTTCACCGGCGATTTTCATGCAATCACATCGGCCCATAACCTTTTGGCGGCGATGATCGACAACCATGTCTATTGGGGCAATACGCTGGATATCGACATCCGTCGTGTCGTCTGGCGGCGTGTGATGGATATGAACGACCGCGCCCTGCGCCAGATCACGGCATCATTGGGCGGTGTTGCCAATGGTTTCCCCCGCGAGGCAGGGTTCGACATCACCGTCGCGTCCGAGGTCATGGCGATCCTGTGTCTGGCCCGCAATCTGGCTGATCTGCAAAAGCGGCTGGGTGATATCATCGTCGCTTATCGTCGCGACAAGACGCCCGTTTACTGCCGCGACCTGAAAGCGGATGGCGCGATGACAGTGTTGTTGAAAGATGCGCTGCAACCAAACCTTGTGCAGACTTTGGAAAACAACCCCGCCTTTGTCCATGGCGGCCCCTTTGCCAATATCGCGCATGGCTGCAATTCGGTGACGGCGACGACGACCGCGCTGAAACTGGCGGATTATGTCGTGACCGAGGCCGGCTTTGGGGCCGATCTGGGTGCTGAGAAGTTTATGAATATCAAATGCCGCAAGGCGGGGATCGCACCTGCCTGCGTTGTCGTCGTGGCCACAGTGCGCGCGATGAAGATGAACGGCGGTGTCGCCAAGGCCGATCTGGGGTTTGAAAATGTCGCCGCAGTGCAGGCGGGATGCGCCAACCTTGGCCGTCACATCGAGAACGTCAAATCGTTCGGTGTTCCTGTCATCGTCGCGATTAACCATTTTGTCTCGGACACTGAGGCAGAGGTGGATGCCGTCAAGGCCTATGTAGCGTCTCAGGGGTCCGAGGCTTTATTGTGCAAACACTGGGCGCAGGGATCTGCGGGGATCATCGACCTTGCGACCCGCGTCGCCGAGATCGCGGATCTGGATGCTGCCAATTTCGCGCCGATCTATCCCGATGCGATGCCCCTGTTCGACAAGATGCAGACCATCGCGCAAAAGATCTATCGCGCCGATGGCGTTATTGCTGATGACAAGATCCGTGATCAGCTGGCGCAATGGGAAAATCAGGGATACGGCCATCTGCCCGTCTGCATGGCCAAGACGCAATATAGTTTCACCACTGATCCCGAAAGGCGCGGCGCGCCCACGGGGTTCACCATCCCCGTGCGCGAGGTCCGGCTGAGCGCCGGGGCCGGTTTCATCGTCGCCATCTGTGGCGAGATCATGACCATGCCGGGCCTGCCGCGCGTGCCATCGGCGGAAACGATCATGCTGAACGAGGATGGCCAGATCGAAGGCTTGTTCTAGGCCAGCTGTGCTGTTGTCATTGGGTCGTTCGCGGCGTATCCGGCAGGCGGACCGCGGACAAAGAGGACCGGACGTGAACACACTGCACGATTGCAACGTTATGGTCGATTGCTTGCGAGAAAACCCGGCTCGGGCCGGACAGTGACAGGAAAGATAACCGATGAATGCCCATGTTCTGGACGGCAAGGCCTTTGCCGCAAAGCTTCGTATCACAATTGCGGACCATGTGGCGGCCTTGCAGGCGGGTCACGGCATCGTGCCGGGGCTGGCGGTGGTGCTGGTCGGTGAAGACCCGGCAAGTCAGGTCTATGTGCGCAGCAAAGGCAAGATGACCGTCGAAGTCGGCATGCGTAGTTTCGAGCATCGCCTGCCCGACACCACGTCAGAGGCCGATTTGCTGGGGCTGATTGCGCAGTTGAACGCTGATCCGGCGGTGCATGGTATTCTGGTGCAACTGCCGTTGCCCGGGCATCTGAACAGCGATCTGGTCATCAACAGCATTGATCCGGCCAAGGATGTAGACGGGTTTCACATCTCGAACGTGGGGCTGTTGGGGACGGGCCAAAAGGCGATGGTGCCTTGCACGCCGTTGGGCTGTTTGATGCTGCTGCGGGATCATCACGGGTCGTTGGCAGGCAAACATGCGGTGGTGATCGGGCGGTCCAATATCGTGGGCAAGCCGATGGCGCAATTGCTACTGGGTGACAGCTGCACCGTCACCATCGCGCATAGCCGCACGGCTGACCTGCCCGCGATGGTGCGCCAGGCGGATATCGTTGTTGCCGCCGTGGGCCGCGCGCGGATGGTGCCTGGCGATTGGATCAAGCCGGGGGCCACGGTCATTGACGTGGGCATCAACCGGATTGTGGCCGATGATGGCAGCACGTCTTTGGTGGGTGATGTCGATTATGACAGCTGCGCCGCCGTAGCGGGGGCGATCACGCCGGTGCCGGGTGGTGTGGGGCCGATGACCATCGCCTGTCTGCTTGCCAATACGGTCACCGCCTGTTGTCGTGCCAATGGGCTGGCAGAGCCTGAGGGGTTGACCGTCTGATCCGCCTGCTGCGCAGACGGAGCCTCTGGCAGGGATATTTGGGCTCGGAAGATGACGAAGGTCACGCCAATGGTACGGCCAGCGCCTTGTGGCCTGTCAGGATCGCAATGGCGCGCGGTCCGAAAAGCTGGCGGATCGTGGGCGACATGCAATCCAGCCCGCCGGTATAGGCGCCATAGGCTGGCATGACGATACGTTTGGCATCAACCACAAAGGCGGGCCGGCTGCGGCCTGCCAGCCGGTGCTTGGGGTGGTAATGGCCTGAGACTTCGGCAGTTGCGCTGGTCGCAATGTGGCGAAAGCTCAGAGTGCCAACCTCTATCTGCGACAGATGACTGCCGCCCAGATCGACGGGGCCGGGGTCGTGGTTGCCTTCGATCCAGATCCATTTGCGCCCTGCCTGCAAGCTGCTCAGATGCAGGCGCATGGCGCGATCCAGACTGCCTGCGGCGGCCAGATCGTCGAAACTGTCGCCAAGGCAGATCACCTGACGCGGGTCCGTTGCGCCGATGTCATCTGCCAGCTTGTCCAGCGTTTCTTGTACTTCGTAGGGTGGCAGCATTACCCCGCTGCGCCGCGCGATCCGGTCGGATTTGCCCAGGTGCAGGTCAGAGACGCAGAGCGTGCCTGCCTCTGGCAGCCACAGCGCGCCAGACGGCAGTGCTTGGCAGCGTGTGCCGCAAAGGGTGAAAGCATAGCTATTCATACGATTTTCTTTGCTGATTTGCCACGCAGGCGCAAGGTTCAATCCGCGGGCAACCCGATCTTTGCCATTAGGGCTGCGGCCTCGTCCTCCATCAGCCGTTCGCGGCCGGCACCCGCCAGTGCGATGCGACCTTGTTCAAGGAAAAGCGGCATCGCAAGCGGCGTCACCCTGTCCAGCGCGACGTGATCGACGTGGCCTGCAGTGCGGGCCAGCATCTCTTCGATCCGGCCGAAATCGACCAGACCGCGCAGGGCTTCTTCGCGGGTGATTTGCAGCATCAGATGGTCGGGGTCGTATTTGGCCAAAGTGTCATAGAGGATGTCCGACGAAAACGTCGCCTGCCGCCCCGATTTGCGCGCCTGCGGCAGATTGCGTTCAATCAGCCCCGCGATGGTGGCTGCCCCCCGGAAGGTGCGTTTCATCACAGCATTGCCTGACAGCCATGTCTCGAACCCGGCACGCAGATCGGGCGCGCGGAACAAAGGTGCTGCGTCGGTCACGGGTTTGAGCCCCCAGACCAGCACCGCGTAATCCGTAGCGACAAAGCCCAAAGGCTGCAGGTCCATTTCTTCCATCCGCTGGGTCAAAAGCATCCCCAGCGTCTGCATCGCGTTGCGCCCTGCAAAACCGTAAACGCAGATATGCTGGCGGCCGTCATGCGGGAAACTTTCGACCAGTATCCGGTCAACCTCGGGCAGTTTGGACACTTGCCGTTGTAGCCCCAGCCACGCAGCGGTGTGGGCGGGCAATTGGGGCCAGTCATCTTGCGCGAACATCCGCAGGATGCGTTGCGACAATTGCGTGGAATTGGCGAATTTGGTGCCCATGAAGGTCGCGATTTTCGGCGTCTTGCTGGCGTCGCGCGTCACCTCGACCGTCATCTCGCGCAACCCGTCATAGCGCACGATTTGGCCACCGATCAGGAAAGTGTCGCCTTGGGTCAGCGTGGCGGCAAAGGATTCCTCGACCTCGCCCAAGGGTTTGAAATTGCCTTTCAGGCGGACCTTGAGCGTGTCGGTATCCTGGATCGTGCCGATATTCATGCGGATGCGCAGGGCGGCGCGGGGGTCGCGCAATTGCCATTTGCCATCCGCCGTCTGCAACAGCCTTTTCCAGCGGTCATAGGCGCGCAGGGCATATCCGCCAGTGGCGCAGAAATCCAGACAGGCGTCGAAATCTGCCCGTGTCAGCCCGGTATAGGCGCCCACGCTACACACCTCGTCAAAGAGATCATCAGCGTGGAACGGCCCTGCGCAGGCGGCGATCAGAATGTGCTGGCACAGCACGTCGCGCGGGCCAGCACCTTTGGGGTCGCCGTCAAGGTCGTGGGCTTGCACCGCCTGCAATGCGGCGATGCATTCGACCACCTCGAACCGGTTGGCAGGCACGAGCAGCGCCTTGGAAGGCGCGTTGTAGCGGTGGTTGGCGCGCCCGATCCGTTGCACCAGACGTTTGACGTTCTTGGGCGCGCCGACCTGAATGACCAGATCGACATCACCCCAGTCGATGCCCAGATCCAGACTGCCGGTGCAGACGATGGCGCGCAGCTGCCCAGCGACCATCGCGGATTCCACCCTTTCGCGCTGTTCGCGGGCAAGGCTGCCGTGGTGAATGCCGATCGGCAAATCATCGGTATTGGCCAGCCACAGGTTGTGAAAGAAAATCTCGGCCTGCGCGCGGGTGTTGTGAAAGATCAGCGTGGTTTTGTGTTGTTTCACAGCTTCCAGTACGGCGGGGATGGCATAGTTCGCCCCACCTCCGGCCCAGGGCGGGGGGGCATCCGTTTGCAGCATGGCGATATCGGGTGCGGGGCCGGGGTCGGCCAGCAGGATAGGGCAGGGGTCGGGGTGGCGCGCAAGCATCCGCGCGATGGCAGGCGGGTCTTCGACCGTAGCGGACAGGCCAACGCGGCGCAGGCCGGGGGCCAAGGTCTGCAACCGGCTGAGCGCCAGCATCAGCTGATCGCCCCGTTTGCTTTCGGCGAGCGCGTGGATTTCATCGACGATCACCCGCTGCAACCCCGCAAACATGCGCGGCGCATCTTCATAGCTGATCAGCAAGGCCAGCGATTCAGGTGTTGTCAGCAGGATATGGGGCGGGTCGGCGCGCTGGCGGCGTTTCTGGGTATAGGATGTGTCGCCGGTGCGATCCTCGATCCGCACGGGCAGGGCCATATCCTCGACCGGCCGGCGCAGATTGCGTTTGATATCCGCCGCCAGCGCCTTGAGCGGCGAGACATAAAGCGTGTGCAGCCCCTGATGGGCCCCATCCGCCAGTTCGACGAGGCTGGGCAGGAACCCTGCCAGCGTCTTGCCCCCGCCTGTGGGCGCGATCAGCAAAAGCGCGGGGTCGTTCGCGCGGTCCAGCATGGCCTGCTGATGCGGATGCACCAACCAGCCGCGGCCTGCGAACCACGCGTCGAACTTGGCTGGCAGGTGGCGCGTGGCGTCTGGCATGGATGTCCCGATGCAAAAGATTTCCCCTTAGGTAGGTGGAAGCCCGTGGATTGCAAAGGTCGCCCGGTATCTAGCGGACGATGTCTTCGTCGGTGACGAACATATTGGCCCAGGCGCGGTCGAGCAGGTCAGGCGACATATGATAGGGGATCCCTTCAAAGTCGCAGATCGAGATCATATGGTCGATCAGAAACGTGGGATGAAAATTCGCATAGATGTTGTTTATCTCAGGATAGCGCACATTCAGCAGGTGGACGAGCGTGTCTTCGTCCAGTGGCATCTGGCGCTTGCGCGCGACCATGGCAAAGATTTTCAGGTAATCTTCCTGATTGGGGCCGTCGATCTTGATCTTATAGAAAATCCGCCGCAACGCTGCCTTGTCAAAGATCGCGTTGGGGTGAAAGTTGGTCGAGAACACGACCAGCGTGTCGAAAGGCACTTCGAATTTCTCGCCCGATTGCAGGGCCAGAATATCCCTGTTTTCTTCAAGCGGCACGATCCAGCGGTTGACCAGCATCTGCGGCGGCTCAGTCTGGCGGCCAAGGTCATCGACGATAAAGATGCCGCCGGTTGATTTCATCTGCAAAGGCGCCTGATACGTCCGCGCGGTCGGGTTATAAACAAGGTCGAGCATCGACAACGACAATTCACCGCCCGTGATCACCGTGGGCCGTTCGCAGCGGACATAGCGCGTGTCGAACCGCCCCGCGGTGCGGCGCAAACTGGTGGGATCGTCCACGTCATCTTCGGCGGCGGAATGAACGACCGGGTCATAGACCGTGATGACCTGACCGGAATACGCGATGGCGCGCGGCACATAGATCTTGTCCCCCAGCGCATCCCTGATCCCGTTAGAAATTGATGATTTCCCGTTGCCGGGCGGGCCATACATCAAGATGGACCGGCCGGCACCGACAGCCGGGCCAAGATGGGACAACAGGTCCGCAGGCAGGACCAGATGACCCATCGCGGTGGTCAGCTGTTCGCGGGTGATCTGGGTGTTGCGGATCGACTGCCGTTTGACCTGTTCGGCGTAAACGGACAAAGGCACGGGCATCGGCCCGTAATATTCGGATTGGTGCAATGCATCCAGCGCGCGGGCGCGGCCCGCATCGGTCAGCCGATACCCCATTTCAGCACTGCTGTTGGCGTTCAAAGTGCCTGTCGCCTCTACCAGCAGTTGGCCGCGCGCCAGATCGACCAGCTCCTGCGTGACCGCCACAGGCAGGCAGATGGCCCGGCTGATCTGGGACACCTGATCAAGGTTCATCCGGAACATCGTCTTGATCAGGATGTCGCGCATCATGGCCATGGGCAGCAACATCGCATCCAGACTGCGCGGGGCGGGTGGGGCCATAACAGTCGATGTTTGCACGTTCATTGTTCTGCCTATCCGCTGAAAGCATGGGTGTCTGATGATCGGGGCTTGGTTGCCAGATTACAGCCCATTATGGCGAAATCGTGAACAAAGCCGTGCCAGTCAAAGGTATTGCGCAAAGTTTCAACGATAGACCGCGACCAGCGACAGATAAAACACCAGCGTCATCGCCAGCGGAAATCCCATCGGGAACCTGCGGGTTTCGGACCAGCTTTGCCAATGTGGCACCAACCGGCGCAGGGGGCTGATCTTTACCAGCCGATGCGTGACAAGACCGGCCAGCAGACAGGCTGCGAACAAGGGCAAAACCAAAGGCAGATCCGTGGTGGCAATGAATGGTGCGGCCGCGGCGGTGAATTTTGCATCACCCGCACCAAGAACGCGCGCCATGTTCAGAATGAACCCGATCACGAGCATGACCGGCAGATGCAGCCAATGCCACAGGTATTGGCCAAACGGCAGGGCGATCAGGCCCAGCACGGCAAAGCTGATCACCAGCGCATAGACTGCGACATTGGGGATTTTCATCTGCCGCAGGTCGCTCCATGCGACATAGATCGCAATCGGGACGACGGCGGGCAAAAACCACAGAGCGGCGCTGGCGGTCAGTCCCATCGGATCAGTTCACTGCATTGTTTTCGAGCGCCTCAAGCGCGCGCACGGCGGCGTCGAAATATTGCGGATGGGTGTTGATCGCGTCATTCAACAGCGATTTGCCAATCGTGACGTCATTTTGCTTGATCGCGGTTAGCGCCATTGTGTGCAGCAATTGCGCGCGTTCGACCTGTGTCATTGTCACGACGGGCAGTGTGTAATTGCGTTGCGCACCGCGCGCCAGAACCAGGTTGTTCTTGGCGGTGAACAAGGCTGGATTGAACCGCAAGGCATCGGAAAACAGCCGTTCGGCGGCAGGGTAATCGCCGCGCGTCAGTTTGGAAAACCCCCAGTTATTGTAGACTGGGGCGGGCCGCGTGGTCAGGCCGACGGCGGTTTCATAGAAACTGTCGGCCTTGTCCCATTGCTGGCGGCTGTCAGCGACCATTGCTTCCAGGCGGTAGCGTTCAAAGTTTTCAAAGGTCGGCGGAATTGTGTTCAGCGTCGCCGCTGCTTCGTCCCACAGATTGCCGCGGATATAGGCATCGGCAAGGTTGAGGCGGTCATGATCCGTGGCGTCAGGATGTGCTGTGACGGTCTGCCAGGCCGCGACGGCCTCGGTTACGCGGCGCGCGCGGATCAAGGACAGCGCAAGCCCGCGTTGCAGATCAATGCGGCCGGGATCGCTAGCATTGGCGTTGGCAAAGTAGTTGACGGCCTCGTCCGGGTCGCCGACCGTCAGCATCACGTCGTTGAGGTTAGTTTCATCAACGACATTGATGTCGCGCAGCGCCTGTTCCAAATCGGCTTCGCCGGACCTGTCACAGGCGGACAAGATGATGAGTGTCGCAAAAAGCGGTATGAAAACTGGATGGCGCATGTTTCTGCGTCCTCTTGCTGCTCTGCTTAGAGATCCGACATCAATACAAAGTCACCTGCACCACGTCGGATCAGACTGAAATTTTGAACGTCTTTTGCGAAATTTTCGTCAGCTTCCGCAAGATTTGCGAGAGACAAGCGCAAGTTCTCGCGTATTTCGTCGGAATTGCCGTTATCTGCAGCAAAGGCGCGACGGAAAGCCTCGCTTGCTTCGCCGACTTGGCCGCGTTCCATCAGGGCAACGCCCAGATTGTTCCATGCGGGCGGAAAGGTCGGGTCTTCTGCGACGGCCCGTTGGAGCCAGTGTTCCGCCTGACCAAGCCGCCCCAGATTAAGGTTCGCCGACCCGATTGCTGACATCGTATCCACGTTCAATCCTTGCTGGGCGGCGGCGCGATGATAGGCTTTCAGCGCCAGATCGAATTCACCGGCCGTCATCAGCCTATGGCCAACGATCAGCCCGTCGATATTGCCAAGCCCGACAGCACCCGGCGCAAAAGTGCCATCGCTGGATTGGTTCAGGTCGCCCGCGTTGCAGGCGGCCAGCGCGATGACTGCAACAGTCAGCATGGTCTGATGAATGCCCATCGCCGGTTCAGCCTCTATCCAAGGCTTGTTGTGATGGCATAGATCGACGGTCCGATCAGGATCGCCATCAGCGGTGGCACGGTCAGCATCATCGTGGCCAGCGTCATCTTGGTCGGCAGCTTGTTGGCGGCCTCTTCGGCGCGCATCACGCGCTTGTCGCGCATTTCCGACGCATAGACGCGCAGCGCATCCGAGATGGATGTGCCAAATTGCGCCGATTGTACCATCACCGTCACAAAGCTGGAAATATCCGGCACGCCGCAACGTTCGGCCATATCCTTGAGAACGGTGGTCTTGTCCTTGCCGGCCTTGGCTTCTTGACTGACGATCTCGAATTCTTCGGCCAGTTCAGGAAAGCCGGTGCGCAATTCGTTCGATACACGCAGGATCGACTGGTCCAGCGATTGCCCCGCTTCGACGCAGACAAGCATCAGGTCAAGCGAATCCGGAAAGGCGTTGATAATGGCCTCTTTGCGCACCTCGACACGGCGGGTGACCCAGTATTTGGGAAACATATAGCCGATGCCGCCTGGCACGAGGATCATCATGATCAGTTCTTGCGTATTGACCGTACGTTGCGCCATTTCGATCAAGGAATAGATGCCGCCGCCGAACAGGCCGGTGATCCCCAATGCAAATTGCACGAAATGGTAAATACGAACGGCATTCTTGCTGCGGTATCCTGATTGCAGCAGCTTGAGCTTGACCGCGGAATATTCTGCGGCGTTCTGCGGCTCCAGAAAGTTTGAATACTTTTCTAGCGTGTCTTTGCTGGATGCTGCGCGTAGTCTTTCGGTCTTGTTGGTCGGCCGGTTCGCGGCCTTGAGCCGGTCAAGCGGGTCTTGTTTGCGCCTGAACACAACTGGCAAGGTCAGCAGGATCATGAAAAACCCAACAAGCCCGATAACCATCAAGGGGCCGAACGGGCCAAGAATGTCGATGATCAAGGTTTGAATGGCTTGCATGCGGCGTCTCTCAGACTTTGATATTGGTCAGCGCGCGCATCACGATCAGGTTCAGCACCAAGAACGCCGCAACAACGAAACAGGCCGGGATGAACATCGGGCTTTCCATCACATCATCAAAATAATTTGGTTGCACCAGATTGATGCCGATCAGTGCAAGGATCGGGAAAGCCGAGAGCAGGTTGCCGGACCATTTCGCCTCGGCGGTAATGGCTTTGACGCGGCGGAACAGGCGGAACCGCGCACGGATCACCTTGGACAGACCATCGAGGATTTCTGCAAGATTGCCGCCCGAAGATTGCTGGATCGTCACCGCCACGGCCAAAAAGCGCAAATCCTGATTGTCGAGCCGTTCCGCCATCGCCTTGAGCGTTTCGCCCATGTCGCGCCCATATGCGGTTTCATCGGCGATGATGCCGATCTCTGTACCCAGCGGATCGGGGACTTCCTTGGCGGCGATGTTGATCGCGCTTGAAAACGGGTGGCCCACGCGCAGCGACCGCACCATCAGGTCCACCGCATCTGGCAATTGTTCGGAAATCAGGTTGATCCGTTGGGTCGCCTTGCGGCTGATCCAAAGATAGACGCCACCGACGCCCATCAGCACGCTGATCAGAATCCGCACCGGCGGAGCCACTTGCGTGAAAAGCGTCAACATCAAAAACGCAGCGACGCTGACCACGGCCATCACCATCATGATCTGTGTGGGCGAGAAAGCGATATTCGCTTTTTGCGCCTTGGTCGCAAGCAATGAATAGATCGGGATGCTTTGCGATTTCATGTGCTGTGTCATCTCCTTGCGGAGTTGGTCCAGCACCTGTTCGCGGTTGCCACCCTTGTCGAGCATCTCAAGACGGCGGTTGACCTTGCCATCCATGCTGATCGACTTGCCGAAAATCACAAGATAGGCGCCTTGGACAAGCGCCAGCACAGCGACAAAGATCAGGATATATATGATGGGTTCAATGGACATGATCTGGTCTACTCCGCGACCATCGGTTCAAAGATGGCGGGCGGCAGGTCATAGCCCCACAATTTGAACCGTTCGGAAAAGTGGCTGCGCACGCCTGTCGCGGTAAAATGGCCAATGATCTTGTTGTCGGGGGTCAGGCCGACGCGCTGATAGCGGAAGATTTCCTGCATCGAGATCACATCGCCTTCCATGCCGGTGATTTCCGTGATCGAGGTCATGCGGCGCGATCCGTCTTGCAGACGCGATGCCTGCACGATCAGGTTCACAGCCGATGCGATCTGGCTGCGCATCGCCTTGATCGGCATGTCGATCCCGGCCATGGCGATCATGTTTTCCAACCGGCTGACCCCGTCGCGGGCAGAGTTGGCGTGGATCGTCGTCATCGACCCGTCATGGCCGGTGTTCATCGCCTGCAACATGTCGATGACTTCTTCGCCGCGGGTTTCGCCGACGATAATCCGGTCAGGGCGCATCCGCAGGGCGTTTTTCAAACAATCGCGCTGCGACACGCCGCCCTTGCCTTCGACATTGGGTGGGCGGCTTTCCATACGGCCCACATGGGTTTGTTGCAGCTGCAATTCGGCGGTGTCTTCAATCGTCAGGATGCGTTCGGCATCATCGATAAAGCCAGACAGCGCGTTCAGCGTCGTGGTTTTGCCCGACCCCGTCCCGCCCGACACAATGATGTTCAACCGGGTGGAAACAGCGGCCTGCAGATAGGCGGCCATTTCCTCGGTAAAGGCGCCAAAGCGCACAAGATCATCGACGCCCAGCTTGTCTTTCTTGAATTTGCGGATCGAAACCAGCGATCCGTCCACCGCAATCGGCGGCACCATCGCGTTGAAACGCGACCCGTCTGCAAGGCGGGCATCGACGTAGGGGTTGCTTTCATCGACGCGGCGCCCAACGGCCGACACGATCTTGTCGATGATACGCAACAGGTGGCGTTCGTCCTTGAACGTGACATCGGTCAGTTCCAGCTTGCCGTTGCGCTCAACGAAAATCTGCTGCGGGCCATTGACCAGAATATCATTGATCGTGTCATCCTTGAGCAAGGTTTCCAGCGGGCCAAGGCCCGTCACCTCGAAAAACAGATCCTGACTGAGGGTCTGGCGTTCTTCACGGCTGAGGACGACACCCATTTCCTCTAGGGTTTCATTGGCGATTGCGTTGATTTCGGTGCGCAACTCCTGTTCCGTCGCGGTTTCCAGCGCGGCAAGGTTCAGGTTTTCCAACAGTGATTTATGCAGGTCGAGCTTGAGTTCCTGCAACCGGTCCTTTCGGCGCTTGTCCTTGTCGGCGGGGCCTGCATCGGCTGGCCTGCGCTGCGGCATGGCTTTCATCAGCGAGGGGCTATCGGGATTGGGCGCTGATGCAACGGCCCGCTGCCCTGTCGTTTGCGTGACACCGGCAACAGGAACGCCTGGTTTCTTGTATTTTGAAAACATGGATCGCCTTTATGCTTTGGCGTCGGCGGTCGCGGTCACGTTGACCTCATGTACCGACTTTGCAAGTTTCATGATTTCTTTGCGCAGGGGGTTCTTTGGATTGCTTTCGGCCAGCGGCGTGCCGTGATCGGCGCTTTGCATGACGGCCTTGCCGCCGTCAGGCATCAGCACCTCGACCGAGATACCCAAACTTTCCGCCAGACGTTTGACCCGGCTTTTGCCGTTCAGGTCGGTAAAACCGGGGGCGCGGTTCAGGATGAAGCGGATCTTTTCAAACGGCAGTTCCTCGGATTGCAGCGCACGTTTCAGCCGCAGCGTGTTCTGCGCCGAGCGCATTTCAAGCTCGATCATCGCGAAATAGACATGCGCGGCCTCCAGCACGGTCTGGGACCATTCCACCATCGTGGACGGCATGTCGATGACGACATAATCGAAATTCATCCGCGCCATTTCGATCACGCGGGTGATGTCGGCGGGTGAAATCATGTCCAGCGGGATCATATCGGTCGGCGCGGTCAGCACATGCAGTTTGTCACCATAGGTGAGCAGCGCCTGCATAAAGCTTTCCGCATCCATCGCCGCTGTATCGGTCAGCATTTCCAGCACAGCTTCGCGCCGTGGCAGATCAAGGTAGGTCGATGCTGTGCCGAACTGGAAATCGAGATCTATCAGGCAGACCTTTGGCGGGTCTTTGGGGTCGATATTGGCCAATTCCCAAGCCAGGTTCACAGCCATCATCGTGGCCCCCGTACCCCCGGCCAGACCGTGGATCGGAATGACAACGCCCGATTTGGTGCCGGTCGCCTTGAACTGCGTGCCTGTTGGCGAAAACTGCGCCGTATCGTCGATGGTCAGCACACGTTCGATTGCGCGGGCCAGTTCGTTTTCGGGCAGCGGATAGGGGACGAATTCGTCGCCCCCTATCCGCAGCAGCCTGTGCAGGGCAGCGGGTGTCAGGTCTTCGGCGATCAGGATTACCTTGATCCGTGCGGCCTTGGCAGCGGTGATAATGTCAGAGACTTGTTGCAGGTTGTCTTCGTCCTGTGCATCCAGCGCGATGGTGACGAATTGCAGCGCCCGGGCGTCAGGTTGCGCCAGAAACGCGGCCGCATCTTCGAAGCTCAGGTTGCCCCATGAATCACCCAGCGCCGATTCCATGTCTTCAATCAGCAGATCGAAAATTTGCACATCCCGACTGATCGTGCAGGCAACGATCGGGGATGGGTCATTCTGCACGGCGGGGCTGGTTGTCATAAAGGTCGTCCTTGGTCAATTTTTGCAGATGTCCCGACTGCATGATGTACGGCCCCCGCAACCCGCCGTGCGGGCAGGGCAGGTGGCGATATCATCGCGTTCATAAATATGGCGGGAAATCGTGTCGAGAATGGGGCCGAAACAGCGTCATTGTACGAAATTTTGCGACGATCTTGCCAAATCCCGAAGAGTGTTTACGCCAGACATAGCTGGCGTAAACAATGATCTGCGGACTTAGCCGCCGCTCCCGGTCGTGATCGTGGTGTCTTGCACCGTCGTGTTGGGCTCAGCACTTGAGACATATTCGCGAAAGATCACGTCAGCGTATTTGCCGTTCAGCAACAGCGGGCTGGTTTCGACAAAGCCCGATACTTCGGTCACGGTGCGTCTGTTGCGACGTTCGGGTTCCGGTGTGGGGATCAACGGCTGCGTCGCGCCAAAGGACACGACAGCTTCCAGACGGTCGCGGCTGATGCCCTGGGTGGACAGATAGCCCACAACAGCCTGTGCGCGGCGCAGGCCAAGGTTGCGGTTGTATTCTGCCGAACCGACAAGGTCGGTATGGCCAAATACCTTGAAGCGGACTTCGGGGAATTGCCGGATCCAATCAGCCTGCTGACGCAGCGTCGCTTGGGCCAGGCTGTCCAGAATGGCCGAATCAAATTCGAAATTCACCATCGCATCGACCTCGGTATTGAACCGGCGGGCAAGGTTGATGGTGTAATCCTGCTGGCGCGTCTGCACCAAGGCGTTGTTCATCGTGGCATTGCCAAAATCGCCTTGATCAATTTCTGATCCGGCCTCCGTAAAGAAGGACGAGGATGTCGGGCCGGATGGGCCGCAGGCGGACAGTGTTGCTGCGACAAGCGCAGTGCTCATATAGCGTTTCATTGTTGCGCTCCACTCATTCATCCATGACGTAGCCGTAGGACCCCATGAAGTCCTGCCGCGCTACTTCGCCTGCGCCACCGCGTGTCGGCGCGCTGGCCGCAGTCACCCGACCGAACAGGAACAGGTCTTGTTCGCTGGGCGGCCGCACTCGGTCTGTCGGAAGGGCAAGTGCGGTACCGCGTGTCGGTGAAACAAGATGCGGCGTTACGATAATGACCAATTCAGTCTGACGACGGGCATATTCGGCGCTGCGGAACAGGGCACCCAGGATCGGCACGTCGCCAATCCATGGCACCTGACCGCTAAGGTCGGTAAAGTCATCCGACAACAGACCCGCGATAGCAAAGCTTTCACCGTCGCGCATTTCGACCGTGGTCGATGTTTCGCGGCGACTGAAGGCGCTGATTTCGAAACCGTTTGCCGAAAAGCTGTTTGAGGGGTCAATCGCCGATACCGCTGCCAGAAGTTCGAGGTTGATGACATCGCCATCCACCACCCGTGGCGTAAAGTTCAGCTCGACGCCGAAAGGTTTGTACTCGACGCTGATCGCACCGTCTTCGCTCGACACAGGCACCGGATATTCGCCGCCCGCCAGAAAGGTGGCCTGCTGCCCGCTGAGCGCGGTCAGGTTCGGTTCCGCCAGCGACCGTACAACGCCACGCGATTCAAGTGCTTCCAACAGCACGCCCACCTCGACGCCACCGGCGCCAAAACCGAACAGGAATGCGCCGTTGTTGTCGTTGGCCGTTGGAACAATATTGTTCAACGTATTCGTGATGCCTGCTTGGCCAACGGTTGTGTTGCTTCCGCCGCGGATATTCCGGCCGTTCTGCAAAGACGTACCGTTCAACGACAGCGACGACGACAGCGCCTTGCTGACCGACCTTTGCATTTCGGCAAAGCGGACCTTGAGCATGACCTGCTGCGTGCCACCGACCGACATCAGGTTCGATACCCGATCTGGCGCATAACGCTGCGCAAGATCCAGCGCACGGTCCAGCCGTGCGGTTGAACTGACCGTGCCGGACAGAACGATGCCGTCATTGGCGGTCCTGACCTCGATATTTTCGCCGGGCAGGATCTGCGTCAGCCGTTCCTTGAATTCCGCCATGTCAGGCGAGACATGCACCTCGACATTGGTGATCAACCGGCCATCGGCACTCAAAAGCGTCAGCGTGGTCCGGCCAGGTTCCTTGCCCAACACATAGATCGTGCGATCGGACAGGGACGAAATATCCGCGATGCCGGGATTGGCGATCGACAATTCGGTAAAGGGGACATCGCTTTCGACGACGACGGCCCGGTTCATGGGAACATCCAATGCGTTGGATGCGGCACCGCGCAATACGCGCAACGTGCTGTCCTGCGCCATGGCTGGTGCTGCCGCTGTCATCGACAACGCAACGCCCGCCAATGCGGCCTTCAGAAATCTGTCATAATTCATAAGTGACCTGCCTCTCCGATCACGCCTCATTGAAATGGGTCTTGGTGCCCTTGATGCGGTGAACATGCGCTAAGGTTGCATTTATTGCAATAATCAGTGCTTTGGAGGGCAAACCGAATGTGTATATCGCGCAAAAGTTGTGTATTTTTATAGTAATACACGTCATGCGTTTATTCGGCGTTTATGTCTACATGTCGTGCCGAAACTGTTAATTTCGGTGATCTTGATCAATATAGCGGATGTCGCAAAAATTAATTACCGATAAAGAATGCACCCTGCTCCGGCATGAATCGCGGTCGGATTCTGGCATCAACGCGTCACTCAGAACACTCGATTTCAACTTGGACGCTCTGTGTGCCGCTGCGCTGGGTCACGAAACAGCGTCGCGCCTCTTCGACCACGGGGGTGGGGGCGGCGACAATATCCTGCTCGCCAGTCAACGCGGAATTGTCGATTGTGACGGGGCCGGTTTCTGACAAATCGCCAGTGCCCACCAGCGCAAGGGTCAATTGTCCGCTGTTCTGCGCCTGCGTCAACAGGGCCACTTCTTCTGGGGTCACCTGAACCACAACGCTTTGTGGTCCGCCGCGGTTGCCTGCATCGCCCAGCACGGCGATGATCTGCAGGCCGGATTTGATCAGGTTCGTCACCTCGCGGCCGTCCCGCAATCTGCCGGTCCAATAAACGTCAATTCTGTCATCGGGTCGCAGGATGCCGAAACCGGCCGCCACGCGCCCTTCGACGGGAAACGCCCGAAAGCCCGGTTCGACAAGGGCGGTCAGACCACGGCTGGCCCCCGGTTCGGACACTTTGGTTGTCAGGACCAGTTCATTTGCGATCATCGGCAGGACAACGACGCGCGGCGTCTGTGTCCCCTGCGGGAACAGGCTCTGTTCTGTGGCAAAGGTGCCTTCGGGCAAATAATCGCGCGGATAAGGGACAAGACGGACATCATCCGCTGTCAGATATTCACCATAAGTGACCGATCGCGTTGTGACATAGACGTCCACGGTGACAAGAGCCTGCGCCGCGATCTGGCGCGCGCGGTCAAGCTGGGCGGTTTGTGTCGCCATATATTGGTTCACCATATAGACGGCAAAACCTGCCAGCCCCATGCCAACCAGAAGGACCAGACCAAAAACTGCGCGCATGATGCAAACCTTGAATAGAGTTTCGCGCCCGTTCACGTGTGACGGTCTGCCATGGCCGTGACCCGCGCGCACCAATGCGACTTTATCGCATGGCCACTTACAATATGGGTTGTCCGCTTTGCAAGCAAAAGGCGATTAAAACGTTAATCACGCAATCTTGTGGATGTAACTTAGTCACATTGATCAACTTGGCATGTCGTTACACACCATGGTGTGTGTCCCGCCCAGTGTGACCTGTCGCGGCGATGCGATTGAAAAGACCACGGTGCAAATATGTGATGAAGATATCGCCAGCGGCGATTACATCATGTTTGCCATGGTGGTTTGCAGCCACGTTGCATGACCTTCGGCCGCGCCACCAATTGTCGACATGATCAAGAACATAAGCGCCACGACAGCGGCTGAGAGGGTGACCCAATCAACGGTGATTGCACCGGATTCGTCAGTGTGAAACGTTTGCAAGATGCTTTTCATTCATCAGCCTTCCGTTTGGTCATCAGACATGGGATCAGTCTTGCTGGCTGTGTTTTGTGAGCCATTTTCGCGCCCGAATGGGCCTAGATGCGACAGGCGGTCTAACCACCGCGGATTTGTGGTGTATGGGTTGCGCCTTTTGGTCAGCGCAGCCCATACGTTTGCACGTCGCCTGCCGTTATTATCAGACTTGGTTGACCAGATCGTTTGTGATCCTGTTCGACAATTGGCCGGCGCCGCCGCTGATCGCTGTGCCGACAGCGATACCCAGCAGCACGATTGCCGCGGTCAGAACCACGAAATCGACGGTGACAGCACCGTCTTCGTCTTTGTGGAAAGTCTTGATGAAGTTAAGCATTGATGATCCTCCTGGGGTATCGTTGATGGTCTGGCCGTTCCTCGCCGGGGATGGTGACAACCCCTGGGCGTCACGGTCCGTCTTGGATTTCACCATTAAGTTGGATGATTGGGGCGGGAGTTTGGCAATATTCGCGCGTTTCGGGCTTTGTTGCATCTGGTGCCAAGAAAATGCCCGCAAGTCTTTGAAAAATATAGAAAGAAAATATTAACAAATATTCATATTCACTAACGCCAGTTGCCAAAAGGCCCGCAACCCACAGGAAAAATCGCGATTTTTGTACAAGATTGTGGCATTTTCACCGGTTTCTGCCATGTTTCGATGAACGAGAATGTCGATCAGGACAGTCCATGTATCTTATCAGGGTGGCTTTTGCAGCCGCGTTCGCGCTCTTGAGCGCGACAACAGTTTTCGCGCAGGTCGAGCGTCTGCAGCCGGATTTTACCTTTAAACGGGTCGGCGTGCCGGCGGCGGGTCAGACGACAGGCCGGATCACGGTGCAGATTGATCCCGATGCCCCCCGTCGCGGTCCTGTCTATGCCGCGCCACGCGCTGAACCGGTGTCGGCTATCGCCGCATCACCGCGGACACAATCGGGTTTTGGCTGGTTCTGGGATAATGTCCCATCATCATTGACCGGTTCAAGCCCAGCGCGGCTGGAACTGGCGATCAACCGGATCAACAATCCCCCGACCGGACAGCATATGCCTGCGCCACGGTTGCAAGCCTTGCAGAATATCGCCGCAGCGCAGGGGGTGCATATCCTGCGCGAAACGGTCGGCACCGATGTGTCGCCCGCCTTGGTGCTGGCGGTTATCGCCATCGAAAGCGCCGGGCGCACTGACGTTGTCAGCACCGCAGGCGCGCAGGGGCTGATGCAGTTGATGCCTACAACCGCCGCCCGCTTTGGCGTCAGCGACAGCATGGATGCAGCCCAGAACATCAAGGGTGGCGTTGCCTATCTTGGTTGGCTTCTGGACCGGTTCGGCAATGATCCGGTGTTGGTGCTGGCTGGCTACAACGCGGGCGAAGGCAATGTGCAGCGTTACCAAGGCGTGCCACCGTTCGCAGAAACGATGGATTATGTGCCAAAGGTGCTGGCGGCGTGGCAGGTCGCCAAGGGGCTGTGCCAGACGCCGCCTGACCTGATCACCGATGGCTGCGTGTTCAACGTCAACGCTCTGCAATAAAAAAAGCCCTACCGGATGATCCGGTAGGGCCTTGTTGCGGGGCTACCCAATAATGTCAGACGATCGTCGCCTCGGTCGCGGCGCGCAATTCAGCCTCGGTGACATTGTCGGCGCATGCGACAATCCGCAAGCCACCTTCGACGACATCGAGCACACCCAGATTGGTGATGATCCGGTCCACCACGCCCTTGCCAGTCAAGGGCAGGGTGCAGCTTTTCAGCACCTTCGATTCGCCGTGTTTGTTGGTGTGATCCATCACCACGATCACGCGGCCGACACCGGCGACCAGATCCATCGCGCCACCCATGCCCTTGACCAGCTTGCCGGGGATCATCCAGTTCGCCAGATCGCCGTTTTCCGCCACTTCCATCGCGCCAAGGATCGCTGCTGCGATCTTGCCACCACGGATCATGCCAAAGGATGTCGCAGAATCGAAATAGGCCGTGCGGCCCAATTCCGTTATCGTTTGCTTGCCCGCATTGATCAGGTCTGGGTCTTCGTCACCTTCAAACGGGAAGGGGCCCATTCCCAGCATCCCGTTTTCCGATTGTAGCGTGATATCCTTGTCACCGACATAATTGGCGACAAGCGTCGGGATGCCGATGCCAAGGTTCACATACCAGCCGTCTTGCAATTCTTCCGCCGCGCGGGCGGCCATCTGGTTGCGATCCCAGCCTTTGATCTGTTCGGCCATTATGCGTCCTCCCGCTTGCGCGTGGTGCGCTGTTCGATGCGTTTTTCGTGGGTGCCTGCGATGATCCGGTGCACATAGATCCCGGGCAGATGAATGTGATCGGGGTCCAGGCTGCCGGTCGGCACGATTTCTTCAACCTCGACGACACAGATTTTGCCGCACATTGCGGCCGGCGGATTGAAATTGCGCGCAGTCTTGCGGAACACCAGATTTCCGGTTTCATCCGCTTTCCACGCCTTGACGATGGACAGGTCGGTAACAATGCCATGTTCCAGGATATAGGTCTGGCCGTTGAAATCCTTGTGTTCCTTGCCGTCCGCGATCACGGTCCCGACGCCGGTTTTCGTGTAGAATCCGGGGATACCGCAGCCACCGGCGCGCATCCGTTCGGCCAACGTGCCTTGTGGGTTGAATTCCAGCTCCAGCTCACCCGACAGATACTGGCGCATGAATTCGGCATTTTCGCCAACATAGGACGAGATCATTTTTTTCACCTGCCGGGTCTGTAACAGGATGCCGATGCCGAAATCATCGACACCCGCGTTGTTGGACGCGAAAGTCAGGTCCTTGGTGCCTGCGTCCTTGATCGCCGCCAGCAGCAGTTCGGGAATGCCACACAGACCGAACCCTCCCGCCGCGATGAACATGCCGTCGAACAAAAGCCCGTCCAACGCTTCTTGTGCCGAGCCGTAGATCTTTTTCATGCTGCTCCCCTTAGCCATTCGCGCAAAACTGTCGCGGTCCCCGCGCAAAGTCAATCGCCGCGCTGCAGCACCGTTACTTGGTTGCTGCTTTCTTTGGTGCAGGCTTTTTCGCGGCAGGTTTCTTGGCGGCAGGTTTTTTCGCCGCAGGCTTCTTTGCCGACGGCTTCTTTTTTCCGGCCTTGGCGGCACGTTCGTCGATCAGGTCGATGGCTTGCGCCAGTGTCAGGTCATCGGGCGTGATCGTGTCGGGGATCGTCGCGTTGATCTTGTCCCATTTCACATAAGGGCCGTATTTGCCGTCATAGATATTGACCGCACCACCCGCCTGCGGATGGTCGCCCAGTTCGCGGATCGGGGCCGCGGCCTTGCCACGCCCGCCGCGCGAGGCGACCTTTTCGGCCAGCAATTGCACGGCGCGGTTCATGCCCACGGTCCAAACCTCGTCGATCCCGTCCAGATTGGCATTGGTGCCGCCCTTGTCGGACGTGCTGGCCGCATGTTTGAGATAAGGACCATACCGCCCGATATTTGCCCAGACCATGATGCCATCTTCGGGGTGTAGCCCGATCTGGCGGGGCAGTTGCAGCAGGCGCAGCGCCTGTTCAAGATCGACCTCTTCCGCAGGCCAGCCTTCGGGCACGCCGGTGCGGTCGGGTTTGGGGTTGGCCTCGGATGTGGCGCCACGCTGTACATAAGGGCCGAAACGCCCTTTGAAGATGCGGATTTCATCGCCCGCGTCATGCCCCAGCAATTTGCCATCGGGCGGGATCGCGGATTTTTCAGCCTCTGGATCAGGTGGGCCAAAGGGGCGAGTATAGCGGCATTCGGGGTAATTCGAACAGCCGATGAACGCACCACCCGACCGCGCCGTGCGCATCGACAAGCGGCCTGCACCACAATTGGGGCAAAGGCGCGGATCGGTGCCATCGGCGGTGGGCGGAAACAGATGCGGTTCCAGCACCTCGTTGATCTTGTCAAGCACTTCACCAATACGCAGATCAGCGGTTTCGCCGATGGCGGCGGAAAAATCGCGCCAGAACCGGTCCAGTACCTTTTTGTAATCGGCGTTGCCCGCGCTTACCTCGTCGAGCTGGTTTTCCAGATCGGCGGTAAAATCATAACCGATGTATTTCTGGAAATAATTCATCAAAAAGGCGGTGACCAATCGGCCCTTGTCCTGCGGGATCAGGCGGTTTTTGTCCTTTTCGACATAGCCGCGATCCTGAATCGTGGTCACGATCGAGGCGTAGGTCGATGGCCGCCCGATGCCCAATTCTTCCATCCGCTTGACTAACGTCGCCTCGGTATAGCGAGGGGGAGGCTGGGTGAAATGCTGCTCTGGATCGACCGATTGCTTCACGACCTTTTCGCCTTGCGCAAGCTGTGGCAGGCGTTTGTCGTCGTCATCGGCAGTATCGTCGCGGCCTTCTTCGTAGATTGCGATGAAACCGTCGAACACCATGACCTGCCCATTCGCGCGCAGGATCACCTGCCCATCGGCGCTTGCCACGTCAACGACCGTCCGTTCCAGCTGTGCCGCCGCCATCTGGCTGGCCAGCGTGCGTTTATAGATCAGGTCATATAGCTTGCGCTGGTCGACATCCTTGATATCGGCCTGATCGGCACCAACCATCATGTCGGTGGGGCGGATACATTCATGCGCTTCTTGGGCGTTCTTGGCCTTGTTTTTATAGATGCGCGGCTGATCGGGCAGGTACTGCGCGCCAAATTTCGCCTTGATCGCGTCGCGCGCGCCGGTCACGGCCTCTGGCGCCATGTCGATCCCGTCGGTCCGCATATAAGTGATCAGACCGGATTCGTACAAACGCTGGGCCACGCTCATCGTTTGCTTGGCACCCATGCCATATTTGCGGCTGGCCTCTTGTTGCAGGGTTGATGTCATGAAGGGCGGGCTGGGGTTGCGGATGGCGGGTTTTGCCTCCACCGATGTGATTTTCAGATCGCGCGAAGTGACCGCCTGCACCGCCAATTCGGCCTGCGTGGCATTGCCCAGATCGAATTTATCAAGCTTCTTGCCCGCCAGTGCGGTCAGGCGCGCCTCGAACATCTGGCCGCGCGGCGATTGCAGCTGGGCCTTGACGGTCCAGTATTCCTGATTGCGAAATGCCTCGATCTCCATCTCGCGCTCGACGATCAGGCGCAGGCAAACCGATTGCACGCGGCCAGCCGATTTCGCACCGGGCAGTTTGCGCCACAAAACGGGCGACAGGTTGAACCCGACAAGGTAATCCAAAGCGCGGCGCGCAAGATAAGCCTCGACCAAGGGCGCATCGACCTGCCGGGGGTTTTTCATCGCCTCAAGAATAGCGGTTTTCGTGATCGCGTTGAACACCACACGGCTGACGGGCGTGTCCTTGCGGATCGCTTTCTTCTCGGTCAGTGCTTCGGTCAGGTGCCATGAAATCGCTTCCCCCTCGCGGTCGGGGTCGGTGGCAAGGATCAGTTCATTGTCGGTTTTTAGCGCGTCCACGATGGCCTTGATGTGCTTTTTGCTGTCGGTCGCGATTTCCCATTTCATGTCGAAATCGTCGTCAGGAAGCACCGACCCATCCTTTGGCGGCAGATCGCGAACATGGCCGTAGGACGCCAGAACAATATAGCCCTTGCCAAGATATTCGTTGATTTTCTTGGCTTTTGCGGGGGATTCGACAACGACGACGGGCATGGGAATCCTTTATCTGCGCGGCTTTGTTCAAGTGGCGCAAGATGTGGCGACGACGACGTGAATGTCAATGACACGAAATTTCCGCCCATCTTCAGAGCCGAAGTATCCCCGGCGGAGGCCAGAAAGTCCTGTCGCTACACCGCGCGTGCCAGCAACCCACCGGCCTGTCGCGTGATCTTGCCATCAAGCTCCAGATCGACAAGGGCGGGGCCCACGTCGGTGGCAGACACTGCAAGGTCGCGCAACAGCTGGTCTTCGGCGACGGGGGCAGGGCCAAGTCGCTGCAGGATCATCGCGTGCAGCGCTGCAATATTGCGCAGCGCAGGGCGGGCCTGCGGCGCCTGTCGCGGGACAGGTGTTGTAATAACCGGTTTGTATGCCAACGCCTCGATCACGTCATCGGCGGATCGCACCAATGTCGCGCCGTCGCGCAGCAGCATGTTGCAGCCTGCCGCGCGGGCATCGAACGGATGGCCCGGCACCGCCAGCACATCGCGCGCCTGATCCAGCGCATTGCGCGCGGTGATCAGGCTGCCTGATTTCGCCGCAGCCTCGACCACGACAACGGCTTGCGCTATTCCTGAAATGATCCTGTTGCGCGCCGGAAAATGCCGCGCCTGCGGTTGCAGCCCCATCGGCATTTCCGCGATCCGCAGCCCCTGTTTGGCAATGTCATGGGCCAGCTGGGTGTTTTCGACCGGATAGATCACATCGACGCCACCGGCCTGCACCGCCACGGTGCCACCCGCCAGCGCGCCCAGATGTGCCGCCGTGTCGATGCCACGTGCGAGGCCGGACACAACGACATAGCCCGCATCAGCCAGATCATTTGCCAGCTTGCGCGCCATGCGAGTGCCCAGCGATGACGCGTTGCGCGCGCCGACAAGGGCGATCATCGGGCGGGTCAACAATTCTGTCTGCCCCAGACACCATAAAAACGCTGGCGCATCAGGCATATCACGCAAGGCCGCAGGATAAAGTGCGTCATTGTCCCATAACAGGCGCGCGCCCGCGGCCTTTGCGGCCTGCAATTCGGCGCGAATGACACCGATCGGGCAAATCTCGTAACCCGCGACACCGGCGGCGCGGGCGACATCGGGCAACGCATGCAGCGCGTTGGTGGCCGTGCCATATTCGGCCAGCATGCGCCGATAGGTGGCGGGGCCGACGCGGCGGGATCGCAATAGGCGAAGATGGCTGATCACATCCTCTTCCGTGGTGGGGGGGTGTCGGGGGGGGATGGAAGATTTAATCGGTTGGGTCATCCCTTGCTCCGCCTATTGCTGACCAAGGGGTACGCCTTTGCAATTAATAACCCGTGAATCGTATCGCGCCCCCAGCCGATATTCTTTTAAATATCTGATTTAAATGTTTTTTTGACATGCAGCGGGCCGCATGCACTGCGGCCCTGAACATGCGCTTACCCGAATCGGCCCGCATCAGGCCGCCGCGCCACCGACGGTCAGACCGCCGATCAGCAGGCTGGGCTGGCCCACGCCCACTGGCACCCATTGACCAGCTTTGCCGCAATTGCCGATGCCGGGGTCAAGCGCCAGATCATTGCCGACCCCCCTGATCCGCTGCAAGGCGGTCGCCCCGTCGCCGATCAGCGTGGCCCCTTTCACCGGCGCGCCGATGATCCCGTTTTTCACGCGATAGGCTTCGGTGCAGGAAAACACGAACTTGCCGTTGGTGATATCGACCTGACCGCCGCCGAAACCCACCGCATAAATCCCGTCTTTCAATTCCGAAACAAGGCTTTCAGGGCTGGCGTCGCCTGCCAGCATATAGGTGTTGGTCATGCGCGGCATCGGTGTATGGGCGAAACTTTCGCGCCGTCCGTTGCCGGTGGGCGCAACCCCCATCAGGCGGGCGTTCTGGCGGTCCTGCATATAGCCGACCAACACGCCATCCTCGATCAAGACATTGCGCGCGCTGGGCGTGCCTTCGTCGTCGACGGTGATTGATCCGCGCCGGTCGGGGATCGTGCCGTCATCCAGCACGGTCACGCCCTTGGCCGCGATCTGCTGGCCCATCAGCCCGGCAAAGGCGCTGGTTCCCTTGCGGTTGAAATCACCCTCAAGCCCGTGTCCGATGGCTTCGTGCAGCAAGATACCGGGCCAGCCGGGGCCAAGCACAACATCCATGACCCCTGCAGGCGCAGGTTCAGCGTCAAGGTTCACCAACGCGATGCGCAACGCCTCGCGCAGGATCGGTTCCCAATGGTCGCGGCTGATCAGCCCGATCAGGCCGGTGCGCCCGCCGCCGCCCATGCCGCCGCTTTCGCGCTTGCCGTTCTGTTCCACGATCACACTGATATTGATGCGCGACATCGGGCGGGTATCGGTAACCAGCGTACCTTCGGGGCGCAGGATCACCACCTCTTGATGCGAAGCACCAAGGCTGGCCGACACCTGCACGACACGCGCATCAAGCGCGCGGGCAAAGGCGTCAATTTCGCGTAAAACGTCGATTTTGGCGGGAAAGCTGGCCTGCAGCATCGGATCATCATCACTGTAAAGCTTGGCGTTGGTGCCTGCTGGTGCATCCGCCATCACCCCGCCGCCATCGCCCACTGCCAGCCGCGCTGTCGAGACGGCGCGGTGCAATGCGTGCTCGTCGATCGTGGTTGCATGGGCATAGCCTGCGGTCTCGCCGCGCACGGCGCGCAGCCCGAATCCTTCGGAAGCATCAAAGCTGGCTGTCTTGATGCGCCCGTCATCCAGCGACAGCATTTCAGACTTGCGCCTTTCGATGAACAATTCGCCATCATCAGCCCCCGCCGTTGCCGCGCGCAGCAAAACAAGCGCGCGCGCCTGATCCAGATGGGTTTCGAACGGGCGAAAAGGGGTGGCGGTCATAGCAATATCCTTTGGCGGCAACATTCAGGGACAAAAGCGTCTGTTTGCCGCAACAGCAGTTCTTGAGTTGTGCGTCAGGATATGGGACATGGGCGCATCAAGACAATGGGATTCCGCCCGTAGCCCGAGCGGACTGACCGGGGATCGGGGCCGCGAGGCTTTATGAAGTTAGGGTACAACATGCGACTGAACACCTTTGCAACCTCTGTCTGGACCACGCTGGGTCTGGTTCTGGCAGGCAGCACGGCGATGGCACAACAAAACATTGGCCAGGACCTCGAAATCGTGGGCCAGCCGCTGCCCGGCGGGATGGGTTTCCAGCCATCGGCGACTGAACTGGCACGCGATGTCGTGTGGCTTGATTCCATGCTGCTGGTCATCATCACGGTGATCACCGTTTTTGTGACCGGCCTGCTGATCTATGTCATCATGCGCTACAATGCCCGCCGCAACCCGAACCCTGCAGGGTTCACACATAATTCCCCGCTCGAAGTCGCATGGACCGTGGTGCCGATCGTCATCCTTGTGTTCATCGGTGCTTTTTCGCTGCCGATCCTGTTCAAGCAACAGGAAATCCCCGAGGCGGATATCACCATCAAGGTGACGGGCTACCAGTGGTACTGGGGCTATGAATATGTAGACGAAGATGTCAGCTTTGAGAGCTTTTTGTTGAACCGCGAAGAGCTGGAACAGTTTGGCTATACGCAAGACCAATATCTGCTGGCGACTGATACAGCCGTTGTTGTGCCGGTCGGTGCCACCGTCGTGATGCAGGTGACTGCGGCCGATGTGATCCATTCCTGGACTGTCCCCGCATTTGGCGTCAAGCAAGATGGTATCCCTGGCCGTCTGGCGGAACTTTGGTTCGCTGCGGAACGTGAGGGCATCTACTTTGGCCAATGTTCGGAGCTTTGCGGTCAGGCACATGCTTATATGCCTATCACCGTCAAAGTGGTCAGCCAGGAAACATATGACGCATGGTTGGCCGACGAGAAGGGCTTGTCCTGATCGACGGGCGGGTCACCTTTCACCTGACGGATCCGCCATCAGCGTGATTGTACCGCACTTTGCAAGGACAGACTGCCAATGACTGATTTCAGCGCCAACGACCACACGACCCAAAAGGCGGGCCACGAGGCGGGCATGGGCGATTACTTTGCCCTGCTCAAGCCGCGGGTCATGTCGCTGGTCGTGTTCACGGCCCTTGTGGGGCTGCTGGTCGCGCCGGTGCCGGTGCATCCGTTCATTGGGTTCGTCGCGATCCTGTGCATCGCTGTCGGGGCAGGGGCGTCAGGGGCGCTGAACATGTGGTGGGACGCCGATATCGACGCCGTGATGAAACGCACGGTAGGCCGGCCCATCCCATCGGGGCGCGTTGCACCGGGCGAGGCGCTGGGAATTGGTGCAGCGCTGTCGGGGTTCGCCATCGTGCTGCTGGGGCTGGCGACGAATTTTCTGGCCGCCGGCTTGTTGGCCTTCACGATCTTTTTCTATCTGGTTGTCTATTCGATGTGGCTGAAACGCGCGACGCCGCAGAACATCGTCATCGGTGGCGCAGCGGGTGCTTTCCCGCCGATGATCGGATGGGCGGTTGCCACGGGTGGGGTGAGCATCGAATCGCTTTTGATGTTCGCGCTGATCTTCATGTGGACGCCGCCGCATTTCTGGGCGCTCGCGCTGTTTGTGAAATCTGACTATGGCCGTGCCGGTGTGCCAATGCTGACTGAAACCCATGGGCGCGATGTGACACGGCGGCATGTGCTTGTTTACACGCTGTTGCTGGTGCCGGTGGCGCTGGGCCTGGGGCTGACGTCGATTGGTGGGCCGTTCTACATGGCGGTCGCCGTGGTGATGAATGTTTGGTTCCTGAAAGGCGCTTATGACATCTGGCAGCGCGACGATGCCGCCTGCGAGGCCGACAAACACGCAGTCGAGATCAAGGTTTTCAAAGTCTCTCTTTACTATCTGTTCGCGCATTTTGGCGCATTGTTGGTCGAGGCTGCGTTGCGGCTTTACGGTTTAGGAGGCTGGTCATGGTAATCCGCGTCGAACACGAACTGCATACGCGCCGCAAAGGGCGCAATGCCGGTGTCGGTCTGCTGCTGGTGGGCTTTATCGCCATCGTTTTTGGATTGACTGTGGTCAAGGTTTTGCAGCTGGACAATATCCGTCAGTTTGAAACCTTTGACCACGCGCCGCGTCCGCAACTGGTGCCTGAGACGGAGGTTGGCCAGTGACTTTGTTCCCGCGCCTGAAAGGTATTCACCGCAGCGCCGCGCAGGCCACGGCGCTTGTCGTCGTCATGGGGGCGCTGGCATGGGCATCGGTGCCGTTTTATGATTGGTTCTGCCGTGTCACCGGCTTTGGCGGGACAACAAGCGTTGCCGCAGGCGACAGCGATATTATTCTGGACGAAACGATCAAGGTGCGCTTTGACGGCTCGCTTGCCCGCGACATGCCCTGGACCTTCAAGCCGGTGCAGCGCGAAGTCGAATTGCGCATCGGCGAAACCGCATTGGTGTTCTACGAGGCGCATAACCCGTTGGACGTTCCTATTGCAGGGCAGGCATCCTATAACGTGACGCCTTATGAGGCGGGTGGATTTTTCGACAAGATCGAGTGTTTCTGCTTTACCCAGCAGGTGCTGGCGCCGGGTGAAACGGTGCTGATGCCGGTGTCGTTCTTCGTGCATCCCGACATCGTCGATGACCGCGAAGGTCAATATGTGCATACGATCACGCTGAGCTATACCTTTTTCGAGATCGACCTGCCGTCCGATTACATGCAGGCTTCGGCCGACGCGACAGCTTTGACACCGGCGTCGCAAGACGCCATAGAGACTTACTGAAGATAGCCGATAGGGAACGCACCAGATGGCGCATACGAAAAACCACGATTACCATATTCTGCCACCTTCGATCTGGCCTTTCATTGGGGGGCTAGGGGCCTTCGTGATGTTGTTTGGCTCTGTTCTGTGGATGCATGAATCGGGTCCATGGGTCTTCCTGATGGGTCTGATTGCCGTGCTTTACGTCATGTTTGCATGGTGGTCCGACGTGGTTGCCGAAAGCCAAGCAGGCGATCACACCCCCGTGGTGCGGATCGGTCTGCGCTATGGCTTTATCATGTTCATCATGTCCGAGGTGATGTTCTTTGCGGCCTGGTTCTGGTCGTTCTTCAAGCATCAGATGTATCCGATGGAAACCTACATGGGCACCGAATACATCAAGCCGGAAATCTATGCGATTGATCCATTTGGGCTGCCGCTGATCAACACATTGCTTTTGCTGATCTCTGGCTGTGCTGCGACCTGGGCGCATCACGCGCTGGTCCATGAAAATAACCGCAAGGATCTGAAACTGGGTCTGGTACTGTCGATTATCTTCGGGGCGATCTTTACGGCATTCCAAGCCTATGAATACTGGATCCTCGTGACGCAGGACGGCTACACCTTTGGTGGCGAGATTCATTATGCGAACTTCTTCATGGCGACAGGTTTTCATGGCGCACATGTTGTCATTGGGGCGATCTTCTTGCTGATTTGCCTGTTGCGGGCTGAACGGGGCCATTTCACACCGGAAAAGCATGTCGGTTTCGAAGCTGCGATCTGGTACTGGCACTTTGTCGATGTGGTCTGGCTGTTTCTGTTCGCGGCCATCTATATCTGGGGCGCGTAAGCCAGGGTTCACCCCGACCCACCCCAAACAATCAAGCGCGCGGCATCCCCGCGCGTTTTTTCCATCAAAGGCGTGATATGCTGCGCAAGATCATCTTTCCCGTGCTGCTCGGTGTGGCTGGCTGTGGCGTACTGCTCTGGCTGGGGCTGTGGCAAATCGACAGGCTGGCGTGGAAACAAGACATCCTTGCCAATATCAACGCGCGACTGGACGCCGATCCTCAACATTTCACCCCTGATGTGACCGAGGCTGCGGATGAATACACCCGCGTGACCCTGTCGGGCACCCCCACGGGCGAGGAGCTGCATGTGCTGGTGTCCGGCACTGCGGCAGGGACCGGCTACCGGGTCATTTCACGGTTCGCGACGGATGACGGTCTGACGATTCTGTTGGATCAGGGGCTGTTGCCTCTGGAGGCCAAGGCCGCCGCGCCATTGCTGGCACCGATGCAGGTCACCGGCACCCTGGTGTGGCCCGATGACCAGACCAGCAGCACGCCGGACCCCGACCTGCCCGCAAATATCTGGTTCGCCCGTAATGTAGATACGATGGCCGCAGCAATGGACAGCCTGCCGGTGATGGTCGTCGCCACCGCGACCACCCCCGCCGACCCGCGCCTGACGGCGCTGCCTGTCGCAACCGCCGATATCAAGAACGACCACTTTGCTTATGCCGTCACATGGTTCTTGCTGGCCATCGTCTGGGCCGTTATGTCCCTTTTCCTGATCCTCCGCACTCTTCGGCCAAAGGACGCCTGATCATGCGCTATATCTCGACCCGTGGCACGGCGCCCGTGCTGACCTTTGAACAGGCAATGCTGACAGGTCTGGCGCGTGACGGCGGGCTTTATGTGCCCGAGGACATCCCGACCCTGTCGCATGCCCAGATCGCGGCAATGGCGGGCAAATCTTACGAAGACGTCGCTTTCGACGTGATGCGACCCTTTATCGGCGACACCTTTACCGATGCACAGTTCCGCGATCTGATCAGCCGCGCCTATGCCGGTTTCGGTCATGCCGCCCGCGCGCCTTTGGTGCAGGTGGACAGCAATCATTACCTGCTGGAATTGTTCCACGGGCCGACGCTGGCGTTCAAGGATTTCGCGATGCAGCTGATCGGCCAGATGTTTCAGGCCGCGCTGTCCCGTTCGGGCGACCGTGTGACGATCGTGGGCGCAACGTCCGGCGACACCGGATCGGCGGCGATCGAGGCGTTTCGCGGGCTCAAGGCGGTTGATGTCTTTATCCTTTACCCCCATGGCCGCGTATCCGAAGTGCAGCGCCGCCAGATGACCACACCCACCGAGGCGAATGTCCATGCACTGGCTGTGGCGGGCGATTTCGACGATTGTCAGGCGCTGGTCAAAGATATGTTCAATGATTTCGCTTTCCGCGATGATGTGCGTTTGGCGGGGGTCAATTCGATCAACTGGGGCCGCGTGCTGGCGCAGGTGGTGTATTATTTCACCGCCGCTGTCAGCCTTGGCGCGCCGCACCGCCCTGTCAGTTTCACTGTACCGACCGGCAATTTTGGTGACATTTTCGCAGGTTTCATCGCCAAACAGATGGGTCTGCCGATTGCCGATCTGGTGGTGGCGACCAACCGTAACGATATTTTGCACCGGACCCTTCTGACAGGGGCCTACACCAAGCAAGGTGTGACGCCGACAATCAGCCCGTCGATGGATATTCAGGTCAGTTCCAACTTTGAACGCGCGCTGTTCTATGCTTATGGGCAAGACGGGGCAGCGGTTGCCAGCCAGATGGAAGATCTGAAATCCGGCGGTTTCAAAATCTCGCAAGGGGCCTATGACATGCTGACGGCTGCGTTCAAATCGGGCCGCGCGTCAGAAGAAGACACCAGCACCACGATCAAAACCTACCTTGCGCAGCATGGCGAACTGTTGTGCCCGCATACGGCCGTGGGCGCGCATGTGGCGCAGGCGCATCTGGGCAGCGTCCCGATGGTGACCCTTGCCACCGCCCATCCCGCCAAATTCCCCGACGCGGTCAAGGCGGCATCAGGCATATCGGCCCCGCTACCCGCGCGGATGGCGGACTTGTACGACCGCCCCGAACGGGTCACACCTGTCGCAGCAGATTTGGCGGCGCTGCAAGCCGTCATCAAGGAACGGATCATATCTTGACCATCCAGCAACACACCCTGTCCAACGGATTGCGCATCGTCACCGAACAGATGCCCGGCCTGAAATCCACCAGCATCGGTATCTGGGTGCTGGCGGGCGGGCGGCACGAACGGATCGAACAGAACGGTATCGCGCATTTTCTGGAACATATGGCCTTCAAAGGCACCAAATCGCGCACTGCCCTGCAGATCGCTGAACAGATCGAGGATGTGGGCGGCTATATCAACGCCTATACCAGCCGCGAGATGACAGCCTATTACGCCCGCGTGCTGGAAGATGACGTGGCCCTCGGCCTTGATATCATCGCCGATATCCTGTTGAACCCGCTGTTCGAAGATGCGGAAATCGAGGTTGAACGCGGCGTGATCCTGCAGGAAATCGGTCAGACGCTGGATACCCCCGACGACATCATCTTTGACTGGTTGCAGGAAGAAGCCTATCCTGACCAACCCCTTGGCCGGTCCATTCTGGGTGAGGCCGCGCGCGTCAGCACCTTTGCCAAGGGCGATCTGGACCGCTTCGTTGCAGAACATTATGGGCCGAACCAGATGATTTTGGCCGCCGCCGGTGCCGTTGATCACGACGCGATCGTCCGGCAGGCAGAGGCTCTTTTCGGCCATCTACCACGGGTCGAGCGTGCGGCGGGCCTGTTGCAGCCTGCAAAATTCATCGGCGGCGAACGGCGCGCGACCAAGGCGCTGGAACAGGTGCACTTCGCGCTTGCCCTCGAAGGGCCGACCTATCGCGACCCCGCGATCTATACTGCGCAGATCTATGCGACCGCCTTGGGCGGCGGCATGTCCTCGCGGCTGTTTCAGGAAATCCGCGAAAACCGTGGGCTATGCTACACGATCTTTGCGCAGGCCGGCGCCTATGAGGACACCGGCATGACCACGATCTATGCCGGCACGAGCGCCGAGCAGATCGCCGAACTCGCACATCTGACGATTGACGAAATGAAGCGCGCCGCCGACGACATGTCTGACGCCGAGGTGGCCCGCGCCCGCGCGCAGATGAAGGCCGGAATGCTGATGGGTCTTGAAAGCCCCTCGAACCGTGCCGAACGGCTGGCGCGTTTGTTGTCGATCTGGGACCGGATTCCGGGGATCGAGGAAACCATCGCCCATATCGATGATGTGACCACCGGCGACGTGAAAACCTTTGCCGCACAAATGGCGGGGCAGGTTGGCACAGCTTTGGCGCTTTACGGCCCGGCCGATCAGGCCCCGACGTTGGATGCGCTGAAAGCACGGCTTGCCGCGTAATGCTGGGCATCAAGCGCAAGGTTAGGATCGAAACCGAACGACTGACCCTGCGCGCGCCCATGCACACGGATTTCCGCCCCTGGGCCGCCCTGCGGCAGGCTAGCGCGGATTTCCTCACCCCGTGGGAGCCAAGCTGGGCCTCTGACCATCTGTCGCGCAGGGGGTTCACCAATCGTGTCTATTGGGCGCAACGGTCTATCGCCCAAGGCTCGGCCTTGCCCCTGTTCCTGTTCCGCCGGTCCGATGATGCGCTTTTAGGGGCAATTACATTGGACCATATCAAACGTGGCCCTGCGCAATCGGGGATCACCGGCTATTGGATCGGCGCGCCTTTCGCGCGGCAAGGCTATATGCGCGAGGCGGTGCAGGCTGTCGTCCACCACGCCTTCACCGTGCTGGACCTCAGCCGGATCGAGGCCGGATGCCTGCCGGAAAACACCCCGTCCCGAAGGCTGCTCGAACAATGCGGCTATAAATACGAAGGTGTCGCGCAAAGCTATTTGCAGATCAACGGACGCTGGCGCAACCATGTGCTATACGCCAACCTGCGCCACGACAGGCGCGGCAAGACGGATGTGGGTTAGATGCTGAATGCGGTGACACCGGAATTTGAAGACCTTTTGCGCGGGCTTCTGGATGCCGCCGCCTTCCGTCCGGACAGCGCTGCCTATTTCAACGAACCACGCGGGCGCTGGCAGGGGCACGGGCTGGTCGTGGCGCCCGCCGATACCGCCGCTGTCGCCGCTGTGGTCGCGGCCTGTGCGCAGGCGCGCGTGGCGATTGTGCCCTATAGCGGCGGCACCGGCCTTGTCGGCGGGCAGGTCATGCCAGATGGTCCGGCGCCGGTGGTTTTGTCGCTGGAGAGGCTCAACAAGATACGCGCGGTCTATCCCTCCGAAAACGTGCTGGTCTGCGAGGCGGGTGTGATCCTTGCCCATGTGCAACAGGCCGCCGAAGACCTGGACCGGCTGTTCCCGCTTTCGCTCGCCTCCGAAGGATCGGCACGGATCGGCGGTTTGCTGGCTACCAATGCAGGCGGGGTTAACGTGCTGCGCTACGGCAATGCGCGCGCGCTGTGTCTGGGCCTTGAGGTCGTGCGCCCCGATGGTACGATCTGGCACGGGCTGACGCGGCTGCGCAAGGACAACACCGGCTATGACCTGCGCAACCTGATGATCGGGGCCGAAGGAACGCTGGGGATCATCACCGCCGCTGCCCTGCGGCTGGTGCCGCGCCCCGTGCATCTGGGTGCAGCATTGTTGGCGGTGCCATCGCCGCAGGCGGCGCTTGACCTGCTCGCGCTGGCAGGCGCACAGATCGGCGATGGTCTGTCGGCATTCGAGCTGATGCACCGGCAAGGGTTCGACTTTCTGGCCGAAGTGGGGCCGGACGTGCGCCAGCCACTCGACGCAATCCCCGAATGGAGCGTGCTGATCGATCTTGGTCTGCCCGCCAGTGGCGATCCTGATGCCGCACTTGAACGGCTGTTCACGGATGCGTTTGACGCGGGGCTTGTCCTTGACGGGGTGATCGCGCAATCGGCGGCCCAGCGGCAGGCGCTGTGGGCCATCCGCGAGAATATTCCCGAGGCGAACCGCCGGATCGGGTCTATTGTCTCGCATGACATCGCCCTGCCGCTGAGCGCGGTGCCGGCATTCATTGCGCAGGCGTCGGCCGCCGTGCAAGCCCTGAGCGATATGCGTATCAACTGTTTTGGCCATCTGGGCGACGGCAACCTGCATTACAATGTCTTTCCGGCCAAGGGTCGGATGCGCATGGACTACGACGCCTTACGTCCCGCCATACAACAGACGATTCATGATCTGGTGGCTGCGCTGGACGGATCGGTCAGTGCTGAACACGGAATCGGACGGGCCAAGGTGGATGATCTACAGCTTTACGGTGATGCAGCAAAACTTGCGATGCTGCGCGCGATCAAAGACGCGCTCGACCCCCAGGGCATCATGAACCCCGGCGTGATCCTGCCCCAAGGATAGGTCCGGTGGGGCCGCGCCTCTGGCAGGAGTATTTTGGGGAAATAAGAAGTACGAAAGATGCGCCCGACCCCGTTGCCCGCTACAGGCCGACCTTTCTGGGGTCCGGGATCAGGCGACTTCTCATTTCACGGTCATCGGCTCTCCAGCCTGTACCGTGGAACCGTCATACCGCATCTTCCTTAACAACTTCTTTTTTCCACAAATACTCCCCGCGCGGAGCGCATTAAAGTCCTTCGAAGGCGCACAGGCTATGCACCTGCATCCCGAGGTTCTGCAACCTGCGCGCGCCACCCAATTCAGGCAGGTCGATGACGAAGGCACAGCCGGTGACCTGCGCACCCAGTCGTTCGATCAGGCGGATACCGGCCTCGGCGGTGCCACCGGTCGCAAGCAGGTCATCGACCAGCAACACCTTTTCACCCGGTTGCAGCGCATCGTCGTGCAGTTCCATCACCGCCTCGCCGTATTCGAGCTGATAGGCCTGTTCCACCGTCTTCCCGGGCAATTTGCCTTTCTTGCGGATCGGCACGAAGCCGACCGACATCTGATGCGCGATCGCACCGCCAAGGATGAAACCACGCGCTTCTAGCCCCACGACCTTGTCGATGGGTGTGCCTGCATAGGGGTGCAGCAATTGGTCAATCGCCATGCGAAAGCCGCGCGCGTCGCCGAACAGCGTGGTTACATCGCGGAACATGATCCCCTCATGCGGGAAATCGGGAATGGTGCGGATATAGTCGCGGACGGTTTTCATCTGGTTTCTTTCGCAAAGACACGGGTGGTGATCGCATCGAGCCGCGCCAGAAGGGCGGGGTCACGTTTGTCGGGGGCGGTCATGATCGCATGATCAAGCGCGCGGTCGCAGCCATGCGGGCAGGGAGAACGGTCTGCGCCCAGCAAGGCAGGCAGCCGCGCGATCAGGTCATGCGCCTTGCTGCCGTTGCCTTTCAAGGTTGCGATGATCGCGGTGATGTCGACAGCCCCATGGTCGGGGTGCCAGCTGTCATAATCGGTGATCATCGCCACCGAGGCATAGCAGATTTCCGCCTCGCGGGCGAGTTTCGCCTCTGGCATATTGGTCATGCCGATCACGTCGCAGCCCCAGCTGCGGTAGAGCTTGCTTTCCGCGACCGACGAAAACTGCGGTCCTTCCATCGCCAGATACGTGCCGCCGCGATGCACGGTGATCCCTGCAGCCTGTGCCGCCGTGGCGCAAGCGGTTGAGACGCGCGGGCAGGTCGGATGCGCTAGGCTGACATGCGCCACGCAGCCGGTGCCGAAAAACGATTTTTCGCGCGCGAAGGTTCGGTCGATAAACTGGTCCACGATCACAAAATCGCCCGGCGCCATCTCTTCGCGGAACGACCCGCAGGCGCTGATGCTGATAATGTCGGTCACCCCCAGCCTTTTGAGCGCGTCGATATTCGCGCGGTATGGTACTGTCGTGGGTGAATGCACATGGCCGCGCCCGTGGCGGGGAAGAAAGGCCATCTTCACACCTTCCATCTGCCCTGTCAGCACCGCGTCCGAAGGCGCGCCCCACGGGCTGTCGACGCTGACCCATGATGGGTCTTGCAATCCGTCCATGTCGTAAATGCCTGACCCGCCGATAATGCCCAGGATGGTCTGTGTCATGCTTTCTCTCCCGGGCGGGTCAGGCTGAACACATCGCGCACGGCTGTGTAATCGCGATAGCCCAGCCGCGACAGCGGGTGGAAAGTTGTCACATCGAACAGACCGTCGACAAGGCAATTGTCGCGGATGTGCACGCCAATCACCTCGCCAAAGACCGCGAAATTGGCGGCACCGGGCAGGGTGACGATCTGGGTAAGCTTGCATTCCAGCGTGGCGGGTGCATTGGCGACCCGCGCGCAGGCAATCGTTTCACATTCAGCCTTGGTGATGCCGGCCAGTGCGAATTCATCCGTGGCGCGGTCCCACGGCCCTGATGTCTGGTTCATCGCGTCGCGCATCGCGTATTCCACGATATTGACAGCGAATACCCCCGTTTCGCGGATATTGGCCGCGCTGTCCTTTGTGCCGTCACGGTCGGGTTTGGCGCTGGTCGAGGCGAACATCACCTGTGGCGGTTCATAGGCGACGGCGTTGAAAAACGAATAGGGGGCAAGGTTGTCCTGCCCGTCCGCCCCGCGCGTCGCGATCCAGCCGATGGGCCGCGGCGAGACGATGGCGTTGAAAGGGTTATGCGGCAGATTATGGCCGTCTTTCGGGGCGTAAAACATGGTCAAGACCTTTTCCTGCGATCCGCCAAGGGGTAGCGTGACCGCACAGCCTTGGCCAGATGAAAGACGCATGCAGATTCCATCCATCACATTGGCCATCGAGACTGGTGCAGATTATTGGGAGGCCGAGGCGCTCTATGATCTGTGTTTTTCGCCGGGCCGCAGCGCGCTGTCGTCCTATCGTCTGCGCGAGGATGTGTCGCCTATCGCCGATCTGTGCTGGACCGCGCGTGATCCGGACGCTGTGCTGGCAGGGGTGATCCGCTGCTGGCCCTGTTATGTCGGCGAGACGCCGGTCGTCCTGCTGGGGCCTGTGGCCGTGCATCCGACGCGGCAAGGCGAAGGGATCGCGGGGCGGCTGATCTACCGTGTTACGCAAGTGGCGCGCAAAGCGGGCTGGTCGCGCATCCTGCTGGTGGGGGACCTGCCCTATTACAGTCGGTTCGGGTTTCAGCAACTGACCGGTGTCATCATGCCGCCGCCCACCAATCCGGAACGGGTGTTGGGGCTGTCGCTGGCTTCTGACAGCTGGGCTGGCATCCATGGGCCGGTGCGCAAGGCCGATGATTGCATTTTGCCACGCTGACCCCATCTGTTGGGCATGACAGACAAGACCGTGATCCCATCTGCCAGTCCCTTGCTAGTGCCACCTGCGCTGGATGATAGCACGCGCGCGCGGATCGCGGCCTTGGCACTGCGCCAGCGCAAGGCCAATGGCGTTTTGATGAAAGCGATCAATTTCGTCGGCGGTCAGGTCGAGGATGGGCTGAAAATGCTGCCCAAACCCCTGCGCGACCAGTTGAACGAGGTGACGCGCAATGCCCTGCGCCGCAGTTACGATATCGCCGCACAGTCGCGCAGTGGCGTAGGCCAGCGCTTTGGGTCGGATCAGAGCCACCGGATCATCGGCACTTTGTCAGGTGCGATTGGCGGCTTTGGCGGTTTGCCCACGGCGCTTGCGGAATTGCCGATCGCCACCACGCTGATCTTTCGCGCGGTGCTGCATGTCGCCACCGAATATGGGGAGGACCCCGCGTCGGATGAAACCCGCATGGAATGTCTGGCCGTGTTCGGATCAGGCGGGCCGGGCAGCGCCGATGACGGGGTCGATACCGCCTTTATCGGTGCGCGGCTTAGCCTGTCGGGTGCCGCTGTGAATACGCTGATCAGCCGTGTCGCGCCGAAATTCGCGGCTGTGCTGTCACAAAAGCTGGCGGCGCAGACCGTGCCAGTGCTGGGCGCCGTGGCAGGCGCGGGAACAAATTACGCCTTTGTGGATTATTATGTCGCCCTTGCGCATGTGCATTTTGGCCTGCGCCAATTGGTACGCGAACATGGCGATGTGGCGGTGCTGGATGAATTCCACCGCCAGCTTGCCGCACCGCGCCTGCCTCAGACCTGATAGACCAGCCAGTCGGACACGGCGCGCCGCACCGATTGATCGCCATTTGCAATGGCCGTATCCATCACGGCCCTGACCTCGTTCAGATCGACGCGGCGCAACAGATGCTTAACCGGCCCGACCGAGGCGGGGCGCATCGACAATGTGCGCAGGCCAAGGGCGGCGAAACACAGGGCTTCGACCGGACGGCCGGCATCTTCGCCGCAGAACGACAGCGGGGTTCCCGCTGCATCGCAGCGTTTGATCACATGTTCCAGAAACGACAGGAAACTCACGTCGAGCGTGTCGTATCGCCGCCGTACCAGTTCGTTTTCGCGGTCGGCGGCAAAGAAAAATTGTTTGAGATCATTGCCACCGATGCTGATGAAATCGGCCTCTTGGAAAAACACGTCGGGTGCAAAGGCGAGCGATGGTGTTTCCAGCATCGCGCCCACCTCGATCTTGGCCGGAACGGGATGGCCCAGTCGGACTTCGCGGTCGAGCGCCTTGTCCATCTCGGCCTTGGCGGCGCGGAATTCGGTCAGCTGCGTGATGAAGGGGAACATCACCGTCAAAGGTCGCCCCGCCGCCCCGCGCAATAAAGCCTGCAACTGCATCCGCAGCACGCCGGGTTTGTCCAGCCCCACACGGATCGCGCGCCAGCCCATCGCAGGGTTGGGTTCATCGTTCGCCTTCATGTAGGGCAGCACCTTGTCCGACCCGATGTCGAGCGTGCGAAACGCCACCCGCCGCCCGCCCGCCGCGTTCAGCACGCGGTCGTAAAGCGCCGATAATTCGCCACGTTGCGGCATCTGGTTGCGGATCAGGAACTGCAATTCGGTACGGAACAGCCCCACACCTTCAGCGCCCGACCCCGCCAGCGATGGCAAATCCGCGATCAGCCCCGCGTTCATTTGCAAGGACATGCGCGTGCCGCATTTCGTTTCCGCTGGCAGATCGCGGATCGAGGCATAGCGTTCCTGCGCGCGCGCCTGCATTTCGATCTTGTCGCGGAACGCCGCCTGGACTGTGTCGTCAGGCCGCAGATGCGCGATCCCCTGATCGCCATCGACAAGGATGATGTCGCCGTTGAGCGCCTCGCGCGTGACACCCTTGGCATTGATGACCAGCGGAATGGCCCAGGCGCGTGCAACGATGGTGGCATGGCTGCCGACGCTGCCTTCTTCCAGCACGATGCCGCGCAGTTTCTTGCCGTATTCCAGCAATTCACCCGGCCCGATATTGCGCGCCACAAGGATCGGATCGTCGGGCATGTCGCTGCGGTCTTCGCCTTGGCCGGTCAGGATGCGCAGCAGGCGGTTGGACAGATCGTCCAGATCATGCAGCCGTTCGCGCAGATATGGATCGGGCGAGCGTGACAGCCGCGCGCGCGCCAGGGATTGTTCCTTTTCGACGGCGGCCTCTGCGGACAGCCCGCTTTGCACATCGTCCTGCATCCGGCGAATCCAGCTGCTGGAATTGGCGAACATCCGGTACGCTTCGAGAACCTGCACCTGTTCGGGATCGACCGACCGCGCGCCAACCATCATGTTGTCGACGGATTTGCGCAGGGTCTCGACCGCCTCGATCAGGCGGGTCTTTTCCTTTTCGGGGTCGTCTGAAATCGGGTTGGTGACGACAACGCGCGGTTCGTGCAAATAGACGCGGCCCGCGCTGGTGCCTTCCTGCGCGATCGACCCGCGCAACAATACCGGTTTCTGGTGCAGCGCCGACAAGGCCGCGCCTTCGCCGACGAAAGCGCCCAGTTCGGTCATCTCGGCGATGACCATGGCCACGATTTCAAGGGCATAAACCTCGTCGGGGGTCATCACCCGTTCGGTTTTCGTCTGCACCACCAGCACGCCCAACACATCGCCCAACCGCTGGATCGGGACGCCACAAAACGACGAGTACCGTTCCTCGCCGGTTTCCGGCATGTAGCGGAACCCCTTTTCGGCGGGGGCATTGGCGATATTGACGATATTGCCGGTTTTGGCGGTGCGCCCGACCAGACCTTCGCCAAGGCGCATCCGTGTCTGGTGGACCGATTCTTGTTCAAGCCCCTGGGTGGCGCAAAGCTCCAGCGTGTCGGCATCGCGAAACAGGTAGATCGAACAGACCTCGGCCTGCATGGACGAGGCGATCAGGTCCACGACACGGTTCAGCCGTGCCTGGCCTTCGCTGTCGCTGGCCAAAGCCTCGCGCAGGCGGCCCAGCAGCTTGCGGCTCTCGCTTTCCAACCGTTCCGGCATGGGTCCCCCGATATCAGCGGACCGATCCGACAGGATCAGCCAGCCTTGTCCAATTCGAACGCATCATGCAGGGCCTGCACGGCAAGTTCCATGTATTTCCTGTCGATCAGCACAGAAATCTTGATCTCGGAGGTTGTGATGACCTTGATGTTGATTCCTTCAGCAGAAAGCACCTTGAACATCTTGGCCGCAACGCCGGTATGGCTGCGCATCCCGATACCGACGACGCTGACCTTGGCGACACCTTCATCGGCGACCAGATCATGAAAATTGATCGCGCCTGACGTCTTGGCATCGTTCATCGCCTTTTCAGCGCGCAGCACCTGATCCTTGGGGCAGGAAAAGGTCATGTCTGTGCGGCCTTCTTCGGATATGTTCTGCACGATCATATCCACGTTCACGCCTGCATCCGACAGCGGGCCAAAGATCGCAGCGGCGATGCCAGGGCGGTCCGCGACCGAGATCAGGGTCATTTTCGCCTCGTCGCGGGAATAGGCGACACCGGCCACAACATTGGATTCCATGATTTCCTCCTCATCGCAGACCAGCGTTCCGGCGCTGTCCGATGGTTCTTCAAATGATGACAGCACCCGCAGGCGCACTTTATACCGCATAGCCAGTTCGACGGATCGCGTTTGCAGCACCTTGGCCCCGAGCGAGGCCAGTTCGAGCATTTCCTCGAACGAAATCTTGTCAAGCTTGCGGGCCTTCGACGTGATCCGCGGATCGGTTGTATAGACCCCGTCCACATCGGTATAAATATCGCAGCGTTCTGCGCCAAAAGCGGCCGCAAAGGCGACAGCCGTGGTGTCCGACCCGCCACGCCCAAGCGTGGTGATCCGGCCTGCGGCACTGACGCCCTGGAAACCGGCAACTACGGCAACCTTCATCCCTTCGCCGAATTTGGCGGTGATGTTCTTGGTCGGAATTTCCTCGATCCGCGCAGAAGCATGGGCATCGGTGGTCAGAACTGGCACCTGCCAGCCTTGCCAGCTGCGCGCAGGAATATCCATTTCCTGCAACCGCAGCGCCATCAGCCCAGCCGTCACATTCTCACCCGAGGACACGATCGCATCATATTCGTGCGCATCATATAGCGGCGATGTCTCGGACACCCAGCCCACCAGCTCGTTGGTCTTGCCCGACATGGCCGACACGATGACGATGACGTCATAGCCATTGGCGACCTCGACAGCGACGCGTTTGGCCGCGCGCGCGATCCGGTCAAGATTGGCCACCGAGGTGCCCCCAAATTTCATCACAAGCGTCGGCATCGGTCATCCTTGCAAACAAGCGGCGTTGATCCGCGCCCGTTTACTGGTGCGCCGCGCAAAGCGCAAATGCTTAGTAAGGATGCACGCGCCCGTCCCATGTCTCGAAACAGCCCGATGTCGCAGGGCCAAGGGCGGCGAACCGCGCGATCAGGCCAGTGGCACTTTCATCCACGCTGATCTCGGCTGTGGACCCGCCCATATCGGTGCGCACCCAGCCCGGATGATAGATGCCAACACTGATCCCTTCTGCTGCCAGATCGCTGGCCAAATTCCGGCCAAGGTTCAGCGCCGCAGCCTTGCTTGCGCGGTAGATATAGCTGCCGCCCGGTGCGCGTGTATGCGATGCCATCTGCGAGGAAATAATCGCGATCTTGCCGGTCTGCGCGCGGCGCAGATGCGGCAGAAACGCCTGTACGGTCAGGAATACGCCGGTGACATTGGTGGCAAAGCCATCCGCCCACATATCTGCCGGATAGCCCTGATCGAGTGATTGGCCCTTGTCGGCATAAACACCCGCATTGCAGACCAGCAGATCAAGCGCCTGATCCGCCATCGTGTCAGCCAGCGCATTGACCGTTGCGGGGTCGGTCACATCCATCCTGTGCAATCGCGCGCCTGCGACACGCGCGGTGCCGGTGACCTGCGCACCCTGCGCAGCGTAACGGTCGACCATGGCCTTGCCGATGCCGCGATTGGCACCCGTGATCAGAACATGCATCAGTTCACTTTCTTGGCGGGAATGAATGGCAATGGCATCACGGGGATACCATCCTCGGCCAGCTTGCGCGCCTCGGCCAGATTGGCCTCGCCATAGATCGG
This sequence comes from Yoonia vestfoldensis SKA53, assembly GCF_000152785.1. Lineage (GTDB taxonomy): Bacteria > Pseudomonadota > Alphaproteobacteria > Rhodobacterales > Rhodobacteraceae > Yoonia > Yoonia vestfoldensis_A. The sequence goes on along the minus strand of NZ_CH672414.1, from coordinate 1,634,784 downwards.
GCGGTCCGGCGTCAGCCCGTCATGCATATCGCGCGCTTCTTTGGCAAAGGCGGTGCCGACATAATCGGCGCTGCTTTCGATTTTCTTGCGTAGGGCGGCCATCTGGTTTTCGACCGGTGCCGCGGTCGTGGCGATTGCCGGAGCCATCACCGATTTCGTCACGACGCTCGAGCCGCAGACGGTGCAGGACACATGCTTGCCCGCGACCAGCTTGTCAAAGGCAGCACCCGATTGGAACCAACTTTCGAACTGGTGGTTCTGGTCGCATTTGAGATGGAATCGGATCATGGCTGCCGGCGTTGTTGCATGTGGAACAGTTAGGCTTTTTGCCCACCCTTGCAAGTCAGCGCAACACGGCCGGATCAAAGGTCGCCACGATCTTTTTCAGCGCCGGTTCTTCGAGCTTTTTAGCGGCCTTTTCGGGGCTGAACCATTTGCGCTTGCGCTGGTGTTTTTCGGGCCACTCGCTCAGGACCTGCTGAACATGGACCGGATAGACCATTGCCACGATCGGCGCGTTCACATTGCCCAAGGGCTTGATATAGCTATAAATTCCCAGACATATATCCAGCGCCTCGCCACGCAGCCCGGCCTCTTCATAGGCTTCCATCGCGGCGGCGGCGGCCGGTGTCTGTTTGTGCATCGGCCAGCCCTTGGGCAGGATCCAGCGACCGCGAGTGCGGCTGGTGACCAGACAGATTTCGACTCGATCAATGTTGACCCGCCAGCACAGTGCTGCGAATTGCGCGCGAATATCGGTCTTGCGCCCGGTCGCGAATTTCAATGGAATCTGTTGCGCGGGTAAATTGGCCATGGTTCCGATCTTAATCCGGGTTACATCCCGGCGATGAATGACGTTATGACCGCCCTGTCAGCACGAACAAGCCCCCTGCCGCAATTTATCGGCGCTGAAATCTATCGCGGCTCGACCTATGGGCCGTGGCATCCGTTGCGGGTGCCGCGGGTATCCACGGTGATGGACCTGTCGCGCGCGCTGGGATGGCTGCCGCCCGCGCAATTCATCACCAGCCCGCGCGCGAAAACCGCTGCGCTGACAGGTTATCATACCGCGGCCTACCTGGCTGCCCTGCAAGCGGCAGAAGCCGCCCAAACCGTCAGCGACGCGGTGCGCGCCCGCCATGGCCTTGGCACACCGTCCAATCCGGTCTTTTCGGAAATGTTCCGCCGTCCGGCCACGGCGGCGGGTGGGTCGCTGCTGGCGGGCGAGTTGCTCAAAAACGGTGGCATCATCTATTCGCCCGCAGGCGGCACCCATCATGGCCTGCCTGACCGGGCGAACGGGTTTTGCTATCTCAACGATCCTGTGCTGGCGATCCAGTCGCTGCGGCGCAACGGAGCGCAGCGCGTCGCTTATGTGGATATCGACGCGCATCACCCCGACGGGGTCGAGCATGCCTTTGCGCAAGACCCCGACACGCTGCTGATATCGACGCACGAGGCGAACCGCTGGCCGCGCACCGGGGCGATCACCGATCAGGGGGCGGGGCAGGTGTTCAACCTGCCGGTGCCTGCGGGGCTGCATGACGACGACATGGCACTGATCCTGCACGAGCTGATCCTGCCCGCTGTCACGGCCTTTCGGCCTGATGCCATCGTGCTGCAATGCGGGGCCGATGCGGTGCTTGAAGACCCGCAATCGCGGCTGTGCCTGTCCAACAACGCCCATTGGGCGGTGGTCGCGGCCCTACGCGACATCGCCCCGCGCTATCTGGTGCTGGGCGGGGGCGGCTATAACCCTTGGTCCGTCGGGCGGCTCTGGACAGGGGTCTGGGCCGTGCTGAACGACCACGAAATCCCTGACCATTTGCCGGATCAGGCTACAGGCGTGCTGCGCGCGCTGCGCTGGGACGGTGCGCCCAAACGCCTGCAGCCGCAAGATCACTGGATGACCACGCTGCGCGACGCCCCGCGCCACGGCATGATCCACGACGCGGTGCGTTCCGGCGTGGCCCAACTCAAACCCCGCATCGTTGGAGCCTAAATATCCCCGCCGGAGGCCTCAACTGCGCCAACAGGCGCAGGCAGACCCGCCAAGGCCCGCGGTAGGGCGGCGAGTGTCCGGTCCACAGCACCTGCGTGATCCGCATAAAAGCCCGCGATCTGGTCGTCGGTCACGACCATGGGTGCTTGGACCGCTTCCAGCAGTTCGGCCTCGGTCATCACATGGTGGCAGACGCCTGCCGCAATCGCCTCTTGCGCGGGATAGGCGATGGTCCAGATATGCGGGCCGACGATCACGGGTTTGCGCAGCGCCAGCGGTTCGATGATGTTATGCGCGCCTTTGGTCACAAACCCGCCACCGACGATGGCGCGGTCACACAGCGCAAGGTAGAAATACATCTCGCCCATGCTGTCGCCCAACAAGACGTCGATCTGCGGCAAGTCACGCGCGCCAAGGGCGGCATCCAGCACCTCGGACCGGCGCGCAAAGCGCAACCCTGCGCCCTCCAGCATCGCCGCGACTGCGTCAAAACGTTCCGGCGCACGCGGCACATAGACAAAAAACGCATCCGGCACGCGCCGGATCATGTCGATATAGACCGCGTCTTCGCCTTCAACGACGCTTGTCAGGGTAAAGGCGGGGCGGCCAGCCACCAGCCTATCGCGCAAGCGGGCTGCGGCCTCCAGCTGTGCTTGCGGGATCGGCTGGTCAAAGCGCATCTCGCCGGTGACATGAATGTTGCGCAAGCCTGCGGCAACGAACCGTTCTGCCTGCAAGGCTGATTTCACGAACCCACCCGCGAAACCGCCTGTCAGCGCCGCGCGCAACCCCCAGCCTGCCATATCCTTGTCAAAGCTTTTCTGCGGATATTGCGCGTTGCACATGAACAATGGCACGCCGCGCGCGCGTGCCGCCATGATCATGCGCGGCCAGATCTCGATCTCCATCACCAGCCCGTATTTCGGCGCAAAGCGGCGCAGAAAGGCCGCATAGGCCAACCCCATGTCGAACGGCACCCACGCGACCTGCACACGGCCCGCCGCAATCTCGGTCGCAAATTCGCGCACAGCCTCGCGCCGTCCGGCGGGGGTAAAATGGGTGGTCAGCACGCATTCGCCCTGCGCCAGCAGCGCGCGGATCAAGGGCGTGGCAGAGCGCATTTCGCCCAATGACACCGCATGGACCCAGACGGGATTGCGCAAACGGGCGCGCACAAGGCCAAAGCGTTCGGCGAGATGCGCGCCATAATCGGCATCCTTGCGGGCGCGCACACGCAAATAGATTATCACAACGGGCAGCATAAACCACCAGGCCAGCCCGTAAGCCAGCAATGCGATCCGCAGACGCAAGGGGGGAAAACGGTCAGTCATGGCGCGCTTTCACCAAGGCCAGCAGGTCGCGGACCAGCAGATCGGTCGCGTCACCTGCGTCCTGTGCTATGGCCTTTGCCTTGCCTGCCACTGTTGCCAAATCACCGTGTAACGCGCGGGCAATGGTGGCAGGATCATGCACCGCAATGGCCCCGCCTGCACCAAGGGCTGCGAAATCTGCGGTGAAATTGTCAACATTCGGGCCGTGCAGCACGGCGCAGCCCAGTTGCGCCGCCTCCCACGGGTTATGCCCTTCGGTCGCATCAAACGTGCCACCGATCAGCACGGCGCGGGCCACGCGATAGACCAGCCCCAGATCGCCCAAAGTATCGCAAAGCCAGACCGGATCAGCGGGGCCGGGCAATGCAGCTTGGGATTTCATCGGTGGTGGGGCAGGGCAAGCGGCCACAATCGCATCCCGCCTGTCGGGATGGCGCGGCGCGATGATCAGCAAGGCATCGGGGATTTGCGCGCGCAGCAGGTTATGCGCGGCCAATGCCGCCGCCTCATCAGCCGGATGGGACGGGGCAGTGGCCCAGACGAAACGGGTCCCGACGGCGGCCTGCAGATCGCGCAAGGCGGACGGGTCACAATCCAGCGGCGGCGCGGCCGGTTTCAACGACCCGCTGACCCGTGCCGTGGCCCCCAGCTGCGTCAGATGGGCGGCGCTGCCTGCGTCCTGCGCCGTCACCAGCGCCATACGCGCATAAAGGTCGCGGTACAGCCCCGCAGCCTTGCCATGGCGCGCAAAAGAATCCGCGTTCATTCGCGCTGCGACCATCGCCTGCGCAATCCCGCGCCTATCCGCATCATGCACCAGCCCCGGCCATAGATCCTGTTCAGCCCAGATGCACAGGTCAGGCCGGAAATGGTGCAAAAACTGCTGCCGATAAGTGGGTGCATCTAGCGGCAAAAACTGGTGGATCGTGCGAGGCGGCATCTGTGCGCCAAACACCCGCGCAGAGGCTGCGGTGGTTGATGTGACAAGGAAATGCAGGTCAGGCGCTGCCGCCGCCATCCGCGCGATCAGACCACGCAGCGACAAGATCTCGCCCAAGCCCACGGCATTGATCCAGACGAGGCGACCAGCAGGGCGCGCGGCCAGCCCGCGCCCTTGCTTTTCGACCCAGCGTGTCGGGTGTTCCTTGCCGCGTTTGCGTCTGCGGGCCAGCACCGGGCCTGCCACAAGCGGGATCAGGTGACTGGCCGCAAGATAGGCGCGCAGGGCCAGACTGGCCTTAGGCATCGTGGTCATGGAATGTCTTTTGCAGCGATCCGGTCCAGAAGTCGGGCTCTGCCAGTACCGCTGCGAAACGGCCCGCCGCCGACCCGCCGCCAAAGGCGTCATGGCGCGGATAGGACTTGCCCCACTGCGCTGTCACAAACCGGGCGATGGCCGTAGAATCGCCTGCATCGGCAAAGAACACCGACGGCGATTTCGCGCGGTTGGTCTGGCGTGTGCCGATATCGAGCGACGCCAGCCCCAGAAAAGGGGCTTCTCGCACGCCCGCAGAGGAATTGCCGACCATGACGGCGGCGTTTTTCATCAATTCACTGAAATGGGCAAACCGCATGGAGGGCAGCACGCGGAACCTGTCCTTGGGCAGGGCGTCGATTGCGGCAAAGATCGCCGCTGATCCGGGGTCGTTATTGGGGGCGATCACCACAAAATTGCGCCCCGATGCCACCAGTGCGGCGAATAGCGCGCTTGCCTGCGCGCCCATGCTGGCGGCCTCTGATGTGACAGGGTGGAACACGCAAATGCCGTAATCGGCAAAGGGCAGCGCATAGCGGTCTTTGACCTGCGCAATCGTGACACCAGACGGGCCTGCATGGAAATCCAGCTCGGGCGAGCCGATGGCGTGGATGTGGCTGGCCTGTTCGCCCAGCGACATCACCCGTCGTGCGGCATCGTCCGAGGACACGAAATGATGGCTGGCTAGCTTGGAATTGCAGTGACGGTAGATTTCGTCGATGGTGCCGCTGACCTCGCCGCCTTCGACATGGGCGCAGCGGATGTAATTGGTGGCACAGACCAACGCGGTGGCCAGCGCTTCGACCCGGTCACCATGGATCACCACCAGATCGGGGCGATGTTCCTGCACGAAATCGGAAAACCCTATCACTGTTTTCGCAAGGATCATGTCCTGTGGATCACCGGGGCGCTGGTTGAGAAATTCATGCACTGTGACACCCGCCATCCGGTGTACCTCGAGCTTGGTCAGCCCGTAGCTTTGCAGCATATGCATGCCGGTCACAAAAAACGCCACCGTGAAACCGGCATCACGCGCGGCCACGGCCAGCGGTTCCAGCTTGCCGAAATCGGCGCGGGTGCCTGTCACGAAAAGGATGTAGCGGGACATGAAGTTTCCGTCGCAAGGATGTTTGGCGGCCCTGACGGGCCATATGCCGCAGGTTATCGCCGCTGCTGCGGAAAGGAAACCGGCATTGGCGATCGCGCGTGGCCAGACAGGGGTGATTGTGACAGATTGATGAGGTCCACCGCGTTATCCGCTTGACGGCAAGTCCCGTGATCCTTAGGGAAACACCCCATGAGGCGAGTGGGCAGGTAGGTTATGCAGCGGATTGCAAATCCGTGTAGAGCGGTTCGATTCCGCTACTCGCCTCCAATAAATCCAGATCATTGACGTGGGTTTTGCGCTGTCCGGTTTGCCGGACACGGCAATATTGCACCCGTCAGGCCATGCGCCTGGCGGACACCGCCGTCGGCTGACAACATGGGCTTTCGCCGCATTCACATCAATTGGCTGGCAAAGGGTGAGAGGTTGGACAACGACCCAAGTGGGGCTCGTTATGGCTGCTTCCTTCCGGACCTGACCAGGTTGGCGAGGCACTCGCCCGCGCCAACCTCTCGACCCACCACATAGGACAGCGAGCAGCCAAGCGCAAGGTCTCAGAGCGCCAAGCGGTAGCGGGTGAAACCGTCAGCCTGCGTCCCGGCGTTGCAGATGCGGTCGGTCATGTGGTGCCGGCCATCGGGGGCCGAGATGAAATCGACAAAAGTGTCCGGGATCGGCGCAAAGCGCCAAGGCGCCTTGATTGGCGCCGTCACGACACCTTGGCACTGGACTCTCGCTGTCAGGATGTCGCGGACCGGCTGGCGGGACATGGCCAGTATATCGTGCATGGGGATCGGGGGGAAACCGCCGCCGCCAAAGCTGCGATAGCTGTTGGCGACAACCGCAAAACATTGCTCTGGCCGGACCGGTGTGCCGTTGTGCTCCAGGTCGATGATTCTCGCCGCCGCTGGTGCGCTGATGCGGCCTGCCGCGTCATGCCGAGGCGGCTGTGTTAGGTCGATCGTATAGGTCAGCCCATGGAAGGCATCAAAGACATATCCTGCGAAATCGGGGTTCAGCAAAGCTTGGTCGGCCCTGCCCGGGATAATCTGATGATAGCCCGACACGGCCTGTTCCAGCCAAGCGCGCAATTCGGCGCCGGTGCGGCGCGCAATCACTGGCGTGTCGGCATAGGGATAGATCGCGCAGACGTCTCGGCGCATGATCGGCCCCGGCGGAATGGCGACGTAGCAGGACGGCCCGCCCAAACCTCCGGCGCGAACCGGCGATACCGCTGCGATGATCGGAAGGCTATTGGCCGGCAGCACCGAGGCGGCATGCGCGATCAGCGCCTGACCAAGGATATGGCTGGGCAAGTCGGGACTGATGCGTGCAAAATAGCTATGGATCGGCACCAAGGTGCGCGCGATCGGCTGCCTGACTTGGCGCAATGTGGCGCTATGGGCGGGCTGCACGCCTGCCTTGATCCTTGCGCTGATTGCGCTGTCTGGCACTTTGGGTGCGGCGGGCAGGACCGCGCTTGTGTGGTTGGTGACATGCCAGCCATCCGCGGCGCGGCGCAGCCTGAGCGTGATTTCCCCCAACGATTGACCGTAAAAGCCTGCGCCAACCGCCGGTTTGCCATGAATCCGCCCTGCGACCGGATCGACATAAGGGGTGGCAGGACGCGTGGCGTCGGGAAATATCTCATGCGTGTGGCCGGTCAGAATCGCATCAATGCCCGGCACAGCCGCCAGCGGCACGGCGGCATTTTCCATTCCGGGCCGGTGGTCTGCGGTGTCGATCCCCGCATGGCACAGGGCGACGATGATATCCGCCCCTGCGGCCTTGATCTGCGGTACGATGCGGTGCGCGGCCTCGACGATGTCGCAAGTGGCGATCGCATCGGCCAGCTTGACCTTGTCCCATTTGGTGATCTGCGGCGGCAAGAACCCGACGACGCCGATCCGCAGGGGATGATCGTGGCCATCCTCACAGCGGATCACGCGGTCAAGGATCACAAAGGGCTGCGCGATCTGCGCCTGATCGCGCCAATCGACATTGGCGCAGACCACCGGGCACGATGCATCCTGCAGGACCTGCCGCAGAAAGGGCAGCCCGTAGTTGAATTCATGATTACCAAGATTGATGGCATCGTAGTGCAGCGCAGCAAAGGCCGCAATCATTGGGTGTGGGGTCTTGGCCGACCCGGCCTGCGCCAATGTATCGGCCAGCGGATTGCCTTGCAGGAAATCGCCGTTGTCGAAAAGCAGTGTCAGGGCCGATTGGTCGGCGCGCAAGGCGGTGATCTGATCAGCCAGATGAACCAGCCCTCCGATCTGTTCGGCGCGGTCGGCAAAGTAGTCATAGGGCAGTATCTGCATATGCAGATCCGTCGTCGCCAGAATGCGCAATGTCGCCTGACAGGCACCGCGCCCGTTCGTTGCCCCCATGAACCCCGTCCTTACCATAACGCAACCATAGGGTGAAATTTTGCCATGGCTACAGCATGTTGTCAGAAAAGTTTGAACTCTGCCCCGACCCGTGTCATTTCGATCAGATGATGTTATCTGAAACAGTGACTTTTGGTGGCTCTGCGCTGGACCGTGCGGCGCATTTGCGGGCGGATCCGGCTGTTGCGGGGCAAGCGGGGGCGCGCGCGATCCTGCTGTGGCGTGGCAAGCCGATGGTCATTGATGACACGCTGGTGCAGGTGCCGCTGGATCATCCGGTGATGGCCGATACCGCGCCGGACCTGATCTTGCTGGGGCGCGATGATGCGGGGCCGGTCTTTGCGGCTGATCTATCGGGCTGGACGCCGCCTGATCTTGACATCACGCATCTGGACACCTTTCTTGACCCGTCAGAGCAAAAGCATCCGGCGATGCCCGCAGGTGCCGGTTTTTTCGAATTGCGCGCGATCATGACGCGATTGACCCCGCGCGACGCCGAACTGGCCGCGACCGCCAAGGCGGTGCTGGGATGGCACGACATGCACGGGTTCTGCGCCCGCTGCGGCGCGCAAAGCGTGATCGCCATGTCCGGCTGGCAGCGCGATTGTCCGGCCTGCGGCGCGCATCATTTCCCGCGCACCGACCCTGTCGTCATCATGCTGATTACCCATGGCAACGCCGTGCTGGTGGGCCGGTCCCCCGGCTGGCCCGAGGGGATGTATTCGTTGCTGGCCGGTTTTGTCGAACCTGGCGAAACGATCGAAGCCGCCGTGCGCCGCGAAGTGCGCGAAGAGGCGGGGATCCATGTCGGTGCCGTGCGCTATCTGGCAAGCCAGCCTTGGCCGTTTCCAGCGTCTTTGATGTTTGGTTGTGCGGGCGATGCGCTGGGCACCGACCTGAGCATTGACCGGACCGAGATCGAAGACGCGTTGTGGATCAGCCGCGAGGATATGGCGCTGTCCTTTGCGGGATTGCACCCGACAATCAAGCCCGCGCGCAAAGGCGCCATCGCGCATTTCCTGATCGAAAACTGGCTGGCCGACCGCAGCTATGATGGTAGCGCAGATGCGCCTTGACATGCGGGCCAATATCCATGCCGCGATCGCCGATGTGACCTGTATCGCCCTTTGATGACTATCAAAGGCCCGCGTTGGCTGCGGCCTCATGGCGGCGTGCCGCGGCGGGATAGACGCCCATCACCAGCAGATGATCGGTGAAATAGCGCAACTCCTCCAGCGCAAGCTGGACATTGCGATCCTCGGGATGGCCTTCGATTTCGGCATAGAATTGTGTCGCGGTGAACTGGCCACCGACCATATAGCTTTCCAGCTTGGTCATGTTGACGCCATTGGTCGCAAAGCCGCCCATCGCCTTGTAAAGCGCGGCCGGAATGTTGCGCACACGGAAGACGAAACTGGTGACCATGCCGAAATCGCCGCGCCGTGTCTGGTCAGGCGCGCGGGCCATGATCAGGAACCGCGTGGTGTTGCGGTCATGATCCTCGATATGGCGGGCGAGCACCTGCAGGCCATAGATCTGCGCGGCAAGTTCCGACGCAAGCGCCGCTGTGGTCAGGTCTGACCCCTGCGCCACTTCGCGTGCGGCACGGGCATTGTCGGTGCTGGTGCGGCCCGCAATGCCGTGCTTGCGCAGAAATCCCGCGCATTGCGGCAGGATCACAGGATGGCCGACAGCGGTGTCGATGTCGGACAGGTTTGCCCCCGGTTTGGCCAGCAGGTTGATATGCACCCGCACAAAGGTTTCATCGACAATATGCAGCCCGCTCTCGGGCAGCAGCGAATGAACATCCGCCACGCGGCCATAGGTCGAATTTTCGACTGCGATCATCCCCAGATCGGCATCGCCATTGCGCACGGCGGCGATGGCATCCTCGAATGTGGCGCAGGGCAGGGGCGTGTGATCGGGGCGTGCAGTGGCGCAGGCTTCGTGGCCGTAAGCCCCCAATTCCCCCTGAAAGGCGATGTTGCGTGACATGATTGTGTCCCCCCGGACAGCAAAGGCCAAAAATGGGCATTTCGTCGCGCCACTATACCTTGCAACGGCAGGGGGGAAGCGGATACATGTCTGCTGACTTTTATCTCTGAATGGACCGCGACATGTTCGACACAATGACAATCACCAAAGCCGTAGGCGCGCTGTGCGCGACTTTGCTTGTTTACCTGCTGGGTGCCTGGCTTGCATCGTCGATCTATTTCGGCGGCGGGCATGAATACGGCGAACAGGCCTATATCATCCCCGTGGAAGAGACAGCGTCCACCGAGGATGAGGCCGTGGAAGAGGTTGATTTCGCCGTGATCATGGCCTCCGCCAGCGCGGCTGACGGCGAGACGCTGTGGCGCAACTGCCGTGCCTGCCATGTGCTGGAACCCGGCGTGCATGGCACAGGTCCCGCGCTCTATGGTGTTGTGGGCCGCCCGGTGCAATTTTATGATAACTTCTCCTATTCAGGTGCGCTGATCGCAGCTGCCGATGTCTGGACCCCCGAAAATCTGAACGGTTTTCTGGAAAACCCCCGCGGCTATGCTGCCGGCACGACGATGGGGTATAACGGGATGCGCGCGATCGAAGACCGCGCCAACCTGATCGCCTATCTGGCCACGTTCAATTAATCGGCCAGGCATGTGACCAAAGGCCGCCCGCTACCGGGCGGCCTTTTTTATTGGTATATGCACATGAACACGGAATGATCACGCATTCTCAACTTGAATCTTTGCCGATCCGCGCCGTAGCGTTATTTAACCATACGGCTTGTCGAAACTGGAGTTTATGATGTCTTATCGCCCCAAGGTTCGTGTCATGGCACAGCCGCAGCCCGACCAGGCACTGCATATGCGTCTTTGGGCCGTTGGGTCGATCGCTGCGATTGCGCTTTTGGCGGCACATGACGCGCGCGCGCAGACCGCGTCCAACATCATCGTGTCGCACGGGTTCAACGAATATGGTGACCTGAAATATCCCTCCGATTTTCCGCATCTGGATTATGTGAACCCCGCTGCGCCCAAAGGCGGAGAGATCAGCATTTCCGCCGACGGGTCATTCGACAGTATGAACCCGTTTGCCACATTGTCGGGCACGCCGGGGTCATTGTCCTCTGTCATGTATGAACGCATGATGGACAGTACAGATGACGAGGTCGGGTCGTATTACTGCCTGCTTTGTACAACGTTGGAATATCCTGCCGATCAGGCTTGGGTCATCTTCAACCTGCGCGATGACGTGACCTTTTCGGATGGCACGCCGATGACATCGCAGGATGTGGTCTTTACCCATAACCTGTTCGCCGAACAGGGCACGCCGTCGTTTCGCGCGGGCATCACCCAGCTGGTGACAGGGGCCGAGGCGCTGGACGACTACACTGTCAAATTCACCTTCAATCCGGAATCGCCGCGCCGTGGCCGCGTCAGCCAGATGGCCAATACGATCGTCATGCCGCAAGACTGGTTCGAGGAAAGCGGCGCGCGGCTGGATGAAAGCCGGCTCAACACAGCGCCCGGTACCGGCCCCTATATGGTCGACAGCGTCGATCCGGGCCGCCAGATCATCTATCGCCGCAACCCCGATTACTGGGGGCAAACCCATCCGATCAACATCGGGCGCGCCAATTTCGACACCATCCGTGTGGAATATTTCGCCGACAGTTCCGCCGCGTTCGAGGCGTTCAAGGCGGGTGAATTCACCTTCCGGCGCGAAAATTCCTCGATCAACTGGGCGACATCTTATGATTTCCCCGCCATCGACCAAGGCTGGGTCGTGCGCGACACGTTGGCCGATGGCACCTTGCCTGCGGCAACAGGTTTTGTGTTCAACCTGCGGCGTGAAAAACTGCAGGACCGCAATGTCCGGCTGGCGCTGGGGTTGATGTATAATTTCACGTGGACCAATGATAACCTGCAATATGGTCTGTTCCAGCAACGCAGCAGTTTTTGGGAAAACGACCGCCTGCGCGCCGCTGGCCAGCCCGCAGGGCGCGAGCTGGAAATGCTGGACACCGTGCGTGCCATGCTGCCAGAGGCGATTTTCACCGAAGACGCCTTTATGCCGCATACCAGCGGTGATCGCCCGCTTGACCGCGACAACCTGCGCCGCGCGCTTGATCTGATGGAACAGGCGGGCTTTACGCCGGGCAATGACGGCATGTTGCGCGATGCGGATGGGCGGACGCTTGACATTGAATTTCTGGAAACGCGCCAATCGTTTGACCGGATCATCACACCCTATATCGAAAACCTGCAACGGCTGGGCGTGAATGCCACCTATAACCGTGTCGATCCGCCCCAATATCAAGCGCGCACGCAATCAAACGATTACGACATGATCTTTGGCGCCTACAGCAGCGGGTTGCAGGAAGGCACTGGCATCGAACAGAAATATGGCTGCGAAGACCGTGACGACGTGTTCAACCCTGCGGGTTTCTGTTCGGCTGCTGTTGATGCGCTGGCAAAGTTCGTGACAGGTGCCGATGATTACGAAGAAATGGCCGCAGGCGTCCGCGCCATCGACCGCGTGATGCGGCAAGACTATTTCATGGTGCCGACATGGTATCTTGGCGCAAACTGGGTCGCCTATTTCGACATGTATGAATACCCCGAAAACCTGCCGGAATTTGGCCTCGGCTATCTGGATTACTGGTGGTTCAATCAAGGCAAGGCCGATGCCTTGATCGCCGCCGGCGCGTTGCGGTAAGTTATGGGCGCCTATATCCTTCGACGGCTGTTGTTGGTCATTCCGACCTTGCTTGGGATCATGATCATCAACTTTGCGCTGGTGCAATTCGTGCCGGGCGGCCCGATTGAACAGATCCTTGCCAATCTCGAAGGGCGCGGCGATGTGTTCGAATCCTTTTCCGGCGGGGGGGGTGATGCCGATTTCGGCGCTGACAACGGCAGCGAATATGTTGGCGCACGCGGTCTGCCGCCCGAATTCATCGCGCAGCTGGAACGCGAATTCGGTTTTGACAAGCCGCCGTTAGAGCGGTTCCTCAATATGATGTGGAACTACATGCGGTTCGATTTTGGCGACAGCTATTTCCGGTCGATCAGCGTGTTCGATCTGGTGATGGAAAAGATGCCGGTGTCGATCACACTTGGCCTGTGGTCCACGCTGATCGCCTACCTGATCTCGATCCCGCTGGGTATCAAAAAGGCCGTGCGCGACGGCACCCCATTTGACACATGGACCAGTGGCGCCATCATCATCGGCTATGCGATCCCCGGTTTCCTGTTCGCGATCCTGCTGATCGTGCTGTTTGCAGGGGGGTCCTATTACCGCATCTTCCCGCTGCGGGGGCTGACCTCATCCAATTTCGCGGATCTGTCGTTGATCGGCAAGATCCTCGATTACCTTTGGCACATCACGCTACCTGTGCTGGCATCCACGATTTCGGCCTTTGCCACGCTGACGCTGTTGACCAAGAACAGCTTTCTGGACGAGATCAAGAAACAATACGTTATCACCGCCAAGGCCAAGGGGTTGTCGGAATCCCGCGTGCTGTACGGCCACGTCTTCCGCAACGCCATGCTGATCGTGATCTCGGGCTTTCCGGCGCTTTTCATCGGCGTGTTCTTTGGCGGATCGCTGATCATCGAAACGCTGTTCTCTCTTGACGGTTTGGGGCGGCTGGGGTTCGAAGCGGCCGTGGCGCGTGATTATCCGGTGGTCTTTGGCACGCTCTTCGCCTTCTCGTTGATCGGGCTGGTGGTGGGTATCATCACCGATATCACCTATGTCTTCATCGACCCCCGCATTGATTTCGAGGCGCGCAACACATGATGCGCCTGTCCCCTCTCAACCAGCGCCGCTGGCGCAATTTCAAGCGTAACCGCCGTGCGGTCTGGTCGCTGATCATCTTTGGCGTGCTGTTCGGTCTGTCGCTGTTTGCGGAACTGATCGCCAACGACAAACCTATCCTTGTCAGCTATCAAGGCGACTGGCGGATGCCGATTGTCAGCTTTTATTCCGAACGCGATTTCGGCGGCGATTTCCCCACCCAGGCCCGCTATCAGGATGTCGAGGTGCAATGCCTGATCAAGACCGGCGGCATGGAATCCTGTTTCGACGACCCTGACGGGCTGATCGCCGCCGTGGATGCAGGCGAGGATCTGGGCGAGGGGTTCCAGCGCGGTTGGATGATCTGGCCGGTGATCCCGTATTCCTACAATACCATCGTTGACCGGCCAGGCGTTGCGCCTGCTCCGCCCTCTGCGCTGAACTGGCTGGGGACCGATGACACCAAACGCGATGTGACGGCGCGGGTGATCTACGGGTTCCGGCTGTCGATCATTTTTGCGCTGATGGTCACAATCTCTGCTTCAATCATCGGGATCACAGCGGGTGCGGTGCAGGGCTATTTCGGCGGCTGGACCGATCTGGCATTCCAGCGGTTCATCGAAATCTGGACAGGGACACCGTCGCTTTACGTCATCATTATCGTCTTTGCCATTCTGGGGCGCAGTTTCTGGCTCTTGGTCTTTCTGACGGTGCTATTCGGCTGGCCCGCGCTGGTCGGCGTGGTGCGTGCAGAATTTCTGCGCGCGCGCAACCTTGAATATGTCCGCGCAGCCAAGGCGCTGGGCGTGCCGGACCGCACGATCATGTTCCGCCACATGCTGCCCAATGCGATGGTGGCGACGGTGACGATGCTGCCCTTCTTGGTGACAGGGGCCATCGGCACGCTGGCCTCGCTCGACTTTCTCGGCTTCGGGCTGCCGTCTTCGGCCCCGTCGCTGGGCGAATTGACCCTGCAGGCCAAACAGAACCTGCAAGCGCCATGGCTTGGCTTTACCGCCTTCTTTACCTTCGCGATCATGCTGTCGCTTTTGGTGTTTATCTTCGAGGGCATCCGCGACGCGTTCGACCCGCGCAAGACCTTCATCGCCGACGGGTCCGTTCCGGTCGTAACCGCGCAAGACCTTGCCGTCGCGCAAAAGGCCCCCGTGAAATGACCCAGCCTATCCTTGATGTCCGCGATCTGCGCGTCGCTTTCCGGCAGGATGGCACCACGACCCATGCGGTGCGCGGCGTGTCGTTCCAGATCGGGCGTGGCGAAACATTGGCGATCGTCGGTGAAAGCGGCTCTGGAAAATCGGTGACCGCCCTGTCGACGGTGCAATTGCTTGGCGACAGCGCGGTCATGGCCGGCTCGATCACCTATAACGGCGTCGAGATGGTCGGCGCGAGCGAACCGGCCCTGCGCAAGGTGCGCGGCAATGACATCAGCTTCATCTTTCAAGAACCGATGACATCGCTGAACCCGCTGCACACGCTCGAAAAGCAGTTGGCTGAAAGCATCGAGCTGCATCAGGGCCAGCGCGGCCATGGCGTGCGCGACCGGATCATCGAACTGCTCAACCGTGTCGGCATCCGCGACCCCGAAACCCGTCTGGGTGCCTATCCGCATCAACTGTCAGGCGGGCAACGCCAGCGCGTGATGATCGCCATGGCGCTGGCAAACGGGCCGGACCTTTTGATCGCGGATGAACCGACAACCGCGCTCGACGTGACCATCCAGGCGCAGATCCTCGACCTGCTGGCCGATCTCAAACAGCGTGACGGTATGTCGATGCTGTTCATTACCCATGACCTGACCATCGTGCGCAAGATCGCCGACCGTGTCTGCGTGATGCAGAACGGCGAAATCGTCGAACAGGGACCGACCGCCGACATCTTTGCCAATCCGCAGCATCCTTATACGCAAACGCTGCTGGCGGCCTCGTCGACGGGCCTTCCTGCACCTGTGCCGGCCGATGCCGCCACCGTGCTGGAAACCGACGCCGCGCGGATCTGGTTCCCGATCACGGCGGGGCTGCTGAAACGCACTGTGGGGCATATCAAGGCCGTCAACAGCGCCACGCTCAGCTTGCGCGAAGGCGAAACACTGGGCATCGTCGGCGAAAGCGGGTCGGGCAAGACAACCCTTGCGCTGGCCGTGATGCGGCTGATCCGGTCGGAAGGGCGGATCAGCTTCATGGGGCGCGACATCCACACCCTCACCCAGCGCCAGATGCGGCCTTTGCGCAGCGACATGCAGATCGTGTTCCAGGACCCCTATGGCTCGCTCAGCCCGCGCATGACGGTCGAACAGATCATCGCCGAAGGTCTGGGCGTCCACGGGGTCGATCCCGGGCGCAACCGGCGCGACATGGTGGCCGAGATTATGGCCGAGGTCGGTCTCGACCCCGCGATGATGGACCGCTATCCGCACGAATTCTCGGGCGGACAGCGCCAGCGGATCGCCATCGCGCGCGCGATGATCCTGCGGCCCCGCCTTTTGGTACTGGACGAACCGACATCCGCTCTCGATATGACGGTACAGGTCCAGATCGTGCAGCTGCTGCGGGACTTGCAGCAAAAACACCGGCTGGCCTATCTGTTTATCAGCCATGACCTCAAAGTCGTGCGCGCCCTGTCGCACAAGGTGATGGTGATGAAACAGGGCGACGTCGTCGAAGCGGGCGAAGCAAATGCCATCTTTGACGCGCCCAACCACCCTTACACACGTCAGTTGATGGCCGCCGCCTTTGAAGGGCGCGCCATTCCGGCCTGACCCCAACTTCTTATTTCCAAAAATACTCCCGCCGGAGGCTAGAAAGTTTTTCAGCCGCGCCGCGATCTACCCGTCGGCGCCGATCATGAAACAGGTGGTGCCGCGCGCCTGCAAGCGGCGGCAGGCCAGATCAGCGGCTTCGCGGTTCAGCCCCATGAAATTGGCATCAAACCCGCCTGACCGTTGCACGACACGGCGCAAGGCCCCGTCGAGCGTATTCATCTCGTTCAAGGCGACCTGGAGCAGCACACGTTCCGCATCGAACCGGCTGGGATAGCGACCGACGTTCACACCCCAATGGCGCCCGCCCGATGTAGAAACACGGGTCACAACCTCTGGCTCACCCGGCGCAAAGCTTTCGGCAGGTGGCGCAACCGTTGCCATTGCCGCCATCTGCATCTCTGCCGGTGGTTCTGGACGGGCCTGTGGCATGACTGCGGGGGTGGCCTCGGCGACCTGCGCAGGTGCTTGTTCGGCCAATACATCCATCAAGGCTGCGTTGACGGCATCTGCCAGCACGGCGTTGATGATATCCTGATCGACGTTTGCGGCCACATCGACCTGCGGCGTGGCATCGGCTGCGGCGGCCACGACGACCTCTGTGTCAGCGGTGGCTGACAACAACATCTCAGGTTCAGGCTGCGCCGTCACGGGGCGACCAACCGGGCGATAGCTGCGTGTCACAAGCCCGTTCACGCGGATGACCTTGCCCGCGCTGCCGCGCAGGCTGTCGCCTGCGGCAACGGACCCGTCCGCAGGGGCCTCGGCCATCGCGCCGGGCGGTGTCGGGCGGTTTACATTGGCGCTGCGGGGGGCCGTGCTGAACCCCATATCCATCAATTCGCTGATCCTCGCATTGCGCGCTGCGGTGGATGTGCCGCCAAAGACAGTCGCGATGATCCGTTGGTCCCCGCGCTGCGCAGAGGCGACAAGGCTGAAACCGGACGCATTGGTAAAGCCGGTCTTGATCCCGTCACCGCCCGGATAGGAATCGAGCCAGCGGCGATTGGTGTGCTGCACGGTCGCAACGCCGGCATCAGCCGTCCTGCGTGAAAACAGATTATAATATTGCGGGAAATCATAGATCACATGCCGCCCAAGAACCGACATGTCGCGCGCCGTGGATAAATGGCCCGATTGTGTCAGCCCATGCGCATTGCGGAAAGTGGTGTTGGACATGCCCATCGCGGCTGCGGTCTGGTTCATCCGCGTGGCAAAGGCTTCTTCTGACCCCGAAATCGCGATCCCGATGGCCGTGGCCGCATCATTGGCGGATCGCACAGCAGCCGCCCGGATCAGATAGCGCAGGCGAATGCGCTGACCGGCGCGCAGCCCCAGCTTGGACGGCGGTTCGTTTGCGGCATGGGATGTCACGGTCACTTCGGTATCAAGCGAGATTTCACCGCGTTCGATTGCCTGAAACGCGACATAAAGCGTCATCATCTTGGTGAGTGAGGCGGGGTGCAGGCGGGTATCGGCATTGCGGGCGTGCAGCACCTCGCCGGTGCGCGCATCCATGACCAACGCCGCATAGGGGGCGGCAACCCCGCGGATCGGAGCGGCGATCAGAATGAAAATCAGAACGCAGAAATACAGCCCGTAATGGGCTAACTGTCCCGGACGACGTGCCATGTCGTTTGCCTCTTGCTGCCTCTGGCCCCGGATTTTTCCGGTGGCCTTATTATTATTCGAAAACGCTAGCACAAGTTTGCTTGCCGGAAAACACCCTAAATTCAAACACTTTCGGGGCGTTCATCGGGTGGATATGGCAGATGTGGTATAAGCGCACCGTCAACCCGCTATATCCGCGATTGGCGGGTTTTCCCTTTCTCGCATGATCCCCTTTTCTCTGGGCGGGCATGGTTTATATGTACGGCTATGACAGGACATTTGATGCGCGAACAGTTTCACATGATGGCTGACAAAGAGGACCGTGATGGCGGCAACCTCGGTGTTGCGCTTGAGACAAAGCCAAAGACAAAACGCCCGCCGATGTACAAGGTACTGATCCTGAATGACGATTTTACGCCGATGGAATTTGTCGTGCATGTGCTGGAACGGTTCTTTGGCCTGTCGCATGCCCAAGCCTTTGAACTGATGCTGACCGTCCACAAGAAAGGCGTTGCCGTCGTCGGCGTTTTCAGCCACGAGATTGCCGAGACCAAGGTGGCGCAGGTGATGGATTTCGCCCAGCGTCATCAACACCCGCTGCAATGCACGATGGAGAAAGAATAGCGCCTGCGCGTTATTCGTAACAGATATGCCACAGTCCCGCCTTAGCACCGCCATCCAAGACGGCCTTTTGGTCTTGGGCGCTGGCCATGTTGGCCTGATGCGCCCGCCCGCCAGCTTTGACATCTCGGACCTGCCGCGCGATGCGGTCAGCGTCATGCACAGCTATTACCCTGATGTGGCCGATTGGCAGATTGCGGGCCATACCGTCACGCAAGACCTTGCGCCATGTGAGACCGCGATCGTTGTTGTCCCGCGTGCCAAAGCGCAGGCGCAGGCGATGATCGCGCAGGCTTGCGCCACGGCCAGTCTCGTCGTTGTTGATGGCCAGCGCACCGATGGCGTGGACAGCTTGTTCAAGGCGTGCCGGAAACGCTTGGGTGACATCGCGTCAATCACCAAGGGGCATGGCAGGCTGTTCTGGTTTCCTGCAACCACCGCGTTTGCCGATTGGGCGGCGACGGGGCCGGTGCAGGGACCACATGGGTTTTTCACCGCCGCAGGCGTGTTTTCCGACGGTGCGGTCGATGCCGGCTCTGCCCTGCTGGCCCAGGCACTACCGCCGAAATTGCCGGCGCGTATGGCCGATCTGGGCGCGGGCTGGGGCTATCTGGCGCAGGCGGTGCTGGCACGCGACAGTGTCGCATCGCTGGACCTGATCGAGGCCGAGGCGCTGTCGCTGCAGTGCGCGCGGCTGAACGTGACCGATCCGCGCGCCCGTTTCCATTGGGCCGATGCGCTGCGGTTCACCCCCGACAAAGCCTATGACGGTATCGTCATGAACCCGCCGTTTCATGTCGGGCGGGCCGCTGACGCTGGTCTTGGGCGTGCCTTCATCCAAGCGGCGTCCCGCCTGTTGGCACCGCATGGCAAGCTCTGGATGGTTGCAAACCGCCATCTGCCCTATGAACAGGCCATGTCGGAAAATTTCCGCAATGTCGACATAATCGGCGGCAACAACGCCTTCAAACTGTTCCACGCCACCAAACCGACGCGCTGACCGCGCAAGGGAGCCCCCCCATGTCATTTTCCATCAGCGGTAAAACCGCGATTGTCACGGGGGCCGCCAATGGCGTCGGCCTTGCCATCGCGCGGCATTTTGCCGAAGGCGGTGCCAATGTCGTTTTTGCCGATATGGACGAAAAAACATTGCGCGCTCAGATGGGCGAAGAGGCTGAAAAAGCCAAGAATATCAGGCTTTTTGCGGGTGATCTGCGCAAGAAACTGACGATCACCAATCTGTTGTCCGCGACCATCGACGCCTTCGAACGGGTTGATATTCTTGTCAATGCGTCGCGCCAGGTGATGACAACCGACCCGCTGGATCCTGACGATACGTCGATGGATGAATTGTTGCAGCAAAACATGCTGACGGCGATGCGCGTCAGCCAGGCAGTGGCACGCCGGATGATCAAACAAGCAGGGACAGGTGGCGGAACGACGATCGGGTCGATCGTGAACATCTCGTCTATCGCGTCACGGCGCACCCATGCTGACCTTCTGGCTTATTCGGTCAGTTCGGCTGCGCTGGACCAATTGACCCGCTCTCTTGCCGTGGCCTTTGCCCAACACGGGATTCGCGTCAATGCAGTGGCATTCGGCAGCGTGATGAGCGCGAGCCTGAAAGGGTCGCTCAAGGACGATGACGAAATGCGCGATGCAATCTTGGAAAACACGCCGCTGCACCGGATCGCTAGCCCGGACGAAGTGTCGGACGCTGTGCAATATTTGGCGTCAGACGCTGCTGGTTTCGTGACCGGTCAGATCATTACCGTCGACGGTGGCCGGACCCTGATTGACCCGGCCTGCGTGTCTGCGCATTGATCATTCAGGATGCGCCACGATGCATTGCAGTACCACCTGATCCGACGTCGTTTGCTGCTGGTTGCGCCGTTCGATCAGTGAACTGAGCTTGGCACCTTCGACGTTGAGATCAATGGCCACAGGGCGGTTGGTCGTGAATGTTTCGGTCTCGTCACAGCTATAGCGAAATGTCGTACCGTCGCTGTTTTCGCCGCGACAGGTCTGGCGTATTGTCCTGATTTCCTGCTGTTCCTCGATCGCATAGCCGCGGGCCAGATTGCCTTGGGTTTCCGCGATCAGACTGTTTAGCACACGCAGATCGCGGGTCGCCTGACTGATGCAGTGTTCGCGCGGCGTGGCGCAGGCGGCCAATACCAAAAATGGCAGGATCATGAGGGTAGGGCGCATCGTCTTCTCCGGTTTTGGTCTGGAACATCGGATGATGTCCGGTATGGTAGTCCAAGAGTATCACGCATCGTTATTCAATATCAGGGGCTAAGCCGATACATGGCAGAAGAATTCGCAACACAAAAAGCTAAAGCATCGGCATGGTTTCGCGCATTGCGTGACGATATTGTCGCCGCCTTCGAAGCGTTGGAGGACAGCCACACAGCCGACACCCCTGCCGGTCGATTCGAGGTGACGGAGACCAGCCGCCATTCCGATGACGGGTCGGATGCAGGCGGCGGTCTGATGTCGGTGATGCGCGGCGGGCGCGTGTTCGAAAAGGTGGGCGTGAATATCTCGACCGTCTATGGCCAGTTGGGCGATGGCGCACAGCGCGCGATGGCCGCACGCGGCGTGCCGGGCATGGCGGATGATCCGCGGTTCTGGGCCTCGGGCATCTCGCTGGTGGCGCATATGCAAAACCCGCATGCGCCTGCGGTGCATATGAACACGCGGATGTTCTGGACCCCGCATGCCTGGTGGTTCGGCGGCGGGTCCGATTTGAACCCTTGCATCGAATATGCCGAAGATACCGCCCATTTCCACGCTACGCAAAAGGCGCATCTGGACCCGCACGGGCTGGATCATTACCCAAAGCTGAAGGCTTGGGCGGATGAATATTTCTATATCCCCCACCGCAACCGCGCGCGGGGCGTAGGCGGCATTTTCATGGATGATTACTGCACCGGCGATTGGGACGCAGATTTTACCCTGACCCAAGACATCGGCCGCGCCTTTCTGCCGGCCTATGTACCATTGGTGGAAACGCGCCGCGAGACGCCGTGGACGGATGCCGACAAGGATACCCAGCTGATCCACCGCGGCCTTTATGCAGAATATAACCTCGTCTATGATCGCGGCACCAAATTCGGCCTGACCACAGGGCATGACGCGAATGCGGTGTTGATGAGCCTGCCGCCGCTGGCGAAATGGGTATGAGACGCAAGCGGCACCTCACAGGTGCCGCCCCCATCTTCCGCGCTTAAATATCCCCGCGCGGAGCGATTGCGGCAAAGCCGCAAAAGGGGCGCTGCCCCTCCCCCGGACTATGTCCGGGGTTCACCCCGGAGTATTTTTGGAAAAAAGAAGTGGGGGCCTTAGCCGCCCCGCACCGTATCGATCATGAGTTGCACATTGGCGGGGTCCGCCTCTGGCGTGATGCCGTGGCCAAGGTTGAAGATATGCGCGCCACCCGACAGCGCATCACAGATACGGCGGGTTTCATCGACCAGCCCCTGACCGCCCGTCACCATATGCGATGACGCGAGGTTACCCTGCACGCAGCCATCCTTCTGGACGTGGTCCGCGACCCAGGCCGCGTCGACACCGTCATCAACGGCAACACAATCGGCCCCTGTCGCGGCATGCACGCCCGCGTATTTCGTGCCCGCGCCGCGCGGAAAGGCGATGACGGGGATACCGGGGTGCTTTTCTTTGAGTGCTGCGGTGATCCGCTGCATCGGCTTGATCGAAAATTCAGTAAAATCGTCGCCTTGGAGCGATCCTGCCCAACTGTCGAACAGTTTGACACATTCTGCCCCCGCCTCGATCTGTTTGGAAAGATAGGCGATGGTGCCTTCGGTCAGCCGGTGCATGATGCCTTCGAACAGCGGGCGATTGGCAGCTTTCAGCGCGTGCGCTGGACCTTGGTCCGGCGTGCCCTGACCGGCGATCATATAGGTTGCAACGGTCCATGGCGCGCCGGCGAAACCGATCAAAGTCGTCTCTTTGGGCAGTTCCTGCGACAGGATCTTGACCGTCTCATAGACCGGGTTCAGCGTTTCGTGGATATCCTCGACCGGTTTCAGGCGGCCCAATTCCTCGGGTGTGGTGATGGTGGACAAGCGCGGGCCTTCGCCGGTGACGAACCACAGATCTGCCCCCAAAGCCTGTGGCAACAGCAGGATATCGGCAAACAGGATCGCCGCGTCGAACCCATAACGCCGGATCGGTTGCAACGTGACTTCGGCAGCAAGCTCGGGATTGTAGCAGAGCTTGAGGAAATCCCCCGCCTGTTCGCGCGTCGCGCGATATTCCGGCAGGTAGCGCCCCGCCTGCCGCATCATCCAGATGGGGGGCGTTGGAAGCGTTTCGCCCGCAAGGGCCCGAAGGATGGTCTTTTTCTGCGCCATAATCTGTCCTTTTTTCACCAGCCTGTGGTCCCAATTGCGGAACATGTTGTCAAGACAGTTGTCAGGCCAGATTGACACGTCTAACAATCGCGCCATGAACATTACTTTGCCCACACCCGCTTCGCCTTTCAATATCGGAACCCGTGGATCGCCGCTTGCGCTTGCGCAGGCGCATGAGACGCGCGCAAGGCTGATGGCGGCATTCGATCTGCCGCAGGATGCCTTTGCCATCGTCGTGATCAAGGTCATGGGCGATGCCATTCAGGACCGCGCGCTGAAAGACATCGGCGGCAAGGGCCTGTTCACCCGCGAGATCGAAGATGCGCTGCTTGACGGTTCCATCGACATTGCAGTCCATTCGATGAAGGACATGCCGGTCGAACAACCCAGTGGCTTGCTGCTCGATACCTATTTGCCGCGCGAAGATGTGCGCGATGCCTTCGTGTCGCTGACGGCAAGGGGATTGGATGATCTGGAACACGGTGCCACGGTTGGCACGTCGTCCTTGCGGCGTCGGTCACAATTGTTGGTGCGCCGGCCTGACCTGAATGTCGTGGAATTTCGTGGCAATGTGCAGACCCGCCTGATGAAGCTGGGCAATGGCGTGGCCGAGGCAACATTTCTGGCTATGGCCGGGCTGAACCGGTTGAATATGACTGACGTGCCGCGCACGGCCATCGCGCCCGAAGATATGCTGCCCGCCATCGCCCAAGGGGCTATCGGGATCGAACGGCGCGCCGATGACAGCCGTGCTGCGGCCATGCTGGAGGCGATCCACCACGGCCCGACCGGCCAGCGCCTGGCCGCTGAACGCAGCTTTCTGGCGCATCTGGACGGATCATGTCAGACGCCGATTGGCGGGTTGGCCGACCTTGATGGCGGCACCCTGCGCTTGCGCGGCGAAATCCTGCGCACCGACGGATCGCAGGTTCTGGCCGATGATATGATCGGCGCGATTGCCGATGGCGCGGACATGGGCCGCGAAATGGCGGTCAAGCTTCTGGAAAAGGCGGGGCCGGGGTTTTTCGACCACATGTAATGTGATCGAATCTGCGGGGCGGCATTGTTGCGACGCCAAGACCGATGTCATGCAAGGCTTTGGGCGCGCGCTTTTCGGCGCGATGTTCATGCCGGCGGGATGACCTTGCCGGGGTTCAGGATATTATGCGGATCAAGGGCGGCCTTGATCGCGCGCATCGCGTCCAGCGCCACGGGGTCCTTGCGCCGTTTCATCGTTTCGAGCTTTGACACGCCAATGCCGTGTTCAGCGCTGAATGATCCGCCCAATTCCTGCACCACATCCTCGACCGCCTCGACCAGTGCTGCCATCGCATCGGGATCGTTGCGGCTGACATAGCTGGTGTGGTGGATATTGCCGTCGCCCAGATGGGCGACCATGACTTCTTCCACATCCGGATCAATAGCGCGCAGGCGGGGCGTCAATGCGGCCTCGAATGCTGCCACCTTGTCCAGCGGCAGCGCGATGTCGGTATTCACGAAATGCCCGCCGAAAAAGGCCACATCACCCGCATCCTCGCGGCGTTTCCAGATCGCGCGGCGCTGGGTTTCATTCTGCGCGATGACCGCGTCGATCAAGGTACCGTCGTCCAGCATCTGGCCCAGCATATCTTCCAGCAGGGTGACGACAGGCAGTTGCCCGTCAGGGCCGGGCTGCGCGTCACGCGGCGTGGTGGCTGCAACCTCGATCATGATGTTGACGTCATGGTCACGCGCAAAGGGCGGGGGCATGTCGGGGAACATCTGCCGGTGCTTGGCCATATAGCTGCGCGGCATGTATTCGAACGCCTCGACACCGCCGCCTGTCGCGTCCTGCAGGCGGTGCAGCAGCTGCAGCGCATCGGTCAGCGAGGGAAGCGCGACCATCGCTGTGGCATAGGCCTGTGGCTTGGGCAGCAGTTTTAGCACGGCGGCGGTGATGATGCCCAGCGTGCCTTCAGCCCCGATTACCAGGTTGCGCAGATCAAGGCCGGAATTGTCCTTGTGCAGTGCGCTCATCAGATTCATCACCCGCCCGTCGGCCATCACGACCTCTAGCCCCAGACACAGGCCCCGTGTGCTGCCATAGCGTACGACATTGGACCCGCCGGCATTGGTGGACAGCAAGCCGCCGATCATGGCCGACCCACGTGCGCCCAATGTCAGCGGAAAGATCAGGTCATGCCTGGCCGTGGCATCGTGCAAGTTGGACAAGATCACACCTGCGCCTACGGTGGCGGTGCGCCCTGTTGCGTTGATCTCGGTGATCTGGTTGAGCCGTTCGACCGACAGCATCAGCGCGCTGTCGGCCATCGTGGCCCCTGTCAGCCCGGTGCGGCCGGAACAGGGGACAACGGGTGTGCGTGTGGCATGGGCGATGCGCATGATGGCTGCGACTTCGGCGGTGGACATGGGGCGCAACACGGCCAGCGGCGTCGAGGTATAGGCGCCCGTCCAGTCCTTGCCGTAGGGGGCGGCGTCCTTGCCGGTCAGGATACGGTCCGCGCCGATGGCAGCGGTGATCTGGTCAATGACGGACATGGGGCGCGGCCTTTCGTGCAAACTTGGCTGCAGGCTAATCCGGTTTTGATACAGGAGAAAGGGATATGGTGGCGTGGGGGAGACTTGAACTCCCGACCTATCGATTATGAGTCGATCGCTCTAACCAACTGAGCTACCGCGCCTTACCTTGTGCGTCCGATTACGCAAAGGGCGGGGGGGTGTCAAACCGATTCTGCCCGATTTCACCCCCCGTCGGGTGGATCATGATCCACCTTACATCAGTCATAGCGCAGTTCTGTCGCCTTGCCACGGAACACGGTATAGGCCAGCACCGTGTAGGCCAGGATCGTGGGCAGCACGAACAGCGTGCCGATCAGGATGATGAACAGGCTTTCGGGTGCGCTCGCGGCTTCGTAGATCGTCAGCTTTTCCGGAACCACATAGGGATAAAAGCTGTAGGCCATCCCGACAAATGCCATCACCCAGAGCATCGATGCGGCCGCGAACGGCAACCACGACAGCCGGTCGTTCATGAACGGCATCCGGCGCAGCATCGACCACAACCCGAATACGAGCAGCGCTGAAAGGATTGGCAGGGGCGACAGCAGCAATGCTTCGGGCCAGCTGAACCATTTCTCAAAGATCCGCGTGCTAACCAGCGGTGTTGCCATCGACACAAGTGCGATCCCCAGCACCAGCCCCCAGATTCCGCCCTTGGCCCAGCCTACAGCCTTGCGTTGCAAGCCTGCATCGGTCTTGTGGATTACCCATGTCGCTCCGATGAAACTGTAACCCACGGTTAGAAACACCGCCGTCAGCAGGCTAAAGGCCGCATGCACCAGCGTCCATTCCAGCCCCATGATATACATCCCCAGCATGAACCCCTGCGACAGCGAGGTCATGAGCGAGCCCGCAAAAAACGCGTTGTTCCACAGATGCTTGTGCGGGGCCGGGGCCTTGGCGCGGAATTCGAAGGCAACGCCGCGCAGGATCAACCCCACCAGCATGATCGCGACAGGCAGATACAGCGCCGTCAGAATCGTCCCATGCGCTGCCGGAAAGGCCACCAGCAGCAACCCGACTGCCAGCACCAGCCATGTTTCATTCGCATCCCAGAACGGCCCGATCGTGGCGATCATGCGGTCCTTTTCGGCATCATCGGCAAAGGGGAACAAGACCCCAACGCCAAGATCGAACCCGTCCAGCACGACATAGATCAGGATGGACAGGCCCATCAGCCCAGCAAAGACGAACGGCAGCCAGATCGTCGGATCACCAAATGTGTTCATCTTGTCTACTCCGCCGGAATGGCATTGGGGGCCGCCGCAGGCGCGGGCGCGATGCTGGTGCCGATATCTTCGCCGCGCGACATTTTCCGCGCCAGATAGAAGATGACGTAGATATAGGCGGTCAGTAGCAAGCCATAGACGATCAGGTAAGAGATGAGCGTGGACAGGACCATCGGTGCAGGCACATCGGCCACCGCCTCTGCCGTTGTCATCACGCCTTGGACCAGCCACGGCTGGCGGCCGATCTCGGTCGTGTACCAGCCCGCAAGGGTCGCGATCCAGCCGCTAAAGCTCATACCGACCAGCGCATAAAGCAGTGGCTTTGGCAGGCCCTCGACCCCACGCTTGCGGCGCAGCATCATGAAAGACGCAACCCAGCTGAGCAGCAGCATCGCCACGCCGGTGCCGATCATCACGCGGAACGACCAGAACACAGGGGCCACGCGCGGATGCAGCACAGTGCCATCCTCGGCGACGAAATCGTTCAAGCCCTTCACCACCCCATCCCATTCATGGGTCAGGATAAAGGATGCAAGGTTCGGAATCCCGATCTCGAACCGGTTTTCGCGCGCCTCTTGGTCGGGCAGGGCGAACAGGATCAGGGGCACGTTGCCGCTGGTTTCCCAATGCCCTTCCATCGCGGCAACCTTGGCAGGCTGGAATTCCTTGGTGTTCAGCCCGTGCATGTCGCCGACAAAGATCTGCACCGGCATCAGTAGCGCGGCAGTGAATACGGCGGTTTTCAAGGCCACGCGCACGCCTTCGGTGCGCCCGCCGATCAACCAGCGAAAAGCACTGACACCGGCGATCAGAAAGCTGACGGTCAGGAAGCTGGCCAGCACCATATGGGCAAAGCGGTAAGGCATCGAGGGGTTGAAGATGATCGCAAACCAGTCCGTGGCATGGGCGACACCGTCGCGCATCTCGAACCCTTGAGGCGTATGCATCCACGAATTCAGCACGATGATCCAGAAGGTGGACATCAGCGTCCCGAAGGCCACCAGAAATGTGGCCCCTGTATGAACCCAGTTTGGCACACGGCGAAAGCCGAACAGCATGATTCCAAGGAAAACAGCCTCGAGGAAAAAGGCCGTCATGATCTCGTATGCCAGCAATGGTCCCGCGATATTGCCGACCTTTTCCATAAAGCCGGGCCAGTTGGTCCCGAACTGGAACGACATGGTGATGCCCGACACAACGCCCATGGCAAAGGACAGCGCAAAAATCTTGACCCAGAAACGATACGCTTCCATCCAACGTTCTTGGCCAGTCTGGCTATAACGGATCTTGAAGAACAGCAGCACCCAGCCCAGCGCGATGGTGATCGTGGGAAACAGGATATGGAACGATATATTCGCCGCAAACTGGATGCGGGATAAAAGGAGTGTTTCCATCATTTGATTTCACCTTTAAGCTGGATGTGCACCTCATATAGCAAGGTATTGGGTTATGTCAGCAGGGTGCGACAGCAAGGCGCGGACCGGCTGGATAATTGATCTTATGGCGTAACGAATGGCATGACTGCCCCTATTTGTGCGCAACTTTAGGTAAGCCGAGGAAAACTATGGCCGGATTTCTGACAACCCATGTGCTGGATACCGCAGGCGGCGTGCCTGCAGCGGGGATCAAGGTTGATCTGTACCGTCTGGACGGCGATGCGCGGGTGCATCTGGCAACGATGGTTACCAATGGCGATGGGCGCACCGACAGCCCGATCCTGCCCGCCGCGGATTTTGCCGTCGGGCGGTATGAACTCGTGTTTCAAGCGGGCGATTATTTTGGCCGCAGCGATGATCCGCGGTTTTTGGACGACATCCCGATTCGGTTCGGCATCAATGATCCTGCATCGCATTACCATGTCCCGCTGCTGGTTTCGCCTTTCGGCTTTTCAACCTATCGCGGCAGTTAAGCGCGGGATCATCGGCCCAACGGCGACCCTGCCGCGCCAGGCCTATCCGCGTGCAAGGATGTCCAGCAAGGCCGCCATGTCCAGATCAACCGGATTGGCCTTGTAGGAGGATGCGTCTTTCGCCTCGCGCGCCACTGCCGCGTGGGTTTCGGGGGGCAGACCAAGTGCGGCCAGCCGTGGCAGGCCGTGGTCGCGGGTCCAGTGATCGAAATCGGACAGGCTGCCGAATTCATCCGTGATCCGGTCGATGACCCATGTGATCCGCGCCGCCGCATCGGCCTGCGTTGCGGCCAGATTGGCCTGCAGCACCGGCACCAGCAATGTGCCACAGATCGCGCCATGCGCCGCACCCGTCCGCCCGCCGATCACACCGGCAAAGCCATGCACCGCCCCCAGCCCCGCATTGGCCAGCGCGATCCCGCCGCATAGGCTGGTCAGCGCCATAGCATCCCATGCGCGGGCGTCATCATGATCCATGATCCGGTGCAACGCCGCCAACCCGCGCGGGATTGCGTCACGGCACACAGCATCGGTGACCGGATTGGCGCGCGCGCTGATGAAGGGTTCGATGACCTGCGTGATCGCATCCAGACCTGATGCCAGCACGACACCCTTGGGGCAGGACAGGCACAGGTCGGGATCGACCAGCGCCAGCGTCGGATAAAGCCGTGGATCGCGCAAGGATACCTTGCGCCCGGCCTCTGGCACGCCGATCACCGTGTTGCGGGTGACTTCGGTGCCGGTGCCAGCGGTCGTTGGGATTGCGATCAGGGGCAGGGGGGCGGCATCCAGCGGTTTGCCGTCGCCCACCACCTCCAGATAGCGCAGCGCGCCGTGCGAGGCGGGGATCAGCGCGGCCAGCGCCTTGCCATAGTCGATCACCGCACCGCCGCCGATGGCGATGATCAGATCAGGCGCGAACGGACGGGTGGTCGCCAGATGTGCGGTGATTGCGGGCAGGTCGGGTTCGCCTTTGACGATCAGGTCCAGCACGGCACAGGTCTGGCGCAGGTCACGCGCCAGCCCGTCCGCTGCCATGACCGAGGCAGACCGCACCAGCAGCACGCGCGCAAAGGTGGCGGCAAAGGGCGCAGCCTCGGCCAGCACCCCACGGCCGAACCGGATCGTGCCAGCGGTGGCAAAGCCGAAAGGCGCGATCATCACACCGCCAGCACGGCGTTGACCGCACGGCCCCAGCGGGCATAGCGCGTGTCACGGTCCCCTGCGTCCATCTGGGGGGTAAACTGGCGGTCAACGGCCCAGACCTTGGCAAAGGCGTCCATATCCGGCCAGACGCCCGCGCGCATGCCTGCCAGCCATGCCGCCCCCAGCGCCGTTGTTTCCAGCACCTGCGGACGGTCCACCGGCGCACCTATGATGTCGGACAGAAACTGCATCGCGTAGTCATTCGCGGCCATGCCGCCATCGACGCGCAAGGACGGCTCGGCGGCATCGCGGGTCCAGTCGGCCTGCATCGCCTCGAGCAGATCGCGGGTCTGGTAGCCGACGGATTCCAGTGCCGCGCGGGCAAATTCCGCAGGCCCCGAATTGCGGGTCATGCCAAAGATCGCGCCGCGTGCCTGCGGCGCCCAGTAAGGCGCGCCAAGGCCCACGAAAGCAGGCACAAGGATCAGGTCCTGCGACGGATCGGCAGTTTCGGCCAGCCCTTGGGTTTCGGGGGCGGCGCGGATCACCTTGATCCCGTCGCGCAACCATTGCACGACAGCCCCCGCGATAAAGATCGACCCTTCCAGCGCATACGTGGGCTTGCCGTCCAACTGATAGGCAATGGTGGTCAACAGTTTATTGGTCGAGGCGACAGGCGTATCGCCGGTGTTCAGCACCACGAAACAGCCGGTGCCATAGGTGGATTTTACCATGCCGGGCTGGAAACAGGCCTGTCCGATGGTCGCGGCCTGCTGGTCGCCTGCAACGCCAAGGATCGGGATTTCATGGCCGAACAGATCGGCGCGGGTATGTCCGAAATTGGCGGCACAATCGTGAACCTGCGGCAGCATGGCCTGCGGGATGTCGAACAGGTCGCAGATTGTCTGGCTCCACCTTCCTTTGTGGATGTCATAAAGCATCGTGCGTGCGGCATTGGTGGCATCGGTCACATGGCTGCGCCCGCCGGTCAGGTTCCAGATCAGCCAGCTGTCTACGGTCCCGAAGGCCAGTTCACCCTTGCGGGCGCGGTCACGCGCGCCGTCCACGACATCAAGAATGTATTTCAGCTTGGTTGCGGAAAAATAGGGATCGACCAGCAGGCCGGTGCGGCGGGTAATCATGTCTTCATGCCCGTCCGCGCGCAATTTGGCGCAGAAATCGGCAGTGCGGCGGTCCTGCCAGACAATTGCGTTATGGATCGGTTTGCCGGTCTTGCGGTCCCAGACCAGCGTGGTTTCGCGCTGGTTGGTGATGCCGATGGCGGCGATATCCTTGGCTTTCAGACCTGCCTTTTCGATGGCCGCCCGTGCGGTTGCCGCGGTCGAGGCCCACAGGTCGGAGGGGTCATGTTCGACCCAGCCGGAGGCCGGATAATGCTGCGGGAATTCTTCCTGCGCTGTCGCCACGATCCGCATATCGGGGCCGAATACGATTCCACGGCTGGATGTGGTGCCCTGATCGAGTGCCAGAATATATCCCATTGAGTCGGTCCTCTGCTTGCTTGGCAGCTTGTCATGATTGTGGCAAAGCAGCCAGTGGGCCGCTTTGCCACGGGGAGCGGGGGCGTAAAGCGCGCCCCGGCATTTGGCGTATTCCGTCCAGCGGCTTGCGGTCCTGCACTCGCATGCCTGTCAGATCACGGCCTTCCCAGATGACGCGCCCTGTTGCTGGCACATCAAGCCCCGCCATCAGGCGCATCAGCGTGCCGCGTTGCAGTCTCAGGTCTGTCGGGTAGATATGGTTCTGCCCATCAACGACCTTGCTGACGCTGTCCAAGACTAGCGACATGTTATTTCCACCCAGAATGCGCCGGCGTTATTCTGCAGCGCGCATCATTTCAATTGAATGGCTGGCGATCCACTCTTCCAGAACCGCCACCTGATTTTGATTTAACCGCAGGCCCAGTTTCGACCGGCGCCACAGCACATCTTCGGCGCTCTGGGCATATTCTTGCGTTATCAGCCAGCGAACCTCGGCCTCGGTCAGGGTCGCGCCGAAATCGCGGCCCAGATCAGTCGTATTCGCAGCCTTGCCCAGCACGTCGCGCGCTTCGGTGCCATAGGCGCGCACCAGCCGGCGCGCCCAGCCATCGGTCAGGAACGGATAGCCGCGCCGCAGGTCTGCGATCAGCGCCTCGACCCCGTCATATGGAAAATCACCGCCTGGCAAGGGTACGCCCGCCGTCCAGTTGCCCCGCGACAAGGGCAGGGTTGCGCCGATCTTGTCCAGCGCGGATTCCGCCAGCCGCCGGTAGGTCGTGATCTTGCCGCCAAAGATGTTCAGCACCGGCGCACCTGCTGATGTGTCAACCTTGAGCGTGTAATCGCGGGTCGCGGCGGTGGCCGAACTGGCCCCGTCATCATAAAGCGGGCGGACGCCCGAATAGGTCCAGACAATATCGTCCTTGGTCACGGGGCGTTTGAAATACTGGCTGGCGAAATCGCACAGGTAATCGCGTTCTGCGTCGGTACAAACAGGCGCGCGTGCCGAATCGTCATGGTCAGCGTCCGTGGTGCCGATCAGGGTGAAATCCTGCTCATAGGGGATCGCAAAGATGATCCGCCCGTCGGTGCCTTGAAAGAAATAGCATTTGTCATGATCGAAGAGCTTGCGCGTCACGATATGGCTACCGCGCACAAGACGCACGTTTTCGCGGCTGTTCAGCCGCAGCGTGCCATGGATCACATCGCCCGCCCAAGGACCAGAGGCATTGACCAGCATCCGCGCGGCGATGACCTGGTCACCCTGCGCCGTCCTGACCGTGACCTGCCAGATGCCGTTGGTCGCTTGGGCGGAAACCACCTCGGCGTGGGTCATGATCGTGGCACCGCGCGCGGCGGCATCACGGGCGTTCAGCACGACAAGGCGCGAATCCTCGACCCATGCGTCGGAATATTCATAGGCCTTGGCGAAACGGTCATCCAGCGGCGCGCCCTCGGGCGTGTCTGTCAGGCTGATCGTCGTCGTGCCGGGCAGGATCTTGCGGCCGCCAAGATTGTCATACAAAAACAGCCCCAGCCGGATCAGCCAAGCGGGTCTGCGCCCTTTCATCCATGGCAGTATCAGGCCCAACAGCCGCGATGTCGGCGTGTCGCTGTCGAAGCGCATGTCCTTGTGATAGGGCAGCACGAACCGCATCGGCCATGAAATATGCGGCATCGCGCGCAGCAGCGTTTCGCGTTCGATCAGCGCCTCGCGGACCAGCCGGAATTCGAAATATTCCAGATAGCGCAGCCCGCCATGAAACAGCTTGGTCGAGGCGGAAGATGTAGCCCCCGCCAGATCGCCTTTTTCGGCCAGCACGACAGACAGGCTGCGCCCGGCCGCGTCGCGCGCGATGCCGCAGCCGTTAATGCCGCCGCCGATCACCAGAAGATCATGGATCGTGGCGGATTTTTGCGCGGATTGTGCCATGCGACCCCCTTTGGCATGCGGCGTGTATACAGCTGTCGCAAACCTAAACGCCGCCAAAGCCGATGCGCAAGTTCTTTCGTTTTAAAGATAAAAAATGCTCGTTTTTCTAAAAACGAACATTTTTAGCACCTAAATTCCGCATTTGTTCCCTATTTCCTGTTCGCGGTGGTGCAGAAAGCCGGCTAAAACGAACATGGGCTGCAAGGCGTGCGATTCGATCCGCCCGCGCAGATTGATACACCCAACCCCGGAAAGGTCCGTTTCATGTCACAGGCCGAACGTTTACGCGATATTCAGGTCATGGCCCGCCGTGACGGACGTGTCGTGGTTGAAGATCTGGCCGCGCATTTTGCGGTTACGATGCAAACGATCCGGCGCGATCTGGCCGATCTGGCCGATCAGGGCAAGTTGCAGCGCGTGCATGGCGGCGCGATCCTGCCGTCCACCGTAGCCAATATCGGCTATCAGGACCGCCGCGATTTGAACGAGGTGGGCAAGGCTGCGATTGCCCTGGCCTGCGCGCGCGATATTCCCAATGGCTGTTCGCTGTTTCTGAACATCGGCACCACCACCGAGGCTGTGGCGCGGGCCTTGCTGAAACACCGCGATATCATGGTGCTGACCAATAATCTGAACGTCGCCAATATCCTGATCGACAATCCCCATTGCGAAATCATCGTGGTCGGTGGCCTGTTGCGGCGCACCGATGCGGGGCTGGTCGGTACTGTGACAACGCAGGCGATTGGGCAGTTCAAGTTCGATCTGGCGATCATCAGCTGTTCGGCGCTGGATGAAGATGGCGACATGCTCGATTATGACATTCAGGAAGTCGGGGTTAGCCAAGCGATCCTGCGGCAGGCACGGCGCAGCTTTCTTGTGGCCGATCATTCCAAATTTGCGCGCCGTGCGCCTGCAAGGATCGGCTCGCTGGCGCAGATGGACGGGTTTTATACCGATGCGCCGCTGCCCCCCAGACTGGCAGATGCCTGTCGTGGCTGGCACACCGCTGTCACGGTCGCAGGCCAGCAGGGCACGACGATGGCCTGATCAGCCCCAAGGCCCGCTGCGCCTGCGTGTTGAGGGAACACCCCTGCGGACGGGCTGTGCTGCTGGTGCTGGCCGGTCTTGACGCGCCATGGCGCGCAGGGCGGCGATGCGGTTCTGCGTTGCGGGGTGGGTTGCGAACAGATTGTCATGCTTGTGGGCATGCAGCGGGTTGATGATGAACAGATGCGCGGTGGCAGGGTTTCGCTCTGCGGCATGATTGTCGATCCGTGCCGCCCCGACAGCGATCTTTTCCAGCGCCGCGGCTAACCACAGCGGGTTGCCGCAAATCTCGGCCCCGGCCTTGTCGGCGGCATATTCGCGGGTCCGGCTGATCGCCATCTGCACAATGGTGGCGGCAAAGGGTGCGAGAAACATCAGCGCCAGCGTGCCGATCAGCCCCATCCGTTCGCGCGATCCGCCAAAGAACAGCGCGAAATTCGCCAGCATCGAGATTGCACCGGCAAAGGTGGCGGTCACGGTCATGATCGCGGTGTCGTGGTTGCGGATATGCGCCAGCTCATGCGCGATCACCCCTGCCAATTCCTCGCGGGTCAGGTCACGCAAAAGACCGGTCGTCACCGCCACGGCCGCATTGGCCGGATTGCGCCCTGTTGCAAAGGCATTCGGCTGTGGAGTGTCGATCAGGTAAAGCTTGGGTTCTGGCAGGCCCGCATTGCGCGCCAGTTCGGCGGTCATCGCATGCAGGCCCATCGGGTCGCCGCGCGTGACGGGTTCGGCGCCATGCATCCGCAAGACCAGCTTGTCGGAGTTCCACCAGGTCACGACATTCATCGCCGCCGCGACGAACAGCGCGATCACAGCGCCGCCGGCACCGCCCAGCAGATAGCCGATCCCCATGAAAAGCGCGGTCATCGCCGCCATCAATATCGCTGTTTTTAAATAGCCCATTTTGCACCTTGCCGGATTATTCCATGGCATCATGTCCATATGGGAAATTTTGCGCGCGCCGCAAGAATGAACGATATGGTGTTGTGCGGCGGCCCGTCGTCTTTTCGACGGACCTGAAACATGAGTTTACGTATAATTAAGAACTGGTGACGAATATTCGACCGCTATCCTTGTCTCTTGCGGGGACCCGGCAGGAAACGCAGTGAAAAGTGAGGGGCCATCAAAACAATGCGTGTATGTATTGTCGACGACGAACCGATCAGCCGGAGTGTGATCCGCGCCGTTCTGTCCCGTTCCGAGGAATACGAGGTCGAATGTTTCTCTGACGCGATATCGGCACTGGCGCGGTGCCGTGACGTGATGTTCGATCTGGTGCTTGTCGATTATCGCATGCCAGACATGGACGGGATCACCTGTATCACGCATCTGCGCGCCCTGGCCGATTACCAGTTCATTCCCGTCATCATGCTGACGGCTGATCATGACCGCGAATTGCGCCTGTCGGCTGTGCGTTCGGGGGCGACGGATTTTCTGAATAAACCCTTTGACCCTGATGAATTGCGCGTGCGCGCCCAAAACCTTTTGTCATTGCGCAAGGCTCAGTTGGCGCTGATGGATCGGGCCTTGCACCTTGATGCCGAGGTGCGGCAGGCCACCCGCAAACTGGCCGAACGCGAGGAAGAACTGATCTGGCGACTGGCGCGCGCCATCGAATTGCGTGACGGAACGACCCAGCAACATATCTCTCGCGTGGCGGCTGTGGCCGAAATCATCGCCCGCACATTGGGGCAAAGTAAGGCCTTTTGCAGGACGATCTATCTGGCGGCACCGCTGCATGATACCGGCAAGATCGGCATCAGCGACGCTGTGTTGAACAAGCCCGCAGCCCTGACCGATGACGAACGGCTGGAAATCCAACGTCACATCGAAATCGGGGCGGAAATCCTCAAAGACGGTGACAGCGACCTGATCCGCATGGCCTATGACATCGCGCTGTATCATCACGAAAAATGGGATGGCAGCGGCTATGGAAAGGGTCTTGCCGGCACGGATATTCCGCTGCCTGCCCGAATTACGGCAGTTGCAGATGTTTTTGATGCACTTTTTTCAGAACGGCCTTATAAGGAAGCTTGGTCTTTCGAGAAAGCCTACGCCGAAATCCTTCGCCAGTCAGGGCGTCACTTTGATCCGCGCTGCGTGCTCGCCTTCACTGCGGGCTTAACCGAAATAAAAAAGTATTATACAGACCCTGCTGTCACCACCCACGTTGCTTGAAATGCTACAAAACAGGGGAACGAGATGAAATATCTGCTGTTTTTTGTCCTGTCCATGTCCGCCTCTTTGTTACAGGCGGCTGAATTGCCGGCCCCGCAAGGTGACGTGATCCTGACGGTTTCGGGAAATATCGCCCATACCAACGGGAATGGCGTGGCGCGATTTGACCGTGCGATGCTACAAGATTTGCAGCAGGGCAGCATTACAACCGCGACCCCTTGGTTCGAGGGTACCCATGATTTCAGTGGCCCGCTGGGTGCCGCACTTTTGGATGCGGTGGGCGCGCAGGGTGCGACATTGCGCGTCGTCGCGCTGAACGATTACGCCGCCACCGTTCCGGCCAGCGACCTGCGCGATCTGAATGTCGTGCTTGCAACCCATCTGGATGGGCATTTGATGTCGGTGCGTGACAAAGGCCCGTTATTTTTGATTTACCCTTTTGATGACAACCCCGACCTGTTCGACGAGGTTTATTTTGGCCGATCTGTCTGGCAGATCGCAAAGATTGACGTCGGGGACTAAGGTGGTCTATCCCAAGATATTGGGTTGGACCGTGTCCGTTCGCTGGGTTACTTTCGCATTGATGGTGCTGGGTCTGGCAATGATCGCAGCGACAGCCTATCTTTTCGCCAGTTTACAGGATCGCCGGCAGGTCATGCTGCAAAGCGTGCGCGAAGATGCGATGTGGGCGGTTTTCCAGACTAACCGCCAAGCGTCGCGGCTGACCCAGCTCGTGCTGGAGGCGCAGAACAACCCGACGCCCGATGCGATTGACGCGGTCTTGCTCGGCTTTGACCTGTTGTATAGCCGGATAGCCTTGCTTGATCGGGGTGTTTTTTCGGATTCTTTTCAATCCTCCAGCGAATTGCGGATCATAGAGGCCGCCGTCAGTCAGGAAATATATGAACTGGCGCAGATGATTGATACGATTGCTGGTGACCGGACGGCAGTCGAAGACGCCTTGCCGCTCATCCTTGCCGAGGCTCAAAAGGTCAATACGACCAGCAACGATCTTGTTATCGCGACCAATGCGACGCTGAACGAGGCCCGTGTTGCAAGCAGGCAGCAGGCATTTGCCTTGTACCAGCGGCTTGCCGTGGCAGCGGGGGTTGCAGCGCTGGTTTTCATCTGCACAATCCTGCTGCAATTTCTTGATCTGCGCATTATTTCCCAGACCCAGAAACAATTGCGCGAGCTTTCGGTCCGAAATTCGCGCAGTGCCGCCGCCGCCGAGGCTGCAAGTGCGGCCAAATCGATGTTTTTGGCCACGATGAGCCATGAAATCCGCACCCCGCTGAACGGCATCATCGGGGCAGCCGATCTTTTGCGGACGGAAGATCTGGACCCTGCGCAATCGCGCCGCGTTCTCACAATCTGGCGGTCAGGTCATGTTTTGCTCGATATCATCAACGATATTCTTGATTATTCGAATCTTGATGCCAACGGCGTCACCTTCAATAATGCGCCTGTCTCGCTGCCTGATGTGGCTGGTCTTGTCCATGATGTGTTTCAAGCGCGCATTGCGGATGCCGGTCTTTCGTTCGATATTGATCTGCCCGCCATAACAATCATGACCGATGAAATCCGCCTGCGGCAGATCCTTTTGAACCTTGTGTCCAATGCGATCAAGTTCACGCCCGCGGGTAGCGTTAGCGTGCGTGGGATGCTTTTGGCGCAGGACGGTTTGCGCATTGAGGTACAAGACAGCGGTATCGGCATTGCGTCCGAAGATCACAGCAAGCTGTTCCGCGATTTCAGCCAGATTGAAGGATCGGAATCGCGCCCGTTTGGCGGGACTGGGCTGGGGCTTGCGATCTGTCGGCGGGTCGTCACCGGTATGGGGGGGCGGATCGGCGTCGAAAGCGCGATAGGCCGGGGCAGCGTGTTCTGGGTTGAACTGCCGGTCACGGTCCTGGGACCGGCGGCGCCTGTGGCAGTGCGCGCCATCCCGGTCCAGCCGGATGTGCCCCGCGATATCCGGGTGCTGCTGGTCGAGGATAACGCCATCAACCGCGAGGTGGCCGCGGCGTTGCTTCAAAGTTTCGGCGCGCGGGTCGTTACTGCCAATGACGGCAGCATCGCGCTTGATCTTGTGCAGCTGGCTGCCTTTGACATCGTGTTGATGGATTTGCAGATGCCGGTGATGGACGGTCTGGCAGCGACCCGCGCGATCCGCGCCCTTGGCATTGATCTGCCGATCATCGGCCTGACCGCTAATGCCTATGCCGAGGACCGGCAGCGCTGTCTGGACGCCGGCATGACCGATTTCGTGGCCAAGCCCGTGACCCGCGACAAATTGGGATCTATGCTGCGTGGCTGCATGACCTTGCCCAAACCGGTCATCG
The DNA here is from genome assembly GCF_000152785.1 of Yoonia vestfoldensis SKA53. GTDB lineage: Bacteria > Pseudomonadota > Alphaproteobacteria > Rhodobacterales > Rhodobacteraceae > Yoonia > Yoonia vestfoldensis_A. The sequence continues at coordinate 1,595,667 of NZ_CH672414.1, read as the reverse complement.
AAAAACCGACAGCCCCCATGTCCGATACGATGTTGGACATGGCACAATTGCACTTGGTGCTGGATGAACTGGGCCCTGATCTGTTGTGCGATTTGCTGGACCAGCTTTGCAAGGATGCCGAGGCGGTTGCCCGGATGGTCAAAGCGGGTGCCGACCGTCCTGCCCCCAATCGTCTGGACGAGGCGCTGCATATGCTCAATGGGGCGGCCATGACGCTGGGGTTGCAGCATGCGGGAAACCACTGCGAAACGTTGCGCTTGCACAAAACAAGCGATCCTGCGGCGCTTGTCGATCTGGTCGCATTGATCAAGCAAAGCACCGGTGCTGCGCAGGTTGCCGTGCGCGAACTCGCCGGTGATCTGCGGCTTACCGAGCGGCAACCTGTTGCTAAAAATAGCTGATGTGTTCATCACCGCAGCATTGGACACCGGTTTGGCCCACAACGGCAGGCCGCACAATACAATGCCGCACGATCCAGATTTCTGGGATGAGCGCCGCAGCCATTTACTTTCATGCCCAGTCGCATATCACATGACCCGCAAACTCGGGGCCGGTCATTGTGCAACTTTCAGCGCAGATCGTGGCTGCGCCCCATAGACCGGGAAAGAAGACAAACAGATGAAATTATTGCGTTACGGCCAGCGCGGTCAGGAAAAACCCGGATGTCTGGATGCGCAAGGCCGGGTGCGCGACCTGTCCGCCCATGTGGCTGACATTGCTGCAGCTGGTTTGCTGCCCGACAATATCGCGCGGTTGCAGGCGCTTGATATCGACAGCCTGCCGATTGTCGAAGGCACCCCGCAGCATGACCTGCGGCTTGGCCCCTGTGTCGGGCAGGTCGGCAAATTCGTGTGTATCGGGCTGAATTATGCCGATCATGCTGCTGAAAGCGGCCTTGCCGTGCCACCAGAACCGGTGATTTTCAACAAATGGACGTCGGCCATCATTGGTCCTGACGACGATATCCTGATCCCGCGCGGATCGGTCAAGACCGATTGGGAAGTCGAACTGGGCATCGTGATCGGGCAGGGTGGCGCCTATATCGAAGAATCCGATGCCATGGCCCATGTCGCGGGGTTCTGCGTGATCAATGACGTGTCGGAACGCGCATACCAGATTGAACGCGCAGGCACGTGGGACAAGGGCAAAGGCTGTGACACTTTCGGCCCAATTGGCCCATGGCTGGTGACGCGTGACGAGATTGCTGATCATGATAACTTGCGCCTCTGGTTAGAGGTGGATGGCAACCGCTATCAGGACGGCAGCACCGCGACGATGGTTTTCAAGGTGCCGCATCTGGTGGCCTATTGTTCGCAGTTCATGAGCCTGCAACCGGGCGACATCATCTCGACAGGCACACCGCCGGGGGTGGGTATGGGGCAAAAGCCACAACGCTATCTGGCGGGTGGTGAAACCATGCGTCTTGGTATCGACGGGCTGGGCGTGCAGACCCAAAGGGTCGTCAATCAGGGTTAGGCGTTGCTGCGCCCAAAGATCGCCTCGACCTCGGCTGTGCCTTTGGGGCGCAGGCACAACAGGCCATCGCGGCGTTCGATCAGGTCGCGGTCATGCGCGCGCAGCACAGCGGCGCGGGCGCGCGGCGCGGTCCAGCGCAGGTGACTGACCAGCGCACGCAGGGTGTTTTCCTCGGCCATGGCGGGGGTATCTTGGTGGGTGAATAGATGCGCCACCAAGGCGCGGCAATCATGGTCCAGCCGGTCGGTCCTTGCGCGCAGCGCCTGCGCGACCAGCCCCTGCGCCGGTGCGAACAGCAGCGCCAGCGTAAACCAGACGCCCGTCATGCTGGCCATCATCCCGCCGATGGATACATTCCAGTGCAACGCCAGAAAATACCCGCTGATACAGGCTGCCACCGAAAAGCCCACCGCCAGCACGACCATCAACCACAGCCTGCGGGTCAGCAGATAGGCTGTTGCAGGCGGGACCACGACGAAGGCGATGAACAGGATCGCGCCGACCGCGTCGAAGGCCGCGACCGCCGTCACGCTGGTCAGGGTCAGGATCGCGTAATGCAGCACGCCCGGCAGAAACCCCAAGGCGGCGGCCAACCCTGCGTCGAAGGTCGCGAGCTTGAGTTCCTTCCACAACACCAGCACGAAGACGAGGTTGACCACCAGCACAGCGCCCAGCGTCGCCACCGCGACCGGCACATCGACCCCGAACAGGGCCACGGTGTTCAGCCAGACAAACCCGATCTCGCCCAACAGCACGCTGTCCACATCCAAATGCACGTTGCGCGCGTTGATCGAGATCAGGATCACACCGGCGGCAAAGAGCGCGGGAAACACCAGCCCGATGGCTGCGTCCATTTTGACCAGCCTTGATCGCGCCAAAAGTTCCGATAGCACCACCGTCAGGACACCGGTAATCGCCGCCCCCAGCACCTGCACCGGCCCCGATGTATGCCCTGTCAGCAACCACACGACGATGATCCCGAAAACGATAGAATGGCTGATCGCATCGGTTAGCATCGCATTGCCGCGCAGGATCAGGAACGACCCCAACAGTGCCGCCGAAATGCCCGTCAGCACGCCTGTCAGCACGATCATCAGCGGGATAGACTGAAAAAAGGCGGTGATCATTTGGTATGCTGCCTTGTTTCAGGCTCGCCCGATAAGGCGGCCGCCTCGGTATGGCCTGCTTTGGTCAATTCCCAATGTGGCGTGGTTTCGGGCGGATGCATGACCGACCGGATCAACCCGCGGCTTTCCAGCGATGCCAGCGTTGCGGCGGGCGGTTTCGCACCCAAGGCGATCTGCAACATGCCGCGCTCGGATGGATAGCCCGCATCGTCATGCATCTGCGCAAAGCCTTGCAAGGTGGCCAGCACCCGCCCGTCGCTGATCCGCGCACGCGCGCGCTGGGTGGCAGCGGCCTGCCAGATCAGCCCGCGTCCGGGGGCGATCAGTAATGACACCATCACGATCCCTGTGGCGATCAGCACGACGACAGGTCCGGTGGCCAGCCCGCGTGTCGTGGCACTGACCAGCGCGCCGCCCGCACCTGATGCGGCCCCGATAGCCGCCGAAACCACAACCATCCCGCCCAGCGACTTGGTCCATTGCCGCGCCGCCGCCGCTGGTGCGATCAGCAAGGCCACCATCAGTACCACCCCGACCAGCTGCAAGCCCACCACGATGGCAAGGGCGACCATGACGGTCAGCACTGCCTCTAACGCGGTCACCGGAAAGCCTTGGGCGCGGGCAAAGGCTGTATCGAAACTGACCAGCTTGAATTCCTTCCAGAAGGCCAGCACCAGCAATATTGCGGCCAGACCGATCCCGCCCATGACCCACAGATCGCTGCGCAAGATCGCCGCTGCCTGCCCGAACAGAAAGGTCATCAGACCCAGGCTGCCCGATCCGCCCTGCGTCTGGATCACGGTCAACAGCACGATGCCCACAGCGAAAAACACGCTCAGCACGATGCCAAGCGCGGCGTCGGTTTTCAACGTCGTGCGCCGCACGATCAGCATCATGATCAGTGCAGCGAGCGCCCCTGTGCCAAATGCCCCCGCCATGACGCTGCCCAGATCACGCCCTCCTGCGATCAAAAAGCCAAGGCAGACCCCCGGCAGGGCAGCATGGCTGAGCGCGTCACCCAGCAGGCTTTGGCGGCGCAGCACGGCAAAGGCCCCCAGCATCCCCGAAATCGCGCCCAGCAGCGCCGCGCCGATCAGCACGGTCTGGACAATATCGCTGGACAAAAGGTCGATGATGGCCGTCAAGATGCGGCCTCTGCGGCTGGAACAGCGATCATTGCCAGATGGCGGCCATAGGCCGCGCGCAGGTTGTCGGCCGAATAGGTCTGCGCGACGGGGCCCTGCGCGATGATGCGCACGTTCAACATGACCAACCAGTCAAAATAGCTTTGCACCGTCGTCAGGTCGTGATGCACCACAATCACCGTGCGGCCTGCATCGCGCAGCTTTTTCAGCAAGGCGATGATGATGGCCTCGGTGCTGGCATCGACCCCTGCCATTGGTTCGTCAAGGATCAGGATGGGGGCGTCCTGTACCAAGGCGCGGGCGATAAAGACGCGTTGTTGCTGGCCGCCCGACAATTGGCTGATCTGACGATCGGCGTAATCCTGCATCCCGACCTCGGCCAAGGCGGCCAAGGCGCGGGCATGTTCAGCCTTGCCCGGTCGGCGCAGCCAGCCCAGATCGCGGTAAAGGCCCATTTCCACCACATCGCGCGCGGTTGTCGGGAAATCCCAATCGACGCTGTGGCGCTGCGGGACATAGCCGATCTGCCCGCGCATCTGCCCGATGGGCCGTCCCAGAAACCGCACATGCCCCGCGACGGGGCGCACAAGGCCCAAGGCTGTCTTGATCAGCGTGGATTTGCCCGCGCCGTTCGGGCCGACGATGGCGCACATTACCCCGGGGGGGATATCAAGGTCGATATCCCACAACACCGGGTTCGCGCCGTAGGTGACCGTCAGATCCTCGACATGCAGCGCCTGTTCAGGCTCGTGCAGGGTATCGTCACGCATCATCGCCTCTTTTCTGTGGGTGGCGCTGTGGCGCGCTCACTCGATACTCCAGTCGCGCGCCCAGCCGTCCAACGCCTCTGGCCAATCCGGTAATGTGCCACCGAGCGCTTCGGTCACGGTCACCGTATTGGCGCGGATCATGCCGATATAGGTGCCTTCGGGGGTTGCGTCATCACCCATGGCATCCGAAAACAACGCGCCACCGATGACCACATCATGCCCCTGGCTTTGAACCTCTGCCACCAGCGCCTCGATGGTGCGGGGGCTGATCGTCGTTTCGACAAAGACCGCGGGCACGCCGCTGGCCGCGACAAAGGCCGCGACATCGCGGATATCGCCGATGCTGGCCTCGGATTCGGTGCTGATGCCTTCGATGGCCTCGGACGCCGTGATGCCATAGCCGGAGGCGAAATATTCAAAGGCGTCATGCGCGGTGACCAACAGGCGCTGATCCTGGGGGATCGAGGTGATCGCCTGTGTTACCCACATGTGCAGCGCGTCCAGCTGGGCCGTGTAATTGGCGACATTGGCGGTCAGATCATCCGCGCAATCAGGGCGCTGGGCAGCGATGGCATCTGCAATCACGGGGGCGATTTGCGCCCAAAGGCTGACATCCATCCACAGATGCGGGTCGATCTGTGTGGCATCCTCGGCACCGCCTAGCAAGGTGCTGTCGTCAAAGCTCGCGCGTGCAAGGCCGATGGTCGGTGTGCGGTTGGTGAAACCTGCCAAGACCTCGGCCAGCCGCGCTTCGAGCGCGGGATCGACATAAAGGATCAGGTCGGCACCAGACAGCTTTTGCACATCCGCCGCCGTCGGGCGGTACAGATGCGGGTCACTGCCGGCACCCAATAGCGATGTGACCGTGGCACAATCGCCCGCCACATTCGCCGCGACATCCGCGATCATGGTCACGGTGGTCAGGACGTTCAGCGGTGCGTCCTGCGCAAAGGCCGGCGTCATGATCGCCATTGCAGCAGCAGCGCCGCAAATCCGTGCTTTCACGCTTTGGGTGGACATTGGGTTGCCTTTGATTCGTCCCTTGATAAGAATATTTATATGCAAATGAGAAGCGTTCGCAACTGTTTTTAACACCCAATTCACATGCGCCTTGGCTGGCCTGCGGGCTTTGGATGCATGCGTCATTCGCGGGCTGGCGGGGCATCGTCTGCGTTATCCATCAAGGCAAGGCTCGCCCTGATGAAATCTTAAGCCATTATTAATTAACAATTTTAAACGAAAAGTTAAACGCGCGAAGGCGAAACTTAACATTCTGGCCCTTTGATCTTCGCGTGGTGGAACGGGGGTTCAGGAACATGAAAAAGGCGCTTTGCGTTGTGTCGCTGCTGGTCTTTGCGGCCTGCAATCCAGAAGACAGGTCAGCCGACAATCATCTGGGGGTCACGATCACCCCGCCTGTCAGTCGCCCGTTCGATGATATCGGCCCGACGGTGGGCGGGGATCCGTTTCCGTGGAACCGCTATTTCGTGACAGAGTTCGATCAAGCCGCGCTGGGCGCCATCCGTGCGCTGCCGGGCTACGTTGCGAATACGTTCCGTTTCAACCTCAGCGTCAGGGATCACCCTGTCTATGGTGGGTTCGGTGCACTGGTCACAGCGACCCCGCTTGCTGCGGCGCGGCTTGACTATGCGCTGTCCACTGGGCTGACCGGAGCAGGGCAGATTGTGTCGCTGATCGACAGCGGCGTGCGGTTGTCGCATGATCAATTTGAAGCAAAGACGATCTATAGTTCAGGCCAGCCCCCGACTGGGGGTGAATTCCATGGTACGGCGGTCGCCTCTGTCCTGGTGGGCAACGGGCAGAACGGTGGCATGATTGGGTTCGCGCCGGGGGCGGATCTGCACCAGGGGCATCTGAATTACAACGCCCCCCTGAACTGGCACGCGCTTGGCAACCATATGCGTGATGCAGCCAGTATCGGTGCGATTGCCTCGAATAATTCATGGGGCATCAGAGACGCAACCGTCCAAAACACCGATGTCGGAGCATTCGTGCGCAACACGCAAACCTATATCAGCGGCCTGCGGACATTTGCGGCTGACGGTGTCATCGTCTTTGCGCTGCAAAACGATTACCATGCTGATAGCGCAAGCCTGATGGCGGCCCTTCCGCTGGGCGCGGCTGATCTTGAAAGCAGCTGGATCAGTGTCATCAATGCAATCCCCAGCTTCAACGACGATGGCGTTACCAGTGCTGTGCGCATCTCGACGGCCTGTCTTGAAACAGCGCGGTTCTGCATGGCGGCGAACGGCCAGATCAAGGTTGCCACGCAATGGCACGATAGCGGCTATGCCATCGGTGTGGGTGCGTCCTTTGCCGCGCCACAGGTCGCCGGATCTATCGCGCTGTTGGCCGAGGCGTTCCCCGACCTGACCGCCGCGCAATTGCGCGACCGGCTGCTGGTCACCGCTGACAACGGGTTCTTTGCCCATGATGGCGTGGTCACTTTTGCGCCCGGTATCACGCATGGATATAACGCGGAATTCGGGCATGGGTTTCTTGACCTTAGGGCGGCCTTGTTGCCGATCGGGCAGGCGGTGGTGCCGCTGGTGGATGGCGGCAGCATTGATCTCGGCAGTGCTGCGATCATGGCGGGTTCTGCTGTCGGCGACAGTCTGGCGCAATCGCTGGCGGCTGTGAACATCCTGACGACAGACCAGATGCACGGCAGCTTCATGGTTGCTGGCTCGGTTCTTGCGGCGGCTGCGATCCGTGCAGACCCTGCCGCGTCGGCATTGATGGCGGGATTGCGCAGCGACATGGGTGCGGGCCGCCTGAAAATGCACGCGGCGATCCGGGGCGGGGACACATGGGCGCGCGACGGGACCGGCTGGCAAGACGCAAGCGGCGTCGATCTGTTGGGGGGCGACGCCGTGGCGTTGACAGCACCCGGTGGTGATTTTGGCGCTGCGGTCCTGATCGGGGACGCGATGGCTGGAGTTGCGCTGCATCAGAGCTTTGATTTGGGACAGGCGCAGGCCCAGGTCGGTGTCATGATAATGCAGGCCGACGGGTCGATCCTGGGCATCGGCGCGCCGCCTGGCGTGGGCAACATCAGATCTGTCACACATGCGCTGCATCTGGATGTCGCTACCCCGCTTGCGGTGGATACCGCGCTGCGGCTTAGTGCCGAAATCGGGGTGGCTGCGGGGCAAGGGGCTGGGGTCTTGGGCGCTATCAGCACGCTTGTCTATGACCGTGTTGGCATGTCGGTCGCGCGGGCCGATGTCGGTGCCAAGGGCGACGTGCTGTCTGTTTTCGTCCGTCAGCCGATCGCGATCACCCACGGTTCGGCAAGGCTGGATCTGCCGGTCCAGATGTCGGGCAACGAGATTGGCTTTGCGAGCTATGACATCGGTCTTGCGCCGGCTGCGCGTCAACGCGACCTTGGCTTTGAATACCGCGTTCCTGTGTTCAGGTCTGGCGATCTGAGCCTTGGCATGATGTACAGCCGGAATGATGGCAACATCACGGGCCAGGATGTGCTGTCGGGTTTTATCGGTCTGCAATTCGGTGTCTAAGACCTGCCCAAACCCGGCTCAGTCGATGTTGGCCTTTGTGCGGTCTGTTTCGGATTTGATCCGTTCGCGCAGGGATGAGGTGAGTTCATCCGTCAAATCAAACCGCGTTTTGAGCGCTTGCAGCAGCACTTCCTCGTGTTCCGTAACCACGCCATCTGCAAAAGCTTTGCGCAGTTCTTGTTCAAAGATGACTTTCCTGCGCACCAGCTGCTTGTTGAACGAGCTTGCCATAATCCCGGTAAAAAGCGCGACGGTGGCGACACCCATGAATGCGGTCAGCATCGAAATGACCTTGCCCGCAGCGGTTACAGGCGACACATCGCCATAGCCGACGGTGGTCAATGAAATCACGGACCAGTACATCGCGGCAGGAATGGATGACAGCTTATCAGGCTGTGCATCCCCTTCCGCATAATACATGAGCGCCGAGCTCGCGATGATGACGATGGCCAGAATGTATCCGACCGCCCCGAAGGCGCGTCGTTCGTCATAGATGGCCTGCATCAGATCCTCTACCGCAGAGGAATAATGCGATAGTTTCAAGAGCCGCAAAAGACGCAGGACCCGCAAGATGCGCAGGTCTAGCCCGGGCATCAATAGTTGCAGGTAAAACGGCAGGATCGCGAGCAGATCAACCAGCCCATAAAAGCTGAATGCATATTCGCGCCGCCCGCGTGAGGGGCTGTCAGGATACCGCGCCCCGTTGGCCCAAAGGCGGAGTAGATATTCAATACTGAAGAACGCAATGCTGAATATTTCAAATCCATGAAACCAGGCGCTGTACGCCTCATACAGCGCCGAAAAGCTTTCGAGGATCACAGCCGAGATATTCAAAATGACCATTGTCACGATCAGCATGTCACATTGCCTGCTGAGGCGATCGCCGTCTTTGGTCTTTTCAAGTATCTGCAGCAGTCGCAGTTGTACGGGTAGCATGTTGGACCTCACGCGCGAACAAAACTGAACGACTTGGTTGTTCAGCTAGAAACGGCCGGCGGGGTACATTCTTTAGCAGTAAGTCAATGATCAGGCTGGACAAGACATCATTCACGACGGACGAGCCGTCGGTCAGTCAGTTTTTGCGCAGATGGCAGGAATGATCGGGCAACTACTCTCGCATGCTGACAAGCTGAGAATGCGCGCGCAAGTTTGATCGTTTATAGCTTGCCATCAGGTCATTGAACTTGCTGCCCTGCACGGCGACATGTTCGCGAAGCCCTGCTTCTGCGGTTGTGCTGTCGCCGGTTTCCAATGCTGTCAAAATCAGGCGGTGTTCGGAAAGCGACTGTATCATGCGGCCGCGCACCCGCAATTGCATCCGCCGGAAGGGTTGCAGGCGCTTGTGCAGACGCTGCGCTTCGTTCGCCAGGAAATCGTTGCCCGAGGCGATGTAAACCAACTGATGAAAATGTTCATTCTCGCGGTAGTATCCGTCGCTGTCACCTGCATGGGCGGCGCATTCGCAGGCGATCACGGTGGCCTTGATCTGTTCGAGCGTCTGTGGCGTGACGCGGCGCGCGGCGAGGCGTCCACAGACGGCTTCCAATTCTGCCATCACTTCGAACATCTCGATGATTTCGTGAAAGGCAGGGTGGCGCACAAAAGCGCCGCGGCGCGGTAATAATTGCACCAGCCCTGACGCGGCCAGCGCCTGGAACGCTTCGCGCAGCGGGGTGCGCGACACGTTAAATCGTTCTGCCAGACGGATTTCATCAAGGCGTTCGCCATCGGCGAAATCGCCTGTCACGATCATCTGTTCCAGCGCTTCGCGGACGTGGTCGGCCAATCGGGTGTTCATGCCGCCATAGGTATCCTTAGATCAGAGTCTGGGCAATGAGTTTTTGTATACAAAACGTTTGACATTGAATGCATAGCCGCGCAGCATTGTGGCTGTTGCGGTTAAAAAGCCCGCAGCGCAGTTATCTGGGAGGATATAATGACAATTCGAACGTATGCCGCTGCTGCGGCAATCGCCGTTTTCGGGATGGGCATTTCTGCAGCTAGCGCCGTGGAACTACGCCTGTCGCATCAATGGTCCGTTGGCGATGTACGCCACAAAGTAGCTGAAATGATTGCGACCGATGTCGCCGCTGCCGGCGTTGATCTGGACATCAGGATTTTTCCGTCCGAATCGTTGTTGAAAGCGCGCGAGCAGTACAACCCTCTGTCGCGCGGTCAGGTGGACATGATCGTTTATCCGCTGTCATATTCCGGCGGCCAGCGTGGCGAATACAACCTGACCCTGATGCCGGGCATGGTAAAAAATCACGACCATGCGGCGCGGCTGAACGAAAGCCCCTTTATGGCAGAGATTGAAAACCTGCTTGCCGAAGATGACATCATGGTTCTGGTGCATGGCTATCTTGCTGGTGGCTTTGCCAGTACCGGCGCATGCATTACCCGCCCCGAACATGTCAACGGCCTCAGCACCCGCGCTGCGGGCAAGTCATTCGAGGAGATGCTGGCTGCCGCGGGCGCGTCGATTTCGTCGATGGCATCGTCCGAGATTTACAATGCGATGCAGACAGGCGTTCTGCAGGCTGTGAATACGTCGTCGTCGTCTTTTGCATCGTTCCGTCTGCAAGAGCAGGTCAGCTGTTATACCCCCGCCGGCGATGTCGCGTTGTGGTTCATGTACCAGCCTGTCCTGATGAACAAGTCGACCTTTGACGGGTTGAATGACGCGCAAAAAGCAGCGCTGACAGAAGCGGCGGCGCGGGCCGAGGCATTCTATCTTGCCGAAGCCAAGGCCGAAGATGCGGCATCCGTCGCCGTATTCGAAGCTGCCGGTGTCGAGATTGCGCAAATGACACAGGATGATTTCAACGCCTGGCTGGAACTGGCTAAAACCAGTTCTTACAAGTCCTTCGTCGACAATGTGCCAAACGGGCAGGCGCTGCTTGATATGGCGCTGGCGGTCGAGTGATCTCGCAACCCCAAGGCTAACGGGTGGGCCAACCGCAATGCCGGTCGGCCTACCCACACCCTTCAAACCCCAAGCACCGGAGCCTGTGCCATGGCAACCATGCCCAATACCCGTGCCATTAACACGGGTGACTATACAATTTTGCGCCTGATCCACAAATTATCGACGGTCTGCGGCTGGATTTCGGCGCTGATGATCCTCGCCTCTGTCCTGATCACCTGTCAGATGATCTTTATCCGTTTCGTGTTGGAAAGCTCCACGATCTGGCAGACCGAAGCTGTGATCTATCTGATGGTCGGTGCTACCCTTTTGGGGCTGCCCTATGTCCAGAGCCTGCGCGGACACGTCAACGTTGACCTGATACCGATCTTGGTCAAGGGCCGGGCGCGCAAATATCTGGCGGGTTTCGTCTTGTTGATGACCATGTCCGTGGTCGGTGTCATTTTGTTTTTCTCGATAGAAAACTGGCATTTTGCCTGGGAACGCGGGTGGCGGTCTGAAACTGTCTGGGCACCGCCGCTTTGGATACCCTATCTCGCGCTGCCGCTGGGCTTTGGCATTTATCTTTTGCAATTGCTGGCGGATTTCGCAGCACTTGTGCTGGGTGTTGATCGCCCCTTTGGTCTGGAGGACAATTAATGGACCCGCTGTCGCTAGGCCTTTTGGTCGCTGTCATGACGATTGTCGTGTTGTTCTCGGGCGTGTCTGTCGCCTCGGGGCTGTTGATCGTGTCGGCGGGGTTCCTGCTTGTCTTTGACGGGATGCGATCGCTGGAATTGATGCCCGAGATATTTTTCGGCAAGCTGAACTCCTTTGCGCTTTTGTCTATTCCGATGTTCATCATCATGGGCGCTGCAATTTCGTCGACCCGTGCAGGTGCCGATCTTTACGAGGCGCTTGAACGCTGGCTGACGCGCGTGCCGGGCGGGTTGGTGATGTCGAACCTGGGTGCTTGTGCTTTGTTCTCGGCGATGTCCGGGTCCAGCCCCGCGACCTGCGCGGCGATCGGAAAAATGGGCATCCCCGAGATGCGCAAGCGCGGCTACCCCGACGAGGTGGCGGCCGGGTCAATCGCGGCAGGCGGAACGCTGGGTATCTTGATCCCGCCATCCGTGACGATGATCGTCTATGGCATCGCAACTGAAACATCCATCGGGCGACTTTTTCTTGCCGGTGTGGTGCCGGGGCTGATGCTGGTCGCGCTGTTCATGGCGTGGTCAATTTTCCACACATGGCGCTTTGGCTCTCCCGAGGTGCTGGCGCAGCGCAGCTATACGCTCAAGCAAAAGCTGGAGATCCTGCCGCGCGTCATTCCGTTTATCATCATCATCATCGGCGTGCTTTATGCGATGTATGGTGGGATCGCGACACCGTCTGAAACGGCGGCGGTTGGCGCGCTGCTTTGTCTGGTGATTGCGATGGTCATCTACAAGCTGTGGTCGCCCAAGAAGCTGTGGACCATCCTGAGCGACAGCACGCGGGAATCCGTGATGATCCTGTTCATCATCGGGGCCGCGGGTGTGTTCAGCTATATGTTGTCATCGCTTTATATCACCCAGTCTATCGCAGCATGGATTTCCGATCTGGATGTAAACCGTTGGGTTTTGATGGGGATCGTGAACCTGTTCTTGTTGGTTGCCGGTTTCTTTTTGCCGCCGGTTGCCGTGATCTTGATGGCGGCACCCATTTTGCTGCCGATCATCCTTGCCGCTGATTTCGATCCTTATTGGTTCGCCGTGATCCTGACCATCAACATGGAGATCGGGCTGATATCACCGCCGGTGGGTCTGAACCTTTATGTTATCAATTCGATTGCGCCGGATATTCCATTGAAGAAAATCCTGATGGGATCGCTGCCCTATGTCGGGTGCATGGTGCTGGCGATTGTGATCTTGTGCTTTTTCCCGGGAATTGTGACCTGGCTGCCTGACCTGGTGATGGGGCCGGTCTGATGGCACGCTCTTGGGGTCTTGGCAGCTGGGCATTGGGGGATCTGCTGGGCACCCTGTTCGAACGGCGGGCGGCGGCTGATGTGACGGCCAGTGGCAAACCACTGACCACATTGTGTTGGGCGCTGCTGTCGGGGCAGGGTGAAGTATCGGGGATGAAATGCGCGGTCGAGGTGCTGATGCGCTACCGTCAGGCCAGCATGGAAGAAAAGGCTGCATTCTTCCGGTTTCTGGCGGATGATATGGACCTTGACCCTGCTGCCGTGATCGCTGCGGCCCAAGCCTATGCCGACAAGGGCGACGCCGGTACCATGGCCGCCTTGCTGGATGTGGCCGAACCGCCGCGCCAGGAGTTGTTGCGCAGGCTCAACCAGGCACCACGCGGCACAGCCGATCTGGTGGCAATGCGGGTCGATCTGATGGAGGCGATCAAGGCACAGCCGGATCTGGCGCGTGTCGATCTGGATTTCCAGCACCTGTTTGCGTCATGGTTCAACCGTGGTTTTCTGGTGCTGCGCAGGATCGGCTGGGAAAGCCCGGCGAATATCCTTGAAAAGATCATCGCCTATGAAGCTGTCCACGAGATCCACAGCTGGGACGATCTGCGCCGCAGGCTGGAGCCACCGGACCGGCGCTGTTTTGCCTTTTTCCATCCGTCCATGCCGGATGATCCGCTGATCTTTGTCGAAGTGGCGCTGACCCAAGGGATACCGGGCGCCATCGGCCCCTTGCTGGCCGAAGACCGCGACGCCTTGACCCCGTCCGACGTCAATACCGCCGTGTTCTATTCTATTTCAAATTGTCAGGCGGGACTGCGGGGGATTTCATTTGGCAATTCACTGATCAAACAGGTGGTGGATGTGCTTGGCCGCGAAGAACCGGGCCTGAAAACCTTTGTCACCCTGTCACCGATCCCCGGCCTGTGCCGCTGGATGGATACCCAACATGATAGCGTGCAGCTTTTGCCAGACGTAGCCTCCGATGCCGAGGCGCTGCGGCGTGTCGCGGCGCGCTATTTGTTGCAAGCAAAGGCCGCCGATGGACAGCCGCTTGATCCCGTGGCGCGGTTTCATCTGGGCAACGGGGCGGAATTGCATGAAATCCATGCCGCTGCCGATCTGTCCAGCAAGGGTCAAAACCAATCCTGCGGTGCCATGGTGAATTACCTTTACGATCCCGCAAATGTCGAACGAAACCACGAGGCATTCGCGAGCAAGAACACCATCGCAGCGGCACGCGGTGTAAAAGCGCTGGCCGTCGCGGCAAAGGACCAGAAGTAAAAGGACGAAAAGACCGATGAGCAACCTGCTATATGACGTATTCTTTGCCTCACAGGCCGGGCGCTCGCGCCCCTTCTTGATCTTGCCTGATGGCGCACAGATCAGCGGCGGTGAATTCTTGTATATGGTCCACCGCGTTGCCAATGCATTGGTGGCCTGCGGATTGCAGCCCGGAGACCGTATTGCTGTCCAGATCGAAAAATCGCCTATGGCGCTGGCGATCTATGGCGGGGCGGTCGCGGCGGGGGTGGTTTTTCTGCCCCTGAACACGGCGTATCCACCGGCCGAGATCGACTATTTCGTCGGCAATGCGATGCCCAAGATGTTGGTGGCCGATGGCCGCCGTGCCGGGGCGTTGACACCTGTGGCGCAGGCCCATGATGCACAACTGATGGTTCTGAACGCTGATGGGTCCGGCAGCTTTGCCGATCTGGTCGCGGCGCAAAGTGCCGATTTCACACCTGTTGCACGCGGTGTCGATGATCTGGCGGCGTTTTTATATACCTCTGGCACCACGGGGCGATCCAAGGGCGCGATGCTGACCCATGGCAATCTTTTGTCGAATGCACAGGTGCTGACCCGTGAATGGCAGTTTACCGACAAGGATGTGCTGCTGCATGCCTTGCCGATCTTTCATACCCATGGATTGTTTGTGGCCACCAATGTGTCGCTGATGTCGGGGGGGGCGATGATCTTTCTGCCCGGCCTGAATATGGATGACATGATCCGGCTGATGCCGCAGGCCACGACAATGATGGGCGTGCCGACATTCTATACGCGGCTGCTGGATGATCCGCGTTTCACGGCCAGTCTGACCGCGCATATGCGGCTGTTCATCTCTGGCTCTGCCCCGCTTTTGGCAGAAACCCACGTGCAATTCGAAAAGCGGACGGGCCACCGTATTCTTGAACGGTATGGCATGACCGAAACGAACATGCTGACCTCGAACCCCTATGATGGCGAACGGCGGGCAGGGACCGTGGGCCTGCCCCTTGCGGGGGTGGAATTGCGCATTGCCGATCCCGAAACGGGCGCAGCCTTGCCACAGGGCGAGACTGGCATGATCGAAGTCCGCGGCCCCAATGTCTTTCAGGGGTATTGGCAGATGCCCGAAAAAACCGCCGCCGAATTCCGGTCTGACGGGTTCTTCATGACAGGCGATCTTGGGCTGATCGACGACAAGGGCTATGTCAACATCGTCGGGCGCGCCAAGGACTTGATCATTTCGGGCGGCTACAACATTTATCCCAAAGAAGTCGAGCTGGTGCTGGACGACATGCCCCAGGTGCTGGAAAGCGCCGTGATCGGCCTGCCGCATGCGGATTTCGGCGAAGCGGTTGTTGCGGTGCTCGTTGCCACCGGTCAGGCACCTGACATTGCTGAGATCGAAAACGCGCTGCAAAATAAATTGGCGCGATACAAGCAACCCAAAGCCTATATCGTCGTGGCTGAACTTCCGCGCAACAACATGGGCAAGGTCCAGAAGGCTGCGCTGCGCAAACAATATGAAACCAAATTCAAAGAGGCTGCGTTATGAATACCACAAGAACCGTCATCTTTGATGCACCCGGCGGCCCCGAGGTGATGAAGATCGTCGAACGTCCGGTGGGCGATCCGGGACCAGGCGAGGTGCGCATCAGGCATCATGCCTGCGGTTTGAACTTTATCGATATCTACCAGCGGTCCGGTGTGTATCCACTTGCGCTGCCGCACGCCCTTGGGATGGAAGGGGCCGGCGTGGTCGAGGCTGTTGGCGCTGACGTCACGCATCTGGCAACGGGCGATCGCGTGGCCTATGCTGCGGCCCCGCCGGGTGCCTATTGCGATGTGCGGGTGATGAAAGCCGCACAAGTGTGCCGTTTGCCCGACAGTATCGATTTTCGCACCGGCGCGGCGATGATGTTACAAGGGCTGACGGTTGAATATTTGTTCCACCGCACCGTGCCGCTGAAGGCGGGCGATACTGTCCTGTTTCACGCCGCGGCAGGGGGTGTCGGCCTGATCGCCTGCCAATGGGCGCGCGCGCTTGGGATCAGGCTGATCGGCACCGCTGGCAGCGATGAAAAATGCGCACTGGCCCGCGAATATGGCGCATCAGATGTCATCAATTACGAGACAGAGGATTTCGTTGCCCGTGTGCGCGACATCACCGACGGGCGCGGCGTTGACGCTGTCATGGATTCAATCGGCAAGTCGACCTTTGAGGGATCGTTGGATTGTCTGCGGCCGGTTGGCATGATGATCAGCTATGGCAATGCCTCGGGCAAGGTGCCGCCGTTCGACCTGGGTATTCTGGGGGCCAAGGGCTGTCTGCAACTGACCCGGCCGACGATTTTCGTGCATATCGCGGAACGTGAGAAATGTCAGTCGATGGCATCGCATCTGTTCGACATGGTCGAGAGCGGCAAAGTCAAAATCCACATCGGGCAAGATTTCGCATTTGAAAACGTCGCGCAGGCGCATCGCGAGATGGAGGCGCGCACAACAACCGGAAGCTCTGTTTTGACGCTGTGATCCTGAGGCACACGATCCGTCCAGTCGCCAAGGGCCATTTTCTTGGCCGCGTCTTGCGCGATAAAAAAAGCTGGCCGAACCGCGCAGGGCCAAACCCGGTCTTGGCCGAAGATGGCGCAGCGGCGGGGTTGTCTATTTGTTTAACAACGGTATCAATCAGCGCAAATGACGTGATGCGGAGCAATACAAAATGACCCCACAATCAGTGCCAGATGCCGTATTTCATACGCGTGTGCGCAACCCCGATCTTGCGGGCGACAATCCGTTTGAATGGAAACAGCTTTCGACCAGCGATGTGTTCGCAGGAAAACGTGTTGTGGTCTTTGCCTTGCCCGGTGCCTTTACGCCAGCCTGTTCGGAAAGCCACCTGCCAGGGTATGAGCGGCTCTATGATGCATTCGTGGCACAAGGCGTGGACAGCGTCGTCTGCATGGCCGTCAACGATGCTTTCGTCATGTTCCAATGGGCCAAATCGCAGAATATCCAGCGCGTGTTCATGCTGCCCGATGGCAATGGAGAGTTCACACGCAAGATGGGCATGCTGGTGGATCGGTCTGCGCAAGGCATGGGCATGCGCAGCTGGCGCTATTCTATGCTGGTCGAAAATGGTGACATCAAAAAACTATTCGCCGAGCCGGGGCTGCGTGACAATCCACCCGGCGTGCCGATGTCAGTGTCGTCGGCAGAAACGATGTTGGACTACTTGCAACACCATCACCAGACCAGTTCCGTTTGACCGGCGCGTAGGTCGTGATATTTCCGCAGGGTCAACGGATTGGCGCCTGCCTGTTGATGTGGCTGTTCAGCATGCACAGCGCCCATCACCCATCGCCACAACCTGCCTTGCCCCAAATAGACCAGTGCCTTGTCAGATTGGTGGTGCTGCGCGGGCGCTTACCAATTGGCTGGCGGTGACCCTTTCACGATGGATCATATAGAGGCCCGCGCCGATGATGATCGTGATGCCGGTCAGCGTCAGAGCATTGGGGAAATCGCTGAACACCAGATAGCCCAGCAAAGTGGCGACCGGCAGTTCCAGATATTGTAAAGGGGCGAGCGTGGCCGACGGTGCCAATGACAGCGCATAGGTCATCATGATATGGCTGATCGTCGCAAAGAATCCGACCCCGAATAGCCAAAGCCATGCAATCCCTTCGGGCCAGACCGGATCAAGCAGTGACGATCCTGTTCCTTGGGCCAGCACCATCACCGGCAGGCACATCAGGCTGGCGATCAGGCCAGTGTGGAATTGCAACGTCACAGGATGCATCCGGCGTGACAGTCCGCGCGTCACAAGGATATAGAACGCAAATCCCACGGCCGTGCCGAGGGGAAACAAGGCCACCGCTCCAAATGCCGCAAAGCTTGGCTGAATGACCAGCAAGACGCCGATAAATCCGACCAATGCGGCCCAGACACGGCGCGGCCCGACGTCTTCGCCAAAATAATATTTCCCAACCAGCAGTACGATGAAAGGTGCCACGAACACGATCGCCAGCGCATCGGCCAGCGGCATCACGCTGATGGCAGCGATGAAGCAAAAGGTCGAGACCAGCAAAAGCACCGCGCGAAACACCAGCGCAAGCCATAGGCCGTGTGCAACCCGCAACGATAGCCCCATGATCCAGACAAACGGCGCCATCAGCGCGCATTGCCCGATAAAGCGCGCAGCGGTGATTTGTCCGACCGGGACGCTATCTGCTGCCAGCTTTGCCGCGACATCCAATAATGGCGCCGTCACGCAAAACCCCAACATGAGGGCGACACCGGCAAGGATGCGGTCCGTGGATGGCGTTGATAAGGAAGTGTCGGTCATGCATTACGCTTAGGATGTCGTTTCACATGCGTCCAGTCGGAAGTGCGATTGGTGATGGCATTCGCGAAACGCGGATGAGTGTCGTCACGACCAGCAGCCACGTCAGCATCACGCGTCGCTGACAGCGGTGCCAGCCATCACGCCTAGGCCACGCCAGCCAGGCCACGCAACAGTCCGGCCAGCGCGGGGTGCGGAAACTTGCGCGGCAATGTGACGGCGAAAAATGGCTCTGTTATGCCAAGATCAAATGGGGCGGTGGCCAACATCCCGCTGGCCAGCTCATCAGCCACGACCACGGTGGGGGCGATAGCAAGACCCAAACCTGCGCGGGCCAGCAGCCGCACCATCGCCATATCATCGACATGGGCAACGATGCGCGGCTGCACACCAAGGGCTGTGACCAGATTTTCAAATCCTGTGCGGATCACATCCTCTGTCGGCAGGATTAGCGGTTCTTGGGCCAGAAGATCGGCAAGGCTGGCATGGTGCAGGTGATCTGGCCGACCATGCAGGCGAACAGGTTGTTCAGCAATCTTTTGCGCGGCCAGCACCAGACCTTCGCCCGTGGGCGGAACCTGCGTTGTCAGTACGACATCAAGCGCAAGGTTTTCCAAATCGGCCAGCAAAGGCCGCAAGCTGCCCGATTTGAGCGAAAATGCGCAGGCACCTGGCTTTAGCAAAGGGGCAAGGAATTGCAGCTGGAAATTGCGCGACAAGGTCGAGAGCGCACCGATCCGCAACGGTGGATCACTGGGGCCACTTTGCGCGAGGGCGGCCAGCAATTCATCGCCGGTCGAGAAAATCCGTTCGGCATGGTCAAGTGCGATGCGCCCGGCCTCTGTCAGCACCAGTTTGCGGCCGACCCTATCGAACAGGTCAAAGCCCAGCCGTTCCTCAAGTTGCTTGATCTGCACCGAAAGCGCGGATTGCGCGATATTCAGACGGTCGGCAGCCTGCCCGAGGTGACCTTCGCGGGCGACCTCGTGAAAATAGCGCAGGTGGTGATAGTTCAGGCGGTTTATCATTCTGTATTATAGAATGAATACATAGCAAAGATATATTTTTATTTCAAATCCTCTGGCTTTAGCTCTGCCCCAAGCGCCACAAAGGAGATTCCGCCATGGATGTTATCTGGACGATCATCAGCAGCTTTCTGGAACAATTACAAAAACCGACCCTGTCCTTTCTGATCGCAGGGATGGTGCTGGCAGCGCTTGGCAGCAAGTTTGAAATACCCGCGCCCGTGTATCAGTTCATCGTGATCCTGCTTTTGTTGAAGGTTGGGCTGGGCGCGGGGATCGCGATCCGCGAGGCCGAACCGATGACGCTGATCGTGCCTGCTTTGGGGGCGGTCGTTGTCGGGGTGCTGATCGTCTGGCTGGGCGGTTTGACACTGGCGCGGTTGCGTGGGGTGTCGCAGGTTGACGGTCTTGCAACGGCGGGGTTGTTCGGGGCGGTATCGGCATCGACGCTTGCGGCGGGCATGGTGATGCTGGATGACAGCGGCCAGGAATATGAGGCGTATATCGGCGCGCTTTACCCGTTCATGGACATAGCGGCACTGGTGACGGCGATCCTGCTGGCGCGTCTGGCAGCAGCGCGCAACAGCGGTCTGGCGGTGCAGGGCGGTGGCGCATTGGCGCTGCACGCGGGCCAAGGCGGGGTGGCCGTAGAGCAGGGGTCGCTGGTACGTCACATCCTTGTGGATACCTGCCGCAGCCCTGCGATTTCGGCAATGCTTGCGGGGCTGGCCATCGGGTTTCTGGCGCGGCCTGATGTGGTCTATCACAGTTTCTACGAACCCCTGTTCCGGGGGCTGTTGTCGATCCTGATGATGATCATGGGAATGGAGGCATGGAGCCGCCTGTCCGCGTTGCGCAAGGTTGCCCATGTTTATGTTTTTTACGGTCTGACCGCACCTTTGATCCATGGGTTCATCGGTTTTGGGGTCGGGATGGCCGCTCATCATCTAACAGGGTTTTCTGCAGGTGGTGTTGTGCTTCTTGCCGTCATGGCGTCATCAAGCTCTGATATATCGGGGCCACCAACACTGCGTGCAGCCCTACCAGAAGCAAATTCCTCTGCTTATGTCGGCACATCGACCGCACTGGGCACACCCACCGCGATCCTGTTGATCCCACTTTGGATTGCATTGGCAGAGCTGGTGATTTCAGGATGAAGCCGATGCGCAACGGAACATGCGGCATGTTTCCCAAGGCCGCTGGATCGGCGGCTTTGCATCGCAAAGGTCAAGCGATTGAAAAGACTTTGGCAGCACAGGGGTATTGGTCGCCGTTCGACACGCCTTTGGCAATCTCAGGTTCGGAGCATTCAATGAGCAAGCAGCAGCATCAATGCCGACCGCCGTGCAAAGCCAGCGGGCATCATGCCGCAGCAGAACTTGATGGTGGTGGTCAGTTTCAAGCTTTACGTTTAAATAAATTATACTTTGATTCACTTATTGTGCGCTGACGGTTGAATGCCTCAGCAAAAAAACTGGAAAGAGGCCGCATTGACCAACCCAAACGCAGTTCTGATTGATCGTCACCCCGGGCGATCCACCCAAACACTTGGCCTTGCCAAAGAGATCGGCACTGATCCGGCTCTTATTCATGAGCCTTCGGTAGGCGTCGTTGGGACCAAAGGCGATAGCCAATGCTATCTGGGGGTTGCGGCCAAGGTCGAGGCGATCCACGAAGCCTTTCGGTCACGGATCGGAACGGGGCCAGATCAGCTCCGGTTCAGGTTGGTTCAGCCAGAATTCACCATCGCGACATCAGATGGCATGCGCAATGGCACACCGGAAATGCGCTACTCGCTGATCGGACGTGAAGTCACCCAAGACGCTTTGTGCGAACATTTCAGCGCGACCGGACTGGCAGGCACCATTGCGGTTGTTGCATGCGATAAACCACCTGTCGGCACGCTTGCAGCGATGCTTGAACATAACCTGCCGTCGATCATCATGTCTGATGGTCCAATTCATCCCGGTGTTGATCCCAAAACCGGTGAAAAGCTGGATATCGTTACCGCTTTCCAGGCAGCAGGGCATCCAGACCCTGAATATCGCCATCACATCGCCTGTCATGCGTGCCCAGGCTTTGGCAGCTGTGGCGGTATGTTCACATACAACACCATGCAAACGTTTATTGGTGTGCTTGGGATGCAGCCTTTGCACATGGTGGCACCACCGTCCGATGATGCACGCCGGTTGACAGAGTTCCCTGATGAACTGGTCACATTGCTTGCCAAGATGATCGAAACGGATCTGAGGCCCCGCGATATCGTTGGACGAGATTCCTTGCGCAATGCAACGATTGTCGCGATGGCGATCGGCGGGTCAACGAACGCGCTGTTGCACGCGCCAGAGATTGCCCGCGCCGCAGGCTTTGCCGAATTTTGGAAAGACATCATGACGCCGGAGGAGTTTAATCACCTGTCGCAACATGTTGTTCCGGTCCTGACCAATGCACGGCCTTATGGCAAATATTCCATGGTCGATATTGATCAGGTCGGCGGTGTGCAGGTTATCGTGCGCGAATTGCTAGAAGCGGGTCTGCTGAACGGCGAAACAATGACCTGTACAGGCGAAACATTGGCTGAACAGGTCGCCCGTCTTGGCGCAAAACAGGCCGATGGCGATGTTATTTATTCCGTAAAAGCACCTTTCAAGCCGACAGGTGGTCTACGGATGCTTGGCGGTAACCTGTCACCTGACTTTTCAGCTATCCTGAAGCTGGCTGGCGTCGAAGGTGGACTGGAAAACAACCTGTTCCGCGGCAAGGCTCGTGTGTTTGACGGTCAGCAATCCCTGTTGGATCTGTTGGACCAGACCCCCGAGGTGTTGCAGGACAACGACATGATCATTGTCCGATATGAAGGCCCAAGCGGCGCACCGGGGATGCCTGAAATGCTGGATCCGACTGCACGCATTACAACATTGTGCCGCGAGCGCGGTATTGTTGTCGCACTGATGACGGATGCACGGTTTTCTGGCGGTTCGATTGGTCTGGTGATCGGCCATGTGGGGCCTGAAGCCGCGCTCGGCGGACCGATTGCTTTTGTCGAGAATGGCGATGAAATTCTGGTTGATCTCAATATTAATCAGATCAACTGCACGCCATTGAATGACCCGGACATTCTCGCTGCGCGCAAGCGCGCTTGGGATGATGCCGTCGCAAGCAATGGCGGGTTTCACCCCAGTTTGCCTGCCGCTGACACACGCTTGTTGCAACGCGCAAGGCATATGGCGGTCCCCGCGATCAACGGGGCGGGTTTGCACCCGCATCGCACTGTTTGGGTCCGCAATCCCCGTGACGCCACGCCATCCGGCTTTGCCCCACATAACAAGTTTCGGACCTGAGACGTCCGGTATTTTCACAGGTGCGGTCATTGTCTTGGCCACTGATCTGAAGCAGCCCGATTTTATCGAACGGGCCGTTACATCCGGATTAAGCGTGGCTGTCGCGATGGCCATGATCGCGCCTGCCGCCTGCGTTTCACAATCGGCCTGATGTGTGAAAACCCCGTGCATGTTACGCACGGATCGCAGGTGACGGGTGATTTGGGAATTTGTATTCTGTCAGAGACCAACGTTTTTCATTGATGTGATGGTCTCTGACAAATACGAAGCAAGCCATTCAGGCAGCGATGACCGCGCGGATCGGTTCGCCACGATCACCTTCCGTAAGGTTTTTGGCTACCGGAAAGCGTTGGTCGTTTAGAAATCAATCATCGTCACGATCGTCATTCCGATCATCGTCATGATCGTCATTCCGGTCATCGTCATGATCGTCATTCCGGTCATCGTCATGATCGTCATTCCGGTCATCATCATGATCGTCATTCCGATCATTATCATAACCGTCATTCCGATCATCGTCACGATCATCATTCCCGCCGTCATTCCGATCGTCATCGCGGCCATCATAGCGGTCGTCATTCTGGTCGTCGCCGCGGTCATCATCACGATTATTATCATCGTTGTCGTCGCGATCTTCCCTGACATTGCTGTTCTGCCGGGCAATCTCGCGAATATTGTCTTCATATTCGGCCTGGCTTTCAGTTTCAGATCGTTGGCTGACAACAGAACCGTCAGCGTTGGACAGCCTGACTTCCAGCTTGCTGAAACTCGGTCCATAGGCTTCAATTTCAGTGCGTAGAAAGCCGCGCGACACCTCGAAATGTGTATAGCCTTGGGCAAACAATTCTTGGATTTTGGCATCCACAAAGTCTTGTGCAAGCGCTGGGCTTGCCATCATTGCGAATGAGAACAGGGCGGAGGTCATTTTCAGTTTTGTCATTTTCGATCCCTTTACGTCGGATGTTGGCTTCATTGTCCGCTCCGAGCCGTCTGCTATCTGCCGACCCGGGCTTGGCGATGGAGCTAAGGTGATCGAAGACCGGGTAAGTTCCTATTGGACGCAGGCTTGCATTGGGGCTGTTTTGCCAACATAAACTAAAGTCATACAAAGCAGAAAAGGCCAAAAAGTGGACACGTTGCCCAGATCGCCGATATCAGGCCGCCGCGCTGCAAGACGGCGGGCGGTTTTTCTGGGAATGGCAGTTCTTCTGTCCTGCATGGCCTTCTTTGGGTTTGATGTGGTTGCCGATGTTGCCATGCATCTTCAGGCGGGCATGTCTTATGCATCGGCAGAATTGGTTCACCTGATATTTGAAACCGTGGCGGTACTTGGGCTGGGATATGCGGTGATCACGCTCCGGCAGTATTTGCGCCTTCTGCAAGTAGAGGCAGAATCCAGCAAGGAAACGATCCACATGCTGCGTGGTAACTTCGACGAAGTGTTGCGCGACAAATTCAAAGAATGGAGCCTGACTGCGGCGGAACGTGATGTCACTTTGCTGATCATTCGCGGTCTTAGCGTCGCCGACATTGCTGCCGCTCGGAATACCGCACAAGGGACCATCAAGGCACAGTCGACATCTATTTTCCGCAAGATCGGGGTCGGATCCAAGACGGAACTCATGAGTGTAATCATCGATGAGTTTCTCGATACAAGTTATCACGATGGTCTGAGCGCGCAATAATACCATCGCCCTTTCGCAGAGCATCAAGGGGCGCGCTGCGCATGCGCGCGTTTGCCCCCAGGATCCGGCGGATCATATTGATTTTTCAGTGACGCTGGGCTGTTGGGCGTTAAAGCGTTGATATTTGTCGTAAAGCGGGCCTTTTATCCACATGGTCAAGGTTACGATAGCGCAAGAGACGCAATCCGCCCTTTCCCGAGAACGTATGGACACCTGAAATGAAACGACTTGCACTTGATGCAGCAGACATCCGCATTCTCGGTGCGCTTCAAAAACACGGACAATTGAGCAAGGCTCGGTTGGCCGAGATTTGCTGCCTTTCGGCGACGCCCTGCTTGGCGCGGCTAAGTCGGTTGAAGGCGGCGGGATACATCCGCGGCTATCATGCCGACATTGCGCTGGGACAGCTGGCTGATTTCGCAAAGGTGATCGTCACTGTTTCGCTCAGTCGCCACAGGAAAGCCGACTTTGACCGCTTTGAGGCGTTCATAAACAGTCGCGATGAGATAATTGATTGCATCGCCACGGGCGGCGGTGTCGATTACATCATGGAAGTAATCAGCCCAAGTCTGTCGGCATTTCAAAGTCTTATGGAAGAGTTTCTTGCCGAAGATCTCGGCATTGACCGCTACATGACCTATTTTGCGACGCGGCAGGTGAAATCCGGTATGCCAAACATTGCAAAACTGGCCGCTGGGAACATCAAATAGGCGTTTCGGTCCGATCGGACCTGTTTGGCATGTAAAAACGGCCCGCCCAGACTGCGCATTCGAAGTTTTCAGACCACTTTTATTGGGCGTCTCAGACAAGATCACGTCAGAATTTTGGTCGTTTGTGGTCGGGGGATCATGAACAAAAAGGGAGGATGTTCCACATGCAAGCAGACGATTTCGGTTTCGGCACACAGATCCGCAAGTCACCCTATTTCGATGCAACGTTGCGTTGGGGCGCCAAAGGCTTTTCGGTCTATAACCACATGTATATCCCCCGCGATTTCGGGGACGCGGAGCAGAATTTTTGGAACCTCGTGAACGACGCAATTCTGTGTGATGTCGCTGTCGAGCGTCAGGTCGAAATCACCGGTCCGGATGCGGCGCAATTCACCCAGATGCTGACTTGTCGTGACTTGTCCAAGATGGCGGTGGGCCAGTGTAAATACATCCTGATCACAAACGCTGACGGCGGCATCCTGAATGACCCGATCCTGCTGCGCCTTGCGGAAAACCATTTCTGGATTTCACTCGCTGACAGCGACATCCTATTGTGGGCACAAGGGGTTGCCATTCACTCTGGGCTGAATGTTACCATCCGCGAACCAGACGTTTCGCCGCTTCAACTGCAAGGCCCAAAGTCGGGTGAAATCATGAAAGCCTTGTTCGGCGAAGACATTCTGGACCTGCGCTATTATTGGCTGCGCGAGGTTGAATTGAACGGTATTCCACTGGTCGTTTCCCGGACCGGTTGGTCGAGCGAGTTGGGTTATGAAATCTACCTGCGTGATGGCGCCAAGGGCGATCTTTTGTGGGAAACCATCATGGCCGCAGGTATGGAATTCGGGCTTAAGCCCGGCCACACGTCGTCCATTCGTCGGATCGAAGGTGGAATGCTGTCGTATCACGCTGACGCTGACATGACGACCAATCCGTTCGAGCTGGGCTTTGATCGGCTGGTCAATCTTGACATGGAGGCTGACTTCATCGGCAAAGCTGCTCTGCGGCGCATCAAGGACGAAGGCGTCAGCCGCAAACAGATTGGCCTGATTATTGATGGTGATCCCCTTGCCGGCCCCAATACGACTTTTTGGGCAATCAACCTTGGGGGCGACACTATCGGCAAGGTTACATCGGCCGTTTATTCCCCACGTCTGAAGCAGAATATCGCTTTGGCGATGGTGTCAGCGGAACACGCAAATATTGGGGCGGTGGTCGAAGTCGTCACTCATTCCGGGCCTACCATTGCAACGATCTGCGAGCGTCCATTCTACGACCCCAAAAAACAGATCGCAGCAGCATAAGGCATCGTCAGAAAGAACATCGAAATGTCACATCTTGCGATAACGTTGCATTGGCACCGCGCGGGTCCCGTATTGCGCACCGGTGTGTATTCGAACGAACACACGGTTCAATATAACAGCCGCTTTGATCTTCCGGTGGACGCGGCCCCTGATTGGGGCGGCGATCCCGCAAATACCAACCCTGAACAAGCCCTCGCCTCGGCGCTGTCAAGTTGTCACATGATGACGTTTTTGGCGCTGGCGGCAAAACTAGACTGGCCTGTCGCAAGCTATCACGATTACGCCGAAGCACATCTTGGCAAGAACGCCAAAGGGCAGATGTCCGTGGTGCGGATCGACCTCAACCCTGTGGTGCGGTTTGACACCGGCTTTACCGTCAGCGCAGAGGACTTGGCCCAGATGCAAGGCCGGGCGCATCGCTACTGTTTTATCGCCAATACATTGGCTGACAGTGTCGAAATCAACATTCATTGAAATCCCAAAAGGATGAGCGTCATGTTAACATCTGATATCCTGCTGGCCGATTTAGACGCGCATGGTATTTTGCGTCTGACCTTGAACGATCAGGGCCGTCGAAATGCTTTGTCCGAGGCGATGTTGACCACATTACGCGTGGCGTTCGAACAAGCCAGTGCTGACCCAGCGGTTCGTGTCATTGTGCTGGCCGCCACAGGCCCTGCGTTTTGTGCCGGCCATGATCTGAAAGAAATGACAGCCGGTCGTGCAAGCGATGACGGTGGCAAAACCTATTTTGCACATGTCATGTCCCTGTGTGCCAGCGTCATGCAAGGCATTGTGACCTGTTCCAAACCCGTGATTGCCGAAGTGAGAGGCGTGGCCACGGCGGCAGGATGCCAGCTGGTGGCAAGTTGTGATTTGGCCATCGCTGCAGACACGGCGCAATTCAGCACGCCGGGGGTGCATATTGGTCTGTTTTGTTCGACCCCGATGGTCGCCCTGTCGCGGTCTGTTGCCAGCAAACATGCGATGGAGATGTTGTTGACGGGTGATATGGTGTCAGCCACGCGGGCGGCGGAAATCGGCCTTGTCAATCGCGTGGTGGTACCCGATGCATTGCATGATGCGACGATGCAAATCGCACTCAAAATTGCGTCAAAGTCGAGCATGACGCTCGCAACCGGCAAGCGCGCCTATTATGCACAGCGTGAAATGACGCTGGGCGATGCGTATGATTACGCGTCTGGTGTGATGGTTGAGAACATGCTGGCCCAAGATGCACATGAAGGCATCAGCGCCTTTATCGAAAAACGTAAGCCTGAATGGCAGGACGCCTGATTTATGACCACAAACCCTTACAACATTGATCTGGACCGTAATCCGGCGAACCATATTCCGCTTACGCCGCTGACATTTTTAGACCGGGCTGCGTCCGTCTTCCCTAACCACATTGCGATCGTGCATGGCGCTTTGCGGCGCAATTATGCAGAATTTTACATGCGGTCGCGTCAGTTGGCATCCGCTTTGGCGCAAAATGGAATCGGGCGTGGCGATACCGTGTCTGCAATGCTGGCCAACACACCGGCGATGCTCGAATGCCATTACGGCGTGCCGATGTCGGGCGGAGTTCTACATTCTGTTAACACACGCCTTGATGCGTCAGTGATCGCGTTCCAGCTTGACCATGCCATGTCCAAGGTGGTGATCGTCGATCGCGAGTTTATGCCGTTGATTGAAAAAGCCTTGGCGCTGGCCAATGTGACACCACGCGTGATCCAATACGACGACCCTGAATTTCCGGGACCAGCGACAGCGACAGAGGCGCAGGATTACAACGCCTTCCTATCGACTGGTGACCCCGATTTCGATTGGCTGATGCCGCTTGATGAATGGGACGCGATTGCCATCAACTATACATCAGGCACAACGGGCGATCCCAAGGGCGTCGTGTCGCATCACCGTGGCGCGTATTTGCTGGCGCAGGGCAATGCGTTGACCACGTCAATGGCGAAACATGCGGTCTATCTATGGACCCTGCCTATGTTCCACTGCAACGGGTGGTGCTTTCCGTGGACCCTGTCAGCGATCGTCGGCACCCATGTTTGTCTGCGTCAAGTCCGGCCGGAACCGATCTGGGCAGCGCTTGCCGACGAGGGGGTCACACATCTGTGTGGCGCCCCCATTGTCATGTCTTTGATTATTTCTGCCCATCAGGCGGAAAAACGGACATTTGACCATCAGGTGCAGTTCTTTACCGCGGCGGCGCCTCCGCCAGAAAAGCTGTTGGCGGATATGAAAACTGCGGGCTTTGATGTGACGCATCTGTATGGGCTGACAGAAACCTATGGGCCAGCCGTGGTGAACGACTGGCACCATGAATGGTCCGATCTGCCGCTTGCGGAACAAGCCACGCTAAAGTCGCGCCAAGGGGTGCGCTATCTGCCGCTCGAAGGTCTTGACGTGCTGGACCCTGAGACGATGCTGCCTGTCCCTCGGGATGGCGAGACTATGGGTGAGGTGATGTTTCGCGGCAATGTTGTGATGAAGGGATATTTCCGCAATCCGAAAGCCACGCAGCAAGCCTTTGCAGGCGGCTGGTTTCACTCCGGTGATCTTGGTGTGCGGTATCCCGATGGCTATATCCAGCTCAAGGACCGCTCCAAGGACATCATCATTTCAGGCGGTGAAAACATTTCTTCGATCGAGGTGGAAGAAGCTCTTTATCGCCATCCTGCGGTCAAGACCGCCGCCGTGGTTGCGATGCCGCATGAAAAATGGGGTGAAACGCCCTGCGCCTTTGTAGAGCTATCGACAGGGGCCGACGTGGATGCCGCCACATTGCGGGCCTGGTGCAAGGATTGGCTTGCGCCCTACAAGGTGCCAAGCATGGTTGTTTTCATGGAAATTCCCCGCACATCTACCGGCAAGATACAAAAATACATGCTGCGCGAACACGCAAAGACCCTTGCAGAACAGAACAATGAAACGAAAAGCTGCTGACGCGGCTGTTTTGATCCGTTTGATCTGACATCATCGCGTTGAGCCGCGTGACGGAAAAGTGCGGTGATTGCCGCAACATTTGTTTGCGCGCAACAATCGTGAAGACACCAGAGTGTATTCGCAAACGAAACCCCAGCACAAACCGTGTTTGCACATCGTTGCGTGATGCGGACCTTCAATCAGCCTGGCAAGGATTGGATTGTGCAATCCACCAGGCAATTGTTCAACACCGGATCCATATCAATCATCTTCACTGGGCGGCGTGCCACCATGACGCTTGATCACCTCGGTCAGGCTGTAAGACTGCTTTGACGGCCAGCAGTCTTTTGCCGCAGACGCCGCGCCGAAATGGTCTGCGTCATAAATTGGTGATCCGCCTGTTGCGGTGGGTTCACATAAATCAGGTAATTTGAGTGGTATTTACTTGTTAGGTAGGAAAATAAAGATGTCTAGAAGGCTTTCATTGATCACATCTGCCCTTGCATTGGCTGCTGGCACAGCAAGCGCACAAGATATGGCGTTCAATCGTATCGCTTCTTTTGCGACGATGCTGAACAATGCCGACAACATGGCGGAAAGTTCGTCCGAGATTATTTCGGCCTCTGACGATGGCATGACTATTGTCTATTCTGATAGCCCATTAGGCGTGATCGGCTTGATCGACATTGCCGACCCCGCCAATCCCCAGCCCAAAGGCAATATCGACATGGGCGGCGAGCCGACGGCGGTGTCGGTTATTGGCAATACAGCCTATGTTGGCGTGAACACCTCGGAAAGCTATACTGCGCCGTCTGGCGTGCTCAAGGCCGTGGATCTTGCGACCGGTGCGATTATCGCTGAATGCGATCTGGGTGGCCAGCCTGACAGCACAGCCGCAGCCAAGGACGGCAGCTTTATCGCGGTTGCGATCGAAAATGAACGTGACGAAGACGCCGGCGATGGCCGCGTTGGCCAGATGCCAGCGGGCTTTCTGACCATGATTGATGTGGTCGATGGCACGCTGGATTGCGCAACTTTGCGCCGGACCGACCTGACCGGCCTGGCCGAGATCGGCGCGGCCGATCCAGAACCGGAATTCACCGATATCAACGCTCTTGGCGAGGTTGCTGTAACCTTGCAGGAAAACAACCATATCGCCATCGTCGCCGCTGATGGCACGCTGCTGAACCATTTCAGCGCAGGCACAGTTGATCTTGAAGGGATCGACGCGACTGACGAACGCGCTGCCCTGATATTTACACAAAGCGTGCAAGATGTGCCGCGCGAACCCGATGCTGTGCAGTGGATCGATGACAACCACATCGCCATCGCCAACGAAGGCGACATGGACGGCGGCACACGCGGTTTCACAGTGTTCCACAAAGATGGCACGCTGGTTTACGACAGTGGCATATCGTTCGAATATGCTGCGGTCGCGGCTGGCCACTATCCCGACAAAAGGTCGGACGCAAAAGGTGTCGAGCCTGAAGGCATGGAAATCGCGACATTCGGCGACACACCTTTTATGTTCCTGCTAGCAGAGCGCGCGTCACTTGTCGGTGTTTATGACATGACCGACCCCGCAAACCCGGTGTTGACACAATTGCTGCCTTCGGGGATCTCGCCTGAAGGGGCGGTTGCGATACATGCGCGTAATTTGCTGGTCACAGCGAATGAACTCGATTTGGTCGAAGACGGTGGCGCGCGGTCGCATGTCATGATTTTCGAATATCAGGCGGCACCAGCTGCCTATCCGACGCTGACGTCTGCCGGTGCGGATGAACTGATCGGCTGGGGTGCGATTTCGGGTATGGTCGCTGGCGAAAATGGCATCGTTTATGCGGTGAACGACAGCTTTTATGGCTTTCAGCCACAGATTTTCACAATCGACACGACGCAGGTACCGGCACGGATCACCGCAGCACTGGATATTACACGCGGTGGTGTCCCGGCACAGAAACTGGACATCGAAGGCATCACAACTGATGGCGAAGGTGGGTTTTGGCTGGCCTCAGAAGGGCGCACGGACCGGATGATCCCGCATGGGCTTTATCATGTGAACGCTGATGGTGAGATCGAGAAGGAAATTGCATTTCCTGCCGAACTTTTGGCCGTTGAAACACGTTTTGGTGCCGAAGGTATTACACAAGTCGGCAACACGCTGTGGATCGCGCTTCAGCGTAATTGGAAGGATGATATGGGTAACGACGCAAAACTGGTGTCTTACAACCTTGAAACCGAAGAATGGGGCGCGGTCACCTATCCGGTAGATGATACCGAAAACGGCTGGATCGGGCTGTCTGAAATCACCGCGCACGGTGATTATGTCTACCTGATCGAACGCGACAACCAGATTGGTGCGCAGGCGGCAGTCAAACAGATCACCCGCGTTGCTGTGAACGAGTTGGTTCCCGCCGCCTTGGGTGGCACGCTGCCCGTCGTTACCAAAGAGGTGGTCCGCGACCTGATCCCTGATCTGGCGACCTACAATGGCTACATCGTGGACAAGGTCGAAGGATTGGCAATCTTTGCAGACGGCACCGCTTGGGTATCAACCGATAACGATGGCGTCGATGATAGTTCTGGCGAAACGTTCTTCTGGTCGGTCGACTTAAACTGAGTGTCTCTTCGCGCTGCTTTGCGGGGCCCTTTCGGGGGCCCCCAATATGATTGTGACGCCGCCAAAGGCCCGCTGTCAGACGCAATCCGAGAATGTGATTTTGTTTTTGCGTCTTTGGTCGGGATCAATCAGCTGTGCCTGAATGGCTAGTGGTTGTGATACTGATCGACCCAGACCATGATTTTTCATTCTGTTGTGGCGGAGTGATCCGGTTGATGCCTTCCGCAATAACGGGTCTTCGACGTATCATGCGAAGGTAGGGGTGGCAGTGTCCTGACCTGAATTAAACGCGCTTTCCTTGGCTAATGAAGGAAACGCATCGCCCCCAAAACACCGATTATGATCATGTTGGCATAAAGCAATACCAATGGATACAGAGGGTCAGCGCGCCAACATTCTTATCTGGAAAAAACAAAATATCAATTGTGCCACTTAGATTATACATCACGGCCATCATGGTTGCGAACCGAAATGAATAACTAAAGGACAAACGTATATTCAGTGCGGCGATAACCCACAACGCCCGCCAGCGGTGCATCCGCGCAGTTTGACTGCAAAACGAGAGATCATTGAAAAATAGGATCACCTCAGTGAGGCTGTGGGGCTGCTTTGAGCATCGCGGCGTTAGTAGGCGAAGCCCAGTACTTTGCATTTCCGGATGCTTTCCAGCTGGGTCAATTGCGTGTTGACGATGGCTGTCCACATTTCCGTGCCAAACTTCTCAAGCAGATTGCCGTCTACTTTTTGCAGCTGCGCCCAACATTCACCGTGGCTGCTTGGCGGTATGCCCTCACCGAAAACGCCAGGGCAGGCCAATGCAGTGTTGCCGAGCTGATTTAGCGCAGTGTCGAAGTAGTTTACTGACACACCACTTATCGCGCGGCCAAGCGTATTCTTGATTTGCAATGTCAGGATATAATCGGCAACTGCGCCTGTGTCATTGGAAGAAAACTCAAGTCTGATCCGGCAGTCCAAGTCAGGTTCAGCGTTCGCCATGACCGGGGTTAACAACAAGAATGCCAAGGCCGTGGTTTTTAAAATCATTCGCAGGTCTCCATCTGCTTTCTATCCGTGAATATCTTTGTTGGCTTAGTGATTAGCATGTCGGCATAAAATCCGAAAGCAAAGCACATCTGCCAATCAGAATAACCAAAACAGACCAAAACGCATTTGTCGTATTTCTCAGCGCCTTGCGAAACGGTAGTTTTGGTGACGCATGAGAGTGATCGCATGCGCGTGCAATCTGAATTGGACATTTTGTCGAAGATCGCTTGTAAAAGATGTTTGGTGGCACTGAACCAAATCAGCGTTTCACCTCAGACCAGCACATTGGATAATGCACAGCCTAAAAACGGTCCGGTCGGCAGGGCGCAATGCGGGCGTCTGGGGGGGCGCCCTGAACCAAGGCCGTGACCATCTGGGCGGTGATAGGCGCAAGCGTCAGACCGATATGGCCATGACCATAGGCATGGATTACCCGACTATCGCGCCCCGTTCCGATCACGGGCACTGAATCCGGGATCGACGGGCGAAACCCCATCCAGCTGCGATTGGGTGCGCCCAAATCCGGAAAGATCGCCTGTGCGCCCTGTTCCAACAGCTTAATGCGGTGGGGCGAGGGTGGCGCGGTCAGTCCGCCCAGTTCGACAGTCCCTGCGACCCGCAGACGCCCTGCCATCGGGCAGAGGTAGAACCCGCGTGCCGTTGGACAGCAGGGCCGAGACAATCGTGGTGCGGACATGTCCCATTCAAGGTGATAGCCGCGTTCCGTTTCAAGTGGGACAGTGTCTCCGGCCATCCGCGCCAAATTTTTGGAATGTGCGCCTGCTGCAATCACCACGCGCGAGGCGAGAAGGGCAGGGCCGGTTCCGGTCAGCCTTATTCCGTCGGATTGTGGCTCCAGCCGCGCGATGCTGCTGCGCTGATGCACAACGCCGAGTGCGGTTACAGCGCGGGCCAGTTGACGGACCATGGCGCTCGGATCAGACAGGAACACGGCTTTGGGAAAGAACGCGCCGCCATGCATGGCCGGCAGGCCGGGTTCAAGGCTGGCCATCTCATGGGCCGCGACAAGATCGACGCTGACACCCAGGGCGCGGCGTTGGATCATATCCTGTGTGGCGGCACGAAATGCGTTTGGGGTGTCGTAGACATAAAGTGCGCCGCGTTTCTGCAAAATATCCACTGCGCCAATCTCGGTGGCCAGGTCTTGCCACATAGCTGCGGCATCCATGACAAGCTGTGCGATCGCTGCTGCGTTTCTTGCGGTCGCGGCAGGCAGACTTTGCCGGACGAACCGCAACAGCCAAGGCGCCAATGAAAGGATGGCCGCGTGTCTGATCGCCAGTGGCGAGCTGCGATCAAACAGCAGGCGCGGCAGGTCACGCAGGACAGCAGGGCTTCCTACCGGCATCACGGCGTAATCGGCGATTGTGCCTGCATTGCCGTAAGAGGCACCCGATCCGGGGTCTTGCGGGTCCACAAGGGCCACCTCATGCCCGGCCTGGGCAAGTCTGAATGCACAACCAAGCCCGATAATGCCTGCGCCGATCACTGCGATCTCGACCCGTTCAACCATGTGGTGGCCCTTCTTTGGTCATACTTTCCAGACTTTGTTATCTCTCGATCGCGTCTACACCATTTGATCGGTTGTTGACTGAATTTGAACAAGGCGTCGAATTGCTCGGTCCGTGTTTGGTCGTTGTCGTGTCACAAGTCTGGCAGGGACAGAAAACCGGCATCGAATAACCGATCAGCGTCGCAATATCCCACGGATTCAACGACGCAAGCCCTGCGATTTAGGAAGTATATTGTTGCATTTTCAAATCAGTACGAACAGTCCTGTCCCGTCTTTGTATATGGTCTACGATGGTGGCGGGGCGCATAATTTCAGCACTATCCGCTTACCTTCAGGAAAAATTATGACTTCAACATACTACGCGCCCCAAGGTGGTCAACCTGGGCAGGATCAACTGCTGACAGATCGCGCCGTTTTCACAAACGCCTATGCTGTGATCCCCAAGGGGACGATGCGCGACATCGTAACGAGCTTTCTGCCATTCTGGTCGCAAACCCGTCTGTGGGTGCTTTCAAGACCCCTTAGCGGGTTCGCGGAAACGTTTTCTCAGTACATCATGGAAGTGCAACACGGAGGCGGTTCAGATAACCCAGAGACTGACCCGCGCGCCGAAACTGTGCTGTTCGTGGTCGAGGGGACTGCGACGCTCGAGGTAAATGGCGCAATCTACGAATTAACGCCCGGTGGCTATGCGTATCTACCTGCTGGCCGCAAATGGCGTCTGCACAATCAGCACCCGCAAACCCTTCGGTTCCATTGGATCAGAAAAGCCTACGAGGCGGTCAGCGGCCTTGATGCGCCAGATGTGCTGATATTGAACGAGAACGACATTGTGCCAACGCCAATGGCCGGGACAGATGGAAAATGGGCGACAACGCGGTTTGTTGACCCGTCGGACATGCGCCACGATATGCACGTCACGATCGTGACATTTGAACCGGGCGCTGTCATTCCTTTCCTTGAGACACATGTCATGGAGCACGGGCTTTATGTCTTGGAGGGCAAGGCGGTGTATCGTTTGAACAGTGACTGGGTCGAGGTCGAGGCAGGCGATTACATGTGGTTGCGCGCGTTCTGTCCTCAGGCCTGTTATGCAGGTGGGCCGGGTCAGTTCCGCTATCTGCTTTACAAGGATGTGAACCGCCATATGACTTTGTGACGTTCGGCGGCGATTTTGTCGGAAGACAGAGTTGGGACGCGACGATTTAGGTGATAGCGAGATTTTTTCGGATTGTGGTGTTGCGTTTGATGTTGGCTTGTTGTGATGCGCGTCAAATGCAGCCTTGGAATAGAAAAGCGGCGTGTTTGGACACGCCGCTTTTGCTTATCTTGGCTGACGCCGTTTTTGCGAAAGGTGCCGGATCACTCCTGCTTGAGCGATCCCGTGCCTTTGCCGGCCATACCACCAGAGACTTCTTCGGTCGCTTCGTTTGCGAGTGTTTGTGGCAGCACAAGGTTCAGGAAAATGGCGATCACTGCAGCAGGCAGAATGCCCGAGGTCGCAAGGACCAATACCGTCTCAGGCAGATGTTGCAAAGCGCCCGGCTCTAGCTGCAAGCCAAGGCCCAATGAAATCGCGACTGCAAAGATAACCATATTGCGCCGGTTCCAATGCACATCCGAAAGCATCGATATGCCAGCGGCGGTCACCATCCCGAACATGACAATCACGCCACCGCCCAGAACCTGAATTGGGATCGACGAGATGACCGCACCAACTTTTGGCAACAACCCGCATGCAATCAAAAAGATCGCACCGATTGTGACAACGCCGCGGCTCATCACGCCTGTCATAGCGATCAAGCCGACATTCTGGCTGAACGAGGTGTTGGGGAGAGCGCCAAACAATCCTGACACGGCGGTCCCAAGCCCGTCTGCATAGGTTGCGCCTTGGATCTCTTTATCCGTCGCTTCACGGCCTGCGCCGCCCTTTGTAATTCCTGAAACATCGCCCACTGTTTCAACCGCCGACACGAATGCCATTGCACAGAAACCGATGATTGATGCGAACGTAAATTCCAGACCGAAATGCAAAGGATTTGGGAAGGCAAAATTGGCTGCACGCCCGATATTGCCAAGGTTTACCTGGCCCAATGCGAAGGCCAATGCATATCCGGCCAAGAGGCCGAGCAAGACCGCAGAGACCGATAGCATGCCACGGGCAAAGAACTTAAGTCCCAACGTCACGAAGATGACCGTCGCCGCCATCAGCCAGCTAATGCCGGATCCATAAGCAGGCGTACCGATTGCCGGAACGCCACCTGCCGCATATTGGATCCCAACTCTGACCAGCGCGAGACCAATCATGGTCACAACCAGGCCAGTGACCAACGGTGGCAAGGCAAACCTTAACCTGCCAATGAACAGACCAAGCACTGCATGAAACAATCCGCCAACAAGAATACCGCCCATCAGAACGGCGATTGCGTCAACGCCTTTTCCTGCGACGAGCGGAACCATGATCGGGATGAAGGCAAAAGACGTCCCTTGTACAATGGGCAACCGCGCACCGACGGGGCCTATGCCAATTGTCTGAAACAAAGTGGCCACGCCCGCAACGAACATGCACATCTGGATCATGTAGATCATTTGCGGAAAATCTGGGCTGTTGGACCCAAAGCCGAACCCAGCAGCACCGCAGACGATAATGGCGGGTGTGACATTGGCGACAAACATCGCCAAGACATGTTGGATGCCAAGCGGGATCGCTTTGGTGAGCGGTGGCATGTAATTCGGATCGCGCAGCTGCTCTGGCGTTCCAATGGATGAATTTGACATTGTTTTAGTTTCCTCCCCTAAATTCAATCTGTCGGCTCCTCCGCCGACGTTTTCATCATCACTTCATGATTGTGATATCATGCGCGAACCTATGTTCCTCGAGGTTGGCGCCTGCTCCGACACGGTCGACGACAGCGAAAAGCCCAGGCTCGTACAACGGCGCAAGCACCCCGTGCCAGACATTCCGGTGATAGTTTACCCCTTGTCCGGGTTGCGTCTCGAATGCGACTGGTCGACCGGGTATGCCATCCTCATCAGGCGCCACGACCACGAGAAAAGGGTTCTGGGTCATAGGCAAGAAAGCCTGGCTTCCATCTGGATGCCGTTCCATCAAGTCTAGCGTCATGGGCAATTTGCGCACCTTGGCATCAAAAACGCTGATACCCGCCCTGCCATCGGCAAAGGAAAGCTGTGCGCAATCATCAAAGCGTCTGCACATCCCGGCATTGATCATTCTGTCAGGATGGCCACTTGCCTCAATGACATCGCCAAACGGGGCGAAAGAAGCGGCCGTTAACGGTTGAATGTAAATGATGTCCGTCATTGAGCGAACTTTTGTTGCAAGCGCAGAAGGGCGATGCGTTCAACCTGACGGCAGGCTTCTTGAAATTCAGTGGCGCGGTCATTGTCGATCCGACGCTGGAAGGCTGCCATGATTGAAGCCTTGGAATTATCACGCACGGCAATGATGAAAGGAAAGCCGAACTTTGACATATAGGTTTCGTTTAATGTGGTGAAAGTCGCCCGTTCTGCATCGGTCAGCATGTCAAGCCCGGCCCCAGCCTGTTCAGCCGTGCTATCAGGGGTCAGAGACCCCGCTGCTGCCAGTTTTCCGGCCAGATCAGGGTGCGCCATCAACACATCAAGACGTTGCTTTTCGCCGGCAGACCGAAAAACCCGCGCAAGTGCGCTGTGAACGCCCAAAGCGTTGTCATGCGTCGGCCCGAGTTCAAGATCATAGGCCTTGTCTGCAATCCACGGACTATGTTCAAAAACATCGCCAAAAGCTGTTACAAAGACCTGTCTGTCCATTGCCGATGGTTGCAGGTGCCGCTTGGGAGGATGGTGTTTTATCCAGTGATCAGCAATTTGCGCACGCGTGGCGAACCAAACGCCGTCATGTTGTTTGAAGTAGTCAAGCGCCCGCTTCAAAGCCATCGCCCGACCTGGCCTGCCGATGATCCGACAATGCAGGCCAATGGACATCATCTTTGCCTGACCTGTCTGCCCTTCGGCATATAGCATGTCGAAACTGTCTTTTAGGTAGCTTTCAAACTGATCTCCATTTGTGAAACCCGCTTGAATTGCGAAACGCATATCGTTGCAATCCATCGTATAAGGCACAATCAGCTGGTCTTTTCCGCCTGTCGAAATCCAGTACGGCAGATCATCAGCATAACTATCCGCGATATAGAGGAAATCCCCTTCCTCAGCGGCAAGCGCGACGGTGTTCATGGAACATCGGCCTGTGTACCATCCGCGCGGCGGCTGACCTGTTACTTCGGTGTGCAGGCGGATCGCTTCGCGGATTTGCAGGCGCTCGTCATCGACACTCATGTCTTTGTGCTCAACCCATTTCAATCCGTGGCTTGCGATTTCCCAACCAGCCTGTTGCATCGCAGCGAGCTGTTGCGGCGCGCGCGCGAGCGCTGTTGCGACGCCGTAAACCGTGATTGGCAGGTGCCTGAGCAAGCTATGGACGCGCCAGAAACCTGCGC
Source organism: Yoonia vestfoldensis SKA53 (assembly GCF_000152785.1). Lineage (GTDB taxonomy): Bacteria > Pseudomonadota > Alphaproteobacteria > Rhodobacterales > Rhodobacteraceae > Yoonia > Yoonia vestfoldensis_A. The sequence goes on along the minus strand of NZ_CH672414.1, from coordinate 1,556,429 downwards.
GGCTGCCATATTCATAGATTGATTCCATGTTCCAGTGGCGTTGCCGTGGCCACGGTGTGGCGCCCGTCATCTCTGATAGAAATGCTTCGGATGCGTCATCACCATGTAAGATATTGTTTTCGCTACCTTCTTCATAGTTCAGCACAACCTGCACCGCAATCTTTGCGCCTCCGGGCCAGTGCGCGGTGGGTAAATCGTTGCCGTAGCCAGTCAAGTCTCTTGGATAGCGGGTCATCGGATAATCCTTATCGATGCCTTATTCCTAAGTCATAAAATAAAATTTTATTTTCAAAAAAAGCAAAAAGGACTGTCTTGCTGATGCGCTTTGCGTTCGTGACGCTAATCAGCATACAAATTATCAGCAGCCGCCAAAGGAGACAGCCAGATGGCAGGATATCTTAGCACCCATGTCCTTGATACCGCACTTGGGCGCCCAGCACGGGGTTTGAAAATCGAACTATTCCGCCTGGATGCGAACACACGCAGTTTGATCAATACGCTTTTTACAAATGACGATGGTCGCACTGACGCGCAAATCTTGCCGGCGCCTGACTTTGCAACGGGCATATACGAACTGGTATTTCACGTGGGCGCATATCTTGACGCCACTGGCGTTGCACCCGAAGCGCCCCGGTTCCTAGACGCGGTTCCAATCCGCTTTGGCATGTCCGAAGATTCGCACTACCACGTGCCACTTTTGCTGTCGCCCTATGGGTATTCCACTTATCGCGGAAGTTAGGTTGCCAGATATAGCTGGTCTGTTGCCTTGATCGACGTCGCGATTCTGCCGATCATAAATTCCATAAACAAGCGTGTTTTCGGATCCTGCATCCTGCGATGTGTAAACAGACAGGCCATCTGGGTGGGTTCGGGCGGATTTTGTTGGGCAACCGCCACTAAGGTTCCGGCTTGTAAATGCTCTGCAATTTCAAAGACTGGTTTCATTGCAACCCCGTTTCCGGCAATCGCCCAATCTGTCAGGACGTCACCGTCATCCGACTCGTACCTGCCGGACACGCGAAACCGCCGTGGCCCGGTGGGGGTGGACAATAGCCATTGAAACTCTTTTGCGCCAGGAAACCGCAGATTTAGACATTCATGCCTGCCTGAGACAAGGTCGTCGCCATTTTCAGGCATCCCGCGCTGTGCAATATACTCTGGCGATGCGCATAAGATCCGCCGCACATCAGCAATTTTGCGAATCCGCAGATTGCTGTCTACGGGCTGTCCAAGGAAAAAGGCCAAATCGAGCCCTTCCGTCGTCAGGTCAACCTTTCGGTCAGATAGGCGAAGTCGCAGGCTAACGCCGGGGTAATCTTTCAGAAAAATTGGCACCTGCGGCGCGATCAAGCGCCGGCCCACTCCCAAAGGCGCAGCGACATAAAGCGAGCCCTTCAGATTTTCGGTAAGATTGACAATTTTTGCCTCAGCGGTTTCGACAGCTTCCAGAATTTCGGTCGCGCCGCGATAAAACGACTGGCCCTGCTCTGTTGGCGTCAGATTCCGTGTTGTCCGTTGAAACAAGCGTACGCCAAGATGCTCTTCCAATTGGGAAATACGTGACGACGTCACTGCAGGGGATAAGCGCAAGTCTCGTCCCGCGGCGGACATACTGCCTAACTCATAAACACGGACAAAAGTGCGGATGTTATCAAGGTAGGACATTGTTCTGTTTTTTTTGATACTGCTTACTATTAACTGGGAATACCAGAATAAACCAGATCTGGCTAGCGTGCTTCATGCTATAATTGCAGGAGACGCAGCGTGTACGATTTTTTGATCTTGTGGGACTGGATTAGCTTTTCTGTGCGCTGGTTGCACGTCATCACAGCGATGGCATGGATAGGGGCGTCGTTCTATTTTATCGCACTCGATTTGATGCTCCGCCCAAGTCCTGATTTGCCGGACGGCGCGTATGGCGAAGAATGGGAAGTGCACGGCGGCGGGTTTTATCACACCATCAAATATTCGGTTGCACCGTCCCAATTGCCTGCACATTTGACCTGGCACAAATGGCAAAGCTACACGACGTGGCTATCAGGCGCAGGTCTGCTGATGATCATCTATTGGGTTGGTGGCGAATTGTACCTGCTCGACCCAACCAAGGCCAATCTTTCATTGTGGCAAGGCATTCTGATTTCGGGCGGTTCATTGGCAATTGGCTGGATAGCTTACGACCAGATGTGCAAGTCAAGATTGGGTGACAGACCAACCTCATTGATGCTCGTTCTGTTTGCGCTGCTTGTCCTTATGTCATGGGGGTATAATCAGTTATTCACTGGGCGTGCAGCCCTGTTACATCTTGGCGCTTTTACCGCGACCATCATGACAGCCAATGTGTTTTTCCAGATCATGCCAAACCAGCGGATCGTGGTTGCTGACCTCAAAGCGGGCCGCGTGCCGGATGCGAAGTATGGAAAAATCGCGAAACTCCGATCGACCCACAACAATTACCTGACCCTTCCGGTCGTGTTCCTGATGCTGTCAAACCATTACCCGCTTGCGTTTGGGACCCATTATGCCTGGATCATCGCCAGCCTCATTTTTCTGACTGGGGTCACAATCCGGCATTACTTCAACACCATGCACAAGACCGGCAAAGGGCCGCACTGGACATGGGCAATAACAATCATCCTGATGGTTCTCATCGCGTGGCTATCGACCTACAAAATTGACGAAAGCTGGGAAGATGCAGAGGCAAGGCCAATGTCTGCCCAAGAAGAACGATTTGCCTCGGCCGCCGGTTTTGACGAGGCTTACAACGCCGTTATCGGCAATTGCTCCATGTGTCATGCACGCGAGCCAGTGTGGGGGAACATGCGTTGGGCACCCAAAGGCGTATTTTTGGAAACGCCTCAGGATGTGGCCCGCCATGCGGAGAAGATATATCTCCAATCCGGTGTAAGCCATGCAATGCCGCCACCGAATGCTGTTCAGATGTCGCAAGAGGCGCGAGAGCTTATTGTCAATTGGACGCAGAACGTCCGCCATTTTCAGTGAATAAGATCAAAACCAGAACTGAAAGAGACGACCGAAATATTTGCTAATTTCAGATCAGAAACGTTTTGCAATGCGCAGGTTATCCAACCGCAAGGCGCAAGCTGACCGATAATCTACGCAATGAGGTTGCCAACATCGTGTCGCCTGACTGGTATGTCAGCGCAGGTCTTATGCCGGTGCCGCCGTGACCGATAGAGCGGCAAGCCAGCACCGGTGCGGCAATTGTACGATAATGCCATCGCAGGATGCGTTTTTCAGCAGTTGAAACGCGCATGGATGGCGCGACGCACATACCTGACACGCAATGCCGCAGGGCTGCACTGATTGAACGAAGCAGCTATCTAGGAAATGACGGGCATCGCATGGCCCATCTGTCGATCACGATAATCAAATTCTTTTTTCCGCATCCGAATGAATTTTGTGTCTTGATCTGCCTATCTGATGGGCAAAAAAATGACGTTCAATCATATATCTAGATGCATGTTGTTGCGTTTTGCGACACTGGAACCGCAGCCTTTTCAGGGATGCGTTACCGAAGCTCTGGTCAAGAAAAATGACCAAATTCAAAATATATGTTGATCTTTGAGCAATTGGTGAGGTTTTATTACCGATAGGGGGCCTGTTCGATTCTAGAGTTGACAGAGCTTACTCCTAATTGGTGCAGAGACATGCATTTGGACATGTTTGGGTTGGAGGGCCCGGCATGCTCAGGATGAAACGCAATTTCAATGCATGAATCGATTTCAATGAAAAATGCATTGCTGTTGTGAGCAATCAGCATGCGTGTTTCTGCACCCCATCGATGTCACCGTATTTCGAAAAAAAAGGGAGAGAGATCAATGAATACGAAAAGTTTTGCTGCATTATTGCTGACAACTGCAATAGCTATTCCTGCTTCTGCTCAGGAAGACAATCTGGGTACTCTGCAAAATATGCAGCGCACCGCGTCAGCCTTTACAATGATCGAACAGGGTGGTGCGACGGCTGCATCCTTGAACGAAATTGTTCCTTTTGTGAACGTGCCCGACGGATTTGAAGCCAGCCTTTACGCGGTTGTGCCTGACGCGCGGTCCATGGCCGTGGCGCCTCAAGGAACCGTGGTGTTTGTTGGCACCCGGAAAGACAAGGTTTGGTCGGTGGTGGACCGTGACCGTAACCGGGTTGCAGATCAGGTCATGGACTTTGCGCCATCAATTGCTTTTGATATTCCAAACGGGCCTTGCTTTTCGCCTGATGGATTTCTCTACATTGCTGAACGTAACCGCGTTCTCCAATTCCCTGCTGCCGAGTTCTTCTTTGAAGGTCCCGATGTCGCTGTGTCGACAGTTGTAGCACAAGGTGAACTGATCCCGGTTGAGGAGGAAAGCTTTAACCACACCGCCCGTGTTTGCCGTGTTGGGCCGGATGGTATGCTCTACATCTCGCTTGGGCAGCCGCACAATGTTCAGCCTGTCGAAAAGTTAGCGCTGTATGATGAGATCGGGATCGGTGGTATCATCCGGATCAAGACCGACGGCACTGGCCGCGAGGTTTTCACAAGGGGCGTCCGCAATTCGGTTGGCCATGATTTCAACCCTGCAAACGGCGACTTGTGGTGGACTGACAACCAGGTTGACGGTTTGGGGGACGATATTCCTCCCGGTGAACTGAACCGCCAGACCGAAGCAGGTCAGCACTTTGGCTTCCCTTGGACAAATGCGCGCTATGAGATCCCCGATTACCGCAATGTCGCGCGGCCAGAGGGTGTCGAGTTTGTCGAACCGCAGGTCGAAATGCAGGCTCATGCTGCGGATCTTGGAATGAGCTTCTACAAAGGGTCTTCATTCCCTGAAGCATATCACGGTGGGATTTTCTCTGCGCAGCACGGTTCGTGGAACCGCACCGATCCGGTGGGTGCCACGGTCATGTTCACGCGCCTTGATGCAGACGGCAATGCCGCGGGCACCGAGGTCTTTGCCGATGGCTGGTTGAATGAAGAAACCGGTGAATACAGAGGCCGCCCAATGGACATCGCCTTTTTGCCCGATGGTTCCATGCTGGTGTCGGACGACTTTGCCGGTGCAATTTGGCGGATTGCCTACGTAGGTGACGGCGCAGCCAGCAACTAAAAAGCACTGCCACGATACGGGGCACCAATCATTGGTGTCCCGTACACCTCACTAATTTAACAGGACACAAAAATGCGATTTCCCTACTCGGCAGCTCTTTGCGGCACACTCGTTTTTCTGGCTCTGGCCGATCAGGCAGTGGCTGATGCGGCAACCGGCCGTGATTTGTCTCGTGGCTGCGCAGTATGTCACGGCGCAAATGGCATCGGCACAGCGCCAAACAATCCGAACCTTGCCGGTCAAACCGAGTTTTACTTGATTAAACAAATGCAGGACTTTCGTGACGGCCGCCGTGAAAACGAGCAGATGAGCATTATTGCTGAAACGCTGACCGATGAAGAAATTCGCAGTCTTGCAGCGTGGTATTCATCAATTAAAATTACGGTCGAACTGCCTGCGAAATGAATGAAGCTATATCGCTTGCAAATTTTATAGTGATTGCGGTCGTCTAATGGCGGCATTGATGCGATCAAACACATCATGTTTTGCTAGCTTGCTTCGTTTCATCGCGCGAAAACCATAAAGGCCGCAAAATTCCGTCTGCCGGTAGGTGCTGACTTTATCCAGATAAATCAGCCAGAACACGATCAATCTGCATTGTAATCTCATCTGACAAGGGATTTATTTGCGATGGGAAGGTGTCAACAACATTGCCTTCACCATCAAGTAATACCTTGTTGAAATTCCAGCGCGGCGTGAAACCTGTCTCCTTGCGCAGCGACTGATAAAAAGGATGGGCATCGCGTCCTTTGACGCTGGTAATTATGGTCATGGGCATATCCAGACCATAGATCAGCTCACAAAACTCTTTCACTTCTGCGTTGCTGGCCAGTTCTTGATTGAAATCGTCCGATGGCACCGCCAGAACTACCAGACCTGCGTCACGATAGCGGTCATAAAGCGCCTGCAGGTCGCGATATTGATCGGTGAAGGCGCATAAAGACGCGGTATTAACAACAAGCACCGGCTGACCCTCCCATTGCGACAAAGTTAATGTGCCACCGTAGATCGATTCAAACGGCGTATCGCGGTCAAGTGCCATGCTGGCACTGCCCGTAACGACCAGAAAAGCGACCATGATGCCCACGCATATGCGTTTGCTAAGGATAAACAGCTTTTTTGCGGCTTTGATATGCATCGTATGCTCCTCTGAGCATGGGGTATGGGCTGCGAGGGCCAGTGCATTTGGGATGCGTCCGAGCCCTCCATTCGTAACATAGATCTAGGGCCTTTGATCGGTGTTGCAACAGATCGTACCGGGCGGGATGATGCCTTTGATAGCCGCACAAATACGCCACATGACCAAAAGAAGAAGCCAACCGGCTGATGTCTGAGATTGAAGTGCGACTGTGATGGTAATCGCCTCATTTTTGAAAGAGTACACCTGTAAAGCGTACGCCGCCATTTTCAGTCTCATGGCAGGTATGATGCCGCCGCTGCACATGTTGGGGCGGCGCTGTTGTAAATCGACAGCCATTGCGTGGCTTGATCCTGAGCCACCGCGATGCTTTCGAAGCTGTATTGGTCCAGCCATTCATGCCGGATTGCCTGGTTATAGCGGCCGCTAAATCGGAGGTAACGCAAAGATTGTATTCATATATAATTCAATAGGTTGTCTGCAAATTTGTAAAATAATTAACACGACATAAACTTATTTTGTTAATTATTTTTTCACCAATCATCTTTCGTGAATTAATCTATTGCCAGATTGCGTAATTATCATGACCTTGGACGAGCGTTAAGGAGCGTATGCCGCAAGAGCGAGGAGGCTCGACCGGCGTTGATCAACAGGGAGGATAATAATGTCCAATTCGCGATTTTCGCGTCGTGGCGTTCTCAAGACTGGTTTTCTCGCCAGTGCTGGGCTCGCGTTGCCGACGTACCTGCGTGCGCAGGAAGCAGGTTTCACAAATGCGCCTGGCCCAAACCATGTAACTCTTGGTTTTTCGGTGCCGCTAACGGGTGCTTATGCTGACGAAGGAGCCGATGAGCTTCGCGCGCTTCAGCTTGCGGTCGAGCATCTTAATGGCCAAGGCGACGGCGGGATGCTCAACACGTTTTCGTCCAAAGCTCTGGACGGAACAGGCATACTTGGTCGGGAAGTAAGATACGTTTCTGGCGACGACCAAACCAAGTCTGACGTTGCACGCGCGACTGCGCAGTCGATGATCCAGAAAGACGGCGCAATCATGATCACCGGCGGTTCGTCGTCGGGGACAGCTGTTGCCGTTCAGGCGCTGTGCCAAGAGGTTGGCATCGTGTTCATGGCGGGCTTGACCCATGCGAACGATACGACTGGCAAGGATCGCAAGGCCAACGGTTTCCGTCACTTCTTTAACTCATATATGTCGGGTGCTGCACTGGCACCAATCCTAGCCGCTCAATACGGTAAAGATCGCAAGGCATATCACCTGACTGCCGACTACAACTGGGGCTATACGACTGAAGAGGCAATTCGGTCTTCTACCGAAGCGATGGGTTGGGAAACTGTTAACACGGTGTTGACGCCGCTGACGCAGACTGACTTTTCATCGTATATCGCGCCTGTTTTGAACTCCGGTGCAGATATTCTCGTTCTGAACCATTACGGCGGAAACATGGTCAACTCGTTGACCAATGCCGTACAATTCGGTCTGCGCGATGCACAAGCCAACGGCAAGAACTTTGAGATTGTTGTTCCGTTGTACTCAGAGCTGATGGCGCGCGGTGCCGGTGCAAACATTGCCGGGATTCTGGGTTCGCAGAACTGGGATTGGAAGCTCGAAGACCAGCTCGGATCAAAGTACAGCGGTACGAATGCTTTCGTACAATCGTTTGGTGCCAAATATGGCTTCCCACCGTCGCAGGCCGCCCATACCTGCTACGTCCAGACGCTGCTGTACGCTGATGCGGTCACACGGGCCGGAAGCTTTGCGCCATGCGCAGTCGACGAAGCACTTGCCGATTTTGAGTTCGACGGCATGGGCAACGGCCCAACACTGTACCGGTCTGCCGATCATCAGTGCTTCAAGGACGTTATTGTCGTGCGCGGCAAGGAAAACCCAGAAAACGAGTTCGACCTGGTCGAGATCGTCGAGGTGACACCTGTCGACCAAGTCACCTACGATCCGGAGCATCCACAGTTCGCGGGCGGTGCGCTCGGAAACTGTAACAACGGCGCTTAAAAAAACAAAGGGGACGCGTGCGGGCTGACTGCGCGCGTCCTGATCTTTGTCGAAAAGCCCAGCCTATTCACCATGCGAGGCACCTGATCTATGGACCAGATCATTGTACAAGTACTCAACGGATTAGACAAAGGCTCGGCCTATGCGCTTATCGCGCTTGGACTGACGCTGATATTCGGCACTCTGGGCGTGGTAAACTTCGCTCATGGAGCGCTGTTTATGCTTGGCTCGTTCTGCGCCGTGACCTTCTCTCGGTTGCTGTCGTTCAGCCATGAAGTAATTGACGAAACGCGCACTGACTTTTTGGGCAACCCGCTCAAAGTACAGGTACCATATATCCAGGATTGGCTTGGTCCTGATCTGGCGGCGTCGATTATCCAGTGGTCGGTTCCTTTGTCAATTCTGTTCGCGATACCAGTCATGATCACTATCGGGCTGATTATCGAGCGTGGTTTGATCAAGCATTTTTATAAACGTCCCCATGCGGACCAGATTCTTGTAACCTTTGGCCTTGCGATCGTGCTTCAGGAAATCATCAAGTATTTCTTCGGAGCCAACCCGATCCAGACGCCAGCACCGCCAGCGTTCAACGGCAGCCTCGATTTTGGTATCTGGCTGGGGTTTGATCCGGTGACGATCATGTATCCGTACTGGCGCATGATTTATTTCTTCTTTTCCGTGGTCATTATCGCCGGTGTGTTTGCCTTTCTGCAATTCACGACCTTTGGCATGGTGGTCAGAGCCGGTATGGCCGACCGCGAAACAGTCGGACTTCTTGGTATCGATATCGACAAGCGCTTTACGTTCATGTTCGGATTGGCGGCCGCGGTCGCTGGTATCGCAGGGGTAATGTACGCACCAATCGTCGCGCCCAACTATCACATGGGCATGGACTTTCTTGTCCTCAGCTTCGTTGTTGTTGTTGTCGGGGGAATGGGTTCTCTCCCTGGTGCGGTAGCCGCTGGATTCCTACTCGGCATCCTAGAAAGTTTTGCGTCAATGCCGATGATCGTTCAGAGCTTTCCAGGCATCAACCAAATCATCATTTACCTTGTTGCCATCATCATTCTGCTGACCCGTCCACGGGGATTGATGGGCCGCAAGGGTGTTATGGAGGAATAATCAGATGTTTGGTCTGGAATCGAAAGATGGAAAATTACTTTTGCTCGTCGCTGCGCTTGCATTGCTTGCCCCAGTCATTTTGAACCCTTTCCCCGAAGGTTCGGCCATGTCGCAGTTTAATGCGGGCTATCCGGACCTGATGCAGAGATTTGTTATCTTCGGCATCCTTGCGATTGGGTTTAACATCCTCTTCGGATTGACTGGCTATTTGTCCTTCGGGCATGCGGCATTCTTGGGTGTGGGTTCTTACGCAGCGATCTGGTCGATGAAACTGGTCACGATGAACATCATCCCGTCGATCATTTTTGCGGTCATCGTGGCGGGCGTGTTCTCGCTTGTCGTTGGATACATTTCACTGCGCCGTTCAGGAATCTACTTTTCGATCCTTACTCTTGCATTCGCGCAGATGTCTTATTCGCTGGCCTATTCTGTACTAACACCAATCACCGGTGGTGAGACTGGCTTGCAGATCAAATCAACGGATACGCCTTTGCTTGATAAGGCGCTTGAGGCCGGCGAAATCGGACGGGCAAACCTGTTTGGATATGGTATGGGCTCTAGCTATCAGCTTGAATTAGCTGGGTGGCAGTTCACGTTTAACCTCGGCTATTATGTGGCTGCCGTCGTGATGTTGATTTCCTTCTACTTCGCAATCAGGATTTTCCGGTCGCCCTTCGGCATGATGCTGCGCGCGGTCAAGTCGAACCAGCAACGCATGAATTACGCTGGTCTGTCGCCAAAGCCTTATACACTCGCTGCGTTTGTAATCTCCGGCATGTATGCCGGTTTGGCGGGCGGCCTTCTTGTGGCAATGGATACTCAGGTTGGCCCAGAACGCATGTTTTGGACCGCATCAGGCGAAATCGTAATCATGGTGATACTTGGTGGTGCGGGGACGCTGCTTGGGCCAGTTCTCGGCGCGGGCTTTATCAAGTACTTCGAGAACATCATTTCCAAAATCAACGAGTCAATCCTGCAAGGTTGGTTTGCCTTTTTGCCGGATGGACTGCAGGATTTTATGGTTGCGGTTGTCTATCCCTTTATTGGCAAGGGGTGGCATCTGACGCTGGGCATAATGTTTATGTTGGTCGTAATCTTTTTGCCCGGAGGCCTTATCCAAGGTGGACAGAAGATTGGTAGCTGGCTTCGTCGCAAGAAAAATGTTGTCGCAAAAGACAGCACAACAAAACCGGCCGAATAAGGAAATCTGAACATGGGCATCCTTGAGATCAAAGGCGTAAACAAGCGGTTCGGTGGCTTGAAGGCGCTAGATGACGTGAATCTTAGCATCGCGGAAAATACTACCCACGCAATCATCGGTCCGAACGGTGCGGGAAAGTCGACACTTTTGAACGTCTTGGTTGGAAAGCTCATTCCAGATAGCGGTTCTGTCACGTTTGACGGACAATCAATACTGGGTCGCCAGCCGCATGAAATCAATCAGATGGGCATCAGTCGCGTGTTTCAGACGCCCGAGATTTTTGGCGATCTGAGCGTGTTTGAAAACGTGATGATCCCTTGCTTTGCGAAGCGCGATGGCGCCTTCAGGATGCACGCCTACGAAAGTATTTTTGCCGAGAAAGCAATTCAACAACAGGCTGAAGAAATACTTGCAGATGTAAACATGTTAGAAAAGCGACACATGATTGCATCGAGCCTGTCCCGCGGCGACAAGCGACGCCTCGAAATGGCGATGTGCTTGGTACAAAACCCCCGCTTGCTGCTCTTGGATGAACCAACCGCCGGAATGGCACGTGCTGACACTCAAAACACAATCGCGTTGCTGAAAGAGATTCGTGAAAAACGCAGTATTACGATGGCCATTATTGAACATGATATGAACGTCGTATTCTCCCTCGCAGAGCGGATTACAGTGCTTGCACAAGGCACGCCCCTCGTTGAGGACACGCCAGACAATATCAAAGGGCACCCGAAGGTGCGTGAAGCCTATCTTGGTGAGGCACAAGTATAAGGGATACGTCACAAGACGAACCCCTTTCCGGAGGATTACATGAACGCACCTTTCAACAAGCACGCTAACAATGCCGCGACAAGCCCAGCCTTTCTAAGTTTGTGGGAGGTCGAGGCGTATTACGGCGAAAGTTATATCGTCCAAAACATAAGTTTTAGTATCCATGAAGGCGAAATTCTTGCTCTTCTTGGCCGGAATGGCGCAGGTAAAACATCCACGCTTCGAACAATAGCGCGGCTTGGTAATCCCGAATTGCGACATGGAGAGATTTGGCTTGATCACAAACCCCTGCATGAAATGAAAAGCCACCAAGCTGCCGCAGCAGGGATTGCACTTGTTCCAGAAGATCGTCGTATTATCGCTGGCTTGACCGTGGAAGAGAACTTGCAGCTCGCTCAGATCGCTCCGCCAAAAGGGTGGTCGCTGGACCGTATTTATGACCTATTCCCGCGCCTTGGTGAACGTCGCAAGCAGGAAGGTGTAACGCTGTCTGGGGGCGAGCAGCAGATGCTGGCAATCGCGCGGGCACTCGCGCGCGATATCAAGGTTCTTTTGCTGGATGAGCCTTATGAAGGACTGGCACCGGTCATTGTTCAGGAGATCGCAAAGACTTTAGGCGTCATCCGCGATCAAGGCATTACAACCGTGATCGTCGAACAAAATGCCGTCGCCGCTCTCAAGCTGGCTGATCGTGCAGTAATTCTTGATACAGGGTCAGTCGTTTTTGATGGATCTGCTGCTGAAGTTCTCGAAAACAGTGATCTACGGGCGCAATACCTGGCGATTTAAGCGAAGTATCCTGTTGTGTAGAATAGAACGAAAAGTAGTCTCTATTGATGCAAACGGGATCATTTGGTGAAAAGCGTTTTAGCTTCGATGGCCTTAATGAACTGATGTTGTTTTCGGCGATGAATATAAGTCGATCAAATACAACACCGCTGTGATACGAGATGTCACTAGGGCATCATTGAATTCGAGATCAAACAGTTTTGATCGTGGCACGCTCAGTGTGCTCCGTATCAGAAAGCGCGCTTCCTAATAAACACGGTAATTTTTTGCTGACATGTTCTGTATCCCTACAACAGAACTGACGTATTTGATCCTTTTATTTATTTTACTTGCACTGCATATATCTTTAGATTTATTGACCCGTCGCGGTTTGCGATAAATCCTTGCTTATCCATTGGGGTTACCCAATCTTGTTCAAAAACGTGAATACCCCACCACATTAGAGACGTGGTGGGGTATTTTTCTTTTGCGACATATTGTGAAAAACTGATTGGGCGTCAGGGAAGAAACCTTCGCTTGGGATATAAGTGCAGACTGAATGCGCTGCGTTAACGTCATAAATCTAGCAATTGTATTGTCCGCGCGGCGGGGCTGGCAAAATTTTGTGGAGATTTGTATAAGGCTTGCCCGATAACGACGAGCTTTCGGGCGCCGGCAGTGCATATGTAATCTGCCCGACTGGACGTCTGACGCCATTCCGCAAACTGTTTTAAAGACCCGTGTCACAAACAGGGTGTTTGTTATCTGTATCCAAAGCATTGCGTCAAAACCCGCGACTCACAAACACTGTGTTCAACGCAGTAATTCGGCCCACAAATGCGCGACAAAACTATGCGATGAGTGTGCAGCACGTTTCGTGAAACTGTACGAAAGCTCAGCCATTTTATATATTTGTTAAAATGGTGCCCAGGGGCGGAATCGAACCACCGACACGAGGATTTTCAAGACTTGTGTTAGCTGTAAGTCATTGATATTAAAAGGTTAATCGGCACGAAATCACGGTGTGCTATATAATGTGCGATGCTGTTCAATTTCACCATAACCACAAACGCTGTGTTAAACACAGTGTTTCAAACATAGTCGCAAACACAATGTTAGGCAACTTTGCAAATACCGCCGTAGCAGGGTATTATCAACATTGCGGACCCTCTGTGAGAGTAAACCCTGATGCCAGTAACTGTTCTTCTAAAGCACTTAATCTTAAGCTTCGTTGGTACTCTAATTGTGCTATTCTCGACAGTTATGGCTGTAGCCGAGACAGCGCACATTGAGATCAACTACGTTATCGGTGATTATGAGATTGAAGAAATTGTAAGTCAGAAGAACGTCACCTTCTCAAAATTCGACCTTGGAAAAAACTTAGGATTTAAAGATAAGCCAGTTTGGTTTCGCATCAATGCACAAACAGATAATGTAGTTGATGGTCAGCATTTGATCATCACCCCAGTCCACATCGACAATATACAGGTGTTTGCAAACAGTGTTCATGGATATGAAAAAATTCTAAACGCAGGAGATCGGGAAACATCGCCGATAAGTATGATACCCGAAGGGTATTCAGTCACACTAACAAGTTATCAGTTGGATGCACCTATCTATATCGAAATTGCGTCAAAAAACGTAATTTATCCATCTTTTAAGATTGTTGGCTTTAATGAAGCGCGACATTTGGCAATAACTTCTGTGTTTTGGTTTTCTTTATCTTTCGGAATAACATTGCTGTATTTTGCATGGGCGACAAGCGCAGTGGTAAGCAGTCCACAACTTTTGCTTTTAACATTTATACTCAGATTGGCAATGTTTTCGGGGGCATTATTTGTCCACTCTGGAATGTGGAGATTTTTGACTAGTCTAGAAAGTCTGCCACCGCAGGACCTAATACACAACGTTACTGGGCTCGCCTATATTACAGTTGCCCAATTATTTGATTTTGCATTGTTACGTACGATTTATTGCAAAACGGCCATCAAGGCATTCTTAATTATGGTTCTTCTGAGTGCTCTTGCGAAAACTGTTTTTTTTATTTCAGGAGAAGTATCACTTGCGCTCATTGTCAATAATATCTCAGCACTCCTAACTCTTCTTTTAGGCGCAATGATGGTAGTTTTGCCTCGGCAAAATAAAATCGACACATCAAAGATCCAGCTGTCACGTACTGCTGTTGGCGCATACTTTATTTTGCAGGCTATTCCTCTAATTTTGCTGTTTATTCTTTCATATTTCGAAAACAGTAATTACTTGCGTATTTCAGATATAATGTTTATGAATTATGCTCTGGTTCCTGGTGGTTTTATTGCATACGCCATGTTAAAACATCAGCAACGCACCTATCGAGCAAATACAGAATTAGAGCTGCGTGCCCAGCATTTCATTGAGCTGTCGCTACTTGAGCAAGAAAAGCGATCTGAAATGAAGCGCTTGCTGGAAACGTTAGCTCATGAAATTAAAACGCCATTGGCTACCTTGCAGATGGCTGAAGCTGTCGGACGGATTGATCAGAAGATACTTCAGAAATCTACAGACAGCATCAGTACAGTTTTAAACCAAATTAGTCGTGTAGAGCACATCGAGCGCGGCGCTTTTGTGCTGGAGACAACAGAGATAGATTTATGTAGCTTGATCAAAAATGTACTGAAGTCGGTCGATAGCTCTGCAAATATTGAGTGTATGGACATAAAAGTAAATGCTGATTGGAATGGACTATATATTGTTTTAAGTAATCTTGTTGGGAATGGAGAAAAATATAAAAAACCTAAAACACAGGTTTCGATTACCATTGAGAAGTTATCGGATAGTATTGACGTTTTGATAAAAAATGCATTGAGCCGCCCAATCCTAGAACCAGACCGTCTTTTCGAAAAATACTATCGAGACACAACTAACGCCAATCAGCCAGGTACAGGTCTTGGTTTATACCTTGCAAAATATTTAACTCATGCTTTCGGTGCAGAGCTAAAGATATTGAAGAGCGATGACGAGTTTGTAATGCGCCTATCGTTTTCAAGTGGTATGTAGCATTTGTAGCAATCGTTTGTCCTTAATTAATATCTTCACCACACGAGGTACCAATGACTACTATTGCTTTAATAGAAGATAATGAAGACCTACGAAATTATACCGCACTTTTCCTCGAACAAAATGGCTATACGGTTGTGCAGTGTGAGGATGCAGAGAGTTATTTAGAGACTAATACGACAGTTGGCCTTTTTATTATTGACTTAAATCTTCCAGAAATGGACGGCTATTCATTAGTGAAATCTATACGAGCAAGTGACCCAGGAGCAGCAATTATTATTTTGTCTGCGCGTGATTGGGATGGAGACATAGTTAAGGGCTACGAGCTTGGTGCTGACATTTATCTTACCAAGCCTACCAATCCAGCTGTGCTGTTGTCGACTGTCCGTCGCCTTACGCAGCGTCATGCGGGACTGAATGCAGAACACATTGGCTTATCAGTTAATCGGGTTACGCAGGTAATGCATTTTGATCAAGCAAGCTGTCCCATATCTGGCAGCGAATTGGCTATCTTGTATCGCCTATCGATCGCTGGCGCGCGAGGCTTAGAGCGGTTTGAAATGGCTGAAGTACTAAATCTGGATCTAGACCAGGGCTCACGCAAGGCCATTGACGTGCGGATTGTCCGGCTCCGCAAGAAACTCGCCTCACTCGGCTGTGCCAAGAGCACCTTGGAAACTATGCGTGGCTACGGCTATCGGTTGAACTTGCCGATGCGAATTACCAGCTAGCGGTGGTGTCTAAAGCGATGAACTTGCACAATTAATTATCGTAAACAGAAGAAAACGTCACTTACAAAGATTGCGGGATGTGCTGTGTCAGGGCTTTGGTGTTTGTAAAAATCCCGTTTCGCAAACGTTCAGATAGGCGCATGCATATTTTAGGTTGTGGCAAGGCTGTTCCATGAAGGTTTTGTCTATGCAGCGCCTTTTGCTGTTCATTGATGTCTAGGTACCGGCCCGTTTTGGCCGGCCCGCCATCCGCATCCTATTGGTCGACAATACGGGCATTTTGTGCGCCACTTCATCAGCCCCGTTAGGTCGGAAATTGAATCATTCTAGCACTAAGGGTTCAGGCCTATCGTTTGATCTAAATGCTAGCCAAATTCGATAGCAAATACGTTCGTGAAATCAACTGCGGACAGACTGTTGGCGGCGACGTTCAACAATATGCCGTTAAGCGATAACTCTCCGTCAAAACTATCTGCAACCCCGTCACCCGTTGCGCGAATAAGTACCGCATCTTGCGTATCTCCCTCGCCTGCCGCCTCATACATAATAAACAGGAGGTCTTCGGAATTCGCGCTTTCGATGTAGGCTGCCTGGCCGTCCCCCCCCCAATTGTTACCTGCAAATACTGCTTCGACCGCGGTTACGATTTCGTTAGGGGTGGAAGTCGCAAAGTCTAAATTGATTGCCAATCCTGAAGAAAATCCAAAACGGCTGTCGGTTAGTACCTCGACAATTACATCGCCGCTCCCAAGATTAGCTGTCCCAAAATCGATATTATCAATTGAGTCAAAGCTTAAGTTGTTAATGGTATCAGCGGCAACAGCGACGCCATCACGATCACTTAACCCGGTGACCTCTAGAATTATGTCATCCACGGACACTTGAAAGTCTGTAATTCTGTTCACACCAGTATCGCTCAAATTAAAAATGAAATCTTCACTACCAGCACCTCCCGAAAGATTATCATCACCAGGACCACCGCGGATTAAATCGTTACCGCCACCTCCAATAATCGTATTGTTTCCAGCGTTACCTGTAAGTTGATTGGCACCATTGTTTCCGATCAAGATGACATGTTCTGTATTAATCATGTTGCTCGCATCGATATTGGAATTCGAGGTGCCTACTGTGCTGCCGTGGGCGTCGCTAATCGCGACGGTTTCTACTTTGACATCAGCTGTGAGCTGCAAAGTATCGTTAGGCTTGGTAGAAACAAAGCGGACCGTATCGTTACCCTCACCGCCATCGATGATTTCGCCTAACTCGTGATGAGAGCCTTCTCCTTTTCCTGCAGCACCAATAAGAAAGATGTCGTCGCCAGCACTACCAATCAAGGTATCCGCACCTGCCCCGCCGGTAATCGTATCTGCGCCTGCGCCACCAGTCAGCGTATCGGCGCCGCCACCGCCAGTGATGTTGTCTGCGCCATTTCCGCCTACTAAGGTATCCGCATTTGCTCCAAGCACCACGGTAGCACCGCCGTCCGCAAGGGTCACATCGAACTGAGTAGCGGCCCGTGCCGCTGCTGCATTTGTGAATGCTGCAGTAGTATCGGCGTTTGTTACATCGACGGCGATATCAAACCCGTCGCCGTCAGCTAGATTTCCATCCATTGCGACCAGGTATGTGGTATTAACAAAGTTTTGCGCGAAAATTACGGCTCCGTTGGCACCCGGAGTAAATGGGTCGACGAGGCCAACAAGTACGTGAGTTCCGACATTAAAACCGCTGGCAACCTGCCCAGTTACCCGGATGAGATCACCAGCGTTCCAATCAGTAATCCGGTCAGAACCGGTGGCATCTGTAGTTCCAGCGCCTGGAACTGATGCCGAGTCCGTGGCACCGAACACGAAGGTGTCGTTACCACCACCACCAGCCAGCGTATCCGCCCCTGCGCCACCGGTAATTGTGCTGTTTCCAGCAGCTCCGGTTACGGTATCATCCCCCGCACCTGCGTTAACAGTCGAAAAGCCTTCGATCGTATCGTTTCCGTTCGTGCCGGTAATTATGGATGTACCAAGCCCTCCGACAGCAGCTGCACCCCTTATGTCGATGCCTTCGGTTACGGCATCTACCACAGTCATTGCTGAGAAGTTCGCAAAGTCGACATTCAGCGTGTCGACGTTGAATCTGGCATTTGCAGCTGCACCGCCATTGTTTCGTGACGCATTCGTTGCGGTAAATTCCTGTGCAACATTCACGATCGCAGTTGCCCCGGCCGATACCACAACAACATCAGATCCCATGAACCTGTTGACAGTATCGGTCCCTGCCGTGATCCGAAACGTATCGTGACCAAGTTGACCGGTTAATGTGTCGTTACCGCCGGCTCCATCCAAAATGTTGTCGCCATTACCTCCGTCTAAGTTGTCATTGCCCATACCACCTGTGATGGTCTCATTTGCATTCCCACCGATGATCGTGCTGGCACCCGTAGCAAATCCGTTCAGCGTTTCAGCCTCAAATACCCCTCTCATGTCTAGGGTTAAGCTATCCGCCATTAGTGTGATGACTTCGATGGAAGTCATTTGAGAAATATCGCGGTTTGAAGTGAAGCTAGCGAACAGGCGCAAAGTATCGGTTCCGTTACCACCATCGAGACTTACATCATCATTGTCGCCGAGAATGATATCGTCGCCATCGCCCGCATGTATCCGATCCACACCCGCACCCCCATCAAGAGTGTCGTTTCCAGCTCCACCTATGATGTGATCGTTCCCTGATCCTGCCAAAATGTTGTCGTTGCCATCCCCGCCGAGGATGAAGTCAACGCGGTTGCTGGCACCGGTGGTATCGATCGTAACGTTGCCGGCCGTGCCGAGGGTGAAGGTTTGCGCCGAGACGGCGCTGGTCTGGCCGTTTGCGCGGGCGAAGAGGGTGCCGGTGGTCACGGCGCCCTGCTGGACCAAGGTAAAGGCGTTGCCACCCACTAGGTTCGCCAGAACGCCGCCGCCGGTCACCTCTAGCGTCGCATCGATGTCGGATTGAACGGTGAATGTGTCGGTCGGATTGTTCACGGTGAACACCGGTGCTGCGCCTACAGGCGCAGGCGGAGCAGGCGGTCCGGGCGGTGGCGGCACAAAGCCGTTCTCGGCCAGTTGCTGTTCCAAACCTGCCCATGTGTCGAGGGACAGGCCGGGGTTGGCTTCGCCATTTGCGATTGCTGTCGCTGCATCCTTTATCTGATCATAGAGGTCTGATGGTAGCCCAAAGACCGCCCGCGCTTCTGTCGAGGTCAGGCTGCCAACCGCAAGGATACGCTGGTTTACGATGTCGATGGCGCTGTCTATCTCTGCCTGCAGCGCGTCAAGAACAGTAGTGGAGTGGCCTGCCGCTTCAAGACCCGCTCGGTACGCGGACATAACCGCCCCAATGGTCATATCTCCCCACATATCCATCTCAATGTTGGGGTTTTGGGTCACGTGCTGCACAAGCACCGTGTTTAAAGCTCCAGATGCGATGTCAAAAGCTGGACGTGCGTCAAGTCCTGCGCCCTGACCAAGGCCGGTTATTGCGCGGGTGATATTGGCAAGTTGCTGGGCCACATGTTCGGCATCCCGAGCAGCTGTAGTGCTGATATTAGCTGCATCAAACGGATTGTAGCTCAACAGGTCGACTGACAGCCCCAAGGCCTGACGTAGTTCGGTCTCGGACAACGTGGTCTGAGCAAGAACAGTGGTCATTGGCGACATGATTGTCGCCCCAGCCGGTGCTGCCGCAAAGTGACCCGCAATAACACGCCCTGATGCTGCATCTATAGTTGTCGAGGTAACCTCGCCATGCAGCGTTTGACCTGCAGGCGCTTGCAGGCTGAAGGCACCGTCGGTGTCAGAAATGGCAACGGCCTCACCCGCATCATAGATGCCATTCAAGTTGCCATCGATGAACACGCGAAAATCATCAAGCGGCCCTTTGATAGCAAAGCCACTTACCGTTGTAGTTGTACCCTCCGTCGAACCTTCTGAGCTGCGGCAAGCGCCAAGCCCCAGCGCTGTAGCCATCACGACTGACCCGTTAATAACTTTCTGTTTTTGTAAAGAATATTTGGGGTTTAAAGGATCTAGCCTACGAGTTGAACGCTGATATTCCATTGGAGCTCCAAATTTTTTCCAATGGATAACGATGTAGAAATAGTGAATGCTACAAAGGTAACAAGGCTTTGCTGCTGTGGTGCCCTATGACAGCAGCAGAACTATACGCGCTGCCGACCCCAAATGGGCAACACTTCTTAAGCCCTCTTACGGGTCGGCAGGTCTTACCTAAAAATTGCCTCTTGGAATCTTGCCCAATCAAACCCCTTCGATTTTATAGGGTGAGCAACTTAAACTATGCCTGCCAGCCTTTTGAGCAATGAACATCTGCAAGCATTTTTTGCGGTAATCTGCATGGTTACGCCCAAAAACGCCGCGTAGCGCAGCAACCCGTGCTGATTGCTACACGTGCTGCGGCCATGGGTAGGTCGGCATCAACACGGCTGTTACACGCACTGTACGATGCCAGCTGTTCATGAAGTTGCGATAGGGCCTGATCCTATTAAAGACAAATCTACCCTTCAGAAACACTGATGTTTTTCTGCACTATTTGGCTATGAATGCAGTGGTTCGTGATTGGAAAAAGAGGCCTCTTGACAAGAGACATAGCAGTAGAACGGCTCTTTAGTGCTTCAAAGCGGCGCTCAGGTTTGAGGAGCCTGTTGACAGATTGACCCAACATCGATCATCACGTTCTTCTTGTGTGTGCTTTTTTTCCTGTTATAGTAAGTTGCCGTGCTACAAAGACAATAAAGTGTTGCAGGGGGATAAGAGCAAAAACCATGCGAACCTCACTTGTAGAATGGCCAATGTGCTAATGTCCGTCAAATTGTCACAATGTCGTGCGCTAGTTGTTGAAGACGAATTTGAGTTCCAACAGAGCCTTGAAAAAGCGCTCGAACAGGTTGAGCATCTTTGGGGGGTTCAAGTGTTTAGCCATGGGCAAGATGCTATTGATTTTATATCAAAATTTTCGGACTTCTGGACGTTGCGCTAGTGGACCTTGGTCTGCCAGACATTAGCGGAAATGTAGTGATTGAAAGAATTCGCGCGCGTTTTCCCAAAGCGCCGATCTTGGTCGTGACCACACATATGTCCAGAAAATCACTGATCAGCGCTTTGCGTGCCGGGGCTAATGGATATGTTTTGAAGGATGCGACGCCAACAGAGCTGACCATCAACATTAAACACACCCTTGCAGGAAGAAGTCCGATCAGCCCCGCACTTACGGCAGATATCATATCTGACCTTCTAGAGATCAAGTACCCTACCCATGACCCGGATGAAAAGCTCACAAAAAGAGAGATCGAACTGCTTGAGCGTATTTCAGAAGGGCTTAGCTATGCAAAATGTGCCAACGAAATGGGTCTTCAGCTTTCGACGGTCCATTCATATAGCAGGGCGCTATTTAGAAAGCTGGGAATAAACTCCAAAAGCCAAGCTGTTTTAGAGGCTCAGAAATTTGGGATCAACCCGCGACGCTAGGGTCAGCCGCCTCTGGGGGGAGCTATCCTAACCCATATCTAGCGTCACGCAGCAGCCGGTGCTGTCGCTGGAGATCGTTAGCTGCCAACCCTGTTCTTCAGCCCTTGCACGCATGTTGTTTAACCCTCTTCCGGTAGATGTCTGGTCGACCTCGAACCCACAGCCATCATCTTTGAGAATGATCAGGCGTTGGCCCCTTTCGACCCGCACAATCAGAGAGATTGATTGCGCATCGGCATGCCTCAAGGCATTGGCCAGGCCCTCTTGCACGATCCGCGCGGCCTGCAACATCACGCGTGCCGGTAGTTTGATCCGGCGGGCGGCATCGATCTGCCAATCAAGCGTGACCGGCAGCGACCTTGTGCGGGACACCGTCCGTTCAAGTAGACTTGCAAGAACCGTCCAAAGAGTTTCCCCCTCGGCATCGAGGCTATCAAACAGCAGCCGCAGATCGTCGAGGCAATCATCAATGATCTTGACCGCTTGATCCGTCGAGCCCGCACTATCGCGGAGCCTGATTTTGCCAATCGCCAACTGGTTGCCGAAACCGTCGTGAATATCCTGCAAAAGACTTTCACGCTCTGCTAATCGGGCCTTTGTATCTGCGAACTTCAAGAGTTTCTTATTTGCGCGACGCATGGCCTGTTCGCTGATTTTCTGGCTTGTGATGTCCTGAATGACCCCTTCCCATACCCATGCGCCGTCATCTCTCAGGCGTGGAATGGATTCAGCCAGGACCCAACGGATTTGTCCCTGGACAAGAAGCCGTGTTTCTTCACGAAACGGTGCTCTATTGACGAATGCATGGGTATTCTTTTGCACCCAGACGTCATAATCGTCCGGATGAACACAAGTGAAACCGATCAGTGGGTCAGCGCGGGCTAGTTCTTCGTCAAGCCCCGTAATTTCCAGAAACCTCCTGCTCATGAACCGGAATTGCGCCAGATCATCACCTGGCATCAGCACCATCGTATAGGTACCAACGGGGATATTTTCGGTAATCTCATAGGCTGTGCGCTCAAGTGCTGCTTGGGTATCGGATAGCTCGTTGCGCAATTCTTGGTTGAGCAAGTCAGAGCGCTGCTGCTGTTCGATTTCGGATGTGATATCGAAACTGACACCCGACAAGGCCGTGGGTATGCCTTCCCCGTCTCTTTCGCTGACCCCGGCATGCACGCGCAGCCAGACCCAGTTGCCATCCTCCAGCTTGCGGCGATACAGTAGAGTGTGGTGATCCAGATCGCCGCGTTCGAGCGCCTGAACCGCGGCGCGAACAGCAGGCACATCATCAGGATGCAGTCTGGCCAGCCAATCGTCGCTCGACATAGAGGTTCTGCCGTCTTCGTGTTTCGCGAACTGGGCCCAACGTATGCCGAATTGCGACTGGCCACTGCGCATATCGCGACGCCAAGTATAGGCTTGGGCGGCATCCAGCACACTTTCGAATCTTGATTGCAGATCCATGACATCGGATAGGTCCTGCAAAACGCCGGTCCATGGCTGTTCAGGATCATCCGTGTCGGGCGGTGTCAAACTAATGCGTACGGATTTGATTGCGCTTTTGGTATGCATGCGCCCCTGCCAAACGGTTGCCGCATGAATTTGCGCCGCGCTTTGCAGTGCATCATCAAAACTAGCACGATTATCTGGATGCACAAGATCACCAAGCTCTCCTACCACCGGCACGCAAGGGTGTTCGATAATTTCCAAAAACGCTGCATCGGCCCAGGTAAGGTAGATTTTGCCTGGCAGATTGATCATTAGTCTGAACAGGCCCACGGGGATTTGGACGGGTGAGCTTTCACAAAATCGCATAATTAGAGGTCCCTGGGAGATCTGCGCTGATCCGGTATACGCTCGAAATGCAATTCAGGCATGCAAAAAAACTCGCCCACATTGGAGCGCAAAATACTAGGGAACTTGTGACCAAGGCACATTTTTAGAATTTAGCGTCAATGTCATAATACAGAGAACACAAGGTTGTCTTTGGTCGTCATAGCTCACCGTCTCTTGGTCTCATATCGGGATTGATGTGTCTAACTGACGCTAGTCCCATGTCACTGCTGTGAAGATTGAAGACCCTTGCATGGTCCAGGCTTGATAAATGCGCATTTACTACCGTCAAAACGGTCGAGACTGGCATGATGCGGTGTAGCGCAAACCAATCCGCTTCGTCTAATGCTTCCAAGCGGTTGCGGTCCACGGCAAAAAGTCCGGTATATCGTGCTAAATGTGGTGTTTCGACCACCTCGGGAATTTGCCACGCCTGCAACAGATTACGTTGCGCCAACCATGACAAAACAAGGCCAAGTCGGTTCATTGCCTGTTGCTGGACTTGCAAGAAGGCGAGCGCTGCTGCAAGCACCGTGGAAAGCTGCCCATCCACGAAAAGCGGCTCTACTCCTTTAATGCCGGCTATCTCTGGCGTATAATCTGGCCAAAAAGCAAGCGTCGTGCAATCCGGGCTTAACTGGAACGGATAGCTGAGAAGCACCCCTGGCACAAAGCGTCCGCTCCAGCATCCATCCGCCTGCACTTGCAGATTAAGCCCTGGCATCGGCCCTAAAAGTGTGACGGCCTGCCACTGGTTGCCCTGCTTGCGAAATGCCACAGTCATATCCTTTGCCAGTCGTGGCAATTCATCAGCTGTAATCGGTACCAAGCTGAGGTTGCGTGCAAACCCATAGGCTTGAGCTGGCCGCCAGCCCAAATTGCGATGGGCATTTAAGGACAAGATCGTCACCGACCTTATGCTGGTTTGGGCGCGACAGGGATCGCGATATATTCAAAGACAAACTGGTCACGCTTGCGCATCGTTAATAGTACGCTTCCACCTTCAAAAGCCGCCCGCGCATCTGCCCGGTGGGCCCCAGCGCAATGTTCACCAACATGATAGAGAATGCGATCGCCTTTTGATGCACTCGTCATGGCCTCCGCAAATGCACCACGACGCAAGCCAGTAATGTCAATAATACCAGAAATGGTCCCTTTTTGCGCAGCAGACGACCTACATGATACGACGTTTATAGTATGCAAATCGGGTCGTGGTTTTTGTTGATCTTTGGAGGACACGCGACTTCCATTCTTCTTCACTCTTCATAGCGAATTTTTCATTAGGCTTTGCTGCTCCGGATCATAGGCGTGCGGCGAAGCGCTTACTCATCAACGGTTACAAAAAATCTGGGTGGTTAAAAATACCCAAATATTTGGGTATTTTTATTGATTGCATTGAGGTGTTAAGGGTACGAAAAAATTCGCTACTGGAAACTATCAGTATTTTATCGTGAGAACGCTGAAGTCATCAGATTAAATTTTTTAAGCCATTTGTGCTATGATCATCGTGAGAATACATATTGCTTCTTTGAAGAGTGCGCATAGTCGTTGGTCAATAAGAAGCGTTAATGTTCTAACTGCTGTCTTTCGCATGACTGCGCATTCAAGATCAAACACAGGTTCCGAGCAGCACGATCAACACAGTTTGAGGGTGCTGACAAAAGTTTGCCGCAGTCGTATTTAAGCGGATCGAAGCAAATGATCACACTCCACAGCCAAGATGGGCAACATTTCTTAGGCCTTCGTACGGGACGGGAAGGTGGCTATGAGATTGTTTATGACTGCGGTCTACAGCGCAGACGGTTCGTTTTGCTTATCAAAACGGCACAGGTTGATGCTCGCTATTTTCGTATGCAACTTGAGGATGCAATCCAAACTGTTGATGTACTAACGACGCTCTCTGCTGCTCTGCGCAACGCCGCGATTGAGTTTGAGACCGACTACGATTGATCCTCGCACATTCCCTTTTCTCTAGGTACACGTAGATTCTTTACGGTATTTGCACTAGGCTTGTCATCCACTCCGTCAACCATCACAGCAGGTGCAAAGGGTTTGGGCATTACCGTGCAGTTGCTGCGTATTTTCCCATGTACAGCGTCAACGGGGGCGCACTGCTACACTGAGCGCGTCCTGCATCGACTCCGTGCTGTAGCCGGCGCACAGCGCGTGTGTGACCCCATACTGCGTTTAGCTGAGGTTGTCGGGCTTGGGTTCGTTGAAGGGCAGGGGCTTTGACTTGCGTCGCCTGCGGGCTTTATTGTCGGGATGCAGGTGTTGTTCCTGCTTTGACATCGACTGTGTATTCCCACGAGAGGGCAAACGCAGTGGTACCACAGTGATTTCCGCAATGCGCATTATAGCCTTCCGGTGGCGCTGGATAGTGTTGCGAAAAGACCACCTCGAAACTGTAAGTACTTCACCTGAAAATTCCGCAGCGCAGGATTTTTACCGGCAAAAGGGATTTCGGGGCAAATCGCGCTGCACGCCGTTTTGCACAAGTAGCTCATACTGCCATCCGGTCAGGCGCGCGCCATACAGCCTCAGCGTGACGCGCAATCGCATCATCACAAAGCGTCTTGAGACGATCAAACTGCGCAGCCATGGCAGCATGTTCAGACAGACCGCTGGCACGCAGTCGCTGCGCATAATGTCCAAGCTTGTGCGCACAGATTGTGAGCGTCTCTATGCTGGGTCCAGTCCCATGATTGCGCAGCGTGCGGATGTACCCCTCACTGCGCCCCAGCCAAGATCGGCAGAACTCTGGTGTGTTGGACGCAGCTCCTGAACTAATTAGTTCACTTCGTATGTGTTCAAGTAGTTTTACGCTCATCGTATCTCCTAAATATCTCATGTTCATAACTATTTAGCAGATATTTGGTTGCTCAACCCAACTAACCGGCGTTAGCATTAAGGCACAGGCGAAAGCCGATACCCAGCCACGGCCTCAACATGCGTCTGTGCGCTACGTGCAAGCACTGGATGGATCAGAGAACTGCGAACCCAACACGCGTGTAGGTCAGCACCGCAAGCGCAAGCAGGCGTGGCGAATGTGTTGGTGGACGACACGATCACCACGACATACTGGCAATGCCTGCTTTGACCGGCTGTGGTTCAGTCATAGGGTTTAAACACAGCAAATGCGTTGACAGGTTTAGCACAGCGAAGTGGTTTACTTTAAAAAAACACAGTAAACGCATTTACTGTGTTTAAACCAGTAAACTTTTTTAGGCAGTTCATTAAAGATCGATGCGCAAGCGTCTGAAATACGTGCAGTAAACACTGATATTTGACTGTTTGGTTAATATGCTTAAGGTAGAATATATAGCAATTCTGATATGCTCAGGGATTATTAACCTTACATGCAGTTCGTCCACTGGTGCGTACTGGAAACTCACCCCTGCTGACCCCGTCGATCAGTTCGCGCGCGCAGCGCAGGTCATGTTGCACGGCCTTGCGTTTGGCGCGCCTCAGTTCGATATCAATGTCCCCCGTTGAATGACCCAGCCGCTGCATGTAGCTGCGTGAGATGCCATTGGCTTGCTCGGCGGCATGAAGGCCGACGCGATCAGCGATCTCTTCGTCCTTCATTTCGGGATAACGCCGACGCCATTTGTACACGGCAATGTGGCGATGCAGATTTACCAGCACAGGGCGGCGTGCGACGGGATAGACGGCTGCTGATCGGTGAAGGGCTACCCGCTCTGGAAACAGCAACTGCATGTGCAGTTCTTTCAAACTGCGTTCCACGGCCTCTGCGCCCAAGGATACGTCAATCTGTACCTGCACAATTTCGGCACCAGCGCCAAAACAATGGTTATCACTGGCAAATGCTACTGCTGATGGTTCGGTGAACAGATGATCATGGTTTGTCCACCACGACCGAAACGTTTGACCGTAAATATTGCCAAAGTCCCGAAATAGCTTTGCGCAGGAACCAACACCACTATTCGCACAGGTTTTGCGATAGTCTTGGCTATGCCGCAGATAGAGCCACCAATAGTAATAGACTGAACATTTCCATGCCGGTGCGCCGCGATATGGCGGGGTTGGTCCTTTTTGCGCGCTGGCGGTGGAGTGGAATTGAGGCGCAGCGTGTCTGAAGGTCGGCGCGGAACGTGACCTGCTTTTGTGGCGTAAGCCACCTGACTCAACGAGTTCCGACATGTTCGTTAGTTAAGACATGGAGCTTGCTTTTGCACAATCTTGAAATTGCATAGTTGATTCTCGACTGTGTGAGGTCTTCTCCTTGATGGCCTATTTCTGCTCAACAGAAAGGACAGCCTATGTCTGACACCAATTACAAAGTTCAATTAGAACAGACGCTTGATCAAATCTCAGCCGCGCGTGCTGTCTGGGAAGAAGGAACACTGAAATCATCCAATGATGAGCTTTACGCAATTCTTGAGCGTTGCTTTGAAATTTATAAACAAATGAAGGAAGACACGGCCAAGCGCCGTTCTCTGAATTCATTGCTTACGGATCGTAATATGAAACCCCGGACGAGCACGAGCTTGGGTATAAAAGTGATCCGTTACGTGTTTGGCAAAGAGGGCAATCGCGAACAGGCTTTTGCACGACTGCTGACTATTGCCTATGACCTCAAGCCTGCAGAGCAAAGTTTGGCCAGCTACATTCAGCAATGCGGTGGTGTGGAAGAAGTGCGTCGTACATCCAAGGTCAAAGACGGCAAGACGATGACTGCGGATGATTATAAGCAAATCGCAGTCATGGGCCTCAACATGGCGCGTATCCCTGTGGCCAGCTTCAACTTGCCAGAATTCATTCAACCCAACAGCGAATATGACGAGGATTACGTGGTGGGACTGATCCGCTGCAATCCTGATGGTACGGGTGATCTGCTGTTTGGCAACAACGACGCCAAGGTGATCGACACAGTGCTGGTCGCATCCGGCAAGTACCTCGACCAAAAAGCGCAGGATGACCAGAAAGGCCTGCAAGTCGCTGATGTGGCTAAGCGTCGTACTGAGGATGTCCGAAGCTTCGCACCCAAGCTCTTTGCATCCATGTCGCCAAAACTGCACATCAACGGCCTCGCTGTACCAGCTGAGTGACGCAACTATAACTGCGGGGCGTGACCAGCCTCGCAGTTTCTCATCACGCATTCCGAAAGGACATTCCATGACATTCGTTGAACGTCACAGGCCGCGGTCTGTGCAGGATTTGGTCTTTGCCGATCCCACTGTGGCTGCCATCATCGACCGCTATGCCTATCGTCGCCCAACAAAGCCGTTGTTGCTTTATGGGGCACCTGGCACTGGCAAATCCGAAGCCCTGAGGCTCATCGCACAAACCCAGTTTGCGCAGGCTGGCTTAGAGATTGAAGATTTTACGCTAAACGGGGCTGAATATGACAAAGCCATCTTCAACAAAATTCTCAATATGGCTCAAATACAAATGTGGCCCCGTGGCACGCCCGCCATCATCGTGATCGATGAAATTGACGAGTTTGAAGACAAGTTGCCTGGCAAGACCCGCACCTTTGTTGAACAGCATAAAAGTGTGCAGTTGTTGGCCAGCACCAACTACATCAAGAAAATCAAGCCAGCCCTGCAGAGCCGTATGCGCTGTGTGGAAGTCAAAAAGCCCAGCAACGCAAACTGGGTGCCGCGTGCCCATGCGATCCTGACTGCTGAGGGTGCAACTGTCAGCCACAACGACGTTCAGCAATTGATGCAGAACTTTACGGGCGATGCGCGTGACTTCATCGATTACCTCGAAGAGCAAGTTGACACGGCCCGTCACTTTCATGGGGCAGGGGGCAGCCAACTGCACCGCTCTGCGACAAGCTCGTCTCATGCAGTAGGAGGTACGCTATGACTGGTTACATCAAAGACATGCACATCGAATTCAAGCTGTTTGAACTTTACGGGCTGCGTGAGGTCATAGCTGCAGCACAGTCGAGAAAAGTGGCTCAGAGTGACTTTGTTGCGCTGGCTGAAACAGTGCTCTCAGAGGGCCAAGCCCGCGCCTTTGCCGCACGCTGGCCTACGCTCACCCAAGCCGAACAAACCCAAGTCTGCACCATGTTGGAGAAAGATCATGGATAAGAGAACACTGATGCTAGAACTGAAAGGTCTGTCACGGGTCATAGACGCCGATGTGCGCCACTTGATAACTAAACGCAGGGTCATTGCAGAGCTTTCCGATAGCTACGAACCCCAAAATCCATTTTTTAGCCTGCTTGATGATGTTGAGGACACTCTCTCTGAAGCCGTCCAGCGAAAAATCTTCGAAAACCTTTCAGCAGAGGAGCGCTCAGCTTTTCTAGCTGATTGGCGCAAAATGCCTCCACATGAGCAGCTCCGTTATTTGGATGATTATATTGGGGCCGCGACATGAAGGATCACATAATTGCACCATTAGAAAAAGCTGGTTGCCCAAGTGCGCCCTCAGAAATCGATGCATTGCATGGCATCTTAACGGAATGCGGCGTGCATCGTCTTTGGGTTAACCCAGAAATGATGTTGATCGAGAACTATCTAAGGCACCGTCCTGAAGATGAACATATGCAAAAAACCTTAGGTGTAAAAGTACTCAATTTCTTTTTGCGGCAATTAAAACGATCTGAACCGTTTTGGAACATGACATCGCAAGATGCGCTCCTGTTTTGGTTTCTGCGTTTTTCAGATGGGTTTGATCTCAAGAAAGCTTTGATTAAGTCCTTGGACTCGGAGCCACAGAGTGAGGCGATTAGCGCCGAATATGATGACAGTCATGTGAGATTTGAAGAGGACCATAAGCAATTCAACAAGCTGACGACGCTTATGATGATTGAAGGGTTTCCAACGCACTTCGGCTTACTGACAGCGGACGCAACAATCCGTTTGACACTTCATGAGAGTTTGGTCGCAAAATATGGCTCAGCTCAAGTTTTGCACAAGCTATTAAAAAGCATCAAAACAGCCGAACGCACACAGTTTCAAGGTATGCTTGCGGATAATTCTACTGTGAAAACTGTCAAAGCCAAAACTACCTGTGCGCAGAAATACTTAGACATGTGTTCAATAGATCGGATTAGGCTGATGCGTTATTATGACTTTGTTTGCAGTCAGAATTCCAAAAGTGTGAGTTGAAAACTCTAGACGACAATTCAAAAATACCAAGCATCTTCGTTCTCGTTGATAAATACACGAGGAGGATCGTGCATGACATTCGCGCAGCGCAGACAGGAACGCACAACTTTGATGGCCAATCTGCTGGAGCAACAGTGGGACGTATTTGGCACGCTCAAGTTTGTAAACGGCAGGAGCATCGGCAGAACCACAGCGCATAAATTGCTGTGCTCATACTGGAATAAAGTGGACCGTGTGTTCTTTGGCCACGCGGCTGAGCGACAGGGTGTGCGTGTGCCGCGTTGGTGCTTTGCGCATGAAGGATCAGACACAGAAAACTTCCACATCCACTTTTTGTTGCAATCGCCTATCGCAGATCCGGAGCAGGCCTGCATGGCGCTCAACGCGATCTGGGCACAGCATCACGTGCAAGCAGCGCCTTTGGCCAAAAACTGGATCACACCGGTGATCAGCAGATGCGACGCGGTGGATTATTGCACGCGCGAATACTGGCGCATGGGCAGCGCCACCTGGTTGGACGAGATCAGCTGGGAGCGCACGACTTTTGCTGAAATGGCTAAATACGAACATGACGCTCAGCGACAGCGCATTGAAAGGGCAGCCAGCCCAATCTGGCTTAGGCAAGCATATGAAGAATTACAGGCACAACAGGCAGCGTATGCGGCAGACGACGGAAACCTCGTAGCGTAGCGTGGCTAGGCCCCTGCGCACTGCAACATATCAGATAACTCAAACAGGATGGTGTCGTAGATGAATTTCTTGGCACATCCTTGTTCACGAGCAAATGTTCAAACAACATCAAGTCAAAGACAACAGATGAAAAACATCAATTGAAAGACGAAAAATACATAAAAACAGTATATTAAGTTAAGAGGTGCTCAAGTTGTTAAACAACGTCGAATGCAAGACACAGCATCAAGTGAGATAAGAGTTATCATAAGGGCTAAGTATTTATACATGGGCGATGCGCCACAACACAGCGTCAGCGGGTTATACCGTTAGACGCTTTTTTTGTGAGCGTTGCTTCGGTTTACACCGTGCCTTTGGCTGATCAAATCTTTCTGCCAGATGATCCCGTCTTTCCGGTCGTCCACTTCAATCGCTGACTTTATGTTCGCGTTATAGGTGTATAACAAGGGAGTACTTATACTATGACGCATCTGGCAAAATTGACATTCAAAACAGTGTCAAAGAGCATACTACGTGATCCAGTGATTGCGCGTCGTGACAAGGTTATTGCTGCACTTGAGGAGCAGGCTTTGGTCTTAGCAGCTGCTTTAGAGGGGAAAGACCACATCAAGCTGCGCAGCAAATGGATGATCAACGATCAGGGCGAACGTGTCTTGGTTAAAACACAGCGACGTGTGAAGCCGTGGTTCTTTGCTCAAGATGGCGGTTGGTATGTGCAATGCCGTTACGGGGCGCGTGTGATCGCAGCAGACGGGAAAAACAATGCTTTGTTCGTGAACGCGCTCAAGGACGTGACAGTAGTTCTAGAGGCATTGACCTCAGCAGCTGCTGCAGGTGAGTTGGATGCGGTATTGGCCAAGACAGCATTGCGGCAACCAACGGTCAAGCCAGGTGCTGCACGAGCCAACGCCGATGGATGACGCGGCGAAAATAGCAGCACTTAATGATCTAGCACGGCAAAGCTTCATGGATTGTCGTGTGGTCGTCACACAGGGCATTCAGTCACTTGGCGAAGTTGTCACAGCGGAAATCTTGGCCGCTGTGCAATCATTTGACGCATTCACAGCAGACAACGACCCATATGCGGAGCATGACTTCGGCAAGATCACCCGTGCTGGTACCGATGTGTTCTGGCAGTTCAGCTACTACGATCTGGACTTCTCAATGCATTCGCCCGATCCCACCGATACAGCTATCACAGCGCGAGTGCTGACCATTATGCTTGCCGAGGAATATTAAAGGCTAAGGTTGCCTGCACGGCTGCGAATACGTCGAAAGAGAATGATCATTATCTTATCCTCATTTGGAGCACATAGACCTCGTAACTAGCATGATGTTACCTGAGGATGCCTACAGCCCCCAGAGCATTCGGATGGTAAATGCTAACTCCCTCTGTTGTTATGGGCAGGGGGAGTTTTTTTGGGGGAAACTCAAAAGTCAGCAGTAACGCATGACTGACGCTAAATGGAATTGGTCGTCGTCACAGTCTAAATTCAACACCGGCGGCTATCACCGCTTTTAGTTAAGCACTGGTCAGTAAAACTCTATTTGTTGAACGTCGATCAAAGCATCGTGGTCGCGACCGTATGCAACAACAGCCAGTGATGCCAGACTACTCACGCGTGGCACACCGCGCAAAAACGCACCAGACGCTGTGAAGGCAGCCAATGGCAAGCGCACTTCACTCCAGGTTTCTGTGACGCTAAATTTTGCCTGATAATACTGCCACGGCAGCAAGGTTCCAGCGGTGCGCAGATGGACGAAATAGTCCTGGCTGTTGCCGCGCACAACGATACGAACGCCTGTTGCACTGTCAGGGGGCGGGGTGGTGAGATCCAGTCGCATCTGGATAAACCCGCCATTGTTGGCTGTGCTGACCCGGCCAGTCATGCGGGCAAATGTCTGTCCATTTTCTTGCGCAAATGCGACGCTTCCAGTTGAGATGCCGCCCATCACTTGATCGGTAAAAAAGCGCCACCGCGTTTCTGGCTGCATTGTGAAATCCTCGATCATCGCACGACCTTCAATGGGCTGCTCTGCCAAAGCGGGCGCAAGAACCCCACCCAGCAGTGCTGCGGAAAATAGGACAGAGGCGATACGGCGGTTTATCATCTTCATTCCATTAATTGCCCCAACAAAGCATCTGCTAATCACAGTAGTTCTATATTTCCGTCGCAAGCCTGTTTTATCAATAACCCCTTCAGTGTTTCTCTCCTGTTAACACTATCTTAATCACCTGGGCACAATGTGAAGTAAGTTATTGGAGGGAAGCCATGAGCGTGGGCCAGCAAGAACAGCTAATCATTCTACTGGAAGCTGCGTTATTGGAATATGTTGAAAGGTATGGATTGACAGAACAAGCGCGGATATTGCTCGATTCCGCGCCAGTCTATCATGCTTCTAAAGGTACAATGAGCGCATCGACCAACCCGGTAGAGCCGACCGATTTGATATGAATATCGGTGCTGTTTATAGGCATGTGGCCAAAACAATTTTAGTTTGCTGCTCCAGCAACAGCCAAATCTTCAGGTGTCTTGCCTGATGCCAGTGCTTCATGAAACCACTGTGGCTTGCGCCCGCGACCAGACCACGTGAGGCTTGAATTCTCAGGGTGCTGATATTTTGGGGCAATGTACGTGCGGCTTGATTTTTTATTTTTGCCAATCAGCTCAGCAAGGGAAAAGCCGAATTCTTTTGCCAACGCTTCAACTTGGGCGCGGGCTTCAGCTTTGTGCCGATCATCAAATGTCGAAATTGCTTTGGTGATTTCTTTATGCATTTGCTTGAGTTCAGCGAGCGACATGCTGTCCAGATTAAAGTCAGACATTTAAAACCTCTTATTGTCAGTGTTGACTGGCTAGTATGTGTTAAATCTACAATACTCAATCTGTAAACATAAAGACCCGTCCGAAAGGATAGGGAATTATCGACTTTCTCACAGATTATGCAGGTATCATCGTGTATTTTTGTCATGCGTGCGGTTGCAGCTATTAAAGCTGCAATGACCGTACAGTTTATCCTGCGCTGCGCGACACAGCTGAAAACCTCACGTAATACATATTCTATGAGATTATTGCTTAACCAATTGAAAAGAATGGAGAAAGACACTGGCTGGAAATCGGTCGACGAACCGAAACCTCAGACTTTATAGTCAAAGCAAGAAAAGCATTAGGTTTTGGGGGATTTTGGATGCGGCAAGCACAGACATTAAACGAAGCGCAGCTGCGCCGAGTATTACACTATACAGGCAGCAGGCGTCATCCGGTTCGCGACAGGACAATCATCATGGTCAGCTTCTATGCAGGTCTGCGCGCTAAGGAAATCGCAGCGCTGACTGTGGGCAACGTATTTGATGAAACGGGCGCCGTGCGCGAACAGTTCATCCTGTCAGCAGCACAAAGCAAGGGTGGGCAAACACGGACGGTGTATTTGAACCAGCGCTTGCGGCGCGCGCTCGTGGACTATGGGGACACGATCAAACTGATGGACCCGCAGCAGGCGCTGTTTGCGAGCCAGAAGGGCGGGCATTTCAGCGCAAACACAATGTGCCAGCTGTTCTTGGACATCTACAAAGCTTGTGGGCTCAAAGATGCCAGCAGTCACAGTGGTCGCAGGACCTATATCACACGCTTGGCCAACAAAGGGGTAGGGGTGCGGTTACTCGCAGCACTCGCGGGGCATGCGCACATTTCGACAACGCAACGATACATCGACGTAAATTCTGATCAGCTCAGTCAGGCTGTTGAACTGCTTTAATCGCAATTAGGTCATAGCGGATCCGCAAGGACCGCGCGGCGAATGTCTTCTTCGAGCTCACCTTGCACTTTGGTCACATTGAAGAGAATGTCTGGTTGTCGAAAAGCGATGCATTTTTTGAACGACTAGTACTGTGGTACTTTCTCACCCCGCCCAGCATGTTCCGCAACGATCGTAACACGCTTGGCACGCGTCTCGGGTTTCTTGGCACCTGCAATCCAACGTAATACGTTGCGCTTATAAGATTGCGCGGCGGTGCTCCACCATTCATTCGCACGCCATGCCCTGATCTCGGTAATCAGATCCTCAGGCTCTTGAAGCGCGTCGACGTGCGCCATCTCGTCCCATTTCCCCGAAGCCTTGGCTTCTTCGATTGCAGCAAGCCCGTGTTCAGTCATTCGACCATCTTCGATGAGCTTGCGAGCTCTTATTTGATAGGACGCAGCCCACGCCTGTTGTTTTCGTTTCGAGAGAAGCTGCATTGTGCGGTCATCATCAAGTTTAAGACGCCGTCCGTCGATCCAGCCGTAAGCAATGAGAGCATCGAGTACTTGGTCGCGGGTCGTGTATTTATCCCTATTTACGGCCTTCCAAGTTACCAACCAGATACTTTCGTCTTGAGCATGATTTTTGGCAAACCACTCCCAGAGTTCGTCTGCATTGGTGATTTCGACCTTCGCAAATTTTTCCTGATCCATTGCTTCGTTCCTCATCACTCATGATGTACCTAGGAGGATGTTTCTTCAAGAACACGGCAAAATCCAGTGCCCAGACAAAGCTAAACGGACACTGAGAGCCGGTGGCTGAAAGACCGCACAGTCCCGCATATGAGGCTTTATCGCTGACCGCTGCGAATGACCGCTTCGCGCCCTCCGCGTTCGTTGTTTGGTTTGCCCTACACTACACTCACGAAGACCAGTCGACGACATTGATTAGCCTTGTGCCACACCATCATCATTCATCGCCGTCCACCTGACCCAGCGCACGATATTCGCTTTCTGGCACAAACCGCCGCCCTGTGAACATGTCCTTCTTCATACGCGGTGTGAGG
Source organism: Yoonia vestfoldensis SKA53 (assembly GCF_000152785.1). GTDB lineage: Bacteria > Pseudomonadota > Alphaproteobacteria > Rhodobacterales > Rhodobacteraceae > Yoonia > Yoonia vestfoldensis_A. The sequence continues at coordinate 1,520,588 of NZ_CH672414.1, read as the reverse complement.
TGGCTGTAGTGCTGTTCGATCATGCCGATGGATGTGCCCATCTGCTTGGCTAGTGCGTGGATTTCCATTCCATCATTTACGAGCGCGAACGTGGCATAGGTGTGCCGCAGACTGTACAGCACGCGGTTCTCGCCGGTTTTGGGGCAGGTCAACAAGTCAGATGCAGTCAAAAATGCTTTGAAGGTCTGACGCAGGTGCTCAGTGACTGATCCGTCAGGCAGACAGAACACTGGCAGGTCCAACTTCTGCTTGAGCATTATTTCAAAGGGTATGTGCTTGATGGCGTCTGTTCGAGCGTGGATGCGCCGCAGATAGTCGATGGTGCCCGACCGACCGATGGCTTCACGAGGCTTGGTTTTGCCAGCGAGGTAGAATTCCACATAGTCCAACTGATTTTCTGTGAACACAGTCACATGTTTCCAGCGCAGGTTTTGATCCTCTGTTCCAGGCCGCATGCCGGTGTTGGCAACGATCAGCACATAGTCGCGCAGCAGCTCGCGCATATCGCGTGACTTGCCGCCTTTGCCCTGTTCAATCCAATAGGGCAGTTTGCGGATCATGGTGCGATAATCGGCCAAACTAAAGTCTGGCCTGCGCTGTGCGCCCTCACCATTGTTGGCCAAGATCGGCACCTTGGCCTGCATGACAAAGCCGCGCGACACTGCTTCGGCATAGACCCTGTTCATGGCCGAGTTGTGCGTGTTCAGCGTACTTGCTTTTGGTTCATGGCCAATCACCGTGACCCGCCACGCATTAAACGCCTGAATCCTGTCGTGGTCGATGCTGGTGATGAAGGTCTTGCCAAAGAACGGGATGAAATAGCGGTGCAGCGCTGTGATGTAATCCTTGAACACCTTGCGCCCTGCGCCCGCATCCAGTTGCCGCTGCATATCCACAATGGCCAGCCGCGCCACATCTTCAAAGCGTTTGGTCACAACGGGCAAATCGTGTTTTGAACGAAACCTGTACTCCAAGTACTCGTCACGCGCCGCTATCTTGGCTTCTTCAAGATCCTGCTTGCCAGTGCTGATGCGCACCCAGTGCTGGTCGATCTTGAACGTCGCCTGCCAGAGCCTGCTGTTGCCGCGCTTGTAGGCCTTAACAGCGCCGTCCAGCAGCACGTGCGTATCAGGTTTGAGTGCGACCATCGTACTGTACCTCCAGCGTTATCGCACACTACGGTTTTGTGTTGGTGTTGTCAGCCTGAAAGTCTGGGCTTATTTGCAGATTTGGCTGGGTGCATCATCGTGGTGCTAGAATAGCTAAAATTATGGTATCACTGTTTCGCGCATCGCCATCTTTGCCTACGAGCGTCAAAATTTGGGTGTCAGTCACACAAAAACTAATAAAATCTCAAGGCAGCCCAAGAGCATGCCAAATGTTAGCAACCATTTTGCCGGTGTCGGGAAGGCATCGAATGCACCGGTCGGGCCAATTTCTGGGGCGAATGCAGGGCCGACATTTGCAATCGGGGTCCACGTAGCTGTGATGGATGTTTTGAGCGACAGACTGGTTTGCCCCAACGCGATAGTCAACAGGCCGAAGGACAAGATAAACAAAGTAAAAAATGCAATGACCGAAGACATGACGTCATCGCTGAACTTTTGTCCGCCAAGCTTTGCATTAACAACTGCATGGGGCGAGCTAATGATCTTTAGTTGTGCCTTGATCGCCTCTGCAAGCGGCAACCAGCGAAAGATCTTGATCGAACACCCTATCGACGCGGTGCAGCCGCCGATGAGACCCACGATTATGATGACGACGAGCGCAGTCACCAAGGAGCTGGTTTTGACAAAAGATAACCTTGGATTAGGCTAATGCCGAGTTTTCGCAGAATTTGTAATTCTGCTTCGGTCTCGACACCCTCGGCGATTATCTTCGAACCGAATTCATCAGCATAGGCAGTAATGGCTGCTGCAAGCGCTTGTTTTTTACGATTTGTATCGATGTCACGAATTAGACTAATGTCAAGCTTCAAAATTTCTGGTGACAGTTCCAGAATATGGCGAAAATTGGCATAGCCTGAACCAACATCATCAATAGCCAAAGAAATACCTAGCTCACGGATTCTATTAAGATGATCGTTTAGTGCAAAGTAGCTATCTACGGTGTCAGCCTCATTGAGCTCTATGACAAGATGATCAGTAGCAGCTGTCGCAACCAGATCTTTGAAAGCCTTTGTCGCTACAGTTACTGGTGAGACATTTATTGAGACATAACAATCACCAGACATTTCGTGCGTGCGCTTAATTGGCTCATGAAGCACAGCGATTTCAAGCTCGGACTTAAGTCCACAACGTTCCGCTTCGCGGAAAACACTGTCAGGTGACACGAATAACACGTCTTCGAAACGCGTAAGGGCCTCGAGTCCGACATTCTTGCCAGTGGTTAAATCAACAATTGACTGATATACATTCTGAAACGATCGGTCACTGATGATTTTCATGATAAAATCATGACGTTTGCGTAAATTAGTTGACTTGGTAATGCTGCTTTCCAGAACGCGTGAAGCAAATTCTGCCAAGAGCTCAACAAATCTAACGTCACGCTCTGAGATGTCATTCCTAATTGTTCTAGAGAAACCACAAATCGAACCGTATAATGTTCCGTCGCGCAGAGTGATTGGAACACTGATTAATGTTCCAATAGAAAGTTTCGCTATGTCTGGGATATCTGCAACAAGAGGTTCTTCTTTTGCATTGCGAACAAACCTTGGTAGTTTGTTGTCAGCAACGCGTTTGCAATAAGTTTGCTCAAGATTGCCTACACTTCCTTTATTAATAGGAATATCAGCGCCAGAATCGGAATACTCAACCGCCACTATAACCTGATGATTATTATCAAAGCGGGATATATAAGAAATATCAAAATCCAGCAGCTTTCGGAAAGACGCAGCTGCAGCTTGCAAACTCTCATCTAGGTTTTCCACGTCTGTTAAGAAAGGATCTTTTACAGGTATCAACATATTTAGTTTCATAAGGAGATTTTTTAAGAAAAACCAATATTAAAGTTATAGCGTTATGCTATTAAACATTAACACATCAACTTGTCTTTGTCCAAAGATTAGAAACCTCGAATGCATTTTAAAACGTATATGTTGAAGTATTTCTCATCAAAATCGACATATACACGTACCCTAGGCTTGTCGCCCTCGACATCCGGTAAGCGTGAGATGCCATGCCGTTGAAGGCACCGATGCAGAGCAGTCTGTGACAGATGCGGAATCGACGGTTGGAGAGCTAAGAGGCAATCACCCATCGGCAGCGGCGTATGCCGCCTGAATGCAACGATCATTGCCTCCTCCGCTTCTATGAGAGCGGTTGAGCGCGGCTTTTTCAGACCGGTCTTCAGATCTTCCACGGTCGAACGCTTGCGCCACTTCGCAACAGTCTTGGGGTCGATGCCCAATTCCCTGCTCAGCTGCGCGAGCGAAGTTTGCGATAGATATATTGCAGCTGTGACAACGTGTGTGGTCGTGGCGCTCCCACGACGAACTTGTCCCATAATGGTTCCTTCCATTTCTGAGAAAGGATCGCACCATCAAACCATGGGATCAAACACCTACAATGTTGTTGTCAGGTGGCAGTCTAATCACAGAATGTTTGTTCTTTCTTTCAGCGTTTTTCTGACGATACATACGCTCGTCGGCCAAAGACATAGCATCATTGAATTGGGAGGGCTGAGGGCAATATGCAACGCCAAAGCTTATCTGCATCTCCAGCTTTTTGAAATTCTCTGTGTTGCTAAGTTTTTCCAAGTGCTCTCGAGCACGCTCCAAGATAAGTTCAGATTGTTCGACCGAAGCATCCAGTAAAAGAACAAATTCATCGCCTCCAATTCGTGCCGTGCAGTCAATTCCTCGACTTACTTTGTTAAGAGCGCTCCCCACGCTTTGAATGACAAGATCTCCTGCTTTGTGCCCGAACTTATCATTAACCATTTTGAGATTGTTTACATCAACGACAGCAACGCTGAATCCACTTTTGGTTCTGTTGAAGCTGTTTTTAAGAGCATATTGTAATCCTGCTCGCGAGGCGCAGCCTGTTAGAGAATCTTTAAGGTTATGATTGCGTGCTTTTTGATATTTTACGCGTAAAATCAGAATTAAAATGACCAATAACTGTAAAGCGGCGGAGATCGCGACCGCCATCCAGAGTTGTGACTGGACTGACTTCAACGTCTCGACCATTTGCTGCCGTACTAATACTTTATATTCGCGGTTTTCCTGTAGTACCAGCCCAATAGATGACTTCCATAAATGATTCGCATTTGAAGCGAAGCTTGCAAGTTTTTCGAGTTCTTGCACATTAAGATTATCATTAAGATCGATTATTGCCGCCATCTGGTCACGAATATCTATGATTTCGGTTGGAATCGATGACACGCCTTCTTCATAAAAAACTATCGCGATATTTGGCTCTAAAACTTGGCTTAGGCGCGAGTACAAAATATCAAAATCAGTTCGGACCTCATTTTCAAATGTGTCAGGTGAAGATTTGGCCACATGGGTCAACTTCTCAAATTCTAATAATTCAACTTGGATTTGTGTAGCTGTCCACAACCCTTGGTCACGATCAGCGCTGACTAATGTTTCCACTTGCTGTTTAACATAGCCTATACGTAAAGCGAAGCTTGTGATCAAAGCAAGCCCGATTACAAATACGACGATCCCGATAAGTCGCTCAGAAAAATTTCGCCACAACGTTTGCGTGCTGGTCACTTTCGGTGGTGCAATCCGGTCATGGAAGTGCTTCAACTTTACTTCACTTTCATAGGAAAAAGCGATTAATCGTTTTGCTTGATTTGAGATATGTTACAGCAGTATCTTTGATAGATCAATACGAAGCTCCGGCGATGTAAAAGCGTTTTTGTCAGTCTGCGGCGCCTGGACTTTGCAACGTGTACGGATGGTCTTAGCACGTCTAGCGGGCTGAGGCCGTCCGACTGTCTCATTGCTATCTTGATGGCCTATCGACTGTCCAATTTCGCTTTGGTTGATGAGCGATAAGACTAATGTCTGAATAAATCTCGTCAATATTTTCTTCAATGCGTAAGTGAACATGCGGTTTTTTTTCATCACTGATCTTAGAACTCAATTACGAGGGGCACAGCTCGAGCTGCACCACCTGGATCGCTACAAGTTTGTCGGAGACCGTCAACTTAAGTCAGGATGATGGTTATTACGAAAAGTGATATGGCAAATCGCCACTCACCTGAGATCCGCGCACGTGCGGTCCGAATTGTGTTCAAGCATCAAGGCTCATACGAAACGCAGGTGGGCGCGATTGCGGCCATTGCGCTCAAGATAGGCTGTATTCCTCAGACCTTGAGCGGATGGGTCAAGCAGGCCGAGAACGACAGCGCCATGCGCGACGGGGTGACAACCGAAGAGCGTAATCGCATCAAGATGCTGGAACGGGAAAACCGTAAGCTGCGCCAGACGAATGAAATTCTTCGCAAGGGGTTAGCTTGTTTTGCGCAGGCGGAACTCGACCGCCCGCTCAAGCCATGATCGGCTTCATCGACGTCAAAGGGCTGCTTACGGTGTCGAGTTGATCTGCAGGGTGCTGCCGATCGTGCCGTCAACTTATTACCACCGATTAGCGTGCTTTGCTGATCCATCCAGAGCTTCGGCCCGGCATTAGCGCGACACGGAGCTGCGTCCCAAGATCAAGCGTGTCTGGGATGAGAGTTATCAGTTCTACGGTGTGCGTAAGGATTGGCATCAGTTGAGGCGGAAGGGCCTCACGCTCGCGCGTTGCACCGTGGAGCGCCTGATGAAACAGATCTGGATCCGTGGGGCTGTGCGCGGCATGGTGGTCAAAACATCCGACCCTGACACGTCAGCGCCTTGTCCGCGTGACAAGGTGAACCGCGTGTCCCGAGCACCAACCCCGAACCTTCTCTGGGTCAACGATTTTACGTATGTTTCGACGTGGCCCTCGTAATCGATACGTTTGCTGATCGCAGCGTCGGATGGTGGGTATCACGGTCGGCCAAAACTGACTTTGTTCTCGATGCCCGCGAGCAGGCCCCGCATGATCGGAAGCCTGTGCAGAAGGGCGGCTTGTTCCATTATTCGGACCGCGGCGGGCAATACTTGTCCATTCGCTATACCGAGCGCCTGGCCGAAGCTGGCATCGAACAATCGATCGGCAGCGTTAGGGACTCGTTTGAAAATGCTCTTGCTGAAACGATTAATGGTCTCTACCAAACCGATTCGGTCCATCGCCAAGGCCTGTGGCGCCATATGCTGGATCTGGAAATTGCTCTCCTCGGCTGGGTCTATTCGTTCAACAACAGGCGCCTGCTGGGCCCCATCAGAAACATCCCGCCATGAGACGCCGAAGAGTACTTCTAGGCACAGCGAGACGTGCTCAATATGGTCGCGTGAAATAAAGCTAAATGTCTCCGGTGAAGCCGGGGCGATTCACAAAGCTTCCCTGGTCTTCTTTTATTTTACTTGAATATACCTACGTTCAGCGGGTAACTTTTGGCTTAAATGACTAGCTCGATGTATATTGATGAAAAGAGAATTAACGACATGCCACTAAAAAAATACCTGATCGGGTTTGTTTCGTTAGTGTTGTTGGGGGGCACTTTGCCTTCCGGGGCCATTTCGGCGATGGAATTGACTATCATATTCGATAACTCGGCTGGTCAGATTATAATGACGGATGATCAACTTCAGGCTATGGAGCAGGTTGAGATCATAACAGATACCCCTTGGACTAAAACTCCAATGACATATGAGGGACCAACGCTTTGGTCAGTTCTAGAGCAGGCTGGGGCAATTGGGCGTGAGTTCGAGATGATCGCTTTGAACGACTATAGCATCCGGCTTGCCGCGGATCGCATCACGCCAGACTGGCCGATTGTTGCGCGCTTGCAGAATGGGAAGACCATGAGCGTTCGAGATAAGGGTCCGTATTGGGTTATGTTCCCATTCGATCAAAACAAGGATTTGCAGACTGAAACATTCTTTGCCCTGAGCATTTGGCAATTGGCAAAAATTCGTGTCATCGATTGAGTGTTAATTTTTATACGCATTTAGTTCACGTAGGGTTAGGGTGGTCTTGTCACGTATTTGTGCCGCCCCCGGTGCTCGTTTAGGCCACTTGGCGTTCGAATGCCAAGGGGCTTTTGCCTCCCAATGCTGAGTGCCGACGGCGCGGGTTACAGAAGCCGTTGATGTATTGGAAGATGGCCGTCTCAGCCTGTCGGCGGGTTTCCCAATGGCGTCGCCAGATCAGCTCGGCCTTGATAGTTTTGAAGAAGGTCTCGACTGCGGCGTTGTCATAGCAGTTACCCTTGCCGCTCATCGACACTTTGAACCCACGCTCGCGCAGGATTTTCTGGTAGTCATGCGAACAGTATTGGCTGCCGCGATCACTGTGGAAGATGCAGCCCTTGGGCGGTGATCGCAGAGCGATGGCCATTTTTAGCGCCCGGATCGCCAGGTCGCGCTTCATGCGGTCACTGACCGCCCAGCCGATGACGCGCCGGGAATGCAGATCTAGGATGACAGCGAGATACAGCCACCCCTCCCGGGTCCAGACATAGCTGATATCGCCCGCCCATTTCTGGTTGGGCCGATCCGCCGTGAAGTCACGATCCAGCAGGTTCGGCGCGATATTGAACATGTGGTTGCTGTCCGTCGTCGCTTTGAATTTTCTCGTTCTTTCAACGACAATCCCGTTCTCACGCATCAGCCTTCCAACCCTGCGATGCCCAACATCGACACCGACCTCCTTCAACTCTTCGGTCATTCGTGGGCGGCCATAGCTGCCCAGGCTCAGGCGCGACTATTCCTTGATGTGGGCCAGAACCACCATATCCATGCGCTGCCTGCGGCTGGCTGGGCGGCTGCGGAACGCCCGTAGGCCACGTGGGCTGACATTCATCACCCGGCACAACCGGTCGATTGGGAAGGCCCCGCACTGTTCTTCTACGAACCTGAACCTCACGGCTTTTGGCTCACGAAGAACTGGGTGGCTTTTTTTAGGATGTCCCTCTCCTCCTTGAGGATGCGGATCTCACGCCGAAGCCGTTCATTCTCCCGCGCCAACTCGCGATCCTCGGCTGAGACCACATCCGTGTCGCGGTGCGCGTTCACCCACTTGTTCAAGGTCGATAAGCCGACCCCCAGATCATCCGAATCCTGACGCCGCGAAAGCCCGCTGGTCAACGCGATCCGCACCGCATCTTTGCGAAATTCGTCTGTTCTTCCTGTGCCCATAGCTGTTCTCCTTTGCTGCACATTACGTGATCAAAGGAGCGGCACCAAACCGTGACAAGACCAGTTCCTCCGTGCTAGTGCTGGTCCCGCTTCAAACGTCGGATCGCATCAGCCAAGGCGTGGGCTTGCTTGATCACCGTTGCTGGTTGCGAAAACTGCTTTTGCCATCTGTAAATCGATTTGGTGCTGCCCCCCCGCTCCCAAGCGCGCGACAAATTCGCGAACTAGATAGCCCCAATCTGCGACTTTAACGGCGGTGTCGCGTTTAAAGTTTTTTGTGAATATTGCTCCGACCATCTTGCACTCATTACTTCCAAGATTAAATCAGTTTGACGCGCACAGGGTCGGATGCTATTTTTTATGTTAACCTCTTGAAATAAGATGATTTAGTCGGAACATTTAGTCATAGATGACAGAAAAAAAGTCAGTTGTGTGGAACAGGCGCCCGGTTCGCGTAACCCTTAGTGTTTGTTTGATTGCAGTGGGCGTTTATGCGTTAATTCCGTTTGTGTTGAGCGTGACCAGTAGTCGCAGCGTCATCAATACAACGGTTCTCCCAATGACGTCCCCTATCAATGGGTTCGTTCATGGGGCGCCGCAGGAGGCAGGACGCTGGATTGAGCGGGATGAACTTTTGTTCACCGTCGCTAATGAAAACCAAAATCGTAGCTTCCTAAATGAGCTTCTTACCGAGCGTCGAACTTTAGCGCAAAGAATAGATGCGTTTACTGTACAGGCCGAGGATCTGCAACAGCTCATGACGCAATTGGGCGTGAACGTTTATCAATACCAGCGCTTTACGAGTGATCGTATCGAACACGAGATCGCGAGGCTTGAAGCAGATCGCGCCGCGCGTCAGGCCGCTCTGTCCTCTGTGCGCAGTAACCTGTCCAGACAGCAGCAATTGAATGATAATGGTTACGCAAGAGATGTTGAAGTCGAGGATTTGACCTTCCAGGTGCAAGGGCTTGAGGCGGAAATATCGTCTATAGCGGCGCAGGTCAGGGTGCTTGAGGCAGATCAAGCCGGGTTACGCGCTGGAACATTTGTCGGCATTGGTCGAAACGATGTTCCTTATTCAATGCAGCGGGCAGACGAAATCCGAATTCTGCTTGCCGATATTGCCGCGCGTCTGAGCGAGGACAGAACGCGCATTGCTGAAATTGATCGTGAGATTCTTATTGAACAAGAACAACTAGCCCGCACCGAACGTTTTGAGGTCAGGTCGCCAATGCCAGGCGTATTATGGCGAAGCTACATTTATCCCGGTGCGGCTGTGCCGTCCGAAAACGAGCTGATAGTAATCGCAGATTGTGAAACGCTTTTCGTAGATGCGGCGGTTTCCAACCGCAGCGTGAATACGGTGATGCCTGGAATGCAGGTGTCGGTCAGACTGGTGGGATCAAGCATGCAATTCGATGGCATTGTCTCGAATGTATATGGTGGCGCGTCGATGCTTGCTCTGGATCGGACACAAGCTGCAGTGCTCATTGATGTCGAGGCCTCGGAAATCGTGGCCCGAATTGCGATTGATATCAGTGAGCTTCCACAATTGCGCGAAAATGCATGTTACATTGGGCGGCAAGTTTCGGTCGAGTTTCCAAAGCAAACAATGTCCTTTCTGAGGGACATGTTCTGAGGGCTCCATTTTGAACTTCGACCTTTCTGCTTTTGCGCCGATCATCCTCATTCTGGGATTGTATCTGTTGGTCGCGCCGTTGCTCCCGGTCAAAAAAACATGGGCGCGGTCAAGTGTGGCCATTGTTTGCGTCTTGCTTGGTTTGCGCTATGTTTATTGGCGCTTGAATTCGACAGTCTTGCCTTATGACGAACAGTTCGGGATAGAATTCATTTGGATATGGTTCGTTTTCATAGTCGAAGTCGCAATCTACATTGAAGCGGTTGTCTTTTTCCTGATTATGTCGCGCTATAAGCCGCGTCACGAAGAGGCTGATGCGGGTGAGGCGGCGCTAATTGCGCGCGGTGTTTACCCACCGGTTGATGTGTTCATTCCGACATATAACGAACCGCCTGAGGTGCTGGAAAAAACCATCGTTGGCGCTGCTGGCATTGATTATCCCAATTTAACGGTTTGGGTTCTGGACGACGGCAAACGCGACTGGCTGTGCGGCATGTGTGAAACAGAAGGTGCGCGCTACCTGACGCGGCCCGACAATAGTCATGCAAAAGCCGGAAATCTCAACAATGCCCTGCTTTATGCCGAGGGAGATTTTATTGCCATTTTTGACGCGGACTTCGTGCCGCATCGGAATTTTCTAAAACGGACCATTGGCTTGTTCGATGATCCCGAGGTTGGCATTGTTCAAACACCGCAGCATTTCTTTAATCAGGATCCTATCCAATTCAATCTGGACCTGACGAAGGATTGGCCTGATGAACAGCGTCTGTTCTTCGACAAGATGGCCGAATGTCGGGATGCATGGGGTGTCGCCTTTTGTTGTGGCTCTTGTTCGGTGACCCGCCGCGCCGCGCTGAGAGCCGCTGGCGACCAATATCCAACAGAATCGATTACCGAGGATCTGTTAACAACCCTTAAGCTGTCGCGCGCGGGTTACAAGACCCGCTATTTGAATGAACGTTTGAGCATGGGGCTTGCAGCGGAAAGCCTTGAGGGCTTTTTTGTCCAGCGCGCCCGCTGGTGCCGGGGAGGGATTCAGTCGATTTTCCTGCCCGACGGGCCGTTGGGCCCCGGTATTCCACTGCTAAATCGCCTCTTATTTTTTCCTTGGAGTTGGCTGATCCAATATCCATCACGATTTGTGATCATGATAATCCCTATAGTCGTGCTGTGGACTGGTCTGATGCCGCTGCATTTCACCAGTATCGAAGAACTTATTTTTTATCAATTCCCAGTCTTCTTGACATATTACCTTTTTATGCGCTGGATGCTGCCCTATCATTATATGCCGGTGCTTTCCACTGCCCAAAGTTGGTTCGCAACCTTCCGTCTCTTGCCGACAGTCCTGAGCAGCATCATCAAGCCCTTTGGTGTTCCTTTTCGGGTCACGCCCAAAGGCAACTTAAACAACACTGAAGGTTTTGATGCGCTGACGTTCTTCTTTATACTTATCTTTATTGTTTTGACTGTTTTGGGTGTCATTGTTAATTTATTCCCAGAAACTGATATCCTTGAGGCAGTACAATTCTTCCCGGTGGCGCTCTTCTGGGCAGGATTGAACATCATTACGCTGCTGTTGGCGCTTCTAATGTGTTTCGATGCACCGCGAAAGCGCAGCGAGGAAAGATTTGATGCGGATGAAGATACGGTTCTTCATGGTGACGGCTCTGCAATTGTCCGGGTATGTGACCTGAGCCTCAATGGGTGCCGTGTATCATACAGTGGGCTTGATAATATCGCCCAGATTGACATTGAAGGCGTTGGACTCGTTGCTGCGAAAACCTTGCGCCATTTTCCCTGGGATAATCCGACCTACACAAGCTTGAAATTCATACATACGCCGGAAACCCGCCGAGCACTGATACGCAAACTGTTCGGCGGGGGGTATTCCAATGCCGTCAAACAGGTCTTTACTGGGACGGTTATCGGGAAGCTGTTTCGGCGCATGTTCGGGCCCCCCCTTACTTGAGTGTATCACTGAAACGAAAAGTGTGTAACAGCGGGGAATACACTCGCGTAGTTTCGGTAGTCCCCCCTGGATATAAGAGGCTGAATGAATAGAATTTTCTCGGCAATATTAACTAGGAGATTTCGAATGAAGACAGGAAGATAAGCCACATTAGCCTGCTACTATACAGTTTGGACACTGATCAATAAAACTGCCGCAAAATTAGTAATCCGCAAAACTGTGCCCCAAACATTATGTTGCCAACACAGTGTTCAAACCCGCGACTCGCAAACACTGTGTTCAACACAGTGTTCGAACCCACAAACGCAGCACAAAACTGTGCGATGAGTGTGCAACACATTTCGTCAAAATGTGCGATACTTACAGCGTTGTTATTGTTGGTTTAAATGGTGCCCAGGGGCGGAATCGAACCACCGACACGAGGATTTTCAATCCACTGCTCTACCCCTGAGCTACCCGGGCACCGGGACGGAATATCCGTCGGGTAGCGCGCTTTTAGACGTGGCCTGCGCGGGTGTCCAGAGGGAAAGGCGGGCTTAATGCAGTTTCCCGTCACCGTCTTCGGCCAGGTCGGGATCATCGTCCTCGGCGTCGTCCCGGCCGGCGGGTATTGCGTAGCTGCCAGTCAGCCATTTACCCAGATCGACATCGGCGCAGCGGCGCGAACAAAACGGGCGATAGGCCTTGTCGGTGGGCCGGTTACAGATCGGGCAGGCCATCACAGCCGCCTCAGCAGGTCCGCGGGCAACGGCAGCCGTTCGCGTTTGCGCTGCAGTTCGAACAGGCCCATGGGCGTCCAGCCGACCAGCGATGTCTCGACAGGGTCGTTCTTAAAGGCGGCGCGCAAAGATTGTTCAACCTGTTTGCGGTGCGTCTTGGACATTGACACGAAATCCACGCTGATCTGTCCACCCAAACCCCGGAGCCGCAGCGCGCGCGGTAAGGCGCGGGCAGCGGCGAGGTTGGCCTTCAGCGCCGCTGCAGGGGTCGTGTCGCTGCCTGTGTTCACATCCACGGCGACCAGCGCGCGGGTGGGTTCGACATACATCTGCCCTTCGCCCAGCGGCACCAGCGCCTGACCCAATGCCGCGATCTGTTCCAGCACCCCGTGGCTGGCAAAGCTGCCCGGTACGGTCACGATCTCGCTTGCGCCGGTCCAGTCGCGCCAGGCCAGCACATGCGGGCTGTCGCCTTCGGTCAGCGCCTCTGGGCTGTCACCGTCTGCATCGGCCAGCACCGCATCGGCAAGGTCCAGCATCGCTGTGATATCCTCGGCGATCTCGGTCGGATCGGCTGTTTCGCAAGATGACCGCAGGATCAGCCCGTGCTCTCCCTCATGCGCGGCATGCGCGATAGCCAGCAGATTATCGCGGATGTCCTCGTCGACGATCTGGCGCGAGATGTTCAGCCCCGGCTTACCCGGTGTCACGATCGCATAGCGGCTTTTGAATAGCACGCGGTCGGTCACAGGGACGGCCTTGCTGCCTTCGGCATAGCCTGTGACCTGCACCAGCAGCGCCTGACCCTGCCGCAGCCCCTTGCCTGCGCGCAGAAAGGCGGTGTCGCCGTCGGGCAGGCGCAGCATCATGCCGCCTTGCCCCTTGATCGGCCGGTCGCAGATCGCGCGATAGATCGCACCGGGGCGCGGGGCGTCGGTCTGGTCGATCAGCAGATCGTCAAGCTTGCCATCGACAAGATATGCCGCGGCTTCAAGCCCGTTCACATGATCGAGGATGATGCTACGACCCTTCATAACGCGTCCTTGTATAATGAATAGCCGGCGGCGGTCAGCAGTCCGGCGGTTTCGGTCAGCGGCAGGCCCACGATGCCGGTATAAGACCCGTTGATCCACGGGATAAACGCCCCTGCAGGCCCCTGGATCGCATAGCCGCCCGCCTTGCCCTGCCAGTCACCGCTGGCCAGGTAGGCGTTCACTTCGGCATCGGATAATTGTTTGAACGCGACCGTGCTTTGTACATCGCGCAGCCATGTCCGCGTACCGCGCTTGACGGCCACAGCAGTGATGACCTTGTGCCGCCGGCCCGACAGCGCATAAAGAAACTCCGCCGCCTCGCCTGCATCACGTGGTTTGCCCATGATCCGCCGCCCAAGTGCGACGGTCGTATCGGCGCATAGCACAACGGTATCGTCATCGGCCACCATCGCGGCCAGCTTTTCCATGGCGATCCGTTTGACATAATCGCGCGGCAATTCGGCGCGGCGCACGTCTTCGTCGATGTCGGGCGGGCGCACAGCGTCCGGCACGACACCAAGCTGCGCCAAAAGCTCCAGCCGCCGGGGCGAGCCAGAGCCGAGGATCAGTTTCAATCCGGTATCGGGGGGCAGGGTGGTCATGTCGCGCGGCGCAAAACGCCTGTCCGCAAAGGGCGAACCATCGGTATCGCCTTACTTGAAACGATAATTGATCCGACCCTTTGTCAGGTCATAGGGGGTCATTTCGACCTGCACCTTGTCGCCTGCCAGAACGCGGATGCGGTTCTTGCGCATCTTGCCTGCCGTATGCGCGATGATCTCATGGCCGTTTTCCAGCTCGACCCGAAATGTCGCGTTCGGCAGAAGTTCTTTCACGACACCTGGGAATTCGAGCAGTTCTTCCTTGGCCATGTGATCTCCTGTATATCTCGTCCGCTCTTTGCGAACCGCTGCTAAATGCGCCTGTCCGGTTCGTTTTTCAAGGGTAAATATGCATGTGCTGCGAATGGATCGCGTGTCATGCGGACGGATCATCCGTCGCAGGACCAAAGCGGGCGACCAACCGGTCATGAATCTGGTCGCGAGCTTGCCGGTACAACGCCAGACGCGCCTCGCGGCTGTCACCCATGCCTGTGGGGTCAATGATCGGCCAGTATTCGACATCAAGATGAAAGAACTGCGTCAGATCCAATGCGCGGCGCTGGCTGGCGGGCGACAGCGCCAGCACCAGATCGAACGACGACAGGTCATCGCCCCATTGTTCCATCTCATCGAATGACCGCGACCGGTGGCGCGATACTTCGACTCCGATTTCGGCACAGACCGTGATGGCAAAACCGTCTATTTCCATATCGTTCTTGACGCCGACGGATTGGACATAACAGCGTTTGCCGTAAAGTTTCTTCATGATCCCTTCGGCCATCGGGGACCGAACGGAATTATGGTCGCAGCAAAACAACACCGATTGGGGCAGGCGGGCATAGGTGCCGGTATCGCCCACATCAGCCCCCAAAATGCAGCACACAGATCAGCGTGAACAGGCGGCGGGCGGTGTCGTTATCGACCACGGCCTTACCTTCGAGCCGTTCCTGCAATACCCGCGCGCCTTCGTTGTGGATGCCACGGCGGGCCATGTCGATGGTTTCGATCTGGCTGGGGGGGAGTGTTTTCACCGCATCAAAATAGCTGGCGCAGATCTGGAAATAATCCTTCACCACCTGCCGGAACGGCCCAAGCGATAGATGAAACGCGCCCGCAGGTGTTCCGTCCTCCAGTTGGATATCGAACACCAGCCGCTTTTCACGGATCGACAGGCCGAGCTTGAACGGCCCTTCCGGCACGGCGCGGTCGTCGCGCGGGGGCATGGCGAAACTGTTGTCTTCCAACAGGTCGAACATCGCGACCTTGCGTTCCTGGTCAATCTCGGGCGTGGGTGCGGGCAATCCGCTGTCATCAAGGATGATATTGACGATGCGCGTCATCTCAGCTCCCCCGGTTCAGCCGATCAAGCCGCGCGCGCACGCTCAGCCCATGGGCTTGCAGGCTTTCGGATTTGGCCAGCCGTTCGGCGGATGGGCCGATGGCGGCCAGTGCGCCAGGCGTCATGCGCGACAGGGTGGTGCGTTTGATAAAGTCCATCACGGATAATCCACTCGAAAAACGGGCCGACCGCGCGGTCGGCAAAACATGGTTTGGCCCGCCTATGTAATCGCCGATTGCCTCTGGTGTCCAACTGCCAATAAAGATCGCCCCCGCATGGGTGATCCGGCCTGCCAGCGCATCGGCATCCGCCGTGCAAAGTTCCAGATGTTCGGGTGCGATCCGGTCGGACAGCGCCACCGCCTCGTCCATATCCGCGACCGTGATGATTGCGCCAAAATCGCGCCAGCTGGCCCCCGCAATGGCGCGCCGTTCCAGCGTTTGCAGCCGGGCATCGACCGCCGCAGCCACCGCGCGCCCGAAATCGGCATCATCGGTGATCAACAGCGATTGCGCGCTTTCGTCATGTTCGGCCTGTGACAACAGATCAAGCGCGATCCAGTCGGGGTCATTGTCACGATCCGCGATGACAAGTATCTCCGACGGCCCTGCGATCATGTCGATCCCCACCTTGCCGAACACCCGCCGTTTGGCCGCCGCGACAAAGGCATTGCCCGGCCCTGTGATCTTGTCCACGGGCGGGATGGTCTGGGTGCCATAGGCCAGTGCTGCAATCGCCTGCGCGCCGCCGATGCGATAGATTTCGTCCACCCCCGCGATCTGTGCCGCCATCAGGACCAAAGGATTGGTCACACCGTCCGGCGTCGGCACCACGATGGCCAAGCGCGCAACCCCCGCGACCTTGGCCGGAATAGCGTTCATCAGCACCGAAGACGGATAGCTGGCCAGCCCGCCCGGCACATAAAGCCCCGCCGCCGACACCGGCGTCCAGCGCCAGCCGAGCGTGGCGCCTGTGTCATCGGTCCAGCTGGCATCGTCAGGCATCTGGCGGCTATGATAGGCGCGGATGCGCGCGGCGGCGAGTTCCAGCGCGGCACGGTCCTCGTCGGACACCAGCGCGCATTCGGCGGCGATTTCTGCGGGGGTAAAGCGCAACGTGTCCGGCGTCAGGTCAAGCCGGTCAAAGCGCGAGGTCAGGTCAATGACCGCCTGATCGCCGCGCGCGCGCACATCGGCGATAATTTCGGCCACGATATGATCCACATCCGGGCTGTCTTCGCGTTTCGCGCCCAAAAGGGCGATAAAGCGGGCCTCGAAATCAGGGTCGGTCGTGGACAGGAACTGCGGCATTGATGTCTCCTTCGTGACAGGGGACATAGCGGGGACGGTGCGCCGCTTCAATGGTATCAGTCAGGGTATCAGTCGGGATGCGTGGGTGCCTTGCCTGACGGTGCTGCATAGGGTTGGGTCACATCGCGCAGCACGGCTTCCAATGCCTCGACATTCAAGGCAATCGCGCCATCACCCGCAAGCATCAGTTCGACCCGTCCCGCGCCATCGGCTGTCGGCACAAAACTGATCGACAACAGCGAACAGACAAGATCGCTGTCGGCCTTGTCGATGCCCTGGCTTTGCACGGCCATCACATCCTCGAACGCCAGCACCGATTGCACGCGTTCGGGCTGCTGACGCCCGTTTTCCCAGCGAAAGCGGTTGATCAACAGGGCAAAGCGGCGCGCCTTGCGGTCCCAGCGCATTTCCGACACCGGAAACACAGCATCCTGCGTGATCGCGGCGATCACTGCCAGATCATCGGCATCCATCGCGCGCAGGCGCAAAGGCTTGTCCGCCCCGTCGCGGAAACTGGCGTCCTGCGTCATGCTGACACCCGTTCGATATTGGCCCCGACGGCGCGCAGCTTTTCCTCGACATGTTCGTATCCGCGATCAAGGTGATAGACGCGACTGACCAGCGTCTCACCTTCTGCCGCCAGCCCCGCAAGGATCAGCGACACCGAGGCGCGCAGATCGGTCGCCATGACAGGCGCGCCTTTCAGGCGGTCCACACCCTGCACTGTGGCGGTCCCGCCCTGCACGTCGATCTTGGCCCCCATGCGGATCAGTTCGGGGGCGTGCATGAAACGGTTCTCGAAAATCTTTTCTTCCAGCACCGATGTCCCCTGCGCCGTGCAAAGCATCGCCATCATCTGCGCCTGCAGATCCGTCGGAAAGCCGGGGAACACGGCCGTCGTGACATTGACAGCCTTTGCGCGGCTGCCGTTGCGTTTCACCAAGATCCCGTCAGGAGTTTCCGAGACATCCACACCGGCCTCGGCCAGTTTTTCGGCGAAAGACGCGACCAGATCCATCCGTCCACCCAGACATTCCACCGCGCCGCCTGCAAAAACAGGGGCCAGCATATAGGTGCCAAGTTCGATCCGGTCGGTCACGACAGGATGGGTCGCAGCGCCCAGCCGGTCCACGCCCTGAATAGTGATCGTGCTGGTGCCTTCACCCTCGATCTGCGCACCCATGCGGCGCAGGCATTGGGCGAGATCGACGATTTCCGGCTCGCGCGCGGCGTTTTCGATGATCGTCGTGCCTTTGGCCAATGTGGCGGCCATCAGCACGTTTTCGGTGGCGCCCACGCTGGCAAACCGCAGTGCGACCCGCGCGCCTTTCAGCCCGCCCTTGGCGGTCGCATGCAGATAGCCGTCCTTCAACTCGATCGTGGCCCCCATGGTTTCAAGTGCTGTGACATGAATATCCATCGGCCGCGCGCCAATCGCGCAACCGCCCGGCAAGGAGACAATGGCCTGATGATGCCGGGCCAACAGCGGACCAAGCACAAGGTTGGACGCGCGCATCTTGCGCACGATTTCATAATCCGCGCGGGTCGAGGTCATGGCATGCGACGACAGCACCTGCACCTTGCCGTTCTGCATCGACGTGACCTCGACGCCCAAGGATTGCAGCAGTGCTGTCATCGTTTTGATATCCGACAGGCGCGGCGCGTTGGTCAGGGTCAGCGGCTCCTCTGACAGCAGGGTCGCGGGCATCAGCGCCAGCGCCGCGTTCTTGGCACCGGCGATCTGGATCTTGCCGTTGAGTGCCGCACCGCCCTTGACCAAAATGGAATCCATGCTGCCTAGTCTTTCTTTTGTTTGTCTGCACCCGCGTCGCGGGCGCGCGCCTGTGCCTTGCGCTTGGCCATATTGGCCTTAAGCGCGGCTTTCAACCTTTCTTCGCGCGTTGCGGCGGGTTTGGCAGGCTGTGGCTTGCTGTCTTTGCTGTCCATGGCACCCTGTTAGCAAGACCCGCAAAAACCGTCCAGAGAGGGCTTGCACGCGCAGGCGAATGTCGGTAATCCCCCGCCTCACGGATGCTGTGGTAGCTCAGTGGCAGAGCACACCCTTGGTAAGGGTGAGGTCGAGAGTTCAATCCTCTCTCACAGCACCATCTTTATGGTTTGATATCGCTATATTGCGCTTTGCAGTCTGATGACGTTTCATTGGACACCAAGTCGGCAGATATAGGTTCAACTTGCTTGCGACCGGCATCATCCTGCCCAGGATGCGTCTTGTGGCAGGAACCGCAAATCAAAACTCTGACTGGATCGTGATGCCCGCTGACAGGCTGTCGCGGGTGAAACGAGTGACATTGCTGTCGGTATTACTGCCGGTGATATTCAGAACCGGGGTGAACCCGGCATAGCTGACAGCGGGAAAACCGATCGTGGCGCCATAAAACAAAGTGGTGTCTTGGCGACCACCCGCGACAGTGAAAGGGCCGATGCTGTAGTCGGGAAAATCGGCCTTTGACGCCCCGCCGCTGATGCTGAGCGACACTGGGCCAATCGGGTCTGCCCGGGTATAGCTGATCTGCGCCGTCCATTCGGTGGATGTGTAATTCGCATTGCCGCCTGCGGCATCGGCATAGCTGATGCTGGCATTGATCTGGTCTCGGTTTTGCAACCCGTAACCATAGGCGGCACCAAAGGTGGTGCGCACCACATCGCTGATCAGGGCCTGATCATAGGATGTCCAGCTGCGCCCTGCCATGACGCTGATGTCGGACCTGTCGCCAAGCGGCAGCCGCCGGTCGATATCGAACTGCCAGACATCGAATTTCTGCACCTCGGTTTGCAATGTCACATTGTCCAGATCGCGGTAATCGACCATCGCATAGGACAGCTGCGCCCCGATGCTGCCGATGCCCAAGGCGCGGTCATGGCGCAGGTTGAAGGTGATTTTATCGGTTGCCAGCGCCTCGTCCGGCACATTGACAGCCTCGGTGATCCGGATACGCGCGCCTTGATATTGGGTCCCGATCAGGATGCGGCTGGTCGGGCTTTCCTGCAGCCGGTAAGTCGCCCCAAGACCTAGCGCACCGCGCCACCCCGCCAGCGCCTGTGCGTCATCTGACAGCGAGCCCGTCGGCGTGCCCGGTGCAGCGGCGACACCGCCCGCAGCCCCGCCGTTCACGTTAGAAGACGGCACCAGCGATGCCGATAGATCAAAGGACCACGGGTTCAGGCGGCGGATAACGCTGCCATCGGCCCTGGTCTGGGCGCGTTCTGCGTCATTGGGGGCCACGATCAGCGCACGGCGCAGCCAATAGGTCGCAAGGATGAACCTCTCTTCTTCGGCGGCGGCCAATGCTGTCAGGCGCGCGGCCTCATAGCGGTGTTCATCGCTCTGTGACAGGGCAAAGGCCCGCGCACCCGCCCTGCGGCCAGTGGCGGTGTCGCCTTGCTGCGGGGCGGCGGCGGCAACAAGGATCCATGCCGCGCGGTCATCGGGCTCCTGCGACAGCACCGCACGCGCAAGATCGAGCGCCAAGGCGCTGTCGCCCGCGAAAAGCGCCTGTCTGGCAAGATCGCGGGCCTCCTGCAGGGACAGATCGATCGAAGTTTGCGCGCTGATCGCCGATCCGGTCACGCAAACCGCCAGCACAAGGCCCGTCAGTTTCCGTGCGATGAAAGTCACCACTGGCTCGGATAACGCCTGCCCGTGGCGCAACCACAGATGCATCATCTTTCGCAACCGTTCCGGACACCGGCAGGTGCGACCGCAAGGGCCGCCGCGTAAAACATTATACTCATACTATCTAACGTCTAAAAAACTCTATCCTTGGATAGGATATCTTGCCCTGCTTCGGGTCTGTCAACACGCCTCCAGTGCCGTCTGCGTCGTTTTCACGCCGCAAGAGGTTTTGCCACCACATGGCTTTGCCTATACTGCGGGCAGACTCATCCCCCAGACCGGAGACCGCAATGCCCATCACCCCCGACCAGCAGGCCGAAATCGATACTTTGCGCGCCCAACCGCAACCGACCCTGCGCGCGACAGCCCCGGGGATGGAGGCGCATCTTTACAATGCCTATGACGTGCTGGACCACGGGTTCATCCGTGTGATCGATTATATGGGCGATGACGCCGCGATCTGTCAGGCGGCGCGGGTCAGCTATGGCCGCGGCACCAAATCGGTGCAGAATGACGAAGGTCTGATCCGCTATCTGATGCGGCACTGGCATTCGACCCCGTTCGAGATGTGCGAGATCAAGCTACATGTCAAACTGCCCGTCTTTGTCGCGCGGCAATGGATCCGGCACCGGACAGCCAACGTGAACGAATATTCCGCGCGCTATTCGATCCTTGACCGCGAATTCTATATCCCCGCGCCGGAACATCTGGCTGCGCAATCGGTGATCAACAACCAGGGTCGCGGTGAGGCCTTGTCAGGGGATGAGGCCGCGCGCGTGCTGGCCTATCTGAAAGACGACGCCGCGCGCTGTTACGACCATTACGCCGAGATGATCAGCGACGAGGGCCAGCAGGGGCTGGCGCGCGAACTGGCGCGGATGAACCTGCCCGCCAATATCTATACCCAATGGTACTGGAAAGTTGATCTGCACAACCTGTTCCACTTCCTGCGCCTGCGCGCCGACAGCCACGCGCAATACGAGATCCGCGTCTATGCCGAAGAAATCTGCAAGGTCGTCGCCGATTGGGTACCCGCCGCCTATGGCGCCTTCGAGGATTACCGGATGGGCGGGGCCACACTCTCCGGCAAGGCGATTGACTGCGTGAAACGTATGCTGAAAGGGGAAGAGGTGACGCAGGAGACGTCAGGCATGAGCAAGGGCGAATGGCGGGAGTTTATGGGAGTGATTGGGTAGGGTGCGCCGCGCTGCGCACCCTACCGGAAGGATGTGTGTGGCCAATCCGCATGGAGTAATCTGTGTCCGCTGCAGGCAGGGTCCAGATGCAATGCATGTGATCCGGCAGCACGACCCAAGCGTCCACACGAAACGGCCGTTCCGCCCGCGTGCGCATCACTGCCCACCGCAGCGCAGCGACCTCGCGCACCAGCAGGTCGCTCGTGCGGTCCGCCAGAGCGACGGTGAAGAACAATGTTGCACCGGGCAGGCGGGGGCGGCGATAACAGGACATGCGGCGCAATATCGCGCGGCATGGTTAACAAACTGGAAGCGCGATGATCCTTTACGGCCTGCCCACCTGTTCGGATTGCAAGGCGGCGCTGCGCGCGCTTGACGATCTGGGCGTGACCTTGCGCGACATCCGCGCCGACCCATTGAGCGCTGATGAATGGGCGCCGCTGATTGCGGAATTCGGCGACAATCTGATCGACCGCAAATCGCAGGCCTATCGCAACCTTAACGCTTGGCTGCGAGAATCGGAAACCGATGCGCAGCTTGACGCGCAGCCCGCCCTGATGGCCCGCCCCGTCATCACAGACGGCAGCCGCTGGACCTTGGGCTGGGACGCTGCCGCACAGGCGGTCTGGCTGGGTTAATCCGCCTTGGCCAGATTACCGGCCATCTTGCGCCCGTCGCGCCCTTCGACCAGATCAAAGGTGATCTTCTGGTTGTCCGCCAACCCCGTCATCCCCGATTGTTCCACCGCCGAGATATGAACAAAGATGTCGTTGCCGCCATCGTCAGGGGCGATAAAGCCGAACCCCTTGGTCGTGTTGAACCATTTCACTGTGCCGCTTGGCATGTCGTCCTCTCCTTTTGTCGCCAGCACCCGGGCTCCGCGACAAGCGGTCTTCCCTTTGCCTTGTAATCCCAAGACTCCGGTGTTTTATAAAAAACGCAATTGACACGACGTCGCAGCCAAACAGGAGTTGATAATGCGGTTCCTCGGACTGAAATCCTGCGATACCTGCCGCAAGGCGCTGGCCGCGCTGCATGCGCAAGGCATCACACCGCAGGTGATTGATGTGCGCGCGGACGGGCTGGATGCCGATGACATTCAGGCCATCGTCGCGGCCTTTGGCGATTCTGCCGTCAATCGCGCCTCGACCACATGGCGCGGCCTGTCCGAGGATGCCCGCGCGCAAGATACAGCCGCCTTGCTGGCTGCATATCCCACGCTGATGAAACGTCCGGTGATCGCAACCGACGATGGCTGGACCATCGGCTGGAAACCGGACGTGCAAGCGAAGTACTTGCGCGCCTGATTAGACCAGATCAGGCGGCGTGGCGCGCTGTTTCAGTTCCGCCACGATCTCGTCCATCGTCACCACGCGGGTCTGGGTTTCGCCCAGCTGACGTGCTGTTGCGGTGCGTTCCTCGACCTCGCGCGCGCCGACGGCCAGGATCACTGGCACCTTGCCGACGGAATGTTCGCGCACCTTGTAATTGATCTTTTCGTTGCGGGTGTCAGCCTCGGCCCGGACACCGGCGGCGGTCAGGGCCGCCACCAGGTCGCGCGCGTAATCATCGGCGTCCGACACAATCGTCGCCACAACCACCTGACGCGGGGCAAGCCAGAACGGCAGCTTGCCGGCATGTTCTTCGATCAGGATACCGATGAAACGCTCAAAACTGCCCAAGGTCGCGCGGTGCAGCATGACGGGCCGGTGCTTTTCGCCATCTGTCCCGATATATTCCGCATCCAGCCGTTCGGGCAGGTTGGCATCCACCTGTAAGGTGCCGCATTGCCAGTTCCGGCCAATCGCATCGGTCAGGGTGAATTCGAGTTTCGGGCCGTAAAACGCGCCTTCGCCTTCCAGCAGTTCGAAATCGTAACCGGCCGCGCGGCAGGCATCGCCCAACGCCTTTTCCATCATATCCCATGTAGCGTCCGACCCGATCCGCTGTTCGGGGCGGGTGGACAGTTTGATGGTCCAGTCGTTGAAACCCAGATCGGCATAGACCCGCGACAAAAACGCGATAAAACGGGCTGTTTCCGGTTCGATCTGGTCTTCGCGGCAGAAAATATGCCCGTCATCCTGTGTGAAACCACGTACCCGCATGATGCCATGCAAAGCACCCGATGGTTCATAGCGCGCGCAAGACCCGAATTCGGCCATCCGCAACGGCAGGTCGCGGTAGGATTTCAGACCTTGGTTGAAAATCTGCACATGGCAGGGGCAATTCATTGGTTTCAGCGCATTGACCGCTTTTTCGCGGGCGTGTTCTTCGTCCACTTCGACGATGAACATGTTTTCCTGATACTTGTCCCAATGGCCGGATTTTTCCCACAGCTTACGGTCCACGACCTGGGGTGTGTTCACCTCGACATAGCCGCCCGCGCGTTGGCGGCGGCGCATGTAATCTTGCAGTTCGGTATAGATCGTCCAGCCATCGGGGTGCCAGAACACCTGACCGGGGGCTTCTTCTTGCATGTGGAACAGGTTCATTTCGCGGCCCAGCTTGCGGTGGTCGCGTTTGGCGGCTTCTTCCAGACGGTGCAGGTGGTCTTTCAGCGCGTCTTTATTGGTAAAGGCCGTCCCATAGATGCGTTGCAGCATCGGGCGGGTGCTGTCGCCGCGCCAATAGGCACCGGCGATGCTCATCAGCTTGAAGGCATCCGCTGGCACCTGGCCGGTGTTCTGCAAATGCGGGCCACGGCACAGATCCTGCCAGTCGCCATGCCAATACATGCGCAACGGTTCATTGCCGGGGATGCTGTCGATCAGTTCGACCTTATAAGGCTCGCCCCGGTCAGTGTAATATTGCACGGCGCGGGCGCGGTCCCAGATCTCGGTACGGACATCATCGCGTTTGTTGATGATCTCCTTCATCTTTTTCTCGATCAAGCCAAGGTCTTCGGGGGTGAAAGGTTCCTTGCGGTCGAAATCGTAATACCAGCCGTCCTTGATCACGGGGCCGATGGTGACCTGTGTATCCGGCCAAATCTCTTGCACGGCACGCGCCATGATATGGGCCAGATCGTGGCGGACGAGTTCCAATGCAGGCGCTTCGTCTTTCATCGTGTTGATGGCGATCTGCGCGTCTGCTTGAATGGGCCATTGCAGGTCCCAATGCGCGCCGTTCACGGTGGCGGAAATCGCCTTTTTGCGCAGCGATGGGGAAATGTCGCTGGCAACGTCACCGGCGGTTACGCCTGCGTCATACTGGCGGCTGTTGCCATCGGGAAATGTCAGGGAAATCTGTGCCATCGGCAAGCTCCTCGTCGGTTTGGCGCCCACGGAACGCCCGGTTGCGGGTTATGTATGCGGCCTAGATGCCGCCGCATCGCCGGATCGTCAAGCCGATTGAATCCGCTGCATGATTTGTATGCACAGATATACGTTGACTGCGACGCCTTGCGCAGTAAAACCGACATCAGTTTCCGATACGAAACACGCGCAAAGGGGTGGATCATGCCAAGCTACAACCGCACATTCGATCTGAGCATCGCCGATGTCGATCTGATCGAAGAGGCTCTGCGCGCGCGCGGACGGGAATTGTCACGGATGCGCCTTGCCCTGACCGAGGAAAACCCCGCCCATCTGGAATCGATCCGCGTGATCGAACAAGACCAGCGCACGGGCGAGGAATTGCTGGGCCGGTTGCATGATCAGAAAATCTTTTACCGTCCGCGCAAAGCGGTCTATGTCGGCGGCTGACAGCCCGCCAGTCGCGGTGCCATGACCTGAAAGGCCCCGCCATGCCCGATTATCTGATCACGCCCGCGGGGCGCAAGATTGCCTATCATCTGACGGATGGCAGCGCGCCGGCGGTGGTATTCCTTGGCGGGTTCAAATCCGACATGGGCGGCACCAAGGCTGTGTTTCTGGAAGACTGGGCGCGCCGGCAGGGCAGGGCGTTTTTGCGCTTCGACTATTCCGGCCACGGCGACAGCAGCGGTGCATTCACCGACGGGGCGATTGGCGATTGGTATCACGATGCGCAGGCCGCCATCGGGCTGGTCGCGGGGCCTGTGGTGCTGGTCGGCTCCAGCATGGGGGGCTGGATTTCCCTGCTTTTGGCGCGCAGCCAGCCTGACCGTGTGGCGGGTCTTGTCACCATCGCCGCCGCGCCCGATTTCACCGAAGACAGCATGTGGGCGGGCGCAACCGAGGCGCAGCGCGCCGCGCTGATGACGGACGGACAGATCGCATTGCCGTCAGAGTATGGCGACCCCTATATCATCACCCGCCGCCTGATCGAGGACGGGCGCGACTATCTGGTCCTGCGCGCGCCACTGCAGCTGCCGTTCCCCGTGCGGTTCCTGCAAGGGACAGCGGACAAGGATGTGGATATGGCCGTGGCGCAGCGCCTGCTGGATCACGCGCAGGGGCCTGACATGCGGCTGACGCTGGTGGACGGGGCTGATCACCGGTTTTCCGACGACGCCTGCCTTGCCTTGATCGCGGACAGTATCACAGATGTGATCGCGCGGGCTGAGCGCTGACAGCGATCCTGCGCCGATGCCACTTGTGATGCGGGGGCAGGCAGGCCAAAAGGGCCCAGCAAAAACAACCACAGATAGCCACAATGCCGCATGATCCGATCGTCCTTGTCCCCCCGATGCTGTGCGATCTGGGGGTTTTCGGGCCGCAGATGCTGGATCTGGCCAAGGATCACGCGGTGATGTTCGCCCCCACGACCCAAGGTGAACGGATGGAAGAAATCGCCTCCCAGATCCTGACTTGGGCGCCTGCGAAATTCGCGCTGGCGGGGATGGGGATGGGCGGGATGGTTGCGCTTGAACTCCTGCGCCGTGCGCCGCAGCGTGTGACGCGGATCGCGCTGATCGCCACCAGCGCGCAGGCCGAAACGCCAGAGACCGCCGCCGCGCGCGAACCCCATATCATTGCGGCCAAAGGCGGCGGGCGCTGGCACGAGGTTGTGCAGCACGAAATCAATTCAACATGGATGGCCCCCACGACCGACCGCGTCGCATTGGTCCGGCATCTGCGCCAGATGGCCGAGGCGCTGGGCCCTGCCGTCTATGTCAGCCAGTCGCGCGCGATGCAGCGGCGCAAGGACCAGCAATCGACGCTCAGCCAGATCAAACAGCCCGCGATGGTGATCTGCGGGCAGCATGATGGGCAATATCCGGTCAAGCGGCAGCAATTCATGGCCGAACTGATCCCCTATGCCACGCTAGAGGTGATTGAGGATGCCGGATACATGCCTACGCTCGAAGCGCCGGATCAGGTGACGGCGGCGCTGCGGCGCTGGATGACAGCGCCGCTGATGCTGCGGCTCTAGATTAGGCGGCGGCGTTTTTATTGGCGGGTTTCGCCGTATCGCCTGAATTGGCGTCGATGAAAGCCAGCACCAGGGGGCGGATATTCTGCCGCCAGCTGCGCCCTGCGAAAATCCCGTAATGTCCGGCGCCCGGCTCCAGATGCGCGGCTTTCTTGCTATCGGGCAGGCCGGTCAGCAGGGGCAATGCGGCAAGGCACTGGCCGGGGGCGGAAATATCATCATTTTCGCCTTCGACAATATTGACCGCAACGGTCGTGATCTTGCCAAGGTCAACCAGTTTGCCATTGACGGTAAAGCTGTTCAGCGCGATTTCGCGGTTCTTGAAGATGCGTTCCACCGTGGACAGGTAAAATTCTGCCGTCATGTCCATGACCGCCAGATATTCGTCATAAAACATGTTATGCTTGTCGTGTTCAGTGGCTTCGCCCTTGGCGGACTTGATGATCTGGTCGCGGAACGCGTCAGTATGCGTTTCCATGTTCATCGAGATGAAAGACGCCAGCTGCAACAGGCCGGGATAAACCGTCCGGCCAACGCCCGCATATTTGAAACCAACGCGTTGGATCATCGTCTGTTCCAGTTGGCCCATGGTGACGGACCGGCCAAAATCGGTGACTTCGGTCGGGTTCGCATCGGGATCGACAGGACCACCGATCAGCGTCAATGATCTTGGCTGCGCCTTGGGGTCCTCGGCGGCCAGATAGGCGGTGGCGGCCAGCGCCAAAGGCACAGGCTGGCACACGGCGATCACATGGGTGTCGGGGCCAAGCTCGCGCAGGAAATCGACCAGATAAAGCGTGTAATCCTCGACATCGAACTTGCCCGCGCTGACGGGGATGTCGCGCGCATTGTGCCAATCGGTTATATAAACATCTGCATCAGGCAAAAGGCTGATCACGGTCTTGCGCAGCAAGGTCGCGTAATGGCCCGACATCGGAGCAACAACCAGCACGCGCCGTTTGCTGGCCTTGCGACCGGGTGTGGTGAAATGGATCAAATCGCCAAACGGGCGTTCCAGCACACGTTTGATAACGACCGGGTGGTCCTTGCCCTTGTCATCGGAAATCGCCGGGATGTTCCAGTCGGGTTTGACCACCATCCGCGCAAATGTCCGTTCCGTGACCTCACCCCACGCCTTGAGCCAGTCCATGCCCGGGTTTGTGCCCCATGACATCATCGGATAGGATGCGTATGCGCGTGCGCTGGCCCCCAGCCACTGATAGGTATTGCGCGTGCTTTCCATCAGGTCATAGGTCATCATATACTTCATAGAAAGCTCCGATCGGACAGGCACATATGCTGCAGTTGCAGCATACGCATAGGTGGATGAATATGACAACAAACGATTTAGACCCGGTCACTGAAACGGGCGCCGGTGTTGCCAAACTGGAAGCCAACCTTGCCCGTGTCGAAGAATTGACCCAGCGTCTGCTCAAGGTGATGGGGCAGTCGCGCAAGGTCGCGCCATCCTTGCAGGGGCCAAGCCAGGAACTTTATGTCAAGGCGGCCAGCGCCTATATGGCCGAGATGATGCAGAACCCCGCCAAGCTGATCGAACATCAGCTGTCATTCTGGGGCAAGTCGGTGAAACATTATGTCGAGGCCCAGCATCTGTTGGCCCAAGGCAAGCTGACCCCGCCGACCGATGAAACCCCCAAGGATCGCCGTTTCAGCCACGAGCTTTGGGACACCAACCCCTATTTCAACTTTATCAAGCAGCAATACCTGATGAATGCCGCCGCCGTGCAACAGGCGGTCGAAGACATCGACAACCTGGACGCGGATGAAAAAAAGCGCCTGCGCTATTTCAGCCAGCAGATGGTCGATATGATCAGCCCCACCAATTTCCTGCCCACCAACCCCGAGGCGCTGGCGCTGGCCGCCGAGACCGAAGGCGAAAGCCTTGTCGCGGGGCTTGAAAACATGATCGCCGACCTTGAGGCGAATGATGGTGATCTGGTCGTTACCTTGGCTGATAAAAAGGCGTTCAAACTGGGTGAAAATCTGGCGACCACGCCGGGGTCCGTCGTGTTTCGCAACCACCTGTTCGAGCTGATCCAATATGCGCCCAGCACCGAAACGGTCCATGAAATCCCGCTGCTGATCTTTCCGCCATGGATCAACAAATTCTATATTCTTGACCTGAAACCACAAAACAGCCTGATCAAATGGGCTGTCGATCAGGGCTATACCGTGTTCGTCGTGTCCTGGGTCAACCCCGATGCGTCCTATGCCGACACATCAATGTCCGATTACGTCGAGGACGGATATCTGACCGCTATCGCCGAGGCCAAGAAAATCTGTGGCGTCAAAAAGATCAACGCCGTGGGCTATTGCATCGCGGGGACGACGCTTTCGCTGACGCTGGCGCTGATGAAACAGCGAAAGGATACGTCGGTCAACACCGCGACCCTGTTCACCACGCTGACCGATTTTTCCGACCGGGGCGAGGTGGGCGTGTTCCTTGACGATGATTTCGTTGACGGGATCGAGGCGGAAGTGGCGCAGAACGGCATCCTTGATTCCTTTTTCATGTCGCGGACCTTTTCCTATCTGCGCTCCAACGACCTGATCTATGGCCCCGCGATCAAAAGCTATATGCTGGGCAAGGCCCCCCCCGCCTTTGATCTGCTGTTCTGGAACGGCGATGGGACCAATCTGCCCGCGAAAATGTCGGTCGAATATCTGCGCGGCCTGTGTCAGGGCGACCGTTTCGCCACCGACGGTTTCGAGATTTGTGGCACCATGGTTCATCTCAAAGACGTGACCGTCCCGCTCTGCGCGATTGCCTGCGAGACGGATCACATTGCCGCGTGGAAAAGCAGTTACGCTGGCGTGCAAAAGATGGGGTCGAAGGACAAGACCTTTATCCTGTCGGAATCCGGTCATATCGCGGGCATCATCAACCCCCCCAGCAAGAACAAATACGGCCATTACACCAACCCCGAACTGGGATTGACGGCGGATGATTGGCGCCTGTCCGCAGTGCGCCATGACGGGTCATGGTGGCCGCGCTGGGATGCGTGGTTGGCGCCAAAATCGGGCAAATCGGTGCCTGCCCGCACGCCGGGGGGGGCCGATCACCCGGTTCTGGCCCCTGCACCCGGCACGTATGTTTCCGCTAAGTAAGCCTGAACAAAGCACTTTTCCGCTTTACAAAAAATTCATGCTGCAGCGCAGAAAAAATACTTGAAATGCTGCACTGCAGCATGCATATTGGTGTCATACGAAAACAGCGGATGCTGATCCGCAGATACAAAGGATTACTCCAATGGCTAAGACCCAAGATTTCACCGGCGTGTTCAAAGACATGATGGGCGCGTTCCCCGTCGATACCAAGGCAATGGAAGACACATTCAAGAACCAGACTGCTCTGGCCGAGAAAATGTCGTCTGTCGCGATTGATGCGGCGCACAAGTCGACCGAATTGTCCGCAAAATGGGCACAGGACACGCTGACCAAGCTGCAGTCGATGGCATCCGCCAAAACCGAACCTACCGACTACGCCAAGGCAATGACCGATTTCGCATCGGCGTCTGCTGAATCCGCAGCCGAGCATATGGCCGCTTTCGCCGAAATCGCGAAAAAGGTGCAGACACAGACGATGGAACTGGTTCTGGCCGCTGGCAAGGACATGTCCGAAGAAATGACCGCCGCTGCCAAGAAAGCGACGAACGAAGTCACCGCCGCTGCGAAAAAAGCGACCGCAGCGAAATAAGTATTACGAACGACCCCACCTCTCCCTTGGGGATTGTTCCGAAAACGGCCCGCATCACGCGGGCCGTTTTTCGTTCGAGGTAACGCTTTCCTTTCTTGTGGACGCAGCCTAGGCTTATTTTTAATGCAACATGTCCAAGGGGAGGGCGCGTCTTGGCTGACACCAATAAACCACTGCTTATCAAGCGCTACGCAAGCCGGCGTCTCTATAACACGGAAACCAGCGATTACGTCACGCTGGAAGACATCGCGCTGTTCATCCGTGAAGGCCGCGAGGTGCAGATCGTCGATCTGAAATCCGGCGACGACCTGACACGGCAATATCTTCTGCAGATCATCGCAGAACACGAAAGCCGCGGCGAAAGCGTGCTGCCCGTCGATGTGCTGACCGATCTGGTGCGCAGCTATACCACACAGGCCGCATCGGTCGTGCCGCAATTCCTGGCCGCCAGTTTCGAGATGCTGCGCGATGGCCAGTCCAAGGCGATGGAAAACATGACCAAGGCCAATCCGATGACCGCGATGCCGGGCTTTGACGCGATGCGCGCCCAGCAGGCGGCTTTTTTCAAGGCGATGACGGGCGGTCTGGTTGGTGGCAACACCGCGCCTGCCAAGGATGGCGATGATCTGGACGACATCAAGACACAGCTGGCCGCGTTGCAGGAAAAGCTGGCCAAGATGGGCAAATAGGGGTCAGACCCCCAGCCGGTCGCGCAGCGCGTACCATGTCATTGCCAGCGTCAGCAGCGGCGCCCGCAACGCGCGACCACCCGGAAAGCTGGGGACATTCAGCCCCGCAAGCGTATCGAAACGGCCTGCTTGGCCTGCCACAGCCTCGGCCATGATCTTGCCCGCAAGCCCCGACAGCGCCACGCCATGCCCCGAAAATCCCGCGCCTGACAGCACATTGGGGGCCACCCGCTGGATCGCGGGCAGGCGGGTCATGGTGATACCCAGCGTCCCGCCCCAAACATAATCGACCTTCACGCCGTCAAGCTGCGGAAACAGGGTCGTCATCCGCTGGATCAGCGCCGTGCTGATGTCGCGCGGAAAGCCGATGGAATAGCTTTCGCGCCCGCCGAACAGGAACCGGTTATCCTCGGACATGCGATAGTAATTCACCACGAACTTGCTGTCCGCCACCGCGATATCACGCGCCAGCACATCGCGCGCGCGGTCGCCCAAAGGTTCGGTCGCGCAGATGAACGAATTGATCGGCATCACCTTGGCCGCCACCGCGCGGTTGATATTGGGCATATAGCCATTGCCCGCCATGATGACATGGCGCGCGCGCACGCGGCCTTGGCCGGTCTGCACCACCGCCGGATCGCCCATGGCAAGGCCGGTGACTTCGGAGCGGTCATAGATCCGCGCGCCGGCCGCCTCGGCCAGCCGCGCCAGCCCCAAGGCATAGCGCAAAGGGTGCAGATGGCCGGCCCCCATATCAAGCAATCCACCCTGATATAGCGGCGATTTCACCAGATCGCGCATCGCATCGGGGTGCAGTTTCTCGATCTGGTCATAGCCATAGCTTTGCGCCAGATAATCGGCATCGGCGTCGTAATCGCGTGCTTCGGTAGCGGAATAATAGCCATGCGCGACGCCGGGCTTGTATTGCGCCTCGGGGATGTGGTCTGCGCAAATCCGGCGCACATCGGCCTTGGCCTCTTCGGCCAGCGCCCAAAGGGCTGTGGCATTGCCCGCACCCAGTTTGCGTGCAAGGCTTTGTTGGCTCGCGTTATAGCCGGTGCCAACCTGCCCGCCGTTGCGCCCGGACGCGCCAAACCCCGCGCGATGCGCATCCAGCACAACGACATCCAGCCCCTTTTGCGCCAGATGCCATGCCGCCGACAAGCCGGTATAGCCCGCACCGATTACGCAGACATCAGCCACGGTTTCACCGAACAGGGCAGGGCGTTCGGGTGGCAGGTCGGTGCTTGCGACATACCAGCTTTTCGGCATCTGGCCGGGGCGGTCGTTGCGGTACAGCGGGTTCATACGTTCAACAACAGATGTTCGCGTTCCCACGGGCTGATCACCTGCAGGAATTCCTTGTATTCCAGCCGCTTGACGATGGAATAGACCCGCGCGAAATCCTCGCCCAGAACGGCGCGCAATTCCTTGGCCTCGTCGAACAGGTCCAAAGCATCCGACAAAGACCCCGCAATCTCGGATTCAGATTCGTAGGCTTCACCGACCCAGCGTTTATCGGGCCGGATTTCGTTCTTTAGCCCCAGATAGCCGCAGGCAAGCGACGCGGCGATGCACAGATAGGGGTTGCAATCCATGCCCGGCAGGCGGTTTTCAATGCGCCGCGCGGCGGGGTCCGAAATCGGGATACGGATACCCGTGGTGCGGTTGTCGCGGCCCCATTCAAGGTTCACGGGGGCGGCGGAATCCCGCACATAGCGGCGATAGCTGTTCACATAGGGCGCGATCACCGCGATGGCGCTGGGCATATGTTCCTGCAACCCGCCGATAAAATGGAAAAACGCATCGGTTTCCCCGCCGCCCGGTCCGGTAAAGATATTGCGCCCTTTCGCATCAATAACCGAATGATGCACATGCATCGCCGATCCCGGTTCACCTTCGATGGGTTTGGCCATGAAGGTGGCAAAACAATCGTGTTTCAGCGCAGCCTCGCGGATCAGGCGTTTGAAGAAAAACACCTCATCCGCCAGCTTGATCGGGTCGCCGTGGCGCAGGTTGATTTCCAGCTGGCCAGCGCCGCCTTCCTGCGCGATGCCGTCAATCTCGAACCCCTGGATTTCGGCATATTCATAGATGTCGTCGATGACAGGGCCGTAATCGTCCACCGCCGTCATCGAATAGGCCTGCCGTCCGGCGGCAGGGCGTCCGGTGCGGCCCATCATCGGTTCAATCGCCTTGGCGGGGTCGATGTTGCGCCCGACCAGATAGAATTCCATTTCTGGCGCGACAACAGGGGTCCAGCCTTCGGCCTTGTACAGATCGACCACACGGCGCAGCACGTTGCGCGGCGAAAAGGCGACAGGCTTGCCTTTCTGGTCATAGGCGTCGTGGATCACCTGCAAGGTGCCATCCGCAGCCCAAGGGGCGGCGGTCGCTGTGGACAGATCTGGTTTCAGGATCATGTCGGGTTCCAGAAATCCGTCAGGGCCGGATGCTTCGCCCCAGTCACCGGTGATGGTCTGGAAAAAGATCGAATTGGGCAGGTGGAAATGCGTCTGTTTTTCCCATTTGCCCGCAGGCACAGCCTTGCCGCGGGCAATGCCGGGCAGGTCGGCAATCACGCATTCCACCTCGTCCAGCCGGTTGGCTTCAAGATAGGCGGTGGCGGCGGCGGGGATTTTCGTTGTCCAGCTCATGCCAGTTCTCTTTCCTTGAAAAATCGCGCGATCTGGGTGGCAAGCCGGCCATTATCGACGGGTTTGTCCAGATCGTTGCGCACCTGTGCGAGCTGCGCATCGGGGACATTGCCGGGGCCGCGATAAGTAACCAGCCCGTCTATGACCTGTTTGTCGAATTCGGGATGCGGCTGCACGGTAAAAATCCGGTTGCCATAGACCAGTGCGGCATTGGCGCAAAAATCGTTGCTGCCGACGACTGTGGCATCCTTCGGCCGGACCACGACCTGATCCTGATGCCATGCGTTCAGCGCAAAGTCAGCGCCATTGATCTGATAGCGTTGTCGCCCCACCGACCAGCCGCCATCGAATTTTGTGACCGTACCACCCAGCGCCTGCGCGATGATCTGGTGCCCAAAGCAGACCCCGACCAGCGGAATATCAGCGGCATAGATGTCGCGGATCATCGCCTCTAGCGGGGGAATGAACGGGTGATCCTCATAGGCGCCATGTTTGGACCCGGTAATCAGCCAGCCGTCGCAATCGGTGATTGCCGCCGGAAAGTCCATGTCCACGACGTTGTAGACGGTGAATTCAAACCCGTGACCGCCCAGCAGACCTTGGAACAAATCGCTGAAATCACCAGTGGTCGGGCGCAATTCGTCCGGCGCGTGCCCTGTTTGCAGGATGCCGATTTTCATGTTTTCACCATGTGTTGGGTTTCAACGCCAAACTACCCTGCCGCAGGTATGCCCGCAAGCGGGGACGCGTCAAACCGTATCGAGGTACAGCTCTAACTGCTGTTCTTCGCTGAGTTCTGCGAAATAATGCAGCTCTTGCCGCTTGGTCATGACAAAATTGTCCACCAGCGTGTCGTCGAAAATGCGCCGTGCGATCCGGCTGTTCTCGAAGGCATCGATCGCGGCGGCCCAAGTGTCGGGGATCTGCAACATCTCTTGCTCATAGGCATTGCCCGAAATCGGCGGTGGCGGTGTCAGATCATCCTCGATCCCGATCAGGGCCGACCCAAGCACAGCGGCAAGGAACAGATATGGGTTCACATCGCCGCCCGCCACGCGGTGTTCAACGCGGCGCGCCTTGAAGCTACCGCCCGGCACCCGCACAGATGCGGTACGGTTGTCATAGGCCCAGCAAACCCCCGTGGGGGCATGGCTTTCCGGCACCAGCCGTTCATAGGAATTGCCGTGCGGCGCAAAGATCAGCGCCAGATCTGGAATGCCTTTCAGGCAACCCGCAATCGTATTGTGCAACAGCCGCGTACCTTCGAACGTGTCATTGGCCATCAGGTTGTTGCCTTCGGCGTCCACGACCGAAAAATGCGTGTGCAGCCCAGAGCCTGCGTATTCTTCGTAAGGTTTGGCCATGAAACTGGCCGCCATCCCGTGGTTGCGCGCCAGACCGCGCACCAGCATCTTGAACAGCCACGCATCATCTGCCGCCTTCAGCGCATCGGAGACATGTTCGAGGTTGATCTCGAACTGGCCCATGCCGACCTCGGAAATCGCGGCTTCGGCGGGAATGTTCATCGCGTCGCAAGCGTCATAGAGGTCGTTGAAAAACATATCGAACGCATCCAGCGCACGCAAAGACAGGATTTCCGCACCCGGACGGCGCTTGCCTGATCGCGGCGACCGGGGCTGGCGGATACCATCGCCGCTATCATCGACCAGATAGAATTCCATTTCCGTGGCGACCACAGGCGTCAGCCCGCGCGTATGGTATTTCTCTACTACCCGCGCCAAGGCCTGTCGTGGATCACCGGCAAAGGGCGTGCCGTCTTCGTGGAACATCCACATCGGCAGCAGCGCGGATGGGCTGTTCAGCCATGGCATCGGGACATAGCCACGTTCGGTCGGCATCAGCACACCATCGGGATCGCCCGCTTCGAACACCAGCGGGCTGTCCTCGACATCCTCGCCCCAGATATCAAGGTTGAGGATGGAAAACGGGAACCGCGTGCCTTCTTCTTCCAGCTTGGCCGCAAATTTGCGCGGCACCCGCTTGCCCCTTGCCTGACCGTTCAGGTCTGCGGCTCCGCAACGCACGTTGCGGACCTCGGGGCGGTCGTCGATCCAGCTCATCTGATTACCTGTGGTTTGAAACGCAGCTTTGCGCGCATGTTTTGCGGAAGATGGCGGTTCAACCGGCCGTTGACCAGCCCGAAAACGCCGATGACGACCAAAGTCAGCGCGATGAAGTAGCCCGCAAGTATCGGATAGGGGATAAAAGGGTTGAACGTCTTGTCCGCGAAATAGCGCGCGTAGTACAGCGCATCACCTTTTTGCTGGATCGCGGGAAAGCCTGAAAAGAACACCAGCGTCGTGGCGTGGAACAAAAATATCGCCTCGTTCGTATAGGCGGGCCAGCCAAGGCGCAGCATCGTGGGAAAGGTGATCCGCCGGAACCGCGCCCAGCCCGACAGGCCGTAGGCGTCGGCAGCCTCGAGGTCGCCTTTTGGGATAGATTGCAGCGCGCCATAAAAAATCTCGCCCGAATAGGCGGCGGTGTTCAGAAACAACACGACCAGCGCGCCGGCCCAAGCAGATGTGAACGGGTCAAAGAACGGCGACACATTCTTGAGGCTGAGAAACAGGAAATAGGCAAAAAAGAACTGGATGAACAAAGGCGAGCCACGGAACAAAAAGATGAACCAAGCCGATGCCTTGTGGATCACCCTGTTGCGCGATGCCTTGCCAAGCGCGACAGCGGTCGCAAGAACGAACCCCGTGCAAAGGGCGACCAGACCGAAATAGATATTCCAGATCATGCCCGACCCGATCAGCGTGAATTGCTGGCACAGCGTGAAATCACGCTGCGGCAACAGCCGCTCGCCTAGCCCCTGACTGCGCAGGGCGTAATCGAGGATTGTTTCCCAACAGCTCATGTCGCGGCCTTGCGCTGGGCTTCGCCTGCGGCTGTGGCCTGCCCGAATGTCAGCCGCGCCATGATCCGGTCCAGCACGATCTCGGACACTTTCGTGAAGCATAGATAAAACACCAGCAGCGCAAGGAAATACCATTGCCGCCAGTCAGGATGCGGGTAATCGGTGAAGCGGGGCTGTGCCGCACCGCCCAATTCGCGCGCCCAATAGACGATGTCCTGAATCCCCAGCAGGAACAACAGCGGCGTGGCCTTGATCAGCACCATCCACAGGTTCGACAGGCCGGGCAGCGCATAGACCCACATCTGCGGCACCAGCACCCGCCAGAAGGTCTGGCGCTGGCTCATGCCATAGGCTTCGGCGGTTTCCAACTGGCCGCGCGGCACGGCGCGCATCGCCCCGAACAGGACATTGGCGGCGAAAGCGCCGAACACTATGGCAAAGGTAAATGCCGCAACCGCAAAGGCATAGGTGTCATGCACCCATTGCGCCGCATTGCCCAAAGGCAGTTTCGCGGCCTGACAGACCACAAAATCATTGCCTTGCCAGACAGCCTGTTCCCAGTCGGGGCATTTGACCCGGTGCCGGACGTATTCGAGCGCCTGATCCAGCGCGATCACGAAGAACAGGAAAAACGCGATATCCGGCACGCCGCGCACGACGGCGATATAGGTGTTGCCGATCCAGCGCAACGGAGCCACGGCACTGCGCGCGGCGGCCGCACCGGCAAAGCCAAAGGCCAGCGCCGCAGGTGCTGTCAGCGCCAGTAGCAAAAGCACCGTCCCGACAGCAGAATAGATCTGCATATGCTTGCCTGTTGTCAGGTAGCAGGCAAACCATTGGAATGTCTCCAATGTCGCAGGGTCTGTGCAAAAGCTGAAAATGGCGGGACCGCACTATCTGAGGGTGAGGCCCCGGCACGATGGCCGGGGCGCCTTGCGATTAGAACGTGGCCGAACCTGGCAGCCACTTGGTGATCAGCGCGTTCAGGCTGCCGTCATCCTTCATCGACTGGATCGCGGCGCTGAATGTGTCGCGCAGCTCGGTATCTGACTGGCGCACGCCCAGACCGATGCCACCACCGATCAGCACATCGTCACCGACAAAGGACAGATCGCCGCCTTCGGAATCGATCGGTTCCAGAAATGCCTTGTCGGCCAGAACGGCATCCGCCTCGCCATTGCGCACGGCCGAGATGGTTTCATCCGGTGTCGCGAATTCCAGCAATGTCGCACCCGCCATGCCGGTGACATAGCTGGCCTGAATGGTGCCGGATTGCGCCGCGATCACGGCGTTCGCAAAATCAACATCGCCCATGGCCAGAAACGCGGATGGGTCTGGCTGTGTGTAAGGGTCTGAAAAGTCGATGACTTCCTTGCGTTCCTCGGTGATCGACATGCCGGCGATGATCGCGTCATAGTTGCCGGACACAAGGTTTGGGATGATGCTGTCCCAGTCGTTGGTGACCCATGTGCAGGTCAGTTCGGCGCGCGCGCACAGCTCGTCGCCCAGTTCCCGCTCGAACCCGTCGACTTCACCGGCGTCGTTGATGAAGTTGTACGGAGGATAGGCGCCCTCGGTGCCAAGGCGCACCACGTCTTGCGCCATCGCGGCACTGCCCAAAAGCGCGGCAGCTACACTTGTCACGATCAGTTTGTTCATCATACTTCTCCCGTTGATGATTAAGCGACTGTTGCGGATAGAAATCCGCGCAGTCTTTCCGTTGTCGGATTGGCAAAAAGCGCGTCAGGCGCGCCTTGTTCTTCGATGCGGCCCTGATGCAGAAACACGACATGGTCGCTGACATCGGCGGCAAGGCGCATGTCATGCGTGACGATGATCATGGTGCGGCCCTCGGCGGCCAGATCCTTGATCACGCGGATCACCTCTTGTTCCAGTTCGGGGTCCAGCGCGCTGGTCGGTTCGTCGAACAACAGCGCCTTGGGTTCCATGCAAAGCGCGCGTGCAATCGCCGCGCGTTGCTGCTGACCACCTGACAGCTGCGCGGGATAGGCATCGCATTTGTCGCCGATGCCGACCTTGTCCAGATAGGCGCGCGCCGCGCCCTCGACCTCGGCCTTGGGGCGTTTGAGAACGGTGACAGGGGCTTCCATCACGTTTTGCAGAATCGTCATATGCGCCCAGAGATTGAACTGCTGGAACACCATAGACAGATTGGTGCGGATGCGGATCATCTGCGCGTGATCGCCTGGACGGCGGTTCAATCCGGTGCCTTTCCAGGTCACAGCCTCACCACAAAAGATCACATCGCCTTGCTGGCTATCTTCCAGCAGGTTTGCGCAGCGTAGCAAGGTGGATTTGCCCGATCCTGACGATCCGATCAGCGACACGACATGGCCTGCGGGCGCGGTAATATCGACGCCCTTCAACACTTCGAGCGACCCATAGGATTTATGCAGGTCACGAATTTCGATCACAGGGACGCTGTTGGTCACGCTCAGGCTTCTTTTCTGGCAGGCTCGTTTGCTTCACTCCGCGCCGATTAGGCCCGCTTTTCGCGGCGTTTGCAACGGTTTGGTAACGGTTAACCACACGTCACGAGGCAGATGCCTAAGGATCGGGCGGCAAAGCGATGTCATAGGCCGCAGGCGGCAGCGCCACAACGCCGCGCAACCCCAGCATCTGGCGGTGTGTTTCGGGCAAGGCGGCAATGGCGTCAGTGACGGCAGCAAGGTAGGGCGCGGGGTTTTGTTCTTTGCGCGTGATCAGCGTCATGCAGGGGCTGGCGGGGGTGGTGCCGATCACCCTGACCTGTCCGGTCAGCGGATCGTCCTGCTGCGCCATCCACCATGTCTGTGCGTCGATACTGGCAAAATCGGCGGCTCCTGTCGCCACTGCCTTGATGCTGGCGGCATGGCTGCCAGTGATCAAAGGGCTGGCAAACACAAACCCCTGATCCGCCCCCCATTGCTGGGCTGCGCCATAGCCTGATTGCGACAACAGGGCGCTGGCGGCCATCCGCCTGCCGCGCAAATGGCGCAAATCGGACAGGTGGCTGTCGCGGTTCACAATGAAAACCGAATTGTAATAGCCCGGCGCACAGCCCGGCAGATCGTAATCCATCGCTGCAACCAGCGTCACGCGGTCACGGAACTGCGCGCGATAGGGCAGATTGCAGATCTGGCCTAGCACCAGATCAGGATGCGCCCAGCTGGCTTGATAGTCGATATCTTCGTCCAACGCATCAGGCGCGGGCAGGTCGCGGTTGCGCAAACCGTCGCGGATCAAGGCCCAAAGGGCACAATGCGCCGCCGTGTTGGCGGGGCGCAGATACATCGGCAGGCTGGCGATCACGACGGCGTGACGCGAAGCCGTGCCGCATTGCTGTCCTGATCGGTGATCCCCAGCAAGGACACGGTCATCCGCATCATGCTGTCTTCATGGACATCGCGCAGGCCATCGGCCAAGACAACACGCCACAATGCCTCGATCACCGACAGGCGCTGTTCATAGGCCACGGCATCCTTGATCGCGCGGGTGAAACGGACGGTGTCGGGGGCCTCTGATTCCAGTCGCTCGCAATCGGCGCGCAGGGTTGCGGCCTCGGCCTCGTCCAGATCATAGCGGGACATCAGGGTCTGGTCGATCTGCGCCTTCTCGGATGGATCATAGCGGCCATCCGTGCGCGCGATGCGCACCAAAAGCGCGCCAAGCGCCAAGCGCGCATCGGGGTCGGACAGGGGCTGTGGGGCGGGGGCGGTCATGCGCCGGATCAGGTCTGCAAACATATGCCCGACATAGTGGGTTTTCGCGCCGGAACAAACATCAATTCTGCATGAGCTGCTGTTGGAACATCGCTGACAGGCGCGCGCCTTCGTCCTGCAACCCGTAAGGCGGGTTCACCACGAACAGGCCAGAGCCTGTCATCCGGTGCCCTTCACGGGCGGGGGGAAAGCCGACTTCGTGGCGAAATCCCTCGGGGAAAGCCTCCTGTAGGGTGCGCAGCATCGGGCGGTGCGGGCCATCGGTCAGGATCGGATACCACAGCACCAGAACCCCCACGCCCCATTTGCGATGCACCTTGGCCAGCAGGGGCGGGATCGTGTCGTAATCCGTTTTGACCTCGAAACTGGGATCGACCAGCATCAGCCCCCGGCGCGGATCGGGCGGGCAGAGCGATAGCGCCATCTCGAACCCGTCGCGTTGGCGGAACACGCCGCCATAGGGGGCCATATTGGTGGCCAGCGCTGCATATTCCTGCGGGTGCAATTCGGCCAGATGGATGCTGTCAACCGGGCGCAGCATCTCTGCGGCCACCAGCGGTGACCCCGGATAGGCGTTTGCGCCATATGTCGCGCGGATACGTCCCAGTACCGTCCTGTACGGATGATCTGGCGCAAACCAGTCGGCGGCAACAGCGATCCCCTTGGCGGCCTCGCCGGTCTTGAGGGCTGCGGCATCGGTCAGATCATAAAGCCCGCGTCCGGCATGGGTTTCCAGATAGGACAGGGGTTTGTCCTTTTGCGTCAGATAGGCCAGCATCCACGCCAGCAGCGCATGTTTATGGACATCCGCAAGATTGCCGGCATGATAGCCGTGTTGATAGGACAGCATGATCTGAAACCTTTGATTGGGCTGATGCGTGCCTACCCTTGTGCGGCCGTGGTGCCAAGTCACTTGCCTCTGGGCGCCGGACGCGATTTGGTGGCGCCAGACGGATGAAAGGAAAGTTATGCGTTGTTTGATGATTTTGGCGCTGGGGTTCCCGGTGTCCGGGCTGGCCCAGACGAATGACGGCACGGACGTTTTTATCGGCTTGGGCGCAAGGTCTGCCCCGGCCTATTTCGGTGCGGACAGCAACGAGACTGGCGTAACTGGACGGTTGAAGTTTGCTGAAACTTTAGCAGGGGACATCGCGCTGGGTGAGAGCGGGCTTTACAGCCTTGATCTTGGTGGGTCGCTGCGGTTTGTCCGGGCGCGGACGGCCAGTGACCATGCCGCACTGACAGGTCTGAGCGATATTGATCCGACGCTAGAGGTTGGCGGCGAAGTGACGTTTATTGCCCCGCAATACCAAGTGTTTAGCGCATTGCGTTACGGCCTTGGTGGACATGCGGCCTTTGTGGCCGAGCTCGGTGGTGACCTTGTCTACAGGGCTGACGACGCGTGGTCCCTGCGCGGTGGCCCGCGCCTCTTATGGGGCAGCGATGATTACGCGCAGACCTATTTCGGCGTCACCGCAGCCGAGGCAACGGCCAGCGCCTTTGACGCCTATGATGCAGGTGCAGGGGTGATCAGCGCCGGCATCGCGGCCGAGGTCATGTATCAGGTGACACCCGATTGGGGCGTGCTTGGCATCCTGCGTTATGACCAGCTGCAAGGCGACGCCGCCGACAGCCCCGTCGTGCAAAGCAAGGATCAGACCAGTGTCAGCCTGATGGTCACGCGGCGCTTCAGCTTCGGGTTCTAAGAGGGGGGCTGAAATATTGTCACAAATATTTCAGCCCCACCCACCAGCGTTGTCAGACCAGCCGCGACATCTCGACCGCGGCGCGCACGAAATCGGCGAACAGCGGGTGCGGGGCAAAGGGTTTTGATTTCAGCTCGGGGTGGAACTGTACACCGATGAACCAGGGGTGGTCCTGCCATTCCACGATCTCGGGCAGCTTGCCATCGGGCGACATGCCCGAAAACAGCAGGCCCGCGCTTTCCAGCGTCTCGCGGTATTTGGTGTCCACCTCATAACGGTGCCGATGCCGTTCCTCGATCGTGGTGCTGCCATAGACATCTGCAACCTTTGATCCGGGCTTGAGGCTGGCGGTATAGGCCCCCAGCCGCATGGTGCCGCCCTTGTCGTCATCGGCCTTGCGCGCGACGGTGTGGTTGCCCTGCACCCATTCCTTGAGGTGATAGACCACAGGCTCAAACCGTTTGCCACCGGCCTCGTGGTCGAATTCTTCTGACCCTGCCTTGGCCAGTCCCGCG
Source organism: Yoonia vestfoldensis SKA53 (assembly GCF_000152785.1). GTDB lineage: Bacteria > Pseudomonadota > Alphaproteobacteria > Rhodobacterales > Rhodobacteraceae > Yoonia > Yoonia vestfoldensis_A. The sequence goes on along the minus strand of NZ_CH672414.1, from coordinate 1,477,721 downwards.
ACATTGCGCGCTGCCTCGATCACGGCCATCTGCATGCCCAGACAGATGCCCAGATAGGGGACCTTCTTTTCGCGGGCGAATTGCGCGGCCTTGATCTTGCCCTCGGTGCCGCGTTCGCCAAAGCCGCCGGGGACCAGAATGGCGTGATAACCTTCCAGATAGGGGGCGGCATCTTCGCGGTCGAACAGTTCCGCATCGACCCATTCGATCTTGACCTTCACCCGGTTGGCCATGCCGCCATGGGTCAGCGCCTCGGCGATGGATTTATAGGCGTCTTCCAGCTGGGTATATTTGCCGACGATGGCTATTTTCACATGGCCTTCGGGGTTGTGGATGCGGTCATAGACATCATGCCACATCGCAAGGTTCGGCGCGGGCGCAGGCGAGATATCGAAGGCATCCAGCACCGCCTGATCCAGCCCCTGTTCGTGATAGGCCAATGGGGCCTCGTAGATGGATTTCAGATCATAGGCTGCAACAACCGCCTCTTTGCGCACGTTGCAGAACAGGGCGATCTTTTCGCGTTCTTTTTCTGGGATCGGGTGTTCCGACCGGCAGACAAGGATATCGGGCGCGATCCCGATAGATTGCAATTCCTTGACGCTGTGCTGGGTCGGCTTGGTTTTCAATTCACCACTGGCGGCCAGATAAGGCAGCAGGGTCAGATGCATGAAAATGCATTGCCCGCGTTTCTTGTCATGCGCGAACTGGCGGATCGCCTCGAAAAACGGCAGGCCCTCGATATCGCCGACGGTGCCGCCGATTTCGCACAGCATGAAATCGACCTCGTCTTCGCCGATTTTCAGGAATTCCTTGATCTCGTTGGTGACATGCGGGACGACCTGAATGGTCTTGCCCAGATAATCGCCGCGCCGTTCCTTTTCCAACACGGTGGAATAGATGCGCCCGGAACTAACCGAATCCGTTTGCCGGGCAGGCACGCCGGTAAAGCGTTCGTAATGCCCAAGGTCCAGATCGGTTTCGGCCCCATCATCGGTGACGAAAACCTCGCCATGTTCAAACGGTGACATCGTGCCCGGATCGACGTTCAGGTAAGGGTCAAGCTTGCGCAGCCGGACAGAAAAGCCGCGTGCCTGCAACAAGGCCCCAAGGGCCGCAGAGGCCAGCCCCTTGCCCAAAGAAGACACAACGCCACCGGTGATGAAAATATAACGTGCCATAGGCGGCAGCCCCCGTGAAAAGTCTAAAATAAGTGGGAAAGCGACCCGTTAAAATCGCATCATCACGGGATTTGACCCATAGTGGATTCGGCGCTGCTGCGCAACCTCGTGACGCAAGATCATGTTGCCGACCGTTGCAGATCGGCAATCAGTTGTGGTCAGTCGCCCGCAGGCAGCAAAGGCTCTTCGGCAGCAGAGGGGGGCAACAGGCTATCGCCAAGGTCCGGCACCGTCACGTCATTCTGGTTCAGGTTGATCCCGCCGACACGGTCGGCAACCGACAATCCCGCCGTATTGCCCGCCGCAATCAGCGTCAGCGTGATCGAGGTGGCGATGAATGCCGCCGCCAGCATCCATGTGAACTTGCTGATCGCAGATGCAGGGGGGCGGCTGTTCGCCGTGCCGCCACCGCCGCCCATACCCAGCCCACCGCCTTCGGACCGCTGCAACAGAACGGTGCCGATCAGGCTGAGCGCCAGGATCAGGTGGATGATAAGGACGACGTTTTCCATTTCTTGCCTTTCAGGGCTTGCGCACTGGCGCGTATCTAAAAGCAGACAGCGCCTCCCGCAACCCCTGTTGTCTTTTCGCGCGATGATGCGGGCGGGCGCTGCAACCGGCAGGGCGCAACTTTCCGGTTTCGCGCCTGCGCGCGCATCGCTATAGGGGGCATCGGGTCAGCAAAGGACAGTTTTATGGCAAATGTGGTGGTCGTCGGTGCCCAGTGGGGCGATGAAGGCAAAGGCAAGATCGTGGACTGGCTGTCCGAGCGGGCCGATGTGATCGCGCGCTTTCAGGGCGGGCATAATGCGGGCCATACGCTGGTCATTGATGGCAAGGTCTATAAACTGTCACTGTTGCCGTCGGGTATTGTGCGGGGCGGCAAGCTCAGCGTGATCGGCAATGGCGTCGTGCTGGACCCTTGGCATCTGATCAAGGAAATCGGCATTCTGCGCGACCAGGGTGTAACGATCACGCCGGACACATTGATGGTGGCGGAAAATACCCCGCTGATCCTGCCGTTCCACGGCGAATTGGATCGCGCGCGCGAAGCGAATGTGGGCATGGCGAAAATCGGCACAACGGGCCGTGGCATTGGCCCGTGTTACGAGGACAAGGTTGGCCGCCGCGTGATCCGCGTGGCCGATCTGGCCGATGATGCCACGCTGGAACTGCGGCTGGACCGCGCTTTGGCGCATCATGATGCGTTACGCCGTGGTCTGGGGCTGGACCCGATCGACCGCGCGGCAATCCTTGCCGATTTGCGCGCCATCGCGCCGCAGGTGCTGGCCTATGCCGCCCCTGTCTGGAAGGTGCTGAACGAACAGCGCAAGGCGGGCAAGCGTATCTTGTTCGAAGGCGCGCAGGGCGCGTTGCTCGATATCGACTTTGGCACCTATCCCTATGTCACATCATCCAATGTCATCGCAGGGCAGGCGGCGACAGGCGTCGGCATGGGGCCGGGCGCGATTGATTTCGTGCTGGGCATTGTCAAAGCCTATACCACCCGCGTCGGCGAAGGGCCGTTCCCGACCGAATTGCACGACGCCGATGGCGAACGCCTTGGCCAGCGCGGCCATGAATTTGGCACCGTGACAGGGCGCAAACGCCGCTGCGGCTGGTTTGATGCCTGCTTGCTGCGCCAGACCTGTGCCACATCGGGGATCAACGGTATCGCGCTGACCAAACTGGATGTGCTGGACGGGTTCGAGGTGCTGAAAATCTGTGTCGGCTATGATCTGGATGGCGTGCGGTTGGATTATCTGCCCACCGCTGCCGATCAACAGGCGCGCTGCACCCCGATCTACGAGGAAATCGAAGGTTGGTCGCAATCCACCATGGGCGCGCGGTCCTGGGCAGATCTGCCCGCACAGGCGATCAAATACGTCCGCCGGATCGAAGAGTTGATCGATTGCCCCGTCGCCCTAGTTTCTACCTCACCAGAGCGCGAGGATACGATCCTTGTGACCGACCCTTTCGCTGATTGAGGATCATGACCTACAAGAACCGCAAACGCCTGTCCCTGTTCGTGCTGGTCGTGGGCCTGCCCGCCTATATCGTGTTGGCCGTTACCATCATGTCCGAAGCAAGCCGGTTTCCCATCGCGATTGAATTGCTGATCTATGTCGTGCTGGGGATCGCCTGGGTGTTCCCGCTGAAATGGGTGTTCAAGGGGATCGGCCAAGCCGACCCCGACGCGCCAGACCATAAATGAAACAGGCGGGGGCAGCCCCGCCTTTTGCTTTTGTCATCCGCGCGCTGTCATGTCATCGGGGCGGAACCTTGTGCCATCCGTCACCTGAAAACGGCCGTTGTCCAACTTGATAATCCGGTTCTGGCGCAACAGTCGCCCGAAACAGCGCAATCCGTCTTCGCGTGAAATCTCGGTCTGGGTCAGGCTTTGAACCAGTTTCATCACCTGTGGCCGCGAGAAATCGTCTTCGCCCAGCAAAAAGGTGATATAGGCAGCAGCCGCTTCGATCAGGTCTTCAAGGCTGGTCGCGGCATAATCGGCGGCGAATTCGGCAAAGCTGATCAGGCGCTGCCCCGAATCCGTTGCTTTTGCCGCAATCTGGCGCAGGCGTTGCGATGCCGGTTCGGCGGGTATGTCCGCGCGCTGGGACGCGACAAGGCGCAGGGTTGCCGGGCTGCGCGGTGCGCTGATCGCGTCGGGATTGGGATTGACGGCATCAGCAACCATATCCGCATCGTCAGTGTCTTCCACAGTCTCGAATTCATCCAGATCGTCGCGGTATACTTCGCTCGGGCGGTGCTGAGGGGCGCCATCGTCGCCCAGCTGGCGTGCGGCCTCGGTGGCGGCCACGGCCGCCTTGAGCTGCGCAAAAGCGTCTTGCTGGCGGCGGTGTTCGGGCTGGTTCAGCGCGGCATCGGTATGCGACAGGATCCGGCTGATCGCATCATCGGCGTTGTCTGACAAGGCGTGCCGCTTCTTGCGATCCTCGATCACGCGTTCGATTTCAGCGACCTCGGCGTGCAGGTCAAGCCCGTCATCTGCGACCAGATTGGCCAGATGCAGACTTTCGTCAGATGTCTGGTTTTCCGACGGCAAGGCGGTGACAACATCTGCGCTGTTGGCGTCATCCATGATTTCGGGCGCGTCCTGCAGGTGGGGGAGGGCACCCGCTTGGGTCGCGGCGCGTTCGGCATTGCGCTTGGCCAGGGCCGCAAGGCGTTGGGCCAGCGGGTTAACCCCGCTTTGCGGCGCAACGCCGTCTTCTTCGGCTTGCTCGGCAGTGGGGCGATTGGTGGTTTCAGTCACATGGCCGCGGCCAACGACGCTGCGGATCCGGTCCAGCTTGGCGGCAACGCTCTCTTGGTCGAATGCTGCATCTGCCGCGTCTTCATCGGCGGATTGTGCCGGCGTGTCGCGCAGGCGCAAGCGCAACTTGCCGCCTGCCATCGCGGCCTCGATATCGCCGCCCGATGACACCCCCGCCACCCGCGACACTTCATCCATGTCCGGTGCCAGCAGAGCGTCGCCCACAAACGCCTCATGGCCGGCAAGATCGTGGAAATAGCTGACGATCTGCTTCATCGTCGCAACGCTATCGTCGAAACCTTCAAGGCGGCAGGAGAACATGCCATAGGTCACATCAAGGATCTGTGTCTGATCGGTCATGGCTGCTGTCTTTCGTGGTTGGTCTGCCGCAATCTGACGGAATCGGGCAGAAAGGTTGCCACGCTTAAACTGGTCCGTCATTCAGGCGGATAATGTGACCGTTTTGGGGAATGTTTGTGAATTGGGGCAAATAACATGATGCATCCAAGTATTGTTTCCAGCAGCAGCGCGATCAGCCTCGTCGGCGGCGCGCCGGTGGCAGATGCGGTCTTTGCCGTAGTTTCGCCTTATGTCGCAGGCTTTGTCGGCGTCGATGGCGGGGCAGATCATCTGCTGGCAGGCGGGATTGCCCCGATCGCGGTGATCGGCGATCTGGACAGTGTCTCAACGCAGGCCCGCGCCGCCTTTGCAGATTGCCTTTGGCATATCCCCGAACAGGACACGACCGATTTTGAAAAGGCGCTGACCCGCGTGACCGCACCCTTTGTGATCGCGCTGGGCTTTACCGGCGGACGGATGGACCATGCGCTGTCGGTGCTCAACGTGATGGCGCGGATGCCCGACAGGCGCGTGTTTCTGGTGGATGCGGACGACGTGTCCTATCTGGCGCCACAGGGCAAAAGCATGCTGGACCTGCCCGCAGGCACGCGCGTGTCGCTGATGCCGCTGGGGGATGTGCGCGCATCGGCGGCGGGCGTGGCTTGGCCGTTCACCGATTGGGCGCTGCATCCGGTGGGGCGCAACAGCGCGTCCAACATGGCGGCGGAGGGGGGCGTTCAGATCACGGCGCAAGGGCCGCTTTTGGTCACGCTGCCGCTGGCCTGTTTGGCTGCGGCCATAACAAGCGGCATGCGCGCTGGGTGATGTCACGCGACCGCAAAGCGAAGACAATCAGCCGAACACGAAACGCATCATCTTCCGAGCCCCAATATCCCCGCGCGGAGCGCTCCCCGATTGCCTAGCAATTGGGGACATTCACGGCCAGCCCACCCAGCGCCGTTTCCTTGTATTTCTCGGACATGTCGGCGCCGGTCTGACGCATCGTCTCGATCGCGACATCAAGTGCGACGAGATGCTGGCCATCGCCGCGCAGCGCCAGTGACGCCGCCGACACCGCCTTGATCGCGCCCAGCCCGTTGCGTTCGATGCAGGGCACCTGCACCAGCCCCTTGACCGGATCGCAGGTCATCCCAAGATGGTGTTCAAGCGCGATTTCGGCGGCATTTTCCACTTGTTCGGGCGTGCCGCCCAGCACGGCGGCCAGCCCTGCGGCGGCCATTGCAGCGGCGCTGCCCACCTCCGCCTGACAACCGCATTCCGCGCCCGAGATCGAGGCATTCGTCTTGATCAACCCGCCCACTGCCGCTGCCGTCAGCAGAAAATCCCCCACGCGGGATGACGCTGCCCCCGGCACATGGTCCAGCCAATAGCGGATCGTCGCAGGGACAACACCGGCAGCGCCGTTGGTGGGCGCGGTCACGACCTGCCCACCGGCGGCGTTTTCCTCGTTCACGGCCATGGCATAGGTGGACATGTAATCGTTGATCGTATGGGGCGCGGTCATGTTCAGCCCGCGTTCGGCCATGAGCGCGGTATATATCCCCTTGGCGCGTCTGCGCACGAACAGCCCGCCGGGCAATATGCCATCTGTCGCCAGCCCCCGGTCGATACAGGCATTCATCACCTGCCAGATCCGCGCCAGCCCCCGGTCCAGATCGGCGGCGGACATGCGCGTCAACTCGTTGGCGCGTTTCATCGCGGCGATGCTTTGCCCGCTGGCGCTGGCCATCTGCAACATCTCGGCGGCGGTGCGGAACGGATAGGGGACGGCGGGGCCGGTGTCGGCAGCGCGCCCTGCGGCCAGTTCATCAGCCGTCAGAACAAAACCGCCGCCGATGGAATAATAGGTCACCTGCGTGATCACGTCGCCTTGAGCATCGGTGCCTGACAGGACTAACCCGTTGGCATGGCCGGGCAGGGCAGGGCCGTAATCGAACCGCAGATCGGCTGACGGATCGAACCGCAGCAGGCCCAGACCGTCGGGCGCGATGGTGCGGTCGGCCTTGATGCGGGCAAGCTCGGCCTCGGCCCGGGTTGCGTCGTAATCATCCGCGCGCATGCCCGCCAGCCCAAGGATCACCGCGCGATCCGTCGCATGGCCGATGCCGGTAAAAGCCAGCGATCCATGCAAGGATGCGCGTAGCCCCGCGACGCTGAACGGCAAGGCGCGCAGATGGTCCAGAAACCGTGCCGCGGCAACCATCGGGCCGATTGTATGGGATGATGACGGGCCGATACCGACCTTGAACATATCGAAGACGGACAGGAACATGGGTGCGTCCTTACTGGTGCCTGATCTTGCTACCTGCTTTGCCGTGCAGGCCATCCCTCAAAAGCGACAGCCGCCCTGCGGGTTGCGTCAGTGCGGCATTTGTGGTCTCGCACCTTGTGGGCAAACTGCCTATAAGCAGCGCAACAAAATCGGAGAGCTGCGCATGACCATCGACTTGTTCCCCATGGATACGGCCAAATTCGTTGCCGCCAAACAGGCGACACATTATGTGCAATCGGGCATGAAGGTGGGTCTGGGGACCGGCTCTACCGCAGCATGGCTGGTGCAATGTCTCGGCGAGATGGTGCGCGATCACGGATTGCAGATCAAGGGCGTGCCGACATCCAACCGCACTGCCGAATTGGCGCGCGCTGCGGGGATCGAGATCATTACCCTGGATCAGGCCAAATGGCTCGACCTGACGATCGACGGGACCGATGAATATGACGCCAATCTGAACCTGATCAAAGGCGGCGGTGGCGCGCATCTGCGCGAAAAGATCGTGGCGACCGCCAGCGACCGGATGATCGTGATTGCCGATGCCTCCAAGACGGTGGCGACGCTGGGGGCCTTTCCCTTGCCGGTCGAGGTGCTGCCCTTCGGGATGCAGATCACGCGCGGTTTGATCGAGGAGCTGCTGGTCGGTGTCGATGTGCTGGGCCGTGACGTGATCCAGCGGATGCAGGGCGATGCGCCCTATGTCACGGATGAAGGCAATTTCATCCTTGATCTGCATCTCAAAAGCATCGGCAATCCGCGCCAACTGGCGATGATGCTGAACCAGATCCCCGGTGTGGTGGAAAACGGTTTGTTTATCGACATTTGTGATGTCGTGATCGTGGGCCACGGCACTGGCAAGGTTGAAATCCGTGACATCACCAACGACATAAATGATGTTGTGCAATTCGATCTGCAGGACGATGACAATCTGTTCGCAGACCTTGCGAAATAATCGCCTGCACCGACCCAAGGACCAGATATGAACTTTGACTATGATCTTTTCGTCATCGGCGGCGGCTCGGGCGGGGTGCGGGCTGCGCGTGTGGCGGCGGCCACCGGTGCCAAAGTGGCGCTGGCCGAGGAATTCCGCATGGGCGGCACCTGTGTCATCCGCGGCTGCGTGCCCAAAAAGCTGATGGTCTTTGCATCCGGCTATTCCGAAATGTTCGACGACGCCCGCGCCTATGGCTGGGATGTGACCGATGGCCCGTTCGACTGGCCGCGTTTCCGTCGCCATCTGCACAAGGAACTTGACCGGCTTGAAGGGATCTATCGCAAGCTGCTGGACAATTCCGGCGTCGAAATCTGCGATGCGCGCGCCAGTGTCACCGATGCACATACCGTGGTTTTGTCCACCGGCCGGACAGTGACGGCAAAACATATCCTGATCGCCACCGGCGGCCGCCCTGTTGTCCCCGACATTCCGGGGGCCGGGTTGGGGATCACCTCGAACGAGATTTTCCTGCTCGATGAATTGCCAAAATCGATCCTGATCGTCGGCGGCGGCTATATCGCGTCGGAATTTGCGGGCATCCTGAACGGGCTGGGCGTGAAGGTGACGCAATTCTATCGCGGTGCGCAGATCCTGCGTGGCTTTGACGACGAAGCCCGCGGTCTGGTCGCCGAAGGGATGCGCGAAAAAGGCGTGAACCTGCATCTGGGCACCAATATCGTCGAAATGCGCGCCGCCACCGCCGACGACCTGCAAGACAACGGCATGTCCGCGCCTATCGAACAGGGCAAGCCTGTCTCGGCGCCGTCCGGCGAACCGGCCAAGGGGATCTGGGTCAAGGCCACCAACGGTCAGGAGGCGATTTTTGATCAGGTCATGTTCGCCACCGGCCGCGCGCCCAATACCGAAAATATCGGGCTGGCAGCGGCCGGCGTGCAGATCGGGCGGCGCGGCGAAATCGTGGTCGATGACTACAGCCAGACCGGCGTGCCGTCGATCTATGCGATTGGTGACGTGACCGACCGCGTGCAGCTGACGCCAGTGGCGATCCGCGAAGCCATGGCTTTCGTCGAAACCGTGTTCAAGGGCAATCCGACGAAGCCGGATCACGATCTGATCCCTTCGGCGATCTTTACCCAACCCGAAATGGGCACCATCGGCCTGACCGAAGAAGCAGCCCGCGACATCGAACCGGTCGAGATTTATTGCACCTCGTTCAAGCCGATGAACCATGCCTTTGCGGGGCGCACGGACCGTGTCATGATGAAGCTGGTCGTCAGCTGCGCCACCCGTAAGGTGCTGGGCTGTCATATCGTCGCAGATCACGCGGGCGAAATGATCCAGCTGGCCGCGATTGCGATCAAGATGGGTGCCACAAAAGAGGACTTTGACCGCACGGTCGCGGTTCATCCGACCATGGCCGAAGAACTGGTCACCATGAAGGACCCTGTCCGCCGCGCTTGAATTTGCGCCGTCAGGACACACATGTCGAACAAGAACCCCGCGCGCGGGGCGAGTTGAAAGGAAGAATAGGGAAACGATGGCAGGAAATTCTGGAGGCCCGTGGGGCGGTGGCGGCAACAAGGGCGGGAACGGCGACGACGACCGCAATCGTGGCGGTGGGCGCAGACCCGGCAATGACGGTCCCAACATCCCCGAAATTGATGAATTGGTGAACAAGGGCCGCGAACAGCTGCGCGTCCTGATGGGCGGCGGCCGTGGCGGATCGCGTGGGCCAGGCGGCGAAAGTGGCGGTCAAGGACCGCAACTGACACGCGGCACCGTGGGGCTTGGTATTCTGGCGCTCGTGGCGTTGTGGCTTTTTGCCTCTTTCTATACGGTCCGGCCCGAAGAACGGTCTGTCGAATTGTTCCTGGGCAGCTATTACAAGACGGGTGAACCCGGCTTGAACTTTGCGCCTTGGCCCGTTGTCACCCGCGAGGTGCTGGCTGTGTCGACAGAGCGGACGATTGACGTGGGCGCAAGTGCCACCCGCCGTGATCCCGGCCTGATGCTGACTGGCGACGAAAACATCGTCGACATTGATTTCCAGATCGTGTGGAACATCATTGATCCGCAGCTTTACCTGTTCAGTCTGACTGATCCGCCCCAGACGATTGCGGCGGTGTCGGAATCTGCGATGCGCGAAATCATTTCGCAATCCGAACTGGCGCCAATTCTGAACCGTGACCGTGGCGCGATTGCAGACAGCCTGCGCGAAGCCATTCAAGCGTCGCTCGATAGTTTTGATTCAGGCGTGAACGTGATCCGCGTCAACTTTGACAAGGCCGACCCACCCGAGCCGGTGATCGCCGCATTCCGGCAGGTGCAGGATGCCCGTCAGGAACGCGACCGTCTGCAGAACGTGGCTGACGCCTATGCCAACCGCGTCGTCGCCGAAGCGCGCGGTCAGTCGGCACAGGTTCTGGAACAGGCCGAAGGGTACCGCGCCCGTGTCGTGAACGAAGCTTTGGGTGAAGCCAGCCGGTTCTCGGCCATTCTGGCAGAATATGTTCAGGCGCCCGATGTGACGCGCAAGCGGATCTATCTGGAAACACTCGAAGGTGTTCTGAGCGATGTCGATATCATCATGATGGATGAAAACGCTGCCGGCAGCCAAGGCGTCGTGCCTTATCTGCCGCTGAACGAAATGCGGCGCACGCCCGCTGCGACAGGAGGTAACAACTGATGCGGAAAACAGCACTTCTCATTCCCGCATTGGTGGTCATCATCGGCGTCGCAATGTCGTCGGTGTTCATCGTGGACGAACGCGAAAAGGCGCTGGTCCTCCAGTTCGGCCAGATTGTCAGCGTCAAGGAAGAACCCGGTCTTGGTTTCAAGATCCCGCTGATTCAGGAAGTCGTGAAATACGACGACCGGATCCTGAGCCGCGATCTGGACCCGATCGAAGTCACGCCTGCGGATGATCGTCGTCTGGTCGTAGATGCCTTTGCACGGTTCCGTATCGCGGATGTGGAACAATTCCGCCGCGCTGTCGGTGTCGGTGGGCTTGCGGCGGCGTCGCAGCGTCTGGACAGTATCCTGCGCGCTGAAACCCGCGAAGTCCTGGGTTCGGTGTCGTCAAATGACATCTTGTCGATCGACCGGGCTGCATTGATGCTGCGCATCCGCAATGGTGCCATCACGCAAGCGCAAGCCTTGGGTCTTCAGGTGCTGGACGTGCGCCTGAAACGGACCGACCTGCCCGAGGCCAACCTCAACGCCACCTACGAGCGGATGAAGGCCGAACGCGAACGTGAAGCTGCCGATGAAATCGCCCGTGGCCGTGAAGCCGCCCAGCGGATTCAGGCACAGGCCGACCGAACCGTGATCGAACTGGTGTCCGAAGCCGAACGCGAAGCCCAGGTCATTCAGGGTGAGGCCGACGCGCTGCGCAACGAAATCTTTGCAACAGCCTTTGGCGCTGACCCGGAATTCTTTGAATTCTACCGGTCGATGACCGCCTATCAGCGGGCCTTGCAGGGTGGGAACACGATGATGGTGATGTCGCCGGAAAGCGAGTTCTTCAATTACCTGCGGTCGGCCCAAGGGGCGGAATCGCTGCGCTCTACCGGCAATGGCGACACGGGGGCTGCCGTGCAGAACCTGCCACCGGTCGAGGATGAAGCAGCCCTGCGCTGATCCGCTGCACCCGTGCAGTATCGCAAAGGCCGGCCCTTGTGGCCGGCCTTTTGCATTGCATCACTTGCCGGTGAGGGGGATTGTACTGCTTCATGGATGCTCTAACTTGATCTTAGAATTATTGCAGGACAATGGTCCCGCCCATCCTTGAGGAGATGACCCGTGAACGCCAAGGCAGTCGCTATCCAAAAAGACCTTTCTCAGATGCGCCGCATCCTGATCGCATGCGCCAGCGCGATCCTGCTGGCAGTGTCATTCCTTGTCATGCAGGCCGTGGCCGCTTCTGCGCAGGACCGCCCGCCCAGCTTTGCCGATCTGGCCGAACTGGTCAGCCCCTCGGTGGTGAATATCACGACCAGCACAACGATCGCCGAACGCACCATGCCGCGCGGTATCGTCCCCGACGGATCACCTTTCGAGGATTTCTTCAACAACGGTCCGCGCGGTGGGCCGCAGCGGTCGTCTGCTCTGGGATCGGGCTTTGTGATTTCGGCAGACGGGTTCATCGTGACCAATAACCACGTCATCGAAGGCGCGGATGAGATCCTGATCGAATTCTATTCCGGTGTCGAATTGCCAGCCGAATTGATCGGCACTGACCCCAACACCGATATCGCCGTCCTGAAAGTAGACGCATCCGACCTGCCGTTCGTGGCCTTTGGCGACAGCAATGCCGAAGGCGCGCGCGTCGGTGACTGGGTGATGGCGATGGGCAACCCGCTGGGGCAGGGCTTTTCGGTTTCTGTCGGGATCGTGTCTGCGCGCAATCGCGCGCTGTCTGGCACCTATGACGATTACATCCAGACCGATGCGGCGATCAACCGTGGCAATTCGGGTGGTCCATTGTTCAACATGGACGGTCAGGTCATCGGCGTGAACACGGCGATCCTGTCGCCCACGGGCGGGTCTATCGGGATCGGTTTTGCCATGTCGTCCGACGTTGTGGTGAATGTCGTCGATCAGCTGATCGAATTCGGCGAAACCCGCCGTGGTTGGTTGGGTGTGCGGATTCAGGATGTGACACCTGACATGGTGTCGGCGATCGACGGGCTGGACAATGCGCGCGGCGCGCTGGTGACGGATGTTCCTGCCGGACCCGCAGAAGAATCCGGCATGCTGTCGGGCGACGTTATCTTGATCTTTGACGGGGTCGAGATCGCGGATACCCGTGAATTAGTACGCATCGTCGGCAATTCGCCCGTGGGCAAAGAAGTCCCCGTGCAGGTGCTGCGCGATGGCGAAACGGAACAGCTGATTGTGGTGCTTGGCCGGCGCGAAACATCTGAGGCCGTGGCGTTTCCCGCCGCCGCACCAGAGGCGCCTGCCGCCGAACCCGACACTTTGCTGGGTCTGACGCTGGAACCTGTCAGCCCTGAACTGGTGGAACAATTTTCGCTGAACGTCGATCAGGGTCTTGTCATCACCGCCATTGCACCTGACTCGGATGCCGCCTCCAAGGGGTTGATCGAAGGTGATGTGATCACCGAAGCCTCGCGCCAGCCGGTCGGCACGATGGACGAGCTGCGCGCACAGATCGACCTTGCGACCGAAGCAGGGCGCACGTCGATCCTGATGCTGGTGCGGCGCGGGGGCGATCCACGTTTCGTGGCGCTGGTGCTGGATCAGGAATAACCGGCCTTATCGCTTGCGGCAAAGGGCGGTCCTGATGGGCCGCCCTTTGTCCATGTGGCGGATTTGCGCTGGCACCGGCCCAATGGGTCATTTAGGAATAGCGCGACGCATCAATTCTACAAAGGACCCAAGACAATGGCGAAAATCACTTATGTCGAACATGGCGGCAAGGAACATGTGGTCGATGTGGCCAATGGCCTGACAGTCATGGAAGGCGCACGCGACAACGGTATTCCGGGGATCGAGGCTGATTGCGGCGGCGCCTGTGCCTGTTCGACCTGCCATGTCTATGTCGATGACGCGTGGGTGGCCAAACTGCCCGCCAAAGACGCGATGGAAGACGACATGCTCGATTTCGCCTATCAGCCCGACCCGGTCAAATCGCGCCTGACCTGCCAGCTCAAGGTGAGCGATGCGCTGGACGGTCTGCGGGTGCAGATGCCTGAAAAGCAGATCTGATGCGGCTGTGCCTGCTGGCCTTGGCGGTTTTTCCGGCCTTGGCGCAGGCACAGACGATCACGGATGCGCGGCTGACCGGCCCGACCGACCGCTATCCGCATGGCGTGCTTGGCGCGCCCAGTGAACATGACACGCTCGAGGTCACATTGGCGGATGGCAGGCAACTGGCCACGCGCTGGCCCGCGCCGATGGTTTTCGAATATACCAGCCCCCGCGTGGTTGATCTGAACGGCGATGGCGCGGCAGAGGTGATCGTGGTGCAAAGCCACGAGACGTTTGGCGCGCAACTGGCGGTCTGGGGGCTGCGCGACGGTGCGTTGCAGCCGCTTGTCGCGGCGCCCCATATTGGCACGCGGTTTCGTTGGCTGGCCGTGGCGGGTGCTGCCGATCTGGACGGCGACGGCGCGATCGAAATCGCCTATATCGACCGCCCGCATCTGGCACGCGAACTGGTCGTGGTGCGGATCAGTCAGGCGGGTGATGCGTGGTCCTTGCGCGAAATCGCCCGTTCCGCCGGGCTGACCAATCACCGGATCGGACAGACCGACATTGCCGGTGGTATCCGCGATTGCGGGCCAGGGCCTGACATTATCACCGCGAATGCCGATTGGTCACGGATCATCGCCACGCGGTTACACGATGGGCGCCTGCAGCAGACGGACATCGGGCGGCATGATGGCACCGATAGTTTCGCCATAGCGCTGCGTTGTGGCCTGCTGCCGGATTAATCCAGCGCCGAGACGACTGCGATCAGCAAGGCGACCTCGACAAATTGCTGCGCGCCACCCAGAATATCACCTGTCTGTCCGCCGATCTTGGCCCGCGCGATCATCGCCCAGAGCACGGCAACGGTTGCCGCCACAATCACCAGCCCCAGATACCCCGTCACCAATGCCAGCCCCGCGCCGATCCCGATAGCGACCCAAGCCACACGCGGTGCAGGTCGCCCGACGGCGCGGCTCAGCCCGCCATCGCGGGCATGGGGCAGGGTGGCCATGACGCCCACCATCGCCGCACGGCTGAGTGCTGCGACGGTGACCAGCACCAGCGCAAAGCCCCCCGCGCCCGCGATCATGCCCAGCGCCGTCCAGCGCAGTACCAGCGTCAGGACCAGCGCGATCACGCCATAGGTGCCGATATGGCTGTCCTTCATAATCGCCAGCCGGCGCGCCTTGTCCCAGCCGCCCCATAGACCATCGACGCTGTCGGCCAGACCATCCTCGTGCATCGCACCCGTCACGCTGACCGCCAGCGCCAGCACCAGCGCCGCCGTGATCGCAGCCGGTACGCCGAGCCAGAGCAGCACCGCCATCGCCAGCGCCTGCATCCCACCCACGATCATGCCCGCCAGTGGATAGGCCCAGACCGCCGCAGCGCCCCGCGCGGTCGCTGCCGCACCATCCACCGGCACCGGCAGCCGCGTCAAAAGGCCCAATGCGGCAGGCAGGTCGATGGCGGCAAAAAGGCGATTGTCGGGATTGGTCAATTGTTTGCCCCTTGCGGCTCTTTTCATCTGTGACGTGATCGTTAGACAGTCAGGACATGTTACGCAACGAGGACCTGATGACAGCCCCTTTCACCACCCTTGCCGATTTCCGCGCGATCTTCGCCGATCTGACCGCCCCTGACGCCAGTGCAATCGCCGGTGCGACCGACCGCAACGGACAGTTGACCAAACCGCAAGGCGCCTTGGGCCGGTTGGAGGATCTGGCAATCTGGTACGCCGGCTGGCGCGGCAATCCGCGCCCCGCGATCACCGCGCCGCAGGTTATCATCTTTGCCGGCAATCACGGCATTTGTGCGCAGGGTGTGTCGGCCTTTCCGCCCGAGGTCACAGCGCAAATGGTCGCCAATTTCGACCATGGTGGTGCGGCGATCAATCAATTGTCCAAGGCGGCAGGCGCGCGGATGGATGTGCATGCACTGTCGCTTGAGACACCCACGGCCGATTTCACCCAGGCTCCCGCGATGACCGAAGCCGAACTGGTCAGCGCCTTGCAAACCGGTTGGAGCGCGGTTGATCCCGCTGCCGACCTGCTGGTCACCGGCGAAATGGGGATCGGCAACACCACATCGGCGGCAGCCCTTGCTGCGGCATTATTCGGTGGCACGGGCGCTGATTGGGCCGGGCGCGGCACCGGCGTCGATGATGCGGGCCTTGCGCGCAAGGTGGCGGCTGTGGATGCGGGGCTGGCCCTGCATGATGTGGCTGACCCGCTGGAGGCGTTGCGTTGTCTTGGCGGGCGCGAGATTGCGGCAATGGCCGGTGCGATGGCCGCAGCACGGGCGCACCGGATTCCGGTTATCTTGGACGGTTTCATCTGTTCGGCGGCGGCGGGCGTTCTGCACAAACTGCATCCCGCCGGTCTGGATCATACCGTCGCAGGTCATCTGAGCCTCGAAGGCGCGCATCAGACCCTGCTGGATGCCTTGGGCAAACAGCCGCTTTTGTCGCTGGGTCTGCGGCTGGGCGAAGGCTCGGGCGCGGCGCTTGCCATCACCATCCTGCAAGGGGCGATCGCCTGCCATTCCGGCATGGCCACTTTCGCCGAGGCCGGTGTCAGCGACGCCTGACCGGCGTTTAAAGGCGTCAAAACAAAAGCAGGTTCTGACGCTATTCAACCTTGCGGGATCTGCAACGCATAGGTGGTGCCGCGCTTGACATAGTTCAGCGCGTTTTCACCGATGGCGGTCACTTGTCCGCCGTCAAGGTCACTGCCGACCTGCACGCGGACAAATTGTCCGTTGCTGAGCCGTACGAGCGCGCGTCGCGCACTGGGTTGCCCATAGACGCCGATCAGGTTGATGTCGCGCAGGCGGATCGCGCTATCCTGCGTGGCGGCACGGGCAACGCCGCCTGGTACGGGTTCGTAATTCTGTGGGGCTGGGGGGGCTGCTGTCTGTACCGGTGCCGCAGGCGCTGCCGCGATTGCGCCGAGCGATGGCGCTGCCGCGGGTTGTTGGCGGCTGCGGGCCGCGGCGACGACGCGGTCGAAATTGTTGGGCCGGCTGGTCGGACGCAGTGAACGTGTCACCGCTAAGGCCGATGCGGTGGCGCTCGGGTTCGGCGTTGCCAGCGCGATACCGCCAAGAACGGCCTCAATCTCGCTGGCCACCGTAGCGGACGCAGGCAAGGCGGGGCGCACCCGTGGGCGGATCGCACCGGGGGGCGGTGCCAGATCGCCGATTGCATCCTGTCCGGTGGCACCCGGTTGCAACCCCGCCAAGGATACCCCGCCCGCTGTCCTGTCTTCGACAGCCGCAGGGCGCACGGGCGGCACAACCGGCGGCGGGCCAGGGATCACGACAATATCAGCCAGAATGTCTGCGACGCTGGTATCGACCAATGCGGCGTCCGTGTTGGGGGGCAGGGTCGGCCGCACGCGGAATGGCACGTTCGGTAGCCCTGCGTAAACGACGACACCTTCGGGCGTCAGCGTACCTTCGGGGGTCGCGCGCACAAAGCCGTCTTCGTCAATGTCGAAGATTGTACCGGCCGCAGGCGGGATCGCTGGTGGCACAAAGGCAAGATCGGTCGTCAGCGTTTCAATATCAGCCAAGCGCGGCGCGGCCACAGGGATCGGGGCGGCCGCGATGGCTGGCAAAGTGACGTCTTGGGTCGTGGTGGCAGAGGGCTGATCGACAAAACGCGGTGGCCGCTGCCAGACGCCTGTCGCGGCATAGGCGGCTTGCGCCTGATCCGCGCTCAGGACGTGCGTTGTTGCCATGACCCGCGCAGGTGGAGGTTGCGGCGCGCCGCCGGGGCTGTCAGCCGCATCTGGCGTCAAAGGCAAAGGTGGCGGGCTGGTGGCAAATGCGGTGTCGGCTTCGGGCAGCCTTTGTGCCAAAGCCTGCTGATCCGGTGGCGCGATCGCGATGTCGAGCTGCACCGCTGTGGGGCCGCTTTGGGATTGTGCGGCGACAGTGACGGGTACGTCAACCGGCACGGCGTCAACCGGCATGGGGCCGGATTGCAGCCACCAGATCACGCCCAAGGCGGCAAGGCTGGCAGCAATCGCGCCCGACACCCGATAGGCGGGCCATCGCAAAGCAGCCGTTGACACTGTCGCCATGACCCCGCCTAGCACCACAGCCCGCGTCGATCCGGGCGCAGGCACGGCGATCATCGGGACTTCGGTCTGGGTTGTGGGGGCATGATATGCGCCGATGATCCGGTCCAGATGGTCCGGTGCGGCAGGCACTGCGTCAGACAGGACCACGCGCGGCAGTGCAGGCACCACAGCTGCGGGTCTGTGCTGGGGGTAGTATTCGGTGATGATCTGGTCAAGCGGCGTCACTTGGGCTGGCTCAGACGCTGCGGCAGAGGGAATGACAGCTGTGTGCGGCTCCAGCATATACGCCTTGATCCGCGTGCCGATCAACCTGACCGGCAGGCTGTCGCGCGTCACGGTAACACCGGGGCCAAGATTGCGGGCGGCCATCGTGGTGGGACCAAAAAAGATTTCCTGCGCAAAAGTGTCAGGGTCCGGCACCGCGACAAAGGCGACGGGGTTGAAGCCATGCGCCGCAGCGAAATCTTCTGCCTCGCGCAGGGTGTCTTGGGCGACGGCGGCAATATGGGTGCGCCCGTTGCTGCGTTCGAAATCAATCGCCAATGCATCTAGCGCATAAGGCGTTGTTCCATCCAGCGCCTGCGTGATGTCGGCCAATGTGGTCTGGATTCCATCCAGCGCGAGGTATTTGACCTGCTCCATCGGGATCACAAGCTTGGTGCAAAATCCGTCAGGTGCCAGCGCCTGTCCTTTGCTGCGCAGATCGGCAAGGTCCGCCGCGATATCTTGCGACAACAGCGATGCCGTCCCAACACGACGCCATCCAGTGTCGGTACGTTGCAGCAGATCAATGCCTGCAAGCGAAAGCGAAAGGGCGAAATCGGGTGTCATATACCGCGTCTAGCAGGTTGAAGGCCGCATCTGAACGCCTTTGCGCAGATCCCGAAATCCTAAAGCAAAAACCCGCCCAAGCCAAGGGCAAGGGCGGGCTGATACTGTTGCGACAGGCCTAGCCGACAGCCTTGGCCAGCGCCTGATCCAGATCGGCAATCAGGTCGCGGGCATCCTCGATCCCGATGGACAAGCGCACGATGTTCGGCCCGGCCCCTGCGGCCTTTTGCTGCTCTGGCGTCAACTGCCGGTGCGTTGTGCTGGCTGAATGGATCACCAGCGAGCGTGTGTCACCAAGGTTAGCCACATGGCTGAATATCTCTAGGCTATCGACCAGTTTGACGCAGGCGTCATAGCCACCCTTGACGGCGATGGTGAACAAGGCACCCGCGCCTTTGGGGCAGATCTTGGGCACCAGATGCGCATAGGGTGAACTGTCCAGCCCCGCATAGGTGACATAATCAATGCGCGGATCATCCTGCAGCCATTTGGCGATGGTCTGTGCGTTCTGCACATGCCGGTCCATCCGCAGCGACAGCGTTTCGATTCCCATCAGCGTGTAATGCGCGGCTTGCGGGTTCATCGTCATGCCCAGATCGCGCAACCCGATAGCAATGCCGTGAAAGGTGAACGCGAGCGGGCCAAAGGTTTCCGCGAATGTCAGCCCGTGATAGGCGGGTTCGGGCTGCGACAGAGACGGAAACTTGTCATTGGCGCGCCAGTCGAATTTGCCACTGTCCACAATGCAGCCGCCGGTGACGGTGCCGTTGCCGGTCAGGTATTTCGTCGTCGAATGCACGACCAGCGTCGCGCCATGTTCGATAGGGCGGCACAGATATGGCGTTGCCGTTGTGTTGTCGACGATCAGCGGAATGCCCGCCGCATCAGAGATCGCGGAAATCGCGTCCAGATCGGTGATATGCCCGCCGGGGTTGGCAATCGCTTCGCAGAACACGGCGCGGGTGTCATCGTCGATGGCGGCGGCGACAGCGGCGTGGTCATCGAAATCGACAAATTTGGCCGACCAGCCAAAGCGTTTGATGGTCTGGCTGAACTGCGTGACCGTGCCACCATAAAGACGGCTCGACGCCACGATATTGCGCCCCGGCTGCATCAGCGGAAACAGCGCCATGATCTGGGCGGCGTGACCCGACGAACAGCACACACCCCCGACGCCACCTTCGAGCGTGGCGATCCGTTCTTGCAAGGCCGCGACCGTGGGGTTGGTCAGGCGCGAATAGATGTATCCGACCTCTTGCAGGTTAAAGAGTGCGGCGGCGTGTTCGGCGTCGCGGAACACATAGGCGGTGGTCTGGTAGATCGGCACCTGCCGTGCGCCTGTCGCGGGATCAGGGCGCGCGCCTGCGTGAACTTGCAATGTATCGAAACCGTAGCTGGGGGCGTCTGTCATCATCTCTCTCCCTGTGAATGGACTGGAAAAGGTGTAGGGCCAAAACGGTGGGCAAACAACAGCGCGCCGCGCGAAAAGACTTGTGCGGCAACAGGACACTTCGGGCTTGGACTTCGCAGTACAGAATGTGTAAATCGAGGGTGCAGAACCCAAGGAGCCGCCCATGCCCGTACCATTTCATTTCGCCTATCACGTCACTGATCTGGACGAGGCGCGCGCATTCTATACTGGCGCGCTGGGGGCCATTGAAGGCCGCTCTACCGACACCTGGGTCGATTTCGACTTTTTCGGCCATCAGTTGAGCCTGCATCTGGGCGAACCATTTGCCAATGCGCCGACCGGAAAAGTGGGTGATCACATGGTGCCGATGCCGCATTTCGGCGTGGTGCTGCCGCTGGATGACTGGACCCAGCTTGCCGGCCGGCTGGAAGACCGGCAGACCGATTTCATCCTTGCCCCTTCGGTGCGGTTCAAGGGCGAGCCGGGCGAACAATGGACGATGTTCTTTCGCGACCCCTCTGGCAACCCGATCGAGATCAAGGGTTTCGCCGCTGAAAGCGGTGTTTTCGCAGCCTGAGCGGCGGGGCAGTCGCCTCAAACACGTGATGCTTGGGTGATTGCACCCGCCTGACATTGTGGCCGCAATGGCCATGACCGGTGATGTAAAACAGCTGGCGATCAGCCTAGCGCATCCAATATCCTGCCGCCCTGATCTGGTTGCGGATTGCGCGTTCATGGCGGGGCAGGTTGGCCCTGTCGAACAATGCGCGCACCTTTTGCCCTTGGCCTTGATAGACCATCCGCTTGAACGGCGGGTGCTGGCGCAGGTGTTTCTTGATCTTGTTGGGCGCGCAGACCTGTTCCAGTGCCGCGATCTGGGCATCGCTGCCGCGCGCGTAAAGCAGGGGCAGCAGACGGTAATGACAGGTCAGATCACCGTCCAGCCCTGCCAGCGCCGCATCCGGCCTGCCGCCTTTCAAGGCATGGATGACCAGCGGCAAGGCCACCTGATCAAGCCAGGGATCAAGCGGCTGGATCACCAGTTCGGGCGGCGGCGCATCGCGGATCGCCACGGCGTATTTGGTGAACAGCGCGCCGAATTGCGCGGGGTCGGCCCCGTAAAACCAGCCCGCGTTGAAATAAAGATAGCGTTCCCAAAATTCATCCGGCTGCGACAGGTCCAGTGAAGAGGCGAAATCGAGACCGAATTTGTCATAAAGCGATTGCCAGATTGCGGTATAGCCCGGCCAATACAGGTCCTCGACCGGCCAAGTTCCCGTCCGGTTCATCGAAGCGGCAGGGCGCGTGAAATCGAACGGTACCGTGCTGATATCGCCGGTGATGAGCGTGTCGCTGTCGAAAAACACGAATGGCGCGCCCGCAGGCAGGGCCTGCAAGCCTTCGATCTTGTTGCCATGCGGATAGGCTTGCCCGAAATGCTGCGCGGTGAAAGGGACCACCTCTGCTTCCAATGCCACCAGCGCCGCCGTGATCTCGGGGGTCATGCGCGGATCATCTTGCCACAGCGGCCCCGGCTGCGGTTCCGCCACGATCATCCGCCCTGCAAACCCCGGCGCATGGGCGCGCAGGCTGGCCACAAAGACCAATGCCTCGTATTGCAGCCGTCCGCCCTGACCCACGATCATGATATTGAACGGCTGCGGCATGGGGCGAAATCCTGTCACTTTTTACCGGGTTTTTCGTAAGAGAAAACGCGCTGCAGTCACAATAGGAAAAAGTGGGAGAGTGGTGGGCGACCCAGGAATCGAACCTGGCGTGCGTCTCCGCGAGGGAGTTACAGTCCCCTGCCACACCTTGCGGCCTGTCGCCCACTGCGGGGGTGATTACCTGCGGCCCCGATTGCCGTCAACCGCAAAAGTCGCGGGTTTTCGTCGGCCTCTTCACAGCGCGGGCAATGTCGCGTATCGGCGTGTCAAAGCTAGGACAGGTGCCAGAATGAAAAAGCCGACATGGGTGATTGCCAAGGAACAGGCCAAGCGCGTGGCGTCGCAGGAAACCGTCTGGTTGTTCGGCCTGCATGCCGTGCGTGATGCGCTGGAAAACCCCGCGCGCGAAAAACTGCGCCTGATCGTGACGCGCAATGCGCTGGAACGTTTGGGCGATGCGGTGGCAACCGGCGGGATCGAGCCTGAAATCAGCGATCCGCGCAAATTTGCGGCACCGCTTGATCCGCAATCGGTGCATCAGGGGGCCGCGCTGGAGGTCAAACCGCTTGATTGGGGCAGTTTGCAGGATGTCGCCTTGCGCGAAGGCCCGATGCCGCCGCGCATCGTGCTGCTGGACCGCGTGACCGACCCCCATAACGTGGGTGCGATTCTGCGATCGGCCGAAGTCTTCGGCGCGCGCGCCGTTGTGGCGATGCAGCGCCATGCAGCCCCCGAAACCGGCGCGCTGGCAAAGACCGCCAGCGGCGCGCTGGAACGCCAGCCTTACCTGCGGGTGCGCAATCTGGCCGATTCGATCGTGGAATTGCAGCAGATGGGCTATCTGGTGCTGGGGCTGGACGGCGAGGCCGAGACAACCATCGAAGAAGCCGTCGAAGGCAAGCGCGACCGCGCCGTGGCGTTGGTCATGGGGGCTGAAGGGCCGGGCCTGCGCGACAAAACCCGCGAGACCTGCGACATACTGGTCCGCATCGACGCAAGTGCCGATTTCGGCTCGCTCAACGTTTCAAATGCGGCCGCCGTCGCCTTATATGCAGCCAGAGGCTGACGACGGGGTGACAGATGGCTGGGACAAAGATCGCGACCTGCTGCTATTGTGGCACACGGGCGGCGCTGGTGTTGCGCGGCCAAAACCGGCATGAGTTGAGTTGCAGCAATTGTGGTGCGCCGCTGCATGTGATGAAGATGCTCCCTGCCACCAAGGCACCCGCGCCCCAACCACAAAAGCGCCCCTATACCCCGCCCCATCCTGAACGTCAGCAGGTCGCCCGACCGCAAAAGCGGCGTAAGGGCAAAAGCTTTGGTCGCAAGGTGTTTTCGGAAATCTGGGACATCATCGAAGACGTCTTCGACTGAAAGTGACACCATCACGCATTCATCACGTCTTGCTGAGGGAACCTTTTGTTGTCGGGATGGCTTACCATCTGTGGAGTATGGCGCGGCCTTTGGAACCGGTTGCGCCAAACGCACTGTCCCTCGTTCCATAACTGGCGCCCAAGGTTTCCTTGGGCGCTTTTTTCTTCTCAGACCTTGGGTTAGGGTGACCGCATGATCATCAATGACGACAGCCTGCGCAGGATTCTCAAACGCAGCCGCACCATCGCCGTGGTGGGCGTGTCGGCCAATCCGGTGCGCCCGAGCTATTTTGTCGCGCGCTATCTCGGCCTAAAGGGCTTTCGCGTGATCCCGGTCAATCCTGGGCTGGCCGGGCAGACCCTGTTTGGCGAGACTGTTTATGCCAGCTTGGTCGATATCCCGCATGATGTGGATATGGTCGATATTTTTCGCAAACCCGATGCTGTGCCTGCGCTGGTCGATGAAGCACTGGCGCGCTGGCCTGATTTGCAAACGATCTGGATGCAGATCGGTGTGACCCATCCAGAAGCGGCGGCCAAGGCTGAAGCCCGCGGTGTGACGGTGGTGCAGGATCGCTGCCCCAAGATCGAATACCAGCGCCTGTTTGGTGAATTGCGCATGGGCGGGTTTGCGACGGGGATTATTTCTTCCAAGCTCTGACAGGGGGCGACCCCTGCGTATGAGTATTTTTGGAAATAAGAAATTGTGGATCAGGAAGGGCGGGTGGATTTTTCGGCGATACCTGATGTGCCTTGGCGGCGGGCGAGCTCGGCTACAACTTCGGCCAATGTGACATCGCGCGCGGTCAGCATGACCAGAAGATGGTAAAGCACATCCGCTGCCTCTGACGTCAGCTTTTCACGGTCGCCTTTGACGGCTTCGATGATGGCCTCGATGGCTTCTTCACCGAATTTCTCGGCGCATTTTTCGGGGCCTTTGGCCAGCAATTGTGCGGTCCAGCTGCTGGCGGGATCGGCATTCTTGCGCGCGGCAATCAGGGCGGCGAGATCATCCAGCGTCATGGCCGCACCGCGATGCCGGCTGCGGCCATATGCGCCTTGGCCTGCGCGATGGTGAAGGTGCCGAAATGAAAGATCGAAGCGGCCAGCACGGCGGATGCACCGCCAATGGTCACCCCTTCGACAAGGTGATCCAGCGTGCCGACCCCACCCGAGGCGATGACCGGCACATCGACGGCATCTGATATGGCGCGGGTCAGCGGCAGGTTGAATCCCGCCTTGGTCCCATCGCGGTCCATCGAGGTCAAAAGGATTTCTCCCGCGCCTTTTTCCACGACGGTGCGGGCAAATTCCACCGCATCAATGCCGGTGGCGCGCCTGCCGCCATGGGTAAAGATTTCCCATTTGCCGGAGGCTACGGTTTTGGCGTCGATGGCGACGACGATACATTGCGAGCCAAAGCGCATCGCGGCCTCGGCCACCACATCGGGGTTGGCCACCGCGGCCGAATTGAAACTGACCTTATCGGCCCCCGCCAGCAACAGGTCGCGTACATCGTGATGCGTGCGTACGCCGCCACCGATGGTCAGTGGCATGAAACATTGTTCCGCCGTGCGGGTGGCCAGATCGAACATCGTGCCACGGTTTTCGTGGGTTGCCTTGATGTCGAGAAACACCAACTCATCCGCGCCTGCCGCGTTATAGGCCATTGCCTGTGCGACGGGATCGCCTGCATCGACCAGATCGACGAAGTTGACGCCTTTCACAGTGCGCCCTTCGGCGACGTCGAGGCAGGGGATGATGCGGACCTTGAGCATGGCCCTGTTTAGGCCCGGCTGCGGGGTTCGGCAAGCATGCGCAGCGCCTGTGCCAGATCAAGTGCCCCGTCATAAAGTGCGCGGCCCGAAATGGCACCCGCGATCACGCCGGTGTCGCGCAGCGCGGTCAGATCCGCCAGCGACGACACCCCGCCAGAGGCGATGACCGGGATGCTGACCGCGCGGGCCAGATCAGCGGTGGCCGCGATATTCGGCCCTTTCATCGCGCCGTCGCGCAGGATGTCGGTATAGATGATCGCGGCGATCCCTGCATCTTCAAAGCTGCGGGCCAGATCGGTGACCATGACATCGGTTTCCTCGGCCCAGCCACGGGTGGCGACGCGTCCGCCCCGCGCATCAAGGCCCACTGCGACCTGACCGGGAAAGGCGCGCGCAGCCTGCCGCACCAGATCGGGGTTTTCAACCGCGACCGTGCCAAGAATCACCCGCGCGAGGCCCTTGTCGAGCCAGGCCTCGATGGTTGCCATATCGCGGATGCCGCCGCCCAGTTGCGCAGGCACGGGGCAGGCTTTCAAAATCGCCTCGACCGGGGCTGCATTCACCGGTGTGCCGGCAAAAGCGCCGTTCAGGTCGACCAGATGCAGCCATGTGCAGCCTGCATCCACAAAGGCGCGAGCCTGTGCGGCAGGGTCGTCGTTGAACACGGTGGTCTGGTTCATGTCACCATGCACCAGCCGCACGGCCTGTCCGTCCTTGAGGTCGATGGCGGGGTAAAGGATCATCGGCGCAACCTTTCGCATGTTCGCGCCCGTTATGCATGGCGTGCGCGGGAATGCAACGCAGCAGCCCCGACCCAACGTCAGACTTGATTGCGCAAATCGGTCCGGATCAAACTGCCCTATCTTCAGGGAGGAGATCTATATGAAACAACTGATCCTTGCCGCCGCCGCGGCCTTTGCCATGGCCGGTGCTGTCAGCGCGCAGGATGCCGCGATCGGCACTTGGCAAACCGAGGTCGATGACGGCGCTTTCGCCTATATCACAATCGCGCCTTGTGGCGCGGCTGTTTGCGGCATCATTGCGCGCACGTTTAATGCCGATGGTGAATATCAATCTGAAAACCTGGGCCGGCAATTGGTGATCGACATGGTGCCAACGGGGGCTGCCAGCTATCAAGGGCAGGTCTGGCGCCCGTCCAATGACCGGATTTATCTGGGCAAAATGGATGTTGATGGCGATGCTTTGCGCCTGCGTGGCTGCGTGGCGGGCGGCTTGCTATGTTCCAGCCAGAACTGGGTGCGGGTGGAATAGGCCTGCCTAGCTGCTGGTGGGGCCGGGGCGCAGCCCTGTTTCCACCAGCATTCCACGACGCTTGGCCTCGTAATAATAGCCGCGGGCATACCAGCGTATGGCGGTCTGCTCGTCTCCGTCTGATAACAGCCATGCGCCGCGCAAATAGCGGCCTGCGAATTTCAGATTTGTTTCCGCATCTAGCAAATCGTTAGGCTGCCCGCGAAACCCCATGCTGCGCGCTGTGGCGGGCAGGATTTGCATCAACCCGTAATAAGGCCCGTTGCGCGCGGCGGGGTTATGCGTGCTTTCACGGATGATCACGCGGTGCAGCAAGGTCACGGGGATCTCGTGAATATCGGCATATCGGTTGATCAGGGCGCGCAATGCAGGTGTTTCATTGGGATGCAGCGGGATGTTGCTGGTATCGGCCATGCTTGCCGTTTCCGTGCCGCCGCGCGCGCAAGCGGCAAGTGCAGCACCTGTGCCAAACAGCATCGCGCGTCTGGACCAGTGACACATGGTCAAGCTTACGGTCTCCAGCTCAGGAAATTGGCGATCATGCGCAGGCCTGCATGCTGGCTTTTCTCGGGGTGGAACTGGGTGCCGATGATATTGTCGCGCCCGATGATGGCGGTGACATCGCCGCCGTATTCGACATGGGCCAGCCGTTCTGCCGGGTTGCTGACCTGCATCGCATAGGAATGGACGAAATAGGCATGTTCGCCAGTGGCAATCCCGTCCAGCACCGGATGGGGAGTATCGATCACCAGATCGTTCCAGCCCATATGCGGTACTTTTAGCGCGGGATCGGCGGGAGTGATCTGGCGGATATCGCCCGCGATCCAGCCAAAACCTGGGGTGTCGGCATGTTCATGGCCCGTGGTTGCAAGCATCTGCATTCCCACGCAGATGCCAAAGAATGGCACCGCGCGGCGGGTCACCGCCTCGGTAATTGCCTCGGCCAGACCGGATTGTGCATAAAGCTGGCTGCGGCAATGCGGAAAGGCCCCGTCACCGGGCAGCACGATCCGGTCGGCGCGGGCCACGACATCAGGGTCGCCGGTGACGATGATCGGGCCTGCACCGACCTCTGCCGCCATCCGTTCGAACGCCTTTTGCGCCGAATGCAGATTGCCGCTGTCGTAATCGACGAGTGCCGTCGTCATAAGCTGCCCTTGGTAGAAGGGATCGCATCACCCTTGCGCGGGTCGGTTTCCACCGCGTCACGCAAAGCGCGCGCGACCGCCTTGAATGCGGCTTCGGTGATGTGATGCGCGTTGAACCCGTGCAGCCGGTCGATATGCAGCGTGATGCCGCCATGCGTCGACAAAGCCTGAAAGAATTCGCGCACCAGTTCTGTGTCAAACGTGCCGATCTTGCCAAACGGCAGATCAAGGTTGCAGATCAGATAGGGCCGCCCCGACAGATCGAGCGCTGCGCGCACCTGTGCATCATCCATCGCCAGATGGCAGGACCCGTAACGCCGGATGCCACGCTTGTCGCCCAGAGCCTGCGTCAGCGCCTGGCCAAGTGCGATGCCCACATCCTCGACCGTGTGGTGATCGTCGATATGCAGATCGCCGCTGGCGCGGATTGTCATGTCGATCAGCGCATGGCGCGCCAATTGATC
Organism: Yoonia vestfoldensis SKA53; assembly: GCF_000152785.1. Taxonomy (GTDB): domain Bacteria; phylum Pseudomonadota; class Alphaproteobacteria; order Rhodobacterales; family Rhodobacteraceae; genus Yoonia; species Yoonia vestfoldensis_A. Next base: position 1,449,926 of record NZ_CH672414.1, on the reverse strand, counting down.
CAGCATATGGTCGAAGAAACCGACGCCAGTGGCATTGTCATAGATGCCGCTACCATCCAGATTAATGGTCACCGTGATGTCGGTTTCCGCGGTCTTGCGGGTGATGGTGGCTGTGCGCATGTGCTGCTGTCCCTTGGCCGTGCTGGCCCTGTCTATAAGGGCATCCGCTCCGACCGCCAAGTCCGCAGGGCGCCTGCCAGCGCTTTTCAGCAAGTTTTAAGCATTTGCTGTCATTCAGGAGGGGATGAAGCCTTGTTAGGAGAATCCGATGAAAGCAATGATCTTGCGCGCCGACGCCGCCGATGCGGTGCAAACAGCCCATATTCTGGCCAGCAATGGGTTCCAGACCCTGTGCGTGACCAGCCGCGACCTTGCCCAGGCAATGATCCATGCCGAAATGATCGACCTTATGGTCATGGATCAGCGGGTCGGCACGCAGCTGACCCATACGTTGGCCCTGTCCGCCGAACGGCGCAATCCCTATGTCAGCACCATCATCATGACCGATGAGGGGCGTGAGGTGATGGATGATCTTTATGGGCTGATCCCCAGTCTGTACGCGCTGATCGGCACGCAGACAGAGACGGCGCTGGTTAGCCAGATCTTTTTGTCTGCCGTCGCCAACGCGGCAGAGGTGGCCCGCCGTATTGATCGTCAGCTTGCTGCCGATGCTGCGGATATGGGCGAGGGTGAAGAAGACCTCGACCTGATCGCGCAGGATGATGCAGCCTGTTGGGGCGCAGAAGATGACGCCGCTTCTGCCGCGCCCGCTGCACATGACAGCGTGGCAGATGGGCGGCGCAGCTGGGGCGATTACGCCGATGTGCGCCCGCATCCGGTGCTCAATGCCCCAGCGATGCCGCCGCGCGACGGCGCCATCAAGGCATTTGCCTGATCTGTAACGCAAAAGGCCGCCCTGAAAGGCGGCCTTTGCAAGTGGCCCTCTGGGCCAGTGAACCAATTGGAGCGGGCGAAGAGATTCGAACTCTCGACCCTAACCTTGGCAAGGTTATGCTCTACCCCTGAGCTACGCCCGCATCCGTTGGTGAGGCGTGGATTACAAATACTTGGCGTGGTCCGCAAGGCCAAAATTGCAGAGCCTCGTGTTTTTTGTGGTGTTTGGGGTAGCGACAGGGGTGGCGGGGTGAACCCCGCCCTACGGCAGACAGCCTTGGCGGGGTGCCAGCTGGTCAGGGGGGCCTCCGGCGGGAGTATTTTTGGAAAAGAGAAGTGCAAGGGCGGGGCGCAAGTGGGTGTTGCGCCCCTTTGGGCAGATTATTCCAGCTCGACCAGCAGATCCTTGGCGTCGATCTGGCTGCCGGGCTGGACATGCACGGCCTTGACCACGGCGTCACGTTCCGCATGGATGCCGGTTTCCATCTTCATCGCCTCGATCGTCAGCAACAGATCGCCTGCCTTGACCTGTTTGCCCGCCACTGCCGCCACGCTGGCCACGACACCGGGCATCGGGGCGCCGATATGGCCCGTGTTGCCCAGTTCTGCCTTGGGGCGCTGGACCTTGTCGGCGGCGGCAAGACGGTTCATCACCCTGATCGTGCGGGGCTGGCCGTTGAGTTCGAAGAACACCTTGACCTCGCCATCCTCGTTCATGTCGGCCACGGCCTGCATGCGGATTTCGAGGGTCTTGCCGGGGTCGATTTCGGCGGCGATTTCCTCGCCCGGTTCCATCCCGTAAAAGAAGGTCCGCGTCGGAAGGGTGCGCACGGGGCCATAGATTTCGTGGCGCGCGGTGTAATCCATGAACACTTTGGGATACATCAGGTATCCGTTCAGATCCTCGTCATCGATGATCACATCCTCGAATTTCACCTGCAAATCCGCCTTGGTCTTGGCAAGATCAACGGGGGCGAGCGCCTTGCCCGGACGGTCGGTCTGTGCTGCCTCGCCTTTGAGGATCTTTTTCTGCAACGCCATAGGCCAGCCACCTGGCGGTTGGCCCAGATTGCCGCGCATCATGTCGATCACGCTGTCGGGAAAAGAGACATCGACTTTCGGGTCCTCGACCTGCGCGCGGGTCAGGTTCTGGCTGACCATCATCAGTGCCATATCGCCGACGACCTTGGAGGATGGCGTGACCTTGACGATATCGCCGAACATCTGGTTCACATCGGCATAGGTTTGCGCCACCTCGTGCCAGCGGTCTTCCAGCCCCAAGGACCGCGCCTGCGCCTTGAGGTTGGTAAACTGTCCGCCGGGCATCTCGTGCAGGTAAACTTCTGACGCGGGGGCCTGCAGCCCCGATTCGAAGGCCGTGTAATGTGCGCGGACCTGTTCGAAATAATTGCTGATCTCGCGGATCGCCGCGATATCAAGGCCGGTGTCGCGGTCGGTGCCGCGCAAAGCCTCGACAATCGAGCCCAGTGTGGGTTGCGATGTGTTGCCCGAAAAGGAATCCATCGCCGCATCGATGCAATCCACACCTGCGGCTGCGGCTGCCAGCACCGTGGCAATCGCCGCACCCGATGTGTCATGCGTGTGGAAATGCACTGGCAGGCCGATCTCGTCCTTCAGCGCCTTGATCAGAATGCTGGCCGCGGCGGGTTTGAGCAGCCCCGCCATATCCTTCAGCCCCAGCACATGGGCGCCGGCCGATTCCAGATCCTTTGCCATGGCGACATAATATTTCAGGTCGTATTTGCTGCGCGCAGGGTCCAGCAAATCGCCGGTATAACAGATCGTGCCTTCGCAGACCTTGTTCGCGTCGATCACCGCATCCATCGCGACGCGCATGTTTTCGACCCAGTTCAGGCTGTCGAAGACGCGAAACACATCAACACCCGAAATCGCCGCCTGCGCGACAAAGCTTTGCACGACATTGTCAGGGTAATTGGTATAGCCCACGCCGTTGGAGGCGCGCAGCAACATCTGCGTCATGATATTGGGCATGGCAGCGCGGATATCGCGCAGCCGCTGCCACGGACATTCCTGCAAGAACCGGTAAGCCACATCAAATGTCGCCCCGCCCCAGCATTCAACGCTGAACAAGCCGTGCATTTTCGCGGCATAGGCGGGGGCGGCGTTGATCATGTCGATCGACCGCATCCGCGTGGCCAGCAAGGATTGATGCCCGTCGCGCATTGTCGTGTCGGTGATCAGCACCTGTTTTTGGTCGCGCATCCATTGCGCCACAGCAATTGGCCCTTGGGTGTCAAGGATGTTGCGGGTGCCTGGTGTCAGGTTGCTCGTGGGTTTCACTGGCGGGCGCGGCAGGCGGATATCTGCGGCGGGGCGCGCACGACCTGCGGTTTCGGGATGCCCGTTGACGGTGATATCCGCGATATAGGTCAGGATTTTGGTCGCGCGGTCGCGGCGCTTGGTGAAATTGAACAGGTCCGGCGTCTCGTCAATGAATTTGGTATGATATTCGTTGTTCAGAAAGGTCGGATGTTTCAGCAGGTTTTCGACAAAGGCGATATTGGTCGATACCCCCCTGATACGAAATTCGCGCAAGGCGCGGTCCATCCGCGCAATCGCCATTTCAGGCGTGGGGGCGCGGGCGGTGACCTTGGTTAGCAAACTGTCGTAATAGCGCGTGATCACAGCGCCGGAATAGGCCGTGCCACCATCGAGCCGGATGCCCGGCCCCGTGGCGCTGCGATACATCTGGATGCGCCCGTAATCGGGGATGAAATTGTTTTGCGGGTCTTCGGTCGTTACGCGGCATTGCAGGGCATGACCGTCAAGTTTGACATCATATTGCGAAGCACAGCCTGTCGCCTCGACCAGCGATTTGCCCTCGGCAATCAGGATTTGCGCGCGCACGATGTCAATGCCGGTGACTTCTTCGGTGACGGTATGTTCGACCTGCACACGCGGGTTCACCTCAATGAAAAAGAAATCCCCGCTGTCCATATCCATCAGAAATTCGACCGTGCCTGCACATTCGTAATTCACATGGGCGCAGATTTTCTTGCCCAGATTACAAATATGTTCGCGCTGCACCTCGGAAAGATACGGGGCAGGGGCGCGTTCCACCACCTTTTGATTGCGCCGCTGGACCGAACAATCGCGTTCCCACAGATGGTAGATCTGGCCATGGCTGTCGCCCAGGATCTGCACCTCGACATGGCGGGCGCGCATGATCATCTTTTCGAGATAGCCTTCGCCATTGCCGAATGCGGCTTCAGCCTCGCGCCGGCCTTCGCGGACTTTTTCTTCGAGTTCCTTTTCATTCATGATCGGGCGCATCCCGCGCCCGCCACCGCCCCATGACGCCTTGAGCATCAGGGGATAGCCCACCTCGGCCGCCTGTTTGCGGATCAGGTCCATGTCATCGCCCAGCACTTCTGTCGCGGGGATGACCGGCACGCCAGCCTCTATCGCCACACGGCGCGCGCTGGCCTTGTCACCCAACTGGCGCATGGTTTGCGCTTTGGGGCCGATAAAAGTGATCCCGTGTGATGTGCAGGCATCGACGAAATCGGGGTTTTCCGACAAAAGCCCGTATCCGGGGTGGATCGCATCCGCGCCGGACATCTTCGCGACGCGGATGATTTCGTCAATCGACAGATAGGCCGCGACCGGCCCCATGCCTTCGCCGATCCGGTAAGCCTCGTCCGCTTTGAAACGGTGCAGGCCGAGTTTATCTTCTTCGGCAAAGACGGCGACGGTTTTCTTGCCCATCTCGTTGGCGGCGCGCATGATGCGGATCGCGATTTCGCCACGGTTAGCAATCAGGATTTTCTTGAATTCGGTCATTGTCGTCCCCTTCGCAGTTGCAGCATTGGTAAGCGGCAAATCTGGAGACGTCCAGATGGTTAAGGGGTTTGGCGCAGGCAGGCGGGCAGGTCTTTGAGGCTGCGCGCGCCCAGCTGGCCCATGTTGGAAATCATGTCCTGTCGCAGGATATCCAGCACATGAGCCGCCCCCGCCTCGCCCATCGCGGCAAGGCCATAATGAAAGGCGCGGCCCAGCATCACGAAATCCGCCCCCAAGGCCAGCGCGCGCAAAACGTCCAGCCCGCCTTCTATGCCGCTATCGAAAATCACCGGCAGCGGGGTGGCAGCACGGATCGCGGGCAGGGTTTCGATACTGGCGGGACCGCCGTCGAACTGCCGGCCTGCATGGGTGCTGACCCAGATTGCATCCGCCCCTTCGTCGGTCAGGCGGGCGGCATCATCGGCGCGGCCCACGCCCTTGACCACCAAAGGGCCATCCCATGCATCGCGCAGGGCCTTGAAATAATCCCAATCCGGCGAGGTGCGCAAAAGGTAGCCGATGTGCTGGTTGGAGGGCAGCGAGCCTTTGACCTGACTATAGCTTTCCATCAGCCGTAGGCGCGGCATGCCGGTCTGCCTGATGCCCAGCAGCCAAGCCGGACAGCGCGCCGCCTGTAACGCCAGCCGTGGCGTCAGTTTCGGCGGCTGCGTCAGCCCGCCGCGGGTTTGGCGTTCGCGCCGCGAGGCGACGGGCACATCGACCGTCAGCACCAGGGTGTGAAACCCCGCACTCTTTGCGCGGTTCAAGATATCGTCGCGGATCACCGGATCGCGCGGTGGATAAAGCTGGAACCAGCCCTGATCGCCTGCATGCGGGCCGACATCCTCTGGCAGCTGGCTGGCCACGGTGGACAAAGTATAAGGGATGTTTTCGCGCGCGGCCATGCGCGCCAGCATCTGTTCTGCCCCTGGCCAGATCAGCCCCGACATGCCCAAGGGCGCAATCCCGATCGGCAGCGGATGGTCGCGCCCCAGCAGGGTGGTGGACAGATCGGGCGCGAATTCGCCATGCAGGATCGACGGGTTCAACAGCACCTGATCTAGCGCGGTACGGTTGCGCCTTTGCGTGGCCTCGACCCCTGTCGCGCTGTCAAGATATTCCCAGACGAAATGCGGGATACGGCCCCGCGCACGGGTTTTCAGGTCGGATATCGCGGGGTATTTTGCGTGGGCGTTCATGCCGCGACGTTAGGGTGGATTTCGCGCCATTTGCAATGGCTGCGATGCCTCCGGCGGGGATATTTTTGCTCGGAAGATGGGATGGAACGGAAGTAGAACAAGGCTTTTCATGGCGCGGTGATGGCGCTATGTCTGGGGAATGAGTGATTATTCCGAAGATGATGCCTTTGAGGCGGCCGCCGTTCCGTTGAGCCAGCGCGCGATGGCGCGGCCTGCGATGCCCTATCTGGACGGGCTGAACCCTGCGCAACGGCAGGCGGTGGAAACGCTGGACGGGCCGGTCTTGATGCTGGCGGGGGCGGGGACCGGCAAGACCAAGGCGCTGACCAGCCGGATCGCGCATGTGCTGGCCACACGGTCCGCGCGCCCGCAAGAGGTGTTGGCAGTCACATTTACCAACAAAGCCGCGCGCGAAATGAAGCACCGCATCGCTGCGTTGATGGGCGAGGCGGTGGAAGGTCTGCCATGGTTGGGGACGTTTCATTCGGTCAGCGCCAAACTGCTGCGTCGTCATGCCGAACTGGTGGGGCTGCAATCGAGTTTCACGATCCTTGATACCGATGACCAGTTGCGGTTGCTCAAGCAATTGGTCGTGGCATCCGATATCGACGAAAAACGCTGGCCGCCGCGGATGCTGGCGGGGATCATCGATGGCTGGAAAAACAAGGCGCTGACGCCCGACAAGGTGCCTGTCGCCGAAAGCGGGGCCTTTGACGGCAAAGGTGTGGATCTTTACGCCGCCTACCAGCGCCGTCTGATCGACCTGAATGCTGTCGATTTCGGCGATATCCTTTTGCATATGGTCACGATCTTCCAAAAACACCCCGATGTGCTGCGCCAGTACCAAACGCGGTTTCGCTATATTCTGGTGGACGAATATCAAGATACCAATGTCGCCCAGTATCTATGGCTGCGCCTGCTGGCGGCGGGGCACAAGAATATCTGCTGCGTGGGCGATGATGACCAGTCGATCTATGGCTGGCGCGGCGCCGAGGTCGGCAATATCCTGCGGTTCGAGGCGGATTTTCCGGGCGCCCATGTGGTGCGGTTGGAAGAAAACTACCGGTCTACCCCGCATATCCTTGCTGCTGCGTCAGGCGTGATTGCCGCCAACAAGGGCCGGTTGGGCAAGACCTTGTTCACCTCTGTCGAGGAAGGTGAAAAGGTCCGCCTGATTGGCCATTGGGACGGCGAGGAAGAGGCGCGCTGGATTGGTGAAGAAATCGAGGCGAGCCAACGCGGCACCCGTGGCATGGCGCCCTTGGGACTGGACAGTATGGCGATCCTTGTGCGTGCCAGCCACCAGATGCGCGCGTTCGAGGACCGCTTTCTGACCATCGGTCTGCCCTACCGCGTGATCGGCGGGCCGCGATTCTATGAGCGGATGGAAATCCGCGATGCGATGGCCTATTTCCGGCTGGCCGTATCGCCCGCCGATGATCTGGCGTTTGAGCGGATCGTGAACACGCCCAAGCGGGGCTTGGGCGACAAGGCGATCCAGACGATCCAGCGCACCGCGCGTGCCAATCGCGTGTCGCTGGTTGAAGGCGCGCGGCTGGTCTGCCAAGGGCGGCTGCTGGGTGGCAAGGGGTTGAAAGAGCTGACAGAACTGGTCGCAGGGCTGGACCGCTGGCACGCACAGCTCCGCGCCGAGGCGGATACCCATGTCGCGCTGGCCGAGATTATTCTGGACGAGAGCGGCTATACAGGTTTCTGGCAGAACGACAAAACGCCCGAGGCACCCGGGCGGCTCGAAAACCTCAAGGAACTGGTCAAAGCGCTAGAGAATTTCGAGAATCTGCAAGGGTTTTTGGAACATGTCAGCCTGATCATGGATAACGAGACCGAGGAAGCGGGCGAAAAGGTCAGCATCATGACCCTGCACGCGGCAAAGGGGCTGGAATTCCCTTCTGTGTTCCTGCCAGGCTGGGAGGATGGGCTGTTCCCCTCGCAACGCTCGATGGATGAAAGCGGGCTGAAAGGGCTGGAGGAGGAACGCCGCCTTGCCTATGTCGGCATCACGCGCGCCGAAGAGCTTTGCACCATTTCCTTTGCTGCCAACCGCCGCGTTTACGGCCAGTGGCAATCGCAGATGCCGTCGCGGTTTATCGATGAATTGCCCAGCCGCGATGTCGCGGTGCTGACGCCGCCGGGCCTTTATGGCGGCGGGTTCGGGGCGGCGGGGATGGCGGCCAGTGCGTCCCCTGCGATCATGGGGGCTGCGGGGTCGGACCTGCACCAAAAGGCGCATGACGCCGATGTCTATAATTCGCCAGGCTGGCGGCGGCTGCAGACCCGCAGCCAACAGCGCGGTTTGGGCGTCCCGTCCGAGGCGCGCAACATGACGATCGACGTGACTGCGATCTCCGCCTTCAGCGTGGATGATCGCGTGTTCCACCAGAAATTCGGCTATGGGAACGTGCTGGGGATTGAGGGCGACAAGCTCGAAATCGCCTTTGACAAGGCCGGGACCAAACATGTCGTCGCGCGGTTCATCGTCAGCGCGGATGCCGCCGATGACGTGCCGTTCTAACCCACAAGCATCGGCCATAATGACGCCACCAACAGCAATGCCATGGTGATGTTGAACATGCGCAACCGGCGCGCCGTGCCCAGCCAGCGGCGCAGCTGTACCCCGATCCAGGCCCAGATCGTGACGGCGGGCAGGTTGGTTGTGGCGAAAACCCCCGCCACCATCAGCGACCCCACGACCAGCCCGCGGTCCTGCGGCGCATAGGCGCTGATCGCGGTGATTGCCATGAACCAGGCCTTTGGGTTGACCCATTGGAACGCGGCCGCCTGCAAAAAGGTAAACGGCTTGCCCGTGACCTTTTTCGCCTCTGGCGGCACCGCATTGGCGATTTTCCATGCCAGCCACAGCATGTAGGCGGCGCTGACGACTTTCAGCACGATATTCAATGCAGGATAGGTCAGGAAAACGCCCAAAAGAACGACACCGACCATGAACACCATAAATGCATGACCGGCCGATATGCCCAGCATATGCGGCAATGTCCGCCGCAACCCGTAATTGGCCCCCGATGCCATCAGCATCACATTATTCGGCCCCGGTGTGACAGACGAGGCAAAGGCAAAGCCCACAAGGGCGATCAGGATGTCATAACTCATCACGCAACAATAGTGGGTAAATCGCGCAATGTAATTGCCAAGTTGCGTCGTCTTAGGTTATGAATGCAATATATGACGACTATAGACAAGATTAACGCCGATATATTGCACACTCTGTCCCGCGATGGCCGGATCAGTAATTTGCAGCTCGCCGACCAGGTCGGGCTGTCGCCTTCGGCCTGCCTGCGCCGCGTGCAGGAACTGGAACGCAGCGGGGTCATCAAAGGCTATCGCGCGCGGCTTGATCCTGCTCAGACGGGCCGGGCCTATGTGGTCTATGTCGCTGTGGGGCTGTCGGAACATACCAAGGCCGCGCAAATGGGTTTTGAGGCAGCAATGCAAGGCGCGGATCAGGTGACGGAATGTCACAACGTAGCAGGCGCGTTCGAATACATGCTGCGGGTCGAGGTCGCAAATCTGCCCGCCTACAAGGCGTTTCACACCGATATCCTTGGCACTGTGCCGCATGTGCGCGCGATCACCAGCTATATGGTCATGGGATCACCCAAGGATACGCGGGCCTGATCCGCCGACTTCTTATTTCCAAAAATACTCCGGGGGGACCCCGGAATTAATCCGGGGTGGGGGCAGCGCCCCTTGCAACCGCGCATAAAAAAACCGCCATGCCCGGGAGGAAGTGGGCATGACCGTTCTCTTTTATCAGCGCCTCCTTGCGTCTCGGGAGGAGAAGAAGCAAGGCGCGTCCTCGCCAACTTTGCCCGGGAGGAGGTGGGCGCCGTCGGCGGTAAAATCGGTCCCAGCCCGGGAGGAGGTGGGCGGTTCCGAAACCTGTGTCATAAAGCGGCGGCACCCGGGAGGAGGTGGGCGCCGCCGCCTTAATCATGACCCCTGGCTCCGGGAGGAGGTAGAGCGCGGGGGTCTGTCAGATCTGCCTTTTCAGGGAGGAGGCAGCAGATCCGATTCTTGAATTACTTGCCGTAAGCGGCTTCGAATGCGATGCCCCGCAGCGCAGAGCGCGACAGGCCCAGGTCCGCGAGATCGCGGTTGGACAGGGACTGCAATTCGTTCAGCGTGGTCTGAAACACTTTGCGCTTGGCCATCTTGTCGGACAGCGTGGCGCGCAGGCTGGCCAGACGATCCGAAAATGGGATGCTTGTCGGAAGCGTGATGTTAAAGGTTGTCATGTCACTACTCATTTCGTTGTACTGGTCGCGGCAGGCTCGCCGTTCGCTTGTGTCCATCATGTAAGATAATGCTGCACCTGCACAATGGCTGATCGGTCAATGCTGCTATGCAGAAAATGCATAAGTTATGCTGACCTAATGTCATCTGAGTGTTGCAAAATTAGGCAGGTGGGGCTGCGCCCTTGCGTCTTGCTCAAAACGTGCCAGAAGTTGACGGAAAAACAGGCGCATTTGAAAAGGAGCCGTCGATATGGCCGTAACCCAAGAAAACATCATGACCGCCCTGGCCCGGATCACGCTGCCCGATGGCGGTGATATCGTGGGGCGTGACATGGTCCGCGCGCTGACGATCGACGCAGGCAAGGTCAGTTTCGTGATCGAAGCTGAAACGCCCGCCGCCGCCACGCGTTTGGACGGTGTGCGCCGTGCGGCTGAACAGGTCGTGCTGGCCTTGCCCGGTGTTGACAGCGTCGCCGCCATATTGACGGCCCATGGCCCCGCGCCGAAACCTGCTGAACCACCGTCGCTCAAGATCGGCCGCCATCCGACCCCGCAGGCCGGCCCCGCCAAGGTCAGCGGTGTGGACCGCATTCTTGCGATCGGGTCCGGCAAGGGCGGGGTCGGCAAATCCACCGTGTCGTCCAACCTTGCCGTGGCGCTGGCGCGGCAGGGGCGGCGGGTCGGTCTGCTGGATGCCGATATCTATGGCCCCAGCCAGCCGCGTATGATGGGCGTGAACAAACGCCCCGGCAGCCCTGATGGCAAGACGATCATCCCGCTGCAGGCGCATGGTGTCACGATGATGTCCATCGGCTTGATGATGGACCCCGACAAGGCGGTCGTCTGGCGCGGCCCGATGCTGATGGGCGCGCTCCAGCAAATGCTGGGGCAGGTGGCCTGGGGCGAACTTGACGTGTTGCTGGTCGATCTGCCGCCGGGCACCGGTGATGTGCAGCTGACGCTGTGCCAGAAAACCGAACTGACCGGCGCAATCGTGGTCAGCACGCCGCAAGATGTGGCGCTGCTGGATGCGCGCAAGGCGCTGGATATGTTCAACACGCTGAACACGCCGATTCTGGGCCTGATCGAAAATATGTCCACCTATATTTGCCCCAGCTGTGGTCATGAGGCGCATATTTTTGGCCATGGCGGCGTGGCGGCCGAGGCTGACAAGATCGGTGTGCCGTTTCTGGGCGCCTTACCCATTGACCTTGATACGCGGCTGGCGGGCGATGCCGGCACGCCGATTGCGGCAGGATCGTCACCCATGGCCGAGGCTTATGCCACCATCGCGCGCCGCCTGATCGCGGGCGGCATGGCGTGATCACGATCCGGCGGGCGGTTGCGGCGGATTTCGACGCGCTTTGGCCGATCCTGCGTGATGTGTTTCGCGCAGGCACGACCTATGCCGTTGATCCTGCGATCAGCAGGGACGCCGCTTTCGCCTATTGGATGCAACAGCCCGCCGCGACCTATGTGGGGGTGCTGGATGGTGTTGTGGTCGGCACCTATTATATCCGCACCAACCAGCCGGGCGGTGGTGCGCATATCTGCAACTGCGGCTATATCGTGGCCCCTGCGGCGCGCGGGCAGGGGCTGGCCGCGCAGATGTGCCTGCATAGCCAGGATCAGGCGCGCGCTATGGGCTATCTTGCGATGCAGTTCAATTTCGTGCTCGCCAGCAATCAGGGCGCTGTCCAGTTGTGGCACCGGCTTGGCTTTGCCACCATTGGCACCATTCCCGACGCGTTCCAGCACCCCGAACAGGGGTTTGTGGCGGCGCATGTGATGTACAAACGCCTGAGCTGACGCGTTGTCGGGAATTCATGGAATCAATCACGCATCCGAATCATTTTCATGAGGTTTGCGTGAATGAAGGCGAGCAATGATCTGCAAAACTGATGCCAAAGGTGGCAGAACTGCGGTTTCTTTGCATCATGCGCAAAACACCTGACACTGCTTTATATAGTGTGCCATTTCGCGCCGTCCGCAACATCTGCGCATAATTGGTCCAAAACGCGGCGAAATGATTCCCATGGATGATGACGGTTTGCCCATCAAGTTCCATGAAATCCCAAAAAATCCTTGATCACAGCTTCGCGCGATGGCAGAAGTGTTGCACGGTGATGACGGACACGACTTCAAAGGGGCAAATCAAGAACCCCAACCGGCAAAAGCAGGTTTCATACAGGCTTCGGCATCACTTCAAAAACGATCCGGCGCGTGAGCGAGCAGACATCCCCCCAGGTGGCACGCGCAGTCGGACTTTCCCAGAGATGGGACGAGGGCGGCGGATTGTGCAGTGGCAGCAGCACAATCCGCCGTTTTCACATCCGGAAGCGCGTTCCGGACGGACAAGGTGAGGCAGAGGGCGTTGGAACTGAATTTCACGGGCGAACACACCCAAAAGGTGGACAGCAAGGGGCGCATGTCGATCCCGGCTGACTTTCGTCGCGTGCTGGAATCCGGTGACCCCGAATGGACCCCCGACCGCACCCCGCGCATGTATCTGCTTTATGGTGATCATCTTAAAAATCAGCTTCAGGGCTATAGCGTTGCCGAATTTGGCAAGGTTGTGGACCAGATCAACGCTTTGCCGCGCGGGTCCGAGCGCAAGCAGATCCTGTCGCGCCTGATTATCGGCCAGTCGATCAAGCTGGACGTGGACAAGGATGGGCGCACTGTCATGCCGATCAAGCAGCGCCAGAAACTGGGCATCACCGATGGTGAATTGACCTTCAGCGGCCTTGGCGACCATTTCGAGATCTGGAAGGCCGACCGCTATGACAGTGACGTGTCCAGCACGCTGACAGCCTATCTTGCGGACAAGCCCGAAGGCTATGATCCGCTGATCCTGCTGGACGGATAGGCCCGAAATGTCCGCTGCCGCAGATCAAACTCCGCATATACCTGTCCTGATCCGGCCTTTGATTGCCGCTGTCGGCCCCGTGACGGGGGTCTGGCTGGATGGTACATTCGGCAATGGCGGCTATACCCGTGCGCTGCTGGCCGCAGGCGCGCACAAGGTGATCGCGGTGGACCGTGATCCGCTGGCGTTCCAGATGGCCGCCGGTTGGGTTGCTGATTATGGCGACCGCATCGTGATGCAGGAAGGCGTGTTTTCCCAGCTTGATACCTATGCGCAGGATCTGGATGGCGTGGTGCTGGACCTTGGCGTCAGTTCGATGCAGCTTGATCTGGCCGAACGCGGCTTTTCGTTCATGCGTGACGGGCCGCTGGATATGCGCATGTCGCAATCGGGCCTGTCGGCGGCTGATCTGTGCAATGACGCAGAGGAGGCCGAACTGGCCGATATCATCTATCTGTACGGTGAAGAACGCGCGTCGCGCCGCATCGCCAAGGCGATTGTCGCTGCCCGTCCGCTGACGACCACGGGCCAGCTGGCGAAAATCGTCGAAAGCTGCCTGCCGCGCGCCAAGCCCAACCAGTCGCATCCCGCCACCCGCACCTTTCAGGCGCTGCGGATCGCGGTGAACAATGAATATGGTGAATTGGCGATGGGGCTGATGGCCGCCGAACGCGCGCTGAAACCGGGCGGGCAACTGGCCGTCGTGACCTTTCATTCGGTCGAGGACCGGATGGCCAAGCGGTTCTTGCAGGCGCGTTCGGGCAACAACGCCAATGCCAACCGCTATGCGCCGGAAACCACGCAGGTGACCCCCGCCTTTCGCATCGACAAACGCAAGGCGATCGGGCCGGACGAACAGGAACTGGCCGAAAATCCACGGTCACGCTCGGCCAAGCTACGGGTGGCGATCCGCACTGATGCGCCGGCGCAAAGCCTTGATCCGGCGGATCTGGGCATGCCGATGATGCGCAAGAAGGGGGGCCGCTGATGCGGGGTTTTCTTTATGTGTTTGCGGCATTGGCGGTCATTGCTTCGGGGTTTTGGGCCTATCAGGAAAACTATACCACGCAGGCAGCCGTGCGCGAGGTGCGCGGGCTTTATACCGAAATTGGTGCTGCGCATGACCGGTTGCAGATGCTGCGCGCGGAATGGGCCTATCTGAACCGGCCCGACCGGCTGGCGGATCTGGCGGATCTTAATTTCGACCGGCTGGGCCTGTTGTCTTTGCAGCCAGAGGCGTTTGGACATGTGGACCAGATCATCTATCCGATCCCGCCGATCCAGCCGATCACCGACCCGATTGAAATCTCCAATGACACGCTTGACCTAGGCGAGGACCCATTGTGATGCGCACGCCGCTGCGGCCCCTGGCCCGTATCCTCAAAGCCCGCGAGACGGGCGAAAACCCTGATATGATCGAGGCCGAAAACCGCGCCCGCCGCCATGCCGCCACACAGGACAAGGCGCGCAGCCGTGCCGAAGGCCGGTTGCTTTTGCTGGGGCTGATGTTCTTTTGCGCCTTTGTGGTCATCGGCGGGCGGATGGGCACGCTCGCCTCGTCGGTCCCAGAAGAGCCGCGCGCGGCCGCCGAAGGCAACCCGATCATCGGCCAGCGCGCCGATATCGTGGACCGCAACGGGCGGTTGCTGGCCACAAACCTTGATACATTCTCGCTTTATGCGCATCCGCGCCAGATGGTCGACCCCGCGCGCACAGCGGCGCAGCTGGCGGCGATCTTTCCGGAAATGGATGCCGACAGGCTGCTGACTGATTTCACCGGCGAACGGCGCTTTTTGTGGCTGCGCCGCCAGATGAGCCCCGAACAGATGCAGGCCGTACATGACATCGGTAGCCCCGGTCTGCTGTTTGGCCCGCGCGAAATGCGCCTTTACCCCAACGGATCGCTGGCCGCGCATATTCTGGGCGGCACGCGCTATGGCCGCGAAGGCGTGTCCAGCGCCGAAGTGATCGGCGTGGCCGGCGTCGAGCGCCAGTTTGACCCTTTCCTGCGCGACCCCGCCAATGAAGGCGCGCCGCTGCAATTATCCATCGACCTGTCGATTCAGGCCGCCACTGAACGGGTGCTGGCGGGCGGCATGGCGCTGATGAATGCCAAGGGTGCCACAGCTGTCTTGATGAATATCCATTCGGGCGAGATTATCGCCATGGCCTCCTTGCCCGATTTCGACCCCAACAGCCGTCCGCAGGTTGCCATCACCGGCGATCAGTCCGACAGCCCTTTGTTCAACCGCGCGGTGCAGGGGGTTTACGAGCTGGGATCGGTGTTCAAGATCTTTGCCGTCGCTCAGGCGATGGAACTGGGACTGGTAGACGCCGACACGATGGTCGATACCACCAGCCCGCTGACTTGGGGGCGTTTCCGGATCCGCGATTTCCGCAACTACGGGGCGCAGAACAGCGTGACCAAGGTGATCGTGAAATCCTCCAATGTTGGCACGGCGCGGATCGCGATGCAGATTGGCGCAGAAAGACAGCGTGATTTCCTTGGCCAGCTTGGGCTTTTGCAGGCAACACCTGTTGAATTGATCGAAGCGCCGACCGGCGCTCCCTTGTTGCCCAGCAATTGGTCCGAGATTTCGACGATGACGATTTCCTACGGCCACGGCCTGTCGTCGTCGCCTTTGCATCTGGCGGCGGCTTATGCAGCGATGGTCAACGGCGGCACCAAGGTCGCACCGACCCTGCTGCGCAATCCAGACCCGCAACCCGGCCCGCGCGTTATCAGCGCCGCGGTCAGCCAATCGGTCGTCGATATGCTGCGCGCAACAGTGACCGAGGGCACAGCCTCTATGGGCGATGTCGCAGGCTATGCCGTTGGCGGCAAGACCGGCACTGCGGACAAGCCGCGCGCGGCGGGTGGTGGCTATTACGACGACAAGGTCATCGCGACTTTTGCATCGGTGTTTCCGGCCAGTGACCCGCAATATGTGCTGATCACCACGCTGGATGAACCGGTGGAAACATCCGGCACCGAGCCGCGCCGCACCGCAGGCTGGACCGCTGTGCCTGTCGCTGCTGAAATCATCCGCCGGACAGCGCCTTTGCTGGGCCTGCGCCCGCAGATGGACATGGGCGACCCTGACAGTATAGTACTGACCGCGAACTAAGAGGGCCTGTGATGACGACATTGACCGCGCTGGGACTGACGGCAGCGCAGGGCCGCGATGCGACCATCACATCCCTGGCCGTGGACAGCCGCGATGTGATCAAGGGCAGCCTGTTCGCCGCCTTGCCGGGGGCAAAGGTCCATGGCGCGGAATTCATCCAATATGCGCTGCGCATGGGCGCTGCTGCTGTGCTGACCGATGCTGCCGGTGCGCGGATCGCCGCGGATGTACTGGCCGCCAGCGACGCCGCAGTGATCGTCGCCGAAGACCCGCGCCAGACGCTGGCGCAGACGGCCTCGCTGTGGTTCGGGGCGCATCCGGGGATTGTTGTTGCGGTGACGGGAACCAATGGCAAGACATCGGTGTCCAGCTTTTGCCGCCAGATCTGGGAAGAGATGGGGCTGGCCGGCGTCAACCTTGGCACCACCGGTGTCGAGGGTGCCTGGGCCTATCCGCTGAAACACACAACTCCCGAACCGATCACCCTGCACCGCGTGCTGGCCGAGGCCGCAGGCCACGGGATAACCCATGTCGCGATGGAGGCATCATCGCACGGGCTGGACCAGCGCCGCCTTGATGGCGTGGTGCTGGCGGCGGCGGGTTTTACCAATTTCACGCAGGACCATCTGGATTATCACGGCACGTTCGAGTCGTATTTCGCGGCCAAGATGGGCCTTTTCACCCGTGTGCTGGCCGAGGATGGCGTGGCCGTCGTCAATCTGGACGATCCCAAGGGGCCGGTCGTTGCCGCGATCTGCACCCAGCGTGGGCAAGAGGTGATCGGCGTTGGCCGCAGTGATGATGCCCGCCTGCGCCTGACCGGCCAGCGGTTCGATGCGACAGGGCAGGATCTGCTGTTCACATGGCAGGGGCGTCCGCATCACGCACGCCTTGCGCTGATCGGCGGGTTTCAGGCGGAAAACGTACTGCTGGCGGCCGGATTGGTGATCGCCGCAGGGGCTGATCCGCTGGACGTATTCGCGGCCTTGTCGCAACTTGGCACCGTGCGAGGCCGGATGGAACTGGCCGCGACCCGCGCCAACGGGGCGGCAGTATTCGTCGATTATGCTCATACGCCTGATGCCGTGGAAACCGCGCTCAAGGCATTACGCCCGCATGTGATGGGCCGGATCGTGGCGATCATCGGGGCAGGCGGCGACCGTGACAGCACCAAGCGCCCGCTGATGGGCGCTGCAGCGGCGGAATTTGCCGACAGCGTGATCGTCACCGACGACAACCCCCGTTCCGAAGACCCCGCCAGCATCCGTGCCGCCGTTCTGGCCGGTGCGCAGGGTTGTGACAGCCTGTCCGAGGTCGCCGACCGCGCCGAGGCGATCCTGCGCGGCATCGACATGCTGCAACCGGGTGACGCGCTGCTGATCGCGGGCAAGGGCCATGAAAGCGGGCAGATCATCGGGGATACGATCATGCCGTTTGACGATGTCGAACAGGCCAGCGTCGCCGTCGCAGCCTTGGAGGGGCGGATATGACCGCACTATGGACCGCCCATCAGGCCGTCGCCGCGACACAAGGTGTTACACAAGGCGATTGGGTCGCGACAGGCGTGTCGATCGACACACGGACCTTGCAGCCGGGCGATCTGTTCGTGGCCCTGAAAGATGTGCGCGACGGGCATGATTTCGTCGCCATGGCGTTGGAAAAAGGGGCTGCTGCCGCACTTGTCAGCCACCGCCCCGACGGTGTCGCATCCGATGCGCCGCTGTTGGTCGTCCCTGACGTGCTGAAAGGGCTGGAGGCGCTGGGCATCGCTGCGCGCGCGCGCAGCACCGCGCGGATCGCGGCAATCACCGGATCGGTCGGCAAGACATCGACCAAGGAAATGCTGCGCACCGTGCTGAGCCGCCAAGGCAAATGTCATGCCGCAGAGGCGTCTTATAACAACCACTGGGGCGTGCCGCTGACGCTGGCGCGGATGCCTGCCGATGCCGATTTCGCGGTGATCGAGATCGGGATGAGCAATCCGGGCGAAATCGCGCCTTTGTCGCGCATGGCCCGCCCGCATGTGGCGATGGTCACGACCGTGGCAGCAGCGCATCTGGCGTCGTTCGAAAGCCTTGCGGGGATCGCGGCTGAAAAGGCCACCATCGTCGACGGGCTGGAACCGGGCGGGATCGCGGTGCTGAACGGCGATGTTGCGACAACGGCGATCCTGCAGGACCGCGCAGGCGATATCGGCGCGCAGATCGTGCTGTTTGGTGAAACCGCAGGCGCATGGCGGATCAGCGATCTGCGCATCTCGCGGGATGTGACGGTGATCGGTGCCACCTCGCCCGGGCATGATTACCTATTTAAACTGTCAGTGCCGGGGCGGCATTTCGGGCTGAACGCGGTGGGTGTGCTGGCGGTGGTGGCCGCGCTTGGGGCGGACCCTGTCGCAGCTTCGCTTGATCTGGCACTTTGGGTGCCGCCTGCGGGGCGTGGCACGCGTGAGATCATCCAGCTTGATCTGGCCAATGAATTCGAAACGATTGACCTGATGGACGATGCGTTCAACGCCAATCCCACATCGCTTGCCGCATCGCTGGAGGTGATCGCCGCAGGCCAGCCGCAAGACGGGGTCGGGCGGATCGTCAAGGGGCGCAAGATCGCCATTCTGGGTGATATGCTGGAACTGGGCACGGACGAGGTCGCGATGCATGCTGCCATGGCGCAGAACCCCCATCTGCAGCAGCTTGACCTGATTCATTGCGCAGGGCCGTTGATGCGCCATCTGTGGGAGGCTTTGCCGCAGGGCAAACGCGGGCAATGGGCGGCCACCGCGGCTGAACTTGCCGCGCAAGCCACGCGGCTGGTGGACACAGGCGACGTTGTGCTGGTCAAAGGATCAAAAGGCAGCAAGGTATCGCTGGTCGTTGACGCGATCCGCAAACTCGGGCATCGCCGCGGTGATGAATAACAGGATCAACTCATGTTTTACTGGCTGACGGCACTTTCGGATGGCGGCGACGTCTTTAACCTGTTTCGCTATATCACCTTTCGTGCCGGTGGGGCCTTTTTGACGGCGTTGGTCTTTGGGTTCATCTTTGGGCGGCCGCTGATCAACGTGTTGCGGCGCAAACAGGGCAAGGGCCAGCCGATCCGTAGCGACGGCCCTGAGGGGCATTTCGCCAAGGCCGGCACGCCGACGATGGGCGGTTTGCTGATCGTGGGGGCGCTGACTTTTTCCACGCTGCTCTGGGCGCGGCTCGATAATCCGTTCGTCTGGATGGTGCTGTTTGTGACGCTGTCCTTTGCCGCTATCGGTTTTGCCGATGATTACGCCAAAGTGTCCAAACAGACGACATCGGGCGTGTCGGGCAAGGTGCGTATCCTGCTGGGCATCACCATCGCGGCGATTGCGGCCTATTGGGCGGCGCAATACCATCCCGACGATCTGACCAACCGATTGGCTGTGCCGATCTTCAAGGACACGCTGATCAACCTTGGCATCCTGTTCGTGCCTTTCGCGGTGATCGTGATCGTGGGGTCGGCCAATGCGGTCAACCTAACTGACGGTCTGGACGGTCTGGCGATCATGCCGGTGATGATCGCGGCAGGCACTTTCGGGGTTATCGCCTATGCTGTCGGTCGCGTTGATTTCACGCAATATCTGGATGTGCATTATGTGCCAGATACGGGTGAATTGCTGATCTTGACCATGGGGTTGATCGGCGGCGGTTTGGGGTTTTTGTGGTATAACGCGCCGCCTGCTGCCGTCTTCATGGGCGATACCGGATCATTGGCGCTGGGTGGCGCGCTGGGTGCGATTGCGGTGGCGACCAAGCATGAAATCGTGCTGTCCATCGTCGGTGGCCTGTTCGTGGTCGAGGCGCTCTCGGTCATTATCCAAGTGCTGTATTACAAGCGCACCGGCAAGCGGGTGTTCTTGATGGCCCCGATCCATCATCATTATGAAAAGCAAGGCTGGTCGGAACCGCAGATCGTGATCCGGTTCTGGATCATCGCGCTGATCCTTGCGATGGTCGGTCTTGCCACGCTGAAGGTCCGGTGAGCCGATGATCCCGGTGCGCGGATATGACGGAGCGATCGTCGCGGTGCTGGGCATGGGCCTGTCGGGGCGTGCCGCGGCGCAGGCCTTGCAGGCGGGCGGTGCGCATGTCGTGGTTTGGGATGACGGGCAAGCAGGGCGTGATCTGGCGCAAACCGCAGGCTATGCGCTGCGCGACCTGACCAAAGCGGTGTCCTATGACGGTGTCGCGGCGCTGATCGTCAGCCCGGGCATTGCGCATCTTTATCCTGCGCCACACCCCGCTATTGCCGCTGCTTGGGCCGCAGGCGTGCCGGTAGACAATGACATCGGGCTGTTTTTTCGGTCTTTTGCCACCGACGATTGGGACGGGTTCGAGACGACCCCCCGCGTCGTGGCCGTGACCGGATCGAACGGGAAATCCACTACCTCTGCGCTGATCCACCACATATTGGCCGAAAGCGGGCGACCTGCGCAGCTGGCGGGCAATATCGGGCGCGGCGTGCTGGATATCGCGCCTGCCCGCGATGGCGAGGTTGTGGTGCTGGAACTGTCCTCTTACCAGACTGATCTGGCGCGTGCGCTGACGCCCGATGTGGCCGTGCTGACCAACCTGTCGCCCGACCATCTGGACCGGCATGCAGGACACGGTGGCTATTTCGCGGCCAAACGGCGGCTGTTTGCCGAAGGCGGGCCGGACCGCGCGGTGATCGGTGTCGATGAAAACGAAGGCCGCTATCTGGCCAACCAGCTGGCCCAAGGGGTAGGCGACGACCGCGTTGTGCTGGTGTCCTCGGGGCAGAAGCTGACCGAGGCTGCATGGTCTGTTTTCGCGCGCAAGGGGTTTTTGTCGGAATACCGGCATGGCCGGCAGGTCGGGTCCATTGACCTGCGTGCCATTGCCGGATTGCCCGGCGCGCATAACCACCAGAACGCCTGCGCGGCCTATGCGGTCTGCCGCACATTGGGGCTTGGCCCGCGCGCGATCGAGGCGGCGATGCAATCCTACCCCGGCCTGCCGCACCGTAGCCAGCTGGTCGCGGACCGCGGCGGTGTGCGGTTCGTCAACGACAGCAAGGCCACCAATGTGGACAGCGCGGCCAAGGCGCTGCAGGCCTTTGCGCGTATCCGCTGGATATGCGGCGGTCTGCAGAAAGAGGGCGGGCTGGACGGGCTGCTGCCGCATCTGGCGCAGGTCGCCAAAGCCTATGTCATCGGGCGCGAGGCGGCGGATTTCGCCCGCCAATTGCCCGGCGTCCCGACAGAGGTCTGCACCACCATGGCCCGCGCTGTCGCGCTTGCCGCGGCAGAGGCTGAACCGGGCGATGTTGTCCTGCTGGCACCCGCGGCGGCGTCGTTCGATCAATATGACAATTTCGAACAGCGCGGCGCGGATTTCATCACCTGCGTCGGCGCCGCGGTGGCGGGTCAGTCTGATTGATGGGCAATGCGCAGGCGGCGTAGGGTGGGTCAGGACCCGCCTTGCCCCTGCCGGATCGCCTGACCTGCGGCCCATCCAGATGACCAGGCCCATTGAAAATTATACCCGCCCAACCATCCGGTGACATCGACACATTCACCGATGAAATAAAGGCCGGGCACAGCCTTGGCCGCCATGGTCTGCGATGACAGGGCGTCTGTATCGACACCGCCCAGCGTCACTTCTGCGGTCCGGTACCCTTCGGACCCTGACGGTGTGACCTGCCAATCCGCAAGCGCTGCGCAGATGGTGGCAAGCCGCGCATCGCTTTGGTCGGCCATTGTCCCCGTCAAGGTCAGCCCTTCGGCCAGATAATCGACCAGCCGCGCCGGTAGATACAGCGACAAGATCGTGGTCAGTGCCTTGCGCGGATCGCTGTGCCGGTGGCCTTGCAAGGCGCCCAGCAGATCGGTGCCGGGGGTCAGGTTCACGCTGATCGGATCGCCTTCGTCCCAGTAAGACGACGCTTGCAGCACCGCAGGTCCCGACAGCCCGCGATGGGTGAACAACAGCGCCTCGTCAAAACCGGCTCCGCCCGCTGTGACCCGTGCGGGTGTCGCCACGCCTGCCAGCGGCTTGAACCGTTCATCCGAAAAGGTGAGCGGGACCAATCCGGGGCGCGGCGTCACCAGCGGCAGCCCAAAACGGGCCGCGATCTGATAGCCAAGGCCGGTCGCGCCCATTTTAGGGATCGACTTGCCGCCGCTGGCCACCACCAGATTGCGGGCCGTCACGGCCTGATCGCGCCCGTTGCGGGTCAACGTCACGGTGAAATCGGTCCCGTCATGGCCAATCTCGCCCAGCTGCGTGTCAAGCCACAGCTCTGCGCGCGCGCGCACCATTTCCGCGCGCAACATCGCAATGACATCCTTGGCCGATGTATCGCAGAACAACTGCCCCAGCGTCTTTTCGTGCCATGGGATGCGATGCGCATCGACCAGCGCGATGAAATCCCATTGCGTATAGCGCCCCAGCGCGGATTTCGCGAAATGCCTGTTCTGGCTGATGAAATTATCTGCTGCTGTATGCAGATTGGTGAAATTGCACCGCCCACCCCCCGAGATGCGGATCTTTTCGCCCGCCGCGCGCGCATGGTCCACGACCAGCACGCCCGGCCCTGCGTGGGCCGCGCACATCATGCCTGCGGCACCGGCACCAATGATCAATGTCTGCACTTTCATGCACAGCGATGTCGCGCGGATCGCGGTCGGGTGCAAGAGCGCAGTTTTCCAGTGGAATCGCACGCAAATGCGGTCTATGATGCCGACAGACCCGGACAACGGGCGATCGAGGCAAATTGGCGGTGATCCATGACGGAAATGGTCTATGGTGCGGTTCCGGTGCAATCCGGGGACGCGGTTCTTCCACGTTGGTGGCGGACGATTGATAAATGGACCTTGTCCTGTGTGCTGGTCCTGTTCGGGATCGGGCTTTTGCTTGGCTTTGCCGCATCCCCGCCGTTGGCCGCCAAGAACGGGCTGGAGCCTTTTCACTATGTGATGCGTCAGACGGTGTTCGGCGGGACGGCCATTGCCGTGATGATCGCCGTGTCGATGATGTCACCTGTGATGGTCCGCCGCCTTGCAGTCTTGGGGTTGTTTGGGGCGTTTGTGTCGCTTTTGTTGCTGCCGGTCTTTGGCACCGATTTCGGCAAAGGGGCGACGCGCTGGTATTCGCTGGGGTTCGCATCGGTGCAGCCGTCGGAGTTTCTCAAGCCCGGCTTTATCGTGATGACCGCGTGGCTGTTGGCCGCCTCGACCCAGTTGGGTGGGCCACCCGGCAAGCTTTATTCCTTTGTCCTGACAATGATGGTCGCCCTGCTGCTGGCGTTCCAGCCTGATTTCGGACAGGCCGCATTGATCATGTTCGCATGGGGTGTGATGTATTTCGTGGCAGGCGCGCCGATGACCCTGCTGATCGTATTGGCCGTAGCGGTGTTTTTTGCCGGCACGCTGTTTTATGCCAATTCCGAACATTTCGCCCGCCGGATTGACGGGTTCCTGTCGCCTGACGTTGACCCGACGACGCAGCTGGGCTTTGCCACCAATGCGATCCGCGAAGGGGGCTTTTTCGGCGTCGGCGTGGGCGAGGGGCAGGTGAAATGGTCACTGCCCGATGCGCATACCGATTTCATCATCGCTGTCGCCGCCGAGGAATACGGGCTGGTCTGTGTCATGGTGATCATCGCGCTTTATGCCACCATCGTCGTGGGGTCGCTGTTGCGCCTGATGAAAGAACGCGATCCGTTCATCCGGCTGGCGGGAACAGGGCTTGCCTGTATCTTTGGCGCGCAGGCGATGATCAACATGGGCGTCGCCGTGCGGCTGTTGCCGGCCAAGGGGATGACCCTGCCTTTCGTGTCTTATGGCGGATCGTCGCTGATTGCGGGTGGCATCGCAATTGGCATGTTGCTGGCCTTCACCCGGTCGCGCCCGCAAGGCGAGATTGGCGATATCCTGATGCGCCGGGCCAACCGATGAAAGCGCCTTTGCTGATCATCGCGGCCGGTGGCACCGGCGGGCATATGTTCCCCGCGCAGGCGCTGGCCGAGGCGATGCTGGCGCGCGGCTGGCGCGTGAAACTGTCCACCGATGCGCGCGGCGCGCGGTACACGAGCGGCTTTCCCGATGCCGTCGAGGTCAGCACCGTCGGCAGTGCGACTTTCGCCCGTGGTGGTCTGGCGCAAAAACTCGCGGTGCCGTTTCGCATTGCCGCTGGCATCGTGGCGGCGAAGTGGCGGATGTTGCGCGACCGGCCTGCGGTTGTCGTGGGTTTTGGTGGCTATCCCGCCATTCCGGCGATGACCGCCGCCTGGGCCTTGCGCGTGCCGCGCATGATCCATGAACAAAACGGCGTCCTGGGGCGCGTCAATCAATTGTTCGCGCAGCGGGTGGATCAGGTGGCCTGCGGCACTTGGCCGACCGTGCTGCCTGCGGGTTTGACCGGCATCCACACTGGCAATCCGGTCCGCGCATCGGTGCTGGACCGCGCGGGCGCGCCTTACATCCCGCCGGGGGATTACCCGATGGCGCTGTTGGTGCTGGGTGGGTCGCAAGGCGCGCGGATCATGTCCGATGTCGTGCCTGCCGCGATCGCCGCCTTGCCCGACCCTCTGCGCGCCAATATCCGCGTCAGCCATCAGGCAAGGGCCGAGGATATGGACCGCGTCGCGACCTTCTATGCCGAGGCGGGCATTTCCGCCGATGTGCAGACCTTTTTCACCGATATCCCTGCCCGGATGAGCGAGGCGCAATTGGTCATCTCGCGCTCGGGCGCATCGACTGTCGCTGATGTCAGCGTGATCGGGCGGCCCGCGATCTGGGTGCCGTTTGCGGCTGCTTTGCGCGATGAACAAACCGCCAATGCGCAGCAACTGGTCGATGCAGGGGCTGCATTGTTGATGACAGAAGGCCAGTTCAATGCGCCCAACCTGACGATGGCGCTGCAAAACCTGTTGTCGGATGACGCGATGGCCGCCGATATGGCGCGCAAAGCGGTGGCCTGCAGCGTGCCGGACGCCACCGACCGGCTTGTGCAATTGGTTGAAAATCTGGCAGAGGCGCGCAAGAAATGATGGATGGAACCCCCGTGATGAATGCAGCAACGAAACTGCCCCTCGATGTGGGGCCGATCCATTTCGTCGGCATCGGCGGCATCGGCATGTCCGGCATCGCCGAGGTGTTGCTGAACCACGGCTACCGTGTGCAAGGCTCCGACCTGAAGGCGACCAAGATCACCGACCGGCTCAAATCACTGGGGGCGGTGATCTTTGAAGGCCAGCGCGCCGAAAATCTGGCAGGGGCCGAGGTTGTCGTGATCTCCTCTGCGATCAAGCCGGGTAATCCCGAACTTGACGCTGCGCGCGCCACGGGTCTGCCGGTGGTGCGCCGCGCGGACATGCTGGCCGAATTGATGCGCCTGAAATCCAATGTGGCCGTGGCCGGCACGCATGGCAAGACGACGACGACCACGATGGTTGCGGCCCTGCTGGACGAAGGCGGCATTGACCCCACAGTGATCAATGGCGGGATCATCCATGCTTACGGGTCCAACGCGCGGATGGGGCAGGGCGAATGGATGGTGGTTGAAGCCGACGAAAGTGACGGCACCTTCAACCGCCTGCCTGCAACGATTGCCATCGTCACCAATATCGACCCCGAACATATGGAACATTGGGGAACAATCGAAAACCTGCGCAAAGGGTTCTACGATTTCGTCTCCAACATCCCGTTTTACGGATTGGCCGTCTGTTGCACCGACCACCCCGAAGTGCAGGCGCTGGTCGGCCGCATCACCGACCGCCGTGTCGTGACATTTGGTTTCAACGCGCAGGCCGATGTGCGCGCGATCAACCTGACCTACAAGGCCGGTGTGGCGCATTTCGACATCGCCCTGCAATCCGAGGATCAGGTGATCGCAGGGTGCAGCCTACCGATGCCCGGCGATCACAACGTGTCCAATGCGCTGGCCGCTGTTGCCGTGGCGCGGCATCTGGGGCTGAAAAAGGATGAAATCCGCGCCGCCTTGGCCGGTTTTGGCGGCGTGAACCGGCGCTTCACAAAGGTTGCCGAAGTGAACGGTGTCACGATCATCGACGATTACGGCCATCATCCGGTGGAAATCGCCGCTGTGCTGCGCGCCGCGCGGCAGGCCACCACGGGCCGCGTGATCGCGGTGCATCAACCACACCGGTTCAGCCGGTTGTCGCATCATTTCGACGAATTCTGCGCCTGTTTCAACGATGCCGATGTTGTCGGCATTTCCGAGGTGTATGCCGCAGGCGAAGACCCGATTGCCGGTGCCAGCCACGCCGATCTGGTCGCGGGCCTGATCCGGCATGGCCACCGCCACGCGCGCATCGTCAATTCCGAGGATGATCTGGAACGTCTGGTCCGTGAACAGGCCAAACCGGGCGACATGGTCGTCTGTCTTGGCGCAGGCACGATCAGCACCTGGGCCAATGGCTTGCCCGCAAGGCTGCAAGGCTGATCCATGACCTGCCGCCAGATCGCCACCTGCGCGCTTGTGTTGGCAAAGCGGATGCGCTGATGGGTGGTTTGTGGATCATCGCGGGCATGACATTTTGCGCCTTGGTGCCTTTTGTCGTGCAGGTCCGGTTGGCGCGGGCGGGGAAATTCGGGCCGGTCCTGTCGGTTTTGGCGGTGTTGGGCGCGGTTGCTGTGATCTTGCTTTATGCCACGGCCAAACCCTTTGGGATCCACCCCGTGCAGGCGATGGCAATCTTGCTGTTGGCGGTTGTGCCTGCGGGCCTGGGCGGCGGGGCGGGCGCGCTTTTGGGCAAGCTGTTGCGCAACCGCGATGACCGCAGGTCTCGTTGATCTTTACATCTTGGGCCGGTCTTGCGCAAAAGACCCCAGACAAGGATGGACCCGATGATACAGAACCTTCCCCCCGTGCGCGGCACATTGACGGCGGAGCGGCCGCTGGCCGATCTGACATGGATGCGCGTCGGCGGTCTGGCCGAAATGTTGTTCCAGCCCGCCGATGCAGAAGATCTGGCGGCGTTTCTGGCGGCACTCGACCCATCGGTGCCGGTGTTCCCGATGGGGGTTGGCAGCAACCTGATCGTGCGTGATGGCGGGATACCGGGCGTTGTTGTGCGGCTGGGGCGGGGGTTCAATAGTATCACCATCGACGGCGGTATGGTCACGGCGGGGGCTGCGGCGCTGGACGGTCATGTCGCGCGCCGCGCGGCGGATGCGGGGCTTGATCTGACATTCCTGCGCACCATCCCCGGCAGTATTGGCGGTGCTGTGCGGATGAATGCGGGCTGCTACGGGTCTTATGTGGCGGATGTGCTGACATCGGTCCGCGTGGTTCTGCGCGATGGTACCCTGCACGATCTGCCGGCTGCGGACCTGCATCTGGGCTATCGCCACAGCAGCTTGCCTGAAGGCGCGATCATTTTGGCCGCAACCTTTGCGCCCCCCGCAGGCGACCCTGCAACGCTTGCCGCGCGGATGGACGATCAACTGGCCAAACGTGACGCGACCCAGCCGACCAAGGACCGCACGGCGGGATCGACCTTTCGCAATCCGGCGGGGTTTTCCTCGACAGGTCGCGCCGATGATACCCATGAACTGAAGGCTTGGGCCGTGATCGACGCCGCCGGTCTGCGCGGTGCCACGCTGGGCGGGGCGGTGATGAACGTCAAACACCCCAACTTTCTGACCAATGCGGGTGGGGCAAGTGCCGCCGATCTGGAAGATCTGGGCGAGCTGGTGCGGAAAAAGGTTTACGATTCCCAAGGGATCACGCTAGAATGGGAAATTATGCGGGTCGGTTTGCGGCACGCGGATTAATGGTCGCAAAGACCGGCGCCCCCAAAGGGGCAAAACCAATGACGGGCCGCAAACGGCCCGCACAAAAGGCGGTGGGTATGTCGAGCAGGGCAAACCCGAAAGTTGTTGTTCTGATGGGCGGTCCATCGGCTGAGCGCGAGGTATCGCTCAGCACGGGCCGCGAATGTGCAGCGGCTTTGCGGGCAGCAGAATGTGACGTGATCGAGGTCGACGCCGGCCCCGACCTTGCCACGCGTTTGACCCAGATCGCACCCGATGCCGTGTTCAACGCGCTGCATGGTCGCTGGGGCGAAGATGGCGCTGTGCAAGGCCTGCTGGAATGGTTGCGCATTCCCTATACCCATTCGGGGATACTGGCATCCGCCCTGACGCTCGACAAGGAACGCACCAAGGATATCTACCGCGCGGTCGGTCTGCCGGTTGTGGACAGCATTCTGGCCGATGCCGATGACGTGCGCGCGCGCCACGTCATGCCGCCGCCCTATGTGGTCAAACCCTATAACGAAGGCTCCAGCGTTGGGATCTATATCGTGCAGGATGCCGCCAATGGACCGCCGCAATTGTCGGCTGACATGCCCGCGCGGGTGATGGTGGAAACCTATGCACCGGGGCGCGAATTGACGACGACCGTGATGGGCGACCGCGCGCTGACCGTCACTGATATCATCACCGATGGCTGGTACGATTATCACGCCAAATACGCCCCCGGCGGGTCGCGCCATGTGGTGCCAGCGGAGATTCCGGCGCAGATTTTCGACGCCTGCATGGATTATGCCCTGCGTGCGCATCGCGCCTTGGGCTGTCGCGGGATCAGCCGCACCGATTTTCGCTGGGACGAAAGCCGGGGCCTTGACGGGTTGATCCTGCTGGAAACCAACACGCAGCCCGGCATGACGCCCACATCCTTGGCCCCTGAACAGGCGGCCAAGGTCGGGATCAGCTTTCCCCAATTGTGCCGCTGGCTGGTCGAGGATGCATCATGCGATCGCTGATCCGCCGCCGTGCCATGGCTGATGTGCCGCATGATCCTGCCCCCACGAAATGGGGCTATCGCTATCAGCGGCTGATGCTGACACCGGGTGTGCGCGCCGCGATGCGGATCGGGCTGCCGGTGCTGCTGGTCTCGATTATCGCGGGGGCATGGTTTGCCAAGCCCGAGAACCGCGCCATGCTGGAGGCGCAGATTGCACAGGCGGTCCGCGGTTTTCAGGAACGCCCGCAATTCATGGTGCAATCGGTGACCGTGACCGGCGCAGATGATGTGATCCTGCCCGCGATCACAGCGATTTTGCCAAAGGATTATCCGCAATCCTCGTTCGATCTGGACCTATTGGCGATCCGCGCCCGGATCGAATCGTTGGACGCCGTGCGCTCTGCCAGCGTGCGGGTCGGGCCGGGGGGGGTATTGCAGGTCGCGGTGACGCCGCGTGATCCGGTGGCTTTGTGGCGCGATGGGCCTGTGCTGCGCCTGATTGATACCGAAGGCGTGCAATCGGGCACATTGGTATCACGTGGCAACCGGCCCGATCTGCCGCTGATCGCGGGCAACGGGGCCGAAAGACATATTCAAGAGGCGCTTGATCTTTACGCCCGCGCTGGGCCGCTGCGCGACCGTGTGCGCGGGCTGGTGTGGATGGGCGAACGGCGCTGGGATATCGTGCTGGATCGCAACCAGCGGATATTGCTGCCAAGCGACGGGCCGGTGGCGGCTTTTGACCGCGTGATCGCGCTTGATCTGGCGCAGGACATGCTCGAACGGGATGTGACCATTGTGGATATGCGCAATGCCGACCGTCCCACCCTGCGCATGAACGAAGATGCAGCGGCCGCTTTGCGCCGCGTGACAACACCAACTGGGACGGGCAATTGATGGGCGATCTTTACGACAGTCAAAGGGCGATGCGGCAAATGCGCAAGGCCGCGATGCAGCGCGGGGTTGTGGCGGTGCTGGATGTCGGCACATCCAAGATCGCCTGCCTTGTGCTGCGGTTCGATGGGCCGGAACGGGTCCGTTCGGTCGATGGCGTGGGGTCGATGGCGGGACAATCACAGTTCCGGGTGATCGGGGCTGCGACGACACGCTCGCGCGGTGTCCGTTACGGCGAAGTCGATGCGATGCAGGAAACTGAACGCGCGATCCGCACAGCGGTGCAGGCGGCGCAGAAAATGGCCAATGTGCGTGTCGATCACGTCATCGCCTGCCTGTCCGGTGCGCGTCCACGGTCCTACGGTCTGGCGGGTGAACTGGACGTGTCCGGCGGCACCGTGACCGAACAGGATATCAGCCAGGTCATGGCCAATTGCGATGTGCCTGATTACGGCACCGGCCGCGAAGTGCTGCATGCCCAGCCGGTGAACTTTGCGCTTGATAACCGCTCGGGGCTGGCTGATCCGCGCGGGCAGATCGGCAACAAGCTGACCACCGACATGCATATGCTGACGGTCGATGCCGCCGCGGTTCAGAATATCTTTTACTGCATCAAACGCTGCGATCTGGAACTCGCGGGGCTGGCATCCTCGGCCTATGTGTCGGGCATGTCCACGCTGGTCGAAGACGAACAGGAACTGGGCGCCGCCTGTGTCGATCTGGGTGGCGGGTCTGCGGGAATTTCGGTCTTTATGAAAAAGCACATGATCTATGCGGATTCGGTGCGCATGGGCGGTGACAACGTCACATCCGACATCTCGATGGGGTTGCAGATACCAGCCACCACCGCCGAACGGATCAAGACATTCTATGGCGGCGTCGTGGCCACCGGTATGGACGACCGCGAAATGATCGAGATCGGCGGC
>NZ_CH672414.1:1195201-1418504 GCF_000152785.1 Yoonia vestfoldensis SKA53 | reverse complement strand
GATCTGACGATATCGAGCAGAAAAGACGAATATAGGTCAAGATTTGGTGGTCGGTTTGTGTTTTTTCCGTGACCTTTCGGCACCATAGGGCTATGCTGGGGGATAATAGGCAGCAGTCGCCCGGTGGGACGGGCTAAAACAAAAACAGGCGGACAGAGTTATGACACTGAACCTTTCCCTTCCCGGGCACGATGAACTGAAGCCGCGCATCACCGTTTTTGGCGTGGGCGGCGCTGGTGGTAACGCGGTCAACAACATGATCGAAAAGCAACTCGACGGCGTTGAATTCGTTGTGGCCAACACCGATGCGCAGGCGTTGCAGCAATCGCGCGCGACCTCGAAAATCCAGATGGGTCTGAAAGTGACCGAAGGTCTGGGTGCCGGTGCGCGCGCCAGCGTCGGGGCGGCTGCGGCCGAGGAAAGCATCGAACAGATCGTCGATCATCTGGCCGGCGCGCATATGTGTTTCATCACCGCGGGCATGGGCGGCGGCACCGGCACCGGTGCGGCCCCGATCATCGCGCAGGCCGCGCGTGAATTGGGCGTGCTGACCGTGGGTGTCGTGACCAAGCCGTTCCAGTTTGAGGGCGGCAAGCGGATGCGTCAGGCCGATGAAGGCATCGAAGCCCTGCAAAAGGTCGTCGATACGCTGATCATCATTCCCAACCAGAATCTGTTCCGTCTGGCCAATGAAAACACCACCTTTACCGAAGCTTTCGCGCTTGCCGACGACGTGCTGTATCAGGGCGTGAAAGGTGTGACCGATCTGATGGTCCGCCCCGGCCTGATCAACCTCGATTTCGCCGATGTGCGCGCCGTGATGGACGAGATGGGCAAGGCCATGATGGGCACCGGCGAGGCCGAGGGCGAAAACCGCGCCATTCAGGCCGCCGAAAAGGCCATCGCCAACCCGCTGCTGGACGAAATCAGCCTCGAAGGTGCGCGCGGCGTGCTGATCAACATCACCGGCGGCTATGACCTGACGCTGTTCGAATTGGACGAGGCCGCCAACAAGATCCGCGAAAAGGTCGATCCAGAGGCAAATATCATTGTTGGTTCCACGCTGGACACCAGCATGGAAGGCCGGATGCGTGTCTCCGTTGTTGCCACCGGCATCGACGCCAAGGCCAAGCGTGCCGAGGATGCAACCCCGCGCCGGTCGATGTCCGCGCCATTGCCGCAGGCCCATCAGGCCCCTGCACCTGTCGCAGCAGCCCCCGTGCCAGTTGCCGCCGAGCACGTGGCGGCCCAAGCCGATGCGCGTCTGGAGCCCAGCTTGTTCGAGGATCTGGAAACCGATCACGCCCCCATCATGGCGCCCCGCCACGAAGCACCCGTTGCGCAGAGCCGTGCTGATGATCTGCCGCCGCCTGCCTATACGCCGCGCCCTGAGCCGACCTTGTCGGATGCCGATGCATTCGTGGCCCCCCGCGCACCGGCCCCCGGCACCCCCTCGCCAGAGGCGCTGGCCCGTTTGCAGGCCGCCGTCAACCGCGTGCCAAAGCCTGCGGATCAGCAACAGCGCCCCGCGCCACGAGCCGCCGAAGCAGAAAAGCCGCGTTTCGGGATCAACTCGTTGATCAACCGCATGACCGGCGCGCAGGCCGATGCCTCACCTGCACAACAGCCCGCGCGCACGCAGCCGCAGGTCACCGCCCTGCGGCCCGAACAAGAGGCCGAAGACGATCAGGATCGAATCGAAATTCCTGCTTTCCTGCGCCGTCAGGCGAACTGATCGCAGGCCCCGTGGGGGTCCACGGGTGTGACAAGACTGACAAAGGGCCGCAGCGATGCGGCCTTTTTCATTTTTATCAATGACTTGCGCTTTTTAACGGGTTTGAAACTTGATGTTTCAGTCCGTCGCAAAGAGTGAATTGAGCATGCTGCACCTGCACAGTACCAAGGTCGGAACACATCTTTCCTTACAAGTTTGGTCCCGCCTCGTGCAGAACAGCGTTAAATCTCCCATCGTTTTTGAAGGTGTCGGCCTGCACACGGGTGTTCCCGCGCGGGTTGTTCTGCGCCCTGCATCTGCGGGGGCGGGGATTGCGTTTCGCCGTGTGGACCTTGCGGGAATGCCGGTGATCGCCGCTTTGTGGCAAAACGTGATTGTTTCACCGCTGAACACACGTCTGGCCAATGCCGATGGCGTGTCCGTTTCGACCATCGAACATCTGATGGCCGCCCTGGCAGGCTGTGGCGTGCATAACGCGCTGATCGACATCGACGCCGCCGAAGTCCCTATTCTTGACGGCAGCGCGGCAGCTTTTGTGCGCGGGATCGTAGCGACCGGTCTGCAAACCGACACAGCGCCCCTGCAGGCCATAGAAATCCTGCGCGATGTGACAGTGACCCAAGGGGAGGCGACCGCGACGCTCAGCCCCGCGACGACCTTGCAGATCGACTTTGCAATTGATTTCGTCGATGCCGCCATTGGCCGGCAGCACAAGACGCTGAACATGGCAAACGGCGCTTTCGTGCGCGAATTGTGCGACAGCCGGACATTCTGCCGGTCTGCTGACGTGGATGCGATGCGCGCGCAGGGGCTTGCCCTCGGCGGGAGCATTGATAACGCGGTTGTGGTGGATGGCGACAAGATCCTGACGCCGGGCGGTTTGCGCCATACGGACGAGGCTGTGCGCCACAAGATGCTGGATGCCTTGGGTGATCTTTACACCGCCGGTGCGCCCATTCTGGGGCGCTATACCGGATCACGCGCCGGGCATGCGATGACCAACCTGTTGCTGCGCGCGCTTTTCGCCCAGCCTGATGCGTGGCGCATGGTGCGTTGTGACAGCAATATCGCAGCCCGTTTGCCCGGTGTCGGCGTCAGCCAGGCCGATCTGGTCGCGGTCGCCTGATATCCGGTATCGCCCTGTTGATCGCCACTGGATCAAAAGGCATTTTGCCCCTCAATTTTGTATGCTAGACCGATACAGACCGCATAGCGCTGCGTGCTTTGCGGCCGCAGTCAGGCAAGAGGACAGCAGACGTGACAAGCAACATGAAAAACAAACGCGTTCTGGGCGCGTTGCCGCTTGATGTTGCTGGTGGCTTGCAGTGGCGCGGGCAGCAATGTCGCGATGGAAGACCTGAGCGCGCAGCAGATATTCGAGCTGGGCGAACGCCAGATCGAGGCCGGCAATGCCGATGACGCGGCCTTCACCTTTGGTGAGATTGAACGCCTCTATCATTATTCAGAATTCGCGCAGCGCGCGTTGATCATGCAGGCTTTTGCCTATCACCGCGATGGCGATTATCCCAACAGTCGCGCCGCGGCCCAGCGGTTCGTCGATTTCTATCCCGCCGAACAGGATGCGCCCTATGCCGCCTATCTTTTGGCCCTGTCCTATTACGACCAGATTTCCGATATCGGCCGCGATCAGGGGCTGACGTTTGAGGCGCTGCAAGCCTTGCGCCGCGTGATCGAAACCTATCCCGACAGCGAATATGCCGCGGCCTCTGTGGCGAAATTCGATCTGGCCTTTGACCAGCTGGCGGCCAAGGAAATGGAAGTCGGGCGCTATTACCTCAAGCGTGCCAATTACGCCGCTGCCGCCAACCGGTTCCGCACCGTTGTCGAAGATTTCCAGACCACGACCCATACGCCAGAGGCGCTGCACCGTCTGGTGGAAGCCTATCTGTCGCTGGGCCTGACCGATGAGGCGCAGACCGCAGGCGCGATCCTTGGCTATAATTACCAGTCCAGTGACTGGTACGCGGCCAGTTTCGCCTTGCTGACAGGACGCGGTCTGGCGGCCGAGGCGGCCGGCGACAATTGGCTGGCGTCGATTTATCGGCAGGTGATCCGGGGTGAGTGGCTTTAACCACGGCGGGGGTTTTCCCGCCCTTCGGGGTGCGACATGCTGCGCGGCTTAGACATCAGGGACATGCTGATCATCGACCGGCTGGAATTAGCGTTCCAGCCCGGGCTGAACGTGCTGACAGGCGAAACCGGCGCAGGCAAATCCATCCTGCTTGATTCGTTGGGGTTCGTGCTGGGATGGCGCGGGCGTGCCGAACTGGTCCGCCAAGGCGCCGAACAGGGCGAGGTTACGGCATGGTTCGACCTGTCCACCGATCATCCCGCCCGCGCGATCCTGCAAGATGCGGGGCTGGAGGTCGAGGATGAGCTGATCCTGCGCCGGATCAACACCCGCGACGGGCGCAAGACCGCTTGGGTCAATGACCGCCGCGTCAGCGGTGACGTGCTGCGCGCGCTGTCGGATACATTGGTCGAATTGCATGGCCAGCATGATGATCGCGGCCTGCTGAACCCGCGTGGTCACCGCCAGATGCTTGATGCCTTCGCCGGCGCTGAAGGTGAGCTGGCCACCACGCAGGCCGCTTGGCGTGCGCTGTCCGCTGCGCGCAAGGCGCTGGCCGCAGCCGAAGCCAAGGTTGCCGAAACCCGCGCCGAGGAAGATTATCTGCGCCATGCCGTGGCCGAGCTTGACGCGCTGTCCCCCGAGGCGGGCGAAGAGGCGACATTGGACGCACAGCGCCGCCTGATGCAATCCGCCGAGAAAATCCGCACCGATATCGTCCGCGCGCATGAAGCCTTGGGCCTGCAAGGCGCCGAAGGGCTGGTCAATGATGCGTCCCGCTGGCTGCAAGGCGCTGCCGACAAGGCCGAAGGCCAGCTTGACCCCGCTCTGACGGCGATCGAGGCGATGATGCTGTCGCTGGACGATGCCCAACGCGCTATTGAAACCTGTCTGGACGCGCTGACATTCGATCCCTTCGCGCTGGAACAGGCCGAAGAACGGCTATTCGCGATCCGTGGACTGGCGCGCAAACATGACGTGCTGCCCGACGATTTACGCGGTTTTGCCGATGATTTGCGCGGCCGTCTTGCCGTGCTGGACGGATCCTCCGGCGATCTGCAGGCGCTGGCCGCGCAGGTGCAGGGCGCGCAGGCCGCCTATGATGCTGCAGCGGCCAATCTGCGCGCCAAACGGCAGGGCGCGGCGCGCAAGCTCGACCTTGCGATGGCGGCAGAGCTTGCCCCGCTGAAAATGGAACGCGCCGTATTCACGACCGAAATCACCGATGCCGATTCTGGCCCCGATGGTGGCGATGCTGTGGCCTTTACCGTGGCGACCAACCCCGGTGCGCCGACCGGCCCGATCAACAAGATCGCCTCTGGCGGCGAACTCAGCCGGTTTTTGCTGGCGCTCAAGGTCTGCCTGACCCAAGAGGCCGACGGGCTGACCATGATTTTTGATGAAATCGACCGTGGTGTCGGCGGGGCGACGGCGGATGCCGTTGGGCGGCGGCTGGCGGAACTGGCGCAGGGCGGGCAGGTGCTGGTCGTGACCCATTCGCCGCAGGTCGCGGCCTTGGGCGGGCACCACTGGCGGGTCGAAAAACACCAGCGCGCGGATGCGACCCTGTCCACCGTCGTGCGGCTGGATGCCGCCGCGCGGATCGACGAAATCGCGCGGATGCTGTCGGGCGACACGGTGACAGATGCCGCACGCGAAGCCGCCAAGGCGCTGATCAAGGCCTAAACGGAAAGCGCGCCCGATATCAGGGCTTGGACCTGCCTTACGGTCCCGTTATCAAGGCACTCACCCGCACATCCGGCCTGCGGGCAGAGTGCAATCACGGCGGAGACGGATGCGCGCAGCTGTCAGATCGACCCTGCAAAAAGGTGCCGCCTATCTGCGGCGCGCCCGATTTGATGCGCTGCAGGTGATGAAAACCCATGGACCGACCCAGATTCAGTTCTGGTTTATCGCATTGGTCATCGGCATCGCGGCGGCGGGGGCTGCGGTGCTGTTCCGGCTGGGGATTTCAGTGATTCAATCTGCCGTTTACGGCACCGAAGATGTCGTGATGTTGCAGACGCTGGCGGCCAGTCTGGCGTGGTATCATGTGCTGGTCGTGCCGATCTGCGGCGGGTTGATCGTTGGGGTGATTCTGCACCGTTTCACCGATGATGGCCGTGTGCGGTCGGTGGCGGATGTCATTGAAGGCGCGGCACTGTCGCGCGGGCGGGTCGAGGTGCGGCGCGGTCTGGCCTCGGCCGCTGCGTCGCTGATCACCTTGTCTACCGGCGGGTCCAGCGGGCGCGAAGGCCCGGTGGTGCATCTGGCCGCCGTGCTGTCCACCATCGTGTGTCGCTGGATCAAGGCCAACGGGATCACGGGGCGCGATCTGCTGGGCTGTGCCGTCGCCGCCGCCGTATCGGCCAGTTTCAACGCGCCGATCGCCGGGGCCTTGTTCGCGCTGGAAGTCGTTCTGCGGCATTTTGCGGTTCATGCCTTTGCACCCATCGTGATCGCGTCGGTGGTTGGCACGATCATCAACCGTACGGTATTTGGCGATGTGGCCGAATTCGTGCTGCCGGTGCAGAATGCGCTGGCGTTTTATGTCGAACTGCCGGCCTTTTTGCTGTTGGGGCTGGTCTGCGGGCTGGTCGCGGTGGTGCTGATGAAATCCATCTTCTGGGCCGATGATTTTGCGAATTTTGTGCAAAACCTGACCCGCCTGCCGCGCTATCTGCGGCCTGCGGTGGCAGGGGCCATGCTGGGCGGGCTGGCGATCTGGTTTCCGCATATCATCGGGGTCGGCTATGAAACCACGACCGCCGCGCTGACCGGATCGCTGCTGCTGCACGAGGCGATCGTTCTTGTCGCGCTCAAGGTGCTGGCCGTCGCGATCACCATCGGCGGGCGGATGGGGGGTGGCGTGTTTTCACCATCCTTGATGATCGGGGCGCTGACCGGGCTGGCCTTTGGCCTGATCGCGACGGCAGTCTTTCCCAATGTCTCGGGTGAAGGGTCGCTTTATGCGCTGGCGGGCATGGGGGCGGTGGCCGCCGCCGTGCTGGGCGCGCCGATATCCACGACGCTGATCGTGTTCGAGCTGACGGGCGACTGGCAGACCGGGCTGGCGGTGATGGTTGCGGTGTCTTTGTCCACCGCCTTGGCATCACGGCTGGTGGACCGGTCGTTTTTCCTGACCCAGCTGGAACGGCGCGGCGTACATCTGGCGGCAGGGCCGCAGGCCTATCTGCTGGCCACGATCCCCGTCATAGCCCATCTGCGCCCCGCGCCAGACGATGGCTGCAAATCATTGATCCAGCAGGGACTTTTTCTTGACCGCAAAGCGACGCTGGAACAGGCGATGCCCCTGTTCGATCGCAGCGGCGCGGCGTTTTTGCCAATCGTGTTCTTGGACAAAGGTTCAGACACGCCCACAGTGCTGGGCGTGCTGTATCAGCTCGATGCCCTGCGTGCGATGAACCGCGCGCTATCGGACACAGCAGCCGAAGAACATTCCTAGATTTCTTCGACGGTGACCTTGCTTTTGTAAAACGCCAGATAGCCCTTTATCTCGGCCACGGCAGGTTTGGGGTCTTCATAGGACCAGACCGCATCCGCGATCAGCCCGCTTTTCGCGGCGATCCCGTAATAGGTGGCACCGCCCTTGTGCGGGCAGGTCGATGTCGTGTCCGACGGTTCCAGAAACGCCATGGCGATATCGGCGCGCGGGAAATAGATCACAGGCGGATAATCGCCTTCGGTCAGTTCCAGCGCCTGGGTGGATTCGCCCAGAACAGCGCCACCAGCGCGCACGACCCATGTGCCCGTCGCAGGGCGAATTGTAATGTGATCAGGCATGAAAGATCCTTCGGGTCAAGATTTCTGGTTCCAAGATTCTGGATTATAGGGGGGCGCAAGCAGCGACCAACCATTCATATGTAGCTTGATCAACGCGCGGGCCAATACTTGTTAACGTATCGGCATGATAGCGATCAATCCAGTCCCGTTCTGCGTCGCTTAACAAATCCACATCAATCAGGCGTCGCTCAAACGGGACATGCGTCAGCGTCTCAAAGGCCAGCATGTCGCGCCCGTCGCCACCTTGCAGGGGCGGGGCCTTGCACGTGACGATCAGGTTCTCGATCCGGATGCCGAAATCGCCCGCGCGGTAATAGCCCGGTTCGTTCGACAGGATCATCCCCTCGTGCAAGGCCACCTCGGACCGGCGCGAAATCCCCTGCGGGCCTTCATGCACGCTCAGATAACTGCCGACACCGTGGCCGGTGCCATGGTCGTAATCCATCCCCGCCAACCACAAAGGCGCGCGCGCCAGCGCATCCAGATGCTGCCCGCCCACACCACGCGGAAACCGGATACGGCTGATCGCGATCATCCCCTGCAAGACGCGGGTGTAACAGGTGCTGTGCGTCGCGGTCGGCGTGCCGATGGCGATGGTGCGGGTGATATCGGTGGTGCCGTCCTGATATTGCCCGCCACTGTCCACCAGCAGCAAGGCGTCCTGCCCCAGCGGGCGGTTGCTGGCCTCGCTGACACGGTAATGCACGATGGCGGCATTGGGGCCGGACCCGCAGATCGTCTCGAAACTGATGTCGCACAGGGCATTGGTCTCGCGGCGGAATGCTTCGAGCGCGCGCACGACGTCAATCTCGCTTAACCCGCCTGTTGGGGCAGTGGTATCCAGCCATGCCAGAAACCGCACCATCGCCACGGCATCGCGGTCATGGGCGGCGCGCGCGCCCGCGATCTCGGTAGCGTTCTTGCAGGCCTTGGGCAGGATGCAGGGGTCAGGCGCATGGACCTGCCTTGCCACAGCCAGCATGCTGGCCACCAGATCGGGGCAGGTCTTGGGGTCGATCTGCACGGTGCCGGTCAGCCCCTGCAATTCAGGCAGGAAATCCGCGACATCGCGCAGGCTGACGTCTGGTCCCAGATGATCGGCAATCCCGTCTGCCTTGCCCGCCCCCGCGAACAAGCTGACAGCCCCGTTGCGGTACAAAATGGCAAAACCCTGCGGCACCGGATTGCGCGGAATGTCGTTGCCACGGATGTTCAGCAGCCAGGCGATAGAATCAGGCAAGGTCAGCACGCAGGCATCCGCCCCCAGCGCCGCCGCCAGCCGCGCGCGTTTGGCAGCATGATCCTCGCCAGCAAGATCCAGCGGCTGCACCGCAAAAGGCGCAGCCGGCGGGGCAGGCTGGTCTTGCCAGATCCGGTCCACCAGATTGTCCCCCGCACGCAGATCGAATGCAGGCAGGGCAGCGCGCAGCTTTGCGATCTCGTCCACACTATGCAGCCAGGGATCATAGCCCAGCACACCGCCGGCAGGGCGCGCCTCTTTCAGCCAGTCAGCCAGCTGCACCTCGGGCCAATGGACCGGTGCGTAACAATCCGCCACCTCTGCCAACACCTGCACGCGGTAGCGCCCGTCGATGAACACGCCTGCACGGTCTTGCAAGACAACGCAAAACCCCGCCGAGCCGGAGAACCCCGTCAGCCAGCGCAGCCGTGC
Source organism: Yoonia vestfoldensis SKA53 (assembly GCF_000152785.1). Taxonomy (GTDB): domain Bacteria; phylum Pseudomonadota; class Alphaproteobacteria; order Rhodobacterales; family Rhodobacteraceae; genus Yoonia; species Yoonia vestfoldensis_A. The sequence continues at coordinate 1,409,201 of NZ_CH672414.1, read as the reverse complement.
ATCGCGGGCGGCGACATATTCGCCCTGATGCGCATCGGCGCGTGGCACGACAAAGGCATCCACCCCCGCCGCCAGCATCTCGGCCCGCAAATCATTCAGGCGCGCTGGCCCCTGGTCAGGGTTGGATTGGGCTTTGAAACTCTGGAACATCGCGCGCCCCTTCTCTTTTCCAAAAATACTCTCGCCGAAGGCCTCCGGTTTGAAAAACCGGATCAGCCGACCCTGCGCATTCCCAAGACGCGCGCCCTTTTGCGCGGATCATTGTCGAACAAGCTGGCCAACTGCTCTGTCATGGCCCCTGCCAATTGCTCGACATCGGTAATGGTGACCGCGCGTTCGTAATAGCGGGTCACATCATGGCCGATCCCGATGGCGATCAGCTCGACCGCGCGGCGCTTTTCGATCATCGCGATCACGTCGCGCAGATGCTTTTCGAGATAATTTGCCGGATTCACCGACAAGGTGCTGTCATCGACCGGCGCCCCATCGGAAATCACCATCAAGACCTTGCGCTGCTCATGCCGCGCGGTGATCCGGCGATGCGCCCATTCCAGCGCCTCGCCGTCGATATTTTCCTTCAGCAAGCCTTCTTTCATCATCAACCCCAGATTGGGGCGGGTCCGCCGCCACGGCGCATCGGCCGATTTATAGATGATATGGCGCAGATCATTCAGACGGCCGGGGGTGGCAGGGCGGCCATCGGCCAGCCATTTCTCGCGGCTTTGGCCGCCTTTCCATGCCTTGGTGGTAAAGCCCAGAATCTCGACCTTCACGTCGCAGCGTTCCAGCGTGCGCGCCATCACATCGGCGCAGATCGCAGCAATGGAAATCGGACGGCCGCGCATCGAGCCGGAATTGTCCAGCAATAGCGTGACCACGGTGTCGCGGAATTCGGTGTCCTTTTCGACCTTGAAACTCAGCGGTGTGGTGGGCGAGGCCACAACCCGCGCAAGCCGTCCGGCATCGAGGATACCTTCTTCGCGGTCGAATTCCCAAGACCGGTTCTGCTGCGCCTGCAACCGGCGCTGCAGCTTGTTGGCCAGCCGCGACACGGCCCCTTTCAGCGGGTCCAGCTGCTGGTCCAGATAGGCGCGCAAGCGGTCCAGTTCCACCGGCTCGGCCAGATCCTGCGCGCCGATTTCCTCGTCAAAGGCGGTATAGGCGACCTTGTAATCGGGGTCGGCATCGGACACGGGGGCAGGCTGCGGCGGGTCCATCGGGGCCTCGCCCTCGGGCATGTCGACCTCTTCGCCCATCTCGGCATCGGCCTGGTCATCCATGCTGACCTGCGCCTGTTTGGCGTCTTGCTGGCTTTGCTGGCTTTGTTCGGGGCTGGCTTCGGCCTCTTCGCTGTCGCCTTCGTCGTCGCCGGTGCTGTCAGGTTCGTTCTGATCATCGCCGCCATCTTCGGCTGCGTCATCCTGATCATCGTCCAACTGGTCAGGATCATCGCCCAGCTGGTCACCATAGCCCAGATCGGCAATCAACTGGCGTGCAAAACGGGCGAATTCTTTCTGGTCGTTCAGCGTGGCGCTCAGGTTTTCGAGCGTGCCGCCGCAATGATCCTCGATGAACCCGCGCCAGAGTTGCATGACATTATCCGCCCCCGCAGGCAGGGCGCGCCCGGTCGCCAGATGCCGGATCAGATAGCCCGCTGCGATGGGCAAAGGCGCATCCGCGGCTTGGGTGATCTGGTCATAGCCTTTGCGCCGCGCGTCATTGCCGATCTTGGCGTCGATATTGCCGGCGGTGCCGGGCATGTATTGCGCGCCTACGGCTTCGATCCGGGCGGTTTCCATCGCGTCATAAAGATCACGCGCCATCTGGCCTTGCGGCATATAGCGCGCGGCGGTGGCGGTATCGTGGAACCTGTGGCGCAGCGCGAAACTGTCGGCCGTGCCACGCGCCAGCAACACCTCGTCGCGGGTCATGCGGCGCGACACCTGCGGCAGGCGCATGCTGTCCGCCGTCTGGCCGGACGGATCGACTGAAAAGGTCACCGACAATTCGGGGTCGTTGGCCATGACCTTGGTCGCCTCGGCCAGGGCCTTTTTGAACGGATCGGCGGGGTTGTCGGATGGTTTTTGCATGCGAAAGATAAACCACCGGATCAGGGCAGGGGCAAGGGGTGCTGCGCGCCCTGCGTATTTTTGCACAGGGCCTGCGCCGTGGCGCTTGTAGCCAGACAGCGTGGCCTGCCGCATGTAAGGCCCATCACATACAAGTCTGGAGAGACAACATGACCACGAAACCAAAGATCGCCCTGATCATCGGATCGACCCGCGCCACCCGCTTTGCCGACAAACCCGCCGCCTGGATGCTGAAACAGGCGCAGGCTCGTGACGACATGGATGTTGAACTGGTCGATCTGCGCGATTTCGACCTGCCGCTGTTCGACGAGATGGCCAGCAACCTGTGGATGCCATCCTCTGATGCGCGCGCCGTGAAATGGCAGCAAAAGATCGGTGAATTCGACGGCTACATCTTTGTTGTCGCCGAATATAACCGCTCGATCACCGGCGCGCTGAAGAACGCGCTGGATCAGGCCTATAACGAATGGAACCGCAAACCGATGTCGGCCATCGCTTACGGGTCGGTTGGCGGCACACGCGCGCTGGAACATCTGCGCAATATCGCGGTGGAACTGCAAATGGTGCCAACGCGCAATGCCGTGCATATCGGCGGCGGTGATTTCTTTGGCGTGCATCCCTTGGGGGCCAATGCAGAGATCGACACGATCGCCGATCACCTGATGCCTTCGGTCAATGCAACGCTGGACGATATCGTCTGGTGGGCGAATGCGACCAAGGCCGCTCGTGGTTGAATGACCATGACGTAAGGTGGACTTAAGTCCACCTTACGTCTGCAAACTATCGCAGGCTCAAGCTCGCTGCACTTTCCGGCAATTCTTCGTCAAAACAGCGCTGATAGAATTCCGCCACCGTCTGGCGTTCCAGTTCGTCGCATTTGTTCAGGAATGACAGCCGGAACGCATAGCCCACATTGCTGAAAATCCGCGCGTTTTCTGCCCATGCCAGCACTGTGCGCGGCGACATCACCGTGCTGAGATCGCCATTCATGAATGCCGTGCGCGTCAGGTCTGCGACGGTGACCATCTGGCTGATCGTGCGGCGGCCTTTTTCATTGTTGTAATGCGGTGATTTCGACAGCACGATCGCGGCCTCGGCATCATGCGACAGATAGTTCAGTGTCACCACCATCGACCAGCGGTCCATCTGCGCTTGGTTGATCTGCTGGGTGCCGTGATACAGCCCCGTCGTATCGCCCAGACCGACCGTGTTGGCCGTTGCGAACAGGCGGAAATAGGGGTTGGGGGTGATGATTTCGTTCTGGTCCATCAGCGTCAGCTTGCCATCGGTTTCCAGCACGCGCTGGATCACGAACATCACATCCGCGCGCCCCGCGTCATATTCGTCGAATACGATGGCGACAGGGTTGCGCAAGGCCCAAGGCAGGATGCCTTCGTGGAATTCGGTGACCTGCACGCCGTCGCGCAGCTTGATCGCGTCTTTGCCGATCAGGTCGATCCGGCTGATATGGCTGTCAAGATTGACCCGCACCGCAGGCCAGTTCAACCGCGCCGCCACCTGTTCGATATGCGTCGATTTGCCGGTGCCGTGATAGCCTTGGATCATCACGCGCCGGTTATAACCAAAGCCAGCAAGGATTGCCAAAGTCGTGTCGGGGTCGAATTTATAAGTGGTGTCGATCTCTGGCACGCGGTCGGTGCGGTCGGCGAAGCCCTTGATCTTCATGTCGCTGTCGATGCCAAACACGTCCCTGACCGAAATATCCTCGGTCGGTTTCGCGTGCATGTCTGTGGTGCCGTCGGCCATGTGCCTTGCCTTTTCGTTAAGATGTCGCAATCGGGTGTCGGGTGTAACATAACGCAGCCAGCAGCAAGCGCCACCCCGTCTGACCGCATTGCGCGGCCCGCCGGTGCTGCGAGCACAAGATCAATCGGTATCGCGAAAGTTCCGGCTGACCTTGATCTGGTCCCAGGCCCAGACGACCTCGGACAATTGTTCTTCCTGGCTGCGGTCGCCACCGTTCATATCGGGGTGCAGCACCTTGATCAGCGATTTATAGGCTTTGCGGATTTGCGGCTTGGACCAATTGTCCTTGGCGTCCAGAATGTCGATGGCGCGCCGTTCGGTCGGTGGCAGCTTGCGCCCGACAGCGGCACCACGGCCCGGATTGCGGGTGGCATTGGCCCCCAGTACCTGATGCGGGTCATCGACGCCCAGACGCGCCCAGGCACGTTCCTCGACCGAGCGTTTGAACGGCTTTGTCGGGCGGTCCCAGACGCGGTCCTTGTCCATCAGCGCGGCCAATTCGGCCTCTGACGTGGTGTCAAAGAAATTCCATTTCAGATTGTATTCGCGGACATGTTCCTGACAGAACCAGAAATAATCATCCAGCACATCGGGTGATTTCGGCGCGCGGAATGGCGCGGCAAGTTCGCAGCCGTCGTGATCGCAGACACGCGTAGAAGTTTCGGATGCCCCCGACATGCCACGCCGGCCGCGTGGATTCTTTTTCTTGGATCCCGATACAGACATATCGAAACCAAAGGGATCATCTTTTTTCATTGTGCATCTCATCTTTCCGACTCGGACGACAGACTGTAGACCCCTGAGCGACAGAGAGAAGAGGGTAGAGGGAAAATAATGGCATTGCAGGCTGAAATTCATACAAGACTGATGACGCTCGATCCCCAGATGCTCGATGTGATCAACGAAAGCCACAAACACGCGGGCCATGCCGGTGACGACGGGTCAGGCGAAAGCCATTGGCGGGTAGTGATCAAGGCCGCCGCATTGGACGATATGTCGCGCATCGCGCGCCACCGCGCGATCCATACAGCCATTGGTCCGGACCTGATGGGACGGATTCACGCGCTGGCGATTGATCTGCGCTGATCAGTCGCCCCCGGCCACGTCCGGCGCAGTACGGGTGTCTGGCGTCACGGGTTTTTTCGGCACCTGCGGGGCAGGGGCTGTCATGGTTGGCACCGCGCGTTGCTGTTTCATCTTGGGTGCGGTGTTGGCAACCTTGGTCCGGCGGAACACCAGCATGTTCTGATAGACCGTTGTCCGGCTCATCAAGCCTTCGCGCTGGTCGCAGGGCAGGGTGTCGGCGCGCAGGTATTCCCAGCCATCGGCGGCAAGATCATTCATCACGGTTTCCAGCGACAGGGCAAAGCGATCCTCGTTCGTCTTGACGCCGGGGGCCTTGGTGCCGCGCAGGGGGGCCGGTACGACCTTGTATTCATATGTCATCGCGTTTTCCCTTGGACCGACCTGCCGGACCATACCAAGCCTGCCGCCGATGTCCAACCGTCCTAAAGACCCAACCGCGCGGCGACGATCTGGTTGACGGCGGCCGGATTGGCCTTTCCGCCTGTGGCCTTCATCACCTGACCGACGAACCAGCCCGCCAGTTTCGGATTGGCCTTGGCCTTTTCGACCTGATCGGGATTGGCGGCGATGATCGCATCCACCGCCTCTTCGATCGCGCCGGTATCGGTGACTTGGGTCATCCCTTCGGTGGCAACGATTTCTTCGGGGTCGCGGTCTTGGGTATAGGCGATGTCGAACACATCCTTGGCGATCTTGCCCGAAATCGTGTCGGATTTGATCAGCCCGATGATCTGGCCCAGCCGCTGCGCAGAAATCGGGCTGTCGGCGATATCGCGGTCGTCCTTTTTCAGACGTCCAAACAATTCGTTAATCACCCAATTCGCCGCCAGTTTTCCATCGCGGCCTTCGGCGGCTTTTTCAAAAAACGCCGCATTTTCACCTTCGGCGGTCAGCACAGAAGCATCATAATCCGACAGGCCGTAATCGGCAATAAACCGTGCCTTTTTGGTATCGGGCAATTCGGGCAAATGGGCCGCAATATCATCGACCCAAGCTTGTTCTATTTCCAAAGGCAAAAGGTCCGGGTCGGGGAAATAGCGGTAATCATGCGCCTCTTCCTTGGACCGCATCGAGCGGGTTTCATTCCGGTCCGGATCATAAAGACGGGTTTCCTGCGTGACCGATTTACCATCCTCAAGCAGCGCAATCTGGCGACGCGCCTCGAAATCAATGGCCATCTGGATGAATCGCATCGAGTTCATGTTCTTGATCTCGCAGCGCGTGCCAAGGTGGCTGAAATCCTGTGTCGCCTGATAGCGTTCGTAATCCCCCGGACGGCAGACCGACACGTTCACATCGGCGCGCAGGTTGCCGTTTTGCATATTGCCATCGCAGGTGCCCAGATACCGCATGATCTGGCGCAGTTTGAGCACATAGGCGGCCGCTTCCTCTGGCCCGCGAATATCGGGGCGGCTGACGATTTCCATCAGCGCGACACCGGTGCGGTTGAGATCCACAAACGACATCGTAGGGTCCATATCATGGATCGACTTGCCCGCGTCCTGTTCAAGGTGGATGCGTTCGATCCGCACCAGACGCGCGGTGCCATTGCCCATTTCGACCAGCACTTCGCCTTCGCCCACGATAGGGTGATAGAGCTGGCTGATCTGATAGCCCTGCGGCAGGTCGGGATAGAAATAATTCTTGCGGTCAAAGGCCGATGTCAGGTTGATCTGCGCCTTCAGCCCTAGCCCGGTGCGCACGGCCTGCGCCACGCAGGCTTCGTTGATCACGGGCAACATACCGGGCATGCCAGCATCAACAAAGGCCACATTGCTGTTGGGTTCGGCCCCAAACAAGGTGGAGGCCCCGGAAAACAATTTGGCGTTGGTGGCGACCTGTGCATGGACTTCCAGCCCGATGACCAATTCCCAATCGCCGGTCGCACCGGAAATCACTTTGGGGGTGGGGGCGTCATACGTCAGGTCAAGCATCGCGGGCATCCTTGGTTCAGGTCTGCACGATCAACAGCGAAACGCGCAGGTATGCGCGATCTTTAGCGAACCGCGCAGCTTTGCGCGATCTTTAAAAGAACGCGGCCCCCGCTTCAAGATGCGCTGGGCGCGCCTTTGGACAGCCAAGGCCGCGTTGTGGCGATCAGATTGACCACTGGTGCATGTTCCCCGCCCAAGGCCAGCGTGGCCGCGCGCAGCAGAGCGATGCCCTGTTCGGGGTCGCGCGGAATGGCCGCGGCGGAAATCGGCTCGCCCATGGTCACGACGAAAGGCTGGCGGTCCTTATTGAGCGTCTCGTGAAACAGGGTGATGTCGCGCAGCGTTGGGTGGATGCGGTCGAACAGGTAAAACAGCGCCGAATTGCGGGCCTGAATGTTCACGGGAATCACCGGCAGGTCGAATTTACGCGCCAGCATCGCCGCCGATGCCATCCATGGCCGTTCATGCAGCGACAGCCAGCGCCGTTTGGCCAGCCGTCCTGATGGAAAGATCACGCCAAGCCGCCCTGCCTCGGTCGCTTGGCGCACAAATGCCATGGTTTCGCGGGTCTTGGCATGGCTGCGCAATGGTTTGCGCCATTCGACGGGGGCGATCATGCTGTCCATCTGCGGAAACACCCGCAGGATATCGCGGTTGGCAAAGAAATAGGCGTCAGGCCGGCTGCGTGCGATCAGGTGGTTCAGGATGATCCCATCCGCGATTCCCGTGGGATGATTCGCCACGATCAGCGCGGGGCCATGCACGGGCAGATGCCCAAACCCCCTGCTGGACACCATCAGCGCCAGCCGGTCTGCCATGTCGCGCATGATCTGGGCGGGGTCGGCATGTTCGAGATTGCGTGCGATCTTGAGCGTTTTTTCATACCCCAGCATCGTGTGCAGCGCCCGCCGGACATAGGCCGTGCCGGGCCTGTCCGCATAAAGCCACGGTGCACGTTCTGCTATCAATGGCGTGATACGCTCTTCCATAGGATATCAAACACCAGACTTTTGTAACGGTTCCACGACATTACGATTTTTTCCTATAGATTGCAAATCGGCTGCTTTGTACAACCTCAGACCAGCGAGATCCCGCGCGTCTGACTATATTGACGATTGCCTGTGGATTTCACCCTGTGCTGACCTAGCTGGCGGCCATGGCCAAAATGCGCAAAAAATCCGACCTGCCCCAAAAAACCTGTGCCACCTGCGGCAGGCCTTTCACTTGGCGCAAGAAATGGGCGAAGGTCTGGGATGCCGTGCGGTATTGTTCGGACAAGTGCCGCGGGACGCGCAATTGAATCTGCCCGCCCGTGTTGCCTATCGGAAACTAGTGTTCTAATTCGTGACCCGAAGAAAAGGTATGCCGCTGCATGCCAAGGACATAAGGAAGAACAGACATGACAGATCGCGTCACAAAACACGGGCTTCAGGTCGCCAATGAATTGGCTAGCTTTATTGATACAAGCGCCTTGCCGGGAACCGGCATCAGCCCTGATGCTTTTTGGGCCGGTTTTGCCGGGCTGCTGGCCAAGATGACACCGCGCAACCGCGCCTTGCTGCAAAAACGTGACGATCTGCAATCGGCCATCGACGCTTGGCATGTGGCCCAGCGCGGCAAACCGCATGACCGCGTGGCCTATGAACATTTTCTCAAGGACATCGGCTATCTTGTCCCCGAGGGCGATGATTTCGAAATCGACACCGCCAATGTGGACCCCGAAATTGCCACGATTCCCGGGCCACAGCTGGTTGTGCCGATCACCAATGCCCGTTTTGCGCTGAATGCGGCAAATGCGCGTTGGGGCAGTCTTTATGACGCGTTTTATGGCACCGATGCGATGGGCACACTGCCCCCCGCTGGCGGCTATGACCGTGGCCATGGCGCGCGTGTCGTTGCCCGCGTGCGCGTGTTTCTGGACGAGGCTTTCCCGATCGAAGGCAAAAGCCACGCCGATGTCGCGCGCTATCATGTGCAGGACGGCCAATTGTTGGTCGATGATGCCCCCCTGCGCGACCCTGCGAAATTCGTCGGCTATCGCGGCAATGCCAAGGCGCCCGATGCGGTGGTGCTGGTGAACAACGGGCTGCATGTCGAACTGGTGTTCGACCGCGCCCATCCCATCGGCAGCCGCGATCAGGCTTTGCTGGCAGATGTGCGGCTGGAAAGTGCTGTTTCCGCGATCATGGATTGCGAAGATTCAGTCGCCTGCGTCGATGCCGAAGATAAGGTCTTGGCCTACGGCAACTGGCTTGGCTTGATGAAAGGCGATCTGAGCGCCGAGATGGTCAAGAACGGCAAGACGATGACCCGCAAACTGGCCGCCGACCGTGAATACACGACCGCCACCGGTGGCAAGGTCACGCTCAAAGGGCGTGCGCTTTTGTGGATCAGGAACGTTGGCCATCTGATGACGAACCCCGCGATCCTTGATGCGGATGGCGCAGAGGTGTTCGAAGGTCTGATGGATGCGATGATCACCACGCTGATCGCGCTGCATGACCTGAAACACGAGGGCGGCAATTCCGCGCGCGGGTCTGTCTATGTGGTCAAACCCAAAATGCACGGCCCTGAAGAGGTCGCCTTTACCAATGATATCTTTGCCGCGGTCGAGGATGCGCTGGGCCTGCCGCGAAACACCGTCAAGATCGGCATCATGGATGAGGAACGGCGCACGACTGTCAACCTCAAGGAATGTATCCGCGCCGCGAAATCCCGTGTCGCATTCATCAACACAGGTTTTCTGGACCGCACCGGCGATGAAATCCACACTTCGATGGAAGCAGGGCCATTCAGCCGCAAGGATTTCATCAAGCGCAAGCAGTGGATCGGCGCCTACGAGGATCAGAACGTCGATATCGGTCTGGAATGCGGCTTTTCGGGGCGCGCGCAGATCGGCAAGGGGATGTGGGCGATGCCCGACCTGATGGCCGCGATGCTGGAACAGAAAATCGGCCATCCGCAATCGGGTGCCAATTGTGCCTGGGTGCCAAGCCCGACAGCCGCGACATTGCACGCGCTGCATTACCACAAGATCGACGTGATGGCGGTGCAGGCACGTCTGCGCAAAGGCGGGCGTCGGGCCTATGTGTCCTCGATCCTTGATATTCCGCTGGCACAATATCAGCGCTGGACCGATGCGCAGAAAATGCGCGAGGTGGAAAACAACGCCCAAGGTATCCTGGGCTATGTGGTGCGCTGGATCGATCAGGGTGTCGGCTGTTCCAAAGTGCCCGACATCAACAACGTGGCTTTGATGGAAGACCGCGCTACCTGCCGGATTTCGTCGCAAGCCTTGGCCAATTGGCTGCACCATGACGTGGTCGGCCGCGATCAGGTGATGGCGGCAATGCAGAAAATGGCCCGCGTGGTGGATGACCAGAATGCGGGTGATCCGGCCTATCGTCCGATGGCCCCCGATTTCAGTGGCATCGCCTTTCAGGCGGCCTGCGATCTGGTGTTTCTGGGGCGTGAACAGCCGTCCGGCTATACCGAACCCGTGCTGCACCGGCGGCGTCTGGAACTGAAAGCGCAACGCAATCACTAAGGCGGCGACGCCTGATAAGGAGACGAGAATGTCAGATATTTCGATCACCAAAGCCCGCATGATCATCCGCAAGGCGCTGGCGACAGGCCGCGAACTGGGGCTGAAACCGCTGTCTGTTGTCGTGCTGGACGCGGGCGGCCATGTGAAGGCGTTCGAGCGTGAAGACGGCGCATCGCCCGGCCGGTTCGGCATTGCCCATGGCAAGGCTTACGGGTCCGTCATGCTGGGCATGGCAGGCAAGGCACAGATGGCGCGGGCGGAAAGCCAGGCCTATTTCATGGCCGCGATCAATGGCGTCTATGGCGGGCAGGTCGTGCCGGTGCCGGGCGGTGTGTTGCTGCGCGACAAAAAGGGCGGCGTGATCGGTGCTGTCGGCGTGACGGGTGACACATCCGACAATGACGTCATCGCCGCCATGGCAGGGATCGAGGCCGCGGGGCTGATCGGCGAAGCCTAAGCGCGATTTTCGCGCGTCAGACCCTGCAAATGCCGCATTGACGGGCATGTGCGCCAGCGCATGCCCCCTTGTGCGCATGACATCCCTTCCGCTTTGGTCCTGCCACGGCTATCGTTCGGATAAATCTGCAGGAGAATGACATGCGCCGGCCAGTGATCGGAATTATCGGCAACAGCTATCTGATCAACGACGAATATCCTGCCCATGCCGCCGGCACCATGAATGCGCAAGCCTTGGCCGAGGTGTCGGGCTGCCAGCCCTTGATCGTCCCCTCGCATCCGGGGCTGGTCTGTATTGATACCTTGCTGGATATTTGTGACGGTTTTGTATTCCCCGGCGCGCGCGCCAACGTCCACCCCGAAGAATATGGCGAACAAGAAACCCCCGCCCATGGCACATTCGACCGTGACCGTGACCGACTGACCCTGCCGCTGATCCGCGCTTGCGTGGCACGCGGCCAGCCGATCCTTGGCATCTGCCGCGGCTTTCAAGAGGTAAATGTCGCCATGGGCGGCACGCTGTTCCCTGAAATCCGCGATCTGCCCGGGCGCGACAATCACCGGATGCCCCCCGATGGGTCACTTGAGGAAAAATTTGCCCTGCGCCATACCGTCACCTTTCGCCCCGGTGGGGTGTTTCACAAGCTGATGGGCGCGCCCAGCGTGATGACCAACACGCTGCATGGCCAAGGTATCAAGCAGGCTGGCCCCCGCGTTATCGTCGATGGCCATGCCCCCGATGGCACGCCAGAGGCGATTTACATTGCCGACGCTCCCGGTTTCACCATGTCGGTGCAATGGCATCCCGAATGGAACGCCGATGCCGATCCGGTGTCGCGCCCGCTGTTCACCGCCTTTGGTGATGCCTGCCGTGACTGGGCGGCAGGGGCCTTGCGCAAGGTATCATGACGCATGACCCTGCCTGTATGAAACGGTCACGCATCAATGCGATCATGGCCGAGGCCGACCAGATGATCCGGTCGCACGGCTTTACCCTGCCGCCTTGGGCCTATTGGTCACCCGACCAGTTCAAAGCCCGCGCCAGCGATGCCCGCGCTGTCATTGACGCGCGCTGCGGCTGGGACATCACCGATTACGGCGCAGGGCGTTACGATCAAATGGGGCTGTTCCTGTTCACCCTGCGCAATGGGCGGCTGGCCGACCTGCGGCGCGGCGGCGGCATGTGTTATGCGGAAAAGCTGTTGATTTCCAAACAGGACCAGCTGTCGCCGATGCATACCCATGTCATCAAGGCCGAGGATATCATCAACCGTGGCGGTGCGACGCTGGTGGTGGAACTTTACGGCTCAGACCCTGACGGCGCGTTCGACGAAACGGTCGGTGGCGTGGTCAGGTGCGACGGGATCACGCGGGCTTTCGCCCCCGCAGACAAGCTGCGCCTTGCCCCCGGTGAAAGCGTGACATTGATGCCCGGTGACTGGCACGCCTTTTGGGGCGAGGGGGGCGATGTGCTGATCGGCGAGGTGTCGACCGTCAACGACGATGAGACGGACAACATCTTCCGCGAGCCGATCGGCCGTTTTGCGCAGATCGAGGAAGATGTCGCCCCCACCCACCTGCTGGTCAGCGACTATCGCGATTGGTTGGCGATCTGACCCCTAAAGGATCAGATCAAAGGTCTTGATCAGCGGTAATTCCCGCGCGCGCACGCCTGTCAGATCGAACAAGGCATTGCCAAGTGCCGGCATCGCAGGCGGTGTGCCGGGTTCACCGATGCCGCCCAGATGTGCGCTGGTTTCCAGGATACGCACATCGAAACGCGGCGCCGTATGCATCCGAAGCGCATCGTAATCGGTGAAATTGCCCTGATCGGCGGCGCCGTCGGTGAAGGTCACCTCTTCCTGCATGGCGGCCGACAGACCATAGATCGCGCCTGAAATCATCTGCGCCTCGATAATCGCAGGGTCCAATGCGATGCCTGGGTCGCAGGCGATCCAGCAATGGTTAATGCGGATGCCGCGCCCGGTATCCTCGACCTCGACCACCTGTGCGGTGGCGGTCCCGAAGGAATGACAAAACGCCACGCCGCGCCCGATATTGGCAGGTGTTTCGCCCGTCCAGCCGCACATTTCACCCACGGCACGGATCACGCCGGCAGATGGCGCATGTTCACGTTCCGCCAGTGCCAGCCGGAATTGCAATGGATCAGTGCCTGCGGCATGGGCCATCTCGTCGATGAAGGTATCCAGAAAGAACCCGTTGAACGACGCCGCCACCGACCGCCAGAACCCGACCGGCACGGCCAGATCGGCCAGATGGCCTGTGATGCGGAAATGCGGCACGTCGTAGGGTTGGTCTGCTGCCCCTTCGACATGGGCGCGGTCAGGGCCGGGGGGAACCTGCCCCATCTGGCGAAAGCTGGATTGCTGAAACACCGAAGGTGCTGCGATCTGGCCGTCGATCAATTGCGCCGCGCCATCCGCGACCACACCGCGAAACCGTGCCATGGCAGCGGGGCGATAGAAATCGTGGCGCATATCCTCTTCACGGGTCCATGTCATGCGGATCGGCGTGCCGGGCAGGGCTGTGGCAATGCGGGCCGCCTGCACCGAATAATCCGTCTCGGCGCGCCGCCCGAAACCGCCGCCCATCAGCGTCGTATGCACGGTGACAGCCTCGGGGGCGATCCCCGCGACCGCTGCGCATTTGTCGCGCGTGATCACCGGGGCTTGGTTGCCTGTCCAGATCTCCAACCTGTCGCCAGTGAACAGGGCTGTGGCATTCATCGGTTCCATCGTGGCATGGGCAAGGAAAGGCACGGTATATTCTGCGACGATTTCAGTGCCTTCAATCGCGGCATTCACATCACCATCGTCACGCACGGTGCTGTTCGGCTCGGTCTCAAAGGCTGCGGCAATCGCGGCCATCATGCCCGCAGTATCGGCCGGATAGGCCGCGTCTTGCCAGACGATATCCACAGCCTGAGCTGCCTGCATGGCCAACCATGTGTTCGATGCCACGACAGCGATGCCATCGCCAAGGTCGATCACCGTGGCGACGCCATCCATCGTGCGCGCCACAGTGTCGTCATATGATACCATGCCCGCCCGCTTGGGGTTGATGCGCACGGTGGCGAATTGCATCCCCTCCAACTGCACATCGCCCGCGAATTGCGCGGTGCCTGTCGCCTTGGCGCGCATATCGACGCGCGGCATGGATTTGCCGAGGTATTTCCATTCCGATCGGGGCCGCAATTCCACATCAGGCAGGTCAATGTCACGCACCGCCTCGGCCAGCGCGGTATAGGCGATGCGGGTGCCGTCGGGGGCGATGACATGGCTGTCCTGGGTGCGCAGGTCGCTGGCTGCAACGCCCAATTGCGCCGCCGCCGCCAGTTTCAGCGCCTCGCGCGCGCTGGCACCGGCATGGCGCATCCGCTCATACCCGTCCTTGATCGAGGTTGATCCCCCCGTCACCTGCAGATGCAGCAACTTGCCGATCTGCCCGATCCCCTGCCGCAGGCTGTGGCGGAAATCGGTGTCGGCATAATGGCGAAACGGCAGGGCAAGGCCCAACAGCGCCTGATTGTAATAGGCCTGCGCGGGCGGGCCGTGCAGAACGGTGATATCCTCCCAGGCGACATCCATTTCTTCGGCGACAAGGGCCGCCAGCGTGGTCTGCACACCTTGGCCCATTTCGGCACGCGGCGCGATGACGGTCACGCCGTCCTGATTGAGCAGCACAAAAGGCGTCAGCACCGCCTCGCCTGCGCCTGCGACCAATGGGTTAGGGGCATCCTTGCGAAGCTGATAAACACCAAAGGCGACACCGCCCGCGATAGCGGCAGAGCCGATCAAGAACGTCCGGCGGGCGATTTTGCGGAGACTGGCCATGATTACACCTCTGTCAGACGCTGCGCCGCGTCCTTGATTGCGGCACGGATGCGCGGGTAGGTTCCGCAGCGGCACAGGTTGCCCTGCATGGCGGCATCGATATCGTCATCCGTGGGGGTGGGGGTCTCGGCCAGCAGGGCGGCGGCGTTCATGATCTGGCCCGACTGGCAATACCCGCATTGCGCGACCTGATGGTCGATCCAGGCCTGCTGGATCACCGCCAGATTGTCGGGCTGGCCCAGCCCCTCGATCGTCGTGACCTCGCCCCAGACATCGGCGAGCGCCACCTGACAGGACCGTACCGCCACGCCGTCGATCTGCACGGTGCAGGCCCCACAGGCGGCGATACCACAGCCAAATTTGGTGCCGGTCAGCCCGATTGCGTCGCGCAGCACCCACAGCAGCGGCACATTATCCGGCAGATCGACGCTGTGCGCCGTGCCATTGATCGTCACAGATATCGCCATCTTGCACCCATATACTAAACTGATATGTTTAGTTTACCAAGCGCGCGTGTTGATATCAAGCCTGCATCATCTTTCCAGATCGTCAATTCGCGCGATGCGCGATTTTATGCAATCCCCGCCAGAGGCGACCGCAGCGCGCTGCGGTCACAGCACCGCCAGCCCTTGATCCCGCCCAACAGTTTGGGGATCGCATCCTTGAACCGGAAAAAACCATGCGTGGCATGCGGCCACGCGTCCAGATCATAGGCGCGCAGCACCCGCAGCGCATCAATATGGCGCAGGGCATCGGCGGTCGGGCCGGCAGGGGGATGGGCCAGCACCACCTGATCCAATCCTTCGGCCTTGCGCCAATCGGGCAGGGCATCGGCGCTGATCACGCTGACGCGGCCCAACCTGTCCGCAAACCTTGTGTGACAATCGCGCATCGCGGCTGCGACGAAATCTGTCACCATCGGGGCCACCTGCAACGGGCTGCGCCGATCGGTTGTTTGTACAAAGGCGGTGGCAACCGGCGCAACCTTGTCCAGCAACCAGCCGGGCGACAAATCATCCTCGGTCACGATCAATCCGGTGGGTTTGGCCGGGTCGATGATGGCGCTGACAGGCATTGGCCCGCGGTCGGGATGCGGCGGGCAGGGCAGGGCGGCGGCAACCTGTGCCAGCCCCTCGGGCCGGAACCGGCCTTGCGTGTATTTGGCGATATTGTCGGGCTGCGCCAGATAGGCTTTGCCCTGCGTCTGGATGCCGCCGACCCAGCGCCATGACAGCGTGTTGGACGCTGCATCACCGTCCAGCAAATGCCGCAAAAAGAAATCCGCGCCCAACACCCAGGGTAGTTTCAGCGTATGAATCCAGATTGATGCGAACCACATCCGCGCGTGATTGTGCAGATAGCCAGTATCTGCCAATTGCCGCGCCCAATGGTCAAAACCGTCGATCCCGGTCTGCCCCAGACAGGCGGTTTCCCATTGCGCGCGCAGGCCCGCCTGTGTCTGGATCTGGTTCATAGCCGCGGCCAGATCGCGCTGGTAGTTGGCCCAGACGGTGGGGCGCAGTTCCAGCCAGCCTTTCCAATAGGTGCGCCAGAACACCTCTTGCACAAATTTTTCGGCCGCTTGCGGGCTGTGGCGGGCCAGCACGGCGCGCAGCACATCTGCTTCGGTGATGATCCGGTGGCGAATATAGGGCGACAGCGCCGAGACATGGGCGATGTCATCATGGTTGCGCATTGCCGCGTAATCGCGGCCCGCATGCGGGGTGAAAGCGGCAAGACGCGTTACAGCGTCGGTGTAGGTTGGTGTAAACATGCGTGCCAATTAACCCGCGCCTTGCGGGTTTCAATGGCGCCCGTTCTTGACAGCGGCGCAGGCGCGGTCCAACGCTGCGGCATGTTTGATCTGCGCCCTGTTGGATATGTGATCGGCCTGTTGATTGCCTCGCTCGGGGTGACGATGCTGGTGCCGCTGGCGGCCGACCTGCTGGCAGGTGACCGGCATTGGTTCGTCTTTTTTGAAAGCGCGATCGTGACGATCCTGACGGGGGGCTTGCTGGCGCTGGCCTGCGCCAATGGCGTGACGGCGGGGCTAAGCCTGCGTCAGACGTTTCTGCTGACCTCGCTTGTCTGGCTGACCTTGCCATTGTTCGGGGCGATCCCGTTCATTCTGGGGGCGACCGAGGCATCCCTGACCGATGCCTTTTTCGAGGCCATGTCCGCGCTGACAACGACCGGAGCCACGACCTTTACCCAGCTCGAAACTTTGCCTGCTGGCTTACTGTTGTGGCGCGGGCTGCTGCAATGGCTGGGCGGGATCGGGATTATTGTGGTTGCGATGGTGTTCCTGCCCGAATTGCGGGTCGGCGGGATGCAGATTTTCCGTTCAGAAGCTTTTGAAACCATGGGAAAAATCCTGCCGCGTGCAGGCCAGATCGCAAGCCAGATTTCGGTGATCTATCTGGTGCTGACAATGGCCTGCGGGCTGATCTATGCAGCCTTGGGCATGACGCCTTTCGATGCGTTCGTGCATGCGTTGACGACGGTTTCGACGGGTGGCATGGCGACAACCGACACTTCCTTTGGCGCGTTCAACGCGGGCATCCATTACACCGCAGTGGTGTTCATGATCCTCGCGGCATTGCCCTTTGTGCGCTATGTACAATTATTGGCCGGCACGGCCGTGCCATTGTGGCGCGACAGCCAGATCAGGGTTTTCTTTGCCCTGCTGGGCTTGTTCATCATGTTGATGACGGCCTGGCTTTGGGCGCGCGAAGGCGCTTGGACCGAGCTGGCCTTTCGCGAGGCGATGTTCAATATCGTGTCGATCATGTCCGGCACCGGCTATGCCAGCGCGGATTACATGACATGGGGCACGTTTCCTGTCGTCGCCTTTTTCTTCATCGGGCTGATCGGTGGCTGTGCCGGGTCCACCGCCTGTTCGGTCAAGGTGTTCCGCTACCAGATCCTGTTTGCTGCGATCAAAAGCCAGGTCCGCCAGATCCACAGCCCGCATGGCGTTTTCGCCCCGCGGTTCGAAGGCCGCCCGATCGGGGATGATGTCATCAATTCGGTCATCGCCTTTTTCGTGGCCTTCGTGTCGCTGTTGGGGATCATCACGGTACTGCTGGGGCTGACCGGGCTGGATTTTATCACCTCGCTGTCAGGGGCGGCGACGGCGATTGCCAATATCGGCCCCGGCCTTGGGTCAGAGATTGGACCGGCGGGCAATTTCGCAAATATCAACGATCCCGCCAAATGGATATTGGCGATCGCGATGTTCATCGGCAGGCTCGAAGTGATGGTCGTGCTGACCATCATCTCGGTCCGCTTCTGGCGCAACTGATTGACCCTTGCCGCAGCGGGGCCTATGTGACGCCCAAGATGCAAACGAGGGTGCCCATGTCCGACAAACCGCGCAGTTTTCAGGAAATCATCCTGCGGCTACAGTCCTATTGGGCGGCCAAGGGCTGTGCGATCCTGCAACCCTATGACATCGAAGTCGGTGCAGGTACCTTTCACCCCGCCACGACCCTGCGCGCGCTGGGGTCCAAACCCTGGGCTGCCGCTTATGTGCAACCGTCCCGCCGCCCGACCGACGGGCGCTATGGTGAAAACCCCAACCGGTTGCAGCATTATTACCAATATCAGGTGCTGATCAAACCCAGCCCGCCGGATTTGCAGGAGCTTTATCTGGGGTCGCTGGCCGCCATCGGGATCGATGCGCATCTGCACGACATCCGCTTTGTCGAGGATGATTGGGAAAGCCCGACGCTTGGCGCTTGGGGGCTGGGCTGGGAGGTTTGGTGCGACGGGATGGAAGTCAGCCAGTTCACCTATTTTCAACAGGTCGGCGGGCATGATTGCCGTCCCGTCTCGGGCGAATTGACCTATGGGCTGGAACGGCTGGCGATGTATGTGCTGGGCGTGGATCATGTGATGGACATGCCGTTCAACGATCCTGACGCGCCTATTGCGCTGCGCTATGGCGACATCTTTTGCCAGACCGAACAGGAATATGCGCGCTGGAACTTCGATGTGGCCGACACCGACATGCTGCTGCAGCATTTCAAGGATGCCGAGGCTGAATGCCACCGCATCCTGTCCACCCCCGCGCATGACCCCAAAAAGGACATGGCCATCATCATGGCCCACCCCGCCTATGACCAGTGCATCAAGGCCAGCCATCTGTTCAACCTGCTGGACGCGCGCGGCGTGATTTCCGTCACCGAACGGCAGGCCTATATCGGGCGGGTGCGCGCGCTGGCCAAGGCCTGCGCGGATGCTTTCATGCAGACCGAAGCTGCGGGGGCCAGCGCCTGATGGCACGCATATTGATCGTGGGGATGTTGGTGGTGGCCGCCGTCTTTGGTGGGGCGATGTATTACCTGCAGGTCTATGCCTATTACGAAGATGTTGTTGCCGCCCAAGGCGACATTACCCTGACCGCCACCGATAGCAGCGCGCCGATCACCCTGCCATTCAGCGATTTCACTGGCATTGACGCGGTGTCCAGCCCGCTGCGGTATCGCGCCTGCCTGAGCACGGACATCGACACGGCGACATTGGCGACCGCTGTCCCCTTGCCCTTTGCCGAACCGCGCATCGCGCCGCGCTGGTTTGATTGTTTCGACGCCCGCCAGATCGGCGCGGACCTGCAGGATGGGCTGGCCACCGCCTATCTTGGGACCGCCAATCTGCAATATGGTATCGACCGCGTTATCGCGGTTTACCCTGACGGGCGTGCCTATATCTGGCACGAGATCAACGCCTGCGGCGAAGCCGTGTTCAACCGCTATCCCGCCCCTGACACCTGCCCCCCAGCACCCGAAAGCCTGCAATAATGCCTGATCTTCTGATTGAACTTTTCTCCGAGGAAATTCCGGCCCGGATGCAGGCGCGCGCCGCCGATGACCTGCGCAAGCTCGTCACGGACGGTCTGGTCGAGGCGGGGCTGACCTATGCCGGTGCCGCCGCCTTTGCCACGCCGCGCCGTCTGACGCTGGCGATTGACGGGCTGACGGCCGAAAGCACAATTTTTAGGGAAGAAAAGAAGGGTCCGCCGATTGATGCTAATCCAAGGGCATTGAAGGGCTATCTTCAGGGGCTGGGCATGGAGGCCCCGGACAAATGGTACGATGAGCAGATTGAAGCACTGAAGGCCGGCGAAGTTATTTCATTTGGCGATAGCTTCGTTACGACGCAAGAGCTTAAGGGCAAACGGGTCTTGATGGCTGTTCTGGAGTATCCACCTCGCAAAGCCGCCGACATCATCGCAGAAGTGCTTGACGCCACCGTGCGCAATTTCCCGTGGCCCAAATCCATGCGCTGGGGCACAGGCGCGCTGAAATGGGTGCGCCCGCTGCAATCCATCATCTGCCTGTTGTCGGATGAAGCAGGCGCCGAGGTTGTGCCGCTGACCATCGACGCGATCACCGCAGGGCGCAGCACGCGCGGCCACCGGTTCCTGTCGCCTGATGCCTTCACCGTGAACGGCTTTGACGATTACGAGGCGAAACTGAAACGCGCCCATGTGATCCTGCGCGCCGATGAACGCGCCGAGGTGATCTGGAACGACGCGACCCAGCAGGCCTTTGCATCGGGTCTGGAACTGGTCGAGGATCGCGGGTTGCTGGCCGAGGTGGCAGGGCTGGTCGAATGGCCTGTCGTGCTGCTGGGCCGGATTGACGATGCCTTTCTGGGCCTGCCGCCCGAGGTGTTGCAGACCTCGATGAAGGAACACCAGAAATTCTTTTCGGTCCGCAATCCGAAAACGGGCCGGATCGAACGCTTTGTGACCGTGGCCAACATGGCCACCGCCGATCATGGTGCGACCATTCTGGCGGGCAATCAAAAGGTGCTGGCGGCGCGGCTGTCGGATGCGAAATTCTTTTGGGAAAACGACCTGCGCACGGTCAAGGCCGATGGGCTGGAAGGCATGGGCGCGGGGCTGGCCAATGTGACCTTCCACAACAAGCTTGGATCACAGGCCGACCGCATCGCGCGGATCGCAGCCCTCGCGCGTGAAATTGCGCCGCATGTGGGGGCTGATCCTGATCTGGCCGAACAGGCAGCAATCGTGGCCAAGGCTGATCTGCAATCAGAAATGGTCGGGGAATTTCCTGAATTGCAGGGGCTGATGGGCCGCTATTATGCGACAGCCGCCGGATTGAATCCGGCGGTGGCGGCCGCCTGCCAAGACCATTATTCGCCGCTGGGTCCATCGGACGCCGTGCCGACTGCACCCGTATCGGTGGCCGTGGCGCTGGCCGACAAGATCGACACGCTGACGGGGTTCTGGGCGATTGACGAAAAGCCGACGGGGAGCAAGGACCCCTTTGCGCTGCGCCGCGCGGCGCTGGGCGTTATACGGTTGGTGTTGGAGAATGGGGCGCGGATTAATTTGCGTGATATTCGGGTATCTGCCGAGATGCGTATTCCTGATGAGTTCAAGTCTGGTGAAACTGTGCCAGATGATGCGGGTGCAAATTACGACAGCCTGCTCGCCTTTTTCCACGACCGCCTCAAGGTCTATCTCAAGGACCAAGGCATCCGCCACGACATCATCGACGCCTGCATCGCCATGCCGAACAACGACGATCTGACCCTGTTGGTCAAACGCGCCCGCGCCTTGGCCGATGTGCTGGCCACGGATGATGGCGAAAACCTGATCCAAGGGTTCAAGCGCGCCAATAACATCCTGACGCAGGCCGAGGCCAAGGACGGGGTCGAATATTCCTATGGCGCGGACCTGAAATTCGCCGAAGACGGTGCCGAAAAGGCGCTGTTTGCCGCGCTCGATGCTGCAGATGCAAAGATCGCGCCGGCGATGAAAGACGAAGATTTCAGCACCGCGATGACCGCTATGGCGGCACTTCGCGGCCCGATTGATGCATTTTTCACCGCTGTACAGGTCAACGACGACCGGCAAGTGATCCGCCGCAACAGGCTTAACCTGTTGTCACGGATCAGGAAAATCTGTCTGTCCGTGGCTGATCTGACAAAAATTGAAGGCTAGACACCTTGGCTGTCAACTTGGCTTTACGCATGGCCATTTCCTGTTCTATGCTGCGCCTACGCAATAAGGCGGTGCCGCAGTGCAGCAACAGATCAAACAGGACCGCGTGACGCTGATCACGCCGACCGCGCCGGTCTCGGTCGCGGCGCATGGCGGTCGCGCAAAATGCCTCCAACGGCTGATCCGGCTCGCGATGCCGGTGCCTGTCACCGTGGCCTTGTCCTTTGATGCGGTGCGCGATGCAGCGCTTGGCAATCTGCCCGATATGGCGGCCTTGATGGCGCCGTTCGACCCGCAGCCGCTTTTGTCCGTGCGCCCATCCAGCGAGAGCGCCGATTGGGGCGGGCCATCCGCGATCCTGAATGTGGGCATGAATGATGCACGCTTTGTCAGCATGTCGCAGGTCATGGGCGAGGCTGCGGCGGCGCGGCTTTACCTGCGTTTCGTGCAGTCCTACGCGGTGCATGTGGCGCGGCTGGACCCTGACGAATTCCACCTGCCCGATATCGCTGATGCCAGCGCCCTGCGCGTGATGCTAGCCGCCTATGAGGCCGAAACGGATGAGCCTTTCCCGCAAGACCCCGCCGTCCAACTGGCCGAGGTGTTGCGGTCCATGGCACGTGCCTGGGATGGCACCTCTGCGCGGTTGTTGCGCCAGGCCAAGGGCGCGCCCGTCGATGCGGGGCTGGGTTTGGTGGTGCAGGCCATGGCGCTGGGGCTGGGGCAGGGCGAATGCGGCACCGGCACCGTGCAATTCGTCGATAGCACGACAGGCGCGCCGCGGATCACGGGCCGCTATGTCGCGCAGAACGTGCCGCAGATGGACAAGACCGATGCCGAAGGCGCGCTCTATCTGACCCGTGATCCGCGTGGCGCATCCTTGCAGGACCGCTGCCCGCAGACTTTTGCGCAGCTGCTTGATTGTGGCGCGCTGTGCCGCCAGCATCTGCGCGAGGAAATGCAGGTGAAATTCACCATCGACGCGGGCAAGCTTTATATCCTTGATGCCGTGCGCGTGCAGCGGTCGTCGCGGGCCTCGGTGCGGATCGCCGTGGCCTTGGCCGAAGACGGCGTGATCACCCGGCAGGATGCGGTGTTGCGTGTCGAACCCGTCGCCTTGTCGGAACTGCTGCACCGGCAGGTAGACCCTAGCGCGCCGCGCAACGTGCTGGTGACAGGGATCGCCGCCAGCCCCGGTGCGGCCAGCGGCCGGATCGTGCTGACCGCGAACGAGGCGCAGGCCAGTGCTGCGCGGGGCGAGGCGTGTGTGCTGGTCCGCCGCGAAACCACGCCCGAGGATATCCGCGGGATGCATGCCGCATCCGCCGTGCTGACGATGCGCGGTGGCATCACCAGCCATGCTGCCGTGATCGGGCGGGGGCTGGGCGTGCCTTGCGTCGTGGGGGCGTCTGACCTGCTGATCGACCGCAAGTCGGGCCGCGTTGTCGCCCCCGACGGGCGGACCTTTGCCGCCGGTGACATCATCACCGTCGATGGCACCACGGGGCAGGTGCTGGCCGGTGCGCCGCCGATGCTGGAGGCGTCGCTCGATGGTGCGTTCCAGACCCTGCTGGAATGGGCCGACACGTTCCGTGATATCGGCGTGCGCGCCAATGCCGACACGCCCGCCGATGCGCAGACCGCGCGCAATTTCGCCGCCGAAGGCATCGGGCTGTGCCGCACCGAACATATGTTTTTCGAAGGCGACCGTCTGGGTGTGATGCGCGAGATGATTTTTGCCGAAAGCAGCAAAGACCGGCGCGCCGTGCTCGACCGTCTGCTGCCAATGCAGCGCGCGGATTTCGCCGAATTGTTCAGCATCATGGAAGGGCGCAGCGTCTGCGTACGCCTGTTCGACCCGCCGCTGCATGAATTCCTGCCATCCGACAAGGCCGGAATGCGCGATCTGGCCGAACAACTGGCGCTGCCTTTGCCCGAAGTGGCCGAACGGGTGGCCGCCCTGAGCGAATATAACCCGATGTTGGGGATGCGCGGCGTTCGGCTGGGAATTGCCATCCCCGAGATTTACGACATGCAGGCGCAGGCGATCTTCGAGGCGATGGTGGCCGTTGGGGCCAAGGGCATCGCGCCCGCCGTCGATATCATGATTCCGCTCGTCTCGGCGATGCGCGAAGTCGAGCTGATGAAATCCCGCATCGAAAGCGTCGCCAATCTGGTGGCTGGACGGGCGCGAGCGACGCTGAATTACCGCTTGGGCGTGATGGTCGAAACCCCGCGTGCGGCCCTGCGCGCGCAGGATATTGCCGCCCATGCAGAATTTTTGTCTTTTGGTACCAATGACCTGACGCAGATGACTTATGGGTTGTCGCGCGATGATGCGGGGCGGTTCATGTCCACCTATGTGCAGCAGGGCGTCTATGCCGAAGACCCGTTTCACACGCTCGACATCGAAGGTGTGGGCGAATTGGTGGCGATGGGTGCCGAACGCGGGCGGCGTGGCCGGCCCGATGTCGTGTTGTCGATCTGCGGCGAACATGGCGGCAGCCGCAGCGCCATCGCATTCTGCCGCGATCACAAGTTCGATTACGTCTCTTGTTCGCCGTTCCGGGTGCCGGGGGCGCGGCTGATGGCGGCGCAACTGGCCCTGAAGGACAAAATCACCAAAGCGTGAGCCACTAGATATAGTGGAGCATTTTCCGCGACGGGCATTATGTGGTGCGATTTTATCATATTTTGACGCGATAACGGCGTTGTTCCGCCGCTATGGCCACTAGGGGTAGACGTTCGGTCTGTATTGCCCTAACCACGGCGCTGCTTCCGCGGGGCTGACCGCGTGGTTTCTTTGGTTTGAAGAATGACGCCTTTGAAGAAAATCGCGGCCGCTTTTGTCGTCGCACAACTTGCCTTCGGTGGCGTTTACGCCAGTGCTGATACCGACAGTGCTGATACCGACATGGCCAGCCGACTGGCCGGTCTTCTGGGAGAGGAGCGGTCCGCGCTTTCCGTGCTGTCCGAAGCGCGCATGGCGCAATTGACCAGCCTGCCCCCCGCCAGCGAACGCGGCATTCCGACGGCACCCGTCGTGATTTATGATACCGATTTTCTTGACAGCCTGCCCGTCGCTTCTGGTGATGCGCAATGGGAATGTCTGGCCGAGGCGCTGTATTTCGAGGCGCGTGGCGAATCCGTGCGCGGTCAATTCGCCGTTGGCGAGGTGATTTTGAACCGCGTCGAAAGTGCCGCTTACCCGCAATCTTTGTGCGGTGTGGTCAAACAGGGCACCGGGCGCAAATACGCCTGCCAGTTCAGCTATAATTGCGACGGCAATCCTGAGGTGATCAACGAGCAAGTCGCTTGGGAACGTGTGGGCAAGATTGCCTCTGTCCTGCTTGCTGGCATGCCGCGTGACCTGACGGGGGGTGCGACGCATTTCCATACCCGCGCCGTCAACCCGTCCTGGTCGCGCAGTTTCACGCGCACGACCACGATCGGCGCGCATCATTTCTACCGCGAACCTGTTCGCACTGCCGCGAACTGAGGTCGCAACCGGTGGCCGCGCTGTCGCGGCTGTCCTTGTCCTGCGGGCGGGGGCGCGGTATCGCTGGGGGTAACGCCGCCAGTTGACTGGACGACCTGATGACAGATGACATCCGCCTTGCCTTTGCCCATCCCAGCGAACGGGCCGAGGCGAGTACGACCACCCCCTGCGACCGGATTTCCTTGCGCGACTATATTGTCAGCGTGGAAATCGGGGCGTTCCAGCAGGAACGCGGCACATTGCAGCGCGTACGCTTTAACGTGGTGGTCGAGGTGCCGCGCCTGTCCGGCCCGATAGACGATGACGTTGACCGCATCTTGTCTTATGACCGCGTGACCGAAGCGATCGGGATCGAACTGCACGCCGAACGCCTGAACCTGTTGGAAACCCTTGCCGCGCGTGTCGCGGATAGGATTCTGCTGGAACCGCAGGCGCATCGGGTCTTCGTGCGCATCGAAAAGCTGGATCGCGGCCCCTTTGCCTTGGGTGTCGAGATCGTGCGCGCCCGCGATGGCCAGACCCCCGGCGGGCAGGCCCATATCCCCGTGCCGCATCCGCGCGTCGTGTTCCTGTCGAACGCGGCCATCGCCTCGCCGCTGTTGGGGGGGTGGATTGATCAGCTTGCCGCGATGCCGGCCCCCGTGATCATCTGCGTCGGTGCGGGCGAGACAAGTGCGCCACAAGTCCCCAACCGGCTGGCACAGCGCCGGATCGACCTGTTGGCCATCGAACAAAATGCGTGGCGGCTGGCCGTGCGCGATGCGCGCTGCGTTGTGGTGCAGACCCGCACCGAGCTCGACTGGGCGATGAAGAACGGGCAGGTCAGCGTCTGGGCGCCGTCCAAGATCGTGCTGGATGCGGTGGATGGCCCGTCTGCCAGCCCTGCGGATGCAGCGGCGCTGATCGCGTGGTTCGCAGGCCAGATGCAGGCGGCAGAACTGGTGTTTGTCGGTCATGCCGCCCCTGTCACCGATATTGCCCTGCGTGTGCTGCCGGTCGATCAGGCGGTCTTGGCATGACGCTTTATTACCGGCCCCTTGTGGTGGCGGAACCTGCCAGCGACACGCTGCCACTGGCGGGGGGTGCGTGCCTGTTTCGCGATGTCGCAGTTTTGGAACGGGGGCAGCCATCGCACGTCATTCCCGCGCGCGATGTCCCCGCAACAATTCTTGCCCATCTGACCGCGCCGCGCGCGCCTGTTGCGGGGCTGGCGATGGACCGGCCGCGCATCATGGGCATCCTGAACGTGACGCCGGACAGTTTTTCTGACGGCGGCGATCACGCTGATCTGGTCAGCGCCACGGCCCGCGCCTTGGCGATGCAGGCAGAGGGGGCCGAGATCATCGACATCGGCGGCGAAAGCACGCGGCCCGGTGCCGTGACCGTCGCCAATGCCGCAGAAATCAGCCGCACCGCCCCGGTTATCGCCGCGATCAGGGCGCAATCTGCAATCGCCATCTCGATCGACACGCGCAAGGCTGATGTGGCAAAAGCCGCCATCGCGGCGGGCGCCAGTCTGGTCAACGATGTCGCCGCCTTCAGCCATGATCCCGCCTTGGCGCAGGTCACGGCGGATGCGGGTCTGCCTGTCTGCCTGATGCATGCGCAGGGCGATCCCGCCACAATGCAAAACGACCCGCGCTATGACGATGTCCTGCTGGACGTCTATGATTTTCTGGCCGCCCGTATCGCGCAGGCCGAGGCGGCGGGCATCGCGCGCACCGCGATCATCATTGACCCTGGCATCGGTTTTGGCAAAACGCAGGATCACAACCTGACCCTGCTGCGGAATGTGTCGCTGTTCCATGCTCTTGGCTGCCCGATCCTGCTGGGGGCCTCGCGCAAGCGGTTCATCGGCACCATCGGCGGCGGACAGGATGCCAAGGACCGCATGGCGGGTTCTGTCGCAGTGGCGCTGCATGGCCTATCGCAGGGGGTGCAGATCCTGCGGGTGCATGATACCTTTGCTACAAAACAGGCGCTGGCACTCTGGTCGGCGATCAACGGGACAGACAGCAGATGACACGCAAGTTCTTTGGCACCGACGGGGTGCGCGGCACGGCGAATATATATCCGATGACCGCCGATATGGCGCTGCGGATCGGGGCGGCGGCGGGGCGGTATTTTCGCAATGACGGATCGAACGGCCACCGTGTGGTGATCGGCAAGGATACGCGGCTGTCAGGCTATATGTTCGAAAACGCGCTGACGGCGGGGCTGACCAGCACCGGCATGAATGTGCTGCTTTTGGGGCCGGTTCCGACGCCGGCGGTGGGGTTGCTGACCACCTCGATGCGTGCCGATGTCGGCATCATGATTTCCGCCAGCCACAATCCGCATCACGACAACGGGATCAAGTTTTTTGGCCCTGACGGCTTCAAACTGTCCGATGCCGCCGAGGAACAGATCGAGGCGCTGATCGCATCCGATGTGGAGCCTGCCAAGGCCGCCAATATCGGGCGGGCCAAGCGGATCGACGACGGGCGGTTCCGCTATGCCGAACGGCTGAAAGCGACCTTTCCCGCAGGTATGCGGCTCGACGGTCTGAAGGTCGTGGTGGATTGCGCCAATGGTGCGGCCTACAAGGTCGCCCCCGAGGTGTTGTGGGAACTGGGCGCCACCGTCATCAAGGTCGGCGTGGACCCTGACGGGTTCAACATCAACGACGGTTGCGGTTCGACCCATCCCGAACGCGCCGCACAGGTGATCCGCGACACAGGCGCCGATGTGGGCATCTGTCTGGATGGCGACGCCGACCGTGTGATGATCCTTGATGAAACTGGTGCCGTGGCCGATGGCGACCAGATCATGGCGCTGATGGCTGCGCGCTGGGCCGCAGTGGGGCGGTTACAGGGTGACACTCTGGTCGCGACGGTCATGTCCAATCTGGGGTTGGAACGGTTCCTTGACGCCAAGGGGTTGCATCTCAAACGCACCGCCGTAGGCGACCGCTATGTGGTCGAGGCGATGCGCGCAGGCGGGTTCAACCTTGGCGGCGAACAATCGGGCCA
The DNA here is from genome assembly GCF_000152785.1 of Yoonia vestfoldensis SKA53. Classification (GTDB taxonomy): domain Bacteria; phylum Pseudomonadota; class Alphaproteobacteria; order Rhodobacterales; family Rhodobacteraceae; genus Yoonia; species Yoonia vestfoldensis_A. The sequence continues at coordinate 1,380,981 of NZ_CH672414.1, read as the reverse complement.
TATCGTGATGACCGATTACGCGACCACCGGCGACGGTTTGCTGGCCGGGTTGCAATTTCTGGCCGCGATGATCGACACGGGGCATAAGGCGAGCGTGCTTGCGCGCAATTTCGACACCGTGCCGCAGATGCTGAAAAACGTACGCTTCACCGCTGGCACCGATCCTCTGGCGACCAAGCGTGTCGCGGCCTCAATTGCGGATGCCGAAATCAAGCTGAACGGCAAAGGCCGGCTGCTGATCCGCAAATCCGGCACCGAACCGCTGATCCGCGTCATGGCTGAATGCGAGGATGACACGCTTCTTGCACAGGTCGTGGACCAGATCATAGCCGAGGTTGCGGCAGCGTCCTGATCCTGCCCATCTTCCGCTCCGGTCAATTCGTGCGAAGCGCGATTTGACCTAAGTATCCCCGCCAGAGGCTCTTGCAGCGGCGAACAGCCGCTTCAGCCCCGCCCACTGGCTGATCGCCAGACCCAGCAGGATCAGGGCAAGGGCGGCAAAGAACCGCAATGGCAGGACCTCGTTCAGAACCAGCACGCCGAACAGCATCGACCAGACTGGTACCTGATAATTCACCAAGGTCATGAAGACCGCCCCCGCGCTGCGGATCGTCGCCACGCGCAAAACCGCGGCAAGCGCCGTGGGTATCACGCCCAGAAAGACAATCGCAAGCATCGGGCGGGGGGCGGCCGCGCCGGGGATGCCTTCGACGATCAGCATCGCGGGGATCAGCGCGGCAGCACCAACGCTCAGAAGCAGGGCTGTCATCGTGATCGGGTCGATGGGCGGGCAACGCCGCGTCATGACGCTGGACACCGCATAGGACATGGCGGCGGCAAGGCAGGCCAACTGGCCCAACGGCTCCCACCCCGTCCCGATCCGCAACACACCGGGGCCGATCAGGACGACCGCGCCGCAAAAGCCGATCACGACCCCCAGCGCGCTGCGCAGGCGCAGCTTTTCATCCGAAAACAGATGCGCCAGCGGCAGCACGAACAAAGGCAGCGCCGCCATGGAAATCCCCGCAAAGGCAGAGGGCACATATTGTTGCCCCCAGCTGAGCAAGGCAAAAGGTACCGCGGTGTTGAAAATCCCGATGGCCAGCAGATAGGCCCGCATCTGCGGCGTGAAATCAGGCAAGGGGCGGCGCAGGACCACCATCAGCGCCAGCATCGCGCCTGCCCCCAGCGTGGTGCGTGCGCAGGCGACGGTCAGCGGGCCATAGCCTTCGAGGGCGGTGGCCACGACCATGAAGGTCGCCCCCCAGATCAGCCCGAGAAGGGCGATCGAGATCCAGTTCAATGGCGTGGGCTGCTGTGGCATGGGGTGCTGTCCAAAGGGCAAAAAGGCCCGGAGCGTGTCCGGGCCTTGCAGGGGTAGGGTGGGTCTTGACCCACCTTACGCCGAAAGTGTTTAGTTCTTGTCTTTGTCCACCATGCGGCCTGCGGAAATCCACGGCATCATCGCGCGCAGTTTTTCGCCGACCTTTTCGATCTGGTGCTCGTCGTTGATCCGGCGGGTTGCCTTGAAATAAGGCTGGCCCACGGAATTTTCCTGCATGAAATCACGCACGAATTTGCCGGTCTGGATGTCGGTCAGCACCTCTTTCATCCGCTTTTTGGTTTCCTCGTAAGGCAGGATGCGCGGACCAGAGACATATTCGCCATATTCGGCGGTGTTGGAGATCGAATAGTTCATGTTGGCGATACCGCCTTCATAGATCAGATCGACGATCAGTTTGACCTCGTGCAGACATTCGAAATAGGCCATTTCAGGCTCGTATCCGGCCTCGACCAGTGTTTCAAAGCCCATACGGATCAATTCGACCAGACCGCCACACAGCACGGCCTGTTCGCCGAACAGATCGGTTTCACATTCCTGGCGGAAGTTGGTTTCGATGATGCCCGAACGCCCGCCACCGATGGCCGAGCAATAGGACAGGCCGATTTCCATGGCTTTGCCGGTCGCGTCTTGGTGGACCGCCACAAGGCAAGGCACGCCGCCGCCTTTGGTATATTCGCCGCGCACAGTGTGACCGGGGCCTTTGGGGGCCATCATGATCACGTCAACGCCGGCTTTGGGTTCGATCAGGCCGAAATGCACGTTCAGGCCATGGGCGAAAGCGATGGCGGAGCCTTCTTTGAGGTTGTCATGGACGTATTTTTTGTAGGTCTCGGCCTGCAATTCGTCGGGCATGGTGAACATGATGACATCGCACCATGCGGCGGCTTCGGCGATGCCCATGACTTTCAGGCCTTCACCTTCGGCTTTTTTCGCGGATGGCGAGCCTTCGCGCAGGGCGACGACGAGGTTTTTGGCGCCAGAGTCGCGCAGGTTCAGCGCATGCGCATGGCCTTGGGAGCCGTAGCCCAGAATGGCGACTTTCTTGTCCTTGATCAGGTTCACATCGCAGTCACGGTCGTAATAAACGCGCATTTTCGTATTCCTTTGTTGAAGCTGCAACGCTTATAGCGACGTCCCGCCGTTTTGTGAGCGCAGTTCTTTGAGTATTTTTAGAAATAAGAAGATTGTTATGCGTAATTTTGTCGAATATAGCGGATTTCATGTTAGATGAGCTTGATCGCCGTTTGTTGCGCCTGTTGCAGGCTGACCCTAGCCGCGGTGTGCCGGATCTGGCGGAGGCTGTGAGCAGCACGCCGGCGCGCGTGACCCGCAGGCTGGACCAGCTGCGCGCGGCGGGCGTTTTGCTGGGCAGCCGGATCGTGATTGACTGGCGTGCGCTGGGCTATGCAGTGGCTGTCAGTCTGCGCATCACGCTCGACAAGACGCAATCGCGCGCCTTTGACGATTTTCTGGCGGCAGCACGGCAGGTGCCGGAGGTGATCGAGATCCAGACCTTTCTGGGGCGCGTGGATGTGCGCTTGTCGCTGATCGCGCGCGATCTGGCAGATTACCAGCGCATTTACCGTGAACAGGTTCTCGAATTGCCGCATATCGCGGATATCGAGGCGCTGATGACCGTCGCCACTGTCAAGGGCGACGAAAGCCTTCCGCTATGACATTGGATGACCTTGACCGCATGATCTTGCGCGCGCTGAGCGTGAATGCCGATCAATCCACCACGCAGCTGGCCACCAAGCTGGGGCTGAGCCAGCCTGCCACCTGGCGCCGGATCAAGCGGTTGCAGGAGGCTGGCGTGATCGCGGGGCGCCGGTTGCAGCTGGATGCTGCCAAGGCCGGGTTCGGGGTGACAGTGTTTTTGGGGGTGAAGCTGGCCACCAAGGGCCGCGTCAGCCTGGAGGATTTCGAACGTGCGGTGGGGGCGGTCCCCGAGGTGCAGACGGTTGATCATGTGCTGGGGCTGTATGACTACCGCCTGCGCGTGGTGGCGCGCGATCTGGCGGATTTCGAGCGCGTGCTGCGCCGCCGGCTGATGACCTTGCCCGGTGTCGGCAATGTCGAGGCCAATGTGCTTTTGTCCGAAGAGCGCCGTCCCGGGCCATTGTGAGGTCGCTGTGACGCCGATCGGAAACGCAGAATTGTGACAATGCCCTTGGTATGCCCAGATAGGCTTTGATTTCGGGTCGCCTGCGCCTTAGCTGTGGGGCAACAATCGAGGAGAATGGCGATGGACGGTGCAGCGCGTGGAGTGGACCCGGACGGGTTGATGGAGTTTTCGGTCGTTTTCACCGACCGGTCGCTGAACCATATGTCCAAGACATTTCAGGGCGTAATGACCGATATTTCGGCCATGCTGAAAGAGGTCTATGCTGCCGACCACGTAGCCATCGTACCGGGTGGCGGCACCTATGGCATGGAGGCCGTGGCGCGCCAGTTCGGCAGCGGGGCGCATGCCTTTGTTCTGCGCAACGGCTGGTTTTCCTATCGCTGGTCCCAGATTTTCGATGCGGGCCAGTTTACCGCCCAGACCACGGTGATGAAGGCCCGGCAGGCAGGGAACGACAGCCGCGCGCCTTTTGCGCCTGCACCCATCGCTGACGTGGTCGCCGCGATCCGCGACGCGCGCCCCGATGTCGTCTTTGCCCCGCATGTGGAAACATCAGCAGGCATCATCCTGCCTGACGATTACCTGACGGCCCTTGCTGATGTGGCGCATGAGGTGGGCGCGATCATGGTGCTGGATTGTATCGCCTCGGGCTGTGTCTGGGTCGATATGAAGGCGACCGGTGTTGATGTGCTGATTTCCGCGCCGCAAAAGGGCTGGTCGTCCACCCCGTCAGCGGGCCTTGTGATGTTGTCCCAGCGCGCGGCGGACCGGATGGCAGCGACGACGTCCAATTCCTTTGCCGTTGATCTGAAGAAATGGCATGCAATCATGCAGGCCTATGAAAATGGTGGTCATGCCTATCATGCGACCATGCCCACCGACGGGCTGCGCGCGTTCCGCGACACGATGCTGGAAACCAGGCAGTATGGCTTTGACAAGTTGAAGGCCGCGCAATGGGAGCTCGGCAATGCCGTGCGCCGCGTGCTAGCGGACAAGGGGCTGCGTTCTGTCGCGGCGGATGGCTTTGCCGCGCCCGGTGTTGTTGTCAGCTATACCGATGATCCGGCTATCCAGAACGGGTCCAAATTCATGGCCGAAGGCATGCAGATCGCTGCGGGCGTGCCGCTGCAATGCGACGAGCCTGCAGATTTCCGCACCTTCCGGCTGGGGCTGTTCGGGTTGGACAAGCTTTATGATGTGCAAGGCACGCTCGCGCGACTGATACCGGTGCTGGATCGCGTCCTCTAACGCGCGCCCAGACCCAGTTGCATCAGCGTGCGCCGGACCGGCGTGATCCCGTAAAGTGCCGCGATCCCGCGCGCGCGCAAATCCTGCGCCACGCTATTGCCCAGCATCGACGCCTTGTTCAGCGCGTCGATACCCGCGACCCGCAGCTTGATATCGGGGTGCCGCTGGCGGGCGTAGCTGTCCAGCATCGCGGGGCTGCCAAGGCTGGCAGGATCGGCTGTGGCAAGATCCAGCAAGCATGCCAGATCGCGCAGCGACATGTTCAGCCCCTGCGCGCCGATAGGCGGCATGACATGCGCGGCCTCGGCCACCAGTGCTGTGCGCGGGCCGGTGATCTGGTCGGCTATCTGGCTAATGATCGGCCAGACCATGCGTTTGGAGGCGAGCTTGAGCGGGCCGTAATGCCATGCTGACCGGTCATTCGCCTCGGCCTCGAAATCGGTAGCATCCAGCGCCGCGCGGCGCAGGGTTTGCGCGCCATGATCCATCCAGACCACGGCAGAGCAGGGCAGGCCCGCATGATCGGGCAGCGGGACAAGCGTGAAAGGCCCGCCTGCGCGATGAATCTCGGTCGAAATATTGTCATGCGGTGCGTCATGCGTGACAGCAAAGGTCATGGCCTTTTGGCCGTAACGCGTGGTTGTCGCGCTGATCCCCAAGGCGCGGCGCACGGCGGAATTGCGCCCGTCGGCCCCGATAACCAGCGAGGCTGCGACCTGTGTGCCGTCGGTCAGATTGACCAAGGCCGCGTTCAGGCGCGGCACCATGTTGCCAAAACTGATGCCCGGGCGGAAATCAACGTTTGGCAGGTCTTGCAGGCGCGCGACGATTTCGCGCCGGAGCAGCCAATTGGGCAGGTTCCAGCCGAAGGGCTGGTCAGAAATATCGCTGGCGTCGAAATCACGCATAACATGGGGGCTGGCTGCGGCATCGACGATGCGCATGATCTGCAAGGGGGTCGCGTAATCCGCAAGGTGTGGCCAGATGCCCGCTGTCTCCAGAAACGCCTGTGCCGGTTGCAGGAACGCCGTGGTGCGCAGATCGGCCCCGTCGCTGTCGGCATCGGTCACGGGCGGTGTAGGATCGACGATCACCACCGAAAAACCGGCCGTGCCAAAGGCGGCAGCCGCCACCAGCCCCGCGACACCGCCACCGGCGATCAGAATATCAGTTTCTTTGCGTTCCATGACACGGACATAGTCCGCCGATGCGGGCTTGAGAAGGATCAGCGCGCAAGCTGCGACAAGAAAGCCGCAAGGTCCGGCGCGCCATGGTGGATATGCAGCGCGCTTTCGGGGGTTTCATGCACATGTACCGTCCGCATGCCGACGTCATGCGGCACAGCCAGATTGCGGGCTTCATCCTCGAACATCGCGGCTTTGGTGGGGGTGATCCCGTCACGGGTAAAGATCGCCGCAAAAGCCTCGGCTGTGGGTTTGGGGCGGTAATTGGCGTGTTCAACGCCGTAAACCGCATCGAAATGCCGGGTCAGGCCGCGCGCGGCCAGCACGCGTTTGGCATGGTTTTCCGACCCGTTGGTATAGACGACCTTGCGCCCCTGCAGCCCCGCGATGGCCGCCCCCAGCAGCGGATCAGGCGCCAGATGCGTGATGTCGATGTCATGCACATCGGCCAGAAAATCATCGGGGTCGATGTGATGTTCGGCCATCAGCCCCGCGAGGGTAGACCCGTGGCTGATCCAATAGTCATGCGCCAACCGCAGCGCGCGCGCCTGATCCAGCCCTGTGATCCGCATCACATAGGCCGCAAAACGCACATCCATCTGCGCGAACAGCCCCGCCGACGGGTGATAAAGCGTGTTGTCGAGGTCAAAGACCCACGTATCGACATGTGCAAAATGCTGCGCAACCATGCGGCTTTGGTAATCTGCCCCTTGTCGGGGTGCAACCGCTTGGGCTTGCCTGCGGCGGCGCATGCGGCGTAATGTTTTGGGAACAACGACAGGTTCACTTATGCAAGACCCGCGACATGCCCAGAAAGACGCCTATGCCCTGATACTGGAGGCGATCGACAGCCACCTTTATAAACCGGGTGACAGGTTGGTCGAAAGCGAATTGGCCGAACGGTTCGGCGTGTCGCGCACCCCGATTCGCGAGGCGTTGCAGCGGCTGGAAACGCAATCCTTGCTGACCCGCGACGGGCGGTCGCTGATCGTGGCCTCGCTGGATCATTCGCAATTGTCGGAACTTTACGTCGTGCGCGGCGAGTTGGAAGGGCTGGCCGCCCGTCTGGCCGCGCGCCACGCCGCCCCCGAAGAGGTGCGGGTTTTGCAGGACATGCTGGAGGCCGACAAAAGGCTGATCAATGATCCATCCGCGCTGAGCCGTGCGAACCGGCGGTTTCACAAGCAGATCCATCTGGCGTCACATAACCGCTATCTGGTGCAGCAGCTGGACCTTGTGCATCGGTCGATGGCCTTGCTGGCCACAACGTCGCTGGCCGCCGAAGGGCGCGGCGCGCAGACCTTGGAGGAACATGCCGCCATTGTCGCAGCGATCGCGGCGGGTGATGGTGACGCTGCTTATAAGGCGCTGCGCGATCACATCTCTGCTGCGTTTGTTACGCGGCTGAAACTGGATGCGGCAAAGGTCGAGGCGGCAGATTAGCGGGCGGTTTCAGCCCCGTCAGCACCACGCCATGCGCGGTCTTGTCCCAATAGAACGGCCTTGTGGCCAGTTCGGCCAGCCCGCGATAGGCCGCCAGCGTACCCAGCGGGAAATAAGCCGGCAGCGTCAGCGCCCAGCCCCACAGCCGCAGACGGCCCGCCTTGTGTAGCCCCACAAGATTGACCAGCAAGGCCAGCGCCTCGGCCGCGATAAACGCATAGGTCATCGCCCAGAACGCCCCTGCCGACAGCCAGCCATGCAGCGGATGCGCCACCCCCAGCGGGATCAGCCAGAGCGACCAGAACAAGGGCATCAGGGCAAACAGGCTCAGCGTGCCTAGAAACAACACCTGCACCCCGATGAATTGCCACAGCCCCAGATCGCGCAACAGGCGCACGGGGCTGCGCATATGGACGCCATAGGTGATGGCGTAACCTTTCAGCCAGCGCGCGCGTTGCTTGACCCAAGGCCAGGCGCGGCCATTGGCCTCTTCCATCGTCAGGGTCGGGATCAGCGCGGTCACATAGCCGCGCCGCGCCAGACGCAGGCCCAGATCCGCATCCTCGGTCACGTTATGCGCGTCCCATGCGCCCAAGGTTTCCAGCACGCTGCGCCGGAAAAACAGCGTCGTGCCGCCCAAAGGCACCACCAGTCCCAACCGCGCCAGCCCCGGCAGGACGACACGGAACCATGCCGCATATTCGATGGTGAAACAGCGGGTCAGCCAGTTGGTGCCGGCATTGTAATAATCCAGCACCCCTTGCAGGCATGCGACATGCGCCCCAGCGGCGGCGAAATGGCGGGCCACGACGTGCAATTGGTCGGGGGCGGGTGCGTCTTCGGCATCCCAGACGCCGATGATGCTGCCCCGCGCGAAGGGCAGCGCATAATTCAGCGCGCGTGGCTTGGTCTTGACCTGACCGGGCGGGACGATGATGGCCCTGATCCAGCCCGGTAGCTGGGTGCGCGCCAGCGTCGCGCGGGTGGTCGCGTCATCCTGTTCCAGCACAAGACAGACATCAAGCAAGGCGCGCGGATAGCGCAGCGCCGCCAGCCGCACCAGCAGATGCGACGCAATCGCCGTTTCGCGGTAAAGCGGGATCAGCATCGTGATCACCGGCAGATCGGCCTCGGCCACGGGGCGGGGGTCGTGGGCGCGCGCGCGCATCCCGATGATCACGGCGGCCGCTTTCAGCAGCGTCGTAGCGATCAGCACGACCATCGCCCAAAGCGTGACTGCGATGATCAGCGCACCCAGATCAAGGACCGCACAGGCCATGATGGCCACCGCCATGGCCAGCGCCAGCCGCGCGGCGCGGGCCGCGTCCCATGTCCGGCAGCTTTCGGTGGCAGGCACGCAAGTCTCCGCATCCGCCGCAAAGATGGGGCCATGCAGGGTGGCGATGGCATCGGTCAGCTTGGCCTCGGTGGTGATCGCCATGCGGATGCGGCCAAAGACCTGTTCCAGATCGGGGCGCGCAGCGGCGAAACGGGTGGGGCAGGTGGTCAGGACCGTGACCGTACCCTGCGCAGCGCGCCATGGCAGCACCCCGCGGCGCAGGCAATCCCGTGCGCCCCAGCGGGCGATCAGCGTTGCATCCGCTGGGCGGCGGGTCGGATCAACAACCTGCGCGCCATGGGCTTTTGCCAGATAGCGGGCGATTGTCCGCGATGGCAGGTTGTAATCGCGCAGCAATATATCGCTCAGCGGCACATCCAGACGCAGCGCCGCGGCAGCGGCACGGTCGGCCTGTCCCTGATCCAACAGATGCCTGGCCAACAAGGATTGCAACAGCGCCACATCCGTATCGGTCAGGCGGGCGGCAACAGCGGAATCGGTGATGAAATCAAGCATATGGCACCTGTCCCGTGACCGGATCAGGTATCGCGCCACATGGTTAAGGACTGGTTAATGCGTCCTCAGCGCGCGGCGCGGGTATCCATCGCCTCGGCAAAGCGTTCGAACAGGTAATAGCTGTCCTGCGGGCCGGGGCTGGCCTCTGGGTGGTATTGCACGCTGAACACCGGGCGGCCATCAAGGCGGATACCGCAATTGGACCCGTCAAACAGCGACACATGGGTTTCGATGACACCCGCAGGCAGGGTCTGGCTGTCCACGGTAAAGCCGTGGTTCATCGATGTGATCTCTACCTTGCCGGTCTGCATATCTTTGACCGGATGGTTGGCCCCGTGATGACCGTGGTTCATCTTGATGGTGCGCGCGCCCAAGGCCAGCGCCAGCATCTGATGCCCCAGACAGATGCCAAAGACCGGAATATCGGTTGCCAGCACACCCTGGATCATCGGCACGGCATAAACACCGGTGGCCGCAGGATCGCCCGGACCATTGGACAGGAACACGCCATCGGGGTTCAGGGCCAGCACATCCTCGGCGCTGGCGCTGGCGGGCAGGACGGTCACATCGCAACCAGCCGATGCCAGACAACGCAGGATATTGCGCTTGGCGCCGAAATCGACCGCAACAACCTTGTGGCGGGCTTGCGTCTGTGGCTGATGGCCTTCGGGCCAGGCCCACCGCATTTCATTCCAGTGATAAGATTGCGCGCAGGTCACATCCTTTGCCAGATCTAGTCCTTCCAGACCGGCAAAGGCGCGGGCCTTGGCGACCAGTTTTTCCAGATCGAATACGCCGTCTGGATGATGGGCCAAGGCGACATGCGGCGCACCCTGCTGGCGGATCGCACGGGTCAGGCGGCGGGTGTCGACGCCTCCCATGCCAATCCGGTTGCGCGCGGCCAGCCAGCTTTTCAGCTCTCCTGTGGCGCGCCAGTTGGATGCCTCGGTCGGGTCCCATTTGACAACCATTCCCGCCGCGACCGGATCAGCGGTTTCATCATCGTCGGTATTGACGCCAGTGTTGCCGATATGGGGAAAGGTAAAGGTGATGATCTGCCCGGCATAGGACGGGTCTGTCATGATTTCCTGATAGCCCGTCATCGCGGTGTTGAAACACAGCTCGGCGACAGTTTCCCCCACAGCGCCAAAGCCCATGCCGTAAAAGATCGTCCCATCCGCCAGTGCAAGGCAAGCCGTCGGTTTCTGCGTCATGAGCGGATCTCCATTGGTCAAATTGGTGCGGGTTTACGGGTGCACAGCCACAGGGTCAAGGCCGGAGTGCCGCCTTGCAAATAAGGGATACCATGGCGTCAGTCTGCTTGTCACCGCTGGCGCAAAGGGGTAGCATGCACTTTCGTTATCGGCAAAAGAACAGGATTTTCCATGCAGCTGCGCGACCGGATCACGACGGCACTGACCGATGCGATGAGAGCGAAAGAAGCCGACAGGCTGTCCACATTGCGCCTGATCAACGCAGCGATCAAGGACCGTGACATCGCCATGCGCGGCACCGCTGACGAAGCCGCAGGCCTGTCGGATGCTGATGTCCTTGCGATCATGGGCCGGATGGTCAAGCAACGCCAGGAAAGCGCGCGCGCCTATGAAGAAGGCGGCCGATTGGAACTCGCTGAAAAGGAACTGGCCGAGATCAAGGTGATCGAGGAATTCCTGCCCCGCCAGCTGTCCTTGTCCGAAGCCGAATCCGCCGTGGATGCGGCCATCGCCGCTGTCGGGGCCACCAGCATCCGCGACATGGGCAAGGTGATGGCGGAACTGAAAACCAAATACACCGGCCAGATGGATTTCGCCAAGGCCGGACCGATGGTCAAATCGCGGCTGGGATAGCGTCTTTCATCATCTTCCGAGCCTCAATATCCCCGCCGGAGGCATCAAAGTTTCTGTTCCGCGTCAGGTTGCTTGATCGCTGCGCAAGGCACGTTTGAGATCACCATAGAGCGCCAGCCGTTCTGACACATCCAGAAAGGCCCCGATTTCAACCTCGCGGTCGCCGCCGCGCAGGGTGATGTAATTTTCGACCGGCCCGCCCTTGGGATGCAGATGCACCGTCACCCAATAGCGGTTGGCGTGCCATTCCAGCTTTTCGCCCTTGGGGTTATGGCGGATCAGATGCGCGGTTGTGTCATCCACGGCCAGTTCTTCCAACACCTCACCGCGTTTGTAACTGATGTTGATCGCGGTCCACAGCCCCCAGAACATCAGCCCGAAAAACGGCAGCAAGGCCCAGACAACCACCGTCCCCAAAAGCGAGATCAGCGGCAGCGCCACCAGCGCCGCTGTCGCCCCCATGAACAGCACGAAATCCTTGCGCAACAGCGACCGGTAAGGCCACAGGCTCAATTGCCAGTCGGTTTGTCTGTCGGGCTGATCGGGTGTCCACTGATAGGGCATGTCGTTTCCTCGGCGTGCAGTCTGGTCTTTGCACAAACCTAGAGCCATGCGTGAAACTGTCACTGGTGTCTTGCGCCGGTCAGGCGTTTTGCCACAGCCCAAAACGAAAAAAGCCCCCGCAACGCGGGGGCTTTTGATTTGTGACGCCGCTAGTGGGCGTGTTGCTTGTCCCAGTCTTCGCGCTTGGGCAGCGTCTCGAACGTATGCTCAGGCGGTGGGCAGGGCAGGGTCCATTCCAGCGTATCAGCATATTCGTTCCACGGGTTGTTTTCCGTCACAACGCGGCCGCGCAGCAATGTCCAGGCGATCACACCGATAAAGAACACGAAAGATGCAAACGACAGGAACGCACCCCATGACGACACCAGGTTCCACAGCGCAAAGGCGTCGGGATAGTCGATGTAGCGGCGTGGCATGCCCTGACGGCCCAGAAAGTGCTGTGGGAAGAATGTCAGGTTTGCACCGATGAACATGGCCCAGAAATGCAGCTTGCCAGCCCATTCGGGATACATACGGCCGGACATCTTTGGCAGGTAGAAATAGATCCCCGCAAAGATGGCGAACACCGCACCAAGACTCATCACATAGTGGAAATGCGCCACGACATAATAGGTGTCATGATACACACGGTCCACGGCGGCCTGTGACAGCACGATGCCGGTCACACCACCGACGGTGAACAGGAACAAGAAACCAAACGCCCAAAGCATCGGTGTCTTGAACTCGATCGAGCCACCCCACATCGTCGCGATCCAAGAGAAGATCTTGACGCCGGTCGGCACCGCGATGACCATTGTCGCCAGCATGAAATAGCTTTGCTGGGTCAGGGACATGCCCACGGTATACATGTGGTGCGCCCAGACAACAAAGCCCAGAACCGCAATCGCGACCATCGCATAGACCATGGGCAGATAGCCGAAGATCGGCTTGCGGCTGAAGGTGGCGATGACGTGGCTGATGATGCCAAAGCCGGGGATAATGATGATATAGACTTCGGGATGGCCAAAGAACCACAGGATGTGCTGGTACAGGACCGGATCACCGCCGCCTTCAGGCTGGAAAAAGGTCGTGCCGAAATTGCGGTCGGTCAGCAGCATGGTGATTGCACCCGCCAGAACCGGCAGCGCCAGCAGGATCATCCAGGCGGTCACAAAGATCGACCAGGCAAACAGCGGCACTTTGTGCAGGGTCATGCCCGGCGCACGCATGTTCAGAAAGGTCGTGATGATGTTGATCGCGCCCAGGATCGACGAGGCCCCCGACAGGTGCACGGCGAAGATCGCCAGATCCATCGACATGCCTGCTTCATTGGTCGACAGCGGCGGGTACATGACCCAACCAACGCCCGACCCAAGCTGGCCATTGCCACCCGGTGCCAGCATCGAAGCCACACCCATCGCACCACCGGCCACGAACATCCAGAAAGACAGGTTGTTCAACCGCGGAAACGCCATATCGGGCGCGCCGATCTGCAGTGGCATGAAGTAATTGCCAAAGCCCCCGAACAGGGCCGGAATCACGACAAAGAACATCATAAGAACACCATGATAGGTGATCAGGACGTTCCATAGATGGCCGTTGGGTGTGCAGGGATCGGTCATGAACCCTTCTAGGCACATGTATTGTACACCCGGATACATGAGCTCGAGGCGCATATAAACGGTGAACGCCACCGAAATGAACCCTAGAACACCTGCTGTGAACAGATACAGGATCCCGATGTCCTTGTGGTTGGTGGACATGAACCACCGTGTAAAGGCACTCCGGTTGTCCTGATGTGCGTCGCCGTGGATGGCTGCGTCCGCCATGTGGCTCTCCTCGTTTTGGCTACAGATCGACGCCGCCGATTCAATATACGGCGGTCGTTGTCGGATGTTCTAGTCGCTTGCACCGGTATGGGCAACTGCGGATGCGGCGGGGATGCTGGGTAAAATTGGCGCAGGCTGGGGATCGGCTGACCGCGTAAGGTGGATTGAAATCGACCCTACATGACATCCGCGAAACGCTGCCGCAGGGCGACGTCCAGATCGGCCATGCTGACAGGCAGGCCAAGGTCCACCAGCGACGTCACGCCATGATCGCGGATACCGCAGGGCACAATGCCGTCGAAATGCGACAGGTCTGGGTCCACATTGATCGCAAGGCCATGGAACGACACCCATTTACGCATGCGAATCCCGATTGCGGCGATCTTGTCCTCGGCCAGCGCGCCGTCCGCATTGCGCGGCTTGTCCGGGCGCTGCACCCAGACGCCGACACGGCCCGGCCGGATCTCGCCCTTGATGTTGAAGGCGTCCAGCGTGCCAATGACCCAGTTTTCCAGATCTTGCACAAAGCGGCGCAGGTCGTGTCCGCGCTTGCCCACATCGAGCATGACATAGACAACCCGCTGCCCCGGCCCGTGATAGGTGTATTCGCCGCCGCGCCGTGCGTCATGCACTGGAAACCGGTCAGGCGCGATCAGGTCCGCCGCTTTGGCAGAGGTCCCTGCGGTGTAAAGTGGCGGATGTTCCAGCAACCAGATACATTCCGCCGCCTCGCCCGCGATGATCGCGTTCACGCGGGCCTCCATAAAGGCCAACGCGTCGTCATACGCTGTCAGCCCTTCGGTGATGATCCATTCTACCATGCGTTGGAGATAAACGCCCAGATGGGCGATGGGAAGGGACTTGATTTCCCTCTTGGCATCGCAAATCGCCTCGTCTATGAGAACGGCACTTACCAGCCTATGGACTTGCGGTCGTGGCGGAATTGGTAGACGCGCAGCGTTGAGGTCGCTGTGAAGTAACATTCGTGGGGGTTCGAGTCCCCCCGACCGCACCATTGTCTGGCGTGTCACCCCAACAGACCGGTCCGCGTGCTGAAGGTTTTTTGGCCCAAAAAACCTTGCGCCCCCCGCCGCCACATCACCGCAGCGCGCTATCCCGCCAGGCACCGGGCGCCAGCCCGTCCAATGTCCAATCCCCGATCTGCCAGCGTACCAGCCGCAACGTCGGAAATCCGATATGCGCGGTCATCCTGCGCACCTGCCGGTTGCGACCTTCGTGGATCGTGATCTCGATCCACTGATCTGGCACCGATTTGCGAAACCGGACAGGCGGGTCGCGCTCCCATAAGGCAGGGGGCGCAATGCGCTGCACCTGCGCAGGCCGCGTTGGTCCATCATTCAGTGTCACGCCATGCCGCAGCAGTGCCAGATCGGCGTCGGTAGGTGCGCCTTCGACCTGCACCAGATAGGTTTTTGGCAGTTTGTGGCGTGGATCGGCGATCCGCGCCTGCAAGGCCCCGTCATCTGTCAGGACCAGCAATCCTTCGCTGTCGCGGTCCAGGCGCCCTGCGGGATAAACGCCGGGCACCGTGACAAAGCCCGACAGCGTCGGGCGCGGCGACGGGCTGCGCGCATCGGTGAATTGCGACAGCACGCCATAAGGTTTGTTCAACAACAAGATGCGCGACATGGCGTTTTCTAGCCTGCGCTGCCCCGTGCCGTCCACCGTATACCTTTGTGTGCTACTAAGTATTTATAAATCAACGATTTTATATTTACACTCTGAATTGCTGCGCTAGTGTACATAGGATCTTATTGTGAAAGCGCCTGACCATGCCGCCGATTGCCGACCATCCCCTGCGCTATACTATGGCGAATGAATTGCATGCGCGGCCATTTCCGGCAGTGGGCGCGCCCAGTCGTGCGGCCTATCTTGCGATCAAGCCCGCCAGCAACGCGGCGGGCCGTGACCGTGCAGCGGACCGCGCGCATCTGATCGACCTGCTGGACCGGTTCGGCGCGCAGCATCCGCAACCCGATGCCACGCATTATTTTGGCACCATCGGCAAGCATCAGCTGAAATGGGAAAGCCATACCGAATTCGTGACCTACACGGTCTTTGGTGACGGCGTTGCCGCGCGCCCGTTTGAAGCCGCCACCTTTGACGTCTTTCCCGACGATTGGCTGTCCAAGGCGCCAGGCACACGTGTGACATCCGCCCTGATCCGGATCGAGGTTGTCGATGGTGATGACGGCATCGTTGAAAAAGCGAAGGATTGGTTCGTGCCGGAAAGTCTTGCGATCAGCCGGGTCGTGGAAAACGATCTGGTGATCGCGGGCGATTTCCGCATCGATACCGCAGGGCATATGCGCTTTGCGGTTTTCGCGCGCCCGCATGTCGATGACCGCCGGATCGGCCGTGTTGTCCAGCGCCTGTGTGAAATCGAAACCTACAAGGCGATGTCGATGCTGGCCTTGTCCAAGGCGCGCTCGCTTGGGCCGAAGATGGCGGAATTCGACCAGATCCTGACCAGCCTGCTGGAAGACATGCGCCTGCCGATGGCCGACGCCGCCAAGGTGCTGCAATCGCTGTTGCAGGTCTCGGCCGAGATCGAAAATACGATCGCGCAGACCACATTCCGGTTCGGGGCGGCGGGGGCCTATGAAACCATCGTCAACCAGCGCATTTCAATCCTGCGCGAGGAACGCTTTGCCGGTCGCCAGACATTCGGTGAATTCATGATGCGCCGTTTCGACCCCGCGATGCGCACCGTCAAATCCACCGAGGCACGGCTTTACGCAATGTCCGAACGCGCGCTGCGTGCGGGCGATCTGTTGCGTACGCGGGTCGATGTGGAACGCTCGGCGCAGAATCAGGAATTGCTGACCAGCATGGACAAACGCGCCGATCTGCAACTGCGCCTGCAACGCACCGTCGAAGGGCTGTCTGTCGTCGCGATCAGCTATTACGCGGTCAATCTGGCGCTTTACATGGCCGCCCCGCTTGAAGCAGCGTTCGGTATTACCAAACCAGTGATGACAGCCGTTGCCACGCCAATCGTGTTGCTGCTGGTCTGGACCCTGGTCAGCCGGATTCGCAAGCGGATGGAATGACGCAGGCTTGCCAGAGCCTTGGCAAGTGATACGATCCGCTCAACACGGGGGGGGATCACATGCGTCTGGTTTTGGGTTTTGCTGTGATGGCGGGCAGTGCGGCCGCGCAGGATGTGCCGCCGCCGCTGACGGATACGGATTTCAAGCCAGTCGACCTGATCGAGGCAGAGCTGGGTCAGCTGTTGTTCTACGACCCGATCCTGTCAGGCAACCGCGATGTCTCTTGTGCAACCTGTCACCACCCGGCTTTTGGCACGAGCGACGGGCTGTCTCTTGGTATGGGCGATGGCGGCATGGGGCTTGGCCCCAACCGTGTGGCCGATGCGGCCAATATGCCCGAACAGCGGATTCCGCGCAATTCACCCGCCTTGTTCAATCTGGGCGCGCACGAATTCAGCGTGTTGTTTGCCGATGGCCGGATCGAGGTGGACCCCGCCCGTCCCGGCGGCCTGCGCACACCGCTGGCCGATGACATGGTGGTGGGTTTTGCGTCGCTTTTGTCGGCGCAAACGATGTTTCCGGTGCTGTCCGCCGATGAGATGGCCGGCCATTACAGCGAAAACGACGTGGCCCAAGCTGTGCGGCGCGGCATGATCACGGGGCAGGGCGGGGCCTGGGACATTATCGCCAAACGCGTCGCGGATATACCAGCCTATGGCGATGCCTTCATTGCCGTTTATGACCATATCGACAGCCCCGACCAGATCGGGTTCACCGATATATCCAACGCTGTCGCGGCTTTCATGGAACTGGAATGGCGCTCCGATAACGCGCCCTTTGACGCGGTCCTGCGCGGCGAGGCGACATTGCCCGAACCCGCCGCCACCGGCATGGCGCTGTTTTATGGGGAGGCGGGCTGCGTGTCCTGCCATGCCGGCCCTTTTCTGACCGACCACCAGTTTCACGCGATGGGCGTGCCGCAGATCGGGCCGGGCAAGGCCGAGCGGTTCGAAAGTCACGCCAGCGATCTGGGCCGGTTCCGTGTCACGGGTGATCCGGCGGATATGTATGCCTTTCGCACACCCAGCCTGCGCAATGTGGCGCAGACCGGCCCTTATGGCCATTCGGGGGCCTATGCCGATCTGCGCGATTTTCTGGTCGCGCATCTTGATCCGGTGGCGGCATTGCAGGTCTATGATCTTGACCGTGCGTTGTTGCCCGACCTGCCGGTCGATGACAGCCGTGGGCTGGCCGATAGTGCCGCGATTGCCGCGGCGGTGACGGTTGCGCCGGTCACGGTGGACGATGCCGCCGTTGATGCCTTGCTGGCCTTTTTGGACAGTCTGACCGATCCTGATGCGCAGGCAGGCGTTCTGGGTATCCCCGATGCGGTGCCAAGCGGCCTAACTGTCGCGCGGATGCCCGAAGGTTAGGGGTGCATTCGCCTGCACCTGATGCGTGCTTTGCGCCCCGTCGGGCCATGTCACGGTCACTGTCGCGCTATCCGCATCGCCCAGACCGAAATGCAGTGGCAGTGCCTTGCCGCCCGCATGGCCGCCGCCGATGGTGTTTTGCTGGCTCTGCGTTGTAGCGTCGGTCACGACCGTGACCACAGCGCCAATGGCATGCCGGTTGCCGCCTGATTGCGTCAGCGCCACGGTCAGCCAATTGCCGGTGTCTGTCGTGACGTTGCGGTAAATCTCTAACGGTGCGCGGCGGTTCACGACGATCAGGTCCAACCGCCCGTCACCGTCGAAATCTGCCAAAGCCGCACCCCGTGACCGCGCCGTTGTGGCGACGCCTGCGGTCTGGGCTGCCTCGACAAAGGTGCCATCTGGCTGTTGCATCAACAGATTGTTGGGGTCCGCCATCGCCAGCCCCGGCATCTGGTCCACATTTCCCTTGGCGATGAACAGATCGGCGCGGCCGTCATTATCCACATCGGCAAATTCCGCGTGCCAGCCGGTGGATGGCCGCCCGTCATCGCCGGTATGCGGGCGATGGGCATAGGTCCCGATACTAAAGGGCGCATTGGCATAGGTGCCGTCAGGCTGGGCCACCTGCATCAGTTGATCCCCCATCGAAGTCAGCATGACCTCGTCGCGCCCGTCTCCGGTCAGGTCGCGGCTGGCGATCCCCATCCCCCAGAGCGAGACCTGTTTCCAGTTATCTTCAGGCCCGAGAAAGCGTTGGTCCTCGATATCCCACATCTGTTCATAGCCACCGCGCACATAATATTGGCGGTCGTTCGATATCCGCAAAGTGGATCGCTTACGCGCATCCCTGGCGGCAAGGATCGACAAGGGGCAAAAGCCGGGCGTCAGCGCCGTGCTTTGGTAGCTGCCTTGCGGCGAGGGGCGCAAAATCTGGTTGGCGTCGCAGGCCTGGAACGGGCCGTCGGGATTGGCGCGGTCCACATAATTGCCGACGGCCATGACAGGATAGCTGTCATCTTCCCACCATGCCGAAAAAGCTGTGGACCATGCGTCATCCGCAGGCAGCGGGAAACCGGTCTCGAAGCCACAGGCCCCGCTGCCCAAAAGCACCTGATTTTGCCCGACCCGCAACACGAATAGATCCATATGTCCATCGGCGTTGATGTCCACAGGATACGCACCTGTCACGCCGGACATGTCCGGCAAGCTGACAGGTTGAAAGCGAAAGTCGCCAGCGTTAATGAAAAGGGATGCGGGGTTTTCGCCGCCGGCTGCAAAAATATCGGGCAATGTGTCGCCGTTGCAGTCGAAGACAGCGACACCGCCGCCGACAAAATGTTCCCATCCGCCGCCATAGACATGGGCGGGCAGGGCGTCCGACCGATTTTCGAACACAGGTTGTGCCGTTGCAGGCATGGCCATCAGGCACAGGACCACAAACCGGATCATGCCCGCGCTTCACCCAAAGCTGCGTCCGTGACGGCCGCCAATGCTAAAGCAGTGGCACCCCGCGCCCACACCAGATCACCCCATGCATGGGTTTCAATACGGCACGGCGCGCGCCCCGATGTCAGCGTCAGTTTTTGCATTTCGGCAATCACCTCGTCGGCGTACAGGTAATCGTATTGCATCCGCTCGCCAGACAGAATGATCAATTCAGGATCGAAAAGCTGGATGACATTCGACAGACCCACCGAAAGATATCGCCCCGCGCGGCGAAAGATCGTGCGCGCAGCCTCGTTCCCGGATTTCGCCTGCGAGAACAAGGCATCAAGCATCGCATGCGCGCTTTGCTGATTGCGCGGATTGCGGTGCAGGGCGGTCGCGGCTTCGCGGGCAAGGGCATAATCGGCCAGATACGCTTCAAGACACCCACGCTGGCCACACCGACACAGCGCGCCGTCAAGCTGCACCTTTGTATGGCCCAACTCGAGCCCCATCCCGCGCGATCCCCGAAACAGCCGGTTATCCAGCACCAGCCCCATACCGACACCATGTTCGATCGTGACGACCGCGAAATCCGACATCGACCGCCCCGCGCCAAACCACAGTTCGGCAAGGGTCAGGACGTTGGAATCATTGTCCACCAGCAGCGGCACACCAAAACGCCCGACAAAGGCGGTCTGGAAATCCGTATCCCGTCCGCTCAGCAAAGGGGACCACGCGACCATGCCTGAGCTGTGGTCAACCAGACCCGACAACCCGACACCGACCGCAGAAATATCCGACAGCGACTTGCCCGCCGCTTTCAGTACCAGATCCATCAAGGCGTCGATTTCTTCCAGAATCGCATCCATGGATTTGCGCGTAGGCAGGGTCGCCAAGGATGCATCGGCCAGCATCTGGCCCGCGAAATCTGTCAAAACGGCGGAATGAACCTCGTCTGACAGTTTAATTCCGATGACGTAGCGGCCTTCTGGGACCACTTCCAACGCGACCGGCGGGCGTCCACGGCCCAATTCGCGCGTCAGCCCCTCGACCTCGCGCAGCAGGCCGGCGGTGATCAGGTCAGCGGTCAGTGTCGTCGCCGATCCGGCACTGATTCCCAAGGCGCGGGTCACATCTGTACGGGCCGCACGGCCTTCTGCGCGGACATGTTCAAAAATCTGCTGGCGCAACGGTTTGCTTTCACCATGAGTGGCTGGCAGCAGCGGGCCGCACCCAGCTGGGGCGGGCGATTCGTCGCTTTGCGATGAGATAACGTCGTACATAATTTACGGCCTGAATTATTAATGACCAGAGACCGAGTGGTTTACGGGTATTTTCAAAGTCTGCCCAATTTTTCCGCGGTCGAAAAGCGAAATTTTCTAATTTTCGGCAATTTTTATTTTGACAACTGAATTAAATTTGGCATTTTGGCTTTCGTGGGGTCAAAAACCCGCGCCCTCAGTGCATGGGGGCACATCATTGGGAGGAAAACATGCATAAATCCATTCTCGTCGCGGCAATTGCCGTGGTCGGTTTCAACTCGGCTGCTCTGGCAGAGGGTATGCGCGTTGGCGTATCCTGGGCCAGCTTTCAAGAAGAGCGCTGGAAAATCGATGAAGCTGCCATGGTCGCTGCGATCGAAGCCAACGGCAACACCTATGTGTCCGCCGATGCGCAGTCTTCTGCGGCAAAGCAGCTGACAGACATCGAAGCACTGATGAGCCAAGGTGTTGATGTCCTGATCATTAACGCCTGGGACAAAGATGCGATCGGGCCTGCTATCGACGCAGCCGCCAACGAAGGCATCCCTGTCATCGGTTATGACCGTCTGATCGAAGATGACCGCACATTTTATCTGACATTCGACAACGTCGGCGTTGGCCGGATCATCGCGCAATCCGTTCTGGATGTGCAGCCTGAAGGCAATTACGCCATCATCAAAGGTGACCCAGGTGACCCGAATGCCGGTTTCTTGTTGCAGGGCATGATGGAAGTCATCGGCGACAGCGTGAATTCGGGTGCGATCACCATCGTGGGCGAAGCCTTCTCTGACGCGTGGAAGCCAGAAAGTGCGCAGCGCAACATGGAGCAGATCCTGACCGCCAACAACAACAACGTTGATGCGGTTCTGTCCCAGAACGACGGCATGGCCGGCGGTGTTGTTGCAGCGCTGAGCGCGCAGGGCCTTGTGATCCCGGTTGGCGGTCAAGACGGTGATTTGGCTGCGATCAACCGCGTTGCACGTGGTTTGCAGACAGTGTCTGTCTGGAAAGACGCCCGTGCATTGGGTGCCGCTGCCGGTCAGATCGCGTCTGATCTTGCAAGCGGGACAGCTATGGCGGCCATCGACGGTGCTGGTGTCTTCTCGAATGGTGAGAAGGGGATCCCTGTGAACGCGATCCTGTTGGACCCGACACCTTTGACACGCGACAACCTGAATGTTGCAATCGACGCAGGCCACATCTCGAAAGCGCAAGCTTGTGAAGGCGCAATCGCTGGCGTTGCCGGCTGCGAATAAGCTGTGAATTGACCGGCGCCCGGCACAAACCGGGCGCCGGTCTTTTATTTGCCTGCATGTCAGTCTGGCCAACAGCCACGTCCAGACGCAGTGACAGCCGCCGCATTTTCATTGCCGGATAGAGTTGCGGTTGCTTGGCCAATGCAACATGGGAACAAGAGTATGACTGATACGACCGAGGCCTCTGACGCCTCTGCTGAAACCAAAAGCGGCCAGCAAGACCTAGGGCTGATAGGCAAGTTTCTCAAAGGAACGGAAATTGATACCCGCCTGTTGGGGATGTTTGGCGCGCTTGCCTTGATCTGGTTCGGTTTTCATATCTACGGCGCGGTTTTTAACGGGTTCGGCGCCATGTTGACGCCGCGCAATCTGTGGAACCTGTCGGTGCAAACCTCGTCGATTGGCATCATGGCGACAGGGATGGTGCTGGTGATTGTGACCCGCCACATTGATTTGTCTGTGGGCGCGCTGTTGGGCGTGACCGGCATGACGATGGGGATCGTTCAGGTTGAAATCTTGCCGCAATATCTGGGCCTGGGTCATCCGTTGATCTGGATCGTCACCGCGACCATCGGCATTCTGATGGGGATGACGATTGGTGCATTTCACGGCTGGTTGATTGCCTATCGCGGGATCCCGGCCTTTATCGTCACGCTGGGCGGGCTTTTGGTGTGGCGCGGCGCGGCATTTCTGGCGAATAACGGCAAAACGATTTCGCCTGTGGATTCGACCTTCCAGCTTTTGGGTGGCGGTCCATATGGCACGATTGGCGCGACGGGCAGTTGGGTTGTAGGGATTATCGTTTGCATTGCCATCGTCTGGATGATGGTTTCAAGCCGTCGCAGTCGCCAGAGACACGGCTTTGCTCAGCGCCCGATCTGGGGTGAACTGACCGTCGGCGGCACGTCATGTGCGCTTGTCATCGGATCTGTCCTGTTGGTGAATTCCTATCCGTGGCCACGCGGCATCGTGAACCAATATGCCGCTGCGAATAACATCACCGTTCCGCCCGAAGGTCTTTTCATCAGTCATGGCTTTGCCATTCCTGTTCTGATCCTTGTGGTTGTCGGGATATTGATGACCATTCTGGTCAAGCGCACGCGGTTTGGCCGCAATGTGTTTGCCATCGGTGGAAACCCCGAAGCGGCAGAGCTGGCAGGCATTAACGTCAAATGGATGACGATGCGCATCTTCATGTTGATGGGGTCATTGGCGGGACTGGCCGCTGTTGTGGCCTCCGCGCGTCTGAATTCTGCGACAAACGCCTTGGGCCTGTTGGACGAACTCTATGTGATCGCCGCAGCGGTGATCGGCGGTACATCACTGGCAGGTGGCATTGGTACGATCTATGGCGCAATTCTGGGTGCCTTGGTGATGCAAAGTCTGCAATCGGGCATGGTCTTGATCGGTTTTGATACATCCGTGCAGCAGATCGTCGTTGGTTCGGTCCTTGTGCTCGCTGTCTACCTCGACAATCTTTACCGCAAAAACGTCAAGTAAGGGGATCTTTTGATGACTGATTTACGTTCAGGGACCCCGCTGGTTGAAATGCGGAATATCTCGATTGCCTTTGGCGGCATCCGTGCTGTCGATGGGGTGTCGCTCGATCTTTATGCAGGTGAAGTTGTTGGCCTTCTAGGCCACAACGGAGCGGGCAAATCCACGCTGATCAAGTGCCTGTCTGGCGCCTATCAGGCCGATAGCGGCGAGTTCTGGATCGAGGGCAAGAAAGCCCAGATTGCCAGCCCGCGCGATAGCCGGAATTTGAATATCGAGACGATCTATCAGACCTTGGCCTTGGCCGATAATCTGGACGCCGCAAGCAATCTGTTTCTGGGGCGCGAATTGACGACCCGGTTTGGGTTTCTGGATGATGCCCGCATGGAAGCTGAAACCCGCAGGATCATGGCGCAGCTCAATCCGAACTTCAAAAAGTTCAAAGAGCCTGTCAGCGCACTGTCGGGTGGCCAGCGTCAATCGGTGGCAATTGCGCGCGCGGTCTATTTCAACGCACGCATCCTGATTATGGATGAACCGACAGCGGCTTTGGGCGTCCACGAAACAGAAATGGTTGCTGATCTTATCAAAGAGCTGAAGAACCAAGGGCTTGGGATATTCCTGATCAGTCACGACACCCGCGAAATGATGGACTTGTGTGACCGTGTGGCCGTGATGAAAAACGGTCAGTTGATCGGCAACGAACGTGTCGAGGATGTGACTGAAGACGATATTCTGTCGATGATCATCATGGGGAAAAACCCCAAAAAACAACAAAACTACCAGAACTGATATGTATATTGGTCTTGATCTGGGAACCTCGGGTCTCAAGGCTGTTCTGATCGACGACGCGCAGGCCATCTTGGCCGAGGCGACGGCCCCATTGCAGGTCGCACGCCTGGCGCAGGGTTGGTCCGAGCAGGCACCGTCCAGTTGGTTAGATGCGGCAGATGCCGTGATGCAGTCTTTGGCGGCGCAGGTTTCGCTGGGTGCTGTCCGCGGTATTGGCCTGTCGGGGCATATGCACGGGGCGACCTTGCTGGATTCAAGTGACGAGGTGCTTCGCCCGTGTATCTTGTGGAATGACACACGTTCTGCCGTTGAAGCGGCTGAACTGGATGCCGATCCAAAGTTCCGCGCATTGACGGGCAATATCGTCTTTGCGGGCTTCACGGCACCAAAACTTGCCTGGGTGGCCAAGCATGAACCCGCGATCTTTGCCCGCGTCGCCCGTGTGCTGCTGCCAAAAGATTACCTGCGCTTGTGGCTGACCGGCGAGGCTGTCGCGGAAATGTCGGATGCCGCTGGCACCAGCTGGCTGGATGTGGGCAAGCGCGATTGGTCCGATGATTTGCTTGCAGCGACAGGCATGACCCGCGCCCAGATGCCGCGATTGGTCGAAGGGTCCAAGGTCTCGGGTCATATCCGTGATGCGCTTGCAAGCCGTTGGGGATTGCCCAAGGGGGTGGTCGTTGCAGGCGGCGGTGGTGACAATGCCGCCAGCGCCGTAGGTGTCGGTGTGGTCAAGGCAGGCGATGCCTTTGTCTCGCTTGGCACATCCGGCGTGCTGTTTGCGGCCAGCGATGCCTATAACCCCGATGCTGCATCTGCTGTGCATACCTTCTGCCACGCTTTGCCCGACACATGGCACCAGATGGGCGTGATCCTTGCCGCGGCCGATGCGCTGAACTGGTTTGCGCGTGTGGCGGACAAACCCGCCGCCACGCTGACCGCTGATCTTGGTGCCTTGCAGGCGCCGGGCAAGCCGTTGTTTCTGCCATATCTGGGCGGTGAACGGACCCCGCATAATGATGCCGCCATCCGTGGCGCGTTTTTGCATCTGGATCACGCGACTGACAGCGCGGCCATGGCGCGTGCCGTGTTGGAAGGTGTCACCCATGCGATCCGCGATTGCCATGACGCGCTGACCAGCACCGGCACCCGGATCACCCGCCTGATCGCCGTGGGTGGCGGGTCCAAGTCCGATTACTGGGTGCAGGCGATTGCCACATCGCTGGACCTGCCCATCGCCCTGCCTGTCGCAGGTGATTTCGGCGGGGCCTTCGGTGCCGCCCGTCTTGGACTGATGGCCGCGACGGGGGCAGGGGCCGAAGTGGCAACCGCCCCGAAAATCGCCCGCATGATTGAACCCGACACCAAATTGACCGCGGCCTTTTCGCAGGCCCATGCGCGCTATCGCGCGAGCTATACCGCTCTGAAAGGACTATCATGACCGATTTCTTCAAAGGCATCCCTGCCATCACCTATCAGGGGCCGGACAGCGACAATGACTTCGCCTTCCGCCATTACAACCCTGATGAGGTGGTGATGGGCAAGACGCTGAAGGATCATTTGCGCTTTGCCGCTGCCTATTGGCATTCTTTTGCATGGCCGGGTGGTGATCCGTTCGGCGGGCAGACATTCGACCGTCCGTGGTTCGGCGACAGCATGGATGCAGCCCGCATGAAGGCCGATGCCGCGTTCGAGATGTTCCAGATCTTGGGCGTGCCCTATTTCTGTTTCCACGACGCCGATGTGCGCCCTGAAGGAAATAGTTTCGCGCAAAACACCCGCAATCTGGAAGAGATCGTCGATTATTTCGCAGCCAAGATGGAAGCGACCGGCGTCAAACTGCTCTGGGGTACGGCGAACCTGTTTTCGCATCGCCGGTTCATGGCGGGTGCGGCGACGAACCCTGACCCTGATGTATTCGCGTTTTCTGCTGCCACGATCAAGACCTGCATGGATGCAACCATGAAACTGGGCGGCGAAAACTATGTCCTGTGGGGCGGGCGCGAAGGCTATGAAACCCTGCTCAACACCGACATGGGCCGCGAACGTGCGCAGGCGGGCCGGATGTTGCAGATGGTCGTCGATTACAAGCACAAGATGGGCTTCAAAGGCGCGATCCTGATCGAACCAAAGCCGCAGGAGCCGACCAAGCATCAATATGATTACGATGTCGCCACGGTTTACGGGTTCCTCAAGGAGTTTGGCCTTGAAGGCGAGGTCAAGATGAACATCGAACAGGGTCATGCCATTCTGGCCGGCCATTCGTTCGAACATGAACTGGCGATGGCGCGCGAATTGGGGATTTTCGGGTCCATCGACATGAACCGCAACGATTATCAATCCGGTTGGGATACCGACCAGTTTCCCAACAATGTGCCGGAAATGGCGCTGGCCTATTACGAGGTGCTGCGCGCCGGTGGTTTCACCACGGGTGGGACCAATTTCGACGCCAAATTGCGCCGCCAGAGCCTTGATGCAGAGGATCTGATTCTTGCGCATGTGGGCGGCATGGATGCCTGCGCTGCGGGGCTGAAGGCGGCAGCGGCGATGCTGGCGGATGGCAAGCTCGAATCCGCGCGCGATGCCCGTTACGCTGGCTGGGACACAGAGGCTGGCCGCGCGTTGCTGGCCAGCGATCTGGATGCGATCACCGCCAAGGTGATGGCGCAAGCGATCAACCCCGCGCCACGGTCGGGCCGTCAGGAACGGCTGGAAAATCTGGTGAACCGCTACCTGTGACCTTGTAAATCCGGCAGGTAAGGTGGATCATGATCCACCTTACGCAGGCCGAAAAGAGGTCCGATATGAACGATATGCGCAGCACTGCGCGGCGGCTGTTTGACGCTGGTGTGCAGGCCGCTGATCCGGTGGCGGCGGTGACGCGCCATCTGGATGATCTACCCGCGCCGGCGCTGATCGTGGCCGTAGGCAAGGCCGCGCGCGGTATGGCGCACGCAGCCTTGTCGCGCTTTGCCGGTGTGCCAGCTATCGTCGTGACCAATTACGAAAACGCCCAGCCGCTGGACGGGGCAGCGGTGTTTGCCGCGGGTCATCCGGTGCCGGATGAAAGCGGCGCAAAAGCGGCGCTGGCGGTGATCGCGGCCTTGCGCGCGGCCCAAGGCCCGGTGCTGGCGCTGATTTCGGGCGGTGGATCAGCCTTGCTGCCCGCCCCCGCAGGCGCGCTGACATTGGCCGACAAGATCGCGGTGAACAGGCTGTTGCTGGCCTCGGGGCTGGACATCCGCGCCATGAACCTGATCCGCCAGCAATTGTCCGATATCAAAGGCGGCGGGTTCCTGCGCCATGCGGCCCCCAACAACGTCACCGCATTGATCCTGTCCGATGTCGTGGGCGACGATCTGAGCGCGATTGCCAGCGGGCCGACTGCGCCGCCCATTGGCACAGCGGCACAGGCGGTGACAATGTTGCGCGATGCAAACCTGTGGGACCGCGTGCCGCCATCGGTGCGTGATCATCTGGCGCAGGCGCGCCCCGCGCCGGACCTGCCTGCCGCACGCAACATCCTGATCGGATCGAACAGGCAAAGCGTTGCCGCCATGGCGCAGGCGGCGGGCGTGGCGCATGTGATCGCCGCACCCGTCACCGGCGACGTGGCCGATGCCGCGAAACTGATCTGCGATCAGGCGCGCCCGGGTATCACGCTTTGGGGTGGCGAGACGACGGTCATGCTGCAAGGTACTGGCCGTGGTGGGCGCAATCAGGAACTGGCGCTGCGCATCGCGATCGTCGCTGCAGACCGCGGCTGGGGTGACTGGACCTGTCTGCAAGCAGGCAGTGACGGGCGCGACGGGCCAACCGATGCCGCTGGCGGGATTGTGGATCAGGACAGTCTGGGCAAGATTGCGGGTCTGGCAGCGCTTTTGGCCAATAATGACAGCTATGCTGCCTTGGCGCAGGTGGATGGTCTGTTGCTGACCGGCGCGACCGGCACCAATGTTGCCGATCTGGGTGTGCTGATCCGGCGTGGGTGACGCGCGCCGCGCGGGGAGTATTTGCAACAAAGCGAGGCGGAAAGAATGGCGCAGGACGACACGTGGCTGGACAGGTTTGCCGGGCTGGCGCGGCTGGAGCCCACGATCAAGGCGCAGCTTTTGGCGCGCAGCGCGGTTGTGGTGGCACCTGCAGGCACGGTGATTTTTGGTCCCGGCAAATCGCCGGAAAACATGCTGTTCTTGCTTGCGGGCACGGTGCGTGTCCAGCAAGTGTCTGACACCGGCCATGAGATCGTGCTGTACCGGATCGAGGCTGGCGAAAGCTGCGTGCTGACCACGGCCTGTTTGCTGGCCTATGATGATTATGCCGCCACGGGCATTGCCGAAACCGATGTGCGGGCTGCCGCCGTGCCGCGCGATGTGTTCGACGATCTGGTCGCGCAGTCGAAATCCTTTCGCAATTTTGTTTTTGCCGCCTTTTCCAAGCGGATCACCGATCTGTTCTTGATGATCGACGAGGTTGCGTTTCAGCGGATTGATGTGCGGCTTGCCGACAAGCTGTTGAAATTGTCGCATGGGGATGACCGGATCGCCACCACGCATCAGAAACTGGCCGTCGAATTGGGCACCGCGCGCGAAGTCGTGTCGCGCCAATTGCAGGAATTCCAGCGCCGCGGCTGGATCGCGCAGGCGCGCGGGGTCATCATGATTGCAGATCGTGCAGGATTGCAAGATGTGGCGCGGCATCACGGCTGACCATTGGGTCTGTGACAATATCACTGACACAGGTGGGGCGATTGCGCTAGACCTTTGGCAGCTTGAACAAGGAGCCTTTGAAATGACCGTCAATGTTGGCGATATCGACCGGATGATCCGTAGCACCCTGGGCATTGTCCTGCTGGCGCTGCCATTCATCGGTGGCATGGCAGTGTTTGACAGCCTGCTCGCAACGATCCTATCTGTCGTGGTAGGCTTGGTGATGCTGGGGGTCGCCGTAACGCGGTCTTGCCCGCTCTACACCGTTCTTGGCATGCGTACCTGCAAGGTCTGATCTTGCGCTCACCTTTCCGCTTGCTGCGCTTGCAAGCGGCCCAACTGGCCAGAAATTCATGAATACCCGTTTGATCCGCTACCTGCCCATTCTGTCATGGGGGCGGCACTATACCCGTTCCGACCTTGGCAATGACCTGACCGCCGCCTTTATCGTGACGATCATGCTGATCCCGCAATCGCTTGCCTATGCGCTGTTGGCGGGGTTGCCGGCCGAGGCGGGGCTTTATGCCTCGATCGTGCCGATCATGCTCTATGCCGTGTTCGGCACCAGCCGCAGCCTGGCCGTGGGGCCGGTTGCAGTGGTGTCGCTGATGACGGCGGCCGCCCTGAGCAATATCGTCGAGCAAGGCACCATGGGCTATGCTGTGGCCGCCCTGTCGCTGGCGGGGTTGTCGGGGGTCATTCTGGTCGCGATGGGGCTGTTCCGGCTGGGGTTTGTGGCGAATTTCCTGTCGCATCCGGTGATTGCGGGGTTCATCACTGCCTCGGGCATCATCATCGCGGCCAGCCAGTTGAAACATATCCTTGGGATCAGTGCGGAGGGGCATAACCTGGCCGAACTGGTGGTGTCGCTGGGCCGTAATCTGGGGGGGATCAACTGGATCACCGCGCTGATCGGCGTGCTGGCGACGGGGTTTTTGTTCTGGGTGCGCAAGGGGTTGAAACCTGTGCTGACCAAGCTGGGCCTTGGTGCGGGGCTGACGGGGTTTCTGGTCAAACTGGGACCGATTGTTGTGGTCGTGGCGACCACGGCGGCGGTCTGGTACTGGGGGCTGGACGCGCGCGGCGTCAAGATCGTGGGCGCTGTACCACAAAGCCTGCCGCCGTTCACGCTGCCATCCTTTTCGCCAGCTTTGCTGCAGCAATTGCTGCTGCCGGCCTTTCTGATCTCGATCATCGGCTTCGTGGAATCGATTTCCGTCGCCCAGACACTGGCCGCCAAAAAGCGCCAGCGGATCGACCCCGATCAGGAACTGATCGGTCTGGGGGTCGCCAATATCGGCGCATCGCTCACGGGTGGCTTTCCGGTGACGGGCGGATTTTCGCGCTCTGTCGTGAACTTTGACGCAGGGGCTGCAACACCGGCTGCGGGGGCGTTTACCGCCGTCGGGCTAGCGATTGCGGCTCTCGCGCTGACGCCGCTGATCTATTTTCTGCCCACTGCGACGCTGGCCGCGACGATCATCGTGGCGGTGCTGAGCCTTGTGGATTTCTCGATCCTGAAACGCAGCTGGGCCTATAACCGCGGTGATTTCGCGGCTGTCGCCACGACGATCCTGCTGACCCTTGCGCTGGGGGTCGAGGCGGGGATTTCCGCTGGTGTCTTGCTGTCGGTGCTGTTGCATCTGTACCGGTCGTCCAAGCCGCATATCGCAGAAGTGGGCCAAATGCCGGGGACCGAGCATTTCCGCAATATCCTGCGCCACAAGGTCATTACCCATCCCAGCATCGTGACTTTGCGGGTGGATGAAAGCCTCTATTTCGCCAATGCCCGTTATCTGGAAGACCGGATTCAGGCCCGCGTTGCCGGTGACAAAGAAGTGCGCCACGTCATCCTGCAATGTTCGGCGATCAACGAGATTGATTTCAGCGCGCTGGAATCGCTGGAGGCGATCAACGACCGTCTGCGCGAGATGGACGTGAAACTGCATCTATCAGAGGTGAAAGGCCCTGTGATGGACAGGCTGGCCGAACAGCATTTCCTGGATCAGCTGACGGGCCGCGTGTTCTTGTCGCAATATGAGGCGGTCCAAGGGGTGTTGGCGTAGGGCGGGGTTCATCCCGCCGCTACGAAAGGTAGGTCGGGGAGAACCCCGACCTACAGTCGTGATCAGTTCAGATCGGATGCATAGCCTGCAGCCATCTCGGTCTCGACCTGTGCGACAGCCTCTTGCAGGGCGGTCAGCATATCGGGGCCGCCCTGAACGTTCGCGCTGAACCACTCATAGACCGGCTGTGCGGCTTCGGCGAACATCGCCTTTTCTTCGGGGGTCGGCACGTAGAGATCGCCGCCACCGGCTAGAAACGCCTCATAAGCGGCAATGGATTTACGCTTGGGCGAGGCGAAGGTCGCCTGCTGAAGTGCTGCAAAGCCGTCAACCACGACGCGGCGCAGATCCTCTGGCATTGCAAGGAAAGCGTCGTTGTTCATCCACCACAGCGCACCCATGTAGGAATGACCGTCCAGTGTCAGGTATTGCAGACCGGCATCGGGGAATTTCATGTTCATGATGTCGGTAATGCCGTTGGCGGTGCCTTCGACCACGCCGGTTTGCAGCGATGTGAACAGCTCTGGCCACTGGATCGGGGTCGCGGATGCGCCCATCGCCTCGACCAGCTGGATCGGCAGGTCGGCCACGACCGTGCGCAGCTTCAGCCCTTGCAGATCGGCAGGGGTTTGGACGCGGCGTTCGGTATTGGCAAAGTTGCGCCAGCCGCCGGTATTGCCGATGGTCATCAGGCGGATCGTGTTGTCGCTGTCAGCCAGCGCCATATCGCGCATGGTGCGCACGAAATCGCCTTGCAGCACAGCCTCGGCCACGCGATCAGAGGACATCAGATAGGGCAGGTCAAGCACCTGCACATAAGGGAAAATCCCCGCTGCCCCGCCCGAAGTCGAGATATAGACGTCGATAGAACCCTCGGACACGCCTTCGAGACATTCCTCGCCCGTGGCGCAAAGCTGCGTGCCGATGAACAATTCCACCGCGATGCGTCCGTTGGAGGCCGCTTCGACATAATCCTTGAACACGACCAGACCGTCATAATCTTCGTCATCGGTGTTGGAATTGGCGGTCGCGCGGATTGTGAAATCCTGTGCGGCCAGGGCCATCGGCGTGACAAGCACGGCGGCGGTCATGGCAAGTTGGGTCAGTTTTTTCAGCATGGTATCCTCCCTGTGGATGCTGGTGATTACTGTATCGGCACGGGGCTGATACAGGCGGAAAAGCCGACATCCGGGGCACAGCCCAGAAATCCGGCCAGATATGGCACCGTCATCGAAATGGCGGGGACATAGGTAATCAGGAAAATGACGGCGATTTCCACCGCCAGAAACGGCAGAATGGCGCGGGCGATAGTTTCCACCCGTTCGCCCGACACGGTCGAAGCCACGAACAGCACCAGCCCCATGGGTGGTGTGGCCAGCCCCACGGTCAGGTTCACGCTCATGATGATGGCGAAATGCACCGGATGCACGCCCATATCGACAAAGATTGGTCCAAGGATCGGCCCCAGAATGATGATCGCCGGCCCCGCATCAAGGAACATGCCGACGACGAACAACAACACGTTGATGAGAAACAGAAGGACAAGCGGATTCTCGGACAGCGACAAGATATAATCCGACAATATCTGCGGTGCATATGACAAGGCCACGACAGTCTTGAACGCGACAGCGGCCCCGACCAGCAACAGCACCGCCGATGTGGCGATGGCCGAGCGTGTCAGCACGCCGGACAGATCGCTGAATTTCATCGACCGCAGCACAAAGAACGACACGATCAGCGCATAGGCGACAGCAATGGCCGAGGCTTCCGTCGGGGTGAAGACACCCACAAGGATGCCACCCAGAATGATGATCGGCGTTTGCAGCGGTGCGACCGCCTTTTTGCAGACGATGCGGAAATCGGATGTGACCCGCTTGCGATAGCCCATCAGGATGAAATGTGACGCGACCAGCAGGGCGGCGAACACGACCCAAAGGTTCAGCGCATGCACGGTGTCGCCCGCATCATTCACACGCGCCAGCCCGACAGGGCCAGCGATGAAGGAATAGAGCGCCATCAAAAGCCCCGCGAAATTGATCCGCAGCAGGGCAAAGCTGACCCAATATTCCACCGGCGTGATGGTCTGGTTTTTATGGACGATCCGTTCGGCCTTGGGCAGGTCGTACCGGTCGGCCATCAACCGGACCATGACCATCAGCCCGACACCCACGAGAATCCCCGGCACGATGCCTGCCAGAAACAGGGACGCGACGCTTTCGCCCATCACATAGGCATAGATGATCATGATGCCTGATGGCGGGATGATCGGCCCGATGACTGAACTGGCCGCAGTGATCGCGGCGGCAAAGCGGCGGGTATAGCCGTTCTTTTCCATCGCGGGGATCATGGTGGACCCGATCGCGGATGTATCGGCCACAGCCGACCCTGACAGGCCCGCGAACAGCATCGAGGACAGGATGTTCACATGCGCCAGCCCGCCGCGCATATGGCCCATAAAGGCTTGGGCGAATTCCACCAACCGCATGGTGATGCCGCCACGGTTCATGATCTCGCCCGCCAGCATGAAGAACGGCAGCGCCATTAGCGGGAAACTGTCCATACCGTTGTAAAGGTTGCGGTAAAGCCCTGCCACCACGTTGCGGGTGTCGCCTTCGGCCATGATCATGGCAAAAGGGGCGGCCATAAGCGCAAAAACCACCGGAAGGCCGATCAGGATCAGCATCAGGAACAGTGGCAAAAACAGGATCAGCATTATTCAGCCCCCGCGATCTCGGTCTGTTTGAACGATGTCAGCCGGTCACCTTGCCCCAAAAGCGTGATGACCTGCCGCAGCATCAGTTCGACATTGACTGCAATCAGCAGGCTGACCCCGACCCAGAGCGAGGCATATTGGTAATTATTCTGGAACCGCGCGCCGCATTTGCCGATTTCGATCCCGAAGGGCCATTGCAGCGACGACGAACAGCCGCGCCCCGAGAGCGTCAGCAGATGATTGTTAAGCCCGCGTTCCCAGGCGATCACCAACACCCAGAGTGAAATCGCCAGCAGCAGCAAGCCCAAAAGACCCGCCAGCAAACGGGGCAGGGCGCGTTCGAGCATGTCGATCGCCACGAAGCCGCCGATCCGGTAGGCCAGCGGCGCCATCAGCCCTGTCATCCAGAGCATCCCGAACCGCGCGCCTTCTTCGGTCCAGTTTGGTGCATCGCTGAGCACATAGCGGAAAAATACCTGTCCGAGGATCAAGGCCACCATCACGGCAAGCGCCACCACCGCGATCAGCTTGCCTATGGCAAGTACCGCGGTGTTGAACCGCTCGAGCGGCCACAAGATACCAAACAGGACCGACATCGGCTCCTCCCCTGTTTTGTTACGCTTTCGGGGCGCTGCCCCCTTGCCCCTGCGGGGCAATTCCCCCGGGATATTTTTACTCTGAAGATGGTGGATGGTGTGGTGCGAAGGTTCCGTATTGGCCGCCATGAAAGGTCAGGGGCTGGCCTTCGGTGTGATGGGCTTTGGTCACGCGGCCGACGATGATGACGTGATCGCCTGCATCATGGCTGGTTTCGAGATTGCATTCGAACGTGGCAAGTGCGCCTGCGATGATCGGCATGCCGCAATGCGACAGATGCGTTGGCACATTGCGGATTGCTGTCTTTGACTCGAGGATGGCCGCGCAGATATCGCGCTGGTCGGCGGCCATGACATGGATCGCAAAGCGCCGCGCGCCTGCAAAATGCTCAAAGCGCTTGGAGGATTTCGCCGGCGACCATAACACCAGCGGCGGGTCGAGCGAGACGCTGGCAAAGCTGTTTGCGACGATCCCGATCGCGCCTTCGGGGCTATCTGTGGTGATGACGGTCACGCCGGTCGTAAAGGACCCGAGGGCCGTACGAAAACGGGTGCTGTCGGTCTGCGGGTCGAATGTCTGGGGCATTAGGGGACTTCCTGGCCAAGGGCTGCGGTATAAAGTTTGAACCAGGTCTCACGGTCCATCGTGACTTTCAATGCGTCAGATAGGGTTTTGATCCGGCCAATCGCATTGGTGCCCATCACAGGCATGATCCGGGCGGGATGCGCCAGCAACCATGCGACGGCAACGGCTGCGCTGTCCACAGCTTGTTCAGCGGCCACGGCGGCAAGTGCGTCCTGCACAGCCCCGGTGCCGGTCATCAGCGCGCCGCCGCCAAGGGGCGACCACGCCATGATCGGCACGCTGCGTTCTTGCAGATAGGCGACATCGCCATTGGTGAACCCTTGATGGGCCGTCAGCGACAATTCGATCTGGTTGGTGATCAGCGGCGTTTGCATCGCCGATTGCAGCAGGGTCCAGTCATGCTGTTTGAAATTGGACACGCCGACACTGCGCAC
Source organism: Yoonia vestfoldensis SKA53 (assembly GCF_000152785.1). Classification (GTDB taxonomy): domain Bacteria; phylum Pseudomonadota; class Alphaproteobacteria; order Rhodobacterales; family Rhodobacteraceae; genus Yoonia; species Yoonia vestfoldensis_A. The sequence goes on along the minus strand of NZ_CH672414.1, from coordinate 1,345,773 downwards.
CTTGCCGGATGCGACCAGCGCATCCAGTGCCGCCCCTGTGTCGTGATGGTCCATCAGCGGGTCGGGCCGGTGGATCAAAAGCGTGTCGATCCGGTCCACCCCCATCAGCCGCAGCGAATGATCGACCGACGCCGTCACATGCGCCGCTGACGTGTCATAATGTTTCACCCCCGCCCCGGCATAGCGCCCGGCAGAGACGATGATATCGCATTTGGTGACAATCTCGATCTGGTGTTTCAGCGCGGGGGCTGCGCGCAGCGCATGGCCCATGATTTCTTCGGCCATATAGCCGCCATAGATATCGGCCTGATCCATCGTGGTGATGCCCTGGGCCAGGCAGGTTTCGATCTTGGCCTGCACATGTTTGGGGCTGGTGTCGGTATCATCGCCCAGCCGCCACATGCCATAGATGATGCGGCTGAAGGAAAGGTCATTGGTGATCTGGATGCGTTGCATTAGCGGCGTTGTCCTATGCCCAAGGGCGTGGCTGGTGTTGCGGTTGGCACGCGCCCATAGGCATGCGGCAGCGAGCAGGTTTTCAGATGTGGCATCACCCGTGCGCCGAAATGTTCGGCCTCGGCGATATGCGGATAGCCTGAAAAGATGAAAGCACGGATGCCCATTTTCTGGTAGTCTTCGATCTTGGACAGGATCTGGTCGGTTGATCCGACCAAAGCCGCCCCGCAGCCCGACCGCGCGCGGCCAATGCCAGTCCAGAGCCCTGGTTCGGTATAACCGAATTGATCCGCCAGTTCGCGCGCGCGCGATTGATGCGCCACCCCAAGGCTGATGCTGTCGTGGGCGCGGTCGCGGATCAGCTTGCCATATTCGTCGTCAAGCTTGCTGGCGATATAATCGGCATAGTCCTTGGCCTCGGCCTCGGTATCGCGCACGATCATATGCACGCGCAGCCCGTAATCCAGCGTGCGCCCATGGGCGGCGGCCCTTGCATGGACATCCTTCATCCTTTGCGCCAGCACATCGCGGGTTTCGGGCCACATCAGATAGACATCGCATTGCGCGCCGCAAAGTTCCAAGGCATCGGGCGAATAGCCGCCAAAGTAAAGCAGCGGACCGCCGTTTTGCTGATAGGGGCGGGCGGGGTCGGTAGGTAGTTTGCTGATCTGGTAGATTTCGCCGTCATGGCTGACCTCGTCCTGCGTCCAGCATTTACGCAGGATTTCCACGACCTCGTGGCTGCGCCTGTAGCGGTATTTGCTGTCGGCCACTTCACCGGGGAAATCGGAGCTGATGACGTTCAGCGTCAGCCGCCCCTGCAGCATATGGTCCAGCGTGGCAATCGTGCGCGCCAGCATGATCGGCTGCACCTCGCCACAGCGGATCGCGGCAAGGAAATTGATCTTGTCGGTCAAGGGCGCCATGCCGGCCACGAAAGACAGCGTGTCTTGCCCGACCTGATAGGACGATGGGGCAAGGATGTTGCGGAACCCCTGCGCCTCGGCGGTCAGGGCGATGTCGCGGCAATGGTCCCATGACGACCGCAGATCGCCGTCCGGCACGCCCAGAAACTGGTAATCATCCGAACAAAGGGCGGAAAACCAGGACACCTCTGCCGCATCAAGATCGGCGCTGGTGACGGGCACGACGCTCATTGATTCCCCTCCCAAGGACGTTGTCTTTGCACTTGCGTAGCATGGCCAGATATGTGCAACAATAGTGTATCAATTAGCTGGCGCGCCGGGGAGGGGCAGGGCCATGGCGACACCCTCTGCCTTGCCGAAATTCGTGCAGCTGAGCGAAATGCTGATCCGCGAAATCGCCGCCGGACATCTGGCCGATGGCGCGCGCCTGCCCCCCGAACGCGAGATGGCAGAGACTTTGGGCGTTGCTGTCGGCACATTGCGCAAGGCGCTGGCCGATGTCGCGGCCAAGGGGTTACTCCAGCGCGTTCAAGGGTCTGGCAATTATGTGCGCAAGCTCGAGGCGGTCGATTCCGTTTACGCCTTTTTCCGGCTAGAGCTGAAACGCGGCGGCGGTTTGCCCACGGCGCAGGTGCTGTCGGTCGATCTGTTGGCAAAACCTGCGGATGCACGGCCATTCGGCGAACATGCGCAAGGGCACCGGATCAGGCGCTTGCGCTGGTTGGGGGGCGTGCTGGTCGGGCTGGAGGAAATCTGGCTCGACGGGGGCTATGCGCCCGCCATCGGGCCACAGGACCTGATCGATTCGCTGTATCTGTTTTACCGCGACCGGCTGGGGTTGGTGATCGCGGCGGCCGAGGACCGGATTGGTGTCGCGCCTTTGCCCGACTGGACGCCGCCCGATTTTCATCTGCCGCCAGGGGCAGTGGCCGGTTACATCGAACGCAATTCATATCTGGCAGGCCGCGTGCCTGTCGAATTTTCGCGCACCTGGTTCGATGCGGACCGGGCGCAATATATCTCGCGCATGGGAAAAGGGTGAACGACGTGCAAATGGTGAACTACGGGCTGGTCGGCTGCGGCATGATGGCCCGCGAACATATCATGAATATCAACCTGTTGCCGCATGGGCGGGTTTGCGTGGTCTATGATCCTGTGCCAGAGCTCGCGCAGGCGGCGGCGGTGTTGGCGGGCGGCGCGCATGTCGCGGACAGCCTTGATGCGTTGCTGGCCTTTGCCGATCTGGATGCCGTGGTCATCGTCAGCCCCAATTACCTGCATGTCCCGCAATTGCAGCAGATCGTCGCGACGCGGCCTTTGCCGATCCTGTGTGAAAAGCCGCTGTTCACCAATCCGTCTGATGCGGCGCTGGTGGATGATCTGTTCGCCGCTTACCCGCACCCTGTCTGGGTGGCGATGGAATACCGCTATATGCCGCCCGTTGCCGCGCTGGTCGCGCAGGCCGAGGCTGTCACGGGCGGTGTGCGGATGCTGACGATCCGCGAACACCGCTTTCCGTTCCTGCCCAAGGTCGGCGACTGGAACCGGTTCAACGCCAAGACCGGCGGCACCTTGGTTGAAAAATGCTGTCATTTCTTCGACCTGATGCGCCTGATCATGCAGGACGAACCCGTCCGCGTCATGGCGAGCGCGGGGCAGGCGGTGAACCATATTGACGAACGCTATGACGGGCAGGCGCCGGATATTTGGGACAATGCCTATGTGATCGTCGATTTCGCGCGTGGGTCGCGTGCGATGCTGGAATTGTGCATGTTCGCCGAAGGATCACGCTATCAAGAAGAAATCAGCGCCGTCGGCCCCCTCGGCAAGATCGAGGCGCTTGTGCCGGGGCCTGGCCGGTTCTGGCCGCTGGCGCTGGGGGAGCCTCCCGTGCCGCAGCTGATCATCAGCCCGCGTGACCCCAAAGGCCCGTTCATATCCGAAATTCCGGTCGATCCCACCTTGCTGGAGGCAGGCGATCACAATGGATCGACGTTTTATCAGCACCAGCGGTTCAATGCTGTCGTGCGCGGTGAAGGCGTGGTCGAGGTGACGGTGCAGGACGGGGCAGCGGCTGTCGCCATCGGCATGGCCGCACAGCAAAGCGCGCGCACAGGGCAGGCGGTCGGCCTGCCGCAATCGCCGGTCACGACGGCGCAGGTGGCCGGGCTATAGCGGATTTGAGGGAAAAAACTTTGCTGGCAAGACCAGGTCCTGCCAGCAAATCAGCAGCCACCGATCCGGCGTCCGCAATCCGCAAAACTTAATACAAAATTTACTCATACACGCGGCTTGGTTGTGTTTTACGGCATCCATTTTCAGTCGGTCAATGCCTTTCATGCATGCCTTGCCGGAAACCTTACCTAAAGGACAGGTTTCACCAAAGTGACGTTGTGTCACGGAATACATTACATGAGTTTCACGCGGTAAAGCCTTAAAATATGGTAAAAATAAGGCGAATTGTGACGAATCTGTGGCGTGTTTTCAACGGCCTTGCGCCGCCTCGAGAGACGCTTGCGCCTGCCCGCCGCCTGCGTGATCCGGCCTTGGCCCATGATCCGTCCTGCGCTTGATCCGGATGCGCCTGTTGTGGAAAAAATACACGCTTAAGGTGTAAACGACACCCCGCCACCGCCCGCCGCCTTGGCCAGCCCTTGACGAAGCTGCAGCGGCCAAAGACAGTCACGCAGGTACGATCAGGGGAGACAGCAGGCATGGCGGGCGCACTCGACGGGATCAGGGTTCTGGACCTGACCCGCATTCTGGCGGGGCCGACCTGCACCCAGTTGCTCGGCGATCTGGGGGCCGAGGTGATCAAGATCGAAAACCCCGCGACAGGGGGCGACGACACGCGCGGATGGGGCCCGCCCAATGTCTGTGACACAAACGGGCAACCGACCGATCTGTCGGCCTATTTCATGGCCGCCAATCGCAACAAGAAATCCGTCAGCATCGACATCAGCACAGAGCTTGGCCAGCAGCAGGTCCGTGCGCTGGCGCGGTCTGCCGATGTCGTGGTCGAAAACTTCAAACCCGGCGGATTGGCGAAATACGGTCTGGGGCCGGACGATTTGCTGACGCGCCAGCCGGGGCTTATCTATTGTTCGATCTCGGGATTTGGGCAGACCGGCCCGAACCGCGACAAACCGGGCTATGACCTGATGGCCCAAGGCTTTGGCGGTATCATGAGCCTAACCGGTGAACCTGACGGCGCCCCGATGAAGGTCGGCGTCGGTGTCGCCGATGTGATGTGCGGCATGTATGCGACTGTGGGCATTCTGGCCGCCTTGCGCCACAAGGAACACACCGGCGAAGGCCAGCATATCGACATCGCCTTGGTGGACAGCCAATTGGCTTGGCTGATCAACGAAGGCACCAATTACCTTGAATCGGGCGATCTGCCGCAGCGCCGTGGCAACGGGCATCCCAATATTGTCCCCTACCACGTTTTTGCCGTGGCCGATGGCCATGCGATCATCGCGGTCGGCAATGACAGCCAGTTCGCGCGGTTTTGCGATTTTCTGGGCTGTGCGGATATTGTCACTGATGCGCGTTTTGCCACCAATCTGGCGCGCACGCAGAACCGCGATGCCTTGCTTGCAGTGATCGGCCCACGGCTGGCTGCGCGCCCGCTGGCTGCGGTGATCGCAGGGCTGGAGGCGCGCAAGGTGCCCGTCGGCCCCGTCAACACCATTGATCTGGCTCTTGGGTCGGATCAGGCTCAAGCGCGCGACATGGTCGTGGCGATGCCGCGCGTGGATGTACAAAAAGGCCAGGTCCGGCTGTTGGGCAATCCGCTGAAACTGTCGCGCACGCCTGTGACATACCGTTTGCCGCCGCCGCATTGCGGTCAGGACAGCGAAGAGATACTCGCCCAACTGAGCCTTGATGACTGACCAAAGGATAAAACCATGAAAGCCGTCGCCCTGACCCGTTACCTGCCGGTGAGCGATCCGGCCTGTTTTGTCGATGTCGATCTGCCCCAATCCGTGCCAACCGGGCGCGACATTCTGGTCGCGGTCAAGGCGGTGTCGGTCAATCCGGTCGATACCAAGGTGCGCAAATCCAAGGGGGCTGACGTGGTTGAGAACCCGCCGCGCGTGCTGGGCTATGATGCCGCAGGCGTTGTTGCGGCCGTGGGGCCGGATGTGAAGCTGTTCGCTGTGGGCGACGAGGTCTATTATTCCGGCGACATCACGCGGTCAGGCTCGAACGCGGAATTCCAGCTGGTTGATGAACGTATCGTCGGGCGCAAGCCTGCGACCTTGGGCTTTGCGCAGGCTGCGGCCTTGCCGCTGACGACGATCACCGCTTACGAATCTTTCTTCGACCGGCTGGGCATCGACCGTGACGGGGCGGATGCGGGCCAAAGCATCCTGATCATCGGGGCAGGGGGCGGCGTCGGGTCTATCGGCATCCAGCTGGCCAAGGCGGCAGGGCTGGTCGTGATCGCCACTGCGTCACGGCCTGAAACCGCCGCTTGGGTCACCGCACTGGGGGCTGATCATGTGATCGACCATCGCGCCGATATGGTGGCACAGGTCCGCGCGCTGGGGCTGCATCATGTCGATCATATCGCCGTGTTCAACGACATGCGCCATTGGGAGGCTGCGGTCGAACTGATCCGCCCGCAAGGCGGGATCGTGTCCATCGACAACACCGATGTGCCGCTGCCTATGGCCGCGATGAAAACCAAGGCTGCCAGCCTGCATTGGGAATTCATGTTCGCCCGCGCGATGTTCCAGACCCCCGACATGATCGCGCAGCATCATTTGCTGACCTATGTCGCGGATGAAATCGACGCGGGCCGGTTGCGGACCACGCTTGATACCGTCCTGCGCCCGATCAACGCCGAAAACCTGCGCAAGGCCCATGCGATGATCGAAACCGGCACCGCCAAGGGCAAGATCGTGCTGGAACAATCCTGATTGCGCAGTGTTCCATCAAGACCACGTCGCAAGGCTGTGTAAAGACTTGTACCCTAAAACCCTTGTCAGGGTCTTGGGCCGTGCCTAGACATAAATTGATTTTTGACGCCAGAGTTGGACCTAAACCATGCTGAACCGCCGCCATTTCATCGTGACAGGCGCTGCCCTGTTTTCACAGCCGATTGCGGCGCAAACCTTGGCTGCGCCGGCCATCGACACGCTGACACAGGGCGAGATCGCAGCCGATCTGCCGGAATTCGCTGACCTGCCGCCACCGCCGCCGCCAGTATCCCCGCCAGAAATGTGGGCGGGCTGGGACCGGCGCGTCATACCTGCGAATTACGATCCGATGACGTCGAACCCCTGGGGGTTTCATCCGCGTTTCCTGCCAACGCTGGTGCAGGCCAATGACGGCTTGCGCGCCGGTGACATCCACGTCGATGCGGTTGCGCGCTATCTGTATCATGTGCGCGGTGACGGGACGGCGATGCGCTATGGCGTGGCGATCGCGCGGGGCAATCTGTACGAACCCGGCACCTATACGATCCGCCGCAAGGCGAAATGGCCGACATGGCGGCCGACCGATGCGATGATTGAACGTGACCCTGAAACCTATGCCCAGCATGCCAACGGGATGGACGGCGGGCCGGATAACCCCTTGGGGTCGCGGGCGCTCTATCTATTTGATGGCAACCGCGACACCTATCTGCGCATCCATGGCACCCCCAGCCCGCGGTCGATTGGCGGGCGGGCCAGTTCGGGCTGTGTGCGCATGGTGATGGCCCATATCATCGGGCTGTATGAAGAGGTGAACACCGGCGTCAGCGCCATTCTCTATCCCACCGAAAACGACATCACCGCCCGCAGCTAGGCGGCTGCGCCCGTTGCGGCGCAGCCAAAGGGGTCAGGTCGCGGCGGGTGCTGCCGGCGCTGTGGGTTGTTCGGCGCAGATCGCGTTGCCCCGCGCGGTGCGCAACGGCAGCAAGGTGGTCTCGACCGGGCCTGCATGTTCATACCAATAGCAATTGTCGTCTTCCAGAAACACGACCTGGTCGAGGTTCTGTCCCGGTGCCGCAATCGCACGCACGCTTTCGGGCAGGTCGGGCAGAAAGCGTGACCCGTTCGATGCAGTGCCGGTCGTTGCCATTTCGGTGCAGGCTGCCAGTGACATGCCTGCCAACAGCAGCAGTTTTGACCGAATATTCATCTGTATCCTCCAGTTATGCTTGGCCAAAGACCCTTTGGCTGTCGCGTGAGTGGCACCACCTTTGCCAATGCGCAACAGTGGGCGCGCAACATCTTTATTTTTTCTGTCAGGGCGTGGTTTGATCGTCCGTATAGTTTTTGCTTGCTTTTGTGGCAAACTGCACAACAATCAGGCAAATCATGTTCGACATGGCGTGGGCTTGACCAGCATGCGCCACGGCGGCTGGTGTCTTTGTCGGGCGCAAGAAAGTCTGTGTCTGTTAGGATTAAACCATCAACGGGGAAAAAAGATGTTCAATCGTACTTTTTTGGTTGTCGCGCTGACGGGGGCATCGGCCGTTCACGCACAGACTGATCTGCCTTTCACGCTCGACTGGCGTTTCGAAGGGCCGGCCGCGCCCTATTTTGCGGCCATCGATAATGGCAATTTCGCGGCCCTTGACCTGAATGTCACGGTCTCCGCCGGTGACGGGTCGCTTGACGCGATTCCAAAGGTGGCGACAGGTGCATTTCCTGTTGGCATGGCCGATATCAACAGCCTGATCAAGTTTCTGGACCAGAACCCCGGCGCGCCCGTGATCGGCGCGATGATGATCTATGACAAACCCCCTTTCGCGGTGATCGGGCGGCGCTCGCTCGGGATCGACGACACGCCCCAAAGCCTTGAAGGCAAGATTTTGGGCGCGCCGCCACCTGATGGTGCCTGGGCGCAATTCCCGATCTTTGCGGCTGAAAATGGGTTGGACACCGCGGCAATCACCGTGGAACCCGTGGGCTTTCCAACGCGCGAACCGATGCTGGCCGAAGGCAATGTGGCCGCGATCACCGGATTTTCGTTCACATCCTACCTGAACACCGCCCGTCTGGGCGTGCCAGAGGATGATCTGGTCACGCTGCTGATGGCCGATCACGGTGTCGATCTTTATGGCAATGTGATCATCGTGAACACCGATTTCGCCGCATCCAACGCCGAGGTGGTCGCCAACTTTCTGCAAGGTGTCGCCGAAGGCTGGGCCACCGCCATCGCAGACCCCGAAGCCGTGATCCCGATGCTGATCGAACGTAACCCAGCTGCTGATGCAGCGTTGGAACTGCGCCGCCTGCAATTGTCCATTCAGGACAATGTGGCGACCGATTGGGTCATGGCCAACGGGTTCGGCATCATTGATGACGCACGTATGGCCAATGCGATAGAGCAGATCGCCACGACCTATGCGTTCGTCAACACGCCAGATGCATCCATGTATTTCACCAGCGCCTATCTGCCCGAGGGCGGATTCTCACTGGCCGAATGACCTTGGATAACCTGATTGACATCACGGGGGTGCGGCATGCGTATCGCACCGCCTCTGGCCCTTTGCCGGTGCTGGACGGGCTTGAATTGTCCGTGCCGGAAGGGGGCTTTGTCGCCGTTGTTGGCCCGTCGGGCTGTGGGAAATCCACCCTGACGCGGCTGATCGCAGGCCTTTTGATCCCCGATCAGGGCGAGGTGCGGGTGCATGGCACCCGCATCACCGCCCCGCGGTCGAATGTTGGCATGGCGTTCCAGAATCCCGTGCTGTTGGAATGGCGCACGATCCTGCAAAACGTGCTGCTGCCGCTGGAAATCGTGCCAACCAAGCTGAGCCGCGCGCAGGGCGAAGACCGCGCGCGCAAATTGCTGGCGTTGGTGGGTCTGGAAGGGTTCGAAAACAAGCGCCCGTCCGAATTGTCCGGCGGCATGAAACAGCGCGCGTCGCTGTGCCGTGCGCTGATCCATGCGCCAGAGGTGCTGATCCTGGACGAACCTTTCGGCGCGCTCGATGCTTTTACCCGCGAAGACCTGTGGCAGATCATGCACCGCGTGAAGGCCGAAGAACCCTTTACCGGCGTGCTGATCACCCATGATCTGCGCGAATCCATCTTTCTGGCCGATCAGGTCGTGGTCTTGTCGGGCCGGCCTGCACGCACGCAATATGTGCTGGATATCCCCGATACCGGCCTGCGCACGCTGGACCACCTTTATACCCCCGAGGCTGCAACCATGCTCAACACCCTGCGCCACCAGATCGAGGTCGCCCAAGGCCGCGTCCCCGCCGAGGCATCGGCATGACCGCGCGGCAGGTCTATGTGCCGGTCGCGGCGCTGCTGATCTTTTTGGCAGCATGGGAAGCTTTGGTCTGGGTCATGGGCTGGCCCACGTTCAAGATGGCCGCGCCCAGCGATCTGCCCCCCGCCTATGCCAAATATTGGGAATTGTTCCTGACGATGGGCTGGCAGACCCTGTGGCGTACGGTGGCGGGGTTGTTGCTGGCGGTCGTGTTCGGCACGGCGCTGGGCATGGTCATGGGCTTTTCACGCACCATGCGCGATGCGCTTTATCCGCTGTTGGTCGGTTTCAACGCGGTGCCAAAGGCGACTGTGGTGCCGATCGTGGCGCTGATGTTCGTGGGCTGGCACGATTTCAACACGGTGCTGATCGCCTTCATGATCAGTTTCTTCCCGATCGCGGTGTCGGTCTCGATCGGGCTGTCCACGCTGGAACCCGAATACCGCGATATCCTGCGGTCCTTGGGTGCATCGCAATCGACGATTTTCTGGAAAATTGCGCTGCCCAAGACGCTGCCCGAATTCTTTGGCGCGTTGAAAGTATCGGTCACACTGGCCTTTATTGGCACCAATTTGATGGAAATCGTGTCGCCGCATGGGCGCGGTCTGGGGGCGCTGTTCGACAGCGGCAAGACCAATTCGGACTATCCGTTGATGTTTGCTGTGCTGATCGCCTTGGCGCTGTTGGGGATCTTGCTGTATTATATCGTGGTCGCGCTGGAAAAAACCTTTGCAGGATGGGCGGATCGCAGCAACATCTAGCGCAAGGGTCTATTTGTCGTTGCGCGACCGGCCTTTTGCATAAAGATGCCTGTTCAGCTTGATAAAATCGCGGATCAGCCGCCCCAATACGCCGGCTGACCGCCCTTTGAGATAGGCATAGCCCGCCAGCGCGCTCATCACCGCGCCGATGGCATCGGTGATGAGGTCAATCATCGTGTCATCGACGCTTTTCTGCATGCTCATGCCAAATAATTGGTCCATCCCATATTCGAAAATCTCCCAGACCGCACCGATGCTTAGCGCAAAGGTAAAGGACAAAAAGGCGATGGCACCGGGCGGCGCGGCGAACCTGTCACCGGCGAACAGCATATAGATGAACAAAAAGCCGATCATCCCCAGCGCCACTGCGGACGACCCATGCAGCGCCATATCCCACCACCAAATCCGGTAATAGATGTCGAAAACCTCGCCAAAGATCAGCGAGGCGATGATAAAAGCAACCGTGGCGACCAGAAACGGCAGCGGCAGCGCGATATTGTACTGCGACGCCAGCAGGATCGGCGCCATCGACAGGAAAAATGCCAGCGTCGACATCGCCGCCAGCGGCCACCAGCCTTGCGATGCCGCCCAGACCGCGGCCAGCGCCAGCGCGACCCAGATCGGGGCCATCAGCCGCATGCGTGTGTTGTTATGCTCTGACGCTTGGGTCATTTTGCTGTCTCTTTCATCCGCGCAGGGCGTGCCTATATCATGGGTATGTTACCCGTCACTCACAAGTCACGCCCCTTGCGGCTGGCATCTTATAACATCCGCAAGGCCAAAGGCGTTGATGGGCGCTATGATCCGGGCCGGATCGTAGATATTCTGGCGGGCCTCGACGCCGATGTCATCGCCTTGCAAGAGGCGGATTTCAGATGGCGTGGGAGGCCCGGGGCCTTGTCGCCTGATATGATCAGGCAACACACGGATTACGATCTGGTTCCGGTCACCACGCAGGGCGACAGTCTGGGCTGGCACGGCAATGCGGTGCTGGTCCGGCGCGGCAGTCTTGTGACGGATGTCAAACGCCTGATTCTGCCGGGGTTGGAACCGCGCGGGGCCTTGCGCATCGACATGGATGCAGGTGGGCCGTTCAGCGTGATCGCCACCCATCTGGGCCTGACCCGGTTTCATCGCCAGCGCCAGCTGGCCGCGATCAGCGCCGCGGTCGCCCCTGACGGGCGGCCCACGGCGGTTTTGGGGGATTTCAACGAATGGTCGGCCACGCGCGGGTTGGACCCGTTGCGCGCCGACTTTACCGTCCATGCGCCGGGCAAATCGTTTCATGCCGCCATGCCGATGGCCGCATTGGACCGGATCGCGCTGGGCCGTGGCCTGACGCTGACCGATGGTGGCGTCGTGCAGACACGGCAAAGCCTGCGTGCCTCGGACCATCTGCCGATCTGGGGTGATGTGCTGATCACCCGCGCCTCCTGATTGACGCAGGTCAAGGGCAGGGCGCGCGATACATGGCATCATCGCGCATCCCAACCGCCAAGGAGGACCCGCGATGACCAAAGACACCAACAAAGACGGATTTGCGCCCGACGTGCTGGACACGCTGGCAGCCGTGGCACCTGCCGCAACCTGGATGCACCCCGCATGGATCGCGATCATGACACAGGTCAGCACCGCGCTTGCGACCTTCGTCACGGCCCGTTTCAAAGAAGATCTTGACTTGCAGCAGGCCCTGTTGCGTTGCAAATCGCTGGCCGAGGCCCAGCATGTGCAGGCCGCGTTCATCCAAAAAGCGATTAACCAGTATCAGGCCGAAACCGGCAAGCTGATCACGATCACCGGCAAAATGGCGGCAGAACAGCACCCCGTCGCTGACTGACCTGCCAAGGACCAGCGCCGGACGCCAAGACCCGGCGCTGCCCGCTCAATGCGACAGCAGGACGGCGTGATCTGTCTGGCTGATCACGATCTGCGTGGTGCCACCCAGAATACGCTGGCGCGCGCGCGAATGGACATAGGCGCCCATCACGATCAGGTCTGCGCCGATTTCACCCGCGCGGGCCAGAATGCAGCTGCCGGTATCCTGCCCCGCGCTGGGCGATTGTTGCAAGGTGACGGTGCAGCCATGCCGCGTCAGCCAAGTGGCGACATCGCTGCCGGGGTTCTGGCCTTCGGGTCCATGTGGGTTGGGATCAACGACAAGGATGGTGACCTGTGCGGCCTGCCGCAGGATCGGCAAGGCGCGGTGCAATGCGCGCAGCGCAGGCAGGCTGCCGTCCCACGCCAGCATCGGGTGCTTGGCCTGCAGCACCCGATCGACCCCCGCCGCGTTCAGCGCGACAGCAACCGGCGTTTTGAACAGCACCCCTTCCAGCGCTTGCTGGAATGTCAGGCTTGCATCTGCCAGCGCCGGATCGATCAGCACGACATCGCACAGCGCCGCGCGGGCCGCGATCTGGTCATCCAACACCGAGGCTTCGCCATAGGCAGACGTGACATCACCGGCGACACCCGCCGTCTGCAACAGTTTTTCGATCACATCGGCGCGATCAGCGACTTCGCTGCCGCCGGCCTGATAGGTTTCGTGCCAGTTTTCGGGAAAGATGATCGGCCCGTAAGGCGCGGACCCATAGGCCCACATCGGCAGGGACGGGGCGGCACCGACCACCAGCACCGACAGATGCACGCCATCTGCGGGCAGGCTGGTGATATAATGGCGGATGCGGTCGTCGGAACAGGTGGCATCGACGACGATCAGGGCTGTCAAACGGTCCATGGTGATTTCCTTTATGTTGCAGCGCGCGACACTATCGCACGTTCTTTATGCATCGCAGATCGGCGGGGATGCTGCCTTGACGCAAATCAACCAGCAGTGCAGCCCGCGCTTGCCCAGCTCGTGGCGATATGCGACCCAAGGGCAGTGCCGCCCGCCCCGTGATCCAAGGAAAACATGTCCGCCACCCGATTGCAAACCGCACCGGATATGTCCGGCCAAGTCCGCTTTGACAGCGATGGCGCGCGGCTGTCGGTGCAGGGGCGGCTGACAATCGACAGCTTTGAGCATCTGGACCGCGACGTCATCGCGCAGCAGGCATCACGGGCCGAGGTGGTCGATATCGCGCAGCTGTCGCATATGGATACGGCTGGTGCGTGGTTCTTGCTGGATCTCGCAGGCCGGACATCTGCCGGTGCGGCGTCGGTGATCACCGGGGCCAGTGATGCGCAGACCCTGCTGATCGAAGCCGTGCGCACCAACCTGCCACCGAAAGCTGCAGGCGCAAAGCCGGCGGTGCGGCTGGTGGACCATTTTGAAACGCTGGGGCGCCGTGTTGCGCTGGCGGGCAGTCACGCACTGGAGATGCTGTCGTTTCTTGGCCAGGTCATCGCCGCCATGGCGCGGGTAATCCGGCATCCGCGCGCATTGCGGCTGACCTCTGTCGTGCATCATTGCCAGCAGGTCGGCCTGCAGGCTGTGCCGATTGTGGCGCTGATGGCGTTTTTGATCGGGGTCGTGCTGGCGTTCCAGGGTTCTGCGCAATTGCGCCAGTTCGGGGCCGAGGTGTTCGTGGTAGACCTGATCGCCATTTCGATCCTGCGCGAATTGGGCATCCTGCTGACCGCGATCATTGTGGCGGGGCGGTCGGGGTCGGCCTTTACCGCCGCCATCGGGTCAATGAAAATGCGCGAGGAAATCGACGCCATGCGCACGCTCGGGCTTGATCCGGTCGCGATTCTGGTTGTGCCGCGCGTTTTGGCGCTGGTGCTGATGTTGCCCGCGCTGGGGCTGATCGCCAATGTATCGGGGCTGTTTGGTGGCGCGTTGATGTCGTGGATCGAACTTGACGTGTCGCCCGCGGTGTTTCAGGCACGCTTGGTCAGCAATACCGATGTCTGGCACTTCAATGTCGGCATGATCAAGGCGCCGGTCTTTGCGCTCATCATCGGGATCATCGGCTGTTACCAAGGCATGAAGGTGGGCGGCGACGCCGAAAGCCTGGGGCGGCAGACATCTGCATCAGTGGTCATGGCGATTTTCATGGTGATCGTGGCGGATGCGCTGTTTTCGATCTTTTTCGCGATTGTGGGGGTGTGATGCCAAGCGATCCCAACATTGATCCGATCATCCGTGTGCGGGGGCTGGTGACGCGCTTTGGCACGACCGTGGTGCATGACGGGCTGGACCTTGATGTCAAACGCGGCGAGATTATCGGCGTCGTGGGCGGGTCGGGGACCGGCAAATCGGTGCTGTTGCGGTCCATCGTCGGGCTGCTCAAACCCGCCGAAGGCCAGATCGAGGTGTTCGGCCAGAATGTGCGCGACACCGATGCCGATGATTACCGCGCGCTGCGGCGGCGCTGGGGTGTCATGTTTCAGGATGGCGCGCTGTTTTCATCGCTGAGCGTGCGCCAGAACGTCGAAGCGCCGATGCGCGAACAACTGGACCTTGATGACGATCTGCGCGCCTTGCTGGCGGGCATCAAGGTGCGGATGGTCGGGCTACCGAACAAGGCGCAGGACAATTACCCGTCTGAATTGTCAGGGGGGATGCGCAAAAGGGCGGGTTTTGCCCGCGCCATCGCACTTGATCCCGAAATTGTGTTTCTGGATGAACCGACGGCGGGGCTTGACCCGATTGGCGCCGCGGCTTTCGATACCTTGATCAAGCAATTGCAGCTATCACTGGGGCTGACGGTGTTTCTGGTGACCCATGATCTGGACAGTCTGCACGCGATCTGCGACCGGATCGCGGTGCTGGCCGATAAAAAAGTGCTTGCCGTCGGCACGATGCAAGAGATGCTGGCCCTTGATCATCCTTGGGTGCATGAATATTTCCACGGCCCGCGCGCAAGGGCCGCCACCCCGGTGGCCAAGCCGAAAGAGACTGAGTGATGGAAACCCGTGCCAATTTCATCCTGATCGGGATTTTCACGCTGGCGGCCATGCTTGGCACGCTGGGGTTTTTTATCTGGCTCGCCTCGGTCCAGCTGGACCGGCAATACGTGACGTATGGCATCTTGCTTGATGATGTCAGCGGGCTGGATGCTGCGGGTGCGGTCACCTATAACGGGATCGCGGTCGGGTCTGTGATCGGGTTGCGCATCTTCGAGGATGATCCGTCCAAGGTTTTCACCATCATTCAGGTTGACGCAGCCACGCCGGTCAGCACCGCCACGATCGCGCAGCTGCAATCGCAGGGGGTGACAGGGGTCGCCTTTATTTCGCTTTCGGCGACCGATGGCGTGGCTGCGCCGATCGATACATTCGCAGGCGGGCTGCCGATCATCGATTCCAAACGGTCCACGGTGCAGGCGCTGGTCGAGGATGCGCCGAACCTTCTGGCCGAGGCGCGGCTTTTGTTGCAGCAGGTGCAGGGCTTTGCGGGTGCAGAAAATCAGGCGTTGGTCGCGGATATCCTGCGCAACCTGTCGCGCACCACGGGCCGGCTGGATCAGGCGCTCAGCGATTTTTCCGAAATCAGCGGCACGGTACGGGATGCGACCGCGCAGATCACCCAGTTCACCGAACGGCTGGACACAATCGGCGAGGCGGTGGAAATCACCTTGCGCAGCACCGACAGCGCGCTGGTTGCCGTGCAACAGGCGTTTGTATCCGCCGATGTGGTGCTGAACACGACCGGCCCGATGCTGGACCGTGCGGATGGGGCATTTACGCTGGCGGAAAACTTGCTGCGTGAGCAGATCCCGATGATCCTTGCGCAGGTGTCCGAGACTGTGCTGCAAACGAATGCGGCGGTGCAGGATATTCAGACCCGCACGGGCCGGACGCTGGACGGGTTTGGGGAAACGGCGGCGCTGCTGAACGCGCGCTTGGTCGAGCTGGAAACAACGCTGGCCGATGCGACGATTGCTTTTGACGCCGTCACAACTGCGTCCGAAAGCCTGGAGGTGCTGGTCGAAGGCGACGGTGCCGCCTTGATCGCCGAAGTGCGCGCCGCCGTGGCCACCGTGGAAACCGTGGTCAATACCGACCTGCCGTTGATCGTGGCCGATGTGCGCCGCGCGGTGCAGACAGCCTCTGTCGCGGTCGAGGATGTGGCCGCCGATGTGACAGGTTTCACCGGGCGGCTGACGCCCTTGGCCGATGATGGTCAGGCTGCATTGACCGCCGCCACCGATCTGATCGCGCAGGCGCAGACATCCCTTGCGGCGCTGAATACCACGCTGGGCGTGGTGGACGGCGCGCTGGGGTCGGCGCAGACAACCTTTGATACCGCCAATGACGTGTTGCAGACCGACCTTGGGCCGGTTCTGTCCGATCTGCGCGTCTCCGCCGAACGGATCAGCACCGCGGTCGAGGATGTGACCGCCGACGTGCCGGCCATCGCTGCCGATCTGCGCGCCTTGATCGCGCGGGCCGATCAAGTGATGGTGCAGGTGCAGGATGCCGTCGCCCAAGCGGCGCCGGGGATCAGCGATTTCTCGACTGGCGGCTTGACCGAACTCAGCCGCCTTGCCACCGAGGCGCGCGGGCTTGTTGCAACGCTGAACACGCTGACGCGGCGGATCGGAAACGATCCTGCGGGCTTCATCCTCGACAACCGCGTTCCCGAATACCGGAGATGACATCATGACCCCAATCCAACTGACACGTAGACTGGCCATGTTCGGTGGGGCTATGGCCCTGGGCGGATGCAGTGCCGTGTCGGCGCTGAATGCGGCGGGTACCGCGCTGGACACCTATGACCTGATCCCGCCCAGCGGCGGCACGACAGGGCGCCAGACGCGGCGGACCTTGTTGGTCGCCTTGCCAGATGCGACCGCGGCGATCAGCACGGACCGGATCTTGGTCCGGCCCGATGCGGCTGCGATCACCTATCTGCCCGATGGGCGCTGGACGTCTGAACTGCCCCGTGTGGTGCAGTCGCTTTTGGTGCGGGCGATCTCTGGCACGGGCCGGATCGGCTATGTCGGACCAGCGGAAGGCGGGCCTGTGCCAGACAGCGCGCTGTTGACCCGCGTCGATGCGTTCGACGTGACCATTGGTGCAGATCGCATGCCTGTGGCTGCGATCGATATCACCCTGACCGTGCTGAATGACCGCGACCAGCGGGTGATCGGCTCGCGCCGGTTCAGCCAGTCGGTGCCTGTCGCCGGTGACAGCCCTGCCGCCATCGTCGCGGGGTTTCAGGCACTGGTGGATGCGCTGCTGCCCGCCATGGCCGATTGGGTGCTGGACCGCGCCTGACAGGCCCGCCCTGTGAAGTTTTTGTAAAACCGCGCAAAGCGGCTTGCTGCGTTTTATATTTCGTATATTTGTGAAATATGGAAAAAGAAATCAGCACCCGCCTGACGACCCTTGGCCATCCCCAGCGGCTGGCCGTGTTCCGCCTGTTGATGCGGCGCTATCCCGACCGCGTGCCAGCGGGCGAGTTGGCGCAGGCACTGGATATCAAGCCATCGACCCTGTCGGCCTATCTGTCCGCGCTGATGCAGGCCGGTCTTGTTACACAGGACCGAGCTGCCACATCGCTGCAATATTCCATCGCTATGGCAGCGGTGAACCAGACCTTTGATTACCTTTTCAATGATTGTTGTCGGGGCAGGCCCGACCTTTGCGCACCCGCGCCACTTGGACATGATCGCATGACACGGACAAAGTATGACGTGCTTTTCATCTGCACCGGGAATTCCGCCCGCTCGATCTTTGCCGAATCGATCCTGCGCAAAGAGGCGGGTGATCGTTTCATCGCCCATTCAGCAGGCACTTTGCCCCGGTCAGAACTGAACCCCTTCGCGCTGGCAGTCTTGCAGCAAAAAGGCCACGATGTGACCCTGCTGCAATCCAAGAATGTCGGAGCCTTCATGGGGCTGGATGCACCGGTGTTCGATTTTGTCTTTACCGTCTGCGACCAAGCCGCGAACGAGGAATGCCCTGCATGGTCCGGCCAGCCCGTCAGCGCGCATTGGGGCATGCCCGATCCGGTCAAGGCCACCGGCACGGATGCCGAGAAAAGCCTTGCCTTCCAGCGCGCCTACGGGGCCTTGGCCAACCGGATCAAGCTGTTCACAGCCCTGCCCATCGCCAGCCTTGACCGGTTGTCGCTGCAAAAAGCGGTCGATCAGATCGCGCAATCCCCGTCGGAGATATGATCATGACCACCTATGCGATCAACGGCCTTGGCCGGATTGGCAAGCTCGCGCTCAGACCATTGTTGGAAAAAGGTGCGCGGATTGCATGGATCAATGATGCTGTGGGCGATCCTGCGATGCAGGCGCATCTGCTGGAATTCGACACGGTGCATGGCCGCTGGGATGCCGATTTCGCCCATGACGCGGATAGCCTGACGATCAATGGCACGCGGCTGCCGTTCATCGGGACCAAGGACATTGCCGCCTTGCCGCTGGACGGTGTCGATGTGGTGATCGACTGCACCGGCGTGTTCAAGACGGCAGCGAAACTCGCTCCCTATTTCGCGGCGGGGGTGAAAAAGGTCGTGGTGTCCGCACCCGTCAAGGACGGGCCGACAGCAAATATCGTTTATGGCGTCAATTCAGAGACTTATGATCCGAAATTGCACCAGATCGTTACGGCTGCGTCCTGTACGACGAACTGCCTTGCGCCGGTGGTCAAGGTGCTGCTGGACGGGATCGGCATCACGCATGGGTCGATCACGACGATCCATAACGTCACCAACACCCAGACCATCGTCGACCGGCCTGCCAAGGATTTGCGCCGTGCGCGCTCTGCGCTCAATTCGCTGATCCCGACGACCACGGGCAGCGCGACCGCGATCACGCTGATCTATCCCGAACTGGCCGGCAGGCTGAACGGCCATGCCGTGCGCGTTCCCTTGCTGAACGGATCATTGACCGATTGCGTGTTCGAGGTCCCACGTCCGACCACGGCGCAAGAAATCAACGCGTTGATGAAGGCCGCCGCCGACGGCCCGCTGAAAGGCATCCTTGGCTATGAGGAACGGCCGCTGGTCTCCGCTGATTATACCAATGACACGCGGTCAGGGATCGTGGATGCGCCGTCCACCATGGTGGTCAACGGCACGCAGGTGAAGCTTTACGTCTGGTATGACAATGAAATGGGCTATGCGCACCGGCTGGTCGATGTGGCCTTGATGGTCGGGGCGTCGCTGTGACGGCCCGCGCCGCAGGGATGAACGCCTATATCGCGGTCACCGCATCCTATTGGGCGTTCATGCTGACCGATGGCGCGCTGCGGATGCTGGTGTTGTTGCACTTTCACAGCTTGGGCTTTTCGCCGGTGCAGTTGGCCTATCTGTTCGTGCTGTATGAAATCGCAGGGATCGTGACGAACCTGTCCGCAGGCTGGATCGCGGCACGGTTCGGGTTGACCCTGACGCTTTATCTGGGGCTGGGGTTGCAGGTGCTGGCGTTGCTGGCGCTGGCGCAGCTTGACCCGACTTGGGCCATCGGTACATCGGTTGTTTTCGTCATGCTGGTGCAGGGGGCCAGCGGTGTGGCCAAGGATCTGGCCAAGATGGCGTCCAAATCCGCGGTCAAGATACTGGCCCCCGATGGTGGTCTGTTCCGCTGGGTGGCTTTGCTGACCGGATCAAAAAACGCGGTCAAGGGTCTTGGGTTTTTGCTGGGGGCGGTGCTGCTGGCGACATTGGGTTTCACGGCGGCGGTGCTGGCCATGGCTGCGGTGCTGGCCGTGATCTTGCTGGCGGTGCTGGCCTTCATGCCCGCCGGTCTGCCCAAAGGGCGCAAGGGTGCCAAATTCACCGAAGTCTTTTCCAAATCCCATAACGTCAACTGGCTAAGTGCGGCGCGCGTGTTTCTGTTCGGTGCGCGTGACATCTGGTTTGTCGTGGGCATCCCGATCTATTTCTATGCGGTGCTGTCGGATGGCACCGTCGCGGGCAACCGGACCGCGTTTTTCATGATCGGGACCTTTATGGCGGTCTGGATCATCCTTTATGGTGCCGTGCAGGCGGCCGCGCCCAAGCTGTTGCGCGCGGACACGCGGCCCGCGGCAGAGCTGATCGGGGCGGCGCGGCAATGGGCTTGGGGGCTTGCAGCGGTGCCTGCGATCTTGACCTCGGCGGTGGTGCTGTCCACGGGTCCGCAGCTGTGGCTGACGGTCACGCTGGTGCTGGGGCTGTTGGTGTTCGGCGCGATCTTTGCGGTCAATTCGGCGCTGCATTCCTATCTGATCCTGTCCTTCAGCAAGGCCGAACGGGTCACGATGGATGTGGGGTTTTATTACATGGCCAATGCGGCGGGGCGGCTGTCAGGCACCTTGCTGTCGGGGCTGACCTATCAGGCGGGCGGGCTGGCGCTGATGCTGGGCGCAGCAACGTTGATGGTGGCATTGTCGGCGCTGGCTGCAGGCAGGCTGGAGCGGTCGGTCACGCAAACCGGTTGACGACGCGGGCGTGCCGGTGCGGTGCGCCGTTGCCATGGGCGTGGCTGTGATCCTCGACCACCACCGGCACCAGCGCCAGACGGCCATGCCGCACACCGCGTTCCAGAAACAGCGCATTGGCGATGGTTTCCACCTCGGCCACTGATCCTTTCAGCACAGCCACTTCGAGCGATGTGGCATGATCCACCGGCACCGACAGGGCAGCGGCGAACTGGTCGTGATGGTCCTGCCGGACCTGTGGCACCTTGCGGGCCAGATCGCGGATATCGGGTTCGACCGTATAGCTGGCAATGCCAAAGCAGGCGGCATCGGACGGTGCCTGTGGTGCCAGCGCGCGCGCGACCAGATCGCGGATCGCCTCTGACCGGTTGGTGGCACCAGAGGCATCCATATGCGCATCGACCGCCGCCAAAAGATCGTCGTCCAGGGTCATCGTGATACGTTTCATCGGGGCTTACCTGCGGTTGCTGGCCGCAGCATCGGGCAAAGCCGCGCCAAGGGCAACGTTCTTTGCAAAAGGCACACGCATGCCGCGTTACATAAACTTCGTGAAAGCGACACAAATGTGAATCTCAGCACCGCTATCTGACCCGCAGACACAAGGGGTTGGCCATGCTGAAATTTGATAAAGTCACAAAAACTTTTGGTGCGAACACGGCTGTCAGCGCGGCCAGTTTCACCGTGGACAAGCCCATGATGATCGGCATCATCGGCCGGTCAGGTGCGGGAAAATCAACGCTATTGCGTATCCTGAACCGGCTGTCGGATGCGACATCGGGGCAGATCACCTTTGACGGGCTGGATGTGACCGCCCTGCGCGGCGCGGCCAAGCGCAGCTGGCAATCGCAATGCGCGATGATTTTCCAACAGTTCAATCTGGTCCCGCGCATGGATGTCGTGTCCAACGTGCTGCATGGCACGCTGAACCGCCAGTCCACGCTGGCCACCATGTTCAACCTTTATCCAACCCCCGATATTCACAAGGCGATCGACATCCTTGACCGTCTTGGCATGGCCGCTCACGCCCCCAAACGGGCCGAGGCCTTGTCTGGTGGCCAGCAACAGCGTGTGGCGATTGCGCGCGCGCTGATGCAGGACCCGCGCATCATTCTGGCGGACGAGCCTATCGCGTCGCTTGACCCGATGAATGCGCAGGTCGTGATGCAGGCGCTGCGCGACATCCACGAAGAAGACGGGCGCATGGTGATTGCCAACCTGCACACGCTGGACACGGCGCGCCGCTATTGCGACCGCGTGATCGGGATGCGCGACGGGCGCATCGTGTTCGATGGCACGCCCGACCAGCTGACCACCGGTGTGGCCCGCGACATTTACGGTGCCGACGACAGCTTTTCCGAAAGCATGACATCGACCCAGATCGAACAAAGCGCCGCTGCTGTCGCCATGATGGAAAAAGCCGCCGCCCTTTGACCCTTTCCCCCGCGCCCCGTCTGGGGAGCATTCAACCAAGAGAGACTGACATGAAAAAGATCATCGCGACCGCATTGATGACGACCGCCCTTGTGGCCCCTGCCTTTGCGCAGGACAGCATCACTGAATTCCGCATCGGCCTGTTGGGCGGCGAAAACGCACAGGACCGTATGGCAAAGAACGAATGTTTCCGCGCCTATACCGAAGAAGCATTGGGCGTCCTCACCCGCCTGTTCACCGCCGCTGATTACAACGGCGTCATTCAGGGCCTGATCGGTGGCACGCTGGATATGGCTTGGCTGGGCGCGTCGTCCTATGCTGCCGTTTATGTCGAAGACCCGACCGTCGTTGAGCCGGTGCTGGTCAAGACCAACCTTGACGGGTCATTCACCTATCATTCCATCGGCTTTGCCCGCGCTGACAGCGGCATCACATCGCTGGATGATATGGCAGGCAAAGTGTTCGGCTTTGGCGATCCGAATTCCACCTCGGGCTATCTGATCCCGCTGGTTGAAATCCCTGCCGAAGGCTATTCGATGGAACCAGGTACGTTCTTTTCGGACGTGGTGTTCACCGGCGGACATGAGCAAACCATCGTGGCGGTGGCCAATGGCGATATCGCCGGTGGCGTGACATGGGCCGATGGTTTGGGCGATTGGGAAGACGGCTATAATTCAGGTGCTTTGCGCCGTGCCGCTGACGCCGGTCTGGTCGATATGAACGATCTGGTCGAAATCTGGAAATCCAAGCCGATCCCCGAAGGCCCTGTGGTGCTGCGCACAGCCCTGCCAGCTGATGTCAAACAGACGATGATCGACCTGACTGCCAACCTGATCAACGTTGACGCCGATTGCGCCTATGGTGTGGCCGCTGGCGAAACAGCTGGCTTTTCACCCATCGGCCACGAGGCTTATGAAACCATCATCGCGGTGCGCCGCAGCCAGATGAACTAAGGCGATTTCAGCCAAACATTGGGTCCGGCAAACGCCGGGCCCGATTTCTTTTGTGACAGGGCAGGGCAATGGTGGATTTATCAGTATCGGGCAGAACCGGCACGCAATCGATGCACGACAGCTATATGGCGATGACACGCCGCAAGCGTGCTTATGGCGGCATCATCCTTGGGGTCTTTGTCGTCTTGATGGTAACCGGCTTTCAGACCGTCGATGCGCGCAGCGCGGGCGGGTTCTGGGAAGGTCTGCCGCGTATTTTTGACTTTCCTGCCGGTGTCGTCACCGAAGCGTGGGACCGGATCGACCGGATGCCCGCCAATCTGGCACAGTTTTTCCCCGCGCTGATCGAGACGATCAATATCGCGGCGGTATCTACGCTTGTCGGGGCTTTGCTGGGGCTGGTGCTGTCGCTGCTGTCCACACGCGGTCTTGCGAAATGGCCTCGCCTGATCCCGGTGTTCCGGCGGATCATGGATATCATGCGCGCGCTGCCCGAAATCGTGATCGCGCTGGTGCTGATCTTTATCCTTGGCGGCGGGCCGATCCCCGCGATGATCGCGATTGCGTTCCACACCGCGGGTGCCTTGGGCAAACTCTTTTCCGAAGTCGCCGAAAACGCCGACCTGAAACCCGTCGAAGGTCTGGCCTCGGTCGGGGCGAACTGGTCGCAGCGGATGCTGCTGGGGGTGATCCCGCAGGTGGCACCAAATTACCTGAGCTACACATTGATGCGGTTTGAAATCAACATCCGCGCCTCGGCCATCCTTGGCTTCGTCGGCGCAGGCGGTATCGGCTATGAATTGCGCAATGCGATGACATTCGGCATGGGCCGGTTCGATCTGGCCGCCGCGATCTTTGTGCTGCTGTTCCTGACGATCGTGTTTTTCGACCAGATTTCAAGCTTTTACCGCAACAAACTGGTCAAGGGGTATCACGCATGACCATGCTATCGACAAACGGTGATCTGCGTCAGCAAACCGCCGATATGTTCACCCGCAAGAAACGTATCGCACTTGCCGTCCCTGCCGTGATCTTTGCCTATTTTGTCTATGTCTTCATCGCTTTTGATGTGGCTGGTCTGGCCGATCGCGCGCGGATGGACAATGCGCGCACGCTGGTGGCCGATGCCTATAGCTATAAAACCCATGTCGCCCGCGACAACCGCGATGCGGAATTGTTGTTTGCCATCGAAGGGTCGCGCGCCGGCACCTATCCGGCAGGGGAATATCCTGAATGGGTCAGCGTTGATGGCACCAATATGGTGGTCGATCTGGGTGGCGGGAACTTTGTCCGCTATCTGGATGATACGCTGGTCACCTTTGAAAGCCCCGATTTCGACACGATCACCCTGCAATTGGTCGATGATGTCGTCGTCACCAATCTGCCCGATCCTGCACCTTCTTGGGTCAATGCATCGGATACGCGGGTGTCGATTACCACCGATGCGGGCCGTCTGACCTATACAAGGTCCAAGGCCGAGGTGTTCCGTTATTCCAATGGCTGGGAGCTGTTCTTTTTCACCCTTGCCAGCCCCTATCACGGGGCCGGTCTGGTCGATATCCTGGCTGGTCCGCAGCTTGATGACAGCCGCAGCAATATCGTGGGCGCTTGGCAGGATTTCTGGGGCAATACGCTCTGGCGGCATACGGATGTGATGTGGGCGCTGGGCGAAACCGTGCTGATGGCGTTTCTGGGCACCTTTGGTGCGGCGATCATTGCCTTGCCGCTGGCCTTTCTGGCCGCCAAGAACTTTGCGCCTGTTGTGGCTGTCCGCTTTGCCGTGCGCCGTGTGTTCGACTTTGTACGCGGGGTGGATGGGCTGATCTGGACGATCATCCTGAGCCGCGCATTCGGGCCTGGCCCCTTGACCGGCGCTTTGGCGATCTTGGTCACCGATGTCGGCGGCTTTGGCAAAAGCTTTTCCGAGGCTTTGGAAAACGTGGATGAAAAGCAGATCGAAGGCGTGCAATCGACTGGGGCGAAACCGATCCAGCGCTACCGTTTCGGGGTGATCCCGCAAGTCACGCCGATCCTGTTGTCCCAGATTCTTTATTACTTTGAATCCAACACCCGCAGTGCGACGATCATCGGCGCGATCACGGGCGGCGGGATCGGGTTGTTTCTGACGCAGGCGATGCAGACCCAGAACGATTGGGAAAAGGTGACCTATTACATCATTCTGATCGTGATCATGGTGATGGTGATGGACACGGTGTCCGGCTGGCTGCGGCGCAAGCTGATCAAGGGCGACGGAGAGGGACATTGATGGCAAGGCTGACAGCAGATGCGCCGTTCATCCATGACGGGTGCAGCATTGATGATGCCAATTTCGGGGCCTATGTCGAGATCGGGCAGGGAAGCCGCATCGCCCATAGCACCATCGGCGACTACAGCTATTGCGACCGCTTTGCCGACATTGCCAATACCACCGTGGGCAAATTCGCCAATATCGCGGCCTTTGTGCGGATCGGCGCCACCGACCACCCGATGGAAAAGGCCAGCCTGCATCACTTTCACTATCGGTCCGCGTCCTATTTTGACGATGCGGCTGATGATGCCGACTGGTTCATGCACAGGCGCACCCGCCGCACAATGATCGGCCATGACACATGGATCGGCCACGGCGCGCAGGTCCGGCCAGAGGTGACCATCGGGCATGGCGCGGTCGTTGCGGGCGGAGCCATCGTGACCAAGGATGTGGCCCCCTACATGATTGTCGCGGGCATTCCTGCGGTGCCATTGCGCGCACGGTTCAGCGAACCGGTCGCGGACCGGATGATGGCGCTGGCATGGTGGGATTGGCCGCACGACCAGTTGCGCGCAGCCTTGGATGATTTCCGCAAGCTGCGCGCCGAAGATTTCCTGGAACGTTACGAATAGTTATTCCGCCGCATGGGCCATGCGCATTGGGGCGGCGCTGATCCGGTCGGCCAGATCACCGCATAGATGCGACCAGCGCCCTGCGGCCAGCGTGCCTTCGATGGCGCGGGTTTGGGCGTTGCAGATCACCAGATCGGCGCGTTTGCCGGGCGCGATGACGCCGCGATCGTCCAGCCCCATGATCCGCGCCGGATTGGTCGAAATCATCTCCCATGCGCGGCCCAGGGGCAGAATATCGGTATCTGCCATCGTAAAGGCTGCATTGGCCAGCGACGGGTAATGGTAATCGGACACCAGCGCATCGCACAGCCCCGCGCGGATCAGGTCGGTCGCGGCGATATTGCCCGATTGCGACCCGCCGCGCACGACATTGGGCGCGCCCATCAGCACCGGATCGCCGTTGGCCCTTGCCACGCTGGCGGGCGCATGACGGGTCGGGAATTCGCAGACCTTGGCTCCGATCATGCCGTAATAATCGCGGGTTGCGGCGTCATGGTCGTCATGGCTGCCATATTTGACACCCAGTTCATCAAAGGCCGCCGCCAACGTGCAAAGATAGCGTGGCACGCGGGCCGACAGGGCCTTGGTGTCTTGCAATAGTCGGATGAACTCCGCCAGATCGCGGCCACCGCGTTTGCCCCAGACCGACAGCGCCTCGGGATCGGTCTTGATCATGTCCAATGCTTCGCCAAGGTGGTCGTTGAAGATGACATAATCGATCCCGTGGTCGCGTACGGCAGCGATCAGCTGGTCGGCGGTATCGACGGTATAGGTCTCGCAGCGTAGCTGGATGCGCAGGTCGGTCAGCGCGCGGGGCTTGTAAGCGGCCAGATCGCGCATGAATTGCACCGCGAAATCGGGGCTGCGCGCGCCGCCTTCCCAACCCCAGCTTTGCGCCATCCAGGCGGTGGTCACACCGCTGGACGCGGCATCGCGGTCCACCGATTGCAAGCCAATCGCGGCCGGAAACGGGGCAGAGGGGCGTGGCGCCAGATGCCGTTCAAACGCATCGCCATGCAGGTCGATGATGCCGGGCAGGACCAGATAGCCCGACAGGTCGATCTGCCGGTCGGCGGCACCGGCGGGTTGCGCGATCTGCGTCCCGTCGATCCACAGATCGTCTTGCGCAAAATCGCCGTCGGAAAGAACCTGCGCGCCGGTAAGGCGCATCATGTGCGTGGGTGCCATATTACTGCTCAATCTGAAATGTTTCGCTGTCGATACAGGCTGAGTATGTCAGGCTTATGACGTCTCATGATCCGATAACGTCAGCGTGACCTTATCGCCAGCGAACCATGTCAGCCCGGCTTCGACGGGGGTGCCGTCTGCATCGACGTTGATGCTGCTGGTGCGCAGGATCGGCGCGCCTTCGCTGATTTGCAGGTGCAGTGCCTGCGTGACACTGGCCAGTTTCGCGGTGATGCGCGTGCTGGCGCGGGTGTAATCGCTGATCCCGCAGGTGCGCAGGGCGGCGGTGACGGATGGATCATTGTGCAAATGGGTCAAAAGCGCGGGAAACCGCGCCGCTGGAAACACCGAGCGAAACAAGGCAATCACCTGCCCGTCGGCCAGCGACAGCCCTTCGTAGACATGGACATGGCCTTCGGTCAGCCCCAGCGCATCCCGTTCCGCAGGGCTGGGCGCGCGGGTTTCCAGCGCCAGCACCTGTTTTGCGGGGCTGCGACCGGCGGCGCGCAGGTTCTGGTGAAACCGCACGCGCGCTCCGATGGGGTAATCGGTGGGGGTCGCCGTCACGAAAACGCCCGCTCCGCGCCGTGGCCGCACCAGAGCTTCGGTCGCCAGTGCCGCCAGCGCCTGCCGCACCGTGTGCCGGTTCACGCCAAAGCGTGTGGCAAGCGCCGCCTCGGTCGGGAGTTTGTCGCCCGGGCGGTGGATGCCATCGGCGATTTCGTCGCGCAGGCGGGTGGCGATGGCTTGCCAGATCGGGGTGCGTGTCATGGAAGTTTCACATTTGTAGGGATTGGCAGGGCGGGGCGGTTCAGCTATGATTTGTCTAGTTGTATAGTAAAGCACGGCAGGTGTCTAGATGCAGGCGACAATCGATTCTCAAGCGGCGCGTAAGGGCTGGCTTGGCCTGCTGGCCAAGGCGCCGGCGGCAAAGCTGGCACAGCTTTGGGCAGCAGCAAACATTACCCCCACGCATCATGTGCTGCGCGCGCCCGAAATCGGCGCAGTCATGGTGCGCGGGCGGGCAGGTGCCGTGGGGGCTGCGTTCAATCTGGGCGAAATGTCGGTCACACGTGCCTCGGTCCGGCTGGCCGATGGGACAATCGGGCATGGCTATGTGCAGGGCCGCGACCGGACCCATGCGCTGCACGCGGCCTTGATCGACGCGCTGATGCAGACCGATGCCGCAGGGCAGGTTGACCGCGCCATATTGTCCCCTTTGCGCGCAGCCGCCGCCGACCGCCAGACAGCCCGCGCCGCCAAGGCCGCCGCCACCAAGGTCGATTTTTTCACCATGGTCAGAGGAGAGGATTGATGCAAATCCAGACGCTAGATGGCGGGTTCGCCACGCCGCCCGTAGATGCCGCCCACGCCTTTCGCGCGATCATGACGGCGATGGCGCAGCCCGGCACGATTGTCACATTGGCGGGCGCGGTGCCGCCTGCGCCGGTATCCGTCGCGGCCGGTGTCGCGCTGTTGACCTTGTGTGATCCCGAAACGCCGCTTTTTCTGGGCGCGGCGCAGGACAATCCGGGCTTTCGCGACTGGATCACCTTTCACTGTGGCGCACCTTTCGTGACGGCCGGTCTGGCCCATTTCGCCTATGGCACTTGGGATGCCCTGCCGCTGGACGGCTTTGCGCTGGGGTCATCGGAATATCCCGATAGATCCGCCACATTGATCGTTGAATTGCCGGAACTGACCAATTCGGGTGCTGTGTTGCGCGGACCGGGGATCAAGGATCAGGCGCATCTGTCCTTGCCAGATGTTGCGATGTTCCAGCGCAATGCGGCACTTTTCCCGCGCGGGCTTGATTTTATCTTCACTTGCGGCGACCGGCTGGCTGCCTTGCCGCGCAGCACGAGGGTTGGCTAATGTATGTTGCCGTCAAGGGTGGCGAACGAGCCATCGACAATGCCCATGCCTGGCTGGCCGAGGAACGGCGCGGCGATCTGGCGGTGCCGGAACTGACTGTCGCGCAAATCCGCGAACAGATGGCGCTGGCCGTCAACCGCGTGATGGCCGAAGGCTCGCTTTATGATCCTGATCTGGCTGCTCTGGCGATCAAACAGGCGCGCGGCGATCTGATCGAGGCGATTTTCCTGATCCGTGCCTATCGCACCACCCTGCCGCGTTTCGGCGCATCGCTGCCTGTGGATACCGGGGCGATGGCCTGCGACCGGCGGGTATCGGCGACCTTCAAGGATGCGCCGGGCGGGCAGGTTCTGGGGCCGACCTTTGATTACACGCATCGTTTGCTGGATTTCAAGCTCGCCGCTGATGGCGAGGCAGGGCAGGTGGCCGAGGCCGCCCCGCTGCACGGCCCGACCCCGCATATCATGGGGTTTCTGGACCGTGAAAACCTGATCCAGCCGGAACCTGCGGGCGAGACGACGCCCCCTGATCTGACCCGCGAACCGCTGGAACTGCCCGCCAGCCGCGCACTGCGCTTGCAGGCGCTGACCCGTGCGGACGAAGGCTTCACCCTTGGCATGGCCTATTCCACCCAGCGCGGTTATGCGCGCAACCACGCCTTTGTCGCAGAGCTGCGGATCGGGGCGGTGGCCGTGGAAATGGAGATCCCCGAACTGGGGTTCAGTATCGAAATCGGTGAAATCACCCTGACCGAATGCGAAACCGTCAACCAGTTTCAAGGGTCGAAAACCCAGCCCCCGCAATTCACCCGCGGTTACGGGCTGGTGTTCGGTATGACCGAACGCAAGGCGATTTCCATGGCGCTGGTGGACCGCGCGTTGCGTTGGGCAGAACTGGGCGAGGATAACCTTGGCGCGCCGGCGCAGGACGAAGAATTCGTGCTGTATCATTGCGACAACATTCAGGCGACGGGGTTTCTGGAGCATATCAAGCTGCCGCATTACGTCGATTTCCAGTCCGAACTGGAACTGATCCGCAAATTGCGCCGCGATGCGCAGCAAATGCAGGAGGCCGCAGAATGAAAGAGTATAATTTCGCCTATCTGGATGAACAGACCAAACGGATGATCCGTCGCGCGATCCTGAAAGGCCTTGCCATCCCGGGCTATCAGGTGCCTTTTGCCAGCCGCGAAATGCCGATGCCTTATGGCTGGGGGACCGGCGGCGTGCAGGTGTCAGCCGCCGTACTGACGCCGGATGATACGCTCAAGGTGATCGACCAGGGCGCGGATGATACGACAAATGCCGTGTCGATCCGCCGGTTTTTCCAGCGCACCGCCGGTGTCGACGTGACCGAGAAAACGGGCGAGGCCAGCGTGATCCAGACCCGCCACCGGATTCCCGAACAGGCGCTGCGCGAGGGGCAGATCATCGTCTATCAGGTGCCGATCCCCGAACCCCTGCGGTTTCTGGAACCCTCTGAGGTGGAAACCCGCAAGATGCACGCGCTGGAAGATTACGGGCTGATGCATGTAAAGCTTTACGAGGATATCAGCCAGCACGGCGATATCGCTACCGCCTATGCCTATCCGGTCAAGGTCGAGGGGCGCTATGTCATGGACCCGTCCCCGATCCCGAAATTCGACAATCCCAAACTCGACATGGCGGCGATCCAGCTGTTCGGCGCGGGCCGCGAACAGCGCATTTATGCGCTGCCGCCCTATACAAAGGTCGTCAGCCTTGATTTCGACGATTATCCGTTCCAGCCCACCAAGGCCGACCACGCCTGCGCGCTTTGCGGATCGACCACCAGCTATCTGGATGAATTGATCACCGATGACGCGGGCGGGCGTATGTTCATCTGCTCAGATACCGATTATTGCGCGACCCGCGTGGAGGATGCCGCATGACCCCGCTGCTACAGGTCGAAAACCTTGCCAAATATTACGGGGCGCGCATCGGCTGCACCGATGTGTCCTTTGATCTTTACCCCGGCGAGGTCATGGGCATCGTCGGCGAAAGCGGGTCGGGTAAATCCACCTTGCTGAACTGTCTGGCAGGCCATCTAAAACCGGATCATGGCGCGGTGCGCTTTGCCACCCGCAGTGACGGGTTGCGTGACACCGTCACCATGTCAGAACCCGAACGCCGGATGCTGGGGCGTACCGATTGGGCCTTTGTGCATCAACATGCCCGCGACGGGCTGCGCATGAATGTCAGCGCGGGCGGCAATGTGGGTGAACGCCTGATGGCAGTGAATGCGCGCCATTACGGCGATATCCGCGATCAGGCCATTGATTGGCTGGGCCGGGTCGAGATTACCCAAGACAGGATCGACGACCGCCCCACCGCCTTTTCCGGCGGGATGCAGCAACGTTTGCAGATCGCGCGCAATCTGGTCACGGGGCCGCGTCTGGTGTTCATGGATGAACCGACAGGGGGGCTGGATGTGTCGGTGCAGGCGCGTTTGCTGGACCTTTTGCGCGGGTTGGTGCGTGACATGGGGCTAAGTGCGATCATCGTCACCCATGATCTGGCCGTCGTGCGGCTGTTGGCCGACCGGCTGATGGTGATGAAAGACGGCCATGTCGTTGAAACCGGCCTGACCGATCAGGTGCTGGATGATCCGCAGCACGGCTATACCCAACTCCTCGTGTCCTCTGTCTTGCAGGTGTGAAAATGATCTCTGTCGAAAACGTGTCGAAAAGCTTTACCCTGCACAATCAGGGCAGCACCGTCATTCCCGTCATGGCGGGGGCCAGCCTGCATGTGGCTGCGGGCGAATGTGTGGCGTTGGTCGGCGCATCGGGGGCGGGGAAATCCACGCTCATGCGGATGATCTATGGCAATTACCTGACAGCATCGGGCCGGATCATGGTGGGTGATACCGATGTCGCCAGCGCCGCCCCGCGCGAGGTGATCGCGCTGCGCCGCCGCACGCTTGGCTATGTCAGCCAGTTCTTGCGGGTGGTGCCACGGGTGCCGACGATCGACGTCGTGGCCGAACCTTTGCTGCTGACCGGCACGGGGGCGGATGAGGCCCGCGCGCAGGCCGCCACACTGCTGGCACGGCTGAACATCCCCGAACGGCTGTGGGGGCTTAGCCCCACGACCTTTTCGGGTGGCGAACAGCAGCGGGTCAATATCGCGCGCGGCTTTGCCTTTGCTTACCCCGCGCTGTTGCTGGATGAACCCACGGCCAGCCTTGACCCCACCAACCGCGCCACCGTGCTGGCGATGGTGCAAGAGGCCAAGGCGCGCGGTGCCGCGATCATCGGGATTTTCCACGACCATGCCGCGCGCGAGGCCTTGTGCGACCGGCAGGTGGATGTGACCGGCTTTACCCCCGGTCTTGCCGCATGACAGGCCGGTTTATCGCCATTGTCGGGGCCTCTGGCGTCGGCAAGGATTCGGTGATGGCCGCGCTGGCGGCCAGTGATCCGCGCCTTCGCTTGGTGCGCCGTG
This sequence comes from Yoonia vestfoldensis SKA53, assembly GCF_000152785.1. GTDB lineage: Bacteria > Pseudomonadota > Alphaproteobacteria > Rhodobacterales > Rhodobacteraceae > Yoonia > Yoonia vestfoldensis_A. Next base: position 1,313,293 of record NZ_CH672414.1, on the reverse strand, counting down.
TCATTACGCGCCCCAGCGCAGCGGGGGGCGAGGATTTTGACGGCGTCACCGAGGATGCGTTTCACGCCCGCGCGGCACAGGGCGATTTCGCGCTGCATTGGCCTGCGCATGGCCTGCATTATGCTATCCCTGCGACTGTGCTGGCTGATCTGGCGGCAGGGCGGGATATGCTGGCGAACCTGTCGCGCGCGGCCTTGCCTGCGGCCAAGGCGCAGTTTGACCCGTTCATGGTGATCCAATTGACCGCGCGGCGCGATGTGCTGGCCGCCCGCCTTGCCGCGCGCGGGCGCGAGGCGGCCGATGACATCGCGCGCAGGCTTGATCGTGCGGATCATGGCTTGCCTGCGGGGATTGCGGCCGTGAGCATCGACAATAGCGGCGATCTGGACGCCACTGTAGGGTCGGTGCTGCGCCTGCTTTATCCGGTCAGGGGATAACGGTGGATCTGGTGAAACATGCCGCCCCCATCCTGCCCCATCAGCGTGACCGCGTCGATGGTGCAGGGCGCTGCGATCAGCGGCGCGACCAGCGGCTGCAACCCCGCCACGACCCGTGCGGCCTGCACATCGGGCAATGGCCCGCTCAGCGTCAGGTGCAGATGGAAATCGTCAAAGATGTAAGGATAGCCCCAGTCCAGCATCTGCTGGTCCTGCCTGCGCGTCAGCGGGGCCTTACGACGCCGGGCGATATCTGCCGGGGTCAGTGGCGCACGGTGGGCGTCCAGTTCGGTCACGATGGCGCGTTCCAGATCGTGCAGGGCCGCGGGCGGCGCGACAGGGCGCAAGGCGACAAAACCATGATCATGCCCCAAGGCCAGAGGCCCGATATCCACCGCCGCATGACGGGTGGCGAAATCGGCCACCGCCCTTTGCAATCTGGCGGGGCCGCTGTCGGCGGACAGGCGGAACGGCGCTTTCATCGTGGCGTGCAGCCCGTATTTTCGCGGTGTCGCCGTGACCTGTGCCACGTCGATCCCTGCAATATCGGGATGCGCCACCACCCGGCCTGCCGCATTGTCCCAGCCCAGCCACGCCGCGCCGAAATCGGCCAGTGGGCCGGTCGCTGTGTAAAAAATTGCAAATCTTTCGAACATGCCAATCCTTTAGCAAAAGTATCGTGACACCGACATGACAGAGCCTATCATTCTTGCCAACGCCCGCCTGATCCTTGACGGCGAGGTGGTTACCGGATCACTGACCATCAAGGATGGTGTCATCGCAGATATGGCCCAAGGGGCGGACGTGCCCAAGGGCGCGGTTGATCTGGGGGGCGATTATCTGGCCCCCGGTCTAGTGGAATTGCATACCGACAATCTGGAGCGGCATCTGTCGCCACGGCCAAAGGTCGACTGGCCCTATCGTGCCGCGATCATGGCGCATGACCGCGAATTGGCGGGCTGCGGGATCACCACCGTCTATGACGCGATCAGGGTCGGGTCGATCATATCGGGCGGCGGCAAACGATACGGCAAATATGCGCGCCAGATGGCGGATGAGATTTTGGCGATGCGCGCGGCAGGCCATCTGCGGATCAGCCACCACCTGCATCTGCGGGCTGAAATCTGTTCCGAAACCCTGATTGCAGAACTGGATGAATTCAGCGACAGCGACGGGATCGGCATCATTTCGATGATGGATCACACGCCGGGGCAACGCCAATTTGCCGATATCACCAAGTTTGAGGCCTATGTGCGCGGCAAGAACAACCTGAGCGCGGATGAATTCGCAGGTTATGTCGATTTTCTTTACGGGTTGCAGGCGCAATACGGGGCGGCGCATGAGGCGGCGACGGTCGCCTCAGCAAACCGGCTTGGCGCGGTCCTGGCCAGCCATGACGACACGACCCCCGCTCAGGTCGCAACCAGCCATGGCCACGGCGTGACGCTGGCGGAATTTCCCACCAGCGTGGCGGCGGCAGAGGCTTGCCACGGGCATGGTATCGCGACGATCATGGGCGCGCCCAATCTGATCCGGGGCGGGTCGCATTCGGGCAATGTGGCGGCCTCTGATCTGGCGGCGCGCGACCGGCTGGATATTTTATCATCCGATTACGTGCCTGCATCGCTGTTGCTGGCAGCGGTCCGGTTGGGGCTGATCTGGGACGATCTGGCGCGCGGGATGGCGACCGTTACCACCGCCCCCGCACAGGCCGCCGGATTGCAGGACCGTGGCAGGCTGGCCCTCGGACAACGGGCCGATCTGGTCGTGTTCAGCCTGCTTGCTGATACCGCAATGGTGCAACAGACCTATAGCGCGGGACGGCGGGTGTTCTGATCTGACAATTCCGACCGACGGCAACGTCACGAGAACAAGGTATCCGTTTGACTGGCCCGTATTCTTAGCGGCAGGTCAGAGTTGTCAAAAGACAAAAGCCATCCAGCACATGACAGCCAAAGGTCCCATCCACATTGGATGAAGGCCAACGCATATGTCCAAATGATGGGGCAACTACACCATCATTGATGTAAAAAGCTCATTTCGCCAGTGCTGTCGGCACGCAAGGGGGCGGTGTAATCGATAACAATATCTATAAAGTTTCAACAGAGGCTTTGTGGGTGAAAACCATAAACACCATGGAAAAGATAAGCACGGGGCTTGTCGTGATAAGAAGTGTTAAATAAAATGTTTCTTGAAAAGAAATCCTTTCGTGAAACAAGGCTACTAAATCGAAAACACTACTAGCAATATAGATTGTGGCACATAATGACACGATATTGAAGCTGAAATTAAAATACAGCGATATGTTCAAAATGGTAAAAATCCAGAAAGCAGCGATCGCTTTGCCACCAAAGATAGCCAGAAAATCTTCGGCCATCAAATTTGGGGTGAACGTAGGTACGATATTTCCGCGAATAAGAAAGAACAAACAAGTAAACATAAAGATATAAATGTTGGAAATAGCTAGCGCTACTTTGAACGAGGTAGCTTGCGTGATGCCAGCAGACAATTCTTTGCGCAGGTCGGAAAAGGACCCTAAAAGCGCGCCTATTTCCTCGTTTGTTATATTACTGCGCTTCATATATCACGCCTTTACCGCTAGCTTCATAGTCAACTCAAAGCTCATCCATATCATCGCAAGAACCCCCAGGGGCCGCACTGCTACAAGGAGCGCGACCAGCCCTCTCTCAGGATATTCAATTATTCTATACAGAACCAAGTAATCATCAATATATGTTGCCAGGGTCCAGGCGGTGACAGAAATAACAAAATACTTGCTCCATTTTAACGAAGTAAAAAGCAATATTGGGAAGGTAAACATAGAAAATGAAATCACGAAAGTGCGGATCGTCGATAATTTGAGTGCCGCTATATACTCAATGCTATTTTCAGTATCAAACCAGCCTGTTGGCGTAAATAATATGCTATATAAAGCCAAAAATCCAATAGCATAAACCAAGAAAAATGACACCCAAAAGGGTCGAGACATCTTTGGTTTTGTCATCTCTAACATCATTGGATCTTCAATCGTTTTTCATAACGCGGCATCAATAAGTCAGATGTCGCCAATGCGCAATACCGCGCTAAATTAGGAAACTGTTAGTTGCTTGTACAAAAACGTTTAACCGTGAAACGGCATATTCAATCTATCGGTATCGCCTTATTCATGTTGCCTATCAAATCGCCGCTTAAAAAGCATAAGTTGCTATGATGCTTAGAAAAATTCAACATGAACTTGCCGTACCATCTCCTATCTATATTGGAAAATCTTGTTCGCGCAACCTGCTTTGGTTTATGGCATGATCTATCTTGCGTCTCGGATTGGGCGGGCCGATGCCCAGAGGTGCAAGCACGATGTCGGCCTGCGCGTTGCTGACCTGCGCGCGACCCTTGATGGTGTCAGGCGCATTCGAAACGGCGTTTTTCGTCACTGACGCCCGTTTTGCGGGATTTGCGACCTAGGATGCAGGGCTTGGGTTCCCGTTTGGTATGGCTTTGCAAACCCAACCGGCATCCGCAGGCTTGCACCTTTGCGGTGCGTACAATGGTCGGTCCGATTAGGCTGATGAATGGGCCGTGACCCGAGCCGTAGGCCAATGCAATTCATCAAAGCGTTGAATTTGGTGGTCCGATATCAATTGAACGTCTTGCAGTGCTGTCGGTGATCACGCCGCTTTGTCGTCTAACGATGAAATCTGTCACCCCATCGTTAGACCGAATGAGGTACGGCGATTTCAGCGTGGCGTTTGCGGCGCGACTGGCGAATGAGCGAAACAGTATAGATAACAAGTGCTGCCCAGATCATTGGAAAGGCGATCATCCGCGCAGTGCCAAAGGGTTCGTCAAAGATAAAAACCGCGGTCAGAAAAATCATGGTCGGCGCGATATATTGCAGGACTCCGATGGTCGAAAGGCGCAACAGCTTGGCCCCCGTGGCATAGATGATCAACGGGAGCGCCGTCACCAGCCCCGCACTGAGCAATAGCCAGGTATCGGGTGCTGATCCGTTGGCGAAATGGCTTTGACCATTCACAAACGTCCAGGCGATGATCGCGAGCGCCAGCGGCGTCAATAGCAGCACCTCAAGGAAAAATCCCTGTGCCGGGCCGACAGGCAGGCTTTTCTTGAAATAGGCATAAAAGCCCCAACTGAATGTCAGCCCCAGTGCCGCGATTGGTATCTTGCCCGCGGCGACCGTCAGCACCACGACGGCAATTGCCGCCAGCGCGATCGCAAAAAGCTGCGCCCCACGCGGCCTTTCGCCAAGCAGCAGCGCGCCAAGTGCGACGCTGAAAAGCGGATTGATGTAATAGCCAAGTGCGGCATCAAGCGCATGCCCCGACCCGATCGCCCAGACGTAAATCCCCCAATTGACCGAGATCAGTGCCGCTGTCACGGCCGCCATGCCCAGCGTGCGTGGGCTGCTGACAGCCGCGCGAATATCGGCCGTTCGCCCCATGGCAAGCAGGATCACTGCGGCAATCGGCACTGACCAGATCACGCGATGCGCAATCACCTCGGTCGGGGGCACATGGGCCAGCGCTTTCATATACAGCGGCAGGAACCCCCACATGACATAGGCCGTCACAGCGAGAGCAAGGCCGCGTGGGCTGTCTTCGTTCGTCGCCGTCATGGTGTGTTGCTCCGCATTTGCTGCCTATTATGTCAGCCAATAGCCAAGTGCTGCACAATGCGCCACTGAAGGACGCATCGTGCCAGCGTGTTTGTGATGGCAGGGGCGGGTGTCGGATGCTGATTGCGACTGAGGACCGACCCGACCAGAGTAAAAATTGTCATTGAAAATTGACCTTTGTGCAACCTTGCCCCGGCCTGAATAAGCTGCGGGCGCGTGGCATGATCGACATTGGATTTTTGCAATTCATGCGGCGATGGGCGCTGCAAGAGAAGATACCGATATGAACAATGCTATGGATCTGCTGCGCCCTAGGGGCTGATAAAGGCTGCTGACGCCCCGCAACATTGTAAGCTCAGTGATTGGATCGGCGGCATGTCTTTACGAGCGGTTTAAGATATCCTGATTGGGTTCGAGAAAGCTTGCCAAACAGGCGGACAAAGCGCTGCACTGCGGTTTGAAAATTCTGCTGCAAGGTCATCACGTAAGACTGGCGACATTCCCGGCGCCGCGACCGTCATGCTTTGATCAGCAGTTCCGACCCTTGATTAGCCTGTGATATTCCCAATTTCAGTATCTATGTCTCCTCACGATCAACGCCATTTTGGAATACTATTCCCATCCATACGACCCCAACAAGAGTCAGTGGTAAAGAAAACACGAAACTTGTGACATATGGGCGGTGTTCAAAGCTTAATAATTCATAAAAAAGAACTATATTATCAATCACAGTATTCAGCACATAGATAAACATTGTCAGGCAAACTGTCCTGAACCCAATGTTAAAGTATGCACTTATATTTAGGATGGATAAAATCCAGAAAATTACATGAGACCGAGCACTTAAAGCGCTGCGAAGTCCTTCATTCTCCAATGCTTGACCAGGCGTATCGATCAGACCGTTTACTGATAAAAAGTAAATCGATACGAAGGAAAAAAAGTATATGTTGATAGAGATCAGCAACGCCTTGAACGTGGTGCTTTGCTTGAGAGAGGATGCATTAGTCTCGTTGACCTCATCAAAGGCTTGAAGCAATGCGCTGATTTCATTATCATTTAGTCTGTTGTCTGACATGATGCTAATGTTTTTTGTAATTCTTGAATGTCAGTTCAAAGCTCATCCAGATCAAGCAGGCAATCACAATTGGACGAACGGCCTGTAGGAACACGACTAATCCTCGACTAGGATATTCTATCAGTCTATATAAAACTAAGTTATCATCAATGTATAATGCAACAACCCAGGCAGTTAATCCAAATGTAAACAAAGTGATATATTTCCGTGATTTGAACAGAACAATTGGATACGCAATCAATACAAATGTGACAATCACAGCTCTAACATATGTTAACTTGAAAGCTGCTAGCGCATGTTCTGGATTTTCAATATCGAAAATGGTATCAGGAACAGTCAGAAAAGCATATACCACCATAATGGCAAACAGATAATTTATTGCCAAGGAAATCCAAAATAAATTAGAGAGCTGTAATTTTTTTATCATTGTAATTAAAGGTGCCTTAATATCTTAATGATGGAAACAAACTAGTTGTCTAATGTGCTATCGTTACTACAGATCGTTCAATCTGACAGGCGTAACATAGAGGGTTCGTTGAGGGAAGAGTCGCTTTGCGCAAGTCCTGCAAAGGCGGTTGATACACGTCCGGGGGGGGTATGACCTGCAAGCCGAGACCTGCCAATTTGTTGGCTGGTGTTCATACAATCATCACGCAAGACCGATGCAAGTCCTGGTGCCAGCTGCGAGCGCGCGCGCTGCATAATCAATGACACAGACGAATCACAGGGTCCAATGCGCAAGCCGCTCTGATGTCTGATTTTATATGACGGCGGACAATTTTAGCGGTTCAGTTTTGATCAATATCTAATTGTGATGTCGTTGAATAAGTGTGAAAGTCAGACACCCTAGAATATTGCCGCCACCTGATTTTTTTGGTGTGATATCCAAACGAAACATCCATGTACGGGCCGAATGCTCGAAAAGGAACGTAACTTGTCTGATCCAACGTCCGAAGTGATCTTCCATGCCTACCCGCAATCCCCTGTTGCAGAAAAAGTCAGGGTCGTGTTCGGCATCAAAGGACTTGCTTGGCGCAGCGTAGAAATTCCGCGCCTGCCACCCAAACCAATGCTCACCGCGCTTACCGGCGGGTACCGGCGCACACCAGTGATGCAGATTGGTGCGGACATTTATTGTGACAGCCAATGTATCATCCGCGAGCTCGAAAGGCGTTACCCTTCTCCGACCGTCATGCCCACGAACGAACAGGGTCTCATGTGGTGCCTGAGTAGGTGGACGGACGGGGCCTTGTTTGACCAAACAGTGCGGCTCGTTTTGGGTACGGCAGGTGATAGTTTGGACAAGGACTTTGCCGCAGACCGTGGGCGGCTCTACCTTGGGGAAGACTGGGCCGCAGGGCTGAAACAGGCGAACGCCGACCTGCCCCATCTTGTGTCACAATTGCGCGCGCCCCTGTCATGGTTGAACGCCCAACTGTCTGATGGGCGTGCATTTTTGCTCGGTCCCCAGCCGGCTGCGATAGACGCACAATTCTACCATGTTGTCTGGTTCTTGCGGGGGCGGTGGGCCGATGGTCCATCGTTTCTGTCCGAGTTTGAAGACCTTGTCCGTTGGGAGGATAATGTCCGCGAGATCGGTCATGGCACTTCGCGCATCATGGACCCGCAAGACGCCATAATGCTTGCAAGAAATAGCGAGCCAACGGCCGTGGCTGGTGTGGCCGCGCATGAACCGCAGGGGCTCTTGGTTGGGCAATCCGTGGCGATCAAACCTGACGTCAATGGCGGCGAGCAGCCTGTCGCAGGTAAGATACGTTATGCAGATGCCGAAACAGTCGTGATAGAACGCGTTGCTGCGGACGTGGGCATTGTCTGCGTCCATTTCCCAAGATCAGGCTATAGAATCGACCCGACTTAACAAGTTCAATCATCTGAGGCGCAAAAGCCACGGCATGCGCCAACATTTGGACGACGCCAATAGGCTTCTTTCATATCGACTGGGTGGGTCAAATCTGCATGAAAATTGCAAGTCAGTTCTCAATTATGATCAATACCAATCGGTCAAGGGGTTCGTAATTCCCAGATTCACCGTGCTTTATTGACGCGCAACAGTCCTGATTGCGCATCTTCCAGTATTTTCGCGTCACTTATCTAAGAAGTGCGCGTTCACCGAGCCATGGGTTTAGGGCAAGTGCCTTTTTAAGTATGACCTGCGCCTCATCATCTTCGCCAAGTTCGATGAGGGTCCGCGCCTTTCCAGTCAAAGCTCCCGTGTGGCGTGGGTTCAATGAAATTGCCTGATCGAGGTCGGGCAAGGCAGCCTGATAATCCTCGCGTAGAAAATTCGCAAAAGCGCGCTGATTATAGCCCTCTGCATAGAACGGGCAGTACGACACAAGCGCATTGAGCCGATCAACAGCTCTTATCAAGTCACCACCACGCATTGCACGCAGGCCCTCATCTAGCATCATCTGTGACGGCATGTCGGGTGCTTCCAGCCATAGCTCCCACAATTGATTGGAATATGGTCTGGCCACCATCTGATTAGGTGCAAGTTGCAGCTCTGTATAAATGTTATCGACCGCTACCGAATGGTCTGGCGCCACGGGACATCCGTCAGCCGCAGCATTTTGAGCCAAAAAGGCTATCAGTAGAGGAAGAAAACGACGCATGTGCAAGCTTGAACGCGCGAAACAGGATAGGTCAAGCAGAGATTACAAAATCGTTTGCCCGCGCTAGCTCTGTGATCTTTCGCGAGCACGCTGGACCAGATCAATACTTCAGCCTTTGCGAACGAATGGCATCAGGTGTTCTTTCATGATCCTGAGGGCAATGTCATAAAAGTGCATCAGGCTGTGGGCTGACCAAGAGAACGCCAAAACTGAAAGATACCGGTCACTATCAACCTGAGCCACTTTTGGGGGCGTCGGGCAACAGCCATCCATAAAGCTCTCACATGGCGTGCCTTAAACGACAGGCAGGCGTCCAGACTTTCGAGGTCGATTTCATCTGATATACTGGTACCGACGCCTTGTTTTTGCCATACTGACAACAATTCCCTATCGAAATAAGCGTGGATTAATCTGCACCGTGGACAAGCATATCAACAAAATATTTGTCGCGGTTATTGCGTTTGCATTGATCGCCAAAGCATACGTCATTTTAGCGTCATAGGCGTTTTGGAGAGTGCGCGAAGTTTATGGTTAGCAGGCTAGAAACAATACCCAATTCCAGGATCAGCATCACCTGCGGTGGATGTCAGCACACGGTTGTACATGAAGTGGCAAACCTGCTGCTGGTAGTTGACGGTAACACCACCACACATGAGATCCGTACCAGAGCGACCTGCCCGAAGTGCCTGATGGTTGGCAACAACACTTACAAAGTGATCTGAACGAGTGTCACCCACCCAGACACGAAGCACCCGCCCTAAGTGGTATCGCTGATTTCTTGTTGTGTCGTCAGGACGGTGACCTACCATCCACTGGTGACGCCATGAGCAAGCGATCAGCCATAGGCGGCCATTGTGCTGGCCTTCCAGTGGCGAACCTCTTGAAGACCCTGCCGGAGGCTGCCACGGTGTCAGGGCTGTGGCGTAAAGGGCAACATCATCTCCACCCGCATTGTTTTCGCTTTACCTGGGTGATGTTTCGCAAGGTTCTGAGCTGCGCGGCCAACGGTATCGATCATCGCCTCACAAAACCTGATCACCCATGGACCAACGGCCAGGTCGGGCGCATGAACCGCACGATCAAAGACGCGACCGTCAAACGCTTTCACGACGACAACCACGAACAATTGCAGGGCCATCTTAAATCCGATCTACCAGAAGCCGGACGAAACACCTCGCCATAAAAAAGTTCAATGACTTGTGATCGGTGACTTGACCTCTAAACCTTCAATCAGCTCTTCAACCATCACCGCTAGCAGTTCAGCGCGGCTCGAAATACCAGCCTTGCGGTAGATGGCAGAATTTTGCGCTTTGATAGTCCCCTGACGCGTGTTGCGCATGACGGCAATATCGGCAATCGAAACGCCCTTGATTGACAATAGCGCGACATCGCATTCCGCCTCGGTCAGGCCCCACATCTTGAAATATTGTTCGATCACGTCTTGGAATGCGCCGCTTGCAGCATCAAGTTCGCGCTGAACCTTGGAATTGCGGCGCAAAAGCGCCCGATACTGGCTGATCGAAAGCGTCGCACCGATCGACAAGGCAATGACCGCCACAAGTTCAAGCAATGTCTGCGTCGTAAATTCAGTGCGTTCGTTAAAAACGTCGATCGCGAAAATGATGCCGCACCCCGTTTGGAGCGCGGCTGCGAGAACAAAAAGTTTCCGACGCCACGCCATCGTCGTTTGTTCAACAGCGCGACTTTTCTTAATCACCATCTTTTTTACCCGTAATCATTGACAGCACAAGGTTTTCACGGTGACGCCAGCTTGCATAAATGACCCCTGCCAAATGCAGCAGGACACAGATAATCAAAATGTTCACCAGCCGTTTATGTGTGTCTTCAACCCAAGACTGCCCGAAATAGGCATCCATACCCATCATGTAACCCGTGACACCCACCGCGCACAATGTGATCAGCAACACGATCACCATCACTGATCCGGCAGGGTTATGGCCCAGGTAACGCGCTTCACGGCGCTGCAACATATCCCGCAAATAGCTTAACAGCCGCATTGGCGCAGGAATGAAATTGATAAATCGGGCATGGCGGGTTCCGATCAACCCCCAGACAAGACGAAATCCGATCAGCCCGATGACGATATAGCCAAGGGTCCGATGCACTTGTCGGGGATCAATCAGAAAATAGGTCAACACAACCGTGCCAACCAATGACCAATGGAAAAGGCGCACCCCGATATCCCAAACTTTGACACGATCGGTTGATGATATATTCGCGTGATGTTGCATGGTGCGCCTCCTGTTCTATGGCTTAGGCTTCGATGCGATCCAGCTCTTCACCAGTGTTTGGGTCAAAGAAGACTTCCATATTGGCGCCATCGACTTTGCCGTAGATTTCATAGCAGCCACCGCCGTTGATTTTGAACGACATCACTTCGCCGCCTTCGTCTTCGAACGTTTTGATTGATTGCCAGATCGGCGTAAGCTCTGCGCCAGGATTGCAGGAAGGTTCTGCAAAGGCGGGAACAGCAGCAAGCATCATGATTGCCGCAAGCAAGGTCTTTTTCATCGGGTCGTTCCTTATATGTGTTAGGCCAGCGATCTGCTGGTCATGGCCGTTCAATAAGGTCTTGCGATGGATACTGGCTATTGGCCTACGGATTATGTGCGTCGTAAAATTTGGCAATGTAGCGGGATAATCCAAAGGTATACGCCAGAGCAAAGGGCCACACCGTGTCCACGCGCATCGTTTGCTGATTTGCCCCCATCGTTGGAGCCTAAATATCCCCGCCGGAGGCAAAAAGTTTTTATTGTCACGGCACCGCATTTTGTCGGTAGGTTGCGGTATTGCATGATTGGCCGCGTTGGCGCGGAATTTATGATTTTGGCATACCCTTGGGCCGCATCAGGCGTTTTTGCGCAGCAATCCGGAAAGGTGCATTGGCTGCGCCGTAACCTGTGTATGTGTTGCGGCGCTGGACGATTTCAAAGAACATCCCGCCCGCATAAGGCTGGGAGTAAAATTGTAAGAAAACCCCCTGCGCATCTTCGTCATACAAAATATTGCCGCGCTTTAATTGCGCCAGAAATTCCGGCGCAAGATCGAAACGCGCGGTCAGATCGGCATAGTAATTATCCGACATCGCCAAAGGCTGAAACCCGCGCTGGGCCATCGCATCGGCAGTGGCGAAAATATCGTCGCTGGCAAATGCGATATGCTGCACCGAGGCACCAAAACTATCTGCCAGAAAATGCCCCGCCATCGTGCGGTGGGTTTCGGCCCCGTTCAACGTGATCCGAAACGCGCCATCGGCGGTTTCAAGCGCTTGGCTGCGCACCAATCCGTCAGGGTCGACAACATCGACCATCGGTGATTTCTGCATGTCAAACAGCGTTGTGTAAAACAACGACCAGCTCAGCATGGCGTCATAGCTCATGGTTTGGGCAAGGTGGTCAATGCGCAGCAATCCGGCATTTTGCGGCGGGGTGACAGCGCCTTTGAACTCCACCGACCACACATCGTTCAGGCCACTGGTTTGATCAAGAAAATGCAGCACACTGCCGCTAAGGCCGCGAATGGCGGGGATGTCGATTTCACCCGGCCCGATGGGTTGGGCAAAAGGTTGCGCGCCCAAGGCTGTGGCGCGGGCAAGCGCAGCGGCGGCATCATCCACATCCAGCCCGATATCGCAGACTGTGGTGCCATGCATCGTATAGGCATTGCTGGCATAGCCGGTGGTTTCGCGGTTCACCACGATGCGGATATCGCCTTGGGTCCATAGGGTGAGCTTTTTGGCAATATGCTGGCCGGCGCGGGCAAAACCCATCGTGGCAAGCAGGGTTTCCAATGTCGTGGCATCATCGCCCTTGGTTGCGAATTCGACAAAGGCGACACCGGCGACACTGGCGCGTGAGGGCATGACGGGCAGGTCCAGCCGTGCGACGGGTTCTTGGCGCTTGACGTCATCCATCAGCGCAATCAGCGCGCGATGCCCGTCTTGCGCGATTGTTTTGGGGCTGCCGCCGCGAAACTGGTCGTTGAAAATTTCAAGCGAGACAGGTCCGGCATATCCGGTCGCCACAACGGCGCGCATGAAATCGGTGACGGCAAGGTCGCCTTCGCCGGGCATGTTGCGGAAATGGCGTGACCAATACAACAGGTCCATGTCGATCTGCGGTGCATCGGCCAGTTGCACAAAGAAAATCTTGTCACCGGGGATGCGGCGGATGGTGTCAGGGTCGATCTTGCGCGCCAAAGTGTGAAAGCTATCAAGGATCAGCCCGACATTGGCGTGATCGGCGCGGCGCACGATTTCCCATGCGTCGCGGTGGTCATTGACGTGACGACCCCATGCCAGCGCCTCGTATCCGACGCGCAAGCCGCGTTTGGCCGCGCGTTCACCCAAAGCGGCAAAATCATCGGCGGCGCGGTCGATGCCGCCAAGGGCTGCGGGGTGGCAGGATGAACAGACCAGCACCAGATCGGTGCCAAGTTCCTGCATCAGATCGAATTTGCGTTCGGCGCGGTCAAAGGCTTTGGCGCGCAAAGGGGCGGGCAAGCCTTCGAAATCGCGAAATGGCTGGAACAGGGTGATTTGCAAGCCCATGGCGCGGATCAGATCGCCGACATCGCGCGGGTTGCCGTCATGGGCGATGAAATCTTGTTCAAAGATTTCGATCCCGTCAAAACCTGCCGCAGCAATTGCCGCCAGCTTTTCAGGCAGGTTTCCTGAAATCGACACAGTCGCGATCGAGGTTTTCATGGCTGATCCTCTTGGATGGCGGCGCGCAGGGCTGTGGTGTCAAGATCAAGGCCGGTAAAGATGCGCCATGCATCAATGCCTTGACCAAAGAACAATTCATAACCTGAAATCACAGTAAGACCTGCGGCGGTGGCGTCTTGTAAAAATTGCGTGTGGACGGGCGTATAGACGGCATCAAACGCCCATTGCGCGCCTGTCATGGCCGATTGCGGCAGCGGCGTGCCGCCGATGCCGACCATGCCCAAAGGGGTGCAATTGATGATACCATCTGCGCCTTGGGCGGCGGCAATCGCATCAGTGGCAGTTTCGATCTGGGTCGCGGTGCCCGCATCGCGCAGCGATTGTGCCAGATCTGCGGCCTTGGCAGCATCCAGATCGACACAGCGAATGGTCGCGGCCTTGAGCCCGAGCAAGCCAAAGGCCACCGCCTTGCCAACGCCGCCGGTGCCGATCAGGCACACGGTTCCGGGGGATTTTTCGCCCATCACGCTGCGATACGCCGCCATAAACCCGCTGTAATCAGTGTTATAGCCTCGTGGCCCTTGGGGCGTGAAAACAACCGTGTTGACCGCCCCGATCGCCGCGACCAACGGATCATCCACCGTAACTTTGGCGGTAACCAGTTCTTTGTAAGGATAGGTCACGTTGATGCCGCGAAATCCGGCAAGGCGTGCCTTTTCAAAGGTCTGGTCGAAGGTCAGGGCCAGGTCTTTGGGGATCAGCCGGTCATAGGTGACATTTCGCCCGACCAATTGCCCCGCCGTGCGATGCAGTTTGGGCGATTTGGAGCGTGAAATATTATCGCCGATCAGGCCCAGTTTGATCACATCTGGTACGGGCGCGGTCATGATGTTGCCTTTCCAAGCAAGCGGGTTTTTGCGGCGCGCCAGATCGGGGTCTGGCTGACAAAGATCAAGATCACGGCCACAAACAGCGTCAGGGACAATGGGCTGGTCAGGATGCCTTCGAAAAAGCGGCCAAGGTCTTCGCGTTCGGAAATGATCGCGCGGCGCCAGTTATCATCCAGCATCCGCGAAAGGATGATGCCCAAAATCACCGGCCCCAGCGGATAGCCGTAATGGCGCATGAAATAGCCAAAGATCCCAAAGCCCAGCATCCAATAGACATCGGTGATCGCATTATTGACCGCATAGGCCCCGACAATCGACAACAGCAAGATCAGGGGAATGATGATAGAGCGCGGCATCTCGACGATCTTGGTAAAGATCTTGATACCGGTCAGGCCAAAGATCAGCATGAACACATTGGCCGTCAACAAAGCGCCGACGATAAACCAGAACATATCGGGCTGATCGATCATCAGCATCGGGCCGGGGTTCAGGCCGTGAATAAACAAAGCCCCGATCATGATCGCGGTCACCGCATCGCCGGGAATGCCCAAGGTCATCATCGGGATGAACGCCCCGCCGACGGCGGCGTTATTGGCGGTTTCGGGGGCGACCAGCCCTTCCATTGCACCTTGGCCAAAGGGGATTTCGGGGTTCTTGGTAACGCGTTTGGCATGGTCATAGGCCATCAAGGCCGCGATATCCCCGCCCGTTCCGGGCAAAGCGCCGATGATCACACCGATTGACGAGGTTTGCAGCGATAACGGCAGATAGGTTTTGATCGTGCTAAATGATGGAATGATCTTGTCGATCTTTTGGCGCACGGCGCGTTTGTCGACATTATGCAATTGTTGCAGCGCCTCGGACACGCCGAACATGCCGATCATGACGGCGATAAAGGAAATGCCGCCTTCCATCAGGCGCAGATCAAAGGTGAAACGTTCCGCGAAGGTCAATGGGTCGCGGCCCACCGCGCCAATGGCAATGCCAAACGCGCCTGCAAAGATGCCTTTGACCAGCGATCCGCTGGATAAAGAGCCGACCAGCAAAATGCCCAAGATCGCCAGCAGCATATAATCACGCGGCTGAAAGCTGAGTGCAAAGGCCGACACGAAAGGGGCGGCAAGTGCCAGCACCACAATGCCGATCAACCCGCCAAAGAACGACATCACGGTGGTGACGCCAATGGCTTGGCCGGCTTGGCCTTTTTGCGCCATCGGATAGCCATCCATCGCGGTGGCAATCGCAGACGGAGAACCGGGGATATTCAGCAAGATTGCCGTGCGCGACCCGCCATAGACCCCGCCCATATAAATCCCCACCATCAGCGAAATCGCCGGATAGACATCCCATGAAAAGGTGAACGAGATCAGGATCGACACCGCCATTGTCACCGATAAACCCGGGATCGCGCCGATATAAATGCCTGCAAATGTCCCAAGAGCGACCAACAGCAACAACTGTGGCTGGGTAAAGACGGTCAGGATCGCCAAAACGGTGTCCATTACGATGCGCCCCCCGCGAAAAGGTTACGGAAAAACTGGATGAATTCGGCCTCGGGCAGGATGCCTGCGGGTAACAGCACGGTAAAGACGACGCGGAACACCACCCAGATGATCACCAAGGATAAAAACGCGATGGAAATGGTGTAGACCCAGCCTTTGCGTGATAAAAGCTTGATCGCGCAGATCAAAAACAGCGCGGCTGTCAGCACAAAGCCCAAAGGTTTCAACAACAGCCCAAACACGATCAACAGCCCGATAAAGGCGATGACCATGACAGGCAGGATGTCTTTGGCCAGCGTTTCACCCGCGATTCTGCCAAGGCGGGCGGTGCGCAAGGTGACGATCAAGGCGGTGATTGTCATGACCAATGTTGTGGCCATCGGGACCGAGCCTGCACCCGACAAGGCCCGAAACCCCGATATCCCGTAAGCGTTATAAAGCAGGAATACGCTGGCAAGGGTCAGGAAAATGGCAAAACCCAATTCACCTGGTCTGCGTTGTAGTGGATGATTGGTTTGCTGCACATGGGCTGTGCTGCTGTTGTGATCTGTCGTGCCTGTGACATCAGGTTGCATCATCTGTCCCCCCCTTTTCCATCTGAAAAGATTGCGCGCCTGTCTTGGAACGCAAAGCGCCGCCCAGCCTGTATCGGCGCGGGCGGCGCCAAGATCCGGCGGGCATGATACCCGCCATCCGACACTGTCGGACCTTAGTTGCTTGGACGGGCGATGCCAAACGCGGTTGGCGATGCTTGGGTCAGACCGGCATCATCAAGCAACCATGCGGTGCCTTGCTGCCATTTGGTCAAGAAAGCATCGGCTTCGGCACCGCTGATGTTCATCATGGTAAAGCCGCGGCTGTCCATCAAGGCAACAAAATCAGGATGTTCGGCAGCGGTGGCATAAGCCGCCGTCAATTTTGCGATCACATCATCAGGTGTGCCATTTTTCGCAAACACGCCAAAGAACGGACCCCATGGCAGATAGGTCGCATAGGCCGCATTGGCGTCTGTTGCGATCTGCACATCGGGCAGTGTTGCATTGGTCTGGGTGTCGAAAATCAGGATCGGCTTGATGCTGCCAGCGCGGATCGCCTCGACTGCGGCGCCAAGCACGGCGGGCATCACGTCAATTGCGCCGCCTTGCAACGCGGTCAGGGCAGGGCCGTCGCCATCATAAGGCACGGCGATGACGTCCAGATCGCCTTCGACGGCGTTCATCATCGCGGTGATCACCGATGGCAGACCGCCAGGACCTGTGGCACCCAGCTTTAATTCACCAGGGTTTGCGGCGATATAGGCCAACATGCCGGCGTAATCATCAAATGGGGCGTCATTATTGGCCACCAGCATCGCCGTGCCGCGCGCCAGCAGGTTGATCGGTGTGAAGGCGGAATAATCTTCTTCGCCAAGGCCCATCACCTTATAAATCATCGGGTTTTCGGCGCCCATCAACAGGGTATAGCCATCAGCATCGGCATCAACGACATAGTTCAGCGCAATCGCGCCGACAGCGCCGGTCATGTTTTGCATGACCACGGTGCCACCAAGGGCGGCTTCGGCATGTGGGGTCACGGAGCGCATCACCGTATCGGTCGACCCGCCAGCACCCCATTGGATGATGCCTTGAATTTCCTTGCTTGGGTAATCCTGCGCGGTGGCAATGGTCGCGCTTAGTCCCAGCGCCATGACTGCGCCCATCAGTTTAAAAGACATCTGTATCCTCCCTAGGTGTTTTTTAGCCAACGATTCGCTCCTCGCATCGTCGGTCACGCCCTGTTGTATGTACCTTGGGGTTAATTTGTCAAAGAAAATGTACCGGTGGGTTAAATTCATGCTATCAGTCAGCGAATCGAAGCGTCAATAAGGGAGGGTAAGTGCATGGATGTAGGCGGAAAACCCGCGCCCAAGACGCGCAAGACATCTTGGAAGAAAGACCCCGCTGCGGTCAAAGAAGACATCTTAGAGGTCGCGACAATCGCCTTTGCTGCGCATGGCTTGTCGGGGGCGAATATCAATGAGATCGCGGCGAAAACCGAGACCTCAAAGCGGATGATTTATTATTACTTCGGCGATAAAGAGGGGCTTTATTGTCAGGTTCTAGAACGTGTCTATGCGTCGTTGCGCAGCAGCGAAGACAAGCTGAATGTCGCAGGGCTGGACCCTGTCGCGGCGCTGCGGCGGTTGGTACATGCGACGTTTGATGCCCATTCCAATGCGCCGCATTTCATCCGGCTGGTGATGATCGAAAACATCCACAACGCCGATTACCTGCGCAAATCCGAAATCGTGCCGCAATTAAACCGGTCGATCATTGTCAAACTGGAAGAAGTCTGCGCGCGCGGCAAAGCGGCGGGGCAGTTTCGCGAAGGCGCAAATGCGTTGCAGTTGCATTGGTTGATCAGCGCGTTCAGCTTTTACAACGTGTCCAATAAGGCGACGTTTTCAGCATCTTTTGGCGGCGCACTTTTTGGCAGGCCCGCGCAAGAGCAGCTGAAGGCGCAGGTCGCGGATATGGTTTTGGCGGCGGTGGTGATTGGCTATGATCCTGTTGCATGGGGCGCGGACCAAAGTGACTAGGCAGTATGATCTTGTCGTGATCGGGTCTGGGGCTGCGGGGCTAAGTGCGGCGGTGACAGCCGCGCATGCAGGTCTGACGGTGATGGTCGTGGAAAAAGCCCCCGTGATCGGCGGCACGACCGCTTGGTCGGGGGGGTGGATTTGGGCGCCGTGCAATCCTTTGGCCATTGCTGACGGGATTGTCGAAGATAAAGACGCGCCGAAACAATACCTTAGTCATGTTCTGGGCAATCATTTTGATGAAAGCAAGGTGGATGCGTTTTTGACATATGCGCCACAGATGGTCGGCTTTTTTGCGACCAAGACGGCGCTGGCATTTCAAAGCGGCAGCGCCATTCCTGATACGTATAGCGATGTGGTTGGTGCAGGGCAGGGCGGGCGGTCGGTGATTGCGGCCCCTTATGACGGGCGCGCCTTGGGCGATCAGATCGCGCGCTTGCGCCTGCCTTTGCCTGCGACGACATTCATGGGCATGACGATCCAAGCGGGCGCTGATTTGCGCGCCTTCATGGCGATGACAAAATCGGCTTCGGCGTTTGTTTATGTCGCGCGGCGTTTCGGGCGGCATCTGTGGGATTTGGTCCGGCATCAGCGCGGGATGCAGCTGCGCAATGGCAATGCGCTGATCGCGCGGTTGATGCGCTCGGCGCTTGATGCGCAGGTCGAGATCGTTACATCGGCCAATGTCACCGCGTTGCAGCGCGATGGCCAAAGGGTTGTGGGTGTCACCTTGCAGACAGCGGATGGGACCGCCGTTTTGGGCGCGCGTTGCGGTGTGATCTTGGCCACGGGCGGGGCATCGCATGATGTGGCACGGTTTGCGGATGGTCCAGCCCAAGCGCCACGATCATTGGCGACCACGTTCAGCGATGGCGCGGGCGCGCGACTGGCCGAAGCTGCGGGCGCGGACTTTGACAGATCGGCGGCGGCCCCATTTGCCTATTGTCCGGTGTCGGAAATCCCCCATCGCGATGGCACGACCAGTCTGTTTCCCCATATCATCGAACGCGGCAAGCCCGGAATTATCGGGGTTTTGAAAAATGGCAAACGGTTTTGCAACGAAGGCAATGGATACCACGATTACGTCACAGCCTTGCTTGCGGCGACACCACAGGGCGATGTTGCGGAATCTTGGCTGATTGCGACCCGCGATTTTCAACGCAAATACGGGTTCGGTTATGCACGGCCTAATCCTCTGCCGCTTGGGCCGCATCTGCGGTCTGGCTATGTCAAACAAGCGCGCAGCATACGCGCCTTGGCGCAGGTTTGCGGCATTGATCCCGAGGGGCTGGAACGCAGCTTGCGCGATTATAACGCCGCTGCACTGCGCGGCGACGACCCTGCCTTTGGTCGTGGCAGCAGCGCCTATAACCGGCTGCAAGGTGACGCAAATATCACGCCCAACCCGTGTGTTGCGCCGATCATGCGCGGGCCTTTTTTGGCGATCAGGGTCGTGCCGGGGAGTTTTGGCAGCTTTGCGGGGATCAAGACCAATGCCCATGCCCAAGCCCTATGCAAAGATGGTCGCGTGATTGACGGGCTTTATGCCGTTGGTGCCGATATGAAGAGCGTGTTTGGCGGGTATTATCCTGCGGGCGGGATCAACATTGGCCCTGCCATGACATTTGGGTATGTCGCGGCGAAACATGCAGCGGGGCAGATATGACGCGCGCGTTATCCTTGGCGCATCTGACGCTGTTGGAATTGCCACCGCCGGAGTTCATTAGCGTTGCGGCACAGGCGGGGTTTGACGCGGTCGGGCTGCGTTTGATTGCGGTGACGGAGACAACTGCTGGCTATGCGTTGATGGATGATCCACAGATGCTGCGCGACACATTGCGCGCCCTCAAACAAACCGGACTGCGGGTCAATGACATTGAATTTGTCCGGCTGACCCCAGCGTTTGATCCCCAAAAGCTGATTGGTTTTCTGCAAACAGGGGCGGAATTGGGCGCGAAATATATCGTCACCGCACCTTATGACCCTGATCTGGGGCGATTGGCGGATAATCTGGCGGGCTTTGCCGATCTGGCGGCTGGTTTCGGGCTAAAACCGGTGCTTGAGTTCTTTCCTTGGACCAATGTGCCGGATTTTCAAACCGCGTTGCAGATTGTGCAGGCCAGCGGGGCCAGCAATATCGGCGTGCTGGTGGATACGCTGCATTTTGATCGCTCGGGCAGTTTGTTGTCGGATCTGGCGGCGACGGATCCGGCGTTGCTGCCGTTTATTCATTTGTGCGATGCGCCGGTGCATCCGCCCTATACGCAAGAGGCGCTGTTGCACACCGCGCGCGGGGCGCGTTTGATCGCGGGCCAAGGTGCGATCGCGCTGCGCGATATTCTGGCGCAATTGCCCCAAGATATCGCCATCGCGGTCGAAGTGCCGCTGGAACACAGGGCCGGATTATCCGCGCAAGCGGTGGCGCAGGCTATTTTCGATCACACGCAAGCCTATTTGCGCACCTGACACCGCCGCTTGGCCCTGTTGCACAAATCAGGTGACAAGCGCCCCCCCCCTTTCCCCGGAGGGACAAAGGAACACGCCGTGAGAAGTAGAAATAGCCGCGACGAACGAAGGTGAAGGGAGGTGAATTGGTCAGCAATTTAGTCTACCCATTTGGCAGCCCGCATAGAAACGAGACAGGAATTACCAAGGTTTATCAACGAGATGCTGACCATGAGACTCGTCTCGATGTGGTCATTCTGGCGGAGGAGGTGGGATTCGAACCCACGGTAGACTTTCACCTACGTCGGTTTTCAAGACCGGTGCATTCAACCACTCTGCCACTCCTCCGACCTGGCCCTGTTAGCGACTGCGCAACGATTCGAAAAGCGCGATCCGTGGGGGTGAAAAAATTGTGTCGTCCGGCCTAGACACTTTCATTGTCCGCCGCAGGCCGCTATCCTTCGGCAAAATCGTGCGGGGGTTGTGTCGCGGGGCCGGGGGCTGGTCCGCACCGCGCAACCCATCCGCACAGAATACCGCATCGGGGCTGATATCTGCTCGCAAGAGGTGGATAAGAGAGGGCTGAACATGACAGGCAAACCTGACGGATACGGGCGTGGGTCACGGCTGTCTTGCGCGCTGTGCTGTGCCTTGCTGCTCGCTGCTTGCGCGCCGGAGCGGGCGGGCAGCGCAAGCGACGGGGCGCTGGCAACCGCCGCAGCGCCCGGCGTTCTGCGCACCGAACAGGATGTCGAACGGCCAGATATCTTCGAGGTGACGGACACTGGCCTGTGGGATGGCCGGCCATCGTTGGGCGGGATCTGGGTGGCGCATCCCGATGTGCGTGATCCTGAACGTGTGGTGATCCGCAATGCCACGAACGGACAATCCACGGTCGGTGCATTATTTCGGCGCGAACGCGCAAATCCCGGTCCGGTGCTGCAATTATCCTCTGACGCGGCCGAAGAACTTGGCGTTCTCGCAGGCGCGCCGACCGATCTGAACGTCGTCGTGTTACGCCGCGAAGAGATCGTTATCGCACCCGCGGATCTGCCCGCTGATCCCGCTGCCGAAACCGCCGCCGATACCACCGTGGCACCCACCGCTGATATGACCACTGACGCCGCTGTCGCACCGGTCACTGTCGCTGCCTTGCCACCGGCGGGCGCGACAGCCCTGCCTGCACGCCCTCTGGCGCAGATCGGCGTGTTCAGCGTGCGCGCCAATGCCGATGCCGCCGCCGCCACATTGACAACCGCGGGTTTCGGGGTGAGCGTGACCGAGCAGCAGGCCGGTGGCCGCAGCGTCTGGCGCGTCGTGGCGGGGTCGGTTGCGGATCAACAGGCGCTGGCGCGGGTCAGGGCGCTCGGCTTCGTGGATGCCTTCGTGCTGGCAGACGAATGACAAAAGGATAGCCGATGAAATACACAGCACGTGGCCTGATTGCCGGTCTGATCATGATCTGCGCCACCGCGGCGCAGGCGCAGGCGCTGGAAACCAGCGCACGCGCCGCTTATGTCTATGACCAGACCACCGGCACGGTCCTGCTGGCCAAGGATGCCGATCTACCGCTGCCGCCGGCCTCTATGTCGAAGCTGATGACGATCTACATGGCCTTCGAGGCGATCGCCGATGGCCGGCTGTCGATAGACGATGTCCTGCCAGTGTCTGCCCATGCCGCCAGTTTTGGCGGCTCGTCGATGTTTCTGGACACCACCGACCGTGTGCGCGTCGAAGATTTGCTGCGCGGTGTGATCGTTCTGTCCGGCAATGACGCCAGCGTGGTTCTGGCCGAGGCTTTGTCGCCCGATGGCACCGAGGCGGGATTTGGCCGTATGATGACCGACCGCGCCCGCCAACTGGGCATGACGCAGTCGTTTTTTGTCAACGCCAGCGGTTGGCCTGCGGCCGAGCACCGGATGTCGGTCAAGGATCTGGGCATCCTGTCCAGCCGCCTGATCAGCGATTTCCCGACCTTCTATCCGCTGTTTTCGGAAACCGAATTCGCCTTTGACAACCGCGTGCCGTCCAATTCGCAAAACCGCAACCCGATCCTGGCGATGGGGATCGGGGCGGACGGGCTCAAGACCGGCCATACCCAAGAGGCGGGCTATGGGCTGGTGGGGTCTGCCATGCAAGGCAACCGCCGTGTGATCTTTGTGGTCACCGGGCTGCAGACGGCCCGCGACAGGGCCGAGGAATCCGAACGCATCGTCAATTGGGCGTTTCGCCAGTTTGCCGAACGCGATCTCGCTGTGGCCGGAACCCAGATCGCCAGTGCCGATGTCTGGATGGGGGCTGCGCCAAGCGTGGGGCTGACCGTGGCCGAAGACCTGCGCCTGCTGGTGCCGGTCCTGCATGACGGCGCGCTTGACGCGCAGGTGATCTTTGACGGCCCGTTGCAAGCGCCGGTGAGCGCGGGCCAACAGGTGGGCGAGCTGATTATCACGCTTGACGGTCTGCCGGAAAAGCGTGTGCCGCTGGTCACGCAGGCCGATGTGCCCTTGGGCGGGTTCGGCATAAGGATGCGCACCGCAGCACAGGTATTGTGGGCCAAATACGGCCTGACCTCGGGCGCAGAGCCTGACGGCGCATGACCAGACCAAGGTTCATCACCTTCGAAGGCATCGACGGATCGGGCAAATCGACACAGGCGCGCCGCTTGGCGCAATGGCTGGGCGATCAGGGCCATGACGTGATCCTCACCCGCGAACCGGGCGGCAGCCAAGGCGCCGAGGAAATTCGCCAGCTTTTGCTGACTGGCGATACTGACCGCTGGTCGGCGGAAACCGAAATCCTTCTGTTCACCGCCGCGCGCCGTGACCATCTGGAAAAAACGATCCTGCCTGCGCTTGCCGCCGGAAAAACTGTGGTGTCCGACCGTTTCGCCGACAGCACCCGCGTCTATCAAGGGGCCACCCGTGGCGATCTGCGCGCCAAGGTTGACGCACTTCATGCGCTGATGATCGGGCGTGAACCCGATCTGACCTTTGTCATCGACATGGACCCCGCCACCGCCCTTGAGCGCGGCCTTGCCCGCCGGTCGGGCGAAGACCGGTTCGAGGATTTCGGCCTGCCGTTTCAGGAAACCCTGCGCCACGGTTTTCTGGCGCTCGCGCGCGCCGAAGCGCAACGCTGCGTGCTGATTGACGGCAACCGCACGCCAGACCAGATCGCCAGCGATGTGGCGGCGCATCTATGAGCGATGACACCATCCCAGAACCGGACCGGCTGGACGGCGCGCCGCATCCGCGTGAAACGCCCGTGCTTTACGGCCAACACGCCGCCGAAGCCGCGTTTCTGGACGCCTTCACCGCAGGCCGTATGCATTCAGGCTGGCTGATCACCGGCCCGCGCGGCGTGGGCAAGGCGACGCTGGCCTGGAAAATCGCGACCTTCCTGCTGGCCGATGCGCCGCCCGACATGCTGGGCGAGGTCACGCTGAATGTGTCCCCCGATCACCCTGATGCGCGTCTGGTGCAATCGGGCGCGCATCCGCGCCTTGCACTGATCCGCCGCCCTTGGGACGAAAAGACAGCCAAGCTGCGCGGCGAAATCACCGTGGATGCGGTGCGCAATCTCAAGCATTTCTTCCAGATGTCAGCCACCGATGGCGGGCGGCGTGTCGTGATCGTCGATGCCGCGGATGAAATGAACCGCAACGCCGCCAATGCCATCCTCAAGGAATTGGAAGAACCGCCCGCAGGTGCTGTGATCCTTTTGGTGGCGCATCAACCGTCACGGCTGTTGCCCACGATCCGGTCGCGCTGCCGCGAATTGCGCTGTGGCCCGCTGTCGCCCGAGGATCTGGCCCGCGCGCTGGCCCAAGCTGGGCATCGCAGCGACAATGCAGCGGGCCTTGCCGCCCTTGCCGGCGGGTCGGTCGGGGATGCGATCCGGCTGTTGGGCAGTGGCGGCCTTGCGCTCTACGCCGATCTGGTCCGGCTGTTCGGCGCGCTGCCACGGATCGACCGGCAGGCCGCGCTGGCCTTGGCCGAAGCCTGCAGCGGGCGCGGGGCCGAGGCGCGGTTCGGACTGACGCTTGACCTGATCGATTTGTTTGTGGCGCGTGTGGCGCGTGCCGGCCTGCTGGGCGCACCCGACACCCAAGGGGCTGCGGGCGAGGCTTTGTTGCTTGCAAAACTTGCCCCCGACCCGCGCGCCGCACAGGCGTGGGCGCAATTGCAGCAGGACCTGTCCGAAAGGTCGCGCCACGGGCGCGCGGTGAACCTTGACCCTGCCGCGCTGATCCTTGATATGATCTTCAAGATTGAAGAGACGGCGCAAGGCGTCGCCGCAGCCTGAAAGCCGCGCCATGACCCAAAGCCCGATCGCCGCCACCCCAATTACCGACAGCCACTGCCACCTTGATTTCCCCGATTTCGAGGGTGAACGCGACGCAGTGATCGCGCGCGCGCTGGCCGCAGGGGTGACGCGGATGGTGACGATCTGCACAAAGCTGCACAATGAACCGGCTGTGCGGGCTATCGCGGAAAAATATCCCTCGGTTTTCTATGCCGCCGGTGTGCATCCGATGTCGGCAGCAGACCATCCGCCGGTGACGGTGGATGACCTTGTCGCGCTGGCACAGCACCCAAAATTCGTAGGCATCGGGGAAACCGGCCTTGATTACCATTACACCGCCGACAGCAAGGCGATCCAGCAATCCAGCCTGCGCATCCATATCGCGGCGGCGCGTGAAACCGGCCTGCCGTTGATCATCCATGCCCGCGACGCCGATGACGACATGGCGCGGATCTTGGCCGAGGAATACCGCAACGGCGCGTACACTTGCGTGATGCATTGCTTTTCCAGCTCTGCGGCATTGGGCAAGGCGGCGCTTGATCTGGGGTTCTACCTGTCGATGTCGGGTATTGCGGCCTTTCCCAAAAGCCAGCAATTGCGCGACATCTTTGCCAATGTGCCGCTAGAGCGGGTGCTGCTGGAAACCGACAGCCCCTATCTGGCCCCGCCACCGCACCGCGGGCGGCGCAACGAGCCGGCCTATACCGCCCATACCGCGGCTGTGGGGGCGGCGCTTTTCGGTCTCGACTATGCCGCTTTCGCCGCCGCGACCAATGCCAATTTCGACCGGCTTTTCTGGAAAGCAGCAGCATGAGCGACACAATCAGCTTTACCATCCTTGGCTGCGGGTCGTCCGGCGGGGTGCCACGGCTGGGCAATGATTGGGGTGATTGCGATCCCACCGATCCGCGCAACGCACGGCGGCGCTGTTCACTGTTGATCACGCGGCAGGGCAAGGATGGCACGACCCGCGTGCTGATCGACACGTCGCCCGACATGCGCAGCCAGTTGCTGGATGCAGGCGTCAGCACGGTTGATGCTGTCGTTTACACCCATGCCCATGCCGATCATGTCCACGGGATCGACGATCTGCGGATGATCGTGTTCCAGACGCGGCAAAGGCTGCCGGTCTGGGCTGATGGCGATACCTGTGATGCCTTGCTGGCGCGGTTCGGCTATGCCTTTGTGCAGCCCGCAGGATCGGATTATCCGCCGATCTGCGATTTGAACCTGATCGACGGCGATGTGACCATCGAGGGCGCAGGCGGGCCGGTAACCTTGACACCTTTCAAAGTGGCGCATGGCAATATTGACGCGCTGGGGTTCCGGATTGGCGCTGTGGCCTATCTGCCTGACGTCTCTGACATCCCCGATGCTGTCTGGCCTGCGCTTGCCGGGCTGGATTGCTGGATCGTCGATGCCTTGCGCCGCAAACCGCACCCCAGCCATGCGCATCTGGAAAAGACGCTGGGCTGGATCACCAAGGTCGCGCCGCGTCAGGCCGTTCTGACCAATATGCATGTCGATCTGGACTACGCCACCATTGCCGCCGAAACCCCCGCTCATGTTCTGCCCGCCTATGACGGGCTGACGCTGACTTTCCCCTGCTTCCGAGCCTGAATATCCCCGCCGGAGGCATAGAAGTTTTCCAAGGAATCCGCCAATGGCCGCGCTGATCGACGTCATCCTGCCCGTTTTCTTCGTGATCGGCTTTGGCTATCTGGCGGTCTGGAAAGGCTATTTCAGCGATGCCGGCGTGGACGGGCTGATGAAATTCACCCAGAATTTCGCCATTCCCTGCCTGCTGTTCCGCGCCATCTCGACGTTGGATCTGCAACAGAATTTTGATTTGTTGCTGCTGGGCAGTTTCTATGCCGGGGCTTTCACGGGGTTTCTGGCCGGGCTTTTGGGCGCGCGGTATATTTTCGGGCGTGATTGGGAAGATAGCGTCGCCATCGGGTTTTGCTGTCTGTTCTCGAACTCTTTGCTGCTGGGGCTGCCGATCACCGAACGCGCCTACGGCGCCACGGCATTGGAATCCAATTATGCGATTATCGCGATCCATTCGCCGTTTTGCTATGGTATCGGTATCACCGCGATGGAAATCGCACGCAATCGGGGTGCGGCGCTGACCGCCTTGCCGGCCAAGGTGCTGCGGGCGATGTTTCAGAATGCGCTGATCATCGGGATCGCCTTGGGGTTCGTCGTCAACCTGTCGGGGGTTCCTGCGCCGGCGGTGCTGACGGATGCGCTCGACCTGATTGCGCGCGCGGCTTTGCCTGCCGCCTTGTTCGGGCTGGGTGGGGTGCTGTATCGCTACCGCCCTGAAGGCGACATGCGCACGATCATCTATGTTGTCGCGGTGTCGTTGGTGGTGCATCCGGCGGTGGTTTGGGCGCTTGCGCAAGCGGGTGGCCTGGGCATTGCCGGCACGCGATCCGCCATGCTGACAGCGGCAATGGCGCCCGGGGTGAATGCCTATATCTTTGCCAATATGTATGGCCGCGCGCGCCGGGTCGCAGCATCCTCAGTCTTGTTGGCGACGGGGCTGTCGATACTGACGGTCTGGGGCTGGCTTGCGGTGTTGCCTTAGCTGGAACGGCCCATGCGGGCCGTCCGCCTCTGGCGGGAGTATTTTGAACAAAGCGACGATGCGGTGGTCAGTTGGGCGACAGGCCGCGCAGCCGTTCGGACCGGCGGCGCAGCATTTCCACCGTGGCCAAGAGCACGATCGAGATAGCCACAAGCACCGTCGCCGCCGCAAGGATCGTCGGGCTGATCTGTTCGCGCAGGCCGGTAAACATCTGCCAAGGCAGGGTTTTCTGGGCGGCGGCACCGACGAACAGGACCACGACCACCTCGTCAAAAGATGTGATAAAGGCAAACAGCCCGCCTGACACCACACCGGGCAGGATCAGCGGCATCTGCACCTTGAAAAACGTCTGTGTCGGTGTGGCCCCCATATTGGCGGCCGCGCGCGTCAGTGAATGGTCAAACCCTACCAGCGTCGCCGTGACCGTGATGATCACGAAGGGAATACCAAGGGCCGCATGGGCCAGGATCACCTTGACATAGCCGGTGAACGACCGCGAGAACCCCAGCGTGTTTTCCATCCACAGCCCCATCTGGCTGTAGAAGAAGAACATGCCGGTGGCCGAAATGATCAATGGCACGATCATCGGCGAAATCAGGATCGCCATGATCGCGCGCCGGTAGGGCACATGCGATTGCGACAGCCCGATCGCGGCCAGCGTGCCCAGACTGACCGACAGGACGGTCGCAAAGGGCGCGATGATCAGCGAATTCTGCAGCGGTCTGATCCAGTCAGGATTGGTAAAGAAGTCGCGGTAATGGCGCAGCGAATAGCCTGCGGGGTCCAGCGCCAACATTTCCGGCGTGAAGGTGAAAAAGCTTTCGGCATTGAACGACAGCGGGATGATGATGATGATCGGGGCGATCAGAAAGAACAGGATCAACCCGACAATGACGCGGAAGGTGTAATGCCAGATCTTCTGGCCCGTGGTGGCGTAGATGGGCAGCGACGTCATGGCGTTATCCTCCGAGTTTCACGTTGTCGATGCCGACGATCCGGTCATAGGCCCAGTAGAGCGCCAGCACGACGGCCAGCAGGATTGTCCCCAGCGCGGCCGCCAACCCCCAGTTCAGCGAGCTGGAAATGTGATAGGCGATGCGGTTCGAGATAAAGATCCCCGATGTACCACCCACGATTTCGGGTGTGATGTAATAGCCGATCGACAGGATGAACACGAGGATCGACCCCGCCCCGATCCCAGGCACCGATTGCGGGAAATAGACCCGCCAGAACGCGGTCCAATTGGTCGCGCCCAAGGATTTTGCTGCGCGCAGATAGCTCGGCGGGATGGTTTTCATCACCGAATACAGCGGCAGGATCATGAAGGGCAGCAGGATATGCGTCATCGCAATGATCGTGCCGGTGGCATTGTTGATCATCGTCAATCGGCTTTCATCGCCCACCAAGCCGACCCAGACCAGCAGGTCGTTGATCACGCCTTGCTGTTGCAGCAGCACCTTCCACGCCGATGTCCGCACCAGAAGCGATGTCCAGAATGGCAGCAGCACGAGGATCAGCATCAGATTGGCCTGCCGTGATGGCAGGTTCGCCAGCATCCAGGCGACAGGATAGCCCAGCAGAATGCACGACACCATGATCGTCAGCGACATGATCAGCGTGCGAATGAACAATTTCACATAGATCTGCTGGTTCTCGGGGGCAATTTCGATGCCATCGGGGGTCTGTTTGAGGTCGACCGAATTCAAGAAATAGCTGCTGGTATAGGCCGGGCTGTAGGTCTGGATCGTCTGCCATGTCGCTGTGCTGCCCCAGCCAGCGTCGCTGTCGACAAAGGCGGCCCGCATATCGGGGGCGACAAAGCCAGCCACCGCAGCGCCTGCGGCACCCAGTAACCCATCGGGCGCGCCCGCGATCTGCGGTGCGGGGTTGGCGATCAGATCCTGGTACAGCGCGATATAGACGACGTTCCAGGGTTGTTCTTCGGTGGGGCTGTCGGTGTTGATCACCTGTGTCACACGGGCGAAATCGGCATAGATATCGGCGGTGCGGGGCAGGGCGTCGCGCGCGGCGTCAGAGATAATGAAGGCGGGTTCTGTTTGCGCTGTTGCGCTGTCAGCAATCCAGTCTGGGTCGGCCATCAGCGCGACCCATGTCGCAGGATCTTGCCATGCCGGATCAAGGGCTGTGAACTGGGCGGTCAGCTCTTCGCCCATATCCTCGACATCGCGGCCAGACCGGCGGAATTGCGACGAGATCCCCGCGGTTTCGTAATTCAGCCGTGAGCCAAGGCGGGTGTGAATGCGTTCTTCGACGGCAACCATCATATCGGCGGCAAAGGCGCGGAACACGTCTTCGTCCGGCACGGGGTCGGTCGCGGCGTCCCAATCGGCAAGGGCCTCGACGGTGCGCGGGATGGTGTCGCCGACAATCTGGTTTTCCACCGACCGGAACAACATCTGTCCGATGGGGACGACAAAGGTGATCAGGATGAACAGCAACAGCGGCGTGATCAGCAACAGCGCGCGCAGTTTCTGGCGGCGCAAGGCACGGTTCAAGCTTGATTTGAGCGTGCGGCCATCGGCGGCCATCATCTGTTCTGCCATGGGACGGGACCTTTGGTTGGGGGCGTAAGGCGGGGTTAACCCCGCCCTACCTTTCAGCACGACCGCTGCGGCCGCGCCTTTGTGTCAGGCGTAGGGCGGGGATATCCCCGCCCTGCAATCAGTGATTTACTGGGCCAGCCAGGCCTGGAAACGTGCATCCAGGTCGTCGCGGTAATCCGCCCACCACATGTAATTTTGCACGAAGGCATTGGATGAGTTTGCCGGATCGGTTGGCATATGTGGTGCCATTTCGATGCCCAAAGTTGCATGGGTGGATACCAGCGGTGCCGATGATGCACGTGCTGGGCCATAAGAGATGAACTTGGACTGATCCGCCAGACGCTGTGTGTCTGTCGCGAAGAAGACGAAATCCAGCACGCGGGCCAGACGATCCTCGGGCAGGCCGGTGGGGATGATCCAGCCGTCAAGGTCATAGACCTGTGCATCCCAGAGCATTGCCAATGGCTGGTCCTGTTCCACGATCGCCGAGAAGAAGCGGCCATTGTAGGACGAGCCCATCACGGCTTCGCCATCGGCCAGCGACTGGATGCTTTCGGCGGCAGATGTCCACCAGATCGTGCTGTCCTTGATCGTGTCCAGCTTGGCAAAGGCGCGGTCCTGACCTTCTGTCGTTTCCAGCGTGTCATAAACATCTACGAAAGGCACGCCATCACAGATCAGCGCCCATTCAAGGTTATCAAGCGGCACACGCTGCAGGGTCCGGGTGCCGGGGAAGGTTTCCAGATCGAACAAGGCGCAGATATCGCCGGGTGTTGCGCCGTTCCAGGCGGTCACATCGGTGCGATACGCGTTGGTTGTGGAATAGGCGATCTGCGGAATAAAACAATCCGACACGATCAGGTCGCCGAAATCCTCGGACGCTGATGTGCCATCAGGGGCAGCGGCCAGAAGGGCGTCATGGTCGATTTCCATCGCCAGACCTTCGTCGCACAGGCGGATCGCATCGGCGGCCACCACATCGACAAGGTCCCAAGTCAGGTTGCCGGCTTCGTCCATCGCGCGCAGCTTTGCCACGGCCTCGGGCGAGCTTTCGTCCCAAGACGCGCGGACGTCAGGGTTGGCCGCCAGATAGGGTTGCAGATAGGCAGAATCCTGGCTCGCCTGATAGGCGCCGCCCCAGCTGACGATTGTCATGTCATTGGCCATATGGCCGCCAGCAAAGGCGGAGGTTCCGGCCAGCGTCAGCGCTGTCGTTGCCATCATTGCTTTGGTCAGTTTCATTATTTTTCTCCCGTTGTCACGCCCGGTTCGTCTTGTCATGAGGGTCACCCACCGGGCGGCGGTGACCCTGCAAAAGCCGTCACGCGTCGAGCGCGCGGCAATCCTGTGCCAACCAGCCGATGTCGATCTTGGTGCCGGGTGTCAGCCGGACCTGATCGGGGGCGTTGCGGGTCTTGATGACGAAATCATCCATCCCCGCGACACGCAGACGGGTGCGGAAAATATCACCCATATAGATGAATTCCAGCACTTCGGCCTTGAGCGTATGCGCGCCGGGTTGCAGGCGGGTCTTGTCGATCTCGACCCGTTCGGGGCGGATCGAAACTTTGGTGCGGTCGCCGACGGCGCCAACATTGACCGGCATCGCGTCGATCACATCGCCGCTGTCCAGCCGCACGGTGCAGCTTTTGTCAGATATATCCTGCACCACACCGGTCAACGTGTTGTTTTCGCCGATGAATTGCGCCACGAAACTGTTTTGCGGACGCTCGTACAGATCGTCGGGCGTGGCCAGTTGCTGGATGCGGCCATCGTTGAACACCGCGACGCGGTCCGACATTGTCAGCGCCTCGGTCTGGTCATGGGTCACATAGACCACGGTAATGCCCAGTTGATGCGCCAGATTGGTGATCTCGAATTGCAGGGTTTCGCGCAATTGCTTGTCCAGCGCGCCCAAGGGTTCATCCATCAGCACCAGTTCGGGTTCAAACACCAGCGCCCGTGCGAGTGCCACCCGCTGCTGCTGTCCGCCGGACATCTGTGCCGGACGGCGGGCGGCGAAATCGCCCATCTGCACCATGTCCAGCGCGCGTTTGACCTTAGCCTCGCGTTCGGATTTGCCCATCTTGCGGACTTCGAGCGGAAACGACAGGTTTTCCCCCACCGTCATATGCGGAAACAACGCGTAATTCTGGAACACCATGCCGATCCCGCGCTTGTGTGGGGGGATGTTGTTGACCGAGACACCGTCGAGCCGGATATCGCCATGCGTTGCGGTTTCGAACCCGGCCAGCATCATCAGGCAGGTCGTCTTGCCCGATCCCGACGGGCCAAGCAGGGTCAGAAATTCGCCCTTGGGTATCGCCAGATTAAGATCTTTGACGACCAGTGTTTCACCGTCGTAACTTTTTTGCACGCGTTCGAACGCGACGAAAGCTTCGTCGTTCTTGACTTGTTGCAATCCCAAACCTCCCCGGTTTTGGTTATTTATTTTCCATGACTAAAGCGCCGCAAGCCCCGAGATGCAACGCGAAAGGGCACCTTTTTCAGACAAAACCGACATGTTGCGCAAACAGACCCTAAAAGCGCAATCATTGTGCGTGCTGATGTCGCTTGCGGCAATTTGTGGAAAGTGGGTTGAAGGTTTGTCCGGCACATGCCGGACAGCCCGCATGCCCTATTGGGGTCGTCTGCCTGTGGCCGTCGGTTTCAGCGCTGCCTGCGTCTGCGACGCAGTTGCGGCCTCCGGCGGGGATATTTGGGCTTGGAGGATGATAAGGGTGAACGGGGCGGGGCGCGCGCCAGTCTTGGGCGAAGCGTGAAGCGGCATTGCCATTATGTCGTCAATGCGGTGGTCCTGCCCTCGGGGTGGCGCGGGTGATGTGGCGTCATTGCCCTTGCGCCGCAACGGGCGTTGGCGCAAAGCTGCGGTGAGTTTTTCGAGGGAGGCTTCCATGATCATCACCCGCACTTTGTTCGCTGGCCTTGTGGCCTTTGCCATCGGGACCGCCGCGAGCGCGCAGGAAGTGACGCTGCGCTTGCACCAATTCCTGCCCGCGCAGGCCAATGTGCCTGCCAATATCCTTGATGTCTGGGCCGACAGGGTCGAGGCCGACAGCAACGGGCGTATCAAGATCGACCGGTTTCCGTCGATGCAGTTGGGTGGCACACCGCCGCAGCTGATTGATCAGGTGATCGACGGCGTGGCCGATATTGTCTGGACGCTGCCGGGCTATACGCCGGGCCGGTTCCCGCAGCTTGAAGTGTTCGAGCTGCCCTTTATCTCGCCGGATGCCGAGGTCACATCGCGGGCCTTTTGGGACCTGGCCGAAGCGCGAATGATGGACAGCGATTTCGCTGCGTTCAAGCCCTTGGGCCTGTGGGTGCATGGCCCTGGGATCATCCACGCCAACCGCCCCGTCGCCGCGATCACGGACCTCGAAGGGCTGAAACTGCGCGGACCCACCCGGGTGATCACCAACCTGCTGACCGATCTGGGTGCCACCGCTGTCGGCATGCCCGTGCCTGCCGTGCCAGAGGCTTTGTCGCGCGGCGTGATTGATGGTGCCGTTATTCCGTGGGAGGTTGCCCCTTCGATCCGCGTGCAGGAACTGGTCACCAACCATACCGAATTCGACGGTGCCGCGCTTTATGCTGCAACCTTTATTCTGGCGATGAATACAAACAGTTACAACGCCTTGCCGGATGATCTGAAAGCTGTGATCGACGCCAATTCGGGCCTGGAGTTTTCCGCCTTTGCCGGACGCACCCAGCAGGCCGGTGACGCGGATGCTCGCGCACTGGCGGTTGCTGCCGGCAATAGCATCATCACCCTGACGCCCGATCAGACCGCCCCCTGGCGCGAGGCCGCCGCCGCCACCACCGCCGCCTGGATTGCCGAAGCTGACGCCGCAGGCATCGACGGCACCGGGCTTTATGCTGCCGCTACCGCCTTGATTGCCAAGCACGCGGGCAAGGACTAGACAGCGGGGGCGTTTATCCCCGAGGTTGCCTTTTGTTGCATCTGCTAATCACGCGTTTGGCCCAAGGTACGGCATTGCTGGGCGGCTCCGTCTTGATCGGGCTGGTCTGTCTTGTCTGTGCCAGCATCGCGGGGCGCGAATTGGGCGCGCTGGCGATCATGGCGGGTTTTGGCGATCTGGTGCGCGGGGCGGGTCTTGGCCCTGTGACGGGCGATTACGAACTGGTCGAGGCGGGCATGGCCTTTGCCGTGTTCAGCTTTTTGCCGTTGACGCAGCTGACGCAGTCGCATGCGCGGGTCGATATCTTTACCGCCGGGCTGGGCGCGCGCATCAATGCAGCGTTGTCTGCCTTTTGGTCGGTGGTGATGGCGCTGGTGATCGTGCTGATCACATGGCGGCTGTTCGCAGGGATGCAGGATAAATTGCGCTATGGCGAAACCACCTTTATGTTGCAGTTTCCGGTCTGGTGGGGCTATGCGGCCTGCCTTGCCGCCGCCTGCGTCGCCTGTATCGTCAGCCTCTATTGTGCGGCCCTGCGGCTGAGCGGAAAGCGCGCGGGATGAGCGATCTTGCCCTCGGGTTTTTGTCGTTTCCTGTCCTGCTGGGGCTTATCTTTCTGCGCGCGCCGATTGGCCTTGCCATGCTCATTTGCGGGATCGGCGGGCTGTGGCTGGCCACTGACGGGACAACCGTCTTCATGGCGCGGCTAAAGTCCGAGACCTATTCCACCTTTTCCAGCTATAGCCTGTCGATCATTCCGCTGTTTTTGCTGATGGGGCAATTCGCCACCCATTCGGGCATGTCGCAGGCCTTGTTTCGCGCAGCAGGTGCCTTTCTGGGGCATCGCAAAGGCGGGATGGCCATGGCCGCTGTCGGGGCCTGCGCGGGGTTCGGGGCGATCTGCGGCTCATCGCTTGCGACAGCCGCGACGATGAGCAAGGTCGCGCTGCCTGAATTGCGCCGGTCGGGCTATGCGGGCGGCTTTGCCACGGCGACACTGGCGGCGGGTGGCACGCTCGGCATCCTGATCCCGCCTTCGGTGATCTTGGTGATCTATGCGATCCTGACCGAACAAAACATCGCCAAGCTTTTCGCCGCAGCCATCATCCCCGGCCTGCTGGCGGCCTTGGGCTATATGCTGACCATTGCCATCTATGTGCGGCTCTACCCCGATCAGGCCGGCACACAAGACCGCCTGCCGATGCGCGACCGCTTGCAGGCCCTGCTGCCGGTCTGGCCGGTGCTCTTGGTCTTTGGGCTGGTGGTCGGCGGCATCTATAGCGGCTGGTTCACGCCCACCGAAGGGGCTGCGGTGGGCGCGGCAGGCACGGGGGTG
The DNA here is from genome assembly GCF_000152785.1 of Yoonia vestfoldensis SKA53. Classification (GTDB taxonomy): domain Bacteria; phylum Pseudomonadota; class Alphaproteobacteria; order Rhodobacterales; family Rhodobacteraceae; genus Yoonia; species Yoonia vestfoldensis_A. The sequence continues at coordinate 1,277,671 of NZ_CH672414.1, read as the reverse complement.
ATCGCGCTGGCGGCGGGCAAGCTTGGCTGGGGGGCTTTACGCGACAGCCTGATGCAAACCGCAACCGGCACGGGGATGATCTTTTTCATCGTGCTCGGGGCGGCCTTTTACAACGGTTTTCTCGCGCTGACGCAGGTGCCGCAAGAACTCTCAACCTGGGTCGCGGGGCAGGGGTTCAGCCCGATGATGATCATCGTGCTTATTTTGGTCTTCTATCTGATTCTCGGCTGTTTGATGGACAGCTTGTCGATGATCCTGCTGACGGTGCCGATCTTCTGGCCGGTGATCTCCACCCTCGATTTCGGGATGACGCCGGACGAGCTTGCAATCTGGTTCGGCATCCTCGTGCTGATCGTGGTCGAGGTTGGGCTGATCACGCCACCCGTGGGGATGAATCTTTTCATCATCAACAGCATGGACCGCGAAACCAAGATCACTGCGACCTACCGTGCCGTCGTGTTTTTCGTCGCCTCCGACATCATCCGCGTGGTGATCCTGCTCATGTTCCCGATCATCACGCTGATCCTGATCTGATCATCGTTGGAGCCCAAATATCCCCGCCGGAGGCATAAAAGTTTTCAGGTCTTCACATCCGGCGCTGTACGTCCCGTCCGCGCCGAAATCCCCGCGATAGCATCGACAGCCGCTGCCAGCGGGGCCAGCACGTCACCGGCATCGTGATGCAGGTCCCCGTCCGTCACCAGCTGTTCGAGATAGACCCGCAAGGTCGCCCCGCTGGTGCCGGTGCCCGACAGGCGCAGGACCGCGCGCGCACCGCCTTCGAAAAACAGCCGCAGACCTTGGCCGGTGCTGACGCTGCCATCCACAGGATCGGTATAGGCAAAATCATCCGCCGCTGTGACGCGCAGCCCTGCAAAGCTTTGCGCTGGCAAGCGGTCCAGCCGCCCGCGCAGATCGGCCATCAGCAAGGTGGCAACAGCGCTGTCCACGTCTTCGTAATCGTGCCGAGAATAATAATTGCGCCCATAGCTTCGCCAATGCGCGGCCATCAGATCGGCCACGCTTTGCCCTGATACGGCGATGATGTTCAACCACATCAACACCGCCCAGAGCCCGTCTTTTTCACGGATATGGTCCGATCCGGTGCCGGCACTTTCTTCGCCGCACAGCGTGATCTGGCCAGTATCCAGCAGGTTGCCAAAGAATTTCCAGCCTGTCGGCGTCTCGTGACAAGCGATCCCCTTGGCCGCTGCCACCCTGTCCACCGCGCCCGACGTCGGCATCGAACGCGCCACCCCCGCCAGCCCGCGGCGATAGCCTTTGGCCAGATCCGCGCGGTCCGCAATCAGTGCCAGACTGTCGGAAGGTGTCACATAGCAGCCGCGCCCGACAATCATGTTGCGGTCCCCGTCACCATCGCTGGCGGCACCGAAATCGGGGGCGTCGGGGCTCATCATCAGCCCCATCAGCTCTGCCGCCCAGACGGGGTTGGGGTCGGGATGGCCGCCGCCGAAATCGGGCAGGGGGATGGCATTCATCACGCTGTCGGGGCTGGCACCGCAGCGGTCCACCAGCAGCGCGCGCGCATAGGGGCCGGTCACGGCATGCATCGCATCGAACCGCAGGGTGAAACCGCCCGCGATCAGCGCGGCGATGGCGTCAAGGTCGAACAGATCTTCCATCAGCGCCAGATAATCCGTGACAGGGTCGATGATCTGAACCTGCATCGGGCCGATCGCCGCCGCGCCCAAGGCGTCAAGATTGATGTCGGCGCTGTCGGCCATGCGGATGCGGGTGATGGACTCGCTGGCGACGACGATGGCAGCGGTCATGGTTTCGGTCGCAGGCCCGCCATTCCCCATATTGTATTTCAGGCCGAAATCCGCGTCGATACCGCCCGGATTATGGCTGGCCGACAGGATGAACCCGCCATCCGCGCCGGTCTTGCGGATCAGATGCGATGCGGCGGGGGTGGAAAGAATCCCGCCTTGCCCGACCATCACCCGCGCCGCCCCATTGCCCGCCAGAATGCGCAGGATGATCTGGATCGCCGCGGCGTTAAAATAGCGCCCGTCGCCGCCTAGCACATAGGTCTTGCCCGCCGCCCCGCCGGTGCCATCCAGAATAGCCTGCACATAATTTTCCAAAAACAGCGGCGCCATATAGGCGCGGGTCTTGCGCCGCAGACCAGAGGTACCCGGAGCCTGCCCACGGATGGGTGCTGTGGCAATGTCGCGGATTTGCATGGGATACCTCTTGGCGGCGGGTCAGGCCCGCGCTTGTTGTCCATCAAAGGTGAAATCACAAGGCAGCGCCTTGGCGATGACACGCTGTGCATTGGGGATGTCGTTGCCTTCGGCGCGGCGTGTGGCGACGGCGCGTGACAGGTTCTGGCTCAGCCACCGCTGGATCAGCCGCGCGCGCAGTTCGGGCATCGGCACGTCCAGCCGGATCGAGACATCCCACAGGCCCGCAAGCTCCGACCACGGGCTTTCATCGAACATCAGGTAATTGCCTTCGGCAATGACATACGAAGCGTCGGCAGGCACAGCGATTGCCCCCGCGACGGACAGATCGCGCATGCGGTCAAAGCTGGGTGCGAAAACATCCTCTTGCGCCTTGATTGCGCGGATCAGCCGGACAAAACCCTGCGCGTCGAAGGTTTCGGGCGCGCCTTTGCGCGGCAGCAGGCTGCGCGCCTCCAGCACGGCATTATCCAGATGAAAGCCATCCATTGGCACAACGACACCGCGCTTGCCGCGCGCCGAAAGCCTGCGGGCCAATTCGGCGGCAAAGGTCGATTTGCCCGATCCCGGCGCGCCGGCAACCGCGATGATCACGCGCGGCGCATCCCGTTGCAGCAGCATCTCGGCCAGCTCATGGACGTGGCGTGTCTCGATCGTCAAATCTTTGCCTGTCGGTTTTGGGTGCATTTTGTCCAAACCTAACGCGCTTGGCGCTGCGGCGCGACATGTTTCTTGCAACATTTTTGCGGCGCAATTGATGTCCCTTGTGCTTTCGCTGCCTTGCATTGGCCATCTCTGCCCAGTGCTCGATAGTCGTCTGATCGCTACCCGACAGACGATGCAGCAATGGCACAAACCCAAACCGCTTTATTGAGCGCACAGCGCTACATCCCTTTCGCGGCCCGGTAATAGCGGGCGCTGTCATCGGGAAATATATCTTTATAAAACTAATTTTATAGTTATTTTGCCTGCATGTCCGACACGAATCTCCATGCCCGTGCGCTGGCTGCCCTTGGCCATGACGCTCGCCTGTCGATCTTTCGCCTGCTGGTGAAAGCGGGGCATGACGGGCTGCGCGTGGGCGAGATTGGCGATCATCTGGGGATTGCGCCGTCGACTTTGGCGCATCATCTGTCGGCCTTGGTGGATGCAGGGCTGGTGGTGCAGGACAAGCAAGGGCGCGAGGTGTTCAATCGAGCCGATTTCGATGCCATGCACCGGCTGGTCGGGTTTCTGACATCACATTGTTGCACAGGGGTCGGCCCGTGATCGCCAGACTGTCGGCCAGCAAGCGGGGCCTGACCATTGCAGCCCTTGGCACGTCCCAGACCGTTGGCTGGGCGTCAAGCTATTACATCCCCGCGGTGCTGGCGGTCCCGATGGCGGACAGTTTCGGGCTGTCGCCGGTCTGGGTGTTCGGCGCGTTTTCGATGGCGCTGGTGGTGTCGGCCATCGTCGGGCCTTGGGCGGGCGCGCGAATCGACGGGTTCGGCGGGCGCGGGGTGCTGATGCTGTCGAATATCGTCTTTGCGCTGGGGCTGTGCCTGCTGGCGGCGGCACCGGTGCCGGCGGTGCTCTATCTTGGCTGGGCCGTCGTGGGCTTTGGCATGGGGATCGGACTGTACGAGGCCGGGTTCGCCACGCTGGCGGGAATTTATGGCAAAGATGCGCGTGGCCCGATCACCGGCATCACGTTGATCGCGGGCTTTGCCAGCACATTGGGGTGGCCCTTGTCGGGGATCATGCTGGCGACATGGGGCTGGCGCGAGGCCTGTCTGGGCTGGGCGCTGATCCATCTGCTGGTGGCATTGCCGCTGAACGCATGGCTGCCGAGCGGCAACGAGGCTTTGCCCAAACCCGCTACCCCCGAGCCTGTCGGCCCGCCGCCATCGCGCCGCGCGCTGTGGCTGCTGGCCTTTGTCTTTGCCGCGGCATGGTTCAACGCCACCGCCATGGCCGCGCATCTGCCGGGGCTGTTGCAGGCGGCGGGGGCCAGCACCGCTGTCGCCATCGCGGCAGGCGCGCTGATCGGGCCTGCGCAGGTCGCGGCGCGGGTGCTGGAATTCGGCCTGTTGCAGCGGTTTCATCCGCTGGTTTCGACCCGGCTGGCGGCGGCGGCGCATCCGGTGGCGGCGGTCGCGCTGATCGGCTTTGGCGGGCCTGCGGCCTATGTTTTTGCGCTGTTGCACGGGGCGGGCAACGGGATCATGACCATCGCCAAAGGCACGCTGCCTTTGTCGCTGTTTGGTCCGGCAGGGTACGGTCAGCGGCTGGGCTGGCTGAATGCGCCCGCGCGGGTCAGTCAGGCGGCGGCACCGCTCATCTTTGGCGCGGCACTGACCGGCTGGGGCGTCAACGCGGTCTGGCTGACGGCGGGGATCGGGATGGCGGCCTTATTGGCGCTGTTGATCCTCAAACGCAGCTGACCGCCGGATCAGACTAGGTTTTGCGCTGGGCGATGATCTGGCCCAGATTGCCTTCGATCAGGCTGGCCAGGGCATGCACCTTTGCCGCGACCTCATAGCCCAGTGGCGTCAGATCGTAATCCACATGCGGCGGCACCACGGGGTGCGCCGTGCGGCGGACAAAGCCGTCATCCTCCAGCAGGCGCAAAGATTGCGCCAGCATCCGCTCAGACACCCCGCCGATCCGACGGCGCAGCGCGCTGAACCGCAAAGTGCCGTCCTGCAACGCGATCAGGATCAGCACGCCCCAGCGGCTGGTCACATGGTTCAGCACCGCGCGCGACGGGCAGCGGTCGTTCAGAACATCGGGGGTCAGATCATGCGCCATCTTTTTCATACTTACAAAAATGTGTGTACTTCCGTTTCGTGCGTATAGCGTTATCTGTGCCCCGTCAACATCAACGAACGGAGCGTTTCATGACCATTGCCATCACCGGTGCCACCGGCCAACTGGGCCGTCTGGCCATTGCCCATCTCAAGACCCTGACCGATCCTGCCCAAATCATTGCGCTTGTGCGCGATCCGGCCAAGGCGGCTGATCTTGGCGTTGCCGCCCGCGCCTTTGACTATACTGCGCCACAGGCCATGGCCCCCGCATTGCAGGGCGTCGATGTGCTGGTGCTGATTTCGTCGAGCGATTTCAACGACCGCGTCGGCCAGCACCGCAATGTGATTGCGGCAGCCAAGGCGGCGGGAGTGGGCCGGATCGTCTATACCTCGATCCAGCAGGCCGATCGCTCGCCAATGTTGATCGCCTTTGATCACCGCGCCACCGAAGCCGCGATCAATGACGCGGGCCTGACGGCTACGATCCTGCGCAATGGCTGGTATACTGAAAACTGGACCAGCAGCCTTGCCGGAGCAATCAGCGCCGGTGCGATGATCGGGGCTGCGGGCGATGCGCGCTTTACCCCCGCAACCCGCGCCGATTACGCGCAGGCGCTGGCGGTGGTCGCGGCGGACGATGCCCATGCGGGGCAGGTCTATGAACTGGGGGGCGATACGGCCATCACGTTGGCTGATATCGCCGCCGAAGTGTCGCGCCAGACCGGCAAGGACATTCCCTACAACGATCTGCCCGCCGATGTGTATCAGGGCATTCTGGAAAGCTTTGGCCTGCCTGCCGGTTTCGCCGCTGTGCTGGTCGATGTGGACCAGCAGGCGGGCGAAGGTTGGCTGGCCGACAATTCCGGCACCCTGCGCCAGTTGCTGGGCCGTCCGACCACGCCGCTGGCGGAAGCGGTGCGCGCAGCCCTTGCCTAGCCCGCAGGTAGGGTGAAAACTGCCATCTGGCTGGCACCGCCCAAGGTGGGATGCGTGCCCGCTATATCATGAAAGGCGGCGGCATAGCCGGCCGTCTTGGCCGCGCGCGCGCACCATGTGCGAAATCGCGCGCGGTCCCATTCGAAACGGTGGTCGGGGTGGCGCATCCGGTGTGCCGGCACGCCCAACAGCGGATTGAATTCGGCATTGGGGGTCGTGATGATAGTAGTGCTTGCACGCAGCACGGTGAACAGCGCGCGTTCCAGCCGCGACAATTGATCGGGGTCGATATGTTCGATGGTTTCCAGCAGCACCGCGCAATCATAGCCTGCCAGATCGCGTGCGGGGTCGGTCATCGACCCGTGGCGCACATCGACCTTGCCTGCGGTCACGGTGATCCGCGCCAATCGCGCGCGCAGCCGGTCAAGCGAGGCGGCGCAGATGTCGATCCCGACCAGATCGTCAAGCGCGGGCATCGTGGCCAGCCGCACGAACAGATCGCCATCGCCGCAGCCCAGATCCAGTACGCGCCGCGCGCCGCTGGCGCTGATCGCGGCCAGCACGGCCTGCAGGCGGTCTTCGTGCAGATAACTGGTCATGGCGCGGCGCGCGGCCTTGCCTGATCTGCACTATTTTGCCAAATCGCCATTTTCCGTCGCCCGCCCTGACCGTTGTCCAGCTGCAAGCGTAGGTGCTATCTGCCCTTGTCTGTCAATCCCCTGGGGCATGGTGCGGCTTTGACCTCAGGGCCGCCGTTTGTGCCGCGCGCCGCCATGATCCAGCCCCATCAGGTGATCCAGCGACACCCGCCCCGGCCCTTGCGCCAGTACCACCAGCAGCGCCGTGGCCCAAAGCCCATGGGTGACCCAAGCCTCTGGAAACACGAAGGTTTGTATCACGGCTGTCATGACAAGCAGCCCCAGCGCGGAAAATCGCGCAAACAGGCCAAGCACCAGCAGGACCGGCAGCAGATGTTCAGCCAATGTCGCAAGCTGGGCGGCGGTTGCGGGTGGGATGACCGGCAAGGCATAGACCTGTTCGAACAAGAAATAAGTGGAATCCTTGATCGTGAACCCATCAACCTTGGTGCGCGCCGATTGCCAGAACACGATCGCCGGAAAAAGCCGCGCGGCAAAGGCCACGACATCGTGGGGCAGATGATCGGCAAGCCTGTTGATCTGCCCGATCCGGTTGCGCAGGTCTATGGTGGGGGTCATGGGGAAACTCCTGTATCTATCGTGGTGATCAGCCCGTGGCGCAAAAGCAGCACCAGGGCGGTGGTGGGTTCGGCATGGGTTGCAGCGTCACCCAGCCTGTCGCCAGCCACCAAGGCGCGCAGCACGGCATATGTGTCTTCGTCCAGCGGGGCCGTCACGATGCTGAAATCGGGCGCGCGCGCGATCAGCGCATGGTCGGGTCCGGCACGCAGCGGGGCGCGCGTGCCACCTGTCTGATGCGCTTGCCAGATTTGCAGCGCCGGGTGCGGTGATGTGAACAGCTGCACCGACGGGTGCAGACCGAGCCGCAGCGTCGCGGGGTCGTCCACGGCCAGCGCATCGGCTGCGACCGGCATGGCGTCGGCGGCGTGATAGGCCAGCCCGCGCGCATATTCCAGCCGCGCCACATCGCCCAGAAACGGCAGATGCGCCACCGGGGCGAAACCATCCAGAAAATCCGCGAATGTCGCGCCCCAGCCCAGCAAAACCGGGCTTTGCGGCGGGTCTTGCGCGATATGGACCCGCGCCATGGCGGTAAAAAAGGTGGGGCCGACCAATTGTTCCACGACGGCAAACCGCCCCGCCAGCGCGCGGGTCAGGCTGTGCTGCACATTGTTGCGGTAAACGGCAAACCGCTGTGCGACCTCTGCCATCACGGGCGCGCTCAGCCCTGCGGGCGGGTCTTGCTGCCAAAGCGCGGCTTCAAACGCCTGTTGCTGGGCGGCGTGGCTGTCAGGCTGCATCGGTCTGCGGCCTTTGCACATCACGCAGGATGGCGTTTGCGCGGGCAGCCTCGGCCAGCAGGGTGGCGAAATCCGGCACGTCAGTGTCCCATTCGATCAGCGTGGGCAAGGGGCCGGTACGCGCCAGCACCTCAGCGTAGAGCGCCCAGACAGGGTCCGCCACCGGCGCGCCATGGCTGTCGATCAGCAGCGGACCGGATGGCAAATCTTCGGTATCATGCCCCGCCAGATGGATTTCACCCACAGCAAACAGCGGGAAATCGGCCAGATAGGCACGGGCATCGAACCGGTGGTTGGTGGCAGAAACAAAGACATTGTTGACATCCAACAGCAGCCCGCAGCCCGTGCGCTGGACCAGTTCGGTCAGGAAATCGGTTTCCGACAGGGTGGAGCTGGCGAAGGTCACATAGGTCGCTGGATTTTCCAGCAGCATCCGGCGGCCCAAGGTATCTTGTACCTGATCGACATGGGCGCAGATCGTGGCCAATGTCTCGGGCGTATAGGGCAGGGGCAAAAGATCATTCAGCCAGGCCGCCCCATGGCTGGACCAGGCCAGATGTTCGGAAAAGCTTTCGGGTTGGTAGCGGTCAATCAATCTGCGCAGCCGCGCAAGGTGGTCGCGGTCCAGCCCGCCCGCGCTGCCGATCGACAGGCCGACCCCGTGGATCGACAGGGCATGGCACTCGTGCAAAGCTGCCAGCATCGCGTGCGGCGCGCCGCCATCGCCCATGTAATTCTCGGCATGGACCTCGATGAACCCGATGGTGTCGGTGGCCATCATATCGGTGAAATGCTGTGGCTTGAAACCCAGACCGGTCGTGCGGGGAAGTGCGGGCATGGCAAAATCCTTTTGGATAGAGGGCGGGGGATACCCCCGCCCCTTGATGTCAGATCATGCAGGGGGCAGATCGCGGTCCAGTTCTGCCAGCGAGCCCATGCGCGCGGAGCCGTCGGCCATGGCAGGCAGTGCGATGTCGGCGCAGGTGCCGGTGGCGACCAGCGTCCAGGCGTTGCCCTGGTAATCGACGGTGGATGTGCCGGCGCAGGTGGTGCCGGGACCGGCGGCGCAATCATTGGCACCAGCCAGCGAAATGCCGAAACATTTTTCCATCGTGGCCTCTTGTGCATGCATCTGCCCGGCGGACAGGGTCAGCGCAGAAGCCAGCGAAGCGGCAAGAGTAAGCGAAAGCGTTTTGGTCGTCATGAAGGTCACTCCTAGTGGCGGGCTGCGTCAGTGCAGTCCCGCCAAGCAGGTCGTGCCACCGCGCCTTTGTGTTACGCAGGTCACGCCCATGTGAACCGCTGAAGGCGAGCGCATTTGTTTCTGGGCAAGTCGGGGGTTGTAGCTGTAACATTTGCCCGACACGGGACGAACAGGGATCAGAACTTGGACATAATTGACCCTTGGGATGACCTGATGCGCGCAGCGAATGGCGGCGATACGGCGGCCTACCGCCAATTGTTGCAGGCGATCAGCCTGTTTTGCGCCGCGTCGTGCAGGCGCGGGGCGGCGGGCTGGGGCAGGACAGCTGCGAGGATGTCTTGCAGGATGTGCTGCTGGCGATCCACACCAAACGCCATACATGGCGGCAGGACGCGCCGCTGCGCCCCTGGCTTTATGCCATCGCGCGGCACAAGGTGGTGGATGCATTCCGCGCCCGTGGACGGCGCATCGAGCTGGCGATTGACGATTTTGCAGATGCGCTGGCAGCACCCCAGGGGCCTGACCCGCTGGACGGGCGCGATATGGAAAAGCTTTTGGGCGCGCTTGATCCGCGTGCTGCCGATATTGTGCGCGGCTTTGGTCTGCGCGGTGAAACCACGGCGGATACGGCGGCGCGTCTGGGCATGACCGAAGGGGCGGTACGCGTGGCTTTGCACCGCGCGTTGCGGACGCTGGCGCGCTTGCGTGAAAGGATGATCGAATGAACACCGACGACCTGATCGCGGCGCTTGCCGCCGATACATTGCCGCAACCGGGCATCGCGCAGCGGCTTGTCTGGTCGCTGCCCGTGGCGCTGGCGGTCTGCGTGGCGGCTTTTGTCGCCTTTTGGGGGGTGCGCCCGGACCTTGGGGCGGCGCTTGCGTCGCTGGCCGTGCTGAAAATGATCCTGCCTGTGCTGCTGGCCGGTCTGGCCGGTGCCGTTGCTATCGCCTTGGCCCATCCGGTGGAAATGGCGGGCAGGCGCTGGGCGGTGCTTGCGGTCTTTGCGGCAGTGTTGGTCGCAACCTTTGTTTTTCATTTGCAGCGCGGCGGGCTGTCAGGGCTGGTCGAGGCTTTGTCGATATCGAGCCTCTGGGTCTGCCTGACCAGCGTGCCGGCGCTTGGCCTGCCGTTTCTGGCGGCGATCTTGTGGTCGCTTTCAACGGGGGCGGTGCTGCGCCCACGGCTGGCGGGGGCGGTGGCGGGGCTGGCGGCAGGCGGGGCGTCGGCCGCCATCTATGCGTTTTATTGCGATCAGGATGCCGCGCTTTTCGTGCTGCCCGCCTACGGGACGGCGATCCTGTCGGTCGCGCTGGCCGGTGCCATTTGTGGCCCAAGGGTGCTGCGCTGGTAAGCACGTGGGTTTTTGGGGGTTCACCCCTGCAGATGCGGGTGCCATAAACAGGCCAACCGCCCGCAATAAAGGTCAGATCATGCCCCGCACAAGCGCCCTTGCCGTCATCGCCCTGACCCTGATCGCCGGATGCACCGGCGGCAATGTTTTTGTCAGCGGGGCGGGGCCTGACGATCTGCTGAAACTGCGGGCGGGGCCGGGGCTGGAGTTCAATGTCATCATGGGCCTGCCCGATGGCACCGCCTTGACGCGGCAGGATTGCGTGACCGAACTGGGGCAGCGCTGGTGCCGCGTGACGCTGGCCGATGCGCCGGGGGTGACGGGCTATGTCTCGGCCGATTACCTGACAGAGCGTTAGCGCACAATTTATCCTGCCGCCGCCCATAACCCATGCGGCAACACAAAGGTCGCCTGCGGCCCGGGCAACCGATTGGCCACGATGGGGCAGCCATAAGCCTCGGCCAGGGCAGACCCGCCGATGACGCGCGCGGGCGATCCGGCATCCAACAGCAGGCCGTCATGGATCAGCCAGACATCATCGGCCACCATCGCGGCAAGGTTCAGATCATGCAGCACGATCACTACCCCGCCACCGGCATCGGCAAAGCGGCGCAGCACCCGCATCACGCCGATCTGATGCGCGATATCCAGTGCCGCCACCGGTTCGTCCAGAAACAGCCAGCGCGGGCGGCCCGCGACGACAGGGTCCCAGACCTGCGCGCGCACGCGGGCCAGTTGCACCCGCGCTTGCTGACCACCTGACAATTCCTGATAATACCGCCCGGAAAAGCCGGTCAGATCAACCTCGGCCAAGGCGCGCCCGATCAGGTCTGACCGGTCAGCCTGCGTGCCCGACGTCAGCCCAAGGCGCACGACCTCGGCCACGGTGAACGGAAAGGCCAGCGTTGCGGCCTGTGGCAGCACGCCGCGCCGCGCCGCCAATTCCCATGGTTTGAGATCGGCCAGATCGGCCCCGTCCAGCGCGATCCGCCCGTCATAGGCGACATCGCCGGAAATGGCGCGCAACAGCGTGGTTTTGCCAGACCCGTTCGGCCCGATCACCGCGACGATCCGGCCGGGGGCGGCACTGGTGGTGATCCCGTGTAGCACGGCGGTGCGCCCCAAAGACGCATGCAAGGAACGATTGGTCAGCATCACAAATCCACCAATCCACGGCGGCGCAACAGGATCCAGAGAAACACCGGCGCGCCGATCACCGCCGTGACAATGCCGATCGGCAATTCGGCGGGGGCGATGATGCTGCGCGCGATCAGATCGGCCAGCAACAACAGCGTCGCCCCCAAAAGGGCGGCATTCACCAGCAGATAGCGGTGGTCCGGCCCCGTCGCCAGCCGCAGCAGATGCGGCACCACGATCCCGATAAACCCGATGCCGCCCGATACCGCGACAGCGGCCCCCGTGGCAGCAGCGACCGTCAGGATGGCCACATGTTTGACCCTTTGTACCGGCAGCCCGATGTGATGGGCCGCAGCCTCGCCCAGCGACAGCCCGTTCAGCCCGCGCGCCAGAAAGGGTGCGGCCAGCAGCGCAAGCAGCATCACAGGGCCTGCCGCCGCGATCTTGGGCCAGGATGCCCCGCCCAGCGATCCCAGCCCCCAAAAGGTCAGATCGCGCAATTGCCGATCATCGGCGACATAGACCAGAATCCCCGTTGCCGCCCCCGCCAGCGCGCCAAGCGCGATCCCCGCCAGCAGCATTGTCGCGGTAGATGTCCGCCCCGCGCGGGTCGAGACGCGGTAAAGCACCATGGTGGACAGCCACCCCCCCATAAAGGCCGCAACCGGCACCATGTTCCAGCCCAGCCAAGCCGCGACCCAGGCTGGGGCCTGTCCGCCCAGCACGATGGCCAGCACCGCGCCCAGACCGGCCCCCGCGCCAACCCCGACCAGCCCCGGATCGGCCAGCGGATTGCGGAACAGCCCCTGCATCACCGCACCCCCCACGGCCAGCGATGCCCCGACCAGCACGCCGGTCAGCATCCGTGGCAGCCGGATTTCCCACAAGATCAGCCAGTCGCGCGCGGGAACATCATGTCCCGCCAGCCAGCTTTGCAGCACAAGATCCAGCCGCACGCCCGATGCGCCATGCGACAGGCTCAGCAGGCTGGTCAGCAGCAAAAGCCCCGCCAACCCAAAGGCCACGCGCCGCGCGCGGATCGACCTGTCGCCCGCCAGCACGGGGGTATCGGCAAGGGCGACCATCAGCCTTTGACCTCGTCGGTCAGGCGGCGCAGATGGGTGTTCAGCTCCAGCGCCGCAGCGCCGGTGCGCGGGCCAAAGCCCAGCAGATAGAGCCCGTCCATGCTGACAATCCGCTGGTCAATGGCCGCGCGGGTCAGGCGCAGCGCCGGATGGGCGATGATATCGGCCAGGACCACGGCATGATCACCGCCCCGGTCCATCATCAGGATCAGATCGGGATCGGCAGCAATCGCGGCCTCGTCGGTCAGGGGCTTGTAGCCGTCCAGCGCAGTCACCGCATTGGTGCCACCGGCCAGCAGGATCATCGCCTCGGCAGAGGTGCCTGCGCCGCCGACCAGCAACCGGCCGCCCTGCATCGACAGGATAAACATCACCCGCGGGGAACGGGGCAAAGCATCGCCTGCGATCCGTGCCTGTTCAAGCTGTGCCGCCACGCGGGCTTGCAGGGCGGCACCGGCGTCTGGCAGGTTCAGCGCCGTGGCCACCGCGTCGATCTTGGCGGCGACACCGTCAGGGTCGAGCGCTTGTGGCGCCATCACCAGCGCGATGCCCGACCGCTGCAACACGTCCAGCACTTCGGGCGGGCCAGCGTCATGTTCGGCGATCACAATGTCGGGGGCCATCGCGATCAGGTTTTCCGATGACAGCGCGCGGACATAGCCGATATCGGGCAAGGATTCGAGCGCGGGGGGAAAGGTTGACGTGGTATCGCGCGCGATCAGGCGGTCACCGGCCCCCAAAGCATGGATGATTTCCGCGACAGACCCGCCCGCCGCGATCACACGCGACGGGGTGTCGGCAAAGGCTGTGGGGGCAAGTGCCACCGCCACAACAAGGCCCGCTGCAATCTGGCGGATCATGCCATCACCTCGGCAGCCAATCCTGTGGCGATCGCATCCCAAGCACCTGTATCGGTCGCGGCCTCGGCGCGTTTGCCGAAAATCTGCAGGATCAGGTGACCGTCCCTGTCAAACGCCTCGACCGAGATCGCATCGCCGCGTTTTGTGGGTTTGCGCACCAACCAGACCTGCGCCACCTTGTCTGCGCGCAGATGCAGGTTGAAATATGGGTCCAGCACGTTGAACCACGGCCCCATCGGTTCCAGCCGTGCGACAGGCCCCGAATGGATCTGGATGCAGCCGCGATTGCCGACAAAGACCATGATCGGCACAGCCTGCGCGCCGGCCTGCCGCAGCGCCTGTTCGACCGCATTGACCGGCAGCGGCACCGCCCAAGGCGCCCCGATCGACAGATAGGCCCCCAGACGGTCGAATTTCAACCGGCTGGTCATGGCAAGGAACTGGTGGGTATCGGTCATCTTTGGCCAGGCGCTGCGCAATTCGTCAAACTTGGCTTCGTTCACGCGGATAGGCTCTGGCACGGCGCGCGGGGCAAGATCGAAAGGCGCGTCATCGGCCACGGCCAGATCGGCGACCAGCGCGTCATAGGCCGCAAGGTCTGACTCTGGTTGCAGATAGATCTTGTGAACTGCATCGCCTGCGGCATCGAACACCTGCAAGCTGCGCCTTGTGCCATCCGGCCCGCTGCGTTCCACCGCGAAACCATGGACCCAGTGGCTGGGGAAAATGCGCAGGTCGATATCCGGCCCCAGCACCATGCCGGCATGCGCGTCAGCGCGATAGTCAAGATATTGCCCACGCCGTTCATGTACGCAAAAATCGTTGCGCGTCAGCGCCATCACATCGCCAAGCGCCGGGATGCGCGCCAACAGCCTGTCAGGGTCTGCCGCGATCCGGCGCACGCCATGGCCAAGCTCGGCGGCCAGAATCTCGGCCTCGCGGATGTTCAGCACATTGGCCAGATCGCGTTCGCGCATTTTGGGTTTGTCGGCGCGGGCGGTCGCAATCGCCGCTACGCGGTCGGGGGATAGAATCATGAGGTTGACCTCCGTTGGGCCTGCTTTTGGCGGGCGTTGACGCGCGAGGTCCCGGATCTAGCGTTGCCGCAAAGGGCATGGCTGGAAGATCAGGCGCAGTACTTGACTGTTTGTGTCGGAATAACTAGAACGCCGCTCGTCGGGGGTCAAGACACCTTGATGCATGCCAGCCGTATAGCCAGCCGAAACCTTAAAACCGGATGGAGAATCGGACATGACGCTACGCATGCGCCCCCGCAGGCTGGGCCTGGCCTGCCTTTTTACAACAACAGCGATCCTTGCCGCAGGCATGGCCAGCGCCCAACAGACGCAACTGGACAGCAGCACCTTTCTGGGGCGGCTGATCTTTGGCGCAGGCCAGCAAAAGGTGGCCATCGACACACCCCAGGCGGTCAGTGTGCTGGATCAGGATGATATCGACCGTGAACAGGCGGCGAACGTGGGTCAGATCCTGCGCAACGTGCCGGGCGTACAGACCGCTGGATCGGACCGGCCATTTGGGTTCGCGTTCAACATCCGCGGGATCGGGGCGACCGAACAATCCGCATCAGAAGCGCGGATCATCGTCAACGTCGATGGCGTGCCGAAATTCTATGAACAATATCGCATGGGGTCGTTCTTTTCGGACCCCGAACTTTACCGCCGGGTCGAGGTGTTGCGCGGGCCGGGGTCGGCCACGCTTTATGGCTCGGGTGCGATTGGCGGTGTGGTCAGTTTTGAAACCAAGGATGCAGGCGATTTCATTCCCGATGGCGGCACTGGCGCGCTGCGGCTGAAATACGGCTATGAGAGCAATGGCAACGGCCAGCTTGGCTCGGTGATCTATGCCGCGCGCCCCGCCGAAGGGGCAGAATTCCTTGCTGCGCTGGGCTATCGTCGGTCCGACGACTTTGAAACTGGTGCAGGTGCTGCGGTGACCGGCAGCGGGTTCGAGGCACCCTCTGCCCTGCTCAAAGGCACGTTCCAGATCAATGACACACAGACCCTGCGGCTGTCGGCGCAACGGTTTTCGTCGGACGCCGATAACACGACGCTGGCGCAAACCGGGGGCGGTGATGCGATCGCCAACGCCTTTGGGAATGTGGACCGGTCGGTCACGGATGACACGTTCAACGTCACATGGGACCATGCCGGTGGTGGCTGGTTCAATCCGCGCGTGCAATTGTCCTATTCCGACACGACGGTCGACCAATCCAATGCGCGCAGCACATCGGGTGCGGCGCAAGCCTGTCTGCCGACAGCGTCCAATGCCAACGTGTTCTGCGATGTGACCTATGCCTACAGCACAACGATGCTGAAGGCCGAAAACACCGCCGATTTCAGCGGCGCGGGCTGGAACCATTTCCTGACCTTCGGGGCGCAGACAACCTATCAGGACCGCGTGGCTGACAGCGCCGGTCCGCTTGGGTTCCACCCCGAAGGCAGCGACCGCAAGATCGGCCTGTATGCGCAATCCGAAGTCGTGATCGGCGACCGGCTGACGGTCATCCCCGGCGCGCGCATCGACTTTGCCGAACGTGAACCGGGGTCTGACGTGCCAAACGGCGCGACGGTCACCGATGAGGCCACCGCGCTGACGCTGGCGGCACTTTACGACGTCACCGATGATCTGTCGGTCTTTGGCTCGGTCGCGCGGACCGAACGGCTGCCGACATTGGACGAGCTTTATTCCACCTCGGGGACAAAGGCGGCAGCACTTGATCTGGACAAGGAAGAAGCCACCAATATCGAACTGGGGCTGACTTATAACCGTGATGGCCTGTTTGCGGCGGCTGACAATCTGCAACTGAAACTGACCGCGTTTCGCAACCGGATTGACGGCTATGTTACGGTGACACCCACCACCGATACGGTGTTTTTCCGCAATCTGGCGCGGGCCGATTTCGAGGGCGCCGAGATCGAGGGCGGCTATGAAGCCGAAAGCTGGTTCGCGCGGCTGGCCCTGTCCCGCGTGCGCGGCACCGACGGTAATTTCGGCTATACCTTGTCGACGACACCGGCAGATCAGGCGGCACTGACCTTGGGCGCGCGGTTGCCCGGCCGGGGGCTGGAATTCGGCTGGCGCGGTACTTTTGTCGATGACATCACGACATCGACCCGCAACGTGACCAGCGGCGTTGTCACCGACACTGCCTTTGACGGCTACACCACGCAGGATGTGTTTGTGACCTGGCGGCCCGAGAACGGCGCGCTGGACGGGTTCGATGTGCAGCTGGGGGTCGAAAACCTGTTCGACACGGACTACCGCAACAACCTGTCGCTGGACCAAGGCCGCGGGCGCAGCTTCAAGGTCAGCCTTGCGCGGACGCTGACATGGTAAGGACCAGTCTTTTTGCGCTTGTCGTCGCAGGGTCTGCGGCGGCACAGGATACCGGCGGGATCGCGGTGGATCTGAACCGGCTTGATCCTGCGGACAATGCCTGCCGGCTGACCTTTGTCGCGCAGAACGCGCTGGCCCCCTTGACCGCGCTGGCGCTGGAAACGGTGCTGTTCGATCAGGCGGGGCGGGTTGCCGCGCTGACCCTGTTCGATTTCGCAGACCTGCCGCAGGGGTCGCGCCGCGTGCGGCAATTCGATGTGGCGGGGGTTGCCTGCGCGGATGTCGCACAGGTGCTGATCAATGGTGTCGCTGCCTGCACAGGCGACAGCACCACCCCCGCGACCTGTGCGCAGGCGTTGCGCGTCACGGGGTCGGTTGACGATGTCGAGGTGCTGCAATGATCCATCTTTATCAGGCGCGCGATGCGCTGGCCGCCTTTATCGACCTTGGTGGCTGGGTTGTGGCGCTGATCATCGCGCTGTCGGTGCTGTCGGGGGCTGTGGTGCTGTGGAAACTGGCGCAGTTTTATACCGCAGGCGTCGGGCGGCATGCGCCCTTGCTGGCAGCCTTGGCGGCGTCCGATGCGGGCCAACAGGCCCGCGCGCTGGCCTTGGCCGAAGCCGCACCATCGCATCTGGCGCCGGTTCTGGCGCTGGCCTTGCAGGCGCGCGACGCGCGTGACCGGCTTTATACCTTGGCCGAGGCGCGGCTGGCGCGGCTCGAGGCCGGGTTTCGCCTGCTTGATGGTGTGGCGCAGACCGCGCCGCTGTTGGGGCTGTTTGGTACCGTGCTGGGCATGATCGCGGCGTTTCGCGCGATGCAGGATGCAGGGCAAAGCGTGGATCCATCCGTGCTGGCGGGGGGGATCTGGGTGGCCTTGATGACCACCGCGGCGGGTCTGGCCGTGGCGATGCCGCTAAGCGCGATCCTGTCGTGGCTTGAAGGCCGGATGGCGCATGAACGGCGCATGGCCGAGGCGTTGATCGAAGGCGCGCTGCGCCCCGGTCTGGCCCATGGCTAGACCCGCGCTGCGCAAACGGCGGCTGTCGCTGACATCGCTGATCGATGTGATCTTTCTGCTGTTGTTGTTTTTCATGCTGTCATCGACCTTTACCCGTTTCGGGGATCTGCCGTTCATCGCGGCCACCGGCGGGGCGACGCAGGCTGGCACGCCGCCCGCCTTTTTGCGCATCAGTGCCGATGCGATCACGCTGAACGTGGCCGAGGTAAGCTTGGCCACTTTGCCGGATGCGATTGCCGCGCTGGATGGCGCGCTGGTGCTGGTCGCCCCGTCCGAGGCGGTGACAGCGCAACGGCTGGTCGATGTGCTGGTCGCCGCCCAAACCGTGCCGGGCATTCGCCTGCGCCTGATCGGGGGGTGACCGGATGCGCCTTGCCCCATCTCCGCGCGCCAAGCCCGAACCCACGATTACGCTGATCAACGTGGTTTTTCTGATGCTGGTGTTTTTCCTGATCGCGGGGCAGGTGGCCCAGCCGCTTGACCGCGATGTGCAGCTGGTCGATGCCGATAGCATGGCGGCACGGGTGCCTGACGATGCGCTGGTGATGCGCGCGGATGGCACGCTGATCTGGCACGGTCTGGCAACAACACTAACCGATTTCGTCGCGGCCCAACCGGATCAAACGGGGGCCTTACGCATCCTGCCGGACCGTTATCTGCCTGCGCGCGACCTGATCGCCGTTGCCGCCGCCCTGCGCGCGCAAACCGGTCAGGATGTGCGGCTGGTCACCCGACAGGGGCTTGCGCCATGACCCGCCTGCGGGCCTGTGGCGGCGCGATTGCGGCGCTGGCGCTGTCGGGGGCCTTGCATGCGGCGGGCCTGCTGATTGTCGCAGCGCCGCCGCAGCGCATCGAGGTCGCAGGCGGCGGCACGCCCGATATCGCCGCGATTGGCGCCGCCTTCGCGGATTTCGTCGCAGGCGCGTCACCTGTCAGTCCCGCCGCACAGCCCGCCGTCGCACCCGCGCCCGCACAGCGCAGCCTTGCGCTGCCCGCATCTGCGGTGGCCGATCTGGCGGTGCCGGTGACGCCGGACCCATCCGCCAGCGCCCCTGTCGCCACAGGCGCGACCCCGGTGACTGCGCGGGAAACCACGCCGCAGCCCGCCCCCGACACAACCAGCGCCTTGCCTGACACCGCGCCCGCGACATCGCTGCGCCCCATAGCAAGACCCGCGTCCCAAACTGCGCAACCCGCAGCCCCGCCGCGCCCCGCAGGCAATGCCGACACGGACGCCGCGCGCGGCAGCACGCAGGCGCAGGCGCAGGGGCAGGCCGCGGCGGCGGGGGCGGCAGCGGCCCCCGACAGCACGGGCGGGCAGGCGGCGGCAGCGGCCTATCCCGGTCAGGTACTGCGCCAGATCACGCGGCTGCGCGCGCAACGCGCACCGGCGCGGGGCTCTGTGCTTGTGCGCTTTGCGATTGCCGCATCGGGCGCGCTGGCCGATCTGAGCGTGGCGCAATCCTCCGGCTCAGCGGCGCTGGACCGGCTGGCGCTGGACCATATCCGCCGCGCCGCCCCCTTTCCCGCCCCGCCCGCAGGGGCGCAGATGGCATTCAGCTTTGAATTCTTGGGGCGTCCCTGACACGGCGGATCAGGCAAGATCATCCACACAGCGCACAGGTTTTGTGCAATAGCGCCGCTCCTTCAAAGGCACGGCCCCGGATCGCCCCGATGTCGGGCGGTCCACGTCTTGGCCATTGCAAAAGGCGGATGAATCATTTCTTTTACGCTGCAGGACGCCATGCACCAAAGATGCATGCCCGGAAAACAAGTAATGGAGTTCCCCAAATGACCCGACAAATTCTTAGTCTTTCTGCGATGCTGCTGTCTTCGACATTGATCGTGTCGCAGGCATCGGCAGAAACGATCCGCTGGGCGCGTGCGTCCGATGCGCTGACGCTGGACCCGCATTCGCAAAACCAGGGCGTGACCCACAACTTTGCCCATCATGTCTATGAAACGCTGATGGATCGCGACGCTGAAGGCACGTTGACGCCACGTCTGGCGACATCATGGGCGATCAAGGACGGTGCGCCGGACACTTGGGTATTCACCCTGCGCGAAGGTGTGACCTTCCATGATGGTGCGGCCTTTACCGCCGAAGACGTTGTATTCTCGCTCGACCGTGCGCGGTCGGAAAAATCCAACATGCGTCAGTTGCATGTCGATGTGGCCGAAGTCACAGCCGTGGATGATTACACCGTCGAAGTCCGCATGACCGGCCCGTCGCCGCTTTATCCCAACAACCTGACCAACACCTTCATGATGGACAAGGATTGGTCCGAGGCGAACAACGTCGTCGAAGTGCAGGATTACGCCGCAGGTGAAGACAATTTCGCCGTGCGCAACACCAACGGCACCGGCCCGTATATCCTGCAATCGCGTGAAGTCGATGTGCGCTCTGTGCTGACGGTGAACGACAACCATTGGGCCGAAACAAAGCCTGAAGTGACCGAGATCATCTATCTGCCGATTTCCGATGCCGCGACCCGCGTTGCAGCCCTGCTGTCGGGTGAAGTGGACGTCGTGCAGGACGTGCCGGTGCAGGATATCGAACGCCTGAGCGGAACCGACGGGATCAAGGTCGAAACGGGTGCAGAAAACCGTGTGATCTATTTCGGCTACAAGTTCGGCGATGCACCTTTGGCCTCGTCCAACATCACGGATAGCAACCCGTTCAACCACCCCGCTGTGCGTGAAGCAATGGAATTGGCCATCGACCGTGATGCGATCAAGGCGGTCGTGATGCGCGGCCAGTCGTTCCCGACCGGCATTCCCAACCCGCCTTTCGTCGCAGGCTGGACCCCAGAGCTGGATGCCTATCCTGCCGTCGATCTGGACCGTGCAAAGGCGCTCTTGGCCGAGGCAGGTTACCCCGACGGGTTCAGCGTCACGCTGGACACACCCAACAACCGCTATGTCAACGACGAGGCGATCAGCCAGGCCGTTGTCGGGATGCTGGGCCGGATCGGGATCAACGTGACCCTGGCGTCGCGCCCTGTCGCACAGCATTCGCCATTGGTGACCGCCAACGAAACCGATTTCTACATGCTGGGCTGGGGTGTGCCTACTTTTGATTCTGCCTATGTTTTCAATGACTTGGTGCATTCGAAAGAAGGCAGCTATGGTGCCTATAACGGCGGGCTTTATTCCAACCCCGCACTTGACGCGATGATCAAATCGCTGGGCACCGAGACCGACCTTGAGGCCCGCGCTGCGACGGTTGCGGAAATCTGGGAGGTGGTCAAGGCGGACCGCGTGCTGCTGCCAATCCACAATCAGGTTTTGGCATATGCGATGAACGACCGTATCACCCTGCCGGTTCACCCTGAGAACCAGCCGCTGATGACCAGCGTCACTTTCGCAGACTGATCCGTTACGTTACCATGAACCGCCTTGTCTCGGGTTACCGACGCAAGGCGGTTCTTTTATTCACGAAAGGGTCGCCTGATGCTGGCCTTCATCATCCGACGGCTTGCGCAATCTGTTGTCGTCATGCTGTTTGTGGCGCTGATCGCGTTTGTCGTATTCCGCTATGTGGGTGATCCGATCGCCAGCATGGTCGGTGTCGACACGCGGCTGGAAGATCAGGAAATCATGCGCGAAAGGCTTGGGCTGAACGACAGCGTGATCGTGCAGTTCCTGCGCTTTATCGGCAATGCGATGCAGGGCGAATTCGGCATTTCCTACCGTCTGCAACAACCTGTGACCGAATTGATCCTCAGCCGTCTGCCCGCGACCATCGAACTGGCGCTGGTGTCGGCCACGATCGCGCTGGTCTTTGGCGTGATCTTTGGCGTCTATACCGCGCTGCGGCCCAAGGCATGGTCTTCGGCGGGGATCATGGCGCTGTCGCTGGTGGGTGTCAGCCTGCCGACATTCCTGATCGGGATCGGGCTGATCTATATTTTCGCGGTCGAATTGGGCTGGCTGCCGTCCTTCGGGCGGGGTGATGTCGTCGATCTGGGTTGGTGGCGCACGGGGTTTCTGACCGAAAGCGGGCTGAAATCGCTGATCCTGCCCGCGATCACGCTGTCGCTGTTCCAGTTGACGCTGATCATGCGGCTGGTGCGCGCGGAAATGCTCGAAGTGTTGCGCACCGAATATATCCGTTTCGCCAAGGCCCGCGGGCTAAGCCAGCGTGCGATCAATTTCGGCCATGCGCTGAAAAACACCATGGTGCCGGTGATCACGATCACGGGCTTGCAACTCGGCTCGGTCATCGCCTTTGCCATCGTGACGGAAACCGTGTTCCAATGGCCGGGTGTCGGCTCGCTTTTCATCGTGTCGGTGCAGGTCGTGGATGTGCCTGTGATGGCCGCGTATCTGATGTTCATCGCGCTGGTGTTCGTGCTGATCAATCTTGTCGTCGATATTCTGTATTACGTCGTCGATCCGCGCCTGCGCGTTGATGGCGGGGCAGGGAAGTAAACCATGGAAAACCGCAAACTCGTCAAAGACATCCCCGCCGAGGATCTGATCGTGCCGGTCCGCGCCCAAGGGCGGCTGGCCCGCGCGCTGGATAGCGATATTTTCTATTCCTGGCGCACATCGCCGGTGACGGTTGTGGCGACTTTTGTTGCCCTGTCGCTGATCCTGTTGGCGGTCTTTGCGCCGCTGATCGCGCCCTATAACCCGTTCAACCCTGCCAGTTTGAACCTGATGGACGGGTTCACGCCGCCCGCCAGCACAGGGGCATTCACCGACAATTATTTCCTGATGGGCGCCGATAATCAGGGCCGCGATGTGCTTTCCACGATCATGTACGGCAGCCGCGTGTCGCTGTTCGTGGGTATCCTTGCCACGCTGTTCGCGATGACGCTGGGTGTGTCGCTGGGGCTGATCGCGGGCTATAATGGTGGCACGATTGATGCTGTCATCATGCGCGTCACCGATATCCAGCTGTCGTTTCCCGCGATCCTGATCGCGCTGCTGATCTTCGGGATTGCGCGGGGCCTGATCCCTGCCAACCAGCAGGAAAGCATGGCGGTCTGGGTGTTGATTCTGGCCATCGGCCTGTCGAATTGGGCGCAGTTTGCGCGCACAGTGCGGGGGGCCACGATGGTCGAACGGCAGAAAGATTACGTTTCCGCCGCGCGCATCATGGGCGTGCATCCGATCCTGATCCTTTTGCGCCATGTGCTGCCCAATGTGCTGGGTCCGGTGCTTGTGATCGGGACGATTTCGCTGGCTTTGGCCATTATCGAAGAGGCGACCTTGTCATTTCTTGGCGTGGGTGTGCCGCCGACGCAGCCAAGCCTGGGCACGCTGATCCGGATCGGGCAGCAATTCCTGTTTTCCGGCGAATGGTGGATCTTGTTCTTTCCCGCCGTCACGCTGATCGCGCTGGCGCTGTCGGTCAACCTGTTGGGTGACTGGCTGCGCGATGCGCTGAACCCCAAATTGCGATAGGACGTTTTATGACCGAACCGCTTTTGTCCGTCCGCAACCTGACGGTAGAATTCCCCACGCGCCGCGGCGTCCTGACCGCCGTGCAGGATATCTCATTCGACATCATGCCCGGCGAAGTGCTGGGCGTTGTGGGAGAATCCGGCGCTGGCAAGTCGATGACCGGGTCTGCCATCATGGGGCTGATCGACCGCCCCGGCCGGATCGCGCAGGGCGAGGTGATCTTGCAAGGCCGCCGCATCGACAATTTGCCCGATGCCGAGATGCGCAAGATCCGGGGCCGCAAGATCGGGATGATCTTTCAGGACCCGCTGACATCGCTGAACCCGCTGTACCGGATTTCCGAACAGCTGATCGAGACGATCCGCACCCATCTGCCGCTGTCCGAAGCACAGGCTCGCAAAAAGGCCATTGGCCTGCTCGATGACGTGGGCATCCCCGATGCCAGCCGCCGGATCGACGATTATCCGCACCAGTTTTCGGGCGGGATGCGCCAGCGCGTGGTGATCGCGCTGGCACTTTGCGCGGGGCCTGATCTGGTGATCGCGGATGAACCGACGACCGCGCTTGATGTCTCGGTGCAGGCGCAGATCATTGATGTCATGAAACGGCTTTGCGCGGAAAATGGCGCCTCGATCATGCTGGTCACGCATGACATGGGCGTGATCGCTGAAACCGCCGACCGTGTAGCCGTGATGTATGCGGGCCGTATCGCGGAAATCGGCCCCGTGCGCGATGTGATCAAGGATGCGCAACATCCCTATTCATCGGGGCTGATGGGCGCGATCCCGCGTCTGGGTGCGAACCTTGACCGTCTGACCCAGATCCCCGGATCAATGCCGCGCCTGTCGGCCATTCCGCGCGGTTGCGCCTTTAACCCGCGTTGCCCGCATGTGATGGACAAATGCCACATCGACCAGCCGCAGGCCGTACAAACCGCCCCTGGCCGCCGTGTGGCCTGCTGGCTTTATCCGCCGCAGGATGGCACCGGCGCAAATACAGAAAGGCAGAGCGCGCAATGACCAAGGTTCTTCTTGATGTCCGCGGCCTGTCGCGCCGCTTTGACGTGTCGCAGCCCTGGCTGAACCGCAAGATCGAAGGCACCGGCAAGCTTTATGTCAATGCCGTCGATGACGTCAGCTTTACCGTCAAACAGGGCGAAACCTTTGCCCTTGTCGGCGAAAGCGGGTCGGGCAAATCCACCATCGCGCGGCTGATTGTGGGCCTGCTCAAACCCAGCGGCGGCGATATCGTGTTTGACGGCACCTCTCTTAAGGATGGGTTGAACGGGGCCAAGGCGCGGGCCTTGCGCCGCCGGTTCCAGATGATCTTTCAAGACCCTCTGGCCAGCCTGAACCCGCGCTGGCGGGTGGTTGATATCGTGGCCGAACCGCTGCGCGTGTTCGAACGCGCGATGAGCAACCGTGACCAGCGGTTGCGCGTGGGCGAGTTGCTGACGCTTGTGGGCCTTGCCCCCGAAGACGGCGTGAAATTCCCGCATCAGTTTTCGGGTGGCCAGCGCCAGCGGATCGCCATCGCGCGCGCGCTGGCTGCCAACCCTGATTTCATCGTCTGTGACGAACCGACTTCGGCGCTGGATGTGTCGGTGCAGGCGCAGATCCTGAACCTGATGAAGGATTTGCAAAAAGATTTTGGCCTGACCTATGTGTTCATCTCGCATAACCTGCAGGTCGTGCGGCACATGGCCAATGATATCGGCGTGCTCTACTTGGGCCGTCTGGCCGAAGTGGCCGAGGCGGGCGCGCTGTTCGATGCGCCCAAACACCCCTATACCCGCATGTTGCTGGATGCGGTGCCCGATATCGAAATGACGGGCCGGCGGCGCAAACAGGTCGAAGGCGAGATTCCATCGCCCATTGATCCGCCGTCTGGCTGTGCGTTCCATCCGCGCTGTCCTTTTGCCAATGACCGCTGCAAGCGTGACGTGCCGCAGGTTCTGGGCGGTGTTGCCTGTCATGCCGTGCAAGAAGGGCGGATCAGCTAGCGTCACGCCTTTGGCGTGCGCTTTGGATACAGCTTGCGGATCACCGGCGGGATCGCCGCGACCAGCGCCAGCGCACCAAAGGCGATGGTCAGTTCGGGCGTGACCAGATCACCGATCTGCACGCTTTGGCCCGCGGCCTCGGCGCTGGCCAGCACGCTGTCGATGCCCGACCCCAGATAGGCAAAGGCAAAGGTGCCGGGTGCGATGCCGATCAGCGTCGCAGGCACATAGGTCGATAGCGGTACACGAAACAGCGCAGGCGCGATATTCATCGCAAAGAACGGAAAGACCGGCGCAAGCCGCAGCACGATCAGCGTGGAAAAGGCGTTGTTCTCGAACGCCTCTGCCAGACGGTTCACCCGTGGCCCCGCGATCGCGCGCAGGCCCGCCCCAAAGGAAGTGCGCGCCGCCAGAAACAACAGCGACGCACCACAGGTCGCGCTGATAACCACAACGCTGCCGCCCACCAGCCAGCCAAACAAAAACCCGCCGCTGATCGTCAACATGGATGCCGCCGGAAACGCCGTGGCCACCGCCAGCACATAGATCAGCGCGAAACTGATCAGGCTGAGCGCATAATGATCTGCGATCAGCGCGCGCAGGGTGTCGCGCTGGGCAGCCAGCCAGTCAAGGTTGAAGATATCCTGCAAGCCTGCCGCATACATCGCGCCAAGGGCTGCAAGGATCGCCGCAACGGGCGCAAAGCGCAGCAACCGGTTTTTGCGGGGCGGGGCGGGGTCTGGGGTGGTCATGGGCTGTCCTTTTCCACAATGTCGCGGTAGCGCGCCAGATAGCTGCGGTCGTTGATATCCTTGATCCGCCAGACCCAGCGCCCTTGCAGCGCGATCCCGTTGCGCGTGGCGATGGCATGTTTGGGGCCGGTGCCGATCAGGCTCAGCCAGTCGGTCTGCGGGCGATGCGCCAGCAAGGGTTCCCCCGCCAGCGCGCGTTGCAGGTTCGCAAACAGCACCGGTCCCTGCCGGACGGCGAAAACACCGGCCTTGGCGCGCGGATGATCGGCCATGCTGGCCACATCGCCGCTGGCAAAGATGCGATCCTGCCCCGTGACCTGCAAGCTCGGGCCGATCGCCAGATAGCCAAGCGCATTGCGCGCAAGGCCGGTCTGCGCCAACCAGCCCGGCGGTGCCGCACCCGCCGCATTGATCGCCAGCGCCAGATCGGGTGCCGTGTCGGGGGTATGCACGGCAATGCCCGCGCGCGCCAGATGGCGGCGCAACGGCCTGCGCGCGGCGGCTGCAATCCGGTCAAGCCGCAGGCCCGAGCGTTCGATCAGGATCGGGGCAGGGCGGCTGTCACGCCAGCGATGCGCCAGCGCCAGCACCAGTTCGGCACCCGCAGCCCCGCCGCCGATCACACCAACCCGCGCTGCGGGGGCGGCCTGTCTTTCCCAAGCCTGCAAAGCATCGAAAAAGGCGGGGGCAGGCTTGATCGAAAGGCTCTGCACCGCGCTGGCCTGCCCGATGTCGCGCGGCCATGCCCCGACATTCAGGCTCAGATGGGTGAAATCCAGTGCTGCGCCATCAGCCAGAATGACCTTGGACGCGGCCAGATCAAGGCCGCTGATCGCGCCTTGCCGGAAACCGACCTGTGCGGCAGCGGCAAGGCGGGCGGCATCGACGGTCATCTGTTCGGGCGCATAATGGCCCGCCACGACACCGGGCAACATGCCTGCATAGACGGCTTGGCTGTCCTTGCTGATCAGGGTGATTTCGGTGTCGGGGAATTGTGTTTTTGTCAGGCGGCGCAGCACCTCCAGATGCACAAGGCCCGCGCCGATCAGGATCAGCCGGTTCATGGCAAACGCTCGTACAATGTTTTGCGCATCGCCTGTGTGGCCTGAACGGGGAACAGACGCCCGAAAAGCGCCATCATCCGTGCCGCCACCCCCGGCACGATCACCGCGCGCCGTTTGCTGCGCAGGATCGCGCGGGCGATACGGTCAGGGCAGGCCCGCCCACGGCCGGTGCTGCCGGGTGGCGCATAGCGCGCGGCATGGGCGGTGCGCATCGGGCCGGGGGTGGCCACTTGCACCGTGATCCGCTGATCGGCCCAGAGCGGGCGGCGCAATGAACGGGCGAAAGCGACCAGCGCATCCTTGCCCCCGGCATAGACGCTGGCCCCCGGATAGCCGGTGAAATGCGACACCGAGGCGATAAAGATCAGCCGCCCGCCCGCTGCGATCATATCCTGCGCCAACAGGTGTTGCGCCAGCAGGATCGGCGCTGCGCAATTGATGGCATGCAGGTTGCGGATCGTGGTCAGCGGCATGGCCTCGAACGGGCCGACCGCGTTGATCCCTGCGGACATCACGACCAGATCGAACGGGCCCGCCTGCTGCACTTTGGCGGGCAGACTGGCGATATCATCCGGTTGCGCCAGATCGCAGGGCAGAAATCGCAGGGACGGGTTGGTCTGCGGCGCGGATTTATCAATGATCCAGATCTGCGCGCCAGCTTGGGTCAATTGCCGCACGACAGCGGCCCCCAGCCCGTCGCTGCCGCCGGTGATCAGCGCCCTCATGCCGCGCGGCCCGTGATCTTGTGCCGGAGGAGCGCGCCAAACGAGATACGCTGCCGCATCCGGCCTTGCCCCTGCATCGCGGCGATCACCCCTGCTGCAACCGCATCGACCGGCAGCATCATCCGCTGCGCCAGCGGCGATGTCAGCCCTGCGCGCATGGCCATGCCGGTTGCGGTGGGGCCGGGGTGAATGACGCGCACATCGACGCGGCCTTGCCATTCGCTGCGCAGCGACCGGCCAAACCCGTCCAGCCCCGCCTTGCTGGCGGCATAGACCGGCATGCCCGCCGCCCCGCGATAGGCGACAGATCCAACCAGCCCCAGCACGCCCTGACCCGCCTGAAGCGCGCCAAACAGCCCATGCGCCGCCATTATCGGTGCGAGCAGGTTCACCGCCAGCACATCGTTGATCGCTTGGGGTGTTTCGCGGCAGAGCGGGCGGTAATGGCCCAGCCCCGCATTCAACAGCGCCCGGTCCAGCCTGCGCGGCGCGCGCTCTGCCAGCAGGTCGCAGCCTTGCGATGTGGCCAGATCGGCTGTGTGATAGGCGATATCGGGGAAACCGGCGGGCAGGTCCTGCGCCTGCCTGCGGCCAAAGCCTGTCACATCATGCCCCGCCGCATGCAGGATCTGGCACACCGCAAGCCCGATGCCCGCGCTGGCACCTGTCACCAGCCATGTCTGCCTGCCCTGTGGCGGCAGCTGCAAGGGCTGGTCGTTATCCTGGATCGGGTGGGTGTCGAACATGGGTCTGGGTGGCCTTTGTGCTGCCCTGTCATTGGGTCACCGCTTGCATACCGACCCTGCCATGCAAA
The DNA here is from genome assembly GCF_000152785.1 of Yoonia vestfoldensis SKA53. Classification (GTDB taxonomy): domain Bacteria; phylum Pseudomonadota; class Alphaproteobacteria; order Rhodobacterales; family Rhodobacteraceae; genus Yoonia; species Yoonia vestfoldensis_A. The sequence continues at coordinate 1,248,986 of NZ_CH672414.1, read as the reverse complement.
GCAATACCACCAAAAGCCTTCGGGAAATCACCAAGTTGTGTCTGGCTGGCACAGTTCTGTCATGCCGCTGCCCTATCTGTTAGACACCTCAGTGTCATTCCCGCGAAAGGATTGTGCCATGTCCGCAGTGTTCACCCGGCGTCAGGCGCTCGTCAGCGGCCTTGGTCTGGCGGCCAGCGGCGTGCTGTTGGCACCAGGTCGCGCGGTGGCCAATACCGTGGCTTTTGACGCGGCATGGGATCATCTGACCTTTCGTCGCCTGACGCCGAACCGGTTTACCCTGCACGGCACGGCGGTTGATGTGGTGGCGGATTCGTCCTCCTCGATCCTGTACCGCGTGCTGCCAGAGGCGTTGCGCGGCGCGACCCGCGCCACATGGGTCTGGGAGGTGGAAAATTCCGTTCCGCCATCCGACCTGTCGCAGATCGGCAATGACGACCGCAATCTGGGCATGTTCTTTGTCAGTATGCCAGCGCAGGCCGCCGCAAGGGTGGGGCCGAACACCAGCATCCGGCGGATGATGCTGAACAGCGCAGCGCAGGTGCTGATGTATACGTGGGGCGGTGGCCAGCCTGCGGGCGCTGTGGTGCCCAGCCCGCATGCCCCCGACCGTTTGCGCAATCTGATCACGCGGCCTGCACAGGCGGGGCGGTTTTCGGAAGATGTCGATCTGACGCGGGATTTTCCGCGCGTGTTCGGCCAAGACCTGCAACAGCTGGTCGCAGTGGCGATTTCATCGAACAGCGAAAACAGCGGCACCCGCGTTGTGGCACGCGTATCGGATTTGCAGGTGTTTTGATCCGCCGCCCAGAGGAATGGCGCAACGGTCAGCGGGGGTAGATCACCGCCGCATCCTGACTTGTGCGCGGCGCAGATATGGACGTGGCACCGTTGCATGATATGTGTCGCATCGAAAACATGTGGTGCAGTGACCTGCCGGAGGCGGCGGGCGGCACCGCGCTGTGTATTGTGTTTCCGGGTGATGTGGTTGCTTCATTTCTTCATGTGCCGTGATGGCCGCGCAGGCAACACGACACGAACGCAAGGATGCCCGACATTCACCGTCTTCGTCATATGCATCGCTGGTTTGGGCGGGTCGGTCTGGCCATCGGCAGCACGTTTCAGGCACAGGCGGCGGGCGCGCAGGATGTCTGGAGCCAGACCTCTGTGCTCGACGTCCGCACAGGCTCGGTCCGGTCGGGTATTGCACTGGATCTGTCGGCAGGGCGGTATGCGCTCGAAGACGGGACAATGGTTGAACTGTCCGATTGGTACCGGCCGCGGTTTTTGGATCTCAACATCCTGTTCCTGACCGAGATCCAGCCCTCTTTTGGCGCGATCTGGGGGTTCAGCACCGGCGAGACCGGCCAGAAGTACACCATTGATCCCGGCCTATGGGTCGGGTTCGTGTACCGGGCGGATTTGGACGATAATCAAGCTTTGACAGTCTCGGCCACAACCTTGTTGGGCGGGGCTTTGCAGGAACAATCCTGCGTTGCCTTTTACACCATTCTGAATGATTTCGCGCAGGTGAATTGCCGTCTTGCGGCGTCACCATTGCCCCCCGAAGAAACACTGCCGTTTCTGGTCAGCGAACGGGGGGCGATCGAAACGACATTTTCCTTGCGCTACGAGATCCGCTTTTAGCGGCCCGCGACCGCCCCTATGCCGCTAATTGATTGATGCAGGCGCAAGAGCGCGGGCAATGCTGGCCTCGCCCCGCCCGTGCATGGCGGTGGAATAATTCAGGATCGTGTCGGTGCGCGCGGTGTTGAGCAGCTGATTGGTGATCTGGGTCGGCGTTGCCGTCGTGAATTTACTGCCAAGCACAGCGGCATAGCCGCTGACGATGGGGGCGGCAAAGGATGTGCCGTTCAGGCTGGTCAGGTCATCGCGCACGCCGACGGCGATGAATTGGTTTTGCACAGTCAGGTTGGTGCCGGCATAGTTGGAAAACGTGGTCAGGCTTGTGGGGTTGGCGACGGTGCCGTTGCCATTCAACGCGCCTACGAAAATCGCAGCATCAGCCCCGATCAGGGCGCGGTCAAGGTAATCAACCTCGCCGCTGGAATTGACAGAGCCTATTGCGACAGCATGATTGCCCGCGGCCTTGACCACGACAGCTGCCCCGTTCTGCGCATAAGTGATGACAGAGCTTTCGCGCGCGGTCCAGTCGATCTGGGAATCGGCTAAGCCATTGGCTGCGAACATCCCAAAGCTCAGGTTGACGATATTCAGTGCGCCCGCGTCCAGCTGCACGGATGCGGTGGCGGTGAAATCTTGCTGCACACGTGTGGCATCCGGGGCCATCAGCCCGACTTGCATATCAATCCACTCACCGTGCCGCATATCGGCGCTGACATCGGTCAACCGGCCAACCGAGGTCACATCAGTGATAAAATCGTCAATGGTGATAACATGGGTGCCTTGTCCAACATAGCCCTGATCCCAGGCCGTTTGAATATCCGGATGCATCCAGCTGTAATAGACGCCCGATGACACCAGATTGGTGTTGGCAGACACATTATCGGTCGGCTGCACCGTGTTTCCGCCTGCACCACCGCCAAGGCAGGCCGACAGCAAGCCAAGGCTGCTGATCGCACCAATCACGCGCCCGGTGGCTGAAAAGAGGGATGTTGCAGTCATTGTCACGATCTCGTTGCGCCGCGCGGTTGGCAAGGTAAAACCGCTCCATACCCCTAGCAGAACGTCATCGTGTTTTGAAGCACACGACCCCGTGTTCTCTTAAGATATCGCAGCGGGGATCGATGTCCTGCCGCGGTCGTGAGCGCAATTGGCGATTGCGCGTTGTGGGCCACCGATGCACCCCTCCACCTCTGGGCGACAGCGATACGGGTCATCACTGCCATGCGCGCAGATGCCGGCTGAATGACCGAGGATGCTTGCAATTGCGGGCAACTGGCGGATATCTCGTCCAATGTCCGAACGCCCCGATCCCGATACAGGTCTGCGCCATAAGCTTTTCGGGGCCGTGCTGCGGATTTGCGTGACCTTCGCCATTCTTGGGCTGTTGTGGCATCTGACCGACGGGCCGCAGGTGCTGGCGCTCGTGGTACAAACCGAATGGCCGTGGTTGCTGGCCGCTTTGGTCAGCGCGCATGGGCAGGTGCTGTTGTCGGCGCTGCGCTGGCGGTTGACGGCCGCGCAGCTGGACCAATCCTTGCGCAAGCGTGACGCGATCGGCGAATATTACCTGTCGCAATTCGTCAATCTGGCGGTGCCGGGGGGCGTGCTGGGTGATGCGGGCCGTGCGCTGCGCCAGCGCCATCAGGCAGGGATGCTGCGTGCGGCACAGGCCGTGGTGCTGGAACGGCTGGTCGGGCAGGTGGCGCTGTTTGTGGTGCTGTTTTGCGGGTTCATCGCGGCGATTGCCGTGCCTGGTGGCCTGGTGTTGCCCGGTTGGGTCAGCGATATCGTCGGCTGGTTGGCGCTGGGGTTGGCGGGGGTGGTTGTGCTGGGCGCGGTGCTGGCGCGCGTGCCCGGCCCGGTGGCGCATGCGACGGCAGGGTTTGGGGCTGCGCTGCGGCTGGGGCTGCTGGCGCGCGGGGTCTGGCCGCGTCAGGTCGGGCTGAGTATCGCGATTGTTGCCTGCAATTTGTCTAGCTTTGCCTTTTGCGCCATCGCCACCGGCACCGATCTGCCATTGGTCGCGGTGGTGACGGTCCTGCCCTTGATCCTGACCGTGATGATGATCCCGTTGTCGGTAGGCGGCTGGGGGCTGCGCGAAGGGGCTGCTGCCGCGATCTGGCCTGTCGTGGGCGCAGCGCCCGAGGCGGGGATCGCTGCCAGCATCGCCTTTGGCCTTGTCATTCTTGTGGCCAGCCTGCCCGGTGTCTGGTTCCTGCTGTCGCAGCGGCGGCATCCTGCGGCGGCGAACCGCTCCTGAGGCAAGATGCCTGTGGAACCTTTGCGCTGGCAGACCGCTATGGTAGCGTGACGGGCTGCCCTGCGCAGACAACCGCAAGTGTATAATATTCCGAGGGAAGATGGGTCATGGCCGCGTTCAGGGCAATCTGGCAGACAGGCAGCGCCGTGCTGCACACGGCCAGCGAAAAGCATCTGGGGCTGATCGCGGCGGGTGTTGCGTTTTTCGGGATGTTCGGAATTTTCCCCGGGCTGGCCGCGATCATCGCGATTTTCGGGCTGATGGCGGACCCTGTCGTCATCGCGGATCAACTGACGCTGATGGCTGACATCATCCCCGCAGATGCCTACCGGCTGTTGCAGACGCAGGTGAACGGGTTGGTCAATGCGCCGTCGCAGACGCTTGGCTGGGCCAGCGTGGTGTCGATCCTTGTGGCGCTGTGGTCCTGCCGGGCAGCTGTCGGGGCGTTGATCAGCGGGCTGAATGCCATCGCCGGACAACAGCAGCGCAGCGGGCTGCGGCAGGTGATCGTGGCGCTGCTTTTGACCTTTGCGCTGGAGCGTGGCGCTGGGCGTATTGCTGGCGGCGCTGGGGTTGCTTTACCGCTTTGGTCCGGTGCGGATCGAAAGCCGCGGGCGCTGGGTGACGCTGGGCGCGCTGGTGGTGATCGTGCTGTGGATCGCGGCCTCGGCGGGGCTGTCGTTCTATTTGACGAATTTCGCCAGCTACAACGAGGTCTACGGCTCGATCGGGGCGGTGATCGGCATGATGCTGTGGCTATATGTCAGCGCCTATCTGATCCTGCTGGGGGCGGCGTTGAACATGCATGTGCATGGCAAGCAGGCCCAAGCGCAAGAAGCGGCCTAGTTTTCCGCGCCCCTTTGGGGCACGGAGCCTCCGGCGGGGATCACGTCAAATCGCGCTTTGCACGAATTGACGCACTCGGAAGATGATGTTTAGGTCACAGCCGCCTTTTGCCGGAATTCCGCCCTGTCCCAGAGCTTGTCGGTCATCACCTTGGCGATGATCTCGACCGCGCGTGCCACGTCGCCTGCGTCGATGAAAAGCGGCGTGAAGCCAAAGCGCATGATGTCGGGCGCGCGGAAATCGCCGACCACCCCATGCGCGATACAGGCCTGCATCGCGGCATAGCCGTCGGCGAAACGGAACGACACCTGCGATCCGCGCTGGGCGGGGTCGCGCGGGCTGGCCAGCGTCAGCATGGGGCAGGCGGCCTCGATCCCGGCGATGAACTGGTCTGTCAGCGCGATGGAGGCTTTGCGGATGTCGTGCAGATCGACGCGGTCCCAGATGTCGAGCGATGCATCGAGTGCCGCGAGTTGCAGCACCGGCGGCGTGCCGACGCGCATCCGTTCGATCCCGGTGCCGGGCCGGTAGCCCGCCTCGAACGCGAAAGGTGCGGCATGGCCAAGCCAGCCGGAAAGCGCAGGTTCGCAGCGGTCGATATGACGGGGGGCGACATAGATGAAGGCGGGCGCACCCGGCCCACCGTTGAGGTATTTATAGGTGCAACCCACCGCGAAATCCGCGCCGCAGCCCGCCACATCGACGGGCAGCGCGCCTGCGGAATGCGCCAGATCCCAGATCGTGATGGCACCGGCATCATGCGCCTTTTGCGTGAGCGCGGCCATGTCATGCATCCGCCCGGTGCGGTAATCGACCTGCGTCAGCATCAGCACGGCAAGATCGCTGTCGATATGGTCCGCGACATCCTGTGGGGCGACCACGCGCAATTCATAGCCGCGGTCCAGCGATTTGATCAGCCCTTCGGCCATATAGATATCGGAGGGGAAATTGCCGCTGTCGGTCAGGATCACCCGCCGGTCAGGGACCAGATCAAGGGCGGCGGCCAGCGCCTGATAGACCTTGACCGACAGCGTATCACCCAGCACGCAATGCCCCGTTTCCGCCCCGATCAACCGTCCGATCCGGTCGGCATAGGTGGTGGGTTGCGCCATCCAGCCTGCGCGGTTCCAGCCGGTGATCACCATCTCGCCCCATTCGCGGGTCACGCAATCATTGATCCGTGCGGCGGCCGCGCGCGGCAATGGCCCCAACGAATTGCCATCCAGATAAATCATATCGGCAGGCATCTGGAACAGCGCCTTGGTCTGGGAAAAATCCCGAATGAAACTGGTGATCATACTTGTCCCCCTGAAATCTGGATCGTCTGCCCGTTCACGCTGCGCGCGCCGTCCGAACACAGCCACATGGCGGCGGCGGTGGTTTCATCGACTTCCAGCAGGCGGCGATGCCGGTTGCCCTTGGCAATCAGATCCACGGCACCGGCCTCATCAAGATCAAAGCGTTTCATCAGGCCGGGCAATTGGTTGCGCACGATGGCCGTGTCCACATAGCCGGGGCAGAGCGCGTTAAAGGTCACGGGGCTGCGCATATATTCTTCGGACAAGCCGCGGATCAGGCCGATCACGCCGTGTTTGGTGACGGTATAGGGGACCGCGTTTTTCAAACCCCGCACCCCCGCGATAGAGCTGACGACGATCATACGCGCCGCCATATCGGGCGGCAGGCTGGCCAGCGCGGCCTGAAAGGTCAGAAACACGCCGTCAAGGTTTGTCGTCATCGTCTTGCGCCATGCCGCCAGCGAGGTTTGCGCAAAAGGCCCACCTTCGGCGATCCCCGCATTGGCCACGCAGATCTGCACCGGGCCGCGGGCGGTGGCGGCACCGGCGATGCCATCACGGACGGAAGATTCGTTATCCACATCCATGACCAAGACATGCAGGCGCGGATGGCTGGCCGCGAGCTGCGACAGCCGGTCGGCATTGCGCCCTGTGATCGTCACCTCTGCGCCAGCCTCGGCCAGGGCCAGCGCGATGCCTTTGCCGATACCTGTCCCGCCGCCGGTCACCAGCGCGTGTTTGCCTGCGTGTTCCATCATGGCCCCCTATGATTTGCGCCCATGCTACCTGCGCGGCGGGCATGGACAAGCGCAAAGCGGCGGGTCACAAGATCAGGTATGAAATGGATCGACATTCCCCCTGTCTGGTTGCTGCTGGCTGTGGCCACCACATGGCAGATCAGTGTGCTGCAACCGCAGGTGCTGGCCATCGGGCATCCGATGCTGGATTTGCTGGGCGGTTTGTTGGTGGGCGCGGGGCTGGTGCTGATGCTGCTGGCCGTGGCCGAGATGCGCCGGCGCAAGACCACTGTCATCCCGCATAAAGAGGCCGATGCGCTGGTGACCACAGGTGTCTTTGCGCGCAGCCGCAACCCGATCTATCTGGGTGATGCATTGGTCCTTGCGGGGCTGGCCCTGCGCTGGGATGCGCCTGTCGCGCTGATGCTGGTGCCTTTGTTCATGGCAACCCTGATCCAGCGGTTCATCCTCCCCGAGGAAAACCGCCTGCGTCGCAAGTTTCACGCTGATTTTGCGCGCTATTGTGAAAAGACCCGCCGCTGGCTGTGACTGTTAGCGCACGACAGGAATAGACTTTGCAGCCGTTCCCTTGTGAAACAATCTTTCGCGCGCTAAGTCCGTTTTGACTGCTGACACAAATATGGGGGATGGTCTGTGAAAATCGGCACACCAAAAGAGATATTTGCCGGCGAAGACCGCGTCGCAATGACGCCTGCTTCGGCGCAAGACCTAAAAAAACTGGGCTATGATTGCGTGATTGAAACCGGGGCTGGCGTGGCCGCAGGTTTCACCGATCAATCCTATAAGGACGCCGGTGTCGAGGTCGTCAAGACCGCTGCTGCGCTTTACAAGGCCGCCGATATCATCGCCAAGGTCCGCCCCCCCGAGGACGTGGAGGTCAAGCGCCTGCGCGAAGGCCAGACACTGATTTCTTTCTTCTATCCCGCGCAGAACAAGGATTTGATGGAAGCCGCCAACGCCAAGGGCGCCACCGTCATTGCCATGGATATGGTGCCACGCATCAGCCGCGCGCAGAAAATGGACGCGCTGTCGTCGATGGCCAATATCGCGGGTTACCGCGCGGTGATCGAGGCGGGCAATAACTTTGGTCGCTTCTTTACCGGCCAGATCACAGCCGCAGGCAAGGTGCCACCGGCCAAGGTTTTGGTCGTCGGTGCGGGTGTCGCGGGTCTGGCCGCGATCGGGACAGCGACCAGCCTTGGCGCGATCACCTATGCCTTTGACGTGCGCCCCGAAGTGGCCGAACAGGTCGAATCGATGGGCGCGCAATTCGTGTTTCTTGATTTCAAGGAAGAACAGCAGGACGGCGCGAAAACCGGTGGCTATGCCTCTGTGTCCAGCCCTGAATTTGCCGCGGCCCAATTGGCAAAATTCCGCGAGATCGCGCCGGATATGGATATCGTGATCACCACAGCGCTGATCCCCGGCCGTGATGCGCCCGAATTGTGGACGCCTGACATGGTGGCCGCGATGAAACCGGGGTCGGTGATCATCGACCTTGCCGCCGAACGTGGCGGCAATTGCAAACTGACCGTCAAGGACGAAAAGATCGTCACCGACAACGGCGTCATCATCATCGGATACACCGATTATCCCAGTCGGATGGCGGCGCAAGCCTCGACGCTCTATTCCACCAACATCCGCCATATGATGACCGATCTGACACCGGCCAAGGACGGTGTGCCGGTGCATAACATGGAAGACGACGTGATCCGTGGCGCGACGGCAACCCATCAAGGCGCGATCACCTTCCCGCCGCCGCCGCCCAAGATCAATGCCATCGCGCAGGTCGCCAAAAAGAACCAGCCCAAAGAACTGACCGCCGAAGAAAAGCGCGCCAAGGAAACCGCCGATTTCAAGGCGCAGACCCGCAATCAGGTGACTTTGCTGACGGTCGGTGCTGTGCTGCTTTTGGGTGTCGGTCTGGTGGCGCCTGCCAGTTTCATGCAGCATTTCATCGTTTTCGTGCTGGCGGTTTTCGTGGGCTTTCAGGTCATCTGGGGCGTGGCGCATAGCTTGCATACACCGCTGATGGCGGTCACCAACGCGATTTCCAGCATCATCATTCTGGGCGCGCTGACACAGATCGGGTCAGGCTCCTGGCTTGTCGTGGTGCTTGCGGCCTTGGCGGTCTTTATGACCGGTATCAATATTTTCGGCGGCTTTTTGGTGACACGGCGCATGCTTGCCATGTTCCAAAAGTCGTAAAGGGGTAAAGAGACATGGAATACGGTTTCACAACAGCGGCCTATGTTGTCGCGGCAATTCTCTTTATCTTGTCGCTTGGCGGTCTGTCAGGGCAGGAAAGCGCCAAGCGCGCGGTCTGGTACGGCATGGCAGGCATGGCGCTTGCCATCTGTGCCACGCTGGTTGGCCCCGGTGCGGGGTTCTGGCTGCTGTCGCTGGTCCTGATCGGGTTGGGCGGGATCATCGGCTATCAACTGGCCACCAAGGTGCAGATGACGCAGATGCCCGAACTGGTCGCAGCGATGCATAGCCTTGTGGGTCTGGCCGCCGTGCTGGTCGGGTTCATCGCACATTTCGAACTGGGCCGCGTGGCGGGGATGGATGCCATCGCACGCGCGAGCCTTGACGGTTTTGCCGCGCTTCTGGCCTATAAATCCCCGGTCGAGATCAATATCCTGCGGGTCGAGCTGTTCTTGGGCGTCTTTATCGGCGCGATCACCTTTACCGGATCGGTCATTGCCTATGGCAAGCTGGCCGGAAAGGTGAACACCGCTGCCGCGAAACTGCCCGGCGGGCATGTGCTCAACGCGACGGCGGCTGCGATTTCGGTGCTGTGCCTGATCTGGTATTTCAGTACTGGTGGCTTTGTGCCGCTGATGGTGATGACGCTGGCGGCCCTGTTCATCGGTTATCACCTCATCATGGGCATCGGCGGGGCGGATATGCCTGTCGTGGTGTCGATGCTGAACAGCTATTCGGGCTGGGCTGCGGCGGCGATCGGGTTCAGCCTTGGCAACGACCTGCTGATCGTGGTCGGCGCGCTGGTCGGCTCCTCTGGTGCGATCCTGTCCTATATCATGTGCAAGGCGATGAACCGCAGTTTCGTGTCGGTGATTCTGGGTGGCTTTGGCGGCCCTGCCGGTGAACAGATGGCGGTTGAAGGCGAACAGATCGCCATCGACAGCGACGGTGTGGCTGCGGCCTTGAACGAGGCCGATAGCATCATCATCATCCCCGGCTACGGCATGGCCGTCGCACAGGCGCAATCAACCGTCGCCGAACTGACCCGCAAACTGCGCGCCAAAGGCAAGAATGTGCGTTTCGCCATTCACCCCGTCGCAGGCCGTTTGCCCGGTCATATGAACGTGCTGCTGGCCGAGGCGAAGGTGCCTTATGACATCGTCATGGAAATGGACGAAATCAACGATGATTTCCCCACGACCGACGTGGCGATCGTGATCGGGTCCAACGATATCGTGAACCCTGCCGCACAGGACGATCCCAACAGCCCCATCGCCGGTATGCCGGTGCTGGAATGCTGGAAGGCCAAACAGGTTTTCGTGTCCAAGCGCGGGCAGGGGACAGGCTATTCCGGTATCGAGAACCCGCTGTTTTACAAAGAAAACACGCGGATGTTCTATGGCGATGCGAAAAAGTCGCTGGATGAATTGCTGCCTAAGATCGACTGATCTTGGGTGCCACGATCCTGAAAGGCCCGCCCTTGTGGCGGGCCTTTTGCGTTTCGGGGTGCGATCTGCCGCAGCGGTTCCGGTTGCCAGCTGCAATTTGGCTGACTATATTTGTCGGGAATAGGAGTCGTCCATGTCCGCATCCCCCGCCCTTATCCACACGCCCGCAGCCCCAACCCCGGATGGGCCGCATGCCCTGCGCGTCGCAGGCCGCAAGGCCCGGCTGAGCGGTGTGACCACGGGTGACGCGATGCAAGACCTGCTGTCGGCCCTGCCCAAGGCGCTGGGGCGGCGCTTGCGGTTTCATGAACCCAAGGCGGCCGAAAAATCCTTTGACGAAATCTGGCTGGAAAACCTGTTCGACGCCGTGCGCCAAGGCGACGAGGCGCGTTACCGCTTTGCGCTGCTCAGCCGGATGTCGCGTGAAAAAGCCTCGGCGCTGCATTTTCTGGTCTGCAAGGCCGCGCATCTGACGCAACCGGGTGGTTGAATTCAAGAACCGAATGCATAGGTTACACGTCAAAGGAGACTCCATATGACACAGACAGCCACAGACCTAAGCCCGACCGCCCAAGCCGCCATTGCCGATGCGCTGAACCAATGCGTGGCCGAAACCACGGTGACGACGATGCTGGCGCAGAATTTTCATTGGAACGTGACCGGCATGGCCTTTGGGTCGCTGCACGCCTTATTCCAGACGATCTATGAGGATCATTTCACCGGACAGGATGATCTGGCCGAACGGATCAAGGCGCTGGACGGTCATGCCGAAGGCACGCTGGCCGGCATGATCAAACGGTCCAAGGTCGCTGAATATGCGGGCCATGCCGATGACCGCACCATGATCAAGACGCTGCAACAGGCCGAGGAAACGCTGGCCGCGACGCTGGCCGCTGCGGGCGAACTGGCCGCCGAACATGGTGATGCGCTGACCGAAGACCTGTGCATCGCGCGCGGGCAGACGCATGAAAAATTTGCCTGGATGCTGCGCGCGCATCTGGCCTGATCAACCGGCCTGCGGTGGAAAAGATGCGCCTTTCTTGGCGCATTTTTTTTCATAGGCGCGCCGCCAATGGCTGAACTTGCCCATCACCGCCTGTTGCGCCATCAGCATGGTGACAAAGGCAGATTGATGGGCGGGTTTTTTCAGCGCCTTGAACATGGATTTCTGCGCCTTGGTCATCGAACAGCCGATGCAATGGCCTTCGCGCCGGAACTTGCACACGCTGATACAGGGGGACGGGGTTTTTGCCATGGCAGATACTCGTTGATTACGGCTTGTATCTGATTATTTCTGTCAGCTATGTCAATCAGGCGCTGATCACAAACCCCTGATCTTGCGGCGGGCTGCGGCAAAGGTGACGTTGCACATAGCGCCAATTCCGGCAAAGATGGCACCACCGCCCCCTGTATGGCAGATCGTGCCGACCCGCCCCATGCGCGCGTTCGCAGGCCGGATAAAATTTTGGAGAAGATGATGCCCGTCAAGAACCGCTTTGCCGAATTGCTGCCCGAAATCACCGCATGGCGGCGTGACCTACATGAAAACCCCGAAATCCTGTTCGACACGCATCGCACATCCGCATTGGTCGCCGACAAGCTGCGGGAATTTGGCTGTGACGAGGTGGTCACCGGCATCGGGCGCACCGGCGTTGTCGGCGTCATCAAGGGCAAAACGGATACAGCGGGCAAGGTGATCGGGCTGCGCGCCGATATGGACGCGCTGCCGATCCATGAGGCGACAGGGCTGCCCTATGCCTCCAAAACACCCGGCGCGATGCATGCTTGCGGCCATGACGGGCATACCGCGATGCTGCTGGGGGCCGCGAAATACCTGTCCGAGACGCGTAATTTTGATGGACAGGTCGTCGTGATTTTTCAGCCCGCCGAAGAAGGCGGCGGCGGTGGCCGCGAGATGTGCGCCGATGGCATGATGGACCGCTGGAACATCAGCGAAGTTTACGGCATGCATAATTGGCCGGGCCGTCCGGTGGGCAGCTTTTCGATCCGTCCGGGCGCGTTTTTTGCCGCGACCGACCAGTTCGAGATCGTGATCGAAGGCAAGGGCGGCCATGCCGCCAAACCGCAGGAAACCGTGGACAGCACGCTGGTCGCGGCGCATGTGATCACCGCGCTGCAATCCATCGCCAGCCGCAATGCCGACCCCGTGGATCAGGTCGTCGTTTCGGTCACGGCAATTGAATCTTCGTCCAAGGCGTTCAACGTCATTGCACAGCGGGTGCATATGAAAGGCACCGTGCGCACCATGTCCAAGGATATGCGCGATCTGGCCGAGGCGCGGCTCAAGGCGATCAGCACCGGCACGGCGGGTGCATTCGGTGCCGTGGCCGAGGTGAGCTATCACCGGGGCTATCCGTGCATGGTCAACCATGTGGACCAGACCGCCTTTGCCGCCGATGTGGCGCGTTCGGTCGCGGGCGATTGCACCGATGCGCCCTTGATCATGGGTGGCGAGGATTTCGCCTTCATGCTCGAAGAACGGCCCGGCGCCTATATCCTTGTGGGCAATGGTGACGGGGCGTCTGTCCACCACCCCGAATACAATTTCAATGATGATGCTATTCCGACTGGCTGTTCGTGGTGGGCGGGTATCGTTGAACAACGCATGCCTGCCGCCTGATGTGGGAAGACCGTTACAGCGCCAGCGATGATTACCTGTTCGGCACTGCCCCTGCGGCGGTGCTGGCGGATAACCCCTGGCTGGCCCTGCAGGGGCAAAGCGTGCTTTGCGTGGCCGATGGCGAAGGGCGCAATGCAGTGCATCTGGCTGTGCTGGGGATGCAGGTGACAGCCTTTGATCTGGCCCCGACCGCCGTTGCGCGCGCGCAGGCGCTGGCAGATCGTAGCGCAGTCGCAGTGCAGACCCATGTCGCGGGTTGGGACGATTGGGACTGGGCGCAGCCATTCGACATGATCGCCGCGATTTTCATCCAGTTTGCCGAGCCCGATCTGCGCGCGCGCCAATTCGCCGATATGGCCCGCGCCTTGCGCCCCGGCGGGCGGTTGGTGCTGCATGGCTATCGCCCCGAACAGGTCGGGCGCGGCACCGGTGGGCCGCCTTTTGTGGAAAACATGTATACCGAAGACATGCTGCGCGCTGCCTTCGCGGGCTGGCATGTTGAACGTTGTGCGTCTTATGAAAAGGTCCAGCAGGCGGGCTCTGGCCATGTTGGGCCTGCTGCGCTGATTGATTTCATCGCCCGCAAGCCCGAAGCATCACCGCCGGTGTGACCCGTGTCAGCCGCCGGTATGGCTCATGTGGCGGCTGACCTGACCATCGACCTTTTGGCGCGAATAGTCGAAATCATGGCCTTTGGGTTTCAGCGCAATCGCGGCACGGATCGCGTTTTCCAGATCCTGATCCGCCTCTGACCCGCGCAGGGGCGCGCGCAGGTCGGAATGGCCTTCTTGCCCCAGACAAGTGTAAATCTCGCCGGTACAAGTGATCCGCACACGGTTGCAGCTTTCGCAGAAATTATGGCTTAGCGGTGTGATCAACCCGATTTTCTGGCCCGTCGCATCGACGCGCAGATAACGCGCAGGCCCGCCGGTGCGGTCGGGCAGGTCGGTCAGCGTGCCGCGCGCCGCAAGCCGCGCGCGCAGATCGTTCAATGACCAATATTGGTCGATCCGGTCCTCGTTGCCGATATCGCCCATCGGCATGACCTCGATAAAGGTCAGGTCCATGTCGCGGGCCGCACACCAATCGGTCAGGGTGAACAGTTCTTCCTCGTTAAAACCTTTCAGCGCCACGGTGTTGATCTTGACCCGCAGCCCCGCCGCCTGTGCCGCGTCGATCCCGCGCAGCACCTGTGGCAGCTTCCCCCAGCGGGTGATCTGCGCGAATTTCGCCTCGTCCAGCGTATCGAGCGAGACGTTGATCCGCCGCACACCGGCGGCATAAAGATCGGCTGCGTATTTTTCCAACTGGCTGCCGTTTGTCGTCAGCGTCAGTTCTTCCAATGCGCCGCTGTCCAGATGCCGGCCCATCGCTTTGAAAAAAGTCAGGATGTCGCGCCGCACCAAGGGTTCACCCCCCGTGATGCGCAGCTTTTTCACACCCAGCCGCACGAAGGCCGAACACAGCCGGTCCAGTTCTTCCAGCGTCAGCAGGTCCTTTTTGGGCAAAAACGTCATGTTTTCGGACATGCAATAGACGCAGCGGAAATCGCAGCGGTCCGTCACAGAGACCCGCAAATACGAAATGGCGCGGGCGAATGGGTCAATCAAAGGTGTCATCATGCGGATAAGCTAAAGATGGGCGTCACCTTGCGCAAGCGTGATCGGCCCGGTTGTGCGCGGTCATTGCGCACAATAGCGTCGGGGGATGAAATGCATCTTGATCTTGTCCTTGATGATACTCGCCGCCTGCGCGATGCCTGTCGCCGATACACCCGCCACGGCGGAAATTGCGACAAACCTGCCAGCGGCCGCGCCCCGCAGTGCGCGCAATGTAGACGATTTTGATACCACCACCGCCGCCGCGCGACAGGCGGCGACGCAGGTGGTGGCCGGTGGCACCGCGATCGGCACCACAATTGCCACGCTTGGCGCGCCCGCTGATCCGGGGATCTGGGTGAAAACGCCGCTGGTGACGCAAGTGACCCAGGGCCGCATCAGGTACTAAGGCCGCGTGATCAATGCCGAACTGCGCCCCTCGGGCGGGGTGGCGGGATCGGGCAGCCAGATCAGCCTTGCCGCGATGCGCCTGATCGCGGCGCCGCTGACCGGTCTGGTCGCACTAACCCTGCTGCGCTGATCAGCCTAGCCGGTGCCGCGCGGATTTGAGCGCATAGGATTTCATCGCCGCCCCGTGCCGGTCAACAAAACCAGATGCGCTGGCCGGATCATGTTTGGCAAGGCTGGCCAGCCAGCTGACCAATGCGGTCTGGATCACCTTGTGAGGATCACCGGCAAGTGTGCCTGCCCAATCCAGCGCGCGATCACGCAGCGCCAGATCGGCGGGTTTGGGATGGGTCTGCTTGGTCCATGGCAGGGTAAAGCCCAGCACCGCGGCCTTCGTCCACAGATGGTCGGACGCGACCCAATCCGCCAGCACGTCAAAGCGGGCAGGGTCCGCCACCAGCCGTTTCTGCCCCGCGATGGCGACCTGATCGGCAATCGCGGCACCGTCGCATGCAGGCACCCAAGCGGTGATCATATCCCAAGCGGCGCTGTCATCGGGCCTGATCCGCGCCTGTGTCAGCAATTTCGCCGCGGCGATCTGGCCTTCATGCACATCGCTGGCCCAAAGTGCCGCTGCCAGCGCCAGCCGCGCCTCCAGATCCAGCGCTTCGCGCCAGCCTTTGGCGACAGCCTCAATCGCGGGGGGTGTCACACCCAGATAGGCGCGGTCCACCTTGTGATGGCGCGCCATTTCGGCGGCTTTCGCGGGGTCGCTGCCAAGGGCGGCCAATGCATCATCCAATGTCATACCCGCGTGATCCGCCAGAGCGTCTGTTGTGCTATGTTCATCCATCATTCCACTGTCACCGATTTCGCAAGATTGCGGGGCTGGTCCACATCGGTCCCCTTGGCGATCGCCGTGTGATAGGCCAAAAGTTGCGCAGGCAGCGCGTAAAGGATCGGCGCCAGAAACGGATCGACGGCCGGCATCAGCAGCACCTGCCAGACACCATCGCCGGCCTCTGCCGCGCCTTGGCTGTCGGTGATCAACAACACCTTGCCGCCGCGCGCCATGACCTCTTGCATGTTTGACACGGTTTTTTCGAACAAGGCATCGCGCGGGGCCATGACGATCACCGGCACATGCGGATCGACCAGCGCGATGGGGCCGTGTTTCAGCTCGCCTGATGCATAAGCTTCGGCGTGTATATAGCTGATTTCCTTTAGTTTTAACGCGCCCTCAAGGGCCAGCGGATACATCGCCCCGCGCCCCAGAAACAGGATATCGCGCGCCTCGGCCAGATCGCGGGACAGCGCGACGGTGCGATCCTCGATCCCCAGCGCGGTATTCATCAACCCCGGCAAAGCGCGCAGGGCGGCCAGTTTGCCCGCAAGGGCGGCATCATCAATCCGGCCTCGCTGGCGCGCGGCATGCAGCACCAGTGCGGCCAGCGTCGTCAGCTGGCAGGTGAACGCCTTGGTCGATGCGACGCCGATTTCCACCCCTGCAAGGATCGGCAGCGCGATATCGCTTTCGCGCGCGATGCTGCTTTCGGGGACATTGACGACCGATACGATCTGCATGGCCTTGCCCGCCATGTAGCGCAGGGCGGCCAAAGTATCCGCCGTCTCGCCCGACTGGCTGACGAAAATCGCCATGGTGCCGTCGGTGACAGGCGGTTCGCGGTAGCGGAATTCAGAGGCGACATCGACCTCGACCGGCAGGCCCGCCACCTGTTCGAACCAGTATTTCGCCACCATGCAGGCATAAAATGCGGTGCCGCAGGCGACCATGGTCAGGCGATTGACGGCTGTAAAATCCAGCCCTTCTGGCATCGCCATGCCGGTAGCATCCGCATTGATGTAATGGTTCAACGCGCCTTGCAACACCTGCGGCTGTTCGGCGATTTCCTTGGCCATGAAATGTTTATAGCCGCCCTTGTCCACCTGTGCCGCGTCGATATGGATCTGGCGCAGATCGCGGTTGGCAAGATTGCCCGCCGCATCGCGGATTTCCAGGGAATTGCGCGTGATGATCGCCCAATCGCCTTCGTCCAGATAGGTGATCCGGTCGGTCATCGGCGCAAGGGCGATGGCATCCGAGCCGACGAACATCTCGCCGTTGCCATGCCCGATGGCCAAAGGCGACCCTTTGCGCGCGGCGATCAGCAGGTCGTCATGCCCTTCGAACAGGAAACACAGCGCATAGGCCCCGTGCAGGCGGGCGATGGTCGCTTGTGCCGCGTCGCGCGGTGACAGGCCCTCAGTGATGTAATGATTGGCCAGCAAGGCCACGGTTTCGGTATCGGTATCGGTTTCATGCGCGATGCCAAGGGCGGCCAGATCGGCGCGCAATTCGCGGAAATTCTCGATGATCCCGTTATGCACGACCGCGACACCGCCGGATCTGTGCGGATGCGCATTGCCCGCGTTCGGCACGCCATGCGTGGCCCAGCGGGTATGGCCGATGCCCGCCTTGCCTGCGAGCGGGTCATGCACCAGCAGGTCCGACAGGTTCACCAGCTTGCCCACCGCACGGCGGCGGTCGAGGGTCATGCCGTTGATCGTGGCAATGCCCGCGCTGTCATAGCCGCGATATTCCAGCCGTTTCAGCGCCTCGACCAGCAGGGGGGCGGCTTCGTGATTGCCCAGAACGCCAACGATACCGCACATATTTACTGACCCTTCGCCTTTTGCGCGCGCAGCTTGTCGAACAGCCGCACGGCAAACCCTGCCTTGTTGTCCTGCCGCGCCCGCGCCACCGCCAGATCACCCGCGGGCACATCGCGGGTGATGACCGACCCGCTGGCCGTCATCCCCTGATCGCCCACGCTGACGGGGGCAACAAGCATGGTGTTGGACCCGATGAACACATCCGCGCCAATCGTGGTATGGTGCTTGGACACGCCGTCATAATTGCAGGTGATCGTGCCTGCGCCGATATTGCTGCGCGGCCCGATATCGGCATCGCCGATATAAGACAGGTGGTTGACCTTGGCACCTTCGGCAATCACGGCATTCTTGACCTCGACAAAATTGCCCACACGGGTGTTTTCGGCCAGTTCCGCACCGGGGCGTAGGCGGGCATAAGGGCCGACAATTGCACCGCGCGACACATGGCAACCTTCGAGATGCGAAAAGGCGCGAATGGTGGCGCCGGATTCGACCGTCACACCGGGGCCGAAGACGACATTGGGTTCAATCACCGCATCGCGCCCGATCACGGTGTCATAGGCAAAATAGACGGTTTCAGGCGCGATCAGCGTCACGCCATCGTCAAGGGCTGTCATCCGCGCGCCATTCTGGAACAGGGCTTCGGCCTGTGCCAGCTCGAACCGCGAATTGATGCCCAAGGTTTCAGCCTCGGCACATTCGACGACGGTGGCGGTCAATCCGCGCGCCCGCGCGATGTCGATGATGTCGGTCAGGTAATATTCGCCCGCCGCATTGTCGTTGCCGATAGCGGCGACCAGATCGAACAAGGTCGCGGCATCGGCGGCGATGACACCCGAATTGCACAGGGTCACGGCGCGTTCTGCCTCTGTCGCATCCTTATATTCGACGATCCGGTCAAGCTGGCCGTCCTTCAGGATCAGGCGTCCATAGCGGGCAGGGTCTTCGGCCTCGAACCCCAAGACCACGATATCATGGGTCTGGCGGGCCTCCATCATCGCCTCCAGCGTATCGGGGCGGATGAAGGGCGTGTCACCATAAAGCACCAGCGCATCGCCGACAAAATCGGCCAGCGCCGCTTGCGCCTGCGCCACCGCATGGCCAGTGCCCAGCTGTTCGGCCTGCACCACGACCGTCACATCGGGATCATGGGCCAAAGCGGCCTTTTCGACCTGCGCGGCCTCATATCCGGCCACAACCACGCGGCGCGCAGGGTCCAGCACCATCGCGGCCTGCATCGCATGCACCAGCATCGGCGCGCCCGCGATCGGGTGCAACACCTTGGGCAGGTCCGAATTCATCCGCGTGCCAAGCCCCGCGCCAAGGATAATCACTGCGTTTGCCATCTTTGCCCCATTCATTGTTGCCTGCGTTCTACTGGCCTTTTCGATTATCACAAGGGCAGGGGCTTCACATCAGTTTACAGCGCGTTACAGATGGCGGCACCGCAGCACAGAAAGGCCGCCCATGCGCAGTGTGATTTTCGACCTCGACGGCACCTTGGCCGATACCAGCGGCGACCTGATCGCCGCCGCCAATGCCTGTTTCCGCGATCTGGGGCTGGGTGACATGCTTGACCCCGCGACCGATGCCGCAACCGCCCTTTGTGGCGGGCGGGCGATGCTGCGGCTGGGGTTTTCGCGCCTGCAAGGCATCGACGAGGCCGAGGTTGACCGCCAATATCCCCTGCTGCTGGCAGCCTATGCGCAGGCGATCGACATCCACACCGTGCTGTATCCGGGCGCGATGGAGGCCGTGATGGCCCTGAAATCCAGCGGTTACGCCGTGGGGATCGCCACCAACAAACCTGCCGCCTTGGCCGAAACCCTGATGCGCAGCCTTGGGGTGCGCGACCATTTCGCGTCTTTGATCGGGGCCGATACGCTCAAGGTGCGCAAACCCGACCCCGCGCATCATATCGAGGCGGTTCTGCGCGCCGGCGGTGACCCTGCACAATCCTTGCTGGTAGGCGACACGATCACAGACCGCGACACCGCGCGCAATGCGGGCGTGCCATCGGTGCTGGTGACCTTCGGGCCGGGGCGCGACAGCGTTCTGGCGCTAGAGGCTGACGCCACCATCGACGATTTCGCGGACCTGCCTGCCGTCGTGGCGCGGCTTATCGGCTAGTGCCTATAAATCGTGCAGAAATGACTCGACAGGGCGGGTTTGTCATGCCTACAAATGAACAAGCGTTCAATTAACCGTAGGAGCAGGCCAATGTTTCACGCCTCCATGAGCTTTGATCTGGGCGAGGATGTGAACGCCCTGCGCGGCATGGTCCATGACTGGGCGCAGACCCGTGTCAAACCGATGGCCGCACAGATCGACCGCGACAACCTGTTTCCTGCCGCGCTCTGGCGCGAAATGGGCGATCTGGGGTTGTTGGGTGTGACGGTGGACGAATCTTACGGCGGCGCGGGCATGACCTATCTCGCCCATACCGTCGCGATCGAGGAAATCGCGCGCGCCAGCGCCTCGGTCAGCCTGTCTTACGGCGCGCATTCCAATCTTTGCGTCAACCAGATCAAGCTGAACGGGACCGAGGCGCAAAAGGCGAAATACCTGCCGCGCCTGATTTCGGGCGATCATGTAGGTGCCTTGGCCATGTCAGAGGCAGGTGCCGGGTCTGACGTTGTGTCGATGGCGCTGCGCGCGGAAAAGCGCAACGATCATTATCGCCTGAACGGCAACAAATACTGGATCACCAATGGGCCGGATGCCGACACGCTGGTGGTCTATGCCAAGACAGACCCCGATGCAGGGTCCAAAGGCATCACCGCCTTTCTGATTGAAAAGGAAATGACCGGCTTCAGCACGTCGCCCCATTTCGACAAGCTTGGCATGCGCGGGTCCAACACCGCCGAGTTGATTTTCGACGATGTCGCAGTCCCGTTCGAGAACGTGCTGGGCGCGGAAGGGCGCGGCGTGGCGGTCCTGATGTCGGGGCTGGATTACGAACGCGTTGTGCTGGCGGGGATCGGTCTGGGGATCATGGCCGCCTGTCTGGATGAAATCATGCCCTATCTGGCCAGCCGCAAACAATTCGGCCAGCCCATCGGCAATTTCCAACTGATGCAGGGCAAGATCGCGGATATGTATACCGCGATGAATTCCGCGCGCGCCTATGTCTATGCGGTGGCTGCGGCCTGCGACCGTGGCACTGTCACCCGTCAGGATGCGGCGGCCTGCTGTCTTTATGCCTCCGAGGAGGCGATGAAACAGGCGCATCAGGCCGTGCAGGCGATGGGCGGTGCAGGCTTTCTGGCCGACGCCCCTGTCGCGCGGCTGTTCCGTGACGCCAAGCTGATGGAAATCGGCGCCGGCACATCCGAAATCCGCCGGATGCTGGTCGGCCGTGAATTGATGGGGGCGATGGGATGAGGATGGCAGCGCGCGCATCGCTGAACGCCATAGCATGACCCGCTGGATGTTTTTCATCCCCGTTGCGGGGCTGGTCGTGGTGGCTGGCATCATCGGCTATCGCATGGGGCAGGTGCCGTCCGAGACGGAGATCATCACCCGCTATGCCGCTAGCTATGTCGCCATGGCGGGTAATGGTGCGGCGCTGACCGATTGCGCCGCCACCATTCATCCCGATCCGGCGATCCGTTTGGTCATCAACTGCGCCAATCCCAACGGGCTGACCACGACCTTCTATGCCGGCCCGCGCGGAGAGGCGCTGCCGCCACCACAAGGACCCGCCATATGAGTGACCGCGCCTTGCACGAAGCGGCCCTTGCACAAGTGCGTGATGCCGCCGCCGCCGCAGCCTTGGGCGGCGGGCAGATCGCGCGCGACCGCCATCTGGCCCGTGGCAAGATGCTGCCCCGCGACCGTGTGGCGGGGCTGCTCGACCCCGGCTCGCCGTTTCTTGAGGTTGGGGCAACAGCGGCGCATGGGCTTTATAACGGGGCCGCCCCTTGCGCTGGCGTGATCGCGGGCGTGGGGCTTGTTGGCGGTGTGCAGGTCATGGTCGTGTGCAACGACGCCACCGTCAAGGGCGGCACCTATTACCCGATGACGGTGAAAAAGCACCTGCGCGCGCAAGAGATTGCCCAAGCCTGCCGCCTGCCGTGCGTCTATCTGGTCGATAGCGGCGGTGCGAACCTGCCCAATCAGGACGAGGTATTCCCCGACCGCGACCATTTCGGGCGCATCTTTTATAACCAAGCGCAGATGTCCGCACTGGGTATCCCCCAGATCGCCGTGGTCATGGGGTCCTGTACGGCGGGCGGCGCTTACGTTCCTGCCATGGCCGATGTGTCGATCATTGTGAAGGGTCAAGGCACGATCTTTCTGGCAGGCCCGCCCTTGGTCAAGGCCGCAACGGGCGAGGTGGTGACAGCCGAGGCTTTGGGCGGCGGCGATGTGCATACCCGCCTGTCCGGTGTCGCCGATTATCTGGCCGAGGATGACGCCCATGCGCTGGCGCTGGCACGGCAGGCGGTTGCGTCCTGTGCAATGCGGAATACATGCAATGTCAATCGCTTGGCATCCGAACCTCCGGCACTTGATCCCGCGAGCCTGTTCGACGCGATCCCCGCCGATCTGCGCACGCCTTACGACATCCGCGAGGTGATCCGCCGCATCGTGGACGGATCGCGCTTTGACGAATTCAAGGCGCGGTTCGGCGAAACGCTGGTCACGGGCTTTGCCCATATCGACGGCTGGCCCTGCGGGATCGTCGCCAATAATGGGGTGCTGTTTTCGGAAAGCGCGCAAAAGGGCGCGCATTTCGTGGAGCTGTGCAGCCAGCGGCGCATCCCTTTGGTGTTCTTGCAAAACATCACCGGCTTCATGGTGGGCCAGAAATACGAAAACGAAGGCATCGCGCGGCATGGTGCCAAGATGGTCACAGCGGTGGCCACAACGAAGGTACCCAAGATCACGATGGTCGTCGGCGGATCGTTCGGCGCGGGGAATTATGGCATGTCAGGAAGGGCTTATGGGCCGCATTTCATGTGGTCATGGCCGACCAGCCGGATCAGTGTCATGGGCGGCGAACAGGCGGCAGGGGTGCTGGCCACTGTGAAACGCGACGCGATCGAACGCGCGGGCGGTGCGTGGTCGGCGCAGGATGAAGCGGCGTTCAAGCAACCTACCATTGATATGTTCACCGAACAGTCACACCCGCTTTATGCCTCTGCCCGGCTTTGGGACGACGGTATCATCGACCCGCGCAAATCGCGCGAGGTGCTGGCGCTGTCGCTGGCCGCCGCCTGCAATGCGCCCATAGAGGAGACACGCTTCGGCGTGTTCCGGATGTGATGTTCACCAAGATCCTGATCGCCAACAGGGGCGAGATTGCCTGCCGGATCATCCGCACCGCCCGCGCGATGGGTGTGCGCACGGTCGCGGTCTATTCGGATGCCGATGCCGGTGCGCTGCATGTGCAGCAGGCGGATCAGGCGGTCAGGCTTGGCCCTGCGCCTGCCGCTGACAGTTACCTGCGCGGTGATCTGATCGTGCAGGCGGCGCTGGATACGGGCGCGCAAGCGATCCATCCGGGCTATGGCTTTTTGTCGGAAAACCCCGATTTCGTGGAACAGGTCACGCAGGCGGGGCTGGTGTTTATCGGGCCGTCAGCGCAGGCGATCCGCGCGATGGGGCTGAAGGATGCGGCCAAGGCGCTGATGGTCAAGGCGGGCGTGCCGGTGGTGCCGGGCTATCACGGCGCGGATCAGGATGGGGCGTTTCTGGCACGCGAGGCCGCGAAAATCGGCTATCCGGTGCTGATCAAGGCCGTGGCGGGCGGCGGTGGCAAGGGAATGCGGCTTGTTGATGGGCCTGCCCAGTTTGCGGAACATCTGGCCTCTGCCCAAGCCGAGGCCCGCAACGCCTTTGGCAATCCTGCCGTGTTGATCGAGAAATATATCACCACGCCCCGCCATATCGAGGTGCAGGTCTTCGGTGACGGCACAGACGCGGTGCATCTGTTCGAGCGCGATTGTTCGCTGCAACGCCGCCACCAAAAGGTGATCGAGGAAGCGCCAGCCCCCGGCATGACGGTGGCGCTGCGCGACGCCATGGGGCAGGCGGCGGTGACGGCGGCCAAGGCCATCGGCTATGCCGGTGCGGGGACTGTGGAATTCATCGTCGATGGCGCGGGCGGTCTGCGCCCCGACGGGTTTTGGTTCATGGAAATGAACACGCGCTTGCAGGTGGAACACCCCGTCACCGAGGCCATTACGGGCGTCGATCTGGTGGCATGGCAATTGCGCGTGGCGGCGGGTGAACCGCTGCCGATGCGGCAGGATCAGTTGGGGATCAATGGCCATGCCTTCGAGGCGCGGCTTTATGCCGAAGATGTGCCAGCAGGGTTTTTGCCGGCGACAGGCAGGCTCGACCATCTGGTGTTTCCGAGCGATGCGCGGATTGACAGTGGTGTGGTGGCCGGGTCCGAAATTGCGCCGTGGTACGATCCGATGATCGCCAAGGTCACGGTGCAGGGGCCGGACCGTGCCACCGCTTTGCGCAAGCTGCAGGCCGCATTGGATGCAACCGAAGTGGCGGGGAGTGTCACGAACCTTGATTTTCTGCGTCTGCTGGCGCGGGATGCAGATTTTGTCGCGGGCGTGGTCGACACTGGCCTGATCGCGCGCGGGCAGGGCAGGCTCTGTGCCGCGCCTGTGCCGGATGCGCAGATGATCGCCATCGCGGCGGTGGTTGCGGCGTATATTGCCGCAGGCCCGCTGGTGGGATTCACGCTGTGGCAGCCGCTGGTGCGGCGGATTGTGCTGGGGCAGGGCGACGTGGTGCATGAGGTCAGCTTGCAGGTGCTTGGCCCCGATCAGATCACCGCTGATGTGGCAGGGGCGCAGGTCAGCCTGCGGCGGCACGGGGCCGATTGGGGCGCGCGGGCGCTGCGGCACGGGGTGCGGCAGGTCAGCGTGTTTGGCGCGCAGACGGTGACGTTTAGCATTGTCGATCCGCTGGCGCGCGGGTCCGATATCGCCGGTGGTGACGTGGTGCTGGCACCCATGCCGGGGTTGGTGCGCGAGGTCGCGGTACAGGAGGGCGATCATGTTGTCCAAGGGGCGCGCCTGATCGTGCTGGAGGCGATGAAGATGGAACATGTGCTGCGCGCGCCGCGCGATGGTGTCGTTGCCAGCATGTGTGCAGAGCCGGGGGATCAGGTCGCGGCAGGCGATCTGATGGTGGCCCTTGCGCCGATCTGAGGCAGGGGGCGCTGCCCCCGCCCCGGACCCGATCCGGGGCAGGCCCCGGACCCGATCCGGTGCTCCCCCGGGATATTTGGGCTCGAACGATGGGGGTAGCGATGACATTTGTGAGGCTGCATGAAGTCGGCCCGCGTGACGGGTTGCAGACCGAAAAGCGCATCATTCCGGTGGCCGAGAAAGTGGCGCTGATTGACCTTTTGGGCCGGTCGGGGCTGCGCGATATCGAGATCGGCAGTTTTGTCAGCCCGAAATGGGTGCCGCAGATGGCCGACACGCCGCAGGTCATGGCAGGAATAGCGCCGGTGGCGGGGGTGCGTTACGCGGTACTGGTGCCCAATCTGCGCGGTTGGGACGGGTTTATCGCCGCGCGTGTGCCGGGGGTGGTCTATGAGGTCGCCGTTTTTGTGGCTGCCTCCGAGGGGTTTTCGCGCAGCAACCTGAATTGCTCGGTCGCGGAATCGGTCGAGCGGCTTGTCCCGGTGGTCGCAGCGGCGCAGGCGGCGGGGGTAGGCTTGCGCGGCTATATTTCCTGCGTAACGGATTGCCCCTTTGACGGGCCTGTCGCCCCCGACGCCGTGGCCAAGGTCGCGGCGATGGTACGCGCGCTGGCCCCGATGCCTGTGTCGCTGGGCGACACCATCGGCAAAGCCACGCCAGAGACGGTCGCGGCGATGCTGGATGCGGTGCTTGAGATTGCGCCCGCCGATCAACTGGCGGGCCATTTCCATGACACGGGCGGGCAGGCGCTGGCCAATATCGAAACGGCACTTGGCAAGGGCCTGCGCGCGTTTGATTCGGCGGTGGGCGGGCTTGGCGGGTGTCCCTATGCGCCCGGTGCGCCCGGCAATGTGGCGACAGAAAAGGTGCTGGCGCTGTTGCATGGCGCGGGGTTTCAGACCGGCATTGATACAGATGTCATTGCAGAGGCTGCGGCACTGGCAAGGAGAATGCGATGATTGATCTGGTGGTGGACGGGCGCGGGGTGGCGACGCTGACGCTGGCGCGCGCGGACAAACACAATGCGCTGTCGCAGGCGATGATTGACGCGCTGACGCAGGCCGCCGCGCGGATTGCAGCGGACCGGCGCATCCGTGTTGTCGTGCTGGCGGCTGCGGGGCCTACGTTTTGTGCAGGTGGCGATCTGGGCTGGATGCGTGACCAGATGGCAGCGGATCGCGCCGCGCGGCGCGCGGCGGCCACGTCGCTGGCACAGATGCTGGGGGCGCTGAACAGCTTGCCGCAGCCTTTGATCGGGCGCATTCAGGGCAATGCCTTTGGTGGCGGGGTCGGGCTGGCCTGCGTTTGTGATGTGGCCATCGGCGTGCAGACGGCCAAGTTCGGGCTGACCGAAACGCGGCTGGGCCTCATTCCCGCGACCATTGGCCCCTATGTGCTGGCGCGGATCGGCGCGGCCAAGGCGCGGCGTGTTTTTATGTCTGGGCGTGTATTCGGCGCGGATGAGGCTGTGGCGCTGGATGTTCTGGCACGCGCGGTGCCTGCTGACGCGCTCGATGACGCTATCGCCGCCGAGGTTGCGCCCTATCTGTCCTGCGGGCCAGAGGCGGTGGCGGCGGCCAAAGCCTATGCCCGGTCGCTGGGTCCGGTGATTGACGAGGCCATTATCGCGCGCTCTGTCGATGCGCTGCTCGCCTGCTGGGATGGGGCCGAGGCGGCCGAAGGCATTGCCGCTTTTTTCGGCAAACGGGTACCAAATTGGCCCGGATCTGCCTGAGGCCGCAACGTCACCCGCGATGCATAAAATGCGACCCATTTGCAGCTGTGCCAGAGCAGCGCAAAGAGGCGGTGTCGCGCCGCTGCGACACCGCATTCGGTTGACCCTTGCAGGGTGCGGCGGTATGTGGGGGCAAGCCATTAAAGGGCGCGCCGGACTGCGCGCTTTTTTGAAAGGAACGCATCTTGCCTGATATCGTGTCCAACTATTTGCCGATCATGATTTTTCTGGGCCTTGCCATCGCGCTGGGCCTGCTCTTGATCATTGCGGCAGCTGTGATTGCTGTGCGCAACCCCGACCCTGAAAAAGTGTCGGCCTATGAATGTGGGTTCAACGCCTTTGACGATGCGCGGATGAAATTCGATGTCCGGTTCTATCTGGTGTCGATCCTGTTCATCATCTTCGATCTTGAAGTCGCGTTCCTGTTTCCTTGGGCCGTGGCTTTTGGTGACATCAGCATGACAGCGTTTTGGTCGATGATGATTTTTCTGGGCGTGCTGACGATCGGCTTTGCCTATGAATGGAAGAAAGGGGCGCTCGAATGGGAGTGATGACCGGAACGGCCGTAGGCGCCGACAAGGAACATGGCGCGCAATTGCTGAACGCGGAACTGCAGGACAAGGGGTTTCTTGTCACCTCGACCGCAGACGTGATCAACTGGGCGCGCACCGGCAGCCTGCACTGGATGACCTTTGGTCTGGCCTGTTGTGCGGTGGAAATGATGCATACCTCGATGCCGCGCTATGATCTGGAACGGTTCGGGACGGCCCCGCGCGCCTCCCCGCGCCAGTCGGATCTGATGATCGTCGCTGGCACGTTGACCAATAAAATGGCCCCCGCTTTGCGCAAGGTTTACGACCAGATGCCAGAGCCGCGTTATGTGATCTCGATGGGGTCCTGTGCCAATGGCGGCGGTTATTACCATTACAGCTATTCGGTGGTGCGCGGCTGTGACCGGATCGTGCCGGTGGATATCTATGTCCCTGGCTGTCCGCCCACGGCAGAGGCGCTGCTGTACGGCATCCTGCAATTGCAGCGTAAAATGCGCCGCACCGGCACCATCACGCGCTAAAGGAACGACACATGACCGAAGCCTTGCAAGAATTGGGCGCGCATCTGGACCTCAAGCGTATTGATTGCGTTCAGTCCTGGGATGTCACCCATGGCGAATTGACCGTGACGGTCGCACCGTCGTCATTGGTCAGTTTCGTGGAATTCCTGAAAACGGATGCGAATTGCCTGTTCACCTCGCTGGTGGATATCACGGCGGTGGATTATCCGAGCCGCGCCAAGCGGTTCGACATGATCTATCATTTCCTGAGCATGTATCAGAACCAGCGTATCCGTGTGCGGGTCCAGATCCGTGACGACGATATGATGCCATCCATCATCGGGGTGCATCCGTCGGCCAATTGGTTCGAGCGTGAAGTCTTCGACATGTTCGGCATCTTGTTTACCGGCCATCCCGACCTGCGCCGCATCCTGACCGATTACGGCTTTCGCGGGCATCCGTTGCGCAAGGATTTCCCGACCACCGGCTATACTGAGGTTCGCTATGACGAGGTGCAGAAACGCGTCGTCTATGAACCGGTCAGCCTTGTGCAGGAATACCGCCAGTTCGATTTCATGTCGCCATGGGAAGGGGCCAAATACGTCCTGCCCGGCGATGACAAGGCAAAGGCCGAAGGCAAGTGACCGAGCCTGCCGTTCTTTACTGCGTCGGTGCGACCAAGGCGGGGACGTCGTGGTTTTACCGTTTGCTGCACGATCATCCCGATTGCGCGCTGCCCGCAGTGAAAGAGGCGCATTATTGGGACACATTCACCACCCCCGAGCGTGACAAGCAACTGGCCGCTTTCGATTTGCGGCTGAACGAATTGCGCGCCGCCAAAGTACTGGCCGAAGCCGCAGATCGCGGCTGGCAGATCCGCAACCTTGACCGGCGGATCGGGGATATGGCGGCGTTGATGGATGTTGTCGCCGGTGACCGCAATGATGATACGGCCTATCTGGCATGGCTGACACAGGGGCGGGGTGTGGCGCGGATCTATGCCGATATGACCCCCAATTACGCCACCTTGTCTGACGCGCTGCTGGACCGGATGGTTGCGGCAGCGCCCCTGACCAAGGTGATCTATCTGATCCGCGATCCGTTAGACCGGCTGTGGTCACATATCCGGATGCAGGCGCATCGCCAGCGGCAAAGCCACGAAATTTACGAAAAAAAGGCAAATAATATCCTGTACCGGATGTTGAACCGTGGGCAAGAGACGCATATCCTCGCGCGCGGTGATTATGCTGGCGTGATCAGCAAGCTGCGCCGCGTGGTGCCTGCCGACCGGCTGCTGGTGGCTTTTGCCGAAACGCTGCTGACGGCGGACGGTCTGGCGCGGGTCTGTGCCTTTCTGGGGATCGGGCCTGTCGATGTCCCCGCACAGGCGGTGCATGATGGCCGGCCGGTGGCGATGCTTGAAAAGCTGCGCACACCTGCGCAAAAGCTACTATTTGAACAATATGACTGGGTCGCGCGTAACGTCGGCCCCTTGCCAGCGAACTGGCAGAACAATTGTGTAAGGATGACAGCATGATGGACGGCGATATCCGCGTGAACACCTATGACGACGGGTCAGTCGACGCGCTGACCGGCGAACAGAAGATCCGCAATTTCAACATCAACTTTGGCCCCCAGCACCCTGCGGCGCACGGCGTGTTGCGGCTGGTGCTGGAGCTTGATGGCGAGATTGTCGAACGTTGCGATCCGCATATCGGCCTTTTGCACCGTGGCACCGAAAAGCTGATGGAAAGCCGGACCTATCTGCAAAACCTGCCTTATTTCGACCGGCTGGATTATGTGTCGCCGATGAATCAGGAACATGCCTGGTGTCTGGCGATTGAAAAGCTGACCGGCACTGTGGTGCCGCGCCGCGCCAGCCTGATCCGCGTGCTGTATTCCGAAATTGGCCGTATTCTGAACCATTTGATGAATGTCACCACGCAGGCGATGGACGTGGGTGCGCTGACCCCGCCGCTGTGGGGGTTCGAGGAACGCGAAAAGCTGATGGTGTTTTACGAACGCGCCTGCGGGGCGCGGTTGCATGCTGCCTATTTCCGCCCCGGCGGTGTGCATCAGGACCTGCCCGATGCCTTGATCGAGGATATCGACGCTTGGGCCGTGACTTTCCCCAAGGTGCTGGATGATATCGACAGCCTGCTGACCGAGAACCGCATCTTCAAACAGCGCAATTGCGATATCGGCGTGGTGACAGAACAGGATATCCATGATTGGGGCTTTTCCGGCGTCATGGTGCGCGGGTCGGGGCTGGCATGGGATCTGCGCCGTGCGCAGCCCTATGAATGTTACGATGAATTCGAATTTCAGGTGCCGGTCGGCAAGAACGGTGATTGTTACGACCGGTTCCTGTGCCGGATGGAGGAAATGCGCCAATCCACCCATATCATCCGTCAGGCCTGCGCCAAGCTGCGGGTGGAAAAGGGCGATGTGATGGCGCGTGGCAAGATGACCCCGCCCAGCCGTGGCGAGATGAAAACATCCATGGAAGCCTTGATCCATCATTTCAAGCTGTACACCGAAGGCTTTCACGTCCCCGCGGGCGAAGTTTACGCCGCGGTCGAGGCCCCCAAGGGCGAATTCGGCGTTTATCTGGTGGCCGATGGCACCAACAAGCCGTATCGCGCCAAACTGCGTGCGCCGGGCTTTCTGCATCTTCAGGCGATGGATCATATCGCCACTGGCCATCAATTGGCCGATGTGGCGGCGATCATCGGCACGCTGGACGTGGTGTTCGGGGAAATCGACAGATGACGATGGAACAGGTCGTGCTTGGCGCGGCGGTGGCTGTCGGGTTTTTCCTGTCGGCGGCCGTGTCGCGCTGGTTTCGGCGGCCTGTTGCCGGTATCATTTTTGGCGGCGTGGCGGGGATTGCTTTATCCGTGGCCGTGCTGAGTTATGGGCTGACCGAAGTGGCCGGTCGTGATGGCGTGGTCCTTGCCGAATGATGCAGGCATGGCCCGCCGCGACCCGTTAATTGAAAGATGACACCATGATCCGCCAGCTGCCTTTCATCGCCTTTATCGCCCTGTCGGCCTGCGCCTATCCGATGGTGATGCCCGCGCCATACCCGAGTGCGAGGGTTGCGCCGCAAACACTGCCGACCCCGGTCAATCCCGGATCGTCCAAGGACCGCTTTATCGCTGCTGTCACCGCCAATGGGTGCGAGCTGACCAGCGCAAATACGCAGACCGTGCTGGCCAGCGCGACCCTGTCCCAGCAGGACATGGCCCGCATCATGACCGAATTGCGCGCCGAAGGCCGGGGCGAGATCGGGTCAGATGGCCGGTCGTTCCGTATCACCACAGGGGCCTGCCTGTGATGTCAATCGGCTTGCCCGCAAGCGTGCTTGTGCTAATGGGTGGGACGAACCTTGGCGGGAGCGTTTCCGCCGCTTTGTTTGCGCCGATCACTGGCGCTGTCATGATGACCGGGATGAATTGATGCTACGCCGCCTTTACCACGACCAGCCCGCGACCTTTGCCTTTACCGATGCCAATCTGGCCTGGGCCGAGGCGCAGATGAAAAAATTCCCCGAAGGCCGCCAGGCCTCGGCGATCATTCCGATCCTGTGGCGTGCGCAGGAACAAGAAGGCTGGCTGACACGGCCCGCCATCGAATATGTCGCAAAGATGCTCGACATGGCCTATATGCGCGCGCTCGAAGTCGCGTCATTCTATTTCATGTTCCAGTTGCAGCCGGTTGGGTCTGTTGCGCATATTCAGGTCTGCGGGACGCTGTCTTGCATGATCTGCGGTGCCGAGGATCTGATTGGCGTGTGCAAGGACAAGATCGCCCCCAAGGCGCATAGCCTGTCCGCTGACGGCAAGTTTTCGTGGGAAGAGGTCGAATGCCTCGGTTCTTGCGCCAATGCGCCGATGGCCCAG
The DNA here is from genome assembly GCF_000152785.1 of Yoonia vestfoldensis SKA53. Taxonomy (GTDB): domain Bacteria; phylum Pseudomonadota; class Alphaproteobacteria; order Rhodobacterales; family Rhodobacteraceae; genus Yoonia; species Yoonia vestfoldensis_A. The sequence goes on along the minus strand of NZ_CH672414.1, from coordinate 1,217,329 downwards.
ATCGGCAAGGATTATTACGAAGACCTGACCGCCGCACGGCTGACCGAGATCATCGACGAACTGGCCGCTGGTCGTGTGCCGACACCTGGCCCCCAGAACGGCCGTTTCGCCGCCGAGCCGAAGGGCGGGCTGACCACGCTCAAGGATTTCACATCCGGCAAGGCGCAATACAATGCCAGCGCGCAAGCCGCTGTTGACATTGGCGACACGGTCAAGCGGATTGACGGGACAGAGGTGCCTTTGCTGACCCCTTGGATCACCGATGCGCCAAAACCCAAAGCGCCCGTCGCCAGAAAGCCGCGCAAAGACCCCAAACCATCTGCCGATGTGCCAGCCGATGACAGCGGCGTTACCCAGCAAGAAGCGCAAGCATCTTCCAAGGCCAAGCCGGTGTCGAAATCCAACCCCGAACAGGCCGGAGCCGCCGAAAAGGCCGTTACCAAGAAACCGCGCGCCAAACCTGCGCCGAAACAGCCCAAGACTTAGGCGCTTTGCGGGCCGATTGGGGCGGTGATACGGGATCTTGCAAAATATTTACGCAATGCCACCATTTCAGGTAAAAGTTGCAGTGCGGGTTGTGCTGTGATCCTTTGACGCAGAACCGGTTCCGCGATGAATTGATTGCACGGGCAACCCCCTGAGAGGAGAATTGAAAAGATGAACAACACAGCACCGATCTGGATGGGGATTGCCGCGATTGCGGGCCTTGTCTTTGTTGTCGCACTTGGTGTGGCCTATGTGCTTTATGACCTTGGCCTGGTTGGCGCGGTTTTCGTGGCCATCATCGTGGCCGGTGTCGCGGGTCTGGCGCTTGCATTGGGCTGGCGTCCGGCGCGCAATGATGGCGTTGCGGCCCCCGAGGCGGCTGCACCGGCAGCAGCACCTGCACCAGCAGCTGCACCTGCACCAGCAGCTGCACCTGCACCAGCAGCTGCACCCGCGCCTGCCGCACCCGCCGCATCTGCCGCGACATCCGGTGCTGGTACAAAGCCCGTAATGCTGTCTGCAGCGCGTGGCGGCCAGCCTGACGACCTGCGCCAGCTGAGTGGCGTTGGCCCAAAGCTGGAACAGACCCTGCATGGCATGGGGATTTTTCATTTCGACCAGATCGCGTCTTGGGGACCAGAGGAATTGGCGTGGATGGACGCCAATCTGCAGGGGTTCAAAGGCCGTGCCAGCCGTGATGGCTGGGTCGCGCAGGCCAAGACACTGGCCGCCAGCGCATAAGGATTACCATGGCCCGGCACGGCGACACAGATCAGGCGAAGGCCGGACAACGCGTCGCGTTGACGGTTGCTGCGGTTGGTGGTTTGTGGGTGCTGGTCACGATGATCGGGTCGCAATACGGCTGGTCCAACCGGACACGGGCCATATTTGACCTTGCAGCGCTGGCCGGTTTCGGCTTTGCGCTGTGGAAGACGTTTCAACTCTGGCGCATGCGCCGGAACGACAAGGGCGAGAACTGATGCTCAAGGATCAAGACCGGATTTTCACCAACCTTTACGGGATGCATGACCGCACGCTGAAAGGCGCGCAGGCGCGTGGCCATTGGGATGGCACCGCTGACATCATCAAGAAAGGCCGCGATTGGATCGTCAATGAGATGAAAGCCTCCGGTCTGCGCGGGCGCGGCGGTGCAGGGTTTCCGACTGGTCTGAAATGGTCCTTCATGCCCAAGGAAAGCGATGGTCGCCCCGCCTATCTGGTGGTGAACGCCGACGAATCCGAACCCGGCACCTGCAAAGACCGCGAGATCATGCGCCACGACCCCCACACGCTGGTCGAGGGTTGCCTGATTGCGTCTTTCGCGATGAATGCCCATGCCTGCTACATCTACATCCGTGGCGAGTATATCCGCGAGAAAGAGGCGCTGCAGGCCGCGATTGACGAAGCTTACGCCGCAGGGCTTGTGGGCAAGAACGCCTGCAAATCGGGCTGGGATTTTGAAATTTACCTGACCCACGGGGCAGGGGCCTATATTTGTGGCGAGGAAACGGCCCTGCTCGAAAGCCTTGAAGGCAAAAAGGGCATGCCGCGGATGAAACCGCCATTCCCCGCCGGTGCCGGCCTTTATGGCTGCCCGACCACTGTGAATAATGTCGAATCCATCGCTGTGGTGCCGACGATCCTGCGCCGGGGTGGCGCGTGGTTCAGCGGCTTTGGCCGCCCCAACAACGCGGGCACCAAGCTGTTCGCGATTTCGGGCCATGTGAACAACCCCTGCGTCGTCGAAGAGGAAATGTCGATTCCCTTCGAGGAACTGATCGAAAAGCATTGCGGCGGCATTCGTGGTGGCTGGGACAACCTCAAGGCGGTGATCCCTGGTGGGTCATCGGTGCCGTGCGTGCGCGGTGAAAACATGCGCGATGCGATCATGGATTTTGATGCTTTGAAGGAAAAAGGATCATCGCTTGGCACCGCAGCCGTGATCGTGATGGATAATTCCACCGATATGATCAAGGCGATCTGGCGTCTGTCGAAATTCTATAAACACGAAAGCTGCGGCCAGTGTACGCCCTGCCGCGAAGGCACCGGCTGGATGATGCGTGTGATGGCGCGGTTGGTCGAAGGCAATGCGTCAGTTGATGAAATAGATATGTTGCTCGATGTGACCAAACAGGTTGAAGGCCATACGATCTGTGCGCTTGGCGATGCGGCGGCTTGGCCCATTCAGGGGCTGATCAAGAATTTCCGCGACGAAATCGAAGACCGGATCAAACATAAACGGATCGCGGGGCTGGCTGCGGAATGACGAAGCGGGGCGGCGCGATCTGTGCGGCGCTCGTTCTGGCCGGCTGCACGACAGGCTCTGGCCCCACACGCGAGTTGACCGATTCTGCGGTGCAACGCTTGGTGATGATGCCGACGCCTGCATATTACGCCACGTTGACCATCGCGTCGCAGGTGGCACAGAATTGCGCGCGCTATCGCTATGATGCGGAACTTGATTCCGCGATGAACGAACGCCGCAATGAATTGGGCCGCGGGTCGCTGTCGGCCATTGCGCAGCGCGACGGGATCGAATTGGAAACAGATGTCAGCCAGCGCAGTTTCACCGCCAAACACGGCGTTGCATTGCAGGGGGCGGATTTGTGCCCTGCTGCCGATGCCGAAGTGCTGCAAGGCAGCTTGATCAGCGTGATGTTGGTCCCGGTCTGACGATCTGCTGACAATTTGTGATGCTTTTGAAAAAGGTCGTGCCTTGGAGCGGCCTTTTTTCATGCGATGATACCCGTGATGGGCGGAAAATCCCCGCTGTCATTCTGTTGATATTGAATAACGCGCCATCCGTCGCAATCTGATGGCCAAGGATGCCGCCCCGAGCATCCGGACAAGAGGCATGACATGACAAGAACAACAATCGCGATCATGGTAATTCTGCTGGCGATGGTCAGCCTGGCAGGGACGTTGTCGGCGCAATCGCAGCTGCGCGATGAACCGGCAGTGCGTGACGGAATCATTTATGTCGGCATGGCTTACGAGATTGCAGAAAAATGCGACAGCATTCGCGCGCGGACCTTTCGGGGTCTGACCTATCTGCAATCGCTGCGCGCAACGGCCCGCGATCTGGGCTATAGTCAGGCAGCGATCGACGCCTATATCGACGACAGCGCCGAAAAGCGGCGGCTGGAAGATATCGCAAGGGCGCAGCTGGCCGCATTGGGGGCCGCAACCGATGATCCCGCCAGCTATTGCGCCGTTGGACAAGCACAAATCGCTGCAAATACGCGCGTTGGCTGGCTTCTGCGCTGACCGCAGGTCAGCGGTGACAAATTGCCGTCTTTTTTACGGATCGCACTGGCGTCAGGGGCGCTCGCGGGTTAGAACGCCCTCAACGCGCCTACCCCTTATGCGGCACACGGCGCGACGGGAACAAAAAGGCACGCCATGTCTGATCTGCGCAAAGTCATCATCGATGGAACCGAGGTCGAGGTGGATGGGGCAATGACCCTGATCCAGGCCTGTGAAGTCGCGGGCATCGAAATTCCGCGGTTCTGCTATCATGAACGGCTGACCATCGCCGGCAATTGCCGCATGTGTCTGGTCGAGGTTGTAGGCGGCCCGCCGAAACCTGCCGCCTCCTGCGCCATGCAGGTCAAGGATCTGCGGCCTGGCCCCGATGGTACGCCTCCGGTTGTAAAAACCAACAGCCCGATGGTCAAAAAGGCCCGCGAAGGCGTGATGGAATTTTTGCTGATCAACCATCCACTGGATTGCCCGATTTGCGACCAAGGCGGCGAATGCGATCTGCAGGATCAGGCGATGGCTTACGGCGTCGATTTTTCACGCTACCGCGAACCCAAGCGCGCGACCGAGGATCTGAACCTTGGCCCGCTGGTCGAAACCCACATGACGCGCTGCATTTCCTGCACCCGCTGCGTGCGGTTCACGACCGAGGTCGCGGGGATTTCGCAGATGGGCCAGACCGGCCGTGGCGAGGATGCAGAGATCACCAGCTATCTGGGTGAAACGCTCGACAGCAACCTGCAGGGCAACATCATTGATCTGTGCCCCGTGGGGGCGCTGGTGTCGAAGCCTTATTCCTTTACCGCCCGGCCTTGGGAATTGACCAAGACCGAATCCATCGACGTGATGGATGCGCTGGGGTCCAATATCCGCGTCGATACCAAGGGGCGCGAAGTGATGCGCTTTTTGCCGCGCAACCATGACGGCGTGAACGAGGAATGGATTTCCGACAAGACCCGTTTCGTCTGGGACGGTCTGCGTAAACAGCGGCTGGACACGCCTTACATCCGTGAAGCCGGCAAATTGCGCAAAGCCACCTGGCCAGAGGCGCTGGCCGCCGCTGCCACCGCGATGAAGGGCAAGAAAATCGCCGGTCTGGTCGGTGATCTGGCCCCGACCGAGGCGGCCTTCGCGCTGAAACAACTGATCGAAGGGCAGGGTGGCCACGTCGAATGTCGCACCGATGGCGCGAAGCTGCCCATCGGCAACCGCTCTGCCTATGTCGGCACCGCTGCGATCGAAGATATCGACACGGCGCAGATGATCCAGCTGATCGGCACCGACCCGCGCAATGAGGCCCCCGTGCTGAACGCGCGCATCCGCAAGGCCTGGGCGCGCGGTGCCAATGTCGGGCTGATCGGGCCGCAGGTCGATCTGACCTATGATGTCGCGCATGTCGGCACTGACCGTCAGGCGCTGGTCGATACCGCCGCCAAGGATATGGGCGCGGTCAAGGATATGGACAGCCTTGTCATCATCGGCATGGGTGCGCTGCGCGAAGCTGATGGTGAGGCGGTGCTATCCCAAGCGATGGCGCTGGCCGACAAGACCAAATCGCGTTTCCTTGTGCTGCATACTGCCGCTGGCCGTGTCGGTGCGATGGATGTGGGCGCTGTCACGGATGGTGGCATGGACGCCGCATTGGACGGGGCCGAGGTCGTCTATAACATGGGCGCCGATGAGGTTGAGATCAAACCGGGCGCTTTTGTGATCTATCAGGGCAGTCATGGCGACCGTGGCGCGCATCGCGCCGACATCATCCTGCCTGCCGCCGCTTATACCGAGGAAAACGGCCTTTTCGTGAACACCGAAGGGCGGCCACAACTGGCCCTGCGCGCCAGTTTCCCACCGGGCAAGGCCAAGGAAAACTGGGCGATCCTGCGGGCCTTGTCGGCTGAATTGGGGGCGACACTGCCCTATGACAGCATGGCGCAATTGCGGCAGGCGTTGGTTGCGGCGCATCCGCATCTGGCCGCCCTTGACGAGGTGGCCGAGAACGATTGGCAACCACTGCCGGTGGCAAAACCCGGCAAGGCCGATTTTGTGCTGGCTGTGACCGATTTCTATCTGACCAACCCGATTGCGCGTGCGTCCAGCCTGATGGCCGAACTCAGCGCCAATGCCAAGGCGCGCAAAACCACACCGCTGGCTGCGGAATAAGGACGACACAATGGTCGAATTCTTTACCAATACCAACCTTGGGATTGTCCTGCTGATCCTTGGGCAATCGCTGCTGGTGCTGATCCCGCTGCTTTTGGCGCTGGCGTTCTTGATGTATGCCGACCGCAAGGTCTGGGCCGCGGTCCAGATGCGGCGGGGGCCGAATATCGTGGGGCCGTTCGGGTTGCTGCAATCCTTTGCGGATTTCCTGAAATATATCGTCAAGGAAATCGTGGTCCCTGCGGGGGCAGATAAGTTCGTGTTTTTCCTGGCCCCGATGATCACCTTTGTCGTGGCGGTGATTTCTTGGGCGGTGATCCCGTTCAACGATGGCTGGGTGCTGGCCGATATCAATATCGCGATTTTCTATATCCTCGCGATCTCATCCTTGGGTGTGTATGGCATCATCATGGGTGGTTGGGCGTCGAACTCCAAATATCCGTTCCTCGGCTCGCTCCGGTCCGCAGCACAGATGATTTCCTATGAGGTATCGATCGGCCTGATCATCATTGGCGTGATTATTTCTACAGGATCAATGAACCTGACCGATATCGTGAATGCGCAGCGCGGCAATGCGGGGCTGTTCAACTGGTATCTGATCGCGCATTTCCCGATGCTGTTCTTGTTCTTCATTTCGGCGCTGGCCGAAACCAACCGTCCGCCGTTTGACTTGCCAGAGGCTGAATCAGAATTGGTTGCAGGCTATCAGGTGGAATATTCATCCACTCCCTTCCTGCTGTTCATGATCGGCGAATTGATGGCCGTGGTGCTGATGTGTGCGCTGGTCACGTTGTTGTTCCTGGGGGGCTGGTTGTCACCGATCCCCGGCCTGCCCGATGGCATCCTGTGGATGGTGGGCAAGATGATGCTGGTGTTCTTCGCCTTTGCCATGGTCAAGGCGATCACCCCGCGTTACCGCTATGACCAGTTGATGCGGATCGGCTGGAAAGTGTTCCTGCCGCTGTCGCTTGGCTGGGTGGTGCTGGTGGCGTTTCTGGCGAAATACGAAGTGCTGGGGGGCTTTTGGGCCCGCTGGACGATCGGAGGCTAAGATATGTCCAAGACCAATATGGATTACACCCGCGCGGCCAAGTATTTCCTGCTTCAGGATTTCTGGGCCGGTTTCAAGCTGGGGATGAAATACTTTTTCGCACCCAAGGCAACGCTGAACTATCCGCATGAAAAAGGCCCGCTAAGCCCGCGTTTCCGTGGCGAACATGCGCTGCGCCGCTACGCCAATGGCGAGGAACGCTGCATTGCGTGCAAATTGTGCGAGGCTGTCTGCCCCGCGCAGGCCATCACCATCGACGCCGAACCGCGCGATGACGGGTCGCGCCGCACGACGCGGTATGACATCGACATGACCAAATGTATCTATTGCGGTTTCTGCCAAGAGGCTTGCCCCGTGGATGCCATCGTCGAAGGGCCGAATTTCGAATTCAGCACCGAAACCCGCGAAGAATTGTATTATGACAAGGCCAAGCTGTTGGAGAACGGCGACCGCTGGGAATCAGAGATCGCGCGCAACCTTGCTTTGGACGCGCCTTACAGATGAGCGATCAGAACCCCTTTGAATCGATGATGAAGATGAGCCAGGATTGGGCCAAGTCGATGAATTTCGACATGGAGGCGTTTACGCCCAAGGGGTTTGAAAACCTCTGGCCGACCATGCCCAAGGACGCGATGGAGATGTTCTTTGGCAAGGGCATCAACCCCGATGGTCTGGATGCCAAGACGCGGCTGTTGCTGACGCTGGCGGGGCTGACCGTTTTGGGCGCGCAGGCCGAGGCGCAGATTCGTTTGACCGTGCGCCATCTGGTCGAGGCGGGGGCCACCAAACAGGAAATCGCCGAAACCATCGCGCAGATGGGCATGTTCGCGGGCGTGCCGGCGATGACCAAGGCGATGGAACTGGCCAATGAAGTCTTGCAAAAGGACGATGACGCATGAGTGTGTTCGCCTTCACCTTTTATCTATTCGCCATATCGACTGTCACCGGGGGGCTGTTCACCGTGATCAGCCGCAACCCTGTACATTCGGTGCTGTGGCTGATCCTTGCCTTTCTGTCCTCGGCCGGGCTGTTCGTGACGCTGGGGGCAGAATTTGTCGCCATGCTGATGATCATCGTCTATGTCGGCGCGGTCGCGGTGCTGTTTTTGTTCGTCGTGATGATGCTGGACGTGGATTTCGCCGGGTTAAAGGCTGAAATGACCAAATACCTCCCGCTTGCTTTGCTGATTGGCGTCGTGATCCTGATGCAGCTGGCGATGGCGCTGGGGGTTTGGGGCTTTTCCGAAGGTGTCGAAGGCCGGATCGCCGCCCCCGTGGGCGAGCTGGACAATACCCGCGCCTTGGGCATGCTGCTTTATGACCAGTATTTCCTGCTGTTCCAGCTGTCGGGTCTGATCCTGCTGGTGGCAATGATCGGGGCCATCGTGCTGACCCTGCGCCACCGCGTTGATATCAAGCGCCAGAACGTGCTGAACCAGATGTACCGCGATCCCGCCAAGGCGATGGAACTGCGCGATGTAAAGCCGGGGCAGGGGTTGTGATGACTAGTTTTTCCCAAGAAATTTTGGCGCGACACGGAATTTTGTCAAAATTTCTTGTTCCTGACGCTGCGGCAAAGGTGACGGTATGATCGGACTTGAACATTATCTGACGGTGGCAGCGGCGCTGTTCATCATCGGCATTTTCGGGCTGTTCCTGAACCGCAAGAACGTGATCATCCTGCTGATGAGCATCGAATTGATGCTGCTGGCGGTGAATATCAACCTTGTCGCCTTTTCCAGCTTTCTTGGTGATCTGGTGGGGCAGGTCTTTACGCTGTTCGTGTTGACTGTCGCGGCCGCCGAGGCGGCGATTGGTTTGGCGATCCTTGTGTGTTTCTTCCGCAACCGCGGGACCATCGACGTTGAAGACGTCAACGTGATGAAGGGCTGACCAGATGGAAAGTATCATTCTTTTTGCCCCGCTGGTCGGTGCGATCCTCTGTGGCTTTGGTTGGAAAATCATCGGTGAAACCGCAGCCCAATGGACCGCGACCAGCCTTTTGTTTCTGGCGGCGTTCTTGTCCTGGGTTGTTTTCCTGACCTTCGATCCGTCGCTGCATGACAATGGCCGCTACAGCCTGTCGATCCTGCGCTGGATCGACAGTGGCACGCTGACCACCGATTGGGCGATCCGTATGGATCGGCTGACCGCGATCATGCTGGTCGTGATCACGACGGTGTCGGCGCTCGTGCATCTGTATTCCTTCGGTTACATGGCGCATGACGAGAATTTCAAAGAACACGAAAGCTATCGCCCAAGGTTCTTTGCCTATCTGTCGTTCTTTACCTTTGCGATGCTGATGCTGGTGACGGCGGACAATCTGTTGCAGCTGTTTTTCGGCTGGGAAGGTGTGGGCGTCGCGTCTTACCTGCTGATCGGGTTCTATTACCGCAAACCCAGCGCCAATGCCGCGGCGATCAAGGCTTTCGTGGTTAACCGTGTGGGCGATTTCGGGTTCCTGTTGGGGATTTTCGGGCTGTATCTGTTGGCCGACAGCATCCAGTTTGACGATATTTTCGCCGCCGTGCCTGCGATTGCCGACACGACCATCACCTTTTTGTGGCGCGACTGGAACGCTGCGAACCTGATCGCTTTCTTGCTGTTCATCGGCGCGATGGGCAAATCGGCGCAATTGTTCCTGCACACTTGGCTGCCCGACGCGATGGAAGGGCCGACCCCTGTATCCGCCCTGATCCATGCCGCAACCATGGTGACGGCGGGTGTGTTCCTCGTCTGCCGCATGTCGCCCTTGATGGAATATGCACCAGAGGCGATGAGCTTTGTTGTCTTTCTTGGTGCCACGACCGCGTTTTTTGCCGCGACCGTGGGGCTGGTGCAGAACGACATCAAGCGCGTCATCGCCTATTCGACCTGTTCGCAGCTGGGCTATATGTTCGTGGCTGCGGGCCTTGGTGTTTATTCGGTCGCCATGTTCCACCTGCTGACCCATGCGTTTTTCAAGGCGATGCTGTTTCTGGGGGCAGGGTCGGTGATCCATGCGATGCACCATGAACAGGACATGCGGAACTATGGCGGGCTGCGCCACAAGATCCCGCAGACCTTCTGGATGATGATGATCGGCACTTTGGCGATCACTGGCGTGGGTGTTCCGCTGCTTTATGTGGGCTTTCCCATCGGCTTTGCCGGTTTCGTGTCCAAGGATGCGATTATCGAAAGCGCCTATGCCGGCACCGCGGGCGGCTATGCCTTCTGGATGCTGGTGATCGCAGCCGCGATGACCAGTTTCTACAGCTGGCGGCTGATGTTCCTGACGTTTTTCGGCACCCCGCGCGGCGACAAGCACACGCATGACCATGCCCATGACGCGCCCCGCAGCATGTTGATCCCGCTTTATGTGCTGGCGATCGGTGCGATCTTTAGCGGGATGGTCTGGTATGGCGGTTTCTTTGGATCGAATGATAAGGTTGGAAAGTTTTTCGGCGTCCCCTATGCCGCCGCCGAAGTCGCAGTCGAAGGCGATCATGGCGCCGCAGCCGAAGGCGCACATGAGGCCGAGGGCGAACACGCGAAACCGCATTACAACCTGACCGGCGCGCCGGGCGAAGGGGCGATCCATGCCCGCGATGGCAACCACGTGCTGAACGATGCGCATGAGGTGCCGACCTGGGTCCGCCTTGCGCCTTTCGTGGCGATGCTGGGCGGTCTGGCGCTGGCCTATCAGATGTATATCCGGCGGCCCGAACTGCCGGCGCAGCTGGCCAAGCAACAGGCCCCGCTGTATGAATTCCTGCTGAACAAGTGGTATTTTGACGAATTGTATAACTTCATCTTCGTGCGGCCCGCGCTGGCCCTTGGGCGTATCCTGTGGAAACAGGGCGATACCATAATGATTGACGGCGGGATCAACGGCGTCGCCATGGGGATCATCCCGTTCTTCACCCGCCTCGCGGGGCGGGCACAATCGGGGTATGTGTTCACCTATGCCTTTGCGATGGTGCTGGGGATCACGGTGCTGTTGACCATTGTCACCCTGAACGGAGGGTGGAACTGATGGGCAATATCCTGACGCTGACGACCTTCCTGCCTGTTCTGGGCGCGGTCATTCTTGCACTTGGCCTGCGTGGCGATGATGCCGCGGCACAGCGCAATGCCAAATGGGTGGCTTTGGTCACGACCATCGTCACCTTTATCTGTTCTTTGTTCATCCTGACCAATTTCGACCCCGCCAACACCGATTTCCAGATGGTGGAAACCGCTGACTGGATCATGGGTCTGCAATACAAGATGGGCGTGGACGGCATTTCGATCCTGTTCGTGATGCTGACGACCTTCCTGATGCCCTTGGTCATCGCCTCTTGCTGGAATGTGACGACACGGGTCAAGGAATATATGATCGCCTTCCTGATCCTGGAAACACTGATGCTGGGCGTGTTCCTCGCGCTTGATCTGGTGCTGTTCTATCTGTTCTTCGAGGCTGGTCTGATCCCGATGTTCCTGATCATCGGCATCTGGGGCGGCAAGGACAGGATCTACGCCTCGTTCAAATTCTTCCTTTATACGTTCCTTGGCTCTGTGCTGATGCTGGTCGCCATGGTGTCGATGTTCAGTCAGGCGGGGACCACCGACATTCCAACGCTGATGGGTTTTGCCTTCGGGACCGAAGATTTCAGCATTCTGGGCGTCCAGATCGTCGGCGGGATGCAGACATTGCTGTGGCTGGCGTTCTTTGCCAGCTTTGCCGTCAAGATGCCGATGTGGCCGGTCCACACGTGGTTGCCCGACGCCCACGTGCAGGCCCCGACGGCCGGGTCTGTCGTGCTGGCCGCGATCCTGCTGAAAATGGGCGGTTACGGTTTCTTGCGCTTCAGCCTGCCGATGTTCCCTGTGGGGTCCGAGGTGATGGCGCCGCTGGTGCTGTGGCTGTCCGCTATCGCCATCGTCTATACATCCTTGGTCGCCTTGGTGCAGGCGGATATGAAAAAGCTGATTGCCTATTCATCCGTGGCCCATATGGGGTTTGTGACCATGGGGATTTTTACCTTCAACCAGCAGGGTCTGGACGGGGCGATTTTCCAGATGATCAGCCATGGTTTCATCTCTGGCGCGCTGTTTCTCTGTGTCGGCGTGATCTACGACCGGATGCACACGCGCGAGATTGACGCCTATGGCGGTCTGGTCAACCGGATGCCCGCCTATGCGCTGGTGTTCCTGTTTTTCACCATGGCAAACGTGGGCCTGCCGGGGACGTCGGGGTTCGTGGGTGAATTCCTGACGCTGGTCGGTGTGTTCCAGGTCAATACCTGGGTGGCGCTGGTGGCAACATCGGGCGTGATTTTTTCGGCGGGTTATGCGCTGTGGCTGTACCGCCGCGTGGTGCTGGGCGATCTGATCAAGGAAAGCCTGCGCTCCATTACCGATATGACGCGGCGTGAACGCCTGATCTTTGCGCCGCTGGTGGTGATGACCCTGCTGTTAGGTGTCTATCCCGCCTTGGTGCTGGACATGATCGGTCCGAGCGTTGCGGCGCTGATTGATAATTACGACGCGGCCTTGGCGGCCTTCGATGCCGCCAGCCAAGTCGCTGCGAATTAAGGAAGCTGACGATGATTGGCGCTGATATCCAGATCCTGATGCCCGAGGTCGTGCTGTCGGTCTATGCGATGGTGGCCTTGCTGGGCGCTGTCTATACGACCAAGGACGGGGCCGCCTCCTTGCTGACATGGATGACGGCGGGCCTGTTCGTGCTGGTCGCCATTGCCATCGGCATGAATGGCCAAGGCACCCATATCGCGTTTGGCGGGATGTTCGTCGATGACGGTTTCGCGCGCTTTGCCAAGATCACGATCCTGATTTCCGCCGCCGCCGTGTTGTTGATCAGCGAAGGCTATATGCTGCGGCGCGGGCTGTTGCGGTTCGAATATCCGGTGCTGATCACGCTGGCCGTCGTAGGCATGATGGTCATGGTCAGCGCGGGCGATCTGATGGCGCTGTATATGGGGTTGGAGCTGCAATCCTTGGCGATGTATGTGATCGCGTCGCTGCGCCGTGACAGCGCCAAATCCACCGAGGCGGGGCTGAAATATTTCGTCCTTGGTGCGCTGTCCTCGGGTCTGTTGCTTTATGGTGCATCGCTGACCTATGGCTTTGCTGGCACGACCTTGTTCACCGGGATCATTGCGGCTGCCGAAGGTGGCGCATCGCTGGGCCTGTTGTTCGGCATGGCCTTCCTGATTGCGGGTTTCGCGTTCAAGGTATCGGCCGCGCCGTTCCACATGTGGACACCCGATGTCTATGAGGGTGCGCCAACCCCGATCACAGCCTTTATGGCGACCGCGCCCAAGGTTGCGGCGATCGCGCTGTTTGCCCGCGTCGTGCATGACGCATTCGGCGGGATCATCGGGGATTGGCAGCAGATCGTGGCCTTCCTTGCGCTGGTGTCGATGTTCCTTGGCGCGATTGCCGCCATCGGGCAGGGAAATATCAAACGGCTGATGGCCTATTCCTCGATCTCGCATATGGGCTTCGCGCTGATGGGTCTGGCCGCAGGCACGGTCGGCGGTGTGCAGGCAATGCTGGTCTATATGGTGATCTATGTGACGATGAATATCGGCACCTTCGCCCTGATCCTGTCGATGGAAAAGGATGGGCGCCCCGTGACCGATATCGCCGCGCTGAAATCCCATGCCAAGCGCCAGCCGCTGATGGCGCTGGTCATGCTGGTGATGATGTTCAGCCTTGCGGGCGTGCCGCCGATGCTGGGTTTCTTTGGCAAATATGCCGTGCTGCTGGCCGCTTATGAAGGCGGGTTGGCATGGCTGGCTGTGTCCGGTGTGATCGCCTCGGTGATCAGTGCGTTCTATTACCTGCGCATCGTCTATTACATGTATTTCGGCGAAGATACCCAAGCGTTGGATGGCCGCGTGCCGCCGATGCTGTGGGTGACGGCGGTGGTGACGGCGGGGATCGTTGGGCTGGCGTGGATACCGGGGGTCAACCTGTTCGGGCTGGACCCGATTGCCGCTGCTGCGGCGGCAACGCTTGTCAACTGACCCGTCAGGTCACGGCCATTGGCCCGATGCCTATGGCCGGATCATGCTGGACAACGTGGACAGCACCATGGCCGAGGCCGCGCGCCGCGCGGGCGATATCGACAGGCCGACATGGATCATCGCACAGACCCAGACCGCCGCACGCGGGCGGCGGGGCCGGGTCTGGCAGGCCCCTGCGGGCAATCTGAACGCGACGCTGATCTTCAAACCCGACGCTACCCCGGCCGAGGCCGCGCGCCGGTCGTTTCTGGCGGCCAATGCGCTATTCGCCGCCTTGTCGATCTATGTGCCTGCGGAAAAACTGTCGCTGAAATGGCCAAATGACGTCCTGTTGTCGGGTGGCAAGGTCGCGGGGATCTTGCTGGAAAGCAGCGGGCAGGGCGGCAATGTCGATTGGCTGTCCATCGGGGTGGGCGTGAACCTGCGCCATGCGCCGCAGGATCTGGCCGATGCGGCCTTTGCCCCCGTCAGCCTGACCCAGATGGGCGGCTGGGAGGTGGAGCCTGTGGATTTCCTGACCACGCTGGCCGATGCCTATGCCACGCAAGAGGCCCGGCTGGCACAGATGGGGTTTGCACGTATCCGTCAGGACTGGCTGGCCCATGCCGCGCGACTGGGCGAGGTGATTACCGCGCGCACCATGCGCGAAGAGATTATCGGCACCTTTGACACGATCGACGATGACGGCAATCTGGTGCTGACAACAGGGGCCGGACCACGCGTGATTTCAGCGGCGGATGTCTATTTCTAAACGGGGGGATGCCATGCTTTTGGCGATTGATTGCGGCAATACCAATACCGTCTTTGCGATCTGGGACGGGGACCAGTTTCTGGCCACATGGCGCACCAGCACCGAATGGCAGCGCACGGCGGATCAATATTACGTCTGGCTGACCACGCTGATGCGGTTGCAGAACGTGGATGTCACCATCGACGCGGTGATCATCAGTTCCACCGTGCCGCGGGTGGTGTTCAACCTGCGTGTGCTTGCGGATCGCTATTTCAACTGCCGCCCGCTGGTGGTGGGCAAGCCCGATTGCGCGCTGCCCGTGGCACCGCGCGTCGATATCGGCACGCAGGTCGGGCCGGACCGGCTGGTCAATACGGCGGGGGCGTTTGACCGGCATGGTGGCAACCTGATCGTGGTGGATTTTGGCACGGCAACGACATTTGACGTGGTGGAAAAAGACGGCGCCTATGTCGGCGGCGTGATCGCGCCGGGCGTGAACCTCAGCCTGGAGGCCTTGCACAATGCCGCCGCCGCCCTGCCGCATGTCGATATCACCAAACCGCAATCCGTGGTCGGCACCAACACCGTCGCCTGCATGCAATCGGGCGTCTTTTGGGGTTACATCGGTCTGGTCCGTGAGATATGCGCACGGATAAAAGCCGAACGCGGCAGTGACATGCTGGTGATCGCGACGGGGGGCTTAGCTGCCTTGTTTCAACAAACGGAAACCCTGTTCGACGTGTTCGAAGACGATTTGACGATGCACGGCCTGACCGTCATCTACCGCCATAACAAGGAAATTGCATGAGCAACGCCAAGACCGCCAACCGCCTGATCTATCTGCCTCTCGGGGGTGCCGGTGAAATCGGCATGAACGCCTATGTCTACGGCTATGGGCCAGCAGGGAAAGAGCGGTTGATCGTGGTCGATCTGGGCATCACCTTTCCCGATATGGACAGCACGCCAGGGGTCGATATCATTCTGCCCGATATTTCGTGGCTGACAGCCCGGCGTCACCAGATCGACGGGATTTTCATCACCCATGCGCATGAAGACCATGTCGGCGCTGTCGGCCATTGCTGGCAGCAGCTGGGCGCACCGGTCTATGCGCGCCCCTTTACCGCCAATATCGCCCGGCGCAAGCTGGAAGAACATGGGCAGTCGCCCAATGTGGTCAAGGTCGTGGACCCCTATCCGCATGTCATCACCTGCGGCCCGTTCAAAGTGTCCTATCTGCCGATCAGCCATTCGATCCCCGAAAGTGCTGGTTTGCTGATCGACACGCCTGACGGGCGGCTGGTGCATACCGGCGATTTCAAGATCGACGAAAACCCCGTTGTCGGCGATCCGTGGAACGCCGCACTTTGGGAAGAGGTGGCCCAGCCCGGCGTCAAGGCGCTGATCTGCGACAGCACGAATGTGTTTTCCGAAAACGCAGGCCGGTCCGAAAGCACGCTGGCACCCGCCATCACCGAAATGATGCGGCATGCCACCGGCATGGTCGTGGCCACGACATTCGCGTCCAACGTGGCACGGTTGCAGACCCTTGCCACCGCCGCCAAGGCCGCCGGCCGGTCGATTGTGCTGCTGGGCCGCGCGATGCGTGCGATGGTCGATGCCGCCACAAAAGAAGGTCTGCTGACGGATTTCCCTGCTGTCATCTCGGTCGAGGATGCTTTGTCGGTGCCACGGCAAAACCTGATGCTGCTGGTGACAGGGTCGCAGGGCGAACGGCGTGCGGCCTCGGCGCAGCTGGCGCAGGGGTCCTATCTGGGGATGAAGCTGAAAGAAGGCGATACTTTCCTGTTTTCCTCCAAAACCATCCCCGGCAACGAACGCGGCGTGATCAAGATCATGAACCAGCTGTCGGAACTGGGCGTCGATGTCGTCGATGATGCGGGCGGGAAATACCACGTTTCCGGCCATGCCAACCGCCCCGATCTGGTGCGCATGCACAAGATCATCAAGGCGCAGGTGCTGATCCCGATGCATGGCGAACACCGCCATCTGCGCGAACATGCCAAACTGGCCGAGGCCAGCGGCATGACCGGTATCGTGGCCGTGAATGGCATGATGATTGATCTGTCCGGCAACCGCCCCAAGGTCGCCGAATATATCGAAACCGGCCGCACCTATCTTGACGGGTCGGTGCAGGTCGGCGCGCTGGACGGGGTGGTGCGCGACCGGATCCGCATGGCGCTGAACGGGCATATGATCGTGACGCTGATCATCGACGAAGACGGTGATATGCTGGGCGATCCATGGGTCGAGATCATGGGCCTGCCTGAAACCGGGCGCAACGATGTGCCGCTAGTCGATGTCGTCGAAGAAGATCTGGCGCAATTCATCGGGCGCGCCCATGCCAAGACGCTGGCCGATGACGATAAGCTGGAAAAAGAGATCAAGATGATCGCGCGCAAATCCGCACAAGGCGAGATTGGCAAAAAGCCCGAAGTCACCGTGATCATCAGCCGTCTGGCGTGAATTCAGGGGTGTCGGGGTGAACCCTGACCTACGAAAAAGGCCCCTGCATCTGCAGGGGCCTTTTGTCATTGTGTAGGTCGGGCTTCAGCCCGACACTGATTTAGCCTTTGGCGCGCTCTTCGAAACTTTTTGCAATGAAACTGGGGGTATCGTCACCCAGGCCGATGATGCGCGGGCCATTGTCACGGCGATCCTGATAGCGCGCGCGCGGCTGGTCGTCGCGCGGCTTTGCCGGTTCGTCGCGGGGCGGGCGGGGCGCACGTTGCTGCTGCGGTTCGGCTGGTTTTTCGACAGGCGCTGCGACAGGCGTTGCGATGGGCGCGTCTACAGCTGCCGCCTCGACCGGTGCTGGGGCAGCGGGTGTGTCCGTGGCGGCCCCACGGCGGCTGCGACTGCGGCTGCGCTTTGGCGCTTCCTCGGTCGCTTCTTCGGCCACGGGGGCTGTCACGCCCAGCGGGTTGTCCAGACGCGGGATCGGGTTTTGCACCAGACGTTCCACGTCTTCGAGGTTTTTCTCATCCCGCCCCGAACAGATCATGATCGCCACGCCCGACCGTCCGGCACGACCCGTGCGCCCGATGCGGTGGACATAATCTTCGGCATGGCTGGGGACGTCGAAATTGAACACATGCGTCACCGCAGGAATATCCAGCCCCCGCGCCGCTACGTCAGAGGCGACAAGGAACCGCAGCTTGTTGTCGCGGAAGGATTCCAGCGTGCGCGTGCGGTGGCTTTGTTCCAGATCGCCGTGGATCGGGGCTGCGTCATAGCCGTATTTGTTCAGCGATTTCGCCACGACATCGACATCGGCCTTGCGGTTGCAAAAGATGATCGCGTTCGAACAGGCGTCGCCTTCGGCATTGATCAGCGCGCGCAACAGGGCGCGTTTCTCGGTCGCTTCGCGCAGCTTGGCGCTGGCGCGGAACATGACGACACCTTGCTTGATATTCACATTGGTGGTGGCGGCGCGGGCCACCTCGACCTTGGCGGGGTTCGACAGGAACGTGTTGGTGATCCGTTCGATTTCGGGTGCCATGGTCGCGCTGAAAAACAGCGTCTGGCGGGTGAACGGCGTGCGTTTGAAGATTTCCTCGATATCGGGGATGAACCCCATGTCGAGCATCCGGTCCGCCTCGTCGACCACCATGATCTTGACGTCCGTCAGGATCAGCTTGCCGCGTTCCAGATGGTCCAGCAGACGACCGGGGGTCGCGATCAGCACATCAACGCCCTTGTCGATCAGTTTGTCCTGATCCTTGAACGACGTGCCGCCGATCAGCAGCGCCTTGGTCAGTTTGGTATATTTGGCATAGGTGTCGAAATTTTCGGCCACCTGTGCCGCCAGTTCCCGCGTCGGCGCCAGAACAAGGCTGCGCGGCATCCGCGCGCGCGCACGGCCACGGCCCAAAAGCGTGATCATCGGCAGGGTAAAGGCGGCGGTCTTGCCGGTGCCGGTCTGGGCGATCCCCAGCACATCGCGCCCCTCAAGCGCGGGTGGGATCGCGCCGTCCTGAATAGGGGTAGGGGTATCGTAGCCGGTTTCGGCGACAGCCTTGAGAACCTTGGGGTCAAGGTTCATGTCAGAGAATTTGGTCATATGCGTCCTGTATTTGCGGATCGGTCCGCAAGATGTGAAAGGACGCAATTTTCCGGCGTCCCGGCGTCATAGGCCAACAATGGCCTGCGCAGGCGGTATCGGAAATGTGCGTGATCGTCAAGCTACAGGCTTGGCAAGCGCTTCTGTCGGCAGATGGCGCAGCGCATGCTCATGCCAATGCCGCAACGCCCTATCCGCCAGAAGCCGCTCCATCTGTGCATCGCAGGCCGGCAGGTGCCGCAGTATCCGTGGGTCGTGATGGCTGTGCTGGTTGTAGGTGGCGAAATAGGCATCGGAATGGCGCGCGGCGAAATCCTGATAATGGGGCATGGTCGGGTCTGTGGGCACATAGGCGCTGCCACGGCCGCGCTGGCGGCGCATATGCGCGAATGCCGGATGGCGCGTGGCGTAATGGTTGATCTGCGCCCAGCCATGCCGGACAAAGCTTGTCGCCACCAGTTCCAGATCAGCCTGGATTTTCACGCGTTTGCGTGGCCATGCGCGGCGACGTTGCGCTTTGCCGTTGCCGTCGCGCCAGTCAGGTTGCCGTTCAAGAGATGCGGCACTGTAAATCGGCCCGTGCCAATAGAACGCCAGACCATCACGATGCCTGTAAAGGGATTTGAACGTCTGGTGACCCAGTCGCCCGTCCAGCGCTAAATCTGCAGGCGCGCAGCGGCATAGATCGGGGTGGATTTGCCGTCCTGGCCATTTCACCCCCGCAGGTACGCCAAAATACCGCCAGTTGATCCTGATCCCGTCCGCCTTGCGCAGATCGCGGATCAGCGTTTGCACGGTGCCATCCCCGCGATGGACCAGCAGGAATTCATCCATATCCAGCCATGCCAACCACTCGCCATTCTTGATATGGTCTGTCGCGGCCAGCAGATCGGCGAATTGATGTTGCGGCCCTTTGCCTGCGGGGTCGCGGGAAAAGGGCAGATAGATCACCTCGCCCATTTCCGCCAGGCGCAGCAGCATGTCATGCGACCCATCGGTGCAATCATTCGCGCCGATGATGAAACGGTCAAACCCGATGGCCCGGTGATAGGCCAGCCATTCGATCAGAAATGGCCCCTCGTCGCGCAGACAGGTGATCAGCGTGGCCGATGTGTAGGTATTCACGCCGTCACAACCCATTTGCGCAAAGCGCATCACGGTGGGCGGCGGGCAAATCCATGATCGTCAGCGCGCCATGAAACACAGGCCGGCGACCGGCGGACATAAAATCTTCGGGCAATATAGTGACAACTGCTTACTCATTCTCACGCACAACCATGACGTGATCATCGCCAAAGCGCAGCTTATTTGCAACCCGTAAGATCGTACAGATCAATGGACACTGCACAGGCGGGACGCGCCGACGCGTCTGGTCTCAGGCGGTCCGCCACCTCAGACCATCATTTCCTTGGTCGCAGTCAGGGTGATTGCCGGATAATCGCGGCCGACGCGGTCGATGTCCCATTGCAGGCGGGTCAGGAACACGGTGTCGCCGTCGTTGTCGGTGGCGATATGCTGTTTGTTGGCCGCGACAAAGGCGTCCACCGCTATCTTGTCCCCTGCCACCCAGCGGGCAGAGGTGAATTGCGAGCTTTCGAACCGCACAGGCAGGCCGTATTCCAGCTCGATCCGGCTGGCTAGAACCTCGAATTGCAAGGCCCCCACGACGCCGACGATGAACCCTGATCCGAACGTCGGTTTGAACACTTTGGCCGCGCCTTCTTCGGCGAATTGCATCAGGGCTTTTTCCAGATGCTTGGCCTTCATCGGATCACCCGCGCGGCAGGTTTGCAGCAATTCCGGTGCGAATGACGGGATGCCCGTGACGCGGATCGCCTCGCCCTCGGTCAATGTGTCGCCGATGCGCAATTGGCCGTGGTTGGGGATGCCGATGATATCGCCGGCCCAGGCCTCTTCGGCCAGTTCGCGGTCGGCGGCCAGAAACAGCACCGGATTGGTGATCGCCATCTGCTTTTTGCTGCGCACATGGGTCAGTTTCATGCCACGTTCAAAATGCCCCGACGCCAGCCGAACAAAGGCCACGCGGTCGCGGTGCTTGGGGTCCATATTGGCCTGCACCTTGAACACGAAACCGGTCACGGGTATTTCTTCGGGGGCCACATTGCGCGGTTGCGCCGACTGGATCTGCGGTTCCGGCCCATAGGTGGCCAGCCCGTCCATCAATTCCTTGACGCCAAAGCTGTTCATCGCCGAGCCGAACCAGATCGGCGTCATCGATCCGTTCAGCACGCTGGCGGGGTCGAGCTTTGGCAGCAATGCCTTGGCCATTTCAATTTCATCGCGGAATTTTGCCAACAGGTCCGCAGGCACATGCTGGGCCAGTTTGGGGTCATCCAGCCCGTTGATCTGGATGCTGTCAGCGACCTTGTTGCGGTCGGCGCGGTCCATCAGTTCCAGCCGGTCACGCAGGATATCGTAACAGCCGATGAAATCACGGCCCACGCCGATGGGCCAGGACGCGGGGGTCACGTCAATCGCCAGATTTTCTTGAATTTCGTCAATAATGTCGAAAGTGTCGCGGCTTTCGCGGTCCATTTTATTGCAAAACGTCAAGATCGGCAGGTCGCGCAACCGGCAGACCTCGAATAATTTGCGGGTCTGGCTTTCGACACCCTTGGCCCCGTCGATCACCATCACGGCGGCATCAACAGCGGTCAGCGTGCGATAGGTGTCTTCGGAAAAGTCAGAGTGGCCGGGGGTGTCAACAAGATTGAACCGGTATTTGCCGAAATCGAACGACATGGCCGATGCGGATACCGAAATGCCGCGATCCTTTTCCATCTGCATGAAATCAGACCGTGTGCGCCGCGCCTCGCCCTTGGCGCGGACCTGACCGGCCATCTGGATCGCACCACCATAAAGCAGGAATTTTTCAGTCAGCGTCGTCTTGCCCGCATCGGGATGCGAGATGATCGCAAAGGTGCGACGGCGGGCGATTTCGGGCGGTAAGGCGGGGCGGTTGGTCATGGCGTCACGCTTTAGGCGTTTCGCTGCAAAAGGGCAATGTGTCGGCCCGTCTTGACGCAAGATAAACGATTTCGCGCTAGGCAGGGCGCGAAAGGCGGAAGAATGGGTTTCTTGGCGCGAAGGCTGGCGATCTGCGTGATCCTGTCGGGCTGTGGCGGCGGGGGTGGTGGCGGTGGCGACAGCCCCGGCAGCGGGATTGATCCGCGACTGGCGCGGCTGGACATCTATGCCGCACAGCGGGTCAGGGTGCTGGGCGATCCCGGGGCCGGTGTCATGGGGGTGGCCCCCACGACCGGCGCGCTGCCCGTCGATGGCAGCGCGCAATTCAGCGGTTTTGCCACCCTGCGCGTCGAAGGGCG
>NZ_CH672414.1:1113562-1194790 GCF_000152785.1 Yoonia vestfoldensis SKA53 | reverse complement strand
AAATACCGGACAAAGCGGCATGGTTCGATTTGTGTGTCTCGGTGTGTGCATCGTCTTTGGTCTGGCGGCCTGTTCCGGCGGGGGTGGGGGCGATGTCGGTGCAGGCAATGGTGCGCCTGCGGATGGCTTTGCCGCCTTGCGGGACCGCGTGACGACAGCGGGGATCACGCCTTTTGCCACGTTGCCCACCATGGGCGAGGTGGCCTATGCAGGGCGCGTGCGGCTTTCTCTGCCTCTGGGCGGCGCGGCGGTTGCCCGCTATGACGGCGATCTGGACCTGCGCGTCCATTTTGGCGCAGCACCTGATCCGGTGACCGGGCGTATCGGCAATCTGCAAGGCGGGGCTGGTCCGGTGACAGGGCATCTGCAGATCAGCGATGGCCGGTTTTACCCCGATGCCGCCGCCGCACGTGATTACCAATTTACCGCCGAATTGTCTGGCACCCTGATGCAGAATGCCGCGGCCCATGACGTCACCGCTGAAATGTCGGGCGATTTTCACGGCCCGCAAGGCGCGGGTGTCGCTGGCGTGATCGCGCGCGGGGCTGTGCGGCAGAGCGATGATCTGCAGCTGTTTGACGGCAGTTTCGCCGCCGAACGCGCAAATTCAGGAGGTTGAGGCGCGCCGTAGCAGCGCCGCTGCCGTTGCAGGGTCGATCAGGCTGTCGCGGACCTGATATTCCAGATGCGGGCGGTGGCGGTGCAGCGGCACATCGGCGGGCATGGCATGGCGGGTCGTGGCATCGACCAGATGCGATTCCGCGGCGATCCCTTCGGCATAGATGATGTGGTGATCGTCGAACACCAGCTGGAAATAATCGACATAGCCGCCACGCCTGCGCAACACGGTCACATCATCGACCAGTTGGCGCGCGCGGATCAGCACCTCTGCATGGCCCGCGCCCAGCAGGTCGCTGCGTTGATAGACGAAAATCCGGTGGTCGGGGCGCAGCACCAGATCGGCGTCATTGTGCAGGGTGCCTTGGGTGATGACCACCGGCGCAAAGCGGCCCGTCGCGCGCATCGTGGCCTGTGTCACATGGCGCAGCGGCTGTTTGCCTGCATCCCGCGTCAGCACCAGATCGCCGGGGACCAGCGTTTCGACCCCGCGCATCTGGCCATCCGCCATGGTGATCCGCGTGCCGCGTGCGAATGACCCTGCCGCCGCGTCCGCAAAGCGGCGGGTCGCGGTTTCGCGCGCGACCCCGACCAGCCGATAGGATTGGTCCGGCACGATATCACCCAAGGCCATCAGATAGATGGCGATGGCAAGGCCCGCGCTTTCCTCGACCAGCACCAGCGCGTCATGGGTGGTGCCATCAGCGGCCATCAGCGTCAGGCAGCAATCCAGATGCACCGCATTGCGCGCGCCGGTTTTGCGGCGCAGCCCGGTCTGTCCGGTCACCAGATCCAGCGACAGCGGCGCGGATGTCGCCGCCAGCGCATAGATATCGTCCAAAACCAGCGCGTCGGCAAAGCCGAGCATTTCGCCGGTCAGCACACCGTCGATGACGCACACATCCTCGGCGCGGAACACTTCGATCGTGATCAGGGTGTTTGCCATCCCCGATCTCTACACCCTGGGCGCGACTGGGGTAAGATCAAATTGCCCTTGGTCGGCGGGGATGCTAGGTCAGGGGCGCAATAAAGGGGGGAACACAATGGATCTGGGAATTTCAGGCAAAACGGCACTGGTCTGCGCATCGTCAAAAGGGCTGGGGCGCGGCTGCGCCGAGGCTTTGGCCGCCGCTGGCGTGAACCTTGTGCTGAACGCACGCGGCGCGGACGCGCTGGAGGCGACCGCTGCCGAGATCCGCGCCCGTTTCGGCGTGCAGGTCACCACCGTGGCCGCCGATGTGGCAACCGAGGAAGGCCGCGCGCGCTTGCTTGATGCTGCGGGCAGTGTCGATATCCTCGTGACCAACGCAGGCGGTCCACCGCCGGGGCTGTGGTCGGACTGGGACCGCGATGATTTCATCAAGGCGCTTGATGCCAATATGCTGGCGCCCATCGCGCTGATGAAGGCGCTGTTGCCCGGCATGATCGCCAAAGGCTGGGGCAGGGTGGTCAATATCACCTCGGGGTCGGTCAAGGCACCGATTGCGCAGCTGGGCCTGTCCAATGCCGCGCGCGCGGGGCTGACCGGCTATGTCGCAGGCACCGCGCGGCAGGTGGCGCAGCACGGGGTCACGATCAACAACATGTTGCCCGGCATCCATGCGACCGACCGCGCGATCAGCCTTGATACTGGCGTTGCAACGGCGCAGGGCATTGACATGGCCACGGCCAAGGCACAGCGCGAGGCGACGATCCCCGCCCGCCGCTATGGCACGGCAGAAGAATTCGGCGCGACCTGCGCGTTTCTGTGCAGCCAGCATGCCGGGTTCATCCTGGGCCAGAATATCGTGCTGGACGGCGGGGCGATCAACGCGACGATCTGAGCCACTTGCACCGGCAGGGCGGGGTTGTTAGGTCCGCGAAACCCAATTGTTTTGATCAGGGATTGTTCGCATGACACTGCCACGCCTTGCCGCCCGCCATCTGGTCAAGACCTTTGCCGGGCGGCGCGTGGTCGATGACGTCAGCCTGACGGTGATGCCAGGGCAGGTGACCTGCCTGCTGGGGCCGTCGGGATGCGGCAAATCCACCACGCTGCGGATCATTGCGGGCGTCGATATGCAAGACAGCGGCACGATCCATGTCGATGGCCAGCTGATCTGCGACACGGTGGACCGCGTGCCGCCCGAAGGCCGGTCCATCGGGTTGATGTTTCAGGATTTTGCGCTGTTCCCGCATCTGACCGTCGCGCAGAATGTGGGTTTCGGGCTGCGCGGAAAGCGCGATGACGGGCGGGTCACGGACCTTTTGCAAAAGGTCGGCATGCTGCGCTATCTGCATGATTACCCGCATCAATTGTCGGGCGGCGAACAACAGCGCGTGGCACTGGCCCGCGCGCTGGCGCCCAAGCCGCGCATCATGCTGATGGACGAGCCGTTTTCCGGCCTTGATGACCGCCTGCGCGACGATATCCGCGACGAGACGCTGGAGATTTTGAAAAGCGAAGGCACCGCCGTTCTGCTGGTCACGCATGAACCGAACGAAGCCTTGCGCATGGCGGACGAGATCGCGCTGATGCGCGACGGGCGGATCGTGCAGCGCGGATCGCCCTATAATATCTACAACGCCCCCAAGGATCTGGAAGCCGCCGGTTTTTTCAGCGATATCAACGTGATCAAGGGCAAGGTGCAAGGGGCTTTGACCGATACGCCATTCGGCCAGTTCCTTGCCCCCGGCGTGCCGGACGGCACCGAGGTCGATATCGTGATCCGCCCCCAGCATCTGAAGATCGACTTTGACCGCGCCGGCCGCGGCCCGAACCCCACCCCGCAAGACGGCACCCCCGCCCGCGGCGTGGTGCAGCGCGCGCGGTTCATCGGGGCGTCAAGTCTAGTGGAATTCCGCATGGATTTCGATGGGTCAATCCTGCGCGCGGCGGTGCCATCGGTGTTTTTGCCAAAGGTGGGAACGCCATTATGGATTATGATCCGGCGAGACCGGTGTTTCGTGTTTCCAAGGGGGTAGGGTGGATCATGATCCACCTTACTGGATCATTTCTTGCTGAAATCGCCCAATTCATCCGTTTCAGATTTGTATCCCACTGCGTCTCGGTTCAGTGGAAGGCTTGGGACCAGTGATATTTTGAAGTTCTGAAAGTGGCACAAAGCAGGGTGAATTTGCGTCGTTCATAACGGCTAAGCAAACGTCTTGCCCCCTCACGTCACCCGTCCCGCACGCCCCCCGCGCCGTTTGGCGACCAGCCCCTTGCGCGCGGGCAGGTCCGCCATCACTGCGGCGCGTGCCTCTTGCGTCATCCGCGACCAGGTGCTGATCTCGTCGATCGTGCGCAAACAGCCCGTACACAGCCGCGTTGCAGGCTGGATCACGCATATCTTGATGCAGGGGCTGTCGATTTCGGCCCGTTTCCAGATGTGGTCGGTCGGTTCGGGGATGGTCACGCGCGCGCCTCCAGATGTCGCAGCCGGTCCAGCATGCCTTGCAGAATATAGCTGGCTGCGATGTTGTCGATCCGCTCTGCGCGACGCTTTCTGGACATATCCGCCTCTAGCATCGCGCGTTCGGCGGCCACGGTGGACAAACGTTCATCCCAAAAGGTGATCGGCAGCGGCGTTAATTTTTCAAGATTGCGGGCAAAGGCGCGGGTCGCCTGACAGCGCGGCCCTTCGGACCCGTCCATGTTGCGCGGCAGGCCCAGCACCAGCCCCGCGATCATCCGGTGGGTCGTGATTTCGAATAGCCGCGCGGCGTCGAGCGTGAATTTGCGGCGCTTGATGGTTTCCAGCGGGGTCGCCACGCTGCGCATCAGGTCCGACACCGCCACCCCGATCGTCACCGTCCCCAGATCCAGCCCCGCGACAGCACCATGCCGTGGCAGTTGGGCCGCGAAATCCTCGGGCGTGGCACAGATCATTCCGCCACGCCTGCGTTGCGTGCGGCTTGGGTCAGGGTCGCCATCGCCTCGGCATTGGCACCAAAGACATCCGCCGCCTCGACCCAGATCGCGCGGGCGCTGTCGGTTTCGCCCAGCACGCCATAAGCCGTGATCAGCCGCGCCCAATCGGCCGCGGTGCCGCCGTCATTGGCCAGCCGGTCGGCCAAGCCCGCAACCATGCCGCCGATCATCGCCTGCCGGTCTTCGGGGGTCATGTCCTGCGCTGTGGCAATGTCATCTGCAGATGGGCCGCGCACCTCTGGCAGGGTGTAATCGACACCCGCGCGAAAGGCCGCATCCTCGATCAGCTGGCGGGCCGAGGCGACGTGGAAACTGGCCAGATCACCGTTTTCGGCAAGATCGCGCCACAGACGATAGGCCAGATCGGGCCGGTCGGTCTGGTCGTAGAGCAGCCCCAAATAATACCGCGCGGCGGCGTTACTCTCGTCACGCGCCAGGATATCGCGGATCACCTGTTCGGCCTCGGGCGAGACAAGCCCACCGGCCGCGACGACCAGCAGGTCCAGCAGGCGGACAAAGTCGGCAGGTTGCGCGTCATCGCCGATGATCGCGACCACGCGTTCCTGTGCCACGGCGGCACCGGAATAATTGCGCAATTCGACCTCGTGAAAGACCAGCCGCGACCAGGCTTCCAGATCGTCGGGGCGGGTCGGGGCGATGTCGCGCAGCTGGTCGATGGCGGCGCGGTAATCATCGGGGACATTCACGGGCGGCGGTGGTGGCGCCACCTGTTCCAAAAACACCTGCGCGGGCCGGTTGGCGCGCATGGCGTCCGAGGCCGCCAGCCGCGCCTGCAACGGCACATCGCCATATCCGGGCGCGCCCAGCTGCGTATAGGTCGCAAACGTCACCGCCGCGATCACGGCCAGCACTGTGACAGCGGTCAGCCCTTGCCGTTTGTGGTGGTGCAACGGGGCGGTTTGTCTGCGGCTGGCGGCCAGCAGGCGGTGCGCGATTTCGGTGCGCGAACGGTCTGCCTCTGCCGGGTCGAGCAGGCTGCGTTCCAGATCGCGGTCAATCTCGGCCAGTTGCGCGCGGTAGATGGTGATATCGGGGTTTTCGCCTTGCACATCGGGCGCGCGCAGCAGGGGGATTGCCATCAAACCCGCCACGGCCAATGTCATCAAGCCGACCAAAATCCAGAATATCATATGCCCTCACGCATTTGCTCGCCCCGACATAGCCGCCATGGGCCAAGGTGAAAAGGGCCTGCGACGCCACGTCCCTTCACAGTGTCGCGGGCATGTCGTAAATCGCGGTCCAGACGCCGCTGGCAGTATCCTTTCCATACCCCGAAAGGTCCAGACAGGGGCATAGTTTAGACAGGGAATCGCGCGCAGATGAAACGATATTCCGCCTTTGCCATCGCGAAAGAAGCGTTCCGCCAGCATACCGGCTGGACTCGTGCCTGGGCCAACCCCGCGCCACGGGCGAAATACGATGTGATCATCGTCGGCGCAGGCGGTCACGGGCTGGCCACGGCCTATTATCTGGGCAAAAATTTCGGCATCACCAATGTGGCGATCCTGGAAAAAGGCTGGCTTGGCGGTGGCAACACGGGCCGCAATACCACGATCATCCGGTCGAATTACTTGCAGGACCCGTCAGCGGCGATCTATGAAAAATCGCGCAGCCTTTATGAAACCATGAGCCAGGACCTGAACTACAACGTCATGTTCAGCCCGCGTGGCGTGATCATGCTGGCGCAGACCCAGCACGAAATCCGTGGCTACAAACGCACCGCGCATGCCAATGCGCTGCAAGGGGTGAAAACCGAATGGATCGGCCCTGAGAAGGTCAAGGAACTTTGCCCGATCATGAATATCGACGGGCCGCGTTATCCCGTGCTGGGCGGGTTGTGGCAGGCGCGCGGTGGTACGGCGCGCCACGATGCGGTTGCCTGGGGTTATGCGCGGGCCTGTTCGGATATGGGCATGCATGTGATCCAGCAATGCGAGGTGACGGCGATCCGCCGCGATGGGGGCCGCGTTGTTGGCGTCGATACCACCAAAGGTGCGATTGATTGCGACAAGCTCGGGCTGGTCGTTGCGGGCCATTCGGGTGTGATGGCGCAGATGGCCGGGTTCCGGCTGCCGATTGAATCGGTGGCCTTGCAGGCGCTGGTGTCTGAACCGATCAAGCCCTGTATGGATGTCGTCGTGATGGCCAACACCGTGCATGGCTATATGTCGCAATCCGACAAGGGCGAAATGGTGATCGGTGGCGGCACCGACGGCTATAACAATTATACCCAGCGCGGCAGTTTCCATCATATCGAGGAAACCGTGCGCGCCCTGATCGAGACTTTCCCGATGATCGCGCGCCTGAAAATGCTGCGCCAATGGGGCGGGATTGTGGATGTGACCGGCGACCGCTCGCCCATTTTGTCGAAAACCCCTGTCGATGGGGTGTTCGTGAATTGCGGCTGGGGCACGGGCGGGTTCAAGGCGATCCCCGGATCAGGTTGGGCGATGGCCGAATTGATGGCCAAGGGCGCCTCGCCACTGACAGATGAATTTTCGATGTTCCGTTTCCGCGAAGGCAAATTCATTGATGAAAGCGTCGCCGCAGGGGTCGCGCATTGATGACGAATTCCAGACAAAAGGTGCGCCTATGCTGACCCTTCATTGCCCCTATTGTGGCACAGATGCCGATGAAACCGATCTGCATGCGGGCGGGCAGGCGCATCTGAAACGGTACGGCCCCGGATCATCCGACGACCAGTTCGAGGATTACATGTTCATGCGCGAAAACCCAAAGGGCGTGCATTTCGAACGCTGGCGGCATGTTTACGGCTGCGGCAAATGGTTTTTGGCCGCGCGCTGCACCGCCACGCTGGAAGTCTTCGGCACCTATCCCGCGCAGACAACGGAACCGCCGCCTGATCTGCGCGCCAAAATATCCGCCAAACGCCCCGGCTGGACATGGGGAGATTTCGCATGAGTACGCGTCTTGCGGGGCATGGTCGCCTGATCGACCGCACAAAGCCTGTCAGTTTCACCTTCAACGGCAAGAATTTGCGCGGTTTCGCGGGCGATACGCTGGCCTCTGCCCTGTTGGCCAATGACCAGATGCTGGTCGGGCGGTCGTTCAAATACCATCGCCCGCGCGGCGTGGTGGCGGCAGGCGCCGAAGAACCCAATGGTCTGGTCAATCTGGGGCAGGGTGCGGCTTTTGAGCCGAACCAGCGCATCACCACGACCGAGCTGTTCGACGGGCTGACAGCCACCAGCCAGAACCATTGGCCGAGTTTGGAATTCGATGTCGGCGCGATCAACACGCATCTGTCACGGTTTCTGCCTGCGGGCTTTTACTATAAAATGTTCATGTTCCCGCGTGCCTTTTGGAAACATGTCTATGAACCGTTCATCCGGCAATCCGCCGGTCTGGGCCGCGCGCCCAAGGACCGTGACCAAGACACCTATGAGCATTTCAACCTGCATGTTGACGTGCTGGTCGTGGGTGGCGGGATCGCGGGGCTGGCCGCGGCGCTGGCCGCAGGACAGGCCGGCGCGCGGGTTCTGCTGATCGAACAGACCGCCGATTGGGGTGGCCGCGCTGTCGTGGACGGGGCGCAGATCGACGGGATGGATGCAGTGGATTGGATTAAATCCACACTGCAAGCACTTGATAAGATGTCAAATGTCACGATCCGTGCGCGTTGTATGGGCGCGGGTGTGTATGATCATGGCTATACTTTGGCCTATGAACGCCTGACCGACCATGCGCCCGATCAGGACGGCCCGCGTCACCGGCTCTGGCGGATCAGGGCGGCGCAGATCGTGACCGCGACGGGTGCGATTGAACGGCCTTTGTCTTTTGTGGGCAACGATCTGCCAGGCGTCATGCTGGCCGGGGCTGTGCGCGATTATGCGGTGAATTTCGGCGTGTCCATCGGGGATCGCACCGTGGTTGTCACCAATAACGACGACGCCTATCGCACCGCGATTGCGCTGAAAGAGGCGGGGCTGGAGGTGCCGGTCATCGTCGATGCACGTACCGCCCCCGCAGGGCCGCTGATCGACCAAGCGCGCGCCTTGGGCATCCGGATTGCCGATGGCAAAGGCATCGCAAAGGTCAAAGGTGGCAAGCGGGTCACTGGCGTGACGCTTTGCGCCCAAGCGGGCGAGGGTGCCGTGCTGGAGGAGATCGCCTGCGATTGCGTCGCGATGTCGGGCGGCTGGTCGCCGGTCGTGCATCTGTGGTCGCATTGCGGTGGCAAGCTGGTCTGGGACGATGCGCAGGCGATGTTCCGCCCCGATACGGCCCGCCCGCCGACGGGTGCTGATGGCGCCGGTTTCGTGATTGCCGCAGGGGTGGCCAATGGCCATCTGCGCAGCGCTGACGTGCTGGCTGACGGGATCGCCGCTGGCAAGGCCGCCGCGCATGACGCGGGTCATAAAAAGCGTATCACCGCCGCCCCTGTGGCGACCGATGCCGACGAAGGTCGGATGGCCCCCGTCTGGATGATGCCGCAAGGGGCAAGCTATGCGCTGCGGTCCAAGACATGGCTGGATTTCCAGAACGACGTGAAGGTGACCGATGTCCAGCTGGCCGCGCAGGAAGGGTTTGAGTCCGTCGAACATGCCAAACGCTATACCACGCTCGGCATGGCAACGGATCAGGGAAAGTTGAGCAATATCAACGGCCTTGCCGTGCTTTCCAATGCGCTGAACATGGCGATCCCGAATGTTGGGACGACGACATTCCGCCCGCCTTATACGCCGATTTCGATGGCGGCGATTGCGGGTGCGGCACGCGACGGCGTTTTCCAGCCTTTGCGCAAGACGCCGATGTCGGATTGGCACACTGCCAATGGCGCGGATAACGAACCCGTGGGCCAGTGGCGCAGGCCCTTTGCCTATGTCCGCACCGGTGAAAGCGTCCATGATGCGGTCAACCGCGAGGTCACCAATGCGCGCAGCAATGTCGGTCTGCTCGATGCGTCGACCCTTGGCAAATTGATCGTCAAGGGGCCGGATGCGGGCAAGTTTCTGGATATGCTTTACACCAATATGATGTCTAATCTGGGTGTCGGCAAATGCCGTTACGGGCTGATGTGTTCGGAAAACGGGTTTTTGATTGATGACGGTGTCGTTGCGCGGATGTCCGAGGATACCTGGCTTTGCCACACCACCACCGGGGGTGCTGACCGTATCCACGCCTGGATGGAAGACTGGCTGCAATGCGAATGGTGGGACTGGAAAGTCTATGTCGCCAATGTCACCGAACAATGGGCGCAGGTCGCCGTGGTTGGCCCAAAGGCCAAGCTGCTGCTCGACAAGCTGGGTGGCACGGATCTGTCGGCGCTGCCGTTCATGCAATGGCAGGCGGGGCAGATCGGCGGATTTGATGCGCGGGTGTTCCGGATTTCGTTCTCGGGCGAATTGTCCTATGAAATCGCCGTGCCTGCGGGGCAGGGCCGTGCCTTTTGGGATGCGCTGGTAGATGCGGGTGCGGAATTCGGGATCATGCCTTATGGCACCGAGGCGCTGCATATCATGCGCGCTGAAAAAGGGTTCATCATGATCGGCGATGAAACCGATGGCACGGTGATCCCGCAGGATTTGAACCTGCATTGGGCCTTGTCCAAGAAGAAAGACGATTATCTGGGCAAGCGCGCCCATGCCCGCAGTTTCATGGACAACCCCGACCGCTGGCGGCTGGTGGGGCTGGAAACGCTGGACGGGTCGGTCCTGCCGGACGGGGCCTATGCGATTGCTGACGGCAGCAACGCCAATGGCCAGCGCAACACGCAAGGGCGCGTGACATCGACCTATCATTCACCCACGCTGGGGCGCGGGATCGCGATGGGCCTTGTGCATCGCGGCCCTGACCGGATGGGCGAGGTGATTACCTTTAACACCGTGGATGACGCCAAGACCGTGCAGGCGCGCATCGTCGATCCGGTGTTTTATGACAAGGAAGGGGCAAAGCAGAATGTCTGATCCCATCAGCGCCTTGCAAGGCCGCAGCACCGCAGGCGAGGTCACGATCCGCGAGGCGGGCCTATGCGGCATGATCACCCTGCGCGGTGAGCTGTCAAACGCCAAACTGCGCGCGGTGTGCAAGAAGATCACGGGGCAAGCTTTTCCTGAAAAAGCGAAAATTGCCCTGGGCGAAGATCGCGGTATCGCCTGGATGTCACCAGATGAAGTGCTGGTGATGCTGCCTTACGCAGAGGTGACAGATGCCTTGGCGCAGATTGATTCGGCGCTTGCGGGACAACATTACCTTGCAGAAAACGTGTCGGACGCGCGCGCGCTGATCCATGTTGAAGGTGGTTTTGCGCGCGAAATCTTGGCCAAGTTGACCCCCGCCGATCTGCACCCGGCCACATTCGGCACGGGTGATTTTCGCCGCAGTCATCTGGGGCAGGTCGCTGCTGCGTTCTGGATGGTGGATGCGGATACATTTGCTGTGGTCTGTTTCCGGTCGGTTGCGGATTATGTCCATGACCTGCTGGTGGCTTCGGCCAAGGCAGGCCCTGTCGGGGTGTTCTGAGCGCCAGATCCCGCGCGGGGCGCGGGGCCTCCGGCGGGGATATTTGGGCTCCAACGATGGGGGAAAAGGGTGTGCGCCCTTGACCTTTGCGCAGCCGGGGGCCACCTAAAGGGCAACGCAATACTGAACAACACAGAGGACTGACCATGTCATTCACCCTTCCCGATCTGCCCTATGCCCATGATGCGCTGGCCGCCAAAGGCATGTCTGCCGAGACGCTGGAATTTCACCACGATATCCATCACAATGCCTATGTGACCAATGGCAACAAGGCGATTGAAGGCACCCAATGGGCCGGCAAGTCGTTGGAAGAGATCATCATCGGCACCTATGACGCGGCCGCCGTCGCACAGAATGGGATCTTCAACAACATCAGCCAGCTGTGGAATCACAATCAGTTCTGGGAAATGATGACCCCCGCCGACAGCAAGATGCCCGGCGCGCTGGAAAAGGCGCTGGTGGAAAGCTTTGGCTCGGTCGATGAGTTCAAGACGCAGTTCAGCGCCGCTGGTGCGGGCCAGTTCGGGTCCGGCTGGGCCTGGCTGGTGAAAAAGGCTGATGGGTCGTTGGCGATCACCAAGACCGAGAATGGCGTGAACCCTTTGTGTTTTGGCCAGACCGCCTTGCTGGGCTGTGATGTTTGGGAACATTCCTATTACATCGATTTCCGCAACAAGCGGCCTGCCTATCTGACCAACTTTCTGGATAATCTGGTCAATTGGGAAAATGTCGCCGGCCGGATGTAACCTTCGTCTGAGCATAGACAAGATCAAAGACCCGTGGGACATGTCCTGCGGGTTTTTTCTTTGGGGGATATGCGATGGGGCCGGAACTCGCAGCGATCAAGGCGGCGGCGGAGTGTTTACGCGATGTGGTGATCGCCACGCCGGTCCTGCCGCTGACATCAGCGCGCTGGGACGGCGTTTTGCCCGATTGCGCAGGCGTGATGGTCAAGCTGGAATTGTTCCAGCAGGCGGGATCGTTCAAGGCGCGCGGGGCCTATCTGGGCATCGCGGGGCTGGATGCGGGCCAGCGTGCTGCAGGCGTTGTCGCGGCCAGCGGTGGCAACCATGCGCTGGCTGTCGCTTGGGCGGCGCGCGCGGCAGGGGTGGATGCGCTGATCTGCATGCCGCGGGCCACTGATCCCGCGCGCATCGCAGGCTGCGAGGCTTTGGGCGCGCGTGTGTCCTTGCATGATGATATGGCTGCGGCCTTTGGCGCGATGAACGTCGCCGCCGCGCAGGGCCGCGCCTTGCTGCATCCGTTTGAGGCGCGGCATATGGTGCTGGGGGCGGCTGTCTGTGCGCTGGAATATGTCACGCAGGCCCCTGATCTGGATACATTCGTTGTGCCTGTCGGCGGTGGTGGGCTGATCTCGGGCATGGCCTGTGCGATCCGCCAATTGCGCCCCGATGCGCAGGTGATCGGGGTCGAACCTTATGGTGCCGACAG
The DNA here is from genome assembly GCF_000152785.1 of Yoonia vestfoldensis SKA53. GTDB lineage: Bacteria > Pseudomonadota > Alphaproteobacteria > Rhodobacterales > Rhodobacteraceae > Yoonia > Yoonia vestfoldensis_A. The sequence goes on along the minus strand of NZ_CH672414.1, from coordinate 1,182,303 downwards.
CATGTTCCAATCCTTGGCGCAGGGCGCGCCGGTCACGTTGGACAAGATCGCCACCATTGCTGACAGTCTGGGCGCACCCATGGCGCTGCCTTATACGTTCGGGGTGGCGCAGGCCCATGTTGACCGGATTGTGCGGATCGACGATGCAGCGATGTTGCGCGCGATGGAGATTTATCAATCCATTTTGCGGATCACCGCCGAACCGGCCTGTGCCGCGTCGCTTGCCGCGATCATCGGGCCATTACGGCATGATCTGGCCGGGCGGCGCGTGGGGATCATCGCCTGTGGGTCCAATATTTCGCTCGCCCGCTATGCCACGCTGATGGCAGCGTTATAGCGCGTCTTGCAGCGCCTGTTCCAAGGCGCTCACATCAGCCGCCACGCTGACGAAGGCGAGGATATCATCGCCCGCGAAACCCTGCGCCACGACATGGTGCATCAAGGCGAGCAGCGGGTCCCAGAAGCCCGCGGTATTGAGCAAGACAATCGGTTTGCGGTGCAGGCCCAGCTGGCGCCATGTCAGCACCTCGAAGAATTCGTCAAGGCTGCCCGCCCCGCCCGGCAGTACGACCACCGCGTCGGCATTCATGAACATGACCTTTTTGCGTTCATGCATGGTTTCGGTCACGACGAAACTGTCCAGATCACGCTTGCCCACCTCGAGCGCCAACAGATGGGTGGGGATCACCCCAAAGGTGCGCCCGCCGGCCTGCTGCACGGCCTTGGCAACCCGTCCCATCAGCCCGACGTCGCCTGCGCCATAGACCAGCCGCCAGCTGTTGCGCGCCAGCATTTGGCCGGTTTCGGTCGCCGCCTGCGCATAAGCGGGGTTGGTTCCGTCCCGAGAGCCGCAATAAACACACACTGAGCTTGGAAAATCGGACATCGCTACCCCTTTGATGCAGCTTGGCTTTGACCGCTCATAGCGGGGTTGCTACATTGTCTCAATGCTGTGGGCGGATTTTTGCCGGTAAGACCGGGACGGGGTGTAAGGCGTGGACGATCAGAATAAATCGCAGGTGGGTGCCTGGGCGCTGGGGGCTTTGGCGGCTGCCGTGCTGGGGGCGCTAGTTTTAATCCTGCTGCCCGCACCATCCCCGACATTGCCCGTATTGAGCGTGGCTGCGCCGGAAGCCACGGCGCCGATGCCTGCGCCAGAACCAGAACCAGAACCAGAACCAGAACCAGAACCAGAACCAGAACCAGAACCAGAACCAGCGCCAGAACCGGTTGTTGCGGCCCCTGTTGTGCCGGCATTCGATACGTTCCGGCTGGACCCTGACGGATCAATCATCGTGGCGGGCCGCGCGGCACCCGAGCAGGTTGTGGATCTGATTCTCGGCGGGGTCGCGATTGCGCGGGCGACGGCGGATGCGACCGGCAGTTTCGTGATGCTGGCCGGTGCCGGTCCGGCCGATCAGCCACGCCGTCTGTCGCTCTTGGCTGATCCTGACGGGGCGGCGGTGCCATCGCAGACCAGCTATATGGTTGCGCCGATTGCCCCCGTGGTCGTGGCCGAAGCAGCGCCAGAGATTGCGCCAGAGACGGCCCCGCAGATCGCACCACAGACTGCCGCAGAGGCCCCGATTGATCCGCCCACCGAGGAGGCTGATCTGCCCGAAACCGAAACAGCCCAGATCGCCCCCGAAACCGCACCGCCGCCGGTGGTGCTGGAAACCGGCGCGGATGGCGTGCGCGTTGCACAGGGGGCCGCTGTGCTGCCGCAACCCAATGTGGCGCTGGACGCAATTACCTATGATCCTGCCGGCGCGGTGGAGCTGACAGGGCGTGCCACTGGCGATGGCGAGGTGCAGGTTTATCTTGATAACGAATCTTTCGCGGCCGCGCCGGTGACGGCGGGTGGCGATTGGAGCATCGCGCTGCCCCCTGTGGCCACCGGTGTCTATACGCTGCGTATCGACGAGGTGGATGCGGATGGCACCGTCGTGTCGCGGATGGAAACGCCGTTTCAGCGTGAAGAACCCGCCAGCGTTGCTGCTGTCATGGCCGAAGACACGGCGCGGGACGGGTTCGAGGTGGCGGTGCGCACGGTCCAGCCCGGATCGACGCTTTGGGCGATTGCAAAAGAAAGCCTTGGCGCGGGAATCCTGTATGTGCAGGTGTTCGAGGCGAACAGTGATCTGATCCGCGACCCCGACCTGATCTATCCCGGACAGGTGTTTCGGATTCCCGATATCGCGCAGTAGCCTTGCGGCTCTGGTCAATCGACGGGCGGAGCCCTAGTAACGTCTCAGACCGCGGAGACAGCTATGCGCCCAACCACCCATTCCGATACGAACCTTGGCAATACCCGCGTGCAGGGCTGGTCCGTCATTCGCCGCGTGATGCCCTATCTGTGGCCGCAGGGGCAGGGCTGGGTCAAACGGCGGGTGATAGGCGCGATGCTGGTCCTGCTGTTGGCCAAGGTGATCGCGGTTGGCACGCCGATCCTGTATAAACAAGCGGTGGATTCGCTGGCCCCTGACGGGGCGACAGCGGCCACCGTGCTGGGGTTGGGGGCGGTCGGGCTGACGCTGGCTTACGGCTTTGCGCGGTTGATGAACGTGGGCTTTCAGCAATTGCGCGATGTGATCTTTACCCGCGTCGGCCAGCGCGCATTGCGGCAATTGGCGCTGGAAACCTTTACCCATATCCACCGCCTCTCGCTGCGCTATCACATCACGCGCAAGACCGGCGGGCTGTCGCGTGTGATTGAACGCGGCGTCAAAGGCGTGGATTTCCTGCTGCGGTTCCTGCTGTTTTCGATGGGGCCGTTGATGCTGGAACTGGCGATGATCTCGGTCGTGTTGTTTTACCTGTTCGACGTCTGGTATCTGGCCGTCGTTGTCGGGACCATAGCACTTTATGTCTGGTTCACCTTTACCGTCACCGAATGGCGGGTGAAAATCCGCAAGGTGATGAACGATCAAGACACCGATGCGAACCAAAAGGCGATTGATTCGCTGCTGAATTTTGAAACGGTCAAATATTTCGGCGCCGAAAAGTGGGAGGCTGACCGTTACGACCGCGCCATGGCGCAATATGAAACTGCGGCTGTCCGCACCAATTATTCGCTGGCTTTCCTGAATTTCGGCCAATCGGTGCTGATTACCGGTGGTCTGGTGCTGGTCATGGTCATGGCCGCCATTGGCGTTGAACGCGGTGATCTGACGGTGGGCGATTTCGTCATGGTCAACGCCTATATGATCCAGATCACCATGCCGCTGAATTTCCTTGGCACGGTCTACCGCGAAATCCGCCAAGCGCTGATCGACATGGGCGATATGTTCGATCTTTTGGGCCAACCGGCCGAGGTGAATGATGCGCCCCATGCCAAGCCCTTGGCCGTCACCGGCGGGCGCGTCACCCTGCGCGATGTCACCTTTGGCTATGATGCGGGGCGCGGTATTCTCAAGGGCATTAACCTTGATGTCGCGCCGGGCCAGACGGTGGCCATTGTCGGCTCCTCGGGGTCAGGCAAATCCACCATCGGGCGGCTGTTGTTCCGGTTCTATGACGTCACGGGCGGTGCCTTGCTGATCGACGATCAAGACGTGCGCGATGTGACGCAGGACAGCCTGCACGCGCAGATCGGCGTGGTGCCGCAGGATACCGTGCTGTTCAACGACACGGTGCATTACAACATCGCCTATGGCCGCCCCGATGCGGGTGAGGACGAGATCATCGCCGCCGCGAAAGCCGCCAAGATCCATGATTTCATCACCAGCCTGCCGGATGGTTATCAGACCACCGTAGGCGAGCGTGGCCTGAAACTGTCAGGGGGCGAAAAGCAGCGCGTGGGTATCGCGCGCACCTTGCTCAAGAACCCGCCGATCCTGCTGCTGGACGAGGCGACGAGTGCGCTTGACACCGAGACCGAGATGGAAATTCAGGCTGAACTCAAGGCGATGGGCCAAGGCCGCACGGTCATTACCATCGCGCATAGGCTGTCCACCATCGCCGATGCCGATCTGATCGTGGTGCTGGAAAACGGCGTGATCGTGGAACAGGGTCGGCATGACGCATTGCTGGTGCAGGACGGACGCTATGCGCATCTGTGGAACAGGCAGTCCGAAGAAGAGGCGCCAGCGGTTTGACGCGGCAAAGCACCTGCGTGATCCGGTCGGGAACAACCCCGAACGACGCAATATCGTAGGGCGGGGTTCACCCCGCCTTGCCAAAGAAAGAAAACCACCATGCCTGATACATTGCCCCCATGCCCTGACTGCGGCGCGCGCTTTACCTATGCGGTGGATGCGCTGCTCAATTGCCCTGCTTGCGGGCATGAATGGTCGCCCGATGCGGCGTTGGATGCGGCCGATGTGATCCGTGACGCTGTGGGCAATATCCTGCAAGACGGCGATACCGTGACCGTGATCAAGGACCTCAAGGTCAAAGGATCATCCACCGCCCTCAAGGTCGGCACCAAGGTCACCGGTATCAGGCTGGTCAGCGGCGATCACGATATCGACTGCAAGATCGCGGGCTTTGGCCAGATGGGGCTGAAATCCCAATTCGTCAAAAAGGTGATGGATTAGGGTCCAACGCTATTCCGCCGCCTGCAACGGCGATCTGCTGGCAACTGGTGCCGCGTCATCCTCGACCCAGATCACCTCTGGTGCCTTGATGCGTGCGGCTTGCCTTGACAGCGCCCAGTCGCGGGCGGCACGGCTGCTGGTGCCCATCGACAGTTTTGCCATCAATTGCGCGGCCCATTGCACATAGGTCACAAACCAGACCCGCGCCGCCAGCATCGAGGGGGTGAAGACCAGCGTCAGCACCGTTGCGATACCAAGACCAAAGACCACGGCCGTGGCCAGTTGTTTCCACCAAAGTGCTGTCGGGCTGTCGATCGAATAGCCGCCCTGCATGAAATCAAGGCTCAGGCCGAACATCATCGGCGCCAGCCCTGCCATTGTTGTGATTGTGGTCAGCAACACGGGGCGGATGCGATCCTCGGCGGTGCGGGTGATCGCCTCGGTCTTGGGCATATAGCGGCTGTAATCCTGATAGGTGTCGATCAGGATGATGTTGTTGTTCACCACGATCCCCGCAAGTGCCACGATCCCCGTGCCGGTCATGATGATGGAAAACGCCTGATCCATAACCAGCATCCCCACCAGCGATCCGGCGGTGGACAGCACTACGGCCAGCAGCACCAGCACCGAATTATAGATGCTGTTGAACTGCGCCAGCAGGATGATGAACATCAGCCCCAGCGCGCCGGCAAAGGCGGTCATCAAAAAGGCACCGGATTCGGCCTGCTCTTCCTGATCGCCGGTCCATTCCCAGGCGACGCCGGCAGGCAGCGGGTTATCGGACAGCCAATCGGTCAGCATGGCGATCCGTTCATTGGCGTTCAGCGGGGTTTCGGTGATGGCCCCATCCGCCACCAATTGCGCAAAGCGATCCGCCGTGGTGCCATCCAGCAGCGTCACATCGCCGTAGCGCGCCATGCCGGTCGCGCTGCGGTCGACCTGTGCGACAGCCACCGCGCTGCCATCTGCCAGCAGATTGGTCAGCCCGCTGGTGACGCCCGCCTTGACGTCAAAATAGCGTTGCTGGTCGATCCGGTCGATCTGCGCCAGTTTGGCCACCGGCGTGCGGGTGATGAAATTGGACAAAGGCACCAGCCCGTCCGCCGTGCGCACGCGCAAGGTATCCAGCGTGGACAGCACGCGGTCCTGTTCAGGCAGGCGGACGCGGATTTCGATTTCCTCGTCCGAGCTGTCAACGCGCATCGTATCGAGCAAGATGCCCCGCGTCACCAATTGTACCATGCCACCGACGCTGGCCACATCCGCGCCAAACCGGCCTGCGGTCGCCACATCGACGTCGATCTGCCAGTCGATGCCGGGCAGGGGCAGCGAATCTTCGATCGTGATCAGGCCGGGGGTCTGCGCGAAATGGGCGCGTGTGATCTGGGCGGCGCTGATCAGATCATCCCAATCGTCGCCTTTCAGCCGCAGATGCACGGGCTTGCCCGATGCGGGGCCGCGCGCCTGTGCCAGAATCTCTGTCTCGATCCCGGGGATGGTGTTCAGCTGGTCCTGCAATTGCGCCAGCACCAGATCACCGTCAAGTGCGGCGATACCGGCGCGGTCTTCCCAGGGGATCGTTTCCAGCTGGACCTGTCCGATCGTGTCGCGCGGGGTGCTGGCGCCGCTTGCATCGGTGTTCAGCCCGCCGTCACCGGCAAAGGAAAACGCGGTAATCACGCCCGGATGCGCCAGCACGATCTGTTCGGCCTGCCGGACCAGCGCGTCCTTTTCGGCCAGCGACAGGTTGCCGCGCGCGCGCACATAGACAATCGCCTGTTCGGGTTCGGATTCGACAAAGAATTCGACCCCGTTATTATTGGCCCCGTAATAGCCAAAGATCGACACCACGGTAAAGATCACCGCGGCGATCGTGACCAGCGGCATCACGGGATTGCCGACGATGAAATGCATGACACGGCCAAAGGGCGAGCGCTGATAGCCAGCCTTGATCCGTTTGGCGGGCCGTTCGATCCGTGCCGCACCCAGCGTGATCGACAAGCCGACCGCCCCCCCCAGAAACAGCACGATCCCGGGCAGGGATGCGACAAAGCCCGTTGTCTGGACAGCATCGCCCGACAGATAGGCCGGGTTCAGCACCAGCATCGCGCCGGTAAAGACCACCATGATCGCAGGCACCACCAGCGCCGCACAGGCGGCCCATGGCAGGCGCGCGCGCAACATGTCGGATGATTTGCCAAAGGCGCGGCTCATCCGGCCAGTGACGCCGCCCATCACGGGCAGATAGACCAAAGCCACGACCAATGACGCGCATAGCACAAAGATCAACGTGACCGGCAACATCCCCATGAACTGCCCCGGCACGCCCGGCCAGAACAGCATCGGCAGGAATGCGCAAAGCGTGGTCGCGGTGGATGAAATGATCGGCCAGAACATCCGCTTGGCAGCCTCGGTATAGGCCGACATCGGGCCGGTGCCTTCCTGGATGCGTTTGTCGGCATATTCGACAACGACAATGGCCCCGTCCACCAGCATCCCCACGGCCAGAATCAAGCCGAACATGACGATGTTGGAAATCGTGATATCCATCACCGCCAGCAGGGCGAAACACAACAGGAATGACGTGGGGATCGCAAAACCCACCAGCAGCGCCGAGCGTGTCCCAAGCGAGGCCAGCACCACGATCATCACCAGCGCGATGGCGGTCAGCACCGAGCCTTCCAGCTGGCTGACCATCGAAGCCACGCTGCGCGACTGGTCGTTCGATGTGCCGATGGTGATTGCCGCGCGCAATTCGGGCGACCATGTGGCGCGTTCAGCCGCGACCGCGTCGCGCACAAGGGCGGTGGTGTCGATCAGGTTGAACCCCTTGCGCTTGACGACCTGCAAGGCCACGGTATTGACCCCGTTGAACCGCGCGACGCCAACGCGGTCTTCGAATGTCAGGCGGATCGTGGCCAGATCGCCAAGGGTGACGATACTGTCGCCATTGGTCTTGACGGGCAGGTCATAGACATCCTGCGGGCTGTTGAACGACGACGGGATCTTGACGGCAAATGTGCCTTGGGCTGTGTCCACTTCACCCGCGGCGATCAGCATGTTGTTATTGGTCACAACCCCGATCAATTCGCCTGCCGTGACGTTATAGGTTTCCAGCCGCAGCGGGTCGATCAGCACCTCGAGCATTTCGTCGCGCTGACCGGCCAGCCCGGCCTCGAGCACGGCATCGATGTTTTCGATGCGGTCTTGCAGGCTTTTGGCGGTGCGCAGCAGGGTGCGTTCTGGCACATCGCCGGTCAGGTTGACGATGATGATGGGAAATTCGGAAAAGTTGATTTCCGTGATGGAATATTGGTCGGCACCGGCAGGAAAACTGGCCTGCGCGTTGTTCATGGAAGACCGGATATCGGCGATGATCTTGGTCTTGTCCCAGCCGAATTCGAATTCCAGCGCCATGCCGGCAAAGCCTTCGGCGGCGGTGGCGGTCATGGTTTTCAGCCCGTCCAGATCGGACAATTCGGTTTCCATCGGCCGCACCAGCAGCGTTTCGCTGTCGGCGGCGGAAATACCGGGGAAGGGGACCGAGACGAATACCGCAGGGATTTCGATGTCAGGCTCGCCCTCTTTGGGCAGGCTGACATAGGCGGCACCACCCGCGATCAGCGACAGCGCGATAAAGGCCAGCACCATGCGGGCGCGCGATGCGGCCCAATCGACAATCCCGATCATTGGTTGGCCTCTGCGTAGGTTGGCACGATTGGCACCCCATCAATGACGAATTCCTGCCCCAGCGTGATGATATCCACCGCATCGGGCAAACCCGCGACCCAGACGCCCTCGGCGGTGTCGCGCAGCAGGGTGACGGGCATGAATTGCGCGGTCATGTCAGGGCCGACGATCCGCACGCCCAGCGTGCCTGCATCATTCAGCGTCAGCGTGGATTGCGCGATCAGATGCGCCGATTGCCCGTCGGCCGCGACGATGATTTCGGCGCTCAGCCCGTCGCTGATGGCCAGATCGGGGTTTGGCACCGTCACTTCGACGCGAAAGGTGCGGGTGACGGGATCGGCACTGCGCGACAGGAATGTAACCTCGCCCACAACCTCTTGCTGGTCAGAGAATCGCCCGCCCGCCATCGCTCCGACAGTGATCCGGCCTACGTCCGCCTCGGGGACAAAACCGACCAGACGGATCGGGTCCAGCTGGATAATCGTCGCACAGGGCGCGCCGGGCTGCATCAACGACCCAAGCTCGGCGGTATCGGTTTCCAGCAAGCCTTCGAAAGGGGCAGTGATCACAAGGCGGGCAATGTCGCGTTCGGCGCTTGCGACAGCGGCTTGGGCCGATTCGATTCCCGCCAGCGCGGATGACACCGCGCTGCGCGCGCGCTGCACACCGGCACTGGCCGACTCCATCGCCGCCTGCGCGCCCACGACACGGGTTTCAGAGGCGAACCCATCCTGTGACAGCGCGCGTGCCGCGTTGAGATTGATCTCTGCCTCGCGCACCCGCGCCTGGGCTTCGATGACGCCCGCCTCGGCCTCGGGGACGCGGCTTTGCGCCTCGGACAGGCGGGCGCGCGCCTCGGCCAATGTGGCAGCGCGCGTGCCGGGGTCGAGCGTGCAAAGCGTATCGCCCGCGTTTACAAAACTGCCCTTGGGCAGAGGTTCTGACACCACAAGGCCGGATGTTTCCGCGGCAACCGTCACGTCGCGCGCCGCTGCGGTCTGGCCGCGCAGCAAGACCGCGCTGTCGATTGCTTGCGCCTGCGCGCGGATTGCAATGACGCCAATCCCTTGCGCTGTGGCCGTGTCTGACATTGCGACGGTCACGGGGGTGTCGCTGTCGGCACCCGCGAAACCCAGCAATTGGTCCCGTTGAAACACAATCAGATACAAAATAGCCGCGACAACTACAGCCGCAAACATCGACATCAAGCGCATTGACGGGCCTTTCCAGACTTTAGACACAGGCATCAAAGTACGCCTGATGATAATACGCGCAAAATGCGCGGGTGGATCACGTTTTAAACTGAACCATTCAGTTCAAGTTATGCTGGCATTAACCTGCGGACAAGCGAGAATTTGGTGCCTTGGGGTGGCAATCTGCGCTCTGCTCTTGTCCAGTAGGCGGGCTTCACGATATGAACCCTGCAATGATCATGCCGCTTGCGGCGCAAAAGGGGGCCGGGATGAGCAATCCAGACAGCTTTATCGACGAAGTCACCGAGGAAATGCGCCGTGACAAGCTGTTTGGCTATCTGCGCCGCTATGGCTGGGTCGCGGTGCTGATCGTGCTGGGGATCGTCGGTGGCACAGCCTGGAATGAATACCGCAGCGCACAAGACCGCGCGGCAGCGCAGGCGGCGGGCGATGCCTTGCTCGCGGCCTTGGCCGAAAATGACGAAGCGGCGCGTGCGACGGCGATGGCTGCGGTGAGTGCCGCAGGCAATGCCGCCGTGATCACCGCGCTGCTGACGGCATCGACGCAACAGCAGGCAGGACAGGCCGAGGCCGCCGCCGCAAGTTTAAGCGCGCTTGCCACCAATGCCGACACCACTGCGATCTACCGCGATCTGGCGGCGATCAAGGCGGCGATGCTGCCTGTGGGGGACATGCCCGCCCGTCTGGCCGCGCTTGCGCCTTTGGCCCAGCCCGGCCAACCCTTTCGGCTGCTGGCGCTGGAACAGATGGCCTATCTGACGCTGGAAACCGGTGATCAGACCGGCGCGGTTGCGATCCTGCGCCAGATTGCCGAAGATGCCGCCGTGACCCGTGGCCTCTCGGACCGGGTGCAGACCCTGCTGATTGCGCTTGGTGAAGACGCGGCGGGTGCCGCATTGGCGCAGTAACTGGCCGAAAAAACGGATTGGACCCCCCATGACCCTGAGACCCTTCATTGGTGCTGCCTTCGTCCTGTCGGTACTGGCTGCCTGTGGTGAAGAGCAGATCATCCTGCCCGGCGACCGGTTCGACATCCGCGACACAGCCCCTGTGGTCAACCAGACCCTGCCCTTGGCGCTGCCCCAGGCGCAGGTCAATGCCGACTGGACCCAGCGCGCGGCAATTCCGGCGCATCCTGCCCTTGGGGCGGCATTGCAGCCTGTTTTTGTTGCCGATATCGGGCAGGGTGACAGCCGCCGTGCGCGCCTGACAGGCGAACCGGTGGTCGTAGACGGCGTGATCTATACCGTCGATTCCGGCGCGACGGTGACAGCGACCGGGGCTGCCGGCCAAACCATCTGGCAGCGCGACCTGACACCTGACCGTTTCAACGCGGGGCAGGCATCGGGCGGGGCGGTGTCTTTTGGCGGCGGGCGGGTCTATGTCACGACCGGATTTGGTGAAATCAGCGCGCTAGACCCCGCCACGGGGGCGGTGATCTGGACCAAGACGCTGAACGCGCCGGTCAATGCGCCTGCGACCATCAACGGTGATCTGGTCTATGTCGTGGCCCGCGACAGCACGGCTTGGGCGCTGGATGCCGCAACAGGCCTGACGCGCTGGCAGCAAAGCGGCACGCCGTCACTGACGACCTTTGCGGGCAGCGCCGCCGTTGCGGTCAGCGGTGAAACCGTAGTGATTCCATTCCCGTCGGGTGAAATACTGGCCACCTATCCCCAGGGCGGGCTGCCGCGCTGGACCAATGTTGTGGCGGGCGACCGGCTGGGCCGTGCCGCCAGTCTTGTCAGCGATATCGCCGGTGCGCCGGTGATCGACGCGGGCCGCGTCTATGCCGCAAGTTTCGGCGGACGCAGCGTTGCCTTTGATATCCGCGACGGCAGCCGCATCTGGACTGCGGGCGAGGGGGCTGTTGGCCCGATCTGGCCTGCGGGCGGGTCGTTGTTCATGGTCAATGATATCAGCGAACTGGTTCGGCTTGATGCCGCCACCGGCGCGCCTGTTTGGCGCGTGGACCTGCCCGATTTTGAGGGTGACAATACCGGCCGCCAGCGCAGCGTGATCGCGCATTTCGGCCCGGTACTGGCCGGGGGGCGGTTGATTGTGGCCTCCTCTGACGGGGTGATCCGGCAGTTTGATCCGGCCTCTGGCGCGTTGATTGGCACGATTGGCTTGCCCGGTGGGGCGGCTTCGGCGCCGGTGGTGGCGGGCCAGACCCTTTACGTCATCAGCAAGACAGGGCAACTGCACGCTTTCCGTTAGGCCCTGAATGGTGTAGCGGACGCATCTAGCGCGTCAGGAGCCGTAGATATGACCTTTACCCTTGCCATCGTGGGCCGTCCCAATGTGGGAAAATCCACCTTGTTCAACCGACTTGTCGGCAAGAAACTGGCGTTGGTCGATGACCAGCCCGGCGTCACCCGTGATTTGCGCGAAGGCGAAGGGCGGCTGGCCGATCTGCGGTTTACCGTGATCGACAGCGCCGGTCTGGAAGAAGCCACCGACGACAGCCTGCAAGGCCGGATGCGCCGCCTGACCGAACGTGCGGTGGAAATGGCCGATGTCTGCCTGTTCATGATCGACGCGCGGGCCGGTGTTCTGCCTGCCGATCAGGTTTTTGCCGATATCCTGCGCAAGAAGAACGCGAACGTCATTCTGGCCGCGAACAAGGGCGAAGGCCGCGCCGCTGATAACACCATCCTCGAGGCCTATGCGCTGGGTCTGGGCGAGCCGATCCGCATTTCCGCCGAACATGGCGAAGGCATGGGCGAATTGATGGATGTGCTCCGCCCGATTTCCGATGCTTTCGAGGAACGCGCCGCATTGGACGCGCCCGAAACCGATGTCGATGTGGGCGAAGACGACGAAGATGCGCCGCGCGTGCCGACCATCGCCAAACCTTTGCAGATTGCAGTTGTGGGCCGCCCCAATGCGGGCAAATCCACCCTGATCAACAAGATCATCGGCGAAGAACGCCTGCTGACCGGACCTGAGGCGGGGATCACCCGCGATGCGATTTCCGTGAAACAGGTTTGGGCGGGGCCGGACGGTATTGGCGTGCCGATGCGGATCTTTGATACCGCAGGTATGCGCCGCAAGGCCAAGATCCATGAAAAACTGGAAAAACTGTCAGTGTCGGACGGCCTGCGCGCGGTAAAATTCGCCGAAGTCGTGGTTGTCCTGCTCGACGTGGAAATCCCGTTCGAACAGCAGGATTTGCGCATCGCAGACCTTGCCGAGCGTGAAGGCCGCGCCGTGGTGATCGCGGTGAACAAATGGGACACCGAGGACGACAAGCAGGACAAATTGCGCGAATTGCGCGAAAGTTTCGAGCGCCTGCTGCCACAGCTGCGCGGCGCGCCTTTGGTCACGGTATCGGCCAAGACGGGCAAGGGTCTCGATAAGCTGCAACAGGCGATCATGCGCGCGCATGACGTCTGGAACCGCCGTGTGACCACCGCACAATTAAACCGCTGGCTGATCGGCATGCTGGAACAGCACCCGCCGCCCGCCCCGGGGGGCAAGCGGATCAAGATGCGTTACGCCACGCAGGTGAAAACCCGCCCGCCCGCATTCGTGGTGATGACATCGCATCCCGACCTGATGCCCGAAAGCTATAAACGCTATCTGGTCAACGGGTTGCGGGCTGATTTTGATATGCCGGGTACGCCGATCCGGCTGTATCTGCGCGATCAGGGTGACAAGAACCCCTACAAGGATAAAAAATCCTCGCAGCCGTCGCGCCTGTCAAAGCATCTCAAGAAATAGGGCGGCCCGTGGTGGTGATGGCCAGGATCGTCATCACCGCGATACCCGCCCCCGCCAGCAGGCTGACGCCCAACGCAGCAGTGCCATTGGCCATGATGATCGCGAACAAGGCCCAGATTACTGTCAGCCCGTAACCGGGTGCGCGGCTGCGCCATTGGGTAAAGACCGCGACGCCAAGGGCTGCGATGATCCCGACATAGGCCCAGCCCAACGCGCCCATCAGCACGCCGTATCCCGCCGCCGTGCTGCCCAGCGACACGAAAGCCGCCGCCGTCAGCCAGCCCGCATAGATCGAGACCGGCGCGCGCAACCAGTACCGGTCGGTTCGCGGGGCTACCATCACGGCCCAGATCGCAGGCACCGCCATCGCAAAGATCAGCACCGTTGCCCAGATCGGGCTGGCGTTGGCGACCGCCAGCCACGGCGTGCCGAGCGCAAGGCTGATCAGCAGCGGCAGGCGCACGCGGTCCCAAGCCCGCGCGCCGCGCCGTTTCCACAGCCCGTAAACCGCCGACACAACCAACCAGCCATAGATCAGACCCCAGATCGCAAAGGCATAGCCCGCAGGCTGGATCGGCGGGTCGATCTGCGGGATCGGCAATTGATCGGCGCGAAAGCCGCTGAACGGGCTGGTAAACAGGGGCGAGGTGACGAATGTCACCGTGAATAGCAGGGTCAGATAGGCCCGGATATGTGTCATTCGAGCATACCTTCGGCCGTGATCCGCGTCTTGCCGCCCAGATAGGGGTGCAGCGCTGCAGGCAGATCGACCGATCCGTCCTCTTGCTGGCCGTTTTCCACCACGGCGATCAGGGTGCGGCCCACGGCGAGGCCTGATCCGTTCAGCGTGTGGACGAATTCGGGCTTGCCGCCGCCTGCGGGGCGGAACCGCGCATTCATGCGCCGCGCCTGATAATCGCCGCAGACCGAGACAGAGCTGATTTCGCGGTAGGTGTTCTGACCGGGCAGCCAGACCTCGATATCATGGGTCTTGGTGGCACCGGCACCCATGTCGCCCGCGCAGAGCACGACGGTGCGGTAAGGCAGGCCCAGCCGTTCCAGCACGGTTTGCGCGCATTGCGTCATGCGGTCGTGTTCGGCGGCACTTTGATTGGGGGTCGTGATGCTGACCATCTCGACCTTTTCGAACTGGTGCTGGCGCAGCATCCCCGATGTGTCGCGGCCTGCCGATCCTGCCTCGGAGCGGAAACAAAGCGTGTGGGCGACATGGCGGCGGGGCAGGGTGGATTCGTCCACCGTTTCGCCATTGACGATATTGGTCAGCGTGACTTCGGCGGTGGGGATCAGCCACCAGCCATTGGTGGTCTGATAGCTGTCCTCGCCGAATTTGGGCAGCTGGCCGGTGCCGTACATCATGTCTTCGCGGACCATGACGGGGGTGATGGTTTCTGTCAGCCCGTGCTCCTCGACATGCAAATCCAGCATGAATTGCGCCAATGCGCGGTGCAGGCGCGCGACAGCGCCGCTCAGCAACACAAAACGGCTGCCGGACAGTTTTGCGGCGGTTTCAAAATCCATGCCCTGTTTGATACCCGCGATGTCGTAATGTTCGACCGGCGCAAAGCTGAAGATGCGTGGCGTGCCATGACGGCGGATTTCGACATTGTCGGCCTCGTCCTTGCCATCGGGGATAGAAGGGTCGGGCAGGTTGGGCAGCGTGGCCAGCAGGTCGCTCAGCGCCTGATCTTTCGCTTTCGCCTCGTCGTTCATGGCGGCGATGCGGGATTTGCTGTCGGCGATCAAGCCACGCAGGCGGTCGAATTCGGCGTCGTCGCCGCGCGCCTTGGCGGCGCCCACATCCTTGGACGCTTTGTTCGCCTCGGCCTGCGCGGTTTCGGCGGCAAGGATCAGCTTGCGCCGCGCCTCGTCCAGATCAAGGATCGTGGCCGCGACAGGGGCCAGCCCGCGCCGGGACAGGGCCGTATCAAACGCATCCGGAGTGTCGCGGATTGATCGGATATCATGCATGGGCTTGTCCTTGGCTTGGTCGTTTGCGCGACATATGCCGCAGTTTGCGGGCAGAGGAAAGTAGGCCAGATCACGCCCACCCCCAAAGCTGGCGCAAAAGTGCGCCCCGCGCGGGCCTGCCCGATTGCATCCGGCGCACCCTTGCCCCATATGGCACAAGGAAGGGACCTTGTTGCAAATCAGCCTTGCAACTTTTAGGGTCTTGCGACTGTCGGGCCGCCAGGCCCCAACCAATACAAGGGATCCAAAATGAGAGCTGCCGATCTGGTTATGTTGCTGTTGATCTTCGGGATCATGTATTTCCTGCTGATCCGGCCTCAGCAAAAGCGGGTGAAAGAACATGCCGCGATGCTGGCTGCACTGCGCCGAGGCGATCAGGTCGTCACGCAGGGTGGCGTTGTCGGCAAGATCGTCAAGGTCAAGGACGAGGTCAGCGAGGTCGAGGTCGAGATCGCCTCTGGCGTTATCGTCCGTGTCATGAAGCCGACGATCGTATCGGTGCTGAACAAGACCGAGCCGACCAAAACCTAACGACGCCGAAAAGGCCGCCAGATGCTGTCTATTTCTTATCCCAAGCAGATCATGATCTGGCTGACCGTGGTGGTTGGCCTGATGCTGGCGCTACCGAACGGGTTTTACAGCCGTGTCGAGGTGGCGAATGATGCGCGCGCGCTGATCGCCACGGGCCAGACCAGTGCCGCGCTGGAACATGATGCCGGTCTTTGGCCGTCATTCCTGCCATCCACGCTGGTTAATCTGGGGCTGGATCTGCGCGGTGGCGCGCATCTGCTGGTCGAAGTCGCGGTGCAGGATGTCCACGCATCCTTTCTCGAAGGTTTCTGGCCGCAGGTGCGTGACGTGTTGGCGGCGGAACGCGATGTTGTGGGCTTTGTGACGCGCGAGGAAGGCCCCGCCAGTGAATTGCGCGTGCGCATTTCTGATGCGGCGGGGGCCGCGCGCGCCTTTGAGCTGGTGCGCGGTCTGGGCCGTCCGGTCACGTCTTTCACCGGGGCTGCGGCGTCCAATATCGACGTGCGGATCAATGGCACCTTGCTGACCATCACGATCAACGAGGCGGAAATGTCCGCCATGAACGAACGCACGATGCTGCAAACGCTGGAAATTATCCGCCGCCGCATCGACGAGGTTGGGACCCGTGAACCCACGATCCAACGCCAAGGGCTCGAACGCGTGCTGGTGCAGGTGCCCGGTGTCGGATCGGCGCAGGAAATCAAGGACCTGCTGGGCACCACCGCACAGCTGACATTCAACCCTGTGGTCGCGCGCACCAGCAATGCAAACCAATCCCCCGGTACCGGCAATTTCCTTGTGCCATCGCTGGATGACCCGGGGCTGTTCTATATCCTTGAACGCCGCCCAGTCGTGACCGGCGAACAGCTCGAAAACGCGCAGCTGGATTTCGACCAGAACGGGCGGGCGGCGGTTGGCTTTCGGTTCAACACCTCTGCCGCGCGGGTTTTCGGCGATTATACTTTGGCCAATATCGGATCGCCCTTTGCCATCGTGCTGGATAACGAGGTGATTTCCGCCCCCACGATCCAAAGCCATATTCCGGGTGGATCGGGCATCATTACCGGCAATTTCACCACCGAAGAGGCCACCAATCTTGCCGTGCTGCTGCGCGCGGGTGCCTTGCCTGCGGAACTGACCTTTCTGGAAGAACGCACCATCGGCCCCGAATTAGGGCAGGATTCGATTGATGCG
The DNA here is from genome assembly GCF_000152785.1 of Yoonia vestfoldensis SKA53. Lineage (GTDB taxonomy): Bacteria > Pseudomonadota > Alphaproteobacteria > Rhodobacterales > Rhodobacteraceae > Yoonia > Yoonia vestfoldensis_A. The sequence continues at coordinate 1,165,421 of NZ_CH672414.1, read as the reverse complement.
GGCCGTCTGGCCGCGCTGGTGGGCGGGCTGCTGGTCGTCTTGTTCATGGGTCTGAGCTATGGTCTTTTCGGCTGGTTTGCCAATACCGCGCTGGTGATCAACCTTGGCCTGATCTTTGGCGTGCTGTCGCTGGTGGGCGCCACGCTGACGCTGCCCGGGATCGCGGGGATCGTGCTGACCGTGGGTATGGCGGTGGATGCCAATGTGCTGGTGTTCGAACGTATCCGTGAAGAATTGAAAACCGCCAAAGGCCCGGCCCGCGCGATCGAGCTTGGCTATGAACGCGCGCTATCGGCGATCACGGACAGCAATTTCACCACTTTCATGGTGGCGGTGATCCTGTTTGCGCTGGGGTCCGGCCCTGTGCGCGGTTTCGCCATCACGCTGGGACTGGGGATCATTACATCGGTCTTTACCGCGATTTTCGTCACCCGGTCGCTGATTTCCATCTGGTTCGCATACCGCCGACCCAAGACAATCGAGGTTTGACGCCATGCGCCTGCGGCTGGTTCCTGAACAGACGAATATCAACTTTTTCCGCTATGCTTGGCTGAGCTTTGGCGCGTCCGCGCTGATGGTGGTCATGTCGTTGGTGGTGTTTGTGGTGTATGGCCTGAATTTCGGGATCGATTTTCGCGGCGGCACGTCGATCCGCACGGAATCGACCCAATCCGTCGATGTCGCCGCCTATCGCGAGGCGCTGAACCCGCTTGAATTGGGCGATATCAGTATCACGCAGGTCTTTGATCCGACCTTTGACGATGACCAGAATGTCGCGATGATCCGGATTCAGGCGCAAGATGGCGATGAAAGCATCTCGCCGCAGACAATTGCGCAGATTCAAGACGCCCTGCGCGGCGTTGCCCCCGACATTACCTTCCCATCCGTGGAAAGCGTGGGGCCAAAGGTGTCGGGCGAATTGATCCGCACGGCGGTCATGGCGGTTTTGGGCGCGTTGACGGCGATCGTGATTTACATCTGGCTGCGGTTCGAGTGGCAATTTGCCGTGGGCGCAGTGGCTGCGCTGATCCATGACGTGGCGCTGACGATTGGGATTTTTTCGATGTTCCAGATCAGGTTCGATCTGGCGATTATCGCGGCGCTGCTGACCATCGTGGGCTATTCGATCAACGACACCGTGGTCGTGTTTGACCGCGCCCGCGAAAACCTGCGCAAATACAAGGCCAAGCCCTTGGTTGATGTGTTGAACCTGTCGGCCAATGAAACGCTCAGCCGCACGATCATGACCTCTGGCACGACGCTGATCGCGTTGATTGCATTGCTGGTGTTGGGCGGTGATGTGATCCGGGGCTTTGTCTTTGCGATTGCATGGGGCATCATTGTCGGGACTTATTCTTCGCTTTATGTCGCCAAGAACATCGTGCTGATGTTGGGGGTCAAGCGGGATTGGTCCAAAAAAGACCCCGCCGCAGGCACCAAATACGGCCATATTGATAGCTGAGGCGGGAAACCGATGCGCCTGAACGAGATCAGATATAATGATTCTGTCCCGATTGACGGCTATGGCCCCGGCTTTTTTCGCATCGGCGGCAAGGTCGTGCAGGGCGCTGTGCTGGTGTTCCCGACAGGCGTGTCACCTTGGGACGGGTTCACGGATACGGGTGCGATCATCGACCGGATGGCGGATGTCGATGTGGTGTTCGTCGGCACTGGTGCGGAAATCGCGCATCTGCCTGCGGATTTTCGCAGCACGCTCGAACAGGCCGGGATCGGCGTGGAAAGCATGGCGTCGCCTGCTGCCTGTAGGACCTATAATGTGCTTTTATCCGAAGGGCGCCGCGTCGCGGTTGCCCTGATCCCTGTCTGAATGTTGCATGTCGTGGGTCTGGGCTGCGCCCGCGGCGGTGCAGCGGTCCTGAGCAATGTCAGCTTTGATCTGGTCGCAGGGCAGGCGCTGGTCCTGCGTGGGCCCAATGGCATTGGCAAAACCACCTTGCTGCGCACGCTGGCGGGGCTGCAACCGCCGATCACTGGCGATGTGGTGATGCCAGAGGAAACAGCCGCCTATGCCAGCCATGCCGACGGGATCAAGACCGCGCTGACGGTGACCGAAAACCTGGCCTTTTGGGCCGAGGTTTACGGCATGCCGCTGGATCTGGCGGTGCTGGACAGGTTCGATCTGGCTGGCTTGCGCAACCGGCAGGGCGGCACCCTGTCGGCGGGGCAAAAGCGGCGGCTGGGGCTGGCGCGGCTGGCGGTGATCGGGCGCAAGATCCTGTTTCTGGATGAACCGACCGTGTCGCTGGACACAGGATCGGTGGCGATGTTCGCGCGCTGGCTGCAGGGGGACCATCTGGCCCAAGGCGGGATTGCGGTGATCGCTACCCATATTGATCTGGGGCTTGATGCGCCCGTGCTCGACCTGACCCCGTTCCAATCCGCCCCCGGCACCGGCGGCGGCACGGATGAGGCGTTTTTGTGATCGCCTTGCTGAAACGCGACTTGCGGCTGGCGTTGCGGGCAGGCGGCGGGTTTGGCCTTGGCCTTGCGTTTTTCCTGATCGTGGTGGTGCTGGTGCCGTTCGGCGTTGGGCCTGACCGTGACGTCCTCAGCCCGATTGCACCGGGTATCTTGTGGATCGGGGCCTTGCTGGCGGCGCTTTTGTCGCTGGACCGGATCTTTGCGCTGGATTTCGAGGATGGATCGCTGGCCTTGCTGGCCACATCGCCCTTGCCACTGGAGGCTGCAGGGCTGATCAAGGCCTGCGCGCATTGGATCACCACGGGCCTGCCGCTGACATTGGCGGCACCGTTGTTCGGCTTTTTGCTGTTGATGACGCCAGAGGCCTACGGCTATCTGCTGGCATCCTTGCTGATCGGCACGCCGGCCCTGTCGATGATCGGCACCTTTGGGGCCGCACTGACCGTCGGCTTGCGCCGCGGCGGGCTGTTGTTGTCGCTGCTGGTGCTGCCGCTTTATGTGCCGACGCTGATCTTCGGGGCCGAGGCGGTGCGGCGTGGCGCGGCGGGGCTGGACGCCAGCGGCGCGCTGATCTTGCAGGGGGGGATCACGGCGGGCTGTTTCGCGATCCTGCCATTCGCCACTGCGGCCGTGTTACGCATCAATCTGCGGTGATCGGGGATTGAGCCAGATGTGTCAGAAGGATAAATAGACGCCATGTCGTTATGGGAATATGCCAATCCAAGGCTTTTTATGAGCTGGACAAGATCTGTCCTGCCCTGGACCTTTGGTCTGGCGGGGGTCTGTCTGGTCGTTGGATTGATCTGGGGGTTCTTTTTCACCCCCAATGATTTCAGACAGGGATCGACGGTCAAGATCATTTACCTGCATGTGCCCGCCGCGCTGATGGCGATCAATGCCTGGATCATGATGCTGGTGGCCTCAATGATCTGGGTCGTGCGCCGCCATCACGTCAGCGCGCTGGCCGCAAGGGCGGCTGCCCCTGTGGGGGTGGTGATGACGCTGATCGCGCTGTGGACCGGCGCTGTCTGGGGCCAGCCGATGTGGGGGACATGGTGGGCATGGGACCCGCGCCTGACATCCTTTCTGATCCTGTTTTTGTTCTATTTGGGCTATATCGCGCTTTGGGAAGCGATCGAGGACCCCGACACCGCCGCTGACCTGACGTCGATCCTGTGCATCGTGGGGTCGATCTTTGCGATCCTGGCGCGCTATGCGGTGTTTTTCTGGAACCAGGGGCTGCATCAGGGCGCATCATTGTCGCTGGATGCGGAAAAGAACGTGGCGGATGTGTTTTATTACCCGCTGCTGATTTGCATCGCGGGGTTCGTGCTGTTGTTTGTCGCCTTGGTGCTGATGCGCACCCGTACCGAAATTCGCGTGCGCCGGATCAGGGCGTTGCAGGCAAGGGGGCAACATGCCTGATCTGGGAACCTATGCTGTCGAGGTGACGGCGGCCTATGTCGGCAGTATCGCGCTGTTGGCGGGTATACTGGGGCTGAGCTGGCGGCGGTATCTGCGGGTGCGCGCCGCCTTGGACGAGGTTGAAAAGAATGGCTAGGCTGTCGCCCCTGATGATTGTGCCGCCGGTGGTTTTTGCCGCCTTTGCGGGCCTGTTCCTTGCCGGTCTCTTGCGCGACAATCCTGAGGAATTACCATCGACCTTTGTCGGTCGCCAAGCCCCGCCTGTCCCGGCCGAGGCGGTCGCTGGCACCGTGCAATTGACCGATGCCGATCTGCGCAGTGGCGAGGTGACCATCGTCAATTTCTGGGCCAGCTGGTGCCCGCCCTGCCGGGCCGAACATCCCAATCTGCTGGCGCTGCAAGATCAGGGTTACCGTGTCGCCGGTATCAATTTCCGCGACCAGCAACCGCAGGCCTCGGGCTATCTGGTGGATTACGATGATCCGTTCTTTGCCACGGGGTTTGATCTGCGCGGCAGGTCCGCGATTGATTGGGGGGTCACAGCCCCGCCTGAAACATTCATCGTGGATGGTGACGGGATGGTGTTGTTCCGGTTCATCGGCCCGCTGGTGGGGTCGGATTACGAACAAAGGTTTTTGCCTGAACTGGCCAAGGCGACGGGCGGCTAACACGGGTGCGCAAAATGCGCACCTTACGCCGCCTAGCGATAAAAAACCCCGGTGTTTCCACCGGGGTTTTTGCGTTTATGCCACTTTGGCAAGGTTGCGCAGCACATAATGCAACACGCCGCCGTTTTCGATATATTCGATCTCGACCGCGGTATCGATCCGGCATTTGACGGTGATGTTTTTCACCATGCCATCGGCCATCGTGATCTGTGCGGTCATGTCCTGCAATGGTTTCACTGCATCCAGACCAAGGATCGTCACGGTTTCATCGCCGGTCAGGCCCAATGTCTTGCGGGTGTCACCGCCAGTGAACTCGAACGGCACCACGCCCATCCCGACAAGGTTGGACCGGTGGATCCGTTCAAAGCTTTCCGCGATCACGGCCTTGACGCCCAGCAGGGCAGTCCCTTTGGCGGCCCAGTCACGGCTGGACCCGGCGCCATATTGTTCGCCCGCAAAGATGACCAAAGGCGTGCCGTTTTCCTGATGCGCCATTGCCGCGTCAAAAATAGAGGTCTGCGCGCCATCGGGTCCGGTGGTATAGCCGCCTTCGACGCCGTCCAGCATTTCGTTCTTGATGCGGATATTGGCGAAGGTGCCGCGCATCATCACCTCGTGATTGCCGCGCCGCGACCCGTAGGAGTTGAATTCACGCACCGGCACCTGCCGCGCGATCAGATATTGACCGGCGGGGGTGGTGTCCTTGAACGACCCGGCAGGCGAAATATGGTCGGTCGTGACCATGTCACCCAGCACCGCCAGCACCTTGGCGTCATGCACGTTCTGGATCGTGCCGGCATCCTTGGACATGCCGCGGAAATAAGGCGGGTTCTGCACATAGGTGGACGAGGCCGGCCAGTCGTAGGTTTCGCTATCGGTGGTTTCCACCGCCTGCCATTTCTCGTCGCCTTTGAATACATCGGCGTATTTCTTGATGAAGGCTTCGCGCGTCACGGTGCGTTCGACCAGCGCGTTGATTTCCGCCGAGGTGGGCCAGATATCGCGCAGATAGACATCATTGCCGTTCTGGTCCTGCCCGATCACGTCTGTGGCGATATTGATGTTCATATCGCCGACCAGCGCATAGGCCACCACCAGAGGCGGCGAGGCGAGATAATTCGCGCGCACGTCAGGCGAAATGCGGCCTTCAAAGTTGCGGTTGCCTGACAGGACCGATGTGGCGATCAGGTCATAGTCACTGATCGCCTTGCTGATCGCAGGGTCCAGCGGGCCGGAATTGCCGATACAGGTGGTGCAGCCATAGCCGACAAGGTTGAAGCCGATGGCGTCAAGGTCTTCTTGCAGGCCAGCAGCCTCCAGATATTCGGACACGACCTGGCTGCCGGGGGCGAGCGATGTTTTCACCCAAGGTTTGCGGTTCAGACCCAAAGCGCGGGCCTTGCGCGCGACCAGACCGGCCCCGATCATCACATAGGGGTTTGATGTATTGGTGCAGGAGGTGATCGAGGCGATCACGATGGACCCGTCATGCAGCTGATAGCTGCCGTCGGCTGTTTTGACATAGCCACGGCTGTGATGGCCTTCGTCGCAGGGGATGTTGACGGGCTCTGGCTGGCCGCCTTCACCTTCCCAGCGGACTTCTTCCTTGGCGGTGGCTGTCACGCCGCCGCGCACGCCTTTGACGTAATCGCCGAACGCCTTGCCGGCGACATCCAGATTGATGTGGTCCTGCGGGCGTTTGGGGCCTGAAATCGCAGGCACAACGGTGCCCATGTCCAGCGACAGGGTTTCGGTATACACGGGTGCGTAATCCGCGCCACGCCAGAACCCGTTTTCCTTGGCGTAGGCTTCGACCAGCGCGATGCGGTCTTCGTCACGGCCGGTGTTGCGCAGGTAGCGCAGGGTTTCATTGTCGATCGGGAAGAACCCGCAGGTCGCACCATATTCGGGCGCCATATTCGCGATGGTCGCACGGTCGGCCAAGGGCAGGTTATCAAGACCCGCGCCGTAGAATTCGACGAATTTGCCAACCACACCCAGTTTGCGCAGCATTTCCACGACTTTCAGCACCAGATCGGTGCCGGTGGTGCCTTCGGTCATCGCGCCTGTCAGCTCGAAGCCGACAACTTCGGGGATCAGCATCGACACAGGCTGGCCCAGCATCGCGGCCTCGGCCTCGATCCCGCCAACGCCCCAGCCCAGCACAGCCAGACCGTTGACCATGGTGGTGTGGCTGTCGGTGCCGACCAGCGTATCAGGATAGGCGACCAATTCGCCGTTCTGGTCGGTGTCGGTCCAGACGGTCTGCGCCAGATATTCAAGGTTCACCTGATGGCAGATGCCGGTACCCGGTGGGACAACGCGGAAGTTCTGGAACGCCTTTTGGCCCCATTTCAGGAACTGGTACCGTTCCATGTTGCGTTCATATTCGCGGTCCACATTCATCTGGAACGCACGTGGATTGCCGAATTCGTCGATCATCACCGAATGGTCGATCACCAGATCGACAGGGTTCAGCGGGTTGATCTGCTGGGCATCGCCCCCCAGCGCCTTGATCCCGTCGCGCATCGCGGCAAGGTCGACCACGGCGGGAACACCGGTGAAATCCTGCATCAACACGCGGGCAGGGCGATAGGCGATTTCGCGGGGGTTCTTGCCGCCCATCGTGGCCCAGTCGGAAAATGCCTTGATATCATCAACGCTGACCGAAAAGCCGCCATCCTCGAACCGCAGCAGGTTTTCCAGCACCACCTTGAGCGCGGCAGGCAGTTTGGAAAAATCGCCCAAGCCAGCGGCCTGTGCGGCGGGGATCGAATAATAGGCGACCGACTGGTCCCCCACGGTCAATGTCTTGCGGGTTTTGGCGGTGTCTTTGCCGACGGTGACGGTCATGGCTATCCCTTTCATGGCTTATGCAAAGCAAGGCTATTGCTGCGCTTTTGCCCGATGTGCGATGGCCGATCAAGGGGGGTAGATGAAAAATTGTATACCATTGCACACAATAGATGGCTTTTTGCCGGAATCTGATTGAAACATTGTACACAAGACAGTCGCAATTGGTTGATTGGCATTTCGGCCCTTTTTTGCCTAAACGGGTTGGACAGCGTCAGTCGGGATTGAACATGCGCCATTTACGAGTAGCACTTGGGCTGATCGGCCTGCTGGCCACACAGGCCGCAGCCCAGGATAATGCGGTGGTGGTGGAGCTTTATACCTCGCAAGGCTGTTCATCCTGTCCGCCCGCCGATGATATGCTGCGCGCATTGGCCCCGCGTGACGATGTGATCGCGCTGGCGCTGCATGTGGATTACTGGGATTATCTTGGCTGGGTCGATCTGTTCGGCAAGGCAGAACATACCGCCCGCCAGCAGGCCTATGCCCGCGCGGCACAGGCAAAGATGATCTATACGCCGCAAATGATCGTCGGCGGGATCGACCAGATCGTCGGATCGCGCCCGATGCAGGTGATGGATGCATTGCAGGCCCATGCCAGTCAGCCTTATCCGTTCGATCTGCGGCTGGTCCGGTCGGGGGATCTGGTTTCGCTGAACGCGGGGCCGGGGGCTGTGGGCGTCTATGACGTGCAGCTGGTCCGTTATGTGCCGCATCAGACAGTGGCGATCAGAAACGGCGAAAACGCGGGCAATACGGTGGATTACGCCAATATCGTCACGTCCTGGGTGCTTTTGGGGCAATGGGACGGGGCCGCGCCCTTGGCCATGCAGGTGCAGGCCGACGGGCCGGAGGCTGTTGTCGCCATCATCCAGCAGGCGGGGCATGGCGCGATCATGGGGGCGGCGCGGCTGCGCTAGCTGCCTGTGCGCGGTTTCCAACGCCGATGTACCCAGAACCATTGCGCGGGATTGGCCGCGATCTGGCGTTCCAGTGACGCAGTCAGCGCCTGCATCATCGCCAGCGGGGTGCCGGTGTCGATCGGGGCGTCCAGCACGACTGCAAAGGACAGCCCGTCGGGCTGGCGCAGACCGTAATAGGGAATGACCAGCGCATCGGTGCGCAGCGCGATATCGGCGATGGATGTCGCGGTATGCGCGGGCTGGCCCATAAACGGGATCGCGGGGCCATTGGCCGCGACATCGAACAGCAAGGTGCCCATGCCGCCGCCGCGCAGGTGGCGCACAAAGCCCATCGTGCCCTGGCGGCCCTGTGCAAAGACCGGCCCGCCCCAAGATGTCATGGTGCGCGCATAATGGGCGTTGAAAAACGCATTCTGCATCGGCCGGTACAGCCCGCCAATGTCATAGCCCAGACCGGTCAGCACCTGGCGCGGGGCCTCGTGATTGCCGAAATGGCCAGTGGCAAAGATCACTGGGCGTTTGGCGGCGGCAGCCTGTTCCAGCGCCGCAACGCCGGGGCCAGTGGGCAGGGTGCCAGCCAGATGGATGGCCAAATCGCGCCAGCAGTAATTCTCGATCAGGGTGCGGCCGAAATTGTCGCAACAGGCGCGCGCAAGGCGGCGGCGGTCGGCGGTTTCCATATCGGGATAGATCAGCGCTAGATGGGTTTCGGCCCTTTTGCGGTACCCTGCCAGCGGCGCGATCCCGCGCGCAAGCACAGCCCCCATCAGCCGAACACGCGCGGCATAGGGCAGGCGGCGCGCGCTGCCGATCAGGCCGCGCAGGGCAAGGTCAGCGGCACGGTCGGCCAGGCTGCCGGTGATCTGGTCGGGATTGGTCACAGCCGCGGTGCTGCCGTGGCGGGGGCGATCCTGCGCAGATTGGCGCGGTCGGTCACGGCCAGCATCGGTATCCGTCCGCAGAGGGGGCGCAATGCGCGGCACCATCGTGTGGCCAGCTGCGCTCATGGGACCAAGACCCGCCTGTATCATACCAGCGGCGGGCGGTGATGCTGTTTTGCTGTGTCATGCCCAAGGATTAAGCGGATCGTGCCGTGCTGTCCACGCGATAAAGCGATCCTTGCATCGGGTGATCCGTCGGGTGGGGCATGACCCACCTTACCTTGTCATTCCTCCTGATCGGGGTCGCGCAGCACGATCAGCCCGCCATCGGCCAGTTCGCGCACGGCGGTGGTGATGGCGGACATCGCAGCCTCTGCATCGGCCTTTTTGATCGGGCCGCGTTCCGCCGCATCTTCGCGCAGCTGGGCCGCCATGCGCTGCGACAGATTGGCGAGCACATATTCCGCCGAGGCCACCACATCGGCATCGCCTGCCAGCGCCGCCGCAATCGCCGTGGACAGAACGGCTGCATCGACCGCGCGGGTACAGGTGGAAATATCGTTTGGTTTGACCCGTGGCGCGATGTCCTTGAAGGTAAAAATTGCCTTGCGCACATCGCTGGCAAAGTCCGGATCCTTTGCACCCAAACCTTCGAGGACATCCTCGCGCGTGTCGGTGGTGGCGGAATTGAGGATCGCGCCAAGCCGCTGCACGGGCGCTTTGTCAAAGGCGGTGGCGGGGGGATGCGCATATTCCTGCGCCAGCGCGCGCCCGATGCGCCGCACCACATCAGGCGTCACATCGCCGGTCACCGACATCGCATAGGTGATCCGGCGCGCACGGTCGCCGGGCGTTTTTGCCAGCACTTCTGCCGCCTTGGCCACAGGTAGTTTTGACAGCGTGACAGCGCAGATTTCGATGCTTTCCGATTGCATGATCCGCGCCAGCACCGGCACCGCCAGATCGGCCACCACAGGCCAGTGATCGCCGTTGCGCACGCTGTCCATCTGCGCTTGCAGGCGGCTGGCCAAGCTTGGGCTGAGGTGATCGGCCAGCGCCGTGATCGCATTGTCGCGGCTGCCGGGGGCGGCCATGCCCATGGCGTCAAGTTCAGAGGCGAATTCTTCGGCCACCGCGTCCATTGTCACCCGGTCCAGCCGGCGCAAACGGGCCAATTCGCCGGTCAGCAATTCCTGCAGATGTTCGGGCAGGTCAGCCAGCGGCATGCTGCCGCCATCGGCGATCAGCATCTGCACCACGATGGCGGCCTTGCGGCGGCGCGTCATCGCCGCAGCGGAATGGATGTCGGACATATAGCTCATATCCTGACCCTAGCGCAGAGCTGTAAACAAACCCTTGCCAACCCTGTCAGGATCCAGGATGCGTCACCATGATCGACATCTTACGCAGCTGCGCGACCGTTTCGGGGTCCAGCCGCAACAGATCGGCTGTCAGCGCATGCAGGGCTGCAACGTTTTCGGCCAATTCATCTATTTCGGTATCAGTGAATTCCGCGGTATTTTTGGCAAATCCACAGATGCTGCGGTCGTCATTGGATAATGCGACAATCACGACGCCATGCGCCAGCCCGAATTCGGCCGCCTTATGCATAACGCCTGCCGGATCGTCCAATTCCGACCAGCGCGCAATGCCGGCATTTTCAAAACCCCATGCCACCATCGGGTCCGACATGATCAGCCCATTTCCCGAATAATAGTCAAGCCAAGCCTTGGGATAGGTTTGAAACATGAAACGTGGCGTCGTATACGCAATATTAAGGCCTATTGCATATCCATCTGGTGCCAGGCCATTGAAACGCCCCAAAATACTGGTAATCTGCAACTGTTTATTAGGCACGGAACACTCGCTTTACGGTTGCCATGTCAGGTTTATCATTTTGCCACTGCAAACAAAACGCATGGGTCAGTCTAGTGTGATGCAGGGCGCAGCAACAAGAGCTTTCTCATGTGTGGGGCTCGTCAAGGGGAGCGGATGTCTGTTTTAATCGGTCCGGCCGAGATCGGACAGCTTGCTCCCGCCGGTTATTATATTGCGTTGCGTATCGGCTTTGCCTTCCCGATTGAAGAAACCAATGCCTTGTCGTCTGACTGGATAGATCATTATACAAAACAACGCTTTATGCTGTATGATCCGACGGTCAGATGGGCCTATTCCAATGTCGGTTGCATCCGCTGGAGCGAGATCACGCTGGACGATCCCAAGCGTGTTTTGGCCCAGGCCCGGTCATTCGGGATGCGCTACGGTCTGACGGTGTCGGTGTTCGACGCTAGCAAGGATCAGCAGCGGTCACTGGCCTCTTTCACGCGGTCTGACCGGGAGTTCAGCACGCTGGAGGCGAAATTGTTGCAGGTCTATCTGACCCGCCGCCACACCGAAACAGCCCCGCCCACGAATCTGACCAAGGCCGAGATCGAGGCCCTGGGCATGATCAAGGACGGCCGGCGGTTAAAGGAAATTGCCTTTCAGTTAAAGGTCAGCGAAGGCGCCGTGAAACAGCGGCTGAAGAATGCCAAGCTCAAGCTGGGGGCAAAGACCGGCACACAAGCCGCCGCCCTTGCCAGCCAATACGGTCTGATCTGACCGCTTTCCCCTAAACTTTTTAATTTATAAATTACAATTAAAGCGTAATTTGAGGCATCGTGACGACACTTCCGGTTGTCGCAACTGCGTGGCTGTGGATTGAATGCTCAGGGGTCGATATGGAAAATATTACTTTCAATCTTTTGGACCTGCATCGCCATGGCCCAGCCTTTTTCGAATTTCTTGCGCTGCGCAAACGGTTTTTCGTTGATCAGCTAGGCTGGGATATCCCGCATGATGATCAGGTCGAGATGGATCAATACGATAATCCCAAAGCGTATTATTCGCTGGTGCTGCGCGACGGCAAGGTCATCGGCGGCATGCGTGCGATGGCCACCACCGCGCAATGGGGGGCGCATACCTATATGTTGCGCGATGCGGTGGACGGCAAGCTGATCGGCATCCCAGCCGATATCATCCCCCATGCCGAGGTCACGCCGATGGTCTGGGAAGCAACCCGTGTCGTCATTTCAGATGATGTGACAACGCAGGCGGACCGCGCTGCATGTCTGTCGCTTGTGCTGGACGGGATCGTTGCGCAGGCCCGCGCGCATGGTGCGACGGAAATCATCGCACTTTGTCCGCCGGTGTTCGCGCGGACGCTGCGGCAGCTGGGGTTTGCGGCGCGGATCATCGGCGATTCTTACGTCAACCTGCATGATGCGCGCCGCTACGTCGCGATGCGCATGCCTGCGGTCATGCGCAGGTCACAGCCCACCACGCGGTCACAGCGCCCGCAAGCAGACGCACCACTGTGACCGCATCGGCGCTGCTGCTTGGCCTGTTACTGCGCGCCGAACACGCGCGCGAAAATCGTATCAACATGCTTCAGGTGATAGCCAAGGTCGAATTTTTCCTCGATCTCGGCAGGTGACAGGGCGGCCAGCACGTCCGCATCGGCCAGCAGTTCGGTTTTGAAATCCGCCCCCTGTTCCCAGACCCGCATCGCGTTGCGTTGTACCAGCCGGTACGCGTCTTCACGGTTCACACCGGCCTGCGTTAGCGCCAGCAAGACGCGCTGTGACATCACCAGCCCGCGGAATTTGTTCATATTGGCCAGCATGTTTTCGGGATAGATCACCAGTTTTTCGATGACACCAGCCAGCCGGTGCAGCGCGAAATCCAGCGTGATGGTCGTATCCGGCCCGATGGCGCGTTCGACCGATGAATGGCTGATATCGCGCTCATGCCAGAGCGCCACGTTTTCCATTGCAGGGATCACCGACATGCGCACCAGCCGCGCAAGGCCGGTCAGGTTTTCGGTCAGCACGGGGTTGCGTTTATGCGGCATGGCAGAGCTGCCTTTTTGCCCGGCAGAGAAAAACTCCTCGGCCTCCAGCACTTCGGTGCGCTGCATGTGGCGGATCTCGATCGCGATGTTTTCGATGCTCGAGGCGATCACGCCAAGCGTGGCAAAGAACATCGCATGCCGGTCGCGGGGGATGACCTGTGTGCTGATCGGTTCGGGGATCAGGCCAAGCTGGGCGCAGACATGTTCCTCGACGCTCGGGTCGATATTGGCAAAGGTGCCGACAGCGCCGGAAATCGCACCGGTGGCGATTTCGGCGCGCGCATTGACCAGACGCGCGCGGTTACGGTCCATTTCGGCATAAAAGCGCGCAAAGGTCAGGCCCATCGTCGTCGGTTCGGCGTGGATGCCGTGGCTGCGCCCGATGCGCACCGTGTCCTTATGTTCCAGCGCGCGGGTTTTCAGCGCGGCCAGCACGCGGTCCATGCCTGCCAGCAGCAGGTCAGAGGCGCGGACCAGCTGGATGTTGAATGTGGTGTCCAGCACGTCCGATGATGTCATGCCCTGATGCACGAAACGCGCAGTATCCTGCCCGATGATTTCGGCCAGATGGGTCAGAAAGGCGATGACGTCATGTTTGGTCACGGCCTCGATCTCGTCGATGCGGGCGACGTCAAAGGTGGCGTCTTTGGCTTTCCAGACGGCGGCAGCGTTTTCAGCGGGGATCACGCCGATGGCGGCTTGGGCGTCGCAGGCATGGGCCTCGATCTCGTACCAGATGCGGAACTTGGTGGCGGGCTCCCAGATGGCGGTCATGTCGGGGCGGGAATAACGTGGGATCATCGGGGCACCTTTTCGTTGGTCTGGGCAGCGGGTTGCCTTTGCGTCATAAGAGGGACGGGGCCAAGCCTCAAGCCAAGAACGGGACAGATACGGTGTTGGGACGGGATGATTTTGCAGGGCGCTGGCAAGTTCTGCGCCGGATCGACGACCGGCACGGGGCAATGCAGGGCGATTTTACGGGCATGGCCGTCTTGAATCCTGCGGGAGAGCACGGGCTGATCTATACGGAAACCGGGCAGATGCGGATCGGGGCCGCGCCGGTGATGCAGGCCGTGCGGCGCTATCTGTGGGAAGTCGCAGAGGGGCTGGTCACAGTCCGGTTCGAGGATGGGCGCGATTTTCACAGCTTTGCGCCTGCGGGGCAGGCGGCGGGAACGGATCATCCCTGCGGGGACGATCATTATACCGTTGTTTATGATTTCACCCGCTGGCCGGATTGGCGCGCGACATGGGATGTGCGGGGGCCGCGCAAGGATTATACCTCTGTGACGGATTATAGGCGTAGGGTGGATTAAAATCTACCTTACGCGCGGATCGCTTGCGCTGCGACGTGGCATCAGCGATAAATCACACAGGTAATCACAAACAGGGGAGAGTGGCAGATGGCCCTCGCACTCAACAAATCCGTCATGACCGAGGTTTTCGGCCCGAGCGAAGGCACCGCCCTGCGCGTCAAGCAGGCGCTGATGGTCGTCCTTGGCATCGTGCTGCTGGCCGTGATGGCGAAGATCAAGGTGCCGGTTCCCGGCAGCCCCGTCGCGATCAGCATGGGCACATTCGCCGTGCTGACCATCGGTGCGGCCTATGGCCCGCGTCTGGGGCTGACGACGCTTCTGGGCTGGATGATCGTGGGGATGCTGGGGTTTGACGTGTTCCAAAGCTCGACCGCCGATCTGAACGGGATCAGCTATATGATGGGCAGCACGGGCGGCTATCTGGTCGGCTATGTGCTGGCGACACTGGCGCTGGGTTATGCGGCGCGCGCGGGCTGGGACCGGTCGGTCGTGCTGATGGCGCTTGCCATGCTGATCGGCAATGTGCTGATCTATGTACCGGGTCTGGCCTGGCTTGCCGTGCTTTACGGTCTGGACCAGCCGATCCTGGCCTGGGGGCTGACGCCGTTCCTGCTGGGCGATGCGCTGAAACTGGGGCTGGCGGCATTGCTGGTGCCGGGCCTGTGGAAGCTGATCGGTGACGCGCGCAAATAAGCGCGGACAAGGCTGAGAGAGACAAGGCGCGGGCTGAAAGGTCCGCGCTTTTTTCATGCGATGGGGGCAGAAAAATATGCGCCGCATATTCTTGGCGGGCAACGAAAGGCGTTTGACAAAGTCTTTCGGCCACGCGGGTGGATGCCCAGTCCTGCATAGACCAGTCCTGCATAGACCAGCCCTGCATACCCCGGTCCTGTAGAGAGATGTGACCTGTTGTTGCCGGCACATTCACAAAACAAAAAGCCCCGCCTGATTTCTCAGGCGGGGCGTGTTTGCAAACAGCCTGCGTTTAGCAGCTGTAATACATCTTGAACTCGATCGGATGCGGTGTGTGCTCGTAGGCGTAAACCTCTTCCCACTTCAGCGCCATATAGCCTTCGAGCTGGGATTTGGTGAACACGTCACCGGCCAGCAGGAATTCGTGATCTGCTTCCAGCTCTTGCAGGGCTTCGCGCAGCGATCCGCAGACAGTCGGGATCGATGCCAGCTCTTCTGGCGGCAGGTCATAGAGATCCTTGTCCGAGGACGGGCCGGGATCGATCTTGTTCTTGATCCCGTCGATGCCAGCCATCAACAGCGCGGCAAAGGCCAGATAGGGGTTGGCGGCCGGGTCGGGGAAACGGGCCTCGACGCGTTTTGCCTTGGGCGATTCGGCCCATGGAATACGCACACAGCCCGACCGGTTGCGTGCGGAATAGGCGCGCAGCACGGGGGCCTCGAATCCGGGGATCAGACGCTTGTAGCTGTTGGTGGTCGGGTTGGTGATCGCGTTCAGCGCCTTGGCATGCTTCAAGATACCGCCGATGAAATACAGCGCCTCTTGTGACAGATCGGCGTATTTGTCGCCCGAGAACAAAGGCTTGCCATCTTTCCAGATCGACATGTTCACATGCATGCCGGTGCCGTTGTCGCCAGCAATGGGTTTCGGCATGAAGGTCGCCGATTTGCCATAAGCCTGCGCCACGTTGTGGATGACATATTTGTATTTCTGGATCTCGTCGGCCTGCTTGGTCAGCGTGCCGAAAATCAGGCCCAGTTCGTGCTGGCAAGACGCCACTTCGTGGTGGTGCTTGTCGACCTTCATGCCCATCCGCTTCATCGTGGACAGCATTTCAGAGCGCATTTCCTGCGCATCGTCGATCGGGTTGACCGGGAAATAGCCGCCCTTGATGCCGGGACGGTGGCCGGTGTTGCCCATTTCATATTCGGTGTCGGTGTTCCATGCGCCGTCGAGCGCATCGACCTGGTAGGACACTTTGTTCATCGAAACGCTGAAACGCACATCGTCGAAGACGAAGAATTCAGCCTCTGGCCCGAAATAGGCCGTGTCGCCCACACCGGAAGATTTCAGATATTCCTCGGCCTTGACGGCGGTGCCACGTGGGTCGCGGTCATAGGGTTCCATCGTGTCGGGTTCGACAACGTTGCAATGGATGCAGATCGTCTTTTCCGCATAGAACGGATCGACATAGGCGCTGGAGGCGTCGGGCATCAGTTTCATGTCGGACTGGTCGATGGATTTCCAGCCGGCGATGGACGAGCCATCGAACATGAAGCCTTCGTCAAGGAAGTCTTCGTCGACAAGATCGGCAACCACGGTGACGTGCTGCAACTTGCCGCGCGGGTCGGTGAAGCGGATATCGACGTAATCGACCTCTTCATCCTTGATCAGTTTGAGAACAGCTTTCTTGTCCATTCTTGGGCACCTTTCTGTAGCATCTCGGGTTTTGCTTGGCGTACGCCCAACCGGGCGGCGGCAAGCGGTGTTAAAGAGCTTCGTCGCCGGATTCGCCAGTCCTGATGCGGATGGCCTGTTCGACGGAGGAAACAAAAATCTTGCCATCGCCGATCTTGTCGGTTTTGGCAGCGGAAATAATGGCCTCGATAGCGCCATCGACCTGATCGTCGGGCAACACAACCTCGATCTTTACCTTGGGCAGGAAATCCACAACATATTCTGCACCGCGGTATAGCTCGGTATGGCCTTTCTGACGTCCGAAGCCTTTGACCTCGACCACGGACAGACCCTGCACGCCCATGTCTTGCAGCGCTTCTTTCACCTCGTCCAGCTTGAACGGCTTGATGATCGCTTCGATCTTTTTCATGGCATGCGACTCCTTGGATTTCGGTCACAGCGGTGAGACCATTTCTGTTGCATGGGGACAATTCGTGGCAAAGTCTTGATGCGCATGCACCGTCGGAAACAGATATATGTGATTACATCTTGGGCTGTTTGCACAAATAACATGCTTAATGAAAACTTTAAGGCCCATCTTTTGACATATTTGCTGAGGCTCGCCCAAACGGCCAGCATCGCACAGGTGCTGATTGTGGCCGCTGTGGCAGGGGGGGGCCACACGGCGGGGGCCAGCCCCCGGACCCCCGGGATATTTGGGCTCTAACGATGGGGGCGGGTGGGGCGCGCCGATGCGCAGGTGTTGGCCTTAGGGTCGGGGCTGATTGCGCCGGACCTGCAAAGCCCTGCCGCGTTTAGCAACCATTTCACCCAGTGGCGCGCAGGCGATTTTTCCTCTCGCATCCCGCCACCAGCTTTGCTAGACAGCGCCCAACATGGGGCAGGCGTGAAAACCTGCCCCTTTTGATCATGCGGGTGTGGCGAAATTGGTAGACGCACCAGATTTAGGTTCTGGCGCCGCAAGGCGTGGGGGTTCAAGTCCCTCCACCCGCACCAGGTAGTGAAAAAAAGGACAACACATGCAGGTCACCGAGACCCTGAACGACGGCCTCAAGCGCGGCTATGCCATCACCGTCACAGCGGCAGAGCTGGACGCGAAGGTTGAAGAAAAGCTCAAAGAAGCCCAGCCAACCATCGAGATGAAAGGCTTTCGCAAGGGCAAGGTCCCGATGGCATTGCTGCGCAAGCAATATGGCGAGCGGCTGATGGGCGAAGCAATGCAGGACAGCATTGATTCTGCCGTGCGCGACCATCTGGACAGTAGCGGTGACCGCCCTGCGGGCCAGCCCGAGATGAAGATGTCCAACCCCGACTGGAAGCCCGGCGATGACGTGCTGGTCGATGTGTCCTATGAAAAGCTGCCCGATATTCCGGCAGTCGATTTCGCCAAGATCACGCTGGAGCGCATGGTCGTGAAGGCCGATGACGCCGCTGTGCAGGAAGCCCTGGACAACCTGGCCGCATCGCCGCAGGCCATGACCTATGAGACCAAGAAAACCCAAGCCAAAAAGGACGACCAAGTCGTTCTGGATTTCGTGGGCAAGGTCGATGGTGAAGCTTTTGAAGGTGGCACCGCCGAGGATTACCCGCTGGTTCTGGGGTCCAATTCCTTTATCCCCGGGTTCGAGGATGGGTTGCTGAAGGTCAAGACCGGCGACGTCAAGGATGTCGAAGTCACCTTCCCCGAAGAATATCAGGCCGCCCATCTGGCCGGCAAGACAGCCGTGTTCACCTGTACCATCAAGGATGTCCGCGCGCCCAAAGCGCCGGAAATCAATGACGAGCTGGCGGCGAAATTCGGGGCCGAGGATCTGGCCACGCTCAAGACCCAGATCGCTGATCGTCTGGAGGCTGAATATAGCGGTGCGTCGCGGGCGCTGGCCAAACGTGCCTTGCTGGATGCGCTGGACGGCGTTGTCAGTTTCGAACTGCCAAAGGCGCTGGTCGAAGCCGAAGCCAACCAGATCGCGCATCAGCTGTGGCATGAGGAAAACCCTGATGTCCACGGCCACGATCACCCCGAGATCACGCCGACGGACGAGCATCAGTCACTGGCGCAACGTCGCGTGAAACTGGGCCTGTTGCTGGCTGACATCGGCCAGAAGGCCGACGTGAAGGTCACCGATCAGGAAATGACCCAGGCCATCATGAACCAGGCGCGGCAATATCCCGGTCAGGAGCGCCAGTTCTTTGAATTCGTGCAGCAGAACGCGCAGTTCCGTCAGCAATTGCAGGCGCCGATGTTCGAAGACAAGGTCGTTGACCATATCTTTGCCGCGGCGACCGTGACAGAAAAAGACGTCAGCAAGGAAGACCTGCAAAAAGCGGTCGAGAAGCTGGAAGAAGAATAAATACTGCGCCATGCGGCGACGGGAAAGGGCACCTGCGGGTGCCCTTTTTTGTGAAATGTTGCTTTGACATGTCATGGTGTCACGCCATTCGGACAAAGGGCGTGCAGTGTTCTTGACGATGATCTCGACAGCCCTGTCGCGCCGGATATCTGCTGTATGGGCTGGGTTGGCCTGTCGTCAGGTTTTTGTGCCGCGACTGGACACTTTATGCGTCCAAGATTCGCGGGAGAGGCAATAGCACCGCCAGAGTTGGTGGCCGCCGCCCAGATCCAGATCAGCGTCATGCGCCAACACCGCACCAAGTTTCATCGTCGCTGTTTGCGACCGAATATTCTGCGGCGCAATATGAAACCAGGCTTCGGAATGATGCTGGTACAGATGACCCAGCATCAGGCTTTTCAGCGCGTAGTTTGTCGCGCCGCCCCAATATGCACAGGTCAGAAAAGTGTATCCGATTGATAGCCGCGAGGGGGCTGAAGGATCTGTATAGTATGCAGAGCATCCGATCACCGCGTCTGTTGCGCGATCTCGCACCAACAGCGTGCCACCCACATCAAGAAGAGCCGTGAAATATCCGTCGAAGACGTCTCTTTGGTGTCTGTTCCGCGCCGGATGGCCAGCCCAAATGGCAGGATCACTTGCCGCGAAGGCGAGCGCGTCGATATCTGTGCGCGCCAGCGGCGCAAGCTCAAGCATGTCATTCGCGAGTGACGGTTGAGGATCAAAGTCATGGGGGAATTGAAACATCTGGATCTTTTCCAATAAGGCAATGTTGCAGCGCGTGGTACGGGGGGACGTGTCACCACATGTGCCTGGCCGAGGACCGAACAAACAAAAAGGGCCGCTGGCAAAATGCCGCGGCCCTTGTTAATAACGTATCGCCAAGATTTAGTCGCGGTCGTCTTCGCCGTCGGCAGCGCCGCCGATGTCGTCGAACAATTCCTGAATCTCGAACTCGGCGGCTGCCTCTTCTTCGGCGGCCAGTTCGGCGATGGATTTGCCGGCTTCCTGAAGCTGGGCCTCTTCGGCGGAACGGGCGACGTTCAGCGTGATCGTGGCAGTGACTTCGGGGTGCAGGTTGACCAGCACATCATGCAGGCCAAGGTCCTTGATCGCGCCGGTCAGAACGATCTGACCTTTGTCGACGCTGAAACCGGCTTTTGTTGCGGCTTCGGCGGCATCGCGTGGCGTGACCGAACCGTAAAGCGCACCACCGTCAGAGGCGGAACGGATGACGACGAAACGCTGGCCATCAAGCTTGTCTGCAAGGGCCTGTGCTTCTTTCTTGGTTTCGAGGTTGCGCGCTTCCAGCTGGGCCTTTTCAGCCTCGAAACGGGCCATATTGGCCGCGTTCACCCGCAGGGCTTTGCCCTGTGGCAGCAGAAAGTTGCGGGCATAGCCGTCCTTGACGGATACGACTTGGCCCATCTGACCGAGTTTTGCCACGCGTTCGAGAAGAATGATATCCATGATATGTCCTTACTTTACAGCGTATGGCAGCAGGGCAAGGAACCGGGCACGCTTGATCGCACGGGCGAGAGCGCGCTGGTTCTTGGAACCGACAGCAGTGATGCGGGCGGGCACGATCTTGCCACGCTCGGAGATATAGCGCTGCAGCGTGCGTGTGTCCTTATAGTCGATCTTTGGCGCATCAGTGCCTTCGAACGGATCGGACTTGCGGCGGCGGAAGAATGGTTTGGTTGCCATGATTGCTATCCTTTACTGATCAACGACGTTCGCGGCGTTCGCCGCCACGGTCACCGCGGTCACCACGATCGGGGCGATCGCCACGGTCGCCACGCTCTTCGCGCTTTTGCATCTGCACGGATGGGCCGTCTTCGTGGGCATCGACCTTGATGGTCAGCACGCGCATGACGTCTTCGTTCAGGCGCATCAGGCGTTCCATTTCCTGGATCGCTGGTGCGGGCGCATCGGTGCGCAGCAGGGCGTAATGGCCCTTGCGGTTCTTGTTGATCTTGTAGGCCATCGTCTTGACGCCCCAATATTCGTTTTCCAAGAGCTTGCCACCGTTGTCGGCAAGAATGGTCCCGAAATGTTCGATCAGGGCTTCGGCTTGCGTGTTGGACAAGTCCTGACGCGCAATCATCACATGCTCATACAGCGGCATGCATACTCCAGTTCTTTTCTCGGCGCATTTCAAAGAATGGGGCAGTGAGCCTTCTGCACCCCATCCACGAGAGACTGCGCAGTTCATAACATCCGCAGAAGGATGCCGCCTTATACGCAGCTTGGGCTGCAATGCAAGCCTTGGCGGCCTGTTTTGCCTGGCTTCGGTCAGATGCGGCCCATTTGCCAGACGCGGCCTTGCTGTTGCCCATTTCTGGTCGTCTTTTGCGGCTATGCTGGGTCGGCAAGGAGGAACCCGACCCAGATGAGCAATGACACGATCATGGCATTTTTCAAACCGCAGCCGTTGGTCGCCGTTGAAGATACTTATTGGGGCTATCTGATCCGCAGTGAGAGGGGCGAATCCTTCGGCTTTGTTCTGCTGCAATCGGCCTGTTTGGTGTTAGGCATGGCGTGCCTGGTCATGGCTGCGGGCGTGGCAACGCTGACGCCGCTGATGTTTGGCGTGGCGCTGACCCCGTTTCGCATGGCTGTGGTGGCGCTTTTGGGGGCGGTGGCGGCCTATCTGTTATGGTTCGCAAGCCGTGGCACCCGAACCGAGATCCATATCGACACCAGCATCCGCGAGATTCATCAGGTGATCCGTAACCGTGCGGGCCGCCCGACGATCCTGCAAACGCATGATTTTGCCCAGATCACCGATATCGCGACGCAACGCGATGACGCAAGTGGCACCGCGCTGCTGGTCCTGCAGGGCAATGACACCGTGCTGTCGATCTGCATCGCCATGGCCAGCGCGCCCCGGTTGGACGCGTTGCACGACCGCCTTGCGCGCGACGTGATAGGCGATCCGCGCGTTACCTGATCGCGCATCGCGTGTCATCGAACACTGTATGTTCGGAATTGCGCAATTGTGTTTTGGGACGCAAACGGGCCTATGGGAATCGTATAAACATTGGAGTTGACCCATGAAAAAGATCCTTTCGACCGCCGCCTTCGCCATGCTGTTGGCCGCGCCTGTCGTCGCCGAAACCTATGTTCTGGACGCCAGCCACAGCCAGATCGTGTTCAGCTATAACCATCTTGGGTTCTCGACCACTTATGGCATGTTCTCGGGCTTTGACGGCGAAATCGACTTTGACCAGGCAAACCCCGCCGCGTCATCGGTCAATGTGTCTTTTCCTGTGCGCACCATGCTGACCGGCTGGGAAGGCCGTTTCAACCATTTCATGAGCGCGGATTTCTTTGATGCCGCCGATGATGAAATGGTGAGTTTTACCTCTACCGGGATCGAAGTGACCGGCGACACCACCGCGCTGATCACGGGTGATCTGACGCTGAACGGCGTGACCAAAAGCGTCGTGCTGGACGCCACGCTGAACCAGGCCGGTATGCATCCGATGGAAAACAAGGGCTGGGCCGGTTTTGATGCAACAACCACCTTGCTGCGGTCCGATTTCAACGTCGGCAATTTCGCGCCTTTCGTCAGCGACGAAGTCGAAGTGATGATCTCGATCGAGGCGATGCAGGCCGAATAAGCCGCCATCACCGCAAAACATGACACCGCGCTGGCGAAATCCAGCGCGGTTTTTTTGTGCCTTTTGCGGGGGGGAGGGGGCGCCCCCTTCCTAGCGTGTTGCGCTGACTGACAGCGTTACATCCACCGCAAAGCCAAGGCTGCTTTCATCCGCCATCGACGCGCCGATGCCGAAATCGCGCCGGTCCAGTGTCAGGGTGCCCGACATCTCTGCGGTATCGCCCGCGACCGTCAGATCGAAAGGAAAGCGGACCGGCACTTCGCTGCCTTTGATCGCCAGCACGCCATCGGCGGTATAGCTGCCGGCCTCTGCGATGATCGCGCCGGTAAAGCGCGCCGTCGGATAGGTTGCGCTGTCAAAGAAATCTGCCCCCATCGCCTGCGATGTCACTGACCCCAGCGTCAGCGATGGGATCGAAATGGTCGTGCTGACCTCGCCCGCGATGCCGGTGGCGGCAGGGTCAAAGTTGATCGCGGCGGTCCAATCGGTAAAGCTGCCCTGCACATTGCTGCCCAATTGGGTGATGCCAATGCTGATCTGGCCATCGGTCACTGTCCAACCGGCGCTGACCTGTTCCAGCGCGATTTGGGCCGGTGCGGCTGTATCATACGATTGGACCAGAGCCACCGCCGCACCAATGCCGCCCGTCAGCGCAAAGATCGCCAGTGCCGCCACCGGCGCGCGCCAGCTGCCATGCGCCCCGCCCAAGCCCGCTGCGTTGGTTTTGCCAAACCACATCCGGCGCAACGTTGCGTCTTTGTCGATCAGGTGATGTTTGAACGCCCCAGCAACATGCAAGGCGATTGATGCGATCATGATCTGGCTGAACAGCCCATGCAGGACCGCTGTGACCTCGGCCAGGCTTTGGGATTTTGGCACCAATGGCAGGTCTTGGCCGAAGGGCCACCAGATCGGGGCAAAGCCGCTGGTCGCGGCGTGATGCACCCAGCCGGTAAGTGGCACAGCGACAATGCTGATATATAAAAGCCAATGCACAAGGCTTGCGATCATTGCTTGCGCGCTGTGGGGCGCGGTTAACGCCCCCGGTTTGACCTGCCCAAGCGCCCATAGAATGCGCGCCAGCGCCACGAAAAACACCGTGACCCCAAGCGTTTTATGCAGCGAAAACAAAAACGCCTTTTGCGCCAGTTCCGCATCGGTGCCGTAAGGCAGATCGTGTGCGATCATCCCCAAAGGCGCGATCATCAAGATCAAAAGCGCGGTCAGCCAGTGAAAGGTCTTGGTGACGGTGCCATAGCTGCGGGCGGTATTGGATACTGACATTGCTAAATCCTCGTTACGATCGCCCCCAGATAGCAGCCAAGCCCCGCCGCGCATAGACGCCACCATGCAGAGACAATGTGCAATTCTGCGCGAGGCCCAGTCTGCTTGCCGTGTCCGGTTGCGCAGGGTAAACCCGCATGATCGAACAATTTGAAGGAGAAGCTCTCGATGCGGGCATTCGTTTTTCCCGGCCAAGGGGCGCAGACAATCGGGATGGGGCGCGCGCTTGCGATGGCCTATCCGGCGGCAAAGGCCGTGTTTGACGAGGTTGACGACGCTTTGGGCGAAAACCTGTCTGCGCTGATCTGGGAGGGCGATATCGACACGCTGACCCTGACACAGAATGCGCAGCCTGCGTTGATGGCCACATCGCTGGCCACGATCCGCGCGCTGGAGGCCGAAGGCGTGGATGTGACCGCCGCCCGTTTCGTGGCTGGTCACAGCCTTGGCGAATATGCCGCCCTGGCCGCGGCGCGCGCCTTGACCATCGCCGATACCGCGCGCCTGTTGCGCGTCCGTGGCCGTGCCATGCAAGATGCCGTGCCGGTGGGGGTGGGCGCGATGGCCGTGTTGCTGGGTCTCGATTTTGATCAGGCCCGCGCTGTGGCCGAAGAAGCCGCCCAAGGCGAGGTTTGCGAGGCTGCCAATGACAATGATCCGGGGCAGGTGGTTGTCTCTGGCCACAAGGCCGCGGTGGAACGCGCGCTGGAGATTGCGAAACTCAAAGGGGCCAAGCGCGCCATGCTGCTGCCTGTTTCTGCGCCGTTTCATTGCAGCCTGATGGCCCCTGCGGCCGATGTGATGGCGCAGGCGCTTGACGGCGTGTCGATCACCCCGCCTGTCGTGGGGCTGGTCGCCAATGTGCTGGCCGATGTTGTCAGCGACCCTGCGCAGATCCGCAAATTGCTGGTCGCACAGGTCACGGGGTCGGTGCGCTGGCGCGAAAGCGTGGCTTTCATGGCGGCGCAGGGTGTGACGCATGTCTATGAAATCGGGGCGGGCAAGGCCCTGTCCGGCATGGTCAAGCGGATCAACCGTGATCTGGCCGCCACCGCCATTGGCACCCCCGAGGATGTGGTGGCCATGGCTGCTGCACTGCATGAATAAAGGAAAACAAATGTTTGATTTAACTGGAAAAACGGCACTGATTACGGGCGCGTCAGGTGGCATTGGCGGCGCGATTGCCAAGGCACTTTATGACGCCGGTGCGACCGTCGCGCTGTCCGGCACACGGGTTGAACCACTACAGGCGCTGGCCGCGTCGCTTGGCGATCGCGCCCATGTGCTGCCTTGCAACCTGTCGGATGCCGAGGCGGTGACCGCGCTGCCCAAACAGGCCGCCGATCTGATGGGGTCTGTCGATATTTTGGTCAATAATGCCGGCATCACCCGCGACAACCTGTTCATGCGGATGTCGGACGAGGAATGGTCATCGGTGCTGGAGGTCAATCTGACATCGACCATGCGCCTGTGCAAAGGCGTGATCCGCGGCATGATGAAAGCGCGCTGGGGCCGGATCGTGAATATCTCGTCCATCGTCGGGGCCACCGGCAATCCGGGGCAGGCGAATTATGCGGCCAGTAAGGCCGGCATGGTCGGCATGTCGAAATCCATCGCCTATGAGGTCGCAAGCCGGGGCATCACCGTGAACTGCGTGGCGCCCGGTTTCATCACCACCGCCATGACGGACAAGCTGAACGACGACCAGAAATCCGCGATCCTGACACAAGTCCCCGCAGGCCGGATGGGCGAGGCGGGCGAGATCGCGGCGGCGGTGTTGTATCTGGCCAGCCAAGAGGCCGGTTATGTCACCGGCAGCACCTTGCATGTGAATGGCGGGATGGCCATGCTGTGAACCAGGCGGGGAAACAGGCGGGGAACCAGGCGGGCGGGGAAATCGTTTGCCAAGACGAAATTCTCTGCTATGAGCCTCGCAGCTTGAAGATGCGGTGAATGCCCGCTTTGCTAAATCCCGCAAGGGAATCTGAAAACGGGCAGCTGCCCAGAAAGACATGAGGAATTGACATGAGCGATGTGGCCGACCGCGTACGCAAGATCGTTGTAGAGCATCTTGGTGTTGAAGAAGACAAAGTGACGGAGACTGCGTCCTTCATTGATGATCTGGGTGCAGACAGCCTTGATACCGTCGAATTGGTAATGGCGTTCGAAGAAGAATTCGGGATCGAGATCCCCGATGATGCTGCCGAAACGATCCAGACCTTTGGCGACGCCGTGAAATTCATTTCCAGCGCGCAATAAATTCAGCCCTGCGGGGTTGCGGGCGGCGTCCTTCGGGGCGCCGTTTTGCTTTGGCGCGTCGCTTTGCGCCCGTGCCATCATCCCCGCCCTTGCCCCGTGTGGGTGGGCTGGGGTATCAAGTCGAAAATACACCAAAAGGGTGAGGACATCAGATGCGTCGTGTCGTTGTAACTGGGTTGGGGTTGGTCACGCCGCTGGCTGACGGGGTTGAAAAAACATGGGAACGCCTGCTGGCCGGTGCGTCTGGCGCGGGCAAGATCACCGGCTTTGATCCCAGCCGTTTGACCACGCAATATGCTTGCGAGGTTCCCTTGGGCGATGGCAGTGACGGCACGTTCAACGCCGACGCCTATATGGAACCCAAAGAACAGCGCAAGGTCGATACCTTTATCCTGTTCGGCATGGCCGCCGCCCAGCAGGCGATCGAGGATGCGGGCTGGCAGCCCACAGACCCTGCCGATCTTGAACGCACGGGCGTGATGATCGGGTCGGGGATTGGTGGTCTCAATTCCATCGCCAATACCGCCGTGATGATGGCCGAAAAAGGGCCGCGCCGCGTGTCGCCTTTCTTTGTGCCCGGCGCGTTGATCAACCTGATCTCTGGGCAGGTGTCGATCCGCTACGGGTTTCGCGGGCCGAACCATGCGCCTGTCACCGCCTGTTCCACCGGCGCGCATGCGATTGGCGACGCATCCCGCCTGATCATGTTCGGCGATGCCGATGTGATGATCGCAGGCGGCGCAGAGGCCGCGATTTGCGAACTTGGCATTGCCGGTTTCAACGCCTGCAAGGCTTTGTCCACCGCCCATAACGATGATCCGACCAAGGCCAGCCGCCCCTGGGACCGTGACCGTGACGGGTTTGTCATGGGCGAGGGGGCAGGGATCGTCGTGCTCGAAGAATATGAACATGCCAAGGCGCGCGGTGCGAAAATCTATGCCGAGGTGTTGGGGTACGGTCTGTCCGGTGACGCCCATCACATCACTGCCCCGCCGCCCGACCATGAAGGTGCCGAACGCGCGATGCGCGCTGCCTGCCGCAATGCCGGCATCGACCCCGCGCAGATTGATTACGTCAACGCGCATGGCACATCGACCATGGCCGATACGATCGAACTGGGCGCGGTGGAACGGCTTGTCGGGCCGCAGGCCGCGGCGAAACTGACCATGTCCTCGACCAAATCGGCGACCGGCCACCTGCTGGGGGCTGCTGGCGCGATTGAAGCGGTGTTTTCCATCCTTGCGATCCGCGATCAGGTGGCTCCGCCGACGATCAATCTGGACAATCCCGATGTCGAAACCACCGTGGACCTGTGTGCCAATACCAAACGCGCACGCCGGATCGACATTGCCCTGTCGAATTCCTTTGGCTTCGGGGGCACCAATGCCAGCGTGATTTTCGGGAAAATCGCTTGATGTGGCGACATATCGCAGCGAATTTCCTGACCTTTTTCACGGTTGCGCTGTTCTTGCTGGCCGGGGCTGTTGGCTGGGGGACGAAACAATACCGCGACCCCGGCCCCTTGGCCCAAGCGATCTGTTTTCAGGTGCCCAGCGGCGCGTCGATGTCACGGGTCACGGATACGTTGGTGGCGCAGGGGGCTGTCAGCAACGGCACGATCCTGCGCATCGGTGCCGATTACAGCGAGACATCGGGCCTGTTGAAAGCGGGCAGTTTCCTTGTGCCGGAAGCGGCGTCGATGGAACAGATCATGGATATCATCACGCGCGGCGGTGCCAATAGCTGCGGCACCGAGGTGATTTACCGCATCGGTGTGAACCAGCTGCAAGGCGTGGTGCGCGAACTGGACCCCGCGACCAACCGTTTCGTGGAGCGTGCCAGCTTTGACCCGCTGTCCCAAGACGACCCCGCGATCTATACTGAGGTTCGCACGCAGGCCGATACCCGTTTTCGCGTCGTGCTGGCGGAAGGTGTCACCAGCTGGCAGGTGCTGAACGCGTTGCGCGGCATCAGCACGCTGGATGCCGATGTCACCGAAACCCCGCCTGAGGGATCGCTGGCCCCTGCCAGCTATGAATTCACCCCAGGCGCGCCCGTGTCCGCGATCCTTGCGCAGATGACGGCGCGGCAGAACGATACCATCGCCACGGCCTGGGCCAACCGGCAGGACGGCCTGCCGCTGGACAGCCCTGCCGAAATGCTGGTCCTTGCCAGCATCATCGAAAAGGAAACCAGCGAGATCGACGAACGCCGGCAGGTCGCCAGCGTCTTCGTCAACCGCCTGCGGCAGGGGATGCGTTTGCAGACCGACCCCACCGTGATCTATGGCGTGACGCGTGGCCAGGGCGTGCTGGGCCGCGGCATCCGGCAAAGCGAATTGCGCGATGACAATCCGTGGAACACCTATGTGATCGACGGTTTGCCGCCGACGCCAATTGCCAATCCAGGTCAGGCCAGTATCGCCGCAGCGGTCAATCCCGATGAAACCGATTATATCTTTTTCGTCGCTAATGGCACCGGCGGGCATACGTTCACCACCAATCTGGCCGACCATAACCGCGCGGTGGCCATTTGGCGCCGGATCGAGGCCGAGCGCGAATCAAACCAGTAATCCGTTGAAAAGATAAAGAAACTGACAAAGGGTCGCCCGCTGCTCGGGCGGCCCTTTGTTGCGTTTTGTGCCGGTTTGCGATAGGATCGGCCCGCTAGATGGCGTGACGGGATCGTCGCCCACTCGACCTGCGGAAGGCTCCTAACAGGTCACAACACCATGACTGCACGACACGACCACGATTCCACCGCGCAGGCCAAGGCACAGGCTCAGGCTCAGGCGCGGGTGGCGGAAATCACGACCCTGTTCGCGCGAATCCGCGCCTTGCTGGACCACAGCCTGCGGATCACCGACGATCTGACCGAAGATACCCCCCGCACGATTATCACCCGTATGGATCAATTGATCGCGGCGCATCTCAAGGTGCTGACCGCAGAGGAGGCTTTCAATGCTGCCCAAACCGCAAACCCCGCTGACAGCGCCGACCTTGACAGCATCCGCGACGAGCTTGGGCGCAGATTTGATCGCCTCCGCGCCAGTCTCGGTGCAACAGGCGTTCCTGACCAGCCTGAGTGACGCCGAATTGCAGGCGCTGCCCTATCTGTTTGCCTTCTGGGCGATGCCGCATCAATTGCCGCCGCAGGGCGATTGGCGGACCTGGGTCATCTTGGGCGGACGGGGGGCCGGCAAGACCCGCGCGGGCGCCGAATGGGTGCGCCGCATGGTGGCCAGTGGTGCGCGCCGGATCGCGGTGGTCGGTGAAACCTATCACCAGGCGCGCGAGGTGATGGTGTTCGGTGACAGCGGGATCATGGCGGTCTGCCCGCCCGACGCGCGCCCCAAATGGATCGCTACCCGCCAGATGCTGGTCTGGCCCAATGGCGCGCAGGCCACGCTGTTT
Source organism: Yoonia vestfoldensis SKA53 (assembly GCF_000152785.1). Lineage (GTDB taxonomy): Bacteria > Pseudomonadota > Alphaproteobacteria > Rhodobacterales > Rhodobacteraceae > Yoonia > Yoonia vestfoldensis_A. The sequence goes on along the minus strand of NZ_CH672414.1, from coordinate 1,135,696 downwards.
TCCGCGCAAGACCCAGAGGCGCTGCGCGGCCCCCAGTTCGATGCCGCGTGGGTGGACGAGCTGGCCAAATGGCGCAAGGCTGCGGCCACATGGGACATGCTGCAATTCGGGTTGCGGCTGGGGGATGCACCGCGCGTCTGCGTCACGACAACGCCGCGCAGGCAGGCATTGCTGCGCAAACTGCTGGACCGGCCCAGCACGGTCGTCACCCATGCCCCCACCAGCGCCAATCGCGCCAATCTCGCCGACAGCTTTCTGGCGGAAATGACGGCGGAATATGCTGGCACGGCATTGGGGCGGCAGGAACTCGAAGGCGTGATGCTCGATGATGTGGATGGCGCCTTATGGCAGATGGGCGCGCTGGCCGCCTGTCAGGTGGACAGAGCACCGCCGCTGACGCGAATTGTCGTCGCGATCGACCCGCCCACCACGGCCCATGCCGGATCGGATGCCTGCGGGATCATCGTCGCAGGCGTGGTGATGGCAGGGCCGGTGCAGGACTGGCGCGCCTATGTGCTCGAAGACGCGAGCCTGCAAGGCGCCAGCCCCGATACCTGGGCGCGCGCTGCCATTGGTGCCATGGCGCGCCACAATGCCGACCGGCTGGTGGCCGAGGTGAACCAGGGCGGTGACATGGTCGCTGCCGTGATCCGCCAGATCGACCCGCTGGTGCCGTTGCGCGCGGTCCATGCCAGCCGTGGCAAGATCGCGCGCGCCGAACCTGTCGCCGCCCTTTATGAACAGGGCCGCGTGCGGCACCTGCGCGGGCTTGGCGATCTGGAGGACCAGATGTGCCAGATGACCGGCGCGGGCTATCAGGGCCGCGGATCGCCCGACCGTGTCGATGCTTTGGTCTGGGCGATCCACGACCTGATGATCGGCCCGGCCCAAAGCTGGCGCCACCCCCAGATCAGGGGGTTGTAGCCGTCGCAGCCCTGCGGGCTGCTCGGGCGCGCCGCGCGGGAGTATTTTTGGAAATAAGAAGCCGGGGCATCAACAGCGGGCCCCAGCTTTTTCTTTCGACTTCTCTTTTCCTTAAATACTCCCGCGCGGAGCGCTCCTGCCGGTGCAGCCCGGGCAGGTGTTGCGTGCGGGCGCGCACGGTGCCGTAACCGCATCCTCAGCCCTGTGCGCTAAAGTCCTTTCAACGCCGCAATGATCGTTTCGAGGAGAAGCCATGTTTGATTTCCTGAACCGCAAACCGCCCGCTGCACCGCAGGTCAAGACCTCGGCCACGGGCCGTGTCGTCGCGCTGCAGGGGGCGGGGCGGGTGGCCTGGTCGCCGCGCGATGTCGTGTCGTTGACCCGGACAGGGTTTCTGGGCAATCCGGTCGGCTTTCGTGCGGTGCGCCTGATTGCCGAGGCGGCCGCAGCGATCCCGCTGGTGGTGCAGGATGACGACCACCGCTATGACCGCCATCCGGTGCAGGCGCTACTGGCGCGTCCCAATGGCGCACAGGGCCGTGCAGAATTGCTCGAAGCCTTGTTCGGGCAGTTGCTGCTGACCGGCAACGGTTATCTGGAGGCGGTGGCGGTGGATCGCCTGCCGGCCGAGATCCATGTTCTGCGCTCTGACCGGATGGCCGTGATCCCGGGGCCGGATGGCTGGCCCAAGGGGTATGAATATAGTGTCGATGGCCGCAAGCACCGCTTTGCCGTCACCGAGGATCACAGCCCGATCTGCCATGTCAAATCCTTTCATCCGCAAGATGATCATTACGGGTTTTCGCCTTTGCAGGCCTGTGCCGCGGCCATCGACGTGCATAATGCCGCTTCGCGCTGGTCCAAGGCCTTGCTTGACAATGCGGCACGGCCTTCGGGCGCGATTGTCTATCGCGGTGCGGATGGTCAATCTGCGCTGACCAGTGATCAATACGACCGGCTGGTCAGTGAAATGGAAAGCCAGCATCAGGGCGCGCGCAACGCAGGCCGGCCGATGCTGCTGGAAGGGGGGCTGGACTGGAAACCGATGGGGTTTTCGCCCTCTGACATGGAATTTCAGAAAACCAAGGAGGCCGCCGCGCGCGAGATTGCCATCGCCTTTGGTGTGCCGCCGATGCTGCTGGGGATTCCCGGTGACGCGACCTATGCCAATTACCAAGAGGCCAACCGCGCCTTCTACCGCCTGACGGTGCTGCCTTTGGCGACCCGCGTGGCATCGGTCATCGCGGACTGGCTGTCGGATTTTTCGGGCCAGCGGATCGAGATCCGCCCCGATAGCGACCAGATCGCCGCGCTGTCGCATGAACGTGACAGCCTGTGGGCGCGGGTGGGGGCGGCTGCGTTCCTGAGTGATGCCGAAAAGCGCCGCCTGTTGGGCCTGCCTGCGCAGGAGGTCGGCCAGCATGGATGACAAGGTGATCGCCCTGCGCGGCCAGCGCCGCCCGCCGCCGCCTGCATCGGATTTCTGGTTCGCGCAGGTCGATCTGCGCCTTGGCCGGATCGAAAGCATCATCGCACGGCTGGCATGGCAGGTCTGGATCGTGGTCTGCGGCTGCGCCGGTCTGCTGGTTATCGAGATCGTCAAGGCAATCACTGGAGCCATATCATGAGTTTGGAACATAAATTCTGCACCGGCCCGCAGGCCGTGACCGTTACCGACGGGCAGGTGATCAGCGGCTATGCATCCTTGTTCGGCGCAACCGATCAGGGGGGGGCGATATCGTCGAGGCCGGTGCCTATCGCATCAGCCTGTCCAAGGGACGCCGGATCAAGATGCTATGGCAGCATGATCCGGCCCAGCCCATCGGCGTCTGGGACGAGGTGGTCGAGGATGCCAAGGGCCTCTGGGTCCGGGGCCGTCTGTTGACCGACATCGCCCGCGCCCGCGAGGCCGCAAGCCTGATCGCGGCGGGCGCCATCGACGGGCTGTCGATCGGCTATCGCACGCTGCGCGCGCATAAAGACGCCAGCGGCGCGCGCCGCCTGTCGGAACTGGACCTGTGGGAAGTGTCCTTGGTCACCTTTCCGATGCTGCCCGAGGCCCGTGTCACTGCCAAGGCGCAGGCCCGCGACACCGATGATCTGGACCGTCTTGCGCGTGCTTTTGCGCAGGCGCGCCACCTGCTGCCCCCGCTTTAACCCCGACCGCCAAAGGAAAACCCCATGACCACACCCGTGCCCAAGGCCCGGATCGCAGAAGATCTGTCCGCGCCTGACCTGACCGAAGCCATCGCCGGATTTCTGGCGGATTTCACCAACTTTACCAACGGCCTGCAGGCCAAACTTCAAAAACAGGATGACCGCATGAACAAGCTGGATCGCAAGACGATGATGACCGCCCGCAGCGCGTTGACGACAGGGGCTGTGCCGGATGCACCGCATCAAAAGGCCTTTGCCGCCTATCTGCGCTCGGGCGATGATGACGCGCTGCGCGGGCTGGATCTGGACGGCAAGGCGCTGTCATCGGTGATGGCCGCCGATGGTGGCTATCTGGTGGACCCCCAGACCGCCGAGACGATCAAAAGCACCTTGTCCTCGACCGCATCCTTGCGGGCTGTGGCCAGCGTTGTGACGGTGGATGCCACATCTTATGACGTGCTGGTCGATCACACCGAAATGGGCGCTGGCTGGGCGACCGAGACGGGCAGCATGGCGGAAACCACTACACCGCAGATCGACCGGATCAGCATTGCGCTGCATGAACTTTCGGCGCTGCCCAAGGCGTCGCAGCGGCTGCTGGATGACAGTGCCTTTGACATCGAAGGCTGGTTGGCAGGCCGGATCGCGGATAAATTCGCGCGCTCGGAAGCGGCGGCGTTTATCAACGGCGACGGGATCGACAAGCCCAAGGGGATGCTGACCTATCCACAGGTCGAAAACGAGATCTGGGAATGGGGCAATATCGGTTTCGTGGCCACGGGTGTTTCCGGTGGCATCCAGTCGGGTGATCCGATTGTGGACCTCGTCTATGCCTTGGGGGCGGTGTACCGCGCCAATGCCAGCTTTGTGATGAATTCCAAGACCGCTGGCACGATCCGCAAGCTCAAGGACAATGACGGCCGCTTCTTGTGGTCCGACGGTCTGGCCGCGGGCGAGCCTGCGCGGCTGATGGGTTATCCGGTGCTGGTGGCCGAAGACATGCCCGATATCGCGGCAGGCTCTGCCGCCATCGCGTTCGGTGATTTCGGGGCGGGTTATACCGTGGCCGAACGCCCCGATCTGCGCGTGTTGCGCGATCCGTTCTCGGCCAAGCCGCATGTGCTGTTTTATGCCACCAAGCGCGTGGGCGGTGCGGTCAGCGATTTCGCCGCGATCAAGCTGCTGAAATTCGCGGTCAGCTGATCCTGACCCGATAGGGCGCGCGCAGCACTGCGCGTTGCCCGGCCCCCGGATACAGGCCCAAGCGGCCATGTCTAGCAGCCCCCCCTTCCGTCCGAGCATGGCCGGGTGGGTCTGTGTCCGGGATAGCTGTGCCATATGAACTCGGAGCAAATCCATGATGTTAGTCGAAGAAAATCCGGTACCCGACGCGGTTTTGCCGGTGGCGCAGCTGAAAGAATATCTGCGCCTTGCCACGGGTTTTGTCGATGATGCCGATCAGGACGGGCTGTTGTTGCGGCATCTGCGCGCCGCCATGGCCGCGATCGAGGCACGCACTGGCAAGATCCTGATTGACCGCGATTTCACCTGGACCCTGCGTGCCTGGCGCGATCCGGTGCGTCAGCTGCTGCCGATCGCGCCGGTCAATGCCATCGTGCATGTCACGCAGCTGGCCCATGACGGGGCCGCAACCCTCACCGACCCCGCCACATGGTATCTGGTGGCTGATGCGACGCGCCCCGCGCTGGTGGCCAAGGGTGGGGTGTTGCCGCCGGTGCCGCCGCATGGGTCGGTGCGGATCGGGCTGATGGCGGGGTTCGGGCCGGACTGGTCGGACCTGCCTGCCGATCTGGCACAGGCCAGCCTGATGCTGGCCGCCCATCATTACGACAGCCGCCATGATATGGCCATCGCCGCCCTGCCGCCCAGCGTCACCGCCATGGTGGACAGGTTCCGCGATCTGCGTCTGGGGGGGCGGGCATGAGCATTCCGCAAATGACCCGCGCGCTGGTGCTGGAACACCGCGTGCAGACCCCTGATGGCGCAGGTGGTTTCAGCAGCGACTGGCAGAGCTTGGGCCGCGTCTGGGCCGCAATCAAGCCCGGCACCGGGCGGGAGGCAGCGGCGCTGTCGGCCAGCCTGTCGCGCGTGCCTTACCAGATCATCCTGCGTGCCGCGCCTCATGGTGCGCCATCGCGCCCGCAACCGGGCCAAAGGTTCCGGCTGGGCGCGCGGTTGTTCGCCATCGCGGCGGTGACCGAGGCTGATGACAAGGGTCTGTATCTGACCTGCACCGCAACCGAGGAGGTGGCCACATGACCTATGCCATCGCGGCCGCGCTGCAGACGGCGGTTTATACACGGCTGAGTGCTGATCCGGCACTTGCCACGCTGGTGGGGGCTGCGATCTATGACGCGGTGCCTGCCGGTCCCTTGCCGCCGCTTTATGTGGTGCTGGGCAACGAGGATGTGCGCGATGCCTCCGACAAGACCGGCAATGGCGCCACGCATGCGCTGAGCATTGATGTACTGAGCGAGGCGGCAGGGTTCGCCGGTGCCAAGGCCGCGGCCGGCGCTGTCTGCGATGCGCTGCTGGATGCGCCATTGACGCTGTCGCGCGGCACGCTGGTCGGCCTGCATTTCACCAAGGCCAAGGCCGCGCGCACCAGCACCGGCAACATGCGCCAGATCACCCTGACCTTTCGCGCCCGTGTGGCCGACGACATTTAACCCCGATCATAAAGGAGAGCCCCGATGGTGGCCCAGAACGGAAAAGACCTGCTGATCAAGATCGACATGACCGGCGATGGCCAGTTTGAAACCTTGGCCGGCCTGCGCGCGACGCGGATCAGCCTGAATGCGGAAACGGTGGATGTGACCAGCCTTGACAGCACCGGGGGCTGGCGCGAATTGCTGGGCGGTGCGGGGGTGAAAACCGCCGCGATTTCCGGCGCGGGCGTGTTCAAGGATGACGCCACGGACGAGCGCGCGCGCCAGATTTTCTTTGGCGGGCTGATGCCGGATTTTCAGGTCATCATCCCCGGTTTCGGCATGCTGCAAGGCGCTTTCCAGATCACCGGCATTGATTACGCAGGCAGCCATAACGGCGAGGCGAGCTATGAAATCGCGCTGGCGTCGGGCGGCGCCTTGCAATTCGTGGCGCTGGTCTGATGGCCAATCCTTTCGCGGGTGAAGTGGCCGTCACCATCGGTGACAGCGTGATCGAGGCCAAGCTGACGCTGGGTGCTTTGGCCGAGCTGGAAGCGACCCTGCAAACCGGGTCGCTGGTCGATCTGGTGGCGCGGTTTGAATGTGGTGCGTTTTCCAGCCGCGATGTGATGGCCGTGATCGTGGCAGGGCTGCGCGGCGGCGGCTGGCGCGGACAGGCGGATGATCTGCTGGCGGTGGATTTTCCCGGCGGGCCGCTGGGTGCGGCACGGCTGGCCGCGCGCCTGCTGGCGCGGGCCTTCACAGTGCCGCAATGACACCGCTGGACTGGGCAGGGCTGATGCGCGCGGGGCTTTGCAGCTTGCGCCTGTCGCCTGCCGTCTTTTGGGCGCTGACGCCTGCGGAACTGCAATTGATGCTGGGCGCGCAGGCCGGGCCTGCGCCGATGACGCGCGCGGGGCTGGATGCGCTGGCGCGCGCCTTTCCCGATGATCCAATAGGGTATGAAGATGAATGATCTTGACCGGCTTGATGCCTTTGACAGCGATATTTCCGCGCTGGAACGCAGCCTTGGCGATGTGTCGGCTGTCACGGCGGCCTTTGAGGCGCAATTGCGCGGCACGCAAACTGCGCTGAGCGATACGACCCGCGATCTGGGCAATCTCGAACGGGGGTTCTCAAACGGATTGCGCCGCGCGCTGGATGGGCTGGTGCTGGATGGCAAGACCCTGTCGGATGTCTTTGCCGGTCTGGGCCGGTCGATGTCTGGCACGGTCTATAATGCCGCGCTGAAACCTGTGACCGACCATTTCGGCGGGATGCTGGCAGGGGGGCTGAACAGCCTGGTCTCCGGCCTGATGCCCTTTGCCGATGGTGCGCCGTTTTCGCAAGGCCGCGTGATGCCCTTTGCCAAGGGTGGGATCGTGTCCAGCCCCACGACATTCCCGATGCGCGGCGGCACCGGATTGATGGGCGAGGCGGGGCCAGAGGCGATCATGCCACTGGCGCGCGGCCCTGACGGGCGGCTGGGCGTGCGCGGCGGTGGTGGCGGTGGCGTGCATGTCACCATGCAGATCACCACACCCGATGTGCAGGGCTTCCAGCGCAGCCAGTCGCAGATCGCACAGCAGATGGCGCGCGCGATGCAGCGCAGCCAGCGCAACAGCTAAGGACAACGCGATGTTTCACGAGATCAGATTTCCCGCCAACCTGTCATTCGGCGCCACCGGCGGGCCGGAACGGCGCACCGAGGTGGTCACCCTTGCCAATGGATACGAGGAACGCAACACGCCTTGGGCGCATGCGCGCAGGCGTTATGACGCGGGGCTGGGGCTGAGCGCGCTGGACGATCTGGCGGTGCTGATCGCGTTTTTCGAGGCGCGCCAAGGCCAGTTGATCGGTTTTCGCTGGAAAGACTGGTCGGATTACAAATCCTGCCTGCCCTCGCAGGATACTGCAGGGCCGGACCAGTTGATCGGTCTGGGTGACGAGCTGACCACGCAATTCCAGCTGTCCAAGACCTATCGGTCGGGCGAGACCAGCTATATCCGCCCCATCACGAAACCCGTCGCAGGCACGATCCGTGTCAGCCGTGGGGGTGATGCGATGGTCGCAGGGGTGGATTATACCGTCGATGTTACGACCGGCATCGTCAGTTTCACCGATCCGCCCGACATTGGCGCGCAAATCAGGGCGGCGTTCGAATTTGACGTGCCGGTGCGTTTTGCCACCGATACGATCCGCACATCCATGTCACGCTTTCAGGCGGGCGAGGCCCCCGACGTGCCGGTGATCGAGGTGCGGATATGACCGGGCTTGCCGCACATCTGGCAGGTGGCGCGACGCAGACCTGCCATTGCTGGGCCGTCACCCGTCTTGACGGGGTGACCTTGGGGTTCACCGACCATGATCTGCCGCTGAGCTTTGACGGTATCCGCTTTGCCCCTGACACGGGTCTGTCTGCGCGCGCCTTGTCCAGCACCACGGGGCTGTCGGTGAACAATACCGAGGCGCTGGGCGCGCTGTCGTCGGATGCGATATCTGAGGCCGATATCACCGCGGGCCGCTATGACGGGGCCATGGTGCGCATCTGGCAGGTGCGCTGGGATGCGCTGGCCGACCGCGCACTGCAATTTGCGGGCATCCTGGGCGAGATCACCCGCGCCAAAGGTGGCTTTCAGGCCGAACTTCGCGGGCTGACCGAGATGCTGAACCAGCCGCAGGGGCGGTCATATCTGACGCAATGCTCCGCTGTGTTGGGGGATGCGCGTTGCCGGTTCGCGCTGGATGATCCGGCCTACCGGTTCAGCGCACAGCCTGTCGCGGTGCAAGATAACCGTGTGTTCCGTTTTGCGGGGCAGGCCATGTTCAACGATGGCTGGTTTGAGGCGGGGCAATTGCAGGTCACCACCGGCCCTGCCGCTGGCCTGTCGGGGGTGGTGAAATCCGACCGGCTGTTGAACGCGGTACGCGAGATTACGCTGTGGGACCCGATCCGCGCAGGCATTGGCGTGGCGGATATGTTGACCCTGACCGCGGGCTGCGACAAGGCGGCTGTGACCTGCCGCGTGAAATTTGCCAATCTGCTGAACTTTCAGGGCTTTCCCGATATCCCGGGCGATGATTGGCTGGTCGCTGTGCCGCGCAGCGACAGCAACCTGACCGGCCAAAGCCGGCGCAACCCATGACGCCGCCCGTGGTACTGGCCGCGCGGGACTGGATCGGTACGCCCTATCTGCACCAAGCGGCGGCCAAGGGTGTCGGTTGCGATTGTCTGGGCCTGTTGCGCGGGCTTTGGCGTGAATTGCATGGGGCAGAGCCGGAACAGGTTCCGGCCTACACGCCCGATTGGTCCGAACCGCAGGGGCAGGAACGGCTGTGGCAGGCCGCGCTGCGCCATATGCCGCCCGCCACGGGGCCGCTGGCGGCGGGCGATGTGCTGTTGTTTCGGATGCGCGCGGGCGGGGTGGCCAAGCATCTGGGGCTGGTGTCAGTCACCGGCGCCGCCCCTGCGTTCATTCACGCCTATAGCGGGCATGGCGTTGTCGAAAGCCCGCTGAGCGCACCTTGGGCGCGCCGGATCGCGGCGCGTTTCCTCTTTGCACAAAGGATCATCTGATATGGCAACGATTGTTCTTGCGGCGGCGGGCATGGCGCTGGGCGGCTCGGTGGGTGGCACCGTCATGGGGCTGTCGATGGCGGCGGCGGGTCGTGCGGCGGGCGCGATGATCGGCGCGCGGATCGACCAGCGCCTGATGGGCGCGGGCAGCGCTGCGGTGGACACCGGCCGCGTTGACCGGTTCCGCCTGACGGGGGCTGCCGAAGGCCGCGATATCGGGCAGGTTTATGGCCGCATGCGCGTGGGGGGCCAAGTGATCTGGGCCAGCCATTTCACCCAATCCAGCACCACGACCGGCGGTGGCAAAGGCGCGCCTGCCGCGCCAAGGACCACGACCTATAGCTACCGCGCGAGCTTTGCCTTGGCTTTGTGCGAAGGGCCGATCAGCCGTGTGGGCCGGATCTGGGCCGATGGGGTGGAAATCGCGCCCGATGATCTGAACATGCGGGTCTATACCGGCAGTGCCGACCAATTCCCCGACCCCAAGATGGAGGCCGTCGAAGGTGCAGGCCATGTCCCCGCCTATCGCGGCACCGCCTATGTGGTGATCGAGGATCTGGATCTGGGCGGCTTTGGCAACCGCATTCCGCAACTGACCTTCGAGGTGATCCGCGCCGGGCTGGACGGGGGCCTTGCTGCTGTCGTGCAAGGCGTGGCGCTGATCCCCGGCACCGGCGAATACGGGCTGGCGACGCAGCCTGTGTATCTGTCGCCACGTTTTGGCGAACAGGTGGCGGTGAATATGAACGCGCCGTCCGGCCAGACCGATTACACCCATGCGATGGATGCGCTGCAAGGTGATCTGCCTGCCTGCACATCCTTGGTGCTGGTGGTGTCATGGTTTGGCGATGACCTGCGCTGTGGCGATTGCACCGTGCTGCCAAAGGTCGAACAGAACGATGTGGATGCACAGGCGATGCCGTGGCGCGTGTCGGGCCTGACCCGGGCGACTGCCTCGCGTGTGGCCTTTGACGCAGGCGCGCCGGTTTATGGCGGCACGCCTGCGGATGCGGCGGTGGTGCAGGCAATCATCGACCAGCGCGCGCGCGGCATTGCAGCGGTGTTTTATCCGTTCATCCTGATGGAACAGCTGGCGGGAAACGATCTGCCCGATCCGTGGACCGGCGACATCGGCCAGCCCGCCTTGCCATGGCGCGGGCGGATCACGGCGGCGGGCAATGGCACAGCGACAGCGGCGGCCGAGGTGGCGGCGTTCATGGGCGCAGCGCAACCTGCGCATTTCAGCGTCCAAGGCACGCGGGTCGATTATACCGGCCCGGCCAATGGCGGCTACCGGCGGTTCATTTTGCATTACGCGCATCTATGTGCGGCGGCGGGCGGGGTCGATGCTTTTTGTATCGGCTCGGAAATGCGCGGGCTGACGCAGGTGCGCAGCAGTGATGGCAGCTTTCCGGCGGTGGCGGCCCTGCGCGCGCTGGCCGGTGATGTGCGCGCGATCCTCGGGCCTGATTGCAAGATCAGCTATGCTGCCGATTGGTCGGAATATCACGGGTATCAGCCCGCAGGGACGGCGGACAAGATTTTTCACCTTGACCCGCTTTGGGCTGACCCCAACGTGGATTTCATCGGGATCGACAATTACATGCCGCTGGCCGATTGGCGCGATGGCGATACCCATGCCGATGCCAGCGCAGGCGCGATCCATGATCTGGCCTATCTGCGCGGCAATATCGCAGGTGGTGAAGGCTATGACTGGTTTTATCCCACACCAGAGGCCCGCGATGCCCAACGCCGTGAACCCATCACCGATGGTCTGGGCGAGCCGTGGATCTGGCGCACCAAGGATATCGTCAATTGGTGGGGCCAGCCGCATCATGACCGCGTGGGGGGCCTGCGCAGTGCCACCCCCACCGCATGGGTGCCGCAATCCAAACCGGTCTGGTTTACCGAATATGGCTGTGCGGCCATCGACAAAGGCGCCAACCAGCCCAACAAGTTTCTGGATGCCAAATCATCGGAATCCGGCCTGCCGCATTATTCCAACGGCCAGCGCGATGATCTGATGCAGATGCAATATCTGCGCGCGATGACGCAGCATTATGCCGACCCTGCCAATAATCCCGTCTCGTCCGTCTATGGTGGGCCGATGGTCGATACAGGCCGGATGCATGTCTGGGCATGGGATGCGCGGCCCTATCCGTTCTTTCCGGCCAATCGCACCCTGTGGGCCGATGCGGGCAATTACGCGCGCGGGCATTGGTTGGGCGGGCGGGCGACCAACCTGCCGCTGGCCTCGGTTGTCGCGGCGATTTGCGAGGCTGCGGGGATTGTGGCCTATGATGTCTCGCGGCTGTTTGGCATCGTGCGCGGCTATCTGCTGGATCATGCGGCCAGCGGGCGGGCGGCCTTGCAGCCCTTGATGCTGGCCTACGGGTTTGATGCGGTCGAACAGGGTGGTACGCTGATTTTCCGCAATCGCACGGCACGGATCAGCGCGCAGCTGGGATTGGCCGATCTGGCGCTTGACCCCGAACAGGATCAGGCATGGTCGCTGACCCGCGCGCCTGCGTCAGAGACCGCACAGCGCGTGCAGGTGCTGCATCTGGATGCCGATGGCGATTATGAACCCGCCGCCGCCGATGCCGCCCATGCCGATGCGACCAGCCTTGCCGTGGCGCGGCATGAATTGCCCTTGGCGCTGACCCGTGCCGAAGGCCGCGCCATCGCGACACGCTGGCTGCAAGAGGCGCGGGTTGCGCGCGACAGTATCACCTTCGCGCTGCCGCCCTCGCGTGCGGTGGGGGCGGGCGATGTGGTTGCTGTCGATCTGCCCGGGCATGCGGGGGATTACCGCATCGACCGGATTGAAGATGCGGGTCTGCAATTGGTTGACGCCACGCGGATCAGTGCTGGCACCTATCAGCCTGTCCGGTCCGAGGATCAGGCCGCCGTGCTGAAACCCTTTGCCGCCCCCGTGCCGGTGGAATTGCTGTTTCTTGATCTGCCCTTGCTGCGCGGCGATGAAATCCCCCATGCGCCGCATCTGGCGGTGGCGGGCGCACCTTGGCCGGGGTCGGTGGCGGTTTACGGTGCCGCGCAGGACAGCGATTATGCCTTGCAGGACATTATCCGCGATCCCGCCGGCATTGGCGAGACGCTGACGCCCCTGCCGCGCGGGCGGGCGGGGCTGTGGGACCGGCAGGCGGGGTTTGATGTGCGGTTGCTGACCGGCGCGCTGGGCAGTGCCACGGCGCAGGCGGTGCTGGCGGGGGCGAACCTGCTGGCCATCGGTGACGGATCGCCTGACGCGTGGGAAGTGCTGCAATTCCGTGATGCCACGCCTTTGGGTGCGGGTGCGTTCCGGTTGCGCGGGCTTTTGCGCGGGCAGGCGGGCAGTCGCGGGATCATGCCGGATCTGTGGCCTGCGGGGTCACGCGTTGTGGTGCTCGACACCCGTGTTGACCAGCTGGTGCTGGCGTCTTCTGCGCGCGGTGCGGCGCGCCATTTCCGCTATGGCCCGGCCAAGCGGCCCTTGGGTGATCCCAGTTTCCGCTATACCGTCGCGGCGTTCCAAGGCAACGGGCTGCGGCCCTATCCGGTGGCGCATCTGCGCGCGCGGCAGGCGGCGGACGGGCTGCATCTGTCATGGATCAGGTGCAGCCGGATTGACGGCGATCTTTGGGGCGACGCGGATGTGCCGTTGGGCGAGGCGGTGGAAAGTTATCAGCTCCGCGTGATCCGTGACGGGATCATCCGCCGCAGCGTGACATTGGACGCGCCGGTTTGGCATTATCCCGCGAGCCTGATTGCCGCCGATCATGGCGGGGCGGCCTATCGCGTCGAAGTTGCACAAGTGTCCGACCGGTTCGGTCCCGGCCCCTTTACCGCGCGGATCGTCGGGTGAGGGGGCTGCAACTGGCCGATCTGGAACTGGCCACGCGGGCCTTGCTGCTGCTGCCCGCCTGCGAAAGAGCCGCCCTTTTGGCGCGGCTGCTCGATATGGCACGGCGTGGCGCGGCGCATCATGCGGCCTGTGGCACGGCGCATCCCGATCATGGCACCGGCACGCTGATGTCGGCGCTGTCGCGCGTATCAATCGCGCCGCGCCCAGCCGTGCTGACACGGGACTATCTGCACTGTCTGGCTTTTGTGGCCATCACGATTGGTGATGTGATGGATGACACCTTTGATATTGGCGATGGCACCCTATCTGGGTTACACAGGACATCTTGAAAACAGGATCGATGCCATGCGCCAGCCAAAACCCGCCCTGACCGAAATTGACCCAGTCTGGCACCGCATCCGGCAAGAAGCCGAAGACGCCATCGTCTCTGAGCCGCTGATCGGCGGGCTGGTCCATGCGGGCGTGTTGCATCATACGACATTCGCGGCGGCGCTTGGCTACCGGATTTCGCTGAAACTGGCCTCGGCGGAGATGTCGGAACAGATTTTGCGCGAAACCGCCAATGCCGCCTATGCCGCTGATCCCGCGCTGGCGCTGGCCGCGCGTGCCGATCTGGTTGCGATCTATGACCGCGATCCGGCCTGCCACCGGCTGATCCAGCCTTTGCTGTTCTTCAAGGGGTTTCAGGCGGTCCAGGCGTACCGGCTGGGGCATTACCTGTGGACCCAAGGGCGGCGCGACATGGCTTATTTCATCCAGATGCGGGTGAGCGAGGTATTCGGCGTCGATATCCACCCTGCCGCCCGTATGGGCAAGGGGATCATGATTGATCATGCTCATTCCGTGGTGATCGGGGAAACGGCTGTGGTCGGTGATAATGTGTCGATGCTGCATTCGGTCACTTTGGGCGGCACCGGCAAGGAAGATGACGACCGCCACCCCAAGATCGGCAATGGCGTGCTGATCGGGGCGGGGGCCAAGGTGTTGGGCAATATCAAGGTCGGCCATTGCAGCCGGATCGCGGCGGGGTCCGTCGTGCTGGACGATGTGCCGCCGATGAAGACCGTGGCGGGCGTGCCTGCGCGCATCGTGGGCGAGGCAGGCTGTTCACAGCCTTCGGTGACGATGGATCATCTGTTCGATCACGACCACTGAACGCAAAACGCCGGCCACACAGGACCGGCGTTTTGTTTTTCTCTGACCAGCTTAATCAGGCCAGCATGGTCAGAGGGTTTTCCAGATTGTCCTTGATCGCGGCCAGCAGGTTCGCACCCAAGGCGCCATCAATGACGCGGTGATCTACCGACAGGGTGACAGACATGATCGTCGCCACAGCCAATGCGCCATCCTTGCCCACGATAGGCTTTTTGACGCCTGCACCCACGGCGAGGATCGCGGCATGTGGCGGATTGATGATCGCGTCGAAATTGTCGATGCCGAACATGCCAAGGTTTGAGATCGCGAAACTGCCGCCTTGGTATTCCTGCGGGGCGAGTTTGCGGTCGCGCGCGCGGGTGGCCAAGTCTTTCATTTCCGCGGACAGCGCCGAAAGCGATTTCATTTCCGCATCGCGCAGGACGGGGGTGAACAGCCCGCCTTCGATCGCGACAGCCACGGCCACATCGGATTTTGCGAACTTCAGCGTGCGGTCACCGGCCCAGACGGCATTGGCGTCAGGCACCTGTTGCAGCGCCAGCGCGCAGGCTTTGATGATGAAATCATTGACCGACAGTTTGACGCCGCGCCCTTCAAGCTGGGCGTTGAGCTGACCACGAAAAGCCATCAGCGCATCGAGGTTGATATCGCGGCGCAGATAAAAATGCGGCACCGATTGCTTGGCTTCGGTCAGACGGGCGGCGATGGTTTTGCGCATCCCGTCAAGCTTGACCTCGGTGTAGGGACGGCCGTCATACATCTTGATAACGGCGTCGGTGCTGGGGCCAGTTGCCATGGTGGTGGCGGCTTTGGGGGCTTCGGCCTTGGGGGCCGCTGCCGTGGTGGGGGCGTGCGTGGCACCGGCCTTGGCGGTTTGCACATCGGCCTTGACGATCCGGCCATGCGGGCCGGAGCCGCTGACACCTGCCAGATCGAGACCCTTTTCAGCCGCGATGCGGCGGGCGAGGGGGGAGGCGAAAACGCGGCTGCTGTCCTTGGCGGGGGCTACGGCGGGTGCGGCGGCTGCGGCGCGAGGCCCCGGCGCGGGGGCCGGGGCGTCAGCTTTCTTCGCCGACGCGTCCCGGGCTTCACCCGGGACCTTGCTGATATCACCGGCTGATTCACCCTCTTCCAACAGCACGGCGATCACGTCGTTGACTTTGACGCCTTCGGTGCCCTCAGCGATCATGATCTTGCCCATGATCCCTTCGTCCACGGCCTCGAATTCCATCGTGGCCTTGTCGGTTTCGATTTCGGCCAGAATGTCACCTGACGACACTTTGTCGCCTTCCTTGACATGCCATTTGGCCAGCGTGCCTTCCTCCATCGTGGGCGACAGGGCGGGCATCAGAATTTCTGTAGGCATCGCATTGTCTCCTTAGCGGTAGGTCACTTGCTTGCAGGCGGCGACGACTTCATCGACGGTCAGCAAGGCGTGTTTTTCAAGGTTGGCGGCATAGGGCATCGGCACATCCTTGCCGGTGCAATTGATCACGGGTGCATCCAGATAATCGAATGCCTGCTGCATGATCACCGAACTGATGTAGCTGCCGACGCTGCCTTGCGGCCAGCCTTCTTCGACGGTGACGCAGCGGTTGGTCTTGCGCACGGACGCCAGGATGGTTTCGGTATCCATCGGGCGGATCGAGCGCAGATTGATCACCTCGGCGCTGATCCCTTCTGCGGCCAGTTTTTCGGCCGCTTGCAGCGCATAGGTCATGCCGATGCTAAAGCTGACGATGGTCACATCAGTGCCGGCGCGTTCGATTTTCGCCTTGCCGAAGGGAATGGTGAAATCATCCATGACCGGCACGTCAAAGGATTTGCCGTACATGATTTCGTTTTCCAGAAAGATCACCGGATTGGGGTCGCGGATCGCGGATTTGAGCAGCCCCTTGGCATCGGCAGCGGAATAGGGGGCGACGACCTTGAGACCGGGGATCTGCATGTACCAGGCGGTATAATCCTGGCTGTGCTGCGCACCCACGCGGGCAGCGGCGCCGTTGGGACCGCGAAACACCATCGGTGCGCCCATCTGCCCACCCGACATATAAAGCGTCTTGGCGGCAGAGTTGATGATGTGGTCGATCGCCTGCATGGCAAAGTTGAAGGTCATGAATTCGACGATGGGCTTGAGCCCGCCAAAGGCCGCTCCGGTGGCGATGCCGGCAAAGCCGTGTTCGGTGATCGGCGTGTCGATCACGCGTTTGGCGCCGAATTCGTCCAGCAGGCCCTGACTGATCTTATAGGCACCCTGATATTCGGCCACTTCTTCGCCCATCAGGAACACATCCGCGTCGCGGCGCATTTCTTCGGCCATCGCATCGCGCAAGGCTTCGCGGACCGTGGTTGGTTTCATCGCGACATCGGCGGGCCAATCGGGGCTGACATCGGCCACGGGGGCTGCGGGTTTGGCGACTGCGGGGGCCTTGGTGGATGGTTGAGGCCCCGGCGCGGGGGCCGGGGCGGCCGCGTCGCGGGCTTGCCCCGGAGCCTCGTCCGCACTTTCGCCCTCTTCGACCAGCACGGCGATGGCGGTGTTGACCTTGACGCCCTCGGTGCCCTCAGCGATCAGGATTTTGCCGATCACACCTTCGTCCACGGCCTCGAATTCCATCGTGGCCTTGTCGGTTTCGATTTCGGCCAGAATGTCACCGGAGGACACTTTGTCGCCTTCCTTGACCAGCCATTTGGCCAAAGTGCCTTCTTCCATCGTCGGGGACAGGGCGGGCATCAGAATTTCAATTGCCATGCGTCAAGCCTCCTGCGGGATTTCTGTGGCGTAGATGTCGGTCCAAAGCTCGTCGAGATGCGGCTCCGGGCTTTCTTTGGAAAACTCGGCGGCATCGTTGACGATGGCCTTGATTTCCTTGTCGATGGCCTTGAGGTCATCATCGGTCGCGTGTTTGCCGGTCAGCAGCATATCGCGGACCTGTTCGATCGGGTCGCGTTCGTCGCGCATTTTCTGCACTTCGTCGCGGGTGCGGTATTTGGCGGGATCAGACATCGAATGGCCGCGATAGCGGTAGGTCTTGACCTCAAGAATATAAGGCCCCTTGCCTGAACGGCAGTGGGCAACAGCCCTTTCGCCCGCTTCCTTGACAGCCAGCACATTCATGCCGTCCACTTCTTCGCCCTTGATGCCATAAGCGGCACCGCGTTCCCACAGGCTTGGCGATTTGGTTGACCGCACGACGGAGGTGCCCATCGCATAGCCGTTGTTTTCAATCACGAAAATCACCGGCAAATCCCACAGCTGCGCCATGTTGTAGGTTTCATAAACCTGCCCCTGGTTTGCAGCCCCATCCCCGAAATAGGCGAATGTGACGCGGTCATTGCCTTTGTATTTATCCGAAAACGCCAGACCCGCACCAAGAGGCACCTGCGCGCCCACAATGCCATGCCCGCCGTAAAAATGTTTCTCTTTCGAGAACATATGCATCGAACCGCCCTTGCCCTTGGAAAAGCCGCCCTCGCGCCCGGTCAATTCGGCCATGATCCCTTTTGGGTCCATGCCGCAGGCCAGCATATGGCCATGGTCGCGGTAGGATGTGACGCGCTTGTCGCCTTCACCGGCCGCAGCTTCCAGCCCTACAACGACGGCTTCCTGTCCGATGTAAAGGTGGCAAAAGCCGCCGATCAGGCCCATGCCATAAAGCTGGCCTGCCTTTTCCTCGAACCGCCGGATCAGCAGCATTTCACGGTAATGGCCCAGCAATTCTTCGGCTGAGACATTGGATTTCGCGGCGGCCTGTTTTGGCGGCATCGGCATTCCTCCAGCGGTTTGGTATATAGTTTAGTATTAAACTATCTTTTAGAGCATCTGGAACGGGATTGCCACCATGAATATGACGCAACGGCACGGGGGCAGGTCTGCATCTGGTGCAAGGCTGGCTGACCGGCTGCGCCGGGCCTTCGGCGAGGATATTTATCCTCTGACGATGGGATCAGCGGATCACGATTTCATCGGCGCGGATCAGGCCCAACAGGTGGCGCGCCTGTTCATCCAGCAGATCAAGGTCCAGAAAATTATCCGACAAGCGCGTGGTCAGGTTTTCCATCCGCGCGACCTCGGCCTGCAAACCGGCCAGTTCGAGGCGCAGGGCTGCAGATTCGGCGCGGACTTCGACACGTTTGAACAGGCCATAATCGCCTTGCACGGCGGCAAAGGTGAAATACAGACCCAGCACGATCATCCCGAGAAAGTATAAAGTCGCCCCAATGGCCGGCCGGCTGCGTCTGAACATCTGCGATCCTCTGCTGTCGCCTCTGGCGGGCGACTGCCATCAGAATCGCATATCCGATTCGCAAAGGGAATCCCTAAAATGCGCGCGGTCAGTCACGTCCGCGATAGATATCGACCAGTTTGCCCAGCATCTCCAGCGCATCGGCGCGGTCGCGCTGGAACGAATTGCGCCCGATGATCGACCCGTTGCCGCCGCCATCGCGGATCGCGCGTGCATCGTCATAGACCGCATCGGCACCTTTGGCGGCACCGCCCGAAAACACCGTGATCCGGCGCCCGTTGAACGCGGCCTGCATGCAATGGCGCACGCGCGCGGCCTGTGTGGCGATGTCGATACCTTTGTCCTGATAGACCTTTTTCGCCTCTGGCAGGGACAGATGGTCGGTCGAGAGTTTGATCTTGATGATATGCGCCCCCAGCAGCGCCGCGATCTGGGCGGCATAAGCGGCGATATCAATCGCGGTTTCGCCGTCTTTGTCCAAATCCTCGCCGCGTGGATACGACCAGATCACGGTGGCGATGCCTTTGGCCGCAGCCTCGGCGCGCATGGCGGCGATATCGCTGAACATGTCCAATGCGGCCGATGATCCGGGGTAGATCGTGAACCCGATCGCCGAACACCCCAGCCGCAGCGCGTCATCCACGCAGGCGGTGATAGCTTGGGTTTTAGGGGCGGCGTCGGGGATCAGGGAATTGGCGGAATTGACCTTGAGGATTGTGGGGATCTGGCCTGCGAATGTATCGGCGCCAGCCTCGATCATCCCCAAAGGTGCTGCATAGGCGTTCAGCCCGGCATCAATTGCCAGCTGGTAATGGTAATGCGGATCATAGGCGGCGGGATTGGGCGCAAAGGACCGCGCAGGCCCGTGTTCAAACCCCTGATCGACCGGCAGGATGATCATCTTGCCGGTGCCACCCAGTTTGCCGGTCATCAAGATACGGGCGAGGTTGGCTTTGACGCCCGGGGTTTCGCCTTCGTAATGGCCGAGGATTTTCTGGACAGCGCGGGTGGTTTTCATGTGCTTGGCCCTTTTGGCAGCAGTGGTTGCGCAAGGGTTAGGACGGCGCGGCGCAGGTTGCAAATATGTTAGCGCGAACGGACGGGATGTTATCGCAAACGGCGCGCGGGGGGGCGGCCATGGGTCGGGAATAACCCCGACCAACAGGCGTAAGGCGGCGTTCACCCCGCCCACCGATCACCCCAATGCTGCGACACCCGGCAGGGTCTTGCCTTCCATCCATTCCAGAAACGCGCCGCCTGCGCCGGAAATATAGGTGAAATCATCGGCCACGCCGGCCTGATTTAACGCCGACACCGTATCGCCACCACCGGCGACGGAAATCAGCTTGCCTGCCTGCGTCAGACCGGCGGCATGGCGCGCGGCGGCATTGGTGGCGGCATCGAACGGAGCGATTTCAAACGCGCCCAAAGGGCCGTTCCAGACCAGTGTTTTGGCGCGGTCCAGCACGGCGTTGATATAGGCGACCGTCGCAGGGCCAGCATCAAGGATCATCGCGTCATCTGGGCAGGCATCGGGGGCGCAGGTTTCACTGGCCGCCCCCGCCTTGAAGTCACGCGCCACCACGATGTCGCGCGGCAGGATGATTTCGCAGCCCGTGGCCTGCGCCTTGGCCAGAATGGCGCGGGCGGTGTCGGCAAGATCATGTTCGCACAAAGATTTTCCGACATTGATGCCTTGTGCGGCCAGAAACGTATTGGCCATGCCGCCGCCGATCACCAGATGGTCCACCTTGCCCACCAGATTGCCCAGCAGGTCCAGCTTGGTCGATACTTTTGCCCCACCGACAACCGCCACCACGGGACGGGCGGGGTTGCCAAGGGCCGCATCCAGCGCGCCCAGTTCCTCCTCCATCAAGCGGCCCGCGCAGGATGGCAGCAGATGGGCGATGGCCTCGGTGCTGGCATGCGCGCGGTGGGCGGCGGAAAAGGCGTCGTTGACATAGATATCGCCAAGGCTGGCCAGACGCGCGGCAAAGGCTGCGTCATTGTTTTCTTCGCCCGGATGAAAGCGCAGGTTTTCCAACAGCAGGACCTCTTCATCCTCCATCTCGTCCACGGCTTCGGCATAGTTGGAACTGACGAAGGTGACCGTCAGCCCCAGCACATCGGCCACGGTGCCGGCAATATGTTCAAGCGACATTTCCGGCACCACGCGGCCCTTGGGTCGGTCGAAATGCGCCAGCAGGATCACCTTGCCGCCCTGTGCATGGATGTCGTCAACCGTGGGGATGATCCGTTCGATCCGGCTGGTATCTGTCACGACGCCGTTTTCCACCGGCACGTTGATATCGACCCGCACCAATGCGCGTTTGCCTGCGAAATCCATGTCGTCGAGTGTTTTCCAGCCCATGTGATCCATCCTTCGGGGTTGCTTGGCGCTTTGTTGCGGCAAGGATGTGCCCGCGTCAACAGCGCCGCCTTGGCTTTTGCGCGCATCCGCCATATGTCCAAGCCCAATCACCCTGCAAGGAGCCCCAAATGGCCGAGATCAAAGACCCCGAAAACACCATCATCATGACCCTCAAGGACGGTGATGTCATCATCCAGCTTTTGCCCGATGTCGCCCCCGGCCATGTCGCGCGGATGAAGGAACTGGCCCGCGCCGGTGCCTATGACAATGTCTGCTTTCACCGCGTGATCGACGGTTTCATGGCGCAGACGGGCGATGTGGCCAATGGCAATATGGAACAGGATTTCAACATCCGCCGCGCTGGCACAGGCGGGTCGGATCTGCCCGACCTGAAGGCGGAGTTTTCCAAGCTGCCGCATGCGCGCGGGTCCATCGGCGCGGCGCGGTCGTCCAGCCCGGATTCGGCCAACAGCCAGTTTTTTATCAATTTCAAGGATAATGATTTTCTCAACGGTCAATATACTGTCTATGGGCAGGTCATTTCCGGTATGGACCATGTCGATGCCATCACCCGTGGTGAGCCACCCGTCGCCCCCGACCGCATGATCAGCGTCAAGGTGGCCGCCGATGTATAAGCATCTGATCGCACTGGCCGTGCTGGCTGGTCCCGCCTTTGGCGCGGGTCTCGAAATCGACATCGCGGGCGAAGCGAACGGCACCATCACCATCGATCTGTTCGAGGATGTGGCCCCGCTGCACACCGCCCAGATCACCGCGATTGCCGCACAGGGCGGGTATGACAACGTGGTCTTCCACCGCGTGATCGACGGGTTCATGGCGCAGACCGGTGATGTGGAAAACGGCGTGATGGGCAGTGATCTGTCGCGCGCGGGCATGGGCGGGTCGGCGTTCGATGACATTCCGGCCGAATTTTCGGAGCTGCCGTTTGAACGCGGTGTTGTCGGCATGGCGCGGTCGCAAAACCCCAATTCCGCGAACAGCCAGTTTTTCATCATGTTCGAGCCGGGCTATTTCCTGAATGGTCAATATACGGTCGTGGGGCAGGTCACCGCAGGCATGGAGATTGTCGATGCAATCAAACGTGGCACCGGGGCTAATGGCGCCGTGATCGGCCAGCCTGACATGATGGCCGCCGTGCGGGTGACCGA
>NZ_CH672414.1:771471-1113482 GCF_000152785.1 Yoonia vestfoldensis SKA53 | reverse complement strand
ATCCGGGGCCTCACCCTCTTAGGTCCCGCAAAACGTTCGCGTCACACGCTCATCGCGGCTGGGTGGCCGTGAAAACGCGGCATTGTCGGTGTAGGGCTGCGTCACCGCCGCCAGCAGCGCGTCAAATGGGGCAAAATCGCCTGAAACGCCCGCTGCAATCGCGGCCTCTACCTGATGATTGCGCGCGATGACGCGCGGATTGGCGCCTGCCATGATCTCTGCGGCTTGTGGCGACTGGCGCGCCCGCCAGCGTGTCGCCCAAACATCAAAGGCATCGTGGTCGATGAACTGGTCGCGCGCCTGACCATCCGACAACGCCGCAAAGGTCGCGGTGAAATCCGCGCCATCCTGCGCCATCAGGTTCAACAGGTCAGTGACAAGGGCCGCATCCTCTGGCGTGGGATCGGCAATTCCCAGCTTGGCCGCGAAAACCTGCAACCAGGCATGGGCATAGATCGGGGCAAAGCCCTGCACGGCAGCGGTGAAATCCTGCACCGCGCGGTCGCGGTCAGCCATCAGAGGGATCAGCGCCGTGGCAAATTGCGCCATGTTCCAGGCCCCGATCTGTGGCTGGTTGCCATAGGCATAGCGGCCCTGTTGATCGATGGCGCTGAACACCGCGCCATGTGCGAAATCATCGACAAAGGCGCAGGGGCCGTAATCAATCGTCTCGCCTGCGATGCTGACATTGTCGGTGTTCATCACCCCATGGATGAACCCCAGCCCCATCCAGCGCGCGATCAACCGCGCAGAGCGGGCGATCACGGCATCGAGCAAGGCTGCAGGCCCATCCGCCTGCGGGTAATGGCGCGCGATGACGTGATCGGTCAGGGCGCGCAGGGCGTCGACATCCTTGCGCGCGGCGAAAAACTGGAAGGTCCCGACGCGGATATGGCTCTGCGCCACGCGGGTGATGATGGCCCCTGGCAGGCGGGTTTCGCGGTACACATCCTCGCCCGTGGTGACAGCCGCCAGCGCACGGGTGGTCGGCACGCCAAGGGCGGCCATCGCCTCTGACACCAGATATTCGCGCATCACGGGACCCAGCCAGGCACGGCCATCTCCCGACCGCGAATAGGGGGTGGGACCGGCCCCTTTGAGCTGGATATCGCGGCGGATGCCGTCGCTGCCCACAACCTCGCCCAACAGGATCGCGCGGCCATCACCCAGTTGCGGGTTCCAATGGCCAAACTGGTGGCCGGCATAGACGGTGGCAATCGGGCTGGCCCCTGCCGGAATATGGTTGCCTGCGAATATCTGTGCGGCATCGGGCGCGTGCAGATCAATGCCCAGCACTGCGGCCAATGCGTCATTACGCGCGAATATCGCGGGCGCCGCCACAGGCGTCGGCAATTGCGGCGTGAACATCTGCGCGGGCAGGGCGGCATAGCTGTTGTCAAAGGCGATTTTCATAACCGCGCCAGTCTTTCTGCCAGCAGCGCATAAAACCCTTCGGCATCAATATCGCCGATGAACAGCGCGTTCTTGGGGCGGTCGGTGACGCCCCACCAATCGGCCACGGTCATGCCGAGGGTCAGCTCCGACCCTGTCTCGATTTCCACATTGATCAGCCGGCCGCTGAACAGGCTGGGGTCGATCAGATAGGCGACAGTGCAGGGGTCATGCAAAGGCGCGCCCTCTGATCCGTATTTCGCCATATCGAAACGTTCGAAAAAATCGGTCCAGGCGGCGACCATATCGCCGACGCGGGTGCCCATCGCGCGGAAGGCATCAATCCGCGCGCGCGTGGTCAGCGCCTTATGCGTGACATCCAGCGGCATGACGACCAGCGGCACACCGGCGGCAAAGACGATCTTGGCTGCTTCGGGATCGACATAGATGTTGAATTCCGCAGCCGGCGTGATGTTGCCCACCGCAAAATAGGCGCCACCCATCAGCACGATTTCGCGCACACGCGCGATGATATCAGGCGCGCGCTGGAACGCGGTGGCGATATTGGTCAAGGGGCCAACAGGGACCAAGGTCACCGTGCCGCTTGGTTCTTCGCGCAGCGTCTGGATGATGAAATCAACGGCATGCTGATCCTGCAACGGCATCGTGGGGTCTGCCATTTGCGGGCCGTCAAGGCCGGTCTTGCCATGCACATGTTCCGCCGTGACCAATGGGCGCGACAGCGGGCGGTCACAGCCGGCAAAAACCCGGACATCGGGCCGGCCCGCCAGTTCGCACACGATGCGCGCGTTCTTTTCGGTCAGCGGCAGCGGCACATTGCCCGCCACGGCGGTGATTCCCAGCAGGTCGATCTCGGGCGAGGCGAGGGCCAGCAGGATCGCCACGGCATCGTCCTGCCCGGGGTCTGTGTCGATAATGATCTTGCGCGGTGTCATGATGCAATCCTTGGTCAGCTGCGCACAGCTTGTCCGCTGCGCGCGGCGGGGGCAAGGGCGCGCGGCTAAGTGATCGGCAGGCACTGGTATTCGGCGTAGAAAATGCCCAGATAGAATGTATCAAACAGACTGTGGAGGCGACAATGTCCAGATACCTGCTGATCCCCGCTGCCCTGCTTTTGGCGCTGCCCGCCTTGGCGCAATCGACGGCGATCGATGTGAATGGCGACGGGCAGTACAGTTTCCCCGAAGTGCAGGCCGCGGCCCCCGAAGTGTCCGAAGACAATTTCGCTGCGCTCGATATCAATGGCGATGGCTTGCTTGATGCCGCAGAGATCGCCGCGGGCGAGGCGGCGGGCATCCTGCCGCGTTGATCCGTCACATCTCTGCGCGATGTTCGGTGCGCTCCGCGCGGGGAGTATTTTTGGAAATAAGAAGCCGCGAGAGGCGTTGATCCGCAGCTTCTTATTTCTATAAGTACTCCCGCCGGAGGCCTCCGGCGCGCGCAGCGCGGCGGATCAGACCGCGCCCCGCGACAAGGCGGCGACACCGGTGCGGGCCACCTCTTGCAGGCCCAAGGGGCGCATCAGATCGGCGAAAGCGTCGATTTTTTCGGGCGTGCCGGTGATTTCGAACACGAAGGATTCCAGCGTGCTGTCCACCACATTGGCGCGGAAGATATCGGCCAGCCGCAGGGCTTCGACGCGGTGTTCGCCTTTGCCTGCGACCTTGAACAACCCCAGTTCACGTTCCACGCTTGGCCCTTCGACGGTCAGGTCGTTGACCTTATGCACGTCGATGATGCGGCCCAGCTGCGCCTTGATCTGGATGATGATCTGCGGTGTGCCGGTGGTCACGATGGTGATGCGCGACCGGTGGCCCTGATGGTCGACTTCGGCGACGGTCAGGCTTTCGATGTTATAGCCGCGGCCAGCGAAGAGCCCGATGACGCGGGCCAACACACCCGGTTCGTTTTCCACCAGAACGGCCAGAGTGTGCCGTTCCACCGTGTCGGAATAGCTCGGCCGCAGGTCATAGGCGGAATGGCTGGTCGAGCCTTTTTTGATTTTCAGCGGTGACATGTTGGTGTCCTTATCCTTGAATTGATCTGGCTTACACCAGCACCGCGCCACCGGCCTGGATGGCATCCTTTGTCGAGGCATCGCCGAGCAGCATTTCATTATGTGGTTTGCCCGACGGGATCATCGGGAAGCAGTTTTCATGCTTTTCGACCAGACAATCGAACAGGACCGGCCCTTTATGGGTCAGCATTTCCATGATCGCATCATCCAGCGTGTCAGGATCGCTGCACAAAATGCCCTTGGCGCCGAATGCCTCGGCCAGTTTCACGAAATCGGGCAGGGATTCCGACCAGCTGGAGGAATAGCGTTCACCATGCAGCAATTCCTGCCATTGCCGCACCATGCCCAGCCGTTCGTTGTTGAGGATGAATTGCTTGACCGGCAAACGGTACTGCATCGCTGTGCCCAATTCTTGCATGTTCATCAGCCACGACGCCTCGCCTGCCACGTTGATGACCAGCGCGTCCGGATGGGCCATTTGCACGCCGATGGATGCGGGAAAACCGTAGCCCATGGTGCCAAGGCCACCCGATGTCATCCAGCGGTTGGGGTCCTCGAACCCCAGATATTGCGCGGCCCACATCTGGTGCTGGCCAACCTCGGTGCAGATATAGCGGTCGTGCTTTTTGGTCAGGGCTTCGAGCCGCTCTAACGCATATTGTGGTTTTATAATCTTGCCTTGCTGGGTGAACTTCAGGCAATCGACAGCGCGCCATTCCTTGATCTGGCCCCACCATTTGGCCAGACCTTCGGTGTTGGTCTTGCGCCCGCGGGCCTTCCAGACGTTCAGCAAATCTTCGAGCACATGGGCCACATCGCCCAGGATCGGGAAATCGGCATGCACCACCTTGTTGATCGAGGAGGCGTCGATGTCGATATGTGCCTTTTTCGAGCGTGGGCTAAAGGCGTCGATTCGCCCCGTGATCCGGTCATCAAAGCGCGCGCCGATATTGATCATCAGATCACAGTCGTGCATCGCCATATTGGCCTCATACAGGCCATGCATCCCCAGCATCCCCAACCAATTG
The DNA here is from genome assembly GCF_000152785.1 of Yoonia vestfoldensis SKA53. GTDB lineage: Bacteria > Pseudomonadota > Alphaproteobacteria > Rhodobacterales > Rhodobacteraceae > Yoonia > Yoonia vestfoldensis_A. The sequence goes on along the minus strand of NZ_CH672414.1, from coordinate 1,109,024 downwards.
TCGCCCGAGGCCGGATAGGCCCCCAGACCCATCAGGGTCGAGGTGATCGGAAAACCGGTCGCCGCCACCAGTTCGCGCAGCAATTGCGACGCGGCAGTGCCGGAATTGATCACGCCGCCGCCGGTATAGAACACGGGCCGTTTGGCGGTTTCCATCGCCTTGGCCAATTCGGTGATCATCGCCAGATCGCCTTTGACCTGGGGATTGTAATGGGTTTCGACCTGGCGTGCCTCGGTGTAGGTGCCAGTGGCGAATTGCACATCCTTGGGAATGTCGATCAGCACCGGGCCGGGGCGGCCGGACAGGGCGACGTGAAACGCCTCGTGCAGGGTGGCTGACAGTTTCTCGGTATCCTTGACCAGCCAGTTATGCTTGGTGCAGGGCCGCGTGATGCCGACTGTATCGGCCTCTTGGAACGCATCTGACCCGATCATGAAGGTCGGCACCTGGCCGGTCAGCACGATGATCGGGATGCTATCCATCAGCGCATCGGTCAGGCCGGTCACAGCATTGGTTGCACCGGGGCCGGATGTCACCAGCGCCACACCCGGCTTGCCGGTTGAGCGCGCATAGCCTTCGGCGGCATGGACGGCGGCCTGCTCGTGGCGCACCAGCACATGCTTGATCTTTTCCTGCTGGAACAATTCGTCATAGATCGGCAGGACGGCCCCGCCGGGATACCCAAACACGACATCCACGCCCTGATCAATCAGGGCCTGTACGACCATTTTTGCGCCGGTCATGGTTTTGCTCATTGCTCTGGTGTCCTATCCGTTTCGTTGCATCCGGCATAAAAAAACCCCCGATTTTGTCGGGGGCGCATGGGGTCATTATGGAAAATCCGTTACCGGCCCATGCGCATGTGATCCACGATTAGTACGACGACAATCATCATATTTCCTTTTGCTGTGGCAGGTTCTAGAGCGACTTCGCAGGGCGGTCAACCGCCCCGCTGGAGAAAATGTCGCAAAAAGGTGTTTTGTCGCAACTTTCTTTCAGAGACCGGCCGTCAGGGCGATATAGGCGACATAGGCCACCAGCATCCCGCCCCCGACCAGCCGGTTCATCCGGCCGACGAAATAGACCAGCGCCAGCAACAACAGCGTGATCCCGATCACGACAGGCGTGTCCACGTTCAAGAACCGCGCATCGACCGGAATAGGTGTCACCACCGCTGTGATCCCCAGAATGGCGAGAATGTTGAAAATGTTGGACCCCACGATATTGCCCAGCGCGATATCGCGTTCGCCGCGGATCGCGGCCATCACCGTGGTGGCAAGTTCCGGCAGCGATGTGCCGATGGCCACGATGCTGAGCCCGATCATCGCCTCTGACACGCCGAACTGGCGGGCGATGATGCTGGCGCTTTGCACCAGATAATGCGCGCCGACCATGACCGTGACCAGACCCAGTATGGTCAGCCCGCCACCGATCCACAGGCTGGTGGGGGCGTCGATGTCGTCTACCTCGCCCCGCGATCCTTTCAGGCTGATGAACAGATAAACCGCCAGTGCGCCGATCAACACCAGCCCTTCGACATGGCTCACCTCGCCCGACCAGAAGGCATAGGGCAGGAACAAGACCGCGCCTGTCATCCAAAGCAGATCTTTGCGGACATCTGCAAAGGTCAAAACCAGCGGCCCGATGAGCGCCGCCGTTCCCAGCACCAGCAGGATATTGGCAATATTGGACCCGATGACATTGCCGATGGCGATGCCCGGCTGCCCGCCCAGCGCCGCTTGCAATGACACCAGCAATTCAGGTGTCGATGTGCCAAAGCCCACGACAACTGCGCCGACGATTATCGGTGCCACGCCAAAGCGCAGCGCCAGACCGCTTGCGCCTTTGACCAGCCAGTCTCCACCCAGAAACAGGCCAAGCAAGCCGCCGATCAGAATAAGATAAGTTAACATGCGGACTCCACCTTTGTCGGGCGGACATGGGGCCATTGCCCGTCAGGCGCAAGGGCGGGGGCGAAATTCACCCCCGCTATCGCCGGACCGCAACAGTCTGTTTATGTGTCGAAATCGCTGGCCGCGTGCCGTTCGGGCAGCTGTTCATGCGGCTCGCCCCATGTGCGGTTGACCTTTTGCCCGCGGATATAGGCAGGCCGTGCCAGAACCGCATCAGCCCAACGGTTCACGTTTTTATAAGATGCCGTATCAAGGAAGGTCGCGGCATCGCCATAAGCCCCGCCTTTGACCAGCCGCCCGTACCACGGCGCAATCGCCATATCCGCAATCGTATAGCTGTCACCCGCGATATAGGCGTGATCGGCCAATTGCCGGTCCAGCACATCCAGCTGGCGCTTGGTTTCCATCGCGAAACGGTTGATCGGATATTCGAATTTTTCCGGCGCATAGGCGTAGAAATGCCCGAACCCGCCGCCCAGATAGGGCGCAGAGCCTTGCAGCCAGAACAGCCAGTTGAGCGTCTCGGTCCGGCCTGCGATGTCCGTAGGCAGGAACGCCCCGAATTTTTCCGCCAGATACAGCAGGATCGCGCCGCTTTCGAACACGCGCAGGCCGGTGTCACTATCGAACAAGGCGGGGATCTTGGAATTGGGGTTCACGCCCACAAAACCGCTGCTGAACTGGTCGCCTTTGTTGATGTCGATCAGCCAGGCGTCATATTCCGCGCCCTTGTGACCTGCGGCCAGCAATTCTTCGAGCATGACAGTGACCTTGACGCCATTGGGTGTCGCCAGCGAATAAAGTTGCAGCGGATGCTCGCCCTGCGGGCGGTCCTTGTCATGGGTCGCGCCTGCGATGGGCCGGTTGATGCTGGCGAATTTGCCACCGCTTTCGGCGTCCCATGTCCAGACTTTGGGGGGGGTATAGGGTTTGTGGTCGGTCATCATGTCATCCTTTTCGCGTTCCTGCGACGTTAGACCAGCCTTGGCCCCCTGAAAACAACCCTGAACGCGCCACGAATGCGTGAGGCGCTGAAATGACCCGCGCCAATGGATCGGTCGCATTCGACAACAAAGCAGCGGTCTGGGCGGTCCAGATCGGTCTTTTCGCAGATTTGGTCAACATTTCGCCTTTTTCTGCGGGATAGTCGAGGGACAGGAAACCGACCATAGAAAGGCAAACCCCATGGTGACCACGACGGGTATGGCATTCAAGACCGCTTCGGCTTTGGCCATGGCGCTAGCGATATCGGCCGGTCTGGTGCTGGGCGGTAGTCACGCAGCTCAGGCGCAGGACTTATGCAGCCGGTACACGATCGTCCGAGGCGATACGCTGAGCAAGATCGCCAAAGCGACGGGGGTTCAAGGCGGTTTTCAGGTGTTGTTCAACGCCAATGCGCATGTTCTGCGGTCACCCAATCTGGTTGAAACCGGGCAGGTGATCACGATCCCTTGCGCGGACGGGTCATTGCCATCTGCGGCGCCCGCGGCCAACCAAGCCGCAGCGCTCGTACCGGTGACAGCCGACCGCCCGCTGCGCATCGTGACAGCAAGCGGCTATGCGCCATTCACCGACAAGGACTTGCCCGGCGGCGGGCTGTTCACCCAATTGGTGCTGCGCGCGCTCGAGCTGGGCAATCCCGCACAAGAGGTCAATTTCTTCTTCGTGAACGATTGGAACGCGCAGCTGGACAGCCTGCTGCCGTCGGGCGCTGTCGATATGGCCTTTCCGTGGTTCAAGCCCGATTGCGACCGCGTTGAAATCCTGTCGCCGCCCAATGCGTATCGCTGCACCGATTTCAACCATTCCGACCCGTTCTATGACGCGCTGGTCGGGTATTACACGCTGGCGGGCAGCCCCTATGACGGCGCGACAGACCATGCCGATCTGCTGGGCGCGCGAATCTGTCGGCCCGATGCATGGTTCACCTTTGACATGGAAGCCGAAGGCCTGACAGAACCAGAGATCACGATGACGCGGGTCAGTCAGCTGGAGTGCTGGCGCCTGCTCGAAGCGGGCGCTGTCGATGTCGTCACCTATGATGCGCTGCCTGCCGAAGATGACATGCGCAGCCTGGCGATTTCCGAAAGGGTCGTGTCGCTGGATGCGCTGACCACGACCGCGACGCTGCATGTCTTTGTGGCCAAGACCAACCCCGAGGCCAATGCCGCCCTGCCTGCGATGAACGCGGGGCTGGAACAATTGCGCCTGACGGGGGAATGGTTCTCGATCGTGCGTGCGGGTATTCAGGCCAGCTTGGAAAACTGATCCTTCTCTCCCGGGGGACAGTCAGGTCGCCCCCGTCAAAAGGGGCGGCCGCCTTTGGTCTGGTGGCGTGCAAAGTTCAGCGTTCAAAGCCTGCAGTGACTGCGGTTGGCTTTTAAAGCCCGAGAAGATTTAGCCGGTTGTTTTGTATTTCTTTTGTATTTCGAATGTGGTTAAAAAAGGTTTACGACAACCTTGAGCAGATCGTGCATGTTGCATGACCCCGCCAAAACCTTCTGGGAGGAGATTTTATGGACCGTCGGTCTTTCTTGAAGAATTCAGCGATTGGCGGCTCTGCCGCTGCAGCGACAGCGCTGGCCGCGCCTGCCTAGGCGCAGGGCAACCGTACCCTGACGCTGGTGACGACCTGGGGTCGTGGCCTTGCCGGTGTGCATGACAGCGCGCAATATTGCGCCGATATGATCACCGCAATGACCGACGGGCAGGTCACCGTCGATCTCAAGGCCGCGGGCGAATTGGTCGGCGCGTTCGAAGTGTTCGACGCCGTCGCCGCTGGTCAGGCCGATATGTATCACGGCGTGGATTACTATTTCCTTGGCCAGCACCCTGCGTTTTCGTTCTTTTCGCAGATCCCGTTCGGCATGACCTTTATGGAATATTCCAATTGGATCAACCACGACGGTGGCGATGTGCTGGCTGACGAATTGTATTCGATCTTTGGGCTCAAGGCATTTTCGGCAGGCAACACCGGCCCGCAATCGGGTGGCTGGTTTGCCAAGGAAATGAACGGCCCCGAAGATTTCCAGGGTCTGCGTTTCCGCATGCCGGGGCAGGGTGGTCAGGTGATGGGCAAGCTGGGCGCATCGGTCCAGAACCTGCCGGGCGCTGAAGTGTATCAGGCGCTGGCCTCTGGGGCGATTGACGGGACCGAATGGATCGGGCCTTGGGCTGATGAAACCGCCGGTTTCCAGGAAATCACCAAATTCTATTACACCGCCGGTTTCCACGAGCCGGGGCCGAACCTGAACCTGGTGTTGAACCTTGATGTCTACGAAAGCCTGACGCCGGCGCAGCAATCGATCGTGCAAAACGCCAGCCGCGCCAGCAGCATCTGGACGATGTCGCTGTTCATGGCCCGTAACGCCGCTGCATTGTCGCGTTTGCAGGCCGGTGGCGTGCAAGTGCTCGAATTTGCGGACCCGATCTGGGATGCGTTCAGCGCCGCCGCCGACGAAGTCGTCGCCGAAGCGTTGGGTGATCCGATCTATGCGAAATGCCACGAAAGCTATTTCGCCTCGATGCGCAGCTCGGCGCAATGGTCCAGCATTTCCGAAGGTGCTTATCTGGCACAGCGCAACCGCCTGAAGGCCTAGGCGCAAGGCCGGCATCGCCGGTATGCAACGCCAAAAGAAGGCCCGCGCGGGTGCTGCGGGCCTTCTTTGCATCGGTGCAAGAATAAACGGGGATAGATCATGGGACTGGTGGAGGCATGGGGCGGCAACGCCTTTGGCTGGATCGCGGCGCAGCTGATCGCAGCCTTTTACAACATCGGTTTCGCGCTGCTGAACCCCGGCCTGTGGCTGTCTTGGGTGCCGCAGATCAATGGCCCGATGGACCCCGCCGCCAAACAGGCGCTGGCGCGGTTCATCTATTACGGGGCCTCGGTTGAATTGTTCTTTGCGGTGCTGGTGATCTTTGCGGTCGTCACCATCGCAGGGCTGATTTTTAATGCCTTCATGTGGCGCTGCGTGCGCGTGCTGGAAGGCTTTGCCAACAGCGTCGGGCGGGCCGCGGCATGGGCAGGGCTGTTGATGGTGCTGCAACAGATCGTCATCATCTTTCTGCAAGGCATTTTCGCGGTCTCTGACATCAGCATCGGGTTGGGCGTGACCTTTGAACGCCCCGTCAGCTGGTGGTCGGACGAGCTGAAGCTTTATAACGCCATCGTCATTACCCTGTGCGCGACCTATACCTTTGTGCAGGGCGGGCATGTGCGGGTCGATCTGCTCTATGCGCCGATGAGTTTTCGCGCCAAACGCTGTGTCGACATGTTCGGCGCGCTGTTTTTCATGGTGCCATCCGCCATCGTGATCTGGATCTATGGCTGGTTTTTCATGTGGCGGCATCTGGTGCTGCCCAACGCATCGGCGTCTGACACGCTCGATCGGTTGATGACGCGGTCGCAGGCATTCCAGTGGAATATCGAAACGATCAGCACATCGGCAAACGGTTTTGACGCCTATTTCCTGTTCAAGATCCTGCTGCTGGTCTTCACCTTCATGGTGCTGTTGCAGGCGGTCGCGGTGTTTTACCGGTCGTTGCTGGAACGCAAAGAAGGCGAGGCCAGCGAGGCCAAATACCTTGATAAAGACAAGACCGGCGACGAGATCGCCGATCTTTCAGCCAAGATACATTAACAAGGCGGACGTATCATGCTTTTCGGCTTAGACGGCATCGAGATCGGCATCATCATCCTGTTCCTGACGCTGTTTGCGGGGATCCTGTCGGGATTTCCCGTGGCCTTTGCGATCAGCGGGGCGGCGGTGATGTCTTTTGCGATCATTGCTGCGCTGGATTCGTCCGGTCTGCTGGTCCATGCTGGTGTCGATATGCGCTCTGACGCCTATCGCGCCCTGATCGCCGAGGGCGTGCGCCCGGATACGATTTCGGTGTTCCGCTATCCTGATCTGCCCCGGTTTGAGGCGCCATTGTTCCCGCAGGGCTGGGAAACGGCGCTGGACCGCAACATCGGGTTCATGGTCAACCGGATCAATGAAAAGGTGCTGGCGGGCAATTCCATCGAGATTTTGCTGGCGGTGCTGATGTTCGTGATGATGGGCATCGTGCTGGAACGCTCGCGCATCGCGGATGAATTGCTGACCACGATGGCGCGGGTGTTCGGCCCGTTGCCGGGGGGGCTTGCCGTGTCGATCGTGATCGTTGGTGCGTTTCTGGCGGCCTCGACAGGGATCGTGGGCGCCACTGTCGTGACGATGGGCCTGCTGGCGCTGCCGACGATGTTGAAAAACGGCTATTCGCCGCAATTAGCCACGGGGGTGATCGCGGCGTCCGGCACCTTGGGGCAGATCATTCCACCCTCCATCGTGATCGTGCTGTTGGGCACCTTGGCAGGCGATCTATACGCCACGGCACAAGAACAGCGCGCGCAATTGGCGGGGTGCAATGACGCGCTGACCTATCTGGGCAAGCCTGCGGTGGTGTCGGTGGGCGCGTTGTTTCAGGCGGCCTTGCTGCCCGGGATCATGCTGGCGGTGCTTTACGCGCTTTATGCCTTTGTCTTTGCCCTGCTGAACCCGACCAAGGCCCCCGCCGTGCAATTCAGCGCAGGTACCGGCACCAAGACCGGCAGCCGCAACGATAAACTGACATGGTTTCTGGCGGTGCCTGTGGGGATCATCGGGCTGGTGATCGGGCTGAACGGGGCAGGCGTTGTGGGTAGCCAGTCGGTGCTGGTGGGCAGTTTCACCGATGCAGGCCAATCCGCATCATTGCGCACCCGCGTCAGCCCCGCCTGCGCCGACAGCATGATCGCCCTGCATGGCCAAGCGGCATGGGACAGCGCCCTTGCCGAACAGGCGCAGATCGACGCCGCCGGTGGCGTGACACAGGCACGACAACTTTCGCCAGAGGAACGCGCCGAGAGGGTCGCGCAGCGCGCCGTTGACGCGCCGCCCATCGGGACCGGCATTGCCGTTGCCGCCGTGATCATGGGGCTGATGTTGGCCGTGGCGCGCGGCGTGGCGCCGCTGGCCGACCACCGGCCCTTGCTGATCGGGGCAGGGGGGATCGGGCTGTTACTGCTGGTCGATGTGCTGCTTGTTTCGCCGCTGACGACGCCGGGGGGGACGGTTTTGCTGATCGCGCTACCGCTGCTGGTGGCCTATCGGGGGCTGCGGGTCGCCTTTGGTTATATGGGGCAGAACGATATTCTGCGGGTGATCTTTCCGCCGCTGGTGCTGATCGTGGCGGTGCTGGGGTCGATCATCGGGGGCATCACCAACCCGACACCAGCCGCAGCCTTGGGTGCGGGCGGGGCGATCCTGCTGGCGGCGTATCGCAAGCGCAAGGATCAGGGCCTGTCACCGCGCATCGTGCTGCTGACGGCGGGGGCGATCATCGTGATGCTGCTGGTGGGGTATAATTTCGACATGCGCATGGGCCGCGAGGTGGTGCCGCTGGAAGACAGGATCGCCTTTCTGGTGGCATTCGGCGCGTTCCTTTACGCGATGTTCGGGCTTTTGTGGGCCTGTTGGGTGCTGCTGGCGGGCGGCGTTCTGGCACCTGTCGTGCGCGAAACCGCCAAGGTGACGGCGATGGTCTTTGCCATCCTGATCGGGTCGCAATTGTTGAACCTTGTGCTGATCTCTTTCGGGGGGGAACATTATATCCAGCAATTCCTGCGGTCGTTCGACAATGAATGGCAGGTGTTCTTGCTGGTCATGCTCGTGCTGTTCATCCTTGGGTTCGTGCTGGATTTTCTGGAGATCATCTACATCGTGATCCCCATTGTCGGGCCGGTGATCTATGGCGGCACGTTTGATCCCAAATGGGTGACGATCATGATCGCGGTGAACCTGCAAACCTCGTTCCTGACGCCGCCATTCGGGTTTGCGCTGTTCTATCTGCGCGGTGTGGCGCCCAAGTCCATCACCACGGGCCAGATCTATCGCGGGGTGCTGCCGTTCATCGGCATCCAGATCGGCGCGCTGCTGATCCTTGCGTTTTTCCCTTGGGTGGTGACGATCCTGCCCAACCTGCTGGGCTGATGGGCTAGCTGCGCCCGTCGGGCAGGTTGATCTTGGCGACCTGTTCGGCGATGGGTTCGGAGGACAAAGGATGCAGGGCTGTGTCGAAACTGTCGGGCGCGGTCAGCGGTGACCATGTGCCGCCGCGAAACACCTCCAGCCCTGCGAATTTCGCCTTATAGCCCATCTTGGGGCTGCCCGGCACCCAATAGCCCAGATAGACATAAGGCAGGTCCATTTCCTGCGCGATCTTGACATGGTCAAGGATGACATGGGTGCCAAGCGACAAGCGTTCGAGCGCGGGATCAAAGAAGGAATAGACCAGCGACAGCCCGTCATCGAGAATATCTGTCAGACAGACCGCCTGCAAAACCCCCGCATCGGTATATTCGATCACGCGCGACCGGATCGGCGTTTCCTCGATCATGGCGGCAAATTCGAACATATCCATATCTGCCATCCCGCCCGTGGCATGGCGGCTGTCGAGATAGGCGCGGAACAGGTCATATTGTTCCTCGGTCGCCCAGGGCGATGTCGCGCGGCGGTGCAGGTGATGCGCGCGCGCCAGAACACGGCGCTGGCTGCGCGAAGGCGTGAACGCGGCCACATTGATCCGTGCCGACATACAGGCCGAACATTCCGCGCAGGACGGCCGGTAGAGCACGTTTTGCGACCGCCGGAACCCCTGTTTTGACAGCGAATCGTTGAGTTTCGGCGCGTTGTCGCCTTGCAGGGCTGTGAACAGCTTTCGTTCCATCCGGCCCGCAAGATAGGGGCAAGGCTGCGGCGCTGTCACATAGAACTGCGGGGCGATTGGAAGGGTGTGGCGCATGAATGAACCCGTATGGTTTCACGAAGCTTAACAACCCTGCGCCCGCGCGCCAAGCCCTGTGTCACACGCTGCGTTAATGCGCGCCTCTTACCAAAACGACCCGCCGTGGCGGGCCGTTCGGGGGAATTGGCCTGTGTCAGACCTGTGGCGCGTCGGGTGCCATGGCAGATTTTGCTGCGGCCTTGCGTTCGCGTTCATCCATGAAGGCGTCGAATTCGGCCTTGTCCTTGGCATCGCGCAACCGCTTGAGAAAAGCCTCGAACTTGTGCTGCTCGTCTTCCAGACGGCGGATGGTTTCATTGCGGTAGGCGTCAAAAGCTGCGTTGCCGCTGGATTTGGTCATGGTGATGGACGACTTGCCAGTCTTGCGGCAGGACCCCGCAAAAAGGCCCTTGCCCCAGATCATATAGGCCAAAAGCGCCAGACCCACGGGCCAAAACACAATAAAGCCCAGCACCATCGCGGCGATCCAGGCGCCTTTGCCGCGCGCATCAAGCCAAGCCTCGGTCCGGGCAAGAAAACCGGGGCTGGTGTCGTAAGTCTGGGCTGTGTTCGTGGTCATCATGCTCTCCTTCAAGGCAGCAGGGTGGATGTGAATGTGTTTCACATCACAGATATCGGAAAGCCGCCCATATTTTGCAAGAGGTGATGTAAAGGTTTTTTACATCATGACAAATCAGGCAATGAAATCAGCAATCTGCGCGCCGGAAATCTGCAACAATTGCTGCGGCGCTATGGGGAATATATGCCGTGGCGTGCCTGCAGCCGCCCAGATTTGCGCGAAATCCAGCAGGCGCGCATCGAAAAAGGCGCGCACCGGCGTCAAATGCCCGATGGGGGCAACACCGCCGATGGCAAAACCGGTCTGCGCGCGGATCAAACCGGCATCGGCCTTGGCCAAAGGCTCGCCCGCGGCCACGCTTGCCTTGCTGCTATCCACCTGATTGCCGCCCGCGGTGATGAACAAGATCGCGCGCCCGCTGGTCTGGCCTGCGAAAATCACCGATTTGGCGATCTGGTCCAGCGCGCAGTTTGCGGCATCGGCGGCCTGTTGTGCTGTGCGGGTCTGCTCGTCCATTTCCAGCGGGGTGATCTGGACCCCGTGATCTTGCAGTGCGCGGATGACGCGGGTCAGGCTTTTGCTCATCTGTCATGCTCCTGTTTGGGGCAGCTTAGCGGGGTGTTGGCGATTGACCAGCCCCCCGATTGCACCCAATGTGCAGCGCATGAGCATTGCCCGCCGCATCACCCGTTGCCCTCGTCCGTATGACGCCGCGCTTGGTGCGGATATGCTGACGCAACTGCCCGCCTTTGCGCCCGAAATCAGTGCCTTGCTGGCCGGGACTGCCGGATGCAGCCCCTATCTGGCAGGGTTGATGCGGCAAGAAAAAGACTGGCTGCCTGCCGCGCTCGATGATCCCGAAGCGGCGGTGGACGGTTTGCTGGTCCAGCTTGACTCCGTCACGCTGGACGCGCTGCCAATCCATCTGCGGCAGATGAAACGGCGCATCGCGCTGGTTGCGGCACTGGCCGATCTGGGCGGTGTATGGCCTTTGGAAACCGTGACCGGCACGCTGACCCGCTTTGCCGATGCGGCGGTTGCGGCCTGTGTCACGCGGCTGGTCGCGGCCGAGGTTGCGCGCGGAAAACTCCCCCTCGGCGCGCCGCAGGACGCCGCAGGCATGGTCGTGCTGGCGATGGGCAAGATGGGCGCGCATGAGCTGAATTATTCCTCTGACATCGACCTGATCTGTTTGTTCGACGACAGCCGTTTCGCCCCCGAGGATGTGTTCGAGGCGCGCACCGCCTTTATCCGCGTGACCCGCCGGATGACGGCGATCCTGTCCGAGGTCAAAGACGGCGGTTATGTGTTCCGCACCGATCTACGGCTGCGCCCCGATGCTTCGGTGATGCCGGTCTGTCTGTCGATGGAAGCGGCAGAACGCTATTACGAAAGCGTGGGTCGGACATGGGAACGCGCGGCCTATATCAAGGCGCGGGTCTGTGCGGGGGATCAGGCGGCTGGCGCGCGGTTCCTGCAAACCCTGCGCCCCTTTGTCTGGCGCAAGCATCTGGATTTCGCGGCCATTCAGGACGCCCATGACATGCGGCTGAAAATCCGCGATCACAAGGGGCTGGGCGGGCCGGTCGCGCTGGCAGGGCATGACATGAAACTGGGGCGCGGCGGTATCCGCGAGATTGAATTTTTCACCCAGACCCGCCAGTTGATTGCAGGCGGGCGCGATCCGGCGCTGCGCCTGCGTGGCACCGGCGAAGGGCTTCATGCGCTTGCGGGGGCGGGCTGGATCGGGGCGGATGTGGCTGACACATTGCTCGATCACTACCGCCACCACCGCGAGGTGGAACACCGCGTGCAGATGTTCGCCGATGCGCAGACCCATCATCTGCCGCAGGATGCGGCGGGGTTCGACAGGCTCGCGGCCTTCATGGGGCGCGATGTCGCGGAATTGCGCCACGACCTGACCCGCCGCCTTGCCGATGTGCATGTGCTGACCGAAGGGTTCTTTGCCCCCGATGCCAAACCCAAACCGCAGATCACCTGGGGGCAGGAGGTTGTGGCGCGCTGGCAAGGCTATCCCGCGCTGCGATCTCCGCGCGCGACCGAGATTTTCGACCGGCTGATCCCGCAGATCATGGCCAGCCTGCAAGAGGCCGCGCGCCCGGACGAAGCACTGGCGCAATTTGACGGTTTTCTGGCGGGGCTGCCTGCCGGAGTGCAATTGTTTTCGCTGTTCGAGGCCAATCCGCAACTGACCCGGCTGATCGTCGATATCGCGGCAACGGCGCCGGCGCTGGCGCAATATCTGTCGCGCAATGCGGCCGTGCTGGATGCGGTGATCGGCGGCGCGTTCTTTGACCCATGGCCCGGCATGGCCGCGCTGCGCGATCAATTGGGCGCGGTGCTGGCGACCCATCCCGATTACGAAAGCCAGCTGATCGCGGCACGGACCTGGGCGCGCGAATGGCATTTCCGCATCGGGGTGCATCATCTGCGCGGGCTGATCGACGCTGTCGGCAGCGGCGCACAATATGCCGATCTGGCCGAGGCGGTGATTGCCGCGCTCTGGCCGGTGATCGTGGCGGAATTCGCGCGCAAACACGGCCCCCCGCCCGGGCGGGGCGTGGCGGTTGTGGCGATGGGATCGCTTGGCGCGGCGCGGCTGAACGCGGGGTCCGATCTTGACCTGATCGTGATCTATGACCCTGCGGGGGTTGAAACTTCTGACGGGCCGCGCCCTTTGGCAACGCGGGCCTATTTCGCGCGGCTGACGCAGGCCTTGATCACCGCGCTGGCCGTGCCGATGGCGGCGGGGCGGCTTTACGAGGTGGATATGCGGCTGCGCCCGTCGGGGCGGCAGGGGCCGGTGGCCACATCCTTGGATGCTTTCGTCGATTACCAGAACACCGATGCCTGGACCTGGGAACATCTGGCGCTGACACGCGCGCGCCCGATCACGGGTGATGCCAATCTTTGCGCCGCGATCGAGGCGTTTCGCCGCGATCTGTTGGTGCGCAAAGGGCAGGGGGCGCCGGTTGTCGCCGATGTGGCCGAAATGCGCATGCGGCTGGCGCAGGCCAAGGGGCCGGGCGAGGCTTGGGATGCCAAGACCGGGCCGGGCCGGTTGCAGGATATCGAATTATGCGCGCAGACAGCGGCGCTGATCGCGGGCAGTCCTGCGCGTGATGTGGATGCGCAATTGCACGCCGGGGTCGCCGCGGGCTGGCTGGATGCGGCGGATGCGCAGGCCCTGTGTGATGCCGCCCGGCTGTTGTGGAAATTGCAGGCGGCGGTCAAGCTCTTGACAGGGGGCGGGCTTGACCCGAATGATCTGGGCGAAGGGGCGCGCCGGATGATCCTGCGTGAAACTGACACCCAAGGGTTGGACGCGCTGCTGGCGCAGATGACCCGTTTGCACAAGGCCGCAGATGTCATCATCAGCCGCCGTCTGAAAGGAACCGGATGAAGGGTGATCTGCATGACACCAAGGCCCTGATCCGCGAAGCGTTTTGCATTGATGGCATTACCGAGGCCGAGTGTCGGTCAATTTTTCTGGATTGGGTGCTGGGCCTGCCGGACGGGCAAGACATCGGTGTCGCGGTGCGCGCGGTGCTGACGCGGCATGCGGATGCGCCAGCCGGCCACCCGATGACGCGCACTTTGCAGCAGGCTGTGCCAATGGCCGCCCCGCCGCGGCGGCGTGGCGGGCGCGATGCACGGTTGCGCGCCGATAGCTAGGGCAAGCGGTTAAACATCTGGTACCGGCGCCTTGCGTTGCGATGATTTGAAGGGCGGATGCAAGAGCGTGGCACTTGTGCGCCCAATCGCCGCCTCGAGCGGGATGATCGCCGTTTCGGTCAGCAATGGGGCGGGAGTGCGGCCGGTGGCAAAGCGGCCCGTCAGGTCGGTCAGCATCGCCGCCGCCTGATCGAGCTGTGCGCCGCGCGTTCTGGCATCGTGGATCATTGTTGATTGGTGCTGGGTCATCTGATCCAGCTCGGTCACGCCCGTCGTGATGCGCGACAGAGCCGTGGCCTGATCTTGGGTGCCGGCGGCGATGCGCGTGGTCAGGGCGGCGATTTCGCCAACCTGCGTGCTGATATCCGACAGCGCGCTGCCTGCGGTACCAACAAGGTCCGTTCCGCGTTGCACCTGTTTGCCGCTGCGGGCGATCAATGCGGTGATCTGTTTGGCCGCCTCTGCCGATTTTTGGGCCAAGGTGCGCACCTCGGCGGCGACCACGGCAAAGCCGCGCCCTTCGTCACCGGCGCGCGCGGCCTCGACCCCTGCATTCAGCGCCAGCAGGTTCGTCTGAAAGGCGATATCTTCGATCACCCCGATCACCTGCGACATCTGCTGTGACGAATCGCCGATCTTGGCCATGGCGGCGACGGCCTGCGCCACGACATCGCTGTTGTTGGTGGCCTGCGCGCGCGCGGCGGTCACTGTGCTGTCGACTGTGCGCGCATCACCGGCGACCGCGCGCAGGCTTGCTGTCAGCTGGCCCAGCGCGGCGCTGGTCTGGTCCAGCGTCGTCGCTTGCTTTTCTATGCGCTGTGACAAGGCCGCTGTGGCCGATGTCGCTTGGCGGGTTTGCACGGCGACCAGCCCGGCGGTCTGGGACATCTGCCCGATCAGCGCGCGCAATGCATCGGTTGCCCTGTTGAAATCCTGGCGCAGGTTGTCATGGGCGGGGGCAAAGGGCTGATCGATCTGCACGGTCAGATCACCCGCCGCCAAACGTACCAGCTGCGATTGCAACATGTCGATCACCTGTTGTTGGTCGCGTTGTTGTGCATTTTGCGCCGCATCCGCATTTGCCTGTGCGATCTGTGTCGCGCGGATCGCGTCCAAACCCAGCGCCAATCGTCCTAACCCGTGGTCTGTGTCGCCGCCGGTCACGGCTGTCGCGGTATCGCCCGCCGCCAGCCTGTTGGTGGCCTCTACCAGTCGGGTGATCGCGTGAGTGATGCCGCGTGCGACCAGATACCCGGCCAGCAGGGCCAGCAGAGCAGTGAGCAGACCCATCATTGGGATAAGTTTGCGCAAATCCGCCAGCAAGCTGGCGCTGGCGTCATCATGGGCCTGTCCGGCCTGCGCGATCTGGCGGAGCAGCGCATTCAGCCGGTCCAGAACCAGCTGCCCCAGCGGGGCCAGTACGGTGCTTTCCAGCCTGTCGGCCTGCGTCATACTGGCTGCGTAGCGATCCAAATCCGTGATCAGCGCGGGGACAGCGTCCGCGATCTGGGCGATCTGGTTTTGCAGATAGGCACCAGCGCCCGCCTGTGCCAGCTGCGCCATCGCCGCGCCAAAGGTATCAAGCGCCGCGCGCGCCGCACGCCCGTCATCGTCGTTGCGCAAGGCAAGATAGCTGTCCAGATGCAGCGTGGCGGTATCGAAACTGTGCATCGCTGTCTGTGCGGCCTGCACCAGCTGTGGCCGGCCAGAGACGCCGACGCTGTTGGTGATGCTGCGCAGGGCGCCGTGCATGTCTTGCACCTTTGCCTGCAGGGCGATGCCGGGGTTGGTGGCGGCGGCACGCAGGTCCCTGATCTGGGTAAATGTCGTCGCGTAATCCTGCGCCAGCGCCAATACCGCGTCGATTTCCGTGCGTGCTGCGGTGCTGGGCGCAAAGGCCGCAGATAGCGCGGGATTATCGCGCAGTGCCGCAAGATGAGCGGCAACGGCCTGCGCCATGGCGTCAGTTGGGGCTGCGCCATAGGCCCGTACGGTGCGTTCAGCGGCTTGCATCTGCCGGATGAACCCGCCTACCGCCATGTTCTGCGCCGCGATCTGGCCGCTGGTGGCAAAATCGCTGCGCAGGTTATCCACCGCCCGAACGGCAGCCACCGACAGGGCGATGATCAGCAACGCCAGCACGACAAAGCCGCTGTTGATGCGCCACGCAACAGACCACCGAGCCAGCATGAATAGTCCCTATTCCCTTACGCTGTTCTGGATAGGGGGTAATTCCTAACGCAAGGTGAAAATACCGTCTTATCCGCGCGCTAGCGCCGCTGCCTGTGCGGCCAATGCGGTGATCCCCGCCCAGTCGCCGGCCTGCACCAGATCTGCGGGGGCCACCCATGACCCGCCCACGCATAATGTGTTGGACAGCGCCAGATAGGCGGGCGCGTTTTGCAGGGTCACGCCGCCGGTGGGGCAGAATTTCACCTGGCTGATCGGCGCGCCAATGGCCTTGAGCGCGGCAGCGCCGCCATTGGCCTCGGCGGGAAAGAATTTTTGCACGCTATAGCCGCGTTCCAGCAGGCGCATCGCTTCTGAGGCGGTCGCCGCACCGGGCAAAAGCGGCAGATCGTTCGCCTCGCAGGCGTCCAGCAGCCGGTCAGTGGCGCCCGGGGCAACGCCAAAGGTCGCCCCTGCCGCCTTGGCGTTTTCGACATCACGCGTGGTCAGCAACGTGCCTGCGCCGACATGCCCGCCCGCCACACCCGCCATTTCGCGGATCACGTCGAGGGCGGCTGGCGTGCGCAAGGTCACTTCAAGCGCGGGCAGCCCGCCTGCGACCAGCGCGCGCGCGAGGTCCGCGGCGCAGCTGGCATCACTGATCACCAGAACCGGGATCACCGGGGCGAGGAGGCAGATTTTCATTGCGGCGGCGGAAGCATCCTGAGGGGTCATGTCCAGTCTTTCTGAAGCTATGGCCGCAGGCACTGCGCTGCCTCCGGCGGGAGTATTTTTGGAAATAAGAAATGGGGGGCGTCAGACGACGACGCCCGCCCCGTCGGCAGAAGGCCCCACGCTGCGGCGGAAGATTTCGAACAATTCGCGCCCGACGCCGGTGCCATTGCCGGTCAGATCGGCGGTGGCTGGGCTGCGGGTGGCAAGGTCCACGTCCAGCACCGCGATTGTGCCGGTGGTGGCGTCAAGCCGGATTATATCGCCGTCGCGGATCAGGCTGATCGGGCCGCCGTCCGCGGCCTCGGGCGAGACATGGATGGCTGATGGCACCTTACCAGATGCGCCCGACATGCGCCCGTCAGTGACCAGCGCGACCTTGTGCCCGCGGTCTTGCAGCACCGCGAGGATCGGGGTCAGGCTGTGCAATTCGGGCATGCCGTTCGATTTCGGCCCCTGAAAGCGCACGACGATCACTGTGTCGCTGGTGAATTCACCGGCTTTGAACGCGTCTTTTACCGATTCCTGGGTGTGGAAGATCCGCGCAGGTGCCTGAATGATGTGCCGTTCGGGGGCGACTGCGGATGTCTTGATCACGCCGCGCCCCAGATTGCCTTGCAGCTGGATCAACCCACCAGAGGCCTGAAACGGGTCGGCGGCGGGCCGCAGGATGCGGTCATTGGCAGAAATCTTTGGCCCGTCTGCATAGATGACGCCAGTCTCTGCCAGTTTTGGTTCGCGCGTGTAATGTGCAAGACCCTTGCCTGCGATGGTCACCGTGTCGTCGTGCAACAGCCCCGCGTCCAGCAATTGCCCGATCATATAGGCCAGCCCGCCGGCGGCGTGGAAATGGTTCACATCGGCCAGCCCGTTGGGATAGACCTTGGCCATCAGCGGCGTGATGGCGGATATGTCGCTAAAATCCTGCAGATCGAGGATCACACCCGCCGCGCGCGCCATGGCAGGCAGGTGGATCACCAGATTGGTGGACCCCCCGGTCGCCATCAGCCCGACCAGCCCGTTCACAAAGGCCCGTTCATCCAGCACGTCGCAGACCGGCGTATAGGCATTGCCAAGCGCGCTGATCGCCAGCGCGCGTTCGGTGGCGGCCACGGTCAGCGCCTCGCGCAAAGGCGTGCCGGGATTGACGAAAGACGCGCCGGGCATATGCAGGCCCATGAATTCCATCAGCATCTGGTTGGTATTGGCGGTGCCATAAAAGGTACATGTGCCCGGCCCGTGATAGCTGGCCATTTCTGCTGCCATCAGCGCGTCGCGCCCGATTTCACCCGCGGCGAATTGCTGGCGCACCTTGGCCTTTTCGTCATTGGGCAGGCCCGAAACCATTGGCCCCGCAGGCACAAAGACGCCGGGGATATAGCCAAAGGTCGCCGCGGCGATCACCAAGCCGGGGACGATCTTGTCGCAGACACCCAGATAGATGGCGGAATCGAACACGTTATGCGACAGGCCTACTCCTGCGGCCAGCGCGATCACATCGCGTGAAAACAGCGACAATTCCATACCGGTCTGGCCCTGGGTCACACCGTCGCACATCGCAGGCACGCCGCCTGCAACCTGCGCTGTGCCACCCGCAGCACGCGCGGCGGCGCGGATCTTGTCGGGGTATGTCTCGAACGGCTGATGCGCCGACAGCATGTCGTTATAGGCGGTGATGATCCCGATATTGCCTGCACTGGAGGCGGTCAGCGCGGCCTTGTCATCGCCCATCGCGGCATAGGCATGGGCCTGATTGCCACAGGTCAGGTGCGCCCGGCGCGGGCCTTCGGCGGCGGCGCGCGCCATCGTGTCCAGATAGCGGCGGCGTGGCCCTTCGGACCTTGCGCGGATACGGTCGGTGACGGCGGCGATGGTCGGGTGTAGCGGCATCTTGGTCCTCGGCTTTTTGTTGTCGCCTCTCTAACAGATTGTGTTAGCGCTAACAAGGGCGCGGCCCATGCCGAACCCTGATTTCCCAAGGCTGGTATTTCTTGTCGTTGCAATAAGAGGGCACTTTTTATATAGCATGCCTGTTGGTGTGTGTGTTGAGATGAAAGAGTAGTCATGTTTCAAAGATTTTTGAGTGTATTGGCGTTGCTTGGCGCCTTTGCGGCCTGTGCCCCGGCTGGAACCGTACAAGGTGATCCCCGTCAGGACATCGCGCGCGATTACCGGCTTGCCGGGGTGAATTTTAGCGCTTTGGCCGACCTGACAATATCCGAAGAAAACAGCATATATCCACAGGCTGACATCGTCTGGCATGGCGATGCGCCGGGTGACCGGATCGCGCAGATCGCGGCGATGTTCCAAGAGGCGGCGGCGCGCAATATCGTTGCCACCAGGGCTGGCGACCGGCCGGTCGCATTGGACATTACGCTAGTCAGGTTCCATGGCGTGACCCGCCGTGCGGAATTTTCGACCGGCGGCGTTCATCACATCGTCTTTGATCTGACGGTGCGCGATGCTGACATCGGCACCGTGATCGAGCCGAAGCGGCGCGTTGTTGCAAATCTTGAGGCGTGGGGCGGCAATATCAATGCCCAACTCGACGCACAGGGCGCCACCCAAAAGGTCCGCGTCACCGATTTCCTGACTTCGGTATTGGCTGACCAATTGCGCTGAGGCTGCGATCGGGTCTTTTCATGGACAATGCCCTTCGCTAGTGACAGCGAATGACACAACATGATGCATCCGACCGCGCCACAGTGCGCCTCATCCCCAAGGCCGAGGCGCGGGCGATCCGCCACGGCTATCCTTGGGTTTACGCCAATGAACTGGTGACTGACCGGCGCACCCGCGGCCTGCCCGCGGGAAGCATCGCGCTGCTGGAAGATGCGAACCGCACCCCGATGGGTGTCGTTGCGGTCAACCCCGCGTCAAAGATCATCTGCCGGATGCTGGACCAGAACCCCGAGGCCGTGATTGATCAGGCCTGGTTCGCCGCCCGGATCAGCCGGGCGCTGGCGCATCGGGCGCGGGTCTATCCCGAGCCGTTCTACCGGCTGATCCATGCAGAGGCTGACGGGTTGCCCGGCGTCATCATCGACCGATTCGGCGATATTGCCGTGGTGCAGCCCAATGCGGCTTGGGCCGATGTGCTGATTGCGCCGCTGGTCGCGGCTTTGCAGGATGTCACCGGCGTCACAACTGTCATTATGAACGGCACCGGCCGGACCCGTGCGCTGGAAGGGCTGGCAGAGCGGATGGATGTGTTGGCCGGCAATGCCCCCACAGCGCCCGTTGCGGTGCCAATGAATGGCGCGACCTATCTGGCCGATATCATGGGCGGGCAGAAAACCGGCCTGTTCTTTGACCAGCGGCCCAACCATGCCTTTGCCGCAGGGCTTTCGCGCGATGCGCGGGTGCTGGATGTCTTTGCCCATGTCGGCGGCTTCGGGCTTGCGGCACTGGCGCAGGGGGCAGCATCGGTGCTGGCGATAGATGGCTCTGCGCCGGCGCTTGATCTGGCCGAACAGGGTGCCGCCGCGATGGGCGTGGCAGACCGGTTCAGCACCCGCAAGGGCGATGCCTTCGACGTGCTGACTGCCCTGGCCGAGGAAGGCGCGCAATTCGATGTTGTGATCTGCGATCCCCCTGCCTTTGCGCCGGGCAAGGCCGCGCTCGAGGCGGGATTGCGCGCCTATGAACGGGTGGCGCGTCTGGCGGCACCGCTGGTGGCACCGGATGGGTATCTGGCGCTGTGTTCATGCTCGCATGCGGTGGATCTGACCAAGTTCCGCAATGCATCGGCACGCGGGATCGGGCGGGCAGGGCGGCGTGGGCAGATCATCCATACCGGTTTCGCCGGACCCGACCACCCGCTGATGCCGCATCTGGCCGAAAGCGGCTATCTGAAAGCCGTGTTCTTCCGCCTATGAAGGTGCTGATCGACGCTTGTGTGCTCTATCCCACGGTGATGCGGGAAATGGTGCTGGGCTGCGCGGCGCAAGGGCTGTTCGCGCCGCGCTGGTCGGCGCGGGTGCTGGAGGAATGGGCGCGGGTCGCAGCCAAGCTTGGCCCGGCGCAGGAAATCTGGGCGCGGGGCGAAATCGCTGCATTAGCAGCGCGCTTTCCAGGTGCAAACATCCGCTATGATACGGGTATCGAACGGCGGTTCTGGCTGCCTGATACCGGCGATATCCACGTTCTGGCCGCGGCCGTCGCAGGGTCCTGTGACGCGATCCTGACGATGAACGCCAAGGATTTCCCGCGCAACATTCTGGACGACGAAGGTCTGCAACGGCTGGACCCCGACAATTTCCTGCTGGACCTGTGGCAGCATGCGCCGCAACCCGTGCAAAGTGTGGCAGACGGCGTGCTGGCCGAGGCGCAGCGCCTCTCAGGTCAGGACTGGACCCTGCGCGCGCTGCTGAAAAAGGCGCGTCTGCCAAGGTTGGGCAAGGCGCTGACCGCGCGCTAGGGCGCCTGCCACTTGGCTTCATGCGCCTCGATCGCCGCGATGCGCAGGGCGGTCTTGGGATGGCTCAGCATCCAGGCGGGGGTGGCGGCGCCATGCGCCCCGGTCAGCTTTTCCAGCTTGGCAAACAGCGTTTTCTGCGGCCCTGTGCCGATCCCCGCCTTGACCAGCAAGGCCGAGGCATAGGCATCCGCCTCGAATTCGTCATCGCGCGACAGACGCGCAGCGACAAGACTGATCAGCGCGCCGGCAATCCACGGCCCGATGCCGGGCAGAAACCGGTTAAAGATCATCGCAAGCGCAGTGCGCATCGCATTCTGGCTGGAAAAATCGATCATCCGGCGGCGCGAATGGCCCAAAGCGACATGGCCCAATTCATGCGCGATCACGCTGGCCATCTCCTCGGACGAAACCTCGCCCGCGCGGTATTTGTTGAAAAATCCCCGTGTGATGAAAATCCGCCCGTCAGGGGCCGCCAGCCCGTTGACCTGCGGGATCTCGTAAATATGCACACGGATCCGGTCGATCCCCAGCGCCTTGGCCATCCGGTCCATCAACACCTTGATCATCGGATCGGCCAGTTCGGTCGATTTGTCGTCCAATGCGCGCGCAGTCCGCCACACCGAAAAGCGAAACATCGCGTATCCGTAAACCAGCGCAAGGAAGATCGGCAAAAATTTCATCATGGTCCCGATATGGCGCGCGCGGCCCGGCTTGCCAATGGCCCGCTTTGTCGCGCCCGGCTTCTTATTTCCAAAAATACTCCCGCGCGGCGCGCCAAAAGTTTTTTATCCCACCAGCGCCTTCATGCCGCGGTTGATCCCGTCCAGCGTCATCGGCACCATCCGCTCCGCGCCGAAAATCTCGCGGATCATGCCGATCGACTGGGTGTAGGGCCATTGGCGTTCCTCGACCGGATTGATCCAAAGCGTATCGCGCCACTGATCGCGCGCGCGGGCCAGCCAGACGGCGCCGGCCTCTGCATTCATATGCTCATTGGCCCCGCCCGGATAGGCGATCTCATAGGGTGACATGCTGGCGTCACCCACGAAAATGCATTTGTAATCAGGCCCGTAGGTATGCAGCACATCCCATGTGGGTGTCTGCGCATCCCAGCGGCGGCGATTGTCCTTCCACACCCCTTCGTAAAGACAATTGTGGAAATAGAAATGCTGGAAATGCTTGAATTCCGATTTCGCGGCGCTGAACAATTCCTCAGCCACCTTGATATGCGGGTCCATCGACCCGCCGATGTCCAAGAACAAAAGCACCTTGACCGCATTGCGCCGTTCGGGGCGGGTTTTGACATCCAGATAGCCATGTTCCGCCGTCGCGCGGATTGTGCCGGGCAGGTCCAGCTCGTCTGGCGCGCCGTCGCGCGCCCAGCGGCGCAGGCGTTTGAGCGCCACCTTGATATTGCGCGTCCCAAGCGCGACGCTGTCGTCGAGATTGCGGAATTCGCGCTTGTCCCAAACTTTCACCGCGCGCTGGTGGCGGCTTTGATCCTGCCCGATACGCACGCCTTCGGGGTTATAACCATAGGCCCCGAATGGCGATGTACCCGCCGTACCGATCCATTTCGACCCGCCCTGATGGCGGCCTTTCTGCTCGGCCAGCCGCTGCTTGAGGGTCTCCATCAGCTTGTCAAACCCGCCAAGCGCCGCGATTTCGGCCTTTTCATCCGCGCTCAGGTGCTTTTCGGCCAGTTTTTCCAACCAATCGGCCGGGATATCGATGGCGTTCAGCACGGCCTCGGCAGGGATCGCCTCCAGCCCCTCGAAACTTGTGGCAAAGGCGCGGTCGAACCGGTCGAGGTGGCGTTCGTCCTTGACCATCACGGTGCGGGCCAGAAAATAGAACGCCTCGACATCATAAGTCGCAAGGCCTGATTTCATGCCTTCCAGAAACGACAAGAATTCGCGCAAGCTGACCGGCAGTCCGGCTTTGCGCAGATTGTCGAAAAACGGCAAGAACATCAGGTCACAGCAGGCTGCGTTCGACGAAGATCAGCACGAACAACCCAACCAGCCCCAGCGCAATCCCAAAGGCCGCGCCCCATTGCAGCATATCAAGCGGCTTGCCGCCGTTCGCCTTTGCGCGCCAAGCGCCGATGGCGGCCCCGATCAGCAGCCCGGACAGTGGATAGATCATCGTGACACCTTTCTATGGGTTCAGCTTGGCAGGCGCGACAGGCTGGCGATTTCATTAAGCCGTGCAATCACCGCGTCCCTGTCGCCGAACCCGTATAACCCCCATCCCAGACTGTCCAGCCGCAGCGCCATTGCGGCTTCGGGTTGGCCCTGCAGGTCCAAAGCTTCGGCGCGCAACATCATCAGCACGGCCAGCAGGGCTGCGTTTTCATGCTGGCGCGCCACGGTGATGGCCGGGCCTGTCAGGGCCAGTATCGCCTCTGGATCGCGCGCGATCAAGGCAAAGGCGGCCTGCTGTTGTGCCACATGTGCAGCTTGGATGCGCAGGTTCGGATCGCCCGCATAGGCGCGGGTCGCGGCATTGAACGCGCCCAAGGCCAGTGACGGGTCGGTCCCAATCTGCAACCGGCCGAAAACATATTGCGCAAACCCCGCGCGCGTGCCGGTCCAGCCGCGCGCCTGACCGATGGCCACCGCATGCGCCGCGGCTTGCTGGCGGACCCCGCGCGATGCGGTGCCGCCCAAGGCGATGATGATCGCCTGCGTCCAGTCGCGGGTCGTGGCCGCGGTGAGCGGTGCTGCGCCGCCCGCGCCCGCAGGGTTGATCCGTTCCAGAATGCCCGGCACCCGCGCCATCACCTCTGGCGGGGTCATGCCGCTGCGCAATTCGGGCGCATAGGTGACGCGCAGGATCAGCATGTCGAAACCGGTTAGCACGGCATGCATGTCGTCATCGTTGAACACGGAATCGGGCAGGCGATACAGGTCATTCAGCGGCCCCAGCGCCTGTGCAAGTTCCTCGTGCAGACAATCGCGCATTTCCTGCGGGGTTGCATCATTGGGGATGAACACAGCAGCCTGTTCGCGGACCTGCAATGTGGTCCAGTCAATCAGCGGGCTTTGGCGGTTGCGGCGCAATGCGGCCCAGTCGCGGACCCGCGGCACCACGAAACAGGCCGCACCTGGGGCGGCCTGCCGCAACTGGCGTGGCGCTACCAGCTCGATCCGGATCGTTGCATCGCCGCCCGTGATCTGGCTGATATCAATCCCCGCCTCGGCGCGCAGCCGCGCCAGCAGACCGTCAAGATCGGCGGCCAGTTGCGCGGGGACAGGGCCGTTGAACGCCACCGTGACCGGCCCTTCAAAACGGGTGAACAGCGGGATCGGCCGCCCGCTTTCAAGCTGAAAGCTCAGATCGGAAAAATCGCGCGCGATCTGCGCATTGGGGCGGCGCGCGGGGCCGGGGCTGGCGGCGGCAAAGCTGCGCATCGCGGGAAAATCCAAGCGGACCGGCGCGACCCCCTCAGGCCCTGCCACGCGCAGTTGTGGCGTGCAGGCGGCCAACACAAGCACGCCAAGCAGGCACAGATATTTAAGGATCGGCAGGGCAGACGGCGCGCCCCTCATGCGCATGGTCAGGCACGTAGAGGCCGGATCAGGGTGCCGCGTGATCACCTTTTGCCACGCGCCATGAAGGCAAGTCGTTCGAACAGATGCACATCCTGTTCATTTTTCAACAATGCGCCATGCAGGCGCGGCAGCGCATCGGCCCCGTCACGGCGCAGGTCTTCGGGGGTCAGATCCTCGGCCAGCAGCAGTTTCAGCCAATCCAGCACTTCTGACGTAGATGGCTTCTTTTTCAGCCCCGGCGTGTCGCGGATGTCATAAAACTGGGTCAGCGCGGTGGTCAGCAAGGCATCCTTGATCTGCGGATGATGCACCGCCACGATCCGGCGCAGAATCTCGATGTCGGGAAACCGGATGTAATGAAAAAAACAGCGCCGCAAAAAGGCGTCGGGCAGTTCTTTTTCATTATTGGATGTGATGATCACGATGGGCCGGTGGATCGCGCGCACGGTCTCGCCGGTCTCGTAGACATGGAATTCCATCCGGTCGAGTTCTTGTAACAGGTCATTGGGAAATTCGATATCGGCCTTGTCCACCTCGTCGATCAGCAGCACGACACGGCCCGGGGCGGCAAAGGCCTGCCACAGCTTGCCGCGCTTGATGTAATTGGCAACATCGTTGACCCGCGCATCACCCAGCTGGCTGTCGCGCAACCGGCTCACGGCGTCATATTCATAAAGGCCCTGCTGCGCCTTGGTGGTGGATTTGATGTGCCATTCGATCATCGGCAGGCCAAGCGCGGCGCTGACCTGACGGGCCAGTTCGGTCTTGCCGGTGCCGGGTTCACCCTTGACCAGCAAAGGGCGTTCCAGCGTGACCGCAGCATTGACCGCCATCTTCAGATCGTCGGTCGCGATATAGCTGTCGGTGCCGGTGAACTGCATGATCTTTACCCTTTGATTTCTGCGCAAGTTAGCAGGTCTACGACGATCGGCAACACCCGCCCCGCAGATCAATTCAGGGGGTGACATGGCAAGGCCAAAAGGGTACACGGCGCTGGAATTGGGACCGTTGCTGCATGGCCTGTGGTCGCGTTACCCGATCGCCAGACAAGGAAAATGCGATGAAAGCCGAAGTGTTTCTTTCGAACGATTATCGTCCGGCCGATGACGAACCTTTCATGAACGAACGCCAGACCGAATATTTCCGCCGCAAGTTGCTGGATTGGAAGGCGGAGATCCTCGAAGACAGCCGCGACACCGTGGCGGGGATGAAAGACCAGACCCGCAATATCCCCGATGTGGCAGACCGCGCCTCTGAAGAAACCGACAGGTCGATCGAGTTGCGCACCCGCGACCGCCAGCGCAAGCTGGTCAACAAGATCGACGCCGCGCTGCGCCGAATCGACGATGGCGAATACGGCTATTGTGAAATCACCGGCGAGCCGATTTCGCTCAAGCGTCTGGATGCGCGCCCCATCGCCACGATGAGCCTTGAAGCGCAAGAACGCCACGAACGGCGTGAAAAAGTCCACCGCGACGATTGATGTGGGGGCCAATGCCGGACGCAGCATTGCCATCATTGGCGGCGGGATCGGCGGGCTGACCGCGGCCTTGGCCTTTGCACGCCAAGGCGCACAGGTCACTGTCCACGAACAAGCCCCCGCCATTGCCGAGGTGGGCGCAGGCCTGCAACTCACCCCCAATGGCGCGCGTGCGCTTGCAGCTCTTGGGCTGGCGGATGCACTGGACCAGTCCGGTCTGCGCGCTACAGCTGTCAAACCGGTGGATGCGCTCAGCGGGCGGGCCATCGCGCGCTTTGACCTGACCCGCCAGACCCCGCCGTACCGCTTCGTGCACCGCGCCGATTTGATCGGTCTGCTGGCGCAGGCCTGCGCCGCGGCGGGCGTGCGCATCGTGCTGAACGCGCGGATCGCGGATGTGACAGCGGATGGTTTATCTGGCGCAGATCTGACGCTTGGCGCCGATGGGTTGCATTCAGTGATCCGGCCTGTGCTGAACACTGCGGATGCTCCGTTTTTCACCGGACAGGTCGCTTGGCGCGCGATCATTCCCGCCGCCAACGTGCCACCCGTCGCACAAATCTGGATGGCACCGGGGCGGCATGTCGTGACCTATCCTTTGGCTCGGAACCGGCTGAATATCGTTGCCGTGCAGGAACGCGACATTTGGGCCGCCGAAGGTTGGCACCACGGTGATGACCCCGCCAATCTGCGCGCAGCCTTCGCCGATTGCGCCGCACCGTTGCAGGATCTTCTGGCGGGGGTCGATGCCTGCAATCTTTGGGGCCTGTTCCGCCATAAGGTGGCGGATCATTGGCACAATGACCAAATCGCGCTGCTGGGTGATGCCGCCCATCCGACGCTGCCGTTTCTGGCCCAAGGCGCTAATCTCGCGATTGAAGATGCCTTTACCCTCGCACAGATCACCGATGCGCAGCCCAATCTGGCGCAGGCGCTGCACGCCTATCAATCCGCCCGCCGCCCCCGCGTCAGCCGCGCCATCGCCGCCGCCAACGCCAATGCGCGCAATTATCACCTGTCCGGCGCCCCACGGCGTGTGGCGCATCTAGGGCTGAAAACACTTGGTAAAATTGCGCCAGACGCGTTTATCAACCGCCTTGGCTGGCTCTATGACCACGACGTGACAACTTCATCTGTTTAAAAATATCCTCGCCGAAGGCCACCAGCCCCGTCAGGGGCGCAGTTCCACCCAGACCGGCACATGATCCGACGGTTTGTCGCGCGCACGCAGGTCTTTTTCGATCCAGGCCCCCGCCAGCAGATCCGCGCATTGCGGGGTCAGCAGGAAATGGTCGATGCGGATACCATTGTTCTTTTCCCAGGCCCCGGCCTGATAATCCCAGAACGAATAATGTCCCGCGCCGGGTTCCAGCGTGCGGAACGCCTCGGTAAAACCAAGGTTCAGGATACGGCGATAGGCGGCACGGCTTTCAGGCCGGAACAAAGCATCGTCGCGCCAGACCTGAGGCCTTGCGGCGTCCATTCCTTGCGGGATGATGTTGTAATCCCCCGCCATCAGCGCGGGCATCTCGTCGGCCAGCAGCGCGGTGGCGCGCGCCAGCAACCTTTCCATCCATGCGAGCTTATAGTCAAACTTCGGCCCCGGCGCGGGGTTTCCGTTGGGCAGGTATAGCCCGCAAATCCGCACCGCGACATCGCCAACCACTGTCGCCTCGATCCAGCGGGCCTGTTCGTCGGCATCATCACCGGGCAGGCCACGGGTCACATCCTCCAGCGGCAGTTTCGACAGGATCGCCACCCCGTTGAACCCCTTTTGCCCGTGGGTTTCGAGCGTATAGCCGCGATCCTCGATCAACTGGCGGGGAAAGCCGTCATCGACCGATTTGATCTCTTGCAGGATCGCCACGTCTGGTGCGCTGTCGTCCAGCCAATCGCACAGGGTTTCGATCCGCGCCTTGACGCCGTTGATGTTGAATGTCGCGATCTTCATCACATCGCAAACGATGTGCCGCAGCCACAGGACGAGGATGCATTTGGATTGTTGATCACGAACCGTGCGCCGATCAATTCTTCGGAAAAATCGATCACAGCATCGGTCAGGAACGGCAGCGAAATGGCGTCGATCACCACGGTTTCGCCTTTGTCCGACAGGATCAGATCGTCGTCCTTTGGCTCGTCCAGATCAATTTCATATTGAAACCCCGAACAACCGCCGCCTTCGACCGCGATGCGCAGGGCCTTGCCTTGCGCGGCAGCGCCAATTTCCGCCAGCCGTTCAAAAGCACGCGGCGTGACTTGGGGAGGAAGCGTAAGCATTGCATCGCCTTTCGGATTGTTCATCTTTGACATATAGGCATGTCAGGCAAACCCGACAACAGGCAAACAAATGACAGCGCCCTATGCGACCGATCCGGCCAATCCACGCGGCAGGCTTTATGCAGAAGAAGAAAGCACCTTTCGCTCGCCGTTCCAGCGCGACCGTGACCGGATCATCCATGCCTCGGCCTTCCGGCGGCTCAAACACAAGACCCAAGTCTTCATCGAACATGAAGGCGATTATTTCCGCACCCGCCTGACCCATTCGATCGAGGTGGCACAGGTCGCGCGCACCATCGCCGCGACCTTGGGGCTGAACGTGGAACTGACCGAGGCTGTCGCCTTGGCACATGATCTGGGCCACACACCGTTCGGGCATACCGGCGAAGAGGCGCTGGATGCGCTGATGCAACCTTACGGCGGTTTCGACCACAATGCGCAGGCCCTGCGGATCGTCACCGATCTGGAACGGCATTATGCCGAATGGGACGGGCTGAACCTGACATGGGAAACGCTGGAAGGCATCGCCAAACATAATGGGCCGGTTGTGGGCGACATCCCCTATGCGCTGGCCGCCTATAATGCGCGCCACGATCTGGAACTGCACACCCATGCCAGTGCCGAGGCGCAGGTGGCTGCACTTTCAGACGATATCGCCTATAATAACCATGACTTGCACGACGGACTTCGTGCAGAACTGTTCAGCACCGATGATCTTGCCGCCCTGCCGATCCTGCGCGATTGTTTCGCGCGGGTCGATGCGAAATACCCCGGCCTGAATTACTACCGCCGCCGGCACGAGGCGTTGCGCCGGTTCTTTGGCGTGCTGGTCGAGGATGTGATCGCTGTCAGCCGCCGCAATCTGGCCGATCTGAACCCCAGATCGGTGCATGATATCCGCCACGCCGGGCGCATGGTGATCCAGTTTTCACCCGACCTTTGGACCGATCTGAAAGTGATCCGGCAATTCCTGTTCGACCGCATGTACCGTGCGCCTGCGGTGGTCGAAATGCGGGTCGTTGTCACGAACATGGTTAACGAATTATTCCCGTTCTTCATGGACAACCCGGACGAGCTGCCCAAGCAATGGCGCAAGGATGTGGCCGATGCGCAGGGCCGCACCGCGCTGGCGCGGATCGTGGCCGATTACATCGCAGGCATGACTGACCGTTTTGCCATTCAGGAACACAAACGCCTGATTGGCGGCGAAACCATCCCACCCGGGGTGATCGACGGGAATTGACGCGGGCGGCGGGGGTGATACACCTGCCGGATCAAAAATGGACCGATAAAATGAACCTTTTCGCTGATGTGCGGGGCCGTGTGCTGGCCTGTCTTGACCAGATGGTTGCCGATGGCGCCTTGCCGCAGGGGCTGGCGCTGGATGCCGTCGCGGTCGAACCGCCCCGCGATGCCGCACATGGCGATATGGCAACGAATGCTGCGATGGTGCTGGCCAAACCTGCGGGCCTGAACCCGCGTGCGATCGCCGATGCGCTGGCGGTGAAACTGGCCGCGGACCCGCTGATCGCCAGCGCCGATGTTGCAGGGCCTGGATTTCTGAACATGCATCTGGTGCCTGCCGCCTGGCAGGGCATCGTAAAATCGGCGCTGTCGGATAAAGGTTTTGGCCGGTCCAGATTGGGGCAGGGGCAGCGGATGCTGGTCGAATATGTCAGCGCGAACCCCACCGGCCCGTTGCATGTGGGCCATACCCGTGGTGCGGTGTTCGGCGATGCGCTGGCCAGCCTGCTCGATTACGCAGGCTATGATGTGACGCGCGAATATTACATCAATGATGGCGGCGCACAGGTCGATGTGCTCGCGCGGTCGGTCTATCTGCGTTATGTCGAGGCGCATGACCTGACCGTGGACTGGCCCGAAGGGTCCTATCCCGGCGATTACCTGATCCCCGTGGGCGAGGCGCTGAAGGAGAAGGTCGGATCTGAGTATTTGGACCAAAGCGAAGATGTCTGGCTGGACGATGTCCGCCTGTTTGCGACCGATGCGATGATGGCGCTGATCCGTGCCGATCTGGCGCAGCTGGGTATCGAGATGGATAGTTTCTATTCCGAAAAATCATTGTACGGCAGTGGCTTGATCGAGAAAGCGATTGCAGAGCTTGATGCCAAGGGCCTGATCTATCAAGGCGTGCTGGAAGCCCCCAAGGGCAAGACGCCCGAAGATTGGGAACCGCGCGAACAGACCCTGTTCAAATCCACCGCCCACGGCGATGACGTGGACCGGCCGGTGCAGAAATCGGACGGTGCCTGGACCTATTTTGCGCCCGATATCGCCTATCATTATGACAAGGTGCAGCGCGGCTTTGATGCGCTGATCGACGTGTTCGGGGCCGATCACGGTGGCTATGTCAAACGGATGAAGGCGGCAGTTGCAGCGTTGTCGGATGGCAAGGTGCCGCTGGATATCAAGCTGACCCAATTGGTGAAGCTGTACCAGAACGGCGCGCCGTTCAAGATGTCGAAACGGGCCGGAACATTCATCACGCTGCGCGATGTGGTGGACGAGGTTGGCCCTGACGTGACCCGTTTTCACATGCTGACGCGCAAGAATGACGCGCCTTTGGATTTCGATTTTGCAAAGGTTTTGGAACAATCCAAGGATAACCCTGTCTTTTATGTCCAATATGCCCATGCGCGGGTCAATTCGGTGTTGCGCAAGGCGCAGGATGCCGGTGTCGCGGTTGATGACGCCACGCTGGCTGCGGTCGATCTGTCCGGTCTGACCCACGAGGCCGAGCTGGCCGTCGCGCGCAAGATCGCCGAATGGCCGCGTCTGGTGGAAATCGCGGCCAAGGGCCATGAACCCCACAGGATCGCGTTTTATCTGTATGATCTGGCGTCGGATTTCCATGCTTTGTGGAACCGTGGCAATGACGATGCGTCCCTGCGGTTCCTGCAGATGGGTGATTCTGATACAACACAAGCGAAAATTGCGCTGATCCGGGCTGTTGCGATTGTTATTTCGCACGGTTTGGGTATTCTAGGCGTCACACCGGCAGAGGAAATGCGCTAACGCAGCCCGCCGGTCAAGGCAGAGCAGACGACCCGACAAGCCGCAAATGGCGCGGGCAGTGAGGCAGTGATGGCGACTTACGAGCAGGGGCTTGCCCCGCAATCGGGCAGTGGACCTGCGCAACCCTGGGTTAATGCCACGGGCGCGTTGGTGTCCTTGT
This sequence comes from Yoonia vestfoldensis SKA53, assembly GCF_000152785.1. Lineage (GTDB taxonomy): Bacteria > Pseudomonadota > Alphaproteobacteria > Rhodobacterales > Rhodobacteraceae > Yoonia > Yoonia vestfoldensis_A. Next base: position 1,077,198 of record NZ_CH672414.1, on the reverse strand, counting down.
CCTTGATTTTTGGCATTGGTTATTGGGGTTATCAGCTGATCATGCGTGATGTCACGGGCATCCCCGTGGTCCGCGCCATGGAAGGCGAGATGCGGGTGCTGCCTGATGATCCAGGCGGTGATATTGCGCGCCATGTCGGTTTGTCCGTCAATGAATTGGTCGCCATGGGCGAGGCGGCAGCGCCCGAGGACCGGCTTGTGCTGGCCCCACGGATGCCAGGCCTGGCCCGCGAAGACCTCGAGGCCCGGCCAATGGCCGCTGTTGATGACGTGGGCGAGGAAATCATGCAGCCCGTGGCCCTGTTGCCCGATGCCGATGCCATTGCCGTGCCTGCCCAGACCATGGGCACCACGGTCGAGGATGTTTTGGCCATGGTCGCCGAAATCACCGAGGCTGAAGCCCGCAGCGATGTCGCTGCCATGGACCGTGTGCCTGCCTCTGTGCCGGGTGTTGCGGTCTCGCTGCGCCCGATCCTGCGGCCTGCATCCTTGCGCCCGGCGCCGGCACCGGCGCCTGCGATCACCCGCGCCAGCACCACAGAAGTGCCGGTGACCACGGTCAGTTTCGCCACTGGCACCGATCTGGTGCAATTGGGCGCGTTTTCGTCACCGGCCTTGGCGGCCGAAGAATGGGCGCGGCTTGAATCCCGCTTTGGTGCGCTGATGAACGGGCGTGAACGCGTCGTGCAGGTCAGCACGCAAAGCAGTGGCACATGGTATCGGTTGCGCGCCAGCGGCTTTGCCGACCGCGACGATGCCCGCCGGTTCTGCGCCGCCTTGCAGGCCGAAGGTGCGGAATGTATCGCGGTTGTGGTCAATTAGGTCATGCAGACCGCGGCGATTTTCGGCCCAGCCGCGCTCGACATCACGCCGTGGGAACGCGGGTTTTTCCGTGACGCTGACCCGTTCGGCTTTATCCTGTTTGCACGCAACATCGACACGCCTGACCAGATCCGCCGCCTGACCGGCGATCTGCGCGATGCCGTGGGCCGCGCGGCGCCAATTCTGATCGACCAGGAGGGGGGGCGGGTGCAGCGGATGCGCAGCCCCCATTGGCGCGACTACCTGCCCGCATTGGACCAGATGGCGCGCGCTGCTGACCCTTTGCGCGCGCAATGGCTGCGCTACCGGTTGATTGCGCATGATTTGCTGTCTGTCGGCATTGACGTCAATTGCGCCCCCTTGGCCGATCTGGCCGAGGATGCGACCCATCCGTTCCTGCAAAACCGCCTTTATGGCCGTGATGTGCCAACGGTGATCGCTGCGGCGCGCGCCTGTGCGGATGGATTGCTGGCGGGCGGTGTTTTGCCGGTGCTCAAACATATCCCCGGCCATGGGCGCGCGCAGGCTGACAGCCATCTGGCCTTGCCGCGCGTCAGTGCCAGCGTTGATGACCTGACCGCCCATGATTTCGCGCCATTCAAGGCATTGCGCGATCTGCCCTTGGGCATGACCGCGCATATCGTGTTTGACGCGCTTGACCCCGACCGGCCTGCCACCACATCGCCGGTGATGATGCAGGTGATCCGCGACCAGATCGGGTTTGACGGCTTGCTGATGACCGATGATCTGTCGATGCAGGCGCTGGCAGGTTCGGTGACCGACCGCAGCCATGCCGCCATCGCCGCGGGCTGTGACCTGATCCTGCATTGCAATGGTGATATGGGAGAGATGACTGATGTGGCACAGGCCGCCGGTGCCATGTCGGCACGGGCGGTTATCCGCGCCAATCGCGCGCTCGCCCTGCGCAAGACACCCGAAACGATTGACATCACCGCATTAGAGGCCGAATTTGAAACGCTGATGGCGTGAGGTCCGATGCAGCCCGATGAATTTGAGCAAGATACCGACCGTATCAGCGCCCGCGTTGCCGCCGAGGCGCTGATTGTCGATGTCGGTGCCTTCGAAGGGCCGCTCGATCTGCTGTTGACCCTGTCGCGCACCCAAAAGGTCGATCTGCGCCAGATCTCGATTCTGGCGCTGGCGCAGCAATATCTGGCCTTTGTCGAACAGGCCAAGGCACTGCGGCTGGAACTGGCCGCCGATTATCTGGTGATGGCGGCCTGGCTCGCGTTTCTGAAATCACGGCTGTTGCTGCCGCCTGACCCGCGCGAGGCGGGGCCATCGGGCGAAGAATTGGCCGCCCATCTGGCGTTCCAGCTAGAACGGCTGTCCGCGATGCGCGAGGCGGCGGCGCAACTGATGGCCCGTGACCAGCTGGGGCGCGATTTTTTCGCGCGCGGCATTACCGAGGACGTGCAGCGCGTGCGCCGCATCCGCTATACCGCGACGCTGCTGGACCTGATGCAGGGTTACGCCCGCATCCGCACGCGCGATGATTTCCGGCCCTTCGTGCTGGACCGCGCGCATGTGATGACGATGGAACAGGCGCTGGAACGGATGCGCCATCTGATCGGCTTTGCCGGTGACTGGACCGATATCGTCAGCTATCTGCCCGATGGCTGGGACGCGGACCCGCAACGCAGGCGGTCCACCACGGCGGCGACATTTGCCGCATCACTGGAACTGGCCAAGGAAGGCAAGATCGAAATCCGGCAAGGCGACACATTCGCGCCGATCCAGATCCGCAAGAAAGAACCGCGCCATGGCTAAACCGCAAAACGACAGTCTGTTTGATGCGCCCCCGATGGGCGAACAGGAACGCATGGTCGAGGCGATCCTGTTCGCCACCGCAGACCCCGTTACCGTGCAAGACCTGATCGGGCGGATGCCGCATGGCTGCGACCCGGCCGAGGCGTTGGCGTACTTACGCAAACGTTACGAAGGGCGCGGCGTCAATGTGGTGCGTATCGGCGATGCCTGGGCGATCCGCACGGCGCCGGACCTTGGGTTCCTCATGCAAAAGGAAATCGTCGAAACCCGCAAATTGTCGCGCGCGGCGATCGAAACGCTCGCCATCGTTGCCTATCACCAGCCGGTGACGCGCGCCGAGATCGAGGAAATCCGCGGCGTCAGTGTCAGCCGTGGTACCATCGACCAGCTGATCGAGATGGAATGGATCAGGCTCGGCCGGCGCAAGATGACACCGGGGCGGCCCGTGACCTTTGTGGTGACACAAGCTTTCCTTGACCATTTCGGGCTGGAAAACGCCCGCGACCTGCCCGGAATAAAGGAATTGCGCGCCGCTGGGCTGTTGGAAAACCGCCCGCCCCCCGGCACGGTCGCCTTGGGCGATCCGGGCGACGACAACGGCGATGCTGATCAATCAGAGCTGTTTGAAGATTAACGATTCTGCGCTACCGTCGCCCCTGTTTGGTGTGAAGGAGAGTAACGATGAACATGAACCGCTTGATCAACATGGTCGTCCGGCAGGTCATGAACCGCGGCATCGGTAAAGGGATGCAGATGCTGTCCAAAGGCGGCGGGCAGGCGGACAAACCCGCCCCCGGCGCGGGTCAGGGCAAGCAATTGCAACAGGGCCTGCGCCTGCTGCGCCGTTTCATGCGCTAGGTTTGAAATGCTTGGACAGCTTGAGCCCCTGTCCTTGATAATTGGACTGGATCGCCTGCCCGTACAAAGCTGCGGGCAGGGCGGCCATATGTTCATAAACCAGCCGCCCCACGACTTGCCCGTGTTCCAGCACGAAAGGGGCCTCGTGACAGCGCACCTCCAGCACCCCGCGTGATCCGGCCCCGCCTGCGGCAGCATAGCCGAAACCGGGGTCGAAAAAGCCCGCGTAATGCACGCGGAATTCGCCCACCATCGCCAGATAGGGCGCCATTTCGGCGGCCTGCATCGGCGGGATGACAATCGCCTCGCGGCTGACAAGGATGTAAAACGCCCCCGGATCAAGGATGATCCAGCCGGTATCGGTATGCACTGGTTCCCAAAACTCGGCGGGGTCGTAATGGTTCAGCTTGGCCAGATCAATCACGCCTGTATGCGGCTTGGCGCGGTAGCCGACCAGATTGCCCGCCTCGGGGCGCAGATCGACCGAAAAGCCCAAGCCATCGGAAATCACCGGATCACCCGACACGATGGGGGTTGTGGCATGCAATGCGCGCAGGTCCTCGTCGGACATGATGGTCTTGCCCTGGCGGAAGATGATCTGGTTCAGCATCTGGCCGGGCTGCGCCACGACCGAAAACGACCGCGGGCAAATCTCGACAAAGAGCGGGCCGTCATATCCGGCAGGCACGCGGTCGAATTCGACACCGTGATCGGTGATGATGCGTGTCAGCAGATCCAGCCGCCCGATGGATGATTTCGCCGAGGCCGCCCCCGTCATCCCCGCCGGCAGCGCAAGACTTTCCATCAAGGGGACAACATAGACGCAGCCTTTTTCCAGCACGGCCCCGCCGGTCAGATCAATCGCATGCATCTGGAAATCCGCCAGCCGTTCGGTCACCGTCCGGCTGCGCCCTGCCAGAAATGACGCGCGCACGCGGTAGGCTATGGCCCCCAGCCGCAGATCAAGCGAGGCAGGCTGCACCTGACCCGCGTCGATCGGGGCGCTGGCACGGATCGCACCCTGCGCGATCAGCGCGCGGATCTGATGGTCTGCCAGAACACCGTTTTGCATGAAAATCATCCCCTTGGCCCTTGCAGATACCAAAACGCCCGCTGCGCGTAAACGCAAGCGGGCGATGATAAGCGTTTGGGAAAAACTGCTTCCCTATCGCGGCCTTTCGCATCGCGCAAAGGCGAAAGGTGTTGTTTCAGGTCTGTCCTGAAACGCCGTATTGGTCGGGCTAGCAGGACTCGAACCTGCGACCTTCCGTCCCCCAGACGGACGCGCTACCAGGCTGCGCTATAGCCCGACTAGGCGTGTTCATACTGGAATCTGGCGCAGGAACAAGCCCGAAAAGCATCATCATCCGAGCCTAAATATCCCCGCCGGAGGCTCGAAATCTTTTTGGCGTAACCGCTGTTCAGCCGTGCCGCATCCGGTCGCGGACCGCGTCAAGCCGCGCCAACACCGGCGCGATACGGGCTGCCTGTGCGTGCAAGGCACCCGCATGCAGCGGCGCACGCCCGATCAGGCGGGCGGGAACATCCGGCAACCCGTCGGGCGGTGCCGGAAAGACGGCAAGGCGCGGCTGTGCGATATCATCGAAGGGCAGGGCCGTTTGCAGGGGCTGCGGTGGTGCAGCTGGCGCGGCCAGCGGCGGCGGCACAATCTGTGTCACCGGTTCAAGCAGCTGATCCATCTGATCTGGCAGCATATCGTCGAGGTCCGGCACCGCATCGCCTTGGTCGGCCAGCAGAGCATCCTCGGACAGCTCCGTGTCATCCGATCCGCCGTCCACGCGCGGCCCCAGCATGGCGACGTATTTCACGCCCTTGTCGCGCAGCAGTTTCTGGGTGCCTTTGATGGTCAGCCCGTCTTCATGCAGCAATTGCTTGATACCGGCCAAAAGATCCATGTCGCTGGGGCGGTAATAGCGCCGGCCACCTGCCCCTTTGACAGGGCGGATCTGGCTGAACTTGGTTTCCCAAAAGCGCAGCACATGGGTGGGCGTGTCCAACCATTCCGCCACTTCGGATATCGTGCGAAAGGCTTCGCGGGCTTTCACCATGGATCAGGACTTATTGCCGGATGCGACGCGATCCTTCATCAGATGTGATGGCCGAAAGGTCAGCACGCGGCGCGGATGGATCGGGACTTCCTCGCCGGTCTTGGGGTTGCGCCCGACGCGGGCGGCCTTGTCGCGCACGGCAAAGGTGCCAAAGGATGAAATCTTGACCGTATCCCCCGCCACCAGCGAATCGGATACATGCGTTAGCACGCTTTCCACCAGATCGGCGCTGTCGTTGCGCGACAGGCCCACTTCGTTATGGACAGCTTCAGCCAGGTCCATGCGTGTCAGTGTCTTATCCGCCATAGATCGTTTCCCCGCGATTTCGCACCACATTGGCGCGGGCCAATTTCAGAGTCAATAACAAGGGCTTGGAACAGGGTTATGCAAGGCAGAATCGGCCATTTCCGATCTTACCAGCGCAGCACCACCGACCCCCATGCCAGACCGCCGCCAATCGCCTCGGTCACGACAAGATCACCGCGCTTGATCTGACCATTGGCCACGCCAACAGACAGCGCCAGCGGGATCGAGGCGGCGGATGTATTGCCATGGTCCTGTACAGTGACGACCACACGGTCCATGCCGACGCCCAGTTTCTTGGCCGTGGCCTGAATGATGCGGATATTGGCCTGATGCGGCACGACCCAGGCCACGTCATCGGCGGTCAGCCCGACTTTGTGCAGGGCGGTATCGGCGGTCTGGGCCAGTTTTTCGACGGCATGGCGAAACAGCTCGCGGCCTTCCATGCGCACGACGCCGGTCGTCTGGGTCGAGACACCACCATCAACGTACAACATATCCCTGTAACGGCCGTCCGAATTCAGATCGACAGACAGGATACCCCGGTCAGCAGTGCTGCCGTCGCCGTCTTCGGCCGACAGGATCAGCGCGCCAGCACCATCCCCGAACAACACGCAGGTGGCCCTGTCGGTCCAATCGAGGATCTTGCTGAAGGTTTCCGCGCCAATCACCATGACGGTATTGGCCTGGCCTGATGTGATCAGCGCGTTGGCGGTTGACATCGCATAAACGAATCCTGCGCAAACCGCTTGAATATCAAAGGCATAGCCTGTGGTATTTCCAATCGCATGTTGCACCATCGTCGCCGTGGACGGAAACGTCAGGTCGGATGTCGATGTTGCCAGAACGATGGCATCAATGTCATTGGGGGCGATCTGGGCCATGGCCAGCGCGGCCTTGGCGGCATGGATCGCAAGGTCGGACGTGGTCTGGCCTTCGGCCGCGAAATGCCGCCTTTCGATACCTGAACGGGTTTTGATCCATTCGTCGGATGTGTCCAGCGTCTTTTCAAACTCGCTGTTGGGAACGATCCTGTCGGGCAGGTAATGCCCGATGCCCCTGACCACTGCGCGCCGTGTCATCGTGTTAATCGCCTGTGTTGTTGCTGCCCGCTTCGGCGGCACTTTCTTGGCCCTGATCTTGGGCAAGTGCGGCGGCGGATGCAACCCGCGCCGCCAGTTTGTCAGAAAAGCCGGTCTGCCCCAGCCGGTAGGCCAGATGCAGCGCGGCGGCGACGCCTGTCGCATCGGCGGAGCCATGGCTTTTGATCACGGTCTGGTTCAGCCCCAGAAACACGCCGCCATTCACCCGCCGCGGGTCGATCCGTTTGCGCAGGCGGCGCAAGGACCCGCGCGCGAGCAAGGCACCCAGCATCGACAAAGGATTGCCCATCATCGCGCCGCGCAACAATTCGCTGACCAGCGTGGCGGTGCCTTCGCCGGTTTTCAGCGCGACATTGCCGGTGAACCCGTCGGTGACGATGACATCCACCTTGTTGGAGGGCAGATCACCGCCTTCGACGAATCCGACATAATCAAACTCGCCCTTGTCGGCGGCGCGCGCGATCAGCTCATGTGCGACCTTGAGCTCGGCGCGGCCTTTATGTTCCTCGGTCCCGACGTTGAGCAGGCCGACACGCGGGCGCGCGATATCCAGCCCGTTGCGCGCATAGGCGGCCCCCATCAGCGCATAGGTCAGCAAATCATCCTGATCGGCGCGAATATCGGCACCGGCATCCAGCATCACGTTGAAACCGGCCGGATTGCGCGATGGCCACAGGCAGGCAATGGCAGGGCGGTTCACGCCTTCGGCCTTGCGCAGGCGCAGCATCGACAGCGCCATCAACCCACCTGTATTGCCGCAGGATATGCACACCGCGGCCTGACCGTCGCGCACGGCGTCAATCGCCGACCACATGGATGTTTTCTTGCCATGCCGCAGCACATGGCTGGGCTTGTCCGACATCTTTACGACATCGGACGCGTCATGCACCGTCACGCGGGCCGCGATATTGTGGGATGCGACCAAGGGGTCAAGTTCCGCCTTGGGGCCATGCAGCAAGGCATGCGCGCCGGGTGTGGCGTTCAGAAACTTCGAAAGGCCCGCAACCACGGTTGCAGGCCCTTTGTCACCACCCATGGCATCAACAGAAAGCACATTGGCCGGTGTCGAGACTGATCCCGTCTGGCGCTGTATCATGCTGTTGTGCCTGCGTTACAGCTTATGCTGCGTCTTCGTCCAGATCGACCGCGGTCACGGAGGCGACGACTTCGCGTGTCGCGTAATGGCCGCAGGACGGGCAAACGTGATGCGGACGCTTCATTTCACCGCAGTTGTCGCATTCGTTTGGATTTGCAGCGACAAGCGAGTCGTGCGCGCGCCGGTTGTTGCGGCGGGATTTGGAAACTTTATTCTGCTGGACGGCCATGACGGAACCCTATGATAGTCGGGCGCGCGGCCCTGATTTGTGCATCTTGGGGGCGTCTACGCCAATCTGGCAGCCCTGTCGAGACGCAGTGTGAAAGAGGCCGCTTAAATACTGCGATAAACGCCCGGCGCAACCCTTTTTTGCCTGATTTGCCTGGGTCTGCCTGTGGCTACGCCACAGTTGATGCCTCCGGCGGGGATATTTTTACGACAATGATGGTGAAAGAAGGGCGCTTTAGTCGTCGGTGTCTTTCAGGCTGTCACGCAGCGCGCCCAACCCTGCGAAAGGTCTGGCCGCTTCATCGGTCAGCGGTGTGACGCCTTTTTCGGTATAGATTGTTTGCTCCAATGCGGCCCCTGCTGCGCGTGGATAAAGCGGCAGCGCCAGCGCCAGCGCCTCGGTCAGCACGGCGTAAAGGTCGATTGTGTCGGGCAGCGGTTCGGCTGTGTCATCCTCGGGCATTTCAACCTCGGTGCCGGTCAGCTCTGGCAGGTCGGACAGGTATTGGCGGGTCAATGTTTCGTCGATCCGGCTGGTGACGGGGTCAAGGGTGACGACGCAATCCTGCACCACGGTCGCGCCCAAATCAGCGCTCAGCACCCAATCCTTGCGCCCTTGCGGGGTCAGCGTGCCTGCAAAGCGCAGTTTCTTGATCCCCACGATCCCGAGCGTATCGGCGATGGCATGGCGTTCAGCCGCATCGGGGGTCAGCGCAAAGCTGGTCCCGCGCGACGCGGCAAGATCGGCCAAACGCAAGAGTGACTGTGGCATCTGGGGCAAGGCTGCTTTCGATTCTTGATCAGGGGCGGGTGGTGTTGTAGGGGGGATAAAAGGCATCGGATGCCAAAGCAAGGGGCCTGATATGAACATGACCAAACTGCGCGCCAGCCTGCGGGTCTCTGGGTTTGTGGCGGCGGTGGTGGCAGTCACGGCCTGCACGCCGATGACCCGGTTCAACGGTTTTGCCCCCGCTGCGCGTGAATTGGCGCAGGTCCAGATCGGCCAGACTACGCGGGCCGATGTCGTGACCCTGTTTGGTGCGCCGACATCGGATGGCGGGATGCGCAGTGATACGATCTATTATGTCGCCAGCCAGTTCGACCGCATCGGTCCTTTTGCCCCCAAAGAGGTAGACCGCACGGTCATTGCCGTACGCTTTGATAGCGCCGAGCGCGTGCGCAACGTCACCCGCTATACGTTGCAGGACGGGCGGATCGTGCAACTGGACCGCCGTGTCACCGATGACGGGATCGAGGATATCGGGGTGCTGGAACAGCTGCTCGGCTCGTTTGGCCGGATCGACGCGGGCAGTTTTCTTGGCGCGGAGGGCGGCGGGTTTTAATCCGCAGGTTCAAAGCCAAGCGCGACACCGTTCATGCAATACCGCAGCCCGGTTGGGGCCGGCCCATCAGGAAAGACATGGCCAAGATGCGCATCGCAGCGGGCGCAATGCACTTCGGTGCGGGTCATGAAAAACCCCCGGTCCACCGATTCTTCGACCTGTGCGGGGTCGATAGGCTGATAAAACGATGGCCAGCCTGTGCCGCTTTCGAATTTGGCGCTTTGGTCGAACAAGGGCGCCCCACAGCAAATGCACAGATAGGTGCCGTTATTCTTGGGGAAATCATCATGCGTGCCCGCACGTTCGGTCCCGTGTTTGCGCGTGACCTTATAGGCCAGATCGGACAGCTGTGCGCGCCATTCGGCATCCGTCTTGATGATCTTATCCATGTCATATTCCTTTTTCGTCTGTTGCGCATAAGGTAGGGCACCAGCATGCAATCGCCAAGGCAGGCCATGACAATCGCATTCGAAATCGGCCGGTACCGCACCCGTCTGGCAACAGCGCCTGCAGATCTGGCCGCGTGTCAGCAGCTGCGGCACGCGTGTTTTTTCGGCAAGCCCGGTCTGGACAGCGATGCTTTTGACGCGCGCTGCCGCCATCTGATGATCGAGGATGCGGCAGGCCGGTTGGTTGCCGCCGCGCGGATCATGTTGATGGCACAGGGCGCGGATGTCGCGCAAAGCTATGCGGCGCAGTTTTACGACCTGTCCGGCCTGGCCGCACAGCAAGCCCCGATGATGGAAATGGGCCGGTTTTGCATTGCCGCCGATGTGCTGGACGCCGATGTCGTGCGTGTGGCCTGGGGCGCGCTTGCGCAGCTCGTGGATGACCACGGCGTGCAGATTATGATGGGCTGCACCAGTTTCACCGGCACCGATCCTGCACTGTATGGCACGGGTTTCGCGCGGCTGGCGGCCCAGCATCAGGGGCCTGCGCATCTGCGCCCCGGCGTCAAAGCCCCCGAGACTGTGGCCCTGATCGGGCAGGGCGATGGCACAGCCCCGCTGCCATCGCTGTTGCGATCCTATCTTGCGATGGGCGGCTGGGTCAGCGATCACGCCGTGGTGGACCGGCAGATGAACACGCTGCATGTGTTTACCTGCCTTGATATCGCCGCCGTGCCACCGGCGCGCGCCCGCGCCTTGCGCGCGGTGATGGGCGCGCGTTGAAACCCCTTGCGCTGGCGCAAGCCACGCAATAGCAGGCGGGCATGGCACGCGCACCCCTTCTCCAGATTTCCGATATCGCCCTGACTTTTGGCGGCGATCCTGTTTTTGCCGACCTGTCGCTGGTGATCCAGCCGGGCGACCGTGTGGCGCTTGTCGGGCGCAACGGATCGGGCAAATCCACTTTGATGAAGGTGATGGCGGGCCTTGTTCTGCCTGACAGCGGCACCCGCGTTGCATCGCCCGGCGTGCAGGTCGGCTATATGGAACAGGACCCAACGATGGAGGGGTTCGCCACTTTGGGTGAATATGCTTCCTCTGGCCTGCCGCCAGAGGAAGCCTATAAGGTTGATATGGTCGCCGAAGGGCTGAAATTCGACCCTGACGGTGCTGTTGCCACCGCATCTGGCGGGGAGCGCCGCCGTGCGGCACTTGCCAAGCTGATGGCCGAAGCCCCAGAACTGATGTTGCTGGACGAGCCGACCAACCATCTGGATATCGAGGCCATCGCCTGGCTGGAAAACGAACTCAAGCAGACCCGCGCCGCCTTTGTGCTGATCAGCCATGACCGCGCGTTTTTGCGCGCGCTGACGCGGGCGACATTGTGGATCGACCGTGGCGCTGTGCGGCGCGCCGAACAGGGGTTCGATGCGTTCGAGGAATGGCGCGACAAGATCTGGGAAGACGAAGACCAGCAGCGCCACAAACTCAACCGCAAGATCAAGGCCGAGGCGCGATGGGCCGTCGAAGGTATTTCCGCGCGCCGGACCCGCAACCAGGGCCGTCTGCGGGCCTTGCAGGATCTGCGCGCCGAAAAGGCAGGGCAGATCCGGCGTCAAGGCACGGCGGCGATGGCGTTTGACGGCGGGTCCACATCGGGGCGCAAGGTCGTGGAATGTTTCGGTCTGAGCAAATCCTTTGACGGCAAAAGCATTGTGCAGGGGCTGGACCTGACTGTGCAGCGCGGTGACCGGATCGCCTTTGTCGGGCCCAATGGTGTCGGAAAAACCACTTTGATCAAGATGTTGCTGGGTCAGGTTGAACCGGATGCAGGGCAGGTCAAGCTTGGCACGAAACTCGATATCGCGGTCTTTGACCAGACCCGTGCGGCGCTGAACCCCGATATGACATTGTGGGAAAACCTTGCCTCTGACCCTGAATTGGGGGTGTCGGGCAAATCCGACCAGATCATGGTGCGCGGCACACCCAAACATGTGGTGGGATACCTCAAGGAATTTCTGTTTGACGAAGCACAGGCGCGTGCGCCGGTCAGGTCGCTGTCGGGCGGTGAAAAGGCGCGGCTGTTGCTGGCACGGCTGATGGCGCGCGAAAGCAACCTGTTGGTGCTGGACGAACCGACCAATGATCTGGACATCGAAACGCTGGATCTGTTGCAGGACATCCTGGGCGATTATGACGGCACGGTCCTGCTGGTCAGCCACGACCGCGATTTTCTGGACCGCGTGGCGACGACCACCATCGCGATGGAAGGCAATGGGCAGGCCGTCGTCTATCCGGGCGGTTGGACGGATTACCGCGACCAGCGCGGCGGCGATTTCACCGAAAGCGCCACAGCCACCAAGCCTTTGGCGAAAAAAGACAAACCGGCCGAAAAGAAAACCAGCGGCGGGCTCTCCTTTACCGAAAAACACCGGCTTGACGCGCTGCCCGGGGTGATCGCCACCCTGACAGCGGAAATCGGCAAGCTGGAAGAATTGCTCGCCGATCCGGCGCTGTTCACTGACAATCCGGTGAAATTCGCCAAGGCCACCGATGCATTGATCGCGCGGCAGATGCAGCTGTCGGATGCCGAAGACGAATGGCTGGCGCTGGAAGAAAAAGCCGCAGGCTGATCACGGCATCCGCAACGCGCCGTCCAGCCGGATCGTGGTGCCGTTAAGGTAATCGCATTCCACGATGAACCGCGCCAATGCGGCAAATTCTGCCGGATCGCCCAGACGGGCAGGGTAAATGACATCCTTGGCCAGCCCTGCCATCACATCTTCGCCCAGTGATACCAGCATCGGCGTGCGGAAAATCCCCGGTGCGATGGCCATCACGCGGATGCCGTTGCGCCCCAGATCGCGCGCCATGGGCAAGGACAGACCGGCGATGCCCGCCTTGGACGCGGCATAGGCGGCCTGGCCCTTTTGCCCGTCAAACGCCGCGACAGAGGCCGTGTTGATGATCACGCCCCCCTGCGCCATGCGTGCGGCGGCAAGGCGCGCGACATTGAACGTGCCACAAAGATTGATGTCGATCGTGCGTGCAAAGCTGTCCTGCCGGTGCGGGCCATCGCGGCCCAGCGTCTTTTCGGCCGTGGCGATGCCTGCGCAATTAACCACAACATTCAGACCCGCGACCTGATCCAACCCCGCGCTCACGCTGGCCTCATCGGTGACATCGACCTGCGCGAATCCTGCGCCTATCTGTGCTGCAAAATCTGCACCCGCCGGATCGCGATCAAAGATCGTCACCTGCGCGCCTGCGGCCACAAAGGCCTGCGCCGTCGCCGCCCCCAGACCGGATGCGCCGCCCGTCACAATCACCACTGCTGTTGAAATATCCATCCATTCCCCCCGTTACGGCAAAACCTGCCGAAACATTATCGAAATGGAAACCCCCATCTTCCGAGCCCGTCAATTCGCGCAAAGCGCGATTTGACGTTAATCCTCGGGGGGGTCTGGGGGGCCGACAGCCCCCCAGCTTTTCTTATCGGCGTTAGCCGTCGAAATTCACTTCTTCGGTGATCCGCACAGATACCGGACGGTTCGCGGCCAGTGCGTTCAGATCGACCGTATCTGGCGTGAATTCACCCCAGCTGGATACCAGTTCGGACCGCGCCGCACCTGCCAGCACAGGGTATTCGTGGTTGGTTTCCGCATAGATCGCCTGCGCGTCTGGCGAGACAAGGAATTCCATCAATTGCACGGCTTCGTCACGGTTGGGGGCGGATTGCGTCATGGCCACACCGGACACGTTCACATGGGTGCCGCCATCTTGGAATGTCGGGAAAATGATGCGCACGGAATTGGCCCATTCCTGCTGTTCGGGATCGGCCAACATGCCGCCCATGTAATAGGTATTGCCAAGGCTGATGTCACATTCACCGGCCCAGATCGCGCGGACCTGCGCGCGGTCGTTGCCTTCGGGCTTGCGGGCCAGATTTTCGCGCAGGCCAGCGGCCCATTCACGCGCGCCGTCTTCGCCTTTATGCGCGATCACCGCAGACAGAAGTGCAAGGCTGTAATTGTTCAGGCCGGAACGCGAACAAATCCGACCTTCCCATTTGTCGCTGGTCAGGTCTTCGTAGGTGGTGACTTCGCCATCGGCCACGCGGTCTTTCGAGGCGTAGATAATCCGCGCGCGGGTGGTCAGGCCGAACCACAGGTTTTCGTCCGAGCGCAGCTCGGCAGGGATCGCCGCGTTCAGAACATCGCTTTCCACTGCCTGCACCACACCGGCATCAACGATCTGCTTAAGGTTGGCGATATCGACTGTCATCACCAGATCGGCGGGCGAACGCGCGCCTTCGGCGGTCAGACGCTCGACCAGACCGTCATCAATGTAGGACAGGTTCACGGCAATGCCGGTTTCGGCGGTGAACGCATCCATGACCGGCTGGATCAGGACGGGTTCACGGGTGGTGTAGATATTGACATCGGCGATGGCAGGCCCGGCGATGGCGGCACAGGTGCTGGCCAAAAGGATGTGACGCAGGTTCATGGGAAGACTCCTTGGTTGAACTGGCGCCTGTAAACCCGACTCTTTTACTTGGGTCAATACCTGAATATTTTAGTCGGGCTATTTTCGGCCCTTTTCGAGCGCCTTTTGCGCGTCCCACAGCGCATCCATTTCGGCAAGGTCGCTATCGGCGGGGGTTTTGCCCTGTGCGGCCAATGCGGCTTCGATCCCTCTGAAACGGCGGGTGAATTTTTCATTGGTGCCGCGCAGCGCCGCCTCTGGGTCGACACCCAGATGGCGCGCCAAATTGGCCAGCACGAATAACAGATCGCCCATTTCATCGGTGATTTCGGTCTGGGTCATGGTGTCGCGCGCGGCGACAAGCTCGCCTGCTTCCTCGATGATCTTGTCCAGCACATGCGATGTGTCGGGCCAGTCGAACCCGACCCGCGCGGCGCGTTTTTGCAGTTTGACCGCGCGCATCAGCGCCGGCAGCCCAAGCGCCACCCCGTCGAGCACACCGCCCTGCGCGCGGTCTGCGCGCTCGGCGGCCTTGATCTTTTCCCAATCGGCGACCTGCTGGTCGGCCGTTTTGTCGCGGTTGTGATCGCCAAAGACATGCGGATGGCGCGCGACCATCTTGTCGGCGATATTGCGCACCACGCTATCAAAGGTGAAATGCCCGGCCTCGGCCCCGATTTGCGCGTGATAGACGGTTTGCAGCAACAGATCGCCTAATTCGCCTTCGAGGTCGGGCCAGTCGGCGCGGGCGATGGCATCTGCGACCTCATAGGCTTCTTCGATCGTATAGGGCGCGATCGTGTCGAAATCCTGCACGATATCCCAAGGACAGCCCGTGGCCGGGTCGCGCAACCGGCGCATGATTTCCAAAAGACGCTGCATACCGCCGTCAGGGTCATGGATCAGGGCATCTTGCGCCATTGCAGCCACCTTCAACTTGGGATCAACTGACCCTATTGCCAAGTCAAGGAAAGCACCATCCCATGCCCGTCATCAACCGTATCGCCGATTTCACCGCAGAGATGACAGGCTGGCGCAGGCACCTGCACGCGCATCCCGAATTACAGTTCGATTGCCACCAGACGGCGGCCTTTGTCGCGCAAAAGCTGCGTGATTTCGGGGTCGATGAAATCCACGAGAGAATCGCCACCAGCGGCATTGTCGCCATCATCAACGGGCAGGGTGCGGGCCGCACCATCGGGCTGCGTGCCGATATGGATGCGCTGCCGATGGAGGAGGTGACGGGGCTGGATTACGCATCCACCGTCAAGGGCGCGATGCATGCCTGCGGCCATGACGGACATACGACCATGCTGCTGGGGGCGGCAAAATATCTGGCCGAGACGCGCAATTTTGCAGGCCGTGTCGCGCTGATTTTCCAGCCCGCCGAAGAGGCCGGTGGCGGTGCAGAGGTGATGGTTAACGCAGGGATCCTTGATACATTCGACGTGGCCGAGGTTTACGCCCTGCACAATGCCCCCGGCACGGCTGTGGGGGCGTTTTACACCACCCCCGGCCCGATCATGGCGGCGGTGGACACGTTCCATATCCATGTCAAAGGCCGCGGTGGCCATGGGGCCATGCCGCATGACACCGCTGATCCGGTGGTTGCTTGCGTGGGGATCGTCAGCGCGATCCAGACCATCGTCAGCCGCAACCATTTCGCCTTTGACCAGCTGGTCGTCTCGGTCACGCAGATCCACACTGGCACGGTGGATAATGTGATCCCCGATACCGGCTATATCAACGGCACGGTGCGCACATTCGATCCTGCGGTGCAGGCCATGGTCAGGGACCGTCTGGAAGGGATCGTGGCTGGGCAGGCCGCATCCTATGGCGTCACGGCGACGCTGGATTACGAGATCGGCTATCCTGCGACAGTCAATGATCCCGACAAGACCGCCTTTGCCGCCGACGTCGCGCGCGAGATTTCGGCCGATGTCGTTGCGGATGCCGCCCCTGAAATGGGGGCCGAGGATTTCGCCTATATGCTTCACCAGCGCCCCGGGGCCTATCTGTTTGTTGGCAATGGGGACACGGCGGGGCTGCATCATCCGGGGTATGATTTCGATGATGCGCTGTCGCCTGTGGGTGCGTCGTTCTTTGCCCGCATTGTCGAGCGTGCCTTGCCGGTCGCGTGATACCTTTGATGCCTCCGGCGGGAG
Organism: Yoonia vestfoldensis SKA53; assembly: GCF_000152785.1. Classification (GTDB taxonomy): domain Bacteria; phylum Pseudomonadota; class Alphaproteobacteria; order Rhodobacterales; family Rhodobacteraceae; genus Yoonia; species Yoonia vestfoldensis_A. Next base: position 1,060,547 of record NZ_CH672414.1, on the reverse strand, counting down.
TATTTTTGGAAATAAGAAGGTGTGAAGAATGGCTTTGGAAGATGCGAAAGGGCAGGTTGATCTGGCCTTTACACGGCAGGACCGGCGCGGTTTGGCGTTCGAGAATGCCTTTGGCGGGGCGGTGTCGTTTTTGCGCCGGGCCTATACCAAGGACCTGACAGGGGTTGATCTGGTGGTAACGGGCGTGCCGTTTGATCAGGCGGTCACCCATCGCCCCGGTGCGCGCTTTGGTCCGCGCGCGATCCGCGAGGCGTCGTGTTTGCAGCCCTATGATCCGCCTTATGGCTGGGACGGGTTTGATCCTTTGTCGGAGTTTTCCATCGTAGATTACGGCGATATGGCGTTTGATTACGCCAATGTGGCGGGCGTGCCGGCGCTGGTCGAGGCGCATATCGCGCGGATTCTGGGCGCAGGGGCGGCCAGCGTGACCTTGGGTGGCGATCATTTCATCACCCTGCCGATCCTGCGTGCCTATGCCGCAAAATACGGGCCGCTGTCGGTAATCCAGTTTGATGCGCATTCGGATTTGTGGTTCGATGATGATATGGCGCGGATTGATCATGGCACGTTCATGTACAAGGCGGTCAAGCTGGGTCTGGTGGACCCGGCGCGCTCGGTCCAGATCGGCATCCGCACCGAATGTGATGATTATATGGGCATGCGTTACATCGATGCGCGGTCCTGCCATGAACGCGGTGTCGCCGATGTCGTGGCCGAGGTGCGCGGGATCGTGGCGGATCATCCGGCCTATGTAACCTTTGACATCGACGCATTGGACCCGGCCTTTGCGCCTGGCACCGGCACGCCGGTCTGGGGCGGGTTGGCCAGTTGGCAGGCGGCAGCGATTTTGCGCGATCTGGCGGGGATCAATATGGTAGGCGGTGATATTGTCGAAGTCTCGCCGCCTTATGACACCACCGGGGCTACGGCGATTGCCGGTGCGCATGTGGCGATGGAGCTTTGCTGTCTAACGCTTTGGAACAAAAGGAAAAAGTGATGTTATTTTTTGAATGTACACGATGCTTGTGCTGTGTGGCCATGGCGCAAAGCGCTGTCCGATGCTGACCATCATGGTCCGCGCCTTGGTGGTTCTGGGCATCGTGATCCTTGGGCTGATGGCCTATGTGCGTCTTGCCCCGACCGATGCTGCGCGTTGGCATCAGATCGCCGCGGTTGCATCTGCGGGCGATGTGATGGCCACCGGCGGGTTCATGGCGGTCCGCCAGATCACCGCTGACCCAGCGCAGGTACTGGCTGCAATTGACACCATCGCGCGCGCCACACCGCGCACGCGGGCCATCGCGGGCAGTGTGGATGCGGGGATGATGACCTATCAGACACGGTCGCTGATCTGGGGTTTTCCCGACCACACAACCGTCGCGGTGCAGGGCGATTTGCTGGTAATCCATGGCCGTCTGACCTTTGGTCAAGCGGATATGGGGGTGAACCGCGCGCGGGTGCTGGATTGGCTGGACCAGCTTGGCCCCTTGACCACGGCCCCTTGATCGGCCAATCGGGGCGCCATGATAGCCGCTGACAAAATCGAACAGATCATCGACCGTTTCCGGTTTCTGGAAGCCAAGATGTCGGATGCCGCCCATGGCGGGGATATCGCGGCCCTTGGGCGCGAATATGCCGAATTGCGCCCCGTGGTGGACACAGTGACCGCCTATAAGGACCTGTTGGCGCAGATGATTGATACGCAGGCGTTGCTCAAAGACCCCGAAATGCGCGCGCTGGCCGAAGATGAGCTGCCGGAGCTGAAGGCCGCGCTGGCCGCATCCGAGCATGCCGTGCAACTGGCGCTGCTGCCGAAAGATGCCGCCGATGCGCGCCCTGCCTTGCTCGAAATCCGCCCTGGCACCGGCGGGGACGAGGCGTCGCTTTTTGCGGGCGATCTGTTGCGGATGTATCAACGCTATGCCGAAAACATGGGCTGGCGCTTCGAGATCCTCGAGCAGAGCCAGACCGAATTGGGCGGGATCAAGGAGGTCGTGGCGCGCGTCGCGGGTGAAGGTGTGTTCGCCCGGCTGAAATACGAAAGCGGTGTTCACCGTGTCCAGCGCGTGCCTGAAACCGAAAGCGGCGGGCGCATTCATACATCCGCCGCCACCGTCGCCGTTTTGCCCGAGGCGCAGGATGTTGATATCCAGATCAATCCGAATGACCTGCGCATCGATACGATGCGCGCCAGCGGATCGGGCGGCCAGCATGTCAACACCACCGATTCGGCGGTGCGGATCTTGCATATCCCGACCGGCTTGATCGTGGTCAGCGCGGAAAAATCGCAGCACCGCAACCGTGAAATCGCGATGCAAGTGCTGAAAACGCGGCTGTTCGATCTGGAACGCCAGCGGATCGATGGCGAAAGATCGGCCGATCGCAAAGCGCAGGTCGGGTCGGGCGACCGATCTGAGCGTATCCGCACCTATAATTTCCCCCAAGGGCGGCTGACCGATCACCGGATCAACCTCACACTTTATTCGCTGGGGCAGGTGATGGCGGGCGATCTGGATACGATCATCGACGCGCTGCAATCCGAAGCGCAGGCAGCGCTTTTGGCCGAGATGGGCGCGTGAGCGGATTTTTCGCAGGTGGGCGGTTCTGGGATATGACGGCGGCAGATCAGGCGGCCATGAACCAGGGTCATGCGCAGCTTGGCGCAGCCGGGGTCGGGGACCCCGGTCACGAATCGCGCCTGATCTGGGCGCATGTGACGGGGGATAGCGCGCATTTTGCCGCGCTCGTGGCGCGCCGTGCCGCGCGCGCGCCCTTGTCGCATCTGCTGGGCTACCGCGACTTTTATGACCACCGCTTCATCGTGACACCCGATGTGCTGGACCCGCGCCCTGACACCGAAGCCATCGTGACAGCGGCTTTGGCAGACCCTTTCGCGCATGTTCTGGACCTTGGCACCGGATCAGGCTGCATCTTGTTGTCGCTGCTGGCGGCGCGTCCGCAGGCGACAGGGCTGGGCGTCGATCTGTCGGATGCCGCATTGGCGGTGGCGGCGCAGAACCGCAGCGCGCTTGGGCTGGATCAGCGCGCGACATTGGTCAGGTCCGACTGGTTCACCGCCGTCACTGGCAGCTTTGATCTGATCGTGTCGAACCCGCCCTATATCGCGGCAACCGAAATGGCCGGCCTGCAACCCGAGGTGCGCCTGCACGAGCCGCATCTGGCCCTGACCGACGGTGCTGACGGGCTGTCGTACTACCGGATCATCGCGGCGGGGGCAGGGGCGCATCTGGCACCGGGCGGTCGGTTGATCGTGGAAATCGGGCCGACACAGGCGTCAGATGTCAGCGCCCTGTTGCGCGCGGCGGGGTTCACCGACCTGCGCGTGATCCCCGATCTGGACGGACGCGACCGCGGGATCGCCGGGCGCTGGGGCGCAGCTGCGGCCTGATCGCGGCGCTTGGCCGCTATTCTGGCAGGTGACGGCAATTTTGACTTGTCTTGCCGGGCCTGCCATGCTTAGTGCGGTGTATCGGATGGGTACGAGAGTATTATTCTCTCTCCGATCAGTTGCCAAAACATTCCAAGGCCACCACATCAATGACGCGCCGCTGCGCGATACAGCGCCAGCGCAAGGTCTGCCAAAGGCTCGAAAGCATATCAATGAGATCATCCAAGTCACGGTCGCGCAACAAGAACCGCACGCCACGTCCTTCGGGCGGAAACATCATCAACCGCGTTTTCGAAAGCTCGGGACCCGATGGCAAGGTGCGCGGCACGCCCCAGCAGATCATTGAAAAATACAACCAGCTGCACCGCGATGCGCAATTGTCCAATGACCGGGTGAATGCGGAAAACTTTGCCCAGCATGCTGAACATTACACCCGTCTTCTGGCCGAAGCGCAGCGCGAGGTTGACCAGCGCCGCGACGAACTCGAAGCGCAGAACCGCGAACGGCAGGCCGAACGCGACAAGGAACGCAACGACCGGATGCAGGCACAAGAACAAGCCGGCAATGACCAGCCTGCTGCCGTTGAGCGCCCCGACCCGCGCGAGACCGATGATCTGGGCGCGCAAGGCCCCGATGCGGGTCTGGTCGAAACCCCCGAAGAAAAGCCGCAACAGCGTGCGCGCAAGCCCCGCGCCCCGCGCAAGCCGCGCCCCGACAACCGCGACGGCGCTGCAACAACGCCCGAAGCTGCCGAATAGACCCTAGCGCGCGGCTTTCAGGCTGCGCGCCAGCGCACAAAACGCCTCTAGCCCGACCTGTTCGGCGCGTTCTGTCGGCTTGATGCCGACCTCTTGCAAATGATCCTCGATCGCGGGGCTGACGGATTTCAGCGCCGAGCGCAGCATCTTGCGGCGCTGGTTGAACGCGGCAGCCACTACCATGTTCAACACGGCCGGGTCGGCGGGATAGCGCGGCGCGGGCAGGGCGGTCAGATGGACGACCGCCGAATGCACCTTGGGCGGCGGGCTGAATACCTCGGGCGGCAGGTTCATCACGATTTTCGCATCCGCGCGCCATTGCGCCAGCAGCGCCAGCCGCCCGTAAGCTTTGCCACCGGGCTGGGCCACGATGCGTTCCGCGACCTCGCGCTGGAACATCAGCGTCAGGCTATCCCAAAACGGCGGCCAGACCTGCGGCGTCAGCCAGCGCACCAGCAATTCTGTCCCGACATTATAGGGCAGGTTGGCGGCCACCTTGATCGGGGCTTGCAGATATTCCAGCGGATCAATCGCCAGCGCATCGCCTTCGATCACCTGCAAACGGCCCGGAAAGCGGGCGGCTATCTCGGCTAGGGCGGGCAGGCAGCGGGGGTCTTTCTCGATCGCCAGCACCCGGCGCGCGCCGGACGCCAACAAGCCGCGCGTCAACCCGCCGGGGCCGGGGCCGATCTCCAGCACATCGGCCCCCGCCAGATCCCCTGCCAGCCGCGCGATGCGCGCGGTCAGGTTCAGATCCAGAAGAAAATTTTGCCCCAATGATTTCTTCGGCGCCAGGTCATAGCGCGCAATCACCTCGCGCAGTGGCGGCAGATCGTCAATCCCGCTCATGCCATCTTCCGAGCGCCGTGAATTGCCTGCGGCAAATCAGGGTGATCCCCGCCGGAGGCATCAACGTTTTTTGCCATCCTCTCGGCTTGCCGCAACGCCGCGATCATTGACGCAGGGTCCGCGACGCCAAGGCCCGCAATGTCAAACGCCGTGCCATGATCGGGCGAGGTGCGGATCAACGGCAGGCCCAGCGTGATATTCACGCCGCCCGCGAAATCGATGGTCTTGATCGGGATCAGGGCCTGATCGTGATACATGCAGATCGCCACGTCATAGCGCGCGCGGGCGGCGGCATGAAACATCGTATCGGCAGAATGGGGGCCGGAAATATCCAAGCCTTCGGCGCGCAGCGCGTCCAGCACGGGGGTGATGGTTGTGATCTCCTCATCCCCCATCTTGCCATCCTCGCCCGCATGTGGGTTCAGCCCTGCCACCGCGATGCGGGGGGCCGCAATCCCGAACTGGCGGCGCAGGGCGGCATGGGTGATCAGGATCGTATCGGTCAGCAAGGTTGCCGTCAGTGTTTCCGGCACCTTCTCCAGCGAGATATGGATCGTCGCTGGCACAACGCGCAGCCCCTCGCAGGCCAGCATCATCACCACGCGGTCCACCCCCGCCAATGCCGCCAGATATTCTGTATGGCCCGGATAGGCGAAACCCGCGCCCGCGATCAGCGCGGCCTTGTGGATCGGCGCGGTACAGATCGCACTGGCCTGACCGGAGCGGACCAGATCCACCCCGGTGGCAATCGCGTCAATGACGCCTTGTGCATGGGCAGGGTTGGGCTGGCCTGCGATAGCGGGGCTGCCGAAATTGCGCGCCAGCACGGCCATTGCATCAGGGGTGATGCCGTTCAGGTCGTCCACAACCCGCACCGGCGTGCCAGCAGGCAGATGCGCGGGATCCCCGATCCAGACCATCGGCAGATCATGGCGCAGTGCAGCCCAGGCCTTGGCCGCGACTTCCGGCCCGATCCCTGCCGGTTCGCCGCAGCTGATCGCAATGGGTTTCATCGTGCGACGATCACAGCCTGCGCGCGCAGATCCTCGACCAGCGCATCGGCCAGCGTTGTCAGGCGTTGCCCGCGGATCTGGTTGCGCAGCGCGTCGGGGTCGGTTTCTGCCGCACCGGCCGCATTGCGCTGGCACAGCATCAAAAACACCAGCGTCTGGCCATTATCGCGGGTGAGGTTGGTGGATACTTCATTCGGGTCAAGCCGGGCGAGTTCCAGCGCGATATCCTGTGCGATCTCGGCAGGCGGCAGGGTGCGGCGGTCCAGCACATCGGCGGGCCGGTTGCGCGCGACACCGTATAAATCATCACAGGTATCGACATTATTGGCGATATCGCGGGCCATTTGCAGGGCTGCATCGCTCTGGCCACCGGCAATGAAATAGGCGGCGTAATCAATGCTGGCAGGGGCGGCGGCGGGGCGCAGGGCCTCGCGCTTGCCACGCATCTGGAACAGCGCGATCCCGTTGGGGATCATGATCGGTTCGGTCACTTCGCCAGTGTCCAGATCAAGGATCAGGCTTTGCAATTGTGGCGGATAATTCGCAATCGGCAACCAATCCAGCTGCCCGCCCTGGTCGCGCGATGGCAGCGCCGACACCTGCCGCGCGGCAGCCTCGAAATCGGCAAAGGACCGCATCTGCGCAATCTGGTCGGCGGCCTGTGCGGCGCGGTCGGCCATCTCTGGCGGGGCGGCGATGATGATTTCGTTGAGCAAGACCTCCATCTCGCTGGTGGCGCGGCCGATCTGGCCCTGCGCGCGCGCGATATCGGCATCGGTCACGGTGACCTCGCGGTTGAACCGCGCGCGGACATATTCACGCCATGTGACGCCGATGCTGACAAAATCGCGCAAAGTAACGGCATCGACGCCGTTCTGTGCCAACATTGCATTGAATTGCGCCAGATCCATATCGGCACGGCCCGCGAATTCATCCAGCGCGGCATTGATCGCCTCTGGCGGGACCTGCAGCCCGACGCGGTCGATTTCCTGCTGCTTGAGCCGGTCCGCGATCAGCGCGTCACGCGCGGCCTGTGCGATATCGCCACGGGTGCCAAACACCTCGAGCAGGCGGATGCGCTGGGTCAGCTCATATTGCGTGATGACACGTTCGTTCACCGTGATCGCGGGGGCAAATTGGTTCTGCGCGGTCGCAGGCTGACCAAGGCCCAGCGCCAGCGCCAGAACGGCAGTCCAAGTCGAAAATGCACGCATGCGGTCCTCTTTTCTTGTCATTGCCGGCATTGGGCGGCGGGGCCTTTGGCGGACCGACCGGTGGAAAACCCCGACAATGATCCGACTAGCCCAAAAGTGGTGGTCGGATCAACACTAGTGGATGCCGTGTACCGGCGCGAGGCGGAAACCGCGAGGGTCACACATTCGTTTTGCCAAGTGAAACCCAAGCCTGCCTGCACCGGCCGGTCAGCCGCCACGTTATAGCGCGCATCCGCCGACATCCGCAGCGTCTCGGTCAGCTGGAAACCGCTATCCAGCGTCCATTCCGAAATCGTGTCAAACCGGTTTTCGGCCTGATCGCGTCCCTGCCAGATATAGGTCGCCCCGACGGCAAGACGCTCGTTGCTCCAGCGGGCGCGGCCATCGGTGCGGGTGGTTTCGATATCGTCGTCGAACAGCCCGCGCAATTCGATCAAGAACCCGCCCGCTGTCGTATATTGCCCCGACACCAGCCAATCCGAATCCGTGCCGTCCAGACCAGAGGAGGGCGTGAAATCCGGCTGCGCGCGGTCGCGAAACACCCGCCCGAAGGTTAGCGACGACGCGCCGCCCGCCGGTCCCAGCCGTGTCCATGTCAGCCCTGCAGCCAATTGGGTGCCGGTTTCGACCGCGTCCTGCCCGGTGAAACGGCTGCGATCGAACAGGTTGGCGGGGTCAAATTCGCTGCGGGTGCTGTCCTCGTTGGGGGGGGATGCGCCATGAACCGCGGCCCAGCTGAGCGTCAGCGTGGGTTCGATCAGATGCCGCGCCACCCGCTGCCGCGCCCCCACCTGCCGCGCGAGCGGCCAGCGCAAGGTGGCCAAGCCGCTGGGCACAAGGCGCAGATCGGTGCCGGGATAGGCGCTGTCGTCGCGCACCTGATAGATATCGCCGCGCAGGCCGGTCTGTGCCGTGGCCACAAACCCGCCCGGCAAGATCACGTCGCGCCGCCAATCCGCGCGCCCGCCCGCGCGGGTCACATCACGCCCCGCGCTGCCATCGGTGGTATCGGGGCGATAGGCGGTATCGATGCTGGTCGCATAGCTCAGCGTGCCGCCAAAACCGGGCTGCATGCGGGCCTCGCGCCGCACCTCGCCGATGATCGGCGGCAGCGATGCGTTGGTTTCAACCTCGCGCAGGGTCTGGAAATAGCTGAACCGCAATTCGTTCAGACTGGTGTTGGTGACGCGCACAAGGCTCAGCCCGCTTTCCAGCCGGTCTTTGTCGTCATAATCGTAATCCAGCAGATAGGCTTTGTCGGACACGGTTTCGACATTGAATTGCAGCTTGTAGTTGTCGGGCAGGCTGAACGAGCCAGTGGCGAACAGATAAGACCGCAGATCGTCTTGCAACGTGTCATCGCTGACCGCACCGCGAACCGTCACTGATCCGCTGGCAAAGGCGCGGCGCAGTTCCAGTTCCATTGTGCGCGTCTGCGCCGAGACATAAGGCGACAGGGTCATATCGGCATGATCGCCCAGCGTGATGAAATAGGGCAGCTTGATCCCGGTGCCCAATTGGCTGGTGCTGCGCTGGCGCGGTATCAAGAACCCCGTCGCGCGGTCCAGTGTCGGATCGGGTAGGCGCATGGCGGGCAGCCAGAACAAGGGCAGGCCGCGCACAAGAAAGGTGGCGTTTTCGAAATATAGCTGTTGTTCCAGCGTGTCATGCGTCACCTTTTCAGCGCGGATTTCCCACAAAGGCGCGCGGGTGCCACAGACCCGGCAGGATGACGCCGTGCTGCGATAGAGTTGCAAATACCGCCCGTCGCGCCGGTCGATCTGGTTGGCGGCCAGTTGCAATTGCTGGTCCAGCACGATCCGCGCCCCCAGCAAGATGCCGTTTTCCAGCCGTGGGTCCAGATCGCCACTGTCAGCGGTCAGCACATCGCCCGCCGCATCCTGCAAGGTGATCGGGCCAGTGATGATCAGCCGGTCGGCGCTGCGGTCATAGATGATCTGGCTGGCGCGCAGCCGGGTGCCATCGAAAAACGCCACGACATTGCCGCTGGCGATCAGCCGGTCATCGGCCGATAGCGTGACATGATCCGCGACCAGCGTTGCCACGTTCTGTGCGCGCGCCACCTGCGGCAGCAGCAGCAGGATCAGGACCAGCCAGCGCATCAGCCGTCCTCGTTATGCAGCAAGATGCCAAGCGACAGCGCCATCGCCGCCAGCGGTGGCGCCCATGCGGCCAAGGCGGCGGGCAATTGCCCGTTCTCGCCCAGCACCTGCGCGAAATTGCGGATAAAATAGATCACAAAGGCCAGCAAGATGGCTGTCATCACCGCCAGCCCTGTGCGCCCGCCGCGCTGGTGGCGGATCGTGAAACTGGCCCCGATCATCACCATCGCCATCAGGAATACCGGCTGTGCGATTTCACTATGCAGCCAGACCAGATGGCGCTGCGCGGAAAAACCCGCCTCGCGCAGCCGGTCGATAAAGGCGGGCAATTGCCAGATCGGGATCGACGAGGGCGTGCCGAAACTGTCGCGGATCTGGTCGGGTGTCAGCGTTGACGCGATACGCATTGTGGCTTGTGTGACGGCCCCTGCTTCTGGCGTCAGGGTGCCACCGAAGGTCCAGACCTTGGCATTGCGCAGCACCCAAGCACCATCTGTCAGCACCGCCGAGGCGGCATTGACGCGCCGCGCAGGCCCGACATCGGGCGTAAAGGTCAGGAATGTCACGTCGGTCAGAACCGTGCCGTCCAGATTGGCCCCTGCCGCGCGGATCACGGTTTGTTCGTCACTGGCGCCCTGGCGCAGCCACAAGCCGGATGACCCGATCGACAGGGCCGAGGCATTGCCGCGCAAGGCGCCGCCGCGGGCCTCGTATTCTTTGGATGTCGCCGCCACGATGGGGTTCAGCACTGCAACCGCAACGATCCCGATCAACAGCCCCACCGCCAAAGGTGCCAATATGGCGCGTAGCGCCGAACGCCCTGCTGCGCGTGTCACCACCAATTCCGATGACCGTGCCAGCCCCAAAAACAGCCCGATCGCCGCAAGGATCATGATCAGCGGCAGGATTTCGTAAATCGCACGCGGGATATTCAGCAGCGTCAGCGTCAGCAGGTCGCGCAACCCCGCTTCGGCACTGGCATAGCGGCGCGATTGTTCGACAAGATCAAGAAACAGCATGATCAGAAAAAATACCGCCAGCACCCCCAGAAAGGTCATCAGGAACCGGCGCGCGAAGTAGCGGTGCAGGATCATGCGGGCACCCCTGCGCTGGGGCGGCGCTTGAACAGATAGGGCCGGCTGGCCCAGAACAACAAACACCACACGATGACCAACCCGCCGGCACCGGGCAGATAGGTCAGAAACCACAGCTGCGCATCGGCGCGTGCTGCGTTCAGCCCGGCGGTTTCCAGCGCCTTGACCACCACAATCAGCGCAATCGCCGCCACGATCTGCCGCCAGACACCAAACCGGCTATAGCTGCCCACCATCAGCGTGGCAAAACCGATCAGCGCCGCCACCATGCCCAGCAATGATTGGCTGAACCTGTCATGCCCGTCCGCGATCATGCGCGCTGCGGAACTTCCGGTTTCGGCGACAAGCGCGGGTGTCGGGTGCAACAGCTCCCAAGTGGACAGATGCGATGCCCGCCGCCCCGCCTGTGTCACAGGGGCCAGCAAGCCCCCGACATTATAAGAGAATTCGGCAAAGCGTGTGGTGAACAGCCGCTGGTCGGCCAGACGCAGGGTCTGGACCATGCCGTCGATCATCACCAGCTGGGTTTCCTGCGCCTCGCGCACCAGAAAGGCCCGCGACGCAGTATAGGTGACTTGGTCCTCGATCCCGCGGGTATCGGACAAAAACAGGTCGAACAATTCACCGTCGGGGCTCAGGTCGCGGATGTAAAAGGTCACACCCGCGATCGGTTCGGTGAATGTGCCGGGCGTCAGCAGGCGGGCGGTGACGTTGCGCGCGATTTCGGTCTGGCGCAGGGCCAGTTGCGCGGCGCTGCGCGGGACCAGAAAATGCATCAGCAAGGACATCAGCAGCGCCACGATCAGCCCGAAATACAACACCGGCCGCGCGATGCGGAACAGCGAATAGCCCGTCGCCTGCACCACGACCAATTCGCTGTCGTTGGTCATCCGGTTGGTGACATAGATCGCGGCGGCAAAAGCCGCCAAAGGCAGCGCCAGCCGGATCACCGATGGCAGCGTCAGCGCGGTAAATTCGACAAAGACCCCCGCCGATTGGCCATCCGCGATCAATTGGTCAAACAGCAACACCGCGCGGTTGATCGAATAGACCAGCACCAGCACCAGTCCGAAAAATCCGCACAGCATGATCAGCTGGGACAGCATATACCTGTCAAATCGTGCCAAACGCTGGATCCTCTTGCTCTGCCCTTGCGGCAAACTAGCCTAAGCCGGAGCCGGGTTGAACAGCTAACTGGCCTTTGGCGGGCCTGCGGGCTAGGTATCGCTGATCACATCACCCGACAGGAGCCGCCATGCCCATCCCCGCAGAAATCCGATTTGCCGATACCGACCTTGACCAGATCGCCACGGCGGCGGGCAAGATCGCCGTTTTCGTGGATATGGATGGCCGGATGGATACAGCCGGGCGCAAGCTCAACAGCCTGACGCGCAAGGCGCTGGACCGCCTGATCCACAGCGACAGGTTCACCAAGATGGCGGCGGGCGATCTGGCCGTGATCAGCTATCCGGCGGGGCTGGCAGCCGATGCGCTTTGCGTGGTCAAGCTGGCGCGCCGCCCCTCGGTGGCCGAGGCGCGCAAGGCCGGCGCGCAGCTGGCCAAGGCGCAGAACGGGCAGGATCTGACCGTGCTGGCCGGCACAACGCCGCGCGCGGCCGATATTGCACTTGGGCTGGCGTTGCGCGGCTATCATTTCGACACGCATAAAACCGGCGACAAGCCCGCCCCCTGCAAAGTGTGTTTCATGGTCGCCGATCCCGAATCCGTGGCAAAAACCGCAGCCCCGATGGCCGCGATCGCCGAAGGCGTGTTCTTTACCCGTGATCTGACCAATGAGCCCGCCAATGTGCTGACGACCGATGATTTCGCCGCACGGCTGACGGCGATGCAGGAATTAGGGCTTGATGTCGAGATCCTGGAGGAGCCGGATCTGGTCCGGCTCGGGATGCGCACGCTCTTGGCCGTGGGGCAGGGATCGGACAGCCCGTCCAAGGTGGTGGTGATGTCGTGGAACGGCGGCAAGGCAGGCGATGCGCCTTTTGCGTTGGTGGGCAAGGGCGTCGTGTTCGACACCGGCGGGATCAGCATCAAACCTGCCGCCGGCATGGAAGAAATGACCATGGATATGGGCGGCGCAGGTGTTGTGGCAGGCGTGATGCGGACGCTGGCCCTGCGCAAGGCGCGCGCCAATGTCGTGGGCCTCGTGGGGCTGGTGGAAAACATGCCGTCAGGATCAGCCACGCGGCCGGGCGATGTGGTGCGGTCCATGAAAGGCGATAGTGTCGAGATTATCAACACCGATGCAGAAGGGCGGCTCGTTCTGGCCGATGTGCTATGGTATGCGCAAGACAAGTTCAAACCCTGCGCGATGATCGATCTCGCCACGCTGACCGGCGCTATTCTGGTGGCTTTGGGGCATGAAAATGCAGGGCTGTTTTCAAATGATGACGCGCTTTGCGCCCAGTTTTTGCGTGCCGCCGAGGCCGAAGGCGAAGGCGCATGGCGGATGCCCTTGGCCAAACCCTATGACGCGCTGATCAAATCGCAGATCGCGGATATGAAAAACGTGGGTGGGCGGTATGCGGGGGCGATCACAGCGGCGCAATTTCTGCAACGCTTTGTCAAGGATGACGTGCCATGGTGCCATCTGGACATCGCCGGGGTGGCGCATGTGAAATCCGAAACCGCACTGGCCCCTGCGGGGGCGACCGGCTGGGGCGTCATGGCGCTGAACCGGCTGATCGCGGACAATTTCGAGGCTTAGATGGGCGCGGTCTTTTTCTACGAATTGCAAGGCGCGCCGCTGGAAACGACCCTGCCGATGCTGTTGGACAAGGCGCGCGGGCAGGGCTGGCGGGTTCTGGTGCGCGGCACGGATCCCGCGCTGCTAGCGCAGCTGGACGCGGCGCTCTGGCAGGGGCCGGTCGATCATTTCCTGCCGCACGGGCTGGCAGGCGGGCCGCATGACGCGGATCAACCGATCCTGCTGGGCGATCTGCCTGCCGCTGGTTTCGCCTGCGTGATGGCGGTGGGTGGTGCGGCGGTGAGCGCAGAGGAGGCGTTGCTGCTTGCGCGCGCCTGCATCCTGTTCGACAGCGCCGAACACGCCAAGGCGCAGGCGCGCCTGCAATGGAAAACCCTGACCGATGCAGGCATCGCCGCACAATATTGGGCGCAAGAGGATGGGCGCTGGGTCAAGAAGGCGGAACGTGACGCGCGCAGTGCGGGTGGATAGGGGCTTTGCCCCTTTTCCTGACTTGATCTAAGATCAAGTCGCGGAGGAAGATGAGTATTTTTGGAAATAAGAAGATGTGGATTTTTTTTGCATCTTCCGAGTTCAAATATCCCCGCTGGAGGCTTGAAAGTTTTTAAAACGGAAAGCTTGCGTCGAAATCTTTGGGCAATTGTGGCGCGGGGGCGCAGGCGGCCAGCAGCAAGATCAGGGTCAGCGCGCGGATCATCTTGTCAGCACCATCGTGCCGTCGGAAATCTCGATCCGGTCATAAAGGCCCAGATAGGACATGCCCAGCAGGCTGTCTTGCATGTCGCCGCCGTTGACGACGGCCCGTACCGGGCCGTCGGTGATACCGCCCAATGTCATTGTGTCCAATGTGACGGGGGCAGTGCGCACAGCGCCATTGGCCGTGATCGCCATGCCCGAATAGGTCAGTGTTGCGGGATCAATGCCAACGCGCCGTGCGTCGCGTTCGGACAGCACGACATGGCTGGCACCGGTATCGACGATGAAGCGCACCGGTGTGTCGTTCACGGCGATTTCAACGAAATAATGCCCGCCCGTACCGCGCGGCATGGCGATGCGGCCATCGGACAGGGCGGTCTGGCGCGGAGTGACGTTCTGGCTGATGTCGCCCCACAGCCCGTAAGCCCCTATCACGCCAATGAAAATCAGCACCCAGATCGCGGCCTGTTGTGCCATCCGGCCAAGGTTGTTGCGCCCCGCGACGATGGCAGACCCGCCGATGGCGGCCCCCAGCAGCACAAGATAGGTCAGTTGCATGATCTGGTCAGTGGTCATGCTGCACCATATAGGGCTTATCCGCCGATACCAAAGCCCCGCAGCCCGTCCAGCACGAATTGCACCGCCAAAGCCGCCAGCAACATGCCCAAGACACGGGTGACGATGTTCAATCCGGTCTTGCCCAAGGCCCGTTCGATCGTGGGGGCGACCAGAAAGGCCAGAAAGGTGATCAGCAGCACCGCCATCAGCACACCTGCAATCGCGCCGAAATCGGCGGCGGATGTGGCATTGCCAGCCAGCAGGATGATCGTCGTGATCGCCCCCGGTCCCACGATCAAGGGCAGCGCCAGCGGAAAGACCGACGGATCATCCTGATGTTCGGCCTGACCTTCGGCGGCATTATCCGCGCGCCGCGCCTGTCTGCGCTGGAACAGCATATCAAGCGCTGTCAGAAAGAGCAGGATACCGCCCGCAATGCGGAATGCATCCATTGAAATGCCGATAAAGCCCAGCACCGCCTCGCCCACGAACAAGAACAGGATCATCAGCACGCCTGCCACGATACAGGCGCGCACGGCGATGGCGCGGCGTTGTTCGGCGCTCATGCCTTGGGTCAGCGCGATGAACACAGGCACCAGACCGGGGGGGTCCATGATGATGAACATCGTGGTGAAGGCCGCGATGAGGGCGGGCAGTTCGGTCATGCGTTTTGCGCTTTTTCCAGCTTTTCAAGGCTGGCCATCCACATCGCCTCGGCCCGGTTCAGACCGTCCATCACTTCGGCGTATTTCTTGTTCCAGGTGGCCAGCTCGCCTGCCTTTGTGTCTTCGTAAAGCGCGGGATCGGCCAGTTTCTTGGCCAGTTTGTCGCGCATTTCGTTGATCTTGGTCACACGCTCTTCGTTCTTGCGCACATCAGCGCGCAGCGCGAGGATTTCGTCGCGCGTGGGTTTGGGCGCGGCTTTGGCCTTGGGCTTGTCCTTTTCGGCGGGCTTGTCGGGCGTCAAAAGCAGGCGGCGATACGCCTCCAGATCGTCGTCATAGGACGTGACATGGCCGCCCTTGACCAGCCACAGCCGGTCGGCCACCATCGACAACAGATGCATGTCGTGACTGACAAGGATCACAGCGCCGGAATAGGCGGTCAGCGCCTCGACCAGCGCCTCGCGGCTTTCGATATCAAGGTGGTTGGTCGGCTCGTCCAAGATCAACAGATGTGGCGCGGGCAGGGTCGCCAAGAGCAGCGACAGACGCGCCTTTTGCCCGCCTGACAGGCGCCCGACCTCTGTTTCGGCCTGATCGGCACCAAGGCCGAACCCCGCCAGACGTGCGCGCAACCGCGCCTGTCCTTCACTGGCGCGTTCGCGCATCAGATGCTGGAGTGGGGTTTCATCGACGTAAAGTTCATCGACCTGATGCTGGGCGAAAAACCCGATGCGCAGCTTGTTCGATGTCACCATCTTGCCGCGCGCGACATCAAGCCGCCCCGACAGCATTTTCGACAGGGTGGATTTGCCTTCGCCGTTGCGGCCCAGCAGGGCGATCCGGTCGTCCTGATCGATGCGCAGGTTCAGGTCATGCAGCACGATTGTGTTGCCATACCCCACCGCGGCCCCTTCGGTGGCGATGATGGGGGGCGACAATTCTTCGGGTTCGGGAAAGGTGAAAACGGTGCGCGCGGCGTCTTCGGGGGCGCGGATGGTTTCCATCTTTTCCAGCATCTTGACGCGGCTTTGTGCCTGTTTGGCCTTAGACGCCTTGGCCTTGAACCGGTCCACAAAGGCCTGCAGATGCGCGCGCTTGGCGTCTTGTTTCTTGGCGGCAGAGGCCATCAACGCGCGTTTTTCGGCGCGCTGTTTGGCGAACATGTCATAGGTGCCGGTGTAATAGATCAGCCCCTTTTCTTCCAGATGCAGGATGCCGCCGACCGACCGGTTCAACAATTCGCGGTCGTGGCTGACGATCAGCACGGTGTGGGGGTATTTGACGAGATAAGCTTCGAGCCAGAGCGCGCCTTCGAGATCGAGATAGTTTGTCGGTTCGTCCAACAAGAGCAGATCAGGTTCGCTGAACAAGACGGCGGCCAAAGCCACCCGCATCCGCCAACCGCCCGAAAAGGCCGAACAGGGCATTTGTTGTTCTTCATGGGTGAACCCCAGACCTTTGAGGATCGTGGCGGCGCGGGCCTCTGCCGACCAGGCGTCAATATCGGCCAGACGCGTCTGCACTTCGGCGATGCGCGACGGGTCGGTGGCGGTTTCGGCCTCGGCCAACAGCGCCTCGCGTTCGGTATCAGCGCGCAGCACGGTGTCGATCAATGACACTTCATTGCCGGGAACTTCTTGGGACACGCCGCCGATTTTCCAGCCTTTGGGAATACTGACGCTGCCGGTGTCCAGCACCATTTCGCCGCGGATAATGCGGAACAGGGTGGTCTTGCCCGACCCGTTGCGCCCCACAAGGCCGACCTTGTGGCCGGTGGGAATGGTGACAGTCGCGTTTTCGACCAATGTGCGGCCTTCAACGGAATAGGTAAGATCGGAGATTTTCAACATGCGCTTGCCTTGCCTGATCCCAAGGGCGGGGTCAATCGGGGGAAATGATCTATCGCTGCGGATGCGACCCTTTTCATGCCATGGCGCGCATGCTAGTGGGCAGGCAGTTCAACCCAAACCATGAAAGACACTGAAAAATGGCGATCCAGCGCACATTCTCGATTATCAAACCCGATGCGACCAAGCGTAACCTGACCGGTGCGATTGTTGCCAAATTCGAAGAAGCAGGCCTGCGCATTGTCGCGTCCAAGCGGATTCACCTGACACTGGCACAGGCGCAGCAATTTTACGGCGTTCACAAAGACCGGCCATTCTTTGGCGAGCTGTGTGAATTCATGATTTCCGAACCTATCGTTGTGCAGGTTTTGGAAGGTGAAGACGCCATTGCCAAGAACCGCGAAGTGATGGGTGCCACCAACCCTGCCGATGCAGCCCCCGGCACGATCCGCAAGGAATTCGCGCTTTCGATCGGCGAAAACTCGGTCCATGGGTCGGATGCGCCGGAAACGGCTGCCGAAGAAATCGCTTTCTTCTTTTCGGGTCTCGAACTCGTCGGATAAGTCGGCGTTCGCCGGGTCAGGTCGGGGTGAACCCCGACCTACGGGCCGTCCGCATCACGCGGGCGGCTTTTTTTGTGCCGGCACCACGCCGATCTGGTTCAGCATCTTTTCCAGCTCGCTTTGGCCGCTGTCGCAATAGCGCGCTTTCAAGTTGTCGAATTGTGCGCGCAACGCGTCTTTTTCGGCACCTTTGCAATCGTTCCATGGTCTGCCTTGCAGTGCCATATGCAGAACGTAATAGGCAATGAAATGCGGCCGCGCACCATTTGCAAGCAGGCGCGCATAAGCCGCATCCGCGCCGATTGCCTGCAGGGTTTGTGAATCCATGATGCCCGCCGCGCGCAGTGACGCGGCAACAGCGGGACCAATATTGCGGATTGTCTCTAGCGCTGGCATGGCACGAGTTTAACGCGCGCGCGAAAGAACGCCAGCGGTGTCAGATGCTGGCAAAAATCCATGACACCGGGTTTGTGCGACGATGGGCGATCTGGGTGGTCCGTCGCTGCTGCTTGTTTGCGCTTTTGCAGCCGGAAGGGTGATTTTCACCATCCCGCCCGACCAAGCGCGCCGTTCTCGTCGCACCCTGAAATATTAAGGCTTGCCGCGCTTGGGGCCAGTCATGCCGGCTTTGCCTGCCGGTTTGCGCGGTTTGGCAGCACCACCGGGCGGGGTGAACCGCTTGGTCGTGTCGGTGGCCGAAGGGCGTGGCTTGCCATCAGGCTTGGCAAAGGATGGCTTGCCAAAAGACGGCTTGCCCGCGCGGGCGAAACCGCCGGGTTTTTTGTCATCAGGCTTGCCTTTCCAGGCGGGTTTGCCGTCAGGCTTGCTGTCGGATTTGCCTTTCCACGCAGGTTTATCATCCGATTTGCCCTTGTAGGCGGGTTTACCGTCCGATTTGCCTTTATAGGCAGGCTTGTCATCCGACTTGGCCTTATAGGGGGGCTTGCTGTCGGATTTGCCTTTCCAAGCGGGTTTGTCGTCGGATTTGTCCTTATAGGGCGGCTTGTCGGATTTGCCTTTATAGGCGGGCTTGGCGCCATAGGCCACCAGCGCATCGCCGTGGTCGCGGCGTTCGGGTTTCTGACCCGGCTTGTGGCGCGGTTTGCGGGCCTGATCGTCGTCTGCGGCACCGGGGATCGGCTGGATCGGGGCGATATCGGCCTGTGCGGATGGTGGCGGCGCATCCTGACCCTGCGGCGCGTGGCGGCGTGGTTTGGGGGTATCATAATCGCGCTTTGTTGTGCGCGGGCCGCGGTCACCGATCTGTGGCGCGCCGTCGATGGCAGACAATTTTGCCTGATTTTCCAGCACCATATCGGGGCCGATGGCGGCAAGAAAACCTGCCACGGCCGGTTCGGAGATTTCGACAAAGGTTTCATCGGGCTGGATGCGGATCGCGCCGATTTCGGTTTTCGTGATGCCACCGGCCTTGCAGATCATCGGCAAGAGCCAGCGTGCCTCGGCCTTGCCGTCGCGGCCCACATCGACGCGGAACCAGCGCGAGGGCCCAAAGGATTTGTGGTCGCGCGGGGGGCGGTCGGGATCGCCTTTGCGGTCGGGGGCGGCGGGGCCGTCCTTGTAGTCGCTCAGTTCCTCTGGCGCGGATTGTTTGCCTGCGTAAAGGCGCAGATAGGCGGCGGCGATTTTTTCGGGCGCATGTTGCGCCAGCAGGCGCGCGGCGAATTCCTGTTCGCTGTCGGTAAAGGTTTCCGACCAGACCGGATCGGTCAGCAGGCGGTCTTCGTCTTTTGCGGTGACTTCATCGGCGGTGGGTGGCAGCGCCCACGTCGCCTGCAGCTTGCCCCATGTCAGCAGGTTCTGCGCGCGCCGTTTCATTTTCGCAGGCACGATCATCGCGGAAATGCCCTTGCGACCGGCGCGGCCTGTGCGCCCGGACCGGTGCAGCAGGATTTCGGCATTGGTCGGCAATTCGGCGTGGATCACCAGTTCAAGGTTTGGCAGGTCGATACCGCGCGCGGCCACGTCGGTGGCCACACAAACCCGCGCACGCCCGTCACGCATCGCTTGCAGGGCATGGGTGCGCTCGGTCTGGCTCAGCTCGCCCGACAGCGCCACTGTGGCGAAACCGCGATTGGCCAGCCGCGTGGTCAGGCGGGTCACCATGGCACGGGTATTGGCAAAGACGATGGCATTGGGGGCGTCGTAGAACCGCAGCACGTTGATGATGGCCGCGTCGATATCGTGGTTGGCCACGGTCAGGGCCCGGTATTCGATGTCGCTGTGCTGGCTTTCCTTGGAGGTCGAGGCCACGCGTACGGCGTTCTTTTGATAAGATTGCGCCAGTTTCGCGATAGCCGCAGGTACGGTGGCCGAGAACATCAAGGTACGGCGGCTGGGCGGGGCTTGGTCGAGGATAAATTCGAGATCTTCGCGGAAGCCCAGATCCAGCATCTCGTCAGCTTCATCGAGGATGACGGCCTTGATGTCGGACAGATCGATCGTGTTGCGCATGATATGGTCGCGCAACCGCCCCGGCGTGGCGACGACAATCTGCGCGCCGCGTTCCAGGCTGCGTTTCTCATCGCGGAAATCCATGCCGCCGACGCAAGAGGCCAGCACAGCGCCGGTGCCGGCATACAGCCATTGCAATTCGCGTTTGACCTGCAAGGCCAGTTCACGCGTTGGCGCGATGACCAAGGCCAGCGGGCGGCCTGCGGGGCCGAATAGCCCGTCTTCGGGCAGGATGGTCGGGCCGATGGCCAGGCCAAAGCCCACCGTCTTGCCCGATCCGGTCTGTGCCGAGACCAGCAGATCCTGATCGGCAACTGCTGCATCTGTCACCGCCACCTGCACGGGTGTGAGGTCGGTATAGCCTTGGGCGGACAGGGCGGCAGCAAGGGTCGGGATCATCGTCGTCATCAATCGGGTGCTTTCTGGGGCAGTGTAAACCACGCGCCCTACGCCTGCTTGTGCTGTTTGTATAGGGGCCTTGGCGATTTGTTGCCCACATGGACCGGGGCCAGCCGCGGACCCCGGGATATTTTTACTCCAACGATGAGGCCCGTGCGGCGAACCAGGCATCGATCCGGTGTTTGAGCGCGGACCATAGGGCGGGCGCGCCGCGCGCGACCTTTGCCCCGACGCGGGTTTCAAGCTGGGCGGCGGTGACGCCATAGGCAGGCCATGTGCCGCCGCCGGTTTCAAGGTTCGCGATCACCGGCTGCACGCGGTCGATGGATTTGGCAAAGATCGCATCGGGGGTTTCTGCCGCTTCGAATTCGTCCCAGAGCGCGCGGAAATCCTGTGCCTGATCGGGCGGCAGCAAACCGAAGATGCGGCGAGCGGCGATCTGTTCGATCTGCGCCTGTGCCGCCGCGTCATGCGTGCCGTGGACCGGCATGTCGCCTGCGTCGATTTCCACCAGATCGTGGATCAACAGCATCCGGATCACGCGGTCGATGTTCACATCCGCCTGTGCCTGATCGCCCAGCACCAGCGCGTAAAGCGCGATATGCCAGCTGTGTTCGCCGCTGTTTTCGCGCCGTGAGCCATCGCACAGCGTTGTGGCGCGCAGCACGGATTTCAGTTTGCACGCCTCGGTCAGAAAGGCCAGTTGCGCTGCGATCCGGTCGGCTGGTGCAGCGCTACGCTTGTCCAGAGGCGTGTTGGCCATTGCCTAACGCGTGTTTTCGGTCAGACGCCGCCGGACATAGGTTTTCACCGTGTCGATCATCGGGTCCATATGCGGGTCTTCAAAGAAATGGCCAGCACCGGCGACTTCGTCATGGGTGACGGTGATGCCCTTTTGTTCATGCAGTTTGTTGACCAGATTGACGGTGTCTTGCGGCGGCGCGACCCGGTCGCTGCTGCCGTTGATGACGAGGCCAGAGGCCGGGCAGGGTGCCAGAAAGCTGAAATCATACATATTCGCAGGCGGGCTGACCGAGATGAAGCCGGTGATTTCGGGCCGCCGCATTAAAAGCTGCATCCCGATCCAGGCACCAAAGGAAAACCCTGCGACCCAGCAATGTTTGGCATTGTTGTTCATCGCTTGCAGATAATCCAGCGCCGATGCCGCATCGGACAATTCGCCCACGCCCTGGTCATATTCGCCCTGGCTGCGCCCGACACCGCGGAAATTGAACCGCAGCACGGTGAAACCGAGGTTATAGAAAGCGTAATGCAGGTTATAAACCACGCGGTTGTTCATCGTGCCGCCAAATTGCGGATGCGGATGCAGGACGATGGCGATCGGGGCGTCACGGTCCTTTTGCGGATGATAGCGCCCTTCAAGGCGCCCTTCGGGTCCGGGGAAAATGACTTCGGGCATGGCGGTGTTCCGTCGCTGGTTGGGTGGCGACAGCAATCTTGACGAAAACTATCAGGCACCTTAGAAGGATTCTAAACTATGGGTTAACCCAAGTCTGGTTCACGGTGAAGTAATGACGCAGCCGTGCGCCGTCAATGTATTTGCTGGCATGGAACGGGGCGCGCGCGCATGAAGTTGAGCACCAAAGGCCGTTATGCGATGGTTGCGTTGGCTGATTTGGCCCTGCAGCCCGCCGATGCGTTGGTTAATTTGACCGAGATATCGAAGCGGCAGGATATATCCTTGCCGTATCTGGAACAATTGTTCGTCAAGCTGCGCCGCTCCGGGCTAGTTGATTCCGTGCGCGGGCCGGGCGGTGGGTATCGTCTGTCGCGCCCCGCGTCCGAGATTCGCGTGGCTGAGATTTTGGGCGCTGTGGATGAAACCGTATCGGCGATGCACAAGGGGGCGGGGGCGTCGGGCGGGGCCTCAGGCAGTCGCGCGCAATCACTGACCAACCGGTTGTGGGAAGGGTTAAGCGCGCATGTTTATGTGTTCCTGCATCAGGCGCGCCTGTCGGATGTCGTCAGCAATTCGCTGGCCCCTTGTCCGGCCGTGCCGGCCTTGTTCGAGATCGTCGATGAAGATTGAGCGCTGTCAGGGGGGCAGCCCGCGCCCCGGATGTGATCCGGGGCCTTGCCGGGATAGTTGGGCGCGCGTGACGCGATGAGGGTCTATCTGGATCATAATGCCACAACGCCTGTGCGGGCCGAGGCGCGCGCCGCGATGATTGCGGCGATGGATGCGGTGGGCAATCCGTCAAGCGTGCATGCCGAAGGCCGTGCTGCCAAAGCTATTGTGGAGCGTGCGCGCGCGCAGATTGCCGCGGCTGTCGGGGCAGGGACGGCCGATATTGTCTTTACCTCGGGTGCGACCGAGGCCGCGGCATTGGCGCTGGCCGGACGCGGGTTGCAGGCCAGCTTGGTCGAGCATGATGCGGTCCATGCCTGGGTCGATCCGGTGCTGCCGGTGCTGGCGGGCCGGGTGCAGGTCGTGGATGCGGCGCGCAGCACGGTGCAGCTGGCCAATTCCGAAACGGGGATCGTGCAGGACCTGCCCGCAGGGCTGGCGGTGTCCGATATTACCCAAGGTTTTGGTCGCGTGCCGTTTTCCTATGATTGGGCGGGCGTGCAGATGGTGTTTTTGTCGGCGCATAAATTCGGTGGCCCCAAGGGGGTTGGTGCCTTGATCCTGCCGCGCGGCCATGACCTGAATGCGCAGCTTAGGGGCGGTGGCCAAGAGATGGGCCGCCGGTCAGGCACCGAGAACGTGATCGGCATCGCGGGTCTGGGCGCTGCGGTGGCGGCGGCACAGGCCGATCTGGCAGCAGGCCGCTGGGAACAAATCGCCCAGTTTAGAAATATTCTAGAAATGGGCATTGAGGCTGCGGAAAAGAACACTATTTTTGTCGGGAAAGACCTGCCACGTCTTCCCAACACCAGCTGTTTTGTGACATCGGGCTGGAAGGGTGAAACGCAGGTCATGGCGATGGACTTGGCGGGATACGCTGTTTCGGCGGGATCGGCCTGTTCGTCGGGCAAGGTAAAACAAAGCCGCGTTTTGCGCGCGCTGGGTCTGGATGACGATGCTGCAGCTGGTGCGCTGCGGGTGTCATTGGGGCTTGAGACAACAGAAGATCAGGTTTTGCGCTTTGTGCAGGCCTGGACAGAAAAACGGGCGCGTCTGCGCGCGGCATGAGGGGAAGAAGATGACAGCTTTGGACAAGATCGAAGTAAAAGAAGGCGTCGATCAGGACACGGTCGATGCGGTCACGGCCCTGTCGGGCAATTATAAATACGGCTGGGAAACCGAGATCGAGATGGATTACGCCCCCAAAGGCGTAAACCCTGATATCGTGCGGCTGATTTCGTCTAAGAACGAAGAACCCGAATGGATGACCGAATGGCGCCTGCAGGCGTTCACGCGCTGGGAAAAGATGAATGAGCCGACCTGGGCGATGGTCAGCTATCCGCCGATCGATTTTCAGGACATTTATTATTATGCCCGTCCCAAAAGCATGGCGGTTAAGCCGAAATCCTTGGATGATGTCGATCCCAAGCTTTTGGCAACCTATGCCAAGCTGGGTATCCCGTTGAAGGAACAGGCTATTTTGGCCGGTGTTGAAGGCGCCGAAGACATGCCTGCCGAAGGCCGCAAGGTTGCCGTGGATGCGGTGTTTGACAGCGTTTCCGTCGGCACCACCTTTCAGGCGGAATTGAAAAAGGCCGGCGTGATCTTTTGCTCGATTTCCGAGGCGATCCGCGATCATCCCGAACTGGTCAAGAAATACCTTGGGTCGGTCGTGCCGCAGTCGGATAATTATTATGCCACGCTGAATTCGGCCGTGTTTTCGGATGGATCGTTCGTTTACATTCCGCCCGGCGTGCGCTGCCCGATGGAATTGTCCACCTATTTCCGCATCAATGCCGAAAATACCGGCCAGTTTGAACGCACGCTGATCATTGCGGATAAGGGGTCTTATGTCTCTTATCTTGAGGGCTGCACCGCGCCGAAGCGCGATGTCGCGCAATTGCATGCCGCCGTGGTCGAGATCATCATCGAAGAAGATGCAGAGGTGAAATATTCCACCGTGCAGAACTGGTATCCGGGCGATGAAAACGGCAAGGGCGGGATTTATAACTTTGTCACCAAACGCGCCGATTGCCGTGGTGACCGGGCCAAGGTGATGTGGACCCAAGTGGAAACCGGATCAGCCGTCACATGGAAATACCCCAGCTGCATTTTGCGCGGTGACGACAGTCAGGGTGAATTCTATTCGATCGCCATCGCCAACAACATGCAGCAGGCCGATACCGGCACCAAGATGGTCCATCTGGGCAAGAATACCAAATCGCGGATCGTGTCCAAGGGCATCAGCGCTGGCAAGGCGCAGAACACCTATCGCGGGCTGGTGTCGATGCACCCCAAGGCCAAGAATAGCCGCAATTATACCCAATGCGACAGCCTGTTGATCGGTGATCAATGCGGCGCGCATACCGTGCCTTATATCGAGGTCAAGAATAATTCATCGCGGGTCGAACACGAGGCGACGACATCCAAGGTGGATGATGACCAACTATTTTATTGCCGCAGCCGTGGCATGGACGAGGAAGAAGCCGTCGCCTTGGTCGTCAACGGGTTCTGCAAAGAAGTGTTGCAGGCCCTGCCGATGGAATTTGCGATGGAAGCACAGGCGCTGGTTGCGATCTCGCTTGAAGGATCGGTCGGCTGACGCCGCGTGAATAAAGGAATATAATATGCTTGAAATCAATAACTTGCACGCCGAACTTGAAACTGACGCTGATGTCACGATCCTTAAGGGTCTGACGCTGTCGATCAAACCGGGCGAGGTGCATGCCATCATGGGCCCGAACGGGTCGGGCAAATCGACCCTGTCTTATGTGCTGTCTGGCAAGGATGGCTATTCCGTCACGGCGGGTTCGGCCATGCTCGAAGGTGTGGATTTGCTGGAGATGGAGCCCGAAGAACGCGCCGCAGCCGGCCTGTTTTTGGCGTTTCAATATCCTGTTGAAATCCCCGGTGTCGGCAATATGACCTTTTTGCGCACCGCTGTGAATGCGCAGCGCAAAGCGCGTGGCGAGGAAGAATTGAGTGCGGGAGATTTCCTGAAAGAAGTCCGCGCCAAGGCGAAAGATCTGCAGATCGACGCTGATATGCTCAAACGCCCCGTCAATGTCGGCTTTTCGGGCGGCGAGAAAAAGCGCAATGAAATCCTGCAGATGGCGATGCTGGAACCGAAAATGTGCATTCTGGACGAGACCGATTCCGGTCTGGATGTCGATGCGATGAAACTGGTCGCTGACGGTGTGAATGCGCTGCGGTCTGAAAACCGGTCGTTTCTGGTGATCACGCATTACCAGCGCCTGCTGGACCATATCAAACCCGATTTCGTGCATATTCTGGCGGATGGCAAAATCATCAAATCGGGCGGGCCGGAACTGGCGCTCGAGGTGGAAAACAACGGTTATGCCGATATTCTGGCAGGGGCTGCCTGATGGCTTTGGCGAAACTGAAACAGGATGCAACGCTGGCGCGGCTGGCGGGGATCACCTTGCCCGAGGGGGCGACTTGGGCCACGGCGGCGCGCAGCGATGCGCTGGCGCGGTTGTCGGCGATGGGCCTGCCCACGCGGCGCGATGAATATTGGCGCTATACCGATCCTGCATCGCTGATTGTGGCGGATGCGCCGCCTGCGGCCTTGTTTGACAATGGCGAAGCGCCTTTGTTCGCAGGCGTGGACCGGATCGCGCTGGTGTTTGTGGACGGTGTGTTTGATGCGGCGCAATCGGATGATCTGGCGGGCGCGGGGATCGAAATCCACCGTCTGGCCGATGTCGCGCAGCGCGATATTCACTGGGCCAAGGATCTGTACGGCACGCTGGAAAGCCGCGGGCAGCATCCGGTGGAACGCCCGCTGGCGGCGCTGAACACCGCGATTGCCAGCGACGGGATCGTGATCCGCGCGACGGCAAAGGTGCAAAAACCCGTGCATCTGGTTTATCTGCACCAATCCGAGACATCGGATGTCACATTGCACAACCTTGTCCGGATCGAGGCCGGTGCCAGCCTGACCCTGCTGGAAACCGGCCCCGGTGCCGCGCGCCTGTCCACCTGTCTGGAGGTGGATATCGCTGATGCTGGCCAGTTCCATCATATCCGCGCGCAAGGCAGTGACCACGAACGCCGTGCCGTGACCCATTGTTTCGCGCAATTGGCTGCCGAATCCGTGTTCAAATCCTTTACCCTGACCTTTAACGGGGTGTTGACGCGCAACGAATGCGTGATCGACATGCGTGGCGATGATGCCGTGGCCCATGTGGCGGGGGCTTGCGTCGGTGACGGCGGGGATTTCCACCATGATGACACCGTGTTCGTCACCCATGATGCGCTGCGCGGCGAAAGCCGTCAGGTGTTCAAAAAGGTGCTGCGTAACGGGGCTGTTGGCGTGTTCCAAGGCAAGATCTTGGTCAAGCAGGGCGCGCAGAAAACCGATGGCTATCAGATCAGCCAATCCTTGCTGCTGGATGACGACAGCCAGTTTCTGGCCAAGCCGGAACTGGAAATCTATGCCGATGATGTGGCCTGTTCGCACGGGTCCACCACCGGGGCGATTGACGAGACGGCTTTGTTCTATCTGCGCTCTCGCGGTGTGCCGATGGAGGCTGCGCGCAACCTGCTGACGCTGTCTTTCCTTGCCGAAGCCTTGGCCGAAATCGAGGATCAGGCGCTGGCCGAGGAATTGCAGACCCGGCTGGAAGGCTGGCTGGCGCGGCGGGCCTGATGCCAGTCACCACCGACATCGTGCGAACATGGCGCGCGCCGCGTGCGGTGATGCGCAGCATATTGGATCAGGGCAGGCGGGAGGATCGGGCGATTGCCTATCTGATGATCGCCTGTTTTCTGATCTTTATCGCGCAATGGCCGCGCCTGTCGCGTCTGGCGGCGGGGTTCGATCTTGCCCCGGGGGCCGAGGTGCCGGCACTGGACCGGTTGATTGCCTATGAATTTGTGGCATGGCTGATGGTCTGGCCATTGTTCTTGTATTTTCTGGCGGGTACCACACATCTGGTGGCAAGGGTTCTGGGCGGCAAAGGCACGATGTTTGGCGCGCGGATCGCCCTGTTCTGGACGATGCTGGCGACCTCGCCTGCGATCTTGCTGCATGGGATGACACGCGGGTTCATCGGACCGGGGATCGAGACCAATATCGTCGGCGCCTTCTGGCTGGCGGCTTTTGCCATCATCTGGGTGCAATCAATGCGTGAAGCAGAAAGCAGACCATGAATATCACGATGCAATCTGCCACGCGCGCCCTGTGGGGGGCGATCATTGATCCGGCCACAGCCGCAAGGCTGGTGCTGGACTGGCGGCTTGGCCTTGGCAACATGTGGATGGCGCTTGCGCTGGTCGCGGTGCTGAACGTGCTGATGCTGGCGCTGTTGCAGGCCGCATCCCCGATGCCTGTGATGGCGCAGGGTGGCATGATGCTGACCCCGTTCAGCTATGCCATGATTATCACCATATTTCTGTTTTTGCTGGTCTATACGATCTATCACGTCGGCCGCATGATGGGCGGGCAGGGCACAGTCGAAGACAGCGTGACCGTCATCGTCATGTTCCAGTCGATCAGTGTCGCGCTTGAGGCCGTGCAGGTCCTGCTGGTGCTGATCAGCCCCCAGATCGCGTCGGTCTTTGGGCTGGTGTCGCTGGCGGTCCTGACCCGCTGCATGGTCAATTTCGTCAACGTGATGCATCGCTTTGACAGCCTTGGCAAATCCCTTGCCACGATGATTTTCGCCGTGATCGGCACTGCGCTGATCGCAGGCATCGTTCTGACAGTTCTGGGCATCGCCCCAAGCGGAGGTCAGATATGACCCTAGATATCGCAAAAGTCCGCGCCGATTTCCCGATCCTGTCGCGGCAGGTCAATGGCAAGCCATTGGTTTATCTGGACAATGGTGCATCGGCGCAGAAACCGCAGGTCGTGATCGATGCGGTGACGCAGGCCTATGCCCATGAATATGCCAACGTGCATCGGGGCCTGCATTACCTATCCAACCTTGCGACCGAGAAATACGAGGCCGTGCGCGGCACCATCGCGAGGTTCTTGAATGCGGCGTCCGAGGACGAGATCATCATGAATTCCGGCACCACCGAGGGGATCAATATGGTCGCCTATGGCTGGGCCATGCCACGGATGGAAGCGGGCGATGAAATCGTGCTGTCGATCATGGAACATCACGCCAATATTGTGCCGTGGCATTTCCTGCGTGAACGCCAGGGCGTTGTGATCAAATGGGTCGATGTGGACACACGCGGCGATCTGGACCCGCAAAAGGTGATCGACGCCATCGGCCCGAAAACCAAGCTGGTCGCGGTAACCCATATGTCCAACGTGCTGGGCACCGTGGTTGATATTGCCAAGATCACCGCAGGCGCGCATGCCAAGGGCGTGCCGGTGCTGGTCGATGGATCACAGGCCGCGGTGCATATGCCGGTGGATGTGCAGGCTTTGGGCTGCGATTTCTATGCGATCACCGGGCATAAACTCTATGGCCCGTCGGGGTCCGGCGCGATTTATGTGCGCCGCGAACGGATGGCCGAAATGCGCCCTTTCATGGGGGGCGGCGACATGATCCGCGAGGTCGGGCGCGACAGCGTGACATGGAATGACCCGCCGATGATGTTCGAGGCAGGCACACCCGGCATCGTGCAGATGATCGGGCTGGGCGTGGCGCTGGATTACATGACCGGCCTTGGCATGGACAAGATCGCCGAACATGAACGGCAATTGCGCAATTATGCCCGCGACCGGCTGGACGGGCTGAACTGGGTGCAGGTGCAAGGCACGTCGGACACCAAGGGCGCGATCTTTTCCTTCACGCTGAACGGTGCCGCGCATGCGCATGACATTTCCACTGTGCTGGATAAAAAGGGCGTGGCGGTGCGTGCCGGATCGCATTGCGCGATGCCGCTGATGGATCACATCGGCGTGCCGGCGACCTGCCGCGCGTCATTCGGCCTTTATAATACGGTCGAAGAAGTCGATGTGCTGATCGACGCGTTGGAACTGTGCCACGATCTGTTCAGCTGATGTTTTTGCATTGCGACCCCGTAGCGGGGTCGCTATAGAAAATGTGACCGCACCCGTAGCTCAGCTGGATAGAGCGCTGCCCTCCGAAGGCAGAGGTCACTGGTTCGAATCCAGTCGGGTGCACCAAATACTTAAACAACAACAGTACTTTGTCGCCTTTTGGGCCGGTGCGTGCTTTGGTTGTCGCTATTTGGTGCCGAACGGGCTCAACGTCATGCGCAACATTGACGCTATGTTTGAACGCAATGTGCTTTTGGCCCAAGGCGTGACGCGCAACCACCATCGGCCGCGTCATGGCTGTCGCGCCCTGTCAATTTGCGTGTGAAGTTGCGCCTGCATCATCATATGTACCTCAACGCCGTGAGGATCATCCGTATAGATTGCAGCAAACAGGCGGGAGTTCTTCAAGCTCGACCCAGTCCGTCACAGAATGTGCGCAAGATGGGCGGCCTCAGAGTGGAGGGCGCTGGGTGTCTCTGAAAAATTGCGATACTTCTGTGTAAACTGCTCTGACCCGCCGTTTCGCGCGTTGGTATGTTCGCGAGGGATCCTGTGTCGCCTGTTGCCGCGCTCATTATAAGAAAGTCCGCTACTTTAAAAGCTTGTAGCCTGCGCGCTTTTCAACACTAGTTTTTTCGATGTAACCACACTCTGCCAGATGTTTGAGTGCACGGAAAAAGGTACTGCGCGATATGTCAGTCGTCAAAGGATGCGCTTGCAGTTCAGCCAGCGAAACCTCTGATTTCGTACGTGTTTGAATAGCCACTGCATAGAGCAAGCGGGTCTCCTGCTCTGGGAGGCCGTCTAGCCCAAAATCGCGCTCCATATCCAATAGAAGCTGTCGCAGATCCGCTAAGCGCTTCAAGCCGTTGGTCACCGCTTCCACCATCATTTTACTAACTACCCGCGCATATAGGTATTCACGGTAATATTCAATTTTTCATTGTGGGACGTATCGCGCTGAACATAATGCTTAATGCTGTTATCTTAAGCAAAGACATGTGCCACATAAAGATCCAAATTGAAACTTATCTGGTTGATGCAGGCCGAATCGAGCTTATGAGGCCGTAGGGCATGACAAAGGGTATGTCCTGTGATCTGCCACAGGTCTTTTACCCAACCAAGGCTCCCACCACTGTGTTTTGATCCGATGCTCGACAGGCGGGATCGCAATGTGGCGCCGTTTTATTTTGAAAGAGGTGCTGTCGGTCTCTTTGGCGCTCTATTGTCCAAGAGTAATATCGTACTCTGTATGACGGCGCTTAACAAGGTTTCCAGTGCCTGTAATTCTGACTGTAAGGCCGCAACCTTCGCTGCCTCTGCGATGACCTCCTTTTCAAGTGTGTTATGCGCAAGGCGCAGCTGGTCTGATGCAAGATTGTTTGCCTGCTGCACAGATAAGGCTTCGGTGGCGCGTGCAAGATCATCCTCGCGTGCAACAGCCCGGGCGCGTTCTGCTGCAAGCAAGGCTTCGCTTGTTTGCAATCGGGCCGCAAGTTCCGCTGCATTTGAGAGGGCTATCGTCAAGCTGTCTTCAAACTCTGCAGTCGCCTGCGCAAGGGCGGACTGCGCGCGATCACGCTCACCCTCGACACCTGCGACTTTCTGCTCCAACGCCGTGGTCTCGGATCGCAGCGCGGCGGTCTCAGCCTGCTGTGCTGCCATTTGTTCGGTGAACCGTGCAGCTTGCGCTATCGCCGCAGTGTCAGCTGCCAGCAGCTTTTCCTGTAGGGCAAGGCGTTCGGCTTGCGATGTCAGCAGCGCTGCTTGCACGGCTGCCATGGATTGCGTCAAAACGCGAATGTCGCGGTCTTTTTGCGCTGCCGCCAAACGCAGGGCGCTCACTTCCTCGGATATTTGCTCGGCTTGATCAAAAAGGCTCGCGCTACGGAACTGGGACGCAAAAAAGCCAAGCAGAATAACAAGCAAGAGCATCATCGAAACGGTCAAATCCGTCATCGAGATGAAGATGCTCTCTTCCTCGTCGTGATCATTGATGACGCGGCGTTGAAACATCAGATCTTCGCAGTCCTGAGTAGCCCCTCTAGGCGGTGCGATGATGCAAGCAGTTGCTGCAATGTGCGCTCTGGTGTCACGACATCCAACCGGCTTCGCACCTCGTCAGATAATGCGGTGGCGATTGTTTCGAGCCGCACCTCCCAGGCCTTCAGAAAAACGCCGAACACAATCGAGCCTGTCAGCCCAGCCAGCGACATGATGAATTTTGCGCTGGCGATCGTCAAAAGGTCGGACAGCGCCTTTTTGACCATATCGGGATCGCTTCCTGATGCTGTGATGGAAACGCCGGCCTCTCGCAAAGCGGCGATCAGACCAAGAAACGTCAAAACCAAGCCAATGCCGACCAGTGTCCCCGGCACGATTCGCCAGATCCCAAGACGCAGACCAAGCGCCTCGCGCGACAGCGCCAATGCCGGATCAATCGGGCTGGCTGCGCGTCCAGATGCATCGGATGTGTACAGAAATTCGTCACAAAACGCTGTCCAAACTCGCATCTGACGCGCAGAGACAGGCCCGTAATTTCGTTTTGGCAGAGGAATATGAAGGCCAGTCACCAACGCACGCGTGATGGGGCGCTGTTCTCTTTTCAGGACATATGTGAGGTCTTTTGGATATGAACAGGCGCGCCAAAACAGGATCTGGGCTGCCAGCATCATCCCACCTGTCGCCCCAAAAAGAGCAAGCGCGACCATGCCGGGTGCTGATGTCCCTTTCAGCAAGTCTGCGATGCCAAGGATCGCTTGTGCAAAACCTGCACCAATTCCCGCCACCGGTTCCATCGGGCTGCTCCCGGACTTTGTCGCTTTAGGGCGACATTAAGTTGCATTTTGGTAGTAAAGGTTAGATCGGGTTGACTCGTATCACATAATACAAGCATTAAACATGAATATAACAAAGTTTACAGTGCCTTAATGAAACTACTGACGGTAATCCTTTCCATCACGGCCATGGTCGTGCTTGTGACGCTTGGCACCGTGAGCGCGGGCCTTGCATCGCGTGAGCTTTCGGCCGCCTTCGTCGATCCCGATGAGAATGGGTCTGCTGTCGTGTTCTGGACGGTGCCGCCGGTTGTCTTGCCGGTCTCCTCGGGAAGCCGTCATCAGCGCCGTTTGTTGTCGAGCTGCCTTTTTCTTTTGACCGCGCAGCAATTTTCCTTTCAGGCCGCAGAAGTACAACAAGAAACTACCGCAAATTGTGCGATGCAAGCGCGTCATGCACGGGCATCAGGGCTTGAATTGTCCGAGATATACGCCGTTTTGGCGTTTGAGCATCTGGCGGCGGGTGATCTTGTTGGCGTGGACAGGATGCTGCGGCACTCTGTGACGCTGGCACCAACCGATCTGGCGATGATCGTCTACCGTATCCGGATCGGGTTTCTTGCCTTTTCGCCGCAGGAACTGACGCAAAATGGTGGCCTGCTGGAAAGGGAGCTGCCTGTTCTGATCGGCTCTGGCCGTGGCGTGACCGTTGCGGCATCGCTTTACGCGCAGGTGCCAGACCTTCGCCCCATTGTGGACCGGATCGCGGACGCATTGCCCGCGCTCGACCGGCAAAGGTTCCTCGACGCGCTGCGGAGAGAAATCCGTGGATAAGGCGATTTCGGGGATACGGACGCAATGGCCTGTTCGGCTGGCAGCAGCGATCTGTCTGGCGGTGGTTGTGATCGCGCCGATGGCGGTTGGGGGATTTCGCCCGCATTGGTGGTTGATGTTTGCAAGCGTTCTGTTTTTTGCCGCAGCACTCGCAACATACAGCTTGGCGCGGTCAAACCGGCACGTCCGCTTTCTGACCCATGGCGTGCCGGGATTGGCCCCGCTTTATCTGGTGTTTTTGGTGGGGCTGTGTCTGCATGTCGTGCTTGTTGGCGGCGCTGCGTCCGACACGGATGCCATTTATGGCCTGATCCGGCAATTATCCTACGCCGCGCTCGGCTGGACATTGTTGCAAGCGCTGACGCGTGGCCAGCGCGCGGTTGACTATGCGACGGTCTTGGTCATCGGATTTCTGTTTTACGCGGTCTACGGGTTGATCACCATTGATCGCACGGAATGGCTTTTTTTCGAAAAGACCAGTTATTTAGGCGTTGCCACCGGTCCTTTTGTAAACCGCAATTCCTTTGCAACATTCCTTGCCATCGGGATGAGCCTGACCTTGGCGAGCGCGCTTGCGGACGATACAGGCGTGGGCCGGCAGCACCGCAGCGGACACCGCGCGAGCCCACTTGAGGGCAGGATGCGTTCGCTTGTTCTGGCAACCGTTGCGCTGCTTTGCCTTGCTGCCATCTTTGCAACGGCGTCGCGCATGGGGCTGTTCGTGGCACTTGTCGGTGCGAGCGTGGTGGTGATCTTGCGCCTGCGCAGGATTGTTGGACGCACCGGATTGGCCGGCATCGTGGCTCTCGCTCTGGGGATTCTTGGCGGGCTCAGCCTGATCATGGTGGCACTTCTTTATGGTGGTGCTGTCACAGAACGCCTTGGGAGCACTGCGGACAGTGCAAGCGTGCGGATCGATCTTTATCTGAACATTCTCGATATGATCCGCGCAAATCCACTGCTTGGCGTCGGGCTCGGCAATTTTGGCGAGGCATTCCGCGCCTATCAGCGCCTGCCGGTCAGCCCCGACCGTGATTGGCACCTCGCCCATAACACCTATCTGGCTCTGTGGTCCGAGTTGGGCATTGTTCTGGGCAGTTTGCCGATCCTCTTGGTGGGGCTTGTCGCGCTGGCTTTGCTGCGCCGGAGCCTGTCAAAGATCGTGACGCCGGTGTCACATCTGTCAGATGCTGCCCTTGCCGCAGTCGTGATCGTGGGTCTTCATTCGCTGCTCGACTTCTCGCTCGAGATGCCGGCGAACGCCTATTTATTCGTGGCTGTGATCGTCCTTGGCCTGGCGCCAAATTCATCCAGCCTGTCGCGCGGGGCGAAGGGATGAGGGACATGATGTCTTTTTTTAAACGCCGCCCCGCGCCGATAGCGCCATCGTTTTGGCAGGATTTGCAGCCGCCAGAGGCGATTTACGCCATTGGTGACGTGCATGGGCGGCGCGATTTGTTGGCGGCGCTGGAGGCTGTGCTTGCGCAGGATTGGACACAACGCCGCTATCGTGACGTGGTGCTGCTTTACTTGGGCGATCTGATCGACCGTGGTCCGCACAGCGCGCATGTTCTTGATCACCTGACCGCGCCTGCGCCCAAAGGCGTGCGCCGCTTGACCCTTCTTGGCAATCACGAGGAAATGTTTCTCGCTTTTGTCGACCGGCCAGAGGCAAATATTGCCTGGCTGGATCACGGCGGCGGCGCGACGCTGAATTCCTATGGCATTTACCTGACCAAGTCCGACATCTTGCAGATGCCACGCAAAAAAGTGCTGCAATATTTAAGCGCAAGCATCCCAAGCACGCATCTTGACACGCTGAGGCGCGCGCCACGGGCGGTGCGATCGGGTGACTGGCGCTTTACCCATGCCGGGCTTGACCCCGCCAAAACAGATGAGGCCCAGACCGCTGCTGACCTGACCTGGGGCGTGGCTGGCGATGTCACGGCCCTGTCGCAGGGCGCGGGCCGTCTGGTTTTTGGGCACTTCGCTGCAGATCAGCTCCGCACGATTGGTCAGACCAGCTGCATCGACACGGGCGCCTATGCCACTGACCGGCTGACAGCGCTGCGCGTGACGCCCGGCACAAGCGACGCCAGCACCGAATTTTTTGAAGTCTACAACCCTGATAGGACCACCAGACAATGACAAATCAAGACATCCCGCGCGGTGATGATCAAATCGACATCAGCGCATTCATCGGTGTTCTTCGCCGTCAGTACCGCGTGATTGTCATGTCTGTCGCCAGCATCATTGTGCTGGCTGTGATCTATCTGTTTGCTGTCACACCCAAATATACAGCAACGGCGCTGGTCTCGATCGAGCCAAATCGCGGCGTTCTGTCCGAAGATGTTGCGTCGCAGAACAATAGCGCGGCCATTTCCGCGCAGGTCGAAGGCGAGGTCGCGATCCTGAAATCAAGCGACGTTCTGTTAGCCTTGATCGCAGAGGCAAATCTGGTGTCCGATCCGGAGTTTGGTGTGACGGTGTCACGCAGCGCGCAGGTCATGGCCTGGCTCGGGATAGAGACCGACACAACAAGAGAGGCGGGCGCTGCGGTGACAGATATCTTGCGGCGTGTGGGCGATGCCGTTGCGGTGCGCCGGCGCGGCCTGACCTATCTTGTCGAGGTATCGGTCACATCGCAGGACCCTGAAAGGGCGGCAGAATTGGCCAACCTGCTTGTCTCGATCTACACCACGCGGCAGGTCGAAAACAAAATCCGCCAGATCCTTGCCTCACGCGATATTCTGGCACCCCGCATCGACAATGCGCAAGCAGAACTGGAACGGTTGCAGACCGAGGCGGACCGGTTTTTGGAAAATGTGGTTGCCGATTTTGTCGAGAATAGCGACCGCGAAGACCTGATCGGGGTCAGAGACCGTTTCTCGCTCGCGCAGGGGCAGCTTGACGGGTTGCGGCAGCAATCTGCGGCGTTGCGCGCCATCGTTGAAGGACGTGGCGTTATGGCGGACCAAAGTGACCTGCTTTCTGCAGCCGTCCTTGAACTGGCCTCACAACGCGAAGCATTGCAACGTCAGCTGGAGACAGACCCCAGTGCAAGCGGGATCGATGCAGCGGCGTTGCGGGCTGAATTGGCGAACGTCGACAACCGCCTGCGCGAGATGGCGGCGCGCGACAGAGACGCGTCTCTGGCGGGGATTTCGGACCTGACGCAGGTCGCAGAGCGCGCGCGCGCCGAATTGCGCGAGGCTGCTCTTGCTTCTGACTTGCCCTCCGCCGATCTGTCGATGTTCTACCGGCTGCAACAAGAAAGTGCGACCGCACGGATTGACTATGAAAACCTGCTGCGGCGTCTGCGGCAGTTGGAAACCCTGGCCGATGTGCAGATTTCCGATGCCGTGATGGCGTCAAGTGCTGTGATGCCGTCCAATCCGTCGTTTCCGAACAGCCGGCTGATCCTCGCGCTCGCGATCGTGGCTTCGTTCGGCGTGGGCGTTGGCCTGGCCTTTATCAACGAATTCCTGATTGGCGGTGTGACGTCAGAGGATCAGCTGCGCGAGCTTTTGAATGCTCCGGTGGCGCTGCCAGTGCCTGCCATTTCGACGCCGGAAGAAGGCGATGTGACATCGCAAATCTGGCAGGCGCCGATGTCTGGCTTTTCGGAAAGCTTGCGACAGGTCCGCAGGCAGGCCGCGCGGCTTACGCGCCCGGGCGAAGGGGGGCGGATTTATCTGTTCACCTCGGCTGTGCCGGAAGAGGGCAAGACCACAGCCGCGATTGCCTTTGCGCGCACGCTGGCGCTGTCCGGCACAAAAACCCTTTTGGTGGATTTTGATCTGCGCAAGCCGTCCATCGCGCACCGGATTGGTGCGCCTGCGTCGACTGCGCTGCTTGATACATTATCAGGCCGCGCGACAGATGCTGACCTTGCGGGATGTCATTTCCACGAGGCAGAGACTGGTCTTGATATTCTGGTCGGTGGTGGACGCTCTGACTTGCCGACAGATACGCTGGTGTCCTCCACCCGCACCGTGCAGTTTCTTTATAAATTGCGAAAAGAATTCGATGCGATCGTCATTGATACGGCGCCGGTTTTACCTGTGGTCGACACGCTTTACCTGACGCCCTACGCAGATCTGGTCGTGATGATGGTGCGGTATGCCGCCACCAATCAGCGCGATGTCAAGCGTGCGGCAGAACGTATTCGCGGCGATATGCATGCTGGGGTCCATGTCCTGCCCGTCCTTTCGATGGAGCGGAGAGGCAAGAAAGCCTATTACTACGGCGGCTATTATTCTGGATACGGGACCCCCTCGTGAGAGGTTGGGTCGACGTGATGGAATATAGATAAACGCGTAGATATTTTTACGATATTAACGCATTGAGATCTTAAAAGTAATATTTATTGAATTCTGAACCGTGAGAAATATCTAATAATTTGATTATCTTAAATTTTTTTGTTGGAGCTTTTGAATGACATTTTCTCTGCCAGCATTTCTATGTGTAACGGCCGCTTATATCGGATCATTCGTGCTTGTAATTCTATTGATCGCACCCGTGCAGAAAACAGTGTTTCCGCAAGGCTTCGAGTTGGGAAGCTTGATATTCTTACCGCATGGCGTTCGGATCCTGTCCTTCCTCTTCTTTGGCTGGATGGGATTTATCTACCTACTGCCCGGTTCGGTCTTGATGTGGATAGTCTTGGCCTACGGTGCTGGCCAAGTAGGATATCACATTTCAGGGACAGCCGTCTCGCTCATCAGTTGCTATGTAGCCGTAACACTGGCGTGCCGTCTTTTCAAAAACGTCTGGGCGTCGTCTGGCAGGTTCTCTTGGCAGCAAGTCATGATTGCTGGCGTCTTCGGGTCAGTGATGAGTGCTGCAGGATTTAGTGCACTTAATTTCTCGCCTCCGAGCCTGTTAATTATGCTCTCCCATATTATTGGGGATGTTATCGGTCTATTTGTTATTTTATTCTTATTGATGATTATGTTCCGCCAAATAGACCGGTTTTTAACCAAAACGCACCGATTAAACTAACGCGCGAAGGTGGTGCGAAACCGGACGGACTTGCGCTAGCCGGTCGTACGGCAAGCGCACGAAAGCTGGCGCGCAAGACGGGATCCCACGCACTGCTGCCCCTGCCATTAGCCAGATCGCGGGCGACACGTTGGCGCGGCTTCAGCCTCATACATACCTCGCGCCTGCGCAATAGGCGGTCTGCGCGCGGCAAAGTAGCCCTGCGTCGAGCCTTTGCGCTGAAGCCGCGCGCCACCTCGGGGTAGGCGCACGCCGCCGCAAAATGAGACGAGTGCGACCCAATACAAAAAGGGTCCGCGATTGGCGGACCCTCTTCATTATTTTCAAAGTATGGCCCGCGCGGTGTAAGGGCGCGGAGGGGATGCGACCCGTATTAGGTCGGACTTGCCGCCGGAGCCTGTACCGACACGGGGCCCTGCACATTTGTGGGACCGGTCGCTGCCGGGCTTGTCACCTCGACCACAGACGCAATAGTGCTTGCGATATCGGGCCGCCGCGCTGCCTGACCGGCGGCGGCATTTCGAATTGTCGCACTGCCTGTCGCCACGGCCGCCTGCACGGCTGCCGCTTCACTGGCCGGCGCGGCAGCGGCGACGGAGCGCGTTGCGGCGGCGGCAGCCTCGAGCACGACTGTGATCGAGGCAGAGACAACTGCGGACGAGGCGGATGCCGGCAGTGCTTCCGTTACTTGGGTTGCGGCGCGCGATACGGCGTCGATACGCGCTGCCGCGGTCATTGGCGCGCGCGCAATTTGCTCGATGACGCTGGAGGCGACTTGCGCTGCAATCTCGGGGCGCTCTGCAGCTTTGTTTGTCGCGGATGTCGAGACCCGTTCGATCGCGGCAGGCACGGCGGCGAGGGCTGCCGCTTGTTCGGCTGGCGGCGCGCTAGCAACGATGCTATTGGCGGCGTCCGTTGCCTGCCGTCCGGCGGCGGCGGTAATTTCGGCCACAATATTTGATGCCATGCTTGCGGGCAGCGATTGCGTGACGCGAGCGGCGGCGCTGGCAACCAGCTGGATCCGGGCGGCTGCGGGGACGGGCGCCGCGACGATAGCGGCGATGGCCACTTCCATCAGGGCAGCGCAACTGGTGCCCCCGCTGGCACATGCCGCCTCGGCGGATGCAATGGCAGTCTCGAACTGCGCCGACTCGGCCGCCGTCTGGGCAAAGCTTGCGCTTGCGAGGACTGTGACGAGGGCCGTCGCCATGGTGAGTTGCTTGATCATTGAAGCCTCCGTGATGCGCGTAAATGTGAATCAAAAAAGGTATTGTTTTGATACTATCGTATTGAAACGGTTTGTGCAATCCGCAAGTTCTAAAACGACACCAACGGGCGCCGGACGTCGGCCGTCGCGGTCCGAGCCGCGTAAGTGACACGGCTTCGACGGGGCAGGGCGGGGGCAAACGTCGTCACGGGCGCAGCAGGAAACTCCCCCGTGTTATGGGTCGCGGGTAGTGGCAGAGAGGCTGGGGCTGGCATTCTGTGCCGTATTCCGGGCAACCGATATTTCATTATGGGCAATAGATACTGGGCCCCGCCGCCGACGCAATCGGCGTGAGGTGAAGGGGCTGCCGGACGGGCTGCGCGGGGACAAAGCTGCGATATGTAGGCTCGGCTGCGGTGCCACTTCGTCGCGTGAAGGGTTTCAACTTGACACTAAGCGGTCAACGCGGGATCAGGATGGGGACGCGATCGTTTTGCGTGTCATGAATGGCGTGACATCGGGTAGCCCCAAGCGAGGCGCCGTGCGGTAGCCGTTGCGCGACTGGGCGGGGCCGGCGTGCCGGAAGTGTTCATCTGCGTTGGGCGATTGATTTCACGGAACGGGGATTGGGTGGGGCGGTGTTGTGATTTATCGGGAATTTGACGCGATAAAGACTGCCACATGCTCGCTTATCCTCGCAACCACGAGCGTTGCACTCATGGCCAGTGCCGCTGCTGCGCAGGAGACATATACTGTGCAGCAGGGCGACACACTTGCCTCCATCGCACGCCAGATCGCGGGTGTGCCTGTCAGCTGGGATGATTTGTGCCGCATCAATAGAAGCACGATCGAGAATTGTGATCTGCTGAGGGCGGGTGTCGTCATTGCGCTGCCCGAGGGCGCGCGGATCTCGGACGAGGCCACTGGAAATGCTGTCGGCAACGTAATGGGTGCGCGCCTCGGTGAGCCGCTGCGTCTGGGCGCGGGGCCGACCATCGAAACGGTGGAGCCCGTGGATAGCTTGTCGCTGACGCTGGGCGGAAATCTGGATGACGCGGCACTGCAGGGCGCTGACGCGAGCCTAGCCGCATTCTTCGGGGATCAGGTCACCGAAGAGCCTGACACGACCGTGCAGGAAATCCTCGAGGCGGTGATGGCGGAGCCCGTGATTGTGCCGGATGAGGTGCTGATGGCGGCTGCCCCCGCTGCGGATGAAGTCGCAGATGTTACTGACACCGCGGTGGCTGACGCGGATGAAACACCGGCTGAAACACTGACCGTTGGGACGGTGGCTTACGGCGCAAACGCGCGACCGATGGCGTTTCGGTCGTACCACGGCCACGAGATGACGGATGAGGGCGGCGCTGTGCGCATCTCCGGCCACGTGCCGGGGCTCTACTCGACGGGGACAACCGGCGGCGCCTTTATCCGGCTCGATGATGAGTTTGAGGCCGACGCCGCGGCCAACGTCGTGCGCGTCTCCGTCACGATGTCGGGACCCGAGGGCGCACGCGCTGCACTGGCCTATTCGACTAATGACCTTGGCAATTCCGGCTGGCAGTCTTTTATCCTCACAGCGCCCCCGACCACCCACAGCTTTGAATATGCGGTGCCGCCGCTGGCGCACGGCAGCGGTGATTTTTTGGGCATCGATCCCGACCCCGACGGGGCCGGCCACGCCATCCTCGTCCACGCCATTCTTCTCGAAATCTTGGAAAGCGATCCGAATTGAGCAAAGCGCTTACAGTGACCACGGCCGTCTTTCCCGTGGCTGGACTTGGTACGCGGTTTTTACCCGCGACTAAAGCCATGCCCAAAGAGCTGTTGCCGATCATAGATCGCCCAATCATCCAGTACGCGGTCGAAGAGGCGCTGGCGGCCGGCATCACAAAGTTCGTCTTTGTGACGGGCCGCACCAAGCGCGCGATTGCGGATCATTTTGACGCGGCACCTGAATTGGAACGGGCTTTGGAGAAGGCGGGCAAGCACGATCTGGCCGCCGCCGTGCGCGACACGCTGCCGGACCACGTCCACGCCGTCTATATCCGCCAACGCATCCCTCTGGGGCTCGGTCACGCGGTGCTCTGCGCGCGTCCTGCCTTGGGTGAGGAGCCATTTGCGGTGCTGCTGGCGGATGACTTCATCATGCCAAGCCCGCGCGCGACTAATCCAACGGCGGTGCTCAGTTTGGCCTACGCCGCCAGCGGCCGATCGCAGGTTCTGCTGCAAGACGTGCCGCCGACTGAGGCCCACAAATACGGCATCGCTATTCGAGGTGCGGATGATGAGAGCATTGCTGGCCTTGTTGAAAAGCCGGATCCCGGCCAGGCACCATCAACGCTGGCATCCATCGGGCGCTACGTGTTCCACCCAGAGATTTTTGACGTCCTCGCCGCACTCGGCCCAGGCCGCGGCGGTGAAATCCAACTCGCCGACGCGATTGACATCTTGGCCCGCGGCGGGCGCGTTGGTGCACTGCCGCTGGACGGTACGCGCCACGACTGCGGCACGCATTTGGGATACCTCGGCGCGATTGTTGCGGCCGAGTCGTCGCACCCAGAGTTTGGGGGAGAGTTTCGGGCGCTGATGGCGGCGAGCTTGTCGCCATCGGGCGCGGGGGTCTGAGGCGTGGATGGGGGTCACAAGAGGGAAGAGGCGATAGCAGTGGCGGAGCCGCATGTCGTCGCAATTCCCCGTGAGACGTTTTACGTGCGGTACGGCAAGCGGGCGATGGATGTGGCTCTGGCTGGATCGCTGTGCATTGTTCTGCTGCCCATCCTTATTACGATTGCCATAGCGATCCGCCTCAGCGGGCGTGGCAGTGTTCTCTTCACGCAGACGCGCCACGGGCTAGGGCAACGTG
This sequence comes from Yoonia vestfoldensis SKA53, assembly GCF_000152785.1. GTDB lineage: Bacteria > Pseudomonadota > Alphaproteobacteria > Rhodobacterales > Rhodobacteraceae > Yoonia > Yoonia vestfoldensis_A. The sequence goes on along the minus strand of NZ_CH672414.1, from coordinate 1,018,403 downwards.
CGTTCAAGATATACAAATTTCGCACGATGACCGTCTCCGAAGACGGCACCGCCTTCAAACAAGCCGTCCATAACGACCGCCGCGTGACTTCTGTGGGGGCTGTGCTGCGCCGCACGAGCCTCGACGAGCTGCCTCAGCTCATCAATGTGTTGAATGGGACGATGTCCGTCATCGGGCCAAGGCCGCACCCAACGGCGCTCGACGCGGCATTCGTCCCTCTTATGCCAGACTACGTTGGTCGCTTCGCGGTGCGGCCAGGGATCACGGGCCTTGCCCAGATCCGTGGCCTCAGAGGCCCCACTGAAACAACAGGGGCGATGGCCGCGCGCGTGGCCAGCGACATCGAATACGCGTCCAACGTTACATGGGTCAATGACATCAAGATCCTGCTTGCCACTGCCCGCGTTGTCTTTGGCGACCGCAACGCGTTCTGACGCATCCCCTCACTTCATTTCGAAATGATCCTTTGCGCATGACACCTGATACACATCGAAAAATCTCCCTCGTGACAGGTGGGGCAGGTTTTCTTGGTTCGCATCTCTGCGACCGCCTGATAGCAGAGGGTGCTCGTGTCATTTGCCTGGATGATTTCTCCACCGGTCGCCGCGAGAATGTTGCGCACCTGATGGGCCATGAGCGCTTTGATCTCGTTGAGCACGACATCACGCTCCCCATCGACCTCAACGTCGATGAAATTTACAATCTCGCTTGTCCTGCATCGCCACCTCGATACCAGTCGGACCCAATCAAGACGAATAAGACGTCGGTCCTTGGCGCCATCAACATGCTTGACCTGGCCCATAAGCGAGGTGCGCGCATCCTGCAGGCCTCGACATCTGAGGTATACGGCGATCCAGAGGTTCACCCCCAGTCCGAGAGTTACTGGGGCAACGTCAACCCAATCGGTTTGAGGTCTTGCTATGACGAGGGCAAGCGATGTGCCGAGACGCTCTTTTTTGATTACAAGAGACAGCTGGGCGTCGACATCCGCGTTGCGCGGATATTCAACACCTATGGGCCGCGCATGGATCCAAGCGACGGGCGGGTCGTGTCGAACTTTATCGTCCAAGCCCTTCTTGGCCATGATCTCACGATATACGGCGACGGATCCCAGACGCGCTCCTTTTGTTATGTCGACGACATGATTGAGGGCCTCTTTGCCCTTATGAATTTACCTGAGGCTCCTGAGACACCGATCAACATCGGAAGTCAGGGAGAGTTTACCGTTCTCGAACTGGCTGAGCGCGTTCTGGACCAAACTGGTGCAAACGCGAAGATTGCATTCAAGCCATTGCCAATTGACGATCCAACGCGGCGCAGGCCTGACACCTCTGCCGCCCTGAACTTGCTGAACTGGCAGGCCAATGTTCCTCTCGAGGAGGGGCTGGCCGCAACAGCAAAAAGCTTTGTGGCCCAGTTGGGGCATCTTGCATCGCCCGCAATTCAAAGCCGCGAAGTTTGAGGGGCCAGTAGATGCGTATTGTTGTGATTGGCACGGGCTATGTCGGCCTCGTCTCCGGTGTGGGTTTGTCTCATTTGGGGCATGATGTGGTCTGCGTGGATAATAATGCTACCAAAATCGCGATGTTGCGCCAGGGCAAGGTACCGATCTACGAGCCCGGCCTGCAAGAGCTTTTGGCGAGCAACGTGGAAGCAGGGCGTTTGTCATTCAGCACAGATTTGCCGTCTGCCGTTGATGGCGCTGATGTAATCTTCATCGCGGTCGGCACACCGATGAAGGACGACGATGGCCATGCTGACCTGAGCTACGTCATGGCCGCCGTCGAAGAGGTTGCGCATGCACTGACTGGGTATGCAGTCATCGTCACGAAATCGACCGTCCCCGTGGGAACAAACCGGAAAATCAAACAGATCATCGCGCAGGCCAATCCGCAGGCTGAATGCGATGTCGCGTCCAACCCTGAATTTCTGCGCCAGGGTATGGCAATTGATGATTTTATGCGGCCCGACCGCATTGTGGTGGGTGTGCAGACTGAGCGTGCCGGCAACATTTTGGACCACATGTATAGTTCACTGCAATTGCGCAATGTGCCGATCATCACCACCGATTTGGAATCGGCCGAATTGATCAAATACGCCTCCAATGCCTTTTTGGCGACCAAGATCAGCTTCATTAACGAGATTGCCGCGCTTTGTGAGAGGGTCGGTGCGGACGTGGAAGAAGTATCAAAGGGCATGGGGCTGGACGAGCGCATTGGAAAGAAATTCTTGCGTGCCGGTCCTGGCTACGGTGGATCGTGCTTTCCAAAAGATACGCGTGCTTTGGCGAATAGCGGTAGAGAGCACCGCGCGCCACAGTCCATCGTGGAGACAGTCATTCGCGTGAATGATGACGTCAAGCAGCGTATGGTCGAAAAGCTGCGCATGATGTGTGATGGCAGCTTTGCTGGCAAGATCGTGACCGTGTTCGGCGTGACCTTCAAGCCCCACACTGACGACATGCGTGATGCTTCTAGCCTTACTATTGTGCCTGCGTTGCTTGAAGGTGGTGCTGAGGTGCGAGTGGTGGACATTATAGGGCGACTTCAAGGTGAAGCTCTTTTGCCAGGAGTTGTTTGGCATGATGACCCCTACATTGCGGCGCATGATGCCGATCTGGTCGTAGTTTTGACTGAGTGGGATGAATTTTATGGGCTCGATCTCAAGAAGTTAGCGAGGAATATGAAAAGTCCGCATATGGCTGATCTGCATAATATCTACAGCTTGCGCGATGCGAAATGTGCAGGCTTTGAAGCGTATGAATGTGTGGGACAGGCACGACTTTCGCAAATTACTGATCAAGCCTTATAAATTAATTTTAGCCACAGTTTTCGAGTAAACAAAAAAATCCATTAGGCGGTGTTGACAAAAGGGATTCACATCGTGTCGCAGGCATGATTCAAACTGACATCTGCGATGGAGACCAGCTTGGCACGAGATCTGATGTCAGACGAGGAATGGGCGTTCTTTGAACGGTTCATTTTGTCAGTCCGGGCGCCGAATGGGCGCAAACCGACCAACCACCGCCTTGTTCTTGATGGGATTTTCTGGACCGCCCGAACGGGCGCTCCATGGCGGGACCTTCCCGAGGAGTTTGGTAAATGGTCAAGCGATTATCGCCAGTTCCGCCGCTGGACGCTGGCTGGGTTATGGGAGGGCACCATGGATGCCCTGAACCAAAGCGGGGCCGTGCCTGATGCCCTTCAGATGATCGACAGCACCGTCATTCGCGCCCACCATCAGGCAGCGGGCGCAAAAGGGGGACTCCGCGACAGGGTGTTGGCCGCTCAAGAGGTGGCTTTACGACCAAGATCCACCTCCGCGTCAATGCAGCCTGCCTGCCCATGAGGACCGAGATCACACCAGGCAAGACATCTGATTACCTTGGGTTCGATCTGGTCATGACTGATAACCTGCCTTAGCCACGAGTTCTGTTGGCTGACTGAGGCTATGACTCTGACAATATTCGGAAAACGATGGATGCGAGGGACGCTCTAACGCAAATCCCATTGCGAAAATCACGCAGGATGCGCATCGGTATTGACCATTCGCTATACTCCCTGCTCAACCTTGTGGAGCGATGCTTCAATAAGCTGAAGAACGCCCGTCGCGTCGCCACCCGCTACGACAAAACAGCCGAAAGCTTTCTGGGCTTCATCGATATCGTTTCAATCCACCTCTGGGTGCGTCTTTTGTCAACATGACCTAGCTTCGAGTAATGAAAATTATGTCAGAAAACCAAAGCATGCCCTCTAAAATTATAGTTTTTGGTGGCGCAGGATTTATTGGAACGCATCTTATCCGTGCACTGCATGGATCCGGTGAGAACGACATCGTCTGCATCGACCGCGCCGACCCGCGAGAACGGCTGGACGGCGTCACCTATATGAAAGCCGATGTGCGCAATCTGGATGGGTTTTCGACACACGGGCCAATCGCGCGGATATACGATTTGGCTGCGTTGTGCGTGATCCCGAAATATCAGGATCACGAATATTATGATGTAAATGTAAATGGCGCGATCTCGGTGACCGGCTTTGCTGAACGGCACGGCGTGGTGGATGTGGTCTTTGTCAGCAGCATGGCCACCTACGGTACCGGCGAGGACCGCAAATCGGAGCAAACACCGCAGACACCCGAAAACGCTTATGGCTGGTCAAAGCTCATCGCGGAACGTGTATATCTCTCGTGGCTACAACGTGACACTAATCGAAAATTAGTGATCTGCCGGCCCGCAGTTATTTTCGGTCATGGCGAGGGCGGAAATTTCACTCGTCTTGCAAAGCTGGTGAAATGGGGCCTATTCGTCTTTCCAGGTAGGAAGGATACCAAGAAAGCCTGCTATTATGTCAAGCATTTGGTTGACGACCTGAACTTTGCCGCAAACTGGGGAGAACGGCTTGCAATATTTAACGCCTGCTATGATCATGTATATACAATAGAGAACATTGTTCGAGCCTTTGAAGAAGCTGGAGTTGGCAAGCTCCGAACGCTACTTATGCCAGAAACAATATTGATAATCGCAGCACATTTGCTGCAGCCATTCAATTTGTTAGGACTTGAAATTCATCCAGATCGCATACGAAAACTAACGAACTCGACAAACTTGAAACCTGCATGGTTGAGAGCGCATGATCGGGTAAGAACTGATGAACTCACATCTGCTATTGTAGACTGGAAAGTTGAAACTGACGGACGAATGAACTAGCAACTGTATCGGATGCAAGCACCCTAAGGCGCTCGCGCAGATCGTTATCGTCTGGGCGTCGGCTGCATTACTGGATTGAGGTCCGGTCTGCGCCGATCAAGGCACACACCTGCCGCTCGCTAATCTCGTGTTGCTCCACGAGAATCGCGACGGCTTCACTCCTGGCGGCGGGCGTTACCACTTTCGCGACAGAAGGTCCTTCAACGCAGTGTGGTCAAGCCGCGACTCCGCAATTAACTGCTTCAGTCGGGCATTCTCCTCTTCGAGCGCTTTCAGCCGCTTCGCGTCGGATACTTCCATCCCACCGAACTTGGCCTTCCAAGCGCAGAACGTCGCGCTGCTGATCCCGTGTCGGGGGCACAGATCCGCCGTCTTCGCACCCGCTTCCTGCTCTCGCAGGATGCCGATGATCTTCTCCTCAGTGAACGACGATCTCTTCATGGTCTTATCCTCTTCTTAGGCCGGACTCTAGCATCAGATGGAGGAGTTATCGGGGGTCAGAGCAGGTCCATCAGAGGAAGTCGGTAGCAAATGTCATACCCGCTACACTAGCTCTTGCTTTATGGGATTTGTATAATGGGCGTGAAATCAGGTAACAAGGCAGCTCGGCGCATTCTGACGCTGGATCAAGATGCTTTGCAGTCGGATATGGAGCGCTTGTTAGGGCTAGTCAAAGACGCGGGAGAGCGACCAGACCTGCTAGTTGGTGTTGCCACGGGGGGGGAGCTCTGTGGCAGGTTGATCAGTGAACATTTCCCTGCGGGCTTGATCTCTGTTGTGATGCGACGCCCCAGCACAAGCTACAAAAAGACGACGCTGATCAAGATCGTTTTGTCGTCGTTGCCTTATGCAATAACAAATTTGTTCCGAGGCGTCGAAGACGCGCTGCTGGAACGTTACACCAAAAAGGTTCCAATCTCGGTTCCTACCGATGAACTGAGGAGGGACATTGCGGTGGTAGCCGCTGCCGTAGAGCGGCAAGGCCTGCAATCGGTCCTTGTCGTCGACGACGCCATCGATTCCGGAGCAACGCTCGCGTGCATTGTGGCTGAGCTGAAGGCGGCGCTGCCGAGCAATGTGCGCATCATCACTGCGGTCTTGACCCAAACTCGGCCCACACCGGCGATCTCGGCCGATTTCCGGCTTTATGATTGTGTGATGCTGCGGTTTCCATGGTCCCTCGATTTCCGAGGCAGAGAATGATCGCAAGGCAATTGGTGGTCTTTTGCGACCTCGACGGTACCCTCGTGCTGGACAATTCCTTTCATGTCTTCCTGGCGTCAGCCTGGTCACTTTCGGGTGCCGGCGGGCGGCTGAACCTGTTTGCGCGAGTTGCTCCTCGGGCTCTGGGTCGGGTCGGGGGCGGGCACGCTGGGATGAAGCGCCGCGCGCTTGACTGGTACTGGCAGCAAGAGCCACCCCTTCGGCAGGCGATTGTAGAGCGGACCGTTCGTCGGCTGTCGTACACCCTGTCGCAGCCGGTCATCTCCCTGCTGCGCGATACCGCTCGGCAAGGCGCGCGGATCGTCCTCGCGACTGCCGCGCCCGATGTCTACACTGGGCACATGCAGGTGCTTGTCGGGGCCGAGTCCTGCCTTGCCACGCCCGGACGGCCGGGTCCTGGCTGGCAGGAGCTTCTGGGTGAGGCAAAGGCGCGGGCCTGTCAAACCTGGCTCAAGGACAATACCAATTCCGATGGTGGCCACGATGTCATTGTGGTGACCGACCATCCCGACGACCTGCCGCTCCTGCGGCTGGCAGACAAGGCAGTACTTCAAGGCTCTCCCCGTGTTCTCGACATGCTGGAGGGCGCCATCCGGGCGCAGCCTGACGGTGCGAGAACTGAGGTTGCGCGGATTGACGTATTGTCTGCACAAGCCCCCGGGGGCGGCTACTGGCTATGGTTCGACGACCGGCCTGAGGGCCCCCTGGATTACTGGGAGTTGAAGACCATCCTCAGCAAGCATCGTCACGCCCACCTTTACGCCGGCGACGGAAGGTGGCAATGGATCGGGCCAGCCCAGCCTTTTTCCGCCGCCGTGCGTCGCCGCGATTGTCCCAGTCCGCCATCATCGCGCATGCGGTTGGCCATTCATTTCCGCCGCCGCCTGCTACGGGACTGGCTCGGAATATATCATTAGTGAACGGGCCGCACCATGCGCATGACAGTTGTTGCCGAATACTACGACGAGCCTGCCGAGGGCATTAACGTCGTGTCCAAGACGTTGATCGACGGGATGCGTGCCCGGGGCCATGAGGTTGCCGTCATCCCGCCGGCCGTTGCCCTCTCGCGCTTACCGCGGCTTCTGTTGAAACCGGCGCCGGTAACGATCTTCACGCATGGACCCGGGCCGCGCACCGTGCTTGTCAGCCGGATTCTGCGCAGCCTGTCGCGTACCCGTATCCTGTGGGTGGCGACCCGACCTGACCTTGGTGCGTGCCCGCGATGGCTGTGCGGTGGGCGGAGCGCTCATGCGATCCTGTGCAACCGCCCCCGTGCCGACCTTGCCGGGGTCGCGAGCGACGCCCGTATGCTGACGCAGCCCATCGGAATCGCGCCTGAGCGGCTTGTCGACGGTGGCCAAGCCCCCGTTTGGGCGGCACGAAGGCGGGACGGCGTGCCGCTTGCGGTGCATGTCGGCCATCTGCGCCGCTCTCGCGGTCTTGACCGGCTGTGCGAGATCAAGGCCCTGCTCGGAGACCGCATAGATATCGTCGTGGTTGCCAGCCCCTATTTCGAATCGGACCCCTGCCTGATGGCGGAACTTCTTGCGGCAGGTGTTCATATCGACCGGGGATTTGTGCCGGCCATCGCAGATGTCTATCGGGCGGCTGACCTGTATCTCTTCACCCCCCCGCCCGAAACCGAGGGGGCGATCGAATTGCCGCTGGGAGTCTTGGAGGCCCTTGCCTGCGGGCTGCCTGTGATCTCGACACCCTTTGGTGCCCTGCCCGAAGTACTTGCGGGCACGGTTGGGGTAGAGTTTGCCCCCTCGGAGGATTTCGCGCAGGCTGTGGTCCACTGGGTGGATCGGGGGGCTGCGAATCCGCGACCCGCGGGCCTGCCCAATCATCTGAATGCCCACCGGATCACCGAGCGGGTACTTGAACTGGCCTCGGGGACGGAATGAATCGGCTTGTCTGCATCATCGGCACTGACGGTAGCGGCAAGACAACACTGTCGGATGCTCTTGTCGAACGGCTGCAAGGTCGCGGCGAACGGGCGAGGCGGGTCTGGCTTGGTTCGGAAAGCTATCTGATGGCGCCTGTGCGCGCGGCGCTCAAGCTGGTGTGGGATCGCCGCCGCGGCAAAGGCAAGAGCCACGGCCCAAAGCCGGGGCTTGCCTCGCAGCGCGTCGACTATGCCGCCGAGATCGCTCAGAAGAACGCCCTCGCTGCGCGTCATCCGTTTGCGGTGCGGGTCTATCTTGCGATGGTCTGGTTCGACTATTGGCTGCAGTTGTGGATCAAGCGCCTTGGTCTGCGCGATGCCGGCACGATCGTCGCCGACAGGTATCTTTTCGACGTGGCGGTGAATGTGGGGCTCGCCCTGGGCTGGAGCCCAGAAGAGGTAGTGCGATATGCCCAGACCCAGATCTGTCGCATTCCCTTGCCCGAGGTGCGAGTGTTCCTGCGCGTCGAGCCGGAAGTTTCGATGGCGCGGAAGGACGATGTCTTCGACATTCACTACGTGCGCATGCGCCTGCACTATTACGACGCCATCGCCGAGGCCTTCGGTTTCACCGTGCGGGACGGCACGCTGCCCATCGCCGAGAATGCCGACTGGCTCGCGGATCAGGTAGCGGCAGAATCCACGCGGCCCTATGTGCTTTATGTCCATTCCAATAATGTCGACGTTGGCGGCGCCGACAAGGTGCTTGCACTGATGGCGCGCCACATGCGCGACCAGGGCCGCCCCGCGCACGGATGCCGCGTGGCTGTTGCCCTGCGACTGGCGACGCCCATCCTCGACAGCCATGCCGAGGCCGGCGTGCCAGTCTTCCTGTTCCCGTTTGAACGTCCGCAGACAAGCCGCGGGATTGCGGGGGTTGCCCGCCTGATTCTGCGAACCCCGGGAAGCCTGTGGTTTTTCTGGTGCCTCTTTGGCCGCGAGCGGCCCGACATCGTGCATGTGAACGATCTGTATGATTTCCTTCCCGCCCTCGCTGCCCGCCTGCGGGGCATTCCGGTGGTCTGGCATATCCGAATGATCGTGCAGCGCGACCGGCTGCGCCGCGCCTTTTCCAGCATGATATCGCGTCTTTCGGGCACCTCCATCTCGGTTTCGCGCGCCGTACGCGACCACTACTTCCCGTTCGCGCATACGATCCACCGCGCCCTGGTGATCCATGATCTCGGAAATGCAGCCCTGATCGCCGACGACCGTGATCCTGCGGAGACCTGCGCCCGGCCCGATGACCTGCCCAAAGGCGGCAGGTTGGTCGTGATGGTCGGCAGGATCGAGCCATGGAAGGGCCAGCATGTTTTTCTGGAGGCAGTGGAAAAGCTTTCCCCCATCCGGCGCGCCGATGCAGTTTTCGCCCTTGCAGGCGGACCCGTCCAAGGCAAGGAGGAGTACCACGACCAGGTCAGCCGCCGCGCGACATCGGCCGGCGTGCTTCTGCTTGGCGAGCGCTCGGACATTCCCGCCCTTTTGCGGTCGGCCGATATCTCTGTTCACACATCGGTGTCCCCCGACCCGTTTCCGGGCGTCGTGATAGAAAGTCTGCTGTCCGGTGCCGCGACCATCGCCGCGGCGGCTGGCGGCGCGGTCGAGATGATCGACGACGGGGTCCATGGGCGCCTTTGTCCTCCCGGCGATTCCAAAGCCCTTGCTGCGGCACTGTCCGATCTGCTGGATGAACCGCAAAGTCCGCGCCGCCGTTTCGGTGCGAATGCCCGGTCAAGGGCGCTGATGCTAGTAGATTCGAAGGTGGTCGATGCCGCCGTCATGTCGGTTTATAGTGATATTGTTGCCCGGGACCGGAACAATCGCAGGACCCATCAAAACGGGAGATCCGCGTGAAGACCAAATCCGAAAAATCTCGCCTGATCTTCCAAACCATCGGATGGCCGATCGGGACCGGAACCGCGACGCCCAGCCCCGAGAATCTGGAAGAGATCACCGAATTCGCCTTCAAGAGCCGCGTCGGGCTGCTGTTTCTTGATGAATGCGTAAAGCGCGGTGTCGCTCTTGGCCCCAAGGCCATCGAACTGCATGCTTCGCTCATGGCGCGCCGGCGTGAGACCGACCGCGTCGTGGCCAAGCTGGCGCGGCGCCTCGACGAGGCTGCCCCGGGCGAATGGACACTCTTCAAGTCGATCAAGCCCTTTGCCTCCACCCCGAACGATACCGACTGGTTCCCCTTTGACGCCAAGCGGCACAAGGCCTTGTGCGATCACCTCTGCGCCCCCGGCGGCGGGTTCAAGTGGATGGAGACGGCTCCGCTCCAGACCACGCTGATCGAGGAAGGCGGCGAAGGGGTTGTCGACACGACCAAAAAAGGCGGCGTCTACTATATTGACTGCTACGTTTCTCCGTCGACGGACTATTTCATCTACCTCGATCCGCGCCGAATGCGCGGGATGACCGAAATCGCCGATGTGGCGGGCTATCCGGTGCCGGTGCTGCAGCCGCACGCGGAACTGACCGCGATTCTGTTCCACAACGTCTTCCCCGAAAAGAGCTTTACCATTGAAAGCTATTACCTCGTGAAATGCTATCTTGACCTTATGGAGGAGAGAGGGACCCTTGACGCATTCGTCGATGTCTGCCGCGAGCAGAAGGTCGACTACGCCTCGGCGGTGAACCTCTATCTTGTCCAGCAGATCGACCGCGCCCAGTTCAATCAGGTTGACACGCGGATCACCCGCATTCTGGAGGGCTTGGGACGCAGCAAGACCATTGTGCCCGGTTTCAATCCGGCAGGGGCATTTCCCTATGAGTTCCCGGCCTCGGTTTTCTGGGGGGCTTTCCTGTCGAAACAGCGTGACCGGACGTCGTTTGCGTCAACGCTCAACCAGTTCTTCCACATGCTGAACCCGATCTTCCTGTCCGACGTGATCCGCATCGTCTGGCGTCGGACCGTGAAGGGGGGGGTGTATGAGCAGAATTGACCCAGGGGTCAAACAGGTTGCCGACGCTTCCTGGGCTGCGGGTCCGACCGTCGATGTCGTCATGCCGGTCTACAATGGTGCGGCTTACTTGCAGGAGCAAGTTGCCAGCATTCTTGCACAGTCAGATGTGACGGTGCGGCTGATTGCAGTCGATGATGCTTCAACGGATGAATCCTTTGCCCTGCTTAATCAGCTCGCCGCTCAGGACCCTCGGATCAAGGTCCTACGGAACCAGACGAACGTTGGGCTCATGCGGTCGCTATCGCTGCTCTTGCACGAGGTAACAGCGCAATACTTCGCACTATCGGACCAGGACGATATCTGGGACAATGACAAGCTCTCGCGGTCGATCTCCGTCTTGCGCGCGCAAAACGCGGCTCTTGTCTACAGCGACGTCAGGCTGATCGACGCTGCGGGCAATTTGCTCCGCGAGAGGTATCTGGCCCCCATGGGTATTCGCCCCCTGCAGGGGCGCGATCCGGTGGCATTCATCTTTCGCAACCCTGCAATCGGCCATACGATGGTCGGCACATCAAAACTCGCACGCGCCGTCCGAGAGATCGACCCCAGTCTTGTCGCCCACGAGGTCTGGATCATTGCCGCTGCCTGCAAGCTTGGCGATGTCGTTTTTCTGGATGCGCCGCTAGGTAGTTATCGCCAGCACGGTAGAAACGTGACCGGCGCACGAACACATACCATGAAACGCATTGCCCGTCTTTTCGGGCGGAATGGAACACTCTGGCGGCGTCAACAGACCCGGATCAGGGCAATTCGGGCTCTTGCTCCGACACATCCAGCTCTTGCCCCAATTGCCGACGCCCAGGCGCGCCACGGTCTGCAACGTCTGCTGGGACTGCCGGGCTTCACAGCATTCATGCTGGGCCTAGCGCCCAGGATCGGCGTTTTTCCGGCCCTGACGGAGATCGCACTTTTTCCCTTTGCTGCGACGCCGACGCTGAGCAGCGGCGCGCCACGCCGGGTGCCGTCGAAATGACCTCATGCTGAAGCGGTTCTCCTTGACTGCACTCGTCCGCATCCTTGGTGCAGGTGCGAATCTTGTCTTGATGTTGGCCATCACCTGGTTGACTGGGGCCGTGGAGGCAGGGATATTCCTTTTCGGATATTCCATCATGACCATTCTTGCGACGGTGTCGCGCCTCGGCAGTGAGTTGTCTGGGCTGCGCGAGGTTGCTGCTCTGCACGACAGCGGGACACCTGAGCAGGTGTCGCGTGCGGTGCGCGTGAGGATAATCCTCACGACTGCGCTGTCGATTTCCTTTGCGGGGCTCTTCGCGCTGGTCTTCGCTCCGTTCGCGGAAGCCCGCTTTGGAGGAGATCATACAAGTACAAGCATCGTGTTGCTTGGGCTTGGCCTGCCCGCGCTTGCCTTGCTTGGCTTGTTCACAGAGTTCCTGAAGGCCGTCGACCGCGCCACAATCGCTGTCTTGTACCAGAACACGACGGTTCCCGGTTTCACCGTTGTCGGGCTTGGCGCGGCGGCGCTGGTTCAACCCGTCGGAGCCTCGGCCACAGCCGCTGCGATGTTGATCGCAACCTGGATAACATTGGGATTAGCCGCACTGACGTTCCTGAAATGGTGGAGGACACAACCGATCCAGCTTGGTACAGTCGAAAGATCGGTGGTCATGGGGGACTTCATTCAGATATTGCGCGACGCTCCCGCGCTTGTCGTCGTCTCCAGCACGTCCATCATCATGCAATGGATCGGCTCTGTATTGCTCGGTTTCCTTGCAGATGCCAGGCACGTGGCAGGGTTCAGTGTGGCGGTCCGGTTGTCGATCACGGTCAGCATTGTCAATTCTGCGGTTATCAGCGTAATGTCGCCGAGGATGGCGGCAGCCCATTCTGCAGGAAATATTGCAGTATTGCGCCGTCTTGCGCAGCAGACGTCGCTGGTTATCATGGCGATCACGGCGCCGGTCCTTCTGTCGATCTATGCCTTCGCCGGTTTCTGGCTTTCTTTCTTCGGCCCGGACTTTGCCAGCTACGCTGCGGAATTGCGTGTTCTTGTTCTAGGCCAAGTCATAGCGGCCGCCATCGGTCATTCCGGGACTGTGCTGGTAATGGCCAATCTCTATCGAGAGGCGCGCTTCACGTCGATCGTCGCCAGCCTCTCCCTGGTCGCGACGATGCTTTTTGCCATACCCTTTTTCGGCACACTTGGTGCGTCTGCAGCCCTATCGTTCGCGGTAGTTGCCGGCCATCTGGCCGGGGTTATCCTGACGCGACGCAACTTGAATTTTTGGACTGTTCCGACCGAATACGGCGATGTTCTTTATGCCATACGGGGATCTTCTTGACCTACGCGAGTGCTCTTCAGCTTCCACACCAGCCCGAGGCCATACGCCACGGTGCTCACTCAATGGGCTGGTTTGTCCTATTGGTCGTCGCGAGCGGCTTCCTTGCCTTTGCGCAAGACTTTCTGCTTGGATCCCTGTTTCCCGTCCAGGTCGCGCTTCGTGTTCTTTTGCTGGTCCAAATCCTATATATTCTGGCCATAGGCCGGTTCGGGACGCAGCAACTTCCGAGCATGCTCGTTTTCCCCATTGTTTTGCTATCGATAAGCATGCTCGCCACATTGCTGTTGCAGTTGGTCGACGGGGCGGATCTCTCCCGCACCCTGCGGGCGTTCTACTTCATGTTCGGTATCGGAGTCTTTATTGCCTTCCTTCCGTTCGTTCCACTGTCGATCGAACGCATCCCGCTGTTTGCTACCTTTACCGTCGCATGCGTCTTGTTTGGGACATTGCAAGTCCTTTCCCAGGACCTGTTCCTCTCCGAGGCCCTGCTGACTGAGTTTGGCCTTGTCTACGTCCTGTTCACGAGCGGCAGCGTGCGCGCGGTAAGTTTTTTCAACTCGGCGCCACGCTTTGCCGAGTTCCTCGTCTTTGTTCTCTGTTGGTTACTGTTCGACATCGTTTCCCGAAGGCGATTGATCTTTTTGAAGTTGATGATGTACGGCGTTTGCCTCTGGTTGCTTTTCAACACATTCAGCCGCTCGGGATACATTCTTTTCGTTGTCGCAACCGCTGTAGTCGTTTTTGGGGCACAGCGCCAGATCTTCGGTGGGCGAGACATTCGTGGGCTGCTGGGCCGACTTTTTGCGGTGATCGCACTTGCGCTTTCGCTGGCAGCCGTTGTCGGGTTCGTGGACTTTGAAAGGCTTGGCATCACCGACTCAACCTCGCTCAAGGCACGCTTCGATCATTGGCGCGTTTTGCAAGAGCGCGTCGCAGGCTTTACCTTACTTCAATATCTGTTCGGTAGCGGCGAAGCTGCAATGTTCTCCCGCTCGGAGCTCGAGTACTTTGTTGTCGACAATCTATTCATTGCCCTCTTCCTGTACTCCGGTTTGTTTGCCCTCTTCGCATTTCTACTCCTTGTTGCGTCTACCATCATCGTCATATCGACAATTATGCATAGTAAGTCGGCGTCCAGGATGCTGCCCGCGCTCGCGCTTTATGTGGGCCTGATCTTCCAGGGATTTTTTGTGGACAACCATAACACGATTTTCTTGGTTCAAATTTGTCTCTTAGGAATGATCAGGGCGAAGTGGCCTACTTAATCGCTCCGGTTTCATCGGAGACTTACAGCTTCATCTCTCGTGACCATATCGAGCAAGTCGCGCTGTGCATAGAAGTTCTCTTCGCCCTCTGCTGGCGGGATGCTTCTGATGGGTCCAAGCAGTCGCCGGTTGTTGAATAAATCCACCCAGCTAAGGGTGGCCATCTCCAGATCCTGCAGGTTGCGCCAAGGTCCTTGGCGGTGAACCAGCTAAGTTTTGTAGTTACCGTTTATCGTCTCAGTGTCCGCCGTCAAATAAAATGGGGCTTCAGAAAGGCTTGAGCATTGGAGGCTCAGGTTCGTTTGTGTGATTGATTATGCTGCTTGTTTTCGATGTTGCAAGCGGCGTTGGTGGATCGTCTGCTTTTTGATCTTTTCCCTTTCATGCAGGATGGCTTTGTCGCGGCCAAAGTAGACATCGGCCGGTGTGACGTTGTTTAGGCTCTCGTGGTAACGCTGGTTGTTGTAATACTCGACGAAGGCACCGATCTGACGCTCAAGATCGCCCGGAAGATAGTAGTTTTCCAAGAGGATGCGGTTTTTCATTGTCTGATGCCAGCGCTCGATCTTGCCTTGGGTTTGCGGGTGGAAGGGCGCGCTGCGGATGTGCTTCATTTTTTGTCCCTCCAGCCATTCCGCCAAGTCGCCGGAGATGTCGCACGAGCCATTATCACTGAGCAGACGCGGCTTGTGACGCAAGACTGCTTGATCGCAACCGGATGCCGTCAGGGCCAGTTCGATCGTGTCTGTCACGTCCTCGGCACGCATGTTTGTGCAGAGTTTCCAGGCGATGAGATAGCGACTGTAATCGTCCAGAATTGTGCTGAGGTAATACCAGCCCCAGCCGATAATCTTGAAGTAGGTGAAGTCGGTCTGCCACATCTCGTTGATAGCCGTGGTTTTGTCAGTAAACTCTTCAGCTGCCTTGATCACCACATAATCGGGCGCCGTGATCAGATCAGCCGCTTTCAATATACGGTAAGCCGATGATTCAGATATAAAATACCGCTTCTCATCGGTGTATTTGACCGCAAGCTCCCGCGTGGTCAGCGCCTCATGTTCCAGCGCAAACTCGATCAGATCATCGCGCCGGTCTTGCGGAATGCGGTTCCAAATCGATCTTGGCCGTGGCGAATGATCCGCCAGGGCATCAAACCCACCCTCGAGGTAGCGGTCATACCATCGGTAAAATGTGGTGCGCGGGATCCCCAACATATCAAGCGTCTTCTTGGTCGGCAGATGCGACCCTTCGACAGTGCGGATGATTTCCAGCTTCTCTGATGCGTGATACCTCATTCCTGGGCCTCCCCAGCCCCTGTCATACTTTTTTTGAGCAAGCGGTTTTCAAGGGTGAGATCGGCCACGCATTCCTTCAACGCCAAGGCTTCAGAACGCAAATCCTTCACCTCCAGCGACGTCGCTTGACGAGCGGTATCACCTGACAACCGCCGCTTGCCAGCCTCGAGAAATTCCTTCGACCAGCTGTAATACAGGCTTTCGGCAATACCCTCGCGCCGGCACAGCACAGAAATGCTTTCCTCGCCACGCAAACCGGCCAGGACAATGCGGATCTTTTCCTCCGCTGAATACGTCTGGCGAGTCTTGCGGCGGATGTTCTTGACCAGCTTGTCAGCCGCGTCCTTCGAAGTTTCAGGTTTCTTCATCATCTCGATCTCCTAATCGATAAGATGAACCAGAAATCCTCCGTTGTTCAAATCCTCAAATCAGACCCACAGGTGCTGACGTCAGACAATATATTGAGCGGATTCAAGCGATCTGGACCTGTCACGGTTTGGTGCTGCCCCCGGTGTTCGTTTATTGGTGGCGGGTGCCACCGCGCTGTCAGCGATCGTGGCGATGGTCGAGGCAGTGGCGCAATGATCCCGGTGCCAAGCAACACGCGGGTTTGGCTGGCGGCCGGCGTCACGGACATGCGGCGGGGTTTCAATACGCTGGCGGCACCGGCGGAACAGGTTTTGGCCGAGGATCTTTATTCGGGCCACATGTTTGTATTTCGTGGTCGCCGGGGTGATCTTTTGAAGATCATCTGGTGGGATACGCAAGGGGCCTGCCTGTTTACAAAGCGGCTGGAACAGGGCCGGTTTGTTTGGCCCGCGGCGAAGGAAGGTAAGGTCAGTTTGAGCTCGTCGCAGTTGTCGATGTTACTGGAAGGGCTCGACTGGCGGACGCCGCAAAAGACGTGGCGACCGCTGGTCGCGGGATAGAGGTAAAGCCCAACAAAACATGGGTCTTGGCGCTATTTTGCGTTCCCTCATGTGGGGCGATCTGGTATTGATTGCGCCATGCTGGACGCCTTCAAATCCCTGCCCGAAGACCCTGACGAGCTGCGCGCTGTGAGCGCACAAATGCTCCAGCATATCCAGTCTCAAGCCTACCAAATCGAGAAGCTGAAGGCCGAGCTACACGGCCATCGCAAGGCGCGCTTCGGTTCTAAGTCAGAGGGCATTGATCAACTGGCCCTCGATCTTCCGGAAGACGACGAGATCGCGCAGGCTGCAGAGGATCAACGCACCGAGCCGTCGCCTGGCGACGAAGAGGACCCACTCAACAAACGCCAGCATAGCCGCAAGCCCCTGCCAGATCACCTGGATCGGCACGATGAGGTCCTCTCACCCGGCGAGGCATGCACTGGCTGCGGCAGCACCCTGCGCCAGGTGGGCGAAGATATCACCCAAGAGCTGGATTACATCCCAGGTCACTTCATCGTGCGCCGGTTCATCCGCCCCCGTATGGCCTGCACCTGCTGTGAAGCCTTCGCCCAAGCCCCGTTGCCCTCGCGCCTGATCGAGCGTGGGCGACCCGGGCCCGGCTTCGTGGCGCACATGCTGGTTGGCAAATATTGCGATCACCTGCCGCTTGAGCGGCAATCTAAGATCTACGCCCGCGAAGGGGTTGATTTGCACCGCTCCTCGCTCAGCGACTGGGTCGGGCGCACAACGGCGCTGCTGGAGCCTCTGGCCGAGCATATCGGTAAACTGGTTCGGGCGGGCCCGGCCCTTTTTGCAGACGACACCCCTGTAAAGCTGCAGGTGTGCGCCAACACAACAAAGACCAAAACCGCCCGGCTCTGGAGTTATGTCCGGGACGAACGTCCGTGGTGCGGGGCATCACCCCCCTGCGCCTGGTATCTGTTCAGCGTCGATCGGAAGGGCGAGCATCCCGCCAACCATCTTGCGGGCTATACTGGCACGGTCCATGCCGATGGCTTCGCCGGGTTCAATGGCCTGTTCGGCGTGGGCAAGGCTGACGAACAGGCCTGCATAGTCCATGTGCGCCGCAAATTTGTCGATGAGGTTGAACGCACCGGTTCTCCCATTGCCCAACAGGCGATCAAGCAGATTGCACAGCTCTATGCTGTGGAGAAGGAGGCGCGGGGCAAATCCCCGCAAGAGCGCGTCACCCTGCGGCAGGCCAAGGCCAAGCCGGTCTTTGATGTGTTAGAGATTTGGTTGCAGGCACAGCTGCGCAAAATCTCCGGCAAAACCAAACTGGCTGAAGCAATCCGATATGCGCTGAACCGCATGCCCAAAGCGCGCGGCTATCTCAGCGACGGGCAGCTCGAGCTGGACAACAATACCTGTGAGCGGTCGATCAGACCTATTGCCCTTGGCAGGAAGAATTATCTGTTCATGGGGTCAATCGGCGGCGGAAAGGCAGCCGCCATCGCCTATACACTTATCGAAACCGCCAAGATGAACAACGTCGACCCCGAAGCGTGGCTCACATGGGTCCTCCAGCGCCTGCCCGATCACAAGATCAATCGCATCGATGAACTCATGCCGTGGAACTGGCGGGCCGAAAACGCCTGAGACCGCGCCGACACCGGACGCTTACAAATAAATGGCCGTCAGGTCCGATCGACGGCCAGTCTGAACAATGATCTAAGCCAGCACCACACAGCGCCTAGCACCATCTGATAATGCGGCTAAGCCCACACATTATGCTCCGCTTTAGCCAAGTACCGCCCCAACACGGTCACGCTTGACCACCCGCCCGCCCGCATGATCGCCGCAGTGTCATGTCCCTTTTTGAGCAAATCCTGCGCCGCACCCACGCGCAGGGAGTGGGCGCTGAACTCGCCCACGATACTCTCGTCATACCCCACGGCTCTTGCCGCGTTTTTGACAACGAGTTTCACGCTGGCACCTGAGAGTGCGCGATCGATCGCGACGCCTTGGTAGATCCCGCAAAACAGCGGCCCGATCTCCGGCCCGCGCCAGGCCAGCCACTCCCCAACCAGTTCGGCCGAGCGTTGCGACGTGAACGCTAACCGGCCCATCCCGAACGGGTCGGCCTTTGACCTGCGCACGATGACTTCGAGCGTCCCGTCGGGGCGCCATGTCACGTCGTCGGTCCGCAGCGCCGTGATCTCGGATCGGCGCGCAAGCAAGTCGTAGCCCAATGACAATATGGCCTTGTTTCTGAGGCCCCACGGATTGTCAGGCTGCGCATAAATCATCCTTTTGAGCACATCGCCCGTCAGGCCGCGTGCCTGTCCGGGTCTGTTGGGCTGCGCGCGCCTGATGCGCCGCACGGTCAAGTCGACGCCCAAATCGCGCGTCAACTCCGGTGCATCCATAATCATATTGAGGCGACGGACGGCGTATAGCCGACGGCGGATGGTCGTGAACTTAAGCCCCCTATGCGCCATCCAATTGAGGTGACGGCACAGTATCTCCGACGTTGTTGGCAACCATTCTAACTCAAGTTTTTCACACCAGTCGACGAAGGCGGCAATGTCGGTGTAGTATGCCCTGAGTGTGTGCGGTGAGAATGCGCCCTCGAGGCGACTGAATTCCGTACGCCAGTCTGATTCTGCTAACTTTTTCATTGGGATAATATGATGCCAAAAGTGTCAAAAGAGCAAGTGGGAATTTTGACATCGGAGCAAATCAGGGCCGCGCGTGCGGCGTTGGGATTAACGACCCAAGTTATCGCAGCAAGCACAGAAATTGGCCTAGCAACCATCAAACGATACGAAGCAACTTCTGGCGTGCCCAAGTCGCGCAAGGGGTATCTCGTGCAACTCAAGGCCTACTTCGAAGCCCACGGTATCGAATTCATCGGCACTCCCGACGACAGGCCGGGGATCCGCGTGGACACACCGCGCAGATAGCAAAATGTTATCGCCGTGCTCACTGCTCCATCTACGGCCCCGCGCAAAACCCCCTTTTGGGGTTTTCTTTCGTTTGGAGATTGCACTCATCTTAAATATTATGGCGGGAAGGAGAGGTCTTCCACTGCTCACCATAACCACGCGATGCGCGGCGGATGCGGGCGCAAATGAATGAGAGCGGCGCTGTACCATGCCAAAACAACCAAAACTTCCCGACCCCGCCCGCTTTGGCATCCAGAGCTTTGCCGAGCTGCTGTCAACACGCCCCGCCGTTCTTGGCGAAGTGGCGGGCAGCTTTGACCCTTTTAGGGAGGGCTTGATCGCGTCCCTGATCCCCGTCACTCCCTACGAATGCGTTGTCGCAGAGAACCTCATCGCGATCGAGTGGGAATTGGTCCAGAGGCGCAGGATGTACAATGCAGAGATGCGCGAAGACCTCCGCTTCCGGATCAAGCGTGCTGTCGAGGCGCACTACAAGGTCATCCACGATGCGGCGCTGGACGCCGATTGGCGTGCATTCATTGATGCCGGCGGCTACAAGAACGATTGGCAGGAACCCCACCTCCCGAACAAGGACGTTGCAGACGCATTCAAGAGAACCCTCGACGATCGCTGTATGACGAACGACCCTGTCGCATTGACTGAGCTGGAAGCCGATCTTGCGGCCATGGGCATTTTCACCGTTACCCTGATGAGTGCCGCCTACGCCAGCACGAGCGGAACTTTGGCCAAGCACGACGCAAAAATTCCTGAACTCGAGCGCCGCAGGCGCGAGGTGCGGCGAGACTACGACGCGCTGCAATCCGCGCGACCGCTGGAGCACCTGCGCGCGGATCACGATATTCCCGACGCGGAGGTCATAAGCCCGTGACGCGCAAGGGTGTCACCGCGCGCAATCGCGCTAATGCCGCCTCAAGCACCGGCCCCAAGACTGCGGAGGGCAGGGCGGTGAGTGCCATGAATGCGCGCCGTCACGGCGCGACGGGCAAGCCGGACCAAGCCCTAGCTGCCAGATATTTGTCGGTGATACTCGATCAGCCACAAATCTCTCTGGGCGATCTCGTGGCGCCCGATGAGGCCACGCAGAAGGCCATCGCCCTTGCGCAGGCCGAGGCCCGCCTTGTGGCGGCGCAGAACGCGTTGGCCGCGTTTGAGGCGCAGGCCAGCGGCACCAACCCCCAAGGCTTCGGGGGCGCGGACGCGATAGAGGAAGCCGCAACCTTCTGGCTCAACGATATCGGGTCGTCGGAGAAAAGCCGCAGACGCGACGCGCTGCGCCGTATCGCCGTGCTTGAGGGCTGCATCCGGCAGCAAAAAAAGCAGCGCGTGCCGAACCCCGCCCGCACGCAACGGCTGCTGATGCGCTACGTCAGCGAGGCCAAAGCGGCCCGCGGTCGCGCGCTCACGGCGTGGCTGGCCACAGAATCCGAGCCAGCGCCACGGGTCGGCACGGGTCAGAAGCGCAATTTACCGAAACGAAGCCAAATACAACGTTAGGTTGATAAGCGGGAGGCACTGACGACGATTTGCGCAAAGCTGGTACTCAGGACTGCATGATGTCGCGAAGGGGCGGGGCAGAACGCCCCACGTGCCGCCTGTTTTTTTGCCATCGCGCGCCCGTTTGCCGCACAGCGGTAATCTGCCATGGTAAGGAACTTGCCGAGCGTGTAAGTGCTAAAATAGTACTAACGTGCGGCGCAGACCGCCTGCAGGGCAATGAAGGCAAATCCGTGACACATCCAGACGACACTGCCGCGTGGCACATTGCGCAATTGCGGCCGAATGGCCTGCTGATGGCACTGCGCAATCTGGAGCGCCAGTCGGTGGCGCATTTCGCGCCGACAGAGCTGCGCACGGAACGCCGCGGCGCCAAATTCGTGACCCGCGATGTGCCGGCTTTCCCAGGGTATGTGTTCGTGCAGCCAAGTGCTGCATCAGGCGGCGTCAGGGCCGTCAACAGCACGCGCGGCATCACTAAGCTTGTCACGCTGGGGCAGGGGCCCGCGATCGTCCCCGCAGGGCTGATCGCGGCACTGCGGATCCGGTTCGCGCCCCCCGACATCACGCCCGCGCCGCAATTTGATCAGGGCGACTGGGTCAGGATCCTCGACGGCCCATTCGCCGAGTTTGTGGCCCAGGTCGAGGCGACGCCGGCAGCCGAGCGGGTGTATTTGCTGATTGATCTGATGGGCCGCGCAACGCGCGTTGCGGTGGACGCAAGAAGCCTCAAGCGCGAAGTCAGTTAAGTGCCACGCGTTGGCCTGCGGCTTGAGAAAAAATCGCCCGCCAAAAAAACGCCCCCCGCGGGGCTTTTTTTCGTCTTGCTGCCGTCAAATTCCCGATAAGACTTAATCTGGAAAGGGCGTTCGGCTGTCACAAGAGCACAAGCCGCACAGGGAGACGACATCCTTGCACAAGCTGTTGATATCAGCTTTGAAGCTTTCCGGTTCGACAGCGTTGACGCACCGCTTTCCTGAGTTACTTGGCCGGCGCATCTAACCCTGACCTGCGCAAAAGTTCGATGATCGACAGGGAAAACTGATTTACGCCTCCTAGAGGTTTTCGTCCTTGAGTATCAAGACGATGAACAAACGCGCAGTTGCATGTGAGCGTTGTTGAAAACGTCGAGATTGCTTAACGCTGCTGATTTCCTCAACCCATGAGGAAAAATGAGCGTGGCGACAGGATGACATGAGGCGGAGTAACTGCAGCGCGTCAGCTGGCCCTGCCCATCATCGTGCGAGAGGCGCACGCTGGGCTGGACTTATCGAAAATCTTGTTATGGCCTTGCCCGCCGGATCCATCGAAATCCGAACATCAATATTACCATACAAGCCAGCAGCCCTCCAAGGTCACCGATAAAATACGCTGACGATGACTGAATGTCGGAGCCGTAGAAGTAAGATGTCCCAGCCACATTGATAACGGACGCAAAGCTCCCGGCGAGCAAAATTTCGCGCCAAGATATCGTCTTTGCCCGCTCCCGATGGAAATCCATCCGCATCGTGGCAAACAGCCAGAACGTAGATGTCGCGCATATAATTCCAAAGAGTGCGGCGAAGAAATAATCGATTGAAAAACCGGCTGTGCCATGCAGAAACCCATGCGTCAGCAGGCCGCCGGGCGCCAGAAGCAGTACCGCCCGCAAGCCGAATAGCCATGCCGTCAGAACGCGGACGCCGTGCGGAAGGAAAAGGATGCTCGCGTAGTTGGCAAACTCCGGCAGCACCATGCGCTGCGCTGGCATCAGCAACCCAAATGTCAGCGCGAACGCTGCGATATACAAAAGGGACACAAGCATAAGCTCAATCAGCAAGTTCTTAATCAATGAGTATTTCACAGGGGCAATCTAGCGTTTACGAGGTAGCGGCCATCTTTGCGCGGCCCCTCTCTTTTCATGAGGTCTTTGTCGACGAGCTCCTTTAATGCCCGGTAGAAAGTTGGTCGTGACATGAGTGAGAGTATTGGGTGCCGTTTTATAGTGTCGCTGTGGACCAACTGGTCATCATCTGCGGCTAGACAGGCAGCATAGAACACGTCTTTTTGAGGCTGAGAGAGCTTTTCAAGCCCAAACTCGACTTCCATCTGCCAAAGCATGTTACGCAGACCCGCTATTTTGTTGTTCACTGCGTTTTGCTCCATTCAGTGGAAACAGTGTTGGTGATCTCTTAGTGAAGATGTAGACAAGCGGTATAAGTTTCAGTTTGATAGTTTTATATCGATAGAAATTTGTGTCAACACTGCCAATAAATTTTCATCAATCGCCGCTCGTCCGCCGCAAAAGATGTAGTGTAATATCAATCAGAACGCGTAAAATGCGTCATTTGGCCGCTATTGACTGTCTTTAATCTCGGAGATCAGGCTCGGCTTGGTTGTTTTCAACTCATCCGCCAAGCTTGTGACCACAGAAAATCTTCGCAAATACATAGCCATAAGACCCTATCTCTTGAACTAATCTGCAAATGAGATGTGCAAGCCGCGTGGCGTTCCAGAGGCTTCTATTACGCGCGGGGCCTTCGCCACGGCTACCTACGAGATTGGCCCAGTTCCTTGTTTGCTGGGAAAGATGAAATCGATACCAATGTTTGTACGCATGAGCGCCATATTGACAAACAGCCGCCTAAGCTATTGTTGAAATGGAGAACTTTTTCTTTGGCCGTTTAAACGATCAGCAAGCACAGTTCAGATCTACGAAAAAGTCGATTTCTGAGATTCTGGCAGCTTCCGTCCTAATCAACGTATAGATGATTTAGCTCTTAGAACCACCGCGAGACGCCCTTGGGAGCGTGTGTTTGGAGTGCAGATAATACGCGATCTAATTGCACTCCAAACGCAAACAACACCTCTACTAATTTTCATGTAAATGAGGAGCAGTTTCATAGGTTCTAAAGTTTGGTAAGCATCAATTCCCTTAAATATTGGGGCAACTGTTTTGGCTGGCCCTTGAACCTTGCACCTACGGGCAAAAATATCAGAACAGCGTCGTCTGGGCGATCATCACTAATGCGCATCGTCTTCGACTTCGTCCGGCTTTGGTCTCGGCAGGTCCTTAACAGTCCATCTTACAACGTTTTGGTTATCATGCTGACCCATCTTCATGATCCGATGACCGTCCACAAGGGCAGACAGGAGCGCAGCCGCCTCGGCGGTGTTCATCGCAATCTGAGTGTCGCAGCACGTGCAGCCCGATATCCGAAAGCAGGCCAGCGGCATCGCGGATGATCCGCCAAGGATTCGAGAGATCCATCCGATCTCCCCAACGCGTGATGGCGGGGGGCTACGACTATGATCCTGCCCAGTCGAAAGTCAAGGTGACGCGCGATTCGCCCCGCGATCAACGGCCTGCGTTCGTCGCGCTTGCGTCTTTCAGCGGTCACTGGACAGTTACGGGTCTAATCTTTGTTCACTGACATTCATGGCCAGTTTGCCCGCCCGTCCCGGCGTGGTACCATGCCAAAGCTATATCTTGTGGTGTCTGAGGGCATTGATCGTGCTTTTTGGAAACTTGGACATACCAGTCGCCTAGGGCGCCGGTTCAACAAAGAACAGATCTGCGATTGAAACGTTCGGCCCAAGGATGAGCGAAGAAAGTAAAGACATCCATAAACCGAAATGATGCATCGCGGTGCATGCGCGCGGCTTTCAGGGGGTGATGTACTCGCCCTGCAAGGCCGAAGGCACTGGTTTCAATCCCATCGGGTGCCACATCTTCGCAAGCTGCAACGAAACAAAAACGCCGCCCGGATCAGGGGCGGCGTTTTGTGTTTACTCCCACTCGATCGTGCCGGGGGGTTTGGATGTGATGTCATAGGTCACGCGGTTGATGCCCTGCACCTCGTTGATGATCCGTGTGGCGGTTTCGCCCAGAAAATCATGGGTGAAAGGGTAATAATCCGCCGTCATCCCGTCCACCGATGTGACCGCGCGCAGCGCACAGGCAAAATCATAGGTGCGCCCGTCGCCCATCACGCCCACCGTGCGCACCGGCAGGATCGCGACGAAGGCCTGCCAGATATCATCATACAGCCCGTGTTTGCGGATCTGGTCGATGAACACCGCATCGGCCTTGCGCAGGATGTCCAGCTTTTCGCGGGTAATCTCGCCCGGGCAGCGGATGGCAAGGCCGGGGCCAGGGAAGGGGTGGCGCCCGATGAAGCTGGGCGGCAGGCCAAGTTCGGCGCCAAGCGCGCGCACTTCGTCCTTGAACAATTCGCGCAGGGGTTCGACCAGTTTCAACCCCATCTTTTCAGGCAGGCCGCCGACGTTGTGGTGGCTTTTGATCGTCACAGACGGGCCACCTGAAAACGACACCGATTCGATCACATCGGGATAAAGCGTGCCTTGAGCAAGAAATTCCGCCCCTTCGATGCCATTGGCGTATTTCTGGAATACGTCGATGAACAACCCGCCGATGATCTTGCGCTTGGTTTCGGGGTCGCTGACACCATCCAGCTTGCCAAGGAACAGTTCCTTTTCATCGGCGTGGATCAGCGGCATCTGGTAATGGTCGCGGAACATGGTGACGACCTCTTCGGCCTCGCCTTGCCGCAAAAGCCCGTGATCGACGAAAACGCAGGTCAGCTGGTCGCCGATCGCCTCGTGGATCAGCACGGCGGCGACAGAGGAATCAACGCCCCCCGACAACCCGCAGATCACCTGCTTGTCGCCCACCTGTTCGCGGATCGCGGCGATGGCCTGTTCGCGGTAAGCGCTCATCGTCCAATCGCCGGAAAAACCCGCAATGCGCACGAAATTTTCATAAAGCCGCGCGCCGTTCGGGGTGTGATGCACCTCGGGGTGGAATTGCACGGCATAGAAATGCCGCTTCACATCGGCCGTGATCGCGAATGGTGCATTGGGCGATGTGCCGTAAACGGCAAAACCGGGGGCGATGGCAGAGACATGGTCGCCATGGCTCATCCAGACCTGTTCACGCTCGGTCAAGAACCAGCCGTCCAGCAGGTCTAGCTTTTCCACTGGCGTCACAAAGGCGCGGCCGAATTCGGCGGTGCCGTGGCCACGCTCGACCTTGCCGCCCAGCACATGCATCATCACCTGCTGGCCATAGCAGATGCCCAAAATCGGCACGCCGAGATCGAACACCGATTGCGGCGGCATCGGTGCGCCATCCGCAAAAACCGACGCGGGCCCGCCCGAAAAAATCACCGCCTTGGGCGCGAATTCGGTCAGAAATGCATCCGTCACCTTGTTGAACGGGTGAATTTCGCAATAGACATTCAGCTCGCGCAGACGTCGCGCGATCAATTGTGTCACCTGGCTGCCGAAATCAATGATCAGCAAGCGTTCATATGTGCTGTTTTCCATGCCGCAGTCGGTAAAGCCAGTCGCGCCCCTGTGCAAGAGCAAGACGCGCAGCGCAGATGTCGTTTTCGCGTCTGAAGGGGCGTAAATACGGCAGGGCGCGGGCAGCGGTGGCGCTAGAAAGACCCGAACTTTGCCCAAAGAGGAATCGCCATGTCGGATGCATCAGTCATTTCACCACGTCGCGCGCGCGGTGGCGGCGGGGCCGCGCGGCGGGCCGAACGCACGGCGGTCAGCGTCGAGACCGCAAAATACATCGAACGCAATATCCCCAATTACGAGGTCCTGACCGAAGAGGCCCTGCAGGTGATCGAGGCGAATGCCGAAACCGTGCTGGCCGAAATCGGTGTGAATTTCGTCGATAACCCTGCCGCGCTCGACTTGTGGCGGGCCGCAGGGGCCGAAATCGATGGCGAACGTGTGCGCATCCCGCGCGGGCTGGCGCGCAAGCTGTGTGCCACCGCGCCCTCCGAATATGTCCAGCACGCGCGCAACCCTGACCGCAATGTCGTGGTCGGCGGCAAGAACCTGGTGCTGGCGCCGGTTTACGGCCCCCCCTTTGTGCGCGACGCCGAAGGTGGGCGGCGTTATGCGACAATGGCCGATTTCGAAAAATTCGTGAAACTGGGCTATATGTCGAAATGGCTGCATCATTCGGGCGGCACCGTGTGCGAACCGACCGATATTCCGGTGAACAAGCGGCATCTGGACATGCTGCTGGCGCATATGGTGCTGAGCGACAAACCCTTCATGGGGTCCGTGACCGAACCCAGCCGCGCGCAAGACAGTATCGAGATGTGCGAAATCCTGTTTGGTGCCGATTTTGTGCGTGACAACACGGTGATGACATCGCTGATCAATATCAATTCGCCGCTGACCTTTGATTCCGTGATGATGGGCGCGCTGGAAGTTTTCGCGCGCCATAATCAAGCCAGCATCATCAGCCCCTTCATCGTCGGCGGCGCGATGGCGCCTGTATCTGTCGCTGGCACGCTGACGCAGGTGCTGGCCGAGGTGATGGCGGGTGTCGCTTATTCCCAATTGGTGCGCCCCGGTGCGCCGGTGGTGTTTGGCACGTTCGTCGCCTCCATCGACATGAACTCCGGCGCGCCGACCTTTGGCACGCCAGAGGCCAGCCAGATCACTTATGGCGCGGGGCAATTGGCGCGGCGGATGGGGCTGCCTTACCGATCGGCAGGGTCGTTCTGCGGATCGAAACTGCCCGATGCGCAGGCCGCCTATGAAACCGCGCATAGCCTGAACATGGGGCTGCTGTCGGGTGTGAATTTCATGCTGCATGCCTGCGGCTGGCTCGAAGGCGGGCTGGTCGCCAGTTTTGAAAAATTCGTGATGGACGCCGACCAATTGGGCACCTTGCACCATTTCGCGCGCGGCGTGGATATGTCTGAAAACGGGCAGGCCATGGATGCCTTGGCCGAGGTTGGCCCCGGCGGGCATTTTCTGGGCTGCGAACATACGCAATCGAATTTCAAGGCGGCGTTCTGGCGGTCGGACCTGTTCGATTACAAACCCTTCGAGACCTGGGACGAAGAAGGCGCGCGTGACACGGTCGCCCTGGCCAGTGCGCGGGTCAAGAAACTGATCGACACCTATCAGCAGCCCCCCCTTGATCCCGAGATCGAGGCGCGCCTGCGCGCCTATGTGGCGGAAAAAAAGGCGTCCATGCCTGACGCTTTTGCCTGAACCGCACGGGGTGCGGTCGCTGTCAGCATCCGCGCCTCGCCGGTGATGGCGATCAGCAATTCGACATGGCGGGCGGGCGAATAATCGCCCGCTTTTGCGCGTCTTTTGGCCTCGGTCGCGGCTTCGAGGTCCAGCAATGCGATCACCGCTGCCGCAGGCCGTGGCACCTTTTCGGTTTTCAATAAACGCGGCAGCACCGCGTCGCGGCGATAGTCATCCGCGCCGAAACGCGCAGCCCTCGCAAGCAGGGTTGGGCGGCGCAGATTGCGGATCAGGGTCATGACATCAAGCATGGGCAGGCCTTTCAATAAAACGTCTGGGGACAGCATGGCACAACCTGCACGGGCGTTGCCTATTCATCAAAAGTTAAGAACGCTGCCCTCAGATTTATTTATCCTTTCGTAACAATGATTGACGGACGCAAAGCTGCGTTGGCACATTGGTCTTTATACTCTTTAGGTTGAGTCGCGGGCTTGGCCTGAACGGATGCGGACAGGAAAGGAACAGGAAAATGACGGTACGGCCGGGGCCAGAACGGTCCGATACTTACCCCGCTTGGGTGCCAGAGGCGGTCCGCAATTATCTGGTGCATACAGAGGACGGCATGTCGATCCGCGCCCTTGCGCGGGCGCAGGATTGTCACCCTTCCACGGTGCTGCGCCAGGTCCGCAAGCTGGAAATCCGCCGTGATGACCTGCTGATTGATGGTGCGTTGAAATCACTGTCGGCGCAAGCCAGCGCCGTACCCCGCCACCCGTCGAAAGGAACCGGACCAATGACCCGCGATGCCTATCTGCCCGCGCCCGACCAGACGGCGCCCGACCAGACCGCACCCCTGACACAAGCCCGCATCGACCAAGAGGCGCGGCGCATTCTGCGCCGGTTGTGCGAACCGGGGGCGGTGCTGGCGGCGGCGCGCGACATGCCGACAGCTGTGGTGGTGCGGCAGGGTCAGGCCGGCGACCAGCTGCGCACCACCAGTGTGGACCGCGAAATCGCCCAAGCCATGGCGTTGAAAGACTGGATCGCCTGCACTGACCCCGATGCGCGGGTTGCGCGCTATTTCATCACCGCGACCGGCCGTGCGGCGCTGCGACGGTTCACGGCGCAGGACGAAAACCGCGCCGGTGGGTTTGGCGACAAACCCAGCTCAGCGGCGGATGATACGGGCTGGGACATCGTCACTCTGGATCACGATCACCGTGGCCCGATCCGCTATCACGTCACCGAAAGCCCATTGATCGGGCTGGCCCGGCGGCGCGACCGCGATGGCGCGCTGTTCTTGTCGCGCGATCTGGTCACCACCGGCGAACGGCTGCGCGAGGATTTTGAACTTGCACAGCTGGCCACCGGCGATGCAACAGGCTGGGATCAGGCCGCAATCGGGCAGGTCCCGGCATTGCGCGCAGATGCAGCACCTGCAGCCAAGGCGGCCTATGACAGGGTGCGCGCCGCGCTGGCCGATCTTGGCCCCGGTCTGGGCGATGTGGTGCTGCGCTGCTGCTGCCTGCTCGAAGGTCTGGAACAGACCGAAAAGACCATGGGCTGGTCGGCGCGGTCGGGCAAGATCGTGCTGCGCATCGCATTGGACCGGCTGGCGCGGCATTATGCGCAGACCCAGGGACGCTATGGCCCGTTGATCGGCTGATCCCATGCGCCGCGCACAGGTCCGCCATGCGGGCCATCGTTGGCATTGGACAAATCACGCGCGCAGGGCTAGCTGTAAGACATATCTTACCGGAGCGAAAACATGTCCCCACGCGATCTGAAGATTCCGGCCCAGCGTCATCCGGAAAAACAGCGCCGCGCGGATGCGCCGCAACCCAAGAAACCCGATTGGATCAGGGTCAAGGCCCCGACCTCCGAAGGCTATAAAACCACCCGCGACATTATGCGTGAACATAAACTGGTGACCGTTTGCGAAGAGGCAGGTTGCCCGAATGTCGGCGAATGCTGGTCCCAAGGCCATGCCACCATGATGATCATGGGCGAAGTTTGCACCCGCGCCTGTACCTTTTGCAACATTGCCACCGGCAAACCGCCCGAGGCGCTGGATGTCTTTGAACCGGGCCGCGTGGCCGATGCGGTCAAGAAACTGGGGCTGAACCATGTGGTCATCACCTCGGTGGACCGTGATGATATCGCCGATGGCGGGGCCGAACATTTCGCCCAGACGATCCGCGCGATCCGCCGCCAATCGCCCGGCACGACGATTGAAATCCTGACCCCCGATTTCATCCGCTGCGATCCATCCGTGCTGGAAACCGTGGTCGCCGCACGCCCCGATGTGTTCAACCACAACCTTGAAACAATCCCCGGCCTCTACCCCGAGGTGCGACCCGGCGCGCGCTATTTCCATTCCCTGCGCCTGCTGCAGCGGGTCAAGGAACTGGACCCGTCGATGTTCACCAAATCGGGCATCATGGTCGGCTTGGGCGAGGATAAACAATCCGTCATGCAGGTGATGGATGACATGCGCGCCGCCGATATCGATTTTCTGACCATCGGCCAGTATCTGCAACCCACACCAAAACACCACCGCGTTGACCGTTTCGTCACGCCCGAGGAATTTGCAGGCTATGAAAAAGCCGCTTATGGCAAGGGATTCCTGATGGTCTCGGCCACACCGCTGACGCGATCATCCTATCACGCAGGTGACGATTTCGCCCGCCTGCGTGATGCGCGCAATAAAAAGCTCGGGCGCGGTTGACGCCTGCAACTTCTTATTTCCAAAAATACTCAATAGCGCGAGGCCCCGGATCAAGTCCGGGGCAGGCCCCAGATCAGGTCCGGGGCCGGTGCAGAGTGGGGCGGCTTACTGCGTGAACCGGACCTTGCCGATATAGGGCAGGTTGCGGTTGCGCTGGCCGTAATCGATGCCATAGCCCACGACGAATTCGTCGGGAATTTCGAAGCCGATCCAATCGGCCTTGAAATCGACCTCGCGGCGCGCCGGTTTGTCCAGCAAGGCGATCGTGCGCAGCCGCGCGGGATTGCGCGACACAAGAAACTTGGTGACATGCGCCAGCGTATGGCCGGTATCGACGATATCCTCGACCACCAGCACATCGCGCCCTTCGATCTGTCCGCGCAGGTCCTTGAGAATGCGGACCTCGCGGCTGCTGTCCATGCCGTCGCCATAAGACGAGGCTTCCAGAAAATCGACCTCGACCGGCAGGTCCAGTTCGCGCACCAGATCGGCGATGAACACAAAAGACCCCCGCAACAATCCCACCACGACCAGCTTGTCGGTGCCGGCAAATTCGGTCCCGATCTCGCGGGCAAGGCTTTCGATCCTTGCGGCAATGGATTTGGCGCTGATCATCTGGTCGATGACATAGGGGGGATGGTCGGCGGGCATCTTTGTCTCCGGTTTGTGACCTGCGCCTTGTGCCGTAAAATGCAGGCTGCGACAATCCATACGGTGGCTTTATGGTCCAAAGCCCTTGAAACCGGCGGCGTTTTGGCCGACATCGCGCACGAGAGGGGCCAGACCATGCCACAACATTCCGAAACGCGCGTTTTGCCGTTTTCCGCCGACCAGATGTACGCTCTTGTGGGCGATGTTGCGCATTATCCAAAGTTTCTGCCGTGGACGGCCGCCGCGCGCATCCGCGACACCAAGGATCACGGCGACCATCTGGTGATGCTGGCCGATCTGGTGATTTCGTTCAAAGTGTTTCGCGAAACATTCGGCTCCAAGGTCACGCTGTGGCCGGCCACCAAGCGGATCGACACCGCCTATCTGGACGGCCCGTTCAAGCACATGGAAAGCCAGTGGAATTTCCGCGATGTAGAGGGCGGCTGCGAAGTGTCGTTCTTTGTCGATTTCGAGTTCCGCAACCGGCTGTTGCAGGGGGCTGCGGGTATGTTTTTCAACGAGGCGATGCAGCGGATCGTGCGTGCCTTTGAACGCCGCGCGCAGGAGCTTTATGGCGTGAGTGCTGCCAACAACGCCCCCAGCGCGTGATCGCGGGCGGCTTGGCGCACCTGCGCGCGGCCCAAGGCACCAAATTCTATTGTCTGCGTGGTGCAGCGATCCGGCGCGGCGATTGCGAAACAGACGCGCCCTTCGGGTTTATGCTCTGACCCGCCGGGGCCTGCGATGCCGGTGATTGACACCGCAAGCGTTGCTGCCGAATGTGTCAGCGCCCCTTGCGCCATTTCTGCCGCCACCTGTTCGGACACGGCGCCATGCGCCTCCAGCGTTGCGGCACGCACGCCCAGCATCTGCATCTTGGCGGCATTGGTATAGGTCACGAATCCCCGCTCGAACACAGCAGAACTGCCTGCCACATCGGTCAGCGCGGCACTGACCATCCCGCCTGTGCAGCTTTCGGCGGTGGCGATCAGGATACCGCGCACGCGCGCGGCTTGCAGGATCGCCGCAGCGCTCATAGCAGCACCAGATGAAACAAGGCGGCAAGCGCCACGACACCGATTGCGGCAAAAGCACCCGCGATCACATCGTCCAGCATGACGCCGGTGGGGCCATGCATCCGGTCGGCCCAGCCGATGGGGCCCCATTTGGTGATGTCGAACAGCCGGAACAGCACAAACGCCGCGACCCAGCCGGGCCAAAGCGCGAGCAAGTCGGCATCGCGCGCCGCCGCACCAAAGACCACGGGCAGCAGGGCGATCCACTGGCCTGCAACCTCGTCGATCACGATCTCGGAGGGGTCGTGATCGGCCTTGCCTGCGGTTTGTACGCCCGTCGCCCAATGGCCAAGCCCATAAGCCAGCACGATTCCTGCGACCAGCGCCCAAGGGCCTGCAAGCATCACCAAGGCCCAAGCCACGGGTAGCGCGGCGAGCGAGCCCCAAGTGCCGGGGGCCGGGCGCAGGTGGCCCACATAAAAGAACGTGGCGATCAAACGGGTCATGGTTTCACCAATGTCACGGTTGCCAGCGATGCGATACCTTCTTCGCGGCCTGTGAACCCGAGGCGTTCGGATGTCGTGGCCTTGACGCTGATCCGGTCCGCCGCCAGCCCCATGATCGCGGCCAATGCAGCTTTCATCGCCCCTTGATGCGGGCCGATCTTGGGATATTCGCAGACAAGCGTGCAATCGACATTGCTGACCCGATAGCCGTGGTCGCGCGCGAGACCTACGGCATGGCGCAGGAAAATCTGGCTGTCGGCCCCTTTCCATTGCGGGTCGGATGGCGGGAAATGCTGGCCGATATCGCCCATGCCCAGCGCGCCATAGATCGCATCGGTCACGGCATGCATGCCCACATCGGCGTCCGAATGGCCCTGCAAGGACCGCCCATGCGGCACCTTGACCCCGCAAAGCCAGACATGATCGCCCGGCCCAAAGCGATGCACGTCATAGCCATTGCCACATCTGATATCCATATCCTGCCCCATTAGCCGTGCCGCGCGGGCAAAATCGCCCGGCGTCGTGATCTTGATATTGGTCTCATCGCCCGCGACGATGGCCACGTCCAGCCCCGCCGCGCGGGCGACGCCCACATCATCGGTGGCGTCATCCTCTTGCGCCAGATGCGCGGCCAGCAGGGGCGCAAGGTGAAACCCCTGTGGCGTCTGCGCGCGGTAAAGCCCGTCGCGTGGTTGCACCCCTGTCACCACCCCATCCGCCCCGTGCCACAGCGTGTCGGTCACCGCCACGGCAGGGGCGGCCCCTTGGTGGCTGTCGAGCGCTGTCAGCACGCGGTCAATGATCTGCGCTGACACCAGCGGGCGCGCGGCATCGTGAATCAGCACGCGGGTCGTTGTGTCCGGCACGGCCGCGAGGCCCGCCATGACGCTGGCCTTGCGCGTGGCCCCGCCTGCCACGACACTTGCCGTGGGCGTGTCACGCCACAGATCGGTCGCCAGATCATCGGGATGCAATACCAGCACCAAATGCGCCACGCGCGGGTGGTCTGCAAAGGGCTGCATCGCCAGTGCCGCGATACTGCGCCCGCCAAGGTCTTGCCATTGCTTGGGAATATCCCCGCCGGCGCGGGTGCCGCGGCCTGCGGCGACGATGATGGCGGTGGTGGTCATGACGATCCTGCGATTGTTTGACTTGGTGTAAGGCGCTGCGCGCTGCGGCGCAATTCGTCTCTTTGACAGGCGCTTTGACTAATTTTTAGGCATATGCTTTTATTCAGGGATAATCGTATGCTTCTGACGTTGTGATGTGGTGCTATTCGGCTTACTTCAGCAGCAACGCTCACCCTTTAGGCAGATGTCGTATCTTTTGACTGAAACAACCGCCATCATTCTTGACAATGTCAGGCTGCAACCGCCCGTCGCTCTTGCGCCACTGGCGGGGATCACCGATCTGCCGTTCCGGCAATTGGTGGCGTCTTTCGGTGCGGGCTGGGTTGTCAGTGAAATGGTCGCCAGTCAGGAAATGGTGCAGGCCAAACCCGGCGTGCGCGAAAGGGCAGAGCTTGGTTATGACCAGCAAGGCACCGCCGTCCAGATCGCCGGACGCGAGGCGTATTGGCTGGCAGAGGCCGCCCGCATGATCGAGGCCAATGGCGCCGCGATGATCGACATCAACATGGGCTGTCCGGCGAAAAAGGTCACCAACGGCTATTCCGGGTCTGCGCTGCTGCGCGACCCTGACCACGCGCTGCGGTTGATCGAGGCTGTGGTGAACGCGGTCAAGCTGCCTGTGACGCTGAAAACGCGGCTGGGCTGGGACCATGATTGCCTGAACGCTGCTGATGTGGCACGGCGCGCGCAGGATGCGGGCATCAGGCTGGTCACGATCCACGGGCGCACGCGTTGCCAGTTTTACAAAGGGGCCGCCGATTGGCGCGCCATCCGCGAAATCAAGCAGGCTGTCAGCATCCCCGTCATCGCCAATGGTGATATCACTGGGCCGGAGGCTGCGAAACAGGCGCTGGCATTGTCCGGCGCAGACGGCGTGATGATCGGGCGGGGCGCGCAGGGGCGGCCTTGGGTGCTGGCACAGGTCGCAGCACGGCTGCATGGCACCAAGATGCCCGTGATCCCGCAAGGGGCGGACTTTATCGACATGGTTGGCGCGCATTACAGCGCGATGCTGTCGTTCTACGGGCTGGATCTGGGGCGGCGTGTCGCGCGCAAACATCTGGGCTGGTATATGGATGAAGCTGGCACACCCGCCGGTCTGCGCAAGGCGATCCTGACGCATGACACCCCCGATGCGGTACTGCGCGATCTGGCCGATGCCTTGGCGATGCGGGTGGCGGCATGATTCAGGACACAGCCCTTTGGTCGTCGCTGCCGGTGCCTGCCTTGCTGCTGGACGGCGATGACATCATCATCCTGAGCAATCCTGCGGCGGAAAGTTTCCTGAACCTGTCCACACGGTCGCTGATCGGCCAGCGGATCTGGGAAAAGGTGATGATCGACGCCCCGCTAGAGGCACCTTTTGCCCGCGCGCGGGCCAATCGCACGTCGCTGTTCGTGAATGATGTCGATGTCGGCAGCGGTGAAAACCCGCCGATGATGTGCAACCTGCAATTCGCGCCGCTGCAAGGCTCTGACGACCTGATGATCGTGATGATCAGCCCGCGCGAGATTGCCAGCCGTGTGACGCAGAACCATTCCTCTGCCAAGGCTGCGAAATCGGCGATCGGCATGGCCGAAATGCTGGCGCATGAGATCAAGAACCCGCTGGCGGGGATCACCGGCGCGGCACAGCTTTTGTCGATGGGGCTGACAACCGAAGACCGCGAATTGACCGACCTGATCGTCGAGGAAAGCCGCCGGATCGTCAAACTGCTCGAACAGGTGGAACAATTCGGCAATCTGCGCCCGCCGCTGCTCAAGCCTGTGAACATCCACGATGTGCTGGACCGCGCGCGCCAGTCTGCATCCGTGGGTTTTGGCGCGCATATGCTGTATATCGAGGATTACGATCCATCCCTGCCGCGCACCATGGCCGATGCGGATCAGCTGTTGCAGGTGTTTCTGAACCTTTTGAAAAACGCAGCCGAGGCCAACAGGGACGGCGGCGCGATCCGGCTACATACGTTTTACGACACATCCCTGCGGGTGCGGCGCAATGACGGCACCCAATCCCGGCTGCCCCTGCAGATCGAGATTATCGACGATGGCCCCGGCCTGCCGCCTGCCATCGCGGCGGATGTGTTCGAACCTTTTATATCGGGCAAGGAAAACGGCACCGGCTTGGGGCTGGCGCTGGTGTCGAAACTGATCGGCGACGGTGGCGGCTGGATCACGGTGGATTCGGTGCCGGGGCGCACCTGTTTTCGCATCTCGCTGCCGCTGGCGCCCAAAGAGACTGAAACAGGAGAAGATTGATGGACGGGACAATTCTGGTTGCCGATGACGACCGCACGATCCGCACCGTCTTGACCCAGGCCCTGACGCGGGCGGGCTGCAAGGTCCATGCGACGTCATCGCTGGTGACGCTGATGCGCTGGGTCGAAGAAGGCAAGGGCGATCTGGTGATTTCCGATGTCATCATGCCTGATGGCAACGGCTTGGAACAATTGCCCAAAATCGCCGCCCTGCGCCCCGGTCTGCCGGTGATCGTGATTTCGGCACAAAACACGATCATGACCGCCATTCAGGCAGCCGAGGCTGACGCCTATGATTATCTGCCCAAACCTTTTGATCTGCCCGATCTGATGAAACGTGCAGCGCGTGCGCTGGAAACCAAACGCCGTGCCGGAATTTCGCGCGCCCCGGACTTGAATGCGACCGAACAGGGCGGCGATCTGCCTCTGGTGGGGCGCACGGGGGTGATGCAGGCGCTGTACCGGCTGGTTGCGCGGGTGATGAACACCCAGCTGCCGGTGCTGATCACCGGCGAAAGCGGGACTGGCAAGTCGCTGATCGCACGCGCGGTACATGATTTTTCTGACCGTCGCAGCCTGCCTTTCATCGTCGTGGCCCCCGCCGATCTGGACGGGATGGATGGGCCGTCCACGATCCTGTCGCGCGCGCGCGGTGGCACGATCCTGTTTGACGAGGTCAGCGACCTGACCGATGCCGATCAGGCGCGCATCGTGCGGATGCTGGATACTTTGGGCGAAAACGCGCCGCGGATCATGGCCACATCGCAAAACGACCTGATGATCCGGATGGAAGACGGCTCTTTTCGCGAAGACCTGTTCTATCGGCTGGGCGGTGTCACCGTCGCCGTGCCATCCTTGCGCGAAAGGGTCGATGACATTCCGTTGTTGGCCGATCATTTTCTGGCGCGTGCCGAACGCGAAGGCGCGCCCGCACGCCGGTTCGGGGCTGCCGCGATCGACATGGTCCGCGCCTATAGCTGGCCCGGCAATGTGCGCCAGCTTGAAAACGCCGTGCGCCGGCTGGTGTTCACCGCCGCCGAGGATGAGATTTCGCGCGCCGAGGTGGAAATGGTGCTGGGCAACCAGCCCGCGATCGAGCCTTTGCGCTCTGGTGGCGAGGGGGAAAAACTCTCTGCCAGCGTGGGCAAGCATCTGCGCCGATATTTCGACCTGCATGGCGGGGTGCTGCCGCCGCCCGGCCTGCACAACCGTATTTTGAAAGAGGTCGAAGGCCCGCTGATCGAAATCGCGCTCGATGCCACCGGCGGTAATCAGGCGAAATGCGCCGACCTTTTGGGGATCAACCGCAATACTTTGCGCAAGAAGATCACCGATCTGGATATCCGCGTGACACGCCGCCGCAAATTGATGTAAAACCGCAACAGAACCGTGGCCTTACTGCGTCAGCAGGGCGGGATTACCACGGCAAATGCGGTCATGCGGGGGTAGCCCCGCCTTAATCACAAGGCGGCACGCGTGCAGCGTACCCTTCTGCGAATGGATTTCACCCGACTGGTCCGCTGGTTCCGGCAGCGTCATGTGCAAAATGCCCTGACACTGACGCTGCTGTTTTGCGCGCCGGTGCTCGCGGGCCTGACCTATTGGGTGGTCGGGCCGCTGGGGCAGGGCACGTCATCGCGCACTTTGCAGGTCATGCTGCTGATCGACCTGGTTTTTATCCTGATTGTCATGGCGCTGGTGATGCGGCTGGTGGCGCGGATGATCGCGGCCCGGCGCGCGAAATCCGCCGGATCGCGGCTGCATCTGCGGCTGACCAGCGTGTTTGCCGTTTTCGCGCTGATCCCCACGGTGCTGGTCGCGGTATTTTCGGTGTTGTTGCTGTCGGTCGCTCTCGACGGGTTGTTTTCGGAACCTGTGGGCAATGTGCTGCGCACCTCGCTGACCACCGCGCAGGCCTATGAGGAAGAACATATCCAGGATCTGACCCGCGATGCGCAGGGGCTGGCCGCCTATCTGAACCGCGAACGCCAGCGCGATCTGTTCATGGATGACGGCGATCTGCGGCTAGCCTTGGGCGAGGTGCAGGGCCAGATCGACCGCGGGCTGAGCGAGGCGTTTGTCATTGACAGTGCAGGCGTGATCGCGGCGCGGGCGGTCGGGTCTTATGAATTTGATTATGAACGGCCCGCTGCCGATGATTTCACCCGCGCGCGCG
Organism: Yoonia vestfoldensis SKA53; assembly: GCF_000152785.1. Lineage (GTDB taxonomy): Bacteria > Pseudomonadota > Alphaproteobacteria > Rhodobacterales > Rhodobacteraceae > Yoonia > Yoonia vestfoldensis_A. The sequence continues at coordinate 979,883 of NZ_CH672414.1, read as the reverse complement.
ATGAACAGCTGGTGATCTTCGAAGACCCCGAAAACAACGAATTCCGCGCATTGATCCCGCTGGAAACCTTTCCCGACCGGTTTTTGTATGTCACCCGCGATGTGGATGGCAACGTGCTGGCCTTGCTGGATGAAACCACCGAAACGGTGCAGCAATATGAACAGCTTGCGTCTGATCAGGGCCGGATGCTGTTTCAGTTCGGGCTATTGTATCTTGGTTTTGCACTGATCCTGATCCTTGGCGCGATCTGGGGCGGGCTGTGGTTTGCCGAACGGCTGTCGCGCCCAGTGGGGCGGCTGGTATCGGCGTCGCAGCGCGTCGGGTCCGGCGATCTGGACGTGCGCGTGATCGAAGATGAAGGCGACGACGAGATTTCGCAATTGGGCCATTATTTCAACCAGATGACCGGCCAGTTGAAAGGCCAGCGCGAGGCGTTGTTGAACAGTAACCGCATCTCCGAACGGCGCAGGCGGCTGTTTGATTCCGTGCTGAGTTCGGTGACATCGGGGGTTGTGGGGTTGGATGCGGATGGGCGTGTTGCCTTTGTAAACCCGTCGGCGCGCAGGCTTTTGTCGGTGAATGACGATAGCGCCGATCATTCGCTGTCGGTCGCCGTGCCGGAATTTGCGGCCCTGTTCGAACAAGTCCGCCAATCGGGCCACGAGTCTGTGCAGGACCAGATCAACCTGATCCGCAAAGGCCAGCAAGAAAGCCTGCTGGTGCGCATGTCGCCGCGTCGCACCGATGGTGGTGCATTGGAAGGCTACGTTGTGGCCTTTGACGATGTGACCGATCTGGTCAGTGCGCAGCGCATGGCCGCCTGGGGTGATGTCGCGCGCCGCATCGCGCATGAGATCAAGAACCCGCTCACCCCGATCCAGCTGTCGGCGGAACGGATCAAGCGTAAATTCCGCGCGCAGGTTGGTGACGATGCAGAGGCGCTGGATCAGATGACGGATGTGATCGTGCGCCAAACCAATGACTTGCGCCGTATTGTTGATGAGTTTTCCAAATTCGCGCGGATGCCTGAACCCGTGCTGGTGCTGAATGATCTGACCAAGGTGGTGGCTGATGCCATCATGTTGCAACGCGCAGGCCAGCCACAGGTCAAGATCACCGGCGATCTGCCGGATGTTGCCATTCTGGCCGATATGGATGCGACAATGATTTCGCAGGCCTTGCTGAACCTGATCAAGAACGCTGGCGAAGCCACGGAAACCTATATCGAAAAACACGGGTCCGAAGGTTACGCGCCACAAATCAGGATCGCGATGCAGCAAGACGGCAACCGCGTCAGCATCACGATTGCAGACAATGGTATCGGCCTGCCCGAAGACCGCGCGCGCCTGTTCGAACCCTATGTCACGACGCGCGACAAAGGGACCGGCCTTGGCCTTTCTATTGTCAAAAAGATCATCGAAGAACACGGTGGCACACTTACCCTGACCGATGCCGATATCTTTGCGGGCAATACGCACGCGGGGGCGGCGGCGGTGATCCATCTGCCTGCGGTGCAGGCACAACACGAAAACGCAAGAATACCAGCATGAGGACGATATGGGCGATATCCTGATCACAGATGACGAACGCGATATCCGGGAGCTGATTTCCGACATCCTGCGCGACGAAGGGTTCAGCACGCGGCTGGCGGGCACATCGGACGAATGCATGGCGCAGATCGCGGCAGAGGTGCCGGCGCTGATGATCCTCGATATCTGGCTCAAAGACAGCAATATGGACGGGATCGACATCCTCAAGACGGTGAAACGCGATCACCCCGAAGTGCCGATTGTCATCATTTCAGGCCATGGCAATATCGAAATCGCGGTCGCAGCGATCAAACAGGGCGCTTATGATTTCATCGAAAAACCCTTCAATATCGACCAGTTGCTGGTCGTGATCCGCCGGGCGATGGAAACATCCCGCCTGCGCCGTGAAAACAGCGAACTCAAACGCGGCGAGATTGCACAGGCGGAAATGATTGGCGAAAGTGCCGCGTTCCGGATGCTGAAATCGCAGCTCGACAAGGTGACAAAATCGAACGGGCGCGTGATGCTGACCGGCCCTGCGGGTGCGGGCAAGGAAATCGCCGCACGCTATATCCATGCCAATTCTGCACGCGCCAATGCGCCTTTCGTGACTGTCAGTTCCGCCACCATCGCGCCCGACCGCATGGAAGAGGTGCTATTCGGCCGCGAAGGTGCAGGCCGCGGTGTGGAACCTGGTCTGCTCGAAGAAGCCAACGGCGGCGTGATCTATTTTGACGAAGTGGCCGATATGCCGCTTGGGACGCAATCGAAAATCCTGCGGGTGCTGGTGGATCAGCGGTTCCAGCGGGTCGGAGGCAATGACAAGGTGCAGGTCGATCTGCGTGTGATTTCCAGCACCAACCGCGATCTTTCTGCGGCGATTTTGGCGGGTGTGTTCCGAGAGGAATTGTTCCACCGGCTGAATGTCGTGCCAATTGCTGTTCCCTCACTCGAAGAACGGCGCGAGGATATTCCGGTGCTGGCCGACCATTTCATTACATTGTTCAACACCGTTCAGGGCCTGCCGTTACGCAGATTGGCCGATGATGCGCGCGCCTTGTTGCAGACGATGCATTGGCCGGGCAACGTACGACAGTTAAAGAACGTGATAGAACGTGCTTTGATCCTTGGTGAAAGTCGCGGTGACATATCCGCCCGTGAACTGCCCGCTACCGAAGATAACACCGACGATTCAGGCCGGATCGTGCTGGCGGGCGGGCTTGCCACGTTGCCATTGCGCGAGGCGCGCGAATTGTTCGAACGCGAATATCTGCTGACCCAGATCAACCGGTTTGGCGGCAATATCAGCCGCACGGCGTCTTTTGTCGGGATGGAACGCTCGGCGCTGCACCGCAAGCTGAAATCGCTGGGCGTGGTGACGACATCGAAATCGGGCGGGCGTGTCGCCTATATCGACGGTGACGTGGGATGAAAGTTATCATTTGCGGCGCGGGGCAGGTTGGTTGGCAAATTGCGCGCCATCTGTCGGGCGAGAAAAACGACGTTACCGTTGTCGATAATAACCCCGAACTGGTGCGCCGCGCCACCGACACGCTGGATGTCCAAGGCGTGACCGGCTTTGCCAGCCATCCTGACGTGCTGGAACGGGCAGGCGCGCGCGATGCCGATATGGTGATCGCCGCCACCTATTCGGACGAGGTGAACATGGTCACCTGTCAGGTCGCCCATTCGGTTTTCGCTGTGCAACGCAAAATCGCGCGCCTGCGGGCGCAAACCTATCTCGACCCTGCTTATGGTGATCTGTACCGCAAGGACCATCTGCCCATTGATGTCGTGATCTCGCCCGAACGCGAAGTGGCCGAAGCCGCGTTGCAGCGTCTGGCTGCCCCCGCCGCATTCGATACCGAAAGTTTCCTTGACGGGCGCGCGCAATTGCTGGGGATCACCATTGCCGATGATTGCCCCGTCATCAACACGCCGCTGCGGCAATTGACCGATCTGTTTTCGACGCTGCGCGCCATCGTCGTCGGCATCCGGCGCGAAGGTACGCTGTTCGTGCCATCCGCCGAGGACCAGATTTTCGCGGGCGACGATTGTTATCTGTTCACCCATACCGAGGATTTGAACCGCACGCTGGAAATCTTTGGCAAGACGCAGTCGAAACAAGAGCGCATCGTCATTATTGGCGGCGGCAATGTCGGCCTTGGGGTGGCACTGGCGCTGGAGGCGCGCACCGAAAGAATCCGCGTCAAGGTGATCGAGAAAGACCGCGCCGCCGCCGAACGCGCCGCCGATGCGCTGGACCGCACCATCGTGCTGCATGGCGACGGGCTGGACACTGCGCTGCTGGATGAGGCGGGGATCATGAATGCCGATGCCGTGCTCGTGGTCACCGATGACGACAAGACCAACCTGCTGGCCGCTGTTCGGGCCAAGGAAATGGGCTGTGCCATGGCGATCTGTCTGGTCAATGACCCCACGCTGGTGCCGCTGATGGGGCCGCTGGATATCGACGCCTATATCAACCCGCGCGCCACCACGGTCAGTTCGATCCTGCGCCATATCCGCCATGGCCGGGTGCGCAACGTCTATTCCATCGGCGACGCCGAGGCCGAGGTGATCGAGGCGCAGGTTCTGAGCACTTCGCCCATCGCGGGCCAAAAGATCAAGGATATTGATTTCCCCGAAGGCACGCTGATCGGCGGCATGATGAAAGAAGGCAAAGTGATCCGCCCGACCGCCGACACCCGCATCGAAGAAGGCGATGTGATCGCCATCTTTGCCATGACCGCCGATGTCCCCGAAGTGGAACGGCTGTTGCAGGTCAGTATCGACTTTTTCTGATGCAGTGGATCACGCGCCTTCCGTTCTTTGTGGTGCTGATGGGTTTGGGCGCCATCGCGATGCTGCTGCCCGCCGCGCATGGCGCCGTGGTCGAGGATTTCGCCACGATGCGGGTGTTTTTCTACGGGTTCGTGCTGTTCTCGGTGCTGACCCTGCTGATCGCGCTGACGATGTCGGGCTATGTACCTGCCAATATCGCCCGCAGCCAGTTGATCGGTTTGCTGGCCGCCTTTTCGGTGTTGCCGCTGATGTTTGCGGTCCCGTTCTACGAGGCGGTGGGCAACACCAGTTTTCTGGATGCCTGGTTCGAAATGGTGTCAAGTTTCACCACCACGGGGGCGACGGTTTATGCGGGTGGCGCTGATCTGACGCCGTCGCAGCATCTGTGGCGCTCCACCGTGGGCTGGCTCGGGGGGCTTTTGGTTTGGATCACGGCAGTGTCGATCTTTGCGCCGATGAACCTTGGCGGGTTCGAGGTCCGCGCCACAGCCGCTGTCGGACGCGGTGCCACGGGCAGTTTTACCCAGATCGGCGGGGTGGCTGACCCGTCCGAACGGCTGGTGCGCTATACGATGGCGCTGACGCCGGTCTATGCGGGGCTGACCGCCGTTTTGTGGATCGGGTTGGTCATGCTGGGCGAACGCCCCTATATCGCGCTGGCCCATGCGATGGCGGTGCTGTCCACATCGGGGATCACGCCGGTTGGCGGGCTTTATTTCGCAGCCTCGGGGTTTCTCGGCGAAGTGCTGATCTTTGCCTTTTTCGTCTTTGCTCTGTCGCGGCTGACCTTTTCGCGCGGCCTGTCCGGCGAACGCAACCAGTGGCTTTGGCGCGATCCCGAATTCACCACGGCGCTGGTGCTGATCGGACTTGCGACAGTGGCGCTGTTTCTGCGGCATTTTGTCGGGACCACCGAAGCACAGGCCCCCTTCAGCCCGCGCGACGTGGTGACCGCCCTTTGGGGGACGCTGTTCACGGTCACGTCGTTTTTGACCACCACAGGATTTGAATCGCAATTCTGGGGTGCTGCGACAGATTGGTCGCGCCTGTCCACGCCGGGGCTGGTTCTGATCGGGCTGGCGCTGATCGGCGGCGGGGTGGCGACGACGGCGGGCGGGGTAAAATTGTTGCGGATCTATGCGCTGTTCCGGCATCTGGAACGCGAACAGGAACGGCTGTTGTTACCGTCATCGGTGGGCGGCGGCGGGCGTGACGCACGGCGCATCCGCCGGCAGGGGGCCTATATTTCCTGGGTCTTCTTCATGCTTTTTGCGATCAGCATCGCGGCGGTCATGGTGTTGTTGTCGCTGACCGGCGTGCCGTTTGAAACGGCGATGGTTCTGACCGTCGCCGCCTTGTCCACGACCGGCCCGCTGGCCGTGGTCGCCGCCGAAACCCCGATTTTCTATGCCGACCTGCCCGAGGCTGCCAAAATAATCCTCGCCGGGGCGATGGTGCTGGGCCGGTTGGAAACTTTGGCGATCATCGCGCTGTTCAACCCCGAAATCTGGCAACGCTAGCCGTGGGGGGGCTTTGCATTTTTGGGGCTGGAAACTCGGCGATTGGCACGACATACTGGACCCCAGACCGGAAGGCCGGATCACGGCCAAAAGACCAAAAAAAAGAATAAAGAAAAGGATGTCGTCATGGCCGCCGATAAAGCAAATCTGCAAGATGCATTTCTGAACCATGTCCGCAAGACCAAGGTGCCGGTCACGATCTTTCTGGTGAATGGTGTCAAATTGCAGGGGGTCATCACATGGTTCGACAGCTTTTGCGTGTTACTGCGCCGCGACGGGCAATCGCAGCTTGTTTATAAAAGCGCGATTTCCACGATCATGCCGGCGCAGCCGATCAGCCTTTATGAAGGCGAAGAATAGCTTTGCTGGAACACGACAAGCCCGTCACGCGGGCCTGGGTGCTGCACCCTGAATTGAAATCCGACCACAGCCGCCGTGCCCCCGTGCCTGCGCTGGCCGAGGCCGTGGCGCTGGCCGCAGCCTTGCCCGACCTTGACGTGCTCGGGGCCGATATCGTGCGGCTGCCCAAATTGCATGCGGGCAAATTGTTCGGCAAAGGCAAGATCGAAGAATTGCGCATCATCTTTGCCGAGGCAGAGGTTGAACTGGTGCTGGTCGATGGGTCTGTGACACCCGTGCAGCAACGCAATCTGGAAAAAGCCTGGGGGGTCAAATTGCTGGACCGGACCGGTCTGATCCTTGAAATCTTCAGCGACCGCGCCCGCACCTCCGAAGGTGTGTTGCAGGTCGAAATGGCGGCCCTGTCCTATCAGCGCACCCGGCTGGTGCGGGCATGGACCCACCTTGAACGCCAGCGTGGCGGGCTTGGTTTCGTCGGTGGTCCGGGCGAAACCCAGATCGAGGCGGACAGGCGCGCTATCGACGACCAGTTGGTGCGTCTGCGCCGCCAGCTGGAAAAGGTAGGCAAAACCCGCGCGCTGCACCGCGCGTCCCGCGCCAAGGTGCCGTTCCCGATCGTGGCGCTGGTGGGCTATACCAACGCGGGCAAATCGACGTTGTTCAATATGCTGACCGGTGCCGATGTGCTGGCCAAGGACATGCTGTTCGCCACCCTTGACCCGACGATGCGCAAGATCACGCTGCCCACAGGCGACGAGGTGATCATGTCCGACACGGTGGGTTTCATTTCGGACTTGCCGACCGAACTGGTCGCCGCTTTCCGCGCGACATTGGAGGAAGTGCTGGACGCGGATCTGATCCTGCATATCCGTGACATCAGCCATGACCAGACCGAAGAACAAGCGTGCGATGTGATGGCGATCCTGCACAAACTGGGCGTTGCCGAAAACGCCCCGCTGATCGAAGTCTGGAACAAGGTCGATCTGCTGCAAGGCGAAGCCTTTGAAGGCCGCGTCAATCAGGCCGCGCGCACCGAAGATCTTTTCGCGGTCTCGGCGCTGACCGGCGAAGGCATGGCCGCCCTTCTGGCCGCGATCCCCGAAAAACTCAAAGACCCGCGCTCAGAAGCGCTTCTGACGCTGAGCTTCGCCGAAGGGCGCAAACGCGCGTGGTTGTTCGAGGCGGGTATCGTTACGGACGACCAGCAGACGGACGAGGGCTATTGCATGACCGTTGTGTGGACAGCCCTGCAGCAAGAGCGTTTTAGCCGCCTGTAACCGCATCTTCCGAGCGCGGTGAATTGTTTCACACTTCACCGCAATCCCCGCCGGAGGCATAAAAGTTCTATTCCGAACTTTCCACCGGCACCAAGGTCGTGACACCCACCGCCGCCGCACGGGCCAGATCAGGGTCCAGCGACATCGGGATATATTCGCCGCGCCGCCACATCTCGCCCAGATTGTCGTAATAACGCGAAAACGGATGGCCCGATTGTCCGGTGGATGAAATGAACACCGAACTGTCAGGATCGGCGAAATCATAGACCGCGCGATAGCCGGCGGCATGCACATTCTGGAATGGGGCCGGGCCGGTGCCGCGGGTGCGCCCGCGCATCAGCGTGTTATCGCCGCCGCTGGTCGATTGGCGGATATTGACTATCCAGCCGAGGATCGGGGTCGCGCCCAAGACAGGATGATCATGCGTCGCCTCATGCGCGTCGCCCCAACGCACCGCCTCGATGGCGGTGCCGTGGTTTTCGGCGATCCAGATCAGCGCCTCGTCCAGCGCCTGACGTGCGATATCGGCGCAGGTCTCGACGGGGGCAGATTGGATCACGTCGCACCAGATTGATGCGCCATCCACATCGCGGAAAATGCGTTCCAGAAACACGGGGTCCAGATGGGTGAATTCGGCGGCCAGCGGCCCCAGCTCGTCACGGATCACGCGCGCCTGAAACGCCCGCGCCCAGGCGGCATAGATCAACGGTTCGGGCAGATGTTCGTTCATCTCGCCGTTCCATGCGGCCAGCAGTTCCAGCGCAATCTGGCGGCGCCGTTCGGGCGTGCCATCGGGGGCGGCGTCGCCGGTGAACCATAGGTCAGCGCCCATAAAGGTCAGCAGCGTGCGCGCGGTGAAACTGACACTATCCAGCTGCGCTTCGATAAAACTGTCGCGGGTATGGACCTCGCGCGCCTGCATCAACCGCCGCCAGCGGATCACGCGCTGCGTGTCGCCCCAGTCGAACGATACATGGCGCGGAAAGGGGCGGTCGATCATCTTGTTGTTGGTATTGCCGACGATCCCGCCGTCGGGGTCCACGAAACGGGGGTTGTCGACATAGGCAGACACGCCTTGCCAGCGGTTTTCAGGCAAATAGCCGAAACTGGGGTAACGGCCCTGACTTTGGTGGTTCGCGTCACGCATCGGTATCGCCCCGATGGTCTGCATCGCCACGCGGTTGCGGTCGGCCAGCGTCAGGTTCTGGGCGGGGGCGACATGCAATTCACCCGCCGCAATCGCCTGATCCACATTGCGCGCGCGCATCAGCGCCATTGCAGCCGACATCGACGTATCCGTTTGTGATAGCGCAGTCCACCCAATGGCGGTGACATGACCAGGGGGCGTGATCGTACCCAGATCGAACAGATCGTCCGGTATCACCGGCCCGTTTTCGGTCCAGCGCAGGCGGATTGTGACGGACGGGGCATCCTTGATCGTGATGATACTGTCGCGGCTGACAAATGACTGCCAACCGTCAAGGCCACGATATTCTTCAGAATTGTTCGGGTTCACCTCTTCCAAGAACACGTCCTGATCATCGACATTCGCAGTTGTCAGCCCCCAGCCGAGATTGGCGCTGCGGCCCGTCAGGATTAGTGGCACACCGGGGATCGTACCACCGATCACGCCGCCACCCTCCAGTTCGAGCCGCGCCAGAAACCAGATGCTGGGCGCGGTCAGCCCCAGATGCGGGTCATTGGCCAGCAGGGTCGATCCCGTCGCGGACCGCGTCGCATTTGCCGCCCAGGCATTTGATGCGCCGGCCAAGGCGCGCGGCGGCACGGGCATCAGCGGATCATAGGCCATGCGTGTGCTGGGCTGGTTTGGCACGACATCCGGCACCAATGCGGCATAGGATGGCAGGGCGGCAACACCGCTGCCCGGATCATCGGGCAGCACGTCGCTCAGCCTGGCGGGGCTGACGATCAGCGATACACGCGCGCGCAAAACCTCGTTTTCCAGGCTCGATGTCAGTTGCAGCGCCATCAGTTTCAGGATCGCGATGGAATCGGCGGGCTGCCAGCGGGCGATCGGATGATTGAACAACCACATTTCCGGTGCGCCACGGCCCAAGGCACCTTTGTTCACCTCGTCCAGCCAGGTGTTCACGCCGTCTGCGTAGGCTGTCAGCGCCGCCAGCGTGGACGCGTCCTGTGCCACGACAGATGCGGTTGCAGCATTGTACAGATCATAGCGTCGCAAGACCTGATCAATGTCGAACGTGCGTGCGCCGTAAAGTTCGGACAGCCGGCCCTGCACCGTGCGGCGCAGCATCGTCATCTGCCACAGCCGGTCCTGCGCATGGGCATAGCCCAGACCGAAAAACACGTCTTCGTCAGTCGCGCCAAAGATATGCGGCACATTGGCATTGTCGCGCACGATCTCTACCGGTGCAGAGATGCCTGCGACCTGTGCCGTCGCGTCGTAATCGGGCAGGGACCGCGTGGCAAAGTACCACGCCAGCACAACGCCTGCGACCATCAGCACGATCAGCGTGGTGGTCAGTCGGACAGCCCAGCGAAACAACGTGAACATGTAATACCCTATTCAATTCCCCCGCCTTTCTATCAAGGCGGGGGCCAAGAACAAGTCAGCGTTCGGGGATCAGCCCGCGCGGGCTGAACCGCAGCACGATCAGCATCAACAGCCCCATGGTCAGCAGGCGCATATGGGCGGCGGCGTCGATCATCCGTGTCTGCAACGCGCTGCCGTCTTCCAGACCGCTCGACAAGATCTGCATCAGCGCCAGCCCCATCGGTTCCACCTGCACCCAGAGCCACCAGATCAGGATACCGCCCAGCACCGCGCCAAAATTATTGCCCGATCCTCCGACGATCACCATGACCCAGACCAGAAAGGTAAAGCGCAAAGGCTGATAGCTGCCGGGCGTCAATTGCCCGTCCAGCGTGGTCATCATCGCCCCCGCAACCCCGCAGATGGCAGAGCCAAGGATAAAGATCTGTAAATGCCGTGCGGTGACATCCTTGCCCATTGCACGCGCGGCGGTTTCATTGTCGCGGATCGCGCGCATCATGCGGCCCCAGGGGCTTTTCAGGGCCATCTGCGCCATCCACAGCAGGATCAGCAGCACGACGGCGAACAAAGCTGAATAGGCCAGTTTCGTATAGATCCCCGATGCCGTCACCGGATCAAGCCCAAGGCCCACGGCGCGCGCCACGAATGTCGGGTCTTGCTGTAATTCGATTTCGAAGGGGACGGGCCGGTCAAGGCCAATCACGTTCTTGACGCCGCGTGACAGCCAGTCTTCGTTTTTCAGCACCGCGATGATGATTTCCGCAATGCCCAGCGTGGCAATGGCCAGATAATCCGACCGCAGGCCCAAAGCCGTCTTGCCGATGATCCATGCGGCACCGGCGGCCAGCAGGCCACCCACGGGCCATGACAACAGCACCGGCAGGTTCAGCCCGCCGATATTGCCGCTGACCGAAGGGTTGATCGCCTCGATTGCAGTAACACCCGGATCGAACACCGCGCGATAGATGAAAAAGCCTGCGATCAGAATTGCCAGCGTCGTCAGCGTGCGGATGCGCCCCAGTGCCATCCGGTGTTGCGCAAGGATCGCCCCGATCACTGTCATGCCCCCCAGCAACAGACCGATCACGATATTCCAGCCACCTGCGGCCCAAGCACCTTCGGTCGGCGGGGTCGAGATCAGCACGGCGGCCAGCCCGCCAAGTGCGACAAACCCCATCACCCCGATATTGAACAGGCCGGCAAAGCCCCATTGCAGGTTGACGCCCAGCGCCATGATTGCCGAAATCAGCCCCATGTTCAGGATCAGCAGGGCAGAATTCCAGCCCTGCACGATACCCGTCCCGATCATCAGGACAGCGACGAAACCGAACAGCAGCGGTGCGCGGATAGCGGGGTTCATACGGATTTCCCTTTGAACAGGCCGGTCGGCTTGAACAGCAGCACGACAATCAGGATCGCAAAGCTGACGGCGAATTTATAATCGGTGGACATAAGCTGAACCAAGGCTTCGGGCGCAAGGTTTTCGGGTAAAATATAGCCCAGCACGCGTTTCCACGCATAGGTCACGGTGACTTCGCTAAAGGCGATGACGAAACCGCCTGCAATAGCGCCCAAGGGGCTGCCAAGCCCGCCGACGATAGCCGCGGCAAAGATCGGCAGCAGCAGCTGGAAATAGGTGAATGCCTTGAAGGATTTATCCAGCCCGTACAGCACACCTGCCGTTGTAGCCAAGGCAGCAACGATCATCCATGTCACCTTGACCACCCAATCGGGGTTGATGCCCGACAAAAGCGCCAGATCCTCGTTATCGGAAAAGGCGCGCATGGATTTGCCGGTGCGGGTCTTGTTCAGGAACCAAAACAGCAGCGCCATGGCAATCAGGGCCACGATAACAGTGATGACCTGTGTGGTGCGGATCGCCAGCCCCTCGGCCAGACCTGTTGCTTCGCGGAACCCGCGCGCGGTGACGACAAAGCGTTCGCCATCAGCGAAATTGATGTCTCCCACGCCGATGATGAACCGCACGATCCCGTTCATGATGAACATCACCCCCATCGACACGATCACAAGGATCACAGGGGCGGCTTTCTTGGTGCGGTAGAATTTATAGACTGTCCAATCCGTGCCAAGCACCAGCAGACAGGTGGCTGCAATGCCCAAGGGCAGGGCGATCAATGCGGTGGGCAGCGGGCCAAAGGTGATGCCAGCGGCGATCAGCGCATTGGTGCCGATGATCGTGATCGCCGTGCCAAAGGCCATCGTGTCGCCATGGGCGAAGTTGGAAAACCGCAGGATGCCGTAGATCAGCGTGACACCCAGCGCACCCAGCGCCAGCTGCGCGCCATAGGCCAACCCCGGCACGATGACAAAATTGGCCAGTACGACCAAAGCGTTGATGACATCCATACCCTATCCCCCCAAAAAGCTGCGGCGGACTTCGGGATCGGCCAGCAATTGCTTGCCCGTGCCGGTATGGGCATTGCGCCCCTGCACCAGCACATAGGCTTTGTCTGCGATTTCAAGCGCTTGGCGCGCGTTCTGTTCGACCATCAGGATCGGGATACCGGTCCGCGCGACCTCGATGATGCGGTCGAACAATTCGTCCATCACAATGGGGCTGACGCCTGCGGTGGGTTCGTCCAGCATCAGGACCTTGGGCTTGGTCATCAGCGCGCGGCCCACAGCGACCTGTTGGCGCTGCCCGCCGGACAATTCGCCTGCGGCCTGATGGCGCTTTTCTTTCAGGATCGGGAACAGGTCATAGACCTGCGCCATCGTATCGCTGAAATCGTCGCGGCGGATAAAGGCGCCCATTTCAAGGTTTTCTTCAACCGTCATCGAGGTGAAAATATTGGAGGTCTGCGGCACGAACCCCATCCCCTTGACCACGCGTTCCTGCGGGGTCAGGTGGGTGATGTCTTCGCCATCCAGCCGCACCGCACCGCTGTTCACGTTCAGCATGCCGAACACCGCCTTCATCGCGGTGGATTTGCCTGCGCCGTTGGGGCCGACGATCACGGCGATTTCGCCCCTTTCCACGGCAATGGTGCAGCCATGCAAAATATCGGGGCCTTTGCCATAACCGCCGGTCATGGTGTCGCCAATCAGGAAAGGTTCGGTCACGGGATTACATACTCCGCCAGAATGCTCAGCAAGAATTTCATACCACAGCCACCTTGTCCTTGTTCTTTAGTCCGGTGCCGAGATAGGCCTCGATCACCTGTTCATTGGCTTTGATCTCTGCCAGCGTGCCTTGGGCCAAGACGCGGCCTTCGGCCATGCAAATGACCGGATCGCACAGCCGGCCGATGAAATCCATGTCATGTTCGATCACGACAAAGGTGTAATTGCGTTCCTTGTTCAGCCGGATAATCGCATCGCCAATGGTGTTGAGCAGGGTGCGGTTCACACCTGCGCCGACCTCGTCCAGAAAAACGATCTTGGCGTCCACCATCATGGTGCGCCCCAGTTCGAGCAGTTTTTTCTGCCCGCCCGACAGGTTGCCAGCGCGTTCTTCTTTCAGATGTTCGATGGTCAGGAATTCGATGACCTCGTCGGCCTTGGCGCACAGCGCGCGTTCTTCATCCGCGATCCGCTTGCGGCCGAACCATGCGTTCCACAGCGTTTCACCCGATTGGCCCGCGGGGACCATCATCAGGTTTTCGCGCACCGTCATGGATGAAAATTCATGCGCAATCTGAAAGGTGCGCAGCAAGCCTTTGTGAAACAACGCATGCGGGGGCAGGCCGGTGATGTCTTCGCCCATCATCGTCACGCGGCCCGATGTTGGTTGAAGAACGCCCGCGATCACATTGAAAAGCGTTGTTTTTCCAGCACCATTTGGCCCGATCAGCCCGGTGATGGACCCTTGTTCGATGCGCAAGGATGCCCCATCGACAGCGCGAAAACCACCAAAGGTCTTCACCAGATTTTCAACGACGATCATTTTTGCTCCCCGCGCGCGGGCGTTATCGCCCGTCTTGCTTTGAAAAAACGGCGCGGGGACTGGCCCCGCGCCGTCTAGGTCATGATCCGGTCAGATCAACGGAACCCGATGGTGGAATAAACGCCATCCTTGAATTCGATTTCCTGATAGTTACCAGCGGATTCGCCGGGTCCGATCAGTTCGACGGCGGAAGCGCCTTCATAGTTGACGTCCTGACCGGCGGCGATCAGTTCCAGTGCCTTGGCCAGTTCACCCGGATAGATCACTTCGCCCGGTTCATTGGCGACGTCAAAGACATGGTCCTTGAAATCGGCGGAATTGCTGGACCCGGCCTTGGCCATCGCCAGCATGATCAAGGCTGCCGCATCATAGGATTCCGGCGCAAACGCGCTGGTGCCGTCAAAACCCGCACCTTCCGCCATTGTGACGAACAGGGCAGCACCCGGGCTGTCGGTGCCGGGATAGGCGCCGAATGTGCCGTTCAGTTCTGCGCCGAAACGGTCGTTCAGCACCGAACCGACCATGCCGTCGGGCAGGTAGAACGTATCGAACGCACCGGTATCAAGTGCAGCACGGATCACACCGGACCCGCCTTGGTCGACGTAACCGGCGACAACCAGCACGTCACCACCAGCAGAGGCCAATGCGCCGACTTCGGCGGAATAATCAGCCTTGCCGTCTTCATGTGCGGCAGAGATCGTCACGGTGCCGCCAGCGGCCTCGAATTCAGCCTGAAACGCATCGGCCAGACCCTTGCCGTAATCGTTGTTGGTATAGGTCACGGCCACATTGTTGAACCCACGGTCCTGCAGGATGTTGGTGATGATCACACCCTGACGCGCGTCGGATGGTGCTGTGCGGAAGAACAGACCGTCATCCTCGGCAGTGGACAGGCCCGGCGAAGTCGCGGAGGGCGAAATCATCACGATGCCGTTGGGGCGGGCCACGTTCTGCAGGATCGCGCCGGTCACGCCGGAACAATCCGCACCCATGATCGCGGTCACGCCATCAGAGGTCACGACGCGTTCAGCAGCGGCCGTCGCGGCGCTGGCGTCGATGCAGGTGCTGTCTGCGCGCACCGAGGTCACGGTTGCGCCGTCCAGCAGCAGACCGGATTCGGTCACTTCGGCCATTGCGAGTTCGGCACCGGCAGCCATGGCAGGCGTGATCGATTCCAGCGGGCCGGTGAAGCCCAGAACAACACCGATCTTGACGTCCTGCGCAAACGCGCCGCCAGCGATCAATGTCATGGCGGTGGTCGCCATCATCAGTTTTTTCATTGTCGTCTCCCTTAACGGATTTTTTATCCTGACGCGCAGATTAGCAGGCCGTTGCCAAAAGGAAAGCCGGAACACAAAGGCGATTGGCCTTAACACGCGGATCATCGGGGGAAATCGGCCCGTGCCGCAAAAGCAGGCACAAGGCCCACATCATGTGCTTTGCCGGGTCACGGCGACCGCGTCCCAGCGCCGTGCAGCCAGATCATCGGTGCTGATCCAGAACCGGATCACCCCCATGTCGCCCCAGCCCACCAGCGCATCGGCATGCAGTTGCAACAGCATGTGGTCATGCGCATGCATGCCCGTTTGGGCCTGCCCGTCGCTGGCCGCGCCGAACATCTGGTGCCAGCGGCCTTGTGACGGCAGGCGGTGATGCGCGTCCAGATCAGCTTTGACCGGTTCGGGCAGCAGGGCATAGACCGCCGGTTCCCCCCGGGCCAGCACCATCAGCGTGGCATTGCGCGCATCGCGCAGCCGCGTGATCTGGCCGCGCGCATAGCGGTAGAACAGCGCGAAACCGGGCTGGCGGTTGGGCCGTGTGCTGATCTGGCCAAACAGCGTTTCCAGCAGCGCGATATCCTCGGGGTCCATCGGCGTAAACCGGTCGCGCCCCGCCACCCATTTTGCCGCGGCCTGCACATAGCGGCGAAACGCGGTTTCATTCTCGATCAGAAAGGCCAGTTCGGCGGCATATCTGTCGCCGTGATCAGCGACACGGGCGCGGGCTGCGGCAATCGTGCGGGGGATGTCGTGTTCAGCCTGCATCAGCGCATGGATCACGCGATGCGCCGTATCCCATAGCCACGGGCGCGCGAGCGCAGGGGCTGTCACGGCATAGCTGTCTGCATCCGGCGTGCCGCCCTTGTCATCACCAAAGGACAGCGCCATCGCGGTGGCGCTGTCCTGTGCTGGCAGCGGATGAAACCCGACCGGCCAGCGCGCAAAGACCGGCGGCATGGTGGTCTGATCGTCATGCTCTGGGCCTGCGGCAATCGGGGGCAGATCGGCGGGCAGGGCGGTTGGGCCCATGCTGTGTGGCGCGATATGCAGAACTTTATGGCCCGTGGCGCTGTCGACAAAGAAACACAAGTTTCCCGCGCGCGGCAATTCCGGCGGCAGCGCGTGGTCGGGCAGGTCTTCCAGCGCGATCTGCGCCAGATGATGCAGCGGCACATCTTGGGCCGAGCGTGGCCAAGGCGTATCGCCCAAATGCGGCAGACCACCCAGCCAGCTGCTGCCATCGCGGGTGATATCAATGCCGCGCCGCGCCTGCCGGATCACGGCGATGGCGGGCGACAGGCGAAACTGGTCCTGCTTGCGCTGGCGCGCGTCGATCACATCCCCCAGCCGCGCCAGATCGGCAAGGCCCAGCATGGGCAGCTTGGCCTTGGGGGCGATGGCGTTGATCCGCGCAGCAAAGGCCGCGCCCGTGCCAAGATCATGCGCTGCAGCGATATCCAGATAGACCTGGTCTGGCGCAGGCGGCAGCACCGGTTCGCGCGGCGGCGGCGGCGGGGCAGGGACGCGGCGCAAGAGCCACACCGCGATGCCAGCAAATCCGACCCCGCCCAGCAGAAACCCCAATTGGCCAACGGCCCCGCCATAAATCGCAGCACCGATCCCGCTCATCCGTGCCGGGGTCAGCGACATCTGCACAAGGCGTCGTGCCATCCGCCGCGATCCGGTCAGACCGACAAACGCGCCGCATGGCTGCCGCGTTCGCGGTAGGGGGTCGTGTCATAATGCGACCGGTAGCATTTGGAAAAATGCGACGGTGACGCAAAACCACACGCCAGCGCCACGTTGATCACGGTCATATCGGTCTGCATCAGCAGGTTGCGTGCCTTTTGCAGGCGCAATTCCATGTAATACCGTTTCGGGCTGCGCGACAGATACCGGCGGAACAGCCGTTCCAGCTGGCGTGTGGACATGCCGACATCGCGGGCCAGCACGGCGGGGCTGATCGGTTCTTCGATATTGCCTTCCATCAGCTGGATCACGCGCGACAGTTTGGGATGGCGCACGCCGATGCGCGTCGGGATCGACAGGCGCTGCGTGTCCTGATCGGTGCGGATCGCGGAATAGATCAGGATATCGGCGACGGCATTGGCCAATTCCTCGCCATGATGATCGGCAATCAGTTTCAGCATCAGGTCGATGGATGCGGTGCCGCCCGCCGTGGTGATCCGGTTGCCATCCACCACGAAAACCGATTTGGTCAGCTCGACCTCTTCGAATTCCTCGATGAAACTGTCCTGATTTTCCCAATGGATCGTGGCACGTTTGCCGTCCAGCAGCCCGGCCTTGGCCATCGCATAACCCGCCGTACACAGCCCCGCGACGGTGACACCGCGCCGTGCCTCGCGGCGCAGCCAATTCAGCACGCGCTTGGTCGTGGCCTTTTGCACGTCGATCCCGCCACACAGCATGATCGTGTCGTCGCGCTCCAGCTCGATCAGGTCGGATTCCAGTTTGAAAGCGCAACCATTCGAACAGCTGGCGATATCACCGCCGTCCCCGATGATGGTCCAGTCGTAGATTTGCTTGCCGGCCGTCCGGTTTGCGATGCGCAAGCTTTCGACGGCACAAGCAAAGCAAAGCATCGTGAATTGATCCATCAACACAAAAACAAAGCGGCGCGGCTTGCTGATTGGTCCGACGTCGATGATTTGCGGCGCTTGGCTCATTGTTGGGATACTCTGGGTTATTACCGGCGGACATCACCAGTTTTCGCCATCCGCGACAAGGGGCAAATGTCAATTCCGAAAGCTGGGCACAGTTTCGGATTGGCCTTGCCTGCCGTGCAGGCTATACCGCGCAACGTTACCGCAGATGATGGAGCAAGACCATGACCGACTGGCAGAAAACGGATTGGCGCAAAAAGCCACGGGTCCAGATGCCTGATTATACCGACGCCGCTGCCTTGGCGGCGGTCGAGGCGCGTCTTGCCAGCTATCCACCGCTGGTTTTTGCCGGTGAAGCGCGCAAGCTGAAAAAGCAGCTCGCCGCCGTCAGCCGTGGCGAGGCGTTTTTGCTTCAAGGCGGCGATTGCGCCGAAAGCTTTGCTGAATTTTCCGCCAATGGCATCCGTGACACGTTCAAAGTGCTGTTACAGATGGCCATGGTGCTGACCTATGGCGCCAAGGTGCCGGTGGTCAAGGTGGGCCGCATGGCAGGCCAGATGGCCAAGCCACGTTCGGCCCCGACCGAGGTTGTGGGCGGTGTCGAACTGCCAAGCTATCGTGGCGATATCATCAACGGGTTCGATTTCACGCCAGAGGCGCGCAATCCCGACCCTGACCGCATGTTGCAGGCCTATCTGCAGGCCGCGGCGACGCTGAACCTGTTGCGCGCCTTTTCCACAGGCGGTTTTGCCAATGTCCACGAGGTTCATAAATGGACCCTTGGTTTTACCGATGCCAACGAGGTCAAGAAATATTCCGACATGGCCAGCCGGATCAGCGATACGCTGGATTTCATGCAGGCGGCGGGGTTGTCGACCGAAACCAACCACGAATTGCAGACGGTTGATTTTTACACCAGCCACGAAGCCCTGCTGCTGGAATATGAAGAGGCTTTGTGCCGCCTGGATTCCACATCGGGCAAGATGCTGGCAGGCTCTGGCCATATGATCTGGATCGGGGATCGCACCCGTCAGCCAGACGGGGCGCATGTTGAATTTTGTAAAGGCGTGATGAACCCGATTGGTCTGAAATGTGGTCCTTCGATGACATCAGGGCATCTTAAGGCGCTGATGGCCTCGCTGAACCCACAGAATGAAGCGGGCCGTCTGACACTGATCGCGCGGTTTGGCGCGGGGCAGGTGGGCGATCACCTGCCACGGCTGGTGCGCGCGGTGCAAGAAGAAGGCGCCAATGTGGTCTGGACCTGCGACGCGATGCACGGCAATACGATCAAATCCTCGAGCGGTTATAAAACGCGGCCCTTTGAATCGGTGCTGCGCGAGGTCAAGGAATTCTTTGGCATCCACAACGCCGAAGGCACGATCCCCGGCGGTGTGCATTTCGAAATGACCGGCGCAGACGTGACCGAATGCACCGGCGGCGTGCGCGCGGTCACGGACGAGGATCTGTCAGACCGCTATCACACGGCCTGCGATCCGCGCCTGAACGCGTCACAATCGCTGGAACTGGCGTTTCTGGTGGCCGAGGAATTGTCGGCGCGCCGCAACAACCTGGCACAGGCCAAGGCCAGCTGATCAGCCGTTATCGATGACCAATCGCAGGGCCGGGCGCACGACGTCCGGCCTTTGCGTTTGTGGCGCGACATCGGCGGGTGGAGGGACAGGCTGGCTACTGGCCAAAGTGATCGCCAGCGTGTCGATGCGCACAGCGCGCCCCGGGGCCAGATCGAACCGGCGGGGCCGGTCATCGGTTGCCCCGTCGCTGACAAGCGCGCCCAGCACGCGGCTGGTCTGGTCGTTTTCATCACGCAGCGGCAGCATCAGGATCGTGCCGGAAAGGGCTGTGCGAAACCTTTGCGCCGGTGCGATCAGGCTTGCCGCGACGATGGCGGGTTGGGTAAAGGCAGTTTCGACCAGCGCGCGCAGCTGTTCGCGGCTATCGGGGGCGAACAACACGCTGACCGGCATACCGCGCGCATCCATGCGCAAAAGCTCGTGGATCTTCTGGCCTGCAACCCGCATCCGCGCCACGCCGGGACCGACCCTTTGCAAGATGAACGCATAGGGCAACGCCGCGTCGATCCCCTGCGGGGCGATATCGTTGCGCGCCGGAATATGGCGCGCATGCCGCAAAGATTGCCAATAGATTTCAAGATTGCGCAGGATGGGGCTATTTGCGCCGGGCAGGCCGTGGTGGCCAGGTCCCGGATTGTTGTGATGGATGGACATGAATACCTCGACCTTGTTAACGCCGCCCGGTTGATGGGGCGAATACTCGTGACTTACGGCCACCCTAAAACAAGTTACCAATGGATTCACTTAACAAAGTGTTAACGGGTTAATGCACCGCGACAGCAGGCTTGCCCCAAGCCGTTGTTTTCCCGTAAGTGAACGGGGCCAACAAGAGGTGCCGCAATGATCCGTTCGATGACTATTTTTGCCAGCCAGCCGGACGATCTGGTTGCGGGCAGCTGGGTCTGCGACAGGCCCACGGGGCGCAAGCTTGTTGCTCTGGTGCACGTGATCGACCAGATGCGCCAACAGATCCAGACGATGGAGTAGACGATGCAACGGCGCGGCCTTTTGATTATACTTTCCTCGCCCTCTGGCGCTGGGAAATCCACGCTTGCAGGGCGTCTGCGCCAGTGGGACGGCAGCCTGCGGTTTTCGGTATCGGCCACCACGCGGCCCGCGCGCGCGGGCGAATTGGACGGGCGCGAATATTTTTTTGTCACCAAGGATGCGTTTCAGGCGCAGGTCGCGGCGGGTGACATGCTGGAACATGCGTTGGTGTTCGGCAATTACTATGGCTCGCCCAAGGCCCCTGTGCAGACCGCCATCGAGGACGGGCGCGATGTGTTGTTCGACATCGACTGGCAGGGCGCGCAGCAGATCAGCAATTCCAGCCTCAGCCCGCATGTGCTGTCGATCTTCATCCTGCCACCCTCGATCCCCGAATTGCACCGGCGTCTGGTGACACGCGGGCAGGATAGCCCAGAGGTGATCGAAAAGCGGATGCAGAAAAGCTGGGATGAAATCAGCCATTGGGATGGCTATGATTATGTGCTGGTGAACGACGATATCGACGCGACAGAACAGGCGCTGAAAACCATCATCAGCGCCGAACGGTTGCGCCGCAGCCAGCAACCGCAACTGGTTGACCATGTCCGCAGCCTGCAAACCCAATTTGGAGAATTGACATGAGCCTTTACGCGCTTGGCGATCTGGCACCGGTGGTCGCGGATGATGCCTGGGTCGCGCCGGGGTGTTTCGTGATCGGGCGGGTGGAACTGGCCGCGGGATCCTCTGTCTGGTTTGGTAGCACCCTGCGCGGCGATAATGAGACGATCCATATCGGCGCAGGCACCAATATTCAGGAAAACTGTGTTTTGCACACTGATATGGGCCATCCTTTGGTGATCGGCGCGGGCTGCACCGTGGGCCACAAGGCAATGCTGCATGGCTGCACCATCGGCGCCAACAGCCTGATTGGCATGGGCGCGACCGTGCTGAACGGGGCGGTGATCGGGGACAATTGCCTGATCGGGGCAGGGGCGCTGGTGACCGAAGGCAAGGTGATCCCAGATGGGTCACTGGTCATGGGCGCGCCCGGCAAGGTCGTGCGCGCGCTGGATGCGGCGGCGATTGCACGGCTGCAAGCCTCGGCGCTGCAGTACCAGAAAAACGCGGCGCGGTTCCGCCAGGATTTGCGCGCGATCTAGGGGGTCTCGCGCGGCAGCACCAGCAGGTCGAAATCAAGATCGGGTGCGGCGGCGCGGATATCCCCGCGGATGATCTCTGGATCGGGCAGGTTGTCGGCAACCACACGGTACATGCCGCGGAACTGCGTGGCATTGAGCTTTTCGGCCACATCGACGGCATCAAAACCATCCGATAACAGCGGCGACAGGATCAGGTCGGGCGCGTGGCGGCGCAGCGTGAAAGGGTTTAACTGGTCGATACCCAGATAGACACATCCCGCCGGAACCCCGCGTAACCGCCCGCTTGCCTGCCACTGGTCCAGATCACCAATCACCAGTATCGTTATGCCTTGAACGCAGGCCGCATCCGCGACTTTCATCATCATCATCACCACCACCTAGAAAACGCGTGAAAACCACCGCGCTTTCTGAACCATCTAACAACATTGTTTCAAAACTAGCATATTCCCCCGCAGCATGTAGCGCAGACTGCACCGGCAAGATTTGTTCTTGCCTGTGTGGTATCAAGATCGCACTACAGCCGTCAAACACATGAAAGGGCCTGTCTTGACCGAAACCACCCTGTCGCTGATCGCCGCCATCCCGATGCCTGTGCTGGTGATTGGCCAGGATGAGCGCATTCGTGCCACCAACCCCGCGCTCGACCTGATCCTGGGCCGTGACCTGACCGGCAAGCACCATATCACCGCGCTGCGCCAACCCGGCGTGATCGACGCGATCGCGCGGGTGCGCGGCTCTGGCAGGGCGGCCTCTGTGCGGTTCGTGTTCCGTGACCGCGACAAGGACACGCCCTATCTGGTGCATATCACTGCTGCCGGCCAAGATATCGTGCTGTGTTTCGAGGATCAGAGCGCAGCCGAGGATGTCGGCAAGATGCGGCGCGATTTCGTGGCCAATGTCAGCCATGAATTGCGCACGCCGCTGACGGCCTTGCTGGGGTTCATCGAAACGCTGGGCGGGGCGGCGCGTGATGACGCCACCGCGCGGGCGCGGTTTCTGGGGATCATGGCGCATGAGGCTGAACGGATGACGCGGCTGGTTGATGATTTGTTGTCGCTCAGCCGCGTGGAAGAAGACGAACGTGTCCGCCCGCGCGAATTGGTCGATCTGTGCGGATTGCTGGCCTCGGTGATCAAGGGGCTGGAACCACAGGCCGCCGCCGCCGATGTCACAGTCCGGCTGGACCTTGCGCGCGATGTGATGCGCGTGCCAAGCGATGCGGGGCAATTGACGCAGGTCTTTGCCAACCTGATCGAGAATGGCATCAAATATGGCGGGTCCGGCAAGGAACTGGTCGTCACGCTGCATGAGCCAACCAATCATCTGCGGCTGCGCGGGCAGGGGGTGCAGATCAGCGTTACCGACAAGGGCGACGGGATCGCTTCGCATCATATCGCGCGGCTGACCGAACGGTTCTACCGTGTTGATACGCATCGGTCGCGCGAGGTTGGCGGCACCGGGCTGGGCCTTGCCATTGTCAAGCATATCGTCAACCGCCACCGTGGCCATCTGCTGATCGAAAGCGAGCTGGGACAGGGCACGCGGGTGTCGATCTTTTTGCCGGTGGAGTCTTTGTCATAAAACATTTACACAATTGACACAAAAGCGATCAATCCGCCGTGTTAACCACGAAGCCTTGTCGACAGGAGCCTGAAATGAACGACCATATCTCGTCCGCCTATGACCGAGATCTTGAAGTGATCACAACGCTGATCGTCAAGATGGGCGGGCTGGTCGAGGATGCGATCACGAATGCGGCGCGGTCGCTGGGCGACCGCGATGTCGAACTGGCCGAAGTCGTGCGCAAGGCTGACAAGGTGATCGACGCGCTGGAAGAACAGATCAACGAAGAGGCCGCGCGCACCATCGCGCTGCGCGCGCCTGTGTCCAAGGATCTGCGCGCCATCCTAACCGTGCTGCGGCTGGCTGCATCGCTGGAACGGATCGGGGATTACGCCAAGAATATCGCCAAACGCACCAGCGTGCTGGTTGAAATGGCGCCGGTCAGCGGGTCTGACGCCGCTTTGCGCCGCATGGCCCGCGAGGTTGAAAGTATGTTGAAAGACACGCTTGATGCCTATGTCCGCGGCGATGCGCAACTGGCCGAGGAAGTCCGCCAGCGCGATCAGGAAGTGGACCAGATGTACAACGCGCTGTTCCGCGAATTCCTGACCTTCATGATGGAAGACCCGCGCAACATCACGGCCTGCATGCATTTGCATTTCATGGCCAAGAATATCGAACGGATGGGCGATCTGACCACCAATATGGCCGAGCAGGTGATCTATCTGGTCACCGGCGTCATGCCCGAAGAAGCGCGGCCCAAGGGTGACCGCACATCCTATGTGTCAGACGCGCGATAGGGCCGCGGATTGCGCGGCCTGTTTGGATGATCTTTAAGGCGCATAATCAGTATTATGTTAAATCAGTAATCACGCTTGCGCAGTACCGGCAGCAATTCCACCGCCACATGATGGCCGTGCGCCGCCAAAAAACGCCGCCGTCCGGGTGATGCTGCGACGAATTTGTGAATAGCACCAATCATTTCGCGGCCTTTCTTGGTGCGTACACGGTAGCCGTTGAACAACAACCGGCCGTTCTTGCGCAACTTATGCGCGGCGCGTTCCATCAAGCGTAAGGCGCGGTCTGCAGGTTTTGTGCCGGCGATCATCACGACATCAAGCGATCGGTCCTCGATCAGTTTCAAGGCCGAAGCCGGTGTCGACCGCACGAAACGCAAGCGACCGGATTTGATCGCATCGGCATAGATCACGATTGTCTGGAAAAATGCATGATCAAGCGCAAGCCGGTCGGCATCTGGTACGACACTGCCGGGTGCCAGATGCGAGTCGCGCAGGCCCCAAGGGTCGATGACGATCAACGATTCAACCTCATTGCGGGTCAGGATATCGTCGATCAATGCCCGATCCCTGCCCCCGATCAAAAGCCAGCTTTTGCATTTGAGCGCGCTTGCCTGCGCCAGAAACCGCGCGGTGACCGGCTGGTGCGGTGCTTTGGCGTGGTGGGCAGAAACGGCGGCGGTGATGCCCTGCGTCAGGGCCTCTGGCAAGGCGGGTAGCGCGCCGGCGGTCATGCGCGGCATTGGTCCGCTAGTGCCAATCCGGTTGAATATTTCGGGGTCTGTTGATGTTTCCAGCGCATCCATACCCGCGAACCACGGCCATTTGCGCACAACACGCCGCGTGCGCATTTCCTTGTACCGCGTGATCTGGAAATCCGACAAAAGCGTGGTCACATCAAATGTCTGCGTATCATAGGCTTTGTTCAGGTCGGTCAGCACGTTGTCT
Source organism: Yoonia vestfoldensis SKA53 (assembly GCF_000152785.1). GTDB lineage: Bacteria > Pseudomonadota > Alphaproteobacteria > Rhodobacterales > Rhodobacteraceae > Yoonia > Yoonia vestfoldensis_A. The sequence goes on along the minus strand of NZ_CH672414.1, from coordinate 954,992 downwards.
TTTAACAGATGCGGGCGATCGCCCATAAAATCGCTGTATTTTTCAACAAAAGCGGTGAATTGCGGCGTTGATCGCAGGCTGGCGATACGATTTTGGTGATAATTGACAGATTGTTGGTGCAACTTGTGCAGCAAAGCATCTGATTTCAACCGGTCCATGCCCGCCGAAATAGCGGCGCTTCGCTGTGCAAGGCTTTGATTTTCAACCGTATTCCAGCAGTGCAAGCGCCAGTATGTTTCGCCGCTTTCTTCCATTTTGCCGTGAAAGGACGTGGTGTTCACGTCACCGCGCAGCCGTTTCATCATATAGGATTCCAAGCTGCGCACAGCGTAATGGTTCATCCGCGCCAGCCGGTCACCATAGCCGTGGCCGGTGCCCAGAAAGGCCCAGCCCTGATGTTCGAAACCTGTCAGCCGGTCACCATTCCCATCGACCCAATAGGCATGTTTCACGCGTCTTGGCAGGATGCCTTTGGGCCGATGGGTTGAAATCAGGCGATACTGGCCGTTGTTGCAAAACAATGTCTTGATTGCACGCGATTGCATCGGATGGATCTGTTGTGGTGCAGCACAACGGGTGAATTGTGTGGTGATCAGGCGGTCGTGGAATGTGACGATATTGTTGTGGCCGAACAATTGCCAGATAAAGGTAAAGGCTGTCGCCTTAGGTGCGGCGGCAAACAAGGCATCCAGCGTCCCGTCGCCGACCTTGATGTCGAGAAATTCATCGGCATCGCAGACAAGCACCCATTCGGCTTCGGCGTATTTGGGATGGGCCATCGCATTGTCGTAGGCGGCGCGCTGTGGCCCGCCCTCCCATGGCCCCTGGTTGGCGATATGCGTCACGATCCCCATATCCTGCAGGCGTTGCAGGATCAGATCGGTGCCATCGGAACAATCATTGCTGTTGATGATGAAATGGTCGAACCCCAGCGCAAGGTAATGCGCGATCCATTCAAGGATGAACGGGCCTTCGTCCTTCATGGTGGACACGATCAGACGCATGCGGCACCCGTCATGGATGGTTTCATGATGGCAAGATCACGCTGTCTGGTCGGACGGATCAAGAACTTCGATCGCGATCTGTGCGCCGACAACCGCGCGGATGCGCAGATCGCGTGGATGCGCGCCCAGAAATTCGTTGATTGCACGGATCACGCCGTCGCCCCACCAGCCGCGCCGATGATAGTCGTCAAAGGCCATGATGCCGCCGCGCTTCATCTTGGGGAACAAAGACGCCAGATCGGCGCTGACGCCTTCATAGGAATGATCGCCATCGACATAGGCAAAGGAAATTGACTGATCGGTGAATTGCGCCAGCGCTGGCACCGAAAAATCACGTATCAGCGCCACCTGCCCCGCCGCGATTTCGGTCTCGAATTTCTTGACCACGCCGTCAAAGATCCGGTCCATCTTGGTCTTGCCGGTGCGGCCGACGAAAGCCTCGGCATGGCTGTCATCCTCGATATGCGCCCAAGGGTCGATCAGTACCAGTTTTTCGGGGGCGATCAATTCGATGATCGTGGGGGAAAATTCGCCCTGCCAGACGCCGATTTCAACGGCAATCCCACCTTTGGGCAGCTTTTCGAGGAATTTGCGCCTGACGGAATCCTTGGACATCCGGCGCGCCTTTTTGGGCTGTTCTTCGGTGGAGATGCCGGGCAAAACGCCGATCACTTTACTGGTCATAACAACTTATCCTGCGAAACTGGTGCAACACTACACAGGGTTGGTAGCATCTTTTCGGGGTCAGAGGGAAGCAGCCTTGCGCGATCATGCCGATGTCGGGATGCGTGATGGCAATTGGATCGGGGCTGCCTTGGGGTCGATGCCTAGGTGGCGCAGGGTGCGGTCCATCAAGCTATAGCGCGCGATGCCGCGCCCGTGCACCCACCAGCGAATCCGCCGCCCCCATAGATGAACGCCCAGCGTGTCATCCTTGATATAGGCCGCGCGAAATTCACGCACATGGATATCGCTGATCTGTCCGGCCTGTCGGAACGGCAGCGGATAAAACACCGATGGCGGCGTCGCATGGCTGATTTCGCCGCTTTGTTCCATGAAAGTCGTGAAAACCCCTGGCCCATAGACACTATGCGCCTGTTCGGACGCATGTTTGATCTGCCCCGCAGCCTTGAGAGCGAGCATTCTGTCGTGGTCTTCGGGGGGCAGGTTCGGCGGGATCGGGTATTCGTCCTGCACATAATCCAGATAGGCATTCAGCCCCGGACTGTCCTGCGGCAAGCCGATGATCGCATTGCAAAGTTCGCGCCGCCGGAAATAGCCGAACACATGATCGGTAGGCAGATCAAAGGGCCTGAGGCACAAGACATCGGAATCAGCCAAGATCAGATTGGTCTGACGCAGCATGTGCAGCCGGAAAATATCCGATTGCACCACGGGTGTGCCGAATTGTTTGTTATAGATGATCATGGCGGGATCATGGATTTCGCGCGCGTCGATCACCTCGATATCCTGGGGGACATGCGCAATCTCGCCGTAATGGAACAGCGTGACCTTGTGGCCTTGGGCCACAAAGGACAACAGGCACATCTGTTCAAGAAAACTGAGCGGGCCACCGATCCACAACGTGCCGATACCTTTAAGCGCAGGGCGTATCATCGATATGATCCTGTTGTTCAGAAACGCTGTCGCGCGATTCGCGGATGTCACGATCCTTTTTGACCACAGACACCGGATCGGACGCCGAAATCTTGGCGTAGAGATCGGCATAGGCGTCGTCCTGCAGCAGTTCGGCCAGTTTCGCCTTGTGCCAGCGAAACCCCTTGCGATGCATCCGCGCCAGCACGGGATCGGCCTTGAACATATCCAGCAGGGCCTGCGTCAGTGCTGCATAGCGGTGGATCGTTGTATCCTCGCAGCCGCCACGGTTCCAGCGGTCCCAATACCCGGTATCGAGCACATGGCTTTGGTGATTGGCCCGCCCACGATAGCGTTTGAGCAGATAGGCCTGTGCAGAGCGCACGGCATAATGGTTGATCTGCGCGAATTCTTCGCCAAAGGGGGGCTGGGCGTGGTTACCTGCCTGCAGGCGCGAGGCTTGCAGCCCGCCGGGCAGCGCCCATGTCAGATCTGTGCCATGTTCGGCGCGCACATGCGGATTATGCAGGCCGATCCGGTGATACACATCCTTGTTGCGAAACAAAGATTTCACGAAACGCCGTCCCGCCCCGCCATCGGCATAGGCAGGCTCGGCATCGGTGAATTGCACAGTTACGGGGCTGTCGCGCAGAATGACACGCTTGTTGTACGAAAAGATCCGCCATGGCACTGAAATCACATCGACACCGTCGCCGCCGCTGGCCGCGATCAGCGCATCAACCGAATGGTCGCCGCAATGGATATTGAGGAATTCATCGGCATCGGTGACATAGAGCCATTCCGCCTTGCGCACCACATCCAGCCGCTGCGCACGCCGGATCGCCGTGCGATGCACCCCGCCCGGCCCTTTTTTGTTGGGCTGGAACGTCACATATCCCAGTGCGTCCAGCCGCGTCAGAATGGCATTGGTGGTATCTGTGCAATCATTGGTCAGCACCACGATATGGTCAAAGCCGATGACCAGATGATGCGCGACCCATTCAAGAATATAGGGCGCCTCGTTCTTCATCGTGGTGATGATGACTTTCGCATGCGTCACAATCGGGGGTCTTTCCTGTCAGCAAGTGGTCGCCCATCGCGGTCTAAACCATCACGCGGCAGCGATCCAGTACCCGTATGGCGCGAATGCTTAAGATTGGTTAACGGCTTTAGATTGGGTGGTCGTGCCGGGGGCTGCATTTCTCTTTTGACCCGTCGCGCAATGATGCTACAGACCTGTCATGCAACATGCGATCCTGATCCTGAATGGCCCTAACCTGAACCTGCTCGGCACCCGCCAGCCAGAGGTTTACGGCCCCACGACCCTGCAAGACATCGAAGCGATCTGCGCCGCCAAGGCCATATCGCTGGGCGTGACGGTTGAATTCGTCCAGTCCAACCACGAAGGCGTGCTGATCGACCGGCTGCATGCCGCGCGCGGGGTGTTTGACGGGATCATCCTGAATGCTGGCGCCTATACGCATACGTCAATCGCGCTGATGGATGCGGTCTCGTCGATCATGCTGCCGGTGGTCGAATTGCACCTGTCGAATATTCATGCCCGCGAGGCGTTTCGCCATCAATCCTATATCGCGCCGGTCGCCATCGGGCAGATCTGCGGCTTTGGCGCTGCGGGCTATCCTTTGGCGATGGAGGCTTTGACCGGCTATCTTGGGACGCATGGGTAATGTCCGATTAATAGGACCACGCAGCGCGTGACCCCTGCCCCAAACGCAAAAGGCCCGCATCGCTGCGGGCCTTTGTCGTTTATAACCAGCGGCTTAGCTGTTCAGCTTGGCCACTTCGGCGGCGAAATCTTCTTTTTCGACTTCGATGCCATCGCCAACTTCAAGACGCACGTAACCGGTGATCGTGACACCAGCCTCGGTGGCGGCAGCAGCGACGGTCAGGTCGGGGTTCACCACGAATTGCTGGCTCAGCAAGGTGACTTCGGCCATGTATTTCTGCATACGGCCAACGATCATCTTTTCGATCACCGCATCGGGCTTGCCGGATTCGCGGGCGATGTCGATCTGGACCTGCTTTTCTTTCTCGACCATCGCGGGGTCAAGATCAGCCTCGGACAGCGCAGACGGATTGGCCGCGGCGATATGCATTGCGACCTGACGGCCAAACGCTTCGTTGTCGCCGGTCATTGCGACCAGAACGCCGATATTGCCCATGCCGGGGGCGGCCGCATTGTGGACATAGGTCACAACCTGACCACCAGTCAGCACCGCCATACGGCGCACGGACATGTTTTCGCCAATCACGGCGACGGTGTCTGTGACAGTCTGTTCGACTGTTTTGCCACCCATGTCAGCCGCTTTCAGCGCGTCCACGTCATCCACGGTCAAGGCGACATCGGCGATGCCCTGGACCATTTTCTGGAAATCGCTGTTTTTGGCGACGAAATCTGTTTCAGAGTTCACTTCGACGGCGATGCCCTTGCCACCTTCGACAGCGACGGCCACCAGACCTTCGGCAGCGGTACGGCCAGCCTTTTTGGCAGCTTTGGCCAGGCCCTTGGTGCGCAGCCAGTCAACGGCGGCTTCCATGTTGCCATCGGTTTCGGTCAGCGCCTTCTTGGCGTCCATCATGCCTGCGCCTGTGCTGTCGCGCAGCTCTTTCACCATTGCAGCGGTGATTGCCATGTTACTTCTCCTTGAAAGGGAATGTGTCGGGCGGGGCATAACGCCCCTGCCCTAAAGTTTTGTGACGCGATCAGGCGTTGGCGGCTTCGGCGGCGTCTGCCGCTTCTTGTGCCAGCGTTTCCTCGGCGTAGTTTTCCATCGCACCCATATCGACACCGGCCGCACCCAATTGGGCGGTCATGCCGTCCAGCGCCGCACGGGCCGCCAGATCGGTGTAAAGCGCGATGGCACGCGCCGCGTCGTCATTGCCTGGGATGACATAATCAATGCCAGCGGGCGAACAATTGGTGTCCACAACGGCCACAACGGGGATGCCCAGCTTGTTGGCTTCGGCGATGGCCAGCGCTTCTTTGTTGACGTCGATGACGAACAACAGGTCAGGTACGCCGCCCATTTCGCGGATACCGCCCAAGGACGCCTGCAATTTGCCCTGCTCGCGTTCCATGCCAAGACGCTCTTTCTTGGTCAGGCCGGCGAAACCGTTGGCCGAGGCTTCGTCAATCGCCTTGAGGCGGCTGATCGACTGCGACACGGTCTGCCAGTTGGTCAGCGTGCCGCCCAGCCAGCGGTGGTTCATAAAGAATTGCGCGGATTTTTCCGCCGCTTCCATGACAGGTGTCTGCGCCTGACGCTTGGTGCCGACGAACAGCACGCGGCCGCCCTTGGCGACAGTGTCACGGATGACCTGCAGCGCGCGGTCCAGCATGGGAACGGTCTGTGTCAGGTCCATGATATGGATGCCGTTGCGCGACCCGTAGATGTATTGACCCATCTTGGGGTTCCAGCGCGCGGTCTGGTGGCCAAAGTGAACGCCAGCTTCGAGCAGCTGACGCATGGAGAACTCTGGAAGAGCCATGGTCGTTTCCTTTTCCGGTTTCAGCCTCAGCAGGGGATCAGGCATTTGCCCAACCGGTGGATGGCTTGGGATTTCTCCCCAAGACACCCGCCCCCGCTTGCGGGATTAAGTGCCGCGGCTATAGCGGCACCCCCTGCCCTGTGCAAGAGCCTGCAACCCTTGGCGCCCGCGTTTTTGGCCGCAGGCAGGTATTTTTCACAAAAACACCCGTTCCACGACCCAAAAAGCCCCCACCGCCGCAATCGCCGCCGAGGCGGGGATCGTCACGATCCGCCGGTAGGCATCAATCTGGTCGCGCAGCGCAATCGACAGCCCCGACAGCGCAAAGATCGCGGCCAAGGGTGCGGCAAAGACCCAGACAGGGTTTTCCATCAATTCCACCAGCATCGGCGGGTTCAGCGCGATCAGCGCCAAGGCGGCCGCAAACAGCACGCCATAAAGCGCAAAACCCTGTGCGACCTCATTGGCGCCACGGTCGATGCGGATGGCCTGCCAGACACATAGGAACATGACCGCGATCACCGCAAGCTGGCCGACCTCGACGCCCACGTTGAACCCGATCAGGGCGGCGACGAAAGTCTCCTGCGGCAGGCCGAATTCACCCAGCACCGAGGCAAAGCCCAACCCGTGCAGCAACCCGAAGCCAAAGATCACATAGGGCCGCCAGCGGCTGACCTGCCGTGTATAGATATTCTCGACCGCGACAAAGACGATTGATGCCGCGATCAGCGGCTCGACGATTTCGCCCGGGATGCTGACATAGCCAAGTGCCGCCAAAGCCAGCGTGATCGTATGCGCCAGCGTGAACAGCGATATTTGCAACACCAGCGGGCCAACCTGTGCTGCCAGAAAGAACAGCCCCAGCACGAACAGGATATGATCCAGCCCCTTGGGCAGGATATGGTCGAAACCCACGGGAATATAATTGGCGAATGTTTGCCAACCGGTCGCCCGGTCACCGCCGGTCAGCGCGACAGGGCCGGATGTTGCCCCGTTGTCGAGATAGCCGTCAAAAGGTTCAGGCACATCCATCTGGCGCAGCACGATGGCCCCCAGCGCCCCCGTCCAGCCAAACTCGATTGATGTCGCCCCCGCTGGCAGCGCGGCGCTAAAGCGGATGTCGGATGTGCGCAAAAGTTCGGGGTTGCCGATGGGCGGTACCGTGACGCTGTCCAGTTCCGGCACCAGCACCACATCACCCGCGCGCAATGTGATCGCTGCGGCCATCTGCGGCCAGAACGCGCCAAATTGCGCGGCCAGCGCGTCAGGGTCCAGCGCGCGCAGGCTGTCATAGCTCGCAGCTTCGGCCGACAGGTCGGTATCGGTGGTTTCCGACAGGTCCACACCGGCCACGAAACTTTCCAGATTGGCGCGCAGATCGAACACGATCCGGTCGCCATCCACCCGCATATCGGCGATGGTCGGGATCACCTCATGCGCGCTGGCGGCACTCATGCTCAGCAACGTGACCAGCAGCGCGCTTGACAATGCGCGCAGGCGCGACACCCTAGAGGAAACGAATAAGGAACCAATCATGCGCGCACTTTCTGTCATTTTCTGTCTATTGGCGGTGCCTGCGACCGCCCATGAATTCTGGATAGCACCGCTGGACTATCAGGTGTCGCCGGACAGTAAGTTGCAGGCCAACCTTGTCAATGGCGAAGGCTTTGCTGGCGTGACCATCCCTTTCCTGCCGCGTGGCATCTTGAATGCGCTGCAGTTTTCGGGCGACCAGACAGCGGCAATCACCGGCAGGCCGGGTGATACGCCCGCTCTGCAAATGGACCCGATCGGCGATGGTCTGGCAATATTGGGCTATCAATCGGCCCCCGCCAGCATTGAATATGCCAATTGGGAAAAGTTTCAGGCATTTGTCGATCACAAGGATCTTGGTAATCTGCGTGCAATGCATGATGCGCGCGGCCTGCCAGATGCGGGATTTACCGAAACCTACATGCGGTTTTCCAAATCCTTGGTCAGCGTAGGGTCTGGCGCGGGTGCGGACCGGCGCGTCGGGCTGGAAACCGAGCTTGTTGCCCTGACCAACCCCTATACCGCCAATCTGGCCGATGGCATTGCTGTCCAGCTATTTTATCGCAACGACCCGCGCGCCGATGCCCAGATCGAGGTTTTTGCCAGATCCCCCGAAGGCGAGGTCACGACCAGCTATATCCGCACCGATGCGGACGGCATCGCCCGTGTCGCGGTGCTGCCCGCGCATGAATATATGCTGGATGCCGTGCTGATCCGCGAACCAAGCGCTGTATTGCAAGACGCGACAGGGGCCGTTTGGCAAACGCTTTGGGCCAATCTGACCTTTGCGGTGCCGCAGTAACGCTTGCCCTTTGCACGCTGTCGCGGCACAAGCCGCGCATGATGCAGCAACCTGATATTCTTTGTATCGGATCGGTCCTGTGGGACGTGATCGGGCGCGCGCCCAACCCGATGCGGCTGGGGTCGGACGTGCCGGGGCGGATCACCCGCCTGCCGGGCGGTGTGGCGATGAATATCGCCATGACCCTGCGCCGGTTCGCCATGGTGCCTGCATTGCTGAGCAATGTGGGCCGCGATACCGAAGGCGACGACCTGATCGGTGCCGCACAGCGCATGGGGCTGATCTGCGACCATGTCTACCGCTCTGATGACCTGCCCACCGATATCTATATGGCCATCGAAGGCGCGAACGGGCTGATCGCCGCCATCGCCGATGCCCATTCGCTCGAGGCGGCTGGCGACAAGATCTTGCGCCCGCTTGCCAATGGCGCGCTGGGGTCGGTGACGGCACCCTGGGCGGGGCCTGTGGCGCTGGATGGCAACCTGACGGTTGATCTGCTGCGCGACATCGCCACCTCGCCGCTGTTTCGCAACGCCGATCTGCGGGTCGCGCCTGCATCTCCGGGCAAGGCGGAACGGCTGCTGGCGCTGCTGGGCCACCCTTCGGCCACATTATACGTCAATCTCGAAGAGGCGGGGTTGTTGTGCCAGACCACATTCGCATCCTCGGCTGATGCAGCGGCAGGGCTGATCGCGCGTGGCGCGCGGCGGGTGCTGGTCACCGATGGCGGCCAATCCGCGTCAGAGGCGACAGGCAACGACATCATCACCCGCGTGCCCCCTGCCGTCATGGTCACGCGCGTGACCGGCGCGGGCGACACATTCATGGCCGCGCATATCGCGTCAGAGGCACAGGGCATGGCGCGCGACGCAGCCCTTGACCGCGCCTGCCAGGCCGCCGCTACTTATGTTTCAGGAGAGATTGCATGACCTTCCCCATGACCTATTGCGCCGAAGTGGCCGCAGCATTGGCCGATGGCCGTGCCATCGTTGCCCTTGAAAGCACGATTATCACCCATGGCATGCCGTTTCCGCAAAACGTGCAAACAGCGCGGCTGGTCGAACAGGATGTGCGCGACGCAGGCGCCGTGCCTGCGACGATCGCGGTGATGGAGGGGCGGCTCCATATCGGGCTGGAGGCTTCGGAGCTCGACGCGCTCGGTCAGGCGCAGCATGTCGCCAAACTGTCGCGCGCTGATCTGGCGGCCTGTATCGCCACAGGCGGCACGGGGGCGACGACAGTGGCGGCCACGATGATCGCGGCGCATCTGGCAGGTATCCAGGTGTTCGCCACGGGCGGTATCGGCGGCGTGCATCGCGGGGCGGAAACCAGTTTCGACATTTCCGCCGATCTGCAGGAACTGGCGCTGACGCCGGTGACGGTGGTGGCCGCAGGGGCCAAGGCGATCCTTGATCTGCCCAAGACATTCGAAGTGCTGGAAACTTTGGGCGTGCCGGTGATTGTCTATGGCCAAGACAGCATCCCCGCTTTCTGGTCGGCCACATCCGATATGGCCGCACCATTGCGGATGGATGATGCCGCCCAGATTGCTGCCAGCCACAAGATGCGCGCCGCGATGGGGCTTGCCGGCGGGCAATTGGTGACCAACCCGATCCCTGCGGGCGATGAAATCCCCGCTGCCACATTGGCCCCGATCATCGCGCAGGCATTGGCGCAGGCGGATGCGCAAAAGATCAGCGCCAAGGCAGTGACACCTTTCCTGCTGGACCAGATTTTTGCGCTGACCGATGGCCGGTCGCTGTCCGCCAATATCGCGCTGGTGCGCAATAATGCGCGACTGGCCGCCGAAATCGCACTGGCGCTGCTGAAATAAAACGTGGCAGGCCAGTGCGGTGGCTTGCCGCTTGGCGCTGCTGTCCTTAGGTATGTCGCCATAACTTGCGCCGGATAATGCCATGGCCGATCCTTTGAACCTCGACCCCAAACGCCGCGCCTCGCGCGGGGTGATCGCGCGGTTGCGTGGGAACTTTTTGGCGGGGCTGATCATCATCGCTCCAATCGGGCTGACGCTCTGGCTGATCTGGACGGTTGTCGGCTGGGTTGACAGTTGGGTCTGGCCGTTTGTGCCAAACTATTATCACCCCGAACCGATGATCAACCGCCTGCTGGGGCGCGGGGTAGAGAACCAAATTATGGTGAATGTGCGCGGCGTCGGTGTCGTGATCTTCCTGATTTTCACCATCATCGTAGGCTGGCTGGGCAAGGGGCTGATCGGGCGGTCATTCATCGGGATCGGCGAACGGTTCGTGGACCGGATGCCCGTGGTGCGGTCGATCTACAATGCCGCCAAACAAATCGCCGAAACCGTGTTTTCCCAGCGCGAGACGTCTTTCGACAAGGCCTGTCTGGTCGAATACCCGCGCAAGGGGATCTGGGCCATCGCCTTTATCTCGACCGATGCAAAGGGTGAAATCAACGCCAAGCTGGTGCATGGCGAGGTGATCGTCACCGTCTTCCTGCCGACAACGCCGAACCCGACATCGGGATTTTTGTTGTTCCTGCCACGGCGCGACATCATCGAACTGGAGATGAGCGTCGAAGATGCAGCCAAGCTGGTGATTTCGGCAGGGCTTGTCTATCCCAACAACAAAGCCGTGGCCGATTTGCCCGACGCTGCGGAATGACAGCGTGCTAGCTGCGGGCGTCACCGGCTTTGCGACCGGTTTCGCGCTGATCCTTGCGATCGGGGCGCAAAATGCCTTTGTGCTGCGGCAGGGTCTGGCGCGGCAGCATGTGTTCTGGCTGTGCCTGCTATGCGCCACGTCGGATGCTGTGCTGATCACGGCGGGCGTGATGGGCTTTGGCTATCTGGTCACGCTTTATCCGGCGTTTCCGCAGATCATGGCCTGGGGTGGTGCGGCCTTTCTTGCCGTTTACGGCGCGTTGCGGTTGCTTGCGGCCTATCAGGGCGATTACGCGATGCAGGTTGCAGGTGTATCGGCCAGCCTGTGGCGGGTTTTGGCGACGGGGGCGGCCTTCACATGGCTGAACCCGCATGTCTATCTGGACACGCTGGGGCTGGTGGGCGCGGTATCGACACAATTCACCGAGACCGCGTTGAAGGCTGCTTTTGGCGCAGGCGCTGTGCTGGCGTCCTATACGTTCTTTTTCACTCTGGGCTATGGCGCGCGGCTGTTGGCCCCTGTCATGCAATCGGCCCGGGCCTGGCGGCGGCTTGATCTGCTGATCGGGCTGGTCATGTGGGCGCTGGCGGTCAAGCTGGTCAGTTGAACATCATGTCCACATCGACGGTGCTTTTGACGTTCAGATCGGATTTGTGGTTTTTCAAGAACGCATCCGCCGCCGCCTGCCCCGCCTCTTTCAGCCGCGCAAGGATGACAGGCTGCGGGATCGTCTTGGTTGCCACGTTCAATTCATTCATCAGCGCGTCATCGGCGATCATATGCACGATCACATCCTTCATCGTGCCATGCGTCATCGACCCATCGGCCAACAGGCGTTTGACAAAGGCAATGGCGCGCAATTCACGCAACAGCGACGAATTGAAACTGATCTCGTTGATCCGGTTCTGGATCGCCTGCACATCTGTCGGCAGTTCCGCACGGTAAAGCGGGTTGATATTGACCACCAGAATATCGTCTGGCAAGTCCTTGGCAAACAATGGAAATAGCGCAGGATTCCCGCTATAGCCGCCATCCCAGAACGCCTCTGACTTGCCGGTGCGCGGATCAGTAAATTCCACCGCCTGAAACAGCGTCGGCAAACAGGCCGAGGCCATGATGACATCGCTTGAAATTTCGTCGCCGCTGAAAACGCGGATCTTGCCGCTGCGCACATTGGTCGTGCAGATATGCAGCGCAGGACCAACCTGGCCGCAGACCGCATCATAGCGGAATTGTTTGACGATCTTTTCCAGCGGATTGCGCATCAAAGGGCCGGTGACATAGGGCGACATCATCCGCGATGTCATATCGAGCGCGGCATAGGCGGGCGAATATTTCATCGCCTGCGCCACCACATGCGCGGCGGGGGCCATGGACGATACCCAATCTGTCAACCGCGCGTCGGTGACCGCCCCCACCTGCCCCCAAAGCCAGTCAAGGTTTTCACGCGCGCCCCCGCGTCCATCGCGCACCCAGCCCGATTTCAGCGCCGCCGCATTCAGCGCCCCCGCCGATGTGGCGGAAATCGCGGCAATCTCGATGCCGTCGTCCTGCAACAGCCGGTCCAGCACACCCCAGGTAAAGGCGCCATGCGCGCCGCCGCCTTGCAGGGCAAGGTTGATCCGCTTCATTGCGCGGTCCAGCCTCCATCGACGCTGATCGCTGTGCCGGTGATCTGGGCTGCGGTGTCCGAACACAGAAATACCGCCGTGCCGCCCAATTCCTCGACCGTGGCGAATTGCTTGGACGGTTGGCGTGCGAGCATGACCTTCTCGATCACCTCGTCGCGCGACATGCCGTATTCTTTCATCGTGGCGGGGATCTGCGCCTCGACCAGCGGTGTCAGGACATAGCCGGGACAGATTGCATTACAGGTGATCGGATCGCGCGCAGTTTCCAGCCCCACGGTCTTGGTCAGGCCGATGATGCCGTGCTTGGCCGCAACATAGGCGGATTTATAGGGCGAGGCCGTCAACCCATGCGCCGAGGCCACGTTGATGATCCGGCCCCAGCCACGGTCGCGCATGCCGGTCACCGCCGCAGCGGTGGTATGAAAGGCCGATGACAGGTTGATCGCGATGATCGCATCCCATTTGGCTGGGTCGAAATCCTGGATCGGGGCGACATGCTGGATGCCGGCATTGTTGACCAGAATATCGCAGCCGCCCGCATCCGCGATCAGACGGCGACACTCTGCACCCTTGGACATATCGGCCTGGATATACCGCGCCGTGACCCCGGTGCTGGATGCGATATCAGCGGCGCAGGCATGGTCATCTTCGGTGTCGGTGAACGAATTCAGCACCACATCGACCCCCGCCTGTGCCAAGGCGCGCGCGATACCCAGCCCGATCCCCGATGTGGACCCGGTGATGATGGCGGTTTTTCCTTGCAGGTTCATGGCGTGGTCTCCGGATGTTGCGATTGCGACTCACTGTACATGCTGCATCTGCAAAGGTCACCTGCGGTCCGGCAAAGCCCATAAAAAAACGCCCGCACAAGGCGGGCGCTAAGTTATTGAGGCAGGTTTCATACAGGCAAGAAACCTATCGAGCAGTGCCCTCTATATAAGCAATTCCCCGCGTGGCTCCAAGCTAAAAGTTTGAAAATGCCTAGAACCGTCATTACGGTGCCACCAAGCAAGGTATCATCCATGGGGAACATCACGAAAATGGCATTTCATTTTGGCCGCTTGATCGCGGCATGGCGCATGGGCGCGGCGATGATCGCGATGGCGGGCATAGCTTTTGCCGAACCGCAACATGGCATAGCTATGTATGGTGACCCCGCGCTGCCACCTGATTTTGTGTCCCTGCCCTATGCGAACCCTGATGCCCCCAAGGGCGGGCGCATCGTCACCTCAGAGGTTGGCGGCTTTGACAGCCTCAACCCTTTCATCCTGAAAGGGTCGGTGTCATGGCAATTGCGCTATTTCGTCGGCGAAAGCCTGATGGCGCGGTCGCTGGACGAACCGTTCACGCTTTACGGCCTGCTGGCCGAATCGGTGCAAACCAGCCCCGACCGCGATTGGGTCGAATTTACCCTGCGGCCCGAGGCGCGATTCTCTGACGGCAGCCCCGTCACAGTCGCAGACGTGATCTGGTCATTTGAAACCTTGGGCACCATTGGCCATCCCCGTTATCTGGGGTTCTGGACCCGTGTGGCCAGCATCGCACAGACCGGCGACCGGTCGGTCCGGCTGACCTTCAACGTGGCCGACCGTGAACTGGCGCTGCTCGCGGGCCTGCGCCCGATCCTGAAAAAGGCGCAATGGGAGGGTGTGGATTTCGCGCAAAGCACGCTTGACGTGGTGCCGATCACCTCTGCCCCCTATGTGATCGACGATTTCGAGGCCGGACGCTTCATCTCGCTACGGCGCAACCCCGATTATTGGGGTGTGAATGTGCCGTTCCAGCGCGGCCTGCATAATTTCGACGAGGTGCGGATCGAATTCTTCGGTGATGAAACCGCCGCTTTCGAGGCGTTCAAGACGCTCGAAGTGACCACCAACCGCGAATTCAACGTCGCGCGTTGGGACGGGCAATATGATTTTCCCGCCGTGCAGAGCGGCGATGTCACCCTGTCGGTGTTGGGCCATGAACGACCCTCCGGCATGACGGGGTTCGTGATGAACACCCGACGCGCGCAATTCGCCGATTGGCGGGTACGGGATGCGCTGATCCATGCATTCAATTTCGAATTCATCAATGACGCGATGACCGGCGGCGCACAGCCGCGCATCACCTCCTACTGGTCCAACTCGCCGCTGGGCATGCACCATGGCCCCGCCACCGGGCGCGTGGCAGAATTCCTCGCCCCCTTCGCCGCCGATCTGATACCGGGCACGCTCGAAGGCTACAATTTACCCATAGGTGACGGCACCGAACGCAACCGCGCAGGCACCGCCGCCGCGCTTGATCTGATGGCGCAGGCAGGCTGGACCGTGCAGGACGGCGTGCTGCGCAACGCAGCCGGAACCCCGTTCACCTTTGAAATCCTGCTCCAACAGGGCGGGTCGGAAAACCAGTCGATCGTCGACATGTATGTCCAGTCGCTGGGGCGGATCGGGATCTCCCCGCGCGTGTCGCTGGCTGATGGCGCGCAATACAAGGAACGCGTCGATGCCTATGATTTCGACATGACCTATTACCGTGTCGGCCTGTCGCTCTCGCCTGGCAACGAACAGTTCAACTATTTCGGCGCAGCCGCGGCCGACCAGCCCGGCGGGCGCAACGTGATGGGACTGAAATCCCCCGCCGTGGATGCGATGATCAACCGCCTGCTGACCTCGCAAAGCCAGGATGATTTCGTCGCAGCCGTCCAAGCGCTCGACCGCATCCTGACCGCCGGGCGCTATGTGATCCCGATCTATCAGTGGAACATCAGCCGCATCGCCCATGCCCGCGAATTGCGCTACCCCGAAAACCTGCCGATCTTCGGCGATTGGCCCGGCTGGCAGCCCGATGTCTGGTGGTACGAGGATTAAAACACAAAGGCCCGGATCGCCCCGGGCCTTTTCACCTTCTTATTTCCCCAAATACTCCCCGCGCGGAGCGCATCAAAGTCTAGGACAGCGATGTCACCCACAGGATCGTCGCATCCTCGGCGCTGATGGACACAACATTGTGGCCCATCGCGGCATCGTAATAGGCGCTGTCGCCGCGTTTCAGCGCGATTGGCTCGTAAAATTCGGTATAAAGCCGCACCTGTCCGGTCAGCACATACAGAAATTCCTCGCCGTCATGGCGCACCCAGCCATCGAATT
Organism: Yoonia vestfoldensis SKA53; assembly: GCF_000152785.1. GTDB lineage: Bacteria > Pseudomonadota > Alphaproteobacteria > Rhodobacterales > Rhodobacteraceae > Yoonia > Yoonia vestfoldensis_A. The sequence continues at coordinate 939,137 of NZ_CH672414.1, read as the reverse complement.
CCTCCATCGACCGCGCGCGCACCCGGGCGCGGTAAGGCAGCATCTTTTTCGTACTCAGGCTTTCAGCCAGCAACGCATGTTCATAGGTCGTGGTGATCTGCACCGCTTCCTGTCCGCCGCGGGTCACGGCCATGCGCCCGTTGACCTGCCCTTTGGCCGGCGGCGTGAATAATTGCGGCACCGAAATATCCAGCCCCACCGCCAGCTTTTTGAGCGCATCATAGGTCGGCGACATCTGGCCGTTCTCGATCTTGGACAGGGTGGACCGCGCCAGCCCCGCCTGCCGTGCGGCCTGTTCCAGTGTCCAGTCACGCGCCTTGCGCAATTCACGCACCCGCGCGCCCAGATCCAACGGCTGCGCCACGCTGGCGGACCCGTTTTCATGCGCGATGCGGATCAAGTTTCTGGGGTCGATCTCGGTCATGGCAATTCTTTACGCAGGCGCAGCTGATCTTGCAACTGACCCAGGGTGCCGATACCCCTGTGACATATTTTCATCCCACAGTCTCAGGGGGCCAGCATGGTCAAACTCGATATCATTTCCGACCCGATCTGCCCTTGGTGCTATATTGGCAAGGCCAATCTGGACGCGGCATTGGCGCAATTTGTCGATCATCCGTTCACGATCGAATGGCATCCGTTCCAGCTGAACCCCGATATGCCTGCAGGCGGGATGGACCGCAAAACCTATCTCGAAACCAAATTCGGCGGCAAGGCCGCGGCGGCGAAAGCCTATGCGCCCGTCGTCGCGCATGCCGAAAAGGCAGGTCTGACCATCAATTTCGAAGCAATGCAGGTCACCCCTAATACAATCGACGCGCATCGCCTGATCCATTGGGCCGGAATCGAGGCGCGCCAGCTGCTGGTTGTGGACCTTTTGTTCAAGGCTTACTTTGTCGAAGGCCGCGACATCGGCAGCCACGAAGTGCTCGCCGATATTGCCGATATGGCGGAAATGGATGCCGCCCTCATCACCCGGCTGCTGGCCTCTGACGCCGATACCGCCGATATCCGTGCGCGTGATGCGCATAGCCGCGATATGGGCATCAGCGCGGTGCCGACTTTTGTGGTGGCCAATCAACATGCGGTGCCGGGCGCGCAGCCGACCGATCTTTGGGTCAAAATTATCAGTGATATCATTGCCCAAATTGGCGACGAGGCATGATCAGCCCACGCCAGCGGTTGGGCCAAACCGAATTTATCGCGCTGATGGCGATGGTGGTGGCGACGGTCGCGTTTTCGATTGACGCGATGCTGCCCGCCTTGCCGCAAATCGGGGCTGCGCTCAGCCCTGACAATCTGAACAATGCGCAGCTGATCATCACAAGTTTCGTGCTGGGCATGGGGATCGGTACCTTGTTCACCGGGCCTTTGTCGGATGCTTACGGGCGCAAGCCGGTGATGATCGCGGGCGCGGTGGTCTATGTTGTCGGCTGCGGGCTGGCTTGGGCTGCGCAATCGCTCGAACTGATGCTGGCTGCACGGGTGCTGATGGGGCTGGGGGCCTCTGGGCCGCGGGTTGTCGCCATGGCACTGGTGCGCGACATCTATCAGGGGCGTGATATGGCGCGGATCATGTCCTTCGTGATGGCGGTCTTTGCGCTGGTGCCTGCCTTGGCTCCGACCTTGGGGCATTTCATCATTCTGGGCTTTGGCTGGCGGGCGATCTTTGCCGCGTTCATGTTGTTTTCAGTGATCACGTTGCTGTGGCTGTTGATCCGGCAGCCCGAGACGCTGATGCCTGAAAACCGCCGCGCGCTGAGCATTAGGGCCCTTTACACCGCCACAGTCGAGATGTTCGCGCATCGCACGGCGCGGCTGTCGATCGCGGTGCAGACGCTGGTTTTTGGCATCCTGTTCATCGTGCTGTCCTCGACCCAGCAGGTGTTCGATGTCACCTTTGGCCAAGGCGCGTATTTTCATTACTGGTTCGGCGGCATCGCCATTCTGGCCGCCAGCGCTAGCCTGCTGAATGCGCGGCTAGTGATGCGGCTGGGGATGCGCGCGATCATCAAGGCGATGCTGATTGTTCAAATCGGCATCACGCTGGCAATGATTGCGATCACGGCGGTGGATGGCCCCTATTGGCTGGCCTTTGGCACCTATGTGATCTGGGTCACCGGCAATTTCTTTCAGGCGGGGCTGACAATCGGCAATTTGAACGCGCTGGCGATGGAAGACATGGGCCATATGGCGGGTCTTGCTGCCTCGATCATCGCGGCGATTTCGACGATTGGCGCGGTCATGATCGCCGCCCCCATCGCGCTGATGTTTGACGGCACGCCGCTGCCGATGGCGGTGGGGGCTTTGGTGGCGGCCAGCATTGCGCTCTGGCTGACAACCAAGATCACGCGGCCGGGCGACGCATAACCCAACTTCCGAGCCCGCCAATTCGCGCATAGCGCAATTTGAAGCGATCCCCGTCGGAGACCGGAAAAAGCAGGGTTCTACCCTGCTTTTTTCGTTTCCTCCGCAAGTTTTGCCGCCAGATCGCGCGCGATGTTGAACGCTCCTTGTATCTTGTCGCGTTCCTTGTCCCAATCGCGCAGCACGACGATCTTGTTATCCTTGACCTTGGCCTGTCCGCGCTGGTCGTTGATAAAATCCACCAGCCCCGCAGGCGAGGCGAATTTGTCATTATGGAACCGGATCGTTGCACCCTTTGGCCCTGCATCCAGCTGGCTGATGCCCGCCTTTTTGCACATCGCCTTGATCCGCACGACCAGCAGCAGCGTGTTCACCTCGCGCGGCAGCGGGCCGAAACGGTCGATCAGTTCGGCGGCGAAACCTTCCAACTCGACCTTGGTGGTCAGGTTCGACAGGCGGCGGTACAGCCCCAGACGCACGTCAAGGTCGGGGACATAATCTTCGGGGATCAGAACCGGCACACCCAGGTTGATCTGCGGCGCCCATTGGCCGTCGTCGATGATGCCTTCGGCAGCGCCTGACCGGATCGCATTGATCTGGTCTTCCAGCATCTGCTGGTAAAGCTCATAGCCCACTTCGCGCATCTGGCCGGATTGTTCCTCGCCCAGCAAATTGCCCGCACCACGGATGTCGAGGTCTTGGGACGCGAGCGTAAACCCTGCCCCCAGACTGTCGATGGACCCCAGCACGCGCAGACGTTTCTGCGCGGTAGTGGTCAGTTTCTGGCGCGGTTTTGTCGTCAGATAGGCATAGGCGCGGGTCTTGGACCGGCCCACCCTGCCTCTGATCTGATACAATTGCGACAGCCCGAACATATCCGCCCGCCAGACGATCATCGTATTGGCGGTTGGAATATCGAGGCCGGATTCCACAATCGTTGTCGCCAGCAGCACATCATATTTGCCGTCGTAAAAGGCGTTCATCCGGTCGTCCAATTCGCCCGCCGCCATCTGGCCCGTGGCGCTGATGAATGTCACTTCGGGGACTTCTTCGCGCAAAAACGCTTCCATCTCGTCCATATCGGTGATGCGGGGGACGACGATGAAACTCTGCCCGCCACGATAATGTTCGCGCAAGAGCGCCTCGCGCACGGTGATCGTGTCGAATTCGGACACATAGGTGCGGATCGCCAGACGGTCGATCGGCGGTGTGCCGATGACCGACAGATCGCGCACGCCCGACAGCGACAATTGCAAGGTCCGCGGGATCGGCGTGGCGGTCAGGGTCAGCACATGCACGTCGGTGCGCAATTGTTTCAGCCTTTCCTTGTGCTGCACGCCGAATTTCTGTTCCTCGTCGATGATCAACAAGCCAAGGTTCTTGAAATTCACCGCCTTTGCCAGCAGCGCATGGGTGCCGATCACGATATCAACCGTACCTTTCGCGATCCCGTCACGGGTCAATGCCGCATCGCGCGGTGACACGAACCGCGACAAAGGCCGCACATTGACCGGAAAGCCACGGAACCTTTCGGCAAAGCTTTGGTAATGCTGGCGCGCGAGCAAGGTTGTGGGCGCCACAATCGCCACCTGCACACCCGCCATTGCCGCAACGAAAGCGGCGCGAATGGCCACTTCGGTCTTGCCAAAGCCCACATCGCCGCAGATCAGCCGGTCCATCGGCTGACCTGATCCCAGATCACTGAGCACATCGTCAATGGCGGACAACTGGTCATCGGTTTCGGCATAGGGAAAGCGCGCAAGGAATTGATCCCACAACCCTGATTCCGGTTCCAGTACGGGGGCTTTGCGCAGCGCACGTTCGGCGGCGACACGGATCAGCCGTTCGGCAATCTGGCGGATGCGTTCCTTGAGCCGTGCTTTTTTCGCCTGCCATGCACCGCCGCCCAGTTTGTCCAGCAATCCGGCCTCATGGCCGTATTTTGACAAAAGCTCGATATTCTCGACCGGCAGGTAAAGCTTGGTTTCCTCGGCATAGGCGATCAGCAGGCATTCATGCGCGGCACCAAGTGCTGTGACAACCTCCATCCCCTCGAACCGGCCGACACCGTGATCGACGTGGACCACCAGATCGCCGGGGGCAAGGCTGTTGGCCTCGGAGAGGAAATTTTCGGCACGCCGTTTGCGCTTGGTCTGGCGGATCAGCCGGTCGCCCAGCACGTCCTGTTCGGAAATCACCGTCAGGCCGGGGGATTCAAACCCCTGATCCAAAGGCCAGACCGCCAGATAGACGCCGGTTTTGCCGATGCGCGAAAAATCACTGATGGCAATCGTCTCGCCAACACCTTCATCCTCGATCAAGCCTTCGAGCCGTTCGCGCGCGCCATCGGAATAAGAGGCGACAATGACCGGGCCTTTGGCGCTGCGCGCCTTGATATGCGCGGCCAAGGCCCCGAACAGGCTCAGGTTCTCTTGTTGGCGTTCAGGGGCGAAACTGCGCCCCATGCGCCCGCCCGCGTCGATGACGCCGGGGCCGGTGGCCTGTTTGTGCGGTGAAAACTGCAACACGCGGCGCTCGGCCACGGCGCGCGCCCACGCGGCATCGTCCAGATACAATAATTGCGGTGGGGCCGGTTTATAGACCGAATCCATCCGCCCCTTTTGCGTCAGCGCATGCATCCGCGTGCCGTATTGGTCGGCGATGGATTCCCACCGCGCCACGCGTTGCGGGCCGATCTGGTCGTCGAGCGTGATGGTCGCCTTGGGCAGGTAATCGAACAGGGTTTCCAGATCGTCCTGAAAGAACCCCAGCCAATGTTCGACGCCCGCATGCTTGCGCCCCGCGCTGACCGCCTCGTAAAGCGGGTCATCGGTGCCGGCGGCACCAAATTCGATCCGGTAATTCTGCCGGAACCGGGTGATTGCGGCCTCGTCCAAGATCACTTCGGACACCGGCGCCAGTTCCACTTCGGTCAGTTTTTCAACCGTGCGCTGGGTGGCGGGGTCAAACCGGCGCGCGGCATCCAGCACATCGCCGAACAGATCCAGCCGCACAGGGCCGGATTGGCCCGGTGGAAAGATGTCGATAATCCCGCCGCGCACGGCATAATCGCCTGGTTCCATCACATTGGGGCTTTGCGTGAACCCCATCCGTACCAGAAAGGCGCGCAATGCCCCTTCATCCAGCCGTTTGCCCACGGTCGCGGTAAATGCCGCCTCGCGCAATGTGTTGCGCGCTGGCACGCGCTGGGTCGCCGCCGATAGTGTGGTCAGCAGGATGAACTGGCCGGGCATCCCGTGGACAAGGGCTGCCAATGTGGCCATGCGCGCGGCGGAAATATCTGTGTTGGGCGATACCCGGTCATAGGGCAGGCAATCCCACGCGGGGAAAACGAACACCGGCACGCCGGGCGCAAAGAACGCCAGCGCCGATTGCATGGCCGCCAGCCTTTTGTCATCGCGCGCGATATGGCAAACGGGCTGGCCCTTGGCCAATTCGGCAAGGATCAGTTTGGCGTCAAACCCTTCGGGCGCGCCGCTGACGGTGATATGGGTATGATCAGACATTGCGCCGAGATATCCTGCGCCGGGGCCGTGTCAACTGCTCATCACCCGAAGCGTTGGCTCAGCAGGACATAGATCCCCAAAAGTGCAGTGCAGAACAGCGCTGTAATCGCGATCAGCTGAATCCAGAACCGCAGCCGCACCATGGCCAGGATCAAGGCGGGTCCGGTCGGTTGGTCCTGCGCGAATTGCAGGCAGCTGCGCTGCGTCAGCAGCCCGACAAAGACCAGCGGAAAGGCCAGACAGAACAGCCCCTGCGCCAGTTCCAGCCCGTAAACAAAACCCAGCATCGCCGCTGCCGTGACGACAAACGCCCCCATACCAACCAGAATGACAGCCGGTGTGCCCGAAATCGTCATCAACCGGCGCAGGTTGATCGCCACCATTATTTCGAGATCCTGCGCCGCCTGCCCGCCCTGCCTGCGTGCGCGCACGACCATGTCGAACGGCACGCCGATCACCCAATGGGTGGCAACGGCCCAGGTCACCAAGACCGCCAGCCAATACCAGATGCTGGAAAAGGTCCTGAAATCAATCAGGCTTGTGATGATGTCGATCAGGGTCAAGCTATGGTCCGGTAATCTGTGTCAGCGCAGACGATAGCGGGCCGTCGTGCGATTGCCCAGACTTGTGATGCCGCAAAATCCATGCGACCAAAGGGCATATTCATCGCAAAGGCCGCCCCATGACCCCGATCACCCCCGCCTTTCCCATCACCCGCCTGCGCCGGATGCGCCGGACCCCTGCCCTGCGCGCGCTTGCCCGCCAGCACACGCTGACGGTGGATGATTTGATCTGGCCGGTCTTTGTGATGGAAGGCCGCGACGATGAAACGCCTGTCACCTCGATGCCCGGCGTGATGCGGCGCACCGTGGACCGGATCGCAAAGGCGGCGGTCGAGGCGCAGGCGCTGGGTATACCCGCGATCTGCATTTTTCCCTATACAGGGATGGAGGCGCGGACGACCGATTGCGCCATGGCTTGGGATGCAAACAACCTGACCAATCAAGCGATCCGCGCGATCAAGGATGCCGCCCCCGATATCGCCGTGATGACCGATATCGCGTTGGACCCCTATAACATCAATGGCCACGACGGTTTTGTCGAAAACGGCGAGATTGTGAATGACCGCACGGTCGATGCCTTGGTGAAAATGGCGCTGGCGCAGGCGGATGCCGGTGCTGATATCCTCGGCCCATCGGATATGATGGACGGGCGCATCGGCGCGATCCGTGCCGCGTTGGAATCCGAAGGTCACAGCCATGTCACGATCCTGAGCTATGCCGCGAAATATGCCTCGGCGTTTTATGGCCCGTTCCGCGATGCGGTGGGCGCGTCCTCGGCGCTGACCGGCGACAAAAAGACCTATCAGATGGACCCCGGCAATAGTGACGAGGCGCTGCGCCTTGTCGCGCGCGATCTGTCCGAAGGGGCCGATATGGTCATGGTCAAGCCCGGCATGCCTTATCTTGATATCTGCCGGCGGGTCAAAGACACCTTCGGCGTGCCGACCTATGCCTACCAGGTCAGCGGTGAATACGCGATGATGCAGGCCGCGATCCAGAACGGTTGGCTGGACGGGGAACGCGTCATGATGGAAAGCCTTTTGGCCTTTAAACGTTCAGGTTGTGACGGCGTGCTGACCTATTTCGCAATGGATGCGGCAAAGGCGCTGCAGGGCTAAATAAACCATTTGGTAATCTGCTCATGTAAGTCTTTCGGCATCACGTTAACGCTAGAAAGATTTGCAAGTGCCATTATTATTTCACAAAAAAGACGTGCCGTCGCCCGATCCTCTTTTGACGATGATTGACCAGACGCAGGCCGTCATCCGCTTTGGTCTCGATGGGACCATCATCTCGGCGAACGAAAATTTCTGCAAGACGCTGGAATATCCGCTGGCTGAAATTCAGGGCAAACACCACCGGATGTTCGTCGATCCCAGCTATGCCAAGTCCGCCGAATACCGCGATTTCTGGGACCGGCTGGGGCGGGGCGAACCATTTACCGACCGGTTTCAGCGCCGCTGCAAAAGCGGGCGGATGATCTGGATCTAGGCGACCTATGCCGGTGTGCGCGATGCGACCGGCGCGGTTGCAATCGTGATCAAGGTGTCCACCGACGTGACCCAGCGCAATGACGCCTTTATCGAAATCGCCAAGGGTCTTGATGCGCTGAGCGGCGGTGATCTGACCTACCGGTTGCCGCATTTCGGGCTGTCCGATGTTGATGATATTGGCACCGCCTTTAACAAGGCCAGCATCCGTCTGGCCGATATCTTGCGCAATGTGTCACAGATCGCGCAACAGGTCCGCACGATCACCGGTGATCTGGAACATGCATCCTCGGAATTATCGTCGCGCACAACCGCGCAGGCGGCGACGCTGGAACAGACGGCCGCCGCGCTGGAAGAATTGACCACGACCGTGCGGTCATCCACCAAACGCCTGACGGATGCCGAAGACCTGGCCACCCAGACCGCCGCCGGTGCGCGCAAAAGCGATGCTGTTGTCCAGCGCGCGATAGATGCGATGTCGCAGATTGCCAATTCGTCTAGCGAGATTTCAAAGATCATCGCCGTGATCGACGATATCGCCTTTCAGACCAATCTGCTGGCGCTGAATGCCGGTGTCGAAGCCGCGCGCGCGGGCGATGCAGGCCGCGGCTTTGCCGTTGTCGCATCAGAGGTGCGCGGCCTTGCGCATCGTGCGCAGGACGCGGCAGGGGAGATCAAATCTTTGATCAGCCGCAGCGCGACGCAGGTGACAAACGGGGTCGATCTCGTCAACAATACCGGTGACGAGCTGAAGAACATCGTCAAAAGCATTGGCACGATCAGCGAAACGATGGGCGCGATCAGCGAAAGCGCGCGCCAGCAATCCAATGCGCTGGCTGAACTGAACGTTGGTGTTGGCCATCTTGATGTTGTCACCCAGCAAAACGCCGGAATGGTGGACCAGCTTGCGCAATCCAACACGTCGCTGGTGGGCAATGTGGGCGCGCTGATCGACCAGATGTCGCAGCTGAATGCCAGCGAAAGCGACAAGACGCCGATGCGGCGCGCGGGATGACATGTTGGCGCAGGGCGCAAGCCCGCGTACTGACTGGTGGGAAATATCCGCGCAGCGACACCAAACGCGTGACACTTTCGTCACTATCGCCTATCATCGCGCGACGAAGGGCGGCTAACGTCCCGAATTGGCAAAGGGCAGATTGATATGAGCAGATTTTCTCGGCGTGGTTTCGCGCTTGGCCTGATGGCGGCGGGCAGCCTTGCCGCTTGTAACAACGGCATCGGCAGTAGTGCGGGCGCGACCATCGATGCGCGCGTCGATGCAACATTGGAACAGATGTATACCGAATTTCCCGGTACCCGCGATCTTGCGTCGCGCGCATCGGGCCTGTTGGTGATGCCCTTGGTGACCAATGCGGGGTTCGGTTTTGGCGGGTCATTCGGGCGCGGCGCGTTGCGCGTCGGGCAATCGACGGTGGATTATTATTCCGCCACCACAGGCAGTGCCGGTCTGCAGATCGGGGCGCAGCAATTCAGCTCTGTGCTGTTCTTCATGACGCCTGATGCGCTGTTGGAATTCCGCCAAGCGCCCGGTTGGGCCGCGGGTGCCAGTATTGATTATGCCTTCAGCAACCAAAGCGACATGTTACGCGCAGAAACCACGACATCGCTGTCGCCGGTGATCGCGGTCGTGTTCGGCCAGACCGGTCTGCGGGTCGGTGCGACGCTCGAAGGCAGCAAATACACGCGGATCATCCCGTAACGCCACCGCGACACGAGATGTCGCAAACGGAACGCCGGACCTGACCGCCCCTGCCATACTGCGGCAAACAGCAGGAGCAGTGCCATGAAAACCACCACCCGTGCCGTGATCATCGGAGGCGGCGTTGTCGGGTGTTCGGTGCTTTATCATCTGACCAAGCTGGGCTGGTCGGATGTCATGCTGTTGGAACGCTCCGAGCTGACATCGGGGTCCACCTGGCATGCGGCGGGCGGATTTCACACGCTGAATGGCGACACGAATATGGCCGCGCTGCAAGGCTATACCATCCGCCTGTACCGCGAGCTGGAGGCGATCACGGGCATGTCCTGCGGGCTGCACCATGTTGGCGGTGTGACGCTTGCGGATAATCAGGACCGGTTCGACATGCTGGTCGCCGAACGCGCCAAGCACCGGTACATGGGTCTGGACACCGAAATCATCGGCCCCGCAGAGATTGCGAAAATCGCGCCGATCACCAATCTTGATGGCATCATTGGCGGGCTTTACGACCCGTTGGACGGGCATCTTGACCCGTCCGGCACAACCCATGCCTATGCGCGTGCCGCCAAGATGGGCGGTGCGACGATCGAATTGCATTGCAAGGTGATTGCAACGACCCCCCGCCCTGACGGCACATGGGACGTGGTGACCGACAAAGGCACGATCCATGCCGAACATGTGGTCAATGCCGCGGGTCTTTGGGCGCGCGAAGTGGCGGCGATGGCGGGGTCTTATGTCCCGCTACACCCGATGGAACACCAATATATCGTCACCGACGACCTGCCCGAGATTTACGAGCGTGACAGCGAACACCCCCATGTCATGGACCCCGCCGGCGAAAGCTATCTGCGCCAGGAAGGGCGGGGCCTGTGCATCGGGTTTTATGAACAGCCCTGCAAACCTTGGGCGGTGGATGGCACGCCGTGGGATTTTGGCCATGAATTGCTGCCCGACAATCTGGACAAGATCGAGGAGTCCATCGCCTTTGCCTACAGCCGCTTTCCGGTGCTGGAACGCGCGGGCGTCAAATCGGTGATCCACGGCCCCTTTACCTTTGCCCCTGATGGCAATCCGCTGGTCGGCCCGGTGCCCGGCCTGCGCAATTACTGGTCGGCCTGCGGTGTCATGGCGGGGTTCAGTCAGGGTGGCGGTGTGGGCCTGATGCTGGCGCAATGGATGATCACGGGCGAATGCGAACGCGATGTCAGTGCCTTGGATATCGCGCGCTATGGCCGCTGGATCACGCCCGGCTATACCCGCCCCAAGGTGGTGGAAAATTACCAGAACCGGTTTTCCGTCAGCTATCCCAATCAGGAATTGCCCGCCGCCCGCCCGCATCGCACCACGCCGATGTACGACATTTTCACCGATCTGGGCGCGGTCTGGGGCCATCAATTCGGGCTGGAGGTTGCCAATTACTTTGCCCGCGCAGGTGACCCGCCCTATGAGACCCCGACCTTTCGCCGGTCTGATGCCTTTGCCGCCACCGCGCGCGAGGTGGCGGCGGTGCGCGGCGGTGTCGGCATCAATGAATTGCAGAATTTCGGCAAGTTCAGCGTCACAGGCAGCGGCGCGCGCGCATGGCTCGACCGGATCATGGCGGGACGCATCCCGCAACCGGGGCGCATGTCATTGACGCCGATGCTGTCACCCAAGGGGCGGCTTTGGGGTGATTTCACTGTCTCCTGTCTGGCCGAGGATGACTTCCAGCTGACCGCCAGCTATGGCGCGCAGGACATCCACCACCGCTGGTTTATGCAGAACGAAAGCCCGGATGCGCGGGTCGAGAATATCTCGGACACGCGCACGGGGTTCCAGATTGCAGGGCCGAAGGCGCGCGATGTGCTGGCCGCCTGCACGCGCGATGATGTGGCGGGGATCAGGTTCATGGATGTGCGCCGCATCACGGTAGGTCAGGTCGCCTGTATCGTGCAGCGTGTCAGCTATACCGGCGATCTGGGCTATGAGATTTACTGCGACCCCACGGACCAGCGGCAATTGTGGTGGACGCTTTGGCAGGCGGGCCAGCCTTACGGCATCGCCCCGTTCGGGATGCGCGCGATGATGTCGCTGCGGCTCGACCGGTTTTTCGGCTCATGGGGGCGCGAGTTTTCACCTGATTACACCGCCGCCGAAACAGGGATGGACCGCTTCATCAGCTTCAAAAAGACCAGTGATTTCATTGGCCGCGCGCTGGCCGAGGCGGAACGCGCCACGCCGCCTGACCGGATGCTAGTGACCTTTGTGGTCGATGCGGATGATGCCGATGTCGTCGCCTATGAACCGGTGTTTATCGCAGGGCAGGTGCAGGGGTTCTGTACCTCTGGCGGCTATGCGCATCATACAGGCACATCCATCGCTTTTGCGTTGGTCCCGCGCGCCGCGGCGACCGACGACACGGTGGTCGAGATCGAGATCATGGGCCAGCGCCGCCCTGCCCGCCGGATCACGACACCCCTGTTCGACCCGGACGGTCAGGTCATGCGCGGATGATCCCGATCCTGATCCTTGCGGCAGGCGCGTCGCGCCGGATGCGCGGGCAGGACAAGCTGTTGCAGGTCGTGGATGGCATGCCGCTGTTACGCCGGCAGGTGGTGATGGCGCAAGCGACCGGCCATCCGGTTTGCGTGGTGCTGCCTGCTGCGGATCATCCGCGCGCAGCGGTCATCAATGATTTGGATGCACCCCTGCTGGTCGCGCAAAATGCGGCACAGGGCATGTCTGCCAGCATGCGTGACGCGGTCGCGCAATTGCCCGATTGCGCGGCTTTCATGATCTTGCTCGGCGATCTGGTGGCCTTGAGCACAGCTGATCTGCAGCAGGTTCTGACCGCGCGGCAGCTGCATCCTGATTATCTGATCTGGCGGGGTGCGACCGCGGATGGCAAGCCCGGTCATCCGGTGATCTTTGACGCGCGGTTGCGCGGTCAATTCGCGGATTTGGCGGGGGATGGGGGTGCCGAAACAATCGTGCAGGCGCATCAGGGTCAGACATGCATGGTCCCGCTGCCCGACCAGCGCGCAAGGCTTGATCTGGACACACCCGAACAATGGGATGCATGGCGGCGCAGCGCGCTTTAGCCGGTGGCGGTGATCAACCCGGCCTCGGTCTGTTGCAGCGTCTTGCGCGCGGCACGGTAGCGGCGCAGGCCTTCTTTGGTGGCCAGTTCGGGGAAGAGCAGGAACAATTCTTCGCGTTGATCGGCGTCGATGCCTTGCAGCGTGTCATCGCCGGGCTGGAAACTTTCGGTCCAGGCCCCGTCTGACAAAACGATTTCATGGGTTTCGCACATGAAATGGATATAGGTCGCCTTTGGCAGATCGATCGGTGTGATGCCTTTCATCTGCGTCAGATGTTTGGCCGCGATCAGCACCTCTGATTCGGCGAAATGACGCTTTGCCATGTCCGAAACCACCAAGACACGGTGATTGGGCGACACGATCATATCGCGTTCCGGCAGGCCCTGCCCCAACGCGCCCGCACGGATCAGCACGGGACGCATCGTGGCGCTGATCTGCAGATCCTGCATCTGCATCGTCTTTTGACCGGCCCAAGTGATGTGGCGGATGCCATTGTCGCGGGTCACGACCCTGTCGCCGATTTTCAAATTTTCGACCAGTTTTTCGCCTTTGGGTGTGGCGATCCTGGTGCCGGGGGTGAAACAGGGAATGACCTGCGCGATCTGGGCATAGGTCAGGGTGGTGCCGCAACCATAGGTCACGCGGCTGGCATCGGGATTTTTGGGTTTAAAGGCGATCTTTTTGACCTGCGGCCCTGTCAGGTTCAATAGATCGCACCGGCCATAGCGGTTGGCATGTTCGGAAGGTACAGTCAAAAACCCAGCCACAATTTCACGTTCTTTACCATGTGGCGCGACATGCGCCTGATTACACAACACCATACCGAGGCTAACCGCGGGTTAACTTATCTGGACCCATCGCGGGACTGCCTGTTGTCCTAGAGATCAAACATGGCATCAAAATGGCCCGTATCGGGCAACCTTGTCTTAGCGTAGGTCCTTGGGAAAGGCCGCGTCAAAGACGCGATTGGTGCCGATGGAGGGACTCGAACCCACACGATGTTACCACCGGGGGATTTTGAATCCCCTGCGTCTACCATTCCGCCACATCGGCACAGAACGGTTCCTAATCCGGCGGTCGGGCGGCGTCAATCGGATTTGCACAGTCTTGACGGGACAGCGCGCACATGGCCTAAGCGGCCAATCCAACAAGGGCTTTGCAATGCTGCGCGGATTATATGACGGAACGGTCGCCTTGGCGCGGACGCGCTACGCGCTTTGGGCGCTGGGGCTGGTGGCATTTGTCGAATCGTCGTTCTTCCCGATTCCCCCCGATGTCCTGATGATCCCCATGATTATCGCGCGCCCCTCGCGGGCTTTTGTGATTGCGGCGGTGGCGACGCTTTGCTCGGTGTTGGGCGGGCTGTTCGGCTATTACATCGGGTTCGCGTTATACGAGACGATTGGCGTCCAGATCCTGCAATTTTATAGCAAAGAAGCCTATTTCACCGAATTCGCAGTGACCTATAACAGCTATGGCGCTTGGGCCGTGCTGGTCGCGGGGGTAACGCCGTTTCCCTACAAGGTGATCACCATCGCATCGGGTGTCACGCAATTGTCGTTGCCGATGTTTATTGCCGCCTCGATCGTAGCGCGCGCGTTGCGGTTTTTTCTGATGGCGGCGCTGTTGTGGAAATATGGCGCACCAATCCGTGATTTCATTGAACGGCGGCTGGGGTTGATGTTCGCCTTGTTCTGCGGTCTGTTGATTGGCGGTTTCGCCGTTTTGGGGGTCATGTGACACGCAATTTATTCGTTTTTCTCGCCGGATCTGGGTCTTTTGCCCTGCTTGCGGGGGCGTATCTGTTTCAGGCCTTGGGCTACCCGCCCTGTGCGATGTGCCTATGGCAGCGCTGGCCGCATTTCGCCGCAATTGCGATTGGGGTATTGGCGCTGCGGTTCGGCGGGCGCGGCTTGCCGCTGCTGGGGGCTTTGGCCGCAGGCACGACTGGTGCGATTGGCGTATTTCACACGGGTGTCGAACGCGACTGGTGGGAAGGGCCGACATCTTGTACCGGCGTTAGCAGCCTGGAAGGTCTTTCAGGCGCTGACCTTTTGACCATCGACGGGCCGCGCGTGGTCATGTGCGATCAGGTGACATGGGAATTGCTGTCGCTGTCGATGGCAAGCTGGAATGCCGTGCTGTCCTTTGGCCTGATGGCCATCTGGATCAGCGCCGTGATGATAGCAAAAGGCTCGTCTCGGACCGCGTGACGCCGTCCATCCGGCGGATGGCAAACAGCGCCTGATCGAAATCTTCAAGGCTTTTGGTGCCGATTTCGGCGATCAGATCCCATGTGCCATTGGTGGAATGGACCACGATCACCTCGGACATGGCGGTCAGGCGTTTCATCACCTTTTCACCTGCGCGCCCTGCAATTTCCAGCATCATCAATCCGCGCACCGCATCAGGGCGCACGTCGGACCGGGTCAGCACGGTGAACCCCGCGATTTCGCCACCCGCGATCAGCCGGTCAAGCCGGGTGCGCAGCGTCGTGCGGGTCACGCCGACGATGGACGCAAGCTCCGACAGCGAGGCCCGCCCGTTCTGCCGTAGGGCGCGGATGATGGCGCTGTCCGTTTCGTCCATAATGACTGCTCAATTTGATTAATTCATGCCCGTTTTGCACAATTTGCACGGTTCCGCCAAGCGGCATTTTGGCTAATCTGCCGCCATGACACAGAAACATTGTATTTTGATCGGCGCGCCGGTGGATTGCGGCAAACGCCGCCGGGGCTGTTTGATGGGGCCGGATGCCTATCGCACCGCAGGGCTGGCCGAGGCGATCACCGCCCTTGGCCATAGCGTGCACGATTGGGGCAACCTTGCCCCCGCGCAGGTCGAGGTGGCTGAGGCGCGCAATCCGCTGGTCTGGAAACTGGCGGAAAACGTGGGCTGGACCCAGACCTTGATGGAAGCCGCGCAAAAGGCGGCACCACAGGGTTTCCCCATTTTCATGGGCGGCGATCACGCGCTGGCCGCTGGCACCGTGGCGGGCATGGCAGCCCATGCGCAGGCCGCGGGGCGGCCGTTTTTTGCGCTCTGGCTGGATGCGCATAGCGATATCCACACGCCCGACACCACCGACAGCGGCAATCTGCACGGCACCCCCGTGGGTTACGTCACGGGGCGGCGCGGGTTTGATGCCTTTCCCCCCCTGCCCGTGCGCGTGGAACCGGCCAATATCTGCATGATCGGCCTGCGTTCGGTCGATACGGCAGAACATGAAATCCTTGCGCGCGGTGATGTCGAACTTGTCGATATGCGCCGGATTGACGAGGAAGGGATCAGCGCACCGTTGCAGGCGTTCCTTGACCGCGTGGCGGCGGTGGACGGGATGCTGCATGTGTCGCTTGATGTCGATTTCCTTGACCCTTCGGTCGCTCCTGCCGTCGGCACCACCGTGCCCGGCGGGGCCACCGTGCGCGAAGGCCATCTGGTCATGGAAATGCTGTCCGATTCCGGCCTTGTCACCTCTCTCGATCTGGTAGAGCTGAACCCGTTTCTGGATGATCGCGGCAAGACCGCCAACCTGATGGTCGATCTGACCGCATCCTTGCTGGGCCGTCGCGTGTTCGACCGCCCTACGCGGAGTTACAAGTAATGCTCAAAGCTTCCTCTCGCGCGCTGGTGCCTTTCGTCAGCGTCGATAACATGATGCGCCTTGTCCATCACATCGGGGTTGAGACCTTCATCGCGGACCTTGCCCGCAACATCACCGAAGATTTCGCCAAATGGGACCAGTTCGACAAAACCCCGCGCGTGGGGTCGCATTCGGATGTTGGCGTGATCGAATTGATGCCCACATCCGACGGGGTGCTTTACGGGTTCAAATACGTCAACGGTCACCCCAAGAACATGGGCGAAGGGTTGCAGACTGTCACAGCTTTTGGTGTGCTGTCGGATGTCTATTCAGGCTATCCGCGCCTGTTGACCGAAATGACCCTGCTGACGGCGCTGCGTACGGCGGCGATGACGGCGGTGGCGACCAAACATCTGGCCGCGCCCGGGGCCAGCACGATGGCGATGATCGGCAATGGTGCGCAATCGGAATTCCAATGTCTTGCCGTCAAGGCCGTCTGCGGGATCAGCCATGTCCGGCTTTATGATTTGGACCCAGCAGCCACCGCCAAATGCGCGCGCAATCTGGAAGGATTGGGCTTGCAGGTGACACAATGCACGACGCCTGAAGAGGCCATTGAGGGCGCGCAGGTCATCACCACGGCGACGGCGGACAAGGATATGCAGACGATCCTGACCGACAACATGGTGGGCGCGGGCGTGCATATTAACGCGATTGGCGGCGATTGCCCCGGCAAGACCGAATTGCACCGCGATATCGTGGCGCGGTCCAGCATTTTCGTCGAATATCCGCCCCAGACCCGCATCGAAGGCGAAATCCAGCAGATGCCCGCCGACCATCCGGTGACAGAGCTTTGGCAGGTCATCACCGGCCAGACGCAGGGGCGCAAATCCGCGGCCGAAGTCACCCTGTTCGACGGTGTGGGCTTTGCCATCGAGGATTTCAGCGCGCTGCGCTATGTCCATGACCGGATCAAGGACACGCCCTATTACGTCGATCTGGACCTGATCGCCGACCCCGATGATCCGCGTGATCTGTTCGGGATGCTGAAACGGGCGCGTTAGGTCAGTTTCTGGGCAGTTTTGGATTGCGCCATTGCACCCAAGATCAGGTGTCTGCTATAGTCACTAGACCCAAATATAGCAGATAGCAGACAGGCGGACTTTGTGAACGATACCCCAGAAACCCCTGAAAACGATGATGATTTGCCAGTGACGCGGATGGCCCACGCGGGGCCGAGCGTCACCATCGAACATGAATTGAAAACCAGCTATCTGGATTACGCGATGAGCGTGATCGTTTCGCGTGCGATCCCCGACCTGCGCGACGGTCTCAAACCGGTGCATCGCCGCATTTTATACGGCATGTACGAGGCCGGAAACACCCACGACAAAAGCTATCGCAAGTCCGCGCGGTCCGTCGGGGATGTGATGGGCAAATACCACCCCCACGGCGATAGCGCGATCTATGACGCGCTGGTGCGGATGGCGCAGGATTTTTCCATGTCGCTGCCCTTGCTGGATGGTCAGGGCAATTTCGGGTCGATGGACGGCGATCGTGCCGCCGCGATGCGCTATACCGAAGTGCGGATGGACAAACCCGCCGCCTATATGTTGATGGATATCGACAAAGATACCGTTGATTTCCAAGACAATTATGATGGCAAAGACCGTGAACCCACCGTCCTGCCCGCCCGTTTTCCCAATATGCTGGTCAATGGCGCGGGCGGCATTGCTGTTGGCATGGCCACTAATATCCCGCCGCACAATCTGGGCGAGGTGATCGACGCGACGCTGGCGCTAATCGACAACCCCGACCTGACCTCTGAGGAAATGATCGAGTTTATCCCGGCCCCTGATTTCCCCACAGGCGGGTTGATCCTTGGTCGATCCGGCGCGCGCAAGGCGTACCTTGAAGGGCGCGGATCGGTGATCGTGCGGGCGAAAACCGTGGTCGAAGAGATCAGGAAAGACCGCTATGCCATTGTGATAAATGAGATTCCCTATCAGGTGAACAAATCGGTGATGATCGACCGCATCGCCGAAGCCGCGCGCGACAAGCGCATCGAAGGCATCGCCCATGTGCAGGACGAATCTGACCGTAACGGCGTGCGTGTCGTCGTCGAACTCAAACGTGACGCCACCGCCGAGGTGGTGCTGAACCAGCTGTTCCGTTTCACCCCGATGCAGACCTATTTTGGCTGTAACATGCTGGCGCTGAACGGCGGCAAGCCCGAACAGCTGACGCTGCGGGCCTTCCTTGTTGCCTTTGTCGATTTCCGTGAAGAGGTGATTGCGCGGCGTACCGCGTTCGAGCTGCGCAAAGCGCGCGAGAGGGCGCATATCCTGTGCGGTCTGGCCGTTGCAGTGACCAATATCGACGAAGTCGTCGCCACGATCCGTGGGTCCGCCGATGCCGCAGATGCGCGCCATACACTAATGACGCGGCGCTGGCCTGCTGCGGCGATCCTTGAATATATCAAGCTGATCGACGATCCGACCCATACCGCCAATGACGATGGCACCTATAACCTGTCAGAGGCACAGGCACGCGCCATCCTTGAATTGCGCCTGCAACGCCTGACCCAGATCGGCGTCAAGGAAGTGACGGACGAATTGCAGGAATTGGCGGGCAAGATCCGCGAATATCTGGAAATTCTGGGCAGCCGCGACCGTATTTTGCAAATCATCCGTGACGAGCTGACCGAAGTGCGCGACCAATTCGCCGTGCCGCGCCGCACACAGATCGTCGATTGGTCTGGTGATATGGATGACGAGGACCTGATCGAACAGGAAGACATGGTCGTGACCGTGACCTCGGGTGGCTATATCAAACGCACCGCCTTGGCCGATTTCCGCGCGCAGCGCCGTGGTGGCAAGGGTCTGTCCTCGATGGCGACGAAAGAAGAGGATGTCGTGACCACCCTCTTCGTGGCCAATACCCATACGCAATTGTTGTTCTTCACCACCGATGGCATGGCCTACAAGCTGAAGACATGGCGTCTGCCGCTGGGCAGCCGCACCGCCAAGGGCAAGGCGATCGTCAACATCCTGCCGATCCCGCAGGGCGTGTCGGTTGCCGCGATCATGCCGGTGGACCGGCCAGAGGCGGAATGGGATGATTTGCAGATCGTGTTCGCCACATCGGCGGGTGATGTACGCCGCAATGCTTTGTCGGATTTCACCAACGTCAAGTCGAATGGCAAGATCGCCATGAAACTACCTGATGAACATACGCTTTTGGTGAATGCGCGGATCTGTTCGCCCGATGATGACGTGATGCTGATCACCGATTCCGGCCGCGCGATCCGCTTTCCCACCACCGATGTGCGCGTCTTCAAAGGCCGCGACAGCACCGGTGTGCGCGGGATCAGGTTGCAGGGCGATGATAAGGTCGTGTCGATGAGCATCATCCGCCATTTCGAGGCCGAGGCCGAGGAACGTGCCGCCTATCTGAAAATGCGCCGCGCGATGGCGGGCTTGGCCGACGATGCCGAAGTGGAAGACGAAGAAGCTGCCCCCGGCCAGATCAGCCCAGAGCGCTATGCCGCGATGTCTGCGGCGGAAAACCTGATCCTGACGATCAGCGCCAAAGGGTCGGGCAAATTGTCGTCCAGCCATGATTATCCCGTGCGCGGGCGTGGCGGCATGGGTGTTGCCGCGATGGACAAGGCGATGCGGGGTGGCCCGCTTGTCACATCTTTCCCTGTCGAAATGTCCGACCAGATCATGCTGGTCACATCGACCGGCCAGTCGATCCGCGTGCCGGTCGAAGGGATTTCGTTCCGGTCGCGCAGCGCAGGCGGGGTTAAGGTGTTCGACACTGGCAAGGGTGAAACCGTGGTCAGCGTGGCTTGGATCGCCGATCAGGGCGACGACGAGGACGACGCTTAAGGGGCGCTGCCCCTCGCCCCGGACAGGGTCCGGGGCTCACCCCGGAGTATTTGGGGAAATAAGAAGCCGCGACGAGAGGATGGCGATGGAACAGCATTTGCATATTATTGGCGGCGGGATGGCTGGGTCCGAGGCAGCATGGCAGGCGGCCAATGCGGGCATCAAGGTGGTTATCCACGAAATGCGCCCCAAGGTCGGCACCTTTGCCCATCGTACCGGCAATCTGGGGGAAATGGTCTGTTCCAATTCTTTCCGGTCGGATGATCATGAACAGAATGCCGTCGGCCTATTGCATTGGGAAATGCGCGCCGCGGGCGGGCTGATCATGGATATGGCTGAAAAGCACCGTTTGCCTGCCGGTGGCGCGCTGGCCGTGGACCGCGACCCTTTTGCCGAAAGCGTGACAGCCGCGCTGACCGCGCATCCCAATATCAGCGTCAGTTACGATGAAATTACCACCCTGCCAAAGGATGGCCATTGGATTATCGCGACCGGCCCGCTGACATCGGGGGCCTTGGCCGCAGCGATTGCCGCCGAGACTGGTACCGAGGCGCTGGCGTTTTTCGACGCCATCGCCCCTATCGTGTACCACGAGACGGTCAACATGGATGTGGCCTGGATGCAGTCGCGTTATGACAAGGGCGAGACGGTGGAAGAACAGACCGCCTATCTCAACTGCCCGATGACAAAGGCGCAATACGAGGATTTCATCGACGCGCTGCTGGCCGCCGACAAGACCGAATTCAAGGAAGGCGAAACCGCCGGTTATTTCGACGGCTGCTTGCCGATCGAGGTGATGGCAGAACGCGGGCGCGAAACCCTGCGGTTTGGTCCGATGAAGCCCGTCGGCCTGACCAATGCGCATGATCCGGGCAACAAGCCCTATGCTGTGGTCCAGCTGCGCCGCGATAATGCGTTGGGGACATTGTATAACATCGTCGGTTTCCAGACCAAGATGAAATACGGTGCGCAAAAGACTGTTTTTGCAATGATTCCGGGATTGGAGACTGCTGAATTCGCGCGCCTTGGCGGCATCCATCGCAACACGTTCATCAATTCGCCCAGCTTGCTGGATGACCAGATGCGCCTGCGTTCGCGCCCCAATATCCGCTTTGCAGGCCAGATCACTGGTGTCGAAGGTTACGTTGAAAGTGCCGCGATGGGATTGCTGGCAGGTCGGATGGCGGCGGCGGAATTGCAGGGGCGCAGCCTTTCGCCAGTGCCTGTCACCACCGCGATGGGCGCGCTGGTAAGCCATATCACCGGCGGGGCCGAGGCCAAAACATTCCAGCCGATGAACGTGAATTTCGGGCTGTTCCCGCCGCTTGACGGTGTCAAAGGCGGACGGCGCGGGCGCAAGGACCGGTACAAAGCCTATACCGACCGCGCCAAGGCGGATTGGCAGGACTGGCTGGTGCCGCAGGCGCTTGCCGCGGAATGATCACGCGCTTTGCGCCGTCCCCGACGGGGCCGTTGCATCTGGGCCATGCCTATTCCGCCATTCTTGCGCATGATATGGCGCGCGCCGTGGGCGGCACCTTCCTGCTGCGGATCGAGGATATCGACCAGACCCGCGCAAGGCCCGCATGGGAGGTGCAGATTTACGACGATCTGGCCTGGCTTGGCCTGACATGGGACGGGCCGGTTTTGCGCCAGTCGGACCGGATGGGTGTTTATGACAATGTGATCGACGGTCTGTGGCAGCGGGGGCATTTGTATGTCTGCACCTGTACGCGGCGCGATATTCAAGCGGCGCTGAGCGCGCCGCAGGAAGGCTGCAATGTCGGTCCTGACGGGCTGATCTATCCCGGCACATGCAAGGCGCAGCGCCGCCTCCGGCGGGAGTATTGGCAACAAAGCGAAAGCGGGATGCCCGCGCGCGATGCGGTGTTGCGGTTTGATTTGGACACTTTAAGTAGTGACCTCATTATGTTTGAAAACAACGGTTTAAATGTTGAAGTGACACGCCAAGACCTTCAACGTGATGTCGGTGATTTTGTGATCGGGCGCAAGGAGAGCGGGACATCTTATCACCTCAGCGTTGTGATCGACGATGCCGTACAAGGTGTCACGGACGTGGTGCGCGGCGCGGATCTGGCCGAAGCGACGCAGATCCATGCCGCCTTGCAGGCGCTTTTGGGCCTGCCGACACCGCGCTATCACCATCATGATCTGATCCGCGACGCAGCTGGCAAACGGTTGGCCAAGCGGGATGATGCCAAGGCGATAGCGACATTCCGCGCCGAAGGGGCCAGCCCTGCGGATATCAGGCGGATGGTGGGGTTGATCCCATAGGCTGCATCAATTCGACCGCGTCGCCCGCGCGCACAGCCGTGTAAAAACAGCTGCGCCGCCCGGTGTGGCAGGCGGGACCGGTCTGGTTGACTGTCACCAGCACGCAATCGCAGTCGCAATCAACGCGGAAATCGACCAATTCCTGCACATGGCCGCTGGTATCGCCCTTGACCCAGAAGGCCTGACGCGAGCGCGACCAATAGGTGACGCGGCCTGTGTCCAGCGTGCGGGCCACGGATTCGGCGTTCATCCATGCCATCATCAGCACCTCGCCCGATGCGGCATCTTGGGCGATTGCGGGGATCAGCCCTGCATCGTTATATTTCAGCGTGGTCAGGTCGAATGGCATCGGGTTTCCCTTTGCAAGCAGCGTCCAGCGCCCTAACTAGAGATGACAGCACAAAAGGGCAAATGCGATGTCAGCCGAAACCGACATGATCAAGCTATATTCCGCGCGTATCCTTGCGCTGGCGGCCGATATGCCGCGCAATGCGCGCCTGTCTGCCCCCACAGCCAGCGCGAAAAAGCGCGCACCTTTGTGCGGATCGAATGTAACGGTGGATATCGTGCTGCAGGACGGCGTGATCACCGATTTCGGGCAGGATGTAAAAGCTTGCGCGCTTGGGCAGGCGGCGGCGGCTGTCGTGGGCGGCGCGATCGTTGGGCTGACCGAACAGCAGGTGCAGGCCGGGCGCGATGCGTTGCAGGCGATGCTGACATCGGGCGGGCCGGTGCCGCCTGCCCCGTTTGACGGGCTGGAGGTGTTGGAACCCGCGCGCGATTACAAGAACCGTCATGCATCCATCATGCTGGCGTTTGACGCCACGCTGGACGCGCTGCAAACTGCCAAGGCCCGCACATAAAAAACCGCCGCGCATCCGGGGCAGGATGGCGGCGGCAGGTTTTGCGGTATCTGGTCCAAAGGCATCAGGCAAAGGCAAATCCGGATGTCAGGCGGGGTGGTGTCATTGCAAGGTGGGACAGGCAATGGTCAGGGCCAGAAAGCCGCGCAGCAGGTCAGATCGGCCCGGGCAAGGCCAATCCGACAAACAACAGCACCATCAAGGCGACAATGCCCAGGGCATCCCCGATCAGCGTGTGACGCGAACGGATCAGAATGGTTGTGATTTCTTTCGCCATGTCAGTGTTCCCTTAATGTTCTGTTGCTACTTTGTTCTCATATTGAACCGTGGCTGTAAAGACTTTTTAAGAACATTTTAAGAACATTCTGCGCAAGATCGGTACGTGGGGCGTTAACCTATTGAAATCAAACGGATCGCGCGGTCCTGTTCCAAGAGCCACAGCAAGGCGCGGGCGGCCTGCCCGCGCGGCGTTTGCAGATCGGGGTCGTCATGCAGCAGCTTGCGCGCATCCGATTGCGCGACGGCCATCAGCCCCGCCTGCCGTTCTAGGTCGGCGATGCGGAACCGTGGCAGGCCCGATTGCGCGGTGCCGATGACATCGCCCGCGCCGCGCATGGCCAGGTCTTCTTCGGAGATGCGGAAACCATCCTCGGTCTCGCGCAGGATTTCGAGCCGCTTGCGGCCGTTCTCTGACAGGGGCGGTTGATAGATCAGCAAGCAGGTCGATGCCGCAGCCCCCCGCCCAACGCGGCCGCGCAGCTGGTGCAATTGCGCCAGACCAAAACTTTCGGCGCCTTCGATCATCATGATCGACGCGTTTGGCACGTTCACGCCCACCTCGATCACGGTTGTGGCCACCAGAACGCGGGTGTCGCCGCTGACGAACCGCGCCATGGCCGCGTCTTTTTCGGTGACAGGCATCTGGCCATGCACAAGCCCGACGACCGTATCGCCCAAAGCCGCCCGCAGGCGTTTGAACCGATCTTCGGCGGCGGTCATCTCGATGATCTCGCTTTCCTCGACCAAAGGGCAGACCCAATATGCCTGCCGCCCATCCGCGACAGCGGCGCGCAATTTTGCCACGATTTCATCCATCCGCGCAGCAGAGACCAGCGCGGTCTGCACCGGTTTGCGCCCGGGCGGTTTTTCATCCAGCACCGACACATCCATGTCGCCATATTGCGCCAGAGCGAGCGATCGCGGGATTGGCGTGGCCGTCATCACCAGCACATCGACCGCGCGCCCCTTGGCGCCCAGTTCCATCCGTTGCGCCACGCCGAAACGGTGCTGTTCGTCGATCACCGCCAGCCGCAGGTCATGGAAATGCACGTCTTTCTGGAACACCGCATGGGTGCCAACAAGGATCTGGATATCGCCTTGTGCCAAAGCGGCCAGTTTCGCGGCGCGATCGCGGCCCTTGTCGCGGCCGGTCAGCACATCAAGCCGGACACCGGCGGCAGCGGCCAGCGGCTCCAGCCCTGCGTAATGCTGCCGCGCCAAGATTTCGGTGGGCGCCATCATCACGCCCTGCCCGTCCGATTCCACCACCTGTAACAGCGCCATCATCGCAACGAGCGTCTTGCCCGACCCGACATCGCCCTGCAACAGCCGGTTCATCCGCAAAGGTGCGGCCAGATCGGCCCCGATTTCGGCAATGGCACGGGTCTGTGCGCCTGTCGGGCTGTAAGGCAAGGCGCCAAGGACGCGTTTTTGCAGCTGCCCGTCGCCCGCCGATGCCACCCCCTTGGCGCGGCGCGCATTGGCCCGCGCCAAGGCCAGCGTGATCTGATGCGCCATCAATTCATCATAGGCCAGCCGTGCGCGTGCCGGATGATGCGGCGACAGATCAACAGGCGATTGCGGATTATGCGCCAGATGCAGCGCCTGCGCCCAATCGGGCCAGCCTTCGCGCGCCTTTTGCGCAGGGTCGATCCAATCGGCCAGATCGGGCAGCAGCGCCAGTGCGGATCTTGTCGCTTTCCACATCACCTTTTGCGTCAGGCCGGCATGCAACGGATAGACCGGTTCAAAGGCGGGGATCGTGTCGGCATCCAGCGGGGGCAGCACATGATCGGGATGCACGATCTGCGCGATCCCGTCGAACAGTTCAAGCTTGCCCGACACCACCCGCCGCTGGCCCGTCGGCAGCAGCTTTTGCAGATAATCGCCGCGCAGGTGAAAAAACACGAGCTGAAACGATGTTTCCGCATCCTGCACCGTGATCCGGTAAGGTTTGCCCTTGGTCTTTGGCGGCAGATGCAGGCCGACCGTCACCTCGACCGTGACGATACAGGGCGCGATCACCTCGCGGATGGACGCACGGCGGCGGCGGTCCACGCCCGATACCGGCAGGGTCAGCAACAGATCGGCAGGTTTGGCGATACCCGCATCGCTCATTACCTGTGCTGTCTTGGCGCCCACCCCGTCCAGCCGCGTCAGCGTGCCAAACAGCGGGAAAAGAGCCTCTGGCCGGCCCGTCATGCGCTGCCGATCAGCGCAAGCCAGCCGTCCTCGTCCATGGTGCGGATGCCAAGGGCCTCGGCCTTGGCGGCTTTGGACCCGGCCCCCGGGCCTGCCACAAGGATATCGGTCTTGGCGCTGACCGATCCTGCGACCTTGGCTCCCAAGGATTCGGCGCGCGCCTTGGCCTCTGCGCGGGTCATCTTTTCCAGCGTGCCGGTGAACACCACGGTCAGGCCCGACACGGGGCTGTCGCTGGCGATCTTGGGCGCGTCTTGTACGTCAAGCTGGGCGACAAGGGCGGCGATGGATGCCGCCTCTGACGGGTTTTGCAGGGTTGTGATCAGCGATGTGGCCATCACGGCCCCCACGCCATCAATGCTGGTCAATGCGTCCCATGCGGGGCCTTGCCCGATGTGCGCCGCTTGCATCGCGGTCGCAAAACCCGCCCATGACCCGTAATGATTGGCCAAAAGTGCAGCCGAGCTTTCGCCGACATGCCGTATCCCCAAAGCATAGATCAGCCGGTTGAGCGCGATCGCGCGCTTATCATCGATGGCAGCAAACAGGTTGTCAGCGCTTTTCGCGCCCCAGCCTTCGCGGTTTTTCAGCTGTTGCAACCCCTGCCCATACCGCGCGCGCAGCGTAAAGATATCGACGGGGGTCGTGATCCAGCCATCGGCATGAAATTGTTCGACCTGCTTGGCGCCCAGACCTTCGATATCGAATGCCGCACGCGATACAAAATGTTTCAACCTTTCAACAGCTTGCGCGGGGCAAATCATCCCGCCGGTGCAGCGGCGAACCGCATCGCCCGGATCGCGGATCGCGGGTGATCCGCATTCGGGGCAGGTGTCGGGAAAGATATAGGGCGTGGCCCCTGCGGGCCTGCGCGCGCTATCGACATCTTTGATCTTGGGAATGACGTCACCGGCGCGGTAGACCTGCACCCAATCGCCGACGCGAATATCGCGGCCCTGCCGGATCGGCTGACCATCGCCGCCGCGCCCTGCGATGTAATCCTCATTATGCAGGGTCGCGTTGGACACGACGACCCCGCCAACGGTGACCGGCACCAGCCGCGCCACAGGTGACAGCGCACCGGTGCGCCCGACCTGAATATCAATGGCATCCAGCACGGTCCAGGCCAGTTCGGCGGGGAATTTATGCGCAATCGCCCAACGTGGCGTGGTGGAGCGGAACCCCAGCCTTTGTTGCAGCGCCAGATCATCGACCTTGTAGACAACGCCGTCGATGTCATAGCCAAGGCTGGCACGCTGCGCCTCGATCCCGCTATAGATTGCGATCAGATCGGCGGGGCTGTCGCAGGTCGCAGTCAGCGGGTTGGTGGCAAAGCCCAGTTCGGCCAGCCGCGCGATAGCCCCTGATTGGGTGGCAGCCAGCGGCGCAGACAGCGCCCCCCAGGCATAGGCAAAAAAACGCAACGGACGCGCGGCGGTGATACCCGCATCCAGCTGGCGCAATGAGCCTGCGGCGGCGTTGCGCGGATTGGCAAAGGTCTTGGCGCCCTTGTCGGCCTGCCGCGCGTTCAGGGCCGCGAAATCATCATGGCTCATGTAAACTTCACCGCGCACCTCCAGCACGGCGGGCGCGCCGGTCAGACGCTGGGGAATATCGGCGATGGTGCAGGCATTGGCGGTCACGTTTTCGCCCACCGCCCCGTCGCCGCGCGTGGCGGCTTGCACCAATACGCCGTCCTCATAGCGCAGCGACAGCGACAGCCCGTCGATCTTGGGCTCTGCGGTATAGCGCAAAGGCTGATCTGCCGTCAGCCCCAGATATTTGCGCAGACGTTCGTCAAAGTCGGTCACATCGTCGTCGCTGAATGCATTGCCCAGCGATAGCATCCGCACCGCATGCTGCACCTTCCCAAATCCGTCGGCCACCACGGCACCAACCTGATCGCTGGGGCTGTCGGCGCGTTTGAGCTCGCGAAAGCGCGCCTCGATCGCGGCGTTGCGCTGTTTCAGGGCGTCGTAGGCGGCATCACTGATCTCGGGGGTATCATTGCGGTGATAGGCAGTATTGGCTTGAGCCAAGGTTTGCGCCAAGCGGGCCAGCTCGACCATGGCCTCCGCTCGGGTCAAATCCGCAACGGCGATGGTTGCGGTATCATGATCCTGTTTTGATGTGCTCACCACCTGCCCCCACTTCACGCGCGTCATGCCGCGCGCCAGATAGTGTTACGCAGGCCAGCCGCCAAGGTCCAGCCGACAAACTGGACCCGGCGGCAACGGCGGATGCTGGGTTTATGCCCCGATGGCCAGTTTTGCGGCAGGTTTCACAGATTCCGGATCGCGCAGGACATAGCCGCGCCCCCAGACGGTTTCGATATTGTTTTCACCATCTGCCGCTTCGGATAATTTCTTGCGCAGCTTGCAGATGAAGACATCGATGATCTTCAATTCAGGTTCATCCATACCGCCATAAAGGTGGTTCAGGAACATTTCCTTGGTCAGCGTCGTGCCCTTGCGCAGCGATAACAATTCCAGCATCTGGTATTCCTTGCCGGTCAGATGCACGGTATTTCCGGCCACTTCGACCGTCTTGGCATCCAGGTTCACGGCGATCTGCCCGGTGCGGATAATGGATTGCGCATGCCCTTTGGACCGGCGGATAATTGCATGAATCCGCGCGACAAGCTCTTCGCGGTGGAACGGTTTTGTCAGGTAATCATCCGCGCCAAACCCGAAGCTTTTCAGCTTGCTTTCAGTGCCATCATCACCGGTGAGGATCAGGATCGGCGTGTCGATCCTGCTTAGCCGTAGCTGGCGCAAAACCTCATGTCCGTTAATGTCCGGCAGGTTCAGGTCCAGCAGGATCAGGTCGTAATCGTAAAGCTTGGCCAAATCGATGCCTTCTTCGCCAAGATCGGTGGTATACACATTTAAATTGGCATGGGTCAGCATCAATTCGATACTTTTCGCCGTTGTAGGGTCATCTTCAACCAGCAGCACGCGCATAGGGATTCTCCACTCTTACAATTACGTCTCACCTTTGTCGAAAAAGGTTAACCACGTGTTACCAACGCAGAATTCTACGGACGCACCCTATGGCTGTCTATACCGCTGTAATGCTGTTGCTTTTAGGGCAACCTCGCCATGCGCGGTGACAGCAGCCTCCCAGGCGGCCATTTCCTCTTCGGACAGGTCATAGGTTTCCAAGGCTTCGGTGCGCGTGATCAGCCCATGCATCACCGCCCGCACAACAGCGGCCTTGCGCGATGCGACCCAGCGGCTGGTCGTCTTGTCCGGCAGGTCGGCGCGTGTCATCGTTGACCCGTCTGGCAGGGTGACGGCACGCCGCCCTTCGATCTTTCGCAAATACATGTGGCACCCCTTTCAGGAAACTCCCGCAGATGATATGCCGAGCGCAACTTAATGAGAGGTGTAGCCGCACCTTGAGAATGCATAGCATTTTCCTATATTTCGACCTGTTCTTGAACCGACGGACCTGCCATGCCCCTTGAATCCCCGATCAACTCGCTTGGTTTTGCCAAGGCCCCTGCCGATACCCGCGTCGTCGTGGCGATGTCGGGCGGCGTGGATTCATCCGTCGTCGCCGCCAAACTGGCCGAAGAAGGCTATGATGTCGTCGGCGTGACCTTGCAACTTTACGACCACGGGGCGGCGCTGGCGAAAAAAGGCGCGTGCTGCGCGGGCCGCGATATCCATGATGCGCGCCGCGTGGCCGAAGAAATGGGATTTCCGCATTATGTGCTGGATTATGAAAACACCTTCCGCGAAGCGGTGATGGATGAATTCGCCGACAGCTATCTGGGTGGTGCAACCCCTGTGCCCTGCATCCGCTGCAATGAACGGGTGAAATTCAAGGACCTGCTGCAAACCGCCCGCGATCTGGACGCCGATTGCATGGCGACCGGCCATTACATCCAGCGCAAGATGGGCGTGCAGGGTGCCGAATTGCACAGCGCTGCCGATGCGGCCAAGGATCAAAGCTATTTTTTGTTCTCAACGACGCAAGACCAGCTTGATTACCTGCGCTTTCCGTTGGGCCATCACAAAAGCAAGGATGAAACCCGTGCTTTGGCCGCCAAATACGGGCTCAGCGTGGCAGATAAACCCGACAGTCAGGATATCTGCTTTGTCCCCAACGGCGATTACGCCGCCGTGATCGAAAAACTGCGCCCCGGTGCAGCAAGCCCCGGCACGATCGTGGATATCAACGGGCAGGTGCTGGGCCAGCACAACGGCGTGATCCATTACACCGTGGGCCAGCGGCGCGGGCTTGGCATCGGCGGTCTGGCCGATCCGCTTTATGTGGTACGGCTGGATGTGGACAAAAAACAGGTCATCGTCGGGCCAAAGGACATGCTGGCCACCCGCCGCGTGCCGTTGCGCGAAATCAACTGGATCGGCGGGGGCAAGCTGACCGATATCGCAGAACGCCAGATCGCGGTGCGCGTGCGCTCCACCCGCCCTCCGACGGACGCGATCCTGCGCCCGATCTCGGACACCGAGGCAGAGGTCGAATTGCTGGTTGCCGAACAAGGCGTCTCGCCCGGGCAGGCCTGCGTGTTTTACGACACCGACAGCACCCGTGTGCTGGGCGGCGGCTGGATCTGGCGCGGACAATAAACCCCGCGCCCGCTGGCCCCGCCCCTGACTTCTTATTTCCAAAAATACTCATCTTGTCCCGGACGTTGTCCGGGAAAAGAGGCAGCGCGGCCTAGCGTGCCCCGCGATAGGCTTTCAACCCGCCCGCGATGAATTTGGCGTTTTTATACCCCATCGCTTTGAGGCTGGCCGCCGACAGCGCGCCACGGTTGTTGGCATTGCAATAGCACAAGATCGTCGTTTCAAGATCGGGCAGCACAGTTTCGATATTCATCTCCAGCTTGCCACGGCTGACATGCACCGACCCCGCGATGTGATCCACGTCATGTTCTTCCTTGTCGCGGATATCCAGCGCCACCGCTCCCGCTGCGATTAGGCTGTCAACCGCGCTGGCGGGGACTTCGTCGGTCTGCGCGCGTGCGGCATCAGCCATTGCCTGAAACTTGCTGGTATATTGCATTTGCTGTCATCCTTTTGAACCTTGCAGCAGGCATAGCCGCCACAGCCGTATCGGATCGGTGACATTATCACCAATCGCGCAAAAATCGCTGGCAGATTAGCGCCGCCAGCATTACCCAAGGGCCATGATTTATACATCCGCCTCTGACTGGCGCGCCGCGCCGCAAAAACGGGTCCTGTTCTTCGCAATGTCGGGGCTGGGCAAGACCTATCTGTCCAGCATGCTGCGCCAGACCGGCGACTGGTTCCATTATTCCATCGATTACCGGATCGGCACGCGGTATATGGGCGAATATATCGCCGACAATGCCAAACGCGAGGCGATGAAAGTGCCGTTCCTGCGCGACCTTTTGCGCAGCGACAGCATCTATATCGGGTCGAACATTTCGTTCAACGACCTGCGGCCGATGTCGTCCTATCTGGGCAAACCGGGCGATCCGGCCAAGGGCGGGCTGCCTTGGGATGAATACACCCGCCGTCAGGACCAGTTCCAGCGCGCCGAAGTGGCGGCGCTGCATGACACCGGCCATTTCATCACACGCTCGCATGATCTTTACCAATATCCGCATTTCGTCTGCGATACCGGCGGGTCGATCTGCGAATGGGTCGATGTCACCGATCCGAATGATCCGATCATGACGGATTTGGCGTCCAAGACGCTGATGGTCTGGATCGAAGGCACAGACGCCCATACTGCCGAATTGATCCGCCGGTTTGACCGCGAACCCAAACCGATGTCCTATGATCCGGTGTTCTTGCTGGCGACATGGACCGCCTATCTGGCGGAATTCAACGCAGCCCCAGATGATGTGGACCCTGATGATTTTATCCGCTGGGCCTTTGCCAAGGCTTTGGCGCATCGTCAGCCGCGTTACAAGGCGATGGCGGATCGCTGGGGGATCACCGTCGCGCAGGATGATGTGGCACAGGTCAAGGATGCCGCGGGTTTTATCGACATGATCGCTCAGGCCCTTGAGAAGCGTGGGTGACGGGCTTATCTGCACCGTTCTGCAAGGATAACGTTCATGCCAATTAAATTGCCATCCGCCCTGCCCGCCTATGATGTCCTGTCCAAAGAAGGCGTCATGGTGCTGGACGAGGTGACTGCCGCGCGCCAAGATATCCGCCCCTTGCGGATCGCATTGCTGAACCTGATGCCCAAGAAAATCCAGACCGAAAACCAGTTCGCCCGCCTGATCGGGGCGACACCTTTGCAGATCGAGTTTTCACTGATCCGGATGAGCGAACACCAGACCCGCAACACCGCCGCCGAACATATGGAAGAGTTTTACAAACCCTTTTCCGATGTACGCGACGAAAAATTCGACGGGCTGATCATCACCGGCGCGCCGATCGAACATCTGCCGTTTCACGATGTCACCTATTGGGACGAGCTGACGCAGGTCTTTGACTGGACCCAGACCCATGTGCATTCCACCTTTGGCGTCTGCTGGGGCGGGATGGCGATGATCAATTATTTCCACGGGGTCGAAAAACACCTGCTGGACCAAAAACTGTTCGGCTGCTTGCACCATCACACCACTGCCGCCGGTTCCCCCTATCTGCGCGGCTTTTCGGATGATTGCGTGATCCCCGTCAGTCGCTGGACCGAAATGCGTCAGGATGAGATCGACGCCGTGGCGGGGCTGAAAACCCTGATCACCAGCGCCGAGGCCGGGCCGGCGCTGGTCGAGGATGCAGCACATCGCGCGCTCTATATCTTTAACCATTTCGAATATGATACGACCACGCTCAAACAGGAATATGACCGCGATATCGCCAATGGCACGCCGATCAATGTGCCGGTCAATTACTATCCGGGTGACGACCCGTTGCAGGCACCACAGAACCGCTGGCGCAGCCATGCGCATCTTCTTTATGGCAATTGGATCAACGAAATCTATCAGACCACCTATTTCGATCTGGATAAAATTGGCACTTAAGGCGATCACCCTTGGCGCGTTCGCGCTGGGCCTTGGGGCGGTGCTGACCACTGGCATTGCCGCGCTGCGCGCTGACAGGATCACAGCGGCCTTTCCGCCGGTGGGCAACTTTGTCGAGGTGACAGGCGGGCGCGTTCATTATGTGCAGGCGGGGCAAGGGCCGGATGTAATCTTGTTGCATGGCGCGGGCGGCAATCTGCGCGATTTCACCTTTTCGCTGATGGATCACCTGACCGACCGCTACCGCGTGACCGCCTTTGACCGCCCCGGCATGGGCTATACCGACCGGGTGCCGGGGATCGCGACAGGCGCTTTTGTCACTGAAGGCGACAGCCCCGCAGCACAGGTTGCCATGCTGCGCGAGGCGGCAGGCGCTTTGGGCATCACCGCACCAATCGTCGTCGGGCATAGTTTCGGTGGCATTGTTGCCCTGGCATGGGCCACGACCGGTCTGGACCGCGTTGATCCGACCAATGCCAGCGCGGTGGTATCTTACGGCGGTGTTGCCATGCCCTGGCCCGGCGACCTTGGGTCTTATTACATGGTCAACGGCAGCGCGCTGGGCGGTGTGGTGATCCCGCTGATCAGCGCCTTTACTCCCAAAAGCAAGGTGGATGATGTTGTCGCCACCACCTTTGCGCCCCAAGCGCCGCCCGCGGGCTATATCGCCCATCTGGGGGGCGAGCTGGCTCTACGCCCCGGCGCGTTTCGCGCCAATGTGCGGCAGGTCAATACCCTGCGCCCCTTTGTCGTAGAGATGGCGGAGCTTTACCCGCAGATCACGATCCCGATTGAAATCATCCATGGCACCGCCGATACGGTCGTGCCGATCCATGTGCATGCCGAAGAGCTGATCAAGATCGCGCCCACCGCCAATCTGGTCCGGCTGGAGGGCATCGGCCACCAGCCTCATCATTCCCGCCAGCCTGAGGCGATTGCCGCCATCGACCGCGCCGCAGCCCGCGCCGGATTGCGCTAGGCGGCGCGCACCCCCATACTGGTGCGACAAACCGCGAAAGAATTTCATGGAACGGCCATTCGACGGCGCGATCAGCCGCTATTTTAACCAAGACGCGCCGCAGGCCATCCGTGACCTGATCAAGGGTAGGGCCAAGGATGGCATCCTCAACCCGCACTTTCCCTATGACAGTCGGTACGACAAGGATGATTACACCGATGCGATGAACCGGCTTCAGGTCGAATTGGTCAGGATGCAGGCCTGGGTCCGCGACACCGGCCAACGCGTTGTGGTGGTTTTTGAGGGACGCGACGCCTCAGGCAAAGGGGGCACGATCAAACGGTTCCGCGAAAACCTCAACCCGCGCGGCGCGCGCCTTGTTGCCCTGCCCAAGCCCAGCGATCACGAGGCGGCCCAATGGTATTTCCAACGCTATGTCGCGCATCTGCCCGCCAAGGGCGAAATCACCCTGTTCGACCGCAGCTGGTACAATCGCGGCGTTGTCGAACATGTGTTCGGGTTCTGCACGCCGGAACAGCGCGCCTGCTGGTTTGCGCAGCTTCCTCAATTCGAGCATATGCTGGCCAATGAAGGGATCATCCTGTTCAAGATCTGGCTCAATATCGGGCGGGCGACGCAATTGCAGCGGTTTCTGGACCGCGAGCAAGACCCTCTCAAGCAATGGAAACTCAGCCGGATTGATGTTGACGGTTTGGCGCTGTGGGATGCGTATTCTGACGCGATCCGCGAAACGCTGGACCGGACCCATCTGACATTTGCACCCTGGACCGTCGTGCGGGGCGATGACAAGCTGCGCGCGCGGATAAATGTGATCAGGTCGATCCTGCATCAGCTTGATTACAAACGCAAAGATGTCGATGCTTTGGGTGTTATGGACCCCAAAATCGCCGGTGGCCCCGATCTGTGGCATGACTAAGCGGGGCTATCATCACGGCAATCTGCGCGCCGCATTGATCGACGGCTGTCTGCGGCTGATCGAAATACGCGGGCCAACAGGGTTCACCCTATCCGAAGCCGCGCGCGAGGCAGGTGTCACCCCCGCGGCGGTCTATCGGCATTTCGCCGGGCGTGAAGACTTGATCGCCGCTGCCGCCCAAGAAGGCTATGCCATTTTCGCCGATCTGATGGACCATGCTTTTGCGGATGGGCAACCGTCGGCGCTGGCGGCGTTCGGGGCGACGGGGCGGGCCTATCTGGCCTTTGCGCGGCGCTATCCGGGGCATTACATCGCAATGTTCGAATCGGGCGTGTCGATCAACCATTCGCCGGAATTACATGCCGTGGCGACCCGCGCGATGGGCGTGCTCGAAAAGGCGGCAGCCGCGCTCAGCCAACATATCCCCGCCGACAAACGCCCGCCTGCGCAGATGTTCAGCGCCCATGTCTGGGCGATGTCGCATGGGGTGGTGGAATTGTTCGCGCGCGGCAATCCGGGCCGGACAAGTCCCTTTCCCCCCGATGACCTGCTGGAAACCGGCATTGGCATCTATCTGCGCGGGCTTGGCCTGCTTGACCCCGATACATAGGATCACATCATGGACGGAACTTTCGCGATCATCTTTTTCATCACCGGTCTGACCGATACCTATCTGAATGAATGTCCAACCGGCTGCTACCAGCTGCAAGAGGCGCCCGCGCGTGCGGCTTTGCAGATCAGCGACGTGGTCTTTCAGGACGACAGCATCAGCGAGGAAATCTATGTCACCTATGATCTGGCGCGCCGGTACGGCGTGTTCCAGCCGGTGATCGGGGCCAGTGCGACCAGTGACGGCAGCCTGTGGGTCGGGGCTGGTGCAAAATGGACGACACAAAAGGTGATCGACGGGCCATTTTTTGTCGAGGCGTCTTTCATGCCGGGGCTTTACGCGCAGGGCGATGGGCCGGACCTTGGGCTGCCCTTGGAATTCCGCAGCGCGCTGGGTGTCGGCTATAGCTTTGACAATGGCGCAACGCTGAGCGTGCTGGCGGATCACCGGTCCAATGGCGATCTGAAGGATCTCAATCCGGGGCTGGAAACGCTGGGGCTGCGCTTTGCCATGGTGCTCGACTGACCCGATCTTCCGAGCCTAAATATCCCCCGCGGAGCGCCGGCGCAGCCGGACAGGTAAGGTGGACTTCACGCCACCCTACGCCAGAATAACCAGCGACCGTTCGTCCCAAACCACCTTGGTCCTGGTGCCGACATCCAGCACCGGCCTGCCGATCAGGTTTTTCATCGCGATATTCAGCGGCTGGTCCACGCCTGCAATGCGCACGTCGTAATAGGTCATGTCACCGTAATAGACGACCTCGTCCACCACGCCGTCGATCAGCTTGCGCTCGGTTGTTTCACCCGCAAACAAGATGGCCAGTGTCTCGGGGCGCACACCAGCCACGGCGGCCCCTTTGTGCAGCGCCATGGGCGCCTGTTCGGCATTCACCGACACACGCCCAAGACCGGCAACATCGACATCGATCGTGTCACCGACCTGCAGCACATCAGCGCGCAAAAAGTTCATCTTGCCGATGAATTCTGCAACCCGCCGCGAATTGGGGCGACGGTAGAGCGTTTCGGGATCAGCCAATTGCCCGATCTCGCCTTCGAACATCACGGCGATCCGGTCGGACATGACCAAGGCTTCTTCCTGATCATGGGTGACCAGAATAAAGGTAATGCCGACATGGCGTTGCAGGCGGATCAGTTCGACCTGCATCTGTTCGCGCATCTTTTTGTCCAGCGCGGACAAAGGCTCATCCAGCAACAAAACCTTGGGTTTCAGGATCAGCGCGCGCGCCAGGGCGACCCGCTGACGCTGCCCCCCCGACAGGGCATGCGAGGCGCGCTTGCCATAGCCGGACAAGCCAACCATGGCCAAGGCATCTTCGACCATCTTGGCCTTGTCGTCCTTGTTCAGATCAGTGCGCTTGCGCAGGCCAAAGGCCACATTCTCCGCCACGCTCAGATGCGGAAAGATCGCATAAGATTGAAACACCATATTGGTCGGGCGCAAATTGGCGGAGACGCCGCGCATATCCTTGCCGCCGATCATCACGACCCCGTCGGACACATCCTCGAGGCCCGCGATGGTGCGCAGCAATGTGGTCTTGCCACAGCCCGACGGCCCCAGAAGCGAGAAAAACTCGCCCGTATTGATCGTCAGGTCGATGTCACGCAAAGCATGATAATCGCCGTAATATTTATTGACGCCCTTGAGCGTGATCAAAGCTGTCAAAGAAAGCCCCCTTTGTCTTTTACACCGGCGCGGGCCATGCCGCGGCGGCGCAAAAGCTCTGCAATGGTCAACAAGATGATCGACAGCGCAACCATAATGGTGCCAAGCGCCATGACAACGGGCAGTGACGCCGGAAACCGCATCAAGCCCCAGATATAGACCGGCATCGTCTGGCTGGTGCCGGACAAAAAGAACGCGATGATGAATTCATCCAGCGAAATGGTAAAGGCGATCAGCATGCTGGAAATGATCCCCGGCATCACCAAGGGCAGCGTGACCAGACGAAAGGCCGAAAACCGGCTTTCGCCCAGATCCATTGCAGCTTCTTCCAGGCTGGGGTCGAGGTTCTGGAATGCGCCGTTCAGGATGGCGATGCAGAAAGGTGTGCAGATCAGCACATGGGCCGCGATGATCGTCCAGTTCGACAGGCCCATATCGAAAATCTGCACCACCACCACCAGCAAGGACACAGCGACGATGATTTCAGGCAAAACCAAGGGCAGCATGATGAACCCCATGATCCCCGCCTTGACCGGAAAGTGGTACATCGCCCCTGCCCTTGCGGCACAGATTCCCAGCAAGGTGGACAGGACCGCCGTCATCACCGCGATGAACAGCGAATTCTTGACCGCCGTGTGCAGCGACCGGTTGGTCATCAACTCGCCAAACCAATCGGTGGTGAAACCCGACAGCGGAAAGGCTATGATCGTCGCGTCATTGAAGGCAAAGATCGGCAACAGCACGATCGGCGCATAAAGAAACACCAAATAGGCAATGGCATAAATACGCAGGCTCATGACCGGCCCCGCAGCCAGCGCCGGTTGAGCAAGATGAACACAAGGCTGATCGCCGTGACCGACAGCATCGCCACCACCGCCAGTGCCGCGCCCAACGGCGCATTATTCAGCGCCAGAAATTGGGTTTGGATCATGTTGGCAATCAGCTTGCCACCGGCCCCGCCCATCAATTCAGGGGTGACATAATCGCCAATGGTCGGGATAAACACGATCAGCACCGCCGCCACCACGCCCGGCATCGCCAAGGGCAAGGTCACGCGGAAAAACGTCATCACCTTGTTTTCCCCCAGATCGCGCGAAGCTTCGAGCAGGGACCGGTCGATCTTTTCCAAAGCTACGAAAATCGGCAGGATCGCAAAGGGCGCAAAGGCATGGGCAAGGGTGATGATCACCGCGTTGATATTGTACAAGATGAACGTCAGCGGTTCATCAATCAGACCGATATTCAATAAGCCAGTGTTGATCACGCCGTTATACCCCAGGATCACCTTCCACAAAAACACGCGGATCAGATAAGAGGTCCAGAACGGGATCGTGATCAGGAACAGCCATAGCGATTTGCGGTCGGGGCGCACATGGAACGACACGAAATAGGCAATCGGAAAGGCCAAAAGCACCGTGACCATTGTCACCACCGCCGACACAAACAGCGAGCGTTGCAGCAGCGCGCCATAGATCGGCTGTTCGATGATCTGGCGATAATTGTTCAGCGTGAATGTCGTATCGACATCCATGAAATCCTGGGTCCAGAAACTGAACAAGATGATCGCCCCCAGCGGGAAGGCCATCAACAGCAGCGCATAGAAAAACGGCGGGCTGATCAGTAACAGCCCACGCCCGCCCTCGGATGATGTCAGTTTGTTGAACATGGGCCGATCTTCATTGTCATGCGGGAAAGATCAACATGAAACTCGCGTTAACAGAGATATCAGCGACGGAAATTTTACCATTTGCTGCATTTTTAGCCAATATTGTCCAAGGGTCCGAAACCAAAAAAGGCCTGCAAGATGCAGGCCTTTTTCGAAATGTGAGCAGCTTAACGCTTGGCTATTCGGTATTTCAAAAAAGACAACAATAACATATATTTAGAGTGCTCTCACATAGTATGCTAAAAAAATGCGACTATTTGAACTGTAGTCCGTTTCAGGTGCATCGCTATTTAAATATACACCACTCCATTGTGCGCGTAATTAAGCCAGAACGATAACTCCATAGCACGTAAATTCCTCCATCATATCTTACCACATTCCGATAATTGCCAATCTTTGTCCCATTGTTGCTTGTCTCTACAGCCAACTTTGCTACATCACCGCGATATTTGTATCCGCCATAACGCTGACAATCCCCATCAACCAACGCGTCTTTGATATTCGACAAGCGAAAAAAATCTCTCGTTGTGTCAGCATACGCCGAAAAGCCCATGCAACTAAAAGCAATTGCAGCCAATAAGATAAATCTCATGATTCCTCCTTTTTACTTCAGCCTGACTGCGCAATTTATAAAAAGCGGCGTTTAACCTATTTCTTACAAGCATCACTATGCCAGTGAGCCCCTTGTGCAACTAAGGCTTCGCTACCATACAAATCGCCACATATCACGCCAAAAACGCACACATAGTGCCCTACTCGCGTGTAGCAGCCAACAGCAACCACACTGCCCTCACCCCCACTGTACGCTTGCTACACACGCTGTGCGCCACCACCGCAACGTCATCCTTACATCGTTTTCCGATGTAAGCACTACTTGGGCGCTATGGGCTTGATGGCTTGTATAGGTTCGAAGTCTTGCTGTGTTGGCGCTGTTTGGGTTGGCTTGGGGGTGTTGGCAGAATTGAGTATAGGCAACGTTGGCAACTGCTTGGCACGCTTTGGCTGTACGGTTTTCACCTTCACACCATCAATGTCACGTGCCTCGTCTGCAATCATTGTCGCCATCAAAATTAATCACATTTTTCAAAAAAATGTTCAGCAGCGCTACTTCGACTCATCCAAAAGTCGTCAACCCAAACCCTCATTAAGCCTCTTCCATCAACTTCGATATCTGTAAATCCATAAGAACTTAAATCGCCGTATACTTTGTCACCAACCCAAATAGCCCAAGTTCCCCCGTACCATTCTAACAGACTATAGCCATTAATTGTCTCAACGACGAAGTAATCACAGCCTGGCATATCTTCTGCGGCAATAACTCCGACATCAGCGCTTGTTGCTGTCGCATAAATCATTATTGAAAACACGAATGGGCAAATGTTTGTGACTTTTAGCATTTTCCAAATCTCGCTATGCCACTCATCCAAAGCAGCGTTTAACCTATTCAAACACAATAAATCTGCAGTTTTCCAGAAAAAATCGCACACACAGCCCTCTATTGCTGTGTAGCACTTAACGCACCCTACCCTCAAACTCTCGCCATACAGCAAGCACACACGTACTATACGCCACTACTGCAACGTCTTCTTACATCGTTTTCCGATGTAAGCACTACTTGGGTGCTATGGGCTTGGTGGCTTGTATGGGTTCGAAGTCTTGCTGAGATACTTGCGGTGCTGACGCTTGCTGTGTTGGCACTGCTTGGGTTGGCTTGGGTGCATTGGTAGACTTGGGCATAGGCACTGTTGGCAACGGCTTGCTACGCTTTGCTGCTTTCACCTTCACGCCCTCAATGTCTCGTGCCTCGTCTGCAATCATTGTCGCCATCAAACGCAGCACCTCCAAACGCACTGCTGCTTGCTCCTCACTTGTTATGCTGCGTATTGCATTTAACGCACGTTGCACATCAGCCAAAGCAGTCACTGTGACACCCCCATATGTGCCAAACTGCCACCCCAAAACTGTAAGTAGTTCCCTACCAAAAACCGCAGCACGTTTTTTCTACGTGTAAAACCCATTTCACACAGCGCCCATTCGTTCTGCTGCTTGCCACTTTGTCCGTGCTTGTTCGTTTAGTGCCGTTGTGCATTTGCTGTGCAGCACTGCAAAGCGCTGTGCCCACTGCTTGTGCTTGCTGTCACTGCTGCGTTCCAATCTCTGTGTGTAGTAATTCAATTTACTTGCACACACTGCCAACGCATCTGCACTTGGCTGCAACTGCTGGAAGCGCAGAACACGCATATAACTTGCGTTCTTGCCCAACCACGCCACGCAAAACTCTTGTTCGCCTTGCACTGCATTTGTAGCCATCAATGCATTTTTAATCTCATCCAAAACCGTTTTCGTCATCAAATTCTCCTCTGCGCATAAATACACAGCAGCACTGTGTTGGTGTTTGCACACGAGTATTTAGTGGAATTGATGGATGAGAAATTACAACGCGAACGACATACAGACGTTTTTCGATGCACACGCACACTTGGCGCAGTTCTATATCGTTGCGCACACAAACATTTGCCCAGCACGTTTGTCAGCCCAAACGCTGCACACACGTGTGCAAACTGCAAAGCAAGACTTACGGCACACACTCAATGTGCTTGCTACAACGCTGCATCCAAACCAACCAAACTGTGTGCGCCGCAAGCCGCATCTCTATCGCCCACTCGCACTTACAACCATCGAAGCCGTCAACACAGCGCAAGCAGCAGCACTCACAACACATTTCAACATCATATTAGGCAATATCCCCAAGCACTTTAGGCAAGCAGAAACGATTGACGGCATATTTAGGAATACTTGGACAAACTGTAGGCAAAGCGAAGACGTGCAGACACAAGCAATAACAGGCAGCAGCAAAGGCTTAAACTTCTACGTTCTAAAAGAGGCACATTATGACAAGCAGAAGATTGTAGGCGACATAAGCACTTGGGACATAGACAACACATTTATTCCCCACGCTGCTGTTTATGCAGACTGAAGTTAGCAGAGACAGTTTAGACGACAGCACACGCCGTTTGCTTGGGGACGGCGTAGTGTTTCGTATTGCTTACAACACAGTATTTCAAACACACTCAAACAAAACAGTAGGTTCAAACACACTGTTTAGACACAACACACTGCAAATAAACGAGAATGTCATACTATTAGTATTATATGATATTCTGCTTTAACCAATTGAAATCGAACAATTCAATTTTTTCAAATCAATCGTTGTCCAAACACAATGTCAGAAAATATAATAAACACACGGAAAACAACATATTTAGGACAAACAATGCGACAAGCACAGACGTTGAAAGACGCAGAGATTAAGCGTGTGTTGGCTTACTGCGCAACACGTCAGCACAACGCGCGTGATACCACCATCGTCGTATTCAGTATAAACGCTGGCTTACGAGCAAAGGAACTTGCTGCACTTCGTGTTGGCGACGTGTATGACGAACAAGGTGCTGTGCGAAACAGTTTTGTGCTTGCTGCTGAACAGACAAAGGGCAGATGCACACGCACAGTATATTTGAACAAGACGCTGCAAAGACAACTTGCACAGTATCGCACTGCCCTACGCAACACAGCGCCATCAGCAGCACTGTTCTACAGCCAAAAAGGCAATTTCTTCAGCGCCAACACAATGTGCCAACTGCTGCTCAACATCTATAAAACGTGCAGTTTGAAAGATGCAAGTTCGCACAGCGGCAGGCGCACGTTTATTACACGCTTGGCAAACAAAGGCGTTGGGGTGCGTGTGCTTGCAGAACTTGCTGGGCACAGCAGCATTTCAACAACACAGCGATATATTGACGTAAATGCAGAACAGTTGGCAAACGCTGTTGAGTTGGTGTAAGTTGAATTATTACGCTGCGGAGCAGAACATGAACATTGACGAAATTTTTGCGCTTTTTTTTATGGCTTTTATTTGGCTAATCGCGCCATCTATTATCATTCATTACAAAGGCAGACGTTGGTGGGCTTGGCTTCCAATCGCATTGTTTTTGCCAGGTGCATTCTTAATAATTGCTATTTTTATGCATGGCGCTAACAAAGATGGCAAAAATACAATAAGCTAAATTTAGCACTCCTCAAAATCTTTATCAACTTCCGCCTACATATTAGAACGTTTCTTTTTCAACACCCCTGTACTCGCGTGCATCTACGTAAATCCTCATATGCAAACAATCCAAATATCCTTCGTTAAAATCCTTATCGGCCGCATAAAAGCTTGTATAAGCGCGTTGTTCATCAACAAACAAGCCCCACATTCCATATCTATCCATATTTTTAACGTACACGCCCCATCTACTTTCAGTAAAATCAGCAACTCTTTTAAACTTATAATCCTGCGTTTGATACCTCCACTCACCTTCATTGTTTTCCTCAACATTAAATTTTCTCAATAAGTCGAACTGCTCCCGAGCTTTGTACAAGTGCGCTATCAACTTTGTGTCGCTGAGCTTTTTACAGTACGTGTGTAGATGCTCTAATTCATTTTTATAAATGCCAGTGCCATGCAAGCGCCACTCATCATCCAGTTCGCAGCTAAGCGCATCGTAGAGCCTGATACTTTCGTATAGCTCCCATAATTCCTCATCACTCTTCCAACTAAAAGCGTCAGCATAAAGAACATGTGCTTTTGTCCCAATTTCATCAAAATCCAGAAAACTTCTATATTTTGATGTAATTATTTCAGAATATGCTCGCTGCGATTTTACATCCTTCGCCTTTATCTCGTTCCATTTATCATAAAGCCGTTCAAAATTTCTCTTGTACTTGTCTGTATCTCTTTCCATCAACTCATTTGCAATTTCACGCGACAGCACCGAAATAAGTAGTGCATTGTCTGCTGCACGTGCTTGATTTGCTACGCGCTCTAAGTTCGAATTTTGAAAGATAGCATTTGCTAAATTTCTTCTTACTTTTAATAGAGCGACTATACTTGCAAGGAGCGCAGTAGCTAATAAAAATTCCATTTTTCATCTCCATATCGCTTCAGCGCGTAAAAAATGTGACTATTATCCTATTACGGCAGTTTCATTATCTCAAACAGTGCTGCTTCACTTAACTCGCCACGCCTAAAACGCTTTAGTGCTTCAAGCGCAAAGCCATTTTCTGCATCCACAACGTCTTCAACAACTGCTGCTGTCTTTCGCTTTGTTTTCGTAATTTCGTGTCTGCGCTGCTGTGTAAGCACGTGACTATAATGATTTTCGATTTGCGCAACTTTACAGCC
Source organism: Yoonia vestfoldensis SKA53 (assembly GCF_000152785.1). Classification (GTDB taxonomy): domain Bacteria; phylum Pseudomonadota; class Alphaproteobacteria; order Rhodobacterales; family Rhodobacteraceae; genus Yoonia; species Yoonia vestfoldensis_A. Next base: position 895,215 of record NZ_CH672414.1, on the reverse strand, counting down.
CATATTCATTGCCAAATCGTAAATACTCACATCACCCTTTTCCAAACGCAGCGTCGCGTAAGTGTGCCGCAAACTGTATAAACTGCGCTTGTCGCCGTCCCTATCATACAACAATCCATCCACACGTTCGTTATACGGAACACGCCTCAAAAATATCTGAAAACCTCTGTTTAAATCCACAAACTTGTTCACTTCACGTGTCTCAGCATCCACTTGCCCAAACCACACCAAGTCGTTGTGCTTGTTATACGGCGTTGCATCTCGCCAACGCGTTAATAGATTGTTGGCGTTAGGCTGTGTTTGTACAAAACGTGCCTCGCCCTTTTTCGTGTCTTTGCTTACACGCACTTCTGCAATCACACTGTCGCTGCCATCAACAGCCACATCAAACTTAATGTCACTCCACAGCATCTCACGTGCTTCGCCAACACGCAGTCCACTGTTCGCCAAAAACAGCACAAAGTAATACATCTGCTGTCGCTGTATCTTGTGCCAAGTATTCAAACGCTTGTCTGCAAACACACCCACACAATCCCTATAACTGCGCAGATAGCGTGTGAGCGTGCCATATTCTTCAGCGTCAAATCCTGCACGTCTTGCTGGTGTTCTATTTTTCGCTGGCGCACGCATCTTAAACACTTGCTGCAAACGTCCACGCTCAAACGCATCAAAAAATATTTGATTAAGTGCGCTTTGTTCCATCATCAGCGTTTTCGTTGCTGGTGCTTTGCGTACATTGTTTGTGCCACGTGTTTTAGCATCACGCCGTTTAGGATTGAATTTCTGCAGTGCTTTGCCTTCAGCACTGTCCCAAAAACCAATACGCCAATCCCAATATCCACTCGCAACACTTGGCGTAATGTCGTTCAACAGCATACTCGTGCCGTCTTTGTTCTTAAAATACTGCTTAAAATAACGTGCAGCGTATTTGTCGTGCCAATACTGCCTACTCGCTGTCCACGTGCCGTTCTTTACATTTCGTTCAAACCAGTTCTGCCAATGCTGTTCAAACGTGTATTCGTCTAAACTATGCCCTAACTTTGCTGCCTGCTGTAAGCGCAACAACTCGCTCTTCGCATATTCATAAGCATCTTCGTAAATTGTAAGTTTCGTGCTGCGTGTCACATAGCCTTTGCGTCCGCCAATCTTCAAACGCATATACCAATTTGCTTGTCTATGCGTTTTAGCGTTGGGAACAGCGACAGCAAGATTGCGCCTAAACAGCACAAGCGCACCACCGTAATGCTCTCTTTTATCTTCATAAAACGCCAACAGCACACTCCAATAGCAACCTGAAACGCTACAGATATGCTAAAATCACTAAACCATAACGTCAACACACACTGCGTCTGCTATAATTCTGCTACGCACAAAAAAAGGGCTGCAAAATATGCAACCCTTTGTTTTATATGACAAAATATGTCGTTCGCTGTTAGCGCTTGGAGAACTGGAAGCTCTTGCGCGCCTTGGCCTTGCCGTATTTCTTGCGTTCCACGACGCGGCTGTCGCGGGTCAGGAAACCGGCAGCTTTCAGCGCGGGGCGCAAGCTTGGGTCATAAAGCTGCAGCGCCTTGGACACGCCATGCTTGACCGCACCGGCCTGACCGGACAGACCGCCGCCCTTGACGGTGGCAACCACGTCGAACTGACCGGCAACGCCGGCGATCGAGAATGGCTGTGCCAGGATCATCTGCAACACGGGGCGCGCGAAATAAGTCTTCATTTCCTTGCCGTTGACAGTGACCTTGCCGGAACCGGGGCGAATCCAGACGCGGGCAACCGCATCTTTACGCTTGCCGGTGGCATAGGACCGACCCAGCGCATCGCGGACGGGTTCACGGGGGGCGGCGACGGGGGCTACGACAGCCTCCACACCTTCTGCGACCTGCCCCAGCTCTTCGAGCGAATTGACTTGATCGGCCATTATGCGGTCCTCGTATTCTTCGGGTTCATAGATTTGACATCCAGAACTTCGGGCTTTTGGGCTTCCATGCCATGTTCCGCGCCTGCGAAGATGCGCAGATGGGTCATTTGCTGGCGCGACAGCTTGCCACCGGGCAGCATACGCTGAACGGCTTTTTCAATCACGCGCTCGGGGTGCTTGCCTTCAAGGATTTCTGCCTTGGTCTTGGACTTGATCCCGCCGGGGTGGCCAGTGTGCCAGTAATAACGCTCATCGCGCTTGTTACCGGTCATCTGGATTTTCTCGGCGTTGATCACGATCACATTGTCGCCCATATCCATGTGCGGTGTGAAAGATGGTTTGTGCTTGCCGCGCAAGCGCATGGCGATGATCGAGGCAAGACGGCCCAGAACAACGCCTTCAGCGTCGATCAGGATCCATTTCTTGTCGATATCCGCCGGGGTAGCGGTAAAGGTTTTCATATCTCACCAGAAGGTTTGTGGTGGCGCAACGCCACGGTCATTCGGATAGGTGGCTTATAAGCGCCATGAAATGCGCGTCAAGCGGCGTTTATCTGAAATAATCATGCAATAACAGCGCCTTGCAAATTAGGTATCATAATACCCCACAAAACTATACCGAAATCCGCTGTGGCGGATGGGCCAGCAGATCGCGCAGCACATGCATCGCGTCCACAAAGGTCTGATGCGGCACCAGCCCGTTCACCGCAATGCGCACCGCATGCACGCTGCGCCCGTCGCGCAGGGCAAAATCATCGGCGGATTTGATCAGCACGCCCGCGGCATCAGCCGCTTGCAGAAATTCCCCGCTGCGCCAGCCCAAAGGCAGTTCCAGCCAGACAAACGGCACGTCCTCTGACCAGCTGAGCTTGTACATGCCCAGCACATTGACGGCCGCACGGATATCCTGCGCAATCCGGTCCCTGACCGCATCCAGTACGGCGTCGATCCCGGGTTGCGCAAGGATATGGGCATAAAGATCGGTCATCAATCGCGTCACCCCAAAGGAACTGAAGGTCGCGGTGCGCACCAGCGCCGATGTCCAGCCCTGCGGGGGCAGCGCAAACCCGATCCGCAGCGCCGCCGAGATGGATTTTGCCGGTGAAACCACATGCCAGCCCAGATCGGGCAGCAAGGCGCGATAGCTGGGCCCGATATGTGCCGAGCGCATCAGCCGGCAACAATCGTCATCCAGCACATGCACGCCGTACCGCTGCGCGATCCGTGCGATCTGGGTCCGGCGCGCGGGGGTCGTGTGCCGCACCGTCGGGTTGCAGACCTCGGACGAGGTGCAAAAGACCTGCACGCTCTGCGCCTTGATCAACGCCTCAAAGGCCGCGGGGTCAGGCCCCTCCGCATCCCAGGGCACGCCCACCACATCGGCGCGGCACATCGCAGCGGCATAGCGAAAGCCGCCATAGCTCAGCGCATCGACCGCCACGACAGGGCGCGCGCCATGCAGGATGGTTTGCAGGATCATCACGACAGCACTTTGCCCGCCATGGGCGGTGACAATGTCGTCAACCGTGAACGCGCCAACCCGTTCGACGCCCAGATAGGCCGCAACAGCCCTGCGCGCGGCCAGATCGGTCTGCCGGTCAGGATAGCGCAGCAGGTGTTCGGTCGGCATGGTCTCGGCCAGATGGTGCAGCGCATCGCGGATCATCTGCCCCTGCCCCATGTCCGGCATCTTCGGGCTGAGCAGATGCGCCACATCGGCGGCATGTGACAGGCGGTCATCCGCCGCCAGAATCGCAGGGCTGGCCGGGCGCAGGCTGCGCTGTGCGGGGGCCACAAAGGTGCCGCGCCCGACAGCCGCGATCAGGCGACCTTCTTCGGTCAGCAGCTGATAGGCCCGCGCGACAGTCCCCGGTGTCACGCCGATCTGATAGGCCAGATCACGCACGGGCGGCAGTTTGGCCTCTGGTGCCAATTGTCCCGATAAGATTGCTTCACGGATCGCCTGCGCCAGTGCTTTGAATTTCGATTTCCCTGCGAGGCCAAGCGGTGATTTGAAAATTGTATCCGATACAATCATTTCATAGACCTTTCGTCGGCGCGCATTGTATCGTTCTATTGTAGCGGCAAGCTACATTGTGTCAATACAATACGAGAGGATTGTCCCATGTCATATACGATCCAGCCAATGCAAATCGCGGTACTGACCAACCAGTCCCATGTGCCGGTTCTGGCCGGACTGGCCCTGCGTTTCGCGGTGATGGTGACCACATGGGACCTGCGCCGGCGCACCCGCGCGCATCTGCGCGACCTGCCGCCCCATCTTTTGCCTGATATTGGCTTGGACCACCCCGCGGCGATGGCCGAAGTGTCCAAGCCTTTCTGGCGGGCCTGACAGCCCCGCCTTTTCCTGACTGGGCCGGGGCTTTCCCGGCCCATTTTTCAGGTAGGCGGGATTGCATAGGTCAGGCTGGCGCGCGCCACCGGTGCCGCCTGCCCCGCGCTGTAAATCAACGCATCGACCACGGCCAGCGCACGGCCAAGTTTCAGCAACCGCGCCTCGCAGACCAGCATCTGGCCCGCGGCGGGCTTGCGCATGAAATCAATGCTGCAATTGGTGGTGACCGCCAGCGCTTTGGGCCCGATATTGGCCAACACGATCAGATAGGCGGTGACATCGGCCAGCGCGAACATCGCAGGCCCCGAGACCGTACCACCCGGGCGCAGGTGGCGGTCTGCGACCTGCATCTGCACGCTGATCCGGTCCGGCGCCAGATCGGCGATGATAAAATCACCCCGCACCTGTGCAAATTCCTTGTCCAGAAACCCGTGCAGGGCGATTGCATCCATTTTCAGCGTCATGACTTTCCCTCGCGCGCATGCTGGCCTAGCATGCGACGACACATGACAAAGGACAAGCCGATGGATATCCTGCTGCGCCAAGACCGTGACCATATCGCCCATCTGACGCTGAACGCGCCAGACAGGCTTAACGCGCTCTCAGATGCGATGCTGGCAGCCTTACAGGGCGCGCTGGACCAGATTGCCGATGACACAGCGATCCGCGCCGTGATCATCGCGGGCAATGGCAAGGCTTTCTGCGCCGGCCATGACCTGCGCGAAATGCAGGCAGGGCGACAGGCCGGCGATGGCGGGGCGGCCTATTTCGCGGATCTGTTCGCGCGCTGCGCCGCCGTGATGCAGCGCATCCAGTCGATGCCGCAGCCGGTGATCGCGCAGGTCCACGGCATCGCCACCGCCGCGGGTTGCCAATTGGTCGCAACCTGCGATCTGGCGATTGCGGCGGATGATACACGCTTTGGTGTCAATGGGGTCAATATCGGGCTGTTCTGTTCCACCCCGATGGTGGCCCTGACCCGCAACATTCCGCGCAAGGCCGCGTTCGAAATGCTGACAACAGGCCGCTTTATCCATACTGACGAAGCCACACGCCTTGGCCTGATCAACCGCGCGGTACCAGCGACGGACCTCGCTGATGAAACCCACAACCTTGCACAGACCATTGCCGCCAAACTGCCTGTCGCGGTCAAGATCGGCAAATCCGCATTCTACGATCAGGCGCAACTCTCAACCGCCGAAGCTTATGCCTATACGAGCGCCGTGATGGTCGAGAACATGATGGTGCGCGACACCGACGAAGGGATCAGCGCCTTTCTGGAAAAACGCGCCCCCGATTGGTCATGATCTTCCCAGCCCGTCAATTCGCGCAAGCACGATTTGACGTAATCCCCGCCCGAGGCATAAATGTTCTAAAGACCATATATCCCTGAAAACTTCGTCTCCAGATACTCCAGCAACGGCCCCTCATGCGGCGCAAATCCTGCCGCATGGGTGATCGTCTCGACTGGTGTCCGCAGGCCCCCGAATTGCTGCAGATTGGCGCGCAGCCAGCCTGTCGCGCGTGATGTATCACCCCGTGCCAGATCATCATCCAGATCCGGCACCGCCGCGCGCAACGCCTGATGCAGACAGCCCGCATAGACATTGCCCAGCGTATAGGTCGGGAAATACCCGAACAGCCCTTCGGACCAATGCACATCCTGCAAGACACCATTGGACGGAAGGTCGACGGCAAAACCGAAATCGGCGACGAAACGGTCGTTCCACGCCGCCTCCAGATCGCTCACCGCAAGATCACCGGCCACCAGCGCGCGTTCCAGATCGAAGCGCAGCAGCACATGCAGGTTATATTGCAGCTCGTCCGCTTCGGTGCGGATGAACCCGTCGCTGACACGGTTGACGCAGGCATAAAACGCCTCTTCATCGGCAATGCCGAAATCCCCGAACGTGTCGCGCATCTGACCGTAAAGCCAGCCGGTAAAGGCGCGGCTGCGCCCCAGCTGGTTTTCATAAATCCGGCTTTGGCTTTCATGCACGCCCATCGACGCGCCAGCCCCCAGCGGCGTCAGCAGATGCGCGCGGTCAATTCCCTGTTCATAGGCGGCATGGCCGACCTCGTGGATCGTGGAATAGAAACAATTGAACGGATCGGCCGGGTTTGTGCGCGTCGTGATCCGCACATCAAGGCCAGAGCCGCTCGAGAATGGATGCACCGCCTTGTCAATGCGCCCTGTCTGCAGATCATAACCAAAGGCCAGCGCAAGCTTGGTCGACAGCGCAAGCTGCCCGGCCTCGTCGAACAGCCCGCTTAAGGTGGCTGGCTTGGGCCGGTCCAGGACAGCCGCACGCAACGCCACCAGACGCGGGCGCAGAGCCGCGAACATCGCACTCAGGCTGGCCCCCGTTGCGCCCGGTTCGTAATCATCCAGCAGCGCGTCATAAGGATCGGCATTGCCCGCGATAGCAGCAGCCTCTTCGCGGCGCAGATCCAGCACCTGTTGCAGCATGGGCAAAAAGGCCGCGACATCCTCTTCGGCGCGGGCTTTGGCCCAGATGCGATGCGCCCGCGATGTTGCCTGTGCCAGTTCCGTGGCCAGCCGTGCCGGCACCTTGGTCGCGCGGTCGAAACTGCGGCGGATATGACGCAGGTTGGCGGCAGCGACGTCATCGCCAGCCTCGGCCGCCTCCAGCCAGTCACCCACACGTGGGTCGGTGCGACGGGCATGCAGGATGCTGGCCATCGCGCCATGTTCCTCGGCACGCTGCGGGCCAGCGCCACCGGGCATCATGGTTTCCTGATCCCAGCCCAGCCGGCCCGCCACCTGCGCCAAAGCCTCGGTATCGCGCTGAAACGCCATTAGGTCCGTATAGGCTGCCATCACGCGGTCCTGACCGATTGTGGCTTGGGATAGCGCGCCATGAACCGCGCGCGCAGGATCGTGGCCCACAAGATCACAGCCAAGAATTGATGCGATATCGCCAGATGCACGGGCGCCGAATAGATCACCGTTGTGATCCCCAGCACAACTTGCAACGCCATCACCGCCATCATCATGTTGAACGCGGCCCGGATCGCGCGGTTTGCTGATGCGCGCGCGATCCACCAGATCACCAGCGCGCCAGCAAACAACACATAGCCCGCCATCCGGTGCATGAACTGCACCAGCCCTGCATCTTCAAAGAAATTGCGCCAAACAGGATCAAGGCCAAAAGGCTCCGGCGGAAAAAAACCGCCTGCCATCAAGGGCCAGTCGGGAAAGGCACGGCCCGCGTCGATCCCCGCCACCAGCGCACCCAGCAAGATCTGCACAAAGGCCAGCCCGACCAGCACACCGCCCCATTTGACAAGCCGCGCATCCCCCGATCGGCGGGCCTGCAACAGATCAGCCGCCGGACGGCCCAGCAAATAGACATACCAAGAAATGAAGCCAAAAATCACAAAAGCCAGCCCCAAATGCGTGGCCAGCCGGTAAGAAGCAACGCTTAACATGCCCTCCTGCAGGCCCGATGCCACCATCCACCAGCCGATCGCGCCCTGCAATCCGCCCAAAGCCCCCAGCAATAACAACCGCCCGGTCCAGCCTGCGGGGATCTGGCGACGCAGCAGGAAATAGACAAAGCCCAAGGCCCACACCAGACCAATGAACCGGCCCAGTTGGCGGTGGCCCCATTCCCAGTAATAGATGAACTTGAACTCATCCATGCTCATCCCGCGGTTCATCAGCTGGTATTGCGGGATCTGGCGGTATTTGTCGAATTCGGCCTCCCAGGCTTGGGCCGACAGCGGCGGCAAGGCCCCCGTTACTGGCGCCCATTCGGTGATCGACAGCCCGCTGTCGGTCAGGCGGGTCAAGCCTCCCACGGCGATCATGATCACGACCAGCGCGAACAGCGCCATCAACCAGGCCCTGATCGCCAGCCGCGCACCTTGACCAGCACGGGCGATGCCACCCGGTGTCACGGCCTGTTTGGGGCTGTCGCCGACCTCTTGAAAAATGCTGCGCTTGGTGGACATTTGGCTCTCCGTCTTGCTGCGGCGGAACCTAGGTCCGGCAGGCCCCAAGCGCAAGCGTCAGGGTGCCACAGGGGGCGCTTAACCACGTTCCTTCCAGCGCACCATCTGGCGCAGGATGCCATGCAGCATCTGCACATCCGCACGTGTCAGCGGCAACCGCGACCACAGGTTGCGCAGGTTCATCTGCATATTCGCTGCCTTGTGATCGGGGAAAAAGAACCCCGCCTCGTCCAGCCGGTCTTGATAATGATCGGCCAGTTTTTCAACCTCGAGCTGCGTCGCCCAATCGCCCGGCGCATCATGGCGCAACGCCACCACCTCGCCCGTCACACGGCGCCATTCATAGCCCAGCAACAAAACGCATTGCGCAAGGTTCAGCGATGGGAAATCCGGGTTCACCGGCACAGAGATGATGGCATTGGCGCGCGCGATATCGTCGTTTTCCATGCCCGCGCGTTCGGGGCCGAACATGACCGCCACCTTGCCCCCTGCGGCGATACGCGCATAGGCGTCCTGCATCGCGGCCTCGGGCGACAGGACCGGCTTGGTCAATCCGCGCGGGCGTGCCGTTGTGGCATAAACGAAATCGCAATCGGCAATCGCCGCGGCAGTATCCTCGAACAATTGCGCCTCATCAAGCAACCGGCCCGCCCCGCTGGCCATGGCAACCGCGCGCTGGTTGGGCCAGCCGTCGCGGGGCGCGATCACGCGCATCCGGTCCAGACCGAAATTCCACATGCCGCGCGCGGCCGCCCCGATGTTTTCACCCATCTGCGGGCGGATCAGCACAAAGGCGGGCTGCGGATTGGTCATGGGCATCGGCTTTCCTTGCATGAAACTGCGCCCTGTTACGCCGCACCCCGCCCCAAGGCAAGCAAGGCATGGCCAAAGCGGTTGATCCCCGCTAGATACAGGCGAACCCTTTCCAAGACCGGAACAGCCCAGATGTCGGACGCCGCAGACACACCGCAAATCTACTTGATCACGCCATCAGATTTTGATCTGACGAGCTTCCCTGACCGTTTGGCCGCCTGCCTTGATAGCAACGATATCGGCTGTGTCCGGCTGGCGCTGGCCACCAAGGACGACAGCAAGATCGCGCGCGCAGCCGACGCCTTGCGCGCCGTGACCCATGCGCGGGATGTGGCCTTGGTCATCGAAAGCCATGTGTTGATGGTAGACAGGCTGGGGCTTGACGGCGTGCATCTGCTCGACGCAGCCCGATCAGTCAATAAAATCCGCAAAGACCTGGGCGATGACGCCATCATCGGCGCCTTTTGTGGCAATTCGCGCCATGACGGCATGACGGCGGGCGAACTTGGCGCCGATTACGTCAGCTTTGGCCCGGTCGGGGCCTCGGCGCTGGGCGACGGGCGCACCGCCGATCTGGAACTTTTCACCTGGTGGTCGGAAATGATCGAAGTCCCAGTCGTCGCCGAAGGCGCGCTGGATGCCGCCCTGATCCGGCTATTGACACCACATACCGATTTCTTTGGCTTCGGCGATGAAATCTGGCGCGAGGATGACGCGGCAGCGGCTCTTGGCACGCTCCTCAAGGCGATGACCTCTTAAGACTTCTCTTTTCCAAAAATACTCCGGGGTGAGGCGCGCAGCGACGAGGGGCAGCGCCCCTAGCCTGCCAACCCTGCGCGCACCCGGTCCTCCAACGCCCGCGCGAGCATCTTGCGATCGGTATAATCACGCACCTGCACCGGCAAGTGATAAATCACGCGCACGCGGCCTTGCTGCTTTGCGGCCAAAGTGCGCAGCAGATGCGGTCCAAACCCCATATCACCCCACCAGCCATAGAACCGCGCATCCGCCCCTGTGGGCGCGCAATAGCGCAATGTCACCGGCTGCATCTGCAGATCAGCCCGCAGGGCGGGGTCAAGAAAGGCGGCAAACAATGTCGGTTTGAATGGCAGCACCTGCAAGCCATCGGTCGATGTGCCTTCGGGAAAAAACAACAGTTTGTGCCCCGCCTGCAACCTGTTGCGGAACAGCGCGATCTGGCTCAGCGCATCACGCCGGTCGCGCCGGATGAACACGGTGCCGGTCGCGCGCGCCAGCCAGCCGATACCGGGCCAGCGCGCCACCTCCGATTTCGAAACAAAATAGATCCGCTTGCGCGCATTCAGCGCAAAAATATCGAGCCAGCTGACATGATTGGCAACCACCGCACCGGGGCCGCGCATGGGCGTGCCCTGCGTGTGATAACCGATCCCCAACAGCACGAATGCCGCGCGACAGACCGCCTGGGTCACAAAAGGCGTCACAGGACGCCGCTGCCCGAAAAACGGCTTTTCGACCAAGCGGATCAGCACCAACACCAGCAGCCCGCCAAAGACCAGCAGCGCCAAAGGCGCGCCACGGCGCAGCACGCGCATCCAGTCGCGCAAACCCAGCGGCGGATGGTCCGGTGGTGGGGTCCCTTGCCATGTCTCAACCATCGGACAGGGGCCGGCTGTAGATCTGTTTTTGTCGCGTGCTGATGCAGGCTGTGGGCAGGATCAGGCAGACATCCGTGGTGTTGAACGCATGATCGACATACACCCCCTGCCCGACAACACCGCCAATCCGCAGATAGGCCTTGATCAGGGGGGGCGTGTCGCGCATCGCGGCCACGCGGTCGATCTGGTCGGCAGGCAGTGGCGCAAAGTCGACCGCGCCGGCACCTTTGGCCTGCACCAGAAAGGGTTCTGGTGCCAGGTGGCGATGGAACAAAAGGCTGAGCGGTCCGCCAAGATGCTTCAGGTCGGTGCCGTGAAAGGACGCAACACCGAACAGCACGTCGATCTTTTGCGCCTGAACATAAGCAGCCAGTGCCTGCCACAGATGCATCATCGCCATGCCGCCGCGATAATCGGGGTGCAGGCAGGACCGGCCAAGCTCCAACAATCGCAACCCCGATGTTTTCAGCCGCGACAGGTCATATTCGGATTCGCAATAGAACCGCCCCGCGGCCACCGCGGCCTTTTCGGTTAACAGACGATAAACACCCACCACCTGATCATTTTCTGCGCGGGTTGTATCGCGCAGCAATAAATGAACGGCATGCGCATCGAATCGGTCTTGTTCCAACTGTGCATCATGGTCAACCAACGGGCCGTCGCCCCCCAATTCGGAAACGAAAACCAAATACCGCAAGCGCTGCGCCGCCTGCACGTCACAAATATTTTGCGCAATTGACACTGCAAAATGCGGCGGCATGCGATGGCCTGTTTCCAGATCAGGCGGAGGGTCCTGCATTTCGTTCATTAATGAATCGTTAACCTGTTCGCGTTCAAATTAAACCAGTTGTTTCACACAGTTGACGGATGTGAGCGAAAATGTTCAACCTTAAGTTGTATCTAGTTATCCGTGACAATCTCTAAAGAAATGTGGTGCCCTTCGATGACAATCTTGCCTGCCTCTCGGAAATTTACAGTGATCCGGCCTGCGATATTGGATTGCACCTGGCCAATCCCCCAATCTGGCTGCGCAGGATGGCGGACAAGCATTCCTGGTTCCAGAATTGCATTGATGCCTGTCATCTCGATGTCCCTATACCGGAGTTTTTGTCATGCGGCCTGATCTTGCCACTCTTGTCGGCTCTCGAATTTGTCATGACCTTATCAGCCCAATTGGGGCGATCGGCAATGGGCTGGAACTTTTGGCGCTGACGGATGGCAATCCCGGCGCAGAGATGAACCTGATCGCCGATTCTGTCCAGAACGCCAATGCGCGGATCAGGTTTTACCGCATCGCCTATGGCGCGGCCAGTACGGAACAGATGCTGGGCAGTGCTGATGTGCTGTCGTTCATATCAGTGCTGGCCCGCGGGGGCCGGTTTACATATTTCTGGCAAGTGGCCGAGGATCGCCCCCGTCGCGAGGTGAGGTGCGCGCTGTTGCTGCTGCAATGTTTTGAGGCGGCAATGCCCGTGGGTGGCGACATCCATGTCAGCGTCATCGATGGCCGTTGGGTGCTGAGCGCGGAATGTCTGCGGTTCAATATCGATCCCTGTCTGTGGGACAGGCTCGCCACCGGCGATACCGCTTTTACCTATTCCGCAGCACAGGTGCAATTCGCGCTCTTGCCCTGCATGTTGCAAGAGGCGGGGCGCGCGTTGAAGGTCAAGATGAGCAGCGACCGGATCGTCGTGAGTTTCTGAAAACGTGTAGACCGACCCGTCCCGGACCTGATCCGGGACCTCCCCGGCCTCAAGCCGAAAAAAGATGAGTATTTTTGGAAATAAGAAGCTGGGGGCGTCAGCCGCGCACCGCGCCATTGCCGCTGACAAGGTATTTGAAACTGGTCAGCTGTTCGGCACCCACTGGCCCGCGCGCATGCATCTTGCCGGTGGCGATGCCGATTTCCGCGCCCATGCCGAATTCACCCCCATCGGCAAATTGGGTTGAGGCATTATGCATCAGGATCGCGCTGTCGAGCTGGGCAAAGAAATGGGCGGCGGCCTGCGCGTCTTCGGTGATGATCGCATCTGTGTGGTTGGACCCGAATTCGCGGATATGCGCGATAGCGGCATCCACCCCGTCGACCAGTTTGGCCGCACAGATCATGTCAAGGAATTCGTGTCCGAAATCATCGGGTTGCGCAATCGTAGTGCCTTTGATTTTGGCCAGATCGCCATCGGCGCGCACCTCGACCCCGGCTTTGATCAGTGCGTCGATCAACAGCGATCCGTGCTGCGTGTAGAACCGCCAATCGATTAGCAAACATTCCATGGCACCACAGATACCCGTGCGGCGGGTTTTGGCGTTCAGCACAATCTCCAGCGCCATCGCCGGATCGGCGTGAGCACCGACATAGATATGGCAGATCCCTTCGAGATGGGCAAAGACCGGCACGCGGGCTTCGCGCTGGACCAGCCCGACCAGCCCCTTGCCACCGCGCGGCACGATCACGTCGATATGGTCGGTGGCGGTCAGCATGGCAGAGACGGCGGCACGGTCGCGGGTTGGCACAAGCTGGATCGCGGTGGCGGGCAGACCCGCCTGTTGCAGGCCTGTTTGCAGGCATTTGTGGATCGCGGTGGAGGAATGGAAACTTTCAGACCCGCCCCGCAGGATCACCGCATTGCCCGATTGCAGGCACAATGCGCCTGCGTCTGCCGTGACATTGGGGCGGCTTTCATAGATCACGCCGACCACGCCCAAAGGTGTGCGCACGCGGCGGATATGCAGGCCACTGGGCATGTCCCATTCGGCGATCACTGCACCCACGGGGTCATGTTGCGCCGCGACATTGCGCAGACCTTCGGCCATGGCGCGGATGCGCGGTTCGGTCAGGACCAGCCGGTCCATCATTGCGGGGCTGAGGCCCTTTTGTGCGCCGTAAACCTGATCTTCGGCATTGGCGTCCAGGATCTGCATGACATTGGCGCAGATCGCATCGGCAGCCCCGATCAGGGCGGCATGTTTGCGTTCCGATCCGGTGGTGGCCAGAACAATGGCGGCGGCGCGCGCATCTACGCCGATTTTTGCCATCAGGGTTTGGATATCTGTCATGATCTGTCCTTACAGCACCATATCGTCACGATGCACCAAGGCGGCGCGGCCCTCATAGCCCAAAATCGCCGCGATTTCGGTTGATCTGCGGCCCATGATCTGGCGCGCCTCGGCGCTGGTGTAGCGGGTCAGGCCTTGGCCCAGCGGCGCGCCTGCCGCATCGGAGATCGTGATCACCTCGCCCCGCCCGAAGCTGCCGATGATGCCGGTCACACCGGCGGGCAGCAGGCTTTTGCCGGACAGCAATGCCTTGCCCGCCCCGTCATCCACTGTGACCGTACCGCGTGGTTTCATCGCAGCGATCCAGCGTTTGCGCGCGGCTTGCGGGTCGACCTGTGCGGTGAACCACGTGCTGCGTGCGCCCTGCGCCAAGGCCGCCAGCGGATGCAGGCCGGTGCCAAGGGCGATGGCCATGGCGCAGCCACCGTCAGTCGCGATTTTCGCGGCCATGATTTTCGTGATCATCCCGCCCTTGGACAGGGTTGATCCGACATCACCAGCCATGTTTTCAATCTCTGGCGTTATTTTATCAACAATGACAAGGTGTTGCGCGGCGCTATCAATCTTGGGGTTGCCGGTATAAAGCCCGTCGACATCGGACAAAAGCACCAGTTGATCTGCCCCGATGGTCACCGCGACTTGGGCGGCAAGCCGGTCATTATCGCCATAACGGATTTCATCGGTGGCGATCGTGTCGTTTTCGTTCACAATCGGGACCACCCCGAAGCCCAGCATGGTTTCCATCGTGGCGCGGCTGTTCAGATACCGCCGCCTGTCTTGGGAATCTTCTAGTGTAACAAGGACTTGGCCCGCGATAATGCCATGCGGGGCGAGTGCTTGTTCATAGGCGCGCGCCAGCCGGATCTGGCCCACGGCAGCGGCGGCCTGTGATTGTTCCAGCGCAAGTGCGGCCTGCGGCAGACCCAGCACACCGCGCCCAAGCGCGATGGACCCAGATGACACAAGAATAACATCCGCCCCGCGCGCCTTGATCTGGGCCACATCAGCGGCCAGCGATGTCAGCCAATCCTGTCGCAAAGCCCCCGTCGCGGCATCGACCAGCAAGGCCGACCCGATCTTGACGACGAGCCGTTTGGCATCATTCAGGGCCGCCATTCGGGGTCATCCGTGGCGGCCTCTGCCACGCGGTGGCGCAGGCGGTTGTCGTCGATTTCGCCGCGCAGGGCGCGCAGCACCTCGGTAATGCCTTCGCGGCTGACGCCGGACATCAGCATCACGGGGCCGGTTGCGACCTCGGCCAGTTCGTCGCGCAAAAAGGCGCGTTCTTCGGCGTCCAACGCATCGATCTTGTTCAGCACGGTGATGCGCGGTTTATCGGCAAGCTCGCCACCATATTGTTCCAATTCGTGGATGATCGTGACCAGATCGCCCGCCGGATCACCCGATGTGCCATCAATCAGGTGCAACAGCACGGCGCAGCGTTCGACATGGCCAAGGAACATATCGCCAAGGCCGCGCCCTTCGCTGGCGCCCGCGATCAGGCCGGGGATATCGGCGACCACGAATTCGACGTCATCGACGCCGACGACACCCAGATTGGGCACCAGCGTGGTAAACGGATAATCCGCAACCTTGGGCCGCGCATTGGATGTGGCAGCCAGAAAGGTGGATTTACCCGCATTCGGCATCCCCAGCAGACCCACATCCGCGATCAGTTTCAGCCGCAGCCAGATCGTGCGTTCAATCGCCTCTTGCCCGGGGTTGGCGCGGCGGGGAGCCTGATTGGTGGCGGTCTTGAAATGAAGATTGCCCCAGCCGCCATTACCACCCTTGGCGATGATGACGCGCTGGCCAATCTCAGTCAGGTCGGCGATGACGGTTTCTTCGTCTTCGTCGATGATTTCGGTGCCAACGGGGACGCGCAGGATTTTATCCTCGCCATCCTTGCCAGTGCGCTGGCTGCCCATGCCGTGCTGGCCGCTGCCCGCGAAAAAATGCTGCTGATAGCGGAAATCGATCAGCGTGTTCAGACCGTCGACAGCCTCGACGATCACATCGCCGCCATCGCCGCCGTCGCCGCCATCGGGGCCGCCATATTCGATGAACTTTTCACGGCGAAATGAAATACAGCCCGCGCCACCGGCACCGGACCGGATATAGACCTTGGCAAGATCGAGAAACTTCATAGGTTCGGGCTTTCTGGGCTGTTCAGCGCAGGCGATAGTCTATTGTGCTGCGCTTCTCAAGCCATGGGCCGGGTCATGCGCCGGTTTTCAGCGTATAGGTCCATGTCGGCACCGTCGCACCGCGCGAAACGGAAAACGCCTCTGCATCACCCAGATAGTCGAACCCACAATTGGTCAGCACGCGGGCGGACCCGGGGTTGTCTTGAAACACCTCGGCAAAGATGCGTTCGGATTGATGCGGGTTCGCGGCGATCAGGGCGCGCACGGCCTCTGACGCGTAACCGGTGTTCCAAAAGGCGGGCGCGATCCAGTAAAAGATTTCTGATTGCGCGCGGTCCATCCGTTCCAGGCTGATCAGGCCCAAAGCCTCTGCATGGGCATTGGCGGAACCGTCGATGATCCAGACATCCTCTGTCCGGTCCGACAGTAGAGCGCGTTCGATCATCGCCTCGACCGTGCCGGGGGGCAACGGATGCGGCACCGACCGTGTGCCGCGCGCAACGCGGTCGTCGCTGGCATACATGGCGATCAGCCCTGCATCCGATTTGCGGCACGGACGCAGCAAGAAGCGATCCGATTGGATCGTCTGCTGCACGGTGATTTCCTCGTGGATCATGCTTTCCCTCCTCGAAAAACAAGCCATTTTGGTGCTACCTAAACGGATATGGTAGCAAATTTATGAATAAAAAAGGGGACCGGCGAAAACCGATCCCCTCAAATCTTTTGGTTGAGAAATTCGGCTTACTCTGCGGCCTCCGCCACAGGGAGAACCGAAATAAAGGTGCGGCCTTTCAGGCCCTTGTGAAACTTCACGGCACCTTCGGCAGTTGCAAAGATCGTGTGATCCTTACCCATGCCGACGCCCATGCCTGGCCACATCTTGGTGCCACGCTGGCGCATGATGATGTTGCCGGGAATAACGGCTTCGCCGCCGAATTTCTTTACACCAAGACGACGACCCGCAGAGTCGCGTCCGTTACGGGATGAACCGCCTGCTTTTTTATGTGCCATCTCGTCTCTCCTTAAGCTTTGGACAGCTCGGCCGCTTGTGCGACCCAGCCTTCACGTGCGATGCGGCCCTTGAACGACAGCTTTTCGTCAAATGCAGCCACGTCGTCTTCGGACCATGCTGCGATCTGCGCGTAAGATGTCACGCCAGCGGCATGCAATTTCTTTTCCAGCGCGGGGCCGACGCCCGACAGCTTTTTCAGGTCATCGCCACCTGTTGCGGCGGCGGCAGCTTTTGGTGCTGCGCCGGCCTTTGGCTTGGCGATACCTTTGGGGTTCACGCGGGGCGTGATTACCATCTTGATGCCCGCACCCGAAACAGCGGCCATGACGCCGGATGTGTCCGCACCTGTTTCCAGAATGTCGGCAATCCGCACCAGCGTCAGTTGCTGACGGTGGCCTTTCTTGCGCTGGCTGCCGTGCTTACGACGGCGCTTGACGTAGTTGATTGTCTTTTCGCCTTTGATCTGGTCGATCACATCGGCCTGCACGCCTGCGCCTGCAACCAAAGGAGCACCAACAGTCGAACCGACCATCAGAATCTCGTTGAACTGAATCTTGTCGCCAGCTTTTGCTGCCAGCTTTTCGACGCGCAGCACATCGCCAGAGGCGACCTTATACTGCTTGCCGCCGGTTTTGAGAACCGCAAACATATGTTATTCCTTCATTTTCCGCGTCACTGAGGCCCCGGTGTTACCCGGCGTTTGGTGCCTGTGGACTGCGCGCCCGTAGGCGTCATTTCGCAAATAGCCCGACAAAACCCTTGTCAGGATGGCGGCTTATCCGTCCAATGCCCCTGTAAGTCAAGCGATAAGAAGGTGAAAAACCCCCATGCGCCCTGCCCTTATCCTGCCCTTGCTATTAGCGGCCTGCACCACCGATCCGACCAATCCGGGCCAGCCGGTCTTTGCGCCGCTGGCCGCGCTAAGCGATCCTGCGCAGGCGCAAAACCGCGGGCAGGTCGAAATCATCGTCAAATCCAATTACGACGCGATCCGCCGCGATATCATCGCTGGCGGCGGGCCGGCGCTGATCGCGGCGATGGATGCGGCGGGTGTGCCATATCAAGACCGCCCGACCCGCATGATCCAGCTGCAATCGAATAGCCGGCTTTACGCGGCCAACCCCAGCGCGCTGATTACGGCGCTACTAATCTATGGCAGTTAGAAACCGCTGATGACGCTGTCGCGGAGCGCCACAAGATCCCAAAACGCCTTGGACCGCGCAATATCATCGGCCAGATCGGACGGCACGCCGCGCGCGATCATGCGGCTGTATAATTCTTGTGGAAAGCCGGGCGATACGGATGGCACGCTGACCATCGGGTTGATGTCGGCGGGGCGCGCCGCGGCCTTGGCCGGACATCCACGGGTCGGGTTGCCACTGGGCCTGCGGCCATCGGCGCGCAATGTCTGTACGGCGGCAAAATAGATCGCGCATTCGCTGAAAACCAACCGTTCCTGACGCGGATCACCGGTTGGCAAACTCGGATCGCCCGAGACCAGCACGCCCTGCCCCGCACAGCCCGCCAAAAGCCCCAGGATGCAGGCTGCGATGAGTTTGATTTGCAAGGTCTTGATCCTTCTATGTCTTGGACCCGCACCATACCGCGTTGCACCCGCGTGCCAAGGCCGGTCACAGATCCTGACTGATGATGAAGCCAGAAGCCGCCGATCCCAGATCGCGCGCCACAAGCACAAAGATCTCGTCAAAGGCCGTAAACACAGCCTGCGTCATGATCCGGCCTGCGGGCGTCTGGCTGAATGATGTCAGTTCCGCGATCTCGGCATCCTCGAGCGGGGCATAGGCCAGCAGCAAAAACGCAGTGATCCATTCCGCCGTGCTGGCACGGATTGCATCCTCTTGCGCCCAGACATCGGCCAACAGACTGTCGGCGGTCACACCGGGCAGCGTGGCGCCACCTGACACCAGCGCGTCGATGAAGGCGAAATTGGAATTCAGCCCACCCACAACATTGGCCTCGATCAGGTCATTTGCCACGATGAAATCGCTGATCAGCCGGTAGCGTGGCGTGTCGGCCTGTGCCTGTTCGACGGCAAATTCCTTGCTGGTGGCATCAATTGTCGGGTCCAGCATCGCCGCGCGCGCGGCGATTTCCAGCGTGACGATCCGCCGCCCCAGATCAGAGCCGTAGAAATCGAGCGCCCCTGACACGTCCTGCCCGTCCAACGCCGCAACAAAAGCCCGGCGCATCTGCGCGACCATCGTGTCGGTGGCATAGATCCGGTCCAGTTGCGCGGCCCAGCGGGGGGTCATGCCTGCGGGAAACATGTCGCGCGCGATGGTTTCGCCGTAATCAAGCCCTTCGTCGCGCATGATCGCAACGATCTGCGGCAGGCCGACCAGATCGAACAGGGCGTCGGCATCGCTGGTCTGGGCCAGAGCGGCCCCGGTGATGGCCCCCGTGATGGCCCCCGTGAAACCG
This sequence comes from Yoonia vestfoldensis SKA53, assembly GCF_000152785.1. Classification (GTDB taxonomy): domain Bacteria; phylum Pseudomonadota; class Alphaproteobacteria; order Rhodobacterales; family Rhodobacteraceae; genus Yoonia; species Yoonia vestfoldensis_A. The sequence continues at coordinate 875,850 of NZ_CH672414.1, read as the reverse complement.
AGCGCGGCAACAAGCGATAAAAACAGGCGGCGGAACATGGCGGGTCCTTTCAGGGCATGGAAGGTATCGGCACCGACAAACACGATTTTTGCCGCAAAGCCCACGCAATTCTTGGTGAGAGCGTTTTGCCCCTTGCGCTGCGCTGCATGGCACATTATTCCGCCCGCACCGCGGAGAGGTGCCGGAGTGGTCGAACGGGGCGGTCTCGAAAACCGTTGTGGGTGCAAGCCCACCCAGGGTTCGAATCCCTGTCTCTCCGCCAATGCCCCCTATTGCCCTTTTTACATTGATTATATAGCCTTGGAGCATCCCATGGAGGGTATTCGAGGAGTATATCGATGTCTGAGTATCCCGCCACAACACTGTCGATGAACAAAGGCAAATGGTACGTTTACCTGACCATTCCTCAGGACCTCAGAGTACACTTCGGTGACCGCAAGCAGCTAAAGCGTTCCACAGGCACCAGCGACGAACGAGATGCCAAACGTCGTCAGCACGGCATTGCCACAGAACTTTATGGACAGCTTGATGCCTGCAAACCGGACATACGCGATATAATAAGCCACCTGCTTGGCTACATCGGAGAGGCCGATGAAGTTCAGCGAATGGAGGACGAAGGGCATCTTGAGGGCTTGATCCAGTACAACAAGAACCTCGAGTACGTGGAAGACCCTGAGAACGACCTAGCGACTGACGTGGTCAACGAGCAAGGCGCGAAGGCACTCGAGGTGTACCGTGAGTGGAAAGCTAAGACCGCCAAGGGGCACGTGGCCGCTGATGCGGTCCTTCTGTCTGTCGCAGTTCGCGAGTATCTGGAGACCCACCCCTATGGCCCAGCAAAGACGACGCGCGACTGCGAGTTGTCTCTGAGCCAATTTCAGGACTTCACAGGTGACATGGTCCTTACCGACCTAACAGCAGTGCTGATCCACCAGTACGCAGACCATCTCGGGGCTACAAAGAGCCGAAAGACGATTGCCAAGAAAATCAGCTATGTCAAACGCCTGTTTGATCATGCGGTGCGCAAGGGCTGGGTTCCACAAAACGTGTTCGTAGGCATCGTTCTCGACAAGAAAGTAGGACGTGCCAAGGAAAGCTATCGCCCGTTTACCTCAAGTGAACTCGAAGCAATCTTCAAGCAATCCATGCCAGACCACCAGCGCAAGCTGCTGACGATCCTGATCACCACAGGAATGCGGCTGGACGAAGCAGCCCTACTGGACTGGGAGGACATCAAGGAAGAACAAGGCGTGGTCTACTACGACCTGAGCGACAAGCTGGTAAAGAACAAAGGCTCACAGCGGCGGGTGCCAGTTCACTCAAGCCTTTCGTGGGTGACCAGCGGCAGGACCAGCGAAGCAACCACTGGCAAGGTCGGTCAGATGTTCCCCGAGTTCACCCGCGACAAGGATGGGAAGGCTCAGGCGTCCGCCTCAAAAGCTCTCATGCCGCTGATCAGGAGGGTGACGGATGATAAGGCCAAAGTGGTGCATTCGTTAAGGGGGAACTTCAAGGATATGCTGAGAGACGCGGGGGTCTCCAAGGAAGTGAACGACTTCATCACTGGGCATGCCTCTGGCGATGTCGCCGGCAACTATGGCTCAGGGCCGAGCCTGAAAGTTCGTAAGGATGCTTTAGAGAGCTTATCGTTTTCGCACATCAACTTAGCAAATTGCCCTTTGGGTGACGTCGAGCAGTAATCCTAAAGATAACACTATAAAGTTGTTTTATTATGTTTCGTGACAGCTTGTCTTTACTAGGGACGAAAACAAGTGTTACCTGAACTTGAAGTTTACCCTGATCTGGAAGCAACCAATGCCATTATGTGAATACTGTGCCGAACCGAATTCGCCATTGGCTAGTTATTGCATAAGATGTGGCAAGGGTATGGCATCAAATCCTGCACAGCAAAATAGGCAGCCAACGCCCCATATTTTGAAAGAAAAACCTTCCATGAACAATATGGAAAAGCGCAAAGAGCTTACGCAAAAGCGTAACTGGTCTGGGATATTCGAGCTTAATGGTGTTAAGATAGACTCTTTTGGGACAAAAAAAGAATTAAGTGTGCTTGGTGATTATTTACAAAAGGATGAAGTTGTATTTGCGCTAGTTTCAGGAGTAATGTCGCAATCAGTAACTTCCAACGACTTTGACTTTGGAGCAAATACATGGATTGCAGCTCTGACGAGTGAACGTGTGCTTTGCCTTGATCATGCAATGATGTCATCATCCGTTGATACTCAAAGTATTAGATTAAATCGTATACAAGGTGTTTCAGCCTCCCAAGGTTGGATTTTTGGAAAGGTCACAATTGATATTGGAGCACGGCTAATCGTGATTGATAACTGCGAAAAGTCACATGTTAAGATTTTTGCAGACTTAGCAAATCAATTGATCCGTCAGAAAGACGATGAAGCAGCTTCACCTTCGGTATCGAATTTATCAATAGCTGATGAAATTTCAAAACTTAATGATTTATACATTAAAGGAGTATTCACTGCAGATGAGTTTTCCAAAGCGAAAGCAAAACTCATAGATAAACTATAAAACCGTTCTGACGTCAGCACCCTTTGGTCAGATTTGAGGATTTCAGTAATGGCAGATTTTTGGTTCATCTTATAGATTAGCAGATCGAGATGACGAATAAGCCCCATCCACAGAAAGACACCACCGACAAGGTTGTTAGAAACATCCGACCCAAGACGCTGAAAACCTATTAAGCTGAAGATAATATCCGCAACGTCCTGGCGGGCCTATGTGGCAAAGAAAGTATTTCGGTAATCTGCCGCCGCGAGGGGGTTGCCCAGAGCCTGTATTACAGCTGGCCGAAAGAATTTTTGAAGCTGGCAAGCGCCGGTTATATGACGACACGGCATGACAGGTTACCTCATCCGAAGCGAAGGAGCTGCTTTCCGCATCGCTTGCATTAACGGAATGCTTTGCCGATCTAAGGTCCTGTTGCACCGGCAAGGCCAAGGTGTTTATCTCGCGTCATATATCAGTCACACCTCCTTCAATCCAATCCTTCGTGCCTGCCAGAAACGCGATCATGGCCGCAACATCAGGCCATTCAGCAGACGCGAAGCAGCCGCCATGTCAAAGCCGGATGGCATCGTAACGCCACACCGAGTGCCAAGGTCGGTCGTCCACACTGGCGCTGGCGACGTTGGAACATCATCACGGCTAGAGCCGTCTTCGAGCTGAAAACACGCAAAAATTGCGCGCCAGCCCCAAGCAGCCCAATCTTGTGCTTATATCGCCAATCGTAAAGTCGTGATCGAGAAATGTCATGGCGCCGTGCGACCTCCGCGAATGTCTGACAATCGCAATGGCTTTCCTCAATGATCTGGACCTTCTCATCATCCGTCCAATGACGACGGCCGGTATCAGAGACTTAGAAACTTGAATACGGCGGGTGTCTTCGTGTGCGTCCATAAGGAGACACGATAAACAATTAGCCTGCTGAATAGCCAGACGGCCCTCGGCGGATGCTTGCAAACAAACAAGCCAGAGCCTCCAATGCTCAAAAAACGACTATGTCCCAATTTATATGACGACGGACAGGGTGTGCCTGAGGCGACCCTCATTTTGCCAGAAATATCTGTTGGGTCTATAATATGTGAATGTTCCTGATCGACCCCCCGTGGGGTGCCATCAGTTTTGTATAATCATCATTGCCCACCGAGGGGGCACCTGTGCCTGCCCACCCATACTATCTGCCACGGTGAGTTCCATTTCAGGCTACTGCCTACCTACCCGCCCTAGGAACACTCAGGGCCAGATGGTCGGGGAAGGATCACGGCCCTCATGTACGATAGGGTATGCCGTAGCGAACAAGCTGGGGGTGCTGCTTTAAGTGTTCGTAAGGGTTGACCCCAGCCATACGAACACCTATCTCATCAAACAGTACGCTTACGTACACATCACCGATGGGATCAGACATGACCAGCAAGGCGACCAGCAGTGCGAGCAGTCCTGCGACCAGTAATCACCAAACGAAGACCATTCTCTACGCAAGGGTCAGCACGACAGAGCAGACTATCGGTCATCAAGAAGCTCAGGCCCGAGCAGCGGGTTTCAACATCGATCTGGTCGTATCAGATGCAGGGGTATCAGGCGTGGCCGTACCGTTGGCAGAGAGGCCACAGGGCAAGCGCCTGTTCGACCTACTGCGTCGTGGTGATACACTGTTGGTACGCTGGGTGGACCGCCTAGGCCGCAACTACCAAGATGTGACCGATACCATCCGAGAGTTCATGAGACGGGGCGTGATCATTAAGACGGTGATCAACGGCCTAACCTTTGATGGGGCCACCACAGACGCGATGTCAGAGGCTGTCAGGGACGCCCTTATCGGCTTCATGGCAGCTATGGCTCAGGCTCAGGCTGAGGCCACGAGGGAGGCGCAGCGGGCAGGCATTGAACATGCTAAGGCTGATCAAGCCAAGTACCGAGGGCGCAAGCCTAGCTTCACCAGAGATCAACTCGAAGCCACCGAGTGCCTCTTAGCGAGGGAAATGGGGGCAAGTGCCATCGCAAGGGAGATAGGCCTGTCACGGGCAACAGTAATCAGGATCAAGAGTGATCTTCCAGCAGCCTATGCTACGTTGGAGCGGTGGTCCGCCGGTCAGGGGCGTATGGCCACTCAGGTGGGTTCGTGACCCCCATGGCAATCTTTATACTTACGCTGGGTGCTATCTGGGTCGGCATCTGGTTCATCCTCACAGTGTACGATGCCCTGTTTGATCGATAGGGGCCGTAGCGCCGTACAGTAATCCTAAGTCACTTTGAGTCACCTTAAGCCAATCAGGCCACTTGCTGGCCAACGCTGTAGGGTGCGCTGTGTGCGCCGCACAGTGACGCTGAGGGGCAATCCATTAGGGACCCCACATGTAAGAACCAAAGTGGTCCAGCAGGGCGTCCGGAAAGGCGACCAGCTACCAGCGCAGTGCCCATCAGAAAGGCTAAACACATGAACCTCAAAGACATGCCACTCGAACAGCTCGGGGCCAACGCTTACGGCCACTATAAGGCAGGACAGAAAGCAGAAGGTAAAGCCGCTGAACAGTACACGTCTTCGGGTCTGTACCTCAAGGAAGCGAAAGAACAGCTTAACACCCTGCAAAACCCAAGAGCGCCAATGAACTTCGCTGAGTTCCTCTTGAACCACTGCCCTATCGGGAAGTCACGAGCCTACGATATCATCGCTATAGCTGACGGGCGGAAGTCCCCGGTCGAAGAAGCTGAACGGCATCGTTCATATCGAGAGGAACGAGAGGAGCCGCGAAATTCCGCTCGAGCGGAAACTCAGTCGGAAACCGCCTCGCCCCAACCCCAGCCAAAGCCCCGAGCACCCTGCGTCGTCAAGGAAGCCGAAGATATCAACGCGAAGTATCTTGGGGTACACCTGAGGGTCATCCGGCTACATCTCAACAGTGCCACGGAAGATCAACTCAAACAAATCAGGAACATCCTCAACGTGTAACTGAGCAGCACCCGCTGCCGACAACTTGGCGGAACGCATGAACACGACCGATCAGGCAACCATGTACGGAGCAGCGTATCGTCGCCAAGGCCCGCAAGGGTCTGTCGCTGGTACACTCTGGGGAAACCCAAACGATGGAGGGTTGGCTCATGTACGGGGCAGCACTCAACGAAGGCCGTGAGATGTTCACCGGTGACCGTGAGTTTGGAGAATGGCTTGCGCACAACCAACTTGGTTTTGCGGATCAGTCCAATGAACGAGCAGCAGCCATGTGGGCCTCAGGTAACCTCTCAGAATACCGAGAGACACGCCAAGCCCACCCCCGTGTCCGCACTGTTCGCGGCCTACATGCCAAGTTCAAGGACAACGACAAGGCACCCAAGCCTGTCCTCGAGCCTACTGAGGATGACCTCAAGACCATCGGTAAGCTCCAGACCCTAGCTGAACGCGGGTCCACCGAAGGTGAACGCGAGAGCGCCAAGGCCAAGCTCGAGGCGTACTCGAGTGCCTTCGGTGACCAGAAGGAAGAGGTCATCGAACGTGCCGCTGAGGCCGCTGAGAGAGAGCGGGAAGAAGCCCCAAACGACACGCAGGTTCAGCAGATCAGGACCGCGCTGATGCGGAAGGGGTCTGACTTCCTCGCTGAGTGGCTCCTCAAGGCAATGGTCAAGGACCACGATCTCTTCAAATCCGTAATGGTAGGCCTGTACAAATGAGTATTCGTCAGGTGTCTTGAGTTAATGACCACCACAACCAACCCAATACAAACACTTGAGCGGCTACACTGAGACCATCCTCAGGACCATCGCCTGAGGCCAACTCAGTGATGAAGACCAACTCTGATCTTAGTATGTGCAGGTAGGTGGTCCCAACCAATAACAACACTCAAGCATCTACATTTGGACCGCCTCAGGCGATCACCTGAGGTACACCCAATATCACAATGACCAACAACTCAGCTGATTTTGTTGGGTTGGTCGTAATCGGTCTCACCTCAAGGACACCTCTGTGCCCAGCCCGAGGCGGTGACCTCGGGTCCGCTCAGAGTACCACGCAAGCACCACACTCCCAGTCATACATTACATGTGCGTACGCGGTTTAGCAGCCACCCACCCAAAGCATCCTCAAGGAAAACACCCCATGATCGATTTTATCGAACCCACAGCCATGCCCAATGACAATGACCAGCACAACGACCAGCGAAGCGGCAGCTCCCCTGCAAACTGCCAAGCCTGTGAAGTTGAGTTCACACCCAAGCGGTCGAACCAACTCTACTGCTCAAGGTGCTGCCAGATGAACGCCTCAAGGGGTAATCGCAGCGCCGCGAACCGCAAGCGCACTCAAAAGCACTATGAACGTGCATCACGTCTCAAGCAGATGATCTACTCAGCGCCACCCAATGAACGCCTCGGGGTTATGAAAGAAATCTTGGATGCAATCCCCCACGATGCTGGTCTCAGAAACATCCTGACCGACCCTGAGCTGCTCCGTGAGCCACCCCGTCCAGACAACCGGATGAACTTAGCCAAGGCTGCACACGCCTACGTCCGTAAGTTCTTCGGTCTATCGATTCAGCCTTACATCAAGGCGGTCATGGCGGATGGGGAGCCAGAGGGCATCCCCTTGCATCCTCGAAAGGCCAAGTCAGCCAAGCCGCCCGCCAGTGGAGCATCCAACGCATGGCCCACACCAGTGGCAACAAACAGCATCCCAGCGCCACGACCCGGGTGGTTCACCCTGGGGTACACGCCGAGTGTTCTCTGGACGCCCATGCGTGGCTAAACGCAGTGGTTCGCCCGACCTAAGTAATCGAGTTGACCTAGCTGCATAACCGCTACCGCCCATGCCCCCTCGATCAGGCCCTACCAGCAGCGCAAGAGGCTCAGCCAACTGCGTTCAGCCCTTAATAGCTGGTGGGGGCAGAAACGGCACTTTGATCCACCCTATAAAGCCCTTTTTAATCGTGGCGTTAATTAGGGACCCCATATGAATAGAGCAACTACCAGACTTAAAAATATCCGCTATCAGGATGTTACGCGGCAGTGGACACCCCGCAGAATCTTGGAGTGATAGACTTGCTCACAGCGACGCCGTCCTTCACACTATCAAAGCACGACCGATATCTCGTTCACAAGCATCTGTCTGTTTAGGCCTTTTGTGGTCTGCCCCTTACTTGTGGCGGCACCCGCTGTCAGAGACAAGTTGAAGATGAATACGATCCTTGCGTCATCTGCTCTTGATGATTCTTTGAAGTCTCTCGACCACTTGGTTGCGAAAAGTTCTGATGAACCCTCAGCTTCCAAGGTGACCGTTTCGCTGGCGGGGCTTCGTCATATTGTGTTGTCAGGCTTATTGATGAAAGACCACGCGAACGAAGACCAGATCGGGAAGATGGTCATTGCTGGGATGGTGAGAGGGAGGGACATGTTTAAGAATACGAAGACAGCTATCTGATCGGCTTGATTAATACTCGACTATTTCCCGATCACAAAGTAGCTGATGTTGCCGGTTCAAACCCGAAACAAAACGACTGATCGATACGTCCTTGCACTGCATACTGATTGGTTCAGAAACGCCTGATATCTGTGCTTCACAGTTCAACACCCCCCACCGCTCCCAGTAAGTGCAGGCAACGGTATCCGTTGTTCCATCATTATTGATGTCGAACGCCAAAGTGTCCCGTTTTCCCTCAGCCTGTATGACATCAACCAGGTTTAGTCGTGCCACAGATGCTGCTCTTGAAGTCTCGATCCGCTCGGTAACCAATCTCAATGCGCCATCAACAACGACATAATCATCCTGGCTTCGCTGTGTCTGATCGTTGCCATACCCATAGGGTGAATGCTTGACCCTTATGACCGTCCGACCGCCCTCCAACAGGATGTCATAACCATCCCAGCCACCATCTATTGGTTCAGGATCCAGAAAGCTGAAAAACCCGTCTCCACGATAAGAAACAACCGACAGTGATGGCGGGCAACAATTACCGCCATGGGTCAGAAGCACGATCTGTTCCATACCTTCATGTCCGTCCAACTGAAGTCTTTCCGCAAGCTGCAACGGATAGAGAACATCCCAGGCAGGGTGAACGATTTCATGCTCAACACCGTCCACATAAGCCAACAGAACACGGCTTGGCTCACGCTCTGGGTAATACCCGATGTCGTAAAGGGGTTCGTGTTCCAAAACATTCCTGCAGAGCATGGCGTGCGTATTTGACCAGCAGTCAGCTGTTCCCTGCTTTGAATAGGTGACTTCACCTATGGATACGTGGGCATGCCTTGCGCCATATTCAGCGTTCCATGAGGCATCAAAACTGCCATCGTCATTTTTCTGGATATGAACCCAATAGCCGGACTGCGGGGACTCATCGAGCTGACCAAACCGGATAACGCCTTCATCTTCGTCATTCATTGCACAAGAGCCGGTGTCGTAGATGACGCCATCGATTTTTAGAAAGCATCTGCTTGCTCGATCAGATTGCATGTCCTTTGGCATTTGAGCTCGAACCGGGACCGACCAGAACACCGAGACTAGGAGAACCAAGATCAAGAAGAAACCAAGCTGAAGCGGCGCCGTCAGAGGATGTATGGTGATGGGCAAGTCTTGCGTAGTTCCAGCAACCAATCTTTTCACTTGCTGTCCCATACCCCTACCCGCCCCCTGCTAGATCGTTGTTCTGACCACCCTTACACAGAAAACATCGACAAAACAGCTTATGTTACGTTCTAATAAATAGACGTGCGATATTTTCCCGTCTAGGGTGCAGCGATGGTAGGGACACGAGCAGCTTCAAGACGCAAGACCAATTGGACCGTTGAACAGCGGTATCAGTTCATCGAGTTCCGTCTCTACTGGTCGGGTCACATCAACCGAAGCGACCTTATGGAAGTCTTCGGGATATCAAAGCAGCAGGCGTCCAACGACCTCGCAAGCTACATCGAAGGCCGCAAAAGTAACCTTTCCTACGACAAGAGCCTGCGCACCTATGTTCGGGGCAAGAACTTCCGCCCCCGCTTCATGCAGCCTGATGCATCCGAGTTCTTCGCTCAGCTGCAAGCTGTAGACCAAGGGCTTCTGGAGGCAAGTCGGAGCTGGATCCTGCCCCTTCCTGGCTATGGCGCACCCCCCACCCCAGTCAGGGGTGTGAAGCCTGATGTGCTGCGGGATGTGGTCTTAGCCATACGTGAACATCACGGTATCCATGTGCTCTACCAGTCATTCAGTAGGCCAGACCCGGCTTTGCGCTGGATAGAGCCGCATAGTCTCGCTTTTGACGGCTTCCGCTGGCATGCACGGGCATTCTGTTTGAACGATAATGTGTTCAAAGACTTCTTGCTGAGCCGGATTCTTGAAGTGACAGGCACGCAGGAACCAGTTTCCAGCCCCACTGATGACAGTGACTGGAACACGGAAGTGACCCTTAAAATTGGGCCGCATCCAGAGCTTTCAGCGACCCAGAAATATGTCATCGCACTGGATTATGGGATGAATGATGGCATGAGTGAAATCACACTGCGTAGAGCGATGCTGTTTTATGCACTCAAACGCCTGGGGCTGGATACAGACCCAGCTGCACGCAGACCACAAGATCAGCAGATTGTGCTTTTGAACCGCGATGAGGTTTTGGGCACGAAGGAGCGTATTTAATGGACGTATTCAATCTCGATCATTTTGTTATCGAACAATACAAGGCGTTTTCTCGCTCCTTCACCAAAATCCGCTCACCTGAGATCGCATCCAAAGTCGATGCACTTTATGATGACAAGCGGTTCTGGCCAGAGCCACTTCTACAGATTAACCCACACTACGCTTCCGGCGGGTCCATCAGGGATTTCGTTAAGGGCGGTATCCTTGAACCGGAATGTCTGGATATCTTTACTGACAAATGGGGGCCTGCCAATCAAGAAGACCCAACCCTGAAGCTCAGAAAGCATCAGGAACAGGCGATCAGCTTTGCTAAAGACCGCCAGAGCTATGTGGTCACAACAGGCACTGGCTCCGGTAAATCATTATGCTTTTTTATTCCGATCATAGATGCGGCCATTCGTGCAAAAAAAGCCGGAGGCGGAGCCAAAACACGGGCTATCATCGTCTATCCGATGAACGCACTGGCCAACAGTCAGGCCAAGGAACTTGAGGGTTATCTGGGTTCCGCCACGGGCGGCTTGGTCACCTATGCCCGCTATACTGGTCAAGAGAGCGCTGAGGACAGGGAACTCATCAAGGCTAATCCGCCAGATATTCTGCTGACCAACTTCATGATGCTTGAACTGCTGATGACACGCCAGAGCGATCTGGATCGCAAGGTTTTGCAGAATTGCGAAGGGCTTCAGTTTATCGTTCTTGACGAGTTGCACACCTACCGTGGCCGTCAGGGTGCAGATGTCGCTATGCTGATGCGCCGCCTGCGTTCTCGTATCGGGGATCCACAAAATCCACCTTTGTGTATTGGCACCTCTGCGACAATGGCATCCGAAGGCGCACAGCATGAGAAAAACGAAGCTGTTGCCCGTATTGCAGGTCAAATCTTTGGTGCAGATATCGGGCCGGATGCTGTCGTTACCGAAACTCTGAAAAGGGTTACCAACCCGATTAAAATCGGTAGCTCTGGTCTACCAGGGCTTAAAGAAGCCGTTCAGCAGGCTGCTCAAGGTGAGGTCGCCATCGGCCTCAAGAACAGCGACTTCTTCGATGACCCGCTCGCAATCTGGGTTGAGACCAAGATCGGCCTCAAGAATGTAGAAACCAAGCCAGAGCGGGCAAAACCGATCTCTTTGGAAGATGCGGCCAACTCCCTTTCGCAGGATTCTGGTCTCCCAGCGGAGCTTTGTGCCAGCGCTTTGCGTGAAACGCTCATTGGCTACAGCATTCCTGAAAAAGACCGTGTTGCAGGCAGTCAGGAACATTCGCCGCTTTTTGCGTTCAAGCTACACCAGTTCGTTGCGGGTGCTGGACGCCTTTATATGACCCTGCGTCCTGAGGGACATCGTGACGTGACCTTCAGCGGTCAGATCTTTAACCCCATCAATGATGAAGAGCGCCTCTATCCAACCCACTTCTGCCGAAGCTGTGGTCAGGAGTTCCATCCGGTCACACTGCGCAACTATGACGGCATGGAAGTCTTCGAAAAGCGGGAAATCGATGACATCCCTGTAGACGGCGACGAGGATGATGAGGGAGCTGACTGGGGCTTTTTGATGCCGCAGCCGAATGATGACGAGTTCACATTTTCCGGAAAAGATGAAGATTATCCGGATGCATGGCTGGACGAAAAGCCCAACGGCGAAAAGCGTCTGAAGCCCACTTACCGGAAAAAACGGGCGCAACAATACTCAGTTCGTCCTGATGGCACAGCACATTCCGGAATGAGACAAGCTTGGTTCCTTCCAGGGAAATATCGTTTTTGCCCATCATGTCGTGATGTGAATATCTCCTCTGCACGGGATATGAACAAACTGGCATCTTTGAGTGCTGAAAGCAGAAGTTCAGCCACCACAATTCTGCTGTCTACTGTCCTGCGCTGGATGAATAGTCCGGATTCCACAATCCAAAAGCATTCACGCAAGCTTCTGGCCTTCACCGACAACCGCCAGGATGCAGCGTTGCAGGCGGGTCATTTCAACGACTTTGTGTTTGTCACAATGTTGCGTGGGGCGATCATCAATGCCCTGAGGCAGGCTCCTGGGGGAGTGCTTGAAGAAGCCAATATTGGCCAGGAAGTTCAAAGGTCACTACAGTTTCTTGCAGCTTCGGAGTTCAGTAACCGTGCAGATGAATGGCTCGTCAACACAGGCGTAAAAGGCGAGCGCCGCAATGATGCTGAAGCCATCTTACGTCAAAACCTCCAACATCTTTTCTGGGTCGATCAGCGCAGAGGCTGGCGCTACACGAACCCAAATCTGGAACAGTTGGGATTGCTTGTTGCCCGATACAAATACCTTGATGACATCGCCTCGGATGAGGGCGAGTTCGTAGCCTCTCCGATTTTGAGCAATGCATCTCCGGAAGAGCGCAAGCGGGCGCTAAAGGCCGTTTACGACCACATGCGTAAAGGTCTTGCTGTTGATAGTGGCGCACTGAACCGTCTCAAACTCGAAGAGCTATCAGGCAAGAACCACAACCTCATCAAGTCGCCTTGGAATATCGAGGAAGACCGCATTGTAACCTCAACAATCTTCATGACTGACCCGCCTAAGCGCAAGGAAATGAAGAACAAGGATGAGGACAAGCTTCTTCGTGGGAGCCCGACCAGCACCATTGGGCGCAAAATCCGTGACATGACCTTTGCGGGCCGCAGGATTGAGCTCAAAGAGGTCCCCGAAGTGATGGAAGGGCTTCTAAAGGCTTCGGAAAACTATGGCTCCGTGGTCAAGGAAGCTGGACCCTTTGGCGGTATGGGATGGCGTCTTGCTGGATCCACTGTTCAATTCGCACTTGATGAAGCCCATGAGAACGCCGAGCTGCAAAATGAATACTTCGTCGGCGTCTATCTCAAGATTGCAGAAATGCTGGAAGCGGGAGGTGAGACCCTGTTCGGCTTTGAAGGCCGGGAGCATACAGCCCAAGTTGAAGGCGATTTGCGTGAACTCAGAGAAATGCGTTTCCGCTATGGCAGCGATGACCGCAAATCCTTGATCGAAGCAGAAGAAAAGCTCAAAAACTTTAAAGAAGACAGCCGCTTCCTGCCGACACTGTTCTGTTCACCGACTATGGAGCTTGGCGTCGATATCTCTGCCATGAACGTGGTCTATCTGAGAAATGCCCCGCCCACGGCAGCAAACTATGCGCAACGCAGTGGCCGTGCCGGTCGAAGCGGGCAAGCTGCTCTCATTTTGACCTACTGTGCCGCACAAAGCCCGCATGACCAGTATTTCTTCGAGCGCAAAACGGATCTTGTGGATGGTGTCGTGGTTCCACCCTCCATCGATCTCAAAAACCGTGATCTGGTCGAAAGCCACCTGAATGCCGAATGGCTGGCATCACTGGGTATGGAGCTGAAAACTGACAGCATCGAGCTGGACAAGAACATCAAGTCCAACCTCGACCTGACAGATCCTGCCAAGGCTCTCTTGCCGGAAATCAGGGATGTCGCCTCAGCCAAACGCACAGCGGAACGGGCAAGCCCCCTCATCGATGGCGTCCTGAAAGCACTCGAAAAAGACTATGCGGGAGATTATCCTCGCTGGTTTAAAACCCGCCAGCAGGTCACCCAAAACATCGTTGCGCAGGCACCTGCCCGCTTCAACGAGACCTTCAATCGCTGGCGTGATCTTCTCAAGGCAGCAGAACGCTCCATTGAGCTGGCCGATCAGGCACTCAAAGACTACACGATCTCGCCCCCTGAACGGAAAGCTGCAGAAGAGCGCCGCCGTATGGGTGAGTTCCAGCGATCAATTTTGCTCTCGAACCAATCCAACAAGGATAATGATTTCTACTTGTATCGCTATCTGGCGACAGAAGGCTTCCTGCCTGGTTACAACTTCCCCCGCTTGCCCCTGATGGCTTATGTGCAGGGCGGCAATGATGGGCGCAATCAGCGCTACATCCAGCGGGCCCGTTTTCTGGCAATCTCCGAGTTCGGGCCACAAAGCCTTGTCTATCACGAAGGCCGTGCGTTCAGAGTGGACCGTGCGCTACTCAAGGAAGCCGGTGATCGTGATGATGGTTATCTTTCCACCAAAGCTCGTGCGCTTTGCCCATCCTGTGGGGCCAGCCATGATGGAGAGCATCCGGAAAGATGCCATGTCTGCAACACGGCCCTGAGTAAGTCAGTCCCACTGACCAATCTTTACAAGATTGAAAACGTAGGAACCCGTCCTGCAGAGCGCATCACGTCAAATGATGAGGAGCGTAAACGGCAAGGTTTCGAGATCCAGACAACATTTGCATTTGATGCGTCCAGCTATACCGCATCCATGGCTGTCACCGATGATGATGGTGATATCATCACCGTGGATTACGCCCAAGCAGCCTATATCAGCCGCATCAACAAGGGGCTGCGCAGACGCAAGGACAAGTCCCAGATCGGTTTCTTTATCAACCCCAAGACAGGGGTCTGGGTCGGTCAGCCGAAAGATGACGGAAGCGATGAAGAGCGTCCGGACAAGCTGACCCAGTTGATTGTGCCCTTGGTCGAAGACCGCAAGAACGCCCTGCTCATCCGCTTTGATGAGGAATGGTTTGCCGAGCTTGGCAAGGAGTCAGACAAGACCCTGACAACGCTTCAACATGCACTGGCCAGAGGTATTGAGGCGGTATTCCAGCTTGAAGAGGGTGAAATCCTCGTGGAACCCACTCCATCACGTCAGGACCGCCGTGCGCTTCTATTTTATGAAGCTGCCGAAGGTGGTGCCGGTGCCTTGGGCCAGATGATCTCTGAAAAAGACAGCATTGCGCTGGTTGCACGCAAAGCACTCGAAATCATGCACTTTGAAGCCTCCAGTTTTGATGCGGCTAAGAAGGATGTCAGTGCTCTTGTCCAGAAGCCCCAGGTTGAATGTGTGGCAGGCTGCTACCGTTGCGTCCTGTCGTATTTCAATCAACCCGATCACGAACATATCGAGCGTCGTGATGAGGACATGCAAAAAATGCTGTTGCGTCTTGCCTTCAGCACCACCTCCCCACCCCAAGAGACAAGACGTGATCCTGCCCCAATGGATGGCGTCTCCGTGACATCGGCAATCATGGTGCCCGATGATTTCGTTCTGCCCCAAGGGGATAATGATCCACTGATTATTGCAGGCCAAAGCATCAAGCTGGTCTGGCGCAAAAAGCGGATTGTGGCGCTGGATGATGAACACATCACTGATGAACTGCAATCGGCGCTAACCGCAAAAGGTGTCACGCTGTTCAGTTTGCCGCCGGACCCCAATCAAAGAGCTGTCGTCATGGATCAGCTTAAAGCGGCTCTTAAGGAGTAAAACATGGGTATTTCAGAACAGTTTTCTCCTGGTGAGCTGGTGCGTGCAAGAGGCCGTGAATGGGTTGTCGTGGACGCATCCAACGCCCTGACATTGCGACCACTTTCTGGGTCTGAATCCGACCTGGAAACCATTATTCCGGAACTGGAAGCGGAACCCGTTTCTTATGCCAGTTTTGAGCCGCCAACCGCTTTTGAAAAGATCGGTGGACGGGATGCAGCACAGCTTTTGCGGGATGCACTGCGTCTGTCACTACGCAGAGGGGCTGGCCCTTTCCGTGCCGCTGGTCGCATTAATTTCGAGCCAAGGGCGTACCAGCTGGCACCCTTGATGATGGCCCTCAGACAAGATGTCATCCGTCTACTGATCGCTGATGACGTGGGTATCGGTAAGACCATCGAAGCTGGCCTCATCTTGCGGGAAATGCTGGATCGTGGCGAGATTGACCGCTTCACCGTCCTTTGCCCACCTCATCTTGTGGAACAGTGGACAGGAGAGCTTGAAAGCAAGTTCTCTATCCCTGCCACACCCGTGACCGCATCAGAAGCTGCCCGTCTTGAACGCAATCTTCCCAACACAGTATCCATTTTTGAAGCCTACCCCTTCACCGTTGTTTCGATGGATTTCATCAAAAGCGAACGGCGGTTTTTTGATTTCAAACGTGCTTGCCCAAACATGGTGGTGGTCGATGAAGCCCACTCTGCCGTCAGTGCCGGTCGTGGACGCCAGAGACGTTATGAGCTGGTGCGCTCGCTGGCAGATGATCCCGAACGCAACCTTCTGTTGCTGACCGCTACACCCCACTCAGGTGACGAGACAGCTTTCCACAATCTGCTTGGCCTGCTGGACAGGGATTTTGCAGCTCTGCAGGATGCATCAGGTGACAAACAACGCCAGCTTCGGGAACGGTTGGCGTCACATTTCATCCAGCGTCGTCGTCGTGACATCGATGCTTGGAAAGAACCTGGTCTCTTTCCACAACATGAAAGCTCTGAGCTGAAATACCGGCTGACGGGCGAATATGAAGAGTTCTATGGCAGAATCCTCGATTATTGCGCTGAAGTGATTGAATCCGTGGAAGGCGAGACAAGAAAGCGTCTCGCATTTTGGGGAACGCTTGCTTTGATGCGTTGTGTGGGGTCCAGCCCCGCTGCCGCTGCCCGTGCGCTGAAAACCAGAGCGCAACTGGATCCAACATCCGTCTCCGAGAGTGAACTGACCGCACAAACTCTGGATGATGAGGAACTCTCCGAAAACGATCTCGAACCAGGTATAGGTATCGAGGATGCCAGCCTGAAATCATTGATCGAGACTGCTGACAGATTGTCAGGAGAGGTCGAAAAAGACCCAAAGTTTAAAGCTCTCATTTCTGCCCTTAAGGATCTGCTGGCCAAGGGGCATGCGCCCGTCATCTTCTGTCGTTACATCGCCACTGCAGAACAGATCGGGGCTGCTCTTCAAAAGTTTGCCACCAAGCACACGGTTGAAGTCATCACAGGATCCATTCCCTCTGAAGAGCGTGAAATCCGTGTTGAGGAACTGGGTGGCCATGAAAACCGCATTCTGGTGGCTACAGACTGCCTGTCAGAAGGTATAAACCTTCAAGGCTGGTTTGATGCGGTCATCCATTACGACTTGTCTTGGAACCCGACCCGTCACCAACAGCGGGAAGGCCGTATTGACCGTTTTGGTCAAAAAGCCCCCGTGGTGCGCTCCATTTTGATGTATGGCGAAAATAACCCAGTTGATGGGGCTGTGCTCGAAGTCATCATCCGCAAAGCGGAAGCTATCGCCAAACAAACTGGTGTGCGTGTTCCCATGCCAGACGATCAGGGAAGCCTTACCAAGGCCCTTCTGTCTGCGGTCATGCTCAGAGCAAGGGGTCATGCCCAGATGACGCTGGACCTCGATTTCAGTACCTCTGAAGAAGCACGTCAGATTGAGATGGCTTGGGTGAATGCATCCGAGCAGGAGAAGAAAACCCGCACAATCTTTGCCCAAAACTCTCTCAAACCCGAAGAGGTTGCGGTTGAGTGGGAGGCCACGCAAACAGCACTTGGTGGCTATGAGGATACGGAACGTTTTGTTTTCCAGGCAATGAAGCGTCTTGGGCAACCTTTGGAGCAGCTAAAATCAGGGGCCTATAAAGCCTCCCTTCATCTGGTTCCTGACCACATAAAAGAACGCTTCATCTCTGAAAGCCTGATTGAAGATGCAGATATCAAGCCGCTCAAAGTTGGCTTTTCTGCAAGACCCCCCATAGGCACCATTTCCGTCCATCGTGCGCACGCTCTTCCATCGGTGCTGGCTGAGACCTTTCTTGAACAGGCACTGGATGAGTTTGCCGATGAAAACGCCTTGTCCACTTTGCCCCGCTTGGGTGCATGGGAAACAGACGCTGTTGAAGAGGTGACATGGCTTGCCTTGTTGCGTGTGCGCCACCGTATCGACTCCAGAGGGAAGCTGGGGCCCAAGTTTGCCATGGCAGAGGAATCCTCAGCGATTGCCTTCAGCGCCAGCTCCAAGCAGCCCCTTTTGTGGAACGTCGAAGCTTTTGCCCTGCTCGACCGAGATGGAGAAAATCTCGATGAGGCCAGCAGACGCTCCCAGATTGAGCGAGCAATAAACAGCCTCGATAGTCTTCAGCCTGCCTTGTCACAATTTGCCCGTGATCGTTCTGAAATACTGGCCCGTGATCACATCAGGGTCCGTCAGGCTTTGGGTTCAAAAGGACAGGTGAAGGTCACCGCTATCACACCCGTTGATATCATCGGGTTCTACGTGCTGATGCCGGGGCTGTGAGGGTAATATTATGGCAAGAATGACAAAAAGACGTAAGCAATCCCGCCGTTCCGCACGTCTGGATTTCGCCGCCATCGAGGTAGTGGGTGGTCTGCTCCCAAGTGAAGTGATTGCACAAATCGCAGCCGGTGATGCCAGCGAGCAATCGGATGAAAGCTATGGTGTCCCCAAAGGTCTCAAGCTCAGGGACGAGATTGCCCGATATTACCAAATCGCCCATGCCCATTGGGAAAGCTTCGAAGTCTCACGAGGATCCAACGCCAGTGCGCCTATTGGCTTCGTCCAGAGCCTGCTGAGTGAGTGTTTTGGCTTCAAGACGCTTTCCAAGTCCTCTGGTAAGGTCATTTCAGAGCGCCAGTTTCCGATTAACTTTTCCGCCGAAAACGGACGTATCCCGCTAATCATTGCACCTTCCTCACCTGCTGAGAGCCGCAAACCCGGGATCGATGAAGCACTCTCACAGTTCGGGGACGACACCCGCAAGCGATCTGCAACCCAACTTCTGCAGGAGTATCTGAACGCAGATGAGGATGCACTCTGGGGCATCACATGTGACGGAAGCATCCTGCGAATCTTGCGTGATAATGCCAGCCTGACACGTCCGGCTTGGATTGAGATCAACCTTGAGAAAATCTTCTCGGAGGGCCTGTTTCCGGATTTTTCTGCGCTTTGGCTTTTGTTGCATGCATCCCGTTTTGGCGGCGATGGCACCAGCCCATCCGACTGCCCGCTTGAGCGGTGGAAAGAACGCAGCCGTCTTGATGGTGCAGCAGCCAAGGACAATCTGCGACTTGGTGTGGAAGCCGCACTGATCGAGTTGGGCCGAGGATTTATCCAGCATCCTAACAACACCAATCTCAGGGAGAAGTTTCAGACCGGCGAGCTAAAGCGCCAAGCGTTTTATGAAGAACTGCTCCGCTTGGTCTACCGCCTCATCTTCCTCTTTGCGGCTGAAGACAGAGACCTTCTTCATGCACCCAACACACCCGATAATGCTCGCAAGGCATATATTGGGGGCTATTCCCTGCACCGCTTGCGTGAACGCTGTGTCCGCAACGGCTCATTGGACAAGAACATCGATGCCTGGGAGGGTATGAAATCCCTCTTCAATGCATTGGCAGACGGCCAGAGTGCCTTGGGACTTGTCGCCTTGGGGGGATTGTTCGAGCCTGAAAAGCTTTCGAACCTGACGGCCTGCAAGGTTGAGAATAAGCGCTTTTTGAAAGCGATCTGGCACATCGCATGGTTCCGCCCTGAAGGTCAGCCGATGACCAAGGTGAACTGGCGGGATATGCAGACCGAAGAACTTGGTTCGGTCTATGAAAGCCTGCTGGAACTCACACCAGAGCTGAACCTTGAGGCACGGGATTTCACTTTTGCAGAAGGGGATGCGACCAAAGGCAACGCCCGCAAAGTGTCCGGTTCCTACTATACGCCCGATTCATTGGTTAAACTTCTCCTCGATACCACGCTTGATCCGGTTCTGGATGCCGCTGAAAGCCGGAATCCAAACGATCCGGCCGCAGAGCTGCTCAAACTATCAATCATCGACCCTGCATGTGGTTCCGGCCACTTCCTGCTGGGTGCTGCTCGGCGTGCTGCTGCCCGTATTGCCCAACACCGCATGCCTGGGGCCATCAGCAAAGAAGTCTTCCAGCATGCCCTGAGAGAAGTGGTCAGTAGCTGTATCTTCGGGTCTGACCGCAACCCGATGGCGGTTGAGCTGTGTAAGGTGGCCTTGTGGATTGAAGCTCTCGAACCCGGCAAACCTCTCTCGTTCCTTGATGCCCGCATCAAATGTGGGGACAGCCTGATCGGGATCTTTGACTATGAAATGCTAAAGGCCGGCATCCCTGATGATGCCTACTCGGTCATGTCAGGTGACGACAAAGCCGTGGCAAAAGCCTTTGAGCGCCTGAATAAGGATGAACGAGACGGAAAGGCTGCGTCAGGTTTCATCCGCTCGCTTGCAGCACCTGCAGAGATTGTGGATGGCGCACGGCGAATTGCGGCCATGCCAGAAGAAACCCTACAAGAGGTCAAGAGCAAGGCACGGGCCTTTGCCCGCTATGAAGCCTCTGACCAGTGGCAACGCCTCAAGCTTGCATGTGATATGTATGTGGCAGCGTTCTTCACCCCGAAAGTGGGTGAGGCCCCAACAGCACGCACCTTGGTCGATATGCCAGTGCCAACAACGGGGGCCATGTGGGAAGCCGTCAGCGGGAAGATCCGCTCGGACATCTTGCAAGAGAATGCAACGACCATCTCCGAGGCCAATAGTGCCCTTCACTGGCCTCTGGCCTTCCCCGCTGTCATGGCACGGGGTGGGTTTGATGCTGTTTTGGGGAACCCGCCTTGGGAAGTCTCGCAGCTGAACGAAACTGAGTTTTTTGCCGCAAAAGACGCAGCAATTGCCGCACTTCCTGGGGACAAGCGCAAAAGAGCAATAACAAGGCTTGAAGCTGAAAACCCGGCGCTGTGGAATGAGTTCCAAATGTCCAAACGGGGTTTTGAAGCGAACAACACTTTCATCCGTGCCTCAAAACGATTTGAGAAAACGGCTGTTGGCAAACTGAACACGTATTCACTCTTTGCAGAGCATTTTTCAAAGCTGGCTAGGCGGGGAACCCCGCTGGAAAAGTCTCCACAAAGCTCGTTATTGCAAGCCATTGCGGATACAGGCGGCGTGCGTGAAGCACCCGCAGGCCGTGCAGGCATGATTGTGCCAACGGGTATAGCAACTGACAGCTCGAACAGCGGCTTCTTTGGGGACTTGGTGTCTACAAAACGCCTTCGAGCAATCATTGACTTCGAAAACAGAGAAAAACTTTTCCCTGCCGTCGATAGCCGAATGAAGTTCTCCATCCTTGCTATTGGCCCCTCCGATAAGGCTGATTTTGCATTCTTCCTTCAAAATACCACGATGTATGAGGAGAAAGAGCGCCGCTTCACGCTGTCCCCTGACCAAATCGCAGCCATCAACCCGAATACGAAAACGGCACCAGTGTTTCGTTCACGTGCTGATGCCGAACTAACAGCAAAGCTTTATTCCAAGGCTCCAGTTCTGATAGAAGAGCGTTCTGATAATCCTGAAGGCGACATAAACCCTTGGGGGATCAGTTTTCAGCAGGGTCTGTTTAACATGACCACTGCTTCTGATCAGTTCAAAAATGTCGAAGAGCTGGAGAAGATAGGCTTCTCACGCAAAGGCACAGACTGGGAGCACCCAGACAGTCGGCTTTATGTGCCTCTTTATGAAGCTAAGATGATCCATCATTACGATCATCGTTGGGCGACCTATGAAGGTGAAGACGAGGAACAAGGCGTTCGAGACGTAACCCTTGAGGAAAAGCAGGACCCCAATTTTGAGCCCACGCCACGCTACTGGGTGCCTGAAGATGAAGTCGATATGCGGGCATCTCGTGTGCCGACACGGCTGAAGACAGCCTTCAAAAAAGACGACGCTGAAGGTTGCCTCAAAATCCTCGCTGAATGGGTTCTTGGATCAACACCTGGCCTGTATCCGCTGAACCCTGTGTCGTCCCTACGAGATATCCAGGAGCATCTTTCAAATACTCTTGGCTCACAGGCCACCTCCTCAAATGTTATTGGTAGAAGCCTACAAAACTGGTTGAGCGCATCTGCTCCTCGTGGAATGGACATGCAGAGATATACGCCGCTCGACCACGATGATCTAGCATTCATCAAGGATTATGGCGGGCGCTGGTTGGAACTGGCCGGGGATTTGATTGATCGAAAAAAGCCACGTTGGCTGATGGGTTTTCGTGACATTTCAAACTCTACTAACGAGCGCACGATGATCTCAAGCATTCTACCGCTATCAGCCGTCGGGCATAAATTACCATTAATTTTTCTTCCAGAAGGTGTTCAGAGGACGAAAGTATTACTGGCAGGCTTCTCGTGTTTAACTTTTGATTTTATTACTCGGCAAAAACTGGGTGGTACATCCATGACGTATACATACGTCAAACAGTTTGCTTTCGTTCAACCTTATGACTTTGATGTTTTTGATTTTGATTTTATTGATCCTCGCATACTTGAACTCACCTATACCAGCCACTCCATGCGCCCGTGGGCTGAAGACCTTGGCTATACTGGCGCACCCTTTGCCTTTGACCCTGACAGGCGGGCACAATTACGTGCAGAGCTGGATGCATTCTTCGCCAAGAAATATGGCCTGACACGAGATGAGCTGCGCTATGTGCTTGACCCTCATGACATCAAAGGCGTCGATTATCCGTCAGAGACCTTCCGTGGCCTGAAGAACAAGGAAATCAACCAGTTTGGTGAATACCGCACCCAACGCCTTGTTCTGGAAGCATTCGATAAGCTGACAGGACACTGATGATGGATCTCAGCCTTCGTAACCGTCTGGAGAAGTCTGCCCTCGATCAGGGGTTCTCGATTTCGCTTGGTGAAAGCGATGGCTGGCTTGTGTTTCAGGCCCATGCGGTCCCGACAAGGCTGGTGTTGTCAGGAAGCGATGATGGTGTGTTCATGGTGGGTACATCTCACCCTGGCGTTGGCAGTGAACTGGCTGAAGAGCTTGAGATAGCACCCCAGAACCACGGCGGCTTTGATTGCTTCATAGCCCCTAGTTCTGGTGAACTGTTCAGGATTATCGGACGCATTTGGGCCTTGGCACGCTCTCTGCCCAATGAACCCTTGGCTGAGTTCGAGCGGTTGATGCGAGAAGCACCCTCAACCACCGAAGTTGAGCGGCTGCGCAAAGAGCGGATTGGGCAAAATGTGTTTCGCTCCGCTTTGATGACCTACTGGGAAAAATCTTGTGCAGTGACGGGCGTCCAGAACCCAACTCTTCTGCGTGCCAGCCACATCATTCCATGGGCCACCTGTGAGAGTGATGAGGAGCGCCTGAATGTCCATAACGGGCTGCTGCTGGTTGCTACACTGGATGCAGCCTTCGATGCGGGGCTCATCACCTTTGAGGATGACGGCAGAATTCTGATTTCTGGAAAGCTGAGCGAAGGTGACCAGATTTCATCCGGGATTAGTTCCCACATGCACCTAACCCGCATGAACGATGAAGTCAGAAAACGTCTGGCTTGGCATCGCATGCATTTGTTTGAGGGGTGAGTGAATGTCTGAACAAATCACACGAGAAGTTCATGAAATTGTCGGGCAATTCTTCCTTGATATGGGGCGCACTGAATATGCCATGGATGAATTCGTCTGGATGGCCTCACGTACCCATCCTGAAATCATGGAAAGTTTTCATTACAAGCATGGGGAAAAGAGGTCTAGCCGTCCTCCAATGAATGCGGCAGAGCGTCTGGATATCGCATGCCATTTCTTCAAAAATATCACCGAACTGTCGAAACTGCATGACGCATCAGGTAAAATTGATGTCGATGAATGGTTTGAAAACCTAAAACGCACCAAAGATTTTCGTAATGATCTCGTTCATGGCAATATCGACCTGACTTACACCAATGACGCAGGCACCTTTCTGAGAGTGCATAAGTATGAAACCCCAAGAAGTGGAGTTAAGGGTAAAATACGTCGCAAGGTGATAGCTCTGGACAGCATTCGGGATGCAATAGAGCATATTCGCTATGATCGTTCTGCGTTCCGCACTGCACTCAGTGAAATAGAGTCTATCGAGAAGTCATTAATCAGCAGCCAAGTGAATACTTATGAATAATATTAGACCGATGGTTCAAAATATATATGCGCCCTCAATTAACGGCGTACACGCCTGCCAACACTCTAAGCGTAAGGAGTTTTGAGTGAACCAGTTTTCGAACCTGATCAATGAACGCATTGAGGCTATGCGGCGGAAACTGCAGGATACGTCCCGCAGGAACCCTCTCATCAATAATGTGCTGAATGCCAAGTCAGCATCATTTCTCCGAATTGTTGATGAAAAGCCTCAGAGCATTTTCGATCACGTCGTCGTAAACGAACGGAAAATGGTTCTGGCACCGCTTCCTCCCGTGGACATTGATCCGCCTGATGAGGACACGACAGAGTTCAAGAACGCATTCTTCAATGCACAGTCAACTGATGAAGCCTATCTGAAGGTCATCGAGAAGATTGATTTTGAATATGACGAGAAGGCTCTCGACAAGCAAGAAGATGCAGACAGAGCCCTGAAGGACAGGGTGCGTGAGGCGTTGGAAATGCCTCCCCGTCCGAAATCCGAACAGTTCTCTGATCTCATCAACCATGCAGAATCACATGGGATTAATCCCTCCAGCACGCTTCCCCTGCCCTCTGCAGCATCCGGTGATGGCCGGTTCGATGACAACGAGCTACAAACACTGCTCTTGCCAAAAACTTTCCAGTCCCGGCTTTCTCGCATACTCAGCAAAGCTCGGATGTATCAGGAAGAGCGAGGCTTGGATGTTGTCTATATCGTTTTGGGGTATCTAAAGTGGACGCTCCCCAACGCTGAAAAGCTTGATGAATTCAAATCCCCTATCTTGCTGCTGCCCGTCACCCTGACCAAGCAGAAGTCCTCTGAAGGGGAAATTTATTCCGTCACCAAGCTCTCTGACCCCCTGCTGAACCCATCTCTGGATCATAAGCTCACCGTTGAGGCCAAACTTGATCTGGCACGGGTGAAGGCACTCGTGGACACAGACCACATTAATGTCGAAGAGCTTTTCGAAGCCATCGCAGACCTCAAGCCCAAGAACATGCAATGGGTTGTTCAGAGAGAGGCATCCTTCGGGATCTACCCCTTCCAAGGGATTGAACTCTACCACGACCTCGACACGCAACGTGCGGACTTCTCCGAGTTCCCCATCGTATCAGAGCTTATGGTCGGTAAGGGGCAAGAACCCGGCACCGGAACATCAGGCTTCTCTGAGGAAGACGTGGAGTCACAGGTGGGGCAAAGTCTCGTTCCCCATATCGTTCTGGATGCAGACTCTTCTCAGTTCATCTCGCTACTGAAGGTCGCCAATAACGAAAACGTGGCGCTCGAAGGCCCTCCTGGTTCCGGAAAAAGTCAGACGATTGTGAACGCCATCGCAAATGCGATCTATTCCGGAAAAAAGGTGCTCTTCGTTGCGCAGAAAGTTACGGCACTTGAGGTCGTTCTCTCTCGCTTACAATCCCTTGGACTTCATCAGTTTGTGCTGCCACTCATGGGTGGGCACAGCAGCACTGATGAATTCTACGAGGCCGTTGAAGAGCGGCTGGCGATGCAGTCGTCATCTTCGTCCAGAGACCTAGATAATCTCAAGAGCCAGTACGAAAACCACCGGGACACATTGTCAGACTATATCGACATCCTGACACGGCCGGTCACAGGAACGGGCATGACCGTCCACCAGGTGCTTGGTGTTGCTGTTGCCAATAGTGAAGTCATCAGGAAACTCCCCCTTGAACTGCAAAGTATCCGGATCTACCCGGACAGACTTGTGAAGGACTTTGGACCCTCTAACATCGATGCGATGGCATCACAGGTGGCAGATTGGTGCGCCCGTCTTGAAAAGAGCAGGATATCCAACTCCAGCCCATGGGCAGATGCCCCTGCGGAGACCCTCGATACAGATCTCGTCAACAAAGCCATGGTTGATACCGGGCGGGCCAGTATCGAGATCCAGACAGCCCTATCAAAACTGGACACCCTTTCGAAGAAGCTCTTCGAGGACTTCCTCAACAATCCGCTTAACACTATCAAAAACCAGATTGAATGTCTGGCTGAGGACGAAGATCTCATCAGAGCGCATGACCTTTCCACGGATATGGGTAAGGATGAAGCAGGACGTGTTCTGTATGACCTTGTGGAGACCAACAACAAGCTGACAGACTTGCAGTCCCAGCTTGGTCTCACAGCCGAGAAACTGCCCATTGTCGGCAAGAACAAATCCAAGTTCGTTCTGCTCAAGGATTTTGTTTCAGAGTTCAAAATCCAGAAAATCAATGCAGGAACCATAATCGCCACTAAGGACGATCTTTCAGAGCGTAAATCACGCTTACAGAAACTACAGTCCTTCAAGGCGGAGATTATCGACCAGATATCCCCTGGGATAACCATCCAACAGATTTTGGCCTATGAGCCCCTCCTGAAATATCGTGAAGATCTTCAGACTGCGAAATCTCACCTTCGGGAGATGGGTATCGAGGGCGCAAGAAATGAGCTTCGTAAAACAAAGCAACTCTTGCGGAACCGCACCCAAATCTTTTCCGTGGATGAGTTGCCCTCCTCTCGTGAGTTGACGGGCTGGCAGACCGCTATTCAAAATGCTGGCATATTCTACTTCATGTCCAGCACCTATAAATCCGCCATGCAGGAAGCAGGTCGGATACTGGTCACTGCAAAGACAAAACCAGCCATCTTGAGTAAACTCGATGAGGCACAGAGTTTTATCAAAGACTGGACAAGTCTCGAACTCTCAAACCATGTCAACATTGCTGCCCCATCTCTCTCGGATAACCTTTCGGGACTGCTCTCTATCCTGGATGAGTTGGAGGTCATCAATAGCAGATCGGGTGCAACCCTCTTCTCTGCCCTCCAGCTTCTCACGTTGGAAAACCTTGAAGACCTGATCGGTCTGATCAGGGAGCTTGAGGCAACCAGCCTCTCCTGGAGCGATATCTCAACCGACGCTTTATCCACTAATGCGCAGATCACGAAAATCCAGAATTCTCTGAATGCACTGACCGAAGCGGAAAGTGTCTTCGTCAGCCTTGGGAACGTATCCCCTATCAAACTGATGGTTCTCATATCAAACAGCGAGACTATCGAGAAACTTCTGGATAAACGAGCCGAGCTTATCGCAGAGCTGGACCCGGAATTCGAAGATAATGGGGTCGCCAAGAAAATACTTGAAGCCCATCTGGATTATGCTGAGCTATCGGAATCTGTGGTAAGTGTTCTCTTTAATGAAGAAGGCGAACTTGCCTTCGATACTCTGGCGAAACTGCTTCCAAGCTTTGAGAAGATCCAGCAAAGCTTTCATTCGCTCATGCATGTAAAGGGCAAACATGTCGTTGCCCAATCCATCGGCTTAAGGAAGAGCCTAGAGGTTCTTGAGCAACACAGAGCTGACCAGACAGGTTTGAACAACCTGATCGCCAGACGTTCTGTGTTTGCCGAAGCCGAAAAGGCAGGTCTCGAAAATCTCGTCGAAAAGATGGAAGAGGCTGGGGTTTCTGAAGACTACAAGGGTGTTGCGAAAGGCGCCTTGGCTGCATCCCTGCAAGACCAGATTCAGCATGAGTTCGGTTCGGTCCTGATGCAGTTCGACGGCACATCCCTCAGTGCCGCCCGCTCTCGCATTCAAAGTCTTGACCGCAAGATCATCGAAATCTCACGGTATGAGATCGCCAATAACGCCATCGCACGGGCAAAGCCGCCCTACGGCAACGCTTACGGGAAGAAGTCAGAATATACCGAACTCGCCCTGCTGGCCCATGAACTTCAGAAACAACGCAGAACACCTCCTCGGAAGATCCTGAAGCGTGCGCAAAA
Source organism: Yoonia vestfoldensis SKA53 (assembly GCF_000152785.1). Taxonomy (GTDB): domain Bacteria; phylum Pseudomonadota; class Alphaproteobacteria; order Rhodobacterales; family Rhodobacteraceae; genus Yoonia; species Yoonia vestfoldensis_A. The sequence goes on along the minus strand of NZ_CH672414.1, from coordinate 848,171 downwards.
CGCCCTGATGGAGCTCTTCCCTTGCTGGATGATGGTGCCTTCTGCCGTGGCTCAGCATCTTCCCAAGAACACAGATTTCGATCTGGTTATCATCGATGAAGCCTCACAGATGACACCGGAGAATTCTATCAGTGCGCTGATGCGTGCCAAGAACGCTTTCATCGCAGGGGATACGAACCAGCTGCCGCCGACCAGTTTCTTCAAGGGACTGTCGGTCGATGAGGATGAAGATGAGGATGTGACCACAACGGAGGAGTCCATCCTTGAGCTGGCAAACGTGCAGTTTCATCCGAAGCACCGTTTGCGCTGGCACTATCGCTCCAAGCATGAAGACCTGATCGCCTTCTCAAACCACTATGTATATGACAGACAGCTGGTAATATTCCCTTCTCCCACTCCCACAGTGCACGGCATGGGTATCAGCCTTGTGGAAGTGAACGGAACGTTCCAGCGGGGTGTGAACCCTGCGGAAGCACAAGTGATGTTGGACGCCATCGTTCAGTTCATGAAGGACACGCCAAACCGCTCCTTGGGTGTAGCGGTCATGAACCAAAGTCAGATGGAACAGCTCGAAGCTCTGGTCTTGAGAGAAGCGGATTCCAACAAGACTGTCTCAAAATATCTCGATCATTGGGCAACTGCCCGCCAGGGGCTTGAGCGATTTTTTGTCAAGAACCTCGAAAACGTGCAGGGCGATGAACGTGATGTCATCTTCGTGGGTACCGTTTACGGGCGAGACCCCTTGGGCAAGTTCTACCAGCGCTTTGGTCCTATCAACGGGCCTGCAGGCAAGCGCCGTCTGAACGTTCTCTTCACACGTGCGAAGGAACAGATTGTTACCTTTTCCTCGATACCGCTCGGAGAGTTCAATCCGACCCCATCCAACGAGGGAGCTACCCTGCTGCGGCGGTGGCTTGAGTTCTCAGCAACAAAGCGGCTTGGTGAAGTCGCCCACAACCATGACCGTGCCGGCCATACCGATAGTCCCTTCGAGGATCACGTCATCGAGGCGGTCAGGTCGCTTGGATATGAGGCTGTCCCACAGGTTGGCGTGTCCTCCTATTTCATCGATATCGGTGTCAAACACCCGAAATATCCGCTGGGATATATCTGCGGTATTGAATGTGATGGGGCCGCCTATCACAGCTCGAAGAGTGCCCGTGACCGTGATCGCTTGAGGGAGGAAGTCCTGAACCGTCTGGGATGGGAACTCTATCGGATCTGGTCCACGGATTGGTTCCGTGACCCCTTGGGGTGCCGAGAAGTCCTCAGAGGCTATCTCGATGATCGCTTGGAAACTGTGGTCAAAAATATGCCGAAAATCGTTCAACCCAAGCCAGTTGAGCCGAGACGGATTGAACTACCACCTCGTCAGCCTGAACGCAGACCAGTCATTGGTACTGCGCCAAATGGTTCCGCTCCTACAGCAACGGCTACTATAACCGCTCCAACTAGGACAGAAGTCCGGCGTGCAGCACCAGCACCCCAGACTGAAGCTGATGGTATTCGGATAGGAACGAAACTCTCCATCCGCTACCTGAACGGACCCAGAGCAGGTGTCGTTGCCAAGTTCTGGTTCCAGAAGACCACCAATGACCGGAAGTTTGAGGTGAACGGATACAAGTCCGTAGGAACGGACAGCCCGCTCGGAGAGGCTCTGGAAGGGGCGCAGGTGGACGACATCGTGACCTTCGCCCTCAGGGATGAAGATATCCGTGTCCAAGTCATCGAAATGACTAACGCATCCGATAATAACTAGTAATCAACCGGATAGACCATGAATAATCAGCCCAAACCAGATTCCAAAACCTATGACGACCTTATCGCTGATGTTAAAAAGGGGATTATTAAGGTTCCGAAGTTTCAACGGGATTTTGTTTGGGATTTGAAAGCGACTGCCAAGCTTCTTGACTCAATCCTGAAGGGCTATCCTATCGGGACATTTATCCTTTGGGAAACCGATCAGCGCATCAACGATATCAAGAATATCGGTGGATTTGACCTCCCAGAAACTCCACTTGGACGCAATGTCCAATATGTCCTCGATGGGCAGCAGCGTATCACCTCGCTTTTTGCGGCCTATTTAGGCGAGAAAATTAGAAAATCTGGCGAAAAGAAGTTCACAGACTATAACGATATAGTCGTAAATCTTGAGGAAAACCTTGAGGAAAAAGAAAAAGATATCGTCACGGTCAGAGACGAAGCAGAGATTTATATTCCACTGCATGACGTTCTGAACTTCAACTGGGATATGGGCGAAAAACTTAAGGAACAGGGTTTCAGCGGTGGGAATATAAGTAAAATCAATAACTACTCCAGTGCCTTCAAGACCTATGCCTTCTCCACGGTTACCCTTCGTCAGAACGACATTGAATCCGCCATCGAGGTTTTCACCCGCATCAACACGGGTGGCAAGGTTCTGACGCTCTTCGAGATCATGTCGGCCAAGACCTATGACGAGGCCAACAACTTCGACATGCAGGCTCGTTGGGAACAGTTCCAGAAAAAGCTGAATGACAGTAAGTACGAGAACATCTCGCCATCCGTTATCTTGCAGATCCTGAGCCTCATCATCAGTGAAACCAAGGAGTGCAAGCGCAAGACCATCCTGGGGCTGGAGAAGGCTGATATCCTAGAAAAATGGGATGACGCTATTTCCGCCATCGAGAAAACAATTGACTACTTCCGCACCGTTTTGCGCATCCCCGTGTCCCAGCTTCTGCCATATGACACGCTGATCGTGCCCTTTGCATACTTCTTCCTGAAAACAGGTAAGTCTCCCAGCGGGCAGCAGCGCAAGTATCTGGAAGAGCTGTTCTGGCGGTCGAGCCTGTCTCTGCGCTACTCATCGGCCACAGAGTCAAAGCTGGCGGCAGACATCAAGAAGGTGGACCTCATCATCGAGGGACAACGACCACCCTATCAAGAGTTCAAGCTCTACATCAACTCACCGGAGGATCTGAGAACAACAGATTTCTCGACCGGCAACGCCATCTGCAAATCGATCCTCTGCATCCTCGCCTATCACGAGCCGAAAGACTTCGACAGCAATGGCAAGGTGCTCCTGGATAACTCCTACCTGAAAATAGCCAGCAGCAAGAACTACCATCACTTCTTCCCAAGGGCCTATGTCCGCAAGAACGGAAGCGATGCTGAGACGCCCTACGCCAACTCTATCGTGAACATCACGCTGGTGAGCGCCGAGCTGAACAAGAAGCGCATCGGGGCCAAAGCACCCTCTGTATATCTCGAAGATTTCGCAGACGAGAATTCTGAGCTGAAACATGCCCTGAAGAGCCATCTCATCGACCTCGATGATGCCTCCATCATCCAGAACGACTTCACCGCTTTCCTCAAGAAGCGCTCGGAAGCTCTCCATGCCGAGATCCTGAAGCGGATTGAGCCCTCAGAGGCATCCACAAAGATTGATCCTGTCCATGAGATGATCCTGCAAGGTGAAGGTCAGCTGGTCGAGTTCAAGTCCACCTTGCGCTACGACATGCGCACGGGAGAAGTGAACAAGAAGCTCGAACATGTGATTGCCAAGACGGTGGCCGCCTTCATGAATTCCGAAGGGGGCAGCTTATTCATCGGCGTGGATGATCACGGCAATGCCGTTGGGCTCGATCTTGACTACGGAACGCTGAAGAAAGCCGACCGTGATGGCTTGCAGCTTCACCTTGGCAACATCTTGGATTCATACCTCGGTAAGGATGTGATGAAGCTCTGGAGGCTTGATTGGCCCCTTTATGACGACAAGCAGCTCTGCCACGTGCAGGTCACACGAGCGAGCAAGCCTGTTTATGTGACCCATGAGGGCAAAGACGAATTCTTCGTGCGCAAGGAAGGGTCATCCCAGCCTCTCTCCCGTGCTGAAGAGTATGAGTGGAATAAAGGGCGGTTTTAGACGAACGAGGGAAATATTATGTCCACTAATTCTTATTTAGGAGGTTCGACGCTTATAAACCTCCGACAGTGGCAAAATACCATTGAACCTTGGGCGGACAACCCAAGCCCTGCTACCGCATCAAATAACATAACCGTCAAAATAAAAACCGGCCCAATATCATCCGAAGCGGACGAGATAACTTTTAGAAAGTTTATATCCGACAAGAAACATAAAATAGAATATACTCTTGCGCGACCCATTCGTGAGATTAAAGATCATGAAGACTTTTTGAAATATTTTCTATATTCAAGCATCCAGTGGTGTCACAAAAATAATCTCCCCCTTTACGTTCTTATAACTGCGTCATTTTCTGGAGCATCTAACCAAATATCAGTAAAGAATAAACATGCCGTTAAAAAATCGCTTCGAAACATATTAAAAAATATGTTTTCAGGACTTAACCTAAAAATTGACAAAAATAAATACACAATTTATAGGCATGAAAAAGCGAAGCCTGAAGAGCTAGAGACGTTTTTGGAATTTCTTAATTTAATTATAGAAGGGAAATGGGATGAATGTAATGAAATTACTCAATATGGGTCGCCTTGACAATTTTTGTTAAAATCAGAAACTAAACTGGAAAAGAGCACATGTTAGGCCTAGGATGCAAAGATAGTGACGGCAAACAAGTCCGCATAGAGCATCGGGGCAAGTATACCCGTGCTTCGAGGAGTAGTGGCGTTGACTTGCGTGCTGAAAAGAAGCTGGGCCCAATTAATGCAACGGCGAACACTTCTGAAGGCATTCGTCTGTCATCTCGTGTTGCGCAACGCACACGTGTTGCCCTTCATAACGGCAAGTTTCGTTTGATTGGGCGCTGGAATGCAGGCCCTTTAGGGTTCAACCTGTCGAAGACCGGTGTGAGTGCATCTGTGAAAAACAGTGCTGGTACATTCAACTTCATCAAGCCCAAGTATTCATCGTTTAAAATTGCAGGCGTCCAGCTGAGAGGAAAGAAAGCTGCCCAGATCCAGCTCGTCTACATGAGCATGATGGCAGCGGTTTTCCTGGCAGCCTTCGGCGTGAGGCTGCTAGTTTTCCTTGCTTGGATGCTTTGGCTTCCGTTTGCATTTGTGATTGATTTCTTGGTTGGGTTTTTTCGAGGGATATCGTCCTCACAACAGGTCAGTAAGCTTTCATGATGATAGCGCACGCAAGTGCCGAATGGCCTCACAACTGAGAACGGCAGTGCAAAAGTCGTCTGACGGCTGTCAGCCCGAAGCGGACCCAAGGTTCCGGGCGTCAATATGTGATAGCTGACCTTCGTTGCACGGGTCACGAACTGGTAAGATCGGGACGAAGCTGCCGTTGATGGTAAGCTCCGCAATGTCTACTTCAAGATGGAAATCTTGCAAAGCACTAGCTCAAGTGGAAGTTTAAAAAATTACTCGCCTATGACGCCTGTAAGGCTTCTTAGGCGATAATCGCTCGAAAGAAAATTTGGATTGGAAGTTAAGCGTACAATATTTTCATGATCCTGACCTCCGCTTCCATCGTGCGGAGTGAATGTCCAAGTAGCAGCGGGAATAAGGTTAGCGACCCTTAGGAAATATTCTCGGTCGGCCTCGCCTATGGAGTGGCCGCACACAATTACCTCGTCAACACGGCGATCAAGCTCAAGTCTGGAAGCGAAATCAGAAACCCCCTTGAATAGCTCGTCCTGACGCTTTCTGAAGTGGTTGTTATAGGTTTCAAATCCGGGATAAAGATCGCTAACCTCATCTATGTCTCCGGGCTTAACAACATGTCGAACAAACTCAGTGCTGTGGCCAACAACGACATCACCAGCATCGGCTTCGCCATGAACGTGGTGGATGTGCTTTGACTGACAAATATCCTCTAAAACCCTTGTATAATTGAACGTTAGAAACGCCGCAGCTTGGTGCCGTCGGCCAAATTTTTCATATGCCTCTATACTTTTGCCTGACGTGTCAGAAATGTCTATGTTACATGCCCACTCTCGAACAAGCCGAGGTAACTCGTGGATTATCGGATTTACCATGTCCTCGAAATGATCCGGCGCATATGCCCAAAAATCATCGCTGGGCGGTGGGTAATCCTCTTGCCGATCAAAGCTATACTTGGCCTCATCGATTATGAATTTTTTATCAAAATTTGCCATCCTTGTTTCCAAATGGTTCCATTGCCTGAGGTCGCTTGCGTCCCCATTTTCGGCGCTCAGTCCATGCAGGTCTCTTAGCGTGTAGAAAACGTCTTGATCATTTGATTGCAAATATTCTCCAAAATCGGCCAGCTTCGTTGGCAGCCCAAAATTCAGATCAAAACCATTTCCCACAATAAATAACTTCAATGGTGGAGACCTCTTTTTCGGATCACGTTTGTGAGGGTAACATCACACACGATCGGAGTTTTTATTTGAGACTTACTTCATGTTACTCTGGCGGCGGTATACTACCAAGTCTACTTTTACATCGCTGCCGTTCGAGTTTAACGCAGCCTTTTCAAAAGGAGCGCTTACCAAGCTTTCGCTGCACGCTACACGAAAGGCCGCTGTTGGGAAACCAGCCCGCACTTTGCAAACTCCGCTTCCTGCGCAAAGCTGACGCTCACACCTTCGCCGAAGGGAGGATGGACACCAGTGGCGAGCTGGGAAACTTGCGGCTGGTGCACTTAGGCCCATCACATTATCACCAATATCGACGTTGCGGCTCACACCTGCAGCGTCCTTTTTGCCTGAAATTGGAGGGTATGGAGCCGTTGAATGGGAGTATACGCCCCACTAAAATCCTTTATTTTAATGGTGCTTTCGGAGAGATTCTCTATTCCCTGTCTCTCCGCCAATTAACAATATACACATGATCGACTGCTGCAGGGCATGCACATCAGCCCGAAAGGTCTGGGGTCGGTCTATCGGGCGCGCTGTCGGTGCCACCCTCTGTGCTGCCGCAAACCCGCTATACATCCGCGCGGCTTGGGGCAGTATGGAACCAACCAGCCCGGAGCCAGCTCATGTCCACCGATCCCCTGTTGCAGCCCTACCAGCTCAAGCATCTGACCTTGCGCAACCGGATCATGACCACCAGCCATGAACCCGCCTATCCCGAAGACGGGATGCCCAAGGCACGGTATGCCGCCTATCACGCCGAACGGGCCAAGGCGGGGGTGGCGCTGACCATGACCGCCGGGTCAGCCGCCGTTTCGCGCGACAGCCCGCCGGTGTTCAACAACATCCTTGCCTATAAGGACGAGGTCGTGCCGTGGATCAAGAACCTGACCGATGCCTGCCATGACCATGGTTGCGCGGTGATGATCCAGCTGACGCATCTGGGGCGGCGCACGGGTTGGGCCAAGGGCGATTGGCTGCCCTCTGTCTCTTCCTCGCGGCACCGCGAACCGGCGCACAGGGCCTTTCCGAAACTGGCCGAAGATTGGGATATCGCGCGGATCATCACCGATTTCGCCGATGCTGCCGAACGGATGCAGGCAGGCGGCATGGACGGGATCGAGTTGCAGGTCTACGGCCATCTGCTTGATCAGTTCTGGTCGCCGCTGACCAATGATCTGGACGGGCCGTATGGCGGGCAAAGCCTTGATACAAGGATGCAAATGCTGCGCGATGTGCTGACGGCCTGTCGCAAACGAGTGGGCGATGATTTCATCATCGGCCTACGCTATACGGCGGACGAGGCGGCGGCAGGCGGCATCACCCCCGAAGAAGGCATCACCATCTCCAAACGCCTTGCCGAAACTGGGATGGTCGATTTCCTCAACGTGATTAAAGGCCGCATTCATACCGACCCTGCGATGACCGATGTGATCCCCGTGCAGGGCATGAAAAGCGCACCACATCTGGATTTCGCGGGTGCCGTGAAACAGGCCACAGGATTGCCGACCTTTCACGCCGCGCGCATCCCCGATGTGGCGACTGCACGTCATGCCATTCAGGCGGGGTTGCTGGATATGGTCGGGATGACGCGGGCGCATATGGCCGATCCGCATATCCTGCGCAAGATCATGGAAGGGCGCGAGGATGACATCCGCCCCTGTGTCGGGGCCACCTATTGCCTTGACCGGATCTATCAGGCGGGCGAGGCGCTGTGCATTCATAACGCCGCCACGGGGCGCGAATTGACGATGCCGCATGACATCGCCCCTGCCCCTGTGGCGCGCAAGGTCGTCATCATCGGCGCGGGTCCGGCAGGGCTGGAGGCGGCGCGCGTTGCCGCCGCACGCGGGCACGCCGTTACCGTGTTCGAGGCGCAACCCGATCCCGGCGGCCAGATCCGGCTGACCGCACAGAACCCGCGCCGGCGCGAGATGATCGGGATCATCGACTGGCGCATGGCGCAATGCGCCGCGCGCGACGTGACCTTTCATTTCAACAGCTGGGCCGAGGCAGAGGATGTCACCGCCCTTGCCCCCGATGTGGTGATCGTGGCGACGGGCGGTCTGCCCAATACGCAGCTATTTGAACAAAAACATGACAATCCGCTGGTGGTCAGCGCCTGGGATATCATCTCGGGCGATGTGAAACCGGGGCAGGATGTGCTGATCTATGACGAAAGCGGCGATCACCCCGGATTGATGGCAGCAGAGGTTGCGGCCAATGCAGGTGCCAGCGTCGAGGTGATGACACCCGACCGGACCTTTGCGCCGGACATCATGGGGATGAACCTTGTGCCCTATATGCGCGCGCTGCAGGACAAGGATGTGACCTTTACCGTCACCCGCCGCCTGCTGGATGTCACCCGCGACGGCAACCGTCTGCGGGCGGTGATCGGCACCGATTACAGCGATTTCACCAAGCAAAAGACCTATGACCAGATCGTGGTGAATTACGGGACAATGCCTTTGGATGATCTGTATTTCGCACTCAAACCCCTGTCGCGCAATCTGGGCGCGGTGGATCAGGACGCGCTGATCGCGGGGCGCATACAGGCGGTGGCGACCAATCCTGACGGGGCGTTCCAATTGTTCCGCATCGGGGATGCGGTCAGTGCGCGCAACATCCATGCCGCGATCTATGATGCGCTGCGCTTGGTCAAGGATTTGTAAGGTGGGCTTAAGCCCCCCCCTGCGCTCACACCTTATAGGATGGCAGATGCTGGAACGCCTCTTTCAAGGCATCACCCCAACCACTTGAAATTGCTTGGTAAACCGTATCATGTTCATCGATGCGGATCACCCGGCCTTGAGCGAATGTGTCCTTTTCATAGATTTGCAAATCAAAGGGCAAACCGACCGACAGGTTGGATTTGACTGTGGAATCAAACGACACCAACAGCAATTTGACCGCATCCTCGAAACTCATTGCCGGGTCATAGGCGCGCACGAGGATCGGCTTGCCGTATTTCGTCTCGCCAATCTGGAAAAACGGGGTATCGGGCGTGATCTCGATGAAATTGCCTTGCGGATAGATCAGGAAAATCGTGGGCAAGCCGCCCTTGATCTGGCCGCCGACAATGGCAGAGGCTGCGAATTGTTCGGCCGATTGCCCGCTCAGGCTGCTTTCGGCAATCACCTCTTTCAAGGTCGCCCCGACCAGACGGGCGATCTGGAACATGGTGGCTTCGCGCAGGATGCTGGGGTCGCGGTCCTGGGTGGTGATCGACCGTTCGCGCAGCAGGCTGACCATGGCCTGTGTCGTAGCCAGATTGCCTGCGGTCATGATGGTGATCATCCGTTCGCCCGGCACATGCCAGTGGAACATTTTTTTGCTGGTCGAGAAATTATCGACGCCTGCATTGGTGCGGGTGTCAGACATGAATACAAGCCCATGGTCGAGCTGCATTCCGATGCAATAAGTCATCTGAAAGTGTCCTTAGCGGGATATAATCACAGCACTATTGTTGAACTTGTAAAGATACAATGAGCGTCTCGCTGGAGGGGCCTTTGCGCATCCCCTTGACAGGGGCAGCACAGCTGGCATCCGGGCCAATGGCGACACGGACATATTTTTCATCGGGTGCGACACCGTTGGAAATATCGAAACCGACCCAGCCCAGCCCGTCTACATGCGCCTCGGCCCAGGCATGGGCGGCATCCTGATCGGTGATGTCGTTGATCATCAGATAGCCGCTGACGTAACGCGCCGCCACGCCGCGCGTGCGCAATGCTGCGATGAAAATCTGCGCATGGTCCTGACACACACCGGCACCGATCTTGATCGCCTGTTCGGCACTGGTATCGGCCCCCGTGACACCAGTGCGATACGGCAGCGCATCGCGGATGGCATTGGACAGATCGTGCAGCGATGTCAGCGGGTCTTTCATCTTGCCCAAGGACCGCGCGAAATCGCGCACCCCTGCCCCGGATGCTGTCAATGGCGTGGGCTGCGCGAAATGCCACAATGGCGCACGGCCATAGACCATGCCCAAAACGCCCGCCTTGTCATGGGTCGTGACCTGCCCGCGCGCGGTGATGTCCACCGCCGTGGCCCCCGGTGTCACGCTGACCAGATCGGTGTGATTGCCGTAATGGTCCAGATAGCTGGCCTCGATCCGCCCGCCGCTGATGTCGATCTGCCAGTCATCGACCTGCTGCATCGGGTTCGACAAGGGTCGCAGGCGCAGCTTTTGCAGCGCGAAATCCACTGGCATATCATAGGCATAGCTGGTTTTGTGGGTGATCGTCAGCTGCATCAGTAGTTGAACCTGTAATCAATTTCGATCTGCATGCCGATCGCCGCATTTTCGCGCAGGATTGATCCGACAAATTCGTGCAACCCTTCGTCAAAGATCGACCCGATATCGCGGTCTTTCAACCGTGCATTCATCCGGTCGGCCAAAGCATGCGATGGCATGGCCTCGCCGTAATCCTTGGCCAGATGGCCCAGATTGTTCACCAACTGCGCCGCACAATGGCTGAGAGATCGGGGCATCCGGTCGTCAAGGATCAAAAAATCGGCGATGGCGGGCGCGGTGAAATCATCCTCGACCGCCCAACGAAACGACCGATGCGCCGAAACAGACCGCAGGATTGTTTCCCATTGCACGTTATCCATCCGGCTGCCGACGAACGATGGCGCAGGTAGCAGCGCATAATATTTCACGTCGATGATCCGCGCCGTGCTGTCGATCCGTTCGACAAAGGTGCCCAAACGGCAGAAATCAAAAATATCATTGCGCAGCATCGTACCGACCAGCGCCCCGCGCACCAGCGCCGATTGTTGCCGGATCGTGGCCAATACTGCGGGCAGTTCGGTTTCGGGGATTGGCCGCTTGAGCGTTTCGGTCAGCACCATCCATGTTTCATTGACCGCCGCCCAAACCTCGGTCGTCAGGGCGGTGCGCACCAGCCGTGCATTGTCACGCGCCGATTTGGTGACCGACAGGACCGAACTGGGGTGTTCAGGATCGCGCAGCAGGAAATTGACGACATTCGCGCTGGAATATTTATCATGACGCGCCTCGAACGCCTGTTGCGCGGCGGATGTGATGATGACGGATTTCCATTCCGATTCCGCGTCGTTCGATCGCGTCAGCGCGATGCGAAACCCCGCCTCGATCAATCGTGCGGTATTTTCCGCCCGTTCCAGAAACCGGAACATCCAGTAAAGACCGCCTGCCGTTTTTCCCAACATGTCAGTCTTCCAATATCCATGTGTCTTTGGTGCCGCCGCCTTGGCTGGAATTGACAACCAGCGACCCAGCCTTGAGCGCGACCCGCGTCAGCCCGCCCGGCGTGATATTCACGCCACCGGGCGACACCAGCGCAAAGGGGCGCAGATCGACATGGCGCGGCGCAAGGCCCTTTTTGGTAAAGATCGGCACTGTGGACAGCGACAGCGTGGGCTGCGCGATGTAATTGCCGGGGTTTGATTTTAGCTTGGCCGCGAAAGCCATGATTTCCTTTTTGCTGGCGGCGGGCCCCACCAACATGCCGTAACCGCCCGACCCATGCACCTCTTTCACGACAAGATCGGCAAGGTTTTCCAGCACATATTTCAATGCATCGGGTTCGGAACAGCGATGCGTTTCTACATTTTTCAAAATCGCGCGTTCGCCGGTGTAGAATTCAACGATTTCCGGCATATAGCTGTAAATCGCCTTGTCGTCGGCCACGCCTGTGCCGGGTGCGTTGGCAATGGTGATATTGCCCGCGCGGTAAACATCCATGATCCCCGGCACGCCCAGCATCGACGACGGGTTAAACGTCATCGGGTCCAGAAAATCATCATCGACACGGCGATACAGCACGTCGATCTGCCGGTAGCCGCGCGTCGTGCGCATCGCAATATGGCCGTCGATCACGCGCAGATCATGGCCTTCGACCAATTCCACACCCATCTGGTCGGCCAGAAAGCTATGCTCGAAATAGGCCGAATTGTGAATGCCCGGGGTCAGAACCGCGACGCAAGGCCGCCCTTCACAGGTGGATGGCGCAGAGGCTTCCAGCGACCGGCGCAGGGATTTGGGGTAATCACTGACCGGCTTGACCTTGATCTTGCTGAAAAGCTCGGGGAACATTTGCAGCATGGTTTCGCGGTTTTCCAGCATATAGCTGACACCGGAAGGCGTGCGCGCATTGTCTTCGAGGACATAAAAATCATTCTCGCCAGTGCGTACGATATCAGTGCCGACGATATGGGTATAAACGCCGCCCGGCGGGTTGAAATCCATCATCTGGGGCAGAAAGGCCGCGTTCTTGGCGATCAGGTCAATCGGCACGATCCCCGCCTTGAGGATCTCTTGCCGGTTATAGATGTCATACAAAAACGCATTGATCGCGCGGACACGCTGTTCAATGCCACGCGACAGGCGCGCCCATTCACTGCTCGACACGATGCGCGGCACCAGATCGAACGGGATCAGCCGTTCTTCGGCATCCGACTGGCCATAGACGTTAAAGGTAATGCCGGTGCGGCGAAAAAACGCCTCTGCCTCGGCGGCTTTCTTGGCCAATCGCGCACGGTCCTGTGCGTTGAACCACGCGTCATAGCCGGCATAGGGTGGGCGGGCGCCGGTGGCCCCCAGCATTTCGTCGAAATGTGCTTGATCGTTATCCATAGCAAAAGCCTACGGGGTTCTGATCAGACTGCAAGGATTACACCACGCAGAAATACCACTGATATGTGCAACTGCCACTTTTTTAGGCAAACAATCCTAGCGACTGATGACCAGTTCCGCCTTCAGCCCGCCCAGCACCGTGCTTTTGCCCAACCGCAGGACGCCGCCATGGCTGCGCGCCACGTCCGACACGATGGCAAGGCCCAGCCCGACGCCGCTGCCCTTGTCTTGGTTGCGCGCGGGATCAAGCCGGACGAATGGGTTGACCGCGTCTTCGTGCAATTCAGGCGGAATCCCCGGCCCGTCATCTTCGACCCAGAACCGCACAGCGCGTTCGGTCACGCTGACACCGACCAGCGCATGGTTGCCATAGCGCAGCGCATTGCCCACCAGATTGTCGAGCGCGCGCCGGATCGCCAAGGGGCGCAGGTTGATCGCGCGTTCCGGCCCTTCGATCGCGGCAAGCCCGACATTCTGGCCCATACGCGCGGCATCATGCAGCACCTCGCGCAGGATCGCGGCAGGCACCACCTGTTCCAGATTATCGGCCGCATCATCGCGCGCGAAATCCAGAAACGCATCCAGCAGCTTTTGCATATCATCGACATCGCGCAACAGATCAGCCGCCTCGGCCTCGTCCAGCATCGACAGGCCCAACCGCAGACGGGTCAACGGCGTGCGCAGATCATGGCTCACGCCTGACAGCATCATCGTGCGGCTTTGGGTCTGGCGTTCCAGCCGGTTGCGCATGTCCAGAAAGGCCATGCCGGCGGCGCGCACCTCGACCGCCCCGGTGGGGGTAAAGGGCGTGATCCGGCCTTTGCCGTAATCGGCGGCAGCCTGCGCCATCCGCTTGATCGGGCGCAATTGGTTGCGCAGAAAGATATAGGCCACCACCGTCATCAGCGCGCCCATCACCACCATGATCACCAGCAATTGATGCGGATTGGACGCAGACATGCGCCTGCGCGACAGATCCATTTCCAGCAGGCCATGGCGTGTGCCGACCCACAACACCACGCGCCCGCGGTCTTCGAGCGACGCGACCTGCAAATCATCGATCCCGCTGCGCAAAGTGTCGATCACCGTCGCGCCTGTCAGATCAACGAAAGGGTTGATATCGGCGTCGGGCGGCGGGGTGGCGGGCAAAGCGGTGCGGATTTGCAATGCCAACCCCAAAGGCGCAAGTGCGGCGCGCGCCTGCTGTGCCGTCTCTGCTTCATTGGCGGTATCGATCAGAAACTGCAGGTCGATGTTGACTGCACTTGTCATCAGCCGCGTCACACCGTCAAAATGGCGTTGAATAAACACCACGGACACAAGCAATTGCAAAAACAGCACCGGAAACACAAGGATCAGCGCGGCACGGGCGTAAATCCCGCGCGGCATTGCGTTTTTGATCCAGCGAAATGTCATGATGCGACGGTATCGGGCATTGATCCCGCCGGAAAGTCCCGATGACACAGACCGCCGCAGAATTTGCGCCGCAGCCGGGGGCGGTTCTGGCTTTGCGCGATGATCTGGCGCTGGTGCTGGCGCCCAACCCGTCGGCCATGACGGGACCGGGGACCAATACCTATCTGCTGGGCCATGACCGGATTGTCGTGATCGACCCCGGCCCCGCGATCCCTGCGCATCTGGACGCGGTGCTGCAGGCCATCGGTGGACGCGTGGTTGATCATATCCTTGTCACGCATAGCCATCTGGATCATAGCGCGCTGGCCCCTGCCCTTGCCGCCGCAACCGGTGCTGCGATCTGCGGCTTTGGTGGGCCGGCAGCGGGGCGCAGTGCAGTGATGTCCATGCTTGCTGCGCGCGGGCTGACCGGCGGCGGGGAAGGTATCGACCCCGATTTCGCGCCCGACCGGACGCTGGCCGATGGTGATGGGTTGCACGGCGATTGGGGCCGGATAACGGCGATCCACACACCTGGCCATATCGGCAATCATTTATGCTTTGCATGGGGTGATGTGTTGTTTTCGGGCGATCATGTCATGGGTTGGGCCAGCTCTCTCGTCTCGCCGCCCGATGGCGATCTGACCGATTTCATGGCCTCCTGCCTCAAGCTGCAAGGCGTGCCAGCCACCTGTTTGTATCCCGGCCATGGCGCGCCTGTCCTCGACCCGCAGGCGCGGCTGGCGTGGCTGATCGGTCATCGTTTGCAGCGCGAGGCGCAGATTCTGGCGGCCCTTGCCGCCGGTCCTGCAACAGCGCGGGATGTGACCGCATTTGTCTATGAAGATCTGTCGCCGCTTCTGGCCAAAGCTGCCGAACGCAACGTGCTGGCGCATTTGATCGACCTGCATGGCAAAAGCATCGTTGCCGCCACGCCCGGTATTTGCGAAGGGGCCGTTTTCCACCTGCATCCAGGTGGTTTGCCCCCCGTAACAGGAATTTGAAAAACCGGCCAAATCGCTCTGGACGGGGCGGAATCACATTGCTATACGCACCGCATGTTCCGACGTAGCTCAGCGGTAGAGCAGTTGACTGTTAATCAATTGGTCGTAGGTTCGATCCCTACCGTCGGAGCCAAAAACCCCATATCATCAAGGTTTTAGGCAAGATCCCCGCAAGGGGTTTGCTTGCTGTTTTTGGGTGTGTCATCTGATTTGTCAGAGAAAATGTGCTGACACAGCT
This sequence comes from Yoonia vestfoldensis SKA53, assembly GCF_000152785.1. Classification (GTDB taxonomy): domain Bacteria; phylum Pseudomonadota; class Alphaproteobacteria; order Rhodobacterales; family Rhodobacteraceae; genus Yoonia; species Yoonia vestfoldensis_A. The sequence continues at coordinate 832,616 of NZ_CH672414.1, read as the reverse complement.
TTGCGCTACGGCCATCACACAAGCCTGCCGGTGGCTGCTTTGCTGGTCCGGCTACCGGGCGCAACAATAGTCGATCAGCTCAAAGCTTCAGCGCGGCGCGGATCATGCAGCCAGCGCCGCGATGCAAAGCATATGCGGATCGTCTATAAAGGCCGTGTCTGATTTTGGGCGCAAAACCTAAAATAGCGGCATGATCTTTGACCTCACCGGCACGACTAACTGCCAGTCAAAAGCCTCACCTGCTTCGAGCGTGCAAAGTAAAGTCCAGATGCCCAATGCGACGGCCAGCACTTTATTGAATAATGGCTCCGCAGTTTCCGCCTACGTGGGCAGCAATTGGGCGGATGTCGCCCCGCAGCACTACTGCTTGGGCTGAAATTATGGCTCTTTTCAATGGCGCATATTTTCGTTTGCTTGGTATTATTGGTTTCCCCTCCCGGCTTGATCGAAGTGAAGGCGGACCCGACGCATCTGCATCGGTGCCGACAATAGCAAGATCGAGTTTGGGCAATAGGCGGGCGAATGGAGTGCGTTCATCTCGTGCCAGGGCCACGGCGGGATGTGCCACTTGCAATCACATCTGCATCGCACAGGCGAATGACCCGCGCCGATGTTGAGCTGGCGCCGTAAAGTCGTGAACAGAAATGATCCGAACTATTTTAGGCTTTCAAACCTTTTGGATATCGGTTTGCGGGAGTGTATTCTGCTCCACCCAGTGCAGGAAATCGGTCGCAAGGCGGTGAATTGTGTTTAAACTGGCCTGCACCCCCAAAATGGTGGGTACGCTTTCGATCTGAATATTGTACTTAAAGAACTCCTGAACCAGAAAAGAATTTCCAATTAGAAAGCAAGGACTTACTCTAAAATCTCGATGACTGAATACCTTGATTTGCCAACTTGGAAACTGTTCATGGCATGCATCAACAAGGCTGTTCATCTGCTGATCAGACACCTTTTTTGACAATCCGGCATAAATGCCGCGTAGGTGTATAAGGTCCAGTAATGTTTCCTCTGATATCAATATAACCCCGTTCAACGTCGGGCTAATCATCAAACGTATTTTTTCGATATATGTCCGATTATCACTTTTCGGGTTTGCATGATCTTCAAAAGAAAATATCTCATCAGTCTTGAGAGCATCTGGCAGCGTGTTGGGCACATAATAGATAAACTCGCCCGTAGCGGCGGCGATCTTGCTTAGTGTTTCTTTCAATTGGTTATCATCAACCATGGCAAGGCTGATGTTGACAATGTCCGAAACTGAATTGCGCTGCTCGCTTGCAGACGTCATCGGAAAGAATGCACCTGGTTCACAATCCAGTGCTTGCGCTAGTCGCATCAGGTTAGCCGTATTTGGAAGCGCAGGGTCATCTCTCATATATCCTGATAAAACCGAACGGCTGATACCGCTCGATCTGGCCAATTGCGATAAAGAGATATTTTTCTTTAATATTTGGCTGCGTAGTCGGGCATGAAACGCGAAACGAAGCTGCTCGATAAGTTGGGTTCCGCTAATTTCTGAATTCTTCATAAAACCCTCAATATTTCATTCATAAATTTCAGCAAAAGAAAGTATCGTAAATAAAATTACCTCAATTATGAGTAGAATAAAAAATGTGAATCAATTTTGAGCTATTACTTTATTTCCTTTGTCGGCGAGCAGGGCATTGCCGGAAACCAGATCGAATGTGACGGTTTATCGGTCACTTTTCCACATCTGCGCGGTTTTGTTACCACAAATGCTGATGGAGGCCGGGCAATCAGGAATTCTGATTTATCTGTCTTAATAACCGATCGGTGTTTCTAAATTAACTGCCTTTCCAAGGCTTTCACACCGTCTGTATATAACGAGGTTCTACACCATGATCAGCATAGCAACCAAAGTTGACCGCGTCAGGCCCTGCCAGGGAACAAGCAAAGGCAGATCCTAATGTGCATTTAAAATAAAACGGAAAAGACATATCGCATCATTTTAATGCGATGTGGCTGACGTTCTAACAGCCAGATTTACACTATTCAGCATTTTTTCTGCGTTTGCAAGGGTGGCTTGCTGCGAGCGCTGATTGCGGGTGTTGCCGATATAAAATCTATCCCCCTGGCCGCCGCGTGATGGGCAGCGCGGTGCTGAACAAAACGTGCTGACATTCCAGCACGTCGTTGATGCACGCGGCAGTCAGTTTGGTCCGATAATAACAGCAAAAAAATTTAAAGACCGAAAGTTATCATGAGAAACGACGCGAAAATTTATGTAACCGACACAGCGATATCCAAGGCCAAGGTGGCAAACAATGCGTCCGCGCAAGCGCGGGTCCACGCGGTGCTGAAATCCAATGTTGTCAAAAAGACAGCCAAGGGGTCATCGCTGGCGGTATCAACTCTGCTACTGGCTGCATGTGGTGAGGATGATGATGCGTCGGCGCAGAGCGGAGGAGCAAGCCTCATTATATCCCGCGCGGACGGTGTTTATTCGGCAACCTCGGTGGATGGTTTTGTCCTTCCAAGCGCAGCAGTCGCGACATTGAGCGTGGCGGACGCCGCGAATAATGCTTACAGCATTCTGCTCGACGCTGATGGCGCGGGGATCTTGGAGTTTAAATTCACAGACGCCAATGACGTGGTCACGCTGCAGGCTGGCAGTACGATTGACGACTTTGGAACTTTGAAAGTAACGTCCGGCACCCTTGATGCGACGTTGGCGAGCATCACAGGTGTGACCCGCGTCGAAGTTGCCTCTGGCGTAAAGCTGACGCTGGTACAGGTGCGCGAAATCCCCGTTCTTGTGAGCAATGACGTGACAGGCCGGATCGAGATTGTCGTGAACTCGATTGCAGAAGCAACAGAGCTGGCGACCTTGGTGCAGAACCAGACGATACAGTTCTTTGGCGCTGCTGGGAATATCACCGTGACTGCTGCCGCAGGCGCATCTGTCACGACTGACCAAATTACTGCTCAGATGTCGATTGTGACATCGAATGTGCGCCCCGCAAGCGAAGCCCCGGCCGCATCATCGGGTGAAACTGATACGGGTGCGGGCGTTGCCGCTGGCGCGCGTCCGGCAACTGATACTGGCGATGCAGGTAGTGGTGCTGCCAGTGGCGGCGGTACTGGCGTTACTGATGGGGGCGGCACCGCTGATCCGGGCTTTCGTTTGATCGCGCAGTCAAGCCAGGTTTTCAAGCTTGCCGAAGGTTATGGAGATGTCGCCATGACGATGCAGGACGGTGTTCTGCGTTTCACAACGGCTGCATCCAATAGCGTCACCGCGGTCAACACTGACGTATCGGGCATTCAGGTCGACGGTCTGACGCTCACCGCCTCTGCGGACGTATTGAGCAGCATGGCGGTGACGGGCGCTGGTCATCTGATCATGACCGGTCTTGCCGAGGACACTGTGGTTACCGGTCTTGGTGTAACGGGCGTCACAACGCTTGCCGGTGTAGCCTGTGCAGATCAAATTGCCCAGATTGCCGCTGGTAACGCAAATGGAACCATCGTCGGTACGGACCTCACCGCCATCAATGGAACAGCGGCAAACGTCGTCCAAGCGCTCGCTGCTTTTAATACGGCGCCGGCGGCTTTCACTGCTGAATTGAGAGATGCTGACGGGGTGGCTGTCACGGTCACGGATTTGTCGGCGATTGGCGCAGCCACGACTGGCACGGTGACAGTCGCGAACGCTGTCGTAATCACCGGGAGTGAATCGCAAGTCACAGCTGCGCTGGTCACCGATGGAACCAAGGTTACTGCACAGGCAGCGACGATTGCGGTAACTGGCACGACCACTGCGCATGGCTTGAACGCAATTGCTGCCGCGACAAGCGGTGTCGTGACCGCGACGATCACTGGGACGGCGGCTGCGTTGAACGCGGCCGATGGTGGCCTGACGACGCTGGTGACTGATGCGATTACAATCACTCTGGATGCAGGCGTCGCTGCGGCGACCGATTTGACGGGTCTTGCCGCGAAAACCCGGATCGCGGTTGATGCGAACGAGGTGACCGCAATCAGCGGGACCGGCGCCGAGCTTGTGGCCGTTATTGCGGCAAATATTGCGAGCGAAAGCACTCTCGCAATTAATGGCAATTACACCGTGACGCTGACAGCAGGCGGAGCGGCTGCAACGCTGGCACAGCTCATCGCCATCAACAATGCGACGTCGGGCATGATCACGCTAGGGGCCAATACCACGGCCGGTGCTTTGAGCGGGTCTGCATCCGACCTGACAGCGGCTTTGGCTGGCTTTGCGGCGAACACTTTGTCTGGCGACCTAGACATCACGGGTGATGCCATTTCCATCGCCGATTTCACGCTGATCGGACCAGCCACAAGCGGTGTGGTGACCTACACGCTGGCTGACGGTCAGCAGGCGCTTGGCGCGCAGAACTTGGCCGATGTTGCGGGTTTTGTGGCAATCGTTGCGGGATCGGCCAATTTCGGCTCAACAGATGTGACCGTGTCGCTGAGCGACACCGCCATGACGATTGCACAGATCACGGCACTCGTTGGGACTGGCCTGACGCTGGGCAATCTCAGCTATACGCTGGCTGACGGTCAGCAGGCGCTTGGCGCGCAAGACCTGGCCGATGTTGCCGGCCTTGTGGCAATCGTTGCGGGATCGGCCAATTTCGGCTCAACAGATGTGACCGTGTCGCTGAGCGGCACGGCCACGACGATTGCACAGATCACGGCACTGGTTGGGACTGGTCTGACGCTGGGCAATCTCAGCTATACGCTGGCTGCGGGAAACGTAGAGCAGAGCGTGAATGGCACATTCACGGGCGGTGCCGCCAGCTATATTGTCACGGCCGACGCTGGCAATGACACAATCACCGGCGGTTCGGGTACCAACATCATCCTAGCTGGCGCCGGTAACGACACCATTACGAGCGGTACTGGTGATGACATCATTATGGGCGGCGCCGGTAACGACACCATCACCGCCGGTGCTGGCAACGACACAATCATGGGCGGTGCTGACGACGACACAATCACGGCTGGTGCGGGCAACGACATAATCACAAGCGGGAGCGGCGCTGACACCGTTACACCCGGAACCGGTCTAGATACCATTGTCTACACTGATGTGGCAAACGAAGCCCGTGACATCATCACCAACTTCACCACGATTGCTGATGGCGCGGCTTTTGGTGCTGGCACGGACAAATTGCAATTCTCGGCTGCAGACTTGGCGAGTGTTGCAGGCTTTGTTGCTTATTCTGCTGGTGGCGTGAGCCTTGACATCGACGGTGATGCTGCCGGGTCTGTGCTTGTGGCATTTGTCTCTGGCACGGGGGCTCAGTCGGCAACCGCAGCTCAGGCGGCATTTCTGTTCAACCAGACAACGGGCGACTTGAGCTTTGACGCCGACGGTACAGGTGATGGCGCGGCGATTGTGATTGCCACATTGACGGGTGTCGTGGATTTGGCAACGGCTGACTTTACATTTATCGCCTAGGTGGTCGATCCGATGGCTTGATGGTGCGATCTTATCTCAGGAATGGAGGGCAGCATTATGGGACAAGTTCGTCATGGGAGCGCCACCCGAAAATCGCTATTCGGGGACGCTGCGATCCAATGTCAGGGTTGCGTCTGAAAAGACGATCGGCGTGCGCACGCCCTTCACGCCTTGGGGGTCAACGACAAGACCGCGTGCCTTGGCGTGGGCGCTTGACAGGTTATCGCCCACCGAATTGATCGGCCCTGCGGGGACATTTTGCGCCGAAAAGGCCGTAAGCAGATCACCCGATTGCCGCGCCAAGGCGGCCTTTGCCAAGATCGGCAACAGATCGTCGCGGTGTTTGACGCGCAGTTGATTTGTCACAAACCGCGGGTCTTGCCCGATTGCGCCCAAGCCCAGCACATCGCAGCAGCGCCGGAATTGGCCGTCATTGCCCACCGCCAGAATGATATGCCCATCGGCAGTTTCAAAAACATCATAAGGGCAGATATTGGGATGCGCATTGCCCATGCGCGTGGGCGATTGCCCCGACACCAGATAATTCATGTTTTGATTGGCCAAAAGCGCTGTGGCACAATCCAGCAAGGACATATCAATATGCTGGCCTTTGCCTGTCGTGTGGCGTTGTTCGACCGCAGCCAGAATACCGATCGTGCCATAAAGCCCTGTCACAATATCGGTGACAGCCACACCCACCTTTTGCGGCGGACCATCCGGCGCGCCTGTCACCGACATCAGCCCCGACATGCCTTGCAACAAAAAATCATATCCGGGCAGATGCGCCAAAGGCCCTGTTTGCCCAAAGCCCGTGACCGAACAATAGATCAAGCGCGGGTTCAGCGCGCAAAGACTGGCATAATCCAACCCGTATTGCGCAAGCCCGCCAACCTTGAAATTCTCGATAAAAATATCGGCATCCATCACCAGCGCTTTGACGGCGGCGATGCCTTCGGGCGTTTTGAGATCAGCGCGCAGGCCGATTTTCCCGCGATTGCAGCTGTAAAAATACGCCGCCGTCTGTTGGCCGTTTTGGTCCACAAACGGCGGCCCCCAAGTGCGGGTATCGTCGCCACCGGGGCTTTCGACTTTTGTCACCTCGGCGCCAAGATCAGCCAGCGTCTGCCCGATCCATGGCCCCGCAAGGATACGGGCCAATTCAACAACTTTCAGCCCGTGCAATGGTGACATCATAGATTTCCTGACGCGCCGGTTTTAGAAAAACGCCTGTAGGCCCGTGATCGCGCGCCCGATGATCAGGGCGTGAACATCATGGGTGCCTTCATAGGTATTCACGGTTTCAAGGTTCACCATATGGCGCATGATCTGGTATTCTTCAGAAATGCCGTTGCCGCCATGCATGTCGCGTGACATGCGCGCAATATCGAGCGCTTTGCCGCAATTGTTGCGCTTGATGATCGAAATCATTTCAGGCGCGGCTTGGGCTTCGTCCAGCAAACGCCCCACCCGCAGGCTGGCTTGCAGGCCCAGGCTGATTTCGGTCAACATGTTTGCCAGCTTGACCTGTTGCAACTGTGTTTGCGCCAAAGGTTTGCCAAATTGCTTGCGGTCAAGCCCGTATTGGCGGGCCGCATGCATGCAAAACTCAGCCGCGCCCAGAACACCCCAGCTGATCCCGTAACGCGCACGGTTCAAACAGCCAAACGGCCCTTTCAACCCTTCGACATTTGGCAGCAACGCGTCTTCGCCGACTTCGACACCGTCCATGACGATTTCACCAGTGATACTGGCGCGCAGCGATAATTTGCCACCCACCTTTGGGGCAGACAGACCCTTCATGCCCTTTTCCAGCACAAAGCCACGAATCTTGCCGCCATGCGCCTCTGATTTCGCCCAGACCACGAAAACATCCGCAATCGGGCTGTTGGAGATCCACATTTTTGCGCCCGAAATCATATAGCCGGTGGCAGTTTTTTTCGCCGTTGTTTTCATCGCGGATGGATCACTGCCGGCATCCGGTTCGGTCAGACCAAAACACCCGATCCATTCCCCAGACGCAAGTTTGGGCAGATATTTCTGGCGCTGTTCTTCGGAACCGTAGGCATAGATCGGATACATCACCAACGAACTTTGCACCGACATCATCGAGCGATAGCCGCTGTCGACACGTTCGACTTCGCGCGCGACTAGCCCATAAGACACATAAGACCCGCCCAGACCGCCGTATTCTTCGGGGATCGTCACCCCCAACAGCCCCATCGCACCCATTTCGCGAAAGATGTCCGCATCGGTTTGTTCATCGCGGTAGGCGGCGATCACCCGTGGCTGCAATTTATCCTGCGCATAGGCCTTTGCCGCGTCGCGCATCATGCGCTCTTCTTCGCTGAGCTGCGCGTCGAATGAAAATGGGTCTTCCCAATTGAACCGGTTCAGATCGGGGGCGTCTTTGGCTTTCAGCGACATTTCGGCTTCCTTTGAATTTTGCGCGACACTAGCAAGCCTGCGCGATCTTTGGTAACGATAGATATTCCACACTTGATGAGTTTCACGCATATTATGGCAAACCGGTCTAATCACACCCCCAGCATCCAAGAGTTGCGCGCATTGGTCTATTGCAGCGATCTTGGGTCTGTTTCACAGGCGGCGGATGCGCTGAACCTGACCCAAAGTGCAGTCAGCCGGTCCATTCGCACCCTCGAAGACCGTTTGGGCGTGTTGCTGTTTCACCGTGTGCGCAAACGGCTGATCCTGTCGGATGCAGGGCGCGCCTTGGTGCATGATGCCCGCGATATTCTGGCCGTGCTGGAAAGGTCGGCAAAAATGGCGATGGCCTTTGGCAAAGGCGGCGATGTCTTGCGGCTGGCGGTTCTGCCCACTTTTGCCGCGACATGGCTGATCCCGCGTTTGCCCAGCTTTTTGGATGCGCATCCTGACGTGTCGATCGATCTGGCGTCAACGCTGCATCCGATCGACTTTACCGACAGCCCGTTTGACGGCGCGATCCAGCGCGCGGCACTGGCACGCAAAGACACCGATGTCGCGCATTTGCTTGATGAACAGCTGATCATGGTTGCCGCGCCACGGCTGGTCGCGAGCGGCACTATTCTGTCAACCGCCGATCTGGCGACCTATCCGCTGATCCAATTGGCAACGCGGCCCGAATTGTGGAACGATTGGTTTATCGGTGCCGATGCCACACCGATTGAACGCACCCAAGGCCCACGGGTGCAACATTTTGACATGGTGATTTCTGCCGCACAGGCGGGGCTGGGTATTGCGCTGTTGCCGACAATTTTCGCCGAACAAGCATTGGCCAATGGCACGCTGCACAAAGTCCACCCGCGTATCTTGCAAAGCAACGCTTATTACGCCCTGATCCGTCCCAAGGCGCGCGCACAAAGTGCAACCATGGATGCTTTTGCAACGTGGCTGCAGGCTTTGGTGCAAACCACCTGAACAGCGCCGCTATAAACTGGGCAGCCACAACGCCAATTGCGGAAACAAGATCAGCAAGAAGACCAATAGCATTGAACACCCGATATACGGGAATGCTGCGGCATAAATTTCGCGCATCGTGGTGTCTTTGGGTGCGACCCCTTTCATCACGAATAACAACAACCCGAACGGCGGCGTTGTAAAACTGATTTCAAGCGCCAAAAGAATGATCAGCGCGAACCAGACCGGATCAAACCCCAGCGTCAGCGCCAGCGGAAAAAAGATCGGCACGGTCAGCAACATCATCGAGATTTGTTCCATGAACATGCCCAGCAGCAACAGCACACCAAACATCACCAACAGCATCGCAATCGGTGCCAGATCAAAGGATGTCGCCCATCGCACCAGCCCCGAACTGGCCCCCGAAAACGCCAGCAACTGGCTGAATGTCGCAGACCCGAACACGATCAGATAGGCCATCAAGCTCACGCGCAGCGCCCCGATGATCGACCGTTTGAGCGCCACCCATGTCAGGCAACGAAACACCACCGCCAGCAACAACACACCCAGCGCGCCAAAGGCGGCCGCCTCGGACGGGGTGATCAAGCCGCCCACCATGCCGAACACGATCAGCACCATGACCGACAACATCGGCAAGATATCTTTGAACAACAGCCCCAGTTTTTGCCCCAAACTGTAGGTTTCAACGTCGTAAGCAGGCGCTGCATCGGGGTCCAGCTTGGTCTGGATATAGATCGTGGCAATGTAAAAACACGCCAGAATAAGGCCCGGAATAATGCCCGCGATCAACAAGGCCCCCACATCAACCCGCGCCAGTGTCGCCAGCAACACCGCAAGCGCCGAAGGCGGAATGATAATCGCCAAGCCGCCAGTGCCAAGGATCGGACCGATCGACATTTTCTTTTTATAGCCACGCGCGGTCATTTCAGGGACCATCAGCGACCCCAACAGCGCGGTCGAGCCCATCGATGACCCTGACAGCGTCGAAAACGCCGTACCGCCCAGCACGGTGACATAGCTTAAACGCCCCGACAATCGGCCCAGCAGCTTGTCAATCGCATTGAACATTCGCGCGCCAAGGCCGGTATGAAAGAAAATCTCGCCCATCAGCAAAAACAACGGGATCGGCACCAGCGCGAAATTCGTCAAACTGCCAAAGCCATTGTTCAGCATCAAGGTGACACCGCGCGCACCACCCATAAACAGCCATGCACCAATGATATTGGCCGCCAAAAACGCCAGCGCAACCGGCATCCCGATTGCCATCAACACCAAAATAGAGCCGATCAGCAGGCCAAGCGCTTCAAACCATTCCATTATTCGTGAATTCCTGCTTCGCCAGAGTGCATCAGTTCAGTGCCAAAAACAAACCGGCCGAACTCAATCGCCATCAGCCCAAAGCTGATCGGAAAAGCCGCAGTCAGGATCCATTTGGGAAAATAATAGGCGCGCACATCCAGATCGTTTTGCGCAATATTGGTCAGCATCAATTCACCGCCCTTCCATGCCAGCAAGGCACAGACCGCGACACAAGCCGCCGCAACACTGCGGCTGACGATACGGCGCGTCGGAGCAGGCAAGGCCGCAGTGACCAATTCGATATGCACATGCCCTTTTTCACGCACCAACCACGGCGCGCCCAGCATGGTCATGTAAAGGATCGCATATTCAGACGAGGTGAACAGCCATGCAAAAGGTTGCAGCGCCAGATTGCGCATCACAACCGAGGTCACAACCGAAATCATCAGCCAGACCAGCATCGCCCCCGCGATACCCGCCATCGTGTATAACACCCACAGATAAAGCTTGTTGACCGTGTTCATTGCGCCCCCCGATATGCAGTGCGCGCCGGGGATGATCCCCGACGCGCTTTGTTTTTAGTTGGCGTAGAACAATTCGATCAGCCGATCAAAGTTGTCCGCACCTTGTGGGCTTTCTGCCATCAGCGTTTTCATGCGGTCCCATGTGCTGGACACAGCAGCCGCCAGATAGGCCTCGGCGGCTTCGCCTTCGAGGGTGACAACTTGCATGCCGGCCGCGTCAAGCGCTGCAAAATCGGAATCGCGCAATGCGCCCAGTTTTGCGGCTGATTCCGCCTCATGCGCGATGGCGACATCTTGCAGAATGGTGCGTGCCTCGTCGGACAGGCTGTTCCACTTTTCAAGGTTCACGATCACACCAAGATCGGTCGAGAAAAAGCAAGGCTCGATGCGGTAGTTCAGGAATTCGTTCCACTTCAGATCGATCAGACCGATCTGGGTCCAGCCTGTCGCATCAACCACACCGCGTTCCAGCGCGGAATAGACTTCGGTGGTTGGCAAATCGATCACCTGCGCACCCAGATAATCGGTAAAGAAGGCGTTATAAACCGCATTCCCGCGCAGCTTTAGGCCCGAAACATCCAGATTGCCGCCCGCGTCCAGTGTCGGGGCTTCACGCGTCCACAAGTTATAGCAAACGCCGGAATCAAACCAACCAAGGTATTTGACGCCCATCTTTTCTTGGTGAATTTCGTCGATCAGGGCGATCCCGCCATTTTCGCGCACTTCCGATGCAACCCTGTTTGATGTCACAAGCGCGTCTTTTTCTGGCAAAGCACCGGCATAAAAGCTGCCGGGCGTATAGACCATGTCAACCACGCCAGAGCGCACAGCATCAGGCTGTTGGAACATGCCGATCGCTTCGGGTCCGCCGCGCACTTCGATCTGGATCACGCCTTCGCCTGCAACGTTTAGCTTTTCGACGAATTCCAGAAACGATTGCGTATAGATCAGCGATTCAGGAAACGCATGAACGGCGGTGATCGTTTCTTGCGCATAGACCGAACTGGCCAGTGCTGTTGCGGCAAAGATACCGCCGAATAATGTGTGTTTCATTTGGTCTTTCTCCCTGTTGAGTGGCGCATTTACGCCTTTGGTGGTGATTTACGTGGCGGGCATTGCCCATGGATGCGCGGCAAAATGTGCTGCGCGAAACGTCGTTATCTGGTCGGAATATTGCGCGGTCATATCAATATCATCCCAGCCATTTATCAATTTCTGGCGGCGCACCGGATCAAGATCAAAGCCAATGTCTTGCCCCGCAATCGTGGCGCGCCCTGTGCCAAGATCAATCTGCGCTGCCGCGGCATTTCCCGCCATTGTGGCCACCAAAAATGCGGCCACATCATCGTCGATCTGCGCGGTCAGCAAGCCGTTGTTCACCGCATTGCCCGCAAAGATATCGCCAAAGCTGGGTGCAAAGACCGCCCTGATGCCATAATCGACCAGCGCATAAACCGCCGCTTCACGGCTGCTGCCGCTGCCAAAATTCCGCCCCGCCACCAACACTTTGGCGGCATACCGGTCCAGCGGGTGGTCGGGGTTCGCTTGGCGCGCGTCATACAGCAAAAACCCGCCATAACCCGCGCTGCGCGGCTGTGACATGAACCGCGCGGGGATCAATTGATCGGTGTCGATATTGGCCTCGGGCAGGGTAATGGCGCTGCCTGTCAGGGTTTGCCAGCCGCTCATATCCGGCCCTCGAGCAAGGGGCGCACATCGGTCAAATGTCCAGTAAGCGCGGCGGCGGCGACCATTGCAGGGCTCATCAGATGGGTGCGCGCCCCGCGCCCTTGCCGCCCTTTGAAATTACGGTTTGTCGAGGATGCGCAACGCTTGCCCGCATCAACCAGATCACCGTTCATGCCGACACACATCGAACAGCCAGCACCGGCCCATTCCAGACCGGCCTGCACGAAAATCTGCGCAAGCCCTTCGTCTTCGGCCTGTTTTTTCACCAATGCCGATCCTGGCGACACCAGACCCGGCACAACCGCCTGCCGGCCTGCCAGCACCTTGGCCGCCATGCGCAAATCTTCGATCCGGCCATTGGTGCAAGACCCGATAAAGACCTGATCAATCGCGATCTGCGTCAAGGCCATGCCTGCATCCAGCCCCATATAATCCAGCGTTGCGCCGATATCTTTGCCCCCATCAGCGCGCGGCACATGGCCGGTGATGGGCAAAGCATCCTCGGGCGATGTGCCCCAAGTCACGGTGGGGGCAATGGTGGATGCATCAATGCTGACATGGCGGTCAAAGACCGCGTCCCCATCCGAATGCAACTGCCGCCAATCTGCGACCGCTGCATCCCATGCGGCCCCCACAGGCGCAAAGGGGCGGCCCTTGAGATAGGCGAATGTCACATCATCAGGCGCGATCATGCCCATGCGCGCGCCGCCTTCGATGCTCAGGTTGCACAAGGTCATGCGCCCTTCCATGCTCAGCGCGCGCACGGCGGCACCGGCATATTCCACCGCAAACCCCTGCGCGCCATCCGCGCCCAATGCAGCGATCCAATGCAGCGCCATATCCTTGGCCGTTACCCCTGCACCCAAAGCCCCGTCAAAGGTGATTTGCAGCGTCTTTGGCCGCTTTTGCCACACCGTTTGCGTGGCAAGGATATGGGTCACTTCCGTCGCACCAACGCCAAAGGCCAGCGCCCCGAACGCGCCATGCGTCGATGTATGGCTATCGCCGCAATTGATCAGCAAACCGGGCAAGGTCAGGCCCTGTTCGGGTCCGATGACATGCACAATGCCTTGTTCGGGGTCGTGCAGATCAAACAATCTGATCCCTGCCGCGCGGGCATTATCGCCCAAAGTCTGGATCATCCGGCGAATATCAGGGGCCACATCGCCCGCACGGGTCGGCGCATAATGATCGACAACGCCAAAGGTCAATTCCGGTGCGGCCAGCGCCATATTGCGCGCCGCCAGTTTGGCAAAGCCGTGATGCGATCCTTCATGCACCAGATGCCGGTCGACCCACAGCAAAGACGTGCCATCAGCGCGGCGCAGCACTTCATGCGCATCCCACAGCTTGTCCATCAAACTGCGCGCAAGGGTCATTCTGCGGCCTCCGCACGGGTGGGGTTGACCACCGGTTCCCAATGGCGCGCATCGCCTGCGCCAACACGGCTCAGCGTCATTTGCAGCTTGAACATGTCAGGCCGGTAAAGCGCGGCCAGATATTCCACACCGCGCCCTTCGGCGTCGCGCACAACACGGTTCAGCGTCAACAGCGGCGCACCGACACTTAACCCCAGATGGCCCGCCACTTCGGGACCAGCCAATGTGGCACTGACACTTTGATCGGCGGTTTCAACCTCGACACCGGAGCGTTCAAGCAAGCGAAACAGGGGCGATGTCGCCAGTTCGGATTCCGAATAATTCCGCGCAATATGTTCCGGCACATAGGTCGTCAGATGCGAAAACGGCTGCCCGTCGATCAAGCGCAGCCGCGTTGCCGTTTGCACAAGCGCCGTTGGCGATATCCGCATCGCATTGGCCACCGCGGCAGGCGGCACGCCATAGCTGAACGACAACAACCGCGCGGTTGTTTCATGGCCCATCTGCACCAGCTGCGGCATCAACGTTGAAAAATCCGCCGACATCTTGGGCTTTTGCTGCGGGGTGCGCACCCGTGTGCCAGCCCCTGCGCGGCGGTCAATCAGCCCTTCGGCCTCTAATGCATCCAAAGCGCGGCGCAGCGTCACCCGCGAGACACCCAATTCCACACAAAGCCGCTGTTCTGCGGGCAGTGCCGCGCCATCGGGGTATGTCCCGCGCGTAATCCCATCAAGCAACTGCAAATACACCCGACGCGCTTTACCCCCCTCTGGAAGGCTTTTTGCGGCTGTATCGACAGGCTTTGCACACATTGCTGATTGGTCCCTCTTCGTGCCGAGCCTAGCGACGATTTCTACAAATGCAAGAAACCTGTACGCATTTCATGATTATATTTGTTCTGTTCAGATAGTCGTATCTGTATTATAAAAATACAGGTTTGAGGGAGGATGGCATGCCAATAATCGAACTTCATATCCTTGAAGGATATAGTGACGATGACAAAACCCGTTTGGGCCAAGCCCTGACAGATGCGGTGCGAATCGTTGTGCCAGCGACACCCGACGCTGTCACCGTGATGATCCACGAGATGCCGCGCGCCGATTACATGCGCGGGCGCACCCACCGCACCCCTGCCCCTGCACAGCCCGACCAGATCAGCATCGTACGCCAGTTTCTGACTGCGATGGAAATGCGTGATCTCGACGCCGCGCGCGGCTTTCTTGGTGTCGATTTCACCATGACCTTTCCGGGCAACAAACAGATGCACAAGCTTGAGGATCTGGTCGCCTGGGCCGCACCGCGTTACCGCTTTGTGACCAAAACCTATGCCGGATTTGAAGCACTGCAATCAGCGGACGCCCATGCCGTTGTGTATTGCCACGGCACGCTGAGCGGGGAATGGCCCGATGGGACCGCCTTTGCGGGCATCCGTTTCATCGACCGGTTTGAGGTCACAAACGGGCTGCTAACGCGCCAAGACGTCTGGAACGATATATCCGAGCATAAGGCAAAGACGACATGACCACAGATATTGATCCCATCACATTGGCCGTGCTGGCAGGCCGGATGGAACAAATTGCCGATGAAATGGACGCGACCCTGTTTCGCGCCGCCTTTAACCCGATCATCGCAGAAGCCCATGACGCAAGCCATGGCCTGTATCACGCGGTATCGGGTGACACTTTGGTGCAAGGTAAATCGGGCCTGCCGATCTTTGTCGGCGTCATGAGCTTTGCAGTCAAAGCCGTGATCGACAAAGCCGCCGAAAATGGCGATCTGGCCGATGGTGATATCTATATCTTTAACGATGCCCATCTGGGCGGCACACACCTCAGCGATATGCGCCTTGTGCGGCCTTATTATTACGACGGCAAATTGTTCTGCTATCTGGCGTCGGTGGGTCACTGGCATGATGTCGGCGGCGCTGTTCCGGGCAATTACAACCCCGCTGCTACCGATGCGTTTCAAGAAGCGTTCATTCTGCCGCCCGTGCGCTTGGCCAAGGCTGGTGTGGTCCAGACTGATATTATCGACATTTTGATGCGCAATACACGCCTGCCGCAATCGGCGCAGGGTGATTTGAATGGCCAGCTGGGCGCGCTTGATCTTGGTGTGCGCCGGATGGATGAATTGCTGGCCGAATATGGCGCAGCCACCGTGCGCGCAGCCTTGGACGCGCTGCAAAACAGCGCCGAAACCTTGATGCGCGCCGAATTGACCGCGCTGCCCGACGGGCGTTGGACCGCAACCGATTACCTTGATAATGACGGTATCACCGACACACCGCTGCCAATCACCGTGACGCTTGAAATTTCGGGCGATACGATGACGCTTGATTTTGAAGGCACAGCGCCGCGTTGTGCAGGGCCAGTGAATATTGCCCTGCCCACAGCAGTGGCCACCGCCTATGTGGCGATCAAGCATATCTTTCCCGCGCTGCCCGCAAACGCAGGCGTGATGCGCCCGATTACGGTGAAAATACCGCAAGGATCGCTGTTATCTGCGCCCTTCCCCGCGCCCGTTGGCGGTTATACCGAAACGATTTTGCGCATGATCGACGTGATCTTTACCGCCGCCGCCGGTGCCGCCCCTGACCGCGTGGTGGCGAATGCCTATGGCACGATCAACGCGCTGTCGATTTCCGGCACCCGCGATAACGGCAAACCTTGGGTCATGTTCAGCTTTTACGGCGGCGGCCATGGCGGATCATTGGACGGCGACGGGCTGAACCACGGCAATGCGCCGATTTCGACAGCAACAATCCCGCCAATGGAAATCCTCGAAGCCGCCTATCCGGTGATGTTCAAACAATGGGCCTTGCGCCCTGATAGCGCGGGCGTTGGCACCCATCGCGGCGGCCTTGGCGCGATCTATGAAATCGAAGTCCTCGAAGGTAATGGCGCAAAGGCGTTCTTGTTTGGCGAACGCGGCCGTCATGCCCCTGCCGGTGTGGCCGGTGGCGGTGATGCGGCGCTGAATGTGTTTCATTATGAACAAGACGATGGCTGGCACAGCCCGCCCATGGCGTCAAAAATGGTCGGTATCCAACTGAAAAAAGGTCAATCCGTGCGTTTGGAAACACCCGGTGGTGGCGGCTATGGCCCTGCATCGCAGCGCACGCCCGCTGCCGTGGCGCGCGATGTCGCTGCCGGATTGGTCAGCGCAGAAAAAGCGGACGCAGCCTATGGGACCGCATGGCGAGAGGTGACCCAATGACCAAGACACCCACCCATAAAATGATCGGCGTCGATGTCGGCGGCACATTCACCGATATCTTTGTGCTGGACGAAGCAAGCGGGCTGGCCGAAGTCGCCAAAGTGCCAACCTCGCGCCCCGATCAATCCGCAGGGTTCCTGAGCGGGATTGGCGCGCGCGTGGACGATCTGGCCACAGTGTCTGTGGTTGTGCATGGCACGACGGCAGGCACAAATGCGCTGCTGGAACGCAAAGGTGCCAAGATCGGCGTCATCACCACCACCGGTCTGCGCGATGTTTTGGAAATGCGCCGCCGTGACCGTCCGCGCACATGGGGTTTGCGCGGCGATTTCACCCCCATCGTTGACCGCGCCCACCGCCTTGAAGTGCCTGAACGCACGCTGGCGGATGGCACGATCCGTGTGCCGGTTGATCTGGATGCGGTCAGGGCCGCCGCGCAACAGCTGCTTGATGACGGCTGCATCGCTGTTGCCGTGCTTTTTGCCAATGCCTATGCCAACCCCGAAAATGAAACGCTGGCCGTGGCTGCGGTGCGCGACATCTGGCCCAATGCGCATGTGTCTTGTTCGTCCGAGATTTTACCCGAAATCCGCGAATTCGAACGTTTTTCAACCACCGCCCTGAATGCCTATCTGCAACCCGAAGTGTCGGGCTATCTGGCGCGCCTTGAAACCGCGCTCAAAAGCAGCGGCTTTGCTGGCGAATTCCTGATCGTGCAGTCAAACGGCGGCGTGATGGATGTGGACACCGCGACCAGATTGCCGGTGCGCACCGCGCTGTCAGGTCCGGCGGCGGGTGTGGTCGCCGCAGGCTATATCGCGCAGGCGGCGGGTTTTCCCGATGTGATTACCGGCGATATGGGCGGCACGTCTTTTGACGTATCACTGATCGCGCAAGGCCAAAGCATGCTAAGCCAGCAAACCGCGATTGATTTTGGCATGGTCGTGCGCTCACCCATGATCGAGATCACGACAATTGGCGCAGGCGGCGGATCAATCGCTTGGGTGGATAAAGGCGGCTTGCTCAATATCGGCCCCGAAAGCGCAGGCTCCACCCCCGGACCTGTGGCTTATGGCCAAGGCAATACCCGCCCCACCGTCACTGACGCCAATGTCGTGTTGGGCCGGATTGATCCTGATAACCCGATTGGTGGCAAGCTGACGCGCCTTGATGTCGATGCCGCAAAGGCAGCGATTGCCGAACATGTCGGCAAACCACTTGGCCTTGACGCGCTGACCGCCGCCGAGGCGATCTTGCGCGTTGCCAATAGCCGTATGGCGGGCGCACTGCGGTTGGTCTCGGTTGAACGCGGCTTTGATCCCAAACACTTTGCTTTTATGCCCTTTGGAGGCGGTGGGGCCTTACATGCCGGCGCGATGCTACACGAGGTCGGATTGGCCCGCGCCATCGTGCCGCGTTACCCCGGTGTGACATCGGCCATGGGCTGTGTCATCGCCGACATGCGTCAGGATTTCGTGCAAACGCTGAACGCGATGCTGGACGGGATCGATATTGCCGCTGTCACCGCCCATATGCAGCGCCATGTGACCGATGGGCTTGCGATGCTGGACGCGTCACGCACGACATTTCAAGCCCGCGAGACATCATTCACCCTCGATATGGCGTATCTGGGCCAGACCCATACGGTCAGCGTGCCACTGGCGGTCACCGTGCAAGATGGTGTCGTGATAGCATCCACCCAAGCCGCGATTGGCGATGCCTTTGATGCCGCGTATCGCGCGACCTATGGGCGTTTGCTTGCCGGTGGTGTGCGGCGCGTGATCAATCTGCGCTCGGCGGTAACAGGTAAGCGTCCGCGCTTTGATCTGTCCACGCTGGCCCCCAAAGACGGATCTGTCGCCGAAGCTTTGCGCGGCACGCGGCAGGTCTATTTCGGCGGGCAATGGCACGAAACCCAGATTTACGCCCGCCTTGCGCTGCCAATTGGGGCGGTCATTTCCGGCCCCGCCATTTTGGAACAGCCCGACACCACAGTCTTGATTGAACCAGACCTGACAGGCACGGTGGATCAGTTCGGCAATACCTTGATCGAAAGGAAAACCCCATGAACCCGCAGCGCACCGCCCTGTTAACGATTGATTTGCAGAACGATTTTTTGCACCCCAAAGGTGCCTATGGCCGCGCGGGCCAAACAGCCGAAGCCATCACCGCCCTGCCTGCACGGATTGCGCCCTTGCGCGACGCGCTTGTCGCAGCGGGTGGCATTTATATTTCGGCGCAATTCACCTTGGTCCCCGGGCGCGACGGCGCGCCGCTGATTTCGGCCCATTTGCAAAAGTTGCGGCCTTTTTTGACCAAAGGCGATTTTACCCCCGGTAGTTTTGGCCACGATCTGGTCGAGACGCTGAAACCAGCCGATTTCACCATTGAAAAGGTCGCCTATTCCGCCTTTTACCAGACGCGGCTGGAATATATCTTGCGCGCCATGCAGATCGAAACCTTGATCGTGGGCGGTATTGTCACAAATGGCGGCGTGGCCAGCACGCTGCGCGATGCCCATCTGCGCGACATTCACACAGTGATGCTGTCGGATGGTTGTGCGGCATTCAACAGTGACGTGCATGACGCCACGCTGGTGTCGCTTGGCACGGTGACGCGCATTCTGACCTGCGCCCAAGCCACAGCCGAAATCGGAGCCCCCCAATGACCCTGCGCGCGCGCCTAAGCCAGCCGGACATCCTGATCGCACCAGGCGTCTATGACGGGCTGACCGCCGCCATCGCAACAGATGCCGGTTTCGAGGCGCTGTATCTGTCGGGCGCTGCCGTTGCCTATACCCGCTTGGGCCGCCCCGATATCGGGCTAAGCACCGCCAGCGAAATGGCCGACACCATGGCCTTGATCGCGGATCGCACCGATTTGCCGGTCATCATGGATGCCGATACCGGTTTCGGGAACGCGCTGAATGCGCGCCGCACGATCTTGACCTATGAACGCGCAGGTGCTGCCGCCGTTCAGGTCGAAGACCAGACCTATCCCAAACGCTGCGGGCATCTGTCGGATAAATCCCTGATCTCGGCGGCAGAAATGGCGGGGAAAATCGCGGCCATGGCCGATGCGCGCCGCCATGATACGCTGATCATCGCCCGCACCGATGCCATCGCCGTTGAAGGCATTGACGCCGCGATTGACCGTGCGGGTCGCTATATTGATGCAGGGGCCGATGTCTTGTTCATCGAAGCCCCGCGCAATCATGCCGAATTGGGCCATATCGCCACCACATTCAAAGGTCAGGTCCCATTGCTGGCCAATATGGTCGAAGGCGGTGCCACGCCGATTTCTTCTGCACAGGCCTTGCAGGATCTAGGCTTTGATATCGTCATCTTTCCCGGCGGTATTGTGCGGTCCTTGGCGCGCACCGCCCATGATTATTACCGCAGCCTGAAAGATGCCGGATCAAACACACCCTTTGCCGACCGGATGTATGATTTTGACGGGCTGAACGCCGTGCTTGGCACGCCCGATATGCTGGCGATGGGAAAACGCTTTGATGGCACATCCTGATATCGCAGCGCCGCTGGCGGAATACGACATCGACGTCGGCACGCTGGTGATCGGGGCCGGTGCTGCGGGGATGATCGCCGCCTTGCGCGCGCATGAAGCAGGCCAAGACGTGCTTGTGATCGAGGCAGACGCTTTGCCGTCAGGTTCAACCGCGCTGAGCGCCGGTTTGATCCCCGCCGCCGGAACACAGCTGCAACAACAGGCAGGGATCGCCGATGACGCCCGCCTGTTCGCCCAAGACATCCAGAAAAAGGCGCATGGCGAAAACGCCCAAGCGCTGGTCGATGTGCTGACGCAAAATGCTGCATCCGTCATTGACTGGCTTTGCCACACCCACGGCCTGCCGTTTTCGGTGGTCACTGATTTCGACTATCCCGGACATGCGCGCCGCCGGATGCATGGCCTGCCCAGCAGATCGGGCGAAGAACTGGTCAACGCCCTGCGCGGGCGGATCGAACATCTTGGCATCCCGCTGATCTGCGAACGCCGCGCAGTCACGCTTTATGCGCAAGGCGCGCGGATGTCTGGCGCCCAAGTCATGCGCCCCGATGGCGCAACCGAAACGATTGGCGCACAGCGGATCATTCTGGCCTGTAACGGCTTTGGCGGCAATCGCGCGATGGTCAGCCGCTACATGCCCGAGATCGACAAGGGCCTGTGGTTTGGCCATGACGGCAATAACGGCGATGCGATTTTATGGGGCGAACAGCTTGGCGCGGCCACCCAGCATTTGGGCGCGTATCAAGGCCACGGCAATGTCGCCCATCCACATGGTATTTTGATCACATGGGCGGTCATTACCGAAGGCGGATTTCAAGTTAACAAGACCGGCCAGCGCTTTTGGAACGAAGCGCAGGGCTATTCCGAAGCCGCGCGCGCCGTCTTGGGCCAAGATGGCGGCTATGCATGGTCGATCTTTGACGCCCGTATTGCAAACATCGCCCGCCAGTTTGCCGATTTCAAAAATGCCGAAAGCCAAGGCGCGGTGATCTGGGCCGATACATTGGATGCGCTTGACGCAAAATGCGGCTTTGCCAAAGGCAGCCTTGCCCACGCCAACGCCACACGCCCTGCACAGGGCCAAGATACCTTTGGGCGCACATGGTCGGGCCAAACGCTTTGCGGTCCGTTTTGCGCCGTCAAAGTTACCGGCGCGTTGTTCCACACCCAAGGCGGCTTGGACATCGACCCCGAAACCGCACGCGTCAAAACAACATCGGGCGCATTGTTTGAAAACCTATATGCGACAGGCGGGGCTGCGGTGGGCGTATCAGGCACATCCGACAGCGGCTATTTGTCAGGCAACGGGCTGCTTGCAGCAAGTGTTCTGGGCAGTATCGCAGGCGCTGGCAACTCAGCTTCTGTCGCGATCTGTGGGCAAATACCTTAACCACAAACCAAGGGGACGCGGCTGATTGTCCTGTCTGGCGTGGCATCACGCCAACCGCCAGCTTGATCGTCATGCCAAATAAAAAGGGCGCGGCAATCCGCGCCCTTTTGATGGGTCAGTCCGCCCGGCCCTGCACAAGCGGTGTCTTGCTGTCAGGTCCGAACGTGCGGTTGATCAAGATCAGGCCAACCGCAATGCCAAGGCCCAAGATGTCCGTCAACAACCCTCCCGAGATCATGAACAAGGACGCGACCAATAGACCGACCCTGGTCAGCGGCCCTGCAGCTTTGCCCCAAAGCCAAGCCTGCACAGCAGCAGCCAGAAAGTACACCCCGACCAGCGCCGTCGTCAGCGCCTGCAGGATTTCCAGCCATGGGGCATTCATCAACAAGGCGCCGTTGTAAAAGAACATGAACGGCACGATGAACGCCGCCAACCCGATCTTGAACGACGCAAAGGATGTGGCCATCGGGTCTGCCCCGGAAATGCCTGCGGCGGCATAGCTGGCAAGTGCCACGGGTGGTGTGATGGCCGAGACAACGGCAAAGTAGAACACAAAGAAATGCGCC
Source organism: Yoonia vestfoldensis SKA53 (assembly GCF_000152785.1). GTDB lineage: Bacteria > Pseudomonadota > Alphaproteobacteria > Rhodobacterales > Rhodobacteraceae > Yoonia > Yoonia vestfoldensis_A. The sequence goes on along the minus strand of NZ_CH672414.1, from coordinate 810,153 downwards.
GTCAGCGGGTCAATCCCCAGCCGGATCAGGCCCGGTGCCACCACCGAGGCCGCAACCGCATAGGCCGCTGTCGTCGGCATCCCCATCCCCAAAAGGATCGCGATCACCATGGCAAAGAACATCGCCAGCAACTGACTGACGCCTGCAAGGCCCAGCAGCAGGTTGGAAAACCGCGCGCCGACCCCTGTCAACGAAATCACCCCAACGATAATGCCGGCACATGCGCAGACCGCGATGATCTGGATCGACATGCTGCCCGCGATCTGGAACGCATAGGCAACCGACCGCACCCCCATCCGGTAAGGTGTCAGCCAGCTAACCACCGCCGCCGCCGCCGTGGCATAAGTGCCCGCACGGATCACCGAATACCCCGCGAACAACGCCGCGATCAGGATGATGATCGGCAAGAACAGGAACACCTGTTTCATCATCGCTTTGACCTTGGGCAATTCCTCTGCCCGCATGCCCGTCATGCCGATGCGCGCGGCTGACAGATCGACCATGAAATAGACCGATGCGAAATACAGGATCGACGGGATGATCGCCGCGATGGCGATTTCCTGATAGGGAATGCCCGTGATCTCGGCCATGATAAAGGCCCCTGCCCCCATGATCGGCGGCATGATCTGTCCGCCGGTCGATGCCGCAGCCTCGATCGCGCCGGATGTCTTTTTATCATATCCGACCTTGTGCATCAGCGGGATCGTCAGGCTGCCGGTGGCCACGACATTGCCCGCGGACGTGCCATTGATCATACCCATCAGCCCCGAGGCGAAGATGGCCACTTTGGCAGGCCCGCCGCGCTGCCGGCCGGTCAGGGCGAAGGCAAAGTTGATGAAATATTCACCCACCTTGGACGCCTGCAAAAACGCCGCAAAGATAATGAACAGAATGATATAGGTCGAGGATACAGAGGTCGTCTGGCCCAGAATGCCGACATCGGTGTAAACTTGGCTAAAAAACCGCTGCAACGCGATCTGTGGCGAATTCAGCACGCCAGGTGCCAGATGCCCCAGCCAGACATAGATCAGGAAAATCCCCGCGATGATCGGCAGCGCCAACCCCGTTACCCGCCGTGTCAATTCCAGGATCAGCGCTGTGCCTGCGATCCCCGCCAGTGATATGCCCAATGGCGCAAAGGATGTGCCGGTCGTGGCCCGTATCGGTGTGTTGTAAATCGTGACGAGATAGCTGGCCACCGCCAGTGCCGCGACAACCAACACCAAATCGGCAGGATTGACCCGCGTGCGCGGGCGCTGATGCACCCAAGACAGCGCAATCGCGCCAAAGGTCGCCCCGATCAACGGGATACCGAACAGCCAGCGTTCGTTGAACTGGATCGTCGGGTCCATCCCGTTCCAAGATGTGCCAGCCGCGATCAAGCTTTGGAACCAGAAGGTCACGCCCAATGAAAACAAGGCCGGGATCATCAGCGCATAGGCCAGATAGCTGAACAACCGGTCACGGCCCGTGCCGGTCCGCTCGCTAAAGGACGTACCCGAAAACATCAAGAACCCAAGCGCCGTGGCCCCCGCGATATGCACGGTCCGGTAAGTCCAGGATTCCATCGGAAGACGCGGCAGGAACGGCAGGTTGACCACCCCGCCTGTCATGTCGCGGATCGATAGGCCGTTCAGTGCGGCAATATGAAAAAACGCATAGATCGCAAGCGCGGCAGCCATGGCCCAACGCACCCAGCCTTCGTAAAGGCGGCGGTTGTATTCAATGACTTCTTCGTCCGCACCTTCGGCAACCAGCGGGCCGGTGTCATCATCAAATTTCGAAATATCGGCCTTGGCCATTACCCAGTTTCCCTCATGAAATTCGGGGCAAGGCCCCGGCATGGCAGGCACAACGCCTGTCAAATTAGGGCCGGTGCTGTTTGCGCCGGCCCTGATGTGTTTATTACTTGATCATGTCCGCAGAAATGGTTGCACCGTTTTCGGTGAACCAACGTGCAGCACCGGGGTGCCAAGGGATGACCGTGTTTTTATCCCAGTTTTCGAATACGGTCGTTGCCGCTGACGAATGGATCTGCATCATCCGTGCGTTGTCTTCCATGATGACCCGCGTTGCTTCGTAGACAAAGCTTTCGGGCAGATCACAATTGACGATGGCAAAGTTCCACATCGACACCGCACGCGCGGGTTCGGTCAGGCTGGCATAGGTGCCGGCCGGAATGTCGAAATTCGACACAGGGAACAGCGAGGTCATCAGCGCCTGTTCTTCGGCGGTGAATTCGATGATGTTGACATCGTTGGACGCCTCAAGCTCGGCAACCTGAGGGATCGGCACACCGGCGGCAAAGCCGATAACGTCGATCAAGCCATCTTGCAACTGGCCGCCCAGATCGTTCCAGCCCCCGTTGCGACGCTCGTACTCGATGCCAAGCGCAGTCATCATTTCAGGGAAGTAGGTATCGCCAGTCGAGCCAGCTGGGCCAAAGCCGATGCGCGATCCTGCAGGGATCTCGCTCAGCGCGGTGATGCCGGAACTGGACAGAGCCACTGCATGGAACGGTGTTTCATACATCGGGAAATGCGCGCAGACATTGGTCATTTCCAGACCGGGTGCCAGCGGGCTTTTGCCCTGGATGCTGACCTGTGCCGGGCCCATCGTGGTCATGCCCATCGCGGCTTCACCGGTGTGGACCAATGCCATGTTCTGCATGGGTCCGCCGGTGACTTCGGCGCCGCCGGTCACGCCCAGCTCTTCGGAAATCAGGTTGGCATAGCCCGAACCATAGACGAAAAACGTGCCGCCCTGCGATGCGGTACCAACGGTAAAGCTGGTGGGCCAGTCCGTGCGGTCAACCTCTTGTGCCAATGCTGGCAAGGCCGCCACAAGTGCGATGGCAGATGTGCCAAGAATAGATTTGATCATCGAATTCCTCCCGGATGATAAGACAAAGATGCCGCATGTCGTACAAACGACACCCGTCAGCGTTTCGTCGTGCGAAAATAGCGGTCCGGACCGTGCTGTCAAACGGTTAAGCGTCGAAAGCGACGCTTTGTCAAATCGCGGCCGCAGTCAGCAATGGTTGGCATGGCAAATCCAGCGCGGCCAAGGCTCAATCTTGTGGGCGGCCGCATTCTCATGAGCGCAATGAAATCTGGCGCTGTTGCAAAGCCGGCGGTGACACAGGTTTGAATAGCACACCTTATTGGCGGCGGGCGGTACAGTCGCCGTTGGCCGGTTGACCGCACGACAAAACACATGCACCAAGCCACCAAAGGTGACGCCACGCCCCGCAATCAGGCCAATGGTGCCTGCGGACATACGTCAGGCGGCGTAAAGATACTGCGCGCCAGCATACCGGCGCGCACGCCTGCATGACCAATTTGCAAAAGCGCATGAGGCTTTCGATTTCATCGCCAATGCCAGCCAATCAGATTTGATCGCACGCCCGTACGGGCGATATTCCGAAAGATCATTTTTTGCGGCAGCGCGGCGCCAACGACACCCTTGCAGTGACAATATCGCTGGTCCGCGCTGTGGGGCGCGGCTGATTTAGGCAGAGGCGGCCCGCGATGCCGCCCGCCAATTCCAACCTAAAAGTCCTGCCAGTCGTCGGGACCCATGCTGTTGGTCCTACCATGCGTCCCGTTCATCGCCGCAGGGACCGCTTTGGCGGATTTCTGTTGGCTGCGTGGAGATTGGAACATCATGACATTTTCTGCCGGATGCGGCATCGGCGCGGCAGAGTGGCTGGAATTGTTGTCCAGCTGGAACCGCGCAACAAGTTCGCCAAGATTGCCAGCCTCCGCGTTCAGGGCATGGCTGCTTGCTGTGGCTTGTTCGACCATGGCGGCGTTTTGTTGTGTCACCTTGTCCAACTGTGTGACCCCGATGTTGATCTCAGCCAGCCCTGTCGATTGTTCCACGGCACCCGCCGCAATTTCCGAAATCAGGCCAGAGATATGGCTGATATGTTTGGCGATGCGCGTCAGGACTTCGCCAGCCTCGCCAACCAGGCTGACGCCATTGGCGACCTGATCAGAACTGCCGGCGATCAACGTCTTGATCTGCTTGGCCGCTTCAGAGGAGCGTTGCGCCAGAGCGCGCACTTCTGATGCCACGACAGCGAAACCCCGCCCGGCATCGCCCGCACGTGCCGCCTCGACCCCCGCATTGAGCGCGAGTAGATTGGTCTGAAAGGCGATGTCATCAATCACGCCGACAATCTGCGAGATTTCATCAGATGACTTTTCGATGGCGGTCATCGCGGCAACCGCCTTTTGGACCACGGGTTCGCTGGCAATGGCGTCATCTTGGGCGTTACCGACGATAGATTCCACCTCACGCGCGCCATCGGCAGCGGACCGCACGCTGGCCGTCAGTTCGTCAAGCGCGGCAGCAGTCTGTTCCAGCGTCGCAGCCTGATTTTCGGTCCGGCGCGAAAGGTCGTCAGATGCGCTGCTCATCTCCAAGGAGCGTTCACGAATACCAACGGCACTGGTGACAACCGATCCAACGGTCGTGCTGAGGTTGGTGACGGTGCGGTTATAGTCAAGCCGCAGCTGTTCATAGCTTTCATCAAAGGGCATATGAATGACCGCCGTCAGATCGCCCTCGGCCAGCGCCACCATCGCCTTGCTGAGTTCCTGAACGACGCGTGCTTGTTCTGCCTGGATTTTCTTGCGTTCCTCATCGGCCGCATCGAAAGCCTGCAGCTTGTCGCGGAACTCGACCAGCGCCGTGGCCAGCACGCCCAATTCATCGCTGCGGCCCGTATCGGCCACAACGAAATCATACTGGCGCTGCGCGACACGGCCCATACCGTCGCGCAGGCGTGACAGCGGGTTTAACACCGAGCGTGCCGTCAGATAGCCAAGCAATGCGGCCAGCACCATGACGACCACCGCAAGAATACCCATTTGCGCACGGATATCATTCACGGGGATCAGCACCTCTGCCATGTCCAGTTCGCCGATAACCCGCCAAGGCGTGCCAAGGATTTCAATATTCACCACCTTGGCAATAACCGGGCGCCCATTAATCCCGGTCACACCGCTAAACACCTCTGCCGCGCCAGCCGCACCAGCCGCGACCTGATCGAGGCCACTGACGTCAGACAAAGGTCTGTGCCCGCCGGCAAAACGTGACGTGCTGCGCGTCTTCATGTCGGGGCCAACGATATAGATCTGACCCGTGGCCCCCAACCCGACTTCGCGGTTCACAATTTCATCAAGATTGGCGGTCAATAGCTGGGACGCATAGACGCCAACCGTCACACCATCGCTGTTCTGCACCGGTGTCGCCATAAAGGCCGCAACAACGCCACCGCCGGGCCCATAGGCGGTGTAATCAGTAAAATAGACCTGTCCGGCATTGCCGTCGCGGGCGGCCCGGAACACCTGACCAAGCCCGGTGTTCCTGTAGGGGCCTGTTTCAACGCTGGTCGCAAAATCGGGATTTTTGGCGTAGGAATAGACAACGTCACCTTCCGTATTCAGCAGATACACATCGGAATATCCCGCCGATGACACCACATTGCGAAAGAACGGGTGCAACACACCATGTTGGAAATTGTAGGGAACTACTTCGGGGGCCCGGTCAAGCAAGGATTTTTGCCCAACGGGGTTGGGGTTGTTCGCGATGTAGGAGGCTTGCAGATCGTCCGCAGTGCCCATCATCCCGAAAGAGGATGACAGCGCCGGCAGCGTGTCAACGACCATTGGCGTGCGCGCGTAGGACAGCATGTTTCGCCTTACCTCTCCCAACCAGCTTTCTACGGCCAGACCGCGTTCATCGGCAAGGACTTCGAAATTGGCCTTGGCAGACCTCAACATCGTATCGCGAAAGTCAAAATAACTGAGCGCAGACACCGCGATCGCAGCCGAAAGGCCGATGCCCGCGATGATGACAGGCAGCTTGCGGGACAGGGGAATAGAACTGAGTTTGCGCATAAATACCTCTAACACCGAACAATCAGATTTCGGGTGTTATCGCGCACAGCGATTAAGAACCGCTTAAGCCGCTGAGATGTCATGCAACACATGACAGCCATCCAACGAAAGCAGCCAGCCTGGCAGATCATGATCGCGCGAAACCGGCGCGCCGGACGGTTCAAAGCCATCACCGCCCCTGCACCGCGCCGTTTCGCACAATGCATGCGCTTGCAAAATCATCCGACCCTGTCAAAAGGGGGCGGCGCGCAAGGCGCAAATATCCCTGTCAGGGTTCAAGATGAGCAACACGACACAGGCCGCCGTTTGGATGATCGGCGCGATTATCGCCTTTACCACCATGGCCATCGCGGGGCGCAGCGTCAGCGTGGAACTTGACACGTTCGAGATCATGCTGTTCCGCAGCCTGATCGGCATCATCATCGTTCTGGCCATCGCGGCTTATACCGGTGCCATTCGCCAGATCAGGTTCCGCAAGCTGCGCCTGCATCTGATGCGCAATATCTGTCATTTCACCGGGCAGAACCTGTGGTTTTACGCCATCATCACGATCCCGCTGGCGCAGGTTTTCGCATTGGAATTCACCACGCCGATCTGGGTGCTGCTGTTGTCGCCGCTGATCTTGCAAGAACGGCTCACCGGCATCGGGCTGATCGCGGCGCTGATCGGCTTTGCCGGCATCCTGATCGTGGCGCGCCCCGATCCGGGCAATATGAGCCCCGGATTGCTGGCGGCGGCGGGGTGTGCGGTGTTCTTTGCGCTGACCGCGATTTTCACGCGCAAGCTGACGCGGACCGAAGGCATCACCTCGATCCTGTTTTTCCTGACGCTCACGCAGGCGATTTTCGGGCTGCTCAGTGCCGGCTATGACGGCGACATCGCGGTGCCATCGGCGCTGACCCTGCCCTGGGTCGTGGTGATCAGCATCGCAGGGCTGGTCGCGCATTTCTGCCTGACCAAGGCGCTGAGCATCGCCCCCGCCAGCACCGTCATGCCGCTGGATTTCGTGCGCCTGCCCGCCATCGCGGTTGTGGGGATGATCCTGTATGATGAACCGTTGGAATTGCTAGTCTTTGCTGGTGCGGCGCTCATTTTTCTAGGCAATTTCATCAATATCCGGCACGCAGGCGCGGTTGCACAAAAATAGTCCGTTTGGTGCGCTCGGCGCGCCACAGCGTAGCAAATCACAAACACGTGACGCTACGACATACGCTCAAGTTGACGTAGCGTCATAAATTGCGCAGCTTTGAGGCACTCCCTAAGATTTTCGCACAATATTTGTTCATGAGGGGGGAGACACCATGAAACAGGCACTTACCGTTGGCGCAGCTTTATTGCTGACAACATCCATGGCGCAGGCTGCTGGGCTTGACCGCTCGGGCCAAGGAATTGGCGTTATTTTTGAAGATGGAAACAGCGTCGAGCTGAGCTTTGGGTCAGTGCGGCCCAGCGTGTCAGGCAGCGTCGCGCTTGGCGCCACGACACAACAATCGGGAAATATGGCGCCTGATTACACGCAGTTCGGCTTTGGCGTGAAGATGCAGGTCAACGATCAGATATCGCTTGCACTGATTTCCGACCAGCCCTTTGGCGCCGATGTGAATTATGACACGACACCATATCCGGTCGTTGGGTCCAAGGCGATAGTCGATAGCCAAGGGTTCACGGCGCTCGTGCGTTATGAGCTGGATCCGATCTACAGTGTCCATGTCGGTCTGCGCAATGTTTCCGCCGAAGGTTCTGTCGCATTGGTGCTGCCAACCGCATATGCTTCGACTTATTCCAGCGGATCGGGCAGCGGTTATGTCGCCGGTGTCGCCTATGAACGCGAGAATATCGCGCTGCGGGTGGCGCTGACCTACAGCAGCGAAATCGACCTTGCGCTGGATGGTACTGCGGGCAATCTGACAACGACCTTGCCCGAATCCTATAATCTGGATTTCCAGACAGGGATCGCCGCCGATACATTGTTGTTCGGCTCTGTGCGGTGGGTTGGTTGGAATGGGTTTGCCCTGACTGACAGTCTGGCAGGTAATCTGGTTTCATACACAGATGATGTTTACACGTACAACATCGGCATCGGGAGACGCCTGAGCGATCAGTTCTCTGCATCTGTTTCGATTGGCCACGAAGTATCCACCGGCGAAGTCGTCAGCAACCTTGGTCCAACCGATGGTTATACCAGCGTTCAGATCGGCGGTGCCTATGATATGGGCAACGGGGTCGAGGTGTCAGGTGGCGTGCGCTATGTGAATGTTGGCGATGCAACCACAGCAATTGGTTCGTTTAGCCCCGAATTCACCGATAATAGCGTCGTCGCTGTTGGGCTGAAACTGGCCTATAGCTTTTAAATTCTGCCATTTGGCAAAAACAAAGGCCCCGCCCCCGTGGTGGGGCCTTTATTTTGCGCGCGTCGTGGCCATGCGATCCAGCACCGCGCGCGCCGCGCGTAGCCCCGGTGCCCCGCCCCCGCGACCCAGCCTGTCCATGGTCAGGTCCATCGCCGCCTGCTGTGCGGTCGGGTTGGCCAGCACCGCCAGCACGGCATCGGCAATCGGCGCAGGCTGGCACGCCTGACCGATGAATTCCGGCACCACGCGGGTGTCGCTGACCAGATTGACCAGCGTCACGGTATCGACCAGCAACATGCGGCTGATAATGATCCGGCTAAGCCAAGCCATGTCATAGGCAATGACCATCGGCGTGCCATTGGCGGCCAGTTCCAGCGACACCGTGCCAGAGGCTGCAAGGGCCACATCCGCGCGGCGAAACCACGCAGGTTTGTCAGGGCTGGCAGGCGGCAACACAGTGACCGGCACAGGCCAGCCCGCCACCTGCGCCTGCACCAGATCATGCACATTGGCCGTCGTGGGAATGACGAACCGCGCATCCGGCACCTGCGCCGCGATCCGCGCCACGGCCTGCCCGAAACGGGGGGCAAGGCGGCTCACCTCGCCTTTGCGGCTGCCGGGCAGGACCAGCACGACGGTGCCATCGCCAAGGGCGGCGGCGTCATCGGCGTTGGCAATCGGATCGGTCACCACCGGATGGCCGACGAAATCACACGCCATGCCTGCGGCCTGCATCAAGGGCGGCTCGAACGGGAACAGCGCCAGCACATGGTCGATATGATGCGCCATATGGCCTGCGCGTTTGGGCCGCCATGCCCAGACAGTGGGCGCAACATAATGCACGGTGCGGATCGTGCTGCGCGCCTTGACCAGCTTTGCCACGCGCAGGCAGAAATCGGGGCTGTCGATGGTGATCAGCACATCGGGCTGGGTATGCACGACCGCCTCGGCCATCTGCGCGATGCGCCGCTTCAGCGCGCGGTATTTGGGCAGGATTTCCGCCAGCCCCATGACGCTGAGTTCATCCATGGGAAAGCGGCTGACCAGCCCTTCGGCCTGCATCAGCGGCCCGCCGACACCGTCAAACGTCACATCGGGGCGCAGCTGGCGCAGCCCTGCCATCAAGGCGGCGCCCAGCTTGTCGCCCGACGCCTCGCCCGCGATCACGAACACCCTCATGCGCCACCTTTGGGGCGGACCCAGAAACAGACCCCGGCGCGGTCCAGCGTGGCGATGACCTGCGGCAGGTCCAGCACGATGACGCCCCCCGCCTCGACTACGATGGCCGACAGACCCGCGGCAACTGCCCCGCGCGCTGTATCTGGCCCGATCACCGGCAGGTCTGCGCGGCGGTCCTGCGCGGGTTTGGGGGCCTTGAACAGCACCGCGCCGCGCGCATCGACAGGCACGCCATCCGCCCCGCTCAGCCATTCGGCGGCGGTGCCAAGCAGGTCACCCACCAGATCGACACTGCCCCACAGCGGATCACCCGCAGGGGCAAAGCGTGCGATCATCGCATCAGTGCCGGCCTGATCCTCGCGCGCGATCACGTGGCCTAGGCGCACCAGACAGGCCTGCCCGATATCTGCCTGCCCCATTGCGGCAATCGTCTGCTCGCCCAGCACCGCATCCAGCCGCAATTGCGGCGTCACACGGCCCGCCAGCACACCAGCGGCAGGCAAAAGATCGGGCGCGAGGTCATGTGCTGCAACGACGGCAAAGCCTGCGTTTTCCAAGATCGCGATCACGCCGCGCAGGGTGCCATCGTCGCCCTTGGCCAGCGCGGCTTGTAGACCTGCGACCAGTGGCAAAGTCGCCGCATCAATCTGCGCAGGGTCAATCGCAGGCCGCTTGACCGCCCCCGCCATGCAGATGCGCGTGACACCGCGCGCGGCCAGATCCGCCAGAAACGACCCCAGATGTTCGAGGCGAAAGGTGATGTCGGGCGTGATCTGCGGCGCAAAGCCCTGCAAGGCGCAAACCAATGGCCGTTCCGGCAACCGCACCAACAGCGCGGGCGGCAGATCGCCGGTACCTGCGATCAGCGCCAGCATCAGCCGGGCGTCAGGAAATTGCGGTCAGACGGGCCAAGGATAAAGCGCACCATATCCTGCACATAAGCGCTATCGGTTTCATCGCCCAGCTTGCGCGCGCGGTCCTGAAAATTGCCTTCGCCGTCTTTGAGCATCTGGAACGCGGCGCGCAGCGCGGTGATATCGGCGCGGTCCACACCTTTGCGTTTCAGCCCGACAAGGTTCAGCCCGTCGAGCACCCCGCGCGGCCCCTGTACCAGGCCGTGCGGCACGACATCGGCGGTAACCATGGTGACAGCCCCGATAATGGCGCCCTGCCCGATCCGCACCCATTGATGCACACCGCACAGACCACCGATGATGACATCATCCTCAATCACGCAATGGCCCGCCACGGCGGAACTGTTGACGATGATCACCCGGTTGCCGATCTGCGCGTCATGCGCGATATGGCAGCCTGCCATGAACAAGCCGTCATCGCCGACGCGGGTAATCCCGCCGCCTTGGGCGGTGCCGGTATTGATGGTGACATGTTCGCGGATCCGGTTGCGCGCGCCGATGCGCAATTGGGTCTTTTCTCCCGCAAATTTCAAATCCTGCGGGATTTCGCCGATCACCGAAAACGGGAAAACAACGGTGCCAGCGCCGATCTGTGTGTCGCCATCAACAACGACATGGCTTTTGAGCGTCACGCCATCGCCCAGCACCACATCCGCACCGATCACGCAAAACGGGCCGATACTGCAATCGGCACCGATCTGCGCGCCATCTGCAATAACCGCACTAGGGTGAATGCCCGCCATCAGCCTTGCAGATCCATCATCGCGGTAAACTCTGCCTCGGCGGCCAGTTCGCCATCGACCGTCGCCACACCCTTGAAGCGCCAGACCTTGCCGCCGGGCTTGCCGCGCGTGGTTTCGACCCGCATTTCCAGCACATCGCCCGGCACCACCTTGCGGCGGAATTTGCAGCCGTCAATCGCCATGAAATAAACCAAAAGATCGCCGTTGATCAGCCCGAGCGACGCACCGACCATCACGGCAGATGTCTGCGCCATCGCCTCGATGATGGTGACACCGGGCATGATCGGGTTGCCGGGAAAATGGCCCTGAAAATGCGGCTCGTTCATGGTGACATTCTTGATGCCAACGGCCGAGGATGTGCCATCGATGCTATGCACCTTGTCCACCAGCAAAAACGGGTAGCGATGCGGCAGGATCTTTTGGATCAGCTGGATATCGGCGGTGGTGATGGGGTCGGACATTTAGGGTTCCTTGTCTTGGCGGGTCCCGAACAACGGGGCTGGCCCTGACTAGCAAGCGGCAGCGCGCACGGCAAGCGTGGCTAGGGCGTGCCTTGACCCAGGACCTGGTCAATGCGGGTGATTGCCTGATCGGTGATATTGGCCGTGCGCACCGACAAAATGACATTGCGCTGTTCCATCACCAAGGTGGCGCCGCGTTCCAGCATCAGATTTGCAATCACGGCCTGCGCGCGTTCTTCGAACATGTCGCGCGCCTTTGCTGCCTCGGCCGCCAGTTCACCATTCATGGCATCGCGGGCGCGCCGAACCTCTTGGACCTTGGAGTCAAAGGCTGCGGCCTCGATCCGGAATGCGGCGGGGTCCATGCCGGGCCGGCGCTGGGTCAGGCTGCGTTCTTCTTCGGTTAGCGCAGCGACAATGGCGTCGTTTTCAGCCTGCACAGCAGCGGTGCGTGCGGCAAGATCGCTGGCGATCTGCCGCCCGTATTGCGTTTCAAGAAACAACCGGTCGCTGTCAACAATCAGAACCTGCGGCCCCGATTGCTGGGCCGCCAAAGGCAACGCCAGCAACAGCCAGACCGCAATCGCCGACCACAGGCGCATCAGAAATTGGTCGAGATCGTGACGTCGAAGGCGCGGGTTTTGTCACGGGCCTGCACGTCAAGCGGTTCGGTAAAGTTGAACCGCAATGGCCCAATCGGCGTGGTCCAGAAAATCGCGGCCCCAATCACCGAGCGTGCGGTAAAGTCATCGTAATCGACCTGACCGGCATAGCCTGAATCCCAGACCGACCCGTAATCGTAAAACAGACCACCTGATATGCCGTATTCGCTGGGCAGGCCCAGCGGAAATTCCGCCTCGAGCCGCGCCACGGCAAAGGCATTGCCGCCGATAGCATCATCGCCGTCCCGCGCACGCGGGCCGATCCCGCCGGCATCAAAGCCCCGCATCAGGCGGCTGCCAAGGAAAAACCGGTCGGTCACGCGGCTTTGACCATCTGTATAATCCAGATAGCCGCCTTCGACGGTGGCGCGCAGCGTCAGTTCTTCGTTCAAGACCTTGGTTTCGGCACCGGCAAAGGCGGTGGTCTGGATGAACTGGCTGTCACCAAAACCGAATTCCTGCCCGAACCGCAGGATATAACCGGTATTGGGGTCAATCCCCGCGCGGCGCGAATCCCAGCTATAGGCATAGCCCAGCGAATTGGTCGCCACCGCGCCGATTGTTTCCTCGTCGCGCAGGATCTGGCTGCTGGTCGTGGCAACATTGGTCAGGTCGGCATAGTTGAACGCATAGAACACCGACAAACGCCCGTTGTCGCTGACCGGAAAGGCAAGCGAAGGGCTGAACCGGCCGTTCTGCGTGTCATAGCTTGCGTTTTCGTTGTTGGTCTGGCGATAGGAAAACTCTAGCCCGCCGCGCAGATCGCGGCCCAAAAGCTGCGGTTCGGCAAACCGAAAGCTGAGCCGCTGGTTCGTCTCGGCTGTCGAGAGATCGAAATCAAGCTGCTGGCCACGGCCTTGAAAATTGCTTTGCCCATAAGATGCCAGCAAGCCAACGCCGGTGTCGGTGTTGTAATTGGCACCAAAGCTGAGCGTGCCGGTCGGCCCTTCGGTGACGCCGACATCGACGATCACCTGATTGGCAGATGACCCCTGCCGCGTATCGACAGTCGCGTTTTCAAAGAACCCCAGCGCGCGAATACGGCGCGCGGAATCGCGGATTTCGCGGGGGTTGAACGGGTCGCCTTCGACCACGCCAACCTGATTGCGGATCACACGGTCCAGCGTGGTGCCATTGCCCTGAATATCAATCCGTTCAACAAAAACCCGCGGCCCTTCGACCAGCACATATTCCAGATCCAGCGTCAGCGCGCGCTCATTTCGGGTGATGCGCGGTTCAACACGGACGAAATTGACATTGCGCTGCACTGCCAGCCGTTCCAGCCGCGTGATGTCGGTTTCGATCGTCACCGGCGAATAGACCGCGCCGTCACGCGTGCGGATCGCATCCTGAAACACGGCAGGATCGACGCCGGGGATCGTGCTGCTGACGGTGACAGTACCAAAATTGAACTGCTGACCTTCGCGGATATTATAGGTCACCAGATAGGCATCGCGTTCAGACGTCAGCGTGACATCGACATTCAACACCTCGAAATCGGCATAGCCGCGCGACATGTAAAAGTCTGTCAACAACTGGCGGTCCTGCGCGACACGGTCGGGCGAGAATGTATCGCGCGCCACCAAGGCGCGCAACAAACCGGCCTGTTTGGTGTCCAGCACCCGGCGCAGCCGCCCTTCGGAATAGGTTCGGTTACCAAGGAAGGAAATCCGCTCGATCTCGGTCACACCGGATTCGGCGACTTCGAACACCAGATCGACGCGGTTCTCGGCCAGCCGGATGATACGCGGGGTGACCACGGCATTGATCCGGCCTTCGCTCGCATAGACTTGCGTGATCGCATTGGTATCGGCCTCGGCCTGTACAGGGTTAAAGGCACGGCGCGGTTCGCTTTGCAGCAGGGGCAGCAACTGGGCATCGCGGATGCGTGTGTTGCCTTCGATGCTGATCCGGTTGATCGTGGGAAATTCGACAACGCGGATCACCAGGGTGCCACCCTGCGGCACCACGTCAACTGTCTCGAACAAGCCAGATTCCCGTATCTGCTGGGCCGCGGTGTTTAGGTCGGCCGCCGACAGGGTCGCACCCGCGCTGATCCCGGCAAAGGACAGGATTGTGCCATCGGCCACGCGCTGGTTGCCTTCGATCGTCACGACGTTAAACGCAAAGTCCTGCGCGCCCGCAGCACCGGCGGACAGAACCGCCAGACCTGTCACCGTCGCAACCATCCGTATTGTTGCTGCGCCCTGCGCCATTCTGCGCTCACCAAATCCCTGCATTTCGTCCGCCTGTCCTGACATCCCGTTTGCAAAGGGAGTAGCCGCTATAAAGCCCGATGTCAAAACGACAAAGCCCACCAAAGCGCCGCTTTGCCGGTCTATGTCACAGGGTCAGCGGCAAAGGATCGTATCGTTCAGGATGGTAAAGGACATCATCGTCAGGATCAGCGCCAGACCGATGAACATGAACACCTGCACCGCACGGTCACTTGGCTTGCGGCGGGTTACGGCCTCGTAGGCGTAAAACATCAGATGCCCGCCATCCAGCACGGGGATCGGAAACAGATTGATCAGCCCCACCGCTGCCGACAATGCGCCAATGAACCAGATGAAACTTTGTGTGCCTTGGCGCGCCATCGACCCGCTGGTTTCCGCGATCCCCACGGGGCCTGACAGGTTGCAGGTTGAAATCTGCCCGATGATGATATGGCGCAAGGCCGACAGCGATGTGGTGGCGGTGTTCCACAAGCCTTCGACGCCCAGCCTGCCCGCCGCGATCAGCCCGACAGATTCAGTCTGCGGCGTGAACATCAGATCTCCGACAATCCCGATCCGGTAGCTTTGGGTAAAACTGCCATCAGGCTGCGGCTCATCCGTGATGCGCGGCGATAGGGTCACGTCCAGATCCTGCCCGCCCCGCCAGATTGTCAGGTTCAAAGGCGCGCCTTGGGCGCTGATCACCTTGTCCTGCAATTGCGGAAAGCCAAAGATCGGATCACCATCGACTGCCGTGATCACATCGCCAATGCGCAGCCCCGCATTATCTGCCGCCGACCGTGGCGCCAGTGCAGAAATCAGCGGCGGCATCGGATAAGGCCCTTCAACCGCCAGCGCGCGCCCCTCGCGCGTGATCTGATAGGTCAGCCGTTCCTGCACCGGCAGCAGATCCAGCAGCGACATCTGCCGTTCAGGAACAGAAAATGCAACATTCGCAACCGACAACAAGACATCGCCTGCCCGCAAATCGGATTGGAATTGCGCAGGCAAGGGCCGGATATCACCAATAGTGAACGGGTCCGCCACCCGGCCCTGATACATGATCGATCCGGTAAAGATCGCGATGGCCAGAATGAAATTGAACACAGGCCCCGCCGCCACCGTCAATGTGCGTGCCCAGAGCGGCGCACCCGCCATCGAGCGGCGCGCATCGGCCGCGTCCACGCTGCCATCCGACCCGACGCTGGCGGCATTGGTATCGCCCAGAAACTTGACATAACCGCCCAAGGGCAGCGCCGCGATCTGCCAGACCGTGCCACGCGCATCGGTCCGGCTATAGATCACCGGCCCGAACCCGAGCGAGAAAACATCCGCATGGATGCCGCACCAGCGCGCCACAATGTAATGGCCGTATTCATGGATCGCCACGATCACCGACAAGGCCACGACGAACGCCATTATCATAAAGGCAAAATTGCCGAAAACCGGCATGAATTGCGTCAGGTCCAAAACGTCATCCTATCTGTGTCGTGATTTCGCCCGCGTAAATGCGGGCCAGCCTGTCGGCCTCTAACACATCATCTAGGGTCATCTCCTGGATTTGCAGCCCACCACCCGATGACATTTTGTCGAGCGTGCCAGAAACGACAGCGGACATTTGCAAGAAACCGATCTGGCCTGCGATGAAAGCATCCAGCGCGCGTTCCTTTGCCGCATTGAACACCGCCCCCGCCAGACCGCCCGTATCCATCACCTGCCGCGCCAGCGCGAGCGCGGGATAGCGGTCCTCATCGGGGGCCTGAAAGCTCAGCGAGCCGATCTTGGCCAGATCGAGCCGTTCCACCGGCAGATGCCGCCGGTCTGGCCAATGCAGCGCGTAACCGATGGCATGGCGCATATCGGGCGGGCCGACATGGGCCATCAGCGCGCCATCGTTGAAGCCCACCAGCGCGTGGATCAGGCTTTCACGGTGCACCAGCACTTCGATCATGCTGGAGGGCACGCCAAAGAATTCTTTTGTTTCAATCAGTTCCATCGCCTTATTGAACATGGATGCGGAATCGATCGTGATCCGCTGGCCCATGTCCCAATTGGGGTGGCTTGACGCCTGCGCCAATGTGGCGCTTGCCAGCTTGTCCTTGGGCCAATCGCGGAATGCGCCACCGCTGGCGGTGATGATGATGCGTTCAACGGCAGCCATATCTTCGCCCACCAGCGCCTGAAACACGGCAGAATGTTCGCTGTCCACGGGCAGGATCGTCGCCCCTGCAGCGCGCGCGCGCGCCATCAGCACAGGCCCGGCCGTAACAAGGGATTCCTTGTTCGCCAAGGCCAGCGTCGTGCCATGATCCAGCGCAATCATCCCCGGCACCAGCCCTGCCGATCCGATAATCGCGGACAGCGCCCAATCGACGGGGCGCATCGCGGCCTGTTTGATCGCAGCGTCACCTGCGGCCACGGCGATGCCGGTGCCCGCCAGCGCATCTTTCAGCGCGGCATAACAATCGTCATGGCACGTCACTGCAAGTTCGGCGCGCAAGGCAATGGCATCACTTGCTAATTTTTGGATATTGCGCCCACCTGTCAAGGCCACGACCTGATAGGCATCAAGATCACGCGCGATCAGATCAACCGCGCTTTGGCCGACCGATCCGGTGGCACCAAACAGGGTGATCCGCCTCAAAACGCGACTCCGGGGATATCGAACACATCAGCGACCAGCAGCATGAACAAGGCCCCGCCCAGCAGCGCATCGAACCGGTCGAACAAGCCGCCATGGCCGGGGATCAGGGTGGAACTGTCCTTGACCCCCATCCGCCGTTTCAACGCACTTTCGGCGATATCGCCCATTTGTCCTGCAAAACTCAGCGCCATGGAAATCGGCACGATGACCAGCCCGACATCGGTGAATATCATGAAGACCGCACCAACCAGCGCCGCCCCGATCCAGCCAGCGGCGGTGCCGGACCATGTTTTCTTGGGGCTGTAGCGCGGCCAGAATTTCGGCCCGCCGAATGCCTTGCCCGCGAAATAGCCAAAGACATCGGTCACGATCACAACCGACATCAGCCACAACAACCAGATAAAGCCGTAATCAGCGCGGAAATGCACCAGCCCCCAGCCCGCAAGCTGAATGCCCAATGCAAAAACAAAGAATGTCTTGATCTCGGTGCGCAATTGCGTGGCACCGATCAGCGGTGCCACCAGAAACAACAGCAGCCCCCATTGGCTGTCATAGGCCAAATGCCCCGACATGACCGATGCGACAAGCGCCGCGAGCAACATCCCCGTGGTCGGCTCGGTGGGGCGGATCATCATCCAGAGTTCCCAGACCATGACCGCGCTGACGAAAACGACCAGCATCTGGAACCAGACATCGCCCAAGATCACGCCGATAGCGCCGATAAATGTCATCGCGACGCTGGATGCGATGCGGATGCTCAGATCGTCCCATTTCGTGGGATTTGGCGGCTGGCCGGTCATGTTCAGGCCTGCACTGCGCCGAAACGGCGTTCGCGTTGTCCGTATCTTGCAAGCACCCGGCCGAATTCGGCCGCCGTGAAATCGGGCCAAAGTGTATCGACGAATTCATATTCGGCATAGGCCGATTGCCAGAGCAGGAAATTGGAAATCCGCGCCTCGCCGCTGGTGCGGATCACAAGATCGGGGTCGGGCAGGACATGCGTGTCCAAAAACCGCGACAGCGTTTCGGCATCGACATCCTTATGGCTCAGCCGGCCCATTTCGATCTCGTAGGCAAGGCGCTTTGCGGCGCGGGTCACCTCGTCGCGGCCGCCGTAATTCAGCGCGATCGTCAGATGTATCAGGTCATTGCCCGCGGTCAGCAGTTCCAGTTCATCCATCAGGCTGACCAGCTTGTCGTCCAGCCTGATCCTGTCGCCAATGAACCGTACCCGCACGCCGTTATCCACAAGGGCGCGCGCCTCACGCTGGATATATTTGCGGAACATCAGCATCAGGCCCGCAACCTCGGTCTGGGTGCGTTTCCAGTTCTCGGTCGAAAAAACGAACAAGGTCAGGTATTTGACCCCGTGTTCAGGGCAGGATTGCAAAACCTCGCGCACACGGCGCGCACCTGCGTGATGACCAAACAGACGCGGCCTGCCGCGTTGCTGCGCCCAGCGGCCATTGCCATCCATGATGATCGCGACATGCGCGGGGCCGGTTTTGGTGGTCTGGTCCATGTCGTGGCGCATTCCGGCCCCTTCTGCGTGGTCCTTAGACCTGCATGATTTCCGCTTGCTTGGTTTCAAGCGTTTCATCGACCAGTTTGGTATGGGCGTCGGTGATTTCCTGCACGGTGGTTTCCCAGAATTTCTGGTCATCCTCGGACAGACCGTCGGACTTGGCCTTTTTGATCTGGTCCATGCCATCGCGGCGCAGGTTGCGAATGGAAACGCGGGCCTGTTCGGCATAATTGCCTGCAACCTTGGTCAATTCGCGGCGCCGTTCTTCGTTCAATTCGGGGATCGGCAGCATGATGATCGTGCCATTCAACTGAGGATTGATCCCCAAACCGCTGTCACGAATAGCTTTTTCCACCTTGCCGACCAAAGCCTTGTCCCAGACGTTGATGGTGACCATCCGTGGTTCGGGGACGTTGACGGTGCCGACCTGATTGATCGGCGTGGGCGATCCGTAAGCATCGACCATGATCGGTTCCAGCATCGAGCCTGACGCGCGCCCCGTGCGCAGGGACGCCAGTTCCACCCGCAAATTGGCGATGGCCCCGTCCATGCGGCGGGCCAGATCGTCGGTATCAAGTTCAAAATCGTCAGACATGCTCGTGTTCTTCCTTCGTCACGCGGGGGCGTTGTTTTCATCTAAGCCAATGCCGCCCGATTGTATAGACAGCCGTTAATCGCGCACGGTAGTATAGGTGCCTTCGCCCGCCAGAATACCCTTGAAACCACCCGGTTCATCCAGTGAAAACACGATGATAGGCAGGTTGTTGTCGCGCGCAAGTGCGATCGCGCTGGCATCCATCACGCCCAGATGCTTTTGCAAGACTTCGTCATAGCTGACGACATCGTAACGCACCGCATCGGCATGTTTGACAGGGTCCTTGTCATAGACGCCATCAACCTTGGTGCCTTTGAAAATCGCCTCGCAATTCATTTCATTGGCGCGAAGTGTCGCCGCCGTGTCGGTGGTGAAATACGGATTGCCGGTGCCTGCGGCAAAGATGCAGACGCGTTTCTTTTCCAGATGCCGCACCGCGCGGCGGCGGATATAGGGTTCAGCCACCTCGTTCATTGTGATGGCCGAAATCACGCGGGTATGGATGCCCAGTTCTTCCAGTGCCGATTGCATCGCCAGCGCGTTCATCACGGTGGCGATCATGCCCATGTAATCGGCGGTGGTGCGTTCCATCCCCTGCGCAGAGCCTTGCAGCCCGCGAAAGATATTGCCGCCGCCAATGACCATGCAAATTTCAACCCCAAGGTCATGCACGGATTTGACTTCGCGTGCGATGCGCTGGACGGTGGGCGGATGCAGGCCAAAGGCGGTGTCGCCCATCAGCGCCTCGCCCGAGATTTTCAGCATGACGCGTTTATAGGTGGTTTTCGGTGTATCGGTCATGCAATTCCCCTGTCGCGCCGGTTTGGCGCAAAATGTCGTAAAACGTGGCGGGGTTCAATGGCGCTTGTCGCGTCAGGACGGTATAGGATGCAGATGATCACCATCGCACCCGATACACCCGTTTTGATCGCGGGGCCGACCGCATCCGGCAAATCCGCCTTGGCGCTGCAGATTGCCACGCAGCAAGGCGGGGTGATCATCAATGCCGATGCCTTGCAGGTTTTCGCAGGCTGGCAGGTGCTGACAGCGCGGCCATCCGCCGATGATCTGGCGCGCGCGCCACATGCGCTTTATGGCCATGTTCCTTTTGATGCGCCCTATTCGGTAGGGCATTGGCTGCGCGATCTGGCGCCATTGCTGCAAGGTGCGCTGCGCCCGATTATCGTGGGTGGCACGGGGTTGAATTTTCACGCGCTCACTTGCGGTCTGGCCGATATTCCCGCCACGCCTGACGTGATCCGCGCCGAGGCGGACCAGATCGCCCTGCCCGATCTGATCGCGGCACTGGATGACGCGACCCGCGACCGGATTGATCTGCAAAACCGGGCGCGGGTGCAGCGCGCTTGGGAGGTGTGGCGTGCCACCGGGCGCAGCCTTGCGGATTGGCAGGATGCGACACCTGCGCCGCTGTTGGCGCTGGACCGGACGGTCGCCATCACGCTGGATGCGCCCAAGGACTGGCTGGATGCCCGCATCGCGCGGCGGTTCGATGCGATGCTGGACACCGGCGCGCTGGACGAGGCGCGTGCCATGCTGGCGCACTGGAACCCCGCGCATCAATCCGCCAAGGCGATCGGCGCGCCAGACCTGATCGCCCATCTGCAAGGCCAGATATCACTGCCACAGGCCCGCGACGCTGCAATTATCGCCTCACGGCAATATGCCAAGCGCCAGCGCACATGGTTCCGCGCAAGGCACAAAGCCTGGCATCATTTGGACGCGGATCATGCCGATATTTTTGCAACAGTAAAATTATCACAATCTTAACCAATTGATCGGTAGTCTATGTGGCGACATTCTGGGTTAAAATACAACCCTAAGGCAACGTTCATGAGCTTGATGCAAAACGTCCCGTCAGCGTTGGCGCTGACGTCTTTGTCCCATGCAGGCCCCGCCATGCGCTGGCGGACCGAGGCGATGCGCAGCCATCCGACCGCGCGGCTGATCCTGATCACCAAGGGGCAAGGTCGTGTGACAGTCGCGGGCCTGACCAATGGTTATGGCCCCAACAACCTGATCTATCTGCCGCCACAGACCATGTATGGCATCGAGGTCGGCCCAACCGTGCATGGCCATGTCCTGACCCTGCCCGATACCGCCAATTGGCCAGCTGATCCGGTGCATCTGCGGCTGCTTGATGTCTGGTTGCAAAAGGAAGCAGCGCAATATTTCGACCAGATCGAACGCGAATTGCAACCGGCCGGACACCCGCGGGCTGCGGCCTTGTGGCTGGGCTTGCTGGCGATCTTTGTGGAC
The DNA here is from genome assembly GCF_000152785.1 of Yoonia vestfoldensis SKA53. Classification (GTDB taxonomy): domain Bacteria; phylum Pseudomonadota; class Alphaproteobacteria; order Rhodobacterales; family Rhodobacteraceae; genus Yoonia; species Yoonia vestfoldensis_A. Next base: position 788,677 of record NZ_CH672414.1, on the reverse strand, counting down.
AGGCAGGCGCGCGCGCAGGTGGCCACACCCAACGACAGCCGCCGCGACAGTGCCGCAGCCAAGCTGGTGGCGCGATATACCCAACTGATCGCGCGGGATTTCCAGCTTGATCGCGGGGTTGGCAGCTATGCCGCCGAACTGGGGGTGACGCCCACGCATCTGGCACGCTGTTGCCAACAGGTCGCTGGGCGATCCGCGCTGGCCTTGCTGCATGACCGCATCCATTACGAGGCTTGCGTGCTGTTGCGCGACACGCAAATCCCGATCAACCAGATCGCGGAAACGCTCGGATTCCATTCCGCGGCCTATTTCACCCGCAGTTTTCAGGAAAAATCGGGGCAAACGCCGACAGATTTTCGGCGCGCCAACGAACGCAGCATGGCGCGTTAACAGCTTGATCCTGCAGTGTCAAACGCGGCATATGTCGTTTTTGTGACCGATTAATGTCGCTTTTGTCAATTTATTTGCCACGCCACTGTTGACGCGCGGGGTCAAATGCGGCGCTATGGCGCCAACCCGCCTTATTGGGGTTTGCACAAAGCAGGCACGGTCCATGCCGGTGCCAATTAAATCACGCTCGCTTTCACAAGGAGAGATCCATGACCAAGCACGATCAGTCGCTGCATCCAATCGCGTTGCAATACGCCCAGGACGAAAAGGCAGGCAAGCTCAGCCGCCGTGAATTCATGGCGCGCACGACCGCCATTGGCGTCAGCGTCACTGCTGCCTATGGCCTGTTGGGGCTGGCGGCCCCTGCCCGCGCCAACGCTCATATGCAGCAAGGCGGCACCGTGCGCATGCAGATGGAAGTACGCGCCGTCAAGGAACCGCGCGCCTTTGACTGGCCGCAGATCACCTATGTGACGGCAGGCTGGCTCGAATATCTGGTGGAATACAACAATGACGGCACCTTCCAGCCGATGCTGTTGGAAAGCTGGGATGTGAACGACAATGCCACCACCTATGTGCTGAACGTCCGGCAAGGCGTGACATGGAATGACGGCACGCCGTTTACCGCACAGGATGTGGCGCGCAATATCGCCGGCTGGTGCGATACCACCGTCGAAGGCAATTCCATGGCCGCGCGTTTTTCCGCGATCATCAATCCAGAAACCGGTCAAGCACTCGACGGCGCGATCGAGGTGATCGACGATCACACCGTGCAGCTCAACCTGCCCGCCCCCGACATCACGCTGATTGCGGGCATGTCGGATTATCCGGCCGCGATCACGCCAGCCGGTTTCAACCCCGATACGATGCTGGAAAATCCTGTCGGCACCGGGCCATACCTGCCAGAAACCGTCGAAGTCGGGATCAAGGCCACGCTGGTGCGCAATGAAAACCACGATTGGTGGGGCTATGCCGCAGGCAAGGGCGCCTATCTCGACCGGATCGAATATATCGATTACGGCACCGACCCATCGGCTTGGGTGGCAGCAGCGGCGGCTGACGAGGTTGATATCATCTATGAGACGGTCGGCGATTTCGTCGATATCTTCAACAGCATCGGGTTCGAGGAATCCTCGGTCGCGTCGTCTTCGACGATCTGCATCCGTCCCAACCAGCGCGCCGAAATTGACGGTGTGCGCCCCTATGCCGACAAACGCGTCCGCCAAGCCATTGCCATGGCGGTGGATAATGCGGTCTGTCTGGAACTGGGCTATGCCGGTCGCGGTGAAGTCGCGCGCAACCAGCATGTCGGCCCGATGCACCCCGCCTGGGCCGATGTGCCGGCGATGCCGCATGATCCCGCCCGCGCGCTCGAACTGCTGCAAGAGGCCGGCATGGCCGATTTCGAGATGGACCTGATTTCCATCGACGATGATTGGCGCAAGAACACCACCGATGCCGTGGCCGCCCAGCTGCGCGATGCAGGTTTCAACGTCAAGCGCACGGTCATTCCGGGGGCGACATTCTGGGGTGACTGGACGGAATATCCGTTTTCCTCGACCGACTGGAACCACCGGCCCATCGACACGCAGACATTGGGTCTGGCTTACCGGTCGGGCGAAGCATGGAACGAAAGCGGCTTTGCCAATGCCGAATTCGATGCCCTGCTGGCCGAGGCTAACGCGATCCCCGATGCCGACAGCCGCCGCGTCGTGATGCAACGGCTACAGGAAATCATGACCGATGAGGGTGTGACCTTGCAGCCTTATTGGCGCACGATCTATCGGCATGCCAAGCCCGGTTTCGTCGGCTGGGACATGAACATCGCCTACCTGCCGCATATCTACAAGATCGGCATCGCGGCGTGATCTGACAAAGGGGCCACCCTGACAGGGGTGGCTCTTTTTGCAACGCGCAGCCTTGATCACATTCAGCGACAGGGACCTATATGGTATCTTTCATCTTGCGGCGCATCGGGATCATGGTCCTGACGGCGCTTTGCCTGACATTCATTGTGTTCTGGCTGACCAACCTTTTCCCCAATCTGGAAAAGCTGGCCAAAACCCAAGGCAATTTCCGCATGTCCGACGATGCCGTGCTGAGCTATCTGGGCAATAACGGCTATCTGCAGCCCTTGCCGGTGAAATACGGCCAATGGCTGGGCGTATTGCCGGGCTATGTGATCGCAGGCACTGACGGGCAAATGCGCGCGCGCTGCGCCACAGGCGGGCAGGACATCGTGGATGCGGCCCGTTTCTGCGGCATCTTGCAAGGCAATTGGGGCTATTCCACTGTCTTCCGCGAAGATGCAGGCAGCATCATCGCCACCCGTCTGGGCCTGACCGGCAAGCTGATGTTCTGGGTCATGCTGGTGATGGTGCCGGGTGCTTTGATCATCGGTGTGATGGCGGGGATGAACGAAGGCTCACGCACCGACCGCAGCCTGTCGACCGTGTCGATCCTGTCCACCGCGACACCGGAATATGTGTCGGGCGTCGTGTTCATCTCGGTATTCGGGACAGCGACTTTTGGGATGCAATGGTTCAAAGGCACGGCGACAGCCGCGATGGATGATGCCAATTTCGAGAATTTCTTTCTGCCGGTCCTGACCATCGCGCTTTACGGCATGGGGTACATTGCGCGAATGACACGCGCCAGCATGACCGAGGTGATGACCGCGCAATATATCCGTACCGCCCGCCTGAAAGGCGTGGCCTTTTCGCAGATCGTGCTGCGCCATGCGCTGCGCAACGCGCTGATCGCCCCTTTTACGGTGATCATGCTGCAATTCCCGTTCCTTCTGAACGGTGTCGTGATTGTCGAGACCCTGTTCAATTACAAAGGGTTCGGCTGGACGCTGGTGCAGGCGGCCAGCAACAACGACATCGAGCTGCTGCTGGGTGTCTCTATTGTTTCGGTATTCGTGGTGCTGACCACACAGCTGATTTCCGACATCGGCTATGTGTTTTTGAACCCGCGCATCCGTATTGCCTAAAGGAAGACATTGATGGACCCCTTATCATGGACCGGCGGCCTTGGCGCTTTTCTGAACCCGGCGCTGGCGATCACGGCGGCCTTGTGCGGCATCGTGCTGGTGGTCCAGACCGGCCTGCGGATGGGCAGCGCCGCTGTCACCTTGCAATCCAATCCTGATGGCACCTTGCAAGGGCGCGGCGGGGTACTGGGCGCGCTGGACACTGCGCTGATCTATCTGGTCTGGGCGTTGGTCGCGCTGCTGCTGGCCTATGTCACCGTGCCGCTGGTCATGCCCTATGGCAGTGCGGGGATCTTGGGCGAGATCACGCGCCGCCTGCTTCCGGTCTGGATCGCGCTGGTTGCGACCTTTGCGCTGTCGATCCGGTTCAAGCGGCGGCTGGGGCTTTATGGCAAGCTGTTTGACAGCACCGTGGGGATGATCGGGCTCGCGCTGGTGCTGTTCTGGGTCTATGTCGCGGTTTTCGTCGGGATTTTCGACATGATCGTGACGCATGATTATCTGCGCCAGGTGTCGGGGCTGAAAAACGCCCTGCCCGGCGTCGTGGCCCCCGATGGAACCGAAGGGGCGATCCCGCATTACTTGCTAGGCGGTGACAACCTTGCACGCGATATTTTCAGCCGTGTCATGGCAGGGTCAGTCTTTGTGATCGCTATCGCGCCGCTGGCGACGATCTTTGCCTTTATGGTTGGCATCACTTTGGGTCTGCCTGCGGGCTATTACGGCGGCAAGTTTGACACCGCGCTGTCATTTGCGGCGAACCTGATCCTGGCTTTTCCAGTGATCTTGCTGTTTTACCTGCTGGTCACGCCGGAAATCGTGCAGACCGGTATTCCGTCTTATATGGCAGCGTTCCTGTTTGCTTTTCCGCTGATCTTTATCGGCGTGCTGGTCAATACCCGCTATTACACGCAACCGGCCAAGCGCAACGCGATCATGCTGCCGGTGCTGGGTAGCCTAGGTTGGCTTTATCTGTCCGCGATCAACGCAAGCGGCACCGTGATCGACTTTTTGCCCGCATGGGCGGATTTATTCGATATTTCCGTGCTGGTGGTCTTCGTCTCGGTCGTCTTTGTCAACGCGCCCACCGTGTTCCGTATCGTGCGGGGGCTGACGCTGGATTTGCGCACGCGCGATTATGTCGCCGCCGCCCAGACCCGTGGCGAAGGGGCATGGTATATCATGCTGTGGGAAATCCTGCCCAATGCGCGCGGGCCGCTGATCGTCGATTTCTGCCTGCGGATCGGGTATACCACGATCCTGCTGGGGACATTGGGTTTCTTTGGTCTGGGCCTGTCATCCGAAAGCCCCGATTGGGGCACGACAATCAACGAAGGCCGCAAATTGCTGTTGATCTATATCCACCCTGCCCTGCCACCCGCCATGGCGCTGTTGAGCCTTGTTCTGGGGTTGAACCTGCTAGCGGATGGATTGCGCGAGGAAAGCCTGAAGGACTGACACCGTCCCGGGCCTGACCCGGGACCTCTACAATTCAGACGAGGTCCCGGGTCAAGCCCGGGACGGCACCACCGAAAGGACCAAACATTTGGCCAACCTGACCACAGCCGAACCCATCCTTGAAATCGACCGCTTGTCGATCTCTTTTTTCACCCGCCTGCGCGAGATTCCGGCGGTGATGGATTTTTCGGCAACCATCATGCCCGGTGAGGCATTGGGGTTGGTCGGCGAATCCGGTTGCGGCAAATCCACCGTGGCTTTGGGGGTGATGCAGGACCTTGGCGCCAACGGGCGCATCGTCGGCGGGTCGATCAAGTTCAAGGGCGAGGAGATGAACACCATGTCCCCCGCCCGCCTGCGCGAGATCCGCGGCAGCAAGATTGCCATGATCTATCAAGAACCGATGGCGTCCCTGAACCCCGCCATGAAGATCGGCAAGCAATTGATGGAGGTCCCGCTGATCCACGACAAGGTCAGCGAAAAAGAGGCTTACGCCCGCGCGCTGGAGGTTGTGACCGATGTCAAGCTGCCCGACCCCAAACGCATCCTGAACAGTTATCCGCACCAATTATCCGGCGGCCAGCAACAGCGCATCGTGATCGCCATGGCGCTGATGTCGAAACCGTCGCTGTTGATCCTTGATGAACCGACCACAGCGCTTGACGTGACGGTCGAAGCGGCGGTGGTGCAGCTGGTCAAGGACCTTGGCCACAAATACGGCACGTCGATGCTGTTCATCAGCCACAACCTTGGCCTCGTGCTGGAAACCTGCGACCGTATCTGCGTGATGTATTCGGGCGAGGCGGTCGAGCGGGGCAGCATCGGGGATGTGTTCGACGACATGCAGCACCCCTATACGCAGGCGCTGTTCCGGTCGATCCCGCTGCCCGGTGCCGACAAGAACGACCGCCCGCTGGTGGCGATCCCCGGTAATTTCCCGCTGCCGCATGAACGCCCCAAGGGCTGTAATTTCGGCCCGCGCTGCGATTATTTTCAACCCGGACGTTGTGATCAGGAGATGATCCCGATGGTGCGGGTTGCCGGCGACGACCGGCACCAGACACGCTGTCTGCGCAACCGCGAAATCGACTGGAACGCCCCTGTCACCGCCGCTGCGACCAAGGTCAAACATGCCCCCGGTCAGGTCGTGTTGAAGATGGAAAACCTCAAGAAATATTACGAAGTTGCTGCCAATGCCCTGTTTGGCGGCGACCGCAAGGTTGTGAAAGCCAATGAAACCCTCAGCTTTGAGGCGCGTGAGGGCGAAACGCTGGCGATCGTGGGGGAATCCGGCTGCGGCAAATCCACCTTTGCCAAGCTCTTGATGGGGTTGGAGACCGCCACCGACGGGCAGATCCTGCTCGACAACATATCCATCGGCGATGTGCCGATTGAAAAACGCAGCACCAAGAATGTGGCCGACATCCAGATGGTGTTTCAAAACCCGTTCGACACGCTGAACCCCTCGATGAGCGTGGGCCGCCAGATCATCCGCGCGCTGGAAATCTTTGGCATCGGCACCAACGATACCGAGCGCCGCGCGCGGATGCTGGAGCTGCTGGATCTGGTGAAACTGCCGCGCGCCTTTGCCGACCGGATGCCGCGCCAATTGTCCGGCGGACAAAAACAGCGCGTCGGTATCGCGCGTGCCTTTGCGGGGGATGCGCGGATCGTGGTGGCGGATGAACCGGTGTCGGCGCTGGATGTGTCGGTGCAGGCGGCGGTCACCGATCTGTTGATGGATATTCAGCGCGAACATAACACCACGCTGCTGTTCATCAGCCACGATCTGTCCATCGTGCGCTATTTGGCCGATAGGGTGATGGTGATGTATCTGGGCCATGTGGTCGAACTTGGCACCACCGATCAGGTGTTTTCGCCCCCCTATCACCCCTATACAGAGGCGCTGCTATCAGCCGTGCCGATCGCGGATACGCGCGTCACCAAAAAGCATATCGTGCTGGAAGGCGAAATTCCGTCCGCGATGAACCCGCCGCCCGGTTGCCCGTTCCAGACCCGGTGTGGCTGGAAATCACAGGTGCCGGGGGGGTTATGCGACACACAGGTCCCACCTGTGCGCCTGCTGGCCCCCGGTCACCAGATCAAATGCCATCTGGATGATGCCACCCTGGCCGCGATGGAGCCGGTGATCCAGATTGCGGCGGAATGAATGATCGCAAGCAAGCGTTAACCTTGTTGTGGCACCCCGTGTCTGTCACAAAAGCGCCAATAGAATCGAAGGAGGCACGTCATGGCCGGATCAGTCAACAAAGTCATTCTTATCGGCAATCTTGGCGCCGACCCGGAAATCCGCAGCTTTCAAAACGGCGGCAAGGTGGCGAACCTGCGCATCGCCACATCCGAGACGTGGAAAGACAAAAATACCGGTGAACGCCGCGAAAAGACCGAATGGCACACGGTTGCGCTCTTTTCCGAAGGGCTTGTGCGCGTGGCCGAGCAATATCTGAAAAAAGGCTCCAAGGTTTATATCGAGGGCAAGTTGCAGACCCGCAAATGGCAGGACCAATCGGGTGCCGACCGCTATTCCACCGAGGTTGTGGTGCAGATGGGTGGCACGCTGACCATGCTGGACGGGCGCAGCGATGGTGGCGGCAACACCGGTGGCGGCGATTACGGGTCGGGCAGCAGCGGTGGCGGCGGCGGTGGGCGTAGCAGCTATAACGACGGTGGCTATGGCGGCGGCGCGCCATCGGGCGGCAGCGATATGGATGACGAAATCCCGTTCTGATCGTTGATGCAATTTGCACCGGAAACACAGATCCTGATCCTGAATGCCGCGATCCTTGGGGTTGCCTATTTGGGGATTTTTCCGTCCTTGCGTGAAAAGACACTGGCGCGCATCATGACCGTCGATCTGGTGCTGAGCGTGCTGGCTGTCGGGGTCGCGGGCGCGCTGTTCTGGGGGCGCGGCCTGTCCTTTGACATGCTGGTGTTTTCCGCCAATTGGGCGGTTTTCAGCATTGTCACGCTGTTGATCATGGAAGCGCCGTTGTTTTATGTATTCGCCAAAAAGCACGGTATCTCTCTGACCGGCGAGGATCGCTGACGCGGCAGAGCCGCGGCCTCCGGCGGGGATATTTCTGCTTGGAAGATAGCGGCGTCAGCGGGGCGACAGCGCGTCCTGCAACAGCGCGCGCACCTTATCGCGCGGCACGTCAGAGGTGATGAACGCCTGCCCGATCCCGCGCGCCAGAATGAACCGCAGCTGGCCATCCTGCACCTTTTTATCCTGCGCCATCAAGTCCAGCAGCGCATCGGCATCGGGCAGATCGCCTTTAATATCGGCGATATCGACCTTCATCCCCATGTCGCGCAGATGCGCGCGCACGCGACTTGGGTCCTCTTGGCTGCACAGGCCCAGCCGCGCGGACAGTTCGAACGCCAGTACGCAGCCGATGGCCACGCCTTCGCCGTGCAACAGCCGGTCGGAATAGCCGGTCGCCTGTTCCAGCGCATGACAGAACGTATGGCCAAGGTTCAGCAAAGCCCGTTCGCCCTGTTCGGTTTCATCGCGCTGCACGATCCCGGCCTTCATTTCGCACGACCGCGTCACAGCGCGCACGCGCGCCGCCATATCACCCGCCGCCATGCCGGGGGCGGCCTGTTCCAGCCAGTCAAAGAAATCCGCATCCCCCAACAGCCCGTATTTCACCACTTCGCCGTAACCCGCCAGAAAATCGCGGCGCGGCAGCGTGCCTAACAGATCGGTATCAGCCAGCACCAGCGCGGGTTGGTGAAACGCACCGACAAGGTTCTTGCCATGCGGTGAATTGATGCCGGTCTTGCCACCAACCGAACTGTCTACCTGCGCCAGCAGGCTGGTCGGCATCTGCACGAAACGCACGCCGCGCCGCAGGATCGCAGCGGCAAAGCCCGCCAGATCGCCGATCACCCCGCCGCCAAAGGCGATGATGCAATCGCGCCGTTCGACTTTTTGCGCCAGCAGCCATTCGACCACGCGTTCCAGCTGCGCCCAGCATTTCGTGGCCTCGCCCGCTGGCAGCACCAGCGCATCCGATGTCAGCCCCGCTGCTGCCAGCGCGCCTTGCAGGGCTGGCAGATGCAAGCTGGCCACGTTTTCATCCGTCACGATGCAGATATGCCGCCGCCCGCCAAAGGCCGCAATATGCGCGCCCGCATCCGCGATCAGGCCGGGGCCTATATGGATGTCATAGGCCCGACCGGGCAGATCGACATGGACTTTGGTTTGCATCAGATCGTCTCCAGAAAATCGGGGCGCGTGGCCAGCAGACGCAGCGCGTCTTGCGTCGTGTCGTCGATCGAGGCGTGAATGCCCACAGGCAGCCGCAGCCCGGCCAGCGCATAGACATCACGGCGCTGGTCCAGCAAGCGTGTCAATGTTCCTTTGGGGTCAGGCGTCCGCAACAAGGGGCGCGTGTCCTTGTGCCGGACACGTTCCCACAATGTGTTCAGATCGGCATCGAGCCAGACAGCAATGGCATCGCGCGCAATCATGTCGCGGTTTTCAGCCGCCAGAAAAGCGCCGCCACCGGTCGAAATGATCTGCGCGCCGCCCGCCAACAAGCGGCGCAGCACCTCGGTTTCACGGCGGCGAAAGAACGCTTCGCCATCGCGGGCAAAGATTTCCGCGATGCTAAGCGCTGCGGCTTCTTCGATTGCGGTGTCGCTGTCCACGAATGGCACATGCAATGTCGACGCAAGCGACCGCCCAATCGCGGTCTTGCCCGACCCCATCATGCCCACCAGCACCACGGAACGCTTCAGCCGATATGCCGCCGCCGATGCCATGCCGTTCCTTTCGTGCTGTGATCGGCCATCGCCTGCCGACTTGAAAAGTTTTGTGAATGAATGGCGTGATATTGCCCGAAAGACCATATATAAACAGCGCAGAATGTGGCGCACAGACCACTTATCAGCGATGGCAGAACGGGGCGGGCAATGTGGCGGTTTTTGAAATTATTGATCTTTTTGATCATTCTTCTGGCGGTCGGATTTGTCGGCTATGCCTATATTGGCCCTGTCGTGTTCCCGTCGGATTTCGCAGCCCCGGCACAGGAGGTAACGCGCCCTGTCACGCTTGACGCAAACTAGCGCGGTTCTTGCCCTTGCGGTGCTGACGACAGGTCCGGCGGCTGCCCGCGATCCGCTGTCCTCGATCGACTGGCTGTCGCAAGAGGCCGTGAACGCGGTCAATCCCGATGAACCACCCGTCGTGCAAAGCGCGTTGCCGCCCGATATCGCGGTCATGCCGCTGGACCGGCTGTCCAAGGACCCTGTCGGCCTGTTGCCATCGGATGTCACCGGCCTGCCGCATAATATCTGGTCCGCCAGCAATGAGCAGGACATTGTCGCGCTGCTCCGTGCCGACCGGCGCGATTCGTTGCCGGCGATCGTGGCGTTCGTCAAAGTCTTGATGCAAGCGCGTGCCGACCCGCCCCTGGGTGCGGGGCCGGATGGGGCGCTGTTTCTGGCCCGCGTCGACCGGTTGGTCGAGCTGGGGGCGGTGGAACAGGCCAAGTCTCTGATCGAACTGGCAACGCCGGATACGCCGCCGGTATTTCAACGCTGGTTCGATCTGTCGCTCTTGACCGGCACCGAAGATGCGGCCTGTCGCGTGATGAACGCCAGACCCGATCTATCCCCTACGAATGCGGCGCGGATCTTTTGCCTTGCGCGCAGTGGCCAATGGCCGGTTGCGGTCCTGTCACTGAACACGCACCGCGTGCTTGGCGATATCACCTTGTCAGAGGCCGATATGCTGGCACGGTTTCTTGACCCAGAATTATTCGAAGGCGCGCCCCCGCTGGCCGCCCCGTCCAATGTCACCCCGCTGACCTTTCGCCTGTTCGAAGCCTTCGGCGAGCCCTTGATCACACGCGGCCTGCCCTTGGCCTTTGCCCATGCGGACCTGCGCGGCAACAATGCATGGAAAGCCCAACTGGAAGCCGCCGAAAGGCTGGCCCGCCACGGCGCTGTGCCAGAAAACGTGTTGCAGAATTTCTATACCGCGCGCAGGCCCGCTGCATCGGGCGGCATCTGGGACCGGGCGGCTGCCATCATCCGGCTTGATGCCGCGATCAGCGCGGGCGATCCGCAGGCGGTCTCACAACACTTGCCTGCCGCGTGGGACGCGATGAAACAGGCGCGCACCGAAGTGCCTTTTGCCAAGCTCTATAGCGCTGCCCTGCAAAATATGGAGCTGCGCGGCGAAGCTGATGACATCGCCAACCGCGCCGGGCTTTTGTCCGAGCAGTATCGCACCGTCGCCGAAAAGTTGGCCGCAGCGGGGGGCGACAGCTTTGACCCATTTCTGATCGCCATTGCATTGGGCCGCCCGCAGGACGTGCCGACAAGCGCCCCCCGCGCGCTGGCCATTCAGGCGGCATTCGCGGGTGCGCCTGCCCCGGTCGAATTGCAAAACCTTGTCGCCAACGGCAAAACCGGCGAGGCAATGCTGCGCGCCATCACCTTGTTCAACGAAGGGTTCGCAGGCGAAGCCCGGTCGCTGACCGACGCATTGGCGCTGTTCTTGCTGCTCGATCTGGATGACGTCGCGCGACGCACATCGCTGGAACTGATGATCCTGGACCGCGCGACGTGACGCAAGGCCCCGGCAATATGGCACGCTGGGTGCAGACCTTTTTGCAAGCCCAAGCCGCCGAGCTGGACGCAGCCACCAACACCCAGCTGGCCTATGCGCGCGACCTGCAGGGCTTTGCCGAATGGCTGGCCAGCCGCGGCCTGCATTTCATGCAGGTGACGCAGGACCAGATCGAAAGCTATCTGATTGATTGCGCGGCCGATGGTCTGGCCAAATCCACCCGCGCGCGCCGGTTGTCGGCGATCAAGCAATTGTTCCGCTTTGCCTATGACGAAGGCTGGCGCGCCGACAATCCTGCCTTGCAAATCAAAGGCCCGGGTCGCGCCCAACGCCTGCCCAAAACTCTGGATCTGGCCGAGGTGGACCGCCTGCTTGATGCCGCCCGTGCCAGCCCGCGGGACGGGTTACGCAATGGCTGCCTGATGGAACTGCTTTATGCGACGGGGATGCGGGTGAGCGAATTGGTCAGCCTGCCGGTTTCCGCGGCGCGCGGCGATCCCCGGATGCTGCTGGTGCGCGGCAAAGGCGGCAAGGAACGGCTGGTGCCGCTGTCGCCGCCTGCCCGCGCCGCCATGGCCGCATGGCTGGCCGCACGTGATGCCGCCCAAGAGGTCGCGCAAAAGGCGGGCAAGCCTGCGTCGAAATTCCTGTTTCCATCGCATGGCAAGGCGGGCCATCTGACGCGCCACGCCTTTTTCGGACTGATCAAGGGCTTTGCCGTAACGGCGGGCCTGTCGCCGGAACGGGTGACGCCGCATGTGCTGCGCCATGCTTTTGCCACCCATTTACTGGCGGGGGGCGCTGATCTGCGGTCGATCCAGACCATGCTGGGCCATGCCGATATCGCTACGACCGAGATTTACACCCATGTGCTGGACCAGCGCCTGACTGATCTTGTTTTGCAACACCATCCGCTTGCCAAGCCGACCAAGTCTTGAAGCGGCGGCTTGCGCAGGCAATATAGGGCTGAACCATCTGAAAGCGTGAAATGGAACCCTCGACACTCGACGCAACTTTCTGGGCCACGGCAGCGGCCATTGTTGTTTTGCTTATCCTGTCCGGCTTTTTCTCCGGCTCTGAAACCGCACTCACCGCCGCGTCACGCGGCAAGCTGCGATCCGCCGCCGACAAAGGGTCCAAGGGTGCGCAACGCGCGCTGAAGGTGACCGAGGATAACGAACGTCTGATCGGGTCGGTCCTTTTGGGCAATAACGTCGTCAACATTCTGGCGACATCGCTGGCGACCGCGATCCTGACCAAGGTCTTTGGCCAGAACGGTGTTGCCGCCGCCACGCTGATCATGACGCTGCTGGTGCTGATCTTTGCCGAAGTGCTGCCCAAGACGTTTGCCATCACCAACCCTGAAAAGGTCGCCTCGGCCGTGGCGCGCCCGATCGGCGTGATCGTGCTGGTCTTTGCGCCTGCCGTGACCGCAGTGCGGTTTTTGGTGCGCGGTGTTCTGTATTTATTTGGCGTGCGCACAGATCCTGATAGCAACATCCTTGCCGTGCGCGAGGAAATCGCCGGCGCCTTGCATCTGGGCCATGCCGAAGGCTGGGTCGAGAAAGAAGACCGCGACCGGATTCTGGGCGCACTGGACCTGAACGAACGCACCGTGGAAGAGGTCATGTTGCACCGCTCTGGCATCGAAATGGTCGATGCTGCTCTGCCCGCGCAAGATATTCTCGCGCAGATCTTGCAAAGCCAGCATACCCGTCTGCCGCTCTATCGGGACAACCCCGAAAACATCGTCGGCGTGATCCACGCCAAGGATCTGTTGCGCGCGATGCATAAATTGCTCAGCGGTGGCGAAGTGGACGGACAGGGTCTGGCGGTCTTTGACGTGATGAAAGTTGCGATGCCGCCCTATTTCGTCCCCGAAACGACGACGCTGGGCGACCAGATGCGCAATTTCCTCAAGCGCAAAACGCATTTCGCGCTGGTGGTTGATGAATATGGCGGCCTAGAGGGCTTGATCACGCTCGAAGACATTCTCGAGGAAATCGTAGGCGAAATCGCGGATGAATTCGACGAATACGAACCCGACCAGATCGCGGCAACGGCGGATGGTGCTTATATCGTCGATGGCGGCATCACGATCCGCGATCTCAATCGCGCACATGACTGGCAATTGCCCGACGACGAGGCCAACACCGTTGCGGGTCTGGTGATCCACGAGGCACAGATGATCCCCGTGGTCGGACAGGTGTTTTCCTTTCACGGCTTTCGTTTCGAAGTGCTGACCAAAGAAGAAAACCGGCTGGCTACGTTGAAGATCCGCAAGCTTTAGACAAACAGACCGTGGTGCGCGGCCTGTCGCATTTTGTGGTCGGTAAAATACATTGTTAACTTTTACCTGCCATAGAGGATCGGCAAGCTCAGGTTTCTGGTCTTGCTCTTCTCCCTGTTAGACTGGCCGCGCCTTCGGGTGCGGCCATTTTTCATCCCCCCCCTGCAAATCAAGCACCATGTAAAAGCGTCGGATTAGCTGTTGACGGCGACATGCCCATTGCGTAGCGTATGTCCAATTCGTCGGCCAAGTCCGACAGGGAGAAAAAATAAAGGGTCCGGCAACGGGCCCTTTTTTCATGCGGTGGTATCGCGTGGTGGCGCTGGCGGAACCCCGCCACTGATGCGGTTTTTGTCCCTGACACGCCCCGCGCGCCATGATAGATCGCGACAAAACAGAACAGGATCATTCCCATGCGCAGGACCACCACCGCCCTTACCCTTGTTGCCTTGCTGGCCATCGGCACGCAGGCCACGGCGCAGGATGATACCACCGCCCCAGCCGCCGCAGATGCGCTTGATCTGGGCGAACCGGTCGGCCCGCAGGTGGGCGAGGTTTATGTCGCCGACACCCAGGGCGATTGGCAGGTCCGCTGTATTCGCGCGCCCGAAGGGCAGGATGACCGCTGCAATCTTTACCAGCTGCTGACCAATGCCGAAGGCGCGCCCGTGGCAGAATTCAACCTGTTCCGCCTGCCCGAAGGCGGTCAGGCCGTGGCAGGGGCAAATGTCGTCGCTCCACTTGAGACCCTATTGACCCAGCAATTGACGCTGTCGGTCGATGCAGGCGAACCGCGCCGCTATCCGTTCAGCTTTTGCAATGATGCCGGCTGTGTCGCGCGGATCGGCCTGACCCAGACCGATATTGATGCGTTCAAAACCGGATCAACCGCCACGTTGCGCCTTGTGCCGGCTGCAACACCGGACGAGGAATTCTTGCTGAGCATGTCGCTGGCAGGCTTTACCGCCGGTTTCGACACGCTGGCCGTGATCCCCTAAGCGAACCGGCGCAGCGCGATCACCGCGTTCAGCCCGCCAAAGGCAAAGGCATTGGACAGCGCGACGTCGATTGTGGCGTCGCGCGCCACATTTGGCACCACATCCAGCGCACATTCGGGATCGGGTTCTTCGTAACCGATGGTCGGCGCAATCACCCCGTCGCGCAGCGCCATGATACAGGCCAGCAGTTCGACCGCACCTGTCCCGCCGATCAGATGCCCGTGCATGGATTTGGTGGATGATATCATCAGCTTGTCGGCATGCGCGCCAAACACATCGGCAACAGCGGCACATTCGGTCTTGTCATTGGCCGCGGTGCCGGTGCCATGCGCATTGATATAGCCCACCGCATCCAGCGGCACGCCCGCATCCCTGACCGCCCCCGCAATGGCGCGCGCCGCCCCTTGTTTGCTGGGCATCACGATGTCGGATGCATCCGATGTCATCGCAAAACCGATCACTTCGCACAGGATATCAGCACCGCGCGCGCGGGCGTGATCATAATCCTCGAATACGAAAACACCCGCACCTTCGCCCTGCACCATGCCGTTGCGCGTGGCTGAAAACGGACGGCACCCGTCCTTGGACATCACGCGCAACCCTTCCCAGGCCTTGATCCCGCCGAAACACAGCATCGCCTCTGACCCGCCGGTCACCATGACCTTGGTCATACCGCAGCGGATCATGTTGAACGCCTGCCCCATCGCATGGTTGGATGACGCACAGGCCGTGGCCACGGTAAAGGTCGGCCCCCGCAGGTTCCATTCCATCGACACATGGCTGGCGGCGGCATTGTTCATCAGCTTGGGCACGATGAACGGATGCACGCGGTTTTTGCCTTCTTCGTAAACAGCGCGGTAATTTTCGTCCTGCGTATTCAGCCCGCCACCCGAAGTGCCAAAGATCACGCCAGATTGGTCAGCCAAGGCGCCGGTGAATTTCAGGCCCGATTGGCCCACCGCTTGGCGAGCCGCGAGCAAGGTAAATTGCGTGAACCGGTCATAAAGCGCGATCTGCTGGCGGTTGAAATGGTCTGTTTCGGCATAGCCCTTGATCTGCCCACCGATCTGGATCGCCAGCCGTTCCACATCGGGAATGTCCAGCGGGCCGATGCCGCAGCGCCCTTCGCGCATCGCGGCAAAGGTGGACGGCACATCGCCGCCAATCGGGTTGATCGTCCCTGCGCCGGTAATGACGACCCGCGCCATCAGCCTGCCTGGTCTGTTTGCAATTGTTTGACCGCCGCGATGATCGCCCCCACCGAGGAGATGTCAAAATCGCTGGCGGTTGGGTCATTGGCGTTGAACGGGACCGTGATGTCGAACCCTTCCTCGATCGCAAAGATACATTCGACCAAACCCAGAGAATCGATCCCCAGATCGGCAAGCGAGGCATCCAGCGTCACATCTCCGGGTTCCAGCATGGCCTGTTCGGCGATGATGGCGATGATCCGGTCATCGGTCGTCATGGGGTGAACTCCGTTTCTGGCTGTCGCTGCTCATTTAGGCAATGTCGCGCGTCAATGAAACAACTTATTGACGTGTTGCAATGTCGCGTAACAGCCTGGGCAGGCGGCGCAGCGCCTTGTAGCTGTCGATATGCAGCTGCATTTTCGTCGCCGGATAGCCCATCATCACGCGCCCTGCCGGCACATGTGACAGCACCACGGACCCGCCGCCCAGCACCACATCATTGCCGATCTTCAGGTTGTCCGCGATGCCCGCCTTGCCGCCGACGACAACACGGTCACCAATCACGGTAGAGCCAGCAACCCCCGCCTGCGCGCAGAGCAGACAATGCGCGCCCACGATCACGTTATGCCCGATCTGCACAAGGTTATCGACCTTGGTACCCTGCCCGACCTGTGTGGCACGGATTGTTCCCGCATCCACGGTAGAGCTTGCACCGATCTCGACATCATCCCCGATCAGCACGCCGCCCAGCGAATGAATCCGGTGCCATGTCGGGTCATCGGGGGCCTGCAAAGCTGCGTCGCCCAGCGTTTCGCGGGCGATTTCGACATTCGATGGCTCTGCGGTGACAAAGGAAAACCCGTCGCCGCCGATCACCACATTGGGTTGCAGGATCACCCTGTCGCCCAAGCGCACGCCGGCCTGCAACCGCACGCCGGCATATATCCGGCAACCAGCCCCGATCACCACACCGGGCGCGATACTGACCTGATCGGCAATCCACGTCCCTGCCCCGATCACCGCACCCGCACCCACGACACAAAACGCGCCGATGCTGGCATCCGCCGCAACCATCGCTGTCGGATCGACCAGCGCCTGCGCGCTGATCCCTGTCTGTGCAGGTGTCTGGTCCATCAATTGTGTCAAACGCGCCATCGCCAACCGCGCGCGCGGCGCGATGATCGCGGCTTGCAGGCCAAGCGCCTGCCAATCCGCATCTGGCCAGACAATCGCAGCGCGCGCAGCCCCTGTTTGCAAGGCCGCGCCATAGGCTGGCGT
>NZ_CH672414.1:664414-771342 GCF_000152785.1 Yoonia vestfoldensis SKA53 | reverse complement strand
CGCAGCACGATCAGATCCAGATCGCCCCGCGCCTCGGCCCCGAGTGCTGCTGCAATCGCACGAATGCTATGTGTCATCGCCACCTCATCTGCCGCATTCCTGCAGCGCTGATCCTGCCTTGATGGCGGTTACCGAAAAGCTGCCTACCGCGCAAGCAGCCACAAATGACAACAAAAATGCCACTTGCGCAAAAATTCGCCTATTTTCTTTTCGTTCATGGGACAGTGTTAAACAAGACTTGGTCCACGAATCAATTTGTGCCATATCTTTGGCACATCCTGGGGGCATGATGGCAGTCCGTGGCAAAGCGGGCATCTAATATAAGCGACGGGACAGGCGCGTATAATGAATGACAACATGACTTCGAGGTTAACTCGACGCGGGCTGCTGACTGCATTGGCAGCGACAGCGGTGACGGCAGCACCAACATTCAGCCGGGCACAGGGGTTTCTGCGCGGCGCGGGCGATATCCGCAGAATAGCAATGTACAATGGGCGCACCGGCGAAACGCTCGATACGATCTACTGGATCGAAGGTGAATATATCGCCGAAGCCGTACGCGAGATTAACCTGCATATGCGCGACTGGCGCACTGGCGAAGCGGTGCAGATGGACCTGCGCACGATCGACATCATGTCGGGTGCGCTGCGACTGATGGAAACCAGTGAACCTTATCTGTTGTTGTCGGGCTATCGGTCGCCTGCCACCAATGCGATGCTGCGCAGCCGGTCGTCTGGCGTGGCGCGGGATTCCTTGCATATGCGCGGTCAGGCCGCCGATCTGCGTTTGCGCAGCAGAAGCATTACTCAAATGGCACAAGCGGCCACAGCGTTTAACGCGGGTGGCGTCGGCCGGTACGGTCGGTCAAATTTTGTCCATATGGATTGCGGTCCAGTCCGGACTTGGCGCGGCTGACACGCTGGATTTGCTGCGTCTCTGCCCCCCGATATTTTGATAATCGACCTTTGGTGATCGATTCCGCAGCCAGCGGATATTCGCTCTGCGGACTGATCGTCGGCGCGCTGTGCTCATGACCTTTCGCAAGACATGATGGGGCTAATTGCCGCACTGACGATCAAGATTTGTCCCGTTCCGTTCGCACCGCGCAAAGTCCACGTCGTGTTCTGTGCAGATTGCTTCCCTTCCGGCCCACGTCATGCGGGCCACGGCCAGCATCATAACACTGTCGCTTTGCGCATGCTGGCGCTTGCCTGGCAACGGATGATTACAACGCAAGGTTGTGTCAATTTGCGCTGTCTTTTGGCTGTTTTTTACTGTGCCTTTGACATCGGCAACACGCATCCCCCTCTCCCGAAATCAGCACCTGTCAACGGCATGATCGGGCAATTGCATGCGCGCATCACCGACCTTTGGCAAAGCGATCGCCGTGTTGAAACCGACCAAAACCAGGCGATGCCGCACGACCACATGTAGCCCCATAACCAGCCCGACCTGCAATCAGCCTTTGGCGGCGAGCTGCCCTTGCAAGCGATGAGAAATTGGTACAAATCTACTCCAAAGTTGTGTAGGAAAACTGCGCAATAAAAATTCCGGAATGCGCCGCATTCTGATCAAGGAGCCTTGTTAGTGTCGCTGATTATCATCGCCGCCCTTCCGTTTCTGGGCGCGCTACTGCCGGGTCTGATGATCCGTGCAGGGCGCGACGCCTGCGCCTGGACGACGGCTTCAGTCACGCTGACAGCGCTTGTCGGCCTTTTGGTCCACGCCCCCGCCGTGATGCGCGGCGAGGTGATCCAGTATCAACTGGAATGGATGCCTTTGCTGGGGCTGAACGCGAATTTCTTTCTCGACGGTCTGGGCCTTCTGTTTGCAGGGCTGATCCTAGGGATCGGCTTGCTGATTATCATCTACGCCCGCTTTTATCTGGCGCGACAAGACCCGATGGGGCAATTTTATACCTATCTGCTGCTGTTTCAGGGCGCGATGGTGGGCATTGTCTTGTCCGACAACATCCTGCTTTTGCTGATTTTCTGGGAACTTACCTCGCTGTCGTCCTTTCTGCTGATCGGGTATTGGAAGCACCTGCCCGAAGGTCGGCAAGGTGCGCGCATGGCGCTGGCCGTCACCGGCATGGGCGGCTTGGCCCTGATCGGGGGCATGCTTATCCTTGGCAATATTGTGGGCAGTTATGATCTGACCGTGATCCTTGAAAACAAGGAATTGGTGCAGGCCAGCCCGCATTATCTGCCGGCGCTGATCCTGATCCTGCTGGGCTGCTTTACCAAATCGGCGCAGTTTCCGTTTCATTTCTGGCTGCCGCATGCGATGGCCGCACCGACACCGGTATCGGCCTATCTGCATTCGGCCACGATGGTAAAGGCGGGTCTGTTCCTGATGGCGCGGCTTTGGCCGGTGCTGGCCGGCACCCCGGAGTGGTTTTATATCGTCGCGACCACTGGCCTGATCACGATGGTGCTGGGGGCTGTTATTGCGCTGTTCAAGGATGATCTGAAGGCGTTGCTGGCGTTTTCAACCGTGTCTCATCTGGGTCTGATTACCATGCTTTTGGGCTTCGGCACGCCCTTTGCCGCTGTGGTCGCCGTGTTTCACATAATCAACCATGCCACCTTCAAGGCGGCCTTGTTCATGAGCGCGGGCATCGTGGATCACGAGACCCACACCCGCGACATCAAGCGTCTGGGCGGTTTGCGCCACCTCATGCCGGTCACGTTTATCATCGTGACCGTGGCGGCTCTGTCGATGGCCGGCATACCGCTTTTCAACGGGTTCCTGTCCAAAGAAATGATGCTGGATGCTGCAACCAACACGGTCTGGAACGGTAATCCGTGGATCCTACCCGCCCTTGCCACGCTGGGGGCGCTGTTTTCGGTCGCTTATTCCTTCCGGTTGATCGTGCATACGTTCCTTGGCCCCAAGCGCACCGATTACCCCGCCAAGCCACATGATCCAGGTTTTGGCATGTGGGCCTCGCCTGCGTTGCTGGCGGTTCTGGTGGTGTTGATCGGGATCATGCCGGCATTGATGGTTGGCCCGCTTGTCGCGGTGGCATCCGGCGCGGTGATCGGCGGCGATCTGCCGTATTACTCGCTCAAGATCTGGCACGGCGTGAACCTGCCGCTTTACCTGTCGATCACGGCTGTGGTGGGCGGGCTGATCCTGCTGGCATTGCACCGTCCGCTGGATGCCGCATGGACAAAAGCACGCCGTCCCGAAGCCAAAGTGATCTTTGATGCGATCGTTGGTGCGATCACACGCGGGGCGCATGGCCTGACGGACGGGCTGCATAATGGCGCGATGACACGCTATACGGCTGTGTTCATCGTCTCTGTGACGGCCTTGGGCGCAGCGGCGTGGTTTGGCGGCACAGCACCCGGCCCGACCCGCGCAGCGATAGACATCGGGGTGGTACCATTGATCGGCTGGTTCTTGTTGGTCGGTGCCACCGCCTGCATGGTGGCTTTCCATCATAACCGTCTGTTGGCACTGGTCCTGATGGGCATTGTCGGCTTGATCGTGTCGATCGCCTTTGTCTATATGTCCGCCCCCGACCTTGCGCTGACACAAATCTCGGTCGAGGTCGTGACGGTCATTCTGCTTCTACTGGCGCTTAATTTCCTGCCCAAGACCACGCCGACGGAAAGCAGCAAGGCGCGGCAATGGCGCGATGGCACAATTGCCGTCATCGGTGGGCTGGCGGTTGGCGGGCTGGCGCTTGCCGTGCTGCTGTCGGATTTCTCACAAGACAGTATCTCGGCCTTCCATCTGGCCAATTCCAAGCCGGGCGGTGGTGGCACGAATGTGGTCAACGTGATCCTTGTCGACTTCCGCGGCTTTGACACCTTCGGCGAGATCATCGTTCTGGGCATTGCCGCGCTGGTGATTTTCGCCATGACAGAATCCGTGCTGACAAGCCCGGTCGGCGCAAGGCTGAGACAGCGCCCCATCAACCCCGATCAGGCGGGCGACCGCCACCCGTTGATGATGGTGATTGCGACAAGAGTCATGATGCCGATTGCGCTGATGGTGGGTGTGTTCATCTTCCTGCGCGGCCATAACGAGCCGGGCGGCGGGTTTATCGCCGGTCTGGTCGTGGCGATTGCGCTGTTGATGCAGCACATGGCCAGCGGCTTTGACTGGGCGTCTGCGCGTCAACGCTTTCCTTACCACACAATCATTGCGCTGGGCATCTTTGCGGCTGCATTGACCGGGATAGGATCGTGGCTCGCAGGTCGCCCCTTCCTGACCAGCAACTACGGCTATTTCCAGATACCCCCGATGAATAAATTCGAGCTGGCCACGGCCATGGCCTTTGATGTCGGGGTGTTTTTGTGTGTCGTGGGCGCTGTGATGCTGGCGCTCGAAAGCCTGTCACGGTTTGCCCACCGTGCCGGAGAACGGCCAAGCCCCTACCCGATGGATATAGATCCGTCGCGCGATAGCGCGCAGATGGCGAAGGACGCGTAATGGAATATCTACTTGCAAGTGCCATCGGCGCGCTGACCGCCGCCGGGATTTATCTGACCCTGCGCCTGCGCACCTTTCCGGTCATTCTGGGCATCTCGATGCTGACCTATGCGGTGAACCTGTTTTTGTTCGCATCCGGGCGGATTGCGATCAACCTGCCGCCGGTTTTGCTCAACAACACGCCGACCTACACCGATCCGCTGCCGCAGGCCCTGGTGCTGACGGCGATCGTGATTTCGTTCGGGATGACCGCCGTCGTTGTTCTGATCGCATTGGGTGCTTATCTGTCGTCCAACGATGATCATGTGAACCTGTCCGATGGGCCGGTCGACGCGCAGGAGCCAAGCAAGTGAATCACTGGATCATTGCCCCCGTCCTGCTGCCCGCCCTTGTCGCGGCAATCATAATTCTGGTTCTGCGCTATCAGGTGACAACGCAGCGGGTGTTTTCTGTCGCCTCGACCGTGGCACTGATCGGGATCGGGATCGGCCTGCTGGTGCACAGCATGTCCGGCCAGATTGATGTCTACGAGCTTGGCAACTGGCCTGCGCCATTCGGGATCGTTCTGGTGCTGGACAGATTGTCGGCGATGATGGTTCTGCTGACCGCTGTGCTGGCGCTGGCGGTGGTGCTCTATGCGATCGGGTCGGGTTGGGACAAGCGTGGCCATCATTTCCATGCGCTGTTCCAGTTCCAGCTGATGGGTATTTTCGGGGCGTTCCTGACCGGTGACGCCTTTAACCTTTTCGTGTTTTTCGAAGTGCTGCTGATCGCCTCTTACGGGCTGATGATCCATGGCGGTGGTGCCGTGCGGCTGCGCGCCGGTGTGCAATATGTGATCTATAACCTGCTGGGATCAACCCTGTTTTTATTCGCACTCGGCACGATCTACGCCGTGACCGGGACACTGAACATGGCCGATCTGGCGGTGCGCGTGGCAGACCTGCCCGCAAGCGACACCGCGATGATACGGGTTGCTGCCGTGTTGCTGCTGTTGGTCTTTGCGGTCAAGGCCGCGCTGATCCCGCTGCATTTCTGGCTGCCTGCGACCTATGCCGAAGCCCCTGCACCGGTGGCCGCATTGTTTGCAGTGATGACCAAGATCGGCGCCTATGCGATCATCCGCATCTACACGCTGGTGTTCGGGACCGATGTTGCCGCAACCGCCGACATTATCGGCCCCTGGCTGCTGGCTGGGGCGATCGTGACGCTGGTGGTCGGGATGATCGGTGTTCTGGGTGCCAGCCATCTTGGGCGGCTGGCAGCCTTTGCCGCGATCGGCTCGATGGGCACATTGCTAATTGCCATTGCCCTGTTCACACCACAAGCGATCACAGCGGCGCTTTATTACATGATCCATTCAACCTTGGCAGGGGCCGCATTGTTTCTGGTGGTCGATATGGTCCGCGCCCGCCGTGTGGCAGAGGATGACGCAATCGCGCCACGTCCGGCCATCGTGCAGAACGGCTTGGTCGCGGCGTATTTCTTTGCTGCTGCCATCGCCATGGCCGGTATGCCGCCGCTGTCGGGTTTCTTGGGCAAGCTTTTGGTGCTGGATGCTGTGCGCGATCACGAGCTGGTCTGGCTCATTTGGGCCACGATCCTCATCACCTCGCTGGTGGCGGTTGTGGGCTTTGCCCGTGCCGGCAGCCTGGTGTTCTGGAACGTTACCCCCGAGGTTGACCAGAATGCCCCCCCACACATCCAGACAGCCCTGACCTTCGTGGCGACGGGCGGGTTGTTGGCTGCCATCGTGATGCTCACTGTGTTTGCCGGACCTGTCACCACATTCCTGTCCGACACATCGGCGCAGGTGTTCGACAAGCAGTCCTATATCGCCGCAGTGCTTGAAACCGCACGCGCGATTGAGGTCGAAAACCTGCCTTTGGAAGGGTCGCAGAAATGATCGCCCGGTTGCTACCCCACCCGCTGTTAACGCTGCTGCTGGTCGCCGTTTGGCAGATGCTGGTCAATTATGTGTCATTGGGCACATTGGTGTTCGGCCTGATCCTTGGCATCTTGATCCCGCTGCTTACCGCTCCTTATTGGCCAGATCGGCCGCGTCTGAAAAACCCGGCGATGATCGTCGAGTTTATCCTTGTTGTTCTATGGGACATCGTCGTCGCCAATGTGAGCGTGGCCAAGATCATCTTGTTCAAACGCAACAAGGATATGCGCCCGACATGGATCACCATACCGCTGGATCTGCGCAGCCCCGAGGCGATTACCGTGCTGGCCGGGACGATCACGATGACACCCGGCACCGTCAGCGCCGATGTCGCCGCAGATGGCAGCAGCCTGCTTGTGCATTGTCTGGACGCCACGGACCCCGACGCTGTCAGAGATGATATCAAGCAGCGCTACGAACGCCGATTGAGGGAGATTTTCGAATGATACTGCCCTATGCCCTGATCTTTGCCACGGGCTGTTTTTGCGTAGCCCTGCTGATGAACCTGTGGTGCGTGATCATGTCTTCTGGCGTACCAGAGCGGATCCTTGCACTGGATACGATGGTGATCAACTTCATCGCAATCCTCGTGCTTTACGGCATCATCGAAGGCACGGCGGTATTTTTCGAGGTATCGATCCTGATTGCAATGGTCGGCTTCATCTCGACCGTTGCCTACGCGCGCTTCATGCTGCGCGGCAATATCATCGAGTGACCGGAGCAATGGACATGGAACTCTGGCAGGAAATCATTGTTGCGGCCTTTTTGGTCATCGCTGGCGTGTTTGGATTTGTCGGCTCTTACGGGTTGATAAAGCTCCCCGACCCGATGACGCGGCTACATGCCCCGACCAAAACCACAACGCTCGGTGTGGGCGGTGTTCTGATCGCGTCGATGATTTATTTCCTCTTCTCCGACGCGAAATTCAGCTTTCATGAGCTGATGATCACGCTGTTCCTGTTTCTGACAGCCCCGATCACGGCACATTTTATCGCCAAGGCGAACCTGCATACATCTGTCAAACGCGAGGATGTGTCGCCGACCGGATCCGATCGGCCTTGGGCGGGGTTCGAGAGCGACGAGGATCGCCGCATTGCTGAAGCAAAAAGCGACATAGACGAATAACACAGCACGCGCCGTGACGTGATCTTAGTCGATGTCGGGGAAGCGACGCCGGCCACCTGAAGGGGTGATCCAACGTCAGCAGCCCAAAAGTGGCCGCCAGAGGCGGATGTCCAGCGACCAAGCGCCACCATGATACGGCAGCACGGCTGGACTGAACCACCGGACCGACAGGATCATGATCCCATCCCACAGCGGCCTTCAACTTGCAGCTTATTTGGTGGCGTCAGGGATGTAGTGACGCGCCATCCGCGTCTCGAATGCCGCGTCCATCGGAACAGAAGGGTCATAGGTTGGGCTGTTCATGACAGTCTGCCTATCGACATCCAGATTGACGACACTGTCTGCCCACGACACGTTCTTTGCAGAGCGCGGCGATATCACGACATGTTTGCCCGGCCACCAGTTCTTTGTATTCACCGTCAGAAAATGGATCGTCCAGTCGGTATCGTCGATCACAAACCCCTCGACATGACCGATGGCGCCATCGGTGGCATGCAGGTTATAGCCAGTCATGGCATTGATGCTGCGTAGATGGGGTTCATCGCTTTGATGCCGCTGCTGATTTCGCTTCGCGTCAAGCGCGTCCTGACGCAGCATTGAATCAGCGTAATGCGTCTCTGACATGCCCGCGGTCCAGCCGCCATAGCCCCCCATGTAAAAGCCGTTTCCCCAATATGGGCTCATGTTGTAGTGACGATACATGCGTTCTTCGTGCTGGCGTGACACGGGGTTATGCGTGTCGATATCTGGGCTATCTTTGACCGATTTCGTTGTTAAGCGGACTGGAAAGCTATTTGCGGACGTATCCGGATGACCCAGAACAGAAACTGGGAGCAGCACCTTGCGCCCGGACAGCCAAGAGCCGGTTTCAACGACGACCCAGCGGAGCGTCCAGCTTTGGTCATCGAACAGGAAATCAGTCACGGTGCCGACGCTGCCGTCGGTCGCGGAGATCTTGAAACCCTTCAGGGTTGACGCCTCTATTAACATAAGATGTTTCCTTTAATCTGACTAAGTTCGATGCTGGGTGCATCGCCCGTTTTGCGTCGTCGCGTTCGCTGCGCAAGGCGGGTGCGGAACCTACAAACAGCGAAAGTTTCTTCGGCAGCCGGGTGGCTTTGCTTTGCAACCCAGACCGAAAGCGCAAGCACAGCATCGCGTGCCGACGTTCGCAGCGCACTGATCCACGTTAGTTCGCATGATGCTGCAGTCACCTATGCTTGGATGTGTCGCTGGCCTCCGGTGACTGACCTAGCAAATAGGACTTTCATGAATCAGATCGTATATATCGTAGGTCTCGTCGTCATCGTCTTGGTCATCCTGGGCTTTTTTGGCCTGCGCTGAGCGCCATAACGCGGAACAGCGACCCAGACTGATTGACCTGCGAATGGGTCACCTCATCCGATGACCATCAAGCTTTGAGCTGCTTGATCCTTCCAACATCGGCCAAATAGAAAGATATCTCCCATGAGTACAATTCTGATTATCATTATCCTTTTGCTGTTGTTCGGCGGCGGCGGTGGTTATTACGGATACAACCGATATGGCACGCGCGGCCTTGGCGGTGTCCTTGGCCTGGTGATCGTTATCTTCATCGTTCTGTGGCTTCTCGGTGTGCTGATTTAATTTGCGCATAGCCAGATGCGGGCTTTGAAAATTGCTTGGGCTTGGCACTTACAAGGTCGACCTGCGCAAGATTTTGCCACGCCCGCCTAGAGGATTTCATCCTTAATGTGCCGGCCCAGCTTGCGAAACCTGGAGTTTGGTTTCGATATGAGGCGGGCCATTGCTGCCGCGAAGCGGCGTCGATGCGGACCTAGGGCATCTTAAACAAAAGTGAGACTTTATGTGCTGGAGTGGTGAAGCATCGGCTGTACTGGCAATTGTTGGTATAACCACCACGCTTACGCAGCTTACAACAAAGAACCGGCACCGTTGTGGATAGCCCTAGGCTATTTCTCTTCGATGGAGCTTTTGCAGGCCTTCACATACGCGGTCATTGATCAATGCGCCCTGCCGTCCAATCAAATCGCCACCCTGCTGGGCTATCTGCACATCGTGTTCCAGCCCTTCTTTATCAACATGCTGTCGATGTACTTCATACCGAATTTCGTGCGCGAGAAAATTCAATGGCCGGTTTACGCAGTCTGTTTTGTTTCGGCCATCATCATGCTTTTGCAGCTTTATCCGTTCGAATGGGCAGGATCATGTCCGCTGGGTGAGGTCATGTGCGCAGAGCGCATGTGTTCAGTGTCCGGAGACTGGCATATCGCCTGGGAAGTACCAACAAACGGGATGCTGAACTTCATAACTGTCGATTCTTGGGCATCCTTCCTGACCGCGTATCCCAGCTATTTCGTCGCCGCATTTTTGATGCCCCTACTTTATGGGTCTTGGCGGCTTACGCTGTACCATTTCGTGGTTGGCCCACGATTGGCCATGCTCCTGACCAGCAATCCCAATGAAGTCGCCGCAATTTGGTGCCTGCTATCCATAGGCATCCTGCTGCTTGTCGTCAAAACACCGATAAGACAGTACATGTTCGTAAAATCATGGTTTTTGTGGCCCAAACAAATCGTCTGAAAGCGAAGCACCCGATGATCGGTTCGTCTGTGCTTGGAAGGATAAGGGCTGAACTACCCGTCCAGCAGGCTGTCTGACGTGAGACCCTTTTTCAGAACTGCCAAAAGGATTAATAACGCCAGCTCTCGTTATCATAGGCTGCGACAAACCATTACGTTTGTACCAGCCATTGGTAGAGGGTAATCACTCTGGCGAAATCGCAAGTTTCAGGGAGACAAGAACCGGAAGACGCCAGAGTGATCATTAAGTGTCACGAGGGGATTACACTTAGGTTAACGATACACTCCCTAACTGTAGCTAAAGCTAATCTAGATCAGTCTCGACGGTAACATGCCCATCCGACATGGGTTTTGTATCGGGCGGCATTTCTGGCTTGGCACATGCGCAAGGTGCTGGGCTGGCGCATCTCGCACATATGGCAAGCTGAATGCGCGCGCTTACTTTAGCAGCGGCATGGATTGATCCAAATAGCTCACTTCAAAATCTGCAAATGCGACTGTGCGATCATAATTATCGAACGTGACATACCCATTGCGAAACGTGACCATCCCGTGCTCGCGCAGCTGTCGCAGCACACGATTAACATGCACAGCACTCAACCCGATCGCATCAGCAATCAAATACTGGTTCAACGGACACGCATATCCCGCCTTGCTCCCCATCCCAACGAGCGTAAGCCTTGCACAAAGCTCTAACAGGAAGTGCGCAATCCGTTCCGCCGCACCACGCCGCCCGATCCCAACCAGATGTTCCACCACCATTGCTTCGTCACGCGAAGCCGTCCAAAGGACTGCTGTGGCCAAGCGTGGCGTCTTCGCAAAGACGTCAAGCAGATCAAACGCATATACTTCGGTCACTTCGATATCTGTAACGGGTTCAATGCTGTGGTCCGACACATGCAGAACCACGCTGCGCAATCCCAAAAAATCGCCTGGAATTTGAAAATCAACGATTTGTCGCTGGCCGTCATGCAGAAGTTTATAAGAACACGCCCAACCGGACAAAAGGATGTAGCATGCTTGGTCCTCTTGCCCTTGATGCACCAAATCGTGCCCGGCCAAAAAGGTGCGCTTACGCTTATACAGGCGCTCAAGAACGTCCAGCTCCGCTGTTGACAGGGTAACAAAGGCACCCAATTTGCGCGCGAGTGGTCTCGTATCGATGATGGGCTCCTTCTCAAAATAAACAACGCGTACCAAAGAATAAACGCATCCCACTGATATAGATCAGCAAAACGGAACTTATTGCGTGCGAGTGTGTTAATCACGCCGTGCCGGTCTACTGCGCAGGCGCAACAGTCCGGAAAGAGAGAATATGTCTGACTATAGCACAACTTCTGGCGTAGCCGCCTTATCAATCTGCGAAGCGCTGCTTCTTGCGCTGAATGATGCGAAGGTCCTGCCGGAAAACGAGATCTTGGGTGTTCTCAAAGATGCTGCCACCGCACATGCAAATGCGGAAGGTTCCGAAAAAGAAATCATGGAGCACAACGCAGTCGCCGCTCTGATCAACCGGATCATCACAGGTGGAAATTCTGTTCGAAGACCGTGACCGGCACGTTCTCAAAATTTTTATGAAAAATTCGCGATCAGGGTGAGCGGTGGGATCACCCGTACCAAAAAATTTAAAATGGCGACATCAATTCTAGGGATGCATCCTGTTTAACGGCGCAAGACGACCTGCTTGCGTATCCCAAGCTGCAAAGGGTCACACGACGATCCCTTTAAGCTTCTCTCATCAGCACGCCAGCCGTCAGCGGCCACGGCCGCGATGTTTTTGTTGAGGGTATCAAGATTACTCGCAACCACGGCAAATCAATCGCTGCCCACAAGGGCATCTTTATTTCTGAGTGGTGACTGATCCAGGTTATCACGTCGTTCTGGCGCTTTGTTATATTGGGTGTTGAAGCAGACGGCAGGCCTGTCAATCAGACCTGACGACACAAGGAACGGGCAAATTTTTCTGATTTCTTTTCCCGACCAACGCAACGGTAGTCGAGCCTTTATCTCGCCGGTTTGCCGCCTGCTTCACATCTCGCTGTTTGGACAGCTTCAGCGTTAGCGCCTGCAGGCTGGCTACAATGTGTCGATAGAACACCGCTGTAAATGCTTCTGCACGCTCATGCGACGACTTAACTTTTAAGGAATCCCCTCATGACCATGAAACAAATTACATTGACCACAAGTACCTTCGCCCTCCTCATTGCGGGTCCCGTAATGGCACAGGAGAACGTTCAGGTGATCACCGATTGGTCTTACGATTCACTCTATGCGGACGGCTGGAGCGTAGAAGACATGTTCGACACAACCCAAATCATCGGCGCCAGCGGCGAAGATATCGGGGATGTCGAAAATGTGATCTTTAGCAATGACGGCAAGGTGCTTGGCATCATCGCGCAGGTTGGCGGCTTCTGGGACATCGGCGATACGCATGTCCATGTGCCTTGGGACGAGGTGGATATCGGCGAAACCATCCAGCAGGCACAGGTTCCGGTCACCGAAGAAAATGTGGATAATTACGACGTATTCGGTGATTACGGGGACAGCGAACAAGTGATCACCCAGGCCGATACCGCGACCACGGGCGTGGTCGATGATGATCTCGTTGCTGGCCCTGGCATTTTCAAGGCAACCGATCTGATCGGTCGTTACGCCTACCTGTCTGACGGTGTGCGCTATGGTTATGTTTCCGACATCATCGTCGAGAATGGCGTGATTTCAGCAATCGTGGCGGATACGGCGGCATATGGCCGTCAGGGATACTACGCCTATCCATATTCTTACCGCGGAACAACGCCGATGGCTAACAACTCGCGCTACGACGTGCCCTATTCAGGAACCGAAATCGATACGATCGAGAACTTTGATTACGAGCAGCTTCAGTCCCGAGGCATGGAATAATCTCTGGTCATGATTTTCGGGTGTCGGCAGAAACGACGGCATCCTCGATTTGACCGATAGACACCCTTTGATGACGGGACCCGACACGTCCAAGCGTCAAAGCTCACTTCTTATCTGCCTTGAACCGTGGAACGTCACAATGCCTCGGCCATAAAAATTATTTGGGCCGAGGCGACTTCTCAAATAGCCAATACTGGCGCACTCAAGGGGTTCTTATGTCAACATCTTCCTTTGCCAGCGAACGTCTTTGTGTTCTCGAAAATTTTGGAACAGACCCCGGCTTGCTGAGTGCTGACACCTATATTCCGGAAAGCTTTCCGAAAAACGGCCCGCTCGTCGTCGTGCTTCATGGCAGCACCCAGTCACCAGAAAGCTATGATATCGGAACAGGCTGGTCGACGCTCGCCGATGAATGCGCAATAGCGCTCCTGTTTCCGGGGCAAAGACGGGCTAACAATCTTATTGGCAGCTTCAACTGGTTCGAGACCGGCGACAGCCAACGTGGCGTTGGCGAGCCGCTGTCTATCCGGCACATGATCAAACAGGTCGTTGACGGTCATGCCATCGACCCATCGCGTATCTTTATTACGGGGATGTCCTCGGGTGGTGCAATGACATCTGTGATGCTTGCGACTTATCCGGAAGTGTTTGCGGGAGGGGCGATCATCGCAGGGTTGCCGTACCATAGCGCGACCAACATAATGGAGGCGTTGGTGCGCATGAATGGCTATGGCAGTCCGTCGGACAGACAGCTCGACGCGCTTGTGCGTGATGCCACGACATTCACGGGGCCATGGCCGACGATCTCGGTCTGGCATGGCGACAGCGATACAACCGTCGACAATTCCAACGCCAGCTCGATTGTCCGGCAATGGCAGAAGATCCACAAGGTCGAAGGTCCGCCCACACATGTCGAGATGGTTGACGGCTATCCTCGCGAAGTCTGGTGCGACGCAGACGGGCGGGTGGTGATCGAGTACTACATCATCGGGGACATGGGCCACGGCACCCCGATCAGTGCCGATGGCGACAAAGGTCTGGGGAAAGAAGGCAAATATATGCTTGAGGTCGGCATTTCCTCGACCCGCCTCATCGCGGATTTCTGGGGGCTGACGCAGTCGGCGTAGCGAATAAAGCCGAACCGAAAACGCCAACTTAGGTCGAGCGAGAACTGGCAACGGCTAATCGCCCCTCTCTGTGTCCTGCATTGCGATCCAAGGTGCCACCCAAAAGGCGTAAACCAAAACGGAACGGCACGACAACACTGGTCACTCTTTGCGGCCTCATCCGGTAGTTTATGGGCGCGAAAGCTATTTCTGGCGCGTCGTGGTCGCCATGATGATCTTCGCGCTGTGTGCGAGGATTTCGATCAATGAACGCGTCATCCACATTCACCTTATTCAGGCTGGCTGATGTCTCCGAGTTGTTCCTGCGGTTTGGACCGCCAACATTAATCCACAGTCATTTTAGCAAGACCCGCTGGATCACGACACGCAGGCTCAGCCCCTGAACGATCAGGCTAAACAGAACCACGCCATAGGTTGCTGCCAAAAGCGCTGATTTCTCAGCGCCTTCAGGCAAGGAAAGCGCCAAGGCGACCGAGATACCACCCCGCAAGCCACCCCACGTCAGCACCGGAATCGTGCCGGATTCGAATTTGCGGAACATCCCAAGCAATAGGACCGGACCGCTGACGGCAATCAGCCGCGCGACCAGCACCAGCGGCACCGCGAGCGCCATCAGCCAGCCGAATGCAGGCTCGAACCGCAACACCAGAACCTCCAGCCCGATCAGCAGGAACAGGACCGAGTTCAGCATTTCGTCGACCAGCGTCCAGAAACCGAAAAGATATCGCTGGGTTTCTTCGCTCAGCGCGTCGCGTGGCCCCCTGCTTCCGACCAGTAATCCAGCGACGACAACCGCCAATGGACCGCTCACAATCAGTCTGGAGGCAATCGCATATGTGCCCACGACCAGCGCCAGCGATATTAGGACCTCGATCGAATAGTCGTCGATGGCACGCATGGCACGATAGGCGACATAGCCCGTCACGGCGCCGAGGGCTGCACCACCGAAAGCTTCGACCACGAACATCTCGGCCACCTGAAAAGCGCCGAACTCGTCACCAGTGGCGGCGTGGACCAGGACGGCGAACAACACAACGCCCACGCCGTCGTTGAATAGCGTCTCCCCCGTCATGACTATCTTGAGGCCCTTGGGGACCTTGACGGCTTTCAACGTTGCAAGAACCGCGACAGGATCGGTCGGGCTGATCAGCGCCCCGAAAACAAGCGCCCACGGCAATGAGATCGTAACACCCAACAGGTCGGATGCCGCCCAAACGACGGATCCGATGATCGCAGTGGACGCCACAACACCCAAACTCGCCATCGTGCCGATGGTCAAGGCGCGGCTACGCAGGCTGACCACGTCGACATGCAACGCGCCCGCAAACAGCAGGAACGCGAGCATGCCTTCAAGAACGGTTTGCTGGAAATCAACCTGGCGGAGAAGGACACTCAGACCTTCATAATTGAACAGCCCCGGCATCACCGCCTCGGCACCGATGACAATAAGCGAGGCACTAAGCCCCATCACAAGCAGGCCGATGGTGTGCGGCATGACCGCCAGCTTAACATTCACCCAACTGAATGTGGCGGTCAGTATCAGCAACATTGCGACAAGCTCGAATTGCGACATCGCGTTCACCACAGGCAGCTGTTGCGCAGCACGATGTCCGCGTGGCCGACGACGCAGGTGGTCACAAGGATAAAGGGATCAGTCCCCAGATTAGTCGACACCATATTCCAGCATTTTTTCAAGACCTGCTGTCAGGAATTCCCCAACTTCAGGCTGGCCAAGCAGATAGCGGCTGACCAGCCCCTTGTGCTGTTGGCGCGCAAGGGTTTTGACCACTCCCCACTCTGCAGGCTCCCTATCGCCACGGCCGATCCAGAAAAGGGCGACAAGCGCGTCCTGCTGTTCGTCGTTCATGCTTTCGATTTCTTGGGTGATCTCGTCACGGCGCAGATCGCCACCGGTTTCTTGCAGGCTCGCGGCCACTGCGTCATCCGAAGCATTGCTGCCAAGGTTGGAAATATCCGTCGCTTCCTTGGCCATCAGAGCGTTGAACCGCAGCACGAGTTCTTCGATCCGGTTGTCATTAAAGGGCAGCGCAGCCATGGGTGTCTCCTGTTCAATAAGGCGCCACGATAACACATGGGTCCCGCACGGCACTGATCTCGATCATGATGCCCTGCCCGCATCCGCGCCAGCAGCGCTGTCCAAGATCACCGACAGGAACCACATGAGATGGTTTGAGCCAGGTAGCGGCCTGGCAGGCGCAAACTCCCAAACCAACCCATCGGATGCGAACCCGCTGATCCAGATCAATACACCGGCTGACCCCATAATTGAGCGAAAACGGGGGTGATTGCGGCGTCCGAAATTTTCACTCTGTGACAGGTAAAGGGTTTCATGATGCAGCAAACGATCAGGCAAAGGCCAACTTTCATTCGCCATATTTCAGCGCCGACACCCAGTCGTTCAACACGACCACATCAATGGGACGGCTGACGCTGAACATTCTGCTGTCCTTTGCCCAGTTCGAGCGTGAGGTCACCGCCGAGCGTATCCGTGACAAGGTGAAAGCGTCGCGCATGAAGGGGATATGGATGGGCGGCAACATACCCCTGGGGTATGACGTACGCGACCGTAAGCTGGTGGTGAATACCCAAGAGGCGACCACCGTCGTGCACATCTTTACCCGCTTTGTTGAAGTCGGGTCGGCCACCGTTTTGGCGAGAGATCTACGCAAAGAACGGGTCCTCAGCAAAAAGGGCACGCTGATCGACAAGGGCTATCTTTACCGCCTGCTCAACAACCGCGTGTACCGCGGCGAGGCCGTGCACAAAGGCACAGCCTATCCAGGCGAGCATGACGCCATAATAGACGCGCGGCTTTGGGATCAAGTCCACGACATCCTAGGTGAAAGCCCCCGCATGCGGGCAAACAACAGCCGTACGCAAACGCCGGCGCTGCTCAAGGGAATACTGTTCACCGCGACCGGCGCGGCTATGACGCCCTCTAGCACCAAGAAAGGCACACGCCGGTATAGCTATTATGTTTCCATGGATCTCCTGAAGAACCGTGAAGCGCCCAAGGATGGCATTCCACAGCGATTGCCAGCCGATACAGTAGAAGGCGCGGTCGTCAATGAAATCCAACGCATCCTGCGCACACCCGAAACCACAGCGCAAGTGATCGCCAAATTGGACAGGGACGACATTACCGAGGCTGAAGCTATTGCGGCCTTGCGGCAGTTTCCGGAACTCTGGGCGCATCTATTCCCTGCCGAACAGGCCCGTATTCTTCAGTTACTGGTGCGCCGCGTCACGGTAACAGCTGAAGGGCTCATTATTGACTTACGCACCGACGCTATTGCTGGCGTCATGCGGGACATTATGACACCGCGCCGGCTAGAGGCCGCAGTGTGATGGCGGCGCCCGGCACCATCCAGATTTTTGTGCCCCTCAAAGTGCGCAAGAAAAACGGGCGGCCCAAGATCTTGCCACCTGACGACTACTTGCCCAGCGAGGATCACACCCAAGATCCGCATATCTTGCGTGCCATTGGCCGCGCTTGGGCTTGGCGGCGGCGCATGGAGGCCGGCGAGTTCGGCACCGTTCGGGATTTGGCCATCGCCGTAAACCTCGCAGAGCGCCATGTTAGCAGGCAGCTAAGGTTGGCTTATCTGGCACCGGAGGTGCTGAAACGGTTGGTGTTTGGGCGGGAGGTTTCCGCCGTGACCGTAATGCAGTTGTCGGAGTGCGCGGGATTGCCATGGCCGGATCAGGCCGGCGTGGTGTTTGGAGCACGGAATTAACGCAATCGGCCCATAGCGGACAGTCGACACAGCAATTGCGTCCTGCGGCGACATTTTGAATAGCCGATATGCGCTGCCGCAGAGAATTGAATACATCTGCGGACTTCTGAAGCGCTAAAGTAACTTGCGCTGCTTACGCGTCTAACTGTGTAATAACTGTGCGAAATGCTTGAGGAGTCGTTCCGGTCCATTTCCGGAAGGCACGCTGGAACGCGTTGGGATCACGGTAGCCCACGAGGTGCGCGATTTGCTGATTGTTCATGTCGCTTTTTAGCAAATATCGGATCGCAAGATCTTTTCGCGTTTCGTCCAGCAGCATCTGAAAAGTCGCCCCCTCATCGGCCAGACGCCGCAAGAGGGTGCTCCGGCTCAACTTCAGGCGACCGCAAACGTGGGCGATGTTGGGTTCGGTGATCGAGAACGCCTCCAGCATCGTTGCGCGAACCCTTTCGGACAGGGGTAAGCCTTTAGACTGAATCATCGCCTGGGCTTGAAGGTCCGCCTCAGTGGCCTCCCAAAGCTCGGTGTTTGCGGATATGAATATCATGCGTGCATCGGCGCGGGCATAGGTCAACATGGCGTCGCCATGCTGGGGGACCTGGCCGAAGACGTCTGCCAGACGCTCGCGCTCGTCCTGCGGCAGCGGCAGGCACACGCTCAGCGGTCGGATCGGATGACGCGCCAGCGCATTGGCTTGCGCGTGCAGATAGATGATCTGGGGGCTACTGAATGTTCCAGGCAAGGGGGCTGTGGCCACGTCCGGGGTGACGCGCACGGTGAACTCGGACGCGCTGCGCGACAGGACGAATTGCATCGGCCCGAACAAGCTTTTGAATTTCGCCATGCGCATGATGCCGGTTTCGAAATCCGGCGCGGTGGATAGTGCGAACAGGACCGGGATAGCAGGACCGCCCGCCATCCGTAGCCCAAGCAGCTTCGAGACGTCTTGCTGCCCTGACAGTTCCATGATCGCGGCCCATAGGCGCAGGTATTCTTCGGCAGAAACAAGAAAGGCCCGGTCGTTGCGTTCGGTCGCAATGATGCCCGCACGGGTCAGAACCTCTTCCCATCTGATACCCAGCATCCCGCAGATCGGGCCCGACAGGATGGCGGATGTATAGATCGGGGATCGCTCGTGGCTTTGCATCGGGTGACCTTTCGCACGGGGGGTCCGCTGGACGCAGTAGAAAAGCTGGCGACATATCCCGCAATGGCCTTGAGACAATTTGCAAGTCATTGACGCGATCTGCAAGTCACAAGCGGTGGAAGTGGACTGTCCAACACGCCTAAGTAGATGATGACATTGTCACAAGGAGACCCTGACTTGGACCTGACATCGAAGATCATCCTTATCACCGGCGGCGGTTCGGGCATTGGCCTTGAGCTGACTCGGCAGTTTGTGGCTCGCGGCAACACCGTCATTATCTGCGGGCGCGACGCGGGTAGGCTTTCCGAGGCCGCGCGCCTGACCGGCGCGCAGGCGATCGCGGGAGATGTGACGGTTGCAGAGGATCAGGAACGGATCCTGTCAGATATTCAGGCGCAGCATGGACGGCTTGATCTGCTCATCAACAACGCGGGCATTTTCCTGGCCTATGATTTCAAGAACGATCCCGACACCCTGCAAAAGATCGAGAACGAGATCGCGATCAACGCGACGGCCCCGCTGACCCTCATACGGCGCGCCTTGCCGCTGCTGGAGAAAAGCGCGCAACCCGCTGTGCTGTTCATCGGATCGGGCATCGCCTTTGTCGCTTCACCCGGAACGCCGGTCTACTCCGGCACCAAGGCGCTGATCCATCACTGTGCGCAAACTTTGCGCCACCAGCTGCAGCCCCACGGCATCACGGTCTTCGAGGCCATGCCCCCCGTTGTCGATACCGATATGGCAAAGGTGCTCAAGTCCAACAACTTCAAGAAGATGAAGCCTGCGGACCTGGTGCGCGATATCTTGAACGGTTTGCACCGAAACCAGACGGTGATGCTGCTTGGGCAATCGCGTCAGATCAAGCTGATGAGCCGGATCGCGCCCGCGTTTCTGTTTCGGCAATTCGCAAAGACCGAGTTTCATTAATTTCGCGGCAGCTCGCCCAGTCCAGCCATCCAAGGAGACACCAATGTCCCTGTCCCCAAGCCGCAACCTACTGGTCATGAATGTTCAGATATCGATCAGTCTTGTATCTACGATCATCTTGTGTCGATGGCTTTTCCCCGACATCGTGCGGGCCGACTTTGCGGTGGCCGCCCTGCCGGTCGCTGTCTTGCACATGTTTCGGTTCATAGGTGCGACCGTTGTCATGCCCGGGCAGCTGGACGCGG
Source organism: Yoonia vestfoldensis SKA53 (assembly GCF_000152785.1). Taxonomy (GTDB): domain Bacteria; phylum Pseudomonadota; class Alphaproteobacteria; order Rhodobacterales; family Rhodobacteraceae; genus Yoonia; species Yoonia vestfoldensis_A. The sequence continues at coordinate 751,136 of NZ_CH672414.1, read as the reverse complement.
GGATCAGTCACAAAGCCAAGGTCCAGATCGCGGTCGGTGATCTGCTGGTTTCGCTTACGGAGGTGCTGTTGACCTTCGCGATCCTCGAAGGGTTTTCCGAGACCACAGTGCGCACGCTGGCATGGATTTTCGTGATCACCTGCCTGATCGACATGTCCGTCATCCAACGGTTTTTCATCAAGGAACAGTTCTGGAACAAGAAGATGGGCGTCGTCTGGCTGTTTCAGGTTCTGCTGTCGGCTCCCATGGTGCTCGGAGAGGTCTTCGTTCTCTACCGGCTGGTAACGGGATGATACCTTCACAACCGCCGAGGCCGCGACCGTCCTGACCGTTTCCGTATTCGCAAGGCTGGCGGTGATCAAACATTCTGGAAGGCACTCTACATGACACCGACGATCAAATGGGCGATCACGCGTCTGATGGGTGCCACGATATTCCGGGCGCAAACGATCCTTTTTCTGCCAGAATTGCAGATGTTCGGCGGCATCGCCCCGGATGGCTGGTTTGGCCCATGGCTAAGCGATACGATCATCGGGTTTGCTCTGCCGGTCATGCTCTACCTGTTCTGGACACGGCGCAGCGTGGCTATCTGGGGTGCGCTCGTCGCCTACAACGCCGTGGGGGCTTTCGACTATTCCCAAGGTCTCATCACGCAGATGATCAGCCCCATGCCGGTCGAAATGGCCTCCGCCGCGACCGTCTATGTTGGGATCGGTCTTTTCATGGGCTTCCAGCTGGTGGCGCTCGCGCTCCTGTTTCGTCGGGACGTCATCGCCGAATTCAAGGGCCGGGTCTGATGCATGAACATCCTTTGGCTCCTCATTACTTTTGCGCTGCCCCTTCATGCGCTGCCCCTTCATGACCAGCTCTCAATGGTTGCCTGAAATATATCGAAAATAATCACCGAGGTATGACCCCATGACATTAGAAACTCTCAGCATCTTGATCTACGGCCTCCTGATCTTTGGGGCCGTCGTGGTGCAGGGTACATATGCCGGCCTCACCGCTGGGCTGGCCTTCGGATTCTCTAACCGCGAAGGCGTACAGCCGGGCATGGGGGCGGTGGGGCGGCGGATCGACATGACGCTGGCAAACCTTAAGGAAGGGGCGATCATGTATATGCCGCTTGCCCTTCTTGCGGTCAGCCTTGGTGTGTCGAACGAATGGACAAGCGGCGCGGCGCTTTTGACCATAATCTCGCGTCTTGTCTATGTTCCGGTCTTCTACCTTGGCATTCCGGTCGCGCGCACTTTGGTCTGGTTGCCCAGCTTTTTCGCCATTCCGGCGCTTGCGATCGGAATTCTTGTCGAGGTGCCCGGAGCTCTGCCGTGACATGGCTCCAGTGAAGACGAAGACCGGTCTATCCGGATTCCCCCGAAACGGATGACTCGTTGTCCGCTTGCCGGAACGCCAACGGCGAGAGACCCGTCCACTTGCGGAAGCTTCTCGAAAAGCTGTTGGCATCGCGGTAGGCTAGGGCATTCGCAATCTCGTCGGCGCGCAGGCTGGTCTTAGTGAGATACCGGATCGCTAGGTCGCGCCGCATGGCGTCCAACACCTCCTGATAGGATGTGCCTTCCTCGCGCAATCTCCTCTGCAAGGTGCTGCGGCTGATCCCCAGAGCTAGTCCCACATCCTCGGCCCCCGTGCGTCCTGCGGGCATTAGATCGACCAAGGCCCCACGCACACGATCGGCGATAGGAAGGCGATCGTTCTGAGCGGCCAGCTGAAGCTTCAGATCAGCCTCGACATCAGCCCAAAGGGTGGCGTTCTCGGAAATAAACCGGCGCTTGGCATCCTCGGGCGCAAAGGCCACATAGGCGGCCTGTGACCGCTCGGGCATGATGCCTAAATGCCCGGCGATCATGTGCCGTTCCTCATCGGATCCATCGAAGCCCGCTGCAACCGGGCAGACCAGATGGGCCGTCGCTCCGCGAATATTCTCGACCGCGACCACAAGTTGCAGGGCGCCAAGGCTCGGCGGCATGGGAACGCGGGCATCGACGCTTTCGTATTCCAGCCGCAGCAAATCGCCATCCCGGAACACCCGCATGACGGTCGGACCTAGCAAGGACTTGAACTGCGCCAAACGCCTGAGGCCGGTTTCCATGTCGGGGGCGCAGGAGAGTGTGAAGAACACAGGGATGACAGGCCCGCGTGAAATCGCAACGCCCAGATAAGGTACATAATCGGGGCGCGGCGACAGCACCTCCATCGTATTCCAGCAGTCGAAATACTGCTGCGCCGTCACCCGCGCCTCGGACCTGCCGGGCGTTAATTCGCCAAGGCCAGCGGTCTCGAGCATCACCTGTGGATCAACGCCGAGGATGCGGCACGCCACTTCCGTCGCCATGAACAGGGAATAGGTTGGTGATTGATTCATGCGCCCAAACTCTCAAGTCCCTGCCTCAATGCCACGGACGGTTGGGCGGGGCCAGCCCGTGAATACCGCCTGACCCATTTTGCATGCACCTGACCACATATGCATATCGCTGAGTGGCGCCGACGGGCCTAGATTGGGGACATCGCAACGCAAGCCTCATCCACCAGCCGACCGGAGAACGCAATGAACCTGACGATCAACGGCACCGATCATACGGTGGACCTGCCCGACGACATGCCGCTCTTGTGGGCGCTGCGGGACGGTCTAAACATGACCAGCGTGAAATATGGCTGTGGCATTGCCCAATGCGGCGCCTGCACTGTCCATATCGGCGGCGAGGCGGTGCGATCCTGCCAAGTGGCGCTGGCCGATGTCTGGGGCGAAATCACGACGATCGAGGGGCTGGGCACGCCTGATGCGCTACACACCATCCAAGCGGCATGGATCGAGCATCAGGTGGCGCAATGCGGCTATTGCCAGTCTGGCCAGATCCTGCAGGCCTCTGACCTTCTGGCCCGCAACCCGCAGCCGACAGATGAGGACATCGACGCCGCGATGTCGGGCAATCTGTGCCGTTGCGGGACCTACCCCCGCATTCGCGCCGCCGTCCACGCTGCCGCCAGCGCAATGCGGGAGGTGTGAGCTATGGGACGCGCTAGAACCATTGCCCGCCGCAGTTTCCTAATCGGGTCCGCCTCTATTCTCGGTGGGGTGGCTTTTGGGGCCTATTTCGTCACGCGCCAAACGCCAAACCCTCTGCTTGAGGGGTTGGCTGAGGGAGAGGCCGCACTGACACCCTTCGTCAAGATCACGCCACAGGGCATCACACTCATCGTGCCTCGCGCAGATGTGGGCCAAGGCATTGCCTCGACCCAGGCCATGCTGATCGCCGAGGAGTTGGACATAGACCCGGCCACCGCCACACTCGACCCTGGCCAGCCGCATCAGGCTTATTTCAACGGGACCGTGGCCGCCGAGAGCCTGCCTTTCCCAGCATGGGAGAACGGTTTCGTAGCCAGCACGGTGCGCGAGTTGATGGGCAATGTCGCACGACTGACCAGTTCGCAGTTCACCGGCGGTTCGTCCTCGGTTGCGGATTTGCACGAGACACTGCGCATGGCGGGTGCTACCGCCCGCGAGACCCTAAAAGCCGCCGCTGCGTTCCGCACCGGTGTGCCGCGTGCCGACCTGAGGACTGAAAACGGACAAGTCATTCTGCCCGACGGCACGGGCATTCCCTACACCGATCTTGCGGCACAGGCAGCAGCTATTAAGCCAGTTACTGACGTGACACTTCGCCCTGCCTCCGAGTGGACGCGCTTGGGCAAGCCCTATCAGCGGCTCGATATTGTCGCGAAATCCACTGGAACACAGGACTTCGGCATCGATGTAGTGCTGCCCGGGATGCTGCACGCGACCGTGCGCGCCAACCCTGGGCGCGGCGGTGGCATGGCAGGCTACAACGCCGATGCCGCTCTTACGATGCAAGGCGTGCGGTCGGTGGTCGAGGTGAACGAGGGGCTCGCAGTGATTGCCGACAACACCTGGTTCGCGTTTCAGGCGGCACAGGCGCTGGAGGTCGACTGGTTGCCCCCTGAATATCCCGCCAGTTCCGCCGAAATGTGGCAAGCGCTGATTAATGCTCGTACGGACGCGTTCCGCAACAGCCGTTTGCGCGACGATGGTGATGTTGAAGCAGCGCTTGCGGACGCCACGGTGATCGAGGCCGAATACCGTTCGCCGTTTCTGGCCCATGCTGCATTGGAACCCCTTAGCGCCACCGTGCTGGTCGAGGCGGAGCGGGTGCAGATCTGGACTGCGACGCAGATCCCCGCTGTGGTGCGTGACGCGGCGGTGGAGCTGACTGGTGTCGATCCATCCCGGGTCACTGTTCACGCTCTGCCCGCTGGCGGAAGTTTTGGGCGCAGGCTCGACCATGACTACGTAGTGCATGCGATCCAGATCGCCGCCACAATGCCCGGCACACCCATCAAGACGACATGGAGCCGGGAAGAGGACATGACCCACGACTTCCCTCGTCCCCTGCACTTGGCCGTTGGCCGGGGTGCCGTTGGGAATGGTCGCGTGTTGGCCTATGACCTTGACAGCATCAGCCCTTCACTTGTCTCCTCATGGTTCGGACGCATCTTCATCGTGCCACCGGGGCCTGACACTTTGCTGGTCTGGGGTGCCTTCGACCAGCCCTACGCCATCCCCAACTACCGCGTGACAGGCTATGCCGCGCCGCCGATGATGCCGATTGGCTCATGGCGTTCGCCCGGGGCCTGCTCCAACAGCTTCTTTCACGAAAGCTTCTTGTCCGAACTCATCCACGCCGCCGGCGCTGACCCGCTGGAGGAACGGCTGCGTCTGATCGCCGACGCGGACAGTCGCCGCGTTCTGGAGGCTGTGGGCGAAATGTCGAACTGGAACGGTGCCGATATAGGGCCGGGACGCGGGCGGGGCATTGCCTTTGCCCATACCCATGGCGTGCCCGTGGCCGAGGTCATTGACGTGACCATGACAGACCGTGGCATCCGCATCGACGAGGTCTGGATCGCCGCCGATTGCGGCACTGTCTTTGACCCGGTCAACGCCGAGGCCCAGCTTACCGGCGCAGCCATCTTCGGCCTAGGCCACGCGATGAATTGTGAGCTGACCTACGAAAACCACGCCGTACAGCAGACCAATTTCCATACGTTTGAAGGGATGCGCCTGCACCAGACGCCGCTGTTCCACACACGGCTTTTAGAGCGCTCCGAACAGGTCCGCGGATTGGGTGAACCCGCAACGGCCCCGGCGGCCCCGGCACTGGCTGATGCCATATTTGCCGCGACGGGCCAGCGCTTGCGCGAAATGCCGTTCAGCAGATCGGTGGAGTTCGCATAAGGGCTCTTGTGCGCATGTCTTTGATCAGCCCAGCCGGATGAACTTTATGACCGCCGTTTGATCCTCCCATTCACATCGCGGGGCCTAAATAACCAACGTGATCAGCGACAAGCCGCTTTGCTCCCTGAGAGTTCGGCCGCGTCGATGGCCTCGAAAGACTGCTTTCCGCCCATATCGACCGCCCTGTGCCCGCCCTCCGGATACGCAACGCATCGTGCTATCGGTTGCACTTTCGAAAAGGGCGCTCGACGAAAAACGCCAAGACTCTGCAATCAAACACTATTTTTAAAGCGTCCTCCTGCAGTCCTAGGGCGGTCGATTAGAGACAAATGGGGTTCAGAGACCAATTTTGACCGTTTTAGCAGTCTCCGAAGGGCGGTTGCCGCACCTAAACCCCTTTGAAACCAAAAGAAAAAAGGGCCCCATGAGGGCCCATCGTCGGTTTCGGCAAGTGTAAGTGGCGGACAGACAGGGAGAGATACCCACGTTATTATTATGACTAAAACGCCCCCTACCCTACTGTAAAACAGTCCATATTGTGCGTTTTTGTATCTAAGTGTTGCCTGCTGATTCTGTAAATGTCATGCTGTTTGTGTATCTACAGTGTATCCACAGAGGGCATGATGACACTAGCAACAGATCTGGCGATCCGTCGGTGGAAGCCGACGAAAGATGGCGAGGCGATTGGCACAGGTGGTCGGACAGGCCTCTATGTTCGCGGATGGAAAACTGGGACAAAGGCTTTCTACTTTCGGGCAAAGACGTGGATCAAGCTGGGTGACTATCCTGACACGACCCTTGCGCTGGCGCGCGAGCTTTCAACGGTGGCCAAGCGGTTGGCACGCGAAGGCTTTGGCGTCGAAGCGCTGAGCCGTGGGTTCGCCAACGCAACCACAGCGACAGAGCTTGAGGCCGTGGTCAGAGGCGAGGTGCTTGCTGGCTTTGCCGATCTTGGTGCAACCAGCGCGCCGACATATCACGAACTTTGGACCGAATGGCACGAGGGACGCAAACACAAGCTGCAAGACGGCCCCAGCCGCCGACGCCCTGAGGCGATCCACCTGCACCATATCAAGTCGGTGTTAGGCGATAGGCCGATCACCGAAATCAGACGGCGTGAAATCTTCAACCTGCTGGAACCTTTATTCCGAGAAAAGCCTATCACCGCTGGCCACGCTTTGGGCCATATCCAAGCGGTGTTTGACCGCGCAACTAACAAAGAGCTGATCGAGGCTGACCCGACGCCACGCAAGACGGCTTTCGCGGATGCGGTCGCGCGACGCGAGGTTAAGCATCACGGCACCTTGGCGCATGACCGTCTGCCTGAGCTGTGGCAATGGTTAGGCACGACCGACGCGAGCGACACCGCCAAGCTGGCGATCCTGACAGCCATGACGACGGGGCACAGGATCGGTGTGATAGTAAACGCGGAATGGGCGCACATTGATGATGCCAGCGGCGTGTGGACCGTGCCAGCGCGCACAGACCGCACCACACAAGGGCGGATGAAGTCAGGTCGCAAATACGCCCTACGCCTGCCTGAGCCGCTGCTGGGGCGTCTACAGAGCTTGCGCAAAGGACCAGATCAGCAACATGTGTTTGAAAGCCCGACAACGACAGGGCCAATATCGCCAAACGCTATCCGAAAGACGTTGAAGCGTTTTGACGCTGACCTGACGGCGCACGGCTTTCGCAACGCAATCAAGGGCTGGTGCAGGTCCGCAGTGCCGCCTGTGCCAGATCATATCGCAGACGCGTTCTGTGACCACAGCCTGCGCGGGCTGGACGCCGCCTATCGCCGCGGTGACACTTCCACAGAACGCGCGGATCTCGCAGCGCGGTTGTATGACTTTGTGACGGGGGCGGACGCATGACTGATGAGGAACTATTTCGCCACCTATGGACGTCCTATCTGTCCACGATAGACGGGAGACAGACAAACGGTGACATCGAACTGCTGGCAGAAGCGGCAGAGAGGATGGAGTGGCCCGGTGCGCCAGAGATGGGCAGCACCATCGCAAGTGTGCTGCGCGCGCAGGTAGTGAAAGACAAGACTGGCAAAGCGTCAAAGCATTATAAATTGGTACGAGACCGTCAAATCTTTGATCTGGCACAGATACACGCCGACCAAGGAATGACGCAAAAAGACAGTCATGAGTGCATCGCACTTATTTTTAACATTGAGCCGGGCGCCGTGACCAAGGCGGTGACTAAGATTAAAAAGGAAAGAGGCTTGGAAAAATAAGAGCCACGTTTGTCCTTTGCCGCGCTCGCGTCCAACTGCCTAAGCAGTGTCATACGCAACCGGAGAGTTTCCATGCATGACACTAACACACAACCCACACAGCGCTGGCTAAATGCCGAGCAAGTCGCCGCACGATATGGATGCGGTCGCGTCACAGTTTACCGAATGGTCAAACGTGGCCAGATCCCAGCACCTGTTCAATTTTCTGGACGGATGAGCCGCTGGGACGTCGAAGGGCTGAACACAGCCGACAAAAACCGCACAGCGCAATAATAACCCGCCCGCAGGCAGCGCGGACGGGCAAAGGTATTGATACGGTCGGGCAGATCGTGAGGTATTATAGCATCTGCGCGTCTTCGGGTAAATATCCGAGGCATTTTCAAATGAATACAGCTACGCTTTCCATCATTACCGCGATCAAACCGACTCGGCTTTCCAAGGGGTTTTCTTTGAGCGCAGGTGGCGATCTGCTAAAGCAAGCGGGCGGCAACCTATCGCAAGGCATGGTCGAGACACGCGAACTTTCAACACTGGCAGACTTAGGGGCGATCCTACAAAGCCTGACACCCGCACAGGCGCTTGTCTATGGCGTGCCAAACAACGCAGCGACCAAAGTCATGACTCGGAAGGCCTTTGCCGATTCTGGTAAGCCGCAGGGAACAACAACACGCACCAACGACGCCTTTGTATGGCCCCAGGGTGCAGGCGTGATGATGTTGGACTATGACCCCGCTGCTAATGGTGACCCGCTCGATCGTGATAGCCTTGTGCATGCGATCGGAAAAGCCGCGCCCGGTCTGGTCGATGCTGGTCTCTTGTGGTGGCCGTCTGCATCCTCTTGTATCTGGCAAGGCGAAAAGGAATTGCGTGGCGTTAAAGGGCAGCGACTTTACATGCTAGTGCAGGACGCCGCCGACATCCCCCGTGCAGGACAGGTGCTTGTCGATCGGCTTTGGCTTGCTGGTTATGGTCACATCGAAATCAGTAGAAGCGGGGCGATGCTGGAGCGAACCCTAGTCGATGCATCCGTGTGGCAGCAATCACGGCTAGACTTTGCAGGCGGCGCGGCTTGTGGTGCTGGTCTGGACCAACGCCGAGGCGATCCATTCTTGATTAATGCCGAAGCATTGCCCACCGACACGCGCGACGCATTCTATGACCTGACAGCGCAAGAACGCGACCAGCTTAACGCGATCAAAAGTGAGGCAAAGAGCGCGGCAAAGCCTGATGCCGAAGAAGTCAAAGAAGTTTGGGTGGCCGAACGCGTCAAAGAGATCACGGCGCTGACAGATCAAAGTGACAAAGAGGCGATCGAACGCGCTGAGAAAAACGCGCGACGGGCATTGGAAACAAGCAACCTTGCGGGCGACTTTGTGGTGCAGGTTGAACGTGATGGAAGGTTGATAAGTGTCACAGTCGGCGATTTGCTGAACAATCGCAACAAATACCACGGATGCATAACCCTCGACCCGATCGAGCCTGATTATGATGGCGGGCGGACGGTTGGCCGCCTGTATCTTATGCAGGCGTGCCCGTCGTTGCACAGCTTTGCGCATGGCGGGAAAACATATCGACTGCAACGCGCACCTGCGCGAGTGGAACTGGTGAAGGGCCACACGTCCGAGGCCGCGACCGCCACGATCGAACTCATGCGCCGCGATCCGGTGACCTATGATTTTGGGGGGCAGCTTGCGCTTGCCGAAGATGGCCGCTTGCATGCGCTTTGCGAAGCGGGCCTAGCGCACCACCTTGGGAACACGACCCAATTTTGGAAATACGTGCAGCAAGGGGATATTGTTGTGCCAGTTGACATCGACCCGCCGCCAGGACTGCTGAAACAAGTCATTGCACAGGGCGAAAGGCGCAAGCTGAAGCCGATCGAGGGCGTGATCACGGCGCCGACGATCCGGCGGGATGGATCGGCGCTGACAAGCCCCGGCTATGACGCGGAAACGCGTTTGCTCTTTGACCCGCTTGGTGACGATGTGCCTGACGTGCCGATTAATCCGACACTCGATGATGCAAGCCGTGCGGTGAAAACGCTATTGTATCCCTTTGCAACCTTTCCCTTTGTGGATGCATCGGCAAGAGGCGCGTTACTGGCGGCGATCCTCACAGCGGTCACACGCCCGGTGCTACCGACCGCGCCCGCGATTGCGTTTGATGCACCCATTCAAGGATCCGGCAAAACGCTGCTGGCAAACTGCGTAGGAGCGTTGATAGAAGGGCGCGCGCCGGATGTATGGCCGCACACGCAAGGGCGCGATGATGAGGAAACACGCAAGCGTCTATTTACGGCACTGCGCACAGGTGGCAAGGCGCTTATCTGGGATAACGTGATTGGCATTTTTGACAGTGCGAGCATGGCGGCCTTTATCACGGCTGATGCAATGATCGATCGAGTGCTGGGCAAGTCGGAGGCGATCCGAATTCCAAACCGAGCGCTGTTGATCCTGACAGGCAACAATCTGTCACTTGCCGGTGACTTGCCGCGCCGCGTCATTATTTGCCGGATCGATCCAGAAACCGATCAACCATTTGCGCGACAATTCGATATGGACCCGCTGCAATGGGTACTCGATCACCGCGTGGAAATGGTGGCCCCCGCATGCGTCTTGATCCGTGCCCGCTTTACCCATGCGCAGAAACGCGCACCGGGGCGCTTGGCGTCATTCGAGGCGTGGGATGATCTTGTGAGGCAAACCGTTTGCTGGGCTGACAGTGTGTTGCGCCCGCATGAATTTGGCGACCCAATGGACCTTGTGCGCGAGGCGCAGGCCGCTGATCCTGAGGCCGACGCACTATTTGCACTACTCGATGCACTGCGTGATCAATTCGACACTGCAGAGTTTACAGCCAAAGAGGTACAGTCGGTTGCAAAAGGCATAATGATCGACACGCCGATAGAAACGGCTTTGCTCGATCTGGCAGGCGATCGGGCGCTGAAGTCGGTTCGAAGTCTTGGCAGAATTCTAAAATTCCGAGAGGGCCGAATTGTGCATGGCCTACGCCTGACCGGGCGGGCCGATGCGAGTTCAGGCTCGCGCGTGTATCGTGTCCAAGCTGGCGAAGCCTCCACAGAGCAACAAAACGGGTTTAACGGGTATAACGGGTTTCTTCCCAGTCACACGGAAAAGGCAGAGACCCCCTCTGTATATCGAGAGGAGGAAACTAACCCGTTAAACCCGTTAAACCCGTCAAACCCGCTAGCTTCACCTTTAGATGATATTTTCGATCCCGATAGTTGGTTATGACCGACACACCCGCAGCGAGGCGCCACATTCCCTCGAACGAGACAGCCATGAAATACACCACAGACACACGAGACCGCAGGGGAGTAGAGCGCGCGGTGGAGGGCATTCTCGACAAATGGGCTACAGGCGACACCGCAGCACAGACTTCGATCTATGTCACCAAGTTACGTCTGACAGCAGAGGACCTACGCCAAGAGACGCAGGCAATCGAACAACTGGCAGACCAAGAAGCCCAGTTAGCGGGTCCCGTCGGAGAACACACAGGCGGGTAAGCGGAGGCGATTATGATCGGGCCATATGGAATTTTGGCTGAGGCTGCCGCACTTAACCGCATTATTTCTGTAGTCACACGACAGGCATCGCGGGTCCTTTGGATCTGATGCACGTCGCGGGTACGCAGAGGCAAGACGTGTTCGCAGGGTCGGACATTTTTTGCGCAAATCCCAACATTGAGGCGCTAATGACCGTAGGGTAAAGAGTGCTTTAATGTATAATAAAATCATTGTTCTAAATACCAAAATTGAGGTGAAGCATGATAGTCACGGCAAAGGATCTGGCGCGCACTGCTGGTTTTGAGTCAGTGGCTAGATTTGCAAATGAGATGCACCGACACAGCCTGCCTTTTGGCAATGGAACCCGCGTTGGCAACACCAAGCGATACGACACAGTCGCACTGGCGAAGGCAGTCATCATATCCCGCCTCCGCGCGTTCAAGATCCCAGTTGCCCAGCATAAGGCATTGATCAAAGTAATCGATGACGCTGCGTTGGCGTCCGCACTCGATCAATTCAAAGCTGGCAAATGTGAGTGCGTGATCGTCGGAATTCCAAGCTGGGGCGAACTGGACGACTATTCCGGCATGTTTGTCACCCGCGACGCTGCATTGGATGCGCTCGCTGCGGCGGACTTTATCTTGGTCGATGTGGGCGAAGCCATTCAGGCACACTTGAATGGGGTGATCTAAAGCAAACAACTGCAAAATGGCTGATAGAGACCGATGTGCAGCAAATGCGCGTCAACCACGTGGCAACCGTGAAGGTGATGGCTCGATCGGCTGTCCCTGAGCGTCCCTTTTTGTTCAAGGCCAAGAGATCCAGGCGCTCCTGCGTATCGGAAAACCCCGCAAACTCTGTCTGAATGATCAGCAGATCTTCGCGCAAGCAGGATGGGTACTTTGCAATCCACTCCTGCAGATGCTGGCGCTCTTTGAGCCCAATTCGGAAAAGCCGCGTGCTTTCAGCGGCTTGATAGAGTTTTCATCTTTGTCGATGCGGAACATGCGTCCTACTATACGCCGCATTGAAACCTATGTTGACTTAAAGGGAACTCTTACGTCTGGCAAAAAACCAAAAAGGCCATGTAGATCTCTCGGGCATCCACGCCATCAATAAAGCCCCCTTCAGTGTTTTAACTTGAGTCCTTTTTGCCTTTTCGAGCTTTCATCAGACATCGGAAAGCCTTTGATAGGCGAGCTTGATTTGTGTGAGATCACCTGTGGCAAGTTCAGCAAGACCGGGTGTTAGCCCTTCTGCAATCATCCTGCGTGACAGCATATGCTCTCCGGCGCTGTTGAGCGTTTCACAGGCAATCAGTTCCCCCCGCTTGAGATGGTAAACCGACTTCAGCATGCCGTGGGTGTCATGCGTCTGTATAAACTGGTCCGGCTGTTCGGACAAACCGGCGATCTGCAGTTTCAGAGTACCGATGTCAGACCAGAACCAAGGCAGAGCGGTATAGCGATCAGGCTGTCCGGTCAGTGTCCGTGCTAGGGCGCGCGCTTGATCCGTTGCGTTCTGGACAGATTCCAGCCGTGCCTGCCGCCCCAGATGTATTTGCGGGAACGACACGCTATCGCCGATGGCAAAGATATCAGGATCATCCGTTGCCAGAAACCCATCGACAACGATTCCACTATCTGTCGAAAGCCCCGCCTCTTGGGCCAGATTGTCCATCGCGATGGCCCCGACTCCAACCAGAACGTGATCGGCAGGCAGCGTTGTATCACCCAGTTGCACGCCCAAAACCGCGCCATCCTGTGCCACAATAGCGCTGATCGACTGGTTCAGATGCAGCCTGACGCCGGTGCTTGTCAGATGGTCGGCAATAGCGCTGGCCACGGCCCCGCTTGTCGCGCGCCCCAGCAATCGCGGCGCCAGTTCGATGACATCCACCTGCACGCCGCGTGCCGACAGCATCGCGGCGGCCTCAAGCCCGATAAACCCCCCGCCGATAACAACCACATGCCGCATCGCTGGCAAGGCATCACGCATCCTGCGCGCATCCGTCGCCGTACGCAGCGCAAAGACCTGCGGCAGATCGGCACCGGGCACGGTGATGTTTCGTGCGCGGGTGCCTGTGGCAAGGACAAGTTTGTCGTAGTCGATGGTCGCGCCGTCCGCGCAGATGACAGATTTACCGTTTCGGTCGATCCGGGCCACATCGACCCCCAGTCTCAGATCAATGGCGTTTTGCGCATAAAAGGCTTCGCCCCGTAGCGGTTGAAGTGCCGCATCTTCCGTTGCCATGAACGACTTGGACAGCGGCGGCTTGTGATAGGGGAAATCCGGATCGCCAGAGAGCAGGCGGATCGTGTCACGATAGCCATTTTCCCGCAGACTGGCCGCCAGTTGCACCCCTGCATGACCTGCCCCGATAATAACGATGCCTGACATGACCTAGCGCCCGATCACTTGGAAAACGGTGCCATCCATAGTGGGCGTCACGGTCAACTGGCAGGTCAGGCGGCTGTTGTCGTGCATCTGGTGGGCTGTGAATTCTAAAGTGTCGGCCTCGGCTGATTGCATGTCCGGTAAAGGGTTCACGGCATCAACAACAAGGCAATGGCAGGTTGCACACATGCACGACCCGCCACATTCCGCGTCAATGCCCGCAATACCCTTTGCGGTCGCGGCCTGCATGACGCTTTCACCATCCGCCGCGTCGATTTCGCAGCGATTGCCCGAAGGTTCGATGAAGACAAGTCTGGTCATTGGTCTCTCCTCAATTAAACTGGCGGCCACCATCGACGATCAGGGTTTGTCCCGTCACAAAGCCCGCAAGGTCAGACGCCAGATAAAGCGCCGTTCCCACCATATCCTTTGCGTCCGCCGACCGTTTCAGCGCGCCACGGGTCACGCCGTAGTTTTCGGCATCCGCGATCAGATCAAGGCTGGCCTCGGTCAGCGTAAAGCCCGGCGCAATCACATTGGCGCGGATGTTGTCATCACCCAATTCCCGCGCAAGCGCTCGCGTCATCGCGATGACTGCACCTTTGGATGCCACATAATGCATCCATTGGGGCGAGCCTGAAAACACCGTGGCCGAGGCGACATTCACGATCGCTCCCGCGCCTGCGGTCTTCATCAGCGGCGTGACCGCACGGGTCATCTGCCAGACCCCTTTGACGTTGACAGCCATCACCTTATCCCAGACTGCTTCGTCAATATCGGTGAAAGTCTTGCGCTCCAGTCCCGCATAGATTGCGGCATTATTGATCAGGACATCCAGTCCGCCCAAGGTCTTTTGGGCAAAATCCGCCAGTGCAGCACAGCTTTGCGCATTAGTCACATCGACCTTTGCGGCATGCGCCTGCCCACCGGCCGCTTTGATCGCGCGCACGGTTTCTTGCGCCCCCAATTCATTCAGGTCGGCGACTATAACGCGCGCGCCTGCTGCGGCAAACCCTTCGGCAAAGGCGCGTCCAAGCCCGCCTGCCGCCCCGGTCACAAGAACGCGTTTGTCTTTCAAGCCAAGTTGCGACATCCTAGTTTCCTTTAAAATAATAATCGGCCTGCGCCTGCGCACGCCCTGCGGCCAGCATCGCGCGGGCCATGACCCGGCCCGCATCGGTCAGCATCGTCGGCAGGACAAAATCCTCGAGCATTGCCAGCGTTTCATCCGCTTCATAGTCAAACCAACCGCTAATCGTAGCGACGCCATGCGGCGAAAACCGCCATGCTTTATCGGCATCCTTGACCACCGCATCTTCTGGCGAACTAGCCTCTTTCAAGGTGTCGTGGCGGTCGATGATCGCTAGCACAGCATCACTATCGACGTCTTCGGGCTGATGGCGGCGCAGGATATCGCCTGCGATTTCAACGCCGTAAATTTCATGGTCGCGCACCAATTCGGGACGGGTCGCATTCGGGCCAACTGCATCGCTCAGCAAGGCCGGATCAATCATTTTCCAACCGACATCATGCAACAGGATCGCGGGCAGCACGATGGCCTCATCAACGCCCGGGTGTTCTGCCAGCAACGCACGCGCCAGCCGGTATGAAATCAGCGTATGCACATCATTCGATCGCACATCAAGAAACGCCTTGGCCGCATGCCACAGAAGGATATCCCGCGAAAGAAGCGTATCAGCACTCATGCGGGCACCTCATAGCTGAGATACATGGTCTTGTATTCCAGATAGCTTTCGACGCCATAGCGCCCCTTTTCGCGCCCGACGCCGCTTTCTTTCATGCCGCCGAAGGGCACGTAGTGGGACGACCGGTGGATATCGTTCAGCCAGACCGATCCCGCCTCCATCCCTTCACAAAGGGTCAGCCCTTTGGCGAGATCACCCGCAAAGACGAAACCAGCCAGACCGTAGCGGTTGTCATTGGCAAGGCGCAGCGCTTCGGATACGCTGTCAAACGCGCAAATGCCGATCACCGGACCGAAAGTTTCCTCTGTCAGCACCAGCATATTATGGGTGGCGTCAGCTATGATCGTAGGCGGAAAGTAGAAACCTGCATCAAACCCTTGACCGGTTTTTCGGTCCCCCCCCAGCACGATCCGCGCGCCTTTCGCAAGGGCGTCGGCCACCTGAACTTCACTGTTCGAATAGATTTTTTCGTTAACCAATGGTCCCAGATCGCCGTCGCCCCCTGCGGGAGCCAGCGTCAGCTTTCCGGCCTTCTCGGTCAGACGCGCAAGAAAGTCCTCATAGACAGGGCGTTCAACATAAACGCGGTTTACGCGGTAGCAGAACTGACCCGAGTTGGCGAAACCGTGCCGCACAATGGCAGTTGTGGCCGTTTCAAGATCGGCATCGGCACAGACAATCGCCGCACTCTGCCCGCCCAATTCAAGGGTCACACGCTTCATCGTACCGGTGGCCGCTGCAGCAATTGCCTTGCCGGCAGCAGTGCCGCCCGTGAAGGCAATCTTGCGCGGGATTGGGTGTTCGATCATCGCCGATCCGATCCCCCTGCCCCGTCCGGTCACGACGTTAAACACGCCCGCAGGCAGGCCCGCTTTGTGGAAAATCTCAGCCAGCATCAGGGTCGACAATGGCGTGTCTTCGGCAGGTTTTGCGACCATTGTGCAGCCCGCAATCACTGCTGCGCCCAGTTTGAAAATCAGCAGCGTAACCGGATAGTTAAATGGCGTGATCGCCACGACCACACCGAGCGGATCACGGGTCACGATGGTCTTTTCACCAGCTCCAGAAGCCAGTGACATCGTAGCCGTCAGGCGCAAACCTTCTTCGGCATAAACATCCAGCAAATCGGCAGAGCGTGAAATTTCAGCCACGCAAGCGTGCAAGGGACGGCCCAATTCCTTGTTAAGGATAGCCCCAACCGTTTCCGCGTTGTCGCGCATGGCTTGTGCGCAGGCTTTCTGAATTCGCGCACGTTCGACCATCGGCACCTTTTTCCAGCTTTCAAAGGCCCGCGCCGCTGCCTGAATGGCAATATCAGCATCCGTGGCATCGCCTGTCGGTACAGTGTCAAAAACCTCGCCTGTGGCCGGTGCGGTGACATCCTGACGCGCACCAGCCGTCGCAGGACGCCAGGCCCCATCGATGAACATATCCATCTCGTGCTCCTTAAATCACATGCAACATCAATGTTTTGCGTGATGCAGCAAGGGTTTGGGCAGCATATTCGCGCCCCACCTCGGTTTCGAGTTTGTCCTTCTGGTCTTCCAGACGGTCTGCATAGGCGTGCGGTGTTAGTTTGAACCAGTCGCAGGCCACGGCAATGCCGGTCACGTCAAAGCGCCACAGCTTGTCGGCATCACGCACGATCCGGTCGTTCAGATGACGCGGATAAAATCGGGTATCGTGCCCGTCGATAATTTCACAGACTTGCGAGATGATATCGGCGTTCCAGCCGGTAGCCTGTAACACCTGCGTGCCAATCTTCACGCTTTCGGCCTCATGCAGATAACGTACATCCGATTGCAGCATGTTGGGACCAGAGAACCCTTTTTCGATGATGTCATCCATGTCGATGGCATACCATCCGATGTCATGCAGCAGGATCGCAAGCAGGCAGACATCACGGTCGGCATCGCTGTAGTCGTTCAACAAGCGCACTGCCCACGCAAAAGAAAGCGGGATGTGGATGTCGTTCTTGCGTGCCCTCATATAAGGTTCGGCCTTGCGCCAGACCGGGTCGTAACGTGCAAAATCTTGGGTCGTATCAAGCATGATCGCCTCCGAAAGGTACGAGACACGCAACAACTGCGTGCCCCGCTTGTTGGTTCAGCTCAGGATCGTGACCTTGCCGGTGTTGCCATCGACGCGGATTTTGTCTCCTGTCTTGATCCTTGAACTGGCTGATCCGGTTCCCGTCACGGCAGGCAATCCGTATTCACGGCAGACAATTGCGGCGTGGCTCATCATGCCGCCGATGTCTGTGACAGTGGCTTGGATTTTGCCAAAGACCGGCGCCCAGCTTGGTGCCGTCACAGGTGCGACAAGGATTTCACCCTGCTGGATTTCATCCAACTGGTCGGGGCTGCGAATGACACGTGCGATCCCTTCGACGGCTCCGGGGCTTGCGGCCATACCCACAAGGTCGTCGCTGTCCTCATCGCCACCAATCCAGTTCTTGATCGACTCCGACGTGATCCCCCAGAGCATGATGGTGAATGGCTCGGTTATCAGCTCTGGCGGGTTGTTCAGTGCGGGCTGCGGTGCTTGCGTGGCAAGGGCGTCGATGATCCGCTTGCGGCGTTCAATTTCGTCAGGCCAATAGGTTGGCCCGGCCCAGTCACCGCCGGTTGCCCATGCATTGCCGTAATCAAAAATCACATCACGCACTTCGTTGCGATCAAGATAGAACATGCCGTCCTCTGTTGGCCAGAAACCTTCCTCGTGCAGCAACTTGGACAACGACCGCATCTTTTTCCAGAAAACCCCCATTGACCAATGCTCGATGTAGAAATTGTGATCCTCGACATATGGGTACACGGTACGCGCCAACCCCAATTTGCCCTGAAATGCCTCGGCCGCTTCGGGTGACATCATTTCTTCGTATTCCGATGCGATCCGGTCGCGCTCGGCATGCAGCGCGTCCATAGGACGCTCGATCGTTTCTCCGGCCTGAACCCGCACGATATAATCTCGCAGATAGCCCAGCGGAATTTCGAGATGCTCGTTCCAGTATTTGTCCGTTGAATAGAATCCGTTGCCGGTCGTGTAGTTGAACCACGGGTCCTTGGCCGCTTCCCAAGCCGCAATCCACTTGGAGCCGTTTTCTTGCGCACCGACAGCCGCCAGCGCCGCGTCAACAGAGCCGGTTTTCAGCGCATCCGCAATTCCCAGCTCGACGGCAAGACGGGCAAGTTTCTTGATCTCGTCATCGGGGCGGAAAAGGTCGCTGTTGTGGCCCTGCACCATCTTGGCAATCGCCTGATCGGGGATCGTCGGAAACTGACCTTTCATGAAACCGAAAAAGTCGAGATATGCAGCATAGCCGAGGTTGAGAAATTCAAAGTGATACTGCCAAGTCCGGTAGATCAACTGGATCATACGGTCATAGTTTTCGGTCAAGGCTGTGGTGTTATCCAGACCGACACCATCCTTGATCCATTCCAGAGGGACCACAGCGGGCAGCTTTTCAAACGAGATTGACTCCATCTCGTCGATATTAGCCTTAACCTTCTTGTGCCAGTTTTCCAGCAAGGTCGGCCAATTCTGGAAATAATGCCCTGCACGTTCCATGAATTGCGGAATCCGTGCCTCGATGTCTTCGGCTGGGACGCCAATCGGCGACATATAAACGTATCCGTTGTGAATCCGGTAATCGACACCGTTCGCAGGCGGCACAAGATAATGACGCGTATTATACTGGCCCAGACATTTAACCGCAAATTCAACGGTCATCGTATCAAACGGCTTGAACGGGTTCGGCCAATGCTGGCTGTCGCAAAACCAGAATTTCTGGTCTTCCTTTTCCCGCAAGGCGGGCTGGAATTTCAGATAATACGGATAAAGGTCCTCCCAGCCTTCCGCACCGACAGGCGCCTTGAGGTCATAGGCACTTGGAAACATGGGTGTAGTCACGTCCATTTTTTTCTCCTCCCAGAGACTTTCTGCGTTATTTCTTTGATCCAACGGGATTATTTAAAGCCCCGACCATACCCATCATGCCCATTGCAAAACCCGTCGTAGCAGGTGCTGCGGGCTTCTGGGACCAGACGGTCTCAGGTCGGCTTTGCAAGGCCACAAGGTTTTCGCCCTCAGGCAGATCAGCATCAAAAGCCCATTCCACGTCTTGCGGGCATTTGTTCCGCCGCTCCAATGCTTTGGCAAGCTGGGCCACCGCAATCACCTGCGCATCCGTCAGACATTGCCTGTTGCGCCGGCCTTCATCGACCTCGCGTTCCACGGTTGTCGCGGCGGCAACGTCGGGGACCAGTTCGACATGCTTGTCCGAAATCTTGCGGTCGATAATTTCCATCAAGACCTTTTCAACGGTAAAGTTGTCCGGTGTCACAATTCCCGACACGACCAGTTCACCCAACCCGTAAGACGCATCAATCACGATGCGCGTGCGGTCGCCCGTCAGCGGATCAATGGTCATGGCCACACCTGCGGTCTGCGCATTGACCATTTTTTGAACAGCCACGCTCATCAGCACGTCGATCTGGCCAAGTGCGTGATCTGCGCGGTATTTCATCGCGCGGGCGGTAAACAGGGATGCCCAGCAATCGCGGACGTGTTCGATGACGGCATCAGCACCGACAACCCACAGATAGGTGTCCTGCTGGCCAGCAAATGAGGCATCCGGCAAATCCTCGGCGGTGGCTGAGGACCGGACCGCAACTGGCAAGTCGTCGCCCATCGCACTATAATCGGCGCGAATGGCCGCTTCGACCGCAGCGGGCAGCTTATGCGACCGGAACCGGATCTGAATGGCTTGGGCCGACCGGTCAAGGGACAGGACATCATTCAGGTTTGTGCTAGCAAGCTGCGCCTCGATCTCGCGGCGCAGGCCGGTGTGGTCAAGCATGGCAAGATAGGCATCCGTTGTAACAGCAAACCCTGTGGGAACCGCGACACCTGCTTGGGTCATTTCACCAAGGCTGGCGCATTTGCCGCCAACCCTGGCGTGATCTTTTATGCCAATCTTGTCGAAAGGGAGCGTAAATTCGGTCATTACGTTTTCTCCAGCCCAAGGTCCACCATCACCTGATTGGGGACGCGGAATGAAATATTGTGAAGATAGTCGATCTGTTGATCCGGCTTCAGGGTCATATTTGGGAAGCGCGCAGTCAGTTCACGCAACATGATACCCAATTCCATCTTAGCCAGTTGAAAGCCGATGCAGAAATGGATGCCATACCCGAAACTAAGGTGGTTGCGCGAGTTATGGCGTTCAATATCAAAGGCTTCTGCATTTTCAAAAGCCGCAGCATCACGGTTGCCCGATCCCATCACCAAAAGGATGTCGGCCCCTTCGGGAATGGCGATTCCGCCGATTTTGGCGCCCATCTTGGCCTTGCGACGCCATGACACTATGGATGGCTCGAACCGCAGAAGTTCTTCTGTCGCGGCGGGTATCAGACCAGGGTCGGCACAGATGGCGTTCCATGCACCACGGTTCGACATCAAGGTGATCACTGCGTTCGACATCAGGGTCGTTGTGGTTTCGTGGCCTGCAAACAGAACAGAATACATCAGACCCGCAATTTCTTCGTCTGTGATATCCCCGCCTTCGGCCTGGGTACGCACCATATCGGTGGGAAAATCGTCGCCGGGGGTTTCTTTGCGGGCGGCGACCAAAGCGCGGCAATAGGACCAGTATGCGACCATTTTATGTGCCAGCGGCAGTTGATCTTCGTCGCTCAGGTTGCCCCAGGTCAGCAACGCTCGGCTGGCGGCCCAGTCTTTGACCTTTGGCACATCCGCATCGGGGATACCCATCAGCGCGAATAGCACCAGCGCGGGCACGTCATAAGCGACATCGCGGAAAAAATCGCATTCGCCTGCAGCGGCAATCTTGGTCAGGTGACGGTCGATGATCGCTTCGATCTGTGGCTGGATCGCCTTGAAACGGCGCGGACCAAAGGCGGATTGGGCCAGCTTGCGTATACGCGTATGATCCGGCGGGACCCGCGCAGAAAGGCCTGAATAGACCGTGAAGCCACCGTCTTTCATGATCTGCTTGCCTGCGTCACACATCGGGCGCATGGGGGCTTGGGCATTTTCGGAGGAAAAGGTTTTCCAGTCGTCAAACACGGCCTTGATATCGGCGTGGCGGGTGATGATCCAATACCCGCTTTCGGGGTCGTGAAAAACGGGCTTTTGCTCGCGCAACTGCTTCCACTTAGGGTGGGGTGCGCCCAGATCGAAGATGTTGTAATCTTCGGTTTGGTATTGTGCCTGAACGCGCATCACATGTCCTCCCTGACACTCAATTCGTGTTAAGAATCACATTACCCCGCCCGCTTTGGTTTTTCTTTGGGAAGCATAGAAGGCTGTTAAGAAAGAGAATTCATCAGCTTGGATTTCAGTACTTCAAGATCATCCGTCTCGGGGACCAATTCCATCGCGTCCATTGCGGTCAGGAATTGGCGATATTGCCGCAGCACCGCATCCGCCCGCTTTTGTGCGTGAAAAATCCGCATGGCCTCAGCATGGGCGATGGCGCAAACAGGGTCCATGCGCAATGCTTTCTGACAGCTTTGTAAGGCATCCCTGAACTGACCTTGCTGGCGCAGAATCGCGGCCTTATCGCGCAGAACCTTCAGCGCCATGTCCTTGAACCATGTCCGTTTGGGCAGAACCCAGTTTTCGATTTCATTCTCGAAATAGGCCGAAGGCAGGTCTTCGAACAATTCACCCGAATAAAGCCGGTCGGCTGCATCCAAAAGGGTGATCGCCTCATCCGGTTTGCCGGTTTTGGCAAGGACCTTGGACCGGTTGCAAAGCTGCTCGAATGTCGCAAGGTCAATCCATGTCCCATCAGGCGGAACAAGCGTGTAGTAATCACCGTTGCGCCGAACATAGTCAGACCTGCCAAGGGTCTTGCGCAACATCGTGATCGCATGATGCAGGCGCTTTCGCTTTTTGATCTCGTCGGGCTCGTCATACCACAACAGTTCCGCCAAAAGATCGGTCGGTGCACCCTTTTCGCCGCGTTGCAGAAGATAAGCAAATAACGTCTTGGTCTTTTTGGGGGCACTTCCGGGAATGTCCCATTTGATCTGGCTCCCGTCAGACAGATAGATGCGCAACCGCCCGAAGCACCTGATCTTCCAGATGTCATCCCTGCCCACGCGCGGGCGCAGACGGCGCGGCACGGTAATCCACTGGGGATTTGCGCCCGATGCCTCGCCATCATCTTGATCGACGATACCTGCGTAGTCCGGCACCAGACGCCCCAGCACGAACCCGATCTGCTGCGAAATCGTGGCCCCGTTTTGATATGCGGGCGGCAGCCAGAACGGATTTTCGTAAAGGCCGGATGGCGCAAGAAAGTGGCTATGCCCGCGCACTGCGGCCATCAGTTGGTCTTCGATCATCAAGCTGCGCGCATAGACGGAAATGACGGACACCTGCGTGTCCGCGACCAGTTTATCGCATAGACCGCCCCAGCGTTCGAAATTGGCGGCGGCGGCCACAGTGCCGGCACCCCAACGCATATCGACGATGATGCAGCGCGCCGCCTGCCGCTTTGCTGCGTCCTGTAACCGACTGCTGACATCCGCAAGCTTGATCGGGACGTGATCCAGACCCGCCTGCGTAAAATCCATGCGCGCTTGACCTTGCAGGTCCGTCAGGAACTGGGCCGCATTTGTCACGACCAAGGCCCCCGACGCTGCGGTGATCTGCGCAAGGGCGTCTGTCAGAAATCCGCCATCGGCGTCATCATAGATCACCGAGATATTCAACGCGCATGACTGGCCCGCGTTGTTTTCAGCCGTATCAATCTGTTCTGATCTGTCATCCATTGCCTGAAGGCCCGTCTTTGCAGAGGCGGTTGAGAAGTTTCGCGAATGTGCGCGTCGCGACCGAAGGAACTTCTTCGGCGCGGCTCATGATACCTACTGCACCTTGGGTAGAGGCCAGATCAATTTCAAGCGCCTTCAACCGTCCCTGCGCGATATCATCGGCAACAACGCCCTTGCTGATGATCCAGACGGTGTCGGGGTCTGCCAAGATGACGGCACGCGCAAAGGCGGGTGATGCCGTTTCAATCCGGTTGCCGAACAAGGGCACACCTTGCGCGATCAACAACCGCGCGACAAGCGGCCGGATCGCGGAATCCTTCGGGGGATACAGCACGCGAAAAGCAGCCAGTTCCGCCGGATTCCGAATGTCGATCGCCCGGCTTTGCGGACTGGCGACAACGACGACTTTTTCGGAATAAAGCTGCTGGAACGTCAGACCCACCATCGTGTCGGGTTTGCCCAACCGCCCGACAACCAGATCAAGCCCCCCGCTGCGCAGGCGCGTGGTCAGATCTAGGTGGGGTCCTTCGTGGATTTCTACCAGAGTAGTCGGGCTTTTTGCCGCAAATTCCAGCACAGCCGCTGGCAATATGGATGAGGCCACACTGGGCAAAGCACCCAGCTTCAACTGCCCCCCGGCACTGTCATCGCCCTGAATACTGCGCAGCCCATGGCGCAGGGCGGCGGTGCTTTGTTCTGCAAATTGCAAAAACACCTCGCCTTGCGGCGTCAGCGCCACACCCGACCGGCTGCGTTCCAGCACGACGACACCAAGGATGTCCTCAAGTTCCTTGAGGGTTTTTGAAATCGCCGGTTGCGTCAGGTTCAACAGCTCTGCTGCGATCTTGAAGCTGCGCGCACGCGCGATAGCGCTAAAAGCATCCAGATGGCGGAACTTGATGCGTCGATCCATATTCATTCCTTTTTCGATAACTAAAATGCGTAATATCTCATTTTAAATGTCGATACAAACATGCTATCAAAGGGGACATTTTCGGGAGAATGAAATGAAAACACAGGTCGCAATCATTGGCGGTGGTCCATCGGGGCTTTTGCTGGCGCAACTTCTGCATACACGCGGGATTGATAGCGTCGTGTTGGAGCGCAAAACCAAGGACTATGTTCTTAGCCGCATCCGCGCCGGTGTTCTGGAACAGGGCCTTATCAAGCTGATGCAAGAGGCCGGTTGCGCCACGCGTTTGCACGCCGAAGGCATCCCGCACGATGGCACATTGATTTCCTATGGCGACGAGATGTTCCGCATCGACTTCACCGAACACACCGGCACGCCCGTTATGGTCTATGGCCAGACTGAGGTGACGCGCGATTTGTATGAGGCCCGCGAAAAGACCGGTGGCAAGATTGAATTCAATGTCGAGGATGTGGTCATCCACGGCGCAGACACTGACACGCCCCATGTTTACTATACGGTTGATGGCACGGCACATCGTCTTGATTGCGATTTCGTGGCAGGATGCGACGGGTTTCATGGCGTCAGTCGCCAGACGATCCCGCTAGATGTGCGCAAGGAATATGAAAAAATATATCCCTTCGGCTGGCTGGGCATCCTGTCGGAAACGCCGCCCGTAAACCACGAATTGATCTATGCCAATTCACCGCGCGGCTTTGCGCTGTGTTCCATGCGAAATGAAAACCTCAGCCGCTATTACATCCAGTGTTCACTGAGCGACAAACCCGAAGACTGGACGGACGAGGCGTTCTGGCAGGAACTCAAACGCCGTATCCCCGCAGATCAGGCCGCAAATCTTGTCACCGGCCCAAGCATCGAAAAATCCATCGCACCGCTGCGGTCCTTTGTTACTGAACCGATGCGCTGGGGGCGGTTATTTTTGTGCGGGGACGCTGCGCATATCGTACCACCGACAGGGGCCAAGGGTCTGAACACAGCCGCGTCCGATGTTCATTACCTTTATAACGGTCTGCGCGATTTTTACGAAAACAACAGCACTGAGGGCATTGATACCTATTCGCAAAAAGCGCTTGCCCGCGTCTGGAAGGCCGAGCGCTTTAGTTGGTGGTTCTCATCGCTGATGCATACCTACCCCGACCAATCCGAATTCGATCTGAAAATGCAGGTCGCCGAAATCGAGTTTCTGCGCTCTAACAAGGCCGCACAAAAATCCATGGCCGAAAACTATATCGGGCTGCCCTATTGATGCGGGTTGTTGACGCAAACGGCGTGGCACTGCATGTGCGGGAAGATGGTGATCCAGATGGCACGCCAGTTCTTTTTGCCAATTCGCTGGGCACCGATCTGCGTCTTTGGGATGCGCTGATCCCGCTGTTACCCCAAGGGCTGCGTCTGATCCGCTATGACAATCGCGGGCACGGTCTGTCGGGTTGCCCTGCGGGTCCTTACACGATGGATAATTTAACCACCGATGCCGCAGCATTGATCGTGGCCATGGATTTGGGTCCGGTCATCTTTGTCGGCCTGTCAATTGGTGGTATGATCGGTCAGAACCTTGCCGCAACACACTCCGATCTGGTGCGCGCATTGGTGCTGTCAAACACAGCCGCCAAGATGGGCGAGCCAGAAACATGGGCCGACCGCATCGCGGCGATCAACGCAAATGGGATAGCCGCGATGGAGGCGGCCATTCTCGACCGCTGGTTTGGTCCTGCCTTTCGCGCCAACCCGCGGGCAGCGCTCTGGGGCGCAATGCTGTCACGCACACCACAAGAAGGATATATTGGATGCTGCGCAGCAATCGCAGCAACCGACCTGACGCAACGCACCCGTAGGTTAAGCTTACCCACACTTGCCATCGGCGGCAGCCACGATGGCGCCAGCCCACCCGATCAGGTCGCCGCGACCGCAGCACTGATCAATGGGGCCCAGTACCATATCATTGACGGCGCTGGCCACTTGCCATGCGTCGAAAACCCTGCAGCCTATGCCGCTATCCTGAACCCATTCCTAAAGGAGCACGCCGATGCCTGACCGTTTTGCACAAGGGATGGCCACCCGCCGCTACGTTCTGGGTGACGCTCATGTCGATCACGCCGAGGCCACCAAAAGCAGTTTTGATACACCCTTTCAAACGATGATCACCGAAGGGGCGTGGGGCACGCTGTGGTCAGACGACACAATCAGCAAGCGAGAGCGTTCTATGCTGACACTGTCGCTGCTGGCTGCAACAGGGAACTTCGAGGAAATCCCAATGCATATTCGCGCCACAGCCAATACAGGCGCATCACCACAAGACGTGTTGCAAGCCTTCATGCACGTGGCAATCTATGCAGGGGTGCCAAAAGCGAACCACGCGATCAAACTTGCCAAGCAAACCTACAAAGAGATGGGAGTAGAGCTATGAGCCTTGTGAACCTGCCGCCAAAACCGGGCGGCTTCATTCCCCGCGACCGCACATGGCAACCAGACGGCCTGACCCCGACCTACAAAACCAGCGTCAGACGCAGTCCGCAAGCCCCGCTGCTATCGTTTCCATCGACCCTTAGCGAAGAAACCTCGCCCGTGTTTGGCCATCACCTGATCGGCCCTTTGGATAACGACCTGATCTTGAATTATGCCCAGCCTGGGCAAAGCGCGATTGGCCCACGGATCATCGTCCACGGCCGCGTTCTGGATGAACTGGGCCGCGGTGTCGCCGGTGCCTTGGTCGAGTTTTGGCAAGCCAACGCAGGTGGCCGTTATCGCCACAAAAAGGAAAGCTATCAGGCGGCTCTTGACCCTAATTTCGGCGGCTGCGGGCGGACAATCACCGGCGCTGACGGTTCCTATGAATTCCGCACGATCCAACCTGGCCCATATCCTTGGCCCAATGGGATGAACGACTGGCGCCCTGCGCATATCCATTTCTCGCTGTTCGGACACGGCTTTGCGCAGCGGCTGATCACGCAGATGTATTTCGAGGGGGATCCGCTGATCAAACGCTGCCCCATCGTCGGCGTCCTCAAATCACAAGAGGCGGTGGATGCGCTGACCGCGCCATTGGATATGCACCAGTCAGTCCCGATGGATTGTCTTGCCTATAAGTTCGACATGGTCCTGCGCGGCCAGCGCCAGACCTATTTTGAAAACCGCAAGGAGGGGCTATAAGCATGGTCCAGAAACTGCACGACTACCTGCGCGAAAGCCCCAGCCAAACCGCTGGCCCCTATGTTCACATCGGCTGCACGCCCAACTTTACCGGCATCGACATCTATGGTGGCGATCTGGGGACATCCATGAAAACCGGCCCCGTTCAGGGCACCGAGATCACGATCAAAGGCACCGTTTTCGACGGTATGGGCGCACCCTTGCGTGACGCCATGATCGAAATCTGGCAACCGGATGCGGCGGGGCTGTTTCCCTCTGCCAATGAGACGCGCGGAACACCCGACCCGAACTTTACCGGCTGGGGGCGGTCGCCCGGCGACATGGAAACCGGCGAATTCACCTTTGACACTGTCAAGCCCGGCGCGGTCCCCTATCCCGATGGCCGTATGCAGGCACCGCATATCACAGCGTGGATCGTTGCACGCGGGATCAACATCGGCCTGCACACGCGGATTTACTTTGACGATGAACAGGTGGCGAATGCCGCTGATCCTGTTCTAAGCCGGATCGAACATCAAAACCGTGTACCCACCCTGCTGGCAAAAAAAGAGGCCGCTGGCCTCTATCGTTTCGACATCCACCTGCAAGGGCCGGCTGAAACCATCTTTTTCGATATTTGAGGTTGCGATGACAAACCCCTGCATCATCTGCGTAGCGATCACAGGATCACTGCCCACCAAAGCCAACAACCCCGCTGTGCCGATCACCATTTCCGAACAGATCGAAAGCACGCAAGAAGCCTTTGAAGCAGGTGCGACCATCGCCCACTGCCATGTCCGCGACGATGACGGCAAACCCACATCGGACCCCGAACGCTTTGCGCGGCTCAAAGAAGGCATTGAAAAACACTGCCCCGGCATGATCGTGCAGCTTTCCACCGGCGGGCGCTCTGGGTCGGGGCGCGAACGCGGCGGGATGTTGCCCCTTTCGCCTGATATGGCCTCACTGTCGGTCGGGTCGAACAACTTTCCCACCCGCGTCTATGAAAACAGCCCCGATCTGGTGGACTGGCTGGCGTCCGAAATGATCGCACATGATGTGAAACCCGAAATCGAAGCCTTTGATCTGGGCCATATCGTCCAAGCCACGCGCATGGCCGCCGATGGCCGCCTGAAAACCCCGCTTTACGTCCAATTCGTGATGGGGGTGAAAAATTCCATGCCTGCGGACGAGGTGATTTTCGATTTCTATATCGAAACGCTCAAGCGCCTGGCGCCAGATGCGCAATGGTGTGCGGCAGGTATCGGGCCCGCGCAACTGACCATCAACGAATGGGCGATCGCCAAGGGCGGGCACACCCGCACGGGGCTGGAAGATAATGTGCGCCTTGATCGCAATACCCTTGCACCGTCCAATGCCGCGCTGGTGCGGCGGGCGGTTGATTTATGCGAAAAATACGAACGCCCCGTCGCCACATGGCAGCAGGCACGCGACATTCTTGGTCTGAAAAAGGTAGCCGCATGAAAAAGATTTACCCCAATGCCGCTGCGGCCCTTGATGGTCTTTTGCATGACGGCATGTTCATTGCGGCAGGCGGGTTTGGCCTGTGCGGTATCCCCGAATTGTTGTTGTCTGCGATCAGGGACGCGGGCACCAGGGATCTGACCTTTGCGTCCAACAACGCAGGCGTGGATGATTTCGGCATCGGAATCTTGCTCCAGACCCGTCAGGTCAAGAAGATGATCAGTTCCTATGTGGGCGAGAACGCCGAATTCATGCGCCAGTATCTGTCCGGCGAACTCGAGCTTGAATTCAACCCCCAAGGCACTTTGGCCGAACGGATGCGCGCAGCGGCTGCGGTATCCCTGGTTTCTATACAAAGACAGGCGTTGGTACCGTCATCGCCGAGGGCAAAGAACACAAGGATTTCAACGGCCAGACCTATATTCTGGAGGAAGGTATCTTCGCCGATCTGTCGATCGTGAAGGCGTGGAAAGCCGACGAGACCGGCAATCTGGTGTTCCGCAAGACGGCCCGCAACTTCAACCCGCCTGCCGCCATGTGCGGTAAGGTCTGTGTGGTCGAGGTCGAAGAGATCGTGCCCACCGGCAGCCTTGATCCCGACAGCATCCATTTGCCCGGCATCTACGTGCATCGCATCGTGCAAGGCGAACATGAAAAGCGCATCGAACAACGCACAGTGAGGGTCGCATAATGCCTTGGGATCGCAATCAGATGGCGGCACGCGCCGCAAAAGAACTGCAGGACGGCTGGTATGTGAACCTTGGGATCGGGATACCGACGTTAGTGTCGAACTATATCCCCGAAGGCATCGAAGTGACCCTCCAATCGGAAAATGGGATGTTGGGCATGGGCCCCTTCCCAATCGCCGGGACCGAAGATGCCGATCTGATCAATGCAGGCAAGCAGACGATCACCGAACTGCCCCAAACCGCCTATTTCGATAGTGCCACATCCTTTGGCATGATCCGTGGCGGCAAGATCGCGATGGCTATTCTGGGTGCAATGGAAGTGGCTGAGAACGGTGATCTGGCCAACTGGATGATCCCCGGCAAGCTGGTCAAAGGCATGGGTGGTGCAATGGATCTGGTCGCCGGTGTCGGCCGTGTTGTTGTGGTGATGGACCACACCAACAAGCATGGCGAAAGCAAGGTGTTGAAATCCTGCACCCTGCCGCTAACCGGACAATGCGTCGTTGACCGGATCATCACCAACCTTGGTGTGCTGGATGTTGTCGAAGGCGGGCTGCGCATCGTCGAGACCGCTGAAGGCGTCACCGAAGAAGAACTGCGCGCCGCGACGGAAGGAAATATTGTTTGATTTTCAGGGCATTGGCGTACCGAATCAGTCCGGTATGCCAATCCTTTCGATCGACGCAATCAGGCTTTCGGCGTGGTTCAGCGTGGCACCTGTCGCCTCTGCCATGGCGGGCAGGGTCAACCATTCCAACGCCCAAGCCGCACCAGATCGTTCTTGTTCGTGGATCATCGCCTGACCCAGAATTCCCTGCTGCCCAGCAACATAGCGCGCCAGCGCAACCATCATCTCTGCGCCGATAGGGTTCTGTTTATGTGCCATCGCAGACGACACGCCACCACCGGACAGCGATATTTCATCGACGCCTTGCTGGGCCATCAACGCCACATCTTGCCCGATCTTGCCAAGTGATCCAGCCACCAGCGCCAGCCAGTGACCCAAGGCAATGATCCGGCTACGATCTGTATGCCAGACAGGACCAAGCGACAGGCCCAGCGTTGCCGCCACCCTGCCCGCACATTCCGCGACATGGATCTGCGGCATTTCGCGGGTGCCGATGGGCCCGCCGATCTGAACAAAGGCAAGCTGCGCTCGCACGTCAACCGCCCGCGCCAGATGGTCTGCCAAAGGCCGCCGCCACGCAGCAACCCGCAGTGCAATTGTGGCAGGCAAAGCGGCCTGCATCCTTGTGCGCGCGGTCAGGGGTGCATCGCCAAAGCGGGCCAGAACGGATTCAAGCGCCGCAATCACGCGGTGCAACCGGTCTGTCAAGCGGTCCATCACGGCAAGACACGTCAGCACCATCGCCGTGTCGATCACATCCTGACTGGTCGCACCCGTATGAACTGCGCGGGCAGCACTACTGCTTAGGTCTGATTTCAGTGCGGCCACCAAATCCGGAACAGGCAGACCATCACGGTCGCTGCCCTGCCCTAGGGTGTGATTTGAAAACGCCTTGATTGCCGTCAATGCTGTTTCTGCGTCATCCGCTGGAACGACACCGCACGTCCCAAGCGCCTGCGTCCATGCCGCTTCGAAGGCCAGCATCCGCGCAGTAAAGGCGGGAGCGTCAAATTCCTGCGCAATCGCGGGATCGCACAGCAGCCCGCCAAATAAACCCGATGTCGTAAAGGCATTCGTCATGGCTGCATCCCGTTCCACTTTGCGCTGCTAGACAAGCTTTCCCAGGCCTGCGGCAATCGAATGGTGGCCCTGAAACTGTACCACGCCTACATACCCGAAATCCTGCCCAATGCCAGATAGCTTGAACCCGCCTAGACCAACGTGCCAGGTGCCCCAGCGATTGAATGGTACCCTTGAAACTGGATCACGCCTTCATAGCCAAAGTTACGGCCAATTCCCGATTGCTTGAATCCGCCGAACGGCCCGTTGCCATCCTGCGCCGAAGGACCATGGGCATTTATAAACGAATAGCCCGCCTCGATCCCCCGCGCGAGCTTGATTGCGCGATCAACGTCAGCCGACCACACCGACGATGCAAGGCCAAATTGGTCGTCATTGGCCATGTTGATCGCCGTCTGTTCGTCGTCAAAGGGCAAGATTGGCAGCACTGGCCCAAACTGTTCATGCCGCACCACCGACAGCCTTGGGTCAGCGTCGATGACCAGCGTAGGGCGCTGAAAGTGACCTTGCGCATAAAGATCCGGATCGGCAATTTGGCCCAGCTCGACCACGCTCTGCCCTTTGGCGCGGGCCTCGGCGATCATATCGGTGACGACCTTTAATTGCTTGGCATTATTCATCGGACCCATCGTCGTTTCTGGCAACAGGCCGTCGCCCACAATTTGTGCGTCTAGCACCGCGCTCAGGCCCGCGACGACCTGTTCAAAGCGGGACCTGTGCACATAAAGCCGCTTAAGCGCGTAGCAGATTTGCCCTGTGGACATAAAAGCCGCCCGATAAAGACGATCAAAGGCATCGCCTGACAAATCGGCATCATGCAGGATCAGGCCAGCGTCATTTCCGCCAAGCTCTAGCGTGACGGGCGTGATGTTTTCGGCCGCGACCTTCATCACATGACGGCCAACATCGACCGAGCCTGTGAAATTCACGTAACGCACCAGCGGATGCCCGATGATCGCATCGCCAATCCGACTGGCCGAGCCTGTCAGGATGTTCACCACCCCAGGGGGCAGCAAGGCGGCGATCTTGTGCAGCGTCATCGTTGGTGCCAGCGCCGAATTCGCCGAAGGTTTTACCACCACCGTATTCCCTGCCATCAGCGCCTGCGGCAATTTTGCCCCCAGAATGGCCAGCGGCCAGTTCCATGGCACCACCAGCGCGGCAACGCCGCGTGGCTGGCGGGTGATGATCGTATCGTTCGGCGCGGCGCGGATGATCTCGTCCTCGGCCAGACGCGCGGCATAGTTGGCCGACTGGATAAAGCGTTCGCCAAGGCGGCTGATTTCTAGATGTGTTTCGCGCAGTATCTTGCCGTGTTCACGGGTAAACAGGCGCGCACGGGTTTCGACCTCGGCCATGTCTTGGGTGATTGCGGCGGCAACCTTACGCAGTATGTCGGCACGCTCGGCGTAGCTTAGCGCCGCCCAAGCTGGGAATGCAGCATGAGCTGCCTTTACCGCGCGATCGACATCCTGCGGCGTGCCAGCGGCGGCGCGGCCGACCAGTTCTGCGGGGCGCGCAGGGTTGAAGATATCGTAAAAGCCCCTGTCCGATGCCGCGCAGGGCGCGCCATTGATATACAGCTGCGTTTCAACAATGTCGGTCATGGTCAAAACTGCCTTATCTCATCGCTTGGGGTAGCAGCGTGGCAATCTGCGGGAACAAGATGATCAGCACACCGCCAATCACCATCGCCACGATATAGGGGGACACCCCCAGAAAGATTGACCCAAGCGGAATCTCGGGGGCGACCGATTTCACAGTGAAAACATTCATCCCGATCGGGGGCGAAATCAGGCCAAGTTCGATCACGATGATGACAAGGATACCAAACCAGATCAGGTCTACGCCAAGCGCATCCAGCGACGGCAGAAAAACGGGAATGATCAGCAATAGAATGCCAATTGACTCAAACACCATGCCAAGCAGCACGCAGATTCCGCAGATCATCAGGACCAGCCCGATCGGGCCCAATTCCCAGCCCAAGATTAACGCCTGCAAGTCATAAGGCATCCCCGTGAGATTGACGAATTGCGCCAACACAAGGGCCGAAAAGACGATGGCAAAGATCATCGCTGTCGTTGTGACCGTCTCGGAAAATACGGCCCACAGGCTTTGACGATCCATGAAATGGCCGCGCGCCAGACCGAACAAAAACGCGCCCGCGCATCCCACCCCCGCGGCCTCGGTTGGGGTAAAGATACCCGTGTAGATACCGCCAAGCACGATGCCGAAAAGAATGATCACCGGCCATGTCGCGGTGGATGCGCGCAGTGTCTCTCTCAGGCCCATAGCCTTGCCTGCGGGCCCAAAATCGGGGCGGATCGCCGTCACGATATAGGCGGCTAGCATGAACAGGCAGATCAGCAAGATTCCCGGCAGGATGCCTGCGATGAACAACAGGCCGATGTCTTGACCAGCGACGATGCCGTAGATTGCCAGTGGCACAGATGGCGGGATCATGATGCCCAGAGTGCCGCCTGCCGCGATTGTGCCTGCGGAAAAGCCGTCATTGTATTTGAATGCACGCATCGGCGGCACCGCAACCCGCGTCATTGTCGCCGCGGTGGCTAGCGATGATCCGCAGACAGCGGCAAAACCCGCACAGGACAGGATCCCCGACAGCGCAAGGCCGCCACGAAACCGCCCGAACCAAGCATAAGAAGCGTCGAACAGGTCCTTGCTGATGCCAGAACGGTGGATAAACGCCCCCATCAGCACGAACAGCGGAATGATCGAAAGATGATAATTGATCGAGGTATCGACGATCCATTGCGACGAGACAGACAGGGCCGCATCAAAGCCGCGCAGATACATCAGGCCAAAAAAGCCCACAGCCAGCGTTGCAAAGGCAAGGGGGACGCCAATGAAGGCCAAAAACAGCAGGATCGCAAAGCCGAGAAGAGCAAGTTCCATGGCAAGACTTTCTATTCATAATCTTGGGGGGAATGTGGCGGTGTGTTCCGACGTTCATCTGCCATGGCGGCAAGGGCCGCGACGATGGCCAATCCCGCCAGAGCGGCCATGGCCCCGATGATCCAGATCATCTCAAGGCGCAGCACCACGCTGGTTTCGGGGTAATGAGTCAGATCCCACGTCCGCCAGCCCAGTATGCCAAAGATGGCGACGACCCCGACAAGGGTCATGACGTCAAAGATGCTGCGATACAAGCGCCGGAAATGCCGCAGCAAAAAGGGTTCAAACAGCGATACGTTGACATGGCCGCGATCGCGGGTGACAGCGAACATACCCGAAAACACCAAGATCCCCAGCAGCATTTGGATCATCTCGGCCGATCCAAAGATCGGGCTGTGAAAGGCGTATCGCATCACGACCTCGGCGCATGTCAAGACAGTCATTGCGACAAGGCAAACTGCGCCAAGCAAAACTGTAAATCTGCGGATTATGCGCATCATGCCCCCCTTATGCGGATGCTGGCTGCGGTGCCGCAAGGCGGCACCGCAAGAACATCATTCGTTGGCAGACACCTGTGCGACGCGGTCGCGGGTTTTCGCGATGAGCTCCATGCCATCCAGATCATAGGCCGCGTTCAGCGCCTCGGACCAAGATAGCGCAACGCTGGATGATGCCGCCTGCATTTCCGCCAGCAGATTAGCGTCGATCGGTGCAAAGCTGACGCCCATCGCTTCTAGCTGGGTGCGCGCCTCATCGTCTGCTACGTCGGTCGCCGCGCCAAGGCGTGCGGCCAGCGCCGAACCCGACAATTGCGTGATTGCGTCGCGGTGTTCGTCTGACAGCCGATCCCAGCTACGCTGGTTGAAAAAGATCGAAAAGCTGGCCGATTGCAGTGCGGGGGCCATTTCAACACAAGATTTCGTATAGGGTGCCGCGCCGAAGGCGACGATCGTTTCCATGGTCACGCCCAGATGCGCATCAACAGTGTTGCGCGACGTCAATTCCTGTAGTTGCACCGCTGGTGACGCGGTGATCGCCAGATCCATCGCTGCCAGCGTGTCGGCGATGGTGCCAGGCAGTGCCCAAACGCGCCGCGCCTGTAAGTCTGCGATCGTTGTGATCGGTGCATCGGTCGTGGAACACAGATACGTCGGCCCAAGATGGAACCCCGACAGCATTTTCACGCCGCGCACATCCTCGACCCCTAGGAAATGTTCCTGATAGGTTTCCCAAAAAGCAACCGACATCGCCTCGCTGTTGCCCAAATCAATGAACGGCATTTGCGTCAACATCGTGCCAGGATACTGCTGGCCGATGAACCCGTTAAAGATGAAGCCACCGTCCGCCACGCCGTTGCGCACCGCATCGACGATGCCTGGCGGCGGCGCGACGGATTGCGGTGGAAATGCGATGCTGACCTGCCCATTGGTCGCTGCCGAGATATCCTGCGCCCACGCCTGAAACACTGGCCATGCAAAATGCGTTTGCGGAAAGAATATATTGAATGTCAATTCGGTTTGTGATGCAGCAGGTCCAGCCAAAGCGCTGGCAGCTAAAAGCGAAGCAAAAAGCGATTTGCGTGTGATCATTGTGGGGCCTCCTCCCTTAGTGAGTTAGAAGGCACCTCCCGCACCTTCTGCTGGGGTGTGATAACCCTGATCGGCGATAATGATCAAAGCCAATTCTCTGATCGCGATCTATCTAGCTTATCGCAATATCGACGATGCCCGACGGCGAATACAATTCGCCAGTGCATCGGCCGCAGGTGTCAGCGGGTGCCCTGCCCGCGTCATGAGCGATATTTTTAACGGCGTGATCGTTTCTTGGATGGGGATTGGCGCAATGCGCCATGTCTTTTGCACATCATCCAACAGCAATTGGGGAAAGGTGCAGACAGCCCCAAGGCTTTCGACAAGGGCAAGCGCGCCAAAGTATGACTCGGATGTGGTTGTCGCGTGCGGTGGCGCAAATCCATGGTCCAGAAACGGCTGCCGGAAAATATCGCCCGGTCCAGTTGGCGCGCCAATCATGATCCATTGCGCCTCGGCCAGATCGCCCAGTGATCGTGCAGATAGAAGGGGCGAATTTGCCGCTGTGATCACCTGAATAGGTGTATCGACCAAATGTTCAATCGCAATCTCGCGCAGCATGCCTGCGGGCGGGGCTGGACCGATCACAATATCAGTGCGCCCTTCACGCAGCGGTTTCAGGGCGCCGGGAAACAGGCCGCTGGTCAGGCGCACGTCGATCTTTGGATGGGTCTTGCGAAACAAGGTCAGCGCCCGCGGCATGATCCGCACCGCCGCCAAGGGTGATACGCACACATGCACTGCGCCAGCCTGTTCACCACGCAGTTGCGTGACTTCTTCGTCAAGACGATTAATTTCCGAGGTAATGGTTCGGGCACGCACCAGAACACGCTCGCCCACCTCGGTCAGCTCTACGCCGCGCGACGTGCGCGCGAAAATCGAAACGCCCAAATCATCTTCGGCTTGGCGCAATGCCTGCGTCATCGCGGGCTGCGATTTCCCAAGCGCCTTGGCTGCGCCGCGCAGACTGCCGTGTTCGGCAATCGCGACAAGGATCTGGATGTGCTGCACCTTCATGGTGATAAGCAGATCAAATACGTAGCGCTTTTTCAAGTCTATTCTTGATAGGCCTGCCGCCAATAGATTGCCCACAATTTGGGAGGGTAATTCATGCAGCAGCTGACCTACGCAGTGACTGGCGTTGCAAGTGGTATCGGTGCGGAACTTGCCCGCATTCTGACCGCCCAAGGCCACCGAGTGATCGGTTTTGACATTCAGCACACCGTCGAAAATATCGACCGTTTTATCCCGCTGGACCTGAATGATGCCGACAGTATTCAACAGGCGGCCCAAGCGATCAGCGAACCGCTGGATGGGCTGTGCAATAACGCGGGCCTGCCGCCGCGTGACGGGCTGGAGGAAACGATCCTACAAGTCAATTTCCTTGGAACGCGCGCATTGACATATGCTGTTTTGCCGTTGCTGCGCCCCGATGCCTCGATTATTAATATGGCCAGCCGCGCAGGCCACGGTTGGCGCGATGGTGTCGAACAGGTCAAACGCTTGGGGCGGCTAAAACGCCGTGATCAGCTGGCGCAATTTATTGTTGACGAAAAACTTGACGCCACGCGCTGTTACAATCTGACCAAAGAGGCGGTTATCCTGTGGACCCTTGCCGAAGCCGAGACGATTGTGAACCGCGGCTTTCGGATCAACTCGCTTAGCCCAGGTGGCATTGCCACTGGCATCCTTGGCGATTTCCAAAGAGCGTTCGGCGCGAAAATGGCTCGCAACGTCGCGCGGGCCGGTCGCCCAGGGCGCCCCGACGAAATCGCCAAGATTGCCGCATTCCTGCTGTCGCCTGCATCGAACTGGATCAAGGGAACCGATATCGCTATCGATGGGGGGATGGGTGCATTCAACCAGGCCGACCTGATGGACCTACACGGTCTGCGCCTGCCCGAAAAGGAAATGGCCGAATGAACAAGATAGATCAGGCCACAAAGGCCATCCCTGTTTCTGCGATAGATTTCTATTCTGACGCGTCAATCAGCGACCCCTATCCCGTTTACGAAGAACTGCGTGCCTTGGGTCCAGTCGTCTATCTTGAAAAGCATGATCTATACGCATTGCCAAACTATCGCGAAGTCAGCGAAGTTTTGCGCCAACCGCTGCGTTATTCGAATGCGCGCGGGGTATCGCCACTGCAAAAGGTGAACGATATCTTGATCGGCTCGACGCTGAATTCTGATCCACCAGCGCATGACCGCACGCGCGCCATCACCTCTGAGCCGCTGTTGCCCGGTGCCTTAAAAGAGGTCGAAGGCCGTATCCAGAACGCGGCTGACGGGTTGGTCGATACACTTTGCCAGCGCCGCGAGTTTGACGCGATCGCCGATTTCGCGCGTTTCCTGCCCGTGACAATCGTTGCCGAATTAGTCGGCCTGCCGCCAGTGGTGGATAGCGCGCAGATGCTCAAATGGGCCTCGGCAACGTTCAACCTGTTCGGTGCCGACAACGCGCGGACAAAAGAAGCGTTTGAGGACCTCAAGGATCTGCGCGATTTCCTGATTGAATATGGCCGCCCTGAAAAACTGATGGATGGGGGCTGGGCCAAGCGCATTTTCGAGGTCGGCCCCGAACGCGGCATCAGCTTTGAAACCTGCGCGCAGCTGATGCGCGATTACATCAACCCGTCCTTGGACACGACAATTTCGGTTTCGGGGCAGTTGATCCGTCTTTTTGCTGAAAACCCCGATCAATGGCAGAAACTGCGCGACACCCCCGAATTAATTGCCAATGCCATCGAAGAATCCATGCGCATCGCAGCGCCCGTGCGCGGATGGACCCGCTATGTCGCCGAAGACAGCAAATTGGCGGGTCATCTGTTGCCCCAAGGCTGCCGTGTGTTGGTGATGTTCGCGTCGGCCAACCGTGACCCGAACAAATACCCCGACCCCGCGCGTTTTGACATCACGCGCGACGTGCATGATCATGTCGGCTTTGGTCAGGGGGTGCATATGTGCATGGGTATGCATCTGGCCCGACTTGAGATGCAAAGCTTGGTGCGGGCGCTGCGCCGCCGCGTTGCACGTTTCGAATTGACCGCAGCGCCCCAGATCGCTCTGAACAATTCCATCAGGGGCTATGCCACAATGCCAGTTCGGGTGCATTTGGGCGACCAAGTGTTGCATGACGCAGACCGCATTGATGCCGCCAGCCCGTGGTTGGACGTCACGATCGCCACACGCACAGCCGCGGCCACGGATATTATCAGCCTTGAATTGCACAGTCCCGATGGATCGCCCCTGCCCGCATATGACGCGGGCGCGCATGTGGATGTCTATGTGAAATCTGGTTTGATCCGGCAGTATTCCCTGACGGGTGATCCTGCTGATCGCATGAAATACCGGCTGGGCATCCTGCTGGACCCCAATTCGCGGGGCGGTTCGGCGGCGATCCATGCCAAGTTCCAACAGGGCGCAAAAATTCGCATCGGTCGGCCGCGTAACAGTTTCCCGCTTATCGCGGATGCAGGCCATACGATTTTGTTCGCGGGCGGCATTGGTATCACGCCGATGCTCGGCATGGCCTATGCGCTGGAACGCTCTGGCGCCTCGTGGGAAATGCATTATTGCGGGCGCACTCTGGACCGTCTGGCCTTTCGGAACGAGTTGGCGCGCTTTGGCGGCAAAGTGCATCTGCATACCGACGACGGCACCAAGGATCAGCAGCTTGACATCAACGCGGTGCTGTCCAATGCGGCGCACGATCATCACCTGTATGTCTGCGGGCCAAATGGATTTATGGATTTCATCGTGCGATCGGCTGATGCGCATGGCTGGACCAAAGACACCATTCACCTTGAGCATTTTGGCGCCGAGGTGAATACCGACGGCGCACCCTTTACCGTGGTTGCCAAGAAATCTGGCAAGACCTTCGTGGTTCAGCCTGGCGAAACGATTGCGCATAAGTTGGCGGAAAACAGCATCGCCGTGCAGGTTTCTTGCCAGTCGGGGGTCTGCGGCACCTGCCTGACCCGCGTGCTGGAGGGGATGCCAGACCATAGGGATATGGTGCAAACAGATCTGGAAAAGGCATCCAATGCGCAGATTACCGTCTGTTGCTCCCGATCAAAGACAAAAACACTGGTTCTTGACGTCTGATGGGCAAGCCTAAAAACATTCTATTCATCATGTTCGACCAGCTTCGGTGGGATTACCTTAGCTGCGCTGGGCATCCACATTTGCAAACGCCGCATATCGATGCGCTGGCCGCCGAGGGAGTGCGTTTTACCCGCGCATATGTGCAGTCGCCCGTCTGCGGCGCCTCGCGGATGAGCTTTTACACAGGGCGCTATGTACATTCGCATGGCGCAACATGGAACCGTGTGCCGCTAAAGGTTGGCGAACGCACGATCGGCGACCATCTGCGCGATGCTGGAATGGATTGCTGGCTGGTGGGAAAAACCCACATGAAGGCCGACGACGAGGGTATGGCATGGCTGGGCATTGATCGCGAAAGCGTCATCGGTGCGCGTGTCGAACAATGCGGTTTCGACGTTTGGGAACGCGACGACGGTATGCGCCCCGAGGGGCCAGACGGCCTGTATGATGAAAAATATGGCGCTGCTGTCTACAATGATTGGCTGCGCGAGAATGGTTATCACAGCGCCAACCCTTGGCACGACTTTGCAAATAGTGGCCGCAAGGACGACGACCCCCAAGAAATGGCGTCGGGGTGGTTTCTCAAGAATGCGCGCAAGGCAGCGGCGATCCGCGAGGATGACAGCGAAACGCCCTATATGACATCGCGCGCGATCGCATTCATGCAACAGGCGGGCGATACGCCTTGGTGCCTGCATCTAAGCTATATCAAACCGCACTGGCCCTATATCGCACCAGCGCCCTATAACGACATGTATGGGCCAGAGCATGTTCTTGCCGTCGCGCGGCACAAGCGCGAGCTGACCGAAGCGCATCCAGTCTTCAAAGCCTTCATGGACGGGCGCATCGGCAAGGCATTCAGCCGCGACGAAGTCCGAGAGGCGGTGATCCCTGCCTATATGGGCCTGATCAAGCAATGCGACGACCAGATGGGGCGGCTGTTCGCTTGGCTGCGCGATACTGGCCGCTGGGATGATACGCTGATCGTGCTGACATCTGATCACGGGGATTATCTGGGCGATCACTGGATGGGTGAAAAAGACCTGTTCCACGAGCCGTCGGTAAAAGTGCCGCTGATCATACGCGACCCCAGTCCGCAAGCGGATGTCACTCGCGGTTCGACCTGCGATGCCTTGGTCGAGGCGATTGATCTGGCGCCAACGTTCCTAGAGGTAGCGGGCGGCGCGGAGCGGCCACATATTCTGGAAGGTCGGTCACTGATGCCTTGGCTGCATGGGCAGACGCCAGACTGGCGCGACTACGTTGTAAGCGAATATGACTATTCCATGAACCCCGCAGTGTCGAAACTGGCAAAAGATCCTTCGTCAGCGCGGCTGTTCATGATTGCCGATGCGAGGTGGAAGTTCATGCACGCCGAAGGCATGCGCCCCCAGTTATTTGATCTGCAAAATGACCCATTAGAATATGTCGATTTGGGCGAAAGCGCGGCACATCGGGACATCATCGCGCAAATGAATGACCGCCTGGCAATCTGGGCGCGCCGCCTGTCGCAGCGCACCACACGCACGGATGCGCAAATTATCACGGAACGCGGACGTTCGCCGATGCGGGGGATCACACTTGGCGTCTATGACGAGGCTGACCTGCCGCAAGAGATGACGCAGTTCTATCGCGGCAGGCCGCGCCCCGATCAGCCGTCCTGAAATGAAGCGCCTGTCGCTGTTTCCTGCGGGCCGATGGCTGCGCGGTGTTTCGTCATCTGCGATCAGGGCTGATCTTTTCGCGGGGCTGACTGGCGCAGCGATCGTCCTGCCGCAAGGGGTTGCTTTTGCAACGATTGCAGGACTGCCGCCTGAATTTGGCCTATACACCGCCATGGTAACGGCCATCGTGGCCGCGCTGTTTGGATCGTCCATGGTCATGGTTTCAGGGCCTACCACGGCGATTTCGGCACTGGTTTTCGTGACGCTGCAAGGTATCGCGCCCGCTGGTTCGGCGCGCTACATCGAACTTGCCCTGCTGCTGACGTTGTTGGTGGGGCTGTTTCAGATCTTGGCTGGTGTCGCACGGTTGGGGGGTCTTGTCTCTTTTGTTTCGCATTCTGTTATCGTCGCATTTACGGCGGCAGCGGCGCTGCTGATCGCGGTTAGCCAGCTTGCGGGTATGCTTGGCGTCAGCATAGCGGGGGGCGGCAATGTGATCGAGCGGGTCCACCGTGTGGCGGCAATGGCGGGTGACGTGAACCTCTTCGCGGTGATGATTGCGCTGGTCACTTTGGTGACGGTAGCAATCTGTCAGGCTTTTGCCCCGCGGCTGCCAGGTTTTCTGATTGCGCTAGGGGTTGGAGCAGGCGTTGCCGTTGCGACTGATGCCGCAAATCGCGGGGTTGAAATGCTGGGCGCCATCCCAGCCGCCCTGCCCAGCCTGTCGTCGCCACAGATCCAGTGGTCTGACATTGCCCTGTTGGCACCTGGCGCGGCGGCGGTCGCCCTTGTCGGCCTGCTCGAGGCGATCTCGATCGGGCGCACTTTTGCCATTCGGCGCAAGGAACCCTTTGCCCCCAATCAGGAAATGATCGCTCAGGGCCTGTCCAACGCGGTGGGCAGTTTTTTCAGCTGCTATGCTGGGTCAGGCTCGTTCACGCGGTCGGGCGTGAACGAGCAATCGGGCGCGCGAACCCCGCTTGCCGCAATCTTTTCCAGCCTTTTTTTAGCGGCGATCCTGCTGGCCCTTGGCAGCTACATCACCGTTATTCCGAAACCAGCTATGGCGGGCCTGATTATTTATGTCGCTTGGCGGCTGATCGACAAAAAGGAAATTCTGCACATCGTTCAAACTTCGCGGCCCGAAACACTGATCCTTGGGCTGACGTTGGGTGCGGGCCTTTTGCTAGAGCTGGATTTCGCGATCTATGTCGGTGTGATCGCATCCTTTTCGGTATTCATTTATGAAAGCGCGCATCCATCACTGCGCGTCAGTGCGCCAGTGATTTCAGCATCGGGTCGTCGCAAGTTTCGCAACGCCGACCTGCACGGCGTGCCAGAATGTTTGCAACTGGTATCAGTGCGCCTTGACGGACCCCTTTACTTTGGGTCAGTCGAACATATCGAGGCTCAGTGGCAGGCACTGCGGGCAAAGCGGCCCAAACAGATACATGTGATCTTTTATCTCAAGGGCGTGGGCAAGATCGACCTTTCGGGTGCCGATTTTCTTGTTCATGCCATCCGTGAGATCAGGGCCCAAGGCGGCACATTTCGGATCGTCGCGCTGTTTCCGCCGCTGCTGGAATGCCTGCGCCGGTTCCATGTGCTGGAGGAACTGGACACCGATTGCTTGTACATCTCCAAGGGAGATGCCATTGGCGCCACTGTCCGACACCTTGACCAGAGCATTTGTGCAGGCTGCATCAAGCGCGTTTTCACAGAATGCGCAGAACAACCGCACCACCAGACATAAGCTGAGCCGCCTTAGGCTGAACCTGCACCAGCCGTGGTCTAGTCTTGGAAGAACAATAGGCGCCATCACGCAGGCAAGCTGCGGCCGCAGGAGGCAGGTCGCATAATCGTAGTCGAACCCGATACAATCCGCACCCTATTCATTAGTGGCGTGACACCGGTAATTCGCCTGACCTACCCCCATTAAATGCAGTCTCTCTACAATAGGCTGAGGAAACGATCCGTGCCGTTATGACACATTACAATGCCGTTGCGCAGGCAATGTCTCTGTCGCTCTGGATCGAGCCGATTTACGAGATTGACACGAACAGTGACGAAATACGGTGGGAACCTTGGGTAGATGGTTACACTCGCGCGTTGGGCCTAAGACCGGATGCCTGGGAGAAGCTGCTAGATCGGGCCGATGAAGAAACCCGCAGCACCATGATCTTCCTGCTGGCTTTGCAGGATATATACACCGGCAAAAGTAAGTTCAGCGAAGAAGAGATTGATGAAATCGACCTCGAGGCGCCCGATCTTATCCCGAATTGCGTGGCTACGATCCTGCATCAATCGCGCCCTGAGCTGGCTGGGACGGTTGCAGCCAATCTCCCTGGTAAGCCACACAAGGCGGAACCCCGCCCCGGGCGGAACGATCCCTGCTCATGCGGATCGGACCGCAAGTACAAGCAGTGCTGTGGCCGGAATTGAAAAATAATGAATTCCGGTCTTGTTTCGTTGCGATCTGTGAATGTCCCAGCCACCGATCCAAGCCATGCAAGAGGCTGCAGGGTATTCGGACACACCAAACCCTTTTGTCCTTCGAACACGGTCCTGCAGATTGGGGGGCTCGTGATTTGTTGACGTGGTGTTGACGTAAACGTGCAAAAGGCCGATGGTATTATGATACCACCAACTTAAGCATTTGATATATTTGGAATATTTTGTTGCGGGAGTAGGATTTGAACCTACGACCTTCAGGTTATGAGCCTAAATTTACCAGAACTTTGCTAGCGGCCCATATTTTCAAAACCGCTACATACAATTGCCGACTGACATGCTCACCAAACTGGGAGTGTGTCAAAACCAACAACACCCTTTGTCTCGCAAGATAAGTTTTATACACAGCAAGGCATTTCAAGTTGGCTATAAGATTTACGAACTTATTTTACGGTCAGACCATTGTTGATCGATAAAGTGTATCCATAGATGTATCTGGATACCGATCATAAACTATATAATATAATATAAACAATGATTTAAGGGGGTGATTTGGCGGACAGACAGGGATTCGAACCCTGGAGACGGTCTCCCGCCTACACACTTTCCAGGCGTGCGCCTTCGACCACTCGGCCACCTGTCCGTTGCGCGGGTTTAGCCGCAACTTGGCAGACTTTGCAAGACCTTCCGAACGATTTGTTCTGCCTGTTTGCCCCTGCCCCGCAGCCCCGCTATATTGCCCTAACCCAAGCGGAGCTATTGACCCCCGATGTTGCATGACCCGCCCAAGCCGACCAGCCCGGAAAAGCGTATCGATACGGCCCGGCTGCAGACCGGCGCGCTGATGATAATCGCTTTTGCGGTGGTGTTGTTCCTGCTGGTGCAGGCCCGGTTCATCCTGATTTCATTGGCGACCGCGATCATCCTGTTCAGCCTGACCAGCGATGTGATCAATTTCATCGCCCGCCAGCGGATCGGCCCGTTGCGGATTCCAAATGCCATTGCCAGCATCGCGGCCATGGTGCTGATCGCGACGGCCTTGCTGATCCTGACATCGGTGCTGCTGGCGCAGGTCAACACCGTGCTGGTGACGACGCTGGCCTATACCGAACGGGCGCCATCGGCGATTGCGTCGATGTTTGGCTGGCTAAGCGAGGATAATCAGGCCGCCATTTTCAACGCGGTCCGGTCGATCGATGCGACCAGCTATCT
This sequence comes from Yoonia vestfoldensis SKA53, assembly GCF_000152785.1. Classification (GTDB taxonomy): domain Bacteria; phylum Pseudomonadota; class Alphaproteobacteria; order Rhodobacterales; family Rhodobacteraceae; genus Yoonia; species Yoonia vestfoldensis_A. The sequence continues at coordinate 706,305 of NZ_CH672414.1, read as the reverse complement.
GCGCAGCGCGGCAGGACAGGCCAGCGGCATCACACAGGCCACCGTTTTGATCATCCTGTTCGTCGGGTTTTTGTTCGCCGAACGGATCTGGTTCGATACCAAGCTTGAAAGCCTGATCGGCGACAAGGCGCAGGCCCTGCGCGTGCGCAAGATCATCCAGTCGATCATCCACCGCGTGAACTATTACCTGCTGGTCAAGACCGTGATCAGCGGCATCACCGGTGCGATGGTCTATGCGCTGGCCCTTGCCTTCCAGCTGGAACTGGCAACCGCGCTGGGCGTCATCACCTTTGTTTTGAATTTCATCCCCAATATCGGGTCGATCCTTGCAACCGGCCTGATCGCGCTGGTGACGCATGTGCAGTTCGGCGCCCCGAATACGACATTGGCGATATTCGTCATCGCGACCGGTATCCAGTTTCTGAACGGCAATGTCATCGACCCGATGCTCATGGGCCGCGCGCTGCGGCTGTCGTCATTCGGGATCATCCTGTCGCTTGCGTTTTGGGGGGCTGTCTGGGGCGTTCCGGGCATGTTCTTGTCGGTGCCGATCATGGTCATGTTGCTGGTGGTATGCAGCCATGTGCCTCACCTGCGCCCCTTTGCAATCTTGTTGTCACGCGAAGGATTGCCCGACACCGAACAGATGCTGAATGAAACGGCCAAGCGTGACGTTTTCCAAAAGCCGCCGAAACCCTCAGGCGGCATTTAGGGGCTCGCTTTGCCTATGACGGGTTGGCTGGCGTAATAGATCACATCTTCGGTGAAATATTGATAGCTGTCGGCGTTTTCAATCGCGAGGTCAGGCTCTTGCAGAGCCATGCCCATGCAATCGCGGCGGGTATAGCAATGATCCTCGGTCCCACCGGCGCTGCGGAAATGCGACAACTCATGGATCAAGGTGCCTTCGCGGGTGCCATTGTCACTGGCGCGGGTGCCAGGCCGCAGGGATGCAAGCACGGGCATGTCAAAGAAAGATGGACACAGATAGATATGATAAGGTTTATCCGCATAGACCCACGCATATTCGTCGTTGCCACACCCTTGGTCGCGCAGGGTGTCGCATTGCAAGCTGACACCGCCCGCGCGGATTGCCCGCACCACCGATTTAAGCGTGGCGCGCGCCGTTTCGGCGTTACGGTCGGAATAGGTGCCAAACCAGCGGGCATAATCCGGTGTATCGCCCACCGCGGAGGCAGCCGTGATTGCCAGGGATTTGGCGTGGTCCAATGCGGCGCGCACAATCACATCCTGCGCGGGGCTGCAATGCACCACATTCTGCGCTATCGCGGATTGCGCCCCCAGCAGACATAAAACAACCAATATCACCCGCATGGCCTAGTCCAGATGCAGATAGACACGCCGGTTCTGGCGGCCTTTCTTTTCAATCTTGCCAATCCGCACCGGCCCGATTTCGGATGTATTGGCGACATGGGTGCCGCCGCAGGGTTGCAGATCGGCGGTTTCCGCGCCGATCCCGATCCGCACCAGCCTGATCCGGCCCGACCCGCGCGGTGGCTGCACCGACATCGTTTTCACCAGATCGGGTTGCGCATCAAGATCAGCCTCGGTGATCCATTCCTCGGTCACGGCCATGTTGCAGGCAATCAACCGGTTCAGCGCGTCTTCGAGAGCTTCTTTGTCCTCCGGGGCATCTGGCATGTCAAAATCGAGCCGCCCCTTATCGGTGGCGATAGCCCCGCCCGACACCGGCAATGGGATCACGACCGATAACAAATGCAACGCAGTATGCACACGCATATGGCGGTATCGCCTGTCCCAGTTCAACTTTTGCAACAAGCTCTGTCCGACAGATGGCAAGGGGGCAGGTTCGGCCGGCAACAGGATGATACTGTCCCCCTCGCCCTTGACCGCCGTGGCGATATCCAGCGTGGTCCCCTGCCATGACAGGCTGCCACTGTCGCCCGGTTGGCCACCTGCGGTCGGATAGAACAGGCAGGCATCCAGTACGATCCCCCCTTCAGAGGTGATGTCCAGCACGCGGCCTTCGGCCTGACGGGCATAGGCATCGTCACGAAACAACGGGGTGGTCATGCGGGATCGCCTTTCAGGGTTTCGGGATTGCGCAGCCACAGATCCTGCTGCGGAAAGGGAATCTCGATCCCTTCGGCGGCAAATCTGCGGGCGATTTCGTGGTTCATCTCGGATTTGACGCGCAGGACGAAATTCACGTCACGCAGGATGGCGCGGATCTCGAAATCCAGTGAACTTGCGCCAAAACCGATGAACAACACCGCGGGGGGCGGCGTGACAATGACCATCGGATGCGCCTGCGCGATCTCGGACAGTATTTTTTCGACCACTGCGGTATCGGTGCCATAGGCCACGCCCACCGGCACGATCACGCGACCTACCAGATTGCCGCGGGTCCAGTTGGTGACCTGCCCGCTGACCAGATCGGCATTCGGCACGATGACATCGGTCCGGTCAAAGGTTTCGATCCGCGTGGAGCGCACCGAGATCGCGCGCACATAGCCCATCTGGCCGCCAACCTCGATCCAGTCGCCTTCGCTGATCGGGCGTTCGATCAGCAAGATAATGCCAGACACGAAATTCGACACGATATTCTGTAGGCCAAACCCGATGCCCACCGACAGCGCCCCCGCCACAATAGCCAGGCTAGACAGGTCAATCCCCGCCGATGTGATCGCGATCAGCGCCGCCAGCAAGATACCGACATAGCCAAACCCAACGGCGATGGCGTTCTGCCCGCCGAGGTCCAGCCGTGTGCGTGGCAATACGGTGCGCCGCAACGTGGCCTGAATGAACCGCGTCAGCGCATAGCCCAGCGAAAAGATGATGGCGAAGGTCAGGAAATCGGTGGGCGAAATCCGCGTCTCGCCGATAGCAAACCCTTCGCGGAACCGGTTCCAAATTTCCAGAATATCGTCGGTGCGCGCGCCCCAGATCAGGGCAAGGACCGGCAGGCTGCCAAGATAGATCGCCAGACTGGCAAGGACAGGCAGCAGGGCCATCAGGCCTTTGGCTTCGTCGGCGGATGCGTGGCGCAGAGTGATGTCATGCACGATCCGCTGCAAGACAAGGATCGCCCCCAACAAGGCCAGCGACAGGATCGAGGATGTCAAAATCCCCTGCCCCGCCGCCGAATAGCCCACAGCGGCCAGCGCCGGGCTTGCCACCGCCACGATCGTGCAGAACCGGCCAACCTGTATCCGCATCCGGCCTTGCGACACAGGCGCGGTGTCGGATGCGATGGGGGGCGTCTTGATCAACCGTCCCAGCTGCCAGAACAATGCGCCAGCCACGCCGATCACCGGCAAGCCCATGGTGGCCGCAACCCCCGCTGCCAGATCGACAGACCCCGCCGCCGCCTCGAACACGGCACCAAAGGCCAGTACCCATGCCAGCGCCAGCGTGATCCGCCGCGCATTGGCGCGGGTGTCTTTGCCATACCCAAGATGCGCAGGCAGTGTGCCGTCGCTGAACACCTGCCGGCCCAGCCACCAGCCCAGCACCACCGTCATCCCCGCCGCAGGGATCGCGGCGATCACCGCCTGTCCGCGCAGCCCGAAGATCGCCAGCGTATCCAGCCCCTGCGCCAAGGCCACCAGCCCGACCAGCGAGACAAGGATCTGCATCAGCGACAAAAGAAACAGCCAGATCGGCAGCAGGAACGTGTCACGATGCGACAACCGCGCACGCCATTGCACCAGCCACCAACGCGTATAGCCGACCAGCAACACCGCAAGGCCGATGAACAAGGCCGCGCGCGGCAGGTTCGCCAACAGCCGCCTGTTACCGGACTGGACCTGCAAACCAGCCAGCGTTTCCGCGCCGACGGTGCGGAACACCTGCCATGTCGCACTGGCCGCCGCCGGCCAGAGCGCGGGGTTCAGCGGCGACGGCCCCCGCTGGAACAGCTGGGCAGTCTGTTGTTGCAGGACCTTCATGTCCAGCTCGCTGATCAGCCCGTTGGCGCGCGCAAAGGCCTCTTGCGCCAGCGCGCGGGGCGCCAGCAGGGCGTCACGCTGCGCCTGCAGTGCGGCCCGCCTGTCGGCGACCTGTGCTGGTTCTGCGCCGCTGTCTGGCATGGCGCCCAATGCGGACAGCTGCGCATTCACCGTCGCAAGCCTGTTCGCGTTGACATTGCTCTGCGACAGGAAATGGTCGCGCCACCCCGCCAGTTCTGCACGCAGCCGCATGATCGCAAATTGCGAGGATGTGTCGCGCATCACCAGCGTTTCGGCCCGTTCGGCCAGCGCGGACCACACGGCGGTATCGTCATAGGGTCCACCCGGCAATGGCGCTGCGTCCTGCGCCAGCGCGGCCATCGGCCACAACAGGCAGACGAGCAGGCGAAAGACCAGCGACCGTGCCGTCATACGGCTGCGCGCACCGATGGCACATCGGCCTTTTCTTCCAGCCATGCCGGCACCGGCAGACCCTTTTCGCGCATGAAGGCGGGGTTGTAGATCTTGGATTGGTACCGGCTGCCGACATCACACAGGATCGTCACGATCACATGGCCTGGCCCCATATCGCGCGCCATGCGGATCGCACCCGCCATATTGATCGCGGTGGACCCGCCCATGCACAGACCTTCGTGCTGCATCAGGTCATAGATCAGCGGCAAGGCTTCGGCATCGGGAATCCGATAGGCGTAATCGGGGGTCAGACCTTCAAGGTTGGCCGTGATCCGGCCCTGCCCGATGCCTTCGGACACCGACCCGCCCTCGGATTTCAAAGCGCCATGTTCATAGAAATTATACAGCGCCGATCCTTCGGGGTCGGCCAGCCCGATCTTGACGCCCTTGGGCTGCAGCGCAAGCGCGACGCCTGCCAGCGTGCCGCCGGACCCCACCGCGCAAATGAACCCATCCACCTTGCCATCCGTCTGCGCCCAGATTTCAGGGGCTGTGGTTTCCACATGGGCCTGCCGGTTGGCCGTATTGTCGAACTGATTGGCCCAGATCACGCCATTGGGTTCGGTTTCGCGCAGCGCAATGGCCAACCGTTCGGAATAGCGGACGTAATTGTTGGGGTTGCTATAGGGGGCGGCAGGCACCTCGACCAGCTTGGCGCCCGCAAGGCGCAGCATGTCTTTCTTTTCCTGACTTTGGGTTTCAGGAATGACGATCACCGTCTTGAACCCCATCGACGAGCCCAGCAGCGCCAGTCCGATCCCTGTATTGCCTGCCGTGCCTTCGACGATGGTGCCACCCGGGCGCAGATCGCCGCGCGCGATGGCATCCTTGATCATGTAAAGCGCGGCGCGATCCTTGACCGATTGGCCAGGATTCAGAAATTCGGCCTTGCCCAGAATGGTGCAGCCTGTCGCCTGCGATGCGGCGCGCAGCTTGATCAGGGGGGTATTGCCGATTGCTTCGGCGAAATCATTGCGGATCTGCATCATCAGGGCCTTTCATTACACCCTTGATGTGTAGAACCGCACCCGCCCGACATCAACCCATCGCGCGCAGCAGGGCCGGATCAGCCCTTGTGACACCAAGGCCCTGTGAACGAAAAGGTCCGCTACCTAGCGATATTTCTGTCCAACATATTCCGTCACCCAAGCACATAAAACGGCACCACCAAAGAGGCTTATGAACAGGTTTATATCGGTAAACCGGCTGCTTTCAGAGATCATCAGATCGAAGATATCGAGGATCGCATCTGACAAACCTTGATAGCGGTTGTGCAGCGAGTGGCGGATCATCTGCGAAAAGGCGATCACCAACAGTGACAAAAAGCCAAAGGCAAACCCCGCCGTCACACCGGCCCCGATGGCGGCGCCATATCCGTTGCCCGCGCGCCGCCCCACATAGCGCCAGCCAAGGTAAAGACCGATGATCACGCTGGCCGGCAGGAAAGACCTGGGCGGTCTGCCTTCAAGGAAAAACGGCGCAGCCAGCGCTGCATGATAAAAACCCCAAAGCCCGAACAAAATCGCCCCAGCCAAACGCGCGGCTGTGGGCATAGAAGACCGATACGATACCGACATCTTGCAACCTCATACTCGTTACCAAACACTTGAAACCTTACACCAACACGCCCCGATCAGGACGCGCGGGTCACCGTTATCTGCGTGACGTCGCAGTTTCCACTATGAAATGTCCCCGCGCAAGAGGTCAGATAAAAGTTCCACATCCGCCGGAACCTGTCATCGAACCCCAACGCCTGCACCTGATCCCAGCGCGCGTTGAACGTGTCGTGCCAGCGGCGCAAGGTCTGGCTATAGCTTTCGCCGAATTCGATCGATTGCGCGACTTGCAGCCCTGCTTTTTCAATCTCTTGGCGCAGAACAACGGGGCTGGGCAACATGCCACCAGGAAAGATGTATTTCTGGATGAAATCGACGCCGCGTTTGTAGACATGCCAGCGCCGGTGTTCGACGGTGATGATCTGCAAGGTCGCATTCTTGCCGGGCTTGAGCCTGTCGTGCAGGGTTTCAAAATAGACCGGCCAGTATTTTTCGCCCACCGCCTCGAACATCTCGATGCTGGCGATGCCGTCATAGATGCCTTTTTCGTCGCGGTAATCCTGCATCTTGATTGTGACCTTGTCGGACAGACCGGCCTTTTGCATCCGCTCCACCGCATAATCATGCTGCGCCTGGCTGATTGTCAGACCGGTCACGCGCAGCCCGCGTTCCTTGGCGGCATATTCGGCAAACCCGCCCCAGCCACAGCCGATTTCCAGCACATGATCGCCCGGTTGCACGCCCATCTGGTCAACCATGCTTTTGTATTTTTCGATCTGGCCTGCTTCCATGCTTTCCTGACCGGTGACAAACTTGGCCGAGGAATAGGTCATCGTGTCATCCAGCCACAGACCATAGAATTCATTGCCCAGATCATAGTGATAGCTGATGTTCTTGCGCGCCTGCTTTTTCGAATTGTTCTGCAACCAAAACCGCACCCGTTCATAAAACCGCACCAGAAACTGGCCTGGAAAGCCGTCATAGATATGTTCCATGTCGTCATGCATCAGATCCATGAAAGCCATCAGGTCGGGCGTGGACCACCAGCCGTCCATGTAGGATTCGCAAAAGCCCAGATCGCCTTCGCGCACGGTGCGCGCAAAGACATCGGTATTGTGGACATGCACTTCGGCGACATAGCCGGGTTCGGCCCCGTCGGCACGGAAATGGCGGCCATCGGGCAGGATGATATCGAGCCGTCCGCGTTTCATCGACTTGAGCGTGTCAAAGACATTGCTGAAATACCGCGGCAGTCCGGTCTGCCCATGCGTGGTCGTCAGAATCATGCGTATTCCGTTCGTAAGATTTGTGGTGACTGCGTTGACAGCTAATTAACCTTTGCGCCGGCGAAGTCACGGCAATCCTTGTCAAAAAGTCACTGCATGGTTCAAAATCCGCGGTTGCCGTAGGCGTCAAGCGCGCGGGTCCGGCCCTGTTCGGGGGTGACCACGGGGTCGGGATAGGCGGCGTCAGGGCGCATCTGCCAGCTTTGCGGGATCATTTCGAAATAGGTCAGCGCGCTGTCTTGCGGGCTGCGGTACCGTTCCGCGATCCAGCGTTTGACATAGGCGCGGTCTTTGTCGAATTTATCCAGCTGCGTCACCGGATTGAACACGCGGAAATAGGGCGTCGCATCCGGCCCCGACCCTGCCGACCATTGCCAGCCCATCGCATTGCTGGCGGGGTCCCAGTCGATCAGATGATCGGCGAACCAATCCAGCCCGACTTTCCAATGCGTCAGCAGATGCTTGGTCAGGTAGGATGCGACAATCATCCGGCCCCGGTTATGCATGGTGCCGGTGACATACATCTCGCGCATGGCGGCATCGACAAAGGGGATGCCGGTGCGCCCTTGTTGCCATGCCGCCACCTCTGGCGTGATCTGGGTATTCCACGGGAAAGCATCCCAATCCTCTTTCCAATTATCCGTCAGGATACGCGGCGTGTGATGCGCCAGGTGATAGGCGAATTCGCGCCAGACCAGTTCTTTGAGAAACACCTCGGCATCGGCCTTGCCGTCGCGCAAGGCGCGCTGGCCCGCATGCCAGCACATGCGCGGGCTGATTTCGCCGAAAGTCAGATTTTCGGACAGGTTCGACGTGCCTTTGATCGCGGGCAAGTCGCGGCCCTTGACGTAATTAGCGACGCGGTCGGCAATAAACGCACCCAGCCTGTCACGCGCTGCATCTTCGCCCACGGTGCAATGGCGGGCCAGAATATCGCCCCCGCGCTGCATCGCGCGGCGCAGCTGCCAATCGGCCAGCGCGTCGCTGGCAGGCCAAACGGCGGGGGCCGTGATTTTCGCAGGGCAAGGCAGGGGTTCGGCGACTTCATTGCCCCGCACAGCGTTCCACATCGGGGTGTAGACCTTGTAAAAGCCGCCCGTCTTGGTGGCGACTGTCCAAGGTTCGAACAGCAGATGTCCGGTGAAACTGCGCGCCACGATCCCGTCTGCTTTCAGCGCAGATTTCACAGCTGCATCGCGGTCATTGGCCGTCGCATGGTAAAGCCGCGACCAGTAAACAGCCCCTGCCCCCGTTTCACGGATCAGATCGCGCAGCACGCCAAGCGCCGGACCCTTGCGCAGGATCAGCCTGCTGCCCCGATCCGCCAACGTCTTGCCAAATTGCGCCAGTGCCAGATCCAGCCGCAGTTTCTGCGCGCCCCCCAGCGAGGCCACCTGATCGTCGTGGATATACACAGCAATCACAGGCTGCCCGCTTTCGCAGGCAGCGGTGAGCGCGGGATGGTCGGCAAGCCGCAGGTCGCGGCGGACCCACACGATGATCGGTGTTTGTGTCATAGCACCTGATCTAGCGCCGCCATCAGCTGGTCAACCTCTGCCATGCTGGTGTAATGCGTGAAACTGACCCGCAGCACGCCTTTGTCCAGATCGACCCCCATCGCCTGCAAGGGACGCTGGGCATAAAAATCACCGCCCTCGGCCATGATCCCGAACGGCACCAGCCGTGCGGCGACATCGGCAGCATTGCCTTGCAAGGCCATCGCCACGGTCGGCGCGCGGGTTTTGGCATCCGCAGGGCCGATCAGCCGAACCGAGTTTTTGGCGCTGACATAATCCAGCAGCGGCGTCAGCAAGGCGATTTCCTGCGCGCGCATCAGGTCATGTGACAGCCGCGCGGCAGAGGCACCGGTGCCACCGCCGTGATGCTGAGACATGGCATCGAAATAATCCGCCATACCGGCACTGGCCGCGATCTGCGCATGATCCGGGCCTGCGGGGGTGAAGCGTTTATAGAGCACATCACCGTTGAAATGGTGCCCCTGATTGGGCAGCTCAAACCCGAAATCTTCGCGGATCACCATGATCCCCTGATGCGGGCCATAGGTTTTATAGGCGCTGAACAGATAGACATCGCACCCCAGCGCGCCAACATCGGCAAAGCCATGTGGCGCATAGCTGACCCCGTCAACACAGACCCGCGCGCCTGCCGATTTGGCGACCTGCGTGATGGCTGCCACATCATTTATGGCCCCTACCACGTTGGAACAATGCGGAAAACAGACCAAAGCTGTATCATCACCCAAAAGCTGCGCCAGATCATCGGGGTTCAGCAGCCCCGTGGCGGGATCAAGCTGCCATTCGACCACGCGCACGCCATCCTCGGCCAGCCTTCGCCACGGGCCGGAATTGGCCTCGTGGTCCTGACTGGTGACGATGATCTTTTGCCCCGGCTTGATCCAGCGGCGCACGGCCTGCGCCAGCACATAGGTATTCTGCGTGGTGGACGGGCCAAAGGACAATTCGTGCCGTGCCACCCCCAACATCGCGGCCAGCCGCGTGCGAGCCTCGTCCATTTCCGCGCCGCCAAGGCGCGAGGCCTCGTAAGCCGAATAGGGCTGGACCTTGCGCTGGGTGTAAAACCGGTGCAGCCGGTCGATGACCTGCTGGCAGGCATAGGACCCACCCGCATTGCCGAAAAACGCCTGTCCTTGCAGGCCGGGTTCCGAGAACGCGGGGAATTGCGCCCGCACCCATGCCAGATCAAGCATTCACATCCACCACCACACGGCCCTTGACGCGGCCTGCCAGAATATCCGCACCCAGTTGCGGCAGCTCCGCCAGCGTCGCGGGCTGGATCATCGCGTCAAGCTTGTCCATCGGCAGATCGCGCGCGATCCGCGCCCAGGCGCGCAGACGGTTGTCGTAAGGCTGCATCACGCTGTCGATGCCCAAAAGGTTTACCCCGCGCAACAAAAACGGAATGACCGTCGCAGGCAAGTTCGCGCCCCCGGCCAGCCCCACGGCCGCGACCGAGGCGCCATATTCCATCTGCCCCAATACGCGCGCCAGCATCGCGCCACCCACAGCATCAACGCAACCGCCCCATGTTTCGCCTTCCAGCGGGCGTTTGACCGTTTCGGCCAAGTCTTCGCGTGCGACAATCTGGGTGGCACCCAAAGATGTCAGGTAATCGGCTGTCTCTGGCCGTCCGGTGACAGCGGCGACCTGATACCCCAGATGCGCAAGGATCGCCGTCGCGACGGAGCCCACGCCGCCGGCAGCACCCGTCACCAGCACGGGACCAGATTTGATGCCGTGATCTTCCAGCGCCATCACCGCCAGCATCGCAGTAAATCCGGCAGTGCCGACCGCCATCGCAGCCCGTGTCGTCAAACCATCGGGCAAAGGCACCAGCCAATCGGCCTTGACCCGGGCCTTTTGGGCATAGCCGCCCCAATGCGCCTCGCCCACGCGCCACCCAGTCAGCACGACCTTATCGCCCGGCGCATAGCGCGGATCGTCCGACGCCTCGACCGTGCCGGCAAAATCAATGCCGGGGATATGCGGATAATGACGCACCAACCCGCCACCCGGCCCGATGCACAGCCCGTCCTTGTAATTCACGGTCGAATAATCAACCGCGACCGTCACATCGCCCGCGGGCAGCCGGTCAAGCGTGATGTCCTGTACGGCGGCGTGGGTTTTGCCGGTATCATCTTTGTCGACAATCAGGGCCTTGAACATGGGTCTATCCTTTATAAAGCGAAGCAGAAATCATTGGGTAACGCGCGTGTGAAAAAGCGTTGATCATTGCGGGCCATGCCAGTCAATCTGGCAAATCTCGGCGCTGCGCCCGTCAAAGTCCCACACGCGGCCAAAAGCGCGCACGCGGCCCTTGGTGGCCGTGGCGACAGTAATGTCAGGCCCCATCCAATAGCCGGTATTAGTGACAACGATATCGGTGTCAGGGTCTTTGCCCACAACAGGCACAATTTCGCCCTGAATCGCTTTGCCGACCATCAGGCGGCGGGCCTTGCCTTCGGTTTCAAACACGACAGGCGCGCGTTCGGCGCCCAGAAATTCGCTGACCAGCACCTTGAACAGGCCCGTGGTGCCACGCGCCTTGCCGGTAAAAATATTAAGCAACCCGTCATAAGCGGCCGCAGAGGCGCGGTCGTCGATATAGGCCGCAGCTTTCCAATTGCCGCGGGCCATCAGACCGGGGATTTCCAGCACCAGCCCGACGTTCAGCCCGCCAAGGTCTTCGTCACCATAATGGCCATCGTCGATGCGGATGCCCGCCCAGGCCTGACAATAGCCCTCGGTCGGGGCATGTTTGCCCAGTGACACCACGCAGGGGCAGAACACCGTGCAATTGCAGTTGAGGATCAATTCCCCTTTGATCGCCCAAGGCACTGTGCCGACAAGTGCGTTCTGATCCAAAGCCATAATATTTTCCTTTCTAAACCGTGCGCAGCAGGACGAGAAACGCCCCAAAAATCAGGATGACCCCCAAAGGCCGCGTGATATAGCGACCGACAATGTCCATCTTTTCACCCACCATGATCAGCGTGGCGACCCCCATGAAGGCAAGGTTCATCACCCCGCCCACGAAGGCAAGCAGCATCAGCGCCCAACAGCAGCCAAGGCAAACAAGGCCAAGCCTGACACCGTTGCGCCATGGCCCTTCGTCCCAATGCTGCATGAAAAATGTCAGCGGGCGGCGGCATTTGGCAAGGCAGGCTTCTTTCACCGGGGAAAACTGGTACAGCCCCGCGCCCAGCAGCAGCCCTGCCGTCAGCCAGACCGACAGGCTGTCGCCAATCGCGCTGATCAGCCCGAAACGGTACAGCCCCAGCTGGAGCGCCGCGGCGGTCAATGCAAACCCGATCCAGACGCAACCATAGCCCAGCACCAGTGGCAGAAACGGCACGCCGGTCTGGCGGCCCAGATCGTCATGGGTGGCAAAGGCGGGCAAGGCGCTGGGCAGCATCATCGCCGCCGCCATCAGCGCCCACATCAGCGCGGCATTGGCATAGCCCGCCCCGTCGAGCGTGACCATGCAAAGCGTGTCCCAGAAATCGGCACCGTAAAACCGCGCGGCGCTGCGCAGATCAGCCGGGACCGCCAGCACGAACAGCGCCGACCAAGCCACCAGAATCAGCCCAAAGACCAGCAGCCAATGCGCCGTTCCCATTCCCCTGATCCTGTCTGCCAGCAAATTAAGCATCCCCCCGTATCACCAAAGCCTGTCAGACAATCACCGGCCCGGCAATGCGCAAATACCCTTGCAGTGCGGCAGGCACGCACCTAGATTTCACGTCAACTTCAACCGGGAGAACCAAAATGAAGATAACAAGATTCATGGGTGCCACCTGTGTCATGGCGCTGGCCACCACAGCCTTTGCACAAGATGCCGAATTACTGGTGTTCGATTATTCCGGCTTCGAGATGCCGGAATACCATCAAGGTTACATCGAAAAGCACGGGGCCAGCCCGACCTTCACCTTCTTTGGCGACGAAGACGAGGCGTTCCAGAAACTGCGTTCAGGTTTCCGGGCCGATGTGTCGCATGTCTGCGCGCCGTCGGTCACGCGCTGGACCGAAAGCGGCATTCTGGAACCATGGGATACCGCGCGCATCACCGCCTATGACGATCTGAACGCCAGCCTGACCGGCGAAGAAATCGGCGCAGGCCAGACCTATTTTATCCCGACAGATTTCGGGTCCACCGCCATCGCCTATAACCCTGACGAGGTCCCTGCCGCAGATGTGGCCAGCCTGCAGGTGTTCACCAACCCTGCCTATGCCGGCCGCATGACGCTGCCTGACAACGTTGATGACGCGTTCGCGCTGGCCTATCTGGCGACCGGAGTCACCAACTGGCAAGAGGTGACGGATGAGCAGTTCGAAGCAGCCGCCAACTGGCTGCGCGCCGTCCATCCGAACCTGCGCACCTATTGGACCGATCCGGCCGAACTGGCGCAACTTTTGTCCTCGGGCGAAATTCTGGTCAGCTGGGCGTGGAACGAAACCTACCCCACCATGGTCGAAGAAGACCGTCCCATCGCGTTCCAGCGTCAAGCAACCGAGGGGTCGTCGCTGTGGCTGTGTGGTTATGTGAAACTGGCCGAAGGTCAGGGCAGCGTGGACAAGGCCTATGATTATCTGAACGCGTTTTTGGCGGAATCGTCGGTCCTGCCGTTGCTGGAAGCGGGCTATGGCTCTGCCAATGCCGCAGCATTGAACGCGCTGGTCACCGAAGAAGATCTGGTCGCTTCGGGCCTTGAGGACATCGACGTGCCGATCCTGGCGCAATTGCCGACCAGCAATGACGACCGCGAACGGATGGCAGAGACGTTTGAATTGATCAAAGCCGGGTTCTGATCTGGTCCTTTGCAAAGAACGGGGGCGGTGCCGATGGTGCCGCCCTTTTTCTTTGCCGGCCCGTTGGCGCAAAAAAGTGACTGGACCTTCGCGCGAAAGGTCGTAAACCACTGCGCATGCAACCGCAGCGTCACACCACCGCGACCGCCCGCCACCCGCGCCTGATCTGGCGTATGGTGCTGGCGTCTGTGCTGTCGATGGCGCTTGTTCTGGTGGGTTTCGGGCATCGCCCCGCGCAGGCCGAACCGCAGGCCATTGCCTATCTTCTGGCTGGTGGCGATTGGGCCGATCTTTGTGCGCAAGACGATTTGCCGCATCGCGCGGGCGACCATTGCGCAGCCTGTATTCTGGCCAAGGCCATGACATTGCCTGCCCCCGTGCTGACACCGCGCGCCACGGTGACCGCGCAGCCTATGGTCTGGACAATGCAGGCCACGGCACGCCCCGAGCTGAAAATCGCCAATGCCTATCCGGCGCGTGCGCCCCCGTTTGCTGATCATTCAACTTCTCTTTGAAACGATCATCGGCGCAGCCTGCCTGCGCATAACGGAAAGATATATCCTCATGAAAACGACCTTTTTGGCCAGCTTGGCCCTGCTTGCCATTGCCACCACGGCCACGGCAGATAGCGCGATCAGCGTCAGCGATGCCCGCGCTTTTGAAACTGCCCCCAGTGCAATGGCGGGTGGCGGGTTTTTTGCCATCACCAATACCGGCACCAGCGATGATACGCTGATCGCCGTACTGGCCGATTTCCCGCGCGTTCAACTCCACACCACCGAATTTGAAAATGACATCGCCCGCATGGTCCATGTCGATACAATCCCCGTGCCTGCGGGCGAAACCGTCACACTGGAACCGGGCGGGCTGCATGTGATGTTTATGGGCCTGCAAGGCAATCCGCTGATGGCAGGGGCCACAATTGACGCCACGCTGGTCTTTGAACAGGCCGGCGAAATCCCCGTTACCTTTGCCATCGTGAAACGCGACATGGCAGGCCACGGCAAAACCCACTGATCCTGGCATGGCACCACCCTGCCACCGTGCGGGGGGTGCCACATCCCGAAAGGAAACCATATGAAATCTGTTATTATCGGATCAGGCGTTCTCGCTGTTGCGGTCGGGCTGGGGGTTTACACTTGGCAGACCACCAATGCCGTACCTGACCCTTGCGGCAATACCACCGTTGCGGGTGCGGCTATCGGCGGCCCGTTCGAGCTGGTCTCGGAAACCGGTGCCACCGTCACCGACACGGATGTGATCACCAAGCCGACGCTGGTCTATTTCGGCTATACCTTCTGCCCCGATGTCTGCCCGCTGGATTCGATGCGCAATGCCATCGCGGCGGATATTCTGGCCGATCAGGGCGTTGATATCGGCACCGTGTTCATTTCCGTCGATCCGGCACGCGACACGCCGCAGGTTGTGGGTGATTTCACCGATAATTTCCACGCTGACATGATCGGGCTGACCGGCAGCCCCGACCAGGTGCGCGCGGCATCCCAAGCCTACAAGACCTATTACCGCGCGGTCGAAGGCGACCCAGAGTATTATCTGGTCGATCATTCGACCCAGACCTATCTGATGTTCCCGGACACGGGTTTCGCCACTTTCTTTCGGCGCGACACGCCCGCCGAACAGGTGGCCGAAATCACCGCCTGTTTTGCAGGCCAGCTGGGCTGATTTTGCAAATATGTTGATCTGGCGCAATAAACCGCGCCGGATCATCTGCAAGATGGCCTGATGGATCATATTGCAAATCTGCGCCGCATGGGTCTGTTCGATGCGCGCGTGCCCCGCTACACCAGCTATCCTCCCGCCACGGCGTTCACCGCGGGGGTGGGGGCTGATTTCCAACGCGCAAGCCTTGCCGCGCTGGACCCTGCCGTGCCGGTGTCGGTCTATATCCACATCCCTTTTTGCGAACGGCTGTGCTGGTTTTGCGCCTGTGCCACACAAGGCACCAGCACGCTGAAACCTGTCGAAAACTATCTGCGGGTGGTGCAACTGGAACTGGCGTTGCTGGCGCGCGCGCTGCCTGCCGGTATCCGCATGGGCCAGATGCATTGGGGCGGCGGCACACCCACGATCCTGCCGCCCGCCATGATCCGCGATCTGGCACAGGCGGTGAAGGCGGTGATCCCGCCCAGCGATCATTTCAGTTTCTCGGTCGAGATTGACCCCACCTTGGTGGATGATGCCAAAATCGCCATGCTGGCCAAGATGGGCATGACCCGCGCCAGTATCGGGATTCAGGATTTCGCCCCAGATGTGCAGGCCGCGATTGGCCGCGAACAAAGCTTTGCCGCAACCAAGACCTGCGTGGACAGCCTGCGCGCGGCGGGGATCACATCGCTAAACGCCGATCTGGTTTACGGGTTGCCGCATCAAACCCAGCCGAAACTGGCCGATACGATCGCGCAGGTGCGCAGCCTTGATCCTGACCGGATCGCGCTGTTCGGTTATGCGCATGTGCCGACTTTTTCCAAACGCCAGAAACTCATCCCCGACGCAGCCCTGCCCAAGGAAGAAGACCGGTACGCGCTGGCCCAACAGGCCGCGCGCGCGTTTACGGATGCAGGCTATCTGCCCATCGGGATCGACCATTTCGGCAAACCCGCCGACAGCCTGACGCAAGCGATGCAAGCGGGCCGCCTGCGGCGCAATTTCCAAGGCTATACCGATGATACCTGCCCCAGCCTGATCGGGATCGGTGCGTCGTCGATTTCGCATTATGCGGGCGGCTATGTCCAGAACGCCGCCGCCACCGCCGCCTATATCGCGCAGATCGCAGCGGGCGATCTGGCCGGCCATCGCGGCTATGCGATGGGGCCGCAGGACCGGCTGCGCGCACAGGCGATCAGCATGCTGATGTGCGATTTTCAGATTGATCTGACCGTGCTGCACCAACACCCAGAGGCTGCAATTCTGGCCCCCGTGCATGATGCGGTACTCGACCAATTCGCAGGCATGGTGGTACGCGACGGCGATACAATCCGCATCCTGCCACAAGGCCGGCCGCTGACGCGGATCATCGCCAATGCCTATGACGGGTCGGGTGCGATGGCGGCGCGCTATTCCCAAGCCTCTTGATCTGGCGGGCCGTTGCGCCAGTTTTAGGACTGAAAAAGGGAACAATTCATGGACATCATCAATATCATCTTTGCGCTGGCCAGTATCGGGCTGGGTTTCTTTGGCTGGCTCGCCCCGCGCTATACGCTGGAAACGCTGGATTTGCAGGCTGGGCCATCTGGTATGGGCCCATCCGAAATCCGCGCGTCGGCGGGCGCTTTGTTCGTGGGCATGGGTGTGGGCGCGCTGATGATTGGCGGGCCAGAAGCCTATGCCATGCTGGGCTTTTGCTGGCTGGGGGCAGCTGTGGGGCGCGCGACGTCGCTGGCGCTTGACGGCACATCACGCAAGAAATGGACGTTCTTTGGGATCGAAGCTGTCGTTGGTCTGGGCGCGCTGGCGCTGAACCTGCCTCTTGCATTGTGACGGATGAAAGCCTACCTCTGAAGTGTCCTTCGGGACTATGGACATAAACGCGCTCGTAATACGCGGATCGGACCCGGGGGCGGTACCCGGCGTCTCCACCAAACACTGCTCATTTGGCAGCCATGGGGACGAAACAGGATCGACGAACGTCTAAAGGGGTTTGCTTTGGCTCGGTGAGTTACCACCGTTATCGGTACAAAAAAGCTAGTTGCAAATGACAACAAAGCACCAATGGCGATGGCTGCGTAAGCAGTCGGAACTATTGAAACCTTAAGCCCTATGGTTTTGCGACCATAGGCGGGGTCCGCAGGTACCTGGCAACAGAAACCTGCACCTTCCCCCCCCATTTTTGCTGATCACAGACGGTTTCGTGATGATCACTGCAGCCAGCAAGGACTTGCCAAGCCTTGGCGGGGCAAGGATGCTGGGCCATGCGTTGTCTTGTCCCGTTTTTCTTTGCCCTGTCGGTCACGCCTGCGGTCGCGTGCGAAACAGCACTCTTGCTCACGATCGATGTGTCCAACAGCGTCGATGCCGCCGAATACCGCCTGCAAACCGATGGCTTGGCCGATGCTTTGCGTGATCCCGCCATCGTGGATATCATGCTGCGCGACCGTGTCGCTGTCGCCGTTGTGCAATGGTCGGGGGTGGCAGACCAGGTCGTGGCCATCCCTTGGGAACGGATCAGCCATGCCGGTCAGCTGGACCAGCTGTCGCGCCGCGCCCGCACGATGGAGCGTGCTTTCGTTTTGTCCGGCACCGCCACAGCCGAGGCGCTGCTGTTTTCACTGGCGCAATTCGATGCGGTCGCCGATTGCAAACGCAAGGTGATCGACATTTCCACCGACGGCACCGCCAATGCGGGCGGCGACGTGCGCCTTGTGCGGGGCCGCGCCGAACGTGCCGGAGTCACGATCAACGGGATCGGGATCGAAAGCATGGGGCGCACCATTACAAACTTTTTACAAAGCGCGGTCATCACGCGGGACGGGTTTGTCATGACGGCCCGCATGCATCAGGATTATCCCGCAGCGATCAGGGCCAAGATCCTGCGCGAAATTTCCAAAGTGGTTGGTTAGGACATGCCCTGTTGAAAGAACTATTCACGGTCTTTGGCCGGATCGGCCTGTTGTCTTTCGGCGGACCGGCCGCACAGATCGCGCTGATGCATCGCGAACTGGTGGACAAGCGCAGCTGGCTGACCGAGGCGCAATTTCTGCGCGCGTTGTCGTTCTGCATGTTGCTGCCCGGGCCAGAGGCGATGCAGCTGGCCACCTATGCCGGCTGGAAACGCGGTGGCGTGATCGGCGGGCTGGTCGGCGGCGGGTTGTTCGTACTGCCGGGGGCCATGGTAATTGCAGCACTGGCACTGCTTTATGGGGCTTACGGCAATCTGCCCGTCGTGCAGGCGCTGTTTTTGGGCGTCAAGGCGACGGTGATTGTCATCGTCATCGCGGCGCTGATCAAGATCGCGGGCCGCGCGCTGGTGTCGCGCGCGCATATGCTGATCGCGGGTGCAGCTTTTGTCGCGCTGTTTTTCTTCGCGGTGCCGTTTCCGGTTGTCGTGCTGATGGCAGGGATTGCGGGGGCGGTAATGCCGCATGACCGGACCACGACAGCACCGCCACCGGGCGGCTATCTGCGATCCGCCGGACGGGTGCTGCTGATCGGTGCTGCGTTATGGGCCGCACCTGTCGTGATCGTGGCGCTGTCGGGCAGCGCGTTCCTGCTGGATGTGGCGTCATTTTTCTCACTCATGGCGGTGGTCACATTCGGCGGGGCCTATGCCGTTCTGGCCTATATGACCCAAGAGGTCGTCTTTTCCTATGGCTGGTTGACGACGCCACAGATGATGGATGCGCTGGGGCTGGCCGAAACGACACCAGGGCCGCTGATCCTTGTGACGCAATTCGTGGCTATGGTGGCGGGGCTGGCGCAGGGTGGGACGGCCTTGGCGCTGGCGGCGGGGGCGTTGACGCTATGGGTGACATTCGTGCCCTGCTTCATCTGGATTTTCGCAGGCGCGCCACTGATCGACTGGCTGGATGGGCGCCCGCGCTTGCGCGCAGCCCTTGCGGGGATCACGGCGGCGGTCGTGGGGGTGATTGCAAACCTGTCTTTGTGGTTCGCGCTGCATGTGATGTTCAGCAGTGTGACGCGGCTGCAAAGCGGCGTGATCAGCATGGTCATTCCCGATCCGGCCAGCCTGCAACCGCTGGTGATTGGGCTGGCCGGATTGGCCGCGATCTTGCTGTTGCGCCAGAAATGGCCGCTAGCGCTGGTCCTGCCGCTGGTGGCGATCACGGCACTGGGGCTGACATTTGCCTTGGGCGGAGTTTGACTGCCTCTTTTCTTGGCCGCAGAATCCCGTATGCTGGTTAAGAACGACAGGAGTAGCGCCGTGCCAAATACCATTGATTATGGAAACCTGATGCACCGCGCCATGCGTGGCCTGATCCAGCAGGTGCTGGAAAACGTCGCCAAGACCGGTCTGCCCGGCAATCACCATTTCTTTGTCACCTTTGACACGATGCATCCTGATGTCGAAATCGCGGATTGGTTGTCCGACCGGTATCCGGGCGAAATGACCGTCGTGATCCAGCATTGGTTTGCCAATCTTGATGTCACCGACGAAGGTTTTACCATCACGCTGAATTTCGGGGATAATCCCGAAACGCTCTATATCCCTTATGACGCGATCAAGACTTTCGTCGATCCATCCGTCGAATTCGGCCTGCGGTTCGAAACACAGGACGAACCCACCGCAATCACAGAAGCGCCGATGCATGAAATGGCCGAACCCGACGATACCAAACCCGCCGCAAGGAAAGAGGCCGAGGTTGTCAGCCTCGACAAATTCCGCAAATAGGGTGACTTGCGCAGGGCGCGTCCGCTGCTAAAACCCTTTGGACCATTGAACCAAAGGATCAACCCATGACCGCGACCCGCATTGAGACCGACAGCTTTGGCCCGTTAGAGGTGCAGGCAGACCGCTATTGGGGCGCGCAGACGCAACGCTCGATCCTGAACTTTCCCATTGGCTGGGAAAAGCAGCCTGTCGCCATCGTGCGCGGCCTTGGCGTGATCAAACAGGCCTGTGCCATCGCCAACAAAGACCGTGGCGCGCTGGATAGCAAACTGGCCGATGCGATCATTGCCGCCGCGGCCGAGGTGGTCGCAGGCAAGCTGGACGATCATTTCCCGCTCGTCGTCTGGCAGACAGGCTCTGGCACCCAATCGAACATGAACGCCAACGAGGTGATCAGCAACCGCGCCATCGAAATGCTGGGCGGCGTGATCGGGTCCAAGACCCCTGTCCACCCCAATGACCACGTCAACATGGGCCAATCGTCCAATGACACCTTCCCAACGGCCATGCATATCGCCATCGCGACCACCGCGCGCGATGTGCTGCTGCCGGGCTTGGAAAAACTGCATGCCGCCTTGGCCGCCAAGCAAGAAGATTTCAACGACATCATCAAGATCGGCCGCACCCATACGATGGATGCAACGCCGCTGACCTTGGGGCAGGAATTTTCGGGCTATACCCATCAGGTCGCCATGGGCATCCGCCGGATCAAGGGCGCCCTGCCCGCGATCTATGAACTCGCCCAAGGCGGCACCGCCGTCGGCACGGGCCTGAACAGCCCTGTGGGTTGGGGCGAAACGGTGGCGGCGCATATGGCGCAAATCACTGGCCTGCCCTTTGTCACCGCGCCCAATAAATTCGAGGCACTGGCCGCCCATGACGCGCTGGTCGAAATGTCGGGGTCGCTGAAAACAGTGGCCGCCAGCCTGTACAAGATCGCCTGCGATATCCGCATGCTGGGGTCCGGCCCGCGCTGTGGCCTTGGCGAATTGATGCTGCCCGAGAATGAACCCGGATCATCCATCATGCCCGGCAAGGTCAACCCCACCCAGGTCGAGGCGATCACCCAGGTCTGCGCCCATGTCATGGGCAATGACGCCGCTGTCGGGTTTGCGGGGTCGCAGGGTCATTTCGAACTGAACGTGATGAAGCCGATGATGGCCTATAACGTCCTTCAATCCATGCAGTTGATCGGGGATGCCTGCGGTGCCTTTACCGACAATTGCGTTGTGGGTATTCAGGCCGACCGCACGCGGATCGAAAAACTGATGCGCGAATCGCTGATGCTGGTCACGGCATTGGCGCCGACCATCGGCTATGACAACGCGACCACCGTGGCGAAAACCGCGCATAAAAATGGCACTACCCTGAAAGAAGAGGCGATCAAGCTGGGCTTTGTGGACGAAGCAACATTCGACCGCGTCGTGCGCCCCGAAGACATGATCGGACCCAAGTGAAGCCGGTCAACCTCAACCAAGCCCGCAAGGAACGCGACCGTGCGGCGGCCAAGGCCAAGGCGGATGAAAACGCCATCCGCTTTGGCCGCACCAAGGCCGAACGTCTGCTGGATGCGGCCCGCGCGCAAAAGGCGCATGACCACCTGTCGCAGCTGAAATTCGAGGAAGACTAGGTGAACCACCGTCGCCCCGCGAAACATTCGCTGACCTTGCGGGGGCATCGCACCAGCGTGACGCTGGAAGATATTTTCTGGACCGCCTTTTGCGACATCGCGCGGCGTGATGCCAAGACGATCAACGGCTTAGCTGCCGAAATCGACGCAGAACGGGGTGATATCGGGCTGGCCTCGGCGATCAGGATCTATGTTCTGGAACGCAGCTTGGCGCAGGGTCAATCCTTGGCATAAAGCGCGCCACGCAGGCTGGACAGGCGCGCGATATCTTGGTGTTCGCTGTCATTCAGCGTCGCGGGTGTTATCCGCTTTTCGGGCAAGGTATCGCGCGATTGTTTCATTATATTCACTGAACCCATCCGGTATGCCGCTAAATCATCATTATTGGAAACAATGCATCAATCCCTTGGCGTGATCCGCAGCATGATTCCATCGCGCGCGCGCACCGTCAGATGCGCCGTAGGCACCGGCACCTGCCCCGCGACCGGCGCAAAGCGGAACCGGCCCACCAGTTGCGCCAGCAGCACGACACCTTCGATCATCGCGAAACCCGCGCCGCTGCACATCCGCGGACCGGCGGAAAACGGCAAGTAGCCATCGCGCTGCGCGGTCTTGGTCGCGCCATCCTGCCAGCGGGCGGGATCAAAGGCATCGGGCGCATCCCATATCCGTTCATGCCGGTGCAAATGCCACGGCGACAGCACGATCTGTGCGCCCGCAGGCACGCGGCGCGACCGGAATATCGTGGCCTTGGACGCCTGCCGCACCATCATCGGCACCGGCGGATACAGCCGCAGCGCCTCGCGGAACACATCGCGTGTGGCGGACAGCCGCGACAGATCGCTGAACACTGCATCGAATGTGGCAGCCTCTGCGGCGACTTTGTCTTGCCAGTCGGGATGGGTGGCCAGCAGATACAGCGCCCAAGCCAGTGCAGAGGCGCTGGTTTCATGCCCCGCCAGAAAAAAGATCGCCACCTGATCGACCATTTCGGCCTTGCTAAAGGTCTTGCCAGTTTCCGGGTCAGGGGTCGTCATGATCTTGGTCGCCAGATCGTCGGGCGCAGTTCCCGCAGCGATCTGGTCCAGCCGTGCCTGCGTCAGATCCGCGATCAGGCGGCGGATCGCGCGCGCCTGCCCCCGCACACCGGGGCGGAAAAACGCGGGCATCCAGCGCAGAAGGGGCAGAAAAGCGGCCAGATTCAGGATCGGCTGTGCCTGTTGATAGGCTTGGAACCGGTGATACACCTCGCCTGCGGTTTCATCCTCGATCGGCAGGGAAAACAGCGTGCGAAAGATCACGTCAGCAGCGATATGGCTGGCCGCCGCGTCAATCGCGCGGGGCGTGTCATCGGCCATGGCGGCAAACCGGCCGCAGCCCGCCTGCCCCGCGGCGACGATGCCGGGGAACGTGTCGCGCAGCCGCCCGCCTTCGAACGCGGGGTCGATGATGCGCCGCTGTGCGCGCCATTGCGCGCCATTGGTCAAAAACACGCTCTTGCCCAGCAAAGGGCGCAGACCCGCGCCGATCCGGTCGGATTTGGGATAGCTGTCGGGATTGTCTTTCAGCACCTCGCGCAGCAAGGCGGGATCATTGATCAGAAACGACCGAAAGAACGGCGTGCGGAATTCTGCCATCCATGCACGGTAAAGCCGCGCGGGTTGCGCCGACAGAATGTCCCGCCGGAACAGGCGCATATAGCGCCACAAGGATACCTTGTCAGGCCGCGCGACAGGTTTGGGCGGCAAGGTCATGGCAGCGCCATCGAGGTATATTTGGACGCCGCCACATCAATGCGCGAGGCCGATGGCGCGCGGTCACGAAACCTGTCCGCCAATGTCAGCGGGCCTGCGGTGATCTGGAAATAATCATAATCCTTGGGCCGGTCAAAAGCGCAAAGATATTGAAAATGCAGCCGGAAAAAACGCCAGCGCAGGGCTTTCCAGCGCGCCGGTGACAGGCTTTGGGTGAAAGCGGCCGAAATCACCAAAGGCCAGCGTTTGCCGGGCGGCGTGACACCGCTGACCGCAACCGGATCGCAAAGCGCGAAGCAACAGCCGTCACCCGGCGCGGTGACATCAACCCATGTCAGCGCATCCTGCGTCGCCAGATAGGCCAGATCGGCGCGCAGCTGTCTGGCCTGCGGCAGGAACGACACCATCGGCACGACCTGCCCCAGCGTCAGCAAGGCGAGACGTGGCCCGCCCGCAGGCACATGGCCCGCGCGGATCAGATCGGCCACCACGCTGATCGCCAGATGCGCACCAGAGGAATGACCAACCACCAGCACCTCGTCCACAGGGTCTTGGAGCGCGCGAGCGATCTGGCCGGTGAACTGCGCCAGCCGGTCGTCCAAGGCAGGCGGCGTGGCCCCCAGATGCTGCGCGCTGAAGGCGTAATCATGCATCAGGTAATGTGCGAACACCCGGTTGTCGCGCGCCTTGAACCAGCGCAGCAGGAACAGGGCGACACATGCCAGAACCCCCAGCCGGACCAGCCAGATCACATCTGTCGCAACAGCCCCACCGCCCCAACCAGCCGCGCCAAGGGCTGCACCCAGCCCCGCCTGCACCAGCCCGCCCAACCACCAGCCCGCCAACACTGCCAGCAGCAATTGCCCCAGCAGCATGCCCACGGGGTAGAACGCGGCGATGATCGGCCCCTTGCGCAGCCACATCAGCCGCCGCAGCGTGCCGGTGCCAAGATAGATCAACGCCGTCTGCACCAGTTGCAGATAGGTCGCGCCCACCGACTGCGCCATGCTGGCCCGCACGATATCGGCCCAGACCAGCACGTCGATTCGCGCCTGCACCGCCTGTCCAGCGATCCGTGCCTGCACGAACCAATGGAATATATCACCGGCACTGCCGCCTTGCACGGTGATGTCGTAGCCGCTGATATGCGCCTGCGTCGCACTCTCGCTACGGTAGAGTTCGCGGTATCGGCGCGGGTGGATCGGATCATAGCCCGGAATATGGAACACGCGGCGCAGGCTGACGGGTTTTAGGTCACTGGTCATCGCCTTGCCCTGATTATTGCAGAAGCAGTCTAGCCCACGCTGGCCAAAAATGGAAAGCGTTCCAGCAACCAAAAGCTGAACGCCGCGAACTGGCCGGTCAGCATCATCAACCCCACGGTCCATAATAAAAGGCCCGATGTCGCCTCGATCTGGCGCATATGGCGTTTCATCCAGCCCATGACGCCCTTGAGCCGCGGGAAAAACGCCGCGACCAGCAGAAACGGAATACCCAGACCCACCGCATAGGCCCCCAGCAGGACCGTGCCGCGCCCGACATCCGCCTCTGACGCGGCAAGGCTGAGGATCGCGCCCAGCACCGGCCCCAGACAGGGCGTCCAGCCAAAGGCAAAGGCCAGCCCCAAAAGATAGGCCCCAAAAGCCGACCCGCCCTTGTCGCCCGCATCAAGCCGCATTTCGCGGTCCAGAAAACCGATGCGGAACACGCCTACAAAATGCGCGCCCAGCACCATCACGACCAGCCCCGCGCCGATCACGAAATATTCCTGCACCCCGATCAGCATCCGCCCCATCGTGGAAAAGGCGATCCCGAGCAGCAGGAACACCGTAGACAGGCCCATCACGAAAAACAGCGCAGCGATGAATACGCGCCTGCGCGCGGTGCTGGCTTTTTCCATTTCAGTCACGGACACGCCGCCCATATAGGCCAGATAAGGCGGCACGACCGGCAACACACAGGGGCTGAGAAACGACAAGACCCCCGCCGCCAAGGCGACGATCATGGCAGGCAGCAAACCTGCGTCAAAGATCAATCCGGTGTCCAACATCACGACGTTCCTAGACCAGCAATCGCGCAGCGTCACGCCCTGTTGCGTCACATCTTGGTGGACAAAGTGAAACATCCCCCCCAGATTGCGGCCATGACATATGACGCTGAACTTGATGCGCGCGGGCTGCTGTGCCCGCTGCCTGTATTGAAGGCACGCAAGCGCCTTGGCGCGCTGGCCTCTGGCCAGGTATTGCGCATGACCGCCGATGACCCCGCCGCCATCGTCGATGTGCCGCATTTCTGCGCCGAGGCGGGGCATAAGATGCTGGACTGTCAGGATACGGACGGCGCGCAGGTCTATCTGATCCGCAAGGGCTGAGAGTTGAAGGGGCGCTGCCCCTCTCCCGGATTTCATCCGGGACAAGATGAGTATTTTTGGAAATAAGAAGTCGGCAAAGAAAAACGCCGCCCCGTGACAGGGCGGCGTTTTGTTTGTTGTCTTGTGGCCTGTTATTTTCCGAGTGACCACCAGCCTTTGCGGCGCGGTTTATCAGCAGCGGGTTCCGGCGCAGAGTCAGGCAGGGGCTGCGGTGTGGGGGCCGGTTCTGCTGCGGGCGCGCTATCGGTGGGGGCCTCGGCGACAGGGTCTGGCACCGCGGCAGGCGCGGGCTCGGTCGGTTTCGGCTTTGCACGGCTGCGGCGCTTGGCAGGGGCCGGCACATCTTCGGTCACGGCGATTTCGGCCGTGGCCACAGGCTCTGGGGCCGCATCCTGCGCGACAGCAGGTTTACGGCGACTGCGGATCCTTTTTGCCGGTGTCGCGTCTTGTGCAGGCTCCTGTGCCGCTTGGGCTGCGACGGGCGTGTCCATGACAGCTTCGGCAACAGTTTCTACCACCTCTTGCGGGGCGGCATCGGCGGATTTGCGGGTCCTTGTGCGGCGACGCTTGGGCTTGTCCTCGGTGGCAGAAGCAGTGGCGGGTTCGGACAGGGGCAAAGCCTCGTCCTCGGCATCTGACGGCTCTGCACCCTCGGCCTGCGGGGCATCGCCCGCGCCGGTCCGCCGCCGCCGCCGCCGCCGCCGCTTGCGCTTGGGCCGGTCTTCGCCGTCGGCCTCGGGGGCGTCGAGCACGGCGGCTGCGGCTTTGGGCGTAGGTGCGACTGCGTCTTCTTCGTCTTCATCGGGGGTTTCGATGATCAGATCGTCGTCTTCGTCATCGTCCATCAACAGCGCGCTGGCCACGATCGGTGCTGCTTCGGGGACAATGCGGGTTGCGGTCTTGAACTTTTCCACCACGAAATCGGGCGAGATCAGCACAGGGTCACATTCGACCCTAACAGACATGCCGTAACAGGCCTCGATCTCGGCGATGTTTTCGCGTTTGCCGTTCATCAGGAAATTGGCAATCGCGATGGGAGCACGAACCAGCACTTCTTTGCTGCGCGCGCGCACGCCCTCTTCTTCCAATTGGCGCAGGATCGACAGGGCCACGTTGTCATCAGAGCGCAACAGGCCGGTGCCATGGCAATGGCTGCACATTTGCGTCGTCGCCTCGAGCATGCCGGGGCGCAGGCGCTGGCGCGACATTTCCATCAGGCCAAAACCGGAAATCCGGCCGACCTGAATGCGCGCGCGGTCTGTTTTCAGCTTGTCCTTGAACCGTTTTTCGACGGCAGCATTGTTCTTGCGTTCGTCCATGTCGATGAAATCGATCACGATCAGACCGGCAAGGTCACGCAAGCGCAGTTGGCGCGCCACCTCGTCGGCGGCTTCAAGGTTGGTTTTCAGCGCGGTCTGTTCGATCGAGCCTTCCTTGGTCGCGCGGCCAGAGTTCACGTCGATGGCGACCAGCGCCTCGGTGATCCCGATCACGATATAGCCGCCAGAGGGTAATTGCACCGTGGGATTGAACATGCCCGCAAGATAGGTTTCGACCTGATAGCGCGCATAGATCGGCATTGGTTCGGCGTAGAATTTCACGTTTTTTGCATGCGACGGCATGATCATCCGCATGAAATCCTTGGCCGAGCGATAGCCCGCCTCGCCCGCGACGATGACCTCGTCGATATCTTTGGAATACAGATCGCGGATCGAGCGTTTGATCAGATCGCCTTCTTCGTAGATTCGCGCAGGCGCGATGGATTTCAGCGTCAGTTCGCGGATCTGTTCCCACATCCGTTGCAGATATTCGTAATCGCGCTTGATTTCCGCCTTGGTCCGCTGTGACCCGGCGGTGCGGATAATCAGACCCGCGCCATCAGGCACGGTCATTTCGCTGGCGATTTCCTTGAGTTTCTTGCGGTCCACCGCATTGGTGATCTTGCGGCTGATCCCGCCACCGCGTGCGGTATTGGGCATCAGCACGCAATAACGACCCGCCAGCGACAGATAGGTGGTCAGCGCCGCACCCTTGTTGCCGCGTTCTTCTTTGACGACCTGGATCAGCAGGATCTGACGGACCTTGATGACCTCTTGGATCTTGTAGCGGCGCGGGCGCGGTTTGCGCACCGGGCGCATGTCGTCAATATCGTCGGTTTCAGCGACGCTTTCGATGGCATCATCAGCCGTCGCATCGTCGATATCTTCGTCGGCAGCAGGGGTTTCGACCGGCGTTTCGCCGACCAGTTCCATCGGCGAGCTGCCTTCAAGATCGTCGTCCAGGTCAATCGTTTCCAGACCGACCGGATCATCGCCAGAGGTCACAACAGCATCGCTGCCCTCGACCGGGGCCGCGCGCGATTTGCTGCGCGTGCGACGGCGGGGTTGTTTGGGCGCGTCTTCTTCGTCTTCCTCGGCCTTGAGGCTTTCGGCATAGGCGCGTTCTTCGGCCATCAGCGCCTCGCGGTCGGCGACCGGGATCTGATAGTAATCGGGATGGATTTCCGCGAACGCAAGAAAGCCATGCCGGTTTCCGCCGTAATCGACGAAAGCGGCCTGCAGCGATGGTTCGACGCGTGTTACCTTTGCAAGGTAGATGTTACCCGCCAGCTGGCGTTTGAATTGGCTTTCAAAATCAAATTCTTCGACCTTGTTGCCGTCCACCACCACCACGCGGGTTTCCTCCGCATGGGTGGCATCGATTAGCATTTTCTTTGGCATTTTGTCCATTCGCACATGGCGCGGCAGGCCCCCCAGGGGGTGCGGCCGTCCGCGTGATGTGTCTGATTGTGGCGTGCGTCGCGCGGGCAGATGCCGGGCCCCTCGGGGCCGTCATGGTCTTGCCTGTATGTTGCGCGCGTTGCATCGCGGTTCTTCTCCGACCCCGGAAATGGTCCGAGGCCCGTTCAAGGCCCGGTCGGCGCTTTTGGGCGCGCGGCGCAGGGCGTTTTTCTGACCCCAAGGGATCAAATCAGCCGCCACAAAGAGGATGAAACCAGCTTTGGGCAGAGAATCTCGATCGGGCATCACCGCGCAACCAAAGCACGAGCACCCGTAATGAATACATAATGGAGATTTGCCCCCCTGCACAAGTGGCTTGCTGCACGGGGGCTCAAATGGCGGTTAGCGGGGCGAGAGGCAGCTTGCGGGGCTAGAGATAGTCCGACCGTTGCAGGCTGTATTTGGCCATCTTTTCGTTCAAGGTCCGGCGTGGCAGACACAATTCATCCATCACCGCAACGATAGACCCGCGATGCCGGCGCATCGTGTTGTCGATCAGCATCCGTTCGAAGGCTTCGACAAATTCTTTCAGCGGTTTGCCTTCGGTCGTCATGGCGGATTGGGAATCTTCAGTCTCGGTCATCAAAAGCGACGCGATAGAGCCGCTGCCGCGCCGGTTTTGCAACACGGCACGTTCGGCCACGTTGATCAGTTGGCGCACATTGCCCGGCCATGGGGCCTGCAACAATTGCGCGGCTTCCTGCGCGCTGACTTGCGGTGCGTCACAGCCATATTCATCGGCGAATTGTTCCCCCAGACGGGTGAACAGGGTCAAAATATCCTCGCCACGCTGGCGCAGCGGCGGCACGGTGATCCGTAGCGCGGCCAGCCGATAGAACAGATCAGGGCGCAGCACGCTTTCGCAGGTCTTGTCCTGTTCTTGCAGATTGCAGATCGCCACGATGCGGGTTTCTGCAGGCGTGCCCTGATCATTGATCGCGGTCAAAAGCCGCGACTGCAAGGCATGGCTGAGAGTTTCGATATCTTCCAGCACCAGCGTACCGCCACGCGCTTCTTCAATCGCGGGGATCGGTTCGTCGTCATGCCCAGGCCCAAAGATGATCCGCGTCAGCGTGTCCTCATCATAGGCCGAACAGCTGAGCAGCACGAATTTACGGTTGGCGCGCGCACCGACCGCATGCAGCGCATGGGCAATCAGCGTCTTGCCAGTGCCGGTTTCACCTTCGATCAGCACATGGCCGTCCGCCTGCCCCAGATCAAGAATATCCTCTTTCAGCCGTTCCATGCTGGGCGACTGGCCGATCAGTTTTTTCATCAGCAAGCTGCCGTCGGACAATTCACGCCGCAGCGCGCGGTTGTCCAGCGTCAGGCGGCGGGCGTTGGCGGCCTTTTTGGCCAGTTCGGTCATCCGGTCGGGGTTGAACGGCTTTTCCAGAAAATCGAAGGCCCCGATCCGCATCGCCTCGACCGCCATCGGCACATCGCCGTGACCGGTGATCATGATCACCGGCAAGGTGCTGTCCACGCCTTTGAGCTTTCTGAGAAACTGCATCCCGTCCATGCCGGGCATCTTGATGTCGCTGACCACGATACCGGGGTAATCGCTGCCAAGGCCCTTGAGCGCGTCTTCGGCGCTGGCAAAGGTTTCGGTGTCAAAGCCCGATAGGGCCAGCCATTGGCTGATCGACTGGCGCATGTCCTTTTCGTCGTCGACGATTGCGATCTTCATGGCTTTGCTCATCTTGTCTTCCTATTCTGCCGCAGCCTGGCCCAGCATATAGGCCGGCAGCTGGACTTCAAATATCGCCCCGCCATCCGCTGCATTGCGCGCGGTCAAGCGGCCACCAAGGTCGTTGACGATCCCCGAAGAGATGGCAAGCCCCAAGCCCACCCCGTCGCCGGGCTGTTTGGTGGTATAGAACGGTTCAAACAATTCATCGAGGTTTTCGATCCCTTCGCCGTTGTCGCGGATTTGCAGGCTGACGGTATCGCCGACCGCCAAAAGGATCTCGATTGTGGGGTTGTCGGATGTCTTGGTCGCATCCAGCGCATTGCGCAACAGGTTGATGATCACCTGTTCCAGCCGCAGCCTGTCGCCCATGATCATCACAGGTTCGGTGGGCAGGGTGCGGACGATATTGACCGAGCGCGTTTTCAACTGCGGCTCCATCATCGCCAGCGCCGTTGAAACGGCAGCGCGTGTATCCACCGGCTCGAACGCGTCAGACCCCTTGCGTGCATAGGATTTCAACTGCCGCGTAATCGCGCCCATCCGTTCCAGCAGATCGTCGATCCGCTGGAACGACGACAGCGCTTCGTCCGGTCTTTGACGTTGCAGCAACAGCCGCGCGCCCGCCAGATAGGTTTTCATCGCCGCCAGTGGCTGGTTCAATTCATGGCTGACCGCCGCCGACATCTCGCCCAAAGCCGCCAGTTTCGATGATTGCGCGATGGTCTGTTCGGCCACTTGCAGCGTTTTCTCTACCCTTTCGCGTTCGGCGATTTCCCGCTGTAAACGGCGGTTCAATGCGCGCAGTTCCGCCGATTCCCGCTGGAACAGCACCAGCCGCGATGCGGTCTGGCGCGACATGACCCAGAAACTGACCGCCAGAATGATCGCAAAGCCCATCACCTGCAGCGCAAGGATGCCATTCACCTTTTCACGCACCGAATCGTAGGTGGTGAAATTGACAATCTGCCAACCTTGATGCGGCACACGGGCTTCGCGGCGCAGCACCGCCTCGCCGCGCAAATAGGCCTCGGCGGGGGCCATGGCCCAGCTTTGCGTGGCACGCAACGCGCGCTCGATCGCCGATGATGCCGGTTGGCGCGCCAGCGCATCGCGTTCCTGCAAACCGCGCCACAAAGGTTCGGTGGACATGATGATCTTGCCTTGGGCATCGGTGACGAACACCGCATCCGTCACACCGGCCCAGCCACGTTCCATGCGGCCAACATCAACCTCGACCATGATCGTGCCCAACACCTGCCCGTTGGATTCGATCTTGCGCGAAAAGATGAACGCATAAGCGCCGGTATCCATCCGAAAGGTCGAATAGACCGTCCGGTTACTGCGCAAGGCATCGACGAAATACGGCCTGTCGCTGTGATTGACGCCCAGCTCGTTGCGGTTCGTTGCCGCCACCGCGCGCCCCTCGCTGTCCAGCAAGGTCAGCGCCGCCGCCCCGATTTCATCAACAAAGGACATCAACCGCGCGGTCGAGCGTGAATAATCCTGGCTGTTCAGCGCGCTGATCAGTTCGGGATCACGCGCCAAAAGCTGCGGCACGACCGAATTGCGCTGCAGCTCGCTCATCAGATTTGCGCTGTAAAGCGCAAGGCGCAATTCCGACCGGTTGCTGATCGTCTCGGTATAACGCTGGGTCGTCAATTCATTGGTGACATACATGACGCTGGCCGCGAACAGCGTGAACAGGCCCAATGCGATCCGCCGATACCAGCGGCGCGCAGCCCGTTTCGACCCTTGTGGCACGGTGTCATTCATCGCCAGAGTTTACGCCGCGCGCTGCGGCGCGGCAACTCTCAAAGCTCAGGCCGCGACGACCTGCGCAACCAGTTCGCGGAAAAGCGCCTGCCCGTCTGTGCCGCCATGCCCCACATCCACCGCACGTTCAGGATGCGGCATCATCCCCAGCACACGGCGGTTGTCAGACACCAGCCCCGCGATACCCTCAACCGATCCGTTCAACGGCTGCGCATAGCGAAACGCGATCCTGTCATCGCCCTGCAACCGCGCCAGCATGTCAGGATCAACAGTGTAATTGCCATCGTGATGCGCCACCGGCAGCCGGATCGCCTGACCCGCCTGATAGCCGGCGGTGAATGCAGTGTCAGAGGTTTGTACAATCAAATCAACAGTCTTGCAGATGAACTTCAGGCCTGAATTGCGCATCAATGCCCCCGGCAACAATCCGGTTTCGGCCAACACTTGAAACCCGTTGCACACCCCAAGCACATAGCCGCCACGACCCGCATGGGCCACCACGGCGCGACAAATCGGCGATTGCGCGGCAATCGCCCCGCAGCGCAGGTAATCACCAAAGGAAAACCCGCCCGGAATAGCGACCAGATCAACACCATCAGGCAGGCTGGCATCCTTGTGCCAGACCATGGTCACATCAGCACCAGCCGCACGCAGGGCGACAGCCATGTCGCGGTCACAATTCGATCCGGGGAAAACGACAACAGCGGCGCGCATTTACAGCACCTCGATCCGGTAGCTTTCGATCACGGTATTGGCCAACAGCTTGTCACACATCTGCGCAATCACAGCCTCATCCGTGCCATCGGCCAGATCAAGCTCGATCAGCTTGCCCTGCCGCACCCCCTGCACCCCGTCAAAGCCAAGACTGCCGAGCGCATGGCGCACCGCCTCGCCCTGCGGGTCCAGAACGCCGGTCTTTAACATCACATAAACACGCGCCTTCATGGCCTTGCCTCGCTTTGTTTCAAATACTCAAAAATCAACGTCAGTTGATCAGGGTCGGCTTGGGCCGATGCGTGACATTGGACGGCATCACGCCAAGGCGCTTTGCAACCTCGGTATAGGCATCGGTCAGATTGCCCAGATCGCGGCGGAACACATCCTTGTCCAGCTTCTGGCCGGTTTCGATATCCCACAACCGGCAGCTGTCAGGGCTGATCTCGTCAGCCAGCAACAGACGGGGAAATTCATTATCCCAGACGCGGCCAACCTCGATCTTGAAATCCACCAGCTTGATCCCGACGCCATACATCACACCCGACATCCAGTCGTTCACCCGCAACGCAAGGCTGACGATATCATCCATGTCCTGCT
Organism: Yoonia vestfoldensis SKA53; assembly: GCF_000152785.1. Classification (GTDB taxonomy): domain Bacteria; phylum Pseudomonadota; class Alphaproteobacteria; order Rhodobacterales; family Rhodobacteraceae; genus Yoonia; species Yoonia vestfoldensis_A. The sequence goes on along the minus strand of NZ_CH672414.1, from coordinate 673,028 downwards.
GGCTGGCCCAACCAAAGGCGATGATATATTCCTCAGGAACCAAAGGATCACCCAGCGCGTCATCCTTATAGGAAAACTCGACAATCGGTCGCGGCAGCTGGGTGCCTTCTTCGATTCCCAAGCGCTTGGCCATCGACCCTGCAGCGACATTGCGCACGATGATTTCCAGCGGGATAATCTCGACCTGCCGGATCAGCTGTTCGCGCATGTTCAGGCGGCGGATGAAATGCGTGGGAATCCCGATCTGGCCAAGACCTGTCATGAAAAATTCGCTCAGGCGGTTGTTCAGCACACCCTTGCCTTCGATTACCGCGCGCTTTTCAGCATTGAATGCGGTGGCATCATCCTTGAAATATTGCACCAACGTTCCCGGTTCGGGGCCTTCATAAAGGATCTTTGCTTTGCCTTCGTATATTTTCTTGCGGCGCGCCATGCTGACCCCTTACCCCTTTCGCGCCCGTGCAAGGCGCTGACATGATCGCCTCTTAGTGCAAGCACCCCTTGCGGGCAAGCACCTGTGCAGCCATATCTGATCCAACCGTTCCAGCAAAACGAGGTTTGCCCCATGTCCACCTTCGACGATCGCCAGCAGGCCTTCGAGGCCAAATTCGCCCATGACGCGCAAATGCAGTTCAAGGCCGAGGCACGGCGCAACAAGCTCTTGGGTCTTTGGGCCGCCGCGTTGCTGGGCAAGACCGGCGAGGATGCGGCTGCCTATGCCATCGACGTCGTCAAATCCGATCTTGAAGAAACCGGCGAAGAAGACGTGTTTCGCAAATTGTCGGGCGATCTGGGCGATCTTGCCGATGCCGCAACGATCCGCGCCAAAATGGCCGCGCTGATGGCCGAGGCCAAGGCGCAGCTGATGACCGAACTTTGACCCGAAAAGACCCTGCCATGACCAATGCCTTGTCCAAGCTTCTTGAAACCCGCGACTGGCTGATGGCCGATGGCGCAACCGGCACCAACCTGTTCAACATGGGCCTGATGTCGGGCGACGCGCCCGAGATGTGGAACATCGACGAACCCGCAAAAATCCGCGCGCTTTATAAAGGCGCAGCCGATGCGGGCAGTGATATTTTCCTGACCAATTCTTTCGGTGGCAATGCCTCTCGGATGAAATTGCATGGCGCCGAAGGTCAGGTGCATGAGCTTAACAAGGTCGCAGCCGCCCTTGGCCGCGACATTGCCGATGCGTCGGGGCGCACCATCGTGGTTGCAGGATCGGTCGGCCCGACCGGCGAAATCATGTCCCCGATGGGCACCTTGACCCACGAACGCGCGGTGGAAATGTTCCACGAACAGGCCGAAGGGTTGAAGGCAGGCGGCGCGGATGTGCTCTGGGTCGAAACCATCTCTGCCGCCGAAGAATTCGCCGCCGCGGCCGAAGCCTTTGCGCTGGCAGGCATGCCCTGGTGCGGCACGATGAGCTTTGACACTGCAGGTCGCACGATGATGGGCCTGACATCCGCCGACATGGTCAAAAAGGTCGGCAAACTTGCGCATCAACCGCTGGCCTTTGGTGCCAATTGCGGCACTGGCGCGTCGGATCTTTTGCGCACGGTGCTGGGCTTTGCCGCCGCTGGCCCGACCCTGCCGCTGATCGCTAAGGGCAATGCGGGCATTCCCAAATACCACGACGGCCATATCCATTACGACGGTACACCCGAATTGATGGCCGATTACGCGGTGCTGGCGCGCGACAGCGGGGCCACGATCATCGGCGGCTGCTGCGGCACGACGCCAGATCATCTGCGCGCCATGCGTCACGCCTTGGAGACCCGCCCAAAAGGCACAGCGCCAACATTGGACGCAATCACCGCGGCATTGGGCGGCTTCTCCTCTGCCTCTGACGGCACCGATGGCGCAGGGCCTGAGGCCGCCCCCCGCCGTGGCCGCCGCGCCAAACGCGACTAGGCCCATCTTGCGGGCGCGGTGAATTGTTGCACAATTCACCGCGACCATTGCCAAAGGCATAAAAGGTATCCAATCACCGCCGGATTGCAAAGCGCGCCGCCCCAGGGCCGTGCGAACAGGGCGTCAGATCATTGGTCATGGCGCTTGCGCTAACAAAAGCAGAATACCAACACGCCCGCGTCGGTCCCGCGACGGTGAATGTCGCAATTCATCGGGTGGCGGCGCGCAATTCGGCGCACTACAGTGACAACGACTTTCATGAGGGTTCCCATGTCCGACCAAGACGACGAAATCATCCTGTCCGAACTGAGCGACGAAGATCTTGTCGCGCAGATGTACGACGATCTGTACGACGGTATGAAAGAAGAGATCGAGGAAGGCGTGAACATCCTCATCGCCCGTGGCTGGACCCCTTACCGCGTGCTGACAGAGGCGCTGGTTGGTGGCATGACCATCGTGGGCCATGATTTCCGCGACGGTATCTTGTTTGTGCCAGAGGTGCTGCTGGCTGCCAATGCGATGAAAGGCGGCATGTTCATCCTCAAGCCCCTGCTGATCGCGACAGGCGCACCGCGCGTCGGCAAGATGGTGATCGGCACCGTCAAGGGCGACATCCATGACATCGGCAAGAACCTTGTCGGGATGATGATGGAAGGGGCCGGTTTCGAGGTGATCGACCTTGGCATCAACAATTCGGTCGAATCCTATATGGGTGCGCTCGAATCCGAACAGCCTGATATTCTGGGCATGTCCGCCCTGCTGACCACGACCATGCCCTATATGAAGGTCGTGATCGACACGCTGGTCGAAAAGGGTGTGCGCGACGATTACATCGTGCTGGTCGGCGGTGCCCCCCTGAACGAGGAATTCGGCCGCGCCATCGGCGCCGACGCCTATTGCCGCGATGCAGCCGTGGCGGTGGAAACCGCCAAAACGCTGGTCGCGCGCAAGCACAATCAGGGTGCCGTTCACGCGTGACCCTTTATTCGGGCGGCACCCGGTCTTACCTATGATCTATAGGAGAACCATTATGCCGCTTGAAAAACTTGCCATTATCCTTGCCGCCGTGATCGCGGCCTCTGGTGTGACCATCGCATTGGGGGCTTGGGTTGCGGGGGCGGCTGGCCTTGCGCCGATGCTGGGCCTTGCCGTCATCAGCATTGCCGTGCTGCTGGCCAGCGTGCTGTTGCGCCGCCACCGTGATCAGTGACGCAGAGCTAAGCCATGACGGGCTGCCGCCCGCCGGACAGGGCCAGATCCTGCTGATCGCCTGCGGTGCGCTGGCGCGTGAAATCCTTGCGCTGAAAGCTGCCAACAGCTGGGCGCATATGGACCTGCATTGCCTGCCCGCGATCCTGCACAACCACCCCGACAGGATCATCCCCGCCCTGCGCGCGGCTGTGGCGAAACATGGCGCGGATTATCACGATATCTTTGTGGTCTATGCCGATTGCGGCACCGGCGGGCTGTTGCAGGCCGCCTGCGACGACATGGGCCTGCGGATGGTTGCGGGGCCGCATTGCTATGCGTTCTTTGAAGGTGTCGATGCCTTTGCCGCCCGCGACGAGATGACCGCCTTTTACCTGACCGATTTTCTGGTCCGGCAATTCGATGCCTTCGTCTGGGAACCTTTGGGCCTGCACAAGCACCCTGCCCTGCGCGACATGTATTTCGGAAATTACGAAAAACTGGTCTATCAGGCGCAAACCGATGATGCCGCCCTGACCGAAAAGGCGCAGGATTGCGCCGCGCGGCTGGGTCTGGCGTTCGAGAGGCGTTTTACCGGCTACGGCGATCTGGCCACGACATTGGCCAGCGTTACAGCGCCGCCGCCGCCGTCTGCCTGATCCTGTCCACCATGGCGCGCAAACCGTTGGACCGTTGCGCCGACAGATGATCGTTCAACCCCAACCGGCCCAATGCAGCAGATGCGTCGATCTTGACCACCTCGGACACAGGCTGGTCGTCATAAAGCGTGCGCAACACCGCGATCAGCCCGCGCACGATCATCGCATCGCTTTCACCACGGAAAGTGAACACATCATCCTTGATCTGGGGGACCAGCCAGACCTGACTGGCGCAGCCGTCTACCTTGGTCGCAGGCACGCGCAAGGCATCCTCCAACGGGTCCATCGCGCGGCCCATGTCGATAACATGGCGATAGCGGTCTTCCCAATCGTCAAGGAATTCAAATGTCGCGACAAGCTCTTCAAAGGCGGCATTGGTCATATCTGGGTTCCTTCAGTCTCGCCTGATCTAGCCTAAAGCGGGACGGTGACCACCTTTTGGCCTTTGACCGCCAGCCCGACCTTGCCTTCGCACAGCTGCAAGGCCACGTCGCCGAACACTTCGCGCCGCCAGCCGTTCAGGGCCGACACATCACGCATCCCCGCAGCCATGGCATCCAGATCGGCAGACGACGCGATCAGCTTGGGCGCAACGCCCGCATCATCGGTCACCGCTTTCAGCAGCACGCGCAGCATATCGGCCAGCGCCGGATTGACCTGCAACTTGGCACGGCTCAGGTCCGGTTCGGGCAAATCGCCAGGTTTGGCAGCCAGCCCGGCCTTGATACTGGCCAGGATACCATCGGCAATCTCGCCTTTGCGGGCCTCGCGCAACAACAGGCGTGACCGGTTCAAATCGTTTTCATTCAATGGCTTGGTCGAGGCAAGTTCAACCAGAGCATCATCTTTATACACACGGCTGCGCGGGATGTCGCGGGTCTGCGCATAGGTTTCACGAAACCGCGCCAATTCGCGCACGATGGCCAGAAACCGGCCTGAAGTGGTGCGCGTCTTGACCCGCATCCACGCCTCGTCAGGGTTGGATTGATAGGTGGCGGGATCGTTCAGCACCGCCATTTCCTCGGCCACCCATTTCGTGCGGCCCGATTTGGCCAGCCGGTTGGCAAGATATTCGTAAACATCGCGCAGATGCGTGACATCGGCCAGCGCATATTCGGCCTGCGCATCGGTCAGCGGGCGGCGCGACCAGTCGGTAAAGCGGGACGATTTGTCCACCTCGGCCTTGGCGATCTTGCGCACCAATGTCTCATACCCGGCCTGTTCACCGAACCCGCAAACCATCGCCGCAACCTGCGTGTCGAACAAGGGCGCGGGGATCACACCGGCATCGACGTGGAAAATCTCCAGATCCTGACGGGCGGCATGGAACACCTTGACGACACCGGGATCGCGGAACAGGTCATAAAGCGGGTCAAGCGATATGCCCTCTGCCAGCGGATCAACCAGCACAGCATCTTCGCCTGCCGCATCGCGATAGGCCATCTGCACAAGGCAAAGCTTGGAATAATAGGTTCGTTCGCGCAAAAATTCGGTGTCGACGGTGACATAGGCGCGCTTGGCGGCTTGGGTGCAAAATGCGGCAAGGTCGGCGGTCGTGGAAATAATCTTCATGCAATGTCCGTCGGTTTGTTGCACCCTTGATAGGGCATCGGATCGGCAATGAAAAGATCAGCCACCCAGCATGACCGGACGGAGATCACCTGCCGCAAACCGGCGCAGAACAGCAGGATAAAGCGCATGTTCCAGCGGCAAAAGCCGCGCGGCCAGCGTCTCGGGCGTATCACCGGGCAACACAGGCATCCGCGCCTGCCCCAGCACCGGCCCGTCATCCAGTGCAGCGGTGACTTCATGCACGCTACAGCCGTGATGGGTGTCGCCTGCTTCCAGCGCGCGGGCATGGGTGTGCAAGCCGCGATATTTCGGCAAAAGTGACGGATGGATATTCAGGATGCGCCCTTCCCATTGACGGATAAACTCCGCCCCCAGAATGCGCATGAAACCGGCAAGGCAGATGATATCGGGGCGCACCTCCAGCAAGACCGCGTGCAATGCCGCCTCGAACGCGGCACGGTCCTTGGCATAGGCGCGGTGATCCACGACAGCATGCGGCACGCCAAGCCCTGCCGCCTTGGCAAGCCCGCCTGCCGCCGGATCATTGGCCAACACCAGCACGGGACGCGCAGCATGATCGGCGGTCATGGAATTGACGAGCGAGACCATATTGGACCCGCCGCCAGAAATCAGGATAGCAACCCGTTTGGTCACACAAGCGCGCCTGTGTACCGGATGCCCGCGCCCTCGGTGACAGTGCCGATACGATGCACCGTCTCGCCCGCCGCAGCCAACACCGCAGCCAACGCCTCGGCGCGGCCAGCATCGACAACCAGTACCATGCCGATGCCGGCATTGAAGGTTTTCAGCAATTCGGCCTGCGCCATCCCGCCGGTCTGCACCAGCCAGCCAAAGACAGGCGGCAAAGCCCACGACCCCAGATCAATATCCGCCCCCAGATCATCGGGCAAAACGCGCGGCAGGTTCTCGGTCAGCCCGCCGCCGGTGATATGCGCCAGCGCATGCACGCCCCCTGCCCGCACGGCGGCCAACGCGGATTGCACATAAAGCCGGGTGGGGGTCAAAAGCACCTCGCCCAAGGACCCGTCTGCAAAAGGCGCATCATCCGCCCAACCCAGCCCCGACAGATCAACAATGCGGCGCACCAGCGAATAGCCGTTGGAATGCACGCCATCTGACGCCAACCCCAGCAGCACATCGCCTGCCACCACATCGCGCGGCAAATCGGCCCCGCGTTCCATCGCGCCCACGGCAAAACCGGCCAGATCGAAATCGCCCTTGTGATACATGCCCGGCATTTCCGCCGTCTCGCCGCCGATCAAGGCACAGCCAGAGGCCTCGCAACCCGCCGCGATCCCGTTGATGATCCGCGTCGCCTGATCCAGTTCCAGCTTGCCGGTGGCGAAATAGTCCAAAAAGAACAAAGGTTCTGCACCCTGACACACCAGATCATTGACGCACATCGCAACCAGATCAATCCCGATCGTATCCACATGGCCGGTATCAATGGCAATGCGCAGCTTGGTGCCGACACCATCGGTTGCGGCCACCAGCACCGGATCGACAAACCCCGCCGCTTTCAGATCAAACAGCGCACCGAACCCGCCCAGCCCGGACATCACGCCCGACCGCGCCGTGCGCTTGGCCGCCGGCTTGATCCGTTCCACCAAAGAATTGCCCGCGTCGATATCGACCCCCGCATCCGCATAAGTCAGGCCGTTTTTACTCATCTGGGGTACCCCTTTGTCTGGTTGACCTGCGGTTAGCGCAAGCCTGCGCCCCGCGCAACGCCCTCGCATGCATCTTCCGAGCATAAATATCCCCGCCGGAGGCATAAAAGTTCTTTTCGACCGCGCCGAATGCGAAACGCTTGACCATCGGCACAGCGCCGATTAACCCGATCACCGGGGGCCTGTAGCTCAATTGGTCAGAGCAGAGCGCTCATAACGCTTTGGTTGCGGGTTCAAGTCCTGCCGGGCCTACCAATCTGCTTTGGGGTGACCCCCGTGGCAGCCACCCCCAAATGACCCGACCCAGCCCCCGTTCCGCCAGGGCCAGTTGCTGCGGTGATCCCTACACCCCCATAGCGATGCACGTGCTCTGCACAACTTGGCACCATAGGGTCCGGGCGCCGGGGCATTTTCGATCCCCTCGCCGCGCCGTGCAGATTTCAGCATCCGGCTTTTCAGGGCTTTTCACGCTGACAGCACGTGCTAGGCAAAGATCGTGGCAATCTGGGCGCCATCAATGATGCGCCATTGGCCGGGCATCAGGTCGTCGGGCAGAACCAGCCCGCCCAAGGCGTCGCGGTGCAAGGCGGTGACGTGATTGCCGGTGGCGGCAAACATCCGGCGCACCTGATGATAGCGCCCTTCGGTCACGGTCAACACCGCCTCTGTCGGGGAAATCACCCGCAGCTCGGCAGGTGCCAATGGCTTGTCCTCGCCCTGCAACACCAGATCACCGGCGGCGAAAATCGCGGCCTCGTTGCCCTCCAGCGGCCGTGCCAGCGTGGCGCGATAGGTTTTCTTGATATGCTGTTTGGGGCTGATGATCCGGTGCAAGAGCGGGCCATCATCAGTCAGCAACAACAGGCCCGATGTCTGTTTATCCAGCCGTCCCACGGTGGAAATCACCGGTTGCCGGCGTTTCCAGCGATCGGGCAGAATGTCGTAAACCAGCGGCCCGTCTTCTTTATGCGAACAGGTCATGCCCAGCGGTTTGTGCAACAAGATGACCATGCCCGCCAAAGGGTCCAACGGTTCGCGGCTGACAACCATGCGCGCGGGCAGATCGGGGGTAACGGCGATACGGGTGGTGGCATCCCAGATGCGTGCATCGTCCAGCGTGATCCAGCCCGATTTCGCCATACGCGCGATGTCGCCACGCGACCCATAGCCCAATGATCCAAGCAATTGGTCAATCCGTGCCGTGGCCGTTTTTGTCATTATGTCCAGACCCTTAAAAACCGCCGCAAGCATAGACGATCGTAACACGACCACAGATACCGGCGCGCAGGACACCTAACGCCCGCAGCGCGCTGCCACAAGCCGCCAAGGCCGCGCGGCCGGCGCATCTGGCGCGGATTTCACCGTCATCGGCAAAGCCCCGCCTCGGATGCCATATTTTCGGTATACAAAGGCATACAGCCCTTTCTGCAACGGTCATTTTGCGCTATGAAAGCGCCAGAATCCCAGAAAAAAGCGGAGCAAAGACATGACCAAGATCAAGGTAGAAAGCCCTGTCGTCGAACTCGACGGCGATGAAATGACCCGGATCATCTGGGATTTCATCAAGAAAAAACTGATCCTGCCCTA
>NZ_CH672414.1:632756-664158 GCF_000152785.1 Yoonia vestfoldensis SKA53 | reverse complement strand
CGTGTGTGTTCGCGCACGATCATTTGCAAGAACGTGCCGCGCTTGTGCCTGGCTGGACCGATCCGATCGTGATCGGCCGTCACGCGTTCGGCGACCAATACAAGGCCACCGATTTTCTGATGCCCGGCAAAGGCCAGCTGACCATGAAATTCGTGGGCGACGACGGCACCGTGATCGAAAAGGTCGTCTATGACAGCCCCGGCGCCGGTGTGGCGATGGGCATGTATAACCTTGACGAAAGCATCATCGATTTCGCGCGCGCTTCGCTGCACTATGGGCTGAACCTTGGCTGGCCGGTCTATTTGTCTACTAAAAACACGATCTTGAAAGCCTATGACGGGCGGTTCAAGGATCTGTTCCAAAAGGTGTTCGAAGAAGAATTCGCCGACAAATTCAAGGCCGCCGGCATCACCTATGAACACCGCCTGATCGACGATATGGTCGCATCCGCGATGAAATGGTCAGGCAAATTCGTCTGGGCCTGTAAAAACTATGACGGCGACGTGCAGTCCGATACCGTGGCACAGGGCTTTGGCTCGCTCGGCCTGATGACATCGGCGCTGATGACCCCCGATGGCAAGATCATCGAGGCCGAGGCCGCCCATGGCACCGTCACCCGCCATTACCGCCAGCATCAGGCTGGCAAGGCGACATCGACCAATTCCATCGCGTCGATCTTTGCCTGGACCGGCGGGCTCAAGCACCGCGCGAAACTGGACGACAACGCGCAGTTGATGAGTTTCGCGACAACATTGGAAAAGGTCGTGGTGGATACGGTCGAAAGCGGCTTCATGACCAAGGATTTGGCGCTGTTGGTCGGCCCCGACCAGAAATGGCTGACCACCGAAGGATTCCTTGAAAAGGTGGATCAGAACCTGAACGCCGCGATGTAAAACCAAAGGGGGGCCGATTGGCCCCCCTTTTTTGTGGTGCTGCCGTGCGGTTTACTGCTTTGCGTTTACTGCGCCCCGATAAAGGCAAAATTACCCTTGGTTTCAACAAGGCCGGTGGCGGATGTCGCCGTCTCGTCAATAACCCCGATGCCGGCAATCTCGCCGCCAGTCTGGCCATAGAAATTGCCTGACAGGGTTGACTTTGACACGCAGGCTTCGGCGAACAGACAATCTGTCCGTGTCGCATTTGCCGTGAACCCCGCACCACTGCGCGTACCAGTCAGTGAAAATCCATCGTTTCTTGCGCTTTGCGTCGCTGTATCATTATCAACACCACTGGTTCTGGTGCGAACTGTCAGCGTTCCGTTGACAGCATTTGTCGCAAAGTTTGCGTTGATTGTGCCGTCGCCGTCAATATTGAGGGAACGCACTCTGCCGTTGGCCAATTGAGTGCCGGTTCCGTCCAGCTGGACGGCATAACTTGCGGTACCGCTCAGGTTCGCGGGATTGGTGTCATTCCCGATCACGAAACGGATGATCCGACTGTCTTGCAAATTTGTGAAGTCAAGTCGCGCATAAGTATAGGCAGACACAGCAGTGCCGGGGCGCATCACACGCGTCAGATATTCATCGACCGTCCCGGTCGTCACGCGATAGTTTTCACCAGTGCCAAGTCTGGCCAGATCCGATGTTGCGCCGTTATAGGTGATCCGGATACTGTCCGGCGTCAGGCCCTGAACGGCGAACGTACTTTCCTGAAAGTTTCCAGTGCCGCTTCCGGCGGCGAAAGACACGCTGCTGGTGCTGGCCGTGCGGCCTGTGACCGCGGTAGACAGCGCGCCTCCACCTGTGACAACGCCGCTGGCAAACGGCAGCCCGTTGGTGCCGTTAACCGCGCCTGTGCCCACGACATCCACAACCGAGGCCCCACATCCCGCCAAAGCCATAGCTCCCGCACCCATGATAACATAGGGTATCAACTTCTTCATTTAACGCTCCTCACTTGTTACGCGGCCCACGCGGGGACCCAACCAAATCCATTTACCTTACATTTTAGGCAAGTTGTAATAAATAATCAATTAAAACGTGTATAAGCTATAAGCTTAGTCACCTTATGGTTTATTTCAACGCGCCATCCGTATCGCCCGGCAGGCCATACTTGCCTGTGATGCAACGCCGCCCCTTGTTGCTGGATTCGGCATTGCACGGCTTGCGTGTATGGGCTGTTCTGGCTAACGCGGTGCCATGAGCCAGACCGCCACCACCCCCGCCCCGCATACCCGCATCGAAGACGCGCAGGCCTTTGCGCTTGGCACGGCGATGTGTGCTTTGGGAGTGACGATGCTGACGCATCTGGGGCTGATCACCGGACAAACCGCAGGGCTGGCGGTGCTGGTGTCCTATGGCACGGGGCTGTCGTTCGGGCTGGTATTCTTTTGCGTCAACTTGCCGTTCTATTGGCTGGCATGGTTGCGGATGGGGCCACGGTTCACGCTCAAAAGCTTTCTTTGCGTCGGGCTGGTGTCGCTGATGGCCGAGAGCTTTCCCAAGTTGATCGTGTTTGAAGCACTAGACCCGTTACTGGGGGCGGTGCTGGTCGGGGCGGTCACGGGTCTGGGCCTGATCGTGCTGTTCCGGCATGGTGCCAGCCTTGGCGGGATCGGTATTCTGGCGCTGTTCATTCAGGACCGGACGGGGTTTCGCGCGGGCTATACCCAGTTGATTTTCGATCTGTGCCTGTTCGCGGCGGCCTTTGCTGTGATCGCCCCCGGGCTGGTGCTGTATTCGCTGGCCGGTGCCGTGGTTGCGAACCTGATCATCGCCACGAACCACCGCCCCGACCGGTATACAGGACGCTGATCATGCCGTTGCATTACATCTTTTTGATCTTTGCGATCATTGCCGAAACCATCGGCACCACCGCCCTGCAAGCCAGCCATCAATTCACGCGGTTCTGGCCATCGGTGCTGGTTGTCATCGCTTATGGCTTGTCATTCTACCTGCTGGCTCAGACGCTGCGGGTGATGCCGGTGGGCGTGGTCTATGCGATGTGGTCGGGGCTGGGGATCGTGATGATCGCGGCGATCGGCTATCTGGTGTTCGGTCAACGGCTTGATCTGCCTGCGGTGGTCGGGATCGGGATGATCCTGTGCGGCATCCTTGTCATTCATCTTTTTTCACACACATCACCGCACTGACGCGGCCTTGCGATTAAGGGGTGGCTTTTGCTGCGATTGCACGGTATCGCGCAGCTAAATTTCCCATAAGGCTGACCCATGGATATCCGCAATATCGCGATCATCGCGCACGTTGACCACGGCAAGACAACGCTTGTCGATGAACTTTTGAAACAATCCGGTGTGTATCGTGAAAACGAAGCCACCACAGAACGCGCGATGGACAGCAACGACATCGAACGCGAACGCGGCATCACCATTCTGGCGAAATGCACAAGCGTCGAATGGAAAGGCACGCGGATCAACATCGTTGACACCCCCGGCCACGCCGATTTCGGTGGTGAAGTCGAACGTATTCTGTCGATGGTTGACGGTGTTGTCCTGCTGGTCGATGCCGCCGAAGGCCCGATGCCGCAGACCAAATTCGTGACATCCAAGGCGCTCGCGCTGGGGCTGCGCCCCATCGTTGTCGTCAACAAGGTGGACAAAGCCGATGGCGAACCCGATCAGGCCGTCGATGACGTGTTCGACCTGTTCGCCGCATTAGAAGCCAGCGACGAACAGCTGGATTTCCCGGTCATGTATGCATCCGGCCGTGCCGGCTGGTGTGATGAACAGCTTGATGGTCCGCGCAAGGACCTGTCCGCGCTGTTCGACAAAGTGCTGGAACATGTCCCGATGCCCGCGCAGATCAGCCGCCGCGAAGAGCCGTTCCAGATGCTGGCGACCACCCTGTCGGCCGATCCGTTCATCGGACGCATCCTGACCGGCCGCGTCGAGGCAGGTACCCTGCGCGCAGGCGAAACCGTCAAGGCGCTGTCGCGCAACGGTGACAAGCTGGAACAATTCCGCGTCTCGAAGATCCTTGCCTTCCGCGGTCTGAGCCAGCAACCCATCGATGTGGCCGAGGCAGGCGATATCGTGACCCTTGCCGGTATGACCAAGGCGACCGTGGCCGATACGATCTGCGATCTGTCCATCGACACCGCGATCCCCGCCCAGCCGATCGACCCGCCAACCATCACCGTGACCTTTGGCATCAACGACAGCCCGCTGGCGGGCCGCGATGGCAAAAAGGTGCAAAGCCGCGTGATCCGCGAACGGCTGATGCGCGAATCCGAAGTCAACGTTGCGATCAAGGTCGCCGATACCGCCATGGGCGATGCGTTCGAGGTTTCGGGCCGCGGCGAATTGCAGATGGGCGTATTGATCGAAAACATGCGCCGCGAAGGGTTCGAGCTGTCGATTTCCCGCCCGCAGGTGATTTTCAAGGACATCGACGGCGTCCGCCATGAACCCATCGAAGAAGCCACCATTGACGTGGATGACGAATATACCGGCGCGGTCGTGGAAAAGCTGACCGGCCCGCGCAAGGGTGAATTGGTCGAAATGAAACCCGCCGGTGCCGGCAAGACCCGCATCATCGCGCATGTCCCGTCACGCGGGCTGATCGGCTATCACGGCGAATTCCTGACGGATACACGCGGGTCCGGTATTCTGAACCGGCTGTTCCACGGCTGGGCGCCCTACAAAGGCAAGATCGACGGCCGCCGTCAGGGTGTCTTGATCTCGATGGAAAACGGTGTGTCGGTGTCCTATGCGCTGTGGAAGCTCGAAGACCGCGGCAAGTTTTTCATCGGCGCGCAGGAAGCGGTTTATACCGGCATGATCATCGGCGAACACAGCCGCGACAACGATCTTGAAGTGAACCCGCTGAAAGGCAAGCAGCTGACCAACGTGCGTGCATCTGGCACGGACGAGGCGGTACGCCTGACCACGCCGGTGACCATGTCGCTGGAACAGGCGATTGCCTATATCGACGATGATGAATTGGTCGAAGTGACCCCGAATGCGATCCGGCTGCGCAAGCGGTTTCTTGATCCGCATGAGCGCAAGAAGAATTCGCGCAGCGCATGATGTGACTTCGCGCTGGTGTGACCAGCGCGAAGCCTCCGGCGGGGATATTTGCGCTCGGAAGATGGGAAAGACAGCGCCACGCCTTGAACGGGCGTGGCCTTTTTTTTGTCAGGCGATTTCTTCGACGATGCAAAGCTCGCGCTGGCTGGCGCCTTTGGCATGGCTCAGCGCATCCTGGTAGGCGGTCGAATAATAGCAGTCATGTGCGGCTTGCAAGCTGGGAAAGCGGGCCACGACGTTGCGGGGGCGATCCGGCCCTTCGAGCTGTTCATAGGCGCCGCCACGGGCCAGAAAAACGCCACCGTGATCTGCGATGGCTGACGTGGCGCGCCGGGCATATTCGCCGTAAGCGGCATCGTCAGTGACTTTGACATGGGCGATCCAGAGTGCGGTCATGACAGTTTCTCCAAGATTGATTTTGCTTGCGTGATGGCGGCTTCGGCGTTTTGGGTTGACGCGCCGCCGCCTTGCGCCATGTCGGGGCGGCCACCGCCGCCCTTGCCGCCCAGTTCTGGTGTGACCGCGCGCAGGATATCCACGGCCGAGACGCGCGTCGTCAAGTCTGCCGTAACGCCCACGGCGATTGCTGCCTTGTCGCCGGTATCGGCGATCAACAGCACAACGCCACTGCCCAGATCGGTCTTGATCTGGTCGATCAGCGACGGCAAATCCTTGCCCGTCACACCGGATAGCACCTGCGCATGAAAGGCGATGCCATTGACCTGCAGCGCGGGGGATGCCCCTTGCGCGCCGCCGCCCATCGCCAGTTCGCGGCGCAATTGCGCGACTTCATTGGCCAGCGTCCGGCGTTCATCCATCAGCGCCTTGACCCGGTCTGCGACATCACTGGCCGGGGCTTTCAAGGCGGCGGCCACATCCGCCAACCGCTGATCCTGCGCGCGCAGGTAATCAAGTGCCGCCTGACCTGTCAGCGCCTCGATCCGGCGCACACCGGCGCTGGAGGCCGCATCGCCCAAGGCGACAAAGGCACCGATTTCACCCAGCTGGCGCACATGCGTGCCGCCACAAAGTTCCAGCGAATAGGTATTGCCTGCCGCACCCTTGCCAGACCCATCCTTGCGGCCCATCGACACAACACGCACCTCGTCGCCGTATTTTTCGCCAAACAGCGCCTGCGCGCCAAGCGCGCGCGCATCATCGGGCGCCATGATGCGGGTTTCGACACGGGTATTCTGGCGGATCAGCGCGTTTACATCGCGTTCGATCTGCGCGAGTTCATCCGCGCTGACCGGTTTGGTATGGCTGAAATCGAACCGCAGCCGGTCGGGCGCGTTCAGCGACCCGCGCTGCGCGATATGATCGCCCAAGGTTTCGCGCAACGCCTCGTTCAACAAATGCGTGGCCGAATGGTTGGCCTGAACAGCCGCACGGCGGCCTGCGTCCACGCGCAACGCCGCGCCTTGGCCCACGGCGATGGTCCCGTTGGTGACAGTGGCGAAATGGATAAAGACGCCCGCGACCTTTTTGGTATCGGTGATCTGGGCTGTGCCGGTGTCGGTTTGCAAAATTCCAGCATCGCCAACCTGACCACCGGATTCGGCGTAGAATGACGTCTGGTTCAGCACGATCTGCACGGCACCGCCCGCCTGCTGGACCATTGCGCCATCGGCAACCAGCGCCTTGATCTGGCCTTCGACGTCCAAACTGTCATAGCCCAGAAAATCGGTCGGCCCCGCCAGATCGGCGACATCAAACCAGATCGCGCTGTCGGCGGCTTCACCCGTGCCGGACCATGCGGCGCGGGCCTTGGCCTTTTGCGCGGCCATCGCGGCATCGAACCCGTCGGTATCCACTGCGCGGCCCTTTTCGCGCAAGGCATCCTGCGTCAGGTCCAGCGGAAAACCATAGGTATCATAGAGCTTGAACGCGGCCTCACCCGGCAGGGCGGCATCCTCGGGCAGACCAGCCAGTTCATCGTCAAGCAGTTTCAGCCCGCGATCCAGCGTCTGTTTGAAACGGATCTCTTCGTTCATCAACGTCTCTTCGATCAGGCGCTGGCCTTGGCCCAATTCAGGATAAGCAGCCCCCATCTGTTGCACCAAAGCAGATACCAGACGGTGCATCACGGGGTCTTTCGCCCCCAGCAGATGCGCGTGGCGCATCGCGCGGCGCATGATCCGGCGCAAGACATAGCCGCGGCCTTCGTTCGAGGGCAGCACGCCTTCGGCAATCAGGAAAGAGGTGGACCGCAGATGGTCCGCGATCACGCGGTGATGCGTGTTGCCCGGACCATCGGGATCCGAGGATGTGGCGTTGGCCGACGCCTCGATCAGCGCGCGCATCACATCGGTATCGTAATTGTCATGCTTGCCTTGCAACAGCGCGCCGATCCGTTCCAGCCCCATGCCGGTGTCGATCGACTGCATGTCCAGCGGGCGCATCGACCCGTCTTCGAATTGTTCGTTCTGCATGAAAACGACGTTCCAGATTTCAATGAACCGGTCGCCATCTTCTTCGGGTGATCCGGGGGGGCCACCCCAGATGTGATCGCCGTGGTCATAGAAAATCTCGGTGCAGGGACCGCAGGGGCCGGTCGGCCCCATGCGCCAGAAATTGTCGTCTGTTGGGATGCGGATGATCCGGTCTTCGGGGACGCCGATCTTTTTCCACAGATCGAACGCCTCGTCATCGGTATGGTAGACCGTGGTCAGCAGACGCGATTTGTCGATCCCGAAATCGCGGGTCAGCAATTCCCAAGCAAAAGGAATCGCATCAGATTTGAAATAATCACCGAAACTGAAATTGCCCAGCATTTCGAAAAACGTGTGGTGGCGCGCGGTATAGCCGACATTGTCCAGATCATTATGCTTGCCGCCGGCGCGCACGCATTTCTGGCTGGTGGTGGCGCGGCTGTAATCGCGTGTTTCGACCCCGGTGAACAGGTTCTTGAACTGCACCATGCCCGAATTGGTGAACATCAGCGTCGGGTCATTGCGCGGCACAAGCGGGCTCGACGGGACCACACGGTGGCCCTGTTTTTCGAAATAATTCAGAAAAGTAGAACGGATGTCAGCAAGGCTGGTCATGGCGCGCTTTCAAGGAAAAAATCTATCAGCGGCAGAAATAGCGGTGCAACAGGCCAGTGTCCACCAATAGACCGCATCACGCGATCATGTGGCTGCGTCTTTTTAGCCAAAGGCAGTGTCAGGGCGCAGCCGGAGCTGCGCCCATTTGCTTACATCTCGACAATATCGTCGTCAGCCGGGCCGTCACTATCGCTCATTGCGAATTCAAGACCATGGGCTGCGCGGATCTTGTCCTCGATCTCGTTTGCGATCTTGGGGTTTTCCTTGAGGAACAGTTTGGAGTTTTCACGCCCCTGCCCGATCCGTTCATCGCCATAGCTGAACCATGCGCCGGATTTCTCGACCACACCCGCCTTGACGCCCAGATCCAGCAATTCGCCGGTCTTGGAAATACCTTCGCCATACATGATGTCGAATTCGACCTGCTTGAACGGCGGCGCCACCTTGTTCTTGACCACCTTCACGCGGGTCGCGTTACCAACCACCTCGTCACGGTCCTTGATCGCGCCGATCCGGCGGATATCCAGCCGGACAGACGCATAGAATTTCAACGCATTACCGCCCGTCGTGGTTTCCGGGCTGCCAAACATCACGCCGATCTTCATGCGGATCTGGTTGATGAAAATCACCATGCAGCCCGACCGGTTGATCGACCCTGTCAGCTTGCGCATCGCTTGGCTCATCAGGCGGGCATGCACGCCAACCGAACTGTCGCCCATATCGCCTTCCAGCTCGGATTTGGGTGTCAGGGCAGCGACAGAATCGACCACAACCAGTGACACGGCACCCGACCGGACCAAAGTATCGACGATTTCCAGCGCCTGTTCGCCGGTATCGGGCTGCGAGATCAGCAATTCATCCAGATTGACGCCCAATTTCTTGGCATATTGCGGGTCCAGCGCATGTTCGGCATCGACAAAGGCACAAATGCCACCCTTTTTCTGCTCTTCCGCGATGGAATGCAGCGTCAGCGTCGTCTTGCCTGACGATTCCGGGCCGTAAATCTCGATCACGCGGCCTTTGGGCAGCCCGCCGATCCCCAAAGCAATATCCAGACCCAGCGATCCGGTCGATGTCGCCTCGATCTCGGGCATCTGGTTCTGACCGCCCAGTTTCATGATCGAGCCTTTGCCGAACTGGCGTTCGATCTGGGCCAAGGCGCTTTCCAGTGCCTTTTCCTTGTCTGCGGTTTTCTTGTCCATCATTTTCAAAAGATCTGCCGTTGCCATCTACCCTGTCCTTATTCCACGCACCCCGCCAAGGGGCAATCAAAGCTTTGTTCGCCTTATGTTCCACATTACATGCGATCAAAACATGAACATTGCAACAGAAATTTCCTATCCCACTCTGGACGGCAATTGGTTAAAGATGCGTTATGACGCGAAAGATCGCCTCAAGATGCAAGGAATAGATGCAGATGCTGGTGTTCTGGGACCAGAACCTTGTTTTGTTGGCGGTGCCGAAAACCGGCTCGACCGCGCTCGAAGGCGCGCTGGCCCCGCGCGCATCCATGGTGCTGCGCGATCCGCCGCATCTCAAACATGCGCCCTGCTATCGCTACAAACGATTCTTGCGGCCGTTTTTCGTGCAGGCTGGCGGCAAGACGCCAGAATTGATGGCGATCGTGCGCCATCCGGTGTCCTGGCTGGGCAGCTGGTACCGGTACCGCAACCGCGACGATCTGGTGGGGCACCAAAACAGCACCCGGGGAATCAGTTTTGACGATTTCGTGGTGGAATATTGCAAAGGCGATCCCGCGCCCTTTGCCGCTGTCGGATCACAGGATAAATTCCTGCGCATCAACGACGGCGAAATCGGCGTGCAACATCTGTTCCGCTACGAGGCATGGGATCAGGTGACAGCTTTCCTCGAACACCGTCTCTCGCTCACCCTGACACTCAAACAGATCAACGTCTCGCCCGATATGGACCTGACCCTGTCGGACGATGTGCGCGCGCAACTGCACCATAAACGCGCCGCAGAATTCGACATCTGGCAGGCAGGACAGGGTTGACCGCGGTCTGCGTCTTCTTATTTCCAAAAATACTCAAAAAAATCCGGCGTCAGCCGGCAGTGTCACGGCCTTTGAACCCTGTCGCCACGACAAATTTTTCCGAACTGTCAGACCGCGACGCCGGCGGTTTGACATTGGCAACCTTCTCGAACCGCGCTTTGAGCAGTTTTTGCAGATCACCTTCCGCACCGCCCGCCAACACCTTGGCGACAAAGGTGCCGCCTTCGTTCAATACGTCAAAGGCAAAATGCGCCGCCGCCTCGCATAACGCGATGATCCGGTTGTGATCGGTCTGTTTATGCCCCGATGCGGATGCCGCCATATCCGACATCACGACATCGGCATTGCCGCCCAGCCAGTCGCGGACCTGCACATCGGCATCATCGGCCATGAAATCCAGCTGGTAAATCTCGGCCCCGGGGATCGGATCAACCTCTTGCAGGTCAATGCCCAGCACATAGCCCTGCGCCTTGGACGTGCGTTCGCCCAAGGCATTGGCGCGCTTGACCGCGACCTGCAACCAGCCACCGGGCGCACAGCCCAGATCCACGATCCGCGCGCCGGGCACCAAAAAGCGGTATTTGTCGTCCAGTTCCAATATCTTATAGGCCGCCCTACCGCGATACCCATCCGCCTTGGCGCGTTTGACATAAGGGTCGTTCAGCTGCCGCTGCAGCCATTGGGTCGACGACAGCTTGCGCCCGCGCGCCGTCTTGACCTTGACATGCAGGTCACGTTGGCCGCGTCCAGAGGTGTTCTTGGTGGTGGGTTTTTTCGCCATGACGCGCTTTACCCTTAAAACGGGGCATCTTCCAAGACCCCATCGGCGGACATCTGGGCATAAAGCAACCCTTCGCGCAAACCGCGGTCCGCCACCGACAGCCGGTCGGTGGGCCACAACCGCATCAGGGTCTGCAAAATCGCGGCCCCTGACATGATCAGCGCCTGCCGGTCGCGCCCGATTCGCGGGTCAGCGCGGCGTCCGTCAGGGCCAAGCGTCAGGTAATCGCGGATCACCGCATCGATCTGGTCGGATGTCATGCGCAGCCCGTCCACCTTGGTCCGGTCATAGCGTTTCAGCCCCAGATAACTGGCCGCGACCGTGGTGACCGTGCCGCTGGTGCCAATGATCTGGAACCCCTTGCGCGATTGCGCGCTGGCAGAGGGCGCAAAAGCCTCCAGATTTTCTTCGAAAAACCAGCTCATGAGCGCGAAACGCGCGGCATCGTCTTCGACATCGCCGAATTGATCGCGCAGCGTGGCCACGCCCAGCGGGACCGAAATCCAATCCACCACCTTGGCCGCGGCAAAGGGGCCGGGGTCGGATTTGAACCCCGCATGCAGCCGCATGATCGCGCGGGGGCGTTCACGCTTGGGCACATTGGTCAGGTCGATCCAGACCAATTCAGTCGATCCGCCGCCAATATCCACGACCAGCAATTGTTCGGTGTTCACGCTAACCAGCGGCGCGCAGGAAATTACGGCCAGACGCGCCTCTTCTTCGGGGCGGATGATTTCAAGGTTCAACCCTGTTTCACGGCGCACCTGTGCCACGAAATGCTGGCCGTTCAGCGCGCGCCGGCAAGCTTCGGTGGCGACAAGGCGCATCCGCTTGACCCCGTGCCGGTGCAGTTTTTCGCGGCAGATCCGCATCGCCGAAATCGTGCGGTTCATTGATGCACGCGACAATCGCCCTGTGCTTTCAAGCCCTTGGCCAAGCTGGACAGATTTCGAAAAACTGTCCACGACATGGAATTGACTGCCCTTCGGCTGGGCAATCAGCATCCGGCAAGAATTCGTGCCAAGGTCCAGCGCCGCATAAAGCGTGGCCGGATCGGCTAGTTGTGGCGCGGGGCTATCGACCGCTTTCGGGAACGCGCCCGCACCTTTGGGACGCTTGGGCGTCATTATTCACGCCCTCCATTTCGAGTTACCAAGAACCTATGCTGCCCATGATCACAAGACAAGCCCAAGACCCCGCCACAGGTGTCTTGCGCGAAAATACCGCAGGACATCGCGGCCCGTCGCGGACCGCGCGCGTGATGTCGAAAACCGACCCTGCGTGTCGCCGCGCGATGCTAGAACCGCTGAAACGGTTAAGGGGGAATCACATGCCTGACGTCACCATCGTGTACTGGCGCGACATGCCCGCGCAGGTCATCGTCGGCCGTGGACGGCGCGGCACCAAGCTGCCCCTGCCCGAACGTTTCGAACAGGCCATCGATCGTGCCGCGATGAAATCGGGGGCGGCGGAATCCGATGATTACATGTCCGGTTTCCGCAAGGCTGACCCCTATGTCACGGATGGCACCGATGCCGAGGCCGCCGAAGCCGCCGTTGCCCGGATCGTGGCCGAATATGATCAGGACCGGATCAAAGCGTTGATTGCAAATGACGGCTGGGCCTGATCCCGCCCGCCGCCTGAAGGAGACATTGATGTCGCTCTTGCCGTTTTTCAAATCCCGCGAACCACAAACGTCTGCGATCAATCCAGAGATCGAAGCCCTATTGCGTGATTATTCGATCGAGGTGATGCCCCGCACCGCCGAAAAGGTCGAAAATTTCCGCGATCTTCTGCCCGCAGGCACCCGCGTCTATATCGCCCATATTGACGGCACGCCGATTGACGACATGGTCGCCACCGCCCGCAGGCTGGCCCATGACGGCTACAAGGTTATGCCGCATTTTCCCGCCCGCATCATCAAGGACCGCGCCACGCTGGCCGATTGGATCGCGCGTTATCAAGGCGAGGCGGGCGTCGATCAGGCGCTGTTGTTGGCCGGCGGCGTAGCCCAGCCACAGGGTGATTTCGACAGCTCCATGCAACTGATGGAAAGCGGATTATTCCGTGATTTCAAACGCCTGCATGTCGCAGGTCACCCAGAGGGAAACCGCGACATCGACCATGACGGCAGCGATACCAATGTGATGGCAGCATTGCGCTGGAAACAGCGGTTCAGCGACACATCGGATGCACAGATGGCGATGGCCACCCAATTCGCCTTCGAGGCGGGACCGATCATCGCCTGGGCGGATGCCTTGCGGGATGCGGGTATCACGATCCCGATCCATATTGGCATCGCAGGGCCTGCGAAATTGCAGACGCTGATCAAATTCGCCATCGCCTGCGGGGTTGGCCCCTCGCTCAAGGTGTTGCAAAAGCGCGCGATGGATGTGACCAAGCTGTTGCTGCCCTACGAGCCGACAGAGGTTGTCACGCAGCTTGCCGCGCACAAGGCCGCCAACCCTGATTTCAACATCACCCATGTGCATTTCTTCCCGCTGGGCGGGATCAAGACCAATGCGCAATGGGCCATCGACAACGGCGGGGCCTCTGCCCTGCCCGCCTCGCAAATCTAAGGACTTTTCATGACCCGCACCATTGTCGAATCCAAGACCAAGACCGCCATCATCGGCTTTGACCAGCCGTTTTGCGTGATCGGGGAACGGATCAACCCCACCGGGCGCAAGATATTGGCCGAGGAGTTGGAACGTGGCGATTTTTCACGGGTCGAGGCCGATGCCATCGCGCAGGTCGCCGCCGGTGCGACGGTGCTGGATATCAATTCGGGTGCTGTCTTTTCCAACAAGATGGCCGAAGACCCGCGCTATGCCGACAACAATTTCGTCGAACCGCCCTTGATGGCTGAATTGATCCGCCGGGTGCAGGCCGTGGTCGATGTGCCGCTGTGCATCGATTCATCCGTGCCGGGGGCCTTGGAAAACGGGCTGGCCGCCGCCGAAGGCCGCCCGCTGTTGAATTCCGTCACCGGCGAAGAAGAACGCATGGAACTGGTCCTGCCGCTGGTCAAGAAATACAACGTGCCTGTGGTGGCGATTTCCAACGACGATAGCGGCATTTCCGAGGACCCCGATGTGCGCTTTGCCGTGGCCAAAAAGATCGTCGAACGCGCCGCCGATTACGGCATTCCGGCGCATGACATCGTCGTTGATCCTTTGGTGATGCCTATCGGAGCGATGGGGACTGCCGGTTTGCAGGTCTTTACCCTTGTCCGCCGCCTGCGCGAGGAACTGGGCGTGAACACGACCTGTGGTGCCTCCAACATCAGTTTTGGCCTTCCTAACCGGCACGGGATCAACAATGCCTTTTTGCCGATGGCTATGGCCGCCGGTATGACATCGGCCATCATGAACCCTGTCGCCCTGCCCATCGGCCCGCTGAAAATCGCCGAAAAACGCGCCGAGGCGCTGGCGGCGGGGATTATCCTGCCCGAGGATCTGGACGACGAAACCTTTGTCACCCTGTTCGGGCTGGGATCGACCTTCCCGCGTCCGGGCAAGGAAATGGAGGCGATCCGCGCCGCGAATTTTCTGACCAACAACGATCCATCAGGCGCGGAATGGATCCGCTTCAACCGCGCTCCGGTCAAAGACGGCGAAGGCCGCGCACGGACCGGGCGGCGGCGCAAATAACTTTCATGCCGCCGGCAGGGATTACGTCAATTCGCGCGAGCGCGAATTGACGGGCTTTTAAGACGAGCGTTTGATCCGTCCTGCAAGACCGCGCAGGGCGGTGTTCAGTAGCGTGACATCAGTCAACACGCCCATGAAATTCACGCCTTTGCTAACGTAATCCGCAACGCGGCCCTCGTCGAAGGTGATGATCCCCGCGATCTTGCCCGCGGCACGCGTGCGCGCGATGATATGGTCGATGGCGGCCAGAACCTCTGGGTGGTCGGGCTGGCCGGGATAGCCCATGTCGGCGGACAGATCGGCGGGGCCGACAAAGACACCGTCCACCCCGTCCGTAATTGCGATAGCGTCGATGTTTTCGAGTGCAGCACGGCTTTCGGCCTGCACCAGCAAGCAGACCTGCGCATTGGCGGTGCGTGCATAATCGGGGATGCTGCCATAGCCAGAGGCGCGCGCAGATGACGCGCCCATGCCACGGATGCCGTCGGGCGGATAGCGCATGGCGCGCGCCATCAGCGCCGCTGTCGCCGCATCATCGACCATCGGGACCAGTACGTTCTGGCAGCCCTGATCCAGCACCTGCTTGACCATCCAGACCTCGGCGCTGGCGATGCGCACAACGGGGCTGGCACCTGTCGCAGCTAGGGCCTGGAGTTGCGCGATCAGCCCGGTGGGCGCGTTCGGCCCGTGTTCGGCGTCGATCAGGCACCAGTCAAACCCGGCCAGCCCCGCCATTTCCGCAAGCTGCGCCGATCCGGTGGACAGCCAGATACCATATTGCACCTGCCCTGCAGCAAGAGCAGTTTTCAAACGGTTTTCAGGGGTTTGCATCATTTGCCTCGTCCAGTGTTCGCGCCGATGCGACCACATCGGCGCGAAACTGGCAAGCCATCAGCGATAATAAAGCGATTGGCCGTTCACAAAGACCTGCACCTTGTCGGGGCTGGCGGCCATGCGCACCGATGTGCCGCGCAGACCGGTATGGATACCGGGCAATTTGCCGATCACGGCGGCATTGTCGCCGAGCTTGTCGAAGTACAAAAGCGTCACCTCGCCCAAGGCTTCGGTGATATTGACCTTGCCTTCAAAGGCGTAATCCTCGCCATCCGTCGCAATCATATCCTCGGGGCGGATGCCGACATTGACCTGCAGGCCCATGTCGCTGTCGCGGGTCGGCGCAGCGGATGTGACAATGCCGCCGCCATGCAGCTTGACCTTGGTAACGGGGCCAGTGCCGACAATCTCGCCCGCGAGCAGGTTCATCGCGGGGCTGCCGATGAATTGCGCCACGAATTCGTTTTCGGGCCGTTCGTACAGTTCCAGCGGCGTGCCGACCTGCGCGATCCCCTTGTTGGCCAGCACGACGATGCGGGTGGCCAGCGTCATCGCCTCGACCTGATCATGGGTGACATAGATCATCGTGCTTTCGGGCATCGATTCCTTGAGCTGGGCAATCTCGATCCGGGTCGCCACGCGCAAGGCGGCATCAAGGTTCGACAGCGGTTCGTCGAACAGATAAACCTTGGGGTCGCGCACGATGGACCGCCCGATCGCCACGCGCTGGCGCTGGCCACCCGACAGGGCCTTGGGCAGGCGGTCAAGATAATCCTCCAGCTGCAGGATCTTGGCGGCACGGGCCACCGCCGTTTCGATGTCAGCCTTGGATTTCTTGGCGAGCTTGAGGGCAAAAGACATGTTTTCGCGCACCGTCATATGCGGATAAAGCGCATAGGACTGGAACACCATGGCGATGCCGCGCTGCGCGGGTGGCACGTCGTTGACGACCTGCCCGTCGATCTGCAATTCGCCCCCCGTGATCTTTTCCAGCCCCGCGATCATGCGTAGCAAGGTCGATTTCCCGCAGCCTGACGGCCCGACAAAGACGATCAATTCGCCCGTCTTGATATCGAGATTGATGTCCTTGAGAACATCAACAGTCCCGCCATAGGTCTTGGCGACCCCCGTCAGTTTCAGTTCAGCCATGTCGCAACTCCCCTAACCTTGCCTTACCTTTTGAGCGCGAAGCAAACTTGCCACGGACCAAAATGCAATTTGCCATCTGCCGAGATATGCGCGCTGCCCAGTTCGGCCCCGATCGGCACCCAATCCCCTGCGGGCGGGTTGAAATCGGATGGTGTCTCGCTGACGTTGAACGCACAAAGGATCGTCTGGTCGCCCGATGTGCGGGTGAAATAGATGACATCGCCCTGCGCCTGCATCTTGTCATGCGACCCGACGCTCAGGGCCGGATGGCTGTGCCGGAATGCAATGGCGCGCCGGTAATGGTGCAGCAATGCGCCCGGTTCATCCTCTTGCGCGGCAACAGACAGGCCCAGATGTTCGGATGGCACCGGCAACCAAGGACGCACGGCGCTGAACCCGCCGTGGTGGTTGTCGCGGTCCCAGACCATTGGCGTACGGCACCCATCACGGCCTTTGAATTCGGGCCAGAACTGGATGCCGTAGGGGTCTTGCAGGTCTTCGAAGGCGACATCGGCCTCGGGCAGGCCCAATTCCTCGCCCTGATAGATACAGGCAGACCCGCGCAGCGCCATCAGCAAGCTGACGAACATGCGCTGGCCGCCTGCGGGCAGGTCCCACCGCGTGGCATGGCGCACGACATCATGGTTGGAAAACGCCCAGCAAGCCCAGCCATCACCCGCGACCTCATCGACCTGACGCATTACATCGACGATGCGCGCAGCGGTCGGCTTGTCCTTGGCCAGAAATTCGAACGCATAGCACATCTGCATCAGATCGGTGCCGGCGGTATATTGGCCCATGATTTCCAGCCCGCGTTGGGCATCGCCCACCTCGCCCACGGCAGCGGCGCCATAGGGTTCCATGATGGCGCGCAGACGCGCAAGGAACTTGACGTTGTCGGGGTGGTTCTTGTCGTGGATATGGTCTTGATGGTTATAGGGGTTCACCGAAGGCGCGATATTGGCGTTGCGCATCTCTTTGGGCAGGGGCGGGTTGTCGCGCAATTCCGCGTCATGCATGTAGAAATTGATCGTATCGAGCCGGAACCCGTCGCACCCGCGGTTCAGCCAGAACAGCGCCACATCCAGCAACGCGTCCTGCACTGCGGGGCTGTGAAAGTTCAGGTCAGGCTGCGAGACCAGAAAATTATGCAGGTAATATTGTTCGCGCCGCGCATCCCATTGCCAGGCCGATCCGCCAAAGATCGACAGCCAGTTGTTAGGCGGGGTGCCATCGGGCTTGGGGTCAGCCCAGACATACCAATCGGATTTGTCGCTGTTGCGGTTGGCGCGGCTTTCGGCGAACCATGGATGCTGGTCGCTGGTATGGCTCAGCACCAAATCGATCATCACGCGAATGCCAAGCCTATGCGCGGTTTCCACCACCGCATCGAAATCGGCCAAAGAGCCGAACATCGGATCGACATCGCAATAATCGCTGACGTCATAGCCGAAATCCTTCATTGGCGAGGTGAAGAACGGCGAAATCCAGATCGCATCCACCCCCAAAGAGGCAATATAAGGCAGGCGCTGCACGATCCCCATAAGATCGCCGATACCGTCGCCGTTGCTGTCTTGGTAACTGCGCGGATAGATCTGATAGATCACCGCACCGCGCCACCAATCCTTGTTCACCGCCATTTCGGTGTTTGTAGCCAAAGCCGTCATAGTGTCTTGTCCTGTCTAGTGACGATCCGGTGGTGCCGGATGTCGTACCCTCAAAAAGTTATTTCACTGATCCGGCCAGCAGGCCGCGCACCAGATAGCGTTGCATCGCGAAAAACACCGCCAAAGGCACCGCGATGGACACAAAGGCCGCTGTCGCCAGAATTTCCCAATTGCCGCCGCGTGTGCCCAGCAATTCGACGATCTGGTTGGTCATCACGGTGGTTTCCCCTGTCGCGTCGATCAGGAACACTTTGGCGACCAGCAGATCGTTCCATGTCCACAGGAACTGGAAGATCGCGAAACTGGCCAGCGCCGGAAACGACAGCGGCAGGATGATCTTGGTGAAAATCTGGAAATCGGTCGCGCCATCGACCTTGGCATTCTCGATAATGTCACGCGGCAGACCGACCATGTAATTGCGCAAGAGATATATGGCGAGCGGTAGCCCGAACCCCGTATGCGCCAGCCATGTCCCCAGATACCCTTTGCCGATCCCGATCTCCAGATGCAGGCGCAACAGCGGGATCAGCGCCAGTTGCAGCGGCACCACCAGCAGGCCGACGACCGCCGCAATCAACAGCGCGCGGCCCGGAAAATCCATCCATGCCAGCGCATAGGCGGCAAAAGCCGCGATCACGATCGGGATGATCGTGGCGGGGATCGTCACGGTCAGCGTGTTGAAAAACGCCTGCGACATGCCATCGGTGCTGTCGCCGCTGAACAAGACGCGTTCGTAATTCTGCAACGTGAATTCGGGCGGGGTTGTGGCGGTCACGAAAACCCGTTGGCCACGTCCGGTCATTTGCGTGGGGCTGGTCCAGATATAGACACCATCGGCCTGCACGGTCAGCGTTTCGCCATCCGACAGCTCCGCGGTGTCGCCGGGGGCGAATTCGGAAATCGCCAATGACGACGTACCCCACACCCCAATTGCGGCCTCGGACCCTTTATCGAACAACTGGCCCTGCACAATATAGACACCATCCACCAGCATCTGCACCCCGTCATCGCCGGGGTTGGCGGTGCGCAGGGTCAGGTTCTGTTCGCTGGCTGTCATTGCCCCCCACCAGCCGGACCCCGAAATCTGGTCCGCTGTGCGAAACGACGACACCAACAGACCCAAGGTCGGGAACACCCACAGCGCCACCAGCGCCACAACGGATATCTGCACGATCCAGTTCAGCGCCGATGTACGCCCTGCGATCCCATCCATCAGCGCATCTCCTTGCGTGCGTTATAGACGTTCCAGACCAAAATCGGGCTGACGAGCAGCATGATCACCATGGCGCTGGCAGACCCGACACCCCAGTCGGAGGCGCGGAACAATTTGTCGAACATGTAATTGGCCAGAACCTGCGTTTCCCATTGCCCGTTGGTCATTGCGAAAACGATGTCGAAGACCTTGAGCACGACCAGCGTGATCGTGGTCCAGACCACGACGATGGTGCCTGCGATCTGCGGCATCTTAATCTTGAAAAACACCTGAAACGGGTTGGCTCCATCGACGATGGCCGCCTCGATCGTTTCCTCGGGGATACCGCGCAGCGCGGCGGACAGGATCACCATGGCGAAACCTGTCTGGATCCAGATCAGCACCACCATCAGCAAAAACGAATTCCAACCCGGAATCGTCATCCATGTCTGCGGTTCACCGTAAGGATGGACATTGGTGAATGCCCCATAAGCCAGGCCCAGCGTGGCATAGACAACATAGCCCAGGATCGCGATCAACACGGCGCGCAGCGCGGCATTCGCACTGAAACCTTTATCGCGGATCGCCTGCGCATTGGTATAGGCCATAAACAGGGCCAGCGCCGCGGCAAAGATCATCAGCGCACCAGGCAACAGCCGCAGGATCAGGAACGATCCGATCCCGCCGTCGAACTGAAGCCACAGCGCGTTCAACGCGCCGATCTGGTTCTGGTCCACGGGGCGTGTGTCATAGATCAGTTTGAAAATCACCGAGGCCCCCACAAAGGAAATCGCCATCGGCATGAAGATCAGCGATTTGGCAAACGCCCCCCATTTGATCCGGTCAGTCAGTTGGGCGGCCAGCAGGCCAAAGGCGGTCGATGCCGCAGGCACGATGATCAGCCAGAGCATGTTGTTGCGCAAAGCTTCCCAGAACTTGGGTTCGGCCATCATGCGCTGGTAATTGGCAAAGCCGACAAAAGCCCCGCCCTGATTGCGGTCAGTCACCGAATACCACAGGGTCGCGACCACCGGATAGGCCAGATACAGCCCCAGCGCCACAATCGCGGGGAACAGAAACAACCACGGCCGGATCAGGTTGGCACGGTTGATATTGCGGCCGGCGTTGGCCCCTTTGGCGGGCAACAGCACCTTGTCCAGAAACTGGTTGGAAAAATAGAAATACGCGACGCAGCCACCGACACCGATGATGATCGTCATGAGGCCCTGTAATGCAGGATTCATCGTTCAACCTCCCTCGGGCTGCGTTATGGGTCGATGACCCGGCACGCAGGCCGGATCATCGGGTGATGAAGGTTTGGCAATCTTACTTGATTGCGTCCCAAGATGCCTGAATACCTGCGGCAACTTCAGCCGCATCTGCACCACCGGCATAATCGACCATGCCGGTCCAGAAAGACCCCGCACCCACAGCGCCCGGCATCAGGTCTGATGCGTCAAAGCGGAAGGTGGTGGCACCCAACAGGATGTCGTTCATGTTGGACAGCGTCGGGTCGCCAAAGGCGGCATTATCCACGCCGGTATGCGGTGTCAGGAAGCCACCCAGACCCATCCAGATTTCATGTGCCTCGGGTGTCTTGAGGAACTCGATCAGATCATTGGCCGCGTCAGACGGGTTGGTGATCGCCCAGAGTGTGCCGGCACCCAGAACAGGCGAGCCAAGATCCTCGGATTCATAGGCAGGGAAGTAGAAGAAATCTGCATCGGCACCCACTTCGGTCCCTTCGGGGAAGAAGGCAGGAATGAATGACGCCTGACGGTGCATGTAGCACTGGGGCGGGCTGTCAAACAGGCCCTTGGGGCTGTCGCGGAAATCGGTCGTGGCCACCGCACCGGCACCACCGGCGACAAAGGCGTCATTGCGGGCGAACAGGCCGAATTGTTCGATCGCGTTCACGACTTCGGGCGCGTCAAACGGCAGTTCGTTGCTGACCCAAGCGTCATAGACCGCGGGGGGCTGTGTGCGCAGCATCATGTCTTCGACCCAGTCGGTCGCGGGCCAGCCGGTTGCACCGCCTGAACCCAGACCGATGCACCAAGGCGTGCCACCGTCCGCGACGATCTGTTCGGACAGCGCGATCAGCTGTTCCATGGTTTCAGGCACGTCATAGCCTGCATCTTCAAAGTTTTCGGGGCTGTACCAGACCAACGATTTCACATCGACCTTGTAGAAAAAGCCATAAAGATCGGGGTTGCCTTCGGGGCCAGTATACGTCCCCAGATCAACCCAAGACTGACCCGCTGCATAGTTTTCCAGCAACCAATCGCCGGTGCCTGCAGGCAGCGGTGTCAGAAAGCCGCGGCGCGCCATATCGGCGGCAAGGCCAGGCTGCGGGAACACGGCGACATTGGGGGCAGAGCCTGCCTCGGCGTCGATCACGATCTGCTGCTCAAAGCTGTCAGAACCGGAATAGCGCACGTCATGCCCGCTTGCGGCGGCAAAGGCGGCCAGCACCTGTTCGACATTGGCCTGATCCGGCCCAAGCCATGGACCGAAAACGGTGATCTGTTCGGCCTGTGCAGCACTGCCCAAGGCAACCGCTGCCACGCTGGCATACAGTTTGAATTTCATTGATATTCCTCCCAATCATGCCGCCATGGCATGTGCGTTTTGTGACACCAAAAGTGTCGGCTCTGTTTATCTCGCTGCGCTTTGGAATCGTTGTACCAAAGCGCTTTGGATGTTCCCACATTCCATCAAGGTTTCAAAATTGTCAATGACGCAGTCATTTGTGAAAAAATGCCTTGGATTTGAGCAAATGGAGCGTTACTCAAATCATCAAAGGTGGCGCGATGGCAAATTGTCTTGCTTAAATTGCATCGCCAGTTTGAAAGCGCTTTGAAAGACACCGATCGGATGAACCTCAAACAATTGTCGCAAAAGCTGGGTCTGAGCCAAACCACCGTCAGCCGCGCGCTGAACGGCTACCCCGAGGTGAACGAGGCGACACGGATGCGTGTCGAACGGGCGGCCGCGCAATATCATTATCGCCCCAGCACCCGCGCCAAGGGGCTGGCAACCGGCAAGGCACTGGCCATTGGCCATGTCATCCCGATTTCCAGCAAACACGAGATGGTCAATCCGATTTTCGGGGATTTCATCGCGGGCGCGGGTGAAACTTATGCGCGGCATGGCTATGAAATGATCTTGTGTACTGCCGATGACGGACAAGAAGAACAGGTTTACCGCGGGCTCAAGGCGCGGCGGGCGGTGGACGGCGTGGTCGTGCATGGGCCACGGCTGGATGACAGCCGGATCAGGTTGTTGCATGACATCGGGCTGCCCTTTGTGGTGCATGGGCGGTCGTCGGGGGCCACCCTGCCCTATGCCTGGCTGGACGTGAACAACCGCCATGCGTTCCAGCGGGCCACCGATTTCCTGCTCGATCTGGGGCATCTGCGCATCGGGCTGATCAATGGGATGGAATTCATGGATTTCGCCCACCGGCGGCGCGACGGCTATACCATTGCCCTGCTCGCACGCGGTGTGCCGGTCGACCCGTCGATCATGCGGTCCAGCGAGATGACCGAAGACTTTGGCTATCAATCCACCCGCGATATGCTGGCGCTGGGCGATCCGCCGACGGCGCTGCTCTGTGCCTCGCTGATCTCGGCTTTGGGGGCGCGGCGCGCGGTCGAAGAAGCGGGGCTGATCATGGGGCGCGATGTGTCGATCATCACCCATGACGATGATCTGTCCTATCTCAAGAACGGCGGCGACATCCCGATTTTCACCGCGACACGGTCGTCGGTACGCGCGGCGGGCGCAAGGTTGGCGGAAATCCTGCTGGGCGGGATCGCGGACCCCGAGTTGCTGCATCAGAACGTGCTTCTCGAAGCTGAATTGATGGTGGGTCGTTCCACCGGACCCGCCCCCAGAAAGGACTGACATGCAATTCAAACGCAGCGATTTTCCCGAAGGATTCCTGTTCGGGGCCGCCACCGCCGCCTATCAGATCGAAGGGCATCAATTCGGCGGTGCAGGCCCCACGCATTGGGATACATTCGCCGCCACCCCCGGCAATGTCCTGCGCGCCGAAAACGGCGCCTTGGCCTGCGACCATTATCACCGCTTTGCCGAAGATTTGGACCTGCTGCGCGATGCGGGCATGGATGCGTACCGGTTTTCGACATCCTGGGCGCGGGTCATGCCGGACGGGCGGACGGTGAACCCCGCAGGTCTTGATTTCTATGACCGGCTGGTCGATGCGATACTGGAACGCGGGTTAAAGCCGTTTCAGACGCTCTATCATTGGGAATTGCCGTCTGCGCTGGCCGATCAGGGCGGCTGGACCAACCGTGACACCTGTGCCGCCTTTGCCGATTTCACCGATGTGATCACCGACCGGATCGGGGACCGCGTCCATGCCATCGCCACGATCAACGAACCCTGGTGCGTGGCGTATCTTTCGCATTTTCTGGGCCATCACGCGCCGGGCCTGCGCGATATCCGCGCCACGGCGCGCGCGATGCATCATATCAATCTGGCCCATGGCATGGCGATGACACGGCTGCGCGCCAAGGGGATGCAGAATTGCGGCGTGGTGCTGAATTTCGACCATACCGCGCCGCTGGATGACAGCGCAGGGGCGGCACAGGCCGTGGCCACATGGGACGCGATCATGAACCGCTGGTTTATCGAGGCCATCGCCAAAGGCACCTATCCTGCCGAGGCTTTGGCCGGTTTCGCCGCCCATATGCCCGCGGGCTGGCGCGACGACATGGCCGAGATCAGCCAGCCCGTGGATTTTCTGGGCGTCAATTATTACACACGCCATCAGGTCACGACTGATCTGGCCCAACCTTGGCCGCATCTGGCATCGCATGAAGGGCCGGGCGCGAAAACCCAGATGGGCTGGGAGATTTATCCCGACGGGTTGCAATCCTTTCTAACGCGGCTGGCGGATGATTATGTCGGTGATCTGCCGCTGTTCGTCACCGAAAACGGGATCGCCTGGGATGACCATGTCGTAGACGGTGCGGTCGATGACCCAGAACGGATTCAGTTTATCGCGGAACATATCGCCGCCACAAGCCGCGCCATCGCGGCAGGGGCCAATGTGCAGGGGTTCTTTTACTGGTCACTTTTGGACAATTACGAATGGGCCTTTGGCTATGAAAAACGGTTTGGGATGGTCCATGTGGATTTCGACACCTTGAAGCGGACGCCCAAAGCATCCTATCACGCTTTCAAATCCGCCATCGCGCGCTAGGAAGCCCCATGTCCCACCCTGCCAACAGCTATGCACTTGTCGCCGATATCGGTGGCACCAATACGCGTGTGGCCCTTGCAGACGGGCGGCGCATCATCACAAGCACGATCCGGCGCTATGCGAATGCGGATTTTCCGGGGCTAGAATCGGTGCTGCGCCGCTATATCGCGGACGAAGGCGGCGTCGATCCTGTTGCAGCCTGCGTGGCCGTGGCAGGCCCGGTGCGCGACGGGCGCGCGACGATGACCAATCTGGACTGGACCATCGACAAAACGACGCTGCAACGCGCGACCAAGGCTGAAACCGTTGCTATCCTGAACGATCTGCAGGCGCAGGGCCATGCGCTGGGGTATCTGGACGCAGCCAATATCCGCACGATCCTGCCTGGTCCCGACACCGGCGCGCAGGCGGCCAAGCTCGTGATCGGCATCGGCACAGGGTTCAACGCGGCCCCTGTGTTCGATCTGCCCGCAGGCCGGATCGTCACGCCGTCCGAAAGCGGCCATGCCAATCTGCCGATCCGCAACGAGATGGAATTGCGCCTGTGCCAATTCGTGTCCACCGCCCACGGCTTTCCAGCGGTCGAGGATGTGCTGTCAGGGCGCGGGCTGGAACGGGTCTATGCGTTTTTGGGCAACGAAGACAGCGACCCGCGCGAGGCGGCAGCACAAGACATCATGGCCGCCTGTGCCGATGACAGCGATCCGCGCGCCGTTGCCGCGGCACGCCTGTTTACCCGCATCCTTGGCACGGTCTGCGGCAACCTGTCCCTGATCCAGCTGCCCTTTGGCGGCGTCTATCTGGTGGGCGGTGTCGCGCGGGCCTTTGCCCCGCATCTGACGCGTTTCGGCTTTGCCGAGGCGTTCCGCGACAAGGGCCGTTTCGCAGGCTTCATGGGCAATTTCGCCGTCCATGTGATCGAGGATGATTATGCCGCCCTGACCGGATCGGCGGCGCATCTGGTCGCATTGGGCGCGACCGGATCGCTGGCCGCACAGAGCAGCAGCTAAGCTGCGGGCAAGGTTTCGGCCAATTGGTCCTGCACGGTCTGCGTCAAAGTGATCAACGAAAACGGTTTGGGCAGAAAGATCGCATTGGCGACCTGCGGTTGACTGTCGCTGAACGCATCTTCGGCATAACCCGAAATGAACACGACCTTGGTGTCCGGTCTGGCCTCGCGTGCCTGGCGCACCCAAGTCGGCCCATCCATGCCGGGCATGATCACATCGGTGACGAACAGATCGACATGAAGCGCCGAATCTTCGAGCATCGCTAGCGCGGTCTCGGCGCAATCGGCCTCTAGCACGCTATAGCCGCGCAGGCGCAAGGCACGCGACGCAAAGGCACGCACCGGTGCCTCGTCTTCGACCAGCAGCACGACACCGGTGGCCGGGCCGTCAACCGGCTCGCGGCGCGTGGGTTCGGGCACCACCACCGGCTCGTCAGGGCGGTTATCGCGCGGAAACAGCAGCGTAAATTCCGTGCCTTTGCCCACTTCGCTATCGGCAAAGATATAGCCGCCGGTCTGCTTCACGATCCCGTAAGCCGTTGACAGGCCAAGCCCCGTGCCTTCGCCGGGGCGTTTGGTGGTATAAAAAGGTTCAAAGATCTTGTGCAGCTTGTCTGGGCTGATGCCATGGCCATGGTCAATCACCTTGACCTGCACATAATCCCCCAATGGCACGACGGCGCGGTCCTTGACCATCGGGTCGCGCAGGCGCAGGTTTTGGGTGGTGACACGAATGTCGCCCGCCCCCTGCATCGCATCGCGCGCATTCACGACAAGGTTCATCAATACCTGTTCCAACTGCCGCTTGTCCGCCCTGATCGGCAGCAGGTCGGGATCATGGTCCAGCGTCAATGTCACCTTTTCCCCCACCAACCGGTTCAGCAAATGGGTCAGGTCCGACAGCGTTTCACGCAGGTCAATCACCTCTGGCTGCAGGGTCTGTTTGCGCGAAAACGCCAACAATTGCCCGACAAGGCTGGCCGCGCGGTTGGCATTCTGGTGGATCTGAATCAGGTCGCTATAATTCTGGTCGCCTTCGTCATGGCGCAACAACAGCAGATCGCAATGCCCCGAAATCGCGGTCAGCAAATTGTTGAAATCATGCGCCACACCACCGGCAAGCTGGCCGATGGCCTGCATTTTCTGGCTTTGGACGAATTGCGCCTCGAGCGATTTCAGCTCTGTCACGTCATCGAGCACCGCGATCAGATGCGGGTCGGTCGTGCCACCCGCCGCATTCAGCGTGACCTGCACGAATGTGTCCTGGCTTTGGCCGCGCCCTTGCAGGAATTGCGGGCTGCGACCGCTGCGCCCCTCGAAGGCTTCACGCAGCCAGTCGTTGATCGGCCGCCCCAACCCTTCAAGAAGGTCGGTCAGTTTCAGACCATCGGTGTTCACAATCCGCAGCAATTGGCGCGATTCGCGATTGGTGCCCAAAATCTCGCCCGAACGGGCGATTTTCAGCAGCGGGATCGGCAGATCCTCGATCGCATGCCAGCCAGCGGTGAAAAACCGCGGCCCATCGCCGCGTTGATCGGCCAGCAGATAGATATCGCGCGCGCCGCCCCAGCCTTCGGCGACGGCCACGATCACCGGCTGCGGGCCTTGCGCGGTCTTGAGCATATGGCGCTGTCCGGGGGCCAAGGGCAGATCGTCGAACAGATCATCAATATTCGCCACGCTACGGCCCAGCAAGCTGCGCAAGGCGACGTTGATATGCAACACAGCGTTGTTCGGCCCCAGCGTCATCATTGGCAGCGGCAGGTTCTCGTGCTGGCGTGCAGCGGCCACCGCCTGATCGCCCAGATCATCCATGCGCCACAACCGCAGCGCCGGGCCGATCACAACCACGCTCAGCCGGAAATGCCCGCTGCGCGTGATCACGTCTTCTTTGCTGCCGCCGGTCAGATGCGCGCTATGCGACAGACGTTGCAAAAAAGGATGCGGGTTGGCCAGAAAGCTGCCGAACAGATCGGCCAGCCGCCACCCCGCGCAATTGCCGAACCGCATGACCGCCGCGGTATTGGCATAGCGCACCTGCCCCACGGCATCGGTCAGAAAGGCGCAATCAAGATCGTCCTGCATCAGCCGGATGGCCGTCGTCTCAAGCTGTTTGCTGCGCCAATAGCCAAAGGCGACCCGTCCAGCCAGCACCGTTGCCAACACCAAGAGCAAGCCACCCGCCGTCATCAGACCGATGCGCAGCATGCCCTCCTCGGTCATCTGCGCCTCAATCAGAACCAATACAGCCGCGATGTATACCCATGGAACCAATGCCAAACGGGCCGCAGCGGGCGAAGCGGGCCTTGCAATCGTTGGATTGTCTGGCAAAGGTCACCTCCCTCAGCAGTATCCACTCAGGCTAGTGAAAACATCTTAATCATTAATTAATACAGGATATTTCGTCGCACGGCTAAGAAATATTGTTTTGGGCCAATACCGACAGGAAAAACCCGTCGCCATCAGGCCCGGGCAGCCGCTGATCGCGCAGCATGACCGACCATGCTGGATTGCAGTGCAAAAACCGCGTTATCACCGCGTCATTCTCGTCTTGCAGCACCGAACAGGTGGCATAGGCCAGCAGGCCTTGTGGGGCGACAAATGTTGCCGCACGGCCAATCACGTCATTTTGAATGGCGCAGAGCGCGTCCAGCCGGTCGCGCGTCAAGCGCCATTTCGCATCGGGGCTGCGCCGCCATGTGCCACTGCCACTGCACGGCGCATCGCAGAAAACCACATCGAATGGCGCGTGATCCGCGACCTGATCGGGTGCCAGCCTGGTGATCACCACCCCCGCCCGTGCCGCGCGATCCGGCAGATCGGCCATCCGCGCGGGCGCGATATCATGGGCAAAGATGTCCGCCACATGCCTGTCAGCAAAGGCCAGCGCCTTACCGCCGCCACCTGCGCAATAATCCAGCACACGCGCGCCTGCAGCCACCGGCACCATCTGCACCGCGCGTTGTGACGCCGCATCCTGCAATTCGACCAGACCCGTCAGATAGGCCGCCGCCGTCCTGATCCGGCGGGGATTGTCCAGCACCCGCAGGCAGCCATCCACCGTATCATGTGCCTGTGCCGTAACCCCGTCCTGCGCAAGCGCGGCCATCGCTGCGGCCAATGTGATACGCCGTTGATTGACCCGCAAGAACACATCCGCGCGCGCCTGTTGCGCCTGCGCAGCCTGCAGCGCATCTGCGCCCAGACTGGCCTGCCAGACCGGCCAGAGCCAATCCGGCAGATCGCAGGCAGCCGCGTCCGACAACGCCAAAGGCAAAGCAAGGGCAGCAGCCTCAGTCTCACTCAACACATCAGGAGCATGGTCCAAGCCGTTGAAAATATGTGAAAGATCGACATTATCGCGCTGCAACAACCGCGCCATCAACAGCCGTCCGTCACTCTCACCCAGCGACCGCCGGCAGCGCAGCACATCAAAGACATGGTCGCGCACCGCGGCGCGGTCCTTGGCACCGGCAAAACGGCTCGCGCGCGCCCAACCTGTCAACGCCTGTTCGGCAAAGGCCCCGCCGCCGATCTGGTCAAGCACGGTAATGGCAGCAGCGACGCGCGCGCCGGGGGTCATCAGCCGACCCGGTAATTCGGGCTTTCACGGGTAATCTGCACGTCATGGACGTGGCTTTCCTTCAGCCCTGCCCCCGTGATCCGCACAAAGGTGCAGTTCTTGCGCATTTCCTCGACCGTGGCGCAGCCGGTGTACCCCATCGCTGCGCGCAAGCCGCCCACCAGCTGATGCACCACCGCATGCGCAGAGCCTTTGTAAGGCACCTGGCCCTCGATGCCTTCGGGGACCAGCTTGTCGCTGGCGGCCTCTTTCTGGAAATAACGGTCGGCAGAGCCGCTGGCCATCGCGCCAAGGCTGCCCATGCCACGGTAAGCCTTGAACGACCGACCCTGATAGAGGATCACCTCGCCCGGGCTTTCGTCGGTGCCGGCGATCATCGAGCCGACCATGGCACAAGACGCCCCCGCCGCAATCGCCTTGGCAAAATCGCCCGAAAACTTGATGCCGCCATCGGCGATCACCGGCACGTCGCCCGCGGCCTGCGCGCAATCCATGATCGCGGTCAACTGCGGCACGCCGACACCGGCCACCATGCGCGTGGTGCAGATCGACCCGGGGCCGATACCGACCTTGACCGCGTCAGCGCCTACGCCGATCAGGGCGCGTGCCGCCTCGCCCGTGGCGATATTGCCTGCAACGATCTGGACCTCGTTCGACAGCGCTTTGACCCGTTCGACAGCGCGCGCCACGCCTTCGGAATGGCCATGCGCGGTGTCGATCACGATCATGTCAACGCCTGCATCAATCAGCGCCTGCGACCGTTCAAACCCTGCATCGCCAACGCCGGACGCAGCAGCCACCCGCAGCCGCCCCAGCGCATCCTTGCAGGCCATCGGGTTCAGCACGGCCTGTTCGCTGTCTTTGAGCGTCAAAAGACCGGTCAGCTTGCCTGCATGATCGGTGATCAGCAGCTTTTCGATGCGACGGGCCTGCATCAGGGAACGGGCTTCGTCCAGATCCGCAGGTTCATGCAGGATCGCCAGATTTTCGGTCGTCATCATCACGCTGACGGGGGTTTTATCGTCCTGCGCAAAGCGCATGTCGCGGTTGGTGACGATACCGATCACCCGGCCATCGGGGCCAACGACCGGAAAACCGGTGACGCGGTAGCGGTCCATCAGATCCTTGGCATCGGCCAGCGTCTGGTCGGGGCGAAGCGTGATCGGGTTATAGACCGTGCCAGATACAAACCGTTTCACGCGCCGGATTTCATTGGCCTGCTGCGCGATATCAAGGTTCTTGTGGACAACGCCGATGCCGCCCGCCTGTGCCATCGCAATGGCCATGCGCGCCTCGGTCACGGTATCCATGGCGCTGGACAACAAGGGGATGTTCATCGCGATGGACCCCGTCACGCGGGTGCGTGTATCGGCCGTCGATGGCAAGACGCTCGATGCTGCAGGGACCAGCAAGACGTCATCAAATGTCAGGGCTTCACGAATCTCCATCAACCTGTCTCCGTTCGGGGGCTGTTGGCGCGTCCCTATCGCATGGATAGTCCCGCGCCGAAAGGTCAAATCACCGCTTGAAGCCGCAAAGCCGCCCGCGCATGGTGCGGCATGATTGACCAGCACCCCTGTCCCGACCTGCCCAGACCGGCCTATCTTGTCCGGCTCGGGCTGCGCTTTTGTGCGGTACTGGCGGTGGTTGGGCTGGCTGTGCTGGGGTTTGACTGGCTGCAGACACAGATCGTGCGGCTGGAACAGGATGCAGCATTGCGCGCGATGTCAGGGCTGATGGTGGCTGTGCTGATCCTGTATGCCATCGTTCTGGCCACACCCTTTGTCCCTGGCGTCGAAATCGGCGTGGCGCTGTTGATCATCCAAGGGGCCAAGGCCGCGCCTTTCGTCTATCTTGCCACGGTTTGCGGGCTGTCGCTGGCCTTTGTGATCGGGCAATATGTGTCGCTGCTGTGGCTGATCGGGCTGTTGCGGGGGCTGCGGTTGCACCGGCTGGCGGGCTGGCTGGACCGGGTGGACGGCCTTGCGCGCGCTGACCGGCTGCGGTTGCTGCAGCAAAAGATGCCCGCCTGGCTAGCGCCAGTGTTTTTGCGTTTTCGTTATGTCACCGTGGCGCTGGCGATCAACACGCCGGGCAATATTGCTGTGGGCGGCGGTGGCGGGATCATGCTGGTCGCAGGGTTGAGCCGGCTGTTCGGGACTACCGCGACGCTTTTGGTGATCGCCCTTGCCACGGCGCCGGTGCCGCTGGCGGTCTGGCTCTGGGGCGTGGATGTGGTGCGGTAGAGTCGGG
>NZ_CH672414.1:215614-632656 GCF_000152785.1 Yoonia vestfoldensis SKA53 | reverse complement strand
ACGTGGCGACAGATACACAGGCTGCGTCGCCAGCCCGTATTCGCCGGTGCCGGGGATCAGCGCCACGCCTTGCACGACAGCAGCAAGGCCCCCGTCCAGCCCGGCGCGGATCACCTCGAAGGTCAGTTGCGGAATGCGGTTGCCAAAGCCGCCCAGATCCAGATCCTCGATCACCACATAGGCGGTGCCGCGATAGGCGGGGACATGGCCTGCACCTTCGACGGCCTCCATCTTGGGGTCGGGGAATTGGTCGGCACTGCCGGTATAGACCCGCATGTTCAGATCATCGGGCGCGATTTCCACCCCATCGGCCCAGATCCGGCCCACACGGCTGATCGGCCCTTCGCACAAAGCCAAGGCAAAGCTCGCGCCGCGACGCGACCCCGCATGCCGCTCTTATCATACGGATTGACGGATACCGCCCTTCCCACCACCACGCAGCGCGATATGGTGGTCTCAACCAGTACAGGCAGAACCGATGACTACCGACCCACTTGTGATCTTCACCCCCTCCGGCAAGCGGGGGCATTTTCCTGTTGGCACGCCCGTCCTGACAGCGGCGCGGCAATTGGGGGTGGATCTTGATTCCGTTTGTGGCGGGCGCGGCATCTGTTCGAAATGCCAGATCACCCCGTCCTATGGCGAATTTTCCAAGCATGGCGTCACCGTCGCCCCCGACGCTTTGTCCGAGTGGAACAGCGTCGAGGAACGTTACGACAATATCCGTGGTCTGAAACAGGGCCGCCGCCTTGGCTGTCAGGCGCAGATCAGGGCTGATGTCGTGATCGACGTGCCTGCCGAAAGCCAGGTCCACAAACAAGTCGTGCGCAAACGCGCCGAAGTGCGCGAAATCACGATGAACCCGTCCACAAGGCTGTATTATGTCGAGGTCGAAGAACCCGACATGCACGACCCCTCGGGCGATCTGGAACGGCTGGTCATCGCGCTGCGCCGCGACTGGGCCCTGCCCGCGCTCGAGGCTGATCTGGGCGTTTTGCGCAACCTGCAAAAGGCGCTGCGTAAAGGCGCATGGCGCGTCACCGTCGCCGTCCATCTGGGTGATGCGGTGTTTTCGCCGCGGATCGTGGCGATCTGGCCGGGCTTTTATGAAGGCACGATCTATGGCCTTGCCGTCGATCTGGGGTCCACCACCATTGCCGCCCATCTGTGCGATCTGCGCTCGGGCGAGGTTGTGGCGTCATCGGGCATCATGAACCCGCAAATCCGCTTTGGCGAGGACCTGATGAGCCGGGTCAGCTATGGTATGATGAACCCCACCGGATCGGATGAAATGACCCGCGCCGTGCGCGAAGGCATGAACGCGCTGTTCGTGCAGATCGCGTCAGAGGCGCAGATCGACCGCGACCTGATTATGGATGCGGTCTTTGTCTGCAATCCGGTCATGCATCATCTGTTCCTTGGCATCGACGCCTATGAGCTGGGGCAAGCACCCTTTGCGCTGGCCACCTCCGACGCGCTGTCGCTGCGCGCGCTGGAACTGGATTTGAACCTGCATCCGGCTGCGCGGGTCTATATCCTGCCCTGTATCGCGGGGCATGTGGGCGCCGATGCGGCGGCCGTGGCGCTGTCAGAGGCACCCGACAAATCCGAAGACCTTGTGCTGATCGTCGATGTCGGCACCAATGCCGAAATCCTGTTGGGCAACCGCGAAAAAGTGCTGGCCTGTTCATCGCCCACCGGCCCCGCATTCGAGGGCGCACAGATCAGTTCGGGCCAGCGCGCCGCGCCGGGTGCTATCGAGCATGTGGAAATCGACCCTGTCACGAAACTGCCCCGCTTCAAGGTGATCGGCAGCGATATCTGGTCCGACGAAGACGGGTTCGGCGATACCATCGCCCAGACCGGCGTGACCGGCATCTGCGGGTCTGGCATCATCGAGGTGATCGCCGAGATGCGCATGACCGGGATCGTCGACGGGCCGGGGCTGATCGGGTCAGCCGACCAGACCGGATCGCCCAATTGCTTTGCTGACGGGCGCACCAATTCCTATTTGCTCTATGACGGCACCGCAGCGGGTGGCCCGCTGATCACCGTCACCAATACCGATGTGCGGCAAATCCAGATGGCCAAGGCCGCGCTTTATTCCGGCGCGCGGTTGTTGATGGACAAATTCGGCGTGGACAAGGTGGACCGCGTCGTGCTGGCAGGTGCCTTTGGCGCGCATATCAGCCCCAAACACGCGATGGTTTTGGGCATGATCCCCGATGCGCCCTTGGACAAGGTCACCAGCGCGGGCAACGCCGCTGGCACCGGCGCGCGGATCGCGCTTCTCAACACCGATGCGCGGCGCGAAATAGAAACCATCGTACGCCAGATCCACAAGATCGAGACCGCGATCGAGCCGCGTTTTCAAGAACATTTCGTCAATGCCTCGGCCATTCCGAACGCGGTGGAACCTTTCCCGATCCTCAATTCCATCGTCACGATCCCGCAGATCAACCATAACCAAGGCGGCGACCGTGGGCCGCGCCGGCGCGGGCGGCGGTAATCGGCGCTTGACGGCAGCGGGTGACGCAATTACCTGATTGCAGCGCGCGGGTGTAGCTCAATGGTAGAGCAGCAGCTTCCCAAGCTGAATACGAGGGTTCGATTCCCTTCACCCGCTCCAATCCCTGTCACCCCAGAAAGCCCGCCCCATGTCTGATATCACCCGTCACCACACAAACGCCCGCATGAGCCAGCTCGTCACCCATAACGGCATCGCCTATCTGGCGGGTCAAGTCGGCACGCCGGGGGCCACGGTGGCTGAACAGACGGCGGCGATCCTGTCGCAGATCGACGCACTTCTGGCAGAGGCTGGCACCGACAAAACCAAGGTCCTGACCGCGCAGATCTGGCTATCGGACATCAGCACACAATTCGCCGCGATGAATGCTGTCTGGGATGCCTGGGTGCCCGAGGGCCATGGCCCCGCCCGCTGGACCGGCGAGGCGAAACTGGCAACGCCGGATTATGACGTGGAAATCATCGTCACAGCCGCGATCTGACGCTTAGATCAGCCAAAAGGCACACAGCCCCGCGATGCCGATGGGCAAGCTCATCGGCAAAACGCGCTTGTTCAGGATCACCCATTTGCTGCCCTGCGCGGCGAACCGTTTGTGAAGCTGCAAGATAATGAACGTGCCGGCAAACATCGTCACGATAAAGATGGCAAAAGTGGCCAGCGCATCTTCAGGCGGGATGAACAGCGCAAGCCCCGTCAACAGCTTGACCGCCCCCGCGCCAAAACCTGCGACAGCGAACAGCACCAGCCCAACCACGAACACCATCGCCGCGCCGACCAGCCGACCGGCAAAGACCGCAGGGTCCGGGGCGGTGACGATCAGCGCCATGAACACCACAAAAGGCAACATGGTCAGCAAGTTCGGCAAGCGCCCATCGCGCATTTCGATCACCATGGCGGCGATCAGGATCAATGACATCAAAAACGGTGCATAAGCCGCCATTCGCACAACTCCCAAATCAAGCGGGTCGTCAGACCCCGTTACGCTGCAAAAACCCGACAAGTGCTGCGGTCGATGCATCCTTGCCGTCCAGACCGGCGCGCCCTTCGACGACAGGTTGCAGCGCGGTCGCCAGTTCCTTGCCCAGTTCAACACCCCATTGGTCATAGGAATTGAGGCCCAAGACAACCCCTTCGACAAACACGCGATGTTCATAAAGCGCGATGATCTGCCCCAGCACAAAGGGCGTCAGCTGCGGATAGGCGATGGTCACGGATGGCCGGTTGCCGGTGAACACGCGGTGGCGCGCTTGGCGGTCCAATTCGTCGCCGGTGAACTTGTCTGCGATGCTGGCAAGCGCCTCGTCCAGATTGCGGCCACGCATCAGCGCCTCTGATTGGGCAAGGCAATTGGCGACCAGCAATTGGTGCTGGTGGTGCAGGTCATCCTCATGCCCGCGCGCGGCGACCAGGAATTCGCAAGGCACCACGCCGGTACCCTGATGGATCAATTGATAGAACGCATGCTGCCCGTTGGTGCCGGGTTCGCCCCAGACGACAGGGCCGCTGGCACGGGGCAGATCGGTCCCGTCCATCGCCACACCCTTGCCGTTGCTTTCCATCTCCAATTGCTGAAGATAGGCAGGTAAACGGTTGAGATTATTGTCATAAGGCAGCACAGCGCGTGTCGGATAGCCGCAAATCTGGTTGTGCCATATGCCGACAACGGCCAGCAGCGCGGGCAGGTTTTCA
The DNA here is from genome assembly GCF_000152785.1 of Yoonia vestfoldensis SKA53. Taxonomy (GTDB): domain Bacteria; phylum Pseudomonadota; class Alphaproteobacteria; order Rhodobacterales; family Rhodobacteraceae; genus Yoonia; species Yoonia vestfoldensis_A. Next base: position 628,440 of record NZ_CH672414.1, on the reverse strand, counting down.
TGCCAATCGGCGGCACGGAAATGCACGTCCATCGCCTGCGCGCCACGCAGGAAGGCGCGGAACGCCTCTGGCCCGATGGCGATCATCAGCGACAGCCCGATCGGCCCCCAAAGCGAATAACGCCCGCCCACCCAATCGGCGAAACCGAACACGCGTGACGGGTCGATCCCGAAGGCGGCGGTTTTATCCGCAGCGGTGGACAGGGCGGCAAATTGCGCGCCCGTATCGCTGACAGACTGCGCCATCCATGCCTGGGCGGTGCGCGCATTGGTCATCGTCTCGATCGTGGTAAAGGTCTTGGATGCCACGATCACCAGCGTCGTCGCGGGATCACACTGGCGCAGCACAGCCGCGATATCGGCAGGGTCCACATTGCTGACGAAATGGCAACGCGGGCCGTCGTGATAAGGCGCCAAAGCCTTGACCGCCATCGCAGGCCCAAGGTCCGACCCGCCGATGCCAATATTCACGACATCGGTGATCGCCCCACCCTGCCCTCGGATGCTGCCGTCGCGCACGGAACCGGCAAAATCCGCCATCCGCGCCAGCGTGGCCAGCACGTCAGGCATGACATCCGCCCCGTCCACCATGACAGGCCCGCCATCAAGGTTGCGTAACGCCGTATGCAATACGGCGCGCCCTTCGGTTTCGTTGATCGCGGCACCTGTGAACATCGCCTCACGCTTGGCGGCCACGCCGGTCTGATCAAGCAAGGCGAACAGCAAATCACGCGCGGCAGCGTCGATATTGGTCTTGGCATAGTCCAGAACCATATCGCCCGCCGTGGCGCTGAAATCCGCCGCACGGGCGGTATCCAGCAGGGTTTCAAAACGCCGCTCGGCGGTGGCCGCGTGATGGGCGCGCAGTGTGTCCCAGACCATCTATGCCTCCGCCCAATGCACGGTTGTGTCTTTCAGCACGGCAGCGACGGGGGCGTCCTGCGGGTCAAGACCCTGCGCCTGATCCAGTGCTGCGCGCTTTTCAGCGCCAACAATCACGATATGGCGGCGCATCGCCGCGTTCAGCACCGCTGCCGACAGGGTGATGCGGGGTTCAGGCGCGCCGGGTGCGCGCATCGCGACAAGAGGGGCGTCGCCCGTCAGGGCAAGCTCCAGCTGGTCGGCACCCGCAAATAGCGACGCGGTATGCATATCGGCCCCCATACCCAGCAGCACGACAGACAGCGGTAATACGGGTTCCAACCCAGCGGCCAGATCGGCCAGCCGATCCTCTGGCGCTTGGGCATCAGCGTAAAGCGGGATCAACCGCGCCGCGGCTGCGCGGTTCACCAGCAAGCGGCGACGCAACAGCGCGGTGTTGGACCGGTCCGATGTTTCAGGCACCCAGCGTTCGTCGGTCAGCAGCACATCGACGCGCGACCAATCCAGATCGACAGCGCAAAGCGTGTCGAAAATCGGCCCCGGCGTGGTCCCCCCCGGCACGGCCAAGGACGCGCGGTCCTGCGTCAACAGCGCCTGTTTGATCTGGCTGGCCAGCACATCAGCCAGCCGCATCATCATCAGCTCGGCATCGGGGTATTCAATCAGATCCATCAATCTAGCCTTTGACTTCGCGCCATTTACGGCCGTCACGGTGCAACAGCATCATTGCGTCTTCGGGGCCAGTGGACCCTGCATCATATAGTTTCGGCACGTCATTGCGCGCCTCCCAGCCCTGGATAATCGGGTCGGTCCAGCGCCAAGCCGCCTCGACCTCGTCACCGCGCATGAACAGGGTCTGGTTGCCGCGGATCACATCCATGATCAGCCGCTCATAGGCATCGGTCACCTCCTCTGCATCGGCACCCAAAGCGTCGGCAAAGGTCATGTCCAAAGGCACGTCGATCAAACGCATGCCACCCGGTCCGGGTTCCTTGATCGTGACCTGCAAATCCATGCCTTCGTTGGGTTGCAGGCGGATCGACAGGATATTGCGGTGGCGCGCGGTATCGCCTTCGAAAATCGTGTGGCCAAGGTCTTTGAACACCACGGTAATCTCGGATGACCGCGCTTTCATCCGCTTGCCAGTGCGCAGATAGAACGGCACACCCGCCCAGCGCCAATTGGCGATATGGCATTTGAGAGCGACAAAGCTTTCGGTAAAGCTGCGCGGATTTTCGGCATCGTTACGATAGCTCGGGCCGTCGGGGCCGGCGTCATACTGGCCACGCACGATGTGATGCGGGGCAACAGGCTGCAAGGCGCGGATCACCTTGAGCTTTTCATCACGCACCTCGTCCGCGCCAAACCGGCTGGGCGGTTCCATCGCGATCAGGCACAACAACTGCATCAAGTGGTTCTGCACCATGTCACGCATCGCGCCCGATTTGTCATAATACGACCCCCGCCCTGCAACACTGACGGTTTCGGCCACGGTGATCTGGATGTGATCGACGTAATGGTTGTTCCACAAAGGTTCGAACAGCACGTTGCCAAACCGCACCGCCATCAGGTTCTGGACAGTTTCCTTGCCCAGATAATGGTCAATGCGGTAAATCTGGTCTTCGTTGAAATGCGTCGACAGCACCGCGTTCAGCGCGCGGGCGGTGTCCAGATCGCGGCCAAAGGGCTTTTCCACAACGATCCGGCTGTCGGGCGTTGCGATCTTGTGGCTGTGCAGCCGTTCGGCCAGATCGCCGAACAGCGACGGGGCAACCGAGAAATAGAACGCCTGCACCACGTCTGACCGGACCTTTTGCGCCAGATCAGCCCAACCGCCATCGCCCTTGGCGTCGATCGCGACATAATCAAGCGTGGCCAGAAAGGCGGCCAAACTGTCGCTGTCGGAGGCTTCGTCGCCGCCGAATTCGGCAATCGCCTCGGCGATCATCACGCGGTAACCGTCGCTGTCGATCTCTGAGCGCGCGGCCCCGATGATCCGCGATCCTTCGGGCGTCTGGCCAGACCGGAACCGGCGGAACAGTCCCGGCAGGATCTTGCGGCGGGCCAGATCGCCGGTGCCACCAAAGATCACCAGATCAAAGGTTTCAACAGGTATGACGCGAGAAACCATGACTTGCTCCGCTGTGCTGCAATTTCGTTAGCGCTAACGCCCGCTGGCTAAAGCATCTTTGCTTGCCTGTCTACAGGCTTTGCCTCCTGAGCGCAGGACACGTATGGCGCGGGCTGGCAGCGGGGTTTCGTGCCGGCCAGAGCTGACACCGATGGCCAAAGCCCAAGCGTCGGGTCACGCGTCCAGCTCGGCATCCCAATACAGGTAATCCAACCAGCTGTGATGCAGGTGGTTTGGCGGAAATTTGCGCCCCACGTTGTGCAATTGCGACGCGGCCGGGCGCCGCGGCGGCTTGCGCAGCGACATGCCCGATTGGCGCAGCGATTTCGACCCTTTGCGCAGGTTGCAGCCGCTACAGGCGGCAACGACATTTTCCCAGCTTGTCACGCCCCCCGCCGCACGCGGCACGACATGGTCAAAGGTCAGATCACCCTTGGCCCCGCAATATTGGCAGCAAAACTCATCGCGCAGGAACAGGTTGAACCGGGTAAAGGCGACCTGCCGTTGCGGGGTGACATATTCCTTGAGCACGACAACCGATGGGATACGGATCTCGGTTGATGGGCTGCGCACGGTTTCGGCATATTCGCTGACGATCACAACGCGGTCCAGCCATGCGGCCTTGACCGCCTCTTGCCAGGGCCACAAAGACAGTGGGTAATAGGACAAGGGCCGGTAATCCGCGTTCAGCACAAGCGCGGGGAAATGTTTCAATGCCCCCGAGGAGCGCACAAAGTCGGTCCGAAATTCTGTCTGCGCCATCGTCATCAATCCCGCGTATTGCGTGCAGATGCCTTGCGTACCGGCGTTTCCGCAGCGCTTTCACCATGACTATATCTCGCGTCAGATTTGTGACAACCCCCACAATATGTGCCAAACAAACGCAGGGCCAGTCAGGATGCGCCGGTCATTCCATCCCCAGCCGGTCGCGCATGAACGCCAGCGCCACTTGCAACCCGTCAGGGGCGATGCCGTGGGCGGTGCCTTTCATGACATGCGCGTAGACTTCGGTCCAACCGGCCTGCTGCAACGCCTCTGCGGCCATCGGCAGCGATTGCGGCGGCACCACGTCATCTTGGTCGCCATGGATCAACAGAACAGGCGGGCGGCATTGCGCCTCGTCGGCCAAAAGGTCCGCCAGCAACAGCCGCCCCGAAAAGGCGACGAGCCCCGCAACCGGGTCTTCGCGGCGCGGCACGACATGCAGCGCCATCATTGTGCCTTGGCTGAAACCCAGCACGATCACCTGTTCGGGCAACAGGTCTTCGTCCACCATGACCCCGTCTAGAAACGCATCCAGATCATCGGCGGCGCGTTGCAGGCCGGCCTGGCTTTCTTCCTCGCTTGACCCGTCGATCCAGGGGATCGGGAACCATTGGTATCCCATCGGCGCACCGGCGCAGCCTTCGGGTGCGTCGGGGGCCAGAAACAGCGTGTCGGGCAGATGCTCGGCTAAAGGATCGGCCAGCCCGATCAGATCCGCGCCATTCGCGCCATAGCCATGCAGAAAAATCACGCAAGATTGCGTTTCACCCGAGAGCGGTTCGCGCCGCTGCGCCTGAAGTGCCCGTGTCATCTGATCCCTTCCCTGTCCTTTATTATCGCGTAATAGGCCCACATGACCCGCGCTGCAACCGACCGCCACGGCGCCCAGGCTTGCGCCATCGCGCGCAGCGCCGTGTCGCGGGGCCGGTCCGGCAGATCAAAGATCACGCGCGCCGCCTCTTGCAGGGCCAGATCGCCGGGGGCAAAGACATCGGCGCGGCCCAGAGAAAACATCGCATAGATTTCCGCCGTCCAGACGCCGATACCCGTGACCTGCGTCAATTGTGCAATCACCGCGTCATTGGGCAAGGCGTGCAGCCCCGGATAATCCAGATCGGCCAGCGCCAGCGCCTTGGCGTAACGTGCCTTTTGCGCGCTCAGCCCCAAGGCGCGCAGGTCCTCGGCACTGGCCAGGGCAATGGCGCGCGGATCATCCATACCCGCCGCCACCAGCCGCCCCATGATGGCATTGGCCGAGGCCACGCTGACCTGCTGGCTGACAATCGCCCCCAACAGGGCGGCAAACCCGTCCGGTTTCAACCGCAGGGGCAAAGGCTGCAAATCGGGGATGATCGCGGCAAAGCGCGGCTCGATCCGTGCCAGATGTTCCGCGCCTTCACGGATGCAGGTATCCGATGTGATGACCCGCACGATCACAAGCGCGCCACCCAAGCCAAGGCCGCCTCGACACTGGCCACTTGGGACCACGCGCCCAAGGCGGGGCGCGCGATCATCAACACCGGAATGCGCAGATCGCGCGCGGCCACCAGTTTTGTGGCACTCGCCTGCCCGCCCGCATTCTTCACGACCAGCCAATCCACCCCCAGACGGCGGAACAGCGCGATTTCATCGGCCACCGAAAACGGCGGGCGTCCGACCAGAAATTCCCCGCCATCAAACGGAAACGGCCCCTCGGGCGCATCAATCTGGCGACAGATCACGCGCCGGCCGGTCAGATTGGCAAAACCGTCCAGCGTCTGGCGGCCAGTACCAAGAAATACGGTTGCCCCCTGTGGAATATGCTCTGCGGCCTTGTCTTCGCTGGCGATCTCGGTCCAATCATCCCCCGGCCCTGCCACCCAAGGCGGACGCAACAGCTGGCAAAACGGCACGCCCATATCCGCGCAGACCATGGCCGAGCGCTGCGTAATCCGCGCGGCATAAGGATGGGTTGCATCCAGCACGGCATGGATTTCATGCTGCGCCAGAAAGGCGGCAAACCCCTCAACACCGCCAAACCCGCCGCCATGCACTGGCACGGGCAAGGGTGCCGGATCACGCGTGGCCCCTGCCAAAGAGGCGATTACATCTTGGCCCTGCAAGGCCGTGGCAAGCGCGCGCGCCTCTGCCGTGCCTGCCAGCAAAAGCAGCGTCATATCCCCGCCCTGGCCAAGACAGCCCCGGCCCGGTCGATCACGACGATATCAAAGGCGATGCCCGCAAATCGCGCTGTCACCTGCGCTAATGCCGCATCCGCGACCGCCTGCGCAAGCGGGGGGCCCGCGATCTGATACGCCTCCAGCGCGGTATTGGCATCGGCCAGCCGTGGATTATCCATCATCCGCGCGAGCCCGCCAAAATCCACCTGCGACCGCGCCGAATGCAGGTCCATCGCCCCTTGGGCCAGCTTTGTGATCTTGCCGATCCCACCACCGATGGTGACACGCGGCACCGGGTGTTTCGCCAGATATTTCAGCATGCCCCCCGCGAAATCACCCATATCCAGCATCGCATGATCGGGCAGACCATAGATCGCCTGCACCACGGTTTCCGATGTGGCCCCCGTGCAACCCGCGACATGGACCAGCCCATCCGCACGCGCCACGTCGATGCCGCGATGGATGGATGCAATCCATGCGGCACAGGAAAACGGCCGCACGATCCCGGTGGTCCCAAGAATCGACAGCCCCCCCGCGATGCCCAGACGGGGGTTCCATGTCTTCAGCGCGATCTCTGCCCCGCCCGGCACCGATATCTCAATGACGACATCCGGGCTTTGCCCATAGAGTAGGGCCATCTCGGCCACAACATCGGTCATCATCTGGCGCGGCACGGGGTTGATCGCAGGCTCGCCTACGGCAATCGGCAGACCGGCCTTGGTGACCATGCCCACACCATCCCCCGCCTTGAACACCACACCGCCAGCCGACGCGGACACCCGCACGACAATCAATGCACCATGGGTGACATCAGGATCATCGCCCGCATCCTTGGTGATCCCGACACTGGCCCAACCCGCGCCCGCCTCGGCCAAGGCCAGCGGAAAGCTGGGCATCTCGCCCTTGGGCAGGGTGATGGTGACGTCGCGCGGAAATACCCCGCCCCATAGCCGGACCAGCGCCGCCTTGGTCGCCGCTGTCGCACAGGCGCCCGTGGTCCAGCCACGGCGCAATTCGGTCTGGGGTTTGCGTGTCATCGGCGCGACGATAGGCAGCAGCGCGGATGACGGCAATCGGCAATCGCAGGTCGCAACACCGCTTTCCCTGCGGCACAAATCGCGGCATAACGGCTGCATGGATAACGCGCCCCCCCTTCCCGGCCATGATTGGCCCATCATGCAACCCGGCTGGGTCTGGCTCTGCGGGGCTGGCCCGGGCGATCCGGGACTGCTCACGCTGCATGCGCTGAACGCGCTGCGGCAGGCCGATGTGGTGATCTATGACGCGCTGGTGCAAGAAGCGATCCTCGACTGGGCGCCGCAGGCGGAACTGATCTATGCCGGCAAACGCGGCGGCAAACCTTCGGCCAAGCAGCGCGACATTTCACTACGGCTGGTCGATCTGGCGCGCGCGGGCAAACGGGTGCTGCGGCTCAAGGGCGGCGATCCTTTCGTCTTTGGGCGCGGCGGCGAAGAGGCGCAGACCCTGGTGCAACACGGCGTGCCGATCAGGATCATTCCGGGGATCAGCGCGGGCATCGGCGGGCTGGCCTACGCGGGCATCCCCGTCACGCACCGCGACGTGAACCAGTCCGTGACTTTCGTGACCGGCCACGACCAGTCCGGCAACACGCCGGGTAATCTTGATTGGGCAAGTATATCAAAAGGATCTCAGGTGATCGTCATCTATATGGGGATGAAACATATCGCCCAGATCGCAGGTCACCTGATCGCCGCCGGACGCAGCCTGCATGAACCCGTCGCCGTGGTGACCACCGCGACAACACAGGACCAGCACGTGCTCGAAACAACGCTTGGCACGATCGTCGATGATATCGCCGCGGCCAAGCTCGAACCACCCGCGATCATCTGCGTCGGCCAATCGGTGCTGATGCGGCAGGTCCTCGATTGGCAAGGCATGGCGGCAGGCGCGCCTGCGCGCAACCTCGACCCTCTGGGCCGGGGCCGCGCCGCCGAATCGGCCTGATGCCCGTCTTCTTATTTCCCAAAATACTCCCGCCGGAGGCGTCCCGGAGGGACCTATGTCCTTTCTGATCAGCGCCCCCGCCTCGGGCAGCGGCAAGACGACGGTCACACTGGGGCTGTTGCGCGCGTTCAGTCGCATAAACCCCGTCCGCAGCGCCAAATCCGGCCCCGATTACATCGACCCCGCCTTTCATGCCGCAGCCTCTGGCGGGCCATGTGTGAACCTTGATGCCTGGGCGATGACGCAAGACCGGATCAGGGCACTGGCCGCAGGCAGCGGCCCGCTGATCGTCGAAGGCGCAATGGGCCTATTCGACGGCGCGCCACCCGCAGGCAAAGGCTCCAGCGCCGATCTGGCAAAAATCCTGCACCTGCCCGTGGTGCTGGTGATCGACGCAGGGCGCATGGCAGGATCGGTGGGTGCGCTCGCGCAGGGCTTCATCCGCTATGATCCTGATCTGCGGGTCGCAGGTGTGATCCTCAACAACGTAGGCTCGCCCCGGCACGAAGGCATGCTGCGCGCCGCCTTGCAGGATATCACGGTCTTTGGCGCACTCCCGCGCGATGCGGCCTTGCATCTGGGATCACGGCATCTGGGGCTGGTGCAGGCACAAGAACGCCCTGATCTAGAGGCGTTCCTCGACCACGCCGCCGATCTTGTGACACAGCATCTGGACCTGACCGCACTGCAAAAGCTCAACACGCCCCGGCCCTGCGCCGGGGCCTCGCACCACTTGGCCCCGCCCGCGCAACGCATCGCCATCGCGCGCGACGCGGCCTTTGCCTTTGCCTATCCGCATCTGCTGAACGATTGGCGCGCAGGCGGGGCGGAATTGCAGTTTTTCTCGCCCCTCGCCGATGATCCGGTGCCAGACGCAGATTTCATCTATCTGCCCGGCGGCTATCCCGAACTGCACGCGGGCCGGATTGCGGCGAACGCGCGGTTCATGGATAGCCTGCGCCATTCCAAGGCACTGATCTATGGCGAATGTGGCGGCTATATGGTGCTGGGTGACGGGCTGGTCGATGGGGGTGGCACGCGGCACGCGATGGCGGGGCTGCTGCGGTTAGAGACATCCTTTGCGCAGCGTAAATTGCATCTGGGCTACCGGCATCTGCATGCAGCACAAGGCCCCTTTGCGGGACACTGGGCCGGCCATGAATTCCATTACGCCAGCACATTGCGCGCCGACGGCACGCCGCTGTTCACTGCCAGTGATGCGACAGGTGCCGCCTTGCCACCCATGGGGCTGATCGCGGGGCGCGTGGCGGGATCTTTTGCGCATCTGATCGACGCTTTCGCCATTGTCAGCCCCGAAACCGCGGCGTAGCAATTCGCGCATGGATATGATCGACGATAGCCGCGCGAAACGTAATGTGACAGTTCTGGTACTGGCACAGGCCATTTTGGGCGCGCAATTGCCGATGATGTTCGTGATCGGCGGGCTGGCGGGCGGACAACTGGCCAGCAATCCGTGTTTTGCCACCTTACCGATTTCGATGATCGTGTTCGGCTCGATGACGACCGCGCCATGGATCAGCCCGCTGATGCAGCGCAACGGGCGGCGGTTCGGCTTTATGATCGGTGCCTTCGCGGGCGCGATGGGGGCGGCAGTATCGGCCTACGGGCTTTATACCGGGTCGTTCTTTTTGTTGCTGGCGGGGTCGTACCTGAGCGGCATCTACATGTCCGCGCAAGGGTTTTACCGCTTTGCCGCGACCGATACCGCCTCCGAGGCGTTCCGGCCCAAGGCGATTTCCTTTGTCATGGCGGGTGGGCTGCTCTCGGCCGTGATCGGGCCGCAATTGAACAAGCTGGCGCAGGATGCCTTTGTCGTGCCGTTTCTTGGCTCTTATATGGCGATCATCTTGTTGAACCTTGTCGGCGTTGGCCTGTTCTACTGGCTTGACCTGCCCAAGGGCAGCAGGTCCGAACCCAAGGTGCTGAACCCGATCAAGGGCCGCAGTCGTCGGGAATTGCTGCGCGATCCGCGCATCGTGGTGGCGATCGTCTGCGCAATGGTGTCTTATGCGCTGATGAACCTTGTCATGACCTCGACCCCATTGGCGGTCGTCGGCTGTGGGTTCACCACCAACAACGCCAATGACATCGTGTCGCTGCATGTGATTGCGATGTTTGCGCCGTCCTTTTTCACCGGCCATCTGATCGCCCGCTTTGGCGTGGAAAAGATCATTGCGACGGGGCTGGTGATCCTCGCCATGGCGGGGGGTGTCGCAATCGCGGGGGTGGAACTGGCGAATTTCTTTGTTGCTTTGGCGCTTTTGGGCATGGGCTGGAATTTTGGCTTTATCGGGGCCACGACCATGCTGGCCGGTGCGCACCGCCCCGAAGAACGCGGGCAGGTGCAGGGCCTGAACGATATGCTGGTGTTTGGCATGGTCACTGTCGCGTCATTGGCGGGCGGCGGGTTGCTGAATTGCGCGGGCGGCACCACGGTCGAGGGCTGGAACGCCGTCAACCTTGCGATGATCCCGTTTCTGGTGCTCGCGGGCGCATCGCTGATCTGGCTGTCACGCCAGCGCAGGGTGGTGGCGCCCTAAGCGGTGCAGCTTGCACCCCGGACTGCGTCCGGCAAAAGGCGAGTATTTTTGGAAATAAGAAGTTGCGGTCTCAGACCCACCAGCCGCGCAGGGCGATATGTGCCAGCCGCATGCTTTGGCGTAGCGGCGTCAGTTCAAGATTGCCATGCAGCGCGGCGGCGGGGTGTTTGGCCGCTTGGGTCAGGATCGGTTTCGCGGCATGGCCAAGCAGCAACGGCGCGCTGGCATGATGTGGCAGATCGCGCCGCGCGATGCGGGCGGCGTCCAGGCGCGCCAAGGCGCGCTGCGCGAGAGCTGCTATTGCGGCTGCACTTGGGTCCGGCAGCGGCTGGCGCTGGCGGTCCAGCAGCACCGGCAGCGCGCGCAACAGGTTAGCAACACCAGTCGCATAGGCGAAATCACTGACGAGAGCCGCGTTTTTGTTCCCCAGCAGCCGTGCTGTGGTGATCATCGGCGCGCCGCTGGTGGCATGGATATAGGCGTCGAAATCGTCCCAATCCGCAAAAGGGTCTGTATAAATGTCCCAGCGCCGCGCAGCGATGGTTGCATCGAGCAGATCCGCCCCTTGTGCATCCAGCACGGCGGCCAAGGCATCAACCACCTCATGCTTGCGCACCCTGCCGCCTGCCTTGATTTCCTCCAGCGCGTCACGCCACCATTGCAGGCGCATTTCCGCGATCATCGGTTCTTTGGTCAGCCAGGGCGCGCGGATGATTTCAACGTTGAACGCATAGACCGGGAACAGCAGCCGCCGTGCGGCAACAGGTGCTGCCATAATCGCGCGGAACCGTTCGGGATCGGCCTTTTCAACCAGCGCGGCGCAGGCGTCAAAGCTCATGCCTGTGCGCCGTCCCGCACCAGTTTCCAGTTGATCGCGTCGATCAGCGCGTCAAAAGAGGCATCCACGATATTCGCGCTCACCCCCACGGTGGACCAGCGGTTGCCCTGCCCGTCTTCGCTGTCGATGATCACGCGGGTCACGGCCTCTGTGCCGCCGCCAGTGATGCGGACCTTGAAATCGACCAGTTCGATATCATCGATCATCGCCTGATAGGGGCCAAGGTCCTTGGCCAGCGCGCGCGCCAATGCGTTCACCGGGCCGCGGTCGCTGCCGTCGGGGCCAAGGCTTTCGCTGACGTTGAGAAATTTCTGGCCCTGCACCTTGGTCACGACCACGGCCTCGGACAGCGATACCATCTGGTTGCGCTTGTTGCGGCGGCGTTCGACGGTGACGCGGTAGCGTTTGACCTCGAAGAAATTGGGCAAAAGGCCCAGTTCAGCACGCGCGAGCAGTTCGAAACTGGCCTGCGCGGTGTCATAGGCATAACCCTGCGCCTCGCGTTCCTTGATCCGTTCGACGATGCGGGCAAGGGCGGGGTTGTCGGCGGCAACCGTGATACCGGCGTCAGCCAGACGCGCGCGCAGGTTCGACTGGCCCGCTTGATTGGACATCGGCACGATGCGGCTGTTGCCGACCGCCGCAGGGTCGATATGTTCGTAGGTGGTTGGGTCCTTGGCGATGGCGCTGGCGTGCAGCCCCGATTTATGCGCAAAGGCCGAGGCCCCGACATAGGCGGCCTGTTTGGTGGGCACGCGGTTCAGGATGTCATCGAGCAGGCGCGAGGCGCGGCGCAGGCCGCGCAGGGCATCATGGCTGACGCCGATGTCGAACCGGCTGGCATAGGGGTCTTTGAGCAGCAATGTCGGGATCAGCGTCGTCAGATTGGCATTGCCGCAGCGTTCACCCAGCCCGTTCAGCGTGCCTTGGACCTGCCGGACGCCGGCCATGACGGCGGCCAATGACCCCGCCACGGCAGTTTCGGTATCATTATGGGTATGAATCCCCAGATGATCGCCGGGGATGCCGCTGGCGATCACCGCCGTGACGATGCGCGCAATGTCGTCGGGCAAGGTGCCACCGTTGGTGTCGCACAGCACGATCCAGCGCGCGCCAGCGCCAAAGGCGGCGTGGATCACCTCCAGCGCATAGGTCGGATTTGCCTTGTAGCCATCAAAGAAATGTTCGGCATCAAACAGCGCCTCGCGCCCCAATGTGGCCAGATGGGCAAAACTGTCGCGGATGTTTGCGACATTGTCGTCAAGTCCGATGCCAAGCGCCGTGGTGACGTGGAAATCATGGGCCTTGCCGACAAGGCAGACCGCAGCTGTGCCGGCATTCAGCACAGCGGCCAGCACATCGTCGTTGTCCGCCGACCGCCCCTGCCGTTTTGTCATGCCAAAGGCAGTGAAACGGGCGCGGATCACGGGCGGGCTGGCAAAGAATTCCGTATCGGTCGGGTTTGCCCCCGGCCAGCCGCCTTCGATGTAATCCAGCCCAAGCCCGTCCAACACAGCGGCAATCTGGTTTTTTTCCTTGGCTGAAAATTGCACGCCTTGGGTCTGCGCACCGTCACGCAATGTGGTGTCATAAAGATAGAGCCTGTCGCGTGCCATCACAGCCCACCCAGTTTGGAGGCATCGAAATCTGGGCCCGGCGACCATGTCGCCTGCCCGCCCACATCGGTGACCTGCACGCCTGCGCTGGTCAGAATATCGCGCACGTCATCGGCCTGCGCCCAATCCTTGGCGGCACGGGCGGCGGCGCGCGCCGCCAGCAGCGCATCGACACGCGCGGCAACGGCGGGCGTCACATCCGGCCCCGCCTCTGCCCCGTCCAAAAGCGGGATCGCGGCCCAGTCACGCACCAAACCCAGCATGTCCAATCCATGCGCGAAACCCGCCAGTGCCGTAGGCGTCTTGCCTTTGGCCAGCACATGCAGCCGCGCAATGGCACCGGGTGTGTTCAGGTCATTGGCCAGCACGCCCAGAAATTCCGCATCTGCCTGCCATTTGCCATCCGCCTTCAGCGCGCGGATCAGATCAGGACCGAACCCATGCCCATGCAAGATACCGTACCAGCGGCGCAGCGTCAGGTCAGCCTCGGACCGGCGGGCCTCGGTCCAGTCCATGGTCTTGCCGTAATGCGTGCCGAGCATCACAAGGCGGATCACCTCGCCGGGGATGCCCTGATCCAAAAGATCGCGGATGGTAAAGAAATTGCCCAAAGATTTGGACATTTTCTTGCCCTCGACCTGCAACATTTCGTTGTGAATCCAGTAGCGGGCGAATTCGCCATGCGGATGGGCGCAGGCCGATTGCGCGATCTCGTTTTCATGATGCGGGAATTGCAGGTCATTGCCACCGCCATGGATATCGAAACTATCGCCCAGCAGATCATGCGCCATGGCCGAACATTCGATATGCCAGCCCGGGCGGCCATAGCCCCAGGGGCTGTCCCACCCCGGCACGCCATCACCAGAGGGTTTCCACAGCACGAAATCCATCGGATTGCGTTTATAAGGCGCGATTTCCACCCGCGCACCGGCGATCATATCGTCGATCGACCGCCCCGACAGCGCGCCATATTCAGCATAGCTTTCGACCGCGAACAGCACGTGGCCTTCGGCCTCATAGGCGTGGTTCTTGGCGATCAGATCGGTGATCATCGCGATCATCTGCGCGATATATTGCGTCGCGCGGGGTTCGTGGGTCGGGCGCAACGCACCAAGCGCGTCCAGATCCGCGTGATACCAGCCGATGGTTTCGGCGGTGATATCACCAATAGCGCGGCCGGCAGCGGCGGCGCGCGCGTTGATCTTGTCATCGACATCGGTGAAATTGCGCACGTAGGTCACATGCTTGGCGCCATAAATCTGCCGCAGCAGCCGGAACAGCACGTCAAACACCAAAGACGGGCGGGCATTGCCCAGATGCGCGCGGTCATAGACCGTCGGCCCGCACAGATACATCCGCACATTGCGCGCGTCGATGGGGACGAAATCTTCGCGTTTGCGGGATTTGGTGTTGTGCAGCCGGATGGTGGTCATGTTGCCTCGCGCGCGGGGTTATGCTGCGGGCTTAGCTGCTTGCGATCTGGTAGGAAACGACAAAAGCGGCCCGCGACGGATGTCAGCAGGGAATAATGCAGCAGGTGATGGTGCAAATGCTTTTCATGCCATCCGCCTAGCGCCAAACGCGGCCCATGGCAATAAAAAAGGGCCCACGCGTGATGCGCAGGCCCTTGGATCGGATCAAAGCGTCAGATCAGAACTGGTAGGACACGCGGGCCGTTGCCGTTGTGGCGCGCAATGTGTCGGTAAGCGTTGCTGCATCACCTTCGTAGAACTTGTGCTGCAGCACTTCACCACCGAACACGATATTGTCGGCATATTTATATGCAACGCCCAGACCGTAAAAGTCGCCGTCGACTTCCAGATCGGGACCGGATGTGTTGGCCCGCACGACGCCGCCGGTCACATATGGCAGAAACGCGCCTGCATCATAGCCGACACGCGCCTTGACGCGCATGATATCGTCCAGATCAGCGGTGCCTGCCACGTTGTCGATGCTGCTCAGGTCGTAATCGACCTCGCCACCCAGAACGACGCTACCCAGATCATACATATAGCCGCCATGCACACCATAGATCGCACCATCGACATCAGCGGTCGTACCGCTGCCGGTCACATCGGCATAGCCAAGCTGGCCACCGGCGTAAAACCCGGTCCAGTCGGTGCTGGCCATCATGGGGGCGGGCGCGACAGGTGTGGGTGCCACTGTTTCCACTGGCTGGGCCATGCCGCCCGCGGCGGACATGCCTGCTGCAACTGCGAATGGCGCTGCCAGCATGGCGGTCCGTACGAATTTGAATGTCGTTGTCATTTGTCTTCTCCATTTTGGGTTGTCTTGTGATCGGCATTTGACAACTAAACAGTTCGGTTCAATACCACCTCACGGCGGTGTGAACTCAACCGCTACGTTTACCCCAAAATGCACCCTGCTCGGCCAGTATCCGCCTAATTTTGCGCTATAATCGCAACATCGACACGAAAAAATATCAAGTGACTTGAATGGCTAAGCCCGTTTCGTGGCCCGGGGTGCCTGGCCGATACGATAACGTGCAGGGCCACCACGCTGGTGCGGGTCAGGTCTGGGTCCGCCCGCGCGGGACGCTCACACGCCCGCCGCGCGCGGGCCTTGGGACACCGGTCGTACCGGGAGCAGAAATCGGCAAGCCGCGCAGCACGCGCACCGCAAGATAGCCAAACGCCTGCGCTTCGAGCATGTCACCATCCAGCCCCACCGCCTCGACCGGATCGACGGGCAAACCGCAGATTGCAGCAAGCCCCGCCATCAGCGTGGCATTGCGCCGCCCGCCGCCGGTGACCAGCAACCGCGCAGGCGGGCGCGGGCATTGCGCCATTGCCGATGCAACCGACCAGACTACGGCTTGGGTCAGCGTGGCGATGGCATCGGCATCGCCCAGATGCGCTGTGGCCGGACCAAGCGCGCGAAAATGATCGCGGTCCAGCGACTTGGGTGGCGGCAGGGCGAAATAGGGATCAGCGCAAAATGCAGCAAGCGACGCGACATCCGGCACCCCCGCTGCCGCCACCTGCCCGTTGTCGTCATATCCCCGCCCCAGCCGCGCGCGCATCGCGTCGTTGATCGGCGCATTGGCAGGACCGGTATCAAAGGCCAGCAAGGCGCCCGGATCAGCCGGATCGGCGCAGGCCGGATCGACCCATGTCAGGTTGCCAACGCCACCAAGGTTCAAAAACGCCACCGGCGCGCGCGCCCCGATCCATTTGGCCAATGCGAAATGGTAAAACGGCGCCAGTGGCGCGCCCTGCCCGCCTGCCGCAACATCGGCACTGCGAAAATCCCAGACCACCGGATAATTTAGCGCCGCGGCCAGCCTGTCGCCGTCGCCGCATTGATGCGTGCCGCGCCCGCGCGGATCATGCGCCAATGTCTGCCCGTGAAACCCCGCAACCGCGACATCGCGAAACCCCGCCATCACCGCGATATGCGCATCTTCGACGATGCGGGCGGCAGCGGTGACATCCTGATCCGGCCAAAGGCCCAAGGCCGCGCGCAGCACATCCTGTTCCGCACCGCTATAGGCGCGATAGGCGACTGGCCCGAACCCGAAAATACGCACGCCGTCGGTTTCGACCACTGCGGCATCGACCCCGTCAAGCGACGTGCCCGACATGGTGCCAAGCGCGGTGACAGCAATCCCCTCCAACATCTGCTTTCCCTCATCACTTGCGCTGATTATAGAGTGCTGGTGCGAGATTAGGAACATATCCATGACTTACCACCCCAAATCCGATTTCATGTCCGTGATGATGGAGCGCGGCTTTCTGGCCGATTGCACCGATTATCAAGGGCTGGACGATGCGCTCAGCCGTGGGGTGGTGACGACCTATATTGGCTATGACGCGACAGCGAAATCGCTGCATGTCGGGCATTTGCTGAACATCATGATGCTGCGCTGGCTGCAAAAGACCGGCCATCAGCCGATCACCTTGATGGGTGGCGGCACGACCAAGGTCGGTGACCCCAGCTTTCGCGCCGATGAACGCCCCTTGCTGACAGCTGACCAGATCGACGCGAATATCGCAGGCATGCAGCAGGTGTTCGCCAAATACCTGACCTATGGTGACGGACCAACCGATGCCTTGATGCTGAACAATGCCGAATGGCTGGATCAGTTGAATTACCTCGATTTTTTGCGCGACATCGGGCGGCATTTCAGCGTCAACCGGATGCTGGCATTCGAAAGCGTGAAATCGCGGCTGGATCGTGAACAATCTTTGTCCTTCCTCGAATTCAACTACATGATCCTGCAGGCCTATGATTTTCTGGAACTCAACCGGCGCTATGGCTGCCTGTTGCAGATGGGCGGGTCGGATCAATGGGGCAATATCATCAACGGCATCGACCTGACACGCCGGGTGCTGGACCATGAAATCTATGGCCTGACCTCGCCCTTGCTGACCACATCCGATGGGCGCAAGATGGGCAAATCTGCGGGGGGCGCTGTCTGGCTGAACGCCGACATGCTGTCGCCTTACGAATTCTGGCAATTCTGGCGCAATACGACCGATGCCGATACGGGGCGGTTCCTGAAGCTTTACACCGAATTGCCGCTGGACGAATGCAATCGTCTGGGGGCCTTGCAAGGCTCCGATATCAACGCCGCCAAGATCATCCTTGCCAATGAAGTCACCGCCCTGCTGCACGGCGCCGAGGCTGCGACGACGGCAGAGGCCACCGCGCGCGAAGTCTTTGAAAAAGGCGGTGTCGGTGACGACCTGCCCACGCTGACGCTGGGGGCCGCAGAACTGGGCGACGGCATGTCGATTGCGCAGATCATCGTGCGCGCGGGCCTTGCCGCCACCGGCAAAGAAGCCAAGCGCCTGATCGCAGAAAACGGCGCGCGGCTGAATGACGAACCGCTGACAGACGCGGGGCTGATGGTCGATGCCACGATGCTGGCACAGCCGATCAAACTGAGCGCCGGCAAGAAACGCCACGCGCTGGTGCAGCTGGGCTAGCGCCTTTGCGCCAGCGTCACGGCCGGCGCCCGCTTCCCTCATCTTTGGAGCGCGTCAATTCGCGCCAGAGGCAACCGTGGCGGCAACCGTGCGGGCCAAGGCCATGCGCGGTTCCTAAAGCACCAGCAGGCTGATCAGCTGGATCGTGATCCCGACGGGCAAGCTGACAGCCCCCGCAACCAGTGCCGCCCCCAGCACAGTGGGCCGCACAGGCGGGGCTGTGACGCCATGCACGGCGCGGGTTTTACGATTCTCGTTTGTCATGCGCCCATTAACGCAGCCTTAGGTATCTGATGTCTTAACCAAGTCATGAAAAGCCGCCCCTATCCGCTGCAACAGCATCCGCGTTTTGCCGCCGCCCTGTCCGCCTTGGGGGTGGTGACGCGCAGCATGGCCCTGCCGCAGGGGGGCAGCTTGCAGATTGTACAGCGCTGGGGCATTCGTTTCGCCTCGCGCGGGCCGGTGTTCGACCTTGATACGTCGCCGCAACAGCGTATCGCCGCCTTGCGGCAGGCGCGGCTGCACCTGCTCAACGCCGAAATGCCTGATCCCGCGCTGCGACAGGCGGGGTTCCAGCAGACGCATAGCGCGGCCTCGGTGGCTGAAATGCCGCTGGACGGGGATATTCTGGCGCGGCTCCATCCCAAATGGCGCGCGACATGGCGCAAGGCGGGCGATCTGACGCTGACAACAGCGCCGTTTTGCGCGCGCGCGCATGGCTGGCTGCTGCAGGCCGAACATGCGCAACAACGCCGCGCGCGCTACCGCGCTCTGCCCCATGCGCTGATCGCGGCCTTTGCCGCGACGGGGCGCGATGCTGCTGTGGTCTATACGGCAGCACAGGCTGGCGCACCTATCGCGGCAATGCTGTTCTTGCGGCACGCACCGGTCATCACCTATCACCTTGGCTGGACATCCGATGCAGGGCGGCAGTGCGGCGCGCATCACAAGATCCTGATCGCCGCCGCCTGTGACCATGCCACAAAAGGCTATTGCAGGCTTGATCTGGGGCTCGTCGATACGCACAACAGCCCCGGCCTTGCACGGTTCAAGATCGGCACGGGGGCCGTGATCCGCCAGTTGGGTGGTACATGGATCAAGGTGCCATGGCTGTGATGGGCAATCACGTCTGGCCAGCGCATGGATCGGCCGTTAAGACGGGAACAGACGAATATCCGGACTGCGCATGACAGATACCATCCTTTCCCGCTGCGAGGCACAAGGCCTGCGCCTGACCGACCAACGCCGGGTCATCGCGGGCGTGCTGGAATCTGCCGATGACCACCCCGATGTCGAAGAATTGTACAACCGCGCCGTGGCTGTCGACCCGCGCATTTCGCTGGCGACAGTGTACAGGACCGTCAAATTGTTCGAGGAATCGGGCATTCTTGAAAAACACGAATTCGGCGACGGCCGCGCAAGATACGAGGCCGCAGACCGCGACCACCATGACCATCTGATCGACATGCACACCGGCGAAGTGATCGAATTTGTCGATCCCGAGATCGAGGCGCTGCAAGAACGCATCGCTGCCAAGCTAGGGTACCGGTTGATGGGGCATCGGCTGGAACTCTACGGGTTGCCCGTGAAGAAAAAGGACCACTGAGCTTTGGAAAACCTGCGCGGTGCAGCCTTCATGGTGCTGGCGATGTTCTGTTTCGCGCTGCTTGACACAACGATAAAGGTATTGTCGCAATCCATGTCCGTGGGCCAAGCGCTGGCGCTGATCAGCATCGGTATTCTGGCGCTGCTTCTGGGCTGGTCTTTGGTGCAACGCATCCCTTTGTGGCAGACGGATTACCGCAACCCCCGCGTGATCCTGCGCAGCCTGTGCGAAGTGGTCGGTACCTGCCTGATTTCGCTGGCATTGTCGCTGGTGCCACTGACCACAGTATCGGCGGTCATTCAGGCGACACCTTTGGTGGTGGCGATGGGTGCGGGGCTGTTTTTGGGGCAAAGCATCGGCTGGCGGCGCTGGATCGCGATCATTGTGGGCTTTGGCGGGGTGCTGCTGATCATCCGCCCCGGATTGGACGGGTTCAACCCCGCCACGCTGCTGGCTGTTGCAGGCATGCTGGCGCTGGCGTCGCGTGATCTGTTGACACGCGCGCTGCATGTCACGCTGTCGGGGGTGCAATTGGGCATCCATGCCTTTGCCTTCGTGCTGCCCGCCTCGCTTGTGCTGATGATCGCGCCGGGCGAACCGCTGGTCCAGCCGGATGCAGGCACCTGGGCGCTGGTGCTGGCAGGGGTTTTTATCGGGGTGATGTCCTATCTGTCGATTATCGCCGCCACCCGCTTTGGCAATGCCGGCGTGATTTCATCCTTTCGTTACAGCCGTATGATTTTTGCACTGGCAATCGGATTTGTCGTGCTTGGCGAAAGACCCGATGCCGCAACGCTGGCCGGGGCGGCCATCATCATCACCTCCGGCATCTTCACGCTCTGGCGCGAGGCCCGGATGCGCCGCGCTTCCCTTGTGGCAGAAGCCACGATATAGACACACTGATACCGCTAACATCGCTTCCAAAGGAGCCTTTCATGACCACGATCATCGACATCCACGCCCGCGAAATCCTCGACAGCCGGGGCAACCCCACGGTCGAAGTCGATGTGATCCTGGAAGACGGCACCATGGGCCGCGCCGCCGTGCCATCGGGGGCATCCACCGGCGCGCATGAGGCGGTCGAACGCCGCGACGGTGACAAATCGCGCTATCTGGGCAAAGGCGTGCTGGAAGCGGTCGCCGCCGTGAACGGCGAAATCGCCGAAGCGATCCTTGGGTTTGACGCCACCGAACAGGTCGGCATCGACATGTCGATGATCGAACTGGACGGCACGCCGAACAAATCACGCCTTGGGGCCAATGCCATCCTCGGCGTGTCGATGGCGGTGGCGAAAGCGGCTGCCGATTTCACCAGCCAGCCGCTTTATCGCTATATCGGCGGCACCTCTGCCCGCATGTTGCCCGTGCCGATGATGAACATCATCAACGGCGGCGAACATGCCGACAACCCGATTGATATCCAAGAATTCATGATCATGCCCGTCGCCGCCAGCAATATCCGCGAGGCTGTGCGCATGGGGTCCGAAGTGTTCCACACGCTGAAAAAGGAACTGTCAGCCGCAGGTTTCAGCACCAGCATCGGCGATGAGGGCGGTTTCGCCCCCGCCATAGGATCAACCCGCGAGGCGCTGGATTTCATCATGAAAGCCATTGAAAAAGCGGGCTATGCGCCCGGTGCCGATATCTATCTGGCGCTCGATTGCGCCGCGACAGAATATTACAAGGGCGGCAAATATGAAATGGCGGGCGAAGGGGCCTCGTTGTCCAGCGAACAGAATGCCACCTATCTGGCAAAACTCGCCGCGGATTACCCGATCATCAGCATCGAAGACGGCATGGCCGAAGATGATTGGGACGGCTGGAAACTGCTGACCGACATGATCGGTGACAAGGTCCAACTGGTCGGTGATGATCTGTTCGTCACCAACCCTGCCCGTCTGGCCGAAGGCATCAAACGTGGCTGCGCCAATTCCATGCTGGTCAAGGTCAACCAGATCGGCACCCTGACCGAGACGCTGCAAGCCGTCGATATGGCGCATCGCGCGCGCTATACCAATGTGATGTCGCATCGATCGGGCGAGACCGAGGATGTCACCATTGCCGACCTCGCCGTTGCGACCAATTGCGGCCAGATCAAGACCGGGTCGCTGTCACGCTCTGACCGTCTGGCGAAATACAACCAGCTGATCCGGATCGAAGAAGCCTTGGGCGAAACCGCCACCTATGCCGGTCGCAGCATCCTGCGGTAAGGTGGGTTTGAACCCACCCTACACGATCACGCCATGACGGCCCGCGCCGCATTTCTGCGGGCCGTGGGGCCACGGCTTTTGCATTGCACCGCGCGCAGCAACCTGGCGGGCATCCATCTGAACGGGTTGATGCCGCCTGCCCTGCTGGCGCAAAAGGCGCGGCGCGATCCTGCCACGCTGGCGCTGCGCCGCGACCGCGTTTTGCTGACGCTGCCCGACAGCACCAGCGCGCGGCTGAACCATCAGCTGCCGATTTTGCAGGGGTTGGCTGCCGCCAACAGCATCATCGACGGCCATGACGCGACCAGCTGGGCACGCCAGCTGGATGGGCGCGTGTTCTTTTGGCCCGCCCACAAGGGGCGCGCCTTTGTCGACAGTATCAGGCGTGACAACGAGATTGCGCTGATCTGGTTTGACAGTGACGCTCTTTTCGACGCGCTTGGCCCCGCATTATGGCTGTCGCCGATCAACAGCGGTAATTTCCGCCAAGGCGGCGCGCGGGCGCGGCGTGGCGACTGGCTTTATTGCCGCGCCACCGATGGGATCACCGCATTCCGCCGAAACCGGCGCGACCGTGGCCTGGTTACCGGCACCGACAGGGTCAGCGAAATATCCTTGACCAGCGCCATCTCGGCCCGCTTGCTTTACGATCTTGCCCCCGACATCCAGTAAAGGCCCGCCCATGACCGCCGACGACATCATCGCCCATCTGCAATTGGCCCCGCATCCCGAAGGCGGCTTTTACCGCCAGACATGGGTGGCGCAAAACGCGGGCCGTCCGGTCGGCACCTGCATTTATTTCCTGCTGAAGGCCGGCGCCGGCAGCCATTGGCACCGTGTCGATGCTGTTGAAATTTGGCATTATTACGCCGGTGCGCCGCTGGTGCTGTCGTTGTCGCCCGATGATGCAGGCCCTGCGGTGGATCATGTGCTGGGGCCTGATCTGATTGCGGGGCAGCTGCCGCAGATCATCGTGCCGGACCAGCATTGGCAGGCGGCGCGCAGCACGGGTGACTGGACGCTGGTCGGCTGCACCGTATCGCCGGGGTTTGATTTTGCCGGTTTCACGCTGGCGGACCCGGGGTTTGATATTCCACGCGGTCGCGCCTGAGTATTTTTAGAAAAGAGAAGTTGAAAGACCACAGCGTAACGCCGCCCCCAAAGCATAATCTTGGGGGGCGGCGGGTTTTTTTACGAAACAGGCTTAGCTACAGCCGCTAGTTCCGCCGCAGGTGTTGCATTTCATGCAGGTGCCGTTGCGCACCAGCGTGTAATTGCCACATTCGCCGCAAGCTTCGCCTTCATAGCCCTGCATCTTGGCCTTGTCGCGGGCCGACAGGGTGGCCGTTTCCGCCACCACGGCTGTCATTGTCGCCGTGCCGCTGACAAGCGCCGCAGAGCTGACGCCGGTTTGCAGCGCCATCAGGTCCTGTGGCATCCGTTTGCGCAGATAACCAGTCGAGGAAATCTGTTTGAGAACCTCAAGCGAGCGCGAGGCGGCGTTTTCACTGGGCGTGCGGACGTTGGCAACGCCTTCGGCTTCACCACGGCCGATATCATCGAACGACGCGCCTTCGGGTTTGACATGCGCGAGGTCCGTCCGGTCGAGGTAGGACACCGCCAATTCGCGGAAGATGTAATCCAGGATCGAGGTCGCATTCTTGATGCTGTCGTTGCCCTGTACCATGCCTGCGGGTTCGAACTTGGTGAAGGTGAAGGCATCGACGAATTCTTCGAGCGGCACACCATATTGCAGGCCGACGGACACGGCGATGGCGAAATTGTTCATCATCGCGCGGAAACCGGCCCCTTCCTTGTGCATATCGATAAAGATTTCGCCCAATTTGCCGCCTTCGTATTCGCCGGTGCGCAGATAGACCTTGTGGCCGCCGACGATGGCCTTTTGGGTATAGCCTTTGCGCCGCTGCGGCATCTTTTCGCGTTCGCGGTTGCGGATTTCGCGGACGATGATCTTTTCCACGATCTTTTCGGCCAGAACGGCGGCCTTTTCATGGTGGTTGCCGCTTTCCAGCACTTCGCGCGCGTCGTCATCATCCTCGACCAGCGCTGATGCCAGTGGCTGCGACAGTTTCGATCCGTCACGGTAGAGCGCATTGGCTTTCACGCCGAGCGACCACGACAGCTCATAGGCTTTCTGGCAATCCTCGATCGTCGCGTCATTGGGCATGTTGATCGTCTTGGAAATCGCGCCCGAGATGAACGACTGCGCCGCCGCCATCATATAGATATGGCTGTCAACGCTCAGATAACGCTTGCCTTTCTTGCCGCAGGGGTTGGCGCAATCGAAGACCGAATAATGGTCTTCGCGCAGGAACGGCGCGCCTTCCAGCGTCATGGTTCCGCAGACGTGATCATTGGCCGCCTCGATATCCTGCTTGGTATAGCCAAGATGGCGCAGCAGATCGAAGGTTGGATCGTTCAGCTTTGCCTCTGGGATGCCCAGCGTTTTGGTGCAGAAATCCGCCCCCAGCGTCCATTGGTTGAACACAAAGCGGATATCAAAGGCCGAGCGCAACGCACCTTCGACCTTGTCGAGTTCCGCCTGACCAAAACCATGCCCGATCAGCGACGTGTGGTTGATCGCAGGTGCCTGCCCCATTGAGCCGTGACCGACTGCATAGGCGATGATTTCCTCGATCTGGGCCGAACCGTAGCCGAGCTTTTCGAGTGCTGCCGGCACCGATTGGTTGATGATCTTGAAATACCCGCCACCGGCCAGTTTCTTGAACTTGACCAATGCGAAATCAGGCTCGATCCCGGTTGTGTCGCAATCCATCACCAGACCGATCGTGCCGGTCGGCGCGATGACCGAGACTTGCGCGTTGCGATAGCCATGCGCCTCGCCCAGGCGCAGCGCCTCGTCCCAGCTTTCCACGGCCAGTTTGACCAGACGGTCGTCAGGGCAATTGGCATGATCCAGTGGTACGGGTTTCACATCCAGTGCTTCATAGCCATCCGTCTTGCCATAGGCCGCGTTGCGGTGGTTGCGGATCACGCGCAGCATGTGTTTTTCGTTCTTGGCATAGCCGGGGAATGCGCCCAACTCGCCTGCCATTTCCGCAGATGTCGCATAGGATACGCCGGTCATGATCGCGGTCAGCGCAGCACCCATGGCGCGGCCTTCGGCGCTGTCATAACCAAAGCCCATATTCATCAGCAAACCGCCGATATTGGCATAGCCCAGACCCAGCGTGCGGAAATCATAGGACCGCTGGGCAATTTCCTTGGACGGGAATTGCGCCATCATGACAGAGATTTCCAGCGTCACGGTCCACAGACGGGTGGCGTGCATGTAATCTTCGACCTGAAACTGCCCGTCCTTGTAAAACGTCAGCAGGTTCATCGAGGCAAGGTTACAGGCCGTATCATCAAGGAACATGTATTCCGAACAGGGGTTCGATCCGCGGATCGCGCCATCTTCGGGGCAGGTATGCCATGCGTTGACGGTGTCGTGGTACTGGATGCCCGGATCGGCACAGGCCCATGCGGCATGACCCACCTGTTCCCACAGATCGCGCGCCTTGATGATTTTCGCGACTTCACCGTTCTTGCGGTTGATCAGCTTCCACATCTCGTCGTTTTCGACAGCTTTGAGGAAGGCGTCGGTCACGCGAATCGAGTTGTTGGAATTCTGGCCAGACACGGATGAATAGGCTTCGGAATCCCAATCGGTGTCATAGGTCGGAAATTCGATGCTGGTGTGGCCCTGCTTGGCGTAATCCAGCACGCGCTTGATATAGGTCTCTGGGATCGCCGAGCGTTTTGCATCTTTCACAGCGGCGGCCAGCGTTTCGTTGGTCTTGGGATCATAGGCGGCAATTTCTTCGCCGTCCCATGATTCGATCGCCGCGAAAATCGCGTTCAGATAGCGTTCGTGCATCTTGGAACCAGCGACGATGGATGCCACCTTTTGTTCTTCGATCACCTTCCAGTTGATGAATTCCTCGATATCGGGGTGGTCGGCATCGACGATGACCATCTTGGCCGCACGGCGTGTTGTGCCGCCCGATTTGATCGCACCGGCAGCGCGGTCACCGATTTTCAAGAAACCCATCAGGCCGGATGATTTACCACCGCCGGACAGTTTTTCGCCCTCGCCCCGCAGGGAAGAGAAGTTGGTGCCGGTGCCAGAGCCATATTTGAACAGGCGGGCTTCGCGGACCCACAGGTCCATGATTCCGCCTTCGTTGACCAGATCGTCAGCGACGGATTGGATGAAACAGGCATGCGGCTGCGGATGTTCATAGCTGGATGTCGATTTGGTCAGCTCGCCGGTCTGGTAATCGACATAATAATGCCCCTGTGCGGGACCATCGATGCCGTAGGCCCAATGCAGACCGGTATTGAACCACTGCGGGCTGTTGGGGGCCGCGCGCTGGCTGGCCAGCATGTGGCGCATTTCGTCGAAATAGGCACGCGCATCTTGTTCGGTTGTGAAATAGCCGCCTTTCCAGCCCCAATAGGTCCAGGCGCCCGCCAAACGGTCGAACACCTGCTTGGCGCTGATTTCACCACCGAATGTCGCGTTTTTGGCTGGAACGGATTTCCACAGAAATTCTGGCACGCCCTTTTCTTTGACCTTTGTGGTCGCAGACGGCACGCCGGCCTTGCGGAAATACTTCTGCGCGATCACGTCGGATGCGACCTGGCTCCAGCTTGCGGGAATTTCGCAATCATCGAGCTTGAATACGATGGTGCCATCCGGATTGCGGATCTCAGAGGTCGTGGTCTTGAACGCAAGCGCTGCATAAGCATCCGCGCCTTCGGTCGTGAAATTCCGTTCGATTTTCATGTCTCTGCCCCTTTTGGATGGCCGTCGTTGCAGCCCGTATTTGTTAAGCACCATTTGCACAGCGCAGCCTGAAAGGGCGATTTCACCAAGCAAACCGACGCAGCCCGTACGATGCACGGTCTGTTTGGAAACACATTCCAGCCTGGTACTTAGTTAATTGGTCGTCCCCACGCCGACGCGACATATGGTGGTGTCTGGGCGGCTTGGTTAAAGTGGCGCATCTATACCTAGTGGGTCAACGTTTTTTTAACACCAAATGCAGATTTTTTCGATTGACGCGCAGCGACGGGGGTGCGTCGAAAACAGGCGGATGATTCACCCACCAAACGACCCACAGCCCCCCGACACGAAGCGCTGCAAAGAAAGTCTTTGTCTCTTTTGACTTAGCGGTGAATTCTGTCCTGTGGCATGAATTATCCACAGACCGGCACCAGTCTTGGGCGGCCAGCAGCGCATGCAACGCCAAAGCAACAGCCCGAGGGCGATTGCTACGATTTCACAAAACTTGGATTTATGGTCGGGGCGGAGAGATTCGAACTCCCGACCCTCTGTTCCCAAAACAGATGCGCTACCAGGCTGCGCTACGCCCCGAACCGAGGCTGTCTTTAGACCCCCTCAACCGATTTGAAAAGCCCTAACTGTCGGTCTTTTCGCGACAAGCTAAAATTGCGTCAGCCCCGAAAGCAGGGTGCTGCATGATATCGCCAGCAGCAATTCCCAACCGCGCGGCCAGCCCGCCATTGATCTCGAGCACCATCTGCACCCCGTCGCCGCCGGGAATCGGGGTCAGGTCGCCCGGCACCGCGTTTTCATGCACCCGCAGGATTTCGCCCTGCGGGCTGGCAAAGATCATATCCAGCGGAATCAGGGTGTTTTTCATCCAGAAACTGACCGCCTGGGGGCGTTCATAAACAAATAGCATCCCCGCCATGCGTGGCATGGTTTCGACATGCATCAACCCTTGCGCGCGGGTCGCGGGGGTATCGGCGATTTCGACGGTAAATGTCGCCTGCCCCCAATCGCCCCGAATCGTCACGCGGTCCTCGGCGCAGGCCGCGGCGGCCAGCGGAGCCGCCATCCCCAGAACCAGCGCAAGAATCAGAGACTTCATTTTGCCGCAGCTTCCCAACCGACAATGTCGATCGCCATGCGCCCGCGTTCGCCATCGACCAGACGCAGGCCAATCGCCTCGCCTGATTGCAGGTCGGACAGACCGGACCGGCGCAAGACCTCGATATGGATGAACACATCGTCCGAACTGCCGAACACATTGGCGAAACCGAATCCCTTGGCCTTGTCGAACCATTTGACGCGGGCAGGCTCGATCGGCCGTTTGGCGATGTCCTCTGGCGTGAAATCCGACATATCGCGCAACGGTAATGCCGCATCCGCATGTGGCGGCGTGATCGAGATCACCTCGACCGCCTGCAGGCCGCGCTGGGTATCTTGCACCATCAGGTCAATGCGCGATCCATCAACGACCGACCCCTGCCCGAAATTGCGCAGCACATTGGCATGCAGCAAGATGTCTGGACCGCCCAGCTCTGCAATAACAAATCCGAAACCCTTTGTCGGATCAAACCACTTTACCTGACCTTGCACCCGCCGAAGGTAGGCGGTCTCTAGCGTTTCCATCTTCTCTTCCTTTTGACGCGGCACTCGTCCCGCACTACGCCCGTATACTTTTCGTTCCACCGCATATCACATGGCCAAGGCCGGACTGATATGGGCCGATCTGATCGCCAGGCCCTTAGGGGCTCAGGCGGGTGATCTTCCAATTGTCGTCTTTTGTCTCTCGCGACCACCGAAACCGGTCATGTAGACGAAAAGCGCCATCTGCCCAGAACTCTATTTCAAGCGGCGTGATCCGGAAGCCACCCCAATATGGCGGCCGCGCCGGATTTGGTCCCAGTTGCAGGGTCTTTCTTGCGACCTCTGCCATCAATGCGCCACGCGTTTCAAGCGGCTGCGATTGCCGTGATGCCCAAGCGCCGATCCGGCTTGGCAGCGATCTGGTTGCATAATAGGCATCCGCGACCGGCCCGTCTTCGCGCGTCACCAGCCCGCGGACGCGGACCTGCCGCGCCAACGATTTCCAGTGCATGACAAATGCCGCCTTGCCCGACGCATCAATCTCGACAGCCTTGCGACCTTCGTAATTAGTGTAAAAAACAAAGGCCTCCGGTTCAATCTCTTTCAACAGAACCATGCGGACATTCGGCAGACCCGCGGCGTCGACAGTGGCCAAGGCGATTGCATTCGGATCCGATGGCTCCGTTTGCGCAGCCGACGCCAGCCATTGCTGCGCAATAACAAAAGGGTCTTCACCCGCAAAAATACCAGCACGATCAGACATTGCCGATCTCCCCCATGCCCCAAGCGATAGGCTTAGGATCAAAAACAACCAGTATCAACCGCTTTAAGGGATAGACCGCACGCTGCTGGCATCTAGGCAACCGGCGGGCGACCGTGCTAGGGACCGTGAAACAAATCTTAAAGGGTGCTCTGATGACCTCACAATTGATGCAAGGCAAGCGCGGGCTGATCATGGGGCTTGCGAATGACAAATCCATTGCCTGGGGCATAGCCAAGGCCTGCGCCGATGCCGGAGCGGAACTTGCATTTTCCTATCAGGGCGAGGCGCTGAAAAAACGCGTCGATCCGCTGGCGCAATCGGTCGGCTCCGACACGGTGCTGCCATGTGACGTGGGCGACGAGGCGTCGATCGACGCGCTGTTCGCGGCGCTCGAGGCGAAATGGGGCAAGCTTGATTTCGTGGTCCATGCCATCGGATTTTCCGACAAGAACGAATTGCGCGGCCGTTATGTCGATACCAGCCGGTCCAATTTCCTGATGTCGATGGATATCTCGGTCTATTCCTTCACCGCCGTTGTCCAGCGCGCGGAAAAGATGATGACAGATGGCGGCTCCTGCCTGACGCTGACCTATTACGGCGCGGAAAAGGTGATGCCGCATTACAACGTGATGGGCGTGGCCAAGGCCGCATTAGAGGCCTCTGTGCGCTATCTGGCCGAGGATCTGGGCAAGAAAAACATCCGCGTCAACGCGATCAGCGCCGGCACGATCAAGACGCTGGCAGCCTCGGGCATCGGCGATTTCCGCTATATCATGAAATGGAACGAATATAATTCTCCCCTGCGGCGCACCGTGACGCAGGACGAGGTGGGCAAATCCTCGCTTTACCTGCTGTCGGACCTGGCCAGCGCTGTCACCGGTGAAGTGTTGCATGTCGATGCAGGCTATCATGTCGTCGGCATGAAGGCCGTCGATGCGCCAGATATCACAAAGGACTAAGCAGATGACCGACCGTTTGCCGCATGAAAAAGGCTTTCACATTTCCTGGGACCAGATCCACCGCGACAGCCGCGCGCTGGCCTGGCGGCTCGATGGGCAAGGCCCCGATGACGGCGCATGGCGCGCGGTGGTGGCAATCACCCGTGGCGGCATGGCGCCTGCGATGATCGTAGCGCGCGAGCTTGATATCCGCACCGTGGATACGATCAGCGTGAAAAGCTATGACCACCAGAACCAATCCGAAGCCCGCGTGCTCAAAGCGCCCGACGCCGCGCTGATGGGCGATGGCACTGGTATTCTGGTCGTCGATGATCTGGTTGATAGTGGCAAGACATTGGAACTGGTGCGCGCGCTTTTCCCAAAAGCGCATTTCGCAACGGTCTATGCCAAACCCAAAGGCCGCCCACAGGTCCAGACCTTCATTACCGAAGTATCGCAGGACACATGGATTTTCTTTCCATGGGACATGGCGCTGCAATATGTCGAACCTTATCGCGGCAAGGACTGATCACCGCATCGTTCGAGCTTAAATATCCCCGCCGGAGGCCCAAAAGTTTTTCGGCGCAACCCGTCTGGACCGTCCATGCCAAAATCCCGCACCGCCGCCACCTTCACCCCGCCTGTGATGGCGGCGCGGCGCTGGCTGGACGGGGTGACGCATCCCGCCGACAGGCCCCTGATCAACGTCAGCCAGGCCGCCCCGGTCATGGCACCCCCGCTGGCGCTGCGCGAGGCCGTGGCCCGCATCATGATGCAGGATACGGATGCCCATCTCTATGGTCCGGTTCTGGGCCTGCCCGCGCTGCGTGATGAAATCGCTGCGCAATGGTCTGCGGCCTATGGCGGGCGCATAAACGCAGGCCAGGTCGGCATCACCTCGGGTTGCAATCAGGCCTTCGCCGCCGCCATCGCAGCCCTTTGTGGCGAAGGCGATCAGGTGATCGTGCCTGTGCCTTATTATTTCAACCACCGCATGTGGCTCGATATGGCGGGTGTGACCACGGTGCCGCTGGTTTGCGGCGCGGATATGGTGCCGACAGCGGATGCGGTTGCGGCGCTGATCACGGACCGGACCCGCGCCATCGTGCTGGTCAGCCCGAACAATCCTTGCGGTGTGGAATACCCCGCCGCCACCTTGCGCGCCTTCATGGATCTGGCGCGCGCGCAGGGCATCGCGCTGATCGTGGATGAAACCTACCGCGATTTCGACAGCCGCACGGGTGCTGCGCATGACCTGTTCAGCGATCCGGCCTGGGATGACACGCTGATCCAGCTTTATTCCTTTTCCAAGGCCTACCGGCTGACCGGCCACCGTATTGGCGCGGTGCTGACCAATCCTGTGCGCATGGCCGAGATCGAGAAATTCCTTGATACCGTCGCAATCTGCCCCAACCAGATCGGGCAGCGCGCCGCACTTTGGGGGATGCAGAACCTGTCGGACTGGCTGGCGGGCGAGCGCGCCGAAATCCTCGACCGGCGCGCCGCGATCACCGATCATTTCCCGCAACTCGCCGCCAAGGGCTGGTCGCTGCTGGGGGTTGGGGCCTATTTCGCCTATCTGGCCCATCCTTTCGCCCTCTCCTCGACCGATCTGGCGCAAAGGTTGGTTGCGGATGCGGGCATCCTGCTGTTGCCCGGCACCATGTTCATGCCGGACGATATGCCCGCGGGCGAACGCCAGCTGCGCATCGCCTTTGCCAATATCGACCGCGCGGGGATCGCCACGCTGTTTGACAGGCTGGCCAAGGTCACCGTCTGACCCTTGCACCCAAGGGCCGCGCCCCTTATTCAGACGCGATAATTCAGGCGGAGCGATGGCATGGCACAGAAGAAAAAGACAAAGATCGGCGCATGGATCATCGTCGGCGTGGTGCTGGTCGGGCTGGCAGGTTTTGGCACCGGCGGTCTGACAGGCAATATCCGCACGCTTGGCACAGTCGGGGACAAGGACATCACCGTCGCCGCCTATCAGCGGAACCTGGACCAGCAGATCCGCGCGCTCTCTGCGCAATTCGGCACGCAGATTTCGTTCCAGCAGGCGCAGGCTTTCGGGATCGACCGGCAGGCCCTGTCACAGGTGGTGCAGACCCGCACGCTGGACAACGAAGCCGCCCGCATGGGTATTTCCGCCGGTGATCTGGCCGTGTTCGACCGGATCAGCGCGATTGGTGCATTTCAGAGCGCGGGCGGGTTCAACCGCGACACCTACCGCCTTGTGTTACAGCAATCCGGCCAGAGCGAATCCGAATTCGAGGCTGAAATCCGCGAGGATCTGGCCCGCACCTTGTTGCAAGCCGCCATTGTCAGCGGGGTGCCGGGTGCCGCCGCTTCTGCCGATGCGCTGGTCCGTTATGTCGCCGAAGCCCGCGACGTGACCGTGCTGCGCGTCAGTGCCGATATGCTGACCGCCCCGGTCCCCGGTGCAACCGATGCCGATATCACCGCCTTTTACGAGGCAAACGGCGATGAATTCCTGCTGCCCGAAGCGCGCGAGATCACCTATGCCTGGATGACCCCCGCGATGATCCAGGACCAGATGGAGGTCACCGATCTGGCGATTGAAACCCTGTATCAGGACCGGATCGCAGATTTCGTGCAGCCCGAACGCCGGCTTGTTGAACGGCTGAACTATGCCGATCCGGCTGCCGCACAGCTCGCTGGCGGCCGTCTGGCATCGGGGGATGCAACATTCGACGCGCTGGTTACGGAACGCGGGCTGACGCTGGCCGATGTGGATATGGGCGATCTGGGCCGTGATGAATTGCCCGCCAACACCGCTGATGCGGTGTTCACCGCCACACCCGGCGATGTGGTCGGGCCATTCCCCACCTCGCTGGGCGCGGCGCTGTTTCGCGTCAATGCGGTGCTGAACGCGCAAGAGGTCACATTGGACGAAGCCTCTGACGATCTGCGCGCCGAACTGGCCGCCGAGGCCGCCCGCAGCGTCATCAATGATGATTTCGACCGGATCACCGATCTTTTGGCCGGTGGCGCCACGCTCGAGGATCTGGCAGAGCGCACCGATCTGGTGCTGGGCCAGATCAGCTGGACACCTGATGTCACCGATGGCATCGCTGCCTATGACAATTTCCGCGCCGCTGCCGAAGCCCTGAGCGAAGGCGCATTTCCCGCGCTTGAAGTTTTGTCCGATGGCGGCGTTTTTGCGCTGCGTCTGGACAGTGTGACGCCTGCGCGCGTGCCGCCGCTGCAGGATATCCGCGCCGATGTCGCCGCCCGCTGGCAGCTGCAGGCGCAGCAGGATGCCCTGCTGGCCCGCGCGGCCGAAATCGCCGCCGACCTGACTGCCGACACCGATCTGGCCGCTCTCGGCATGACCCCGCGTGTGGAATCCAACCTGACCCGCCGCAGCTTTGTCGAAGGCATGCCCGAAGGGTTCAATGACGCTGTCTTTGCGCTTGCCCCCGGCGAAGCCCGCGTCGAGGACGCAGGCAACGGGGCGCTGATCGTGCGGCTGGATGCCATCACCGACGCCGACCCCACCGCGACCGATCAGGCCGCGCAGCGCGCGTCGATATCCGATTCTATCGCCGCAGGCATCGCGCAGGATCTGTTTGACGCCTATGTGCAAGCGGTCCAGCAGGCCACGCGCATCACGATCAACCAGGCCACCGTTGACGCGGTCAACGCCCAGCTTCAATAGGTGCGCCATGGCATTATTGCCCGATTATGACAGCTTTGCCCGCAGCTATGACGCGGGTGAAAACCAGGTGGTCTATACGCGGATCGCCGCCGACCTGGACACGCCGGTTTCCTTGATGCTGAAACTGTCCGAGGCGGGCACAAATGCCTTCATGCTCGAAAGCGTGACAGGCGGTGAAATCCGGGGGCGCTATTCGATCATCGGGATGAACCCTGATCTGATCTGGGATTGTCGCGGCACCACAGCGCGCGTCAACCGCTCTGCCCGTTTCGATGCCGATGCTTTCGAGGTGATGCCGGCCGCCCCATTAGACGCCTTGCGCGCGATTTTGGCCGAATCGCGGATCAACCTGCCAGCCAGTCTGCCTGCGGCGGCGGCGGGGCTGTTTGGCTATCTGGGCTATGACATGATCCGGCTGGTGGAACATCTGCCCGATGTGAACCCCGATCCCTTGGGCCTGCCCGATGCGATCATGCTGCGCCCTTCGGTCGTGGCAGTGCTGGACGGGGTCAAGGGCGATGTTATCCTTGTCGCCCCCGCCTATGTCCGGCCTGACCTGTCGGCCAAAGCCGCCTATGCGCAAGCCGCCGAACGGGTCATGGATGCGCAGCGCGCGCTGGACCGGTCGCTGCCCCAGCACAGCCGCGCTTTGGCCGATCCGGCACCTGTCGCGCCGCCGGTGTCGAATTTCACGCATGAAGGTTATTTGCAGGCGGTCGAAAAGGCCAAGGATTATATCCGCGCCGGTGACATCTTTCAGGTGGTGCCATCGCAACGCTGGACACAGGAATTCCGCGAAC
This sequence comes from Yoonia vestfoldensis SKA53, assembly GCF_000152785.1. Taxonomy (GTDB): domain Bacteria; phylum Pseudomonadota; class Alphaproteobacteria; order Rhodobacterales; family Rhodobacteraceae; genus Yoonia; species Yoonia vestfoldensis_A. The sequence goes on along the minus strand of NZ_CH672414.1, from coordinate 594,146 downwards.
CGCCTTTCGCGCTTTATCGGTCCTTGCGCCGCACCAACCCGTCGCCGTTCATGTTCTTTTTCAACTTTGGTGGGTTTCAGGTGATCGGAGCCAGCCCCGAAATCCTTGTGCGCGTGTTCGGCAATGAGGTCACGATCCGCCCCATTGCAGGGACGCGTCCGCGCGGGGCAACCCCTGCCGAGGATGATGCGAACGAGGCCGATCTGCTGGCGGATCAAAAGGAACTGGCGGAACATCTGATGCTGCTGGATCTGGGCCGCAATGATACCGGCAAGGTGTCAAAAATTGGCTCTGTCCGCCCGACGGAACAATTCATCGTCGAACGCTACAGCCATGTGATGCATATCGTGTCCAACGTGGTGGGCGAATTGGCCGATGATCAGGACGCATTAAGCGCCTTTTTTGCCGGTATGCCCGCAGGCACCGTATCAGGCGCGCCCAAGGTCCGTGCAATGCAGATCATCGACGAATTGGAACCCGAAAAGCGCGGTGTCTACGGCGGCGGTTGCGGCTATTTCAGCGCGGGTGGCGATATGGATATGTGCATCGCGCTGCGCACCGCCGTTTTGCAGGATGAAAAGCTTTATATTCAGGCCGGTGGCGGCGTTGTCTATGACAGCGACCCAGAGGCGGAATATCAAGAAACCGTCCATAAATCCAACGCCATCCGCAAGGCGGCGGCCGATGCGCGGATGTTCAAGGGCGGCGGAAACTGACCCTATTGCGCGAGCTGTTCCAATAGGATCGCCGACACCGGCGCCAAGGAAATCTGCGACGGATCGCTGCGCTCGGCCCAGTTGCGGATCGCGGCCAAGGTTTCGGGTGTTGTGCGCCCCAGCAGGACAACATGCCCCGATTGCCGCGCGCGCAGCGCCGCTTGCTGCAGGCTGCGTTCAATCGCGTCACGGGTTTCGCCCGCACCGTCTATGTCGCGCGTGATCTGCGCCACAGGCACGCCATCTGCCGTGATATTGCGCAAAGCCCCACCCATACCGCGCGGCAGAGTGACAAAACCGCGCCCTTCATCACCGATCAACCGCAACGCCTGATCGGCCAGCATCCGGTCCTGTGCCTCTGGGCCGGTGCCATCGGAAAAGATGGCAATCGCCTCGGGGACCAGACCGAACGCCCCGACATAGGTCGTTTCGACGTCGGACGGCAGCGCACCTTGCGGTAAATCGGCCTGCAACAACACCTCGATCCCGGCGGCGCGATAGGCGCGCATCCGCGCCGTCACATCGGCGGCGGCGGCGTTCAGCACGATTGTCGGCACGAAGGGCAGCCCGCTCAGGACATCGGGCGCATCGAGGATCAAGGCATTGTCCATCAGGACCACCGCGATCATTGGCAGGTCAGCGGCATAATCAAAATCGGCGGCATAGCGCAAAAGCGGCGAGGCGAGATCGCCGTCAAGCGCCGGTTCTTCGGGTCCGGCAGCGGGGGCCGTGCGGGGTCGGTTGACGCGCACATCCGCCGTAGATTGTGGCAGCGATGCCGATGGGCTGGTCTGGGGCCGGACCTGAGGCGCGGGCAGCGGCTCGGCTGGCGTATCTTGCAAAGCCGGTGGCACAGGCGCGGGCAATGTTACCACAGGCAAGTCTTGTTCGGGCGCAGGCTGCGCGGGTGCCTGCGGCGGTGTGATCGGTGCATCGGGCATCACCGTGGGCGCAGGCGGGGTCATGGCGGCAGGCGGGGGCACAGCCGCCTCGATGGCAGCGGCCAAGGGCGGCGCATCGGCGGCGGTTTGCGGGGCCAATTCTGGCACAGTTTCTGGCACAATTGCCGGCAAAGGTTCTGGCGCAGGTTCTGGCACAATTTCTGGCACGGCTGGTGCCGTATCGGGCAGCACAACCTGGGGCGTTGTCATCACCGGCGTATCCAGAACGGGTGCTGTCGCCGGGGCCGCTGGCACCGCCGCCGGCTGCGCGGTCGCTGCGGGCGGTTGGCTCACCACGGGCGTTTCCGGCCCCACCGACACGGACACCAGTCCAAGCAAACCACCGCCGACCAAAACCGCCCAGCCACCCCCCGCCAGAAATGCCCGCATGTACCTCACATCCTTATTGCAAATGCGCCCGCCGCCTTCGGACTTGACGCGACCGGCCCTGTCGGCCCATGTATGGCGGCGCTTATATCGTCAGCTTTGCCGCAGACGGTAGCCCCAAATTTCCAGCTTACGGGACCTGTCCATGCTGCTTTTGATCGATAATTACGACAGCTTTACCTATAATCTGGTGCATTATTTGGGCGAACTTGGGGCAGAGGTCGTCGTGCGCCGCAATGATGCGCTGGATGTGCAACAGGCCATGGCGATGCGCCCGTCCGCCATCGTGCTGTCGCCCGGCCCCTGCGATCCGGCACAGGCGGGAATTTGTTTGCCGCTGGTCCATGCGGCAGCCGAAACCGGCATGCCGCTGCTGGGCGTCTGCCTCGGCCATCAGGCGATTGGCGAGGCGTTTGGCGGCCATGTCGTGCGCTGCCATGACATCGTGCATGGCAAGATGGGCCAGATGCGCCATCAGGGTCAGGGCCTGTTCGCTGGGCTGCCCAGCCCTTTTGCCGCGACACGTTATCATTCGCTGGTCGTAGACCGCGCCACCCTGCCCGATTGTCTGAAAATCACCGCCGATCTGGAGGATGGCACGATCATGGGGCTTCAGCACAAAACCTTGCCGATCCACGGCGTGCAATTCCACCCTGAAAGCATCCGCTCCGAACATGGCCATGCCCTGCTGCAGAACTTTCTGGACATCGCCAAGGTGCTAGCATGACCGAGGCGATGAAACCGCTGATCTATGCCGCATCCGAAGGGCCGTTGTCACGCGCCCAAGCCGAAGAGGCGTTCGGGTATCTGTTCGCAGGTCAGGCGACCCCTGCCCAGATCGGCGGTTTGCTGATGGCGCTGCGCGCGCGCGGCGAGGCGGTGTCGGAATATGCCGCAGCCGCCGCCGTGATGCGCGCCCATTGCGTGCCTGTCACGGCACCGGACGGTGCGATGGACATCGTCGGCACGGGTGGTGACGGCAAACATACGCTGAATATTTCCACGGCCACCGCTTTTGTCGTGGCAGGCGCGGGCGTGCCGGTGGCCAAACACGGCAATCGCAACCTGTCGTCAAAATCCGGCACAGCGGATGTGCAATCAGCGCTTGGGATCAATGTGAACGTCACGCCTGATGTGGTCGAACGCGCGATCGCGCAGGCCGGCATTGGTTTCATGATGGCCCCGTTGCATCACCCCGCAATGCGCCATGTCGGGCCTGTCAGGTTGGAACTTGGATGCAAGACGATATTCAACATATTGGGACCATTGACAAATCCCGCCGGTGTCAAACGCCAGCTGACGGGGGCCTTTGCCATCGACCTGATCTTTCCGATGGCGGAAACGCTGCAACAGCTTGGCACTGAAAAGGCCTGGCTGGTCCACGGCAGCGATGGCACCGATGAAATCACGATCTGCGGGCCGACATCCGTTGCCGTGCTGGACGGTGGCAAGATCACCTCCCGCCAGATCCACCCAGAGGATGCGGGCCTGCCCGAACATGCCTTCCGCGACATCATTGGCGGGTCGCCGCAGGACAACGCACAGGCGCTGCGCGCGCTGCTGGATGGCGCACCCGGTGCCTATCGCGATGCGGTGCTGTTCAATGCCGCCGCCGCCTTGGTCGTGGCCGACAAGGCCGCCAACCTGCCCGATGGTGTACAGATCGCCCGCGACAGTATCGACAGCGGCAAGGCCAAAGCCGCCCTTGACGCGCTGGTGCGTGTCACGAACGCCTGATGTTCGATCTGTCGCGTCTGGGGGATTGGGCAGATCTGCCCTTTTTCCGCGACGATCTGCCGATACTGGCGGGGCGGATTGGTGCGGATATCCTGCCGCCCCCCGCGCTGACATTCACGGCCCTCGCACGTTGCCAGCCTGCCGCCACCCGCGTTGTCATTCTCGGGCAAGACCCCTACCACACGCCGGACAAGGCCGATGGGCTGGCCTTTTCTATCAACCCCGCATTCACCGGAAATCTGGCAAGCCTTGGCAATATCTTCAAAGAAATCCAGAGCGATACAGGCCAAAGCCGGAATAAAACCAACCTGCATGACTGGGCGGATCAAGGTGTTTTGCTGCTCAATACCGCCCTGTCTGTTGCGCCCGGTCGGGCCGGCGCACATGGTAAAATCGGTTGGTCCAGATTGGTTCATCAGGTATTGGCGCGGCTGAATGACCACCCCCGCGCCTTTATCCTTTGGGGCGCGCAGGCGCAGGCATATGCGGCCCGCCTGCCCGCGCATCACCTGCTCCTGACCTCGGCCCACCCCTCGCCGTTGTCGGCGCATCGGGGGTTTTTCGGGTCGCGCCCATTTTCAAAGGTCAACCAATGGCTTATGGATCGGGGGGATATTCCAATCAACTGGGCGGCCCCATGACCGACATTCTTGCCAAGATCAAAGACTACAAGCTGGCGGATGTGGCAGCGCGCAAAATCGCCCTGCCCTTGGCCGAAGCCGAAGCACTGGCGCGCGCCGCCAGCCCCGTGCGCGGTTTCGCTGCCGCATTGGCGGGTGCCAGCCGCGAAGGATACGGCCTGATCGCCGAGATCAAAAAGGCCAGCCCCTCCAAGGGCCTGATCCGCGCCGATTTCGACCCTGCGGCCTTGGCGCAGGCTTATGCGCAAGGCGGGGCCACCTGCCTGTCGGTGCTGACCGATGCGCCGTCCTTTCAGGGCGACGACAGCTATCTGGTCGCAGCGCGCGACGCCTGCGCATTGCCCGCGCTGCGCAAGGATTTCCTCTATGATCCCTGGCAGGTCGCGGAATCCCGCGCCTTGGGGGCCGATTGCATCTTGATCATCATGGCCTCGGTCAGCGATGCGCAGGCGCAGGAACTGGAACAGGCCGCGATCGACTGGCAGATGGATGTGCTGATCGAAGTCCATGATCAGGCCGAACTCGACCGCGCGGTGCTACTGAAATCGCCGCTGATCGGGATCAACAACCGCAATCTGAAAACCTTTGACGTGACGCTGGACACCACGCGCATCCTGTCCAAACGGGTGCCAGAGGACCGGCAGATCGTGTGCGAAAGTGGGCTGTTCACCCCCGAAGACCTTGCCGATATGGCCCGCTACGGCGCGCGTGCCTTTTTGATCGGCGAAAGCCTGATGCGCCAGGATGACGTGGCCGCCGCCACCGCCCGCCTGCTGGCCAATCCATCCACGGGGGCGATGCGATGACCGGGCTGACGCATTTCGACGCCGAAGGACAGGCGCATATGGTCGATGTCTCCGACAAGGCCGTGACCGACCGGATCGCCGTGGCCGAGGCCCATATCGTGATGGCGGATGCAACACTGGCGCTGATCACCCAAGGCCGCGCCAAAAAAGGTGATGTGCTGGGCATCGCGCGGATCGCAGGCATTATGGCGGCCAAGAAAACCGCCGATCTGATCCCGCTGTGCCATCCTTTGCCGATCACCAAGGTCAGCATCGACCTGACCCCAGACGCCACCCTGCCCGGCATCAGGATCAGCGCCACGGTCAAGACCAGCGGCCAGACCGGCGTCGAGATGGAGGCGCTCACCGCCGCCAGCACTGCCGCGCTGACCGTCTATGACATGGTCAAGGCGGTGCAAAAGGACATGGTCATCGGCGGTTTGCGCGTCACGCTCAAGGACGGCGGCAAATCAGGCCGGTTCGAAAATCCATGATCAGCGTTGCAGAGGCCCTGCAAGACCTCTTTGCGCTGGTCACCCCGCTGCCAGCACAAGACGTGCCGCTGCGTGATGCCGCACAGCGCGTACTGGCGCGCGATGTGACCGCGCGGCGCGACCAGCCGCCCTTTGCGGCCTCTGCCATGGATGGCTATGCGATCCATGCGGCCGATCACCGCCAAGGGGCCAGCCTGACCGTCATCGGCGAAGCTGCGGCCGGTCACGGCTGGCATGGCACATTGGCCCAGGGTCAGGCTTTGCGTATCTTCACAGGCGCGCCTGTCCCTGCAGGCGCAAGTCGCGTGATCATTCAGGAAAATGTCACCCGCGACGGCGAAAAAATCACCATCACCGATGCGCAGGACAGCGGCAGCAATATCCGCCCCCTGGGGGGCGATTTCGCGCAAGGCACGTCGCTGCCCGCGCCACGCCACCTGTCGCCCAATGATATTGCCTTGCTGGCGGCCATGAACATTGCAAGCGTGCCTGTCACCCGCAAACCCGTGGTCGCCATCATCGCCACGGGTGATGAATTGGTGCAACCGGGCGACAGCCCCGGCCCAGACCAGATCATCGCCTCCAACAGCTATGGGCTGGCCGCATTGGTCGCGGCCGCAGGCGCCACAGCACGGCTGCTGCCCATTGCGCGCGACAGCATCGCATCGCTGGAACAGACCTTTGCCCTGGCGCAGGGCGCTGATCTGATCATCACCATCGGCGGCGCCTCTGTCGGAGATCACGATCTGGTCGGACAGGTAGCGCAAAGCCTTGGCATGCAGCGCAGCTTCTACAAGATCGCGATGCGCCCCGGCAAACCGCTGATGGCCGGCCGGCTTGGCAGCGCCGCCATGATCGGCCTTCCGGGCAATCCGGTCTCGGCCATGGTCTGCGGTCATGTCTTCGTGCTGCCGGTGATCCGCAAGATGCTGGGGCTTGGCGCGCATCCCGCCGCAACGCAGACAGCCCTGCTTGCCCATGACATCAGCGCGAACGGGCCACGTGCGCATTACATGCGCGCGCATGCCACCGCCGCCGGTGTGACAATCTTTGAGCGCCAGGACAGCAGCCTGCTCAGCGTGCTGACGCAGGCCAATTGCCTTGCCCTGCGCCCGCCCCATGACCCCGCGCGCCAAGCCGGCGAAAGCGTGCAAATCGTGCCACTCTGACAGCTTCTTATTTCCAAAAATACTCCCGCGCGGCGCGCGTCGATCGCAAGGCGATTGACACAAAAGGGGAACAGGGGTAGAACATAAGCAAAACCAGCCAAGGATTTCGCCATGTTAACCAAAAAGCAGCTCGACCTTCTGGCCTTCATCCACACACGGGTGCAGCGCGACGGCGTGCCGCCCAGTTTTGACGAAATGAAAGAGGCGTTGGACCTGCGGTCAAAATCCGGCATCCACCGGCTGATCACGGCATTGGAAGAACGCGGTTTCATCCGCAGGCTGGCGCATCGCGCGCGGGCGCTGGAAATCCTCAAACTGCCCGACAGCATGATGGGCAGCGGGTTCCAGCCGCGCGTGATCGCAGGCGACAAACCCGCCAGTATCCCCACAGCCGCCCTGCCGGTCGAAGGCGGGTCAATGTCGCTGCCGGTCATGGGGCGCATCGCCGCCGGTGTCCCGATCGAGGCGATTTCCGAAGTCTCGCACCATGTGCATGTCCCGCAGTCCATGCTGGGCAAGGGCGAACATTACGCGCTCGAGGTCAAAGGCGATTCGATGATCGAGGCGGGCATCAACGATGGCGATGTCGTGGTGATCCGCGAAACATCCGTGGCCAATAACGGCGATATCGTCGTGGCCTTGGTCGAAGGGCAGGAAGCCACGTTGAAACGGTTCCGCCGCACCGGCAGCGCCATCGCGCTGGAGGCTGCGAACCCTGCTTATGAAACCCGCGTTTTCCGCGATGATCAGGTCAAGGTACAGGGCCGTCTGGTCGGGTTGATCCGCACCTATTGACGCGACAGCAACAGGGCTGCTTCGGGCGGGCCGGTGCGCCCGTTCCAGGGCCTGTTGCCTGCCCGTGCGCGCGATGTCTCGATGCGCAGGTCGCCTGTGGCGGTCAGGTCCATCGCCAACGCGCCTGTTCTGCGCAGACCGGTCAGGTCATAGACATGACAGGGGCGCGCAACCTCATCCACCTGATTGACGATCAACACATCCGCACCGCCGCAGCCTTGCAAGGCGGCCAGCGCGGTTTTGCCCGACACCTGCACGATCCGCCACTCGCCCAACATGGCCGTGACCACGCGGCCGTCCCGTTGCACCCCGCCACGGGCGGCGGCGATGTCTTGGGCCACCGGCGCGCCATCATTCTCGAGCCAGATCCCCGCGCTGAAACTGCCCCCCGTCGGTTTTGACAGGCTACGCCCCTCTGGCCCCAGCACCCCGATCAAGCCGCCATCGTCGGCCACCAGCAACGCAGGCCGCGTGCCCTGCTGCCAGATCACAAAGGCCAGCGCGGCAAAGGCGAGCCCCGCAAACCGCGCGCGCCCCTGCCACAAGATCAACCACAGCAGCGCCAGCGTCAGTATGGGCAACACCGCGCCGGGTGGCGCGATCACATGGCTGACCGCATTGGGCTGGGCCGCGGTTGTCTGTGCCACAAACAAGATCCAGCGCAGCCCCGGTTCCATCACCGCCAGCCCGATCCAGGCCAGCCCCAAAGGCCACAGACAGGCAGCCAGCACTGCGGCGGGCATCACCAGCACCCCCATCAACGGGACGCTGATCAGGTTGGCGATCAGCCCGTAATGCGACATGATATTGAAATGTGCCGCCGCATAAGGGGCGGTCGCCAGCCCCGCCACCAGCGATGACACAAACACCGACATCACCGGGCGCGTCCAGCGCGGCAGCCGGTGCAGCTTGGCCCCGCGCAAGGCGCGAAACACCGCGACAAGGGCGATGGTGGCCGCAAATGACATCTGGAACCCCGGGCCGGTCAAGGCCTCTGGCTGCCAGACAAGCACGATGATCGCGGCGATGGCCACCCCCCGCAGCGTCAGCGCGCGCCGTCCCAGCAGCACCGCCACCAGCATGACCGCCACCATGACAAAAGCGCGTTCGGTCGCGACATTGCCCCCCGACAAGGCGAGATAGAATGCGCCCACGATCAGGGCGATGACCGCGGCGATCTTTTTGGTGGGCAACCGCAGTGCCACCGCTGGCACCAGCGCCAGCCCATAGCGCACAACCGCAAACACAAAGCCCGTCAGCAACCCCATATGCAGTCCCGAGATTGCCAGCAAATGCGCAAGGTTGGCCGCGCGCAAAGCAGCAAGACCATCCTGCCCCATACCCGACCGGTCACCTGTCATCAAAGCGGCGGCAAAGGCCCCCGCCTCGCCCGGCATCGCCTCTTGCACGGCGCGCGAAATCGCCATGCGCAGTGCGAAAATTCGCATCATGGCATCGGGGGCCGCAGGCGCGGCCAACCGCAACACCGGATTGCGGGTGTAACCGACCGCCCCCAACCCCAAAAACCACGCATGGCGCTGGAAATCAAACCCGCCCGGTTCCGCCGGGCCAGCAGGGGGCGACAGATGGCCGGTCATCATCAGCACCGTACCGGGGCGATAATCGCTGAACGGCTGGTCACCATGCACCGACACGCGCACACGCGCGGGTGTGCGGTGGGGTGCGATCCGATCCAGCACCACGCGGTCCAGCGTCAGGCGCAGCGCGTCGCTGGCGGACCTGTCGATATTGACAACCCGCCCTTCGATCGTCCCGTAATAGCGGAAATTCAGCACAGGTGCGCCAACCGCTTCACTGCGGTATTTGGCGATGCCTGCCCCGATCATCGCGATAATGATAGCCAGCACGACAGGGCGATAGGCGACGCCAATGCGTGGCAGCGCCAGCAGCAGGGCAAAGGCCACAGCCCCCCCAATCGCAAGACCCGCATCACCCGGTTCCTGCCGCTGCGCGAAATACCACCCGATCCCCAGCCCCAGCCAGACCGGCACCCAGCACAACAGCCCCCCGCGCTGCGCCAAAAGCGCGTCTTCGACCAAGGCTCGCACTTGTTCTTCGTCCTTTGGCTGGCTATCCCCAAGGGGCACCGGCAGATTAGTCCAAAGCTGGTGAACGAAAGGTTAAGCCCATCATGTCCCGTCCTGTCGTCACACGTTTCGCGCCTTCGCCCACGGGTGCTTTGCACATTGGGGGCGCGCGCACGGCCCTTTTCAACTGGCTTTACGCGCGCGGGCGCGGTGGCAAGTTTCTGCTGCGGATCGAGGATACCGACCGCGCACGGTCCACCCCCGAAAACGCGCAAGCGATTCTGGACGGGCTGACATGGCTGGGGCTGGATTGGGATGGCGATCCTGTCAGCCAGTTTGACAGCGCCGCGCGCCATGCGCAGGTCGCACATGACTTACTGGCAGCCGGCAAGGCGTATAAGTGTTTCAGCACGCAAGACGAAATCGAAGCTTTCCGCGAACAGGCCCGCGAACAGAAAACCTCGACGCTGTTTCGCTCTCCGTGGCGCGACGTGCCTGCAGCCGACCACCCTGACCTGCCTTTCGTCATCCGCATCAAGGCCGCGCGCGAAGGCACAACCACCCTGCATGACGAGGTGCAAGGCGATGTGACATGGTCCAACGACCAGTTGGATGACATGATCCTGCTGCGCTCGGACGGCAGCCCTGTCTATATGCTGGCGGTCGTGGTGGATGATCACGACATGGGCGTCACCCATGTGATCCGCGGCGATGACCATCTGGCCAATGCTTTCCGGCAAAACCTGATCTATGACGCGATGGGCTGGCCGAAACCGGTGCTGGCGCATATCCCGCTGATCTATGGTCCCGATGGCAAGAAATTGTCCAAACGCCATGGCGCGACCGGCGCTGCGGAATATCAGGCGCTGGGGTATCCTGCGGCGGGGATGCGTAATTATCTGGCCCGTCTGGGCTGGTCGCACGGCGATGCGGAATTCTTTAGTGATGCGCAGGCGCGCGACTGGTTCGACCTGCACGGGATTGGCAAATCACCGGCACGGTTCGACACGGCCAAACTTGAACATCTGTGCGGTCAGCATATCGCTGTCGCTGACGATGCTGCGCTGCTGCATGAATTGCAGGGCTACCTTGCGGCAACCGGCGCCGCGCCGCTGGGTGATGCGCAAAAAGACGGGCTGTTACGCGGCATGTATTGCCTGAAAGAACGTGCAAAAACCTTTCCAGAACTTGTTGAAAAGGCACATTTTATCTTGACCAGCCGCCCGATTGTCCCGGATGAGAAATCGGCCGCGCAACTTACCGATGTATCCCGTGGTATACTGTCGGAATTGACGCCGCAGTTGCAAAATGCTAGCTGGACCAGAGATACTCTGGAAAGCATCGTTGCGACCATTGCCCAGGCGCATGACACCAAGCTTGGCAAACTGGCGGGACCTTTGCGCACCGCGTTGGCCGGGCGTTCGGTGTCCCCCAGCGTTTTCGACATGATGCTGGTTCTGGGGCAATCCGAGACGATTGGCCGCCTTTCGGATGCCAGCAAGTAAACCAGATCGTCACAAAAGGTGATTATCGGGTAGAATTGAACAAGGACGTGCGGGCGTAGATTGATGCGCCGCAGATGAGGGAAAGCACCATGGCTGAAACGACAGATACCGCGAAACTGACGATCAAGGGCAAGACCTACGACCTGCCTGTCTATTCCCCAACCACCGGCCCGGATGTTCTGGACATTCGCAAGCTTTACGCCCAGGCCGATGTGTTCACCTATGACCCCGGCTTTACCTCGACCGCGGCCTGCGACAGCACGATCACCTTTATCGACGGTGACAAGGGTGAGCTGCTGCATCGCGGCTATCCGATCGACCAGCTGGCCAGCCAGTCGCATTACCTCGAAGTCTGCTATCTGCTGCTTTATGGTGAATTGCCTTCGGCGGCGGAGCTGGAAAAGTTTGAATCGCTGGTGACCAACCACACAATGATTCACGAACAGATGCACAACTTTTTCCGTGGCTTCCGCCGCGATGCGCATCCGATGGCGACGATGGTCGGTGTGGTCGGCGCGATGTCGGCGTTTTATCACGACAGCACCGATATCAACGACGAACACCAGCGCGAGGTGGCATCGATCCGCCTGATCGCCAAGATGCCGACGATTGCCGCGATGGCCTATAAATATTCGATTGGCCAGCCTTTCGTCTATCCGCGCAACGATCTGGATTATGCGGCGAATTTCCTGCATATGTGTTTCGCCGTGCCGGCGGAAACCTATCATGTGAACCCGATCCTTGCCCGTGCAATGGACCGGATTTTCACGCTGCATGCGGATCATGAACAAAACGCCTCGACCTCGACCGTGCGTTTGGCCTCCTCCTCCGGTGCCAATCCGTTTGCCTGTATCGCGGCGGGCATTGCCTGCCTTTGGGGTCCGGCACATGGCGGGGCGAACCAGGCTTGTCTTGAAATGCTCAAGGAAATCGGCACGCCAGACCGTATCCCTGAATTCATCGCGCGCGCCAAGGACAAGAACGATCCATATCGCCTGATGGGTTTCGGCCACCGGGTTTACAAAAACTTCGACCCCCGCGCCACGGTGATGAAACAATCCGCCGATGAAGTGCTGGATTTGCTGGGCGTGGAAAATAATCCCGTCCTGCAGGTTGCCAAGGAATTGGAACGTCAGGCGCTGGCCGATCCGTATTTCGCGGAAAAGAAATTGTTCCCCAACGTCGATTTCTATTCCGGCATCATATTAGAGGCGATGGGTTTCCCGACCTCGATGTTCACCCCGGTTTTTGCGCTCGCGCGCACCGTGGGTTGGATTTCGCAGTGGAAAGAACAGCTGGCCGATCCACAGCTGAAAATCGGCCGGCCACGGCAATTGTATCTGGGGTCAACGGCCCGCGATTACGTCGATATCGAAAACCGCTGAATGAAAAAGGCCGCCCCTCGGGGCGGCCTTTTATTTTCACGGGGTTGTGGTTCAGCGCCCTTCATAGACCGGCTTGCGCTTTTCGAGGAAAGCCACAACGCCTTCCTGAAAATCACGGGTCTGCCCGCAGCGCCCTTGCAGCCGCGCCTCGAGCGCCAGTTGATCGTCGAGCGTGTTTTCAAACGAGCCACGAATCGCTTTTTTCAGCTGCCGGTAGGCCACGGTCGGCCCCTGCGCCAGATGGGCCGCGCGTGCAGCGATGTGATCCGCGAAACCGGCATCGGATACGACCTCATAGATCATGCCCCAGTCGCTGGCCTGCTGCGCGCTGATCTTGTCGGCGAACAGGGCGGCCCCCATCGCCTTGGCCGCGCCCACCTGCCGTGGCAGCCAATAGGTGCCGCCTGCATCGGGGATCAGGCCGATGCGGGTAAAGGCCTGCACGAAATACGCAGAATCGGCGGCGATCACCACGTCGCAGGCCAGCGCAAGATTGGCCCCTGCCCCCGCCGCAGCCCCGTTGACCGCAGCAATGGTCGGGATACGACAGTCAAAGATCGCCTTGAGCATCGGCACATATTCGTCGCGCAATGTGCGTTCGAGGTCGATCGACGCAGCAGACCCGCCATCGCCCAGATCCTGCCCCGAACAAAACGCCTTGCCCGCACCGGTCATCACCAGCACACGCGCGTCTTTTTCGGCGGCTTTGACGGCATGGGCGATTTCGGCGCGCATCTGCGTGTTCAGCGCATTCATCACCGTTGGCCGGTTCAGCATCAGCGTTGCAACCGCATCGCGGATGGTAAGTGTGACGGCCTGATAATCCATAATGCGGTCCTTGTTGCTCAAATCACCCCCACATTACTGAACAAGGCGGTTCAGGAAAGGACAACATCACGTCAGGAGCGTAATATCTTTTGCAATTCAGCTTTTTCGGCGTCGCTCAGCTCTGGAGGGGCGACGGCGGGGCGGCGGATCACCGACCAGCCGATGCCAAGCGCGATCAGCAGCATGACGGGCGCGGCATACCACAGCACCACATTCACGCCGCTGGTATCGGGGCGCAGCAGCACAAATTCACCGTAACGGGCGACGAGAAAATCCACCGCCTGTTCATCGCTATCGCCATCGACCAGCCGTTCGCGCAGCAGGATACGCAATTCGCGCGATAATTCAGCATTGGATTCGTCGATGCTTTCGTTCCGGCAGACCGGGCAGCGCAGGCCCTGCGACAGGTCGCGCGCGCGCTTTTCCAGGACCGGATCGTCCAGCACTTCATCGGGTTGCACGGCAAAAGCCGCTGATGCGACCAACAAGAATATCGCAATCAGCCGGATCATTCTGCCGGCACCGCGCCTGGACGCTCTGGTTTGGGCGCCGCTGCACCAACCCGCAACCGTCTGTCCGACAGCGACAACAGGCCGCCAAGCGCCATCAGCATACAGCCACCCCAAATCCAATTGGCAAAGGGTTTGTCATAGGTGCGCACGGCCCAGCCGCCATTTACCTGCGGATCACCGACCACGACATAGACATCGCGGATGATCCCGTTGCTGATCGCGGCTTCGGTCGTGGGCATGTTGGCCACGGGATAGAACCGCTTTTCAGGCTGCAACGTGTATAATTCACGATCTCCGCGCCAGATGGACATATCAGCCATCGTGGTGACGTAATTTGGCCCTTCAATCTGGTTCACGGCATCAAGCTGTACCTGGAATGCGCCCATATCCCAGCGGTCACCGATATCAGCGATGCGGATATCCTCTTTTTGCCAAGCCAGCATCGCGGCGACGCCAAAGACGGTCACGCCCATGCCGATATGTGCCGTGGCCTTGCCCCAATCGGCGCGTGGCAGGTTACGGATGCGCCGCAGCCTTGTGCGCAGATCATCGCGGCCTGCGCGCAGCCACAGATCAGCCAGCGCACCGCCCACAACCCAGACACCCAGAGCCACACCCACAGGCCCCAGCGCGGACCCGCCGCTTTGCACCGCATAGGCCAGTGCGGCCAGCGCCACCGCCAGCGCCAACCAGCCCACCATCGCCTTGGACATCCGGTCCAGCGTGCCGCGTTTCCATGCCAGCATTGATCCCAGCGGCAAGGCGATCGCCAACCCGACCATGAAAGGCGTGAAAGCCGCGTCAAAGAATGGCGGCCCGACCGACAATGTCCGGTCAAACAGCATCTCCGCCACCAGCGGCCACATCGTCCCGATGAAGACGACAAAACAGCTGACAGCCAGCAAGATATTGTTCAGCACCAGCGCGCTTTCGCGGCTGACCGTCGAAAACACGCCCTTGGACTGCATGGCCGAGGCGCGGAATGCGAACAGCGTTAGCGACCCGCCCAGAAAGATTCCCAAAATGATCAGCAACAGAACGCCGCGTTCCGGGTCCACGGCAAAGGCATGGACCGAGATCAGAACCCCTGATCGGACGATGAACGCACCCAGCAGCGAAAATCCGAAAGCCAGAATCGCCAGCAGGATCGTCCAGCTTTTCAACGCCTCACGCTTTTCGACCACGATGGCCGAGTGGAGCAAAGCCGCAGAGATCAGCCAGGGCATCAAACTTGCGTTTTCGACAGGGTCCCAAAACCAGAACCCGCCCCAGCCCAATTCGTAATAGGCCCACCAGGACCCAAGCGCGATCCCCACGGTCAGAAACATCCATGCAGCCAATGTCCAAGGCCGCACCCAGCGCCCCCAAGCGGCATCAACCCGCCCTTCGATCAGCGCGGCGACGGCAAAGGAAAACGCCATGCTCAGCCCGACATAGCCCAGATACAAAAATGGCGGATGAAACGCCAAACCGGGGTCTTGCAACAACGGGTTCAGATCACGCCCGTTCAACGGGGGGAATTCCAGCCGCGTGAACGGGTTCGAAGTAAAGATCACGAAGGCTAGGAAAGCCACACTGATCGCGCCCTGCACCGCCAGCACCCGCGCCCGCAGACGCATAGGAAGGTTACCGCCGAACCAGCCAGCACAGGCACCGAACAGCGCAAGTATCAGCACCCACAGCAGCATTGATCCTTCGTGATTGCCCCAAACGCCGGTGATCTTGTAGATCAGCGGTTTGTCCGTATGCGAATTCAGATAGACCAGCTGAAGCGAGAAATCCGACACCACAAACGCCCATGTCAACGCGGCAAAGGCAAAGCCCGTCAGCAAAAACTGGATCGTCGCCGCCGGTTCGGCCAGGCTCATCCAGCCGACATTGCCACGCTCGGCGCCAATCAAAGGGATGATCATCTGGACGATGGCAACGCCAAAGGCCAGAATCAGGGCAAAATGCGCGAGTTCATTTAACATGGTTTTTAATTACCCTATTGGATGTCCGGTTGAAACAACGACCGACATCACATCAGCGATACAAATTGGCGCAGCTAAAGCGTAAAACCGCCCTGCACGACATAGCTGACGGCGGCCATCAGCATCCCCCCGATGATCAGCCGCACAAGCCATTTGAGCGTATCCTCGATTGCGCCAAGGCGGGTTGCCACATTGTCGCGGTGGACCGCATCCACCGCATTGCGGGTTTCCAGCTGGCGCAAACGGGATTCGAACCTGTCCAGCACGCTAGTTTCCATGGCTGGCCTGCCAGTCGCGCAGCGCGGGGTTGGTGTCATCAGGCGCAGGGCCGGGCTGGCGCGCCACGACGGCGGCGGCCAGCACGCGCTGGAAATCCTGTTCCTTGGCCTGATGGCGCGCGCCAAAATAAAAGCTGACAATCGCACCCATCAACCACCACAAAGGTTCCGGCACCAGCGCCAGACCCGCCATGCCCGCGGCAAACCCGTCAGGGTCCAGCATCGCCATCACGAACAGCCAGATCGTCCCCAGCGCCAGCATCGGGCGCGGCAGCCGGTTCAGCGCATCGACCGCGCGGTCAAACAGCCCTTGGCGGGCATGGACAAATTCGGCGGCGAATTGTTGCAGGCTTTCGCTTTTGGCATCTGCGTCGCGTATCGCGGAGCGTTCGGCATTAGGCCGGAACACCTGCGCGGTGTCCACCAAGACATTGCGGCTATTGCCAAATAGCAGCCCCATGAGTCCAGAAATCAAGCCCATGTCGCGGTCCTTTGCTGATGCTGCGCGGCTGTCAGGTGATAGTGAGATGAGATGAATTCCTCGGCCCGTGTGATCCAGCCGCCTTTGCCGCCATCGCGCCTGCGGGCATATTTGCGGCTGGCAGGGCGGCGATCTGCCAGATCATAATAATAATTGCGCCGCGCGATCCCGTAAGCATCGGCCAGATGATCCGGCGCCGCCTCTGCCGCGCGGCTGGCGGCGGTAATGGTCTGCGGGCCGATCACGCCATCGACGGCAACGGGGAGACGCATATCGACCAGCAAGCGTTGCAGAATGCGCACCGCATTGACGCCCGCATTGACATACATGTCAAAGACGCTGGCCTGAATGACCTGCGGCAGCCGGTCGATGCGGGGGCGGTGATAATAATGTTCAACAAAGATCGTCACGGCCTGTGTATGGTCCAGCCGCTGCACATCGGACGCGTCAATCGTGCCATCGCCGGTCAGGTCCAGCCCCAGCCTGCGCATCGTATGGATGGTCACGCCATATTTGGTCGGCCCACCCGGATCGTCAGGGTCGTTCACATAGCCGCCTTCGCGGGCGACGATCTCGGCGGCGATATCGGTGATGCTTTGCATATCCTGCCCTCTGCTGATTGCGAGGACAGGCTATCAAGACAAGGTTAATTGGTGATGCGGGCACCGTTCGGGTCGACATAGACCCCTTGCGCCTTCAGCGCGTCCAGCACCTCTGTCGGCATGTAGGTCTCATCATGTTTGGCAAGGATTTCAACGGCTTCGAACCGGCCATTGATCATGTTGCCCTGCGCCACGACGCCTTCGCCTTCGGAAAACAGGTCCGGCAGGATACCGGCGTAAACGACAGGGATCGACGCGCCGCCATCGGTGACGGCAAAGCTGATTTCCTGCCCCTGCCCGCGCACCAGTGTCCCTGTTTCAACCAGACCACCAAGGCGGAACCGTTCATTGGGCATGGGGGTGGCTTCGGCCACTTCAGATGGCGAGCGGAAGAACTGGAAACTGTCTGACGGCAGAAACCACAACAAAACCAGCACAAAGGCCACGCAGGCCCCCGCGATGGAAATCACCTGCACGCGGCGGCGTTTCTTGAGGTTTTTCAAACCACTCATGGGAAGACCGGCACGAGCATCAGACCATCCGTTTCATTCAGACCCAACATCAGGTTGGCGTTCTGCACGGCCTGCCCTGACGATCCTTTACATAGGTTGTCGAGGGTCGCCACCACAAGGGCACGGCCTGATATGCGGTCGGATGTCACACCGATATGGCAGAAATTCGACCCCATCACATGGCCGGTGCCGGGACATTGGCCAAACGGCAGGACGTGAATGAACGGTTCATCCGCATAGGCCACGCTTAGGGCGGCATGAATCGCCTGCGCATCGCCGCGCAGATAACAGCTGGCCAGAATACCGCGGCTGATCGGCACCAGATGCGGGGTGAACTGGATTTCGACCTTTCGTCCGGCAAGGGCCGAAAATTCCTGATCGAATTCGCCCAAGTGCCGGTGCTTGCCGCCTTGCGAATAACCCAGCACATCGGTGCTGCGTTCGGTGAACAGCATGTTTTCCTTCAGCGACCGCCCTGCCCCCGAAATCCCGTTTTTCAGATCGCAAATGATGTCATCAAGGTCGATCAGCCCACCCGCAATCAGCGGGCGCAGCGCAAATTGCACGGTGGCAGCGTTGCAGCCCGTGCCAGCCACCAGCCGCGCGGATTTGATTTCGTCGCGGTAAAACTCGGTCAGCCCGTAGACAGCGGTTTTCTGCAATTCGGGCGCAACATGCGGCGCACCATACCATTTTTCGTAATCCGCCGGATCGCGCAGCCGGAAATCGGCGCCCAGATCGACAACCTTCACCGCTTGGGGCAGATCGCGGACCAAGGCTTGCGACAACCTATGCGGCAAGGCGGCGAACACCAGATCAATGCCGGAAAAGTCGATGTCTTCCATCTTGACCAGCGCGGGCAGGTCCAGATGGCGCAGATGCGCGAACACATCGGCCATCTGCTGGCCGGCCTTGCGGTCGGCGGACAGGGCCGCAATCCGCAGATGCGGATGGGTGGCGATCAGGCGGACAAGTTCGGCACCGGTATAGCCCGACGCGCCCAGAATGGCGATGTTATAGGTCATGACGGACCCCTTTTATGCAGCGGTAAACGTGATCTGGCGGCGCAGGAATTGCGTGGCGCGCGCCGATACACGGGCCGGATCGCCGGTGGTCAGAAAGGCGCTGTCGCGGCCGGTGCCGACCATTTCGGGGCGGCGGCTCAGGTAATCGGCCAGACTTTCGGCGACCAGATTGGCCTGTGAAAACACCTTGGCCTGAGGCCCCAGCGCGTCTTGAAACACCTTTTCCATCAACGGGTAATGCGTACAGCCCAGCACGGCGGCATCGGGGTTCGGCATCTTGCGGCGCAAGGCATCAACATGGCTGCGCACCAGTGCCTCGGCCAAAATCATATCGCCGTCCTCGATCGCATCAACGACACCGCCGCAGGCCTGCGCCTCGACATCGACGCCGATGGCGCGGAACGCCAGTTCACGCTGAAACGCGCGGCTGGATACGGTGGCGGGGGTCGCGAACAGGGCGACATGCTTGATCGCCACTTCGCGCGGGGGGGAATTGTCGCCCCATTGCCGTTCGGTCAGCGCCTCGATCAGCGGCACGAACACACCCAGCACGCGTTTGCCCTGCGGCACCCAGCTTTCTTGCATCCGGCGCAGGGCGGCGGCGCTGGCGGTGTTGCAGGCCAATATCACAAGATCGCAGCCTGCATCGAACAGCCGCTGGGTGGCGGCGGTGGTCAGGTTGTAGATATCGTCGGGCGTGCGCACGCCATAAGGCGCATGGGCGCTATCGCCCAGATAGACCAGCGGGACATCGGGCAGCCGTTTGGCCACCGCATCCAGCACGGTCAAACCGCCCAATCCGCTATCGAATATCCCTACGGCCATCGCGCACCTTGTATTTGTCTTCGAATTCATGCCCGATCATGGTCGGATCGAGCGGGTCGAGACTTAACTCATAGGTGGCTTTTCGCAGGAAATCCATGCATGCTTTGGGGTCTTTTTTCAGCCCTGCCAAGGCATCGGCGGCAATAGGCTTGCCGATCACCACACGCACGGGTTTGTTGATGCGGGCTTTGAATTCGCGGATCAACAGGCCCATCCGCAGGGTCACATGCAGATGGCTGGCCAGCTGGAACAGGCGGCTGTTGCGGCCTTCAAAAAAGATCGGCACGACCACCGCATCGGATTTGGCGATCATCTTGGCGGTGAAATTGCGCCAGCTGGGGTCCATCGGCGGCGAAAACGGCTTGGCCGAGGTGGATACTGTCCCGCCCGGAAAAATCCCGATGGCCCCGCCTGCCGCCAGATAGCGGACAGCCTCTGCGCGGGTTTCAAGGTTCAGCTTGGCGGCTTCTTTGGTTTCATCAAAGGAAATCGGCAGGATCACCTTTTCCAGATCGGGCGAGGCGCGGAAAATCCGGTGCGCCAATACCTTGAAATCGCCGCCACGGCGCTGCGACAGGATCAGCCCCATCATCAGCCCGTCCAGAATACCGTAAGGATGGTTGGACACCACGATCAGCGGGCCAGAGCTGGGGATATCATCCAGCGATCCACCCGCGATTTGCAAATCAAGGCCATAGCGCGCGGTGATCACCTGCCAGAAATCCGCCCCCTGTGCGACGTCGCGGTCATAGCCACGCGCCTTTTTGATCAGGCGCAGCCGTCCGGTGGCGTTTTCCATCACGCGGATCAAGGCGCGCCCGCCCCGCCCCTTGGCCGATGTGGCATAGGTGATATCTCGCGCCACCTGCCGATCCTTGCGCATCATTCATGCCCTCGTCATGCACCCCGCGCGGCACTAGCAGGATCATGCAACACTTGCATGACAAAAATGTGAACCCAGACCATCATTCTGCCGCCTGCTGCATCGGTGCCGCATGTAGGCTGGTCAGCAATTCCTCGCGGCGCTTGGCGGCTTTGCGCGCGGCTGCATCCTTGACCGGGCCAAAGCCGCGGATATCCAGCGGCAGGCGCGCCAGTGCCACGGCGGCATCATGCGTATCGGGGCGCAGGATGCGCAGAACCTGTGCCATATCCGCCTCGTATTGCGCGATCAATGCGCGTTCCATCCGCCGTTCGGGGTTGCGCCCGAATGGGTCAAGCAATGTGCCGCGCAGAAATTTGAACTGCGCCAGTTTGGGAAAGGCCCAGGCCATCCGCGCGCCAAATTCCCGTTTCACAGGCCGTGCGTCGCTGCCGGTTTTGGACATGATCGGCGGCGCCAGATGATAGGTCAGTTTCAGATCGCCGTCGAATGTGGCAGCAGCCTTGGCGCGGGTCTGGGTCAAAAGGCGCGCAACCTCGTATTCATCCTTATAGGACAACAGCTTGTGATAACCCAGCGCCACAGCCTCGCGCAGCGGTTCATCCCGAAACTGGTCCACGAATGTGCGATAGCGTCGGGCCAATCGCGCGCTTTGGTATTGGGTCAGGTGGGTCATGCGAAAGGCGATCTTGTCGTCCAATGTCTGCGGTAAAACCACAACATCCGGCGCAAGGATGGCCGCTGCATCCGCCGGATGCAGATAGGCCCAGCGGCCATAGTCAAAGGCGGCGATGTTGCGCTTGACCGCAGCGCCGTTCAGGTCAATCGCGTCGATGATCGCCTGACGGGTCAAGGGGATTGCCCCCATCTGCCAGACCGCGCCAAAGATCATCATGTTGGAATAGATGCTGTCACCCAGCAGCGCACGAGCCAGATCAGAGGCGTCGAACAGCATCACATTTTCGCCCAGCCGCGCCTGTAGCGACAGGCGCAATGCATCGGTCGGCAGTGTGAATGCGGTATCACGGGTGAAATCGCCGGTGATGATCTCATGGCTGTTAACCACGCCGCGCGTGCGGCCCGCGCGCATCAGCCCCAGCGTTTTCGCCCCCGCCGACACCACCAGATCGCCACCGATCAGCGTGTCGCATTCGCCGGTCGCCACGCGGATCGCGCTGATATCGCCCGGCTTTTCGGCGATGCGGCAATGGATATGCACGGCCCCGCCTTTCTGCGCGAGCCCCGCCATTTCCATCATGCCTGCGCCCTTGCCGTCGATATGCGCGGCCATCGCCATGACCGCGCCGATGGTCACGACGCCTGTGCCACCCACGCCGGTGATGACGGTGTTATGCGTGCCGTGGATGGCAGGCAGAACGGGATCAGGCATGTCGGGCAGATCGACGGCGGCGGTGGCGTCTTTGCGGATTTGCGCGCCTTCAATCGTCACGAAAGACGGGCAGAACCCTTTGACGCAGGAAAAATCCTTGTTGCAGGACGATTGGTCGATGGCGCGCTTGCGCCCCAGTTCGGTTTCGACCGGCACGATGCTGACGCAGTTGGATTGCACCCCGCAATCGCCGCAGCCTTCGCAGATATCCGTGTTGATGAACACGCGCTTGTCGGGGTCGGGGAATTGGCCGCGCTTGCGCCGCCTGCGCTTTTCGGCGGCACAGGTCTGGACATAAACAATGGCAGACACACCCTTGTATTTGCTAAATTTCTTTTGCACAGCTTCGAAATCAGCGCGTTCGTTGATGTCCAGTCCCGCAGGAAACACCGACAGGTCCAGATCCTCTTTCGCGTCATGGACAAGTGCGATGTTGCGCACCCCCATCGCCTGCAATTCACGGCAGATCTGGTCAGGCGTCAACCCGCCATCATTGCCCTGCCCGCCGGTCATGGCGACCGCGTCGTTATACAGAATCTTGTAGGTGATATTGGTCCCCGCCATCAGCGCAAAGCGGATCGCCTGCACGCCCGAATGGTTATAGGTGCCGTCGCCAAGGTTCTGGAACACATGGTCACGGGTGGAAAACGGGGCTTCACCCACCCAGTTCGCGCCCTCGCCGCCCATCTGGGTAAACCCGACCGTGTCACGGTCCATCCATTGCACCATATAGTGACAGCCGATGCCGGCATAGGCGCGCGACCCTTCGGGGACCTTGGTCGATGAATTATGCGGGCAGCCCGAACAGAAATAAGGCAGACGTGCCGCCAGTTCCGGCGCATTGTCGGCGCGCCGTGCCTCGGCCAAGGCGGTCATGCCGGCGCTGATCCCGTCCGACCCGCAGCCTTCCTCTATCAAAATCCCGCCGATCTTTTCGGCGATCCAGATCGGGTCAAGCGCTGCACGGGTCGGAAAAATCTCTTCGCGCCGCCCTTCGGAATGCTCGTCCCCCTTGTGCCAGCCGTAAACGCGGGTGCGGCTGTCGTCGAACAAGGCTTCTTTGACCTGCACTTCGATCAGCTTGCGCTTTTCCTCGACCACGATGACCAGATCAAGCCCCGCCGCCCAGTCATGGAACGACGCCATATCCAGCGGCCAGACCTGCCCGACTTTATATGTGGTGATGCCCAGACGTTCGGCGTCGCCCTCGGA
This sequence comes from Yoonia vestfoldensis SKA53, assembly GCF_000152785.1. Lineage (GTDB taxonomy): Bacteria > Pseudomonadota > Alphaproteobacteria > Rhodobacterales > Rhodobacteraceae > Yoonia > Yoonia vestfoldensis_A. Next base: position 571,022 of record NZ_CH672414.1, on the reverse strand, counting down.
AATATTCAACAAGGCCAGCGCATGTTGCAGATCAAGCCAGTTTTTGCCCGCCGCCACAAAGCCAATCTTTGCACCAGCCTTGCCCCATTTGCGCTGGTCCATCTTGTTGGCGCGGCTGAACGCCTCGGCGGCGAAACGTTTGTGGTCGATCATCCGCGCCTCTTGCAGCTGCGGGGTATCGACCAGACGGATGTTCAACCCGCCATCAGGCAAGGCCATGTCGGGCGTGACAAAATCGGCACGGAAAGGATCGGCATCGACGACCGATGTGACCTCGACCGTGTCTTTCATCGTCTTCAGCCCGACCCAGACACCCGCATAGCGCGACAAGGCCCAAGCATAGAGGCCATAATCAAGGATTTCTTGCACCCCGGCAGGCGACACGATGGGCATATAGGCATCGACCATCGCCCAGTCGGATTGATGCAAAGTGGTGGAACTTTCGCCAGTATGGTCATCGCCCATCGCCATGATGACGCCACCATGCGGCGATGTGCCTGCCATATTGGCATGTCGCATCACATCGCCGGACCGGTCCACGCCGGGGCCTTTGCCGTACCACAGGCCGAAAACACCGTCGAACTTGCCTTCACCGCGCAATTCGGCCTGCTGGCTGCCCCATAGCGCGGTGGCGGCCAGATCCTCGTTCAGCCCCGGTTGAAAGGTAATATCGGCGGGTTCCAGCACATTTTTCGCGCGCGCCATCTGCATATCCACCGCCCCCAAGGGCGACCCGCGATAGCCGGTTACATAGCCCGCCGTGTGCAACCCTGCGCGTGTATCACGCGCCTTTTGCATCAGCATCAAACGGACCAAAGCCTGCGTACCGTTCAACAAAACCGGCGATTTGTGTAGATCATAACGGTCATCGAGTGTGATTTCATGACGGCCCATCTGACACCCTCCCAAGCACTCATAGCGAGAGCGTAGGTCACAATTGCTGACCTACAAAGCAAAAAATCGCGAAAAATGGCCTGCACAACCTTTTGCTGCAGGCGCAGCATCATTAGTATACATCCACGGCAGCAGCGGCAACGAAAGCACAGGATGGACTGGGACAAGCTAAGAATATTTCACGCGGTCGCGGACGCAGGGTCACTGACCCATGCGGGCGACACGCTGCACCTGTCGCAATCGGCCGTCAGCCGGCAGATTCGCGCCTTGGAAGAAACGTTAAACACCACCCTGTTTCACCGCCACGCGCGCGGTCTGATTCTGACCGAACAGGGTGAATTGCTGTTTGACGCGACCAAATCAATGAACAAACGCCTTGAAACCGCCTCTGCCCGCATCCGCGACAGCGAAGAAGAGGTTTTTGGTGATCTGCGCGTGACCACAACGACGGGGTTCGGCACGCTTTGGCTGGCCCCGCGCCTGCCCAAATTATTCGAAGCCTACCCTGACCTGAAAATCGACCTGATGCTGGAAGAACGCGTGCTCGACCTGCCGATGCGCGAGGCCGATGTCGCCATCCGTATGAAAGAACCGTCACAGGCCGATCTGATCCGCAAACGGCTGATGTCGGTCAGGATGCGGCTTTATGCATCGCCCACCTATCTGGAAACGAACGGCACGCCAGAATCGCTGCTGGATCTGTCGGACCACCGGCTGGTCTGCCAAAGTCTTAATTCAATCCAGGTCGCGGCAGGGGCAACGCTGGTGCAGCATTTGCTGACCAGTGACATCCAGCACCTGTTTACCGTCAATAATTACTTTGGCGTGTTGCAGGGCGTATTGAACAATATCGGGATCGGTGTGCTGCCCGATTACGTCACCGAGGATTTCCCCGATCTCGTGCGCGTCCTGCCCGATCTTGAAAGCGGCGAAGTCCCCGTATTCCTGGCCTACCCCGAGGAATTGCGCCAATCCAAACGGATCGCCGCATTCCGCGATTTCGTGCAGGAAGAAATCTTTGCCCACCGCCGCAAGATCCGCGAAGCCGCGCCGCAATAGGCAAGGCCCGGCGCGGGGGATCGCCCTACCAAGCCATGCAAAAATCGCATAGCGGCAATGCGCATGTGGCAGACATTTTTTCTTGAACGGTCAAAAAACGCACCCTATCTGTCCGGTCGAGGGCATCATGCGCGCTTGCGCATCGCTCTCACCTCCCTGTTGGACTTCGCCGGGCCTCGTGCCCGGCTTTTTTTTGCCCTGCGGGGCGGTGGTGCGGCCCACCGCCACCCGCCGGAAAGCGCATGCCAGCACCGCAATCCTTGCGTTTTGCGTCTTTAATCCATGGGCCTGCCTCTGTATGACAGGCGCAGCACCAAGGGGACATCATGACAGAGCCAGCCATCACGCCCGATCTCATCGCAGCCCACGGGCTGAAGCCCGACGAATATCAGCGCATTCTGGACATTATCGGCCGCACGCCAAGCTTTACTGAACTGGGCATCTTTTCGGCGATGTGGAACGAACATTGTTCCTATAAATCATCAAAAAAATGGCTGCGCACCCTGCCGACGACCGGCCCGCAAGTCATCTGTGGCCCCGGTGAAAACGCGGGCGTTGTCGATATCGGCGATGGTCAGGCCGTGGTGTTCAAGATGGAAAGCCATAACCACCCCAGCTATATCGAACCCTATCAGGGGGCCGCGACTGGCGTGGGCGGTATTCTGCGCGATGTGTTCACCATGGGCGCGCGCCCGATTGCGGCGATGAATGCGCTGTCCTTTGGCGAACCCAGCCATCCCAAAACCCGCCAGCTGGTCAATGGTGTCGTCGCTGGCGTCGGTGGCTATGGCAATGCCTTTGGCGTGCCGACCGTGGGCGGCGAGGTGCGGTTTCATGCCGCCTATAACGGCAATTGCCTTGTGAACGCCTTTGCCGCCGGTCTGGCCGATGCGGACAAGATTTTCTATTCTGCAGCCTCCGGTGTAGGGATGCCCGTCGTTTATCTCGGCGCGAAAACCGGGCGCGACGGCGTCGGCGGCGCGACCATGGCATCGGCCGAATTCGACGACAGCATCGAGGAAAAGCGCCCCACCGTGCAGGTTGGTGACCCGTTCACCGAAAAACGCCTGATGGAAGCGACATTGGAACTGATGGCCACAGGTGCGGTGATTTCCATTCAGGATATGGGTGCGGCTGGCCTGACCTGTTCGGCCGTGGAAATGGGCGACAAAGGCGGGCTGGGCATCCGGCTGAACCTTGACGCCGTGCCACAGCGCGAAACCGGCATGACCGCCTATGAGATGATGCTGTCGGAAAGCCAGGAACGCATGCTGATGGTCCTGCGCCCCGAACTGGAATCGCAGGCGCGCGCCGTTTTCGTCAAATGGGATCTCGATTTCGCCATCGTCGGCGAAACCATCCCAGAGGACCGCTTTATCGTCGTGCATAAAGGCGTGGTGATGGCCGATCTGCCGCTGGCCACGCTGTCCGGGTCCGCCCCCGAATATGACCGGCCCTGGGTGCCAACACCGGCACAGCCGCCTTTGGGTGATGTGGTGGGCGTGAACCCGATTGATGGGCTGCGCGCCCTGATCAGCAGCCCCAATTACGCGGCCAAGCAATGGGTTTATGAACAATACGACGCTCAGGTCATGGGCGATACCGCACGGATACCGGGCCTTGGCGCGGGTATCGTGCGGGTGCATGGCACGGATAAATCGCTGGCCTTCACTTCTGACGTCACGCCGCGCTATGTGATGGCCGACCCGGTGGAAGGCGGCAAACAAGCCGTCGCCGAAGCCTATCGCAACCTCACCGCCGTCGGGGCCAAACCGCTGGCCACCACCGACAATATGAATTTCGGCAATCCCGAAAAACCCGAAATCATGGGGCAATTCGTCGGCGCCATTCAGGGGATCGGGGCGGCGGTCACCGCACTCGACATGCCGATCGTGTCGGGCAACGTATCGCTTTATAACGAAACCGACGGCAAGGGCATCCTGCCCACCCCCACCATCGGGGCCGTGGGGATCATCACCCACCCCGACCAGATCATCAGCGGCCAGTTGCGCGACGGCCATGTGCTGTTGGTCGTGGGCGACACCACAGGCCATCTGGGCCAATCCGCCCTGCTGGCAGAGGTCTATCACCGCGCTGAAGGCCCGCCGCCGCCCGTCGATCTGGACGCAGAACGGCGCCATGGCGATTTCATCCGCGCCAATCACACGCTGATCACCGCCTGTACCGATCTGGGCGACGGCGGCTTGGCGCTCGCGGTGTTTGAACTGGCCGAATCCGCAGGTGTGGGTATCACGCTCGATGCTGGCGACACGCCGACACTATTCGGCGAGGATCAGGCGCGTTACCTGATCGGCTGCAATTTCGATCAGGCCGAGGCGCTGATGGTCGCCGCAGGTCAGGCCGGCGTGCCGGTCACAACCGTGGGCAAGGCCGGTGGCGACCAGATCACCTTTGGCAGCGACAGCGCGCCCTTGGCCGACCTTGCCTTGATCTATCGCACCAGCTTTGAAAAAGCGCTGGCCTGATGGCTTCTTATTTCTCAAAATACTCCCGCCGGAGGCAGCGTCTTGCCTGCCGCCCGCATCACACCTAGTTTGTACATGACACGCCCGAAAAGGACCGCAGATGCCCATCACCGCCCATGAGATCGAAACGCTGTTGCGCGAAAGCTTCCCGCAGGCCCGGATCAGCGTACAAGGCGATGACGGCGCGCATTTCGCGGCAGAGGTCATCGACGAAAGCTTTCGTGGCCTAAACCGCGTGCAGCAGCAACGCGCGGTCTATGCCGCGCTCAAAGGCCGGATGGACGGCAGCCAAGGCGAATTGCACGCGCTGGCACTGACCACCAAGGCGCCCGATTGAAACACGACCTGACAAAGGACCGCCACATGACTGCCAAAGACCAAATCCAAGAAACAATCACATCGAATGATGTGGTATTGTTCATGAAGGGCACGAAATCCATGCCACAATGCGGGTTTTCCAGCCGCGTCGCAGGGGTGCTGAATTTCATGAACGTCGATTTCGCCGATGTAAACGTGCTGGCCGACGAAGAGATCCGCCAAGGCGTCAAGGATTTTTCCGACTGGCCAACGATCCCGCAGCTTTACGTCAAGGGCGAATTCGTCGGCGGTTGCGACATCATCACCGAGATGACCCTCTCGGGCGAGCTGGACACGCTGTTTGCCGAAAAAGGCGTGTCCTTTGATAAGGACGCCGCCGAAAAGATCCGTGAAGCCAACGCCTGATCAGGCCAGTTTCGCATCGACCTGATCTGCCAGGGCTTCGGCCCTGGCGGCCAGTTCGGCCAATGTGTCCACAACATCGACAGGCACCACAGGCACTTCGATCCTTTGAGGCGCGGGTGCTGGCTGCGCTTGGGCATCATCCAGCTTGGCGCGCAGTGCCACCGCTTCGACCTGCGCCTCGCGCAGCTTGTCTTCCAGACCGGCGGTCTTGTCGGCCAAAAGCAGCCCCGCCATCAGCAGCATCCGCGCTTCGGGCAGACGGCCGATCTGTTCGGCCAGTGTCGCGGCTTCGGCGTCCAGCATGGCGGCGGCGGAATGCAGGAAATGTTCCTCGCCTTCCTGACAGGCCACTTCAAACGTGCGCCCGCCGATAAAAATTTCAACCTGCGGCATGGGCGGCGTCCTCGATCAGGGGTTTGAGTTCGGCCAAAATCATATCAATCTCGGCGGCATCGGTGGCGCGCAGCGCCTGCAAGGCGTCAATTTCGGCGGCCAGGGCCGTGTCGATCATGCCGGGTGCAAGCCCCACCGTCAGCGCCTGGCGCAATTGGCCATTGAGATCGCGCAATTGCTGGGTCGCGGCGCGCAAGCCCTGCAAATGCGCATCCATGGTCTGCAACTGGGCCGCTTGGGTTTCCAACCGCACGGTCAGCGCAGCGACCTGCGCGTCCTTTGCATGCAGTGCTGCCTGATCTGCAATCTGAGCATCCAGCGCGGCCTGCGCGGCCTGCGCGTCTTGTGTCTCTAGCGCAGCCTGCAATTGCTGGATCTGGTCCCGCAGCGCGCCGGTCTGCGCCTGCTCGGCCCGCAAGGCGTCAAAAAGCGAGCTTTCCGCCGCATCAGCCTTGTCCTGCGCCTCCATGCCGCGGCGTATTCGGTCCAAAGCCACCGTGATCCGATGACCAAGTTCCAGCACATCACTCATTGACCGACCTTTCACATTCTGCGACGCCCGATTGCCCCGATCAGGGCCAGACCTTCACCCCGGTATCGACCCCGGTCAGCGGCGCTTACCCCGAATCGTTCCGGCATTTCCAAATCCTATGCGATCAACCGCAGCGCGGCAAACGCGCTGACGGCATAGATCAGAACAGGTTAGCTGTCGCGCTTGATCTTGGGGGCGACCCTGTTATGACGCTGTTCATAGAATTTAATCCCTTTGGTTAAAGGACTGCCCCCTTGGATATTGCCGCCCTGCGTTCTGCGCACCCCGATCACTGGAAAAAGGCCACCGCCATCCGCACCCTGACGCTTGATGCGGTCGCGGCTGCCAATTCGGGCCATTCCGGCATGCCGATGGGCATGGCCGATGTCGCAACAGTGCTGTTCCAGAACCATCTGAAATTCGACCCAAAGTCCCCTGCATGGCCCGACCGCGACCGGTTCATTCTGTCGGCAGGGCATGGGTCGATGTTACTTTATGCGCTGATGTATCTGACCGGATACGAGGATATCACGCTTCAGCAGATCAAGGATTTCCGCCAATGGGGTGCCAAAACCGCAGGCCACCCCGAATATGGCCATGCGCGCGGCATTGAAACCACCACCGGCCCCCTGGGCCAGGGCATCGCCAATTCGGTCGGTTTCGCCATCGCCGAGGAAATCCAGCGCGCCCATTGGGGGGCCAAGATTGTCGATCACCACACCTATGTGATCGCCGGTGACGGCTGCCTGATGGAAGGTGTGAGCCAAGAGGCGATCGGTCTGGCTGGGATGCAAAAGCTGGGTCATCTGGTTGTGTTCTGGGACAACAACAACATCACCATCGACGGCACTGTCGATATCGCCGATATCACCGACCAGCCAGCGCGCTTTGCCGCATCGGGCTGGCATGTGCAGGAAATCGACGGGCATGATCCGGTCGCCATCGACGCGGCAATTGTGGCGGCCAAGGCTGATCCGCGCCCCTCGATGATCGCGTGCAAGACCCATATCGCGCTGGGACATGCGGCGCAGGACACGTCCAAAGGCCATGGTGCCTTGACCAATGCCGACCAGCTGGCTGCGGCAAAAACCGCCTATGGCGCGCCGATGGGCGCGTTTGAAGTGGCCGATGACGTTCTGGACGCATGGAAAGCCATCGGCGCGCGCGGTGCGGCCACCCGGGCCGCTTGGGACGCCCGCTTTGCCGCGCTATCGGCTGCCAGACAGGCCGAATTCACCCGTGCCTATGCCGGTGACGCGCCCAAGAAACTATCCGCCACGATCCGCGCGCTGAAAAAGCAGATCTCTGAAAGCGCGCCATCAGTCGCGACGCGCAAATCGTCCGAAATGACGCTGGAAGTCATCAACCCGATCATGCCGGAAACCATCGGTGGTTCGGCCGATCTGACAGGGTCGAACAACACCAAAACCGGTGATCTGGGCGTGTTCCATCCCGATACCCGCAAGGGGCGGTATATCTATTACGGTATCCGCGAACATGGGATGGCTGCGGCGATGAACGGCATGGCGCTGCATGGCGGGGCGCGCGCCTATGGCGGCACCTTCATGTGTTTCACCGATTACGCCCGCGGCGCGATGCGCCTGTCCGCGCTGATGGGCGTGCCGGTGACCTATGTGATGACGCATGACAGCATCGGTCTGGGCGAAGATGGCCCGACCCACCAGCCTATCGAACATCTGGCGATGCTGCGCGCCACGCCGAACATGCATGTGTTCCGCCCTGCCGATACGATTGAAACGGCCGAAGCCTGGGAAATCGCGCTGACCAGCAAAACCACGCCAAGCGTGCTGGCCCTGTCGCGCCAGAACCTGCCCACGGTGCGCAAGACCCACACCAACAAGAACCTGACCGCGCAGGGTGGCTATGTGCTCACCGATGCGGATGGCAAGCGGCAGGCGATCATCATGGCCACCGGGTCCGAGGTGGAAATCGCGCTGGCCGCGCGCGATCTGTTGCAGGCCCAAGGCATCGGGACACGGGTTGTGTCCATGCCTTGCTGGGAATTGTTCGAGGAACAGGACGCCAGCTATCGCCGCCGTGTGCTGCCCGCAGGCCCCGTGCGTGTCGCGGTCGAGGCGGGTATCCGGTTCGGCTGGGACCGCTGGCTGTTTGGCGAGGGTGGCAAGCGTGAAAAGTCCGGCTTCGTCGGCATGCATGGCTTCGGTGCCTCTGCGCCGGCGGAACGTCTGTATGCGGAATTTGGCATCACTGCGCAGGGCGTGGCCGACAAGGTCAAATCGCTGATCAAGTAAAACCGGCGTAAGGTGGGTTCAAACCCACCTTACCCATCCGCCCGAATGTTGGCGCAAACATTTAGCGGTAACAGCACAAAAACCCGTCTGTTACCGTTAACACCCTGACAACAAGTCACTTTTTTCTGGACACCGCGGCATACAATCTGCACGACGCATGCAGACATAGGGGTGCCACATGACAATCACCATCGGGATCAACGGGTTTGGCCGCATCGGACGCTGCACATTGGCGCATATCACCGAAGCGGGACGCAATGACGTGCAGGTCGTCAAGATCAACGCCACCGGTCCCATCGCCACCAATGCGCATCTGCTGAAATACGATTCCGTGCATGGCAGGTTCGGCCATCCGGTGAGCGTCAAAGGCAATACGCTCGACCTTGGGCGCGGCCCCATCGACGTGATGTCAAGCTATGACCCCGCCACGCTGGATTGGGACGGCGTTGATGTCGTGCTCGAATGCACCGGCAAGTTCAACGACGGCCACAAGGCTGCCGTGCATCTGGACCGTGGCGCGCGCAAGGTGCTGATCTCGGCGCCTGCCACAAACGTAGACCGCACGGTGGTTTACGGCGTCAATCACCGCGACCTGCTGGCGACCGAACGGCTGGTGTCGAACGGGTCCTGCACCACCAATTGCCTTGCCCCGCTGGCCAAGGTCTTGAACGATGCCATCGGGATCGAACGCGGCATCATGACCACGATCCACAGCTATACCGGCGACCAGCCGACATTGGACCGCCGGCATGACGATCTGTATCGCGCGCGCGCTGCCGCAATGGCGATGATCCCGACATCAACGGGTGCCGCCAAAGCCTTGGGCGAGGTGTTGCCCGAACTGGCAGGCAAGCTTGACGGCACCGCGATGCGCGTGCCCACCCCCAATGTCAGCGCCGTGGACCTGACATTCGAGGCGGGCAAATCCGTCACCGTCGCAGAAGTCAACGCTATCGTGGCCGAGGCCGCAGGCGGGTATATGGGCATGGTCCTGGCCTATGATGACGAAGCCAAGGTCAGCATCGATTTCAACCACACCACACAAAGCTGCATCTTTGCCCCCGACCAGACCAAAGTCGTCGGCGGGCGCACGGTGCGGGTGCTGGCATGGTATGACAATGAATGGGGCTTTTCGGCGCGCATGGCCGATGTCGCTGCAACCATGGGGCGCTTGCAATAAGCGCAGTCATTGCTAGACCTGTGGCATGACGAATGGGATCGCGGTTTTTCTTCTTGTGCTGATCGGGGCGGCGCTGGCCTATGACGGGCTGGCGAACGATTGGCAGGCTTTCACCTTCAGCTTGCGTAAATTCGTCGATTTGACGGAATATCTCGCCTTTTGGCGCTGACCGGATGGGGATCGGCAGTTGACCTTTTGCGATAAATCGCAATGTTAGCGCCAACATTCATCCCCAAGGAGGATCAACCATGGCCGTCAAAGTAGCTATCAACGGATTTGGCCGGATCGGCCGCAACATCTTGCGCGCTATCATCGAATCCGGTCGCACCGATATCACGGTGGTGGCGATCAACGACCTTGGGCCGGTGGAAACCAATGCGCATCTGCTGCGGTTCGATTCGGTGCATGGCCGGTTCCCCGGCACTGTGACGACGACCGAAACCAGCATCGACGCAGGCCGCGGCCCGATTGCCGTGACCGCGATCCGCAATCCGGCTGACCTGCCATGGGGCGATGTCGATGTGGTGCTGGAATGCACGGGGATTTTCACCAGCAAGCAATCGTGTCAGGCGCATCTGTCCACCGGTGCAAAACGCGTCCTGATTTCCGCCCCCGGCACTGATGCCGACAAGACAATCGTCTTTGGCGTGAACCACCAGTCGCTGACCAAGGATGATATTATCGTCTCGAACGCGTCCTGCACCACGAACTGCCTGTCGCCGGTCGCCAAGGTGCTGAACGATGCCGTGGGGATCACCAAAGGTTTCATGACCACGATCCACAGCTACACGGGCGACCAGCCGACCTTGGACACAATGCACAAGGATCTGTACCGGGCGCGCGCTGCGGCCCTGTCGATGATCCCGACCTCGACCGGTGCGGCCAAGGCCGTGGGGCTGGTGCTGCCGGAACTGAATGGCAAGCTGGACGGTGTGGCGATCCGCGTGCCGACGCCGAATGTGTCGGTGGTCGATCTGACATTCGAAGCATCACGCGCGACCACTGCCGAGGAAATCAACAACGCGATCATCGCAGCCGCCGATGGCCCGTTGAAAGGTATCCTTGGCTATACCGCGCTGCCGATGGTCAGCTCAGATTTTAACCACGATCCGCATTCGTCGATCTTCCATCTGGACCAGACCAAGGTGCTCGATGGCAATATGGTGCGGATCCTGTCGTGGTATGACAACGAATGGGGCTTTTCCAACCGCATGGCGGATACGGCTGTTGCAATGGGCAAGCTTTTGTAATCAAACCGTTTTTGTAACAAAGAGCCGGTCCCCTTCGGGGCCGGCTTTTTTGTGCGCCTAGCCGCGCAGGCGCGCGATCAGGGCGTCATTCACAGCGGGGGTGACGAATTTCGACACATCACCACCCAAGCGCGCGATTTCCTTGACCAGTTTCGACGCGATCGCCTGATGTTCGGCCTCGGCCATCAGGAACACGGTTTCAATCGAATCGTCCAATATCCGGTTCATGCCAACCATCTGGTATTCATATTCGAAATCCGCAACAGCCCGCAGGCCACGGATGATCACATTGGCCCCCACATCATGGGCGCAGGTGATCAGCAGGTTTTCGAACGGATGCACGATAATTTCACAGCCAACGTCGCGGCCCAGCGGAACACATTCGGCTTCGACCATGGCCACGCGTTCTTCCAGCGTGAACATCGGGCCTTTGTCGCGATTGATCGCCACGCCGATGACCAGCCGGTCTACCAGCGATGCCGCCCGCCGCACAATATCAAGATGGCCCAGCGTGACCGGATCAAAGGTTCCGGGATAAAGACCTACGCGCATAAGGCACCTCTGGAAGAAAGAATATTGCGCGCAAGCAACACTATCGCGCGGCGGATTGCAACGGGCCAAGGAGGTTTGCAGGAAAACATGAACCGCTTAATGGCCCATGATCATCCCTTCGAGCGCGTCTTTTTCCATCGACAATTCCGACAGGCGCGCCTTGACCACATCACCGATGGAAATCAGCCCGATCATCGTGCCGTTGTCCATCACCGGCAGGTGGCGAAACCGGCCTTCGGTCATCATCTGCAACACCAGATCGGCACTGTCGGCGGTGGTGCAGGTGGTCAGCTTGGCTGTCATTATCTCTGACACGGGCGCAGACAGACAGGACACGCCACGTTTGCCCAATTCGCGCACGATGTCGCGTTCCGACAGGATACCGTCCAGCGTGACACCGTCACCAGACACAACCACTGTCCCGATCCGGTTTTGTGACAACAGCGTCACGGCATCGGTCACCATATCGGTCGGCTTGACCGAGACAACACCCATATCGGCTTTGGTTTTCAGGATTTGCCCGACGATCATGATGTGTTCCCCCCATCCGCTGACGTTACTTCAGCCTGTCAAACCGCAGGCGCATCTGTCAAGCACGCGATACGTTCAAGCCGCGCCACCTCGGCCAGCAGCCCCGCGCTGAGCGCGCTGGCAACCCGCGTCAGCCGGTCCGATTGCCGCGCCGATTTGTGCCGCACCAGATGCAAGGTCCGCGTCAGCGATACCTTGTCGGTCAGGATGCGCCGCAATTCAGGCGCAAAGGGCAGCGCGAAATCATGCACGATGCCCACGCCCGCCGCGCGGATCATCTGCAACTGCACCGCGACCGAATTGGACGCAAGCTGTACCCCCCCTGCCCCCAAGGCCCCCAGATAATCCAGTTCCTTGTCAAAAATCATATCGGGGATATAGCCAACGACAGGCCGCCCGCGCAGATCATCCAGCGTTTCGGCGGGGGGCGCATCGGCGCGCATCGCCAGATGCAGCTGGTAATCAGTGATCTTTTGCACGATCAGCTGGCCTGCGGCGGGCGGGCTGACGGTGATCGCCATATCCGCCTCGCGCCGCGACAGGTTGACGACACGCGGCAAGGCCAGCACCTGCATTTCCAGATCGGGATTGTCGCGTTGCAGCGCCGCACAGACCTGCGGCAGCAGGAAATTGGCAACACCGTCAGGCGCACCAATACGGATCTGGCCGGTCAGCGCCGTGGCGCCCCCGCGCGTTTCCTCGATGGCAAGCGCGAATTGCGTTTCGGCATCGGCGGCGCGGTCGCGCAAACGCTCTCCCAGATCGGTCAGCGCGTAGCCTTGGGGCGATTTCACAAACAAAGCCGCCCCAAGGCTGCGTTCCAGCCGCGTGATCCGGCGGCCAAGGGTGGCCGGGTCCATTTTCGTCAGCGGGGCTGCCGCAGACAGGCTTTCCATCCGCGCAACGGCCAGAAACACCCGCATGTCATCCCAATTATCCATTCTGTCCTGCATTAATGCAAAATGATTTTGGTATATTGTCTCTTTTACGGACAAAAACGCAAGGCTATAGTCCGCCAAACCCAATGGAGGATGCTATGCAGGAACTGACCCATTACATCGGCGGCGCACATGTCAAAGGCACGTCGGGCCGCTTTGCCGATGTCTATAACCCGGCGACCGGCGAAGTGCAGGCGCGCGTCCCGCTGGCCAATGCCGCCGAGATGGACAAGGCTGTCCAGATCGCCGCCGAGGCACAGCCCAAATGGGCCAAGGTCAACCCACAACGCCGTGCGCGGGTGATGATGGCCTTTGTCGGCCTTTTGAACCGCGACATGGACAAGCTGGCCGAGGCTTTGTCGCGTGAACATGGCAAGACCATCCCCGACGCCAAGGGCGACGTCGTGCGCGGCTTGGAGGTTGTCGAATATTGCATCGGCGCGCCACAGCTGCTGAAAGGTGAATTCACCGACAGCGCCGGCCCCGGCATTGATATGTATTCGATGAAACAGGCGCTGGGTGTCACCGCCGGCATCACGCCCTTCAACTTTCCTGCCATGATCCCGATGTGGATGTTCGCCCCTGCGATTGCTTGCGGCAATGCCTTCATCCTCAAACCCTCCGAACGTGACCCGTCGGTCCCCTTGATGCTGGCCGAATTGATGGAAGAAGCGGGCCTGCCAAAAGGCATCCTGCAAGTCGTCAACGGCGACAAAGAAGCGGTAGATGCGATCCTTGACCATGACGTGATCCAGTCGATCGGGTTCGTCGGGTCCACCCCCATCGCGGAATATATCTATGGCCGCGGCTGCGCCAACGGCAAGCGCGTGCAATGTTTCGGCGGTGCCAAGAACCATATGATCATCATGCCCGATGCCGATATGGACCAAGCCGCCGATGCGCTGATCGGCGCGGGCTACGGTGCTGCAGGCGAACGCTGCATGGCAATTTCGGTGGCGGTGCCGGTGGGCGAGGAAACCGCCGACCGCTTGATCGAAAAACTGGTCCCCCGCATCGAGGCGCTGAAGGTCGGCCCTTATACATCGGGCAATGACGTCGATTACGGCCCTGTCGTGACCGCCGCCGCCAAGGCAAACATCCTCAAACTGATCGAAAGCGGCGTGGCCCAAGGCGCCGATCTGGTTGTCGATGGCCGCGATTTCAAATTGCAGGGCTATGAGGACGGTTTCTTTGTCGGCCCGCATCTGTTTGACCGGGTGACCAAGGACATGGACATCTACACCAAGGAAATCTTTGGCCCCGTCCTGTCCGTCGTGCGCGCCCAAAACTATGAAGAAGCCTTGGGTCTGGCAATGGACCATGAATATGGCAATGGCACCGCGATTTTCACCCGCGACGGCGACGCCGCGCGCGATTTCGCCAACCGGATCAATATCGGTATGGTGGGCATCAACGTGCCGATCCCCGTGCCTTTGGCCTATCACACCTTTGGTGGCTGGAAGAAATCCATGTTCGGCGATCTGAACCAGCACGGGCCGGATGCGTTCAAATTCTACACCCGCACCAAGACGATCACCTCGCGCTGGCCATCGGGCATCAAGGACGGTAGCGCCTTTTCCATCCCGCTGATGGAATGAACTTGTCGGCAAGGGCGCACGCCGCCCTTGCCAAACCACCCGCAGGCGCGCAATAATTAAACAAGTGTTCATTTCTTGCTGGGAGAGGCACCATGGACTTTGCGCTGACCGAGGAACAATCCGCAATTTTCGACATGGCGCTGGCCTTCGGGCAAGAGCATATCGCGCCCTTTGCGCGTGACTGGGATAGCGACGGCACCATCCCCAAAGCCCTGTGGCCGAAACTGGCCGAGCTTGGGTTCGGCGGTCTTTATGTGTCCGAGGACAGCGGCGGCGCGGGCCTGTCGCGCCTTGACGCAACATTGGTGTTCGAGGCGTTGTCATACTCCTGCGCATCCGTCGCGGCGTTTTTATCAATCCACAACATGTGCGCGCGGATGATCGACAGCTATGGGTCCGATGATCTCAAGGCGCGCATCCTGCCGCGCGCTTTGTCGATGGACCTGATCCTGTCCTATTGCCTGACCGAACCCGGCTCTGGCTCTGACGCCGCGGCGCTGAAAACCCGCGCGACCTGCAACAATGAAACCTATCTGCTGACCGGCACCAAGGCCTTCATTTCCGGCGGTGGCTATTCGGACGCCTATATCGTGATGGCCCGCACCGGCGACGCAGGCCCCAAGGGGATCAGCGCGATCCTGATCGAAGGCGACGCCCCCGGGCTGTCGTTCGGCGGGCTCGAGGACAAGATGGGCTGGCGGTCGCAACCCACGCGGCAGGTACAGCTTGACGATTGCGCGACACCTTTGGGCAATCTTTTGGGGGTCGAAGGCCAAGGGTTCAGCTATGCGATGGCCGGGCTGGACGGTGGGCGGCTGAATATCGCGGCCTGTTCCATCGGGGCTGCGCAATGCGCACTGGACCAGACGCTGGCCTATATGAAAGACCGCAAAGCCTTTGGCCAATCGCTCGACCAGTTCCAGGGCCTGCAATTCCGGCTGGCGGATGCCGAAATCGCCCTGCAATCGGCGCGGACCTTCCTGCGGCAAGCGGCGTGGAAGCTCGACACGGGCGCGCCGGATGCCACGAAATTCTGCGCCATGGCGAAAAAGCTCTGCACCGAAACCGGCAGCATGGTGGCCGATCAATGCCTGCAACTGCACGGCGGCTATGGCTATCTGGCTGATTACGGGATCGAGAAAATCGTGCGCGACCTGCGGGTCCATCAGATTTTGGAAGGCACGAACGAGATCATGCGCCTGATCACAGCGCGCCAGATGATCCGATGAGCGACATCATCATCCGCAAGGACGGGCGCGCGGGGCTGATCACGCTGAACCGGCCCAAGGCGCTGAACGCGCTGACCTGGGACATGTGTCTCGCGATCGAGGCAGCGCTGGATGACTGGCGCACCGACCATCTGGTTGACCTGATCCTGATCGACGGCGCGGGGGATCGCGCCTTTTGTTCGGGTGGCGATATCGCAGATATGTATGCCAGCGCGCAGCGTCGCGATTTTGGCTATGGCCAGCGGTTCTGGCGCGACGAATACCGGCTGAACCGCAAAATCCACCATTACCCCAAACCCATCGTCACCTTTCTGCACGGTTTCACCATGGGCGGCGGTGTCGGTATCGGCTGCCACGCCAGCCACCGGATTGTCTGTGATGACAGCCGGATCGCCATGCCCGAATGCAGCATCGGGCTGGTGCCGGATGTGGGCGGCTCACTGATCCTTGCGCGCGCAGAGGGCTATCTGGGAACCTATCTGGGCCTGACGGGCGACAGGATGGATGCAGGCGATGCGATCCATGCCGGTTTCGCCGACCATTACATCGCAGCCCCCTCTTGGGAGGCACTGAAATCGGTCCTGATCACAACAGGCAATGTGGCGGCGATCCAACCAAGCCCCCCGCCACCAAGCCGCCTGAAAGACTGGCAAAAAGCCATCGACGCGGCCTTTGGCACGCCTGACCTCACCGATATCCGCACAAAGCTGGCAGCGCAGGGTGGCACGCTCGCCGATCACGCGCTGCCATTGCTGGACTATAACGCACCGCTGGCCATGGCCGTGGCCGCGCGGATCATCGGCGCTGTCCGGCGCGACCCCCGGATCGAAACAG
Organism: Yoonia vestfoldensis SKA53; assembly: GCF_000152785.1. Taxonomy (GTDB): domain Bacteria; phylum Pseudomonadota; class Alphaproteobacteria; order Rhodobacterales; family Rhodobacteraceae; genus Yoonia; species Yoonia vestfoldensis_A. The sequence goes on along the minus strand of NZ_CH672414.1, from coordinate 554,550 downwards.
CGCTGGACCATGAATTCCGCTATACTTTCCGCTGCGCCGCGCAGGGCGATTTCATCGAAGGCATCCGCGCCGCAATTATCGACCGCGACCGCAGCCCGCGCTGGCAAAATTACACAGACGACGACATCACCGCGATGACCGCCCCCTTGGGCAAGGACGCACTGATCTGGGAGGATGCAACATGAAAATCGGCTTTATCGGGCTTGGCAATATGGGCGCGCCGATGGCCGCCAACCTCGCGCGCGACCATGAGGTGACAGGCTTTGACCCCGTGGCACAGCCCACTGGCCTGACCCTGGCCCCCAGCGCGGCTGCGGCGGCGCAAGACGCCGATGTGGTCATCACCATGCTGCCCGATGGCAATATCCTGCGCACAGTCGCGGCAGAGCTCCATCCCGCGATGAAACAGGGTGCGATCCATCTGGATTGCTCGACCGTCGATGTGGACAGCGCGCGCACCGTCGCAGCACAGGCAATAGCCCACGGGCTATACGCCATCGACGCGCCCGTCTCGGGCGGGATCGGGGGCGCCACAAACGGCACGCTGACCTTCATGGCCGGCGGCCCCCTGCCCGCGTTCGAGACGGTCGCACCGCTGTTTGCCATCATGGGGCAAAAGGCGGTGCATTGCGGCGCGGCGGGCAACGGGCAGGCCGCGAAAATCTGCAACAACATGATCCTCGGCGTGACAATGATCGCCACCTGCGAAGCTTTCGCGCTGGCCGACAAGCTGGGCCTTGACCGGCAGGCGATGTTCGATGTGGTCAGCACCTCATCGGGCGCGTCATGGTCGATGACCAGCTATTGCCCCGCCCCCGGCATCGGCCCTGTCAGCCCCGCCGACAACGGCTATCAACCCGGTTTTGCCGCCGAACTGATGCTCAAGGACCTGCGCCTCAGCCAGCAGGCCGCCGAAGCGGCCCAAGCCGACACGCCACTGGGTCAGGCTGCCACCGCGCTTTACGCGCGTTTCGTCGAAACCGAGGATGGGCGCGGCAAAGACTTTTCTGCCATGCTGCCACGGTTTGAAACACGCCAGCGCCCGTAACTTCTTATTTCCAAAAATACTCCCGCGCGGCGCGCCCGCCCGATCCCGAAGGATCGGGTGGTCCCTACTCGGCCGCGACCTTGCGCGGTGTCAGCATCGGTTTCAGATACCGCCCCGTATGGCTTTCGGCGACCTCGGCTACCTGTTCGGGCGTGCCAACCGCCACGATCCGGCCGCCGCCATCGCCACCTTCGGGGCCGATGTCGATGACATGATCGGCGGTTTTGACCACATCAAGGTTATGTTCGATCACCACCACCGAATTGCCCTGATCGACAAGTTCGTGCAGCACTTCCAGCAGCTTGCGCACGTCTTCGAAATGCAGGCCCGTTGTGGGTTCATCAAGGATATAAAGCGTGCGTCCCGTGGACCGGCGCGCCAATTCCTTGGACAGCTTCACGCGCTGCGCCTCGCCGCCTGACAGGGTCGTCGCCTGCTGGCCGACCTTGATATAGCTCAGCCCTACGCGCATCAGCGCATCCATTTTTTCGCGGATCGACGGCACAGCGGTGAAAAAGCCCTGCGCTTCTTCCACCGTCATATCCAGCACATCGGCGATGCTTTTGCCCTTGAACTTGATCTCCAACGTTTCGCGGTTATAGCGCGCGCCCTTGCAGGTTTCGCAGGTGACATAGACATCGGACAGAAAATGCATCTCGATCTTGATGACGCCGTCGCCCTGGCAGGCCTCGCAGCGGCCCCCCTTGACGTTAAAGCTGAACCGCCCCGGCTTATAGCCGCGCGCCTTGGCCTCGGGCAGACCCGCAAACCAGTCGCGGATCGGGGTGAAGGCGCCGGTATAGGTCGCAGGGTTCGACCGTGGGGTACGCCCGATGGGGCGCTGGTCGATGTCGATGACCTTGTCGAGATGCTCGAACCCTTTGATCGTCTCGCAGGGTGCAGGCGTCTGGCGCGCACCGTTCAGTTTCTGGGACGCGTTCTTGAACAGAGTTTCAATCGTCAGGGTGGATTTGCCGCCACCCGATACGCCGGTGACACACACGAACATGCCCAGCGGGAAATCCGCCGTCACATCGTGCAGGTTATTGCCGCTGGCCTTGACCACTGTAATCTTTTTGCCTTTGCCCTTGCGGCGGGTCTTGGGCACGGCGATTTCGCGCTTGCCGGTCAGATATAGCCCTGTGATCGAATTTTCATTCGCCATGATCTCGGCCGGAGTGCCTTGCGCCACAACCTGCCCGCCATGCACGCCCGCCCCCGGTCCGATGTCAAAGACATAATCGGCCTCGCGGATCGCCTCTTCGTCATGTTCCACAACGATCACGGTATTGCCCTGATCGCGCAGGTTTTTCAGCGTGGTCAGCAGGCGGTCATTGTCGCGCTGGTGCAGCCCGATGCTGGGCTCGTCCAGCACATAAAGCACGCCTTGCAACCCCGACCCGATCTGGCTGGCCAGACGGATGCGCTGGCTTTCGCCGCCTGACAGAGTGCCCGAATTGCGCGCCAGGGTCAGATAATCCAACCCGACATTGTTCAAAAACCCCAGCCGCTCGCGGATTTCCTTCAGGATCGCGACGGCGATTTCGTTCTTTTGCTTGCTCAGGCTGTCAGGGACGGTCAGGCACCAGTCATAGGCTTCCTTGATCGACATCTGCACGACTTGGCCGACATGTTGGCCACCGATCTTTACCGCCAGCGCCTCGGCCCGCAACCGGTAACCACCGCAGGTGCCGCAGGACCGGTTGTTCTGATAAGCTTCGAATTCTTCGCGGATCCAGTTACTGTCGGTCTCACGATAGCGGCGTTCCATATTGGGGATCACGCCTTCAAAAGGGCGTTCAACCTGATAGACGCGCCCGCCTTCGTCATAGCGGAACTTGATTTCCTCGGAGCCGGACCCGCGCAGGAACACATTGTGCACCTTTGGGTCAAGGTCTTTCCAGCGGGCGTTCTTGTTGAACCCGTAATGTTTGGCGATGGATTCGATGGTTTGCAGGAAATAGGGCGATTTGCCCTTGCGCCACGGGGCCAGCGCACCGTCGGATATTTTCAGCGTGACATCGGGGACGACCAATTGTTCGTCAAAGAACAATTCCACCCCCAGCCCGTCACAATCGGGGCAAGCGCCAAAAGGCGCGTTAAAGGAAAACAGGCGTGGTTCAATTTCAGGAATCGTGAAACCGGACACCGGACAGGCGAATTTTTCCGAAAACGTGATGCGTTCAGGCGCGCCCTCACCCTCGGCGGGGGCGGTTTCCAGCACGGTGATCCCGTCGGCAAGGTCAAGTGCGGTGCGAAAACTGTCCGCCAGCCGCGTTTCCAGCCCCGCACGCACGACGATCCGGTCCACGACCACGTCGATGTCATGGCGGAATTTCTTGTCCAATGTGGGCGGTTCGTCCAATTCATAGAACTGTCCGTCCACCTTGACCCGCTGAAAGCCCTGTTTGCGCAGGTCCAGAAATTCCTTGCGGTATTCGCCCTTGCGGTCGCGGATGATCGGGGCCAGCAAATAGCCGCGCGTGCCTTCGGGCAGGGCCATGACACGGTCCACCATATCCTGCACCTGCTGGGCCTCGATCGGCAGGCCGGTGGCGGGGGAATAGGGCGTTCCGGCACGGGCAAACAGCAGACGCAGATAATCGTATATTTCAGTGATCGTACCGACGGTGGACCTTGGGTTCTTGCTGGTGGTCTTTTGTTCGATGGAAATCGCGGGGCTGAGGCCGCTGATGTGATCGACATCGGGCTTTTCCATCATGTCGAGGAACTGGCGCGCATAGGCGGACAGGGATTCCACATAGCGCCGCTGCCCTTCGGCATAGATCGTATCGAAGGCGAGCGACGATTTGCCGGACCCCGACAGGCCAGTGATCACAACAAGCTGGTCGCGCGGAATATCCACATCGATGTTCTTGAGGTTATGTTCGCGCGCGCCGCGCACCGCGATATATTTCAGCTCTGCCATGGGTCATCCCTCGTCCAAGCCCTGCACATAAGCCGACAGGCGCGCCGGTCCAATGGCTTTCCGGAACATTCATAGAACATTTACAGATTTATTTGCAAGCACGGCCAAAGGCGCGGCCTGCAATTGGCAAGCCGCGCCTTTGGCAGGGGTAAGGTGGGTTTGAACCCACCCTACGGGTCACATGTGGATCACGCGGTCATAAGCATCCAGCACGCTTTCATGCATCATTTCCGACAGGGTCGGATGCGGGAAAACGGTGTTCATCAGGTCTTCTTCGGTGGTTTCCAACTGGCGACCGATGACATAGCCCTGGATCAGTTCGGTCACTTCCGCGCCGACCATATGCGCGCCGAGCAATTCGCCGGTCTTGGCGTCGAACACTGTCTTGATCAGACCTTCGGGTTCGCCCAAGGCCACGGCCTTGCCGTTGCCGATAAAGGGGAACTTGCCAACCTTGACAGTATAGCCCAATTCCTTGGCCTTCGCCTCGGTATAGCCGACGGATGCGACCTGCGGGTGACAATAGGTGCAGCCTGCGATGCTTTCGGGTTTGACGGGATGGGCATGTTTGCCCGCGATCAATTCGGCGACCATCACGCCTTCGTGGCTCGCCTTATGCGCCAGCCATGGCGCGCCCGCGATATCGCCGATGGCATAAAGCCCTTCCACCCCGGTGCGGCAATATTCATCGGTCACCACATGGGTGCGGTCGATCGTGACGCCCAAAGCCTCTAGCCCCAGCCCTTCGGTATTGCCCACGATACCGACGGCGCTGATCACGGTGTCAAACTCCCGCGTCTCGACCTTGCCGCCGCTTTCAATATGGGCAGTGACCTTGTCCTTGGCGCGGTCAAGCTGTTTGACCGTCGCCTTTTCCATGATCACCATGCCCTGCTTGACGAATTGCTTTTTCGCAAAGGCGCTGATTTCGGCATCCTCGACAGGCAGGACGCGGTCCATCACTTCGACCACAGTCGTTTCGGCACCCAAAGTGTTGTAGAAGCTGGCAAATTCGATGCCGATGGCACCCGATCCGATGACCAGCAGTTTTTTGGGCATATGCGGTGGCACCAGCGCGTGGCGGTAGGACCAGACACGCGCGCCATCCGCCTCCAGCCCCGGCAGGTTGCGCGCACGCGCACCGGTGGCCAGCACGATGTTTTTGGCGGTCAGTTCCTCGGTGCCGGCTTCGGTTTTCACCGAGACCTTGCCCTTGGCGGGGATCGTCGCCTCGCCCATGATAACGGTGACCTTGTTTTTCTTGAGCAGATGCTTGACGCCGCCTTCCATCTGCTTGGCCACACCGCGCGAACGTTTGACCACGGCGTCCAGATCATAGCTGACCTTTTCCACGCTCAGGCCGAATTCCTTGGCGCGGTGCATCAGGTGGAACACTTCGGAGGATCGCAGCATCGCCTTGGTCGGGATACAGCCCCAGTTCAGACAAATCCCACCCAGATTTTCGCGCTCGACCACCACAACATTCATGCCCAGCTGTGCCGCGCGGATCGCGGCCACATAACCGCCGGGACCAGCCCCGATAACGATCAGATCAAAGTTTTTCGCAGCCATCTGGCCCTCCCTGTTCAGAATTAGTTGAACGTTAAACTAATTTGGCGGCGACCTCCAGTGACCTTGGGTCATATCAGCTATCGCGCGGATGCAAGGCAGTTCAGGCCGGTTTTTCCTGCAAGGCGCGCAGGGCAAAGCCATATCCGCCCGCATCCAGAAACGTCTGTTCAGCAGGGCTGGTGCGCCGCCCAAGGGCCGCGTTGCGATAGGGAAAGCGCCCGAAATCACGGATGATCCGGCGATGCGCGCGGGCATGGTCGCGGTTGTTGTCGCCGGTTTCGGGCATCCGTGAATGGATCAGCCGGACAGCACGGTCCTGATCGGACAGGGTTTCGGAATGCATCAGCGGCAGATAGAAAAACTGGCGCGCCGGTTCTGCGATTTTCATGTCCCAATTGCGGTCAATCGCCATCTTGGCGGCAGCCAGACCCAGAAAATCGGTCGAAAACGCCTTGGCCGTGTCGCGGAACATGTTGCGCGGGAATTGATCGGTCAGGATGATATAGGCCAGCGTGCCGGTTGCATGGGTCAACCACAGCCCCAGCGACCCTTCGGTCGCGTCCCGCCATGTCTGTTCGAAACGGTCACGGATCAGGGCATCAAAATCCGGATCGGATTTGTACCAATCCGCCGGGGAACATTCATCAAGCCAAAAGGCCAGAACCTCGTCTTCGCGCGTCACTGTCCCGTCCCCCGCTGATGCCGTCCCTAGGATCAAAGGAACAGACAAAGCGTGATCTGACAAGAGCTTCGTGGCAAACGCGCCACGATTTCGCGCGGTCTAGTCGGTGCGGGCCGCGATTTCGTCGCTGGCGGCGTCCAGATAAACCTCTTGCGCGACACCGACGGCAACGGCGGATGATCCGGCCGATACCGGCGCATATGGCACCTGATCCAGATCCAGCGCACCGCGATCACGCTGCGTGGCCCGAACCATGCCAAAGATGCCGACCCCCAGCATCAGAACAGCGGTGAACAGCCAAAACCCGTTATCGCCGATCACATCCATCATCAGACCCACGATCAGCGGCCCCATGATCGCGCCCAGCCCGTTGATGAACAACAGCCCGCCGGATGCGGCGGCCATATCCTCTTTTTCGAGGTAATCATTGGTATAGGCGATCAGCAGCGCATAAAGCGGGTTGGACGTGCCACCCACGATGGCCCCGCTGAGGATGATCAGCAAAAAGCTGCCCGGCACGATAAAGGCGATCAGCGACCCCAGACCGCCCAGCATGGCGATCCAGATGATCAACCTGCGCCGGTCCATCCTGTCAGACAGCCAGCCGATCGGATATTGCAGCACCAAAGCCGCCACATAGATGGCCGAGATAAAGAACGAAATTTCCCCCACGCTCAGCCCTACGCGGCTGCCGTACACCGCCGACATGCCGAATTGCGCGGCAAACACACCGCCCAGCAGGAACATGCCCGCACAGCCCAAGGGCGAGGTTTTGATCAGGTCCTTGATCTTCATCGGTTTGGTCGCGGAAAAGGCGGGCATCGGGCGCGCCGATAACAGCACCGGCGCAAAGGCCAGCGACACCAGAACCGACGGGATGATAAAGATCACATAGCCCGACACATCACCGATGCTGACGACATATTGCGCGAACACGATCCCCGCCATCTGCACGATCATGTAAAGCGACAGCGCCTTGCCACGATTGGCATTGCTGGACGCGTCGTTCAGCCAGCTTTCGGCGGTGATATAGACGCCACAGAAACAAAACCCCATGATCACCCGCCCGACGGTCCAGGCAATCGGGTCCACCAATGTCGGATACAAGATCAGCACGGCCGAAATCATCGACCCCATCGCCGCAAACACCCGCACATGCCCGACACGGCGGATCAGTTCAGGCGTGAAACGTGACGAAAACAGGAACCCCAGAAAATAGGCCGACATCACGACGGACAACGCCAGCGTGCTGAAACCTTCCATCTCGCCGCGCAGGCCCAGCAATGTGCCTTGCAGCCCGTTGCCCACCATCAACAGGAACATCCCCAGAAAGAGAGCCCATGATCCTGTTAATACCTGAAACATCCTGTCCCCCTAGGGCTTGGTCCAAGCCCGCCGTGTGACCTGATCATAACCGGATTGCAATGCAACCGGGGCGACAATCACGCGCGGTCAGGTAACAAAAGCGACGCATCCCCGTAAGAAAAGAACCTGTAGCGTTCGGCAATGGCATGGGCATAAATCGCCTTGATCCGGTCCATGCCCATCAGCGCCGAGACCAGCATCATCAGCGTGGATTTCGGCAGATGGAAATTGGTCATCAGCCCGTCCGCAATCTGGAACGTGAAACCCGGCGTGATGAAAATATCCGTAGGCCCAGTCCAGGGCTGCAATTGCCCGCCTTTGGCCGCGCTTTCGATCAGCCGCAGCGCGGTTGTCCCCACGGGGATCACGCGCTTGCCCGCCGCCTTGGTGGCGTTGATCTGGGCGGCGGCTGTCGCTGTCACCTCGCCCCATTCGGCATGCATCTTGTGCTCGCTTACGTCATCGACCTTGACCGGCAAAAAGGTGCCAGCCCCCACGTGCAAGGTCACATAAGACATCGTCACACCGCGCGCCGCCAAGGCCTGCAACAAAGGCCCGTCAAAATGCAGTGATGCGGTGGGGGCCGCGACAGCGCCTGCGTGCTTTGCCCAATAGGTCTGGTAATCATCCATGTCGGCGGCATCCGCCGCACGTTTCGCCGCGATGTAGGGCGGCAAGGGCATCGCCCCCACGGCATTCAGCGCCGCGTCGAAATCATCACCCGTCAGGTTGAATTGCAGATAGGCCTGCCCGTCACCGCGCCCTGTCATGGTTGCGGACAGATCAGCGGAAAACACCACAACCTCGCCGTCACGCAGCTTTTTCAGCGGCTTGACCAGCGCCGACCAGCTGCCATCGGCGCGCGGCTCAAGCAAGGTTACCTCGATTCGCGCGCTGGTATCGCCCGCCTCGCCAGACCGCGCGCGGGTGCCGTTCAGCCGTGCAGGGATCACCTTGGTGTCGTTCAGCACCAGACGGTCGCCCGGTTGCAGAATGTCCACCAGATCAGTGACGATCTGGTCCGCGATCCGGTCGCCCTGCGCGAGCAACAACCGCGCCGAGGATCGTGGCCGCGCGGGACGCGTGGCGATCAGCGCCTCGGGCAGGTCGAAATCAAAATCGCTCAGTTTCATTGGATAAGCTCCGGTGGCGGGCGGCGAAAAATTTCGCGGAAAAGGCCGGGGGTCAACGCCGACAGCGGGTTTACGCTGACGCGCGGCGCATCCGGTGTCCCCGCGATGGTGAAATTGAAGCCGACCAGCCCCTCCCCCTTGCGGGTCAGGAACGCACCGATGCTGTTAACCAGATAGAACGGAGACACGACACCCTGCAAATCAAACCCCTTGGCCGCCAGCGTGTAGATCCCGTTGACCGCAATGCCAAGCCCCGGACCGACCGCGCTGGCCTGCGACACGATGACCTCATCGGGGGTCAGGCGGAACTGGACATCGACCTCGTCAAAGGACAGCCCCTGCCCGTCCATCTGTTGCAGCAGACCCACGACGCTGATCGCATCCAGCAAGGCCGCGATGGTCGGCGCATCGCGCACCCGCACCGACCGGACGGCCAAGACCCCGTCGAATGTGCCGGCATCCGCCGCAGGCAAAAGCGTCAGGTCGAGCGTGCCACCAATCGCGCTGCGAAACAGCCCGGAGGCCAGCAAGACATTGCCCGCATCATCGCTGCGCAGCCTGATCGCGGACCGCCCGGCGCGCGGCGCGATGGTGCCGGTGACAGCAGCGGAATCGTTGATGCGCGCACTGAATTGCCCGATGAACCCCGCAACGCTTGTGAAATCGCCGCGAAATCCGGTCAGCACCAAGCCTTCGGTCACGACCAGGCGGTCCAGCGCGATCTGCACCGGGCTGCCGCCCGCCCCGCCCTGCACCCCGCCGCCAGCCCCGAACCGCGCGCGGCGCAGGTCGATCATGCCACCTTGGACCACAATGGCGGGGGCCTGATCGGCACCGCGCCCGTTCAAGGTGACAGGCGCATCCAGCCAATTGCCGATGCGCAGCCGCGAAAACGCCGCTTGCGCCAAGCCGCCACCAGCGGCCATCGTGATGCGTCCTTCGGCCTGCAAGCCGCCACCGCTGATCGACAGGCGGGTGATTTCGGGGACAGGGCCAAGACGGCCTTCGATGCGCAGATCGCCCTTGGTCGCGGCGGCTTTGGCCCAGCCAATCGGCGGCAGCGCCAGCCGCAGCCCGTCAAGATCAGAGGTCAGTACGAACTGCGGCGGCGCGTCCGGTTGCAGCGTGACCTGCAACCGCGCGGCGGCGGCACCGCTGATCATGCCGGGCGGTAACGCGACCCCGAAGGCGCGCAAAGCTGCGTCCGAAATCATCAGTTCCGCCTGCAACTGGCTACCGCGCGGCGCATGACGCGCAAAGCTGCGCGTCCATTGCGCATCGGCGGCGACACCGTCCAGCTGCACGGGGCCAGTGATCGAAAGGCCGGTCTCATCGACCGTCACCTGCATGCCTGCCGCTGTCAGCACCCGCCCCGGCACCAGCAGGTCGCTGCGCATATCTGTCAAATCGACCCCGATGTCGAAACGCACCATTTCGCGTGGTGTGCGCTTGAGCAAGGGCCAGTTCACACTGCCTTGCGCCTGTGCATTGGCCTGGGCAATGGTGACAGGCAGACCGGCCTTGTCCAGAAAGGAGAAAGGCGGCTGATTGATCACCGACAAAAGGTCTGGCAGGCGGCTTTGTGCCTGCAGGTCCAGCGTCGCAAGGCCCGGCTTTTGGCGCAGGTCCGCGATGGCAAAGCTGGTGCCGTCAAGCTGGATAGGCCCGCCGTGTGGCGCGATCATCATGCCGTTATCCACAACGATCACAAAGCGGTGGCCGATCAAATGCCCAGTGCCACGCGCCTGCGTCACCGGCGGCAGCGCAGGCATCACCCGCACGGCGGCATCGGCAAAGCTGAAATGGCCTGCGATAATGGGCGGTTGTCCGGGCTCCAGACGCAGGCCAAAATGCAGGTCCGACAACTGGCCTGCAAGCATGTTGCGGTCAAACCAGTCGCGGGTGCCGGGCCGGAACCCGTTGGGCCAAACTGCGCGCAGCCGGTCCGGCGCCAGCGCGTCGATCACAGCATCAACCGCCACCTGCCAGCCAGCATCCGTGGCCGCGATCCGGCCCTGCGCCATGACGCGCGACGCACCATCGCGCACGATTGCCTGCCCGATATCAACCACGAAAGGATCAAGCGACAACCGCAGATCCACGCTCGCCCCGTCGATCAGCGGTGGTACATCAAACAGGCCCGGCGGGTTCAGCGCCACATCGCGCAGCTGGAATTGTGCCAGCAAGGCGCGCGGCAGACCATCGGCGAAATCGCGCAGATAGGCATCGCCGCTGGCCTGCAGGCTGCCCCATTCGCTTTGCACCGCGATGTCGCTGAACCGGATCAGGTCGAGGGTCGGGTCATAGGTCAGCTCGGCCCGCGCGGCGCTGAACCCCACGGGGTCGGACGCGGGCGTCGGTTGCAGCACCCCTGCCCCGATATCGAGCGAGGCCCGCAACGCCCCCAGCGCGCCGGTCTCATCAAGCGTGGTGCGCAATGTGGCCGACAAAGGCGCAGCCACATCGCGCAGCCAGTTCAGCGCCGGCGATTGCGCCGCGATATCGCTGGCCGCGATATTGTTGATCGTCACTGCCAGATCGGCGGCACGGCTGTCGCGCGGGCTGGCATAGGACAACAGCGCCGTGGTCACATCGGCCCGCCCCGACAACAGCGCCAGTTCCGCCTGCACCGTCAACTGTCCGCCGCGCATGTCCAGATCGACCTGCCCGCCATCGACGGTCCAGTTCCGCCTTGCGCGGGCGTCGTCGTAATTGACAATCAATCCGGACACCTGCGCTGTGCGCAGGGCATCGAACACGGGCCGGTCAAGGAACAGATCAATTTCATCCAGCCATTCCGGCAGGCTGCGTGTGCGCAACTGGTTGCCGGCCCCCAGCGCCAGCCCAAGGCTGCCGTCGCGCGCGCGGCGCAGGTTGATCTGTGCGCCGATGATGCGCACCTGTTGGACCAGTACCGCGCGTTGCAAGATCACGCCGCGCGGGGACAGGTCAGCCTCGACCACCGGTATCCGCGTGACCAGCGCCCCGTTGCGGTCGATCAGCTGGGTGTCGATCAGCCGGATGGTCGGGTGCAGGTCGCGCCCGATCCGCACCGATATCGCGGCAAAGCGCAAACGCCCGCCATCCAGCACTTCGGTCCCGCGGTCTTGCACCTGCGCGGTGATCCAGCTTGGGGCGGTAATCTCGCGGTCGATGATCATGACGCCAGCCACCAGCGCAAAGACCAGCGGCATCAGACACACCAGCAGCACGCCGCGCAGCACCAGGCGGACACGCGACAGCGGCCATAGAGCGCGAACGGGGTCGGCTGGCTGCGGCTGGTCTGGCACTGGCTCTGGAATTGGATCTGGCAAGGATTCTCCGCCCATGGGGTCACTGGTCCCTTTATCTTTGACACCATGGAACTAAAACAAGGCAATCAAAACCTCAGCGGAGATCATCAGCCATGACCCACCCTGCCATCGGCGACACTGCGCCTGCAATCAGCCTGCCGCGCGACGGCGGCGATATCGTCAATCTGTCCGATTTCGCGGGCAAGACAGTGGTTCTTTATTTCTACCCCAAGGACGACACACCCGGCTGCACCACCGAAGCCATCGGTTTCACCCAAAGCGTCGATGATTTTGCCGCCGCCGGTGCCGTGGTGCTGGGCGTGTCCAAGGATTCCGTGGCCAAGCACGCCAAGTTCGTCGCCAAACATGACCTGAAAATCGCGCTGTTGTCGGACGAGGCGGGCGATGTCTGCGAACGCTATGGCACCTGGGTCGAGAAAAGCATGTATGGCAAGACCTATATGGGCATCGAACGCGCCACATTCCTGATCGGGCCGGATGGCAAGATCGCGCAGGTCTGGCCCAAGGTCAAAGTCTCCGGCCATGTTGACGCGGTGCTGGCGGCGGTCAAGGCGCTGTAATCGCGCGCCATCCGGCAGGGTGCGACGGCCGTGACCGGCACGGATCTGCAGGTCTCGGCGGAACTTTGCGCAGATTGGCGTGTTTTCCCCCTTGGGCCGAAAATCGGGGATTGGGTGTTGCGACATGGCGTTTGGCTGGCTAACACGGTCCAGCACTGCCTTTTGTGGGGAAACGGGGCAGGTCTGATAGCCAAGCAAGGTGGATAACTGGTGCGTTCAAGACTGATGAAACCGATCCATGCCACGCTCGAGCGATGGTTCCCTGAAAAGCGGCTTTTCCTGCGGTCAGACACCGAAACGCGTTTCATCCGCCTGTCATCGGAAACACAACTGGTCGCTTGGGCGGGCAGCACCATCGTGGTCGGCTGGACCATCGTCGCCACCGCGATCCTGCTGATGGATAGTATCGGGGCGGGCAATTTCCGCGCACAGGCGCAGCGCGATCAGATGACCTATGAACAGCGGCTCAATATCCTGTCATCCGACCGCGATAACCGCGCCGCCGAAGCGGCATCCGCCCATGCGCGGTTTGAAATGGCGCTGGAACAGATTTCGATCATGCAATCGGAACTATTGGCCACCGAGGAAAAGCGCCGCGAGCTGGAAACAGGGCTGGAGGTGGTGCAGACCACCCTGCGCACCACGATGAAAGCCCGCGAAGAAGCGCGCCAGCAGGTCGCCATGCTGACCGCGACTGGCGACGACGGCACACCGCTGTCGATGCCTGACGAAGCTGTCGGCACCGTCAACCTGCTGGCCAGCGCGCTGGCCGAAACCGCCGCCGAGCGTGATCAAATCGCCGATGATGCAGGCATGGCCATCGAACAGGCCGCGGAAATGCAACTGGAATTGCGCCTGCTGCAGGAACGCAACGACCAGATCTTTCGCCAATTGGAAGAAGCGATGCTGGTCTCGGTCGAACCGCTGGACAATGTGTTCCGCGCCGCTGGCATGAACCCTGACACGCTGATCGAACAGGTCAGGCGCGGCTATTCCGGCACCGGTGGTCCGCTGGCGCCCATCGAATTTACCGCCGCAACGGGCGAGCCGGACCCCGACAGCCTGCGCGCCAATGCGATTCTTGCGTCAATGGACCGGATCAACCTGTACCGGATCGCCGCCGACAAACTGCCGATCGCGATGCCGGTACGGTCGAATTACCGGCTGACATCGGGTTTTGGACAACGCTGGGGCCGGCTGCATGCAGGCACTGATTTCGCGGGGCCGGTCGGGACGCCGATCCATGCCGCTGCTGATGGCGTTGTGGTAAAGGCAGGCTGGGAATCCAGTTATGGCCGCCTGATCACCATCCGCCACGATTTTGGCCTTGAGACGCGCTATGCTCATCTGAACACAATTGACGTGCGGGTTGGCCAAAGGGTATCGCGTGGCGACCGAATTGGTGCTATGGGAAATTCTGGTCGTTCGACCGGGCCCCATCTTCACTACGAGGTGCGCGTCAATGGTAACCCCGTCAATCCGATGACTTATATAAGAGCTGGACAGAATGTTTTCTAAATCCAAAATCAATGAGCCCGGGCCAAAGGTGGCCGATTCTCCCGCAGCCACCACGGTGGATGCCAGCAAGACCGGCAGCCCGGTTCCTGATTTCAAAACATCGCCGCCCAAGGCCAAGCCACCGGCCTCGATGCTGTCGTCGGATCTGCTGATCACCGGCAATTTGAAAACGACTGGTGATATCCAGATCGAAGGTCAGGTCGATGGTGACATCCGCGCCCATCTTCTGACGGTTGGCGAAAGCGCGACGGTCAAGGGCGAAATCATCGCCGACGACGTCGTGGTCAATGGCCGCGTGATCGGTCGTGTCCGCGGTCTCAAGGTGCGGCTGACCTCGACCGCGCGGGTCGAAGGCGACATCATCCACAAGACGATCGCTATCGAATCGGGCGCACATTTCGAAGGCTCCGTGCAGCGGCAAGATGACCCGTTGTCCTCAGGTGGCCAAAAAATGCCCGTGCTGCCCACAGCCGAAGGCGACAAGGCCTGAGGCTTTGCAGAGAAGATAGATTGATTACGGGCGTCCTTTGTGGCGCCCTTTTTCGTCGAAATCCAACGCCCGCCGATACAGATGCCATGTCGCGTGGCCCAGCACCGGCAGCACCACGATCAGCCCCACAAACCACGGCAGCAGCGCCAGCAACGTCAGCGCGGCGATCAGGCCGGCCCAGCACAGCATCACAGAGGGGTTCTGGCGCACCACGGCAAGGCTGATCAGCATCGCGGTGACAAAATCAACCTCGCGCTCCAGCACCAAAGGCAGGCTGACCACGGTCAGCGCAAACAGCAAAAACGCCAGCACGGCACCAACCGCCAGTTCGACGGCAATCATGGTCAGGCCGGTGGGGGTCAGGAACACCTCCCAGCTTTGGGATACGTTGGTCATCGTGCTCAGCCCCATGAACAACGCGAAAATCATATGCGCAAGAAAGGTCCAGAACAGGAAATAAATCACGATGATCGCGCCAAGCCACGGCAATTGCCGCGTGCGTTCCTGCCAGACGATGGCCAGCACCGCGCGCCATGACAAAGGCTGGCCCGTCTCGATCCGGCGGCTGACCTCGTATAATCCGGCGGCGGCGAAAGGGGCGATCAGCGGAAAGCCAAGGCTGGTCGCCAGCGTCCATGTCACATGCCCCGCGCCCAACGACAGCATCCCGAACCCACCCAGCACATAGACTGCGCTAAAGAACAGGCCGAATTGCGGGGTTCTGCGGAAATCCTTGATCCCGGCCAGCAGCGCCGCACGCAGGTCAGCCAGCGCAAGGTCACGCACCTGCGGGGTGGCGGAGTGGCTGATCATGCCAGTCTGGGTCATGCGCAAATCTTGCGCCCAAGGGCGGCTTTTGGCAAGCCAGCCTGATCAGTCCGCGTTGGCCGCGTCCCGCCCCTTGCCCGACATATCCAGCGCCAGCGTCGCCCCCATCAGCCCGTCCAGATCACCGTCCAGCACGCCTTTGGTGTCCGATGTCTCGAACCCGGTGCGCAGGTCTTTGACCATTTGATAGGGTTGCAGCACATAGGACCGGATCTGGTTGCCCCAGCCCGCATCGCCCGCGTTTTCATGCGCCTCGTTCACCAGCGCAGAGCGTTTATCCAGCTCCATCTGATAAAGCCGCGATTTCAACGCCTTCATCGCGATATCGCGGTTCTGGTGCTGCGATTTTTCCGAGGAGGTGACCACGATACCAGTTGGAAAGTGGGTGATCCGCACAGCGGAATCGGTGGTGTTGACGTGCTGGCCGCCCGCACCCGATGACCGGTAGGTATCAAGGCGGATGTCGCTGGGGTTCACCTCGATCTCGATATTATCATCGACGACGGGATAGACCTTGACGGACGTGAAGGACGTGTGCCGTTTGGCGGCGCTATCAAAGGGCGAAATACGCACCAGCCGATGCACGCCGCTTTCGGATTTCAACCAGCCATAGGCGTTATGCCCCATGATTTTATAAGTGACGGATTTGATCCCCGCCTCGTCGCCCGACTGCATGGATTGCAATTCGACCTTGTAGCCCTTTTTCTCGGCCCAGCGGACATACATGCGCGACAGCATATTGGCCCAGTCGCAGCTTTCGGTGCCGCCCGCCCCTGCGTTGACTTCAAGGAAGGTATCATTGGCATCCGCCTCGCCATCCAGCAGCGCCTCGAGCTCTTTTTGCGCGGCTTTCTCGCGCAGGGATTTGAGCGCCTCTTCAGCCTCGGTGATGATGTCGGCATCGCCTTCCATCTCGCCCATCTCGATCAGTTCGATATTATCGGCCAGTTCCTGCTTGATCGTATCATGCATGGTCAATGTATCGACCAGCACCTGCCGGTCGCGCATCAGTTTCTGCGCGGCGTCGGGATCGTCCCATAATGTCGGGTCCTCGACCCGCGCGTCGAATTCTTCCAGCCGGTAGCGGGCGGTTTCATAATCCATCCGCTGCGCCAGCAGGTTCAACGATTTCTGGATCGCATCGACATTGTTCTGCGTTTCAGCGCGCATGGGACACCTGTTCCGATTGGTTCTGAGGGGTCTTACATCCCGCACCCGCCAGCGGCAAGGCGGTCAGTACAACCCGCCGGTGGACAAGGTGCCAAAGGTCGCACGCTCGCCCACGGTTGCCGTATCGCCGGTCGATGTCGTGACTTCGCGCTGGCTGCGCGGCACTTCGTCATACAGCGGCAGATCGGCGGCCATGGCGAAACCGCCGTCATACATGATGCCAAAGACCGGTTCTTCGCCCGCGCGGAAACATTCCGCCACCACGTTGTCGCCCAGGGCATCATCGGGCAGGCGCGCACCGCTGAAGCGGTCGATCTTGATGAACTGGCATTGATCGGGCACCCTGAAAGGCGGCGCGCCGAACACATCAATCGCCTCGGTCATAAAGCGGTTGAACACCGGCCCGCACATGCCGCCGCCCGATGCACCACTGCCCAGACTGCGCGGATTGTCATAACCGATGTAACAGCCCGCCACGATATTGGACGAAAAGCCCACGAACCAGACATCCTTGCTGTCATTGGTGGTGCCGGTCTTGCCTGCGATCTGCGCAGGCAGGTTCACCGACCCCGCCGCCGTGCCGCGTTCCACCACGCCCTGCATCATGGATGTCAGCTGATAGGCAGTGACTTCGTTCATCACGCGGGTGCGGTTAGACAAGATCAGCGGCGCCTGCCCTGCGGGCAAGGTCAGATTGGCGCAATCGGGGCATTGCCGGTCATCGTGCAGATAGACGGTATTGCCGAACCGGTCCTGCACGCGGTCCACCAGCGTGGGTGCGACCCGTTCGCCACCATTGGCGAACATCGCATAGGCGGCGACCATCTTGAACAATGTCGTCTCATCCGATCCCAGCGAGGCTGCCAGCACCGGATTCATCCGGTCATAAACGCCAAAGCGTTCGGCATATTCGGCGATACGGTCAATCCCCACCTCTTGCGCAAGGCGGACGGTCATCAGGTTGCGCGACCGTTCAATGCCGGTACGCAAGGGTGTCGGCCCATAAAACTGGTTGGACGCATTCGTTGGCCGCCACAGCCCTTGTGGGGTCATGATCTCGATCGGGGCATCGACCACGATGGTGGCGGGCGAATAGCCGCTGTCCAGCGCGGTGGCATAGACGAAAGGCTTGAACGATGATCCGGGCTGGCGTTGCGCCTGTGTCGCGCGGTTGAACACCGATGCCTGATAGCTGAACCCGCCCTGCATCGCGATCACGCGGCCAGTGTTCACATCCATCGCCATAAAGGCACCCTGGACCTCTGGCACCTGCCGCAGGCTCCAGCGCAGGAATGAACCATCGCTGTCCTGCACGATGCGCCGGACATGCACCACATCGCCGGGGGTGAAATTGTCAAAGAAATTGCCGCGCATCCACTCGATATCGCGGCGTGGCACGACATGGGGTTCCGCCTCGGAGGCTGGCAGCCCTTCGATGCCGATGCGCAAGCTGTTTTCGGCCACGGCCAGCACGACGGCAGGGTGCCATTGCCCCCCCAACATCACGTCGCGCGGCAGATCGGTTGCGCGCAGCGCCGCGCGCCATGCAGCTTCATCCGCCAGCGCCTCTGGTGCGATGGTCAGGCCGGTACCGCGCCAGACGCCTCTGGCGCGGTCAAAATCCTCCAGCGCCTGTTGCAGCGATTGTGCCGCAACCTTTTGCAGTTCGGGATCGACCGTGGCGCGGATCGACAGGCCACCGGAAAAGAATTCCTCCTGCCCGAAATCCTGGCTGAGCTGGCGGCGGATTTCATCGGTAAAATAATCACGGTCCGGCAAGGTCGTGCGGAAATCAGCATAATCGCCGCCCTGCACGGTGCGCAGCGGTGATCCGGTTTCCACCGCCAGCGTGATATCGTCGATATAGCCGTTCTGATGCATCAGCCGCAGGGTATTGTCGCGCCAGAAAATCGCCGCCTCTTGGTCGCGCACGGGGTGGCGGTTGCTGGGCGATTTGGGCAAGGACGCGAGATAGGCCGCCTCGCCCGCGGTCAGGTCGGTCAGCGGTTTGTTGAAATAGGTCAGCGCCGCGGCGGTGACGCCAAAGGAATTCTGGCCCAGAAAAATTTCGTTCAAATACAGCTCGAGGATACGTTCCTTGGACATCGCCTGCTCGATCCGCACGGCAAGGATGATTTCCTTGATCTTGCGTTCCACCGACCGTGACCCGTCGAGCAGAAAGTTTTTCATCACCTGCTGGGTAATCGTGGACGCACCGCGCAGGTCTTCGCCACGCGATTGCACGGCGTCGATCACGGCCGACAGCATGCTGGTCGCGTCAAAGCCTTGGTGGGTATAAAAATTCTTGTCTTCCGCAGAGATGAACGCCTGTTTGACCAGATCGGGGATATCCTCGGCCGGGGTGAACAGGCGGCGTTCGACGGCGAATTCGTCGATGATGCGGCCTTCGCGCGAATAGATCCGGCTGATCGTCTTGGGCGTGTATTGCGACAGCGTCTCATAGCTGGGCAGATCGCGGCCATAAAGGAAAATCACCCCGCCCAGACCAAGCGCGGCCATCACCAGACCCATCGTCAAAAAGGTGAAAATGCCACCGAAGAATGAGAAGATAAAGCGCAACACGGGGCGGTCGTTCCTTTCAGGATTCCGTGTGCTTATACGCGCTGCCTGCGTGGGGGTCAAAACCGCAAATGCCCGTCAAGCGGCACGCGCCAATGCGGGACATCACAATCGCCTGATCCGCGCTAGGGCATGTCGCTGCGGTATTGCGCAACCGCCTGCGTGATCGCCGCCACCAGCCGCGCGCGGCTTTGCGGGTCGGTCAGGGTCTGGCGGTCCTGCGTATTTGACAAAAACCCCGCCTCGATCAGCACGCTGGGGAAATCGGCGGCCAGCAGCACCGAAAACCGCCCCGTACGGCGGGGCTTGGCATTCAGCCGCACGCCCTGCGCCTGCATCTGCGCGATCACGTGGTCCGCAAAGGATGCCGCGCGCGGGCTGGTGGTCTGGCGTGCCAGATCCATCAGCACACCGGTCACCCTGTCATCGGTGACGGACAGATCGACCCCCGCCAGCAGGTCGCCGCGCTCATGCCGTTCTACCAGCAGTTCCATAGCGATATCGTCGCTGTCCTCGGACAGGGTATAGACCGAGGCGCCCCAGGCATCATCGTGTTCCAGCGCATCAGCATGCAACGAGATGAACAGATCCGCCCGCGCGCGGCGCGCAATGCTCATCCGCGTGAACAGCGGGACAAAGACATCCGCCTCGCGGGTCATGACCACGGCCACCCCGTCCTGGGCGCGCAGCTGGCCTGCGATTTCAGCGGCAAATTCCAGCATCAGATGCGCCTCGGTGATCCCGTTACGTTCAGCCCCGGGGTCAACGCCGCCATGGCCGGGGTCAAGCACGACGATAAAAGCACCGCTCTGGCGCTGCTCCAGCCCGCGCAATGCAGCTTCGCTCAATGCATCCCAGCCCGGATCGGGCGGCGCACCGGCGGCGGCGGCGAAATCATCCGCCGTGGTGCGGGCCAACCGCAGGGTCAGCTGCGCGCCCTGCGCGTCGCGGGTCATCTCGGCCTTGGCCAGCGTCAGGGGTTCGCTCAGGTCCAGTACCATCCGCGTCCAGCCGGGCCGGTAGGGGCCAAAGCGGATATCCGTCACGCGGCGGGCGCTGTTGATCGGGCTGGCACTGGCCCCGCCGGTATCCAGCCCTTGAAAATCCAGCACCAGACGGCGCGGGTCATCGAGCGTGAAGATCCGGTAAGGCACGATGTCCGACAGGCCCAGCACGATCTGCACCGACCGCCAGCCATCGCGGATATCAGATCTTTCGGGGTCGAACCGCGCCTGTGCGCCAGCACTCGTGGCCAACAGGCAGCACAGCACGATCCAGCGGATCATGCGCGGCGCGCCTGCATGAACCGCGCGATCCGGTCCAGCCCTTCGATGATATCCGCGGTGCCGCGCGCATAGGAAAACCGCAGCCAGTGATGCCCGCGGGCTGCGTCAAAATCCAGCCCCGGTGTCACGGCTACGCCTGCCTGATCCAGAATCTCGGCGGCAAAGGCGCGGGCGTCATCTGTATAGGCAGAGACATCGACATAAATGTAGAACGCCCCGTCAGGCGGCGCAAAGGCCCCCAGCCCCGCCGCGCGCAACCCGTCCATCATCAGTGCGCGATTGGCGGCATAGACGGCCTTGTTGGCATCCAGTTCCGGCGCGCAATTCATCGCATGCAGCGCAAGGCGCTGTGCGGCATGGGGCGCGCAGATGAACATGTTCTGCGCCAGCCGTTCGATCCGGCGGACGTGGTCATCCGGCACAACCATCCAGCCGACGCGCCAACCGGTCATCGAGAAATATTTGGAAAAGGAATTAATGACATAGACCTCGTCAGTGACGCTCAGCGCCGAGACAGGGCGCAAGTCGTAGTCGATCCCGTGATAGATTTCATCCGAAATCAGCGCGGCATCACGCGCGGCACAGGCCTCGGCCAAGGCGGCCAATTGGGGGGCATCTAGCATGGTGCCGGTGGGGTTGGCAGGCGAGGCGACAATCAGCCCGGCCAGATCATGCGCGGCCACATGCTGCGGCTGCGGCTGGAACCGGTCGACAAGGCTTGTCGGAATATCGACGGGCGTCAGTCCGACAGCGCGCAATATCTGCCGGTAGGACGGATAACAGGGCGTGCCAAGGCCAACCCTTTCGCCATTGTCGAACAGCGCCGAAAAGGCCAGCAGAAACGCACCGGATGCACCCGAAGTGATGACCACGCGCGCAGGGTCAAGGTCCAGCCCGTACCAATCGCCGTAATGACGTGCGATGCGGGCGCGCAAATCGGGCAGGCCAAGGCCCACGGTATAGCCCAAAGGATTGGCCATATCCGCGATCAGCTGGTCGCACGCCGCTTTGGGCGCGCCGGTGCCGGGCTGGCCGACCTCCATATGGATGATATGGCGGCCTGCGGCCTCGGCCTGACGGGCGGCTTCCATCACATCCATGACGATGAAAGGGTCAACGTCGCCGCGGGTTGCGTGTCGCATCTGCTGCCTCTTGGTGGGGTTTCGTAAGGTGGATCAAGATCCACCCTACTCGGCGGCCAGATCGCCCTTGGCTTCGATTTCGGCGGCCTTTTTTTCGACCTGTTCGACGATATGTTCGATCATATCGGCATTGGATTGCTTGTGGCTTTGCTTGCCCGCCAGATAGACCATGCCGGACCCTGCCCCGCCGCCGGTGAAACCGACATCGGTCATCAACGCCTCGCCCGGACCATTCACGACACAGCCGATGATCGACAGAGACATCGGCGTCTTGATATGTTCCAGCCGCTTTTCCAACGCCTCGACCGTCTTGATCACGTCGAACCCCTGCCGCGCGCAGGACGGGCAGGAAATGATATTCACCCCGCGGTGCCGCAAGCCAAGGGATTTGAGAATTTCGAACCCCATCTTGACCTCTTCCACCGGATCGGCGGACAGCGAAACGCGGATCGTATCACCGATCCCCATCCAGAGCAGATTGCCCATCCCGATAGCGGATTTCACGGTGCCGCTGATCAGGCCACCCGCCTCTGTGATCCCTAAATGGATCGGGGCGTCGGTCGCATCCGCCAATTGCTGATAGGCGGCGGCGGCCATGAACACGTCGGACGCCTTGCAGGAAATCTTGAATTCATGAAAATCGTTGTCCTGCAGGATCTTGATGTGATCCAGCCCGCTTTCGACCATCGCATCGGGGCAAGGTTCGCCGTATTTGTCCAGCAAATGCTTTTCCAGCGACCCCGCGTTCACCCCGATTCGGATCGAACAATTGTTGTCGCGCGCGGCACGGATCACCTCTTTGACGCGTTTTTCATCGCCGATATTGCCCGGGTTGATGCGCAGACAGGCAGCGCCAGCTTCGGCGGCTTCGATGCCACGTTTATAGTGGAAATGGATATCGGCCACGATCGGCACCGAGACATTGCGCACAATCTCGCGCAATGCCTTGGACGAGGCTTCATCAGGGACCGAAATACGCACGATATCGGCACCGGCATCGGCGGCGGCCTGTACTTGGGCGATGGTGCCCTTGATGTCGGTGGTCAGCGTATTGGTCATCGTCTGCACCGAGATCGGCGCATCGCCACCAACCGGCACATTGCCCACCATGATCTGACGGGATTTGCGGCGATAGATATTCCGCCAAGGACGGATATGGTTCAGGGACATCATTGCGCTTTCACGAAACCTGCGTTCATCCGCAACCTAAGCGCCCCTGCCGCTGTGGGCAAGCGTCTGCGGCTATTGGTCTGTCACGGCTTCTGCGACACGGATGATTTCGGCCAGGTCCGCATCACTGGCAAGATCGGCCAAGGCATAGCTGGCGGTCAGATTATCCACCGACAGAACCACATTGGAGGTCACAACACCGCGCTGCCCGACTGGGCCGTAATGCTGGCCATTGACCGCGAAATACATCGCACCGCTTTCGCCGACCCGCAGAATGGCGGGGTCTTCGGTCGCGGGCAGCACGAAATTCTGTCCGGGTTCCATGATGCCTTCGAAAAGGACAACGCCATCCGCTGCCTGTACCCGCACCCAGGCTGGGCGTGCGGCGACCAATTGCACCTGCGGCGCGGGCGGTTCGACCACCTGAATACTGGGGGTCGGCAGGGTATCTGGCTGAGCAATGGGCAGATCAGCTGCGACCATCGCGACAGCGGAATCATCTTGGCCTGACGCCAAGGCACCGATCATGCGCGGGGTCAGCGTTGCAATCGGGGTGTCGCGCGCGACCATGACCGGCACATCCAGCGCCTGC
This sequence comes from Yoonia vestfoldensis SKA53, assembly GCF_000152785.1. Classification (GTDB taxonomy): domain Bacteria; phylum Pseudomonadota; class Alphaproteobacteria; order Rhodobacterales; family Rhodobacteraceae; genus Yoonia; species Yoonia vestfoldensis_A. The sequence goes on along the minus strand of NZ_CH672414.1, from coordinate 531,171 downwards.
GGGCGATAGAGCCGGTCAAGCGCATCGGGCGATGGCAACGTCACATCCGCCAGCGCATCGCCAGGAACATTGAATCCATTGCCGCCACCGGCAAGTGGGTCAAGCTCTGACACCACAACGGGGGCCTGTTCGACCGGGGCGAATTGCACGCGCTGCACCTCTTGCAACACGGTCCAGCCGCCATAGCCCAGCCCCGCGATCATCGTGATCAGCACCAGCACAGACCCGATGGCACGCAATTCAAGCTGCGCGAAAACCGATTCCCGTGCAGGGACGAAAGGCGTGCGCGACGATAAAAAGATATCCTTGCCAGCCGACACGCGGCTGGTGTCCGCCACGCGATTTTTCAGCGAGGACGCCTGTTCTGACATGCCATGCGCGGTCGCAAAGCCGCTTTCCTTACAAAAGGTGGCAAAGGCTGCGTCGGGGTCCATGCCAAGATACCGCGCGTAGGACCGCACATAGCCCGCGATGAACCCGGGCGTATCAAACGCCGATGGGTCGGCATTTTCGATTGCAGCGATATAGGCCGCCTTGATCTTTAATTCGCGCTGAATATCCAAAAGGCTTTTGCCGAGCGTTGCACGTTCGCCGCGCATGATATCGCCAAGACGCAAGGCGTAATCGTCAAACCCTCTGGTTTGAACGTCCTGCGCCACGCTGGCACGCCTGAAGGTCTTTCCCATCATTGACTGTCCTGCCGCACTACGCCCCTCAGCGGCACCGACCGAATCAAACGGAAAGTACTGCTTGCAAAAGCTGTACCATATCAACGCGATGCTTGCACATCAGCAATAGGCGTCAACCCGCCAATTCAGCCCGGTTCAATGCACAATGCGACCACAAACCGTCCAATGCCCCAACAAGTGCGGTCATTTCACGTGATCCATGTACCGGCGACGGGGTAAACCGCAGCCGTTCGGTGCCGCGTGGCACGGTCGGGAAATTAATCGGCTGCACATAAATTCCGAATTCGGACAGCAGCATATCGGACAACTTTTTGGTGTGCTTTGGGTCGCCGACGATCAGCGGCACGATATGGCTGCCATGATCGATGATCGGCAGGCCCAACCCCTTGAGCCGCAGTTTCAGGATTTTCGCCTGCATCTGGTGGCTGTCGCGCAGTGCCTGATCTTTTTTCAGATGTGCAACAGACGCTGCCGCTGCGGCTGCCACTGCTGGCGGCAGGCTGGTGGTAAAGATGAACCCCGGCGCATAGGACCGCACAGCGTCGCACATCTTGGGCGAAGCGGCGATATAGCCGCCCATCACGCCATATGCCTTGGCCAGCGTGCCATTGATGATGTCGATGCGGTGCATCACACCGTCACGTTCCGCCACCCCTGCCCCGCGCGGGCCATACATGCCGACGGCATGGACTTCGTCGCAATAGGTCAGCGCGCCGAATTCTTCGGCCAGATCGCAAAAGGCGGCAATCGGACCGAAATCACCGTCCATCGAATAGATCGATTCAAAGGCGATCAACTTGGGCGCAGCCGGATCGTCGGCGGCCAGCAATTCACGCAAATGGGCGACGTCATTGTGCCGGAAAATCCGCTTGGCCCCGCCGTTGCGGCGCACGCCTTCGATCATCGACGCATGGTTGAGCATATCGGAATAAATAATCAGGCCGGGAAACAGTTTCGGCAGCGTGCTGAGCGTTGCGTCATTGGCGATATAGGCGCTGGTGAACAGCAATGCAGCGCCCTTGCCATGCAGATCGGCCAGCTCGGCCTCGAGCCGTTTGTGATAGACGGTGGTGCCGGAAATGTTGCGCGTCCCGCCCGAACCTGCGCCTGTTGCCTCGATCGCCTCGTGCATGGCGGCCAGCACGACGGGGTGCTGCCCCATGCCAAGGTAATCGTTGCCACACCAGACGGTCACGGGCATTTCGGATCCGTCAGGTTTGACCCATGTCGCATGCGGGAATTGACCACGTTTGCGTTCGATATCGATAAAAGTGCGATAGCGGCCTTCGTCATGCAAGCGGTTGATCGCTGTATCCAATTGGGCGTTATAATCCACCAATCCGTCCTTCTTATCGTGACAGGACGCTCTCTTTTGCGGGGCGCCATGAATCGTTCTAATCTGCATATAGGGCAGAAACCGCCCGAACAAGACGCTACAAACTGTCACCCCTCGCCGAGCTGACCCTAGGCCGGCCAAAATGTGCAGACCATGATCTGGATCAATAAATGTCAGCTGGCGCGATTTGTCCAATCGGGCGTTGCCACGTCGGCCATTGACCTGCGCTGTGATCGGGACAACCTTGCATCACACATTTCTGGAAAGGCTTCCCCATGTCCCTCGATCCCGTTCTCGACCGTATTGATGCTGATTTGCCGCAGGCGGTTGAACGTCTGAAGGAATTGCTGCGCATCCCGTCGATTTCGACCGACCCGGCCTACAAGGCCGATTGCGACATGGCCGCCGATTGGTTGGTGGCGGATCTTGTGGCGATGGGATTCGCTGCGTCCAAACGCCCGACACCGGGTCATCCGATGGTCGTGGCCCATGCGGCTGGCGATGGGCCGCATGTCCTGTTTTACGGCCATTACGATGTGCAGCCGGTTGATCCGCTGCATCTGTGGAACCGCGACCCGTTTGATCCGCAGGTCGAAGACACGCCAAAGGGCAAGGTGATCCGCGGCCGCGGCACATCCGACGACAAGGGCCAGTTGATGACCTTTGTCGAGGCTTGCCGCGCCTGGATCGCTGTGCACGGGTCACTTCCCGCAAAAATGACGCTGTTTTTCGAAGGCGAGGAGGAATCAGGCTCACCCTCGCTGGTCCCGTTCATGCAAGACAATGCCAAAGAGCTGACAGCCGATATCGCGCTGATCTGCGACACCGGGTTATACGGCGACAGCACACCGGCGATTATCACCCAGCTGCGCGGCTTGCTGGGCGAGGAAATCACGATCACCGGCCCCGACAAGGATTTGCATTCGGGCATGTATGGCGGGCTGGCGATGAACCCCGCCCGCGTGCTGGCGCGCGTGATTGCGGCCCTGCATGACGAGGACGGGCGCATCACCGTCCCCGGTTTCTATGACGGCGTGCCGGACCTGTCGAACGAACTGGCTGCCGCTTGGGATGATCTGCGCTTCGATGAGGCGGCGTTTCTGGGTGATGTCGGCTTGTCGATTCCCGCCGGCGAAAAAGGCCGCCGTCCGCTGGAAATGATCTGGTCGCGCCCGACATGCGAAGTCAACGGTATGTGGTCAGGCTATACCGGCGACGGGTTCAAGACGGTGCTGCCGTCACAGGCCCACGCCAAGATTTCATTCCGGCTGGTCGGCACCCAAGACCCGCTGGCGATCCGCGCCGCGTTTCGCAAGATGGTGCAGGATATGATCCCCGCCGATTGCAGCGTGACCTTTGCCGCGCACGGGGCCAGCGCCGCAGGCCAGATGACAACGACCCATCCCGCCTTTGCCCAGGCGCGCCGCGCGCTATCGGATGAATGGCCGCAGGCGGCCGCCTATGTCGGCAGCGGCGGGTCGATCCCGATTGCGGCCTATTTCAAGCAAATTTTGGACATGGATGCGATGCTGATCGGCTTTGGCAAGAATGACGACCAGATCCATTCGCCCAACGAAAAATATGACCTGTCGTCTTTTCACAAAGGAATCAGGTCCTGGGCGCGAATCCTGCATGCAATGACGCAGACCGCGTGATCAGGCAGAGCACCGAAGGCCGCTCTGTCATATCGGGGAAATGGCGCGGTTGACGGGGCTCGAACCCGCGACCCCCGGCGTGACAGGCCGGTACTCTAACCAACTGAGCTACAACCGCGCGTGAGGGGCGCAATAATCGTGGGCGCGCCGGGCGTCAACGGCAAAAAGACCGAAAGCCGCGCTTTTCAGCGCGGCGTTCCGGGTCGTCTTTTGTAAGGGAAAGGCAGTGGCGCGGTTGACGGGGCTCGAACCCGCGACCCCCGGCGTGACAGGCCGGTACTCTAACCAACTGAGCTACAACCGCGCATCTGCATTCCCAGCATCGCTGCTGGTGGGGTGCTTCTAAGTGCGGCTGCGGGCCTCGTCAAGCGGTCTTAGGGCTTGTCTGAAAATAACTCTGATCCGCGCAGCCGCCCGCGGATCGCGGCAGAAATTTGCAACAAAGACTGGCGCGCTGGTCACGTCACAAGTTAGCCGATGCAACCAAAGCAAGCCGATGAATAGATCCGTATCGAGAGACCCCAAAAAAATGCAATCACGCCGCGCACCTTGACGCACCCATGCTTGGCAATCAACGCCCGCCACAGAGATTGACAAGGTCCATCATCCCGCGCGCTGCCATCAATTTTTGATTAACCAAGATGGGCGGCGCAACCGATCCGACCGCGACAGGCGACATCGTGAATTGAGCCCAGCCAAAAGTGCCGCGATGACATGTGGGTGCGAGACCGGCGGCGCGACAATCTGATTGTGGGTGGCGGATTGTGGATGGTGGGTGATGAGAGGCTCGAACTCCCGACATCTTCCGTGTAAAGGAAGCGCTCTACCAACTGAGCTAATCACCCGATGACGCTGCTTTAGGATATCGCGGCGCGTGATGCAAGTGGTGGCCGGGGGCTAACCACCGGACCCCCAGGATATTTATGCTCGAACGATAATGGGGGTGCGGGCGGCCTGGGTCACGCTTCTAGAAGGTGCTGGATGCCGTCCTTGATGTGATAGACCCGCCCCTGCCCGCCATGCGCTGTGGACACGGCAATCGCGGCATCCCCCGCAAGGATGCGGCGCAACACCCGGCTGGTGATCCCATGGGTCACCAGAACGGCGGGAGCGTTCAGATCGGCCAGAAAAGAACGGCAGCGTGTCTCGAGGGCTGCGAAACCTTCGCCGTTCGGGGCCATGGCATATTGTGCAGCGACTGGATCGGGGCCATCCGGCATCGGCAGCGTGTCGCGCAGCAACCCTGCCCAATCGCCAACACCGATTTCGCGCAGGCGGTGGTCGGTGTGGATATGTGCCGCGATCCGCGCCAGCGCGATGCCCGCCGTCTGGACCGCACGCCCCTGCGGGCTGCACCAGAACTGGAAACCAGTCAGATCACGTTGCGCAAGGATCGCACCCTGCCGCGCCGCGTCAGCCGCGCCCTGCGCGGTCAGCGGCGAATTGAGCGCGCCCTGCATCCGGTTTTCGGCGTTCCATTCGGTTTGCCCGTGGCGCAGGATATAGATTTCAGGGAATGTCATTGTGGACCTGTGAGGCTGGAGCTGTGCTGTCAGGCGAAGGACCACATCACTTGCAAGCGAAATGGTGGGTGATAAGAGATTTGAACTCCTGACATCTTCGATGTGAACGAAGCGCTCTACCACTGAGCTAATCACCCATTGCGTGGTGATTTAGACGTCCTCGACTGCAGTTGCAAGACCGGTTTTACCGCTTTGTGAGGCATCTTTGCCGCTGCGCAATTTCAATGTCAGCAGCTGTGCGCCTGCGCCCAGATCCTTGGCCTTGACCACGCGGACCCGGCCCAGCGGGGGCAAAAGCAGGTCGTCACCGCGTGCCAGCGCCTCGCCGATCAGGGCAAGGGTTGCGTCCAGCGCCAGCTTGGCGTCGCGTTTCTTGAGCCCGCTGCGCGTGGCCAGCTGATCCAGCAGGTCGGGTTTTTTCAGCGGCATAGGGGCGGCTGTTTCGGAAGCGGAGGAATCTGCGCGTGCCATGGTCTGTCCTGTTGCAATCAGGGGTAGTTTAGCGGGTTTGGCGCGCGGCGCCAGCGCCTTAGCAGGCGAAAGGCGCGCCTTTTGCAAGACGCGCCTTTGATTTTTGCAAGACCGCGGTCAGTGGGTGCGCGCGGCCTCTGGTGCGGTGCCGGATTTGATTGCTGCGGCGGCGGCGGCTTCTTCGGCGGCTTCGTCCCATTCGATCGGTTCGGGTTTGCGCACCAGCGCATGTTCGAGCACCTGCGACACATGTGTGACCGGGATGATGGTCAGCCCTTCTTTCACGTTGTCGGGAATGTCCGGCAGGTCCTTGGCGTTATCCTGCGGGATCAGCACCGTGGTGATACCACCGCGCAGCGCGGCCAGCAGTTTTTCCTTGAGCCCGCCAATCGGCATCGCATTGCCGCGCAACGACACTTCACCGGTCATCGCGATATCGCGGCGCACGGGGATTTGCGTCAGCACCGAGACGATGGAGGTGACCATCGCAAGGCCCGCCGATGGCCCGTCCTTTGGTGTCGCCCCGTCGGGGACGTGAACGTGAATATCAATCGTGTCGAATTTCGGCGGTTTTACCCCAATTTCCGGCGCGATCGAGCGCACATAGCTGGAGGCCGCATCGATCGATTCCTTCATCACATCGCCCAGCTTGCCGGTGGTCTTCATCCGGCCCTTGCCAGGCAGGCGCAGCGCCTCGATGTTGAGCAATTCGCCGCCCACCGATGTCCAGGCCAGACCTGTCACCACACCGATCTGGTCTTTTTCTTCGGCCAGACCAAAGCGGTGTTTTTCGACGCCAAGGAAATCGGTCAGATTGGCGGCGGTGATGGTAATCGCCTCTGCCTCTTTTTTGACGATCCGGGTCACGGCCTTGCGCGCGAGCTTGGCCAGTTCACGTTCAAGGTTCCGCACGCCCGCTTCGCGGGTATAGACACGTACCATCGCCAGCAGCGCATCATCGGACACGCTGAATTCACGCGCTTTCAGACCGTGGTTCTGCATCACCTTGGGCAACAGATGCTGTTTGGCGATCTCGACCTTTTCGTCTTCGGTATAGCCCGACAGAGTGATGATCTCCATCCGGTCAAGCAAAGGCCCGGGCATGTTATAGCTGTTGGCGGTGGTCAGGAACATCACGTTGGACAGGTCATATTCGACCTCGAGATAATGATCGACGAATGTCGCGTTCTGTTCGGGATCAAGCACCTCCAGCATCGCGGATGCGGGATCGCCACGGAAATCATTGCCCATCTTGTCGATTTCATCGAGCAAGATCAGCGGGTTGGTGGTTTTCGCCTTTTTCAGCGCCTGAATGATCTTGCCGGGCATGGAGCCGATATAGGTCCGGCGGTGGCCACGGATTTCAGATTCGTCACGCACACCACCCAATGAGATGCGGATAAACTCGCGCCCCGTTGCCTTGGCCACGGATTTGCCAAGGCTGGTCTTGCCCACGCCGGGAGGGCCGACCAGGCACATGATCGGGCCTTTGAGCTTGGCCGAACGTTGCTGCACGGCCAGATATTCGACGATGCGTTCCTTGACCTTTTCCAGCCCGTAATGGTCCGCATCCAGCACGGCCTGCGCCTTGTGCAGGTCTTTCTTGGTGCGCGATTTAACGTTCCATGGCAGGCCAAGAATCCAGTCCATGTAGTTGCGCACCACGGTCGCCTCGGCGGACATGGGCGACATGGATTTGAGTTTCTTCAGCTCGGCATCAACCTTTTCGCGAGCTTCCTTGGACAGCTTGGTATCGTGGATGCGGGCTTCCAGCTCGGCCACTTCGTTCTGGCCGTCTTCGCCGTCGCCCAATTCCTTCTGGATCGCCTTCATCTGTTCGTTCAGATAATATTCGCGCTGCGTGCGTTCCATCTGCGATTTAACGCGGGTCTTGATCTTGCGTTCCACCTGCAGGACGGACATTTCGCCCTGCATCATGCCGTAAACCTTTTCCAGCCGTTCCGCGACGGACAGGGTTTCCAGCAGGCCCTGTTTTTGCGCAACTTCAATGCCCAGATGGCCGGCAACAAGATCGGCCAGTTTTGCAGGCTCGGTGGCGTCGCTGACGGCGGCCATGGCTTCTTCGGGGATGTTTTTCTTGACCTTGGCATAGCGTTCGAATTCGGCGGCGACATTGCGCACCAAGGCTTCAACCTCGGTCGGGTCGCCGGATTCTTCGGTCAGATATTCGGCGCTGGCCTCGAAGAACGAGTCGTTGGGCAGAAAACCGGTGATGCGCACACGGCTGCGCCCTTCGACCAGCACCTTGACGGTGCCATCGGGCAGTTTGAGCAATTGCAGCACATTGGCCAGCACGCCGGATTTGTAGATGCCATCCTGATCGGGGTCGTCCTGACCGGGGTCAATCTGGCTGGACAGCAGGATCTGCTTGTCGTCCTGCATGACTTCTTCCAATGCGCGCACCGATTTGTCGCGGCCCACGAACAAAGGCACGATCATATGCGGGAACACCACGATGTCGCGCAGGGGCAGGACGGGATAAGACGAACTCAACGGTTCTTGCATGGGTTTTTCCTTTTTTGGCAGAACGCGTCAGCCCCGTGTGATCGGCAGCATGGTGCGTCCCCTCTTGGGCAATACAAATGGGGCTGACATCTGGGGCTGTCAACCAGCCATGGATCACAGCGGGTCGATATCACCCTGCGCGCGCAGGGCGTGGAAATCTGCCTCCCATGCGGCAAAGGTGCCTGCGGATATGGCATCGCGCATACCGGCCATGATCTGCTGGAAGTAATGCAGGTTGTGCCATGTCAGCAGCATGCCCGAAATCATCTCGTTGGCGCGGAACACATGATGCAGATAGGCGCGCGAATAGCCGCGGCAGGCGGGACAGGTGCATGCCTCGTCCAAGGGGCGCGGATCATCCTGATGGCGGGCATTCTTGATGTTCACGACACCGTGGCGCGTAAAGGCCTGCCCCGTGCGGCCCGACCGCGACGGCAGCACGCAATCCATCATGTCGATGCCGCGCTTGACCGCGCCGACAATGTCATCAGGCTTGCCCACGCCCATCAGGTACCGGGGTTTGTCGACCGGCAATTGGTCGGGTGCGTAATCCAGCACGCCGAACATCGCCTCTTGTCCTTCGCCCACAGCCAGACCGCCCACGGCATAGCCGTCAAACCCGATGGCTTGCAGCGCTTGGGCGGATTCTTCGCGCAGGTCCTGTTCCAGCCCGCCTTGCTGGATGCCAAACAGCGCATGACCGGGCCTGTCGCCGAACGCATCACGTGACCGCTGCGCCCATCGCATCGACAGATCCATGCTGGATTTGATCCGGTCACGGTCAGCGGGCAAGGCGGGGCATTCGTCAAAACACATCACGATGTCAGACCCCAGCAGCGCCTGAATTTCCATCGACCGTTCCGGTGACAAATGATGGCGCGATCCGTCGATATGGCTTTTGAAGGTCACGCCTTCCTCGGTCAGTTTGCGCAATCCGGCCAGCGACATCACCTGAAACCCGCCACTGTCGGTCAGGATCGGCTTGTCCCAGTTCATGAATTTGTGCAGCCCGCCCAGACGCGCGATCCGTTCCGCCGTCGGGCGCAGCATCAGGTGATAGGTATTGCCCAGCAGAATATCGGCCCCCGTGGCGGCCACGCTTTCGGGCAGCATCGCCTTGACCGTGGCGGCGGTGCCGACGGGCATGAAGGCGGGCGTGCGGATCACGCCGCGCGGGGTGCTGATCGCACCTGTGCGCGCCTTGCCGTCGGTGGCATGCAGGTCAAATGAAAAACGCTGGGTCATCGGCTATCCTCTTGCTGGCAAGGCATATGCCGCAAGGGCGCGGGATTGGAAAGACCGCAGCGTCCGCCGCCCCTTTACGGCATGGGCGGCAAACCCTATATGTTTTCTCAGGAATGCAGGAACCAATCAGATGATAGATGCAAACGCACAATTGGAAGGCGCGCCCTTGATCGCGCCATCGACGACAGATCATCCTTTGTATGACGATGTCGTTCAGGCGTGCCGGTCGGTCTATGACCCTGAAATCCCTGTCAATATCTATGATCTGGGTCTGATCTACACAATCGACATCAAAGACGACAACGCCGTCAACATCGTCATGACACTGACAGCGCCCGGCTGTCCGGTGGCAGGCGAAATGCCCGGCTGGGTCGCTGACGCGATCGAACCTCTGCCCGGCGTCAAACAGGTCGATGTCGAAATGACGTTCGAGCCGCAATGGGGCATGGACATGATGTCGGACGAAGCACGGCTTGAACTGGGTTTCATGTAAGCGTCAGAAAACCTTCACAACGGAATTGCGCAGCCGTTACATTCGCGCGGCATCCACCGCTTCAGTCATAACACTGGAGCATCCCATGACACGGTTATCCCTTACATTGCTTGCCACGCTGGCCGGCACCACGGCCATCGCCGAGACCGCACTGACCTATGGTCCGCGCCCTGCCTATCTGGTCAGCCAGATGACCGACAGCCCCCTGAAAGAGCAATTGCTGGCTTGCGCAGACCAGACGCCCATGCGGTCGGATTTCTCCATCGGGCACCGTGGCGCGCCGCTGATGTTCCCTGAGCATACTGTCGAATCAAACGTCGCCGCAGCCCAGATGGGTGCAGGTATTCTGGAATGTGACGTGACCTTCACCGCTGATCTGGAACTGGTCTGCCGCCATGCGCAGAACGACCTGCACACCACGACCAACATCCTTGTGACACCATTGGCCGACAAATGCACCGCAGGCTTTAGCCCCGCCAATGGTGACACGCGCGCCAGCGCCGAATGCCGCACCAGCGACCTGACGCTGGCCGAATTCCAGACGCTTGACCCCAAGATGGATGCTGCCAACACGGCCGCCACCACAGCCGCGGACTATCTGAACGGCACCGCCAACTGGCGCACCGATCTTTATGCAACAAACGCTACGCTGATGACGCATGCCGAATCCATCGCGCTGTTCCGCGATCTGGGCGCGAAATTCACACCAGAGCTGAAATCCCCCTCGGTCGAAATGCCGTTCAACGGCTTTAGCCAGGAAGATTACGCGCAAAAGCTGGTCGATGAATACAAAGCCGCCGGTATCCCCGCCAGCGACGTCTGGCTGCAGTCGTTCAACCTTGACGATGTCTTGTACTGGATCAAGAACGAACCCGCATTTGGTGCGCAGGCCGTCTATCTGATGGACGAATACGAAACCGTCGATGGCTATACACCGCATGATCCTGCGACTTGGCCCAACACCATGGAAGAGCTCAAGGCGATGGGTGTGAACATCATCGCGCCGCCGACATGGATGCTGGTCACGCTGCAAGACGGCAAGATCGTGCCGTCTGCACTTGCCACGGCCGCAAAGGCAGCCGATCTGCAGATCATCACCTGGACGCTGGAACGGTCCGGCCCATTGCACACCGGCGGCGGGTGGTATTTCCAGGGCGTCAATGATGCGATCACCAATGACGGCGCCTATTTCGAGGTGCTCGATGTGCTGGCACAGGATGTCGGCGTGATCGGCGTGTTCTCTGACTGGCCCGCCACCACGACCTATTACGCCAATTGCATGGGTCTGTGACCCCAAAGGCCCGGACGGCGACCTTGTGTCGTCCGGGTCCCTGCCCTATCTTGGAAACAACGCAAGGAGTTTCCCATGTTCGGCATCCCCGGCAAACAAGCTGTCACCATCACCGAAAAGGCCGCCACCCAGATCGCCCGGCTCATGGCCAAGGACGGCCATCAGGGCCTGCGGATTGGTGTGAAAAAGGGCGGTTGCGCTGGGATGGAATATACCATGGCCTATGTCACCGACATTGATCCGCTGGACGAGGTCGTCGAACAGCAAGGCGCGCGTGTGATGATCGCGCCGATGGCGCAGATGTTCTTGTTCGGCACCGAGATCGATTATGAAACATCCTTGCTCGAATCCGGGTTCAAGTTCCGCAATCCCAATGTGGTCGATGCCTGCGGCTGCGGGGAATCGATCAAGTTCGCGGAGAATATCGCGTCGCGCTGACGCCCATCAAAGGACAGCCCATGCGACGCAAGCTTGCCGCCGGCAATTGGAAGATGAACGGATTGCGCGCCGATCTGACACAGCTGGCGACGCTGGCAGAACAGCGCGGTTATGATGTTGATGTGCTGATCTGCCTGCCCGCCACGCTGATCGGGTCCTGTGCGGGATTACCGATCGCCATCGGCGCTCAGGATTGCCACACCGCCACCCATGGCGCGCATACCGGCGATATATCGGCGGCAATGCTGGCCGATGTCGGGGCAACCCATGTCATCACCGGCCATTCCGAACGCCGCACAGATCATCATGAAACCGACGCCATCGTCGCCGCGAAATCACGCGCCGCACATGATGCGGGGCTGATCACGATCATCTGTATCGGTGAAACGCTGGTGCAGCGCGAGGCTGGCACGACACTGGATGTCATTGATGCGCAACTGGCCGGATCTGTGCCCGATTGCGCAACCGCCGACAATACCGTGATCGCCTATGAACCGATCTGGGCTATCGGCACTGGCAAGGTGCCCACCACCGACCAGATCGCGCAGGTTCATGCCCATATCCACGCGCGGCTGACCGCGCGCTTTGCCGATGGGGCCGGTTTCGGCATCCTGTATGGCGGGTCGGTCAAAGGCGACAATGCGGCCGCCATCTTTGCCGTGCCACATGTCACAGGCGCGCTGGTCGGCGGGGCCAGCCTGAAGGCTGTCGATTTTACCCCGATCATCGCGGCCCTTGCCGCAAGCTAGGTTTTCGCTGGCCCCAGCACGTCGCGCAGGGTGGCAATCGCGGTATCCAGATCGGCCATCACCGCCTCTGCTCCGACAAGGTGCAGGATATCGGGGTGGTGATCCAGAATGCCCCCCGCCACGATGATATGCGCCAGCGGCTGCGTGATGCGCAGCGCAAGGCTGAGCCGGGTCAGCGGTTCCAGCATGCGGTCGGAATTGGCGACCAGCACGATGGCTTCGTAATGGCGCAGGTCGGCCTCGGACACCATCGCATCATGGTCCAGCCCCATCAGCATATCCACATCCCACCCGTCGCGGCGGAAATGGTCGGTCGCGATCTCGATCCCCAATGTATGGGTTTCGCCCGGCACCAAGGCAAACAGCGCAGGGCGCGTTTCACGGCCCTGGATGATCTGCGGGGCCAGCACATGGCGCAGGCCACGGATGATCCCGTAAAGCTTGCCACAGGCCAGCGTCACATCGATGAATGAAATCCGGTCGTCATCCCACATCTGCCCCAGTTTGCGCGCAGCACCGGCAACATAGCCACGGCTGATCGCCCCGACATCGACACCATCACGGCGGGCGGCAAGGATGAACTGATCCGCAGCCGTATCATCCGCCGACAACAGGGCGGCGCAAAGCAGGTCGATTTCGGATTGCGTCGGCAGGTCGGCCGCGTTTTCGTGCCGCGGCATGCGGAACGCAAGGCGGCGCACGACCTCGCGGGCCAGGCTGGATACCGCGTTTTGCGGCAGTTCCGTTTCCACCAGACGCAATTGCCGTTTCGCGTTCTGATAGGCCGAACGGTCGAACACTCCGTCGTCCAAAGACGTTTTCGCCATGAACATTCCCCCCCCGTTGGCTGACTGGGTATCGTTGACGCCTCTGCGGCCTGCCTGCGGTATCCAATCGCATGCAGGTTAACACAGCGGCACGGCGCTGTGCCGCGTCAGAACGTCGCGGTTTCGTGATCGGATGTGTTCTGCCCCCATTGCAAAGATTGCGGCAGCGCGGCAAAGCTGCGCCATGCAGCATCTGACCCAGTCGCCGACCGATCCCGCCTTTGTGCAGAACCCCTATCCGTTCTATGACCGCGCGCGGCAAACGGGTGATTTTTTCTGGTGGGACGATTATGCCATGCCCTGTGCCGTGTCGCACAAGGCTGTTCATGCCGTGCTGCGCGACCGGCGCATGGGGCGCGAATGTCCGCCCGAACTGGCGCGCGCGATCCCCGATGCGCTACGCCCGTTCTATGACATCGAGGCGCATTCGATGCTCGAACTCGAACCGCCCCGCCACACCCGCCTGCGCGCGCTGGTCCTGCGCGCCTTTACCAGCCGCACCATTGCGGCGCTCGCCCCGCAGATCACGCAGCTGTGCCATGACCTGATCGACCGCTTTCCAGACGAACCCTTCGATCTGCTGACGGCCTATGCCCAACCCGTGCCGGTGATCACCATCGCCCGGCTGCTGGGCGTGCCAGAGGATCGCGCGGATGATCTGCTGGCATGGTCGAACGCCATGGTCGCGATGTATCAGGCCCGCCGCACGCCGGAAATCGAGGCTGCGGCCATCACCGCATCGACGGATTTTTCAGATTTCATGCGCGGCTATGTTGCAACCCGCCGCAAGACCCCCGCAGACGACCTGATCTCGACCCTGATCGCGGCCGAGGAACAGGGCGAAAAGCTAACCACCGAGGAATTGATCACCACCTGCATCTTGCTGCTGAACGCGGGCCATGAAGCAACGGTGCATACTTTGGGCAATGGCACCAAGACCCTGCTGGAACACAATATCCGTGGTATCACAGATGCTTGCGTAGAGGAAGTTATCCGCCACGACCCGCCGCTGCACATGTTCACCCGCTGGGTTTACGAGGATGTGCAGATCGGCGACCAGCGCTTCAAACGCGGCGACCAGATCGCCTGCCTGCTCGGGGCGGCGAACCGCGATCCGGCGGTCTATCCCGATCCCGCGCGGTTCGACCCCACCCGCAGCGGCCCACAGAACACCAGTTTCGGCGGTGGCATCCATTTCTGCGTTGGCGCACCGCTGGCACGGCTCGAACTGAAGATCGCGCTCGATGTGCTGTTCACGCGCTGCCCAGACCTGCGCCTGACGGCCCCGCCCAGTTATGGCGATGTCTATCATTTTCACGGGCTGACAGGGTTGATGGTGGCCACGCGCTAGGCCTGCGGCAGACCCGATCAACGCGGTGTGATCTTGACGATGCGCAAAACCCGCCCGCACCCGTAAGCACCCCATCGCTAGAGCGGCAGGGCCACCGTCGATTTGATTTCTTCCATCGACAACAGCGCGGTCACATTATGCACTTTTACCTCTGAAATCAGCGCCTGATAGAAGGTGTCATAGGCCCGCGCATTCTTGACCCGCACCTTGAGGATATAGTCGATATCGCCCGCCAGACGATGCGCCTCTTGCACCTCGGGCCGTGATTTCAGCGCGGCAAGGAACCGCGCCTGCCAGTCCTTGTCATGTTCCGACGTGCGGATCAGCACGAAAAAACACGCCTCGAACCCTAGCTTTTCGGCATCAAGGATCACGGTCTGCTGGCCGATCACCCCCGCCTCGCGCAGCTTGCGGATACGATTCCAGACAGGGGTTTTGGACGACCCCACCGTCTTGGCAATATCGTCCAGCGACTGGGCCGCATCTGCCTGCAAGGCCGCTAAAATCTTCCGGTCTGTCGCATCAATCCGCAAAGCCATTCCTGTTTTCCGATCATTCAAGGACGCATGGTCTGTTTTTGGCGCAACTTGGAACATTCATCCTTTGTTGCCGTCTAGGGGCAGCAAATAGCAGAACAATGTTCTATGTTGAAGGCAAGAAATCAAAAGGTGCGCCATGCAACATTTTCCGATCTTCCTTGCTGTCGCCGGTCGCCGAATTGTGTTGTCCGGTGGTGGCGATGCGGCCATGGCCAAATTGCGTCTGCTGATGAAGACCACGGCGCATCTGACGGTGATCGCCCCCGATGTCACCCCCGAGATCAGCGCATGGGCCGCCGCGGGCAAGCTGCGCATCATCAATCGCGCGATGGAACCGGGTGATACGCTCTGTGCCGCCCTGTTTTATGCCGCCAATGAAGATGACGCCGAGGATGCCCGCGTGGCCGCCATCGCCCATGCCGATGGCGCGCTGGTCAATATCGTGGATAACCTGGCCGATAGCCAGTTCATCACCCCCGCCATCGTCGACCGCGACCCCGTGGTCGTGGCCATCGGCACCGAAGGGGCCGCCCCCGTGCTGGCCCGCGCGATCAAGGCCGATATCGAAGAACGCCTGCCCGTGTCGCTGGGCGTGCTGGCGCGGATTGGCAAGACATTCCGCCATGCGGTCGATGTGCTGCCGATGGGGCGCAAACGGCGCGATTTCTGGGCTGATTTCTATTTTCAGCACGGCCCCAAGGCCATGGGGACGGCAGGCGAGGCCGGGATCATTCCCGCGCTGGAAACGCTGCTCGACAATCACATCACCGCGCGCAGCAAGGCGGGCCATGTCGATCTGGTCGGCGCGGGCCCGGGCGACCCTGAACTGCTGACGCTGAAAGCACGCAACGCGCTGGATAAAGCCGATGTCGTGATCCACGACAATCTGGTCACGGCTGAGATTTTGGAGCTTGCCCGCCGCGAAGCGATCATCATTGACGCCGGCAAGCAGGGTTTCGGCCGTGCGATGCCGCAGGACCAGATCAACGCGCTGATCGTGCAGCATGCGCTGGACGGGCATCATGTGGTGCGGCTGAAAGCAGGCGATCCGACAGTGTTCGGACGTCTGGACGAGGAAATCAGCGCGATCATCGACGCAGGCGTGAGCTATACGATCGTGCCGGGGATCACGGCGGCCTCTGCGGCGGTGGCGGGTATCGGGCAAAGCCTGACGCAGCGCGGGCGCAATTCGGCGGTGCGGTTCATCACCGGCCATGACACGCGCGGCTACGCCGATCACGATTGGCGCGCGCTGGCCGCCCCCGGCGAGGTCGCGGCCATTTACATGGGCAAGCGCGCCGCGCGGTTCATTCAGGGCCGTTTGCTGATGCACGGGGCCGATCCCGCAACACCCGTGACGATCATCGAAAACGCCAGCCGTGCCAATCAGCGCGTGATCGCCACCTGTCTGGTGGAACTGGAACCCACCCTGACCCGCGCGGCCCTGACCGGCCCCGTCATCACCTTTTACGGCCTTGCTCCGCGCGACGCGGCGGCGGCTGCCATCAAGATCAAGGAATTCGCCTGATGCCCCCCCGTTTCACCCCCAAGGTCGTCACCGCCAATGCGCTGCTGGACGGTGATGCCGTCTGGCTGACCGAGGATGACCACTGGTCGCCGCTGATGTCCCGGGCTGAATTGATCACCGACGAGGCGCATGCCGATCTGCGCCTGTTGCAGGCCAAGGCGCGGGCGTCGGAAATCGCAGGGGCCTATCTGGCCGATGCCCGCTTGGGCGCGGATGGCCCCGAGCCTGTGCATTTCCGCGAGGCGTTCCGCACCCGCGGCCCGTCGAATTATCCGCACGGCAAACAAGTAGAGACCCCGCCCCAGACGTGATCCGGGACGGCGACAGGACAAAACAGATGTATGTATACAACGATTTTGACGAAACCTTCGTGCGCACCCGCGTCGCGCAATTCCGTGGGCAGGTGGAACGCCGCATTGATGGGTCCCTGACCGAGGATGAATTCAAGCCCCTGCGGCTGATGAACGGGCTTTATCTGCAACTGCACGCCTATATGCTGCGCGTGGCAGTGCCTTATGGCACGCTGAACCCTGCGCAGATGCGCCAGCTCGCGATGATCGCGGATCGGTGGGACAAGGGCTATGGCCATTTCACCACGCGCCAGAATATCCAGTACAACTGGCCCAAACTGGGCGATGTGCCTGATATGCTGGAGGCTTTGGCCGATGTCGGCATGCATGCGATCCAGACCAGCGGCAACACGATCCGAAACGTGACCGCCGACCATTTCGCCGGTGCCGCCGCAGATGAAATCGAAGACCCGCGCGCGATTGCCGAATTGCTGCGCCAATGGTCCACCGACCACCCCGAATTCCAGTTCCTGCCGCGCAAGTTCAAGATCGCGGTGACAGGTGCCGCCGCCGACCGCGCCGTGACCCGCGCCCATGACATCGGGCTGGTCGTCGTGCGCAATGACGCGGGCGAGGTTGGATATCAGGTCATCGTCGGCGGTGGTCTGGGCCGCACACCGATGGTGGGCAAGGTGCTGCGCGACTTCGTGTCCAAGGCGGACCTGCTGCCTTACGTCGAGGCGATTGTCAGCGTCTACAACCTGCTGGGTCGCCGCGATAACAAATATAAGGCGCGCATCAAGATTACCCTGCATGAAAACGGGATCGAGACGATCCGCGATCTTGTCGAAGACCGGTTCAACGCGATCCGCGCCGGCTTTGGCGGCTATGACCAGACGCTGCTGGCAGAGATCGAAAAATCCTTTGCCCCGCCTGCTTTCGTCACCAAAGCCACCGACGGGTATGAGGCGGCACGTCTGGCCAACCCCGCCTTCCGGTCATGGACCGATACGAACCTGTCCGCGCACAAGGCTGCGGGCTATGCCATCGTGTCGATCAGCATAAAAAAACATGGTGCCACACCCGGTGACGCGACATCCGACCAGATGCGCGTGATGGCCGAACTGGCAGACCGCTATGGCCACGGCGAATTGCGCATCAGCCATGAGCAGAACGTGATCCTGCCGCATGTCCACCAGTCCGACCTGCCTGCCGTTTACGCCGCCTTGCGCAAGGCCGATCTGGCAACGGCGAATATCGGGCTGGCGTCCGACATCATCGCCTGCCCCGGCATGGATTACTGCGCACTGGCCACGGCACGGTCGATCCCTATCGCCCAACAGATCGCCACACGGTTTGACGAATTGAAAATCGAACATGATGTCGGCCCGCTAAAGATCAAGATTTCGGGCTGCATCAATGCCTGCGGGCATCACCACGTCGGCCATATCGGGATTTTGGGCCTCGATCGTGCGGGGGTGGAAAACTACCAGATCACGCTGGGCGGCGACGGGTCTGAGATGACGACCATTGGCGAACGCGCAGGCCCCGGTTTCAGCGCGGACGACATCGTGCCCGCCATCGAGCGGCTGGTGACAGGGTATCTCGACCTGCGCCGTGACCCGTCCGAGACGTTTTTGCAAACCTATCGCCGTCTGGGGCTCGCCCCGTTCAAGACGCTGCTTTACCCAAGCGAGGACAAAGCCGATGCCGCTTGATGATCTGGCCGACCACCGCAACGCGCTGCACCGCGATTCGGATGCGCTGGCCGTCCTGCGCGCTGCGCTGAACGACACCCAAATCGGGCCTGTGGCGCTGGTGTCGTCATTCGGTGCCGAAAGCGTGGTGCTGCTGCATCTGGCTGCACAGATCGACACGGCCGTGCCGGTGATTTTTCTGGATACCGAAATGCTGTTTCCCGAATCGCTGGCCTATCAGCGCGACGTGGCCAAGGCGCTTGGGCTAAGCGATGTGCGCATCATCACGCCCGACCGCAACGCCATTCTGCGCGAAGATGTCGACGGGCTGCTGCATCAGGCCGATACCGATGCCTGCTGCGACCTGCGCAAAGCCCGCCCATTGGAACAGGCGCTGCAAGGCTTTGGCGGCTGGATCACGGGGCGCAAGCAGTTCCAGAACGGTCAGCGCGCCAGCCTGCCGTTGTTTGAACCCGACGGCGCGCGCATCAAGATCAATCCGCTGGCGCATTGGTCCTCGGACGATCTGCGCGCCTATATGACCGACCACAGCCTGCCGCGTCACCCGCTGGTGGCGCAAGGGTACCCGTCCATCGGCTGCATGCCCTGCACAACCCGCGTCGGCGCAGGTGAGGACCCCCGCGCGGGCCGGTGGCGCGGCAGCGAAAAAACCGAATGCGGTATTCATTTTGAAAACGGACGCATGGTCCGGGAAGGCAAGGCAGCATGAGCATTATTGTCACCGACACCGGCTTTGCCGCCGACGACTGGACCGGACCGTTCCGCGATGCCGCACAGACAATTGCCAATGATTGCGCTTATGCCGTGGACATCGCGTCCGACACCGACCCCGCCACACTGGCACGGCTGACCAATGCGCCGATGATCCGCATTGATTTTCCCAGCTTTGCCGATGGGCGCGGTTTCACTTTGGCCGCGATGTTGCGGCGCGCGGGCTATCAGGGCCGCTTGCGCGCGCGCGGCCATGTGATCGCCGATCAATATGCCATGGCCCGCAGGGCGGGTTTCGACGAGGTCGAGATTGACGACACCATGGCCGCCCGCCAGCCACAAAGCCAATGGCTGGCCCGTGCCGACTGGCAGCAAAACCATTATCAGGCCCGTTTGCGCAGCTGACCCTTTCCCTGACACAGATCAACGACTAGACAGAGGGTGGCCCGATATGGGTCACGATGAACATATGACAGAGCAAAGCCCCGTGAATCACGCCAGCGCCAAAATCGTCCCGCAATTGCCCGACATGCAGACCGTGACAGAGGTGAAACATTACACCGACCGGCTGTTTTCGTTCCGCGTGACGCGCCCGGCCAGCCTGCGGTTCCGGTCAGGCGAATTCGTCATGATCGGGCTGATGGGCGACGAAGACCCAGAGACCGGCAAGCGCAAGCCGATCATGCGCGCCTATTCCATCGCTTCGCCCAGCTGGGACGAGGAGTTGGAATTCTATTCAATCAAGGTGCAAGACGGGCCGCTGACGTCCAAACTGCAACATATCCAGCCCGGCGATGGGCTGATCCTGCGGCCCAAGCCTGTTGGTACATTGGTGCATGACGCCTTGCTGCCCGGCAAACGGTTGTGGTTTTTTGCCACCGGCACCGGCTTTGCGCCCTTTGCCAGCCTGTTACGCGAACCGCAAACCTATGAAGATTACGACGAGATCATCATCACCCATACCTGCCGCGAACTGGGCGAATTGACCTATGGCCGCGACCTGATCGAAGGGCTGAAAACGGATGAATTGCTCAACGAAGTGATCGGCGACGGGTTCTGGAAAAAGATCAAATATTACCCGACCACCACCCGCGAAGACAGCCCCAAGATGGGCCGGATCACCGATCTGATGCGCTCGGGCGAGGCGTTCAGCGACCTTGGCGTGCCAGTCCTGTCACCCGGAACCGACCGCGCGATGATTTGCGGCAATCTGGCGTTCAATCTGGAGCTCAAGGAAATGCTGGAAAGCTATGGGTTGAACGAAGGGGCCAATTCCAATCCGCAGCAATATGTCGTGGAAAAGGCGTTTCTGGACTGATTTTTTTTGCCCTTGGCACGATGCTAATCGCGGCCAGGGGCTGTTGGTGCATATTGTTTGACGCCAAATCCTGCAGCGACGCTGAACTTCGTGCTGGAAAATAAGCTTGCAGGAGAGCGCATATTTAAGAATCGCAGGCTATTTTCAACCACAGATTGTGAAATCGCGTCGTAAACGGCGCGAAAGTGAAATCGCGCAGTCCTGCTGAAAATACCTGCGAAACTGCATGATAGCGGGTTGAAGCGCGCGCCAAGCAGGTTTAGTTTGCCCTGCAGCATTATGCCACAAACAAAGGATCAAGACCATAGGACGCAGACCCCACAACGCGCCACCACAGCGCGAAACCGGCCCACGGATCAACGAACGGATCAGGGGATCCGAAATCCGGCTTATCGGTGCAGACGGCGAAAATGTCGGCGTTGTATCACCAGAACGGGCGATGCAGATGGCCGAAGAGGCCGGGCTTGACCTGGTAGAGATTTCGCCAAACGCTGTTCCTCCGGTCTGCAAGATCATGGACTTCGGCAAGTTCAAATACGAGACACAGAAAAAAGAAGCCGAAGCGCGCAAGAAGCAAAAGATCATCGAGATCAAGGAAATCAAGTTCCGCCCGAACACTGATTCCCATGATTACGAAGTGAAGATGCGCAGCGTGTTCAAGTTTCTGGAAAACGGCGACAAGGTAAAGATCACCCTGCGTTTCCGCGGCCGTGAAATGGCGCATCAGGAATTGGGACGTCAATTGCTGGAACGCGTGGCCGAGGACACCAAGGAAACCGGCAAGGTCGAAAACTTTCCAAAGATGGAAGGCCGCCAAATGGTGATGCTGATCGGCCCGCTGTCAAAGTAGGTCTGCAAGCCAACCAGCTCACGGTGTTTGCAGGCAAACACCTGCCGCTTGGAGCATGTTTGCAAGCAAACACGCGGGAAGGCCGCCAGATGGTCATGCTGATCGGCCCGCTATCAAAGTGATATTTCAACGATGGGCAGCATACTTGCCCCTCATTCCAACGACAAAAGGGCGGCTCAGTGAGCCGCCCTTTTTCATGTTGAAAGCAAGATGGTGCCGAACCGGTCAGGTCGCGGCGGTCACCGCGCGGCCGGTCATCACCTTGACCAGATGCGCGCGATAGGCGGGTGTCCCGTGCAGATCGCCGATCATGCCGTCAGCATCGACAGACAAAGCGTCCAGCGCCTTGGGCGAGAAATCGGCGGACAAGGCGGCCTCGGCCTCATGCCAGCGGAACACACCCTCCTCCGACGCACCGGTCACCGCGACCCGCACCCCATCTGCGTATTTCGCCACGAACACGCCCACCAGCGCGAAACGTGACGCGGGCTGGACGAACTTCATGTAATGCGATTTCTGCGGAATCGGGAAACGGACCTCGGTGATCACCTCGCCTTCGTCGAGTGCGGTGGTGAACATCCCCTGAAAATAATCATCCGCCGCGATCTGGCGGGTGTTGGTGATGATCACGGCCCCGGTGCCAAGCACCGCCGCCGGATAGCAGGCGGCGGGGTCGTTGTTGGCCAGTGATCCGCCGATAGTGCCACGGTTGCGCACAGCCGGATCGCCAATATGGCTGGCCAGATGCGCCAACCCCGCGAAATGCGCCGCCGCGTCACGCGCGACGGTCGCATGGGTCGTCGCCGCCCCGATGCAAAGCGCGCCGTCATCCGACAAACAGACGCCCTGCATCTCGCCGATGGCGGACAGGCTGACCAGCACGTCAGGAGCCGCAAGGCGCGCCTTGAGCGTCGGGATCAGGGTCTGTCCGCCGCCCAGCGCCTGCGCACCATCCGATTGCAACGCCTTGACCGCATCCGCGATAGTACCTGGCCGTTCGATTTCAAAAGCATACATGCCAAAGTCTCCTTACGCGTTTTGCATGGCATCCCAGACGCGCAGCGGCGTCAGGGGCATGTCGATATGGGTGACGTTCTTGCCCGCCGATTGCAGCGCATCGACCACGGCATTGACGATTGTCGGCGGCGATCCGATTGCCCCCGCCTCGCCACAGCCTTTCACGCCCAAGGGGTTATGCGTGCAGGGCGTGCCATTGGCGTGGTCCACCGTATAGAACGGCAGATCATCCGCGCGCGGCATGGTGTAATCCATGTAGCTGGCCGACAAAAGCTGACCGTCATCATCGTAACGCGCCCCTTCCAGCAGCGCCTGACCAATGCCTTGCCCAAGCCCGCCATGCACCTGCCCGGTCACGATCATCGGGTTCATGATATTGCCGAAATCATCCACCGCGACGAAGCGGTCCACGCGGACCTTGCCGGTATCAGGGTCGACCTCGACCTCGCAGGCATAAGCACCGGATGGATAGGTGAAATTGGCAGGATCATAGAACGCCGTTTCCTCCAACCCCGGTTCGATATCCTCGATGGGGAAGTTATGGGGGATATAGGCCTTGAGCGCGACCTCGCCAAAGCTGACGGATTTGTCGGTGCCTTTGACGGTGAACTGGCCATCCTTGAAATCCACGTCATCGGCGGATGCTTCCAGCATATGAGCAGCAATCTTTTTGGCCTTGGCGATGATCTTTTCGGTCGCTCGGACCATGGCGGACCCGCACACCGCCAAGGACCGCGACCCATAGGTGCCCATCCCGAAGGGGATTTTTGACGTATCGCCATGCACGATATCAATGCTGGCCGGATCAATACCCAGCATTTCACCGACGATCTGGGGGAACACGGTTTCATGCCCCTGCCCGTGGCTATGCGCCCCGACCATGACCGACAGGTTACCAGTGGCATTCACCCGCACGGTGGCCGCATCATAAAGGCCGACACGGCTTCCCAGCACACCGACAAGGTTTGACGGCGCGATGCCGCAAGCCTCGATATAGGCGTTCAGGCCCAGACCGCGCAGCATGCCGCGGGCTTCGCTTGCCTTGCGGCGTACGGCGAAACCGTCACGGTCGATATGCTTTTCCAGCGTGTCCATCAGCGCGTCGTAATTGCCGGAATCGTATTCCAGACCAGCGGCGCTGGTGAACGGATACTGATCGGGCTTGACGAAGTTCTTGCGCCGGATCGCAATCGGGTCGATCCCCAATTCGCGCGCCGCCTTGTCGATGACGCGCTCGATGGAATAGGTCGCCTCTGGCCGGCCCGCGCCGCGATAGGCGTCCACTGGTGCGGTATTGGTGAACACGGCTTTGACGTTCACATAGACATTCGGCACCGTGTAATTGCCCGCCATCAGCGTGCCATGCAGAAAGGTCGGCGTCGCGGTCGAGAAATTCGACAGATAGGCCCCGACATTCGCCATGGTTTCGGTGCGGAAGGCGATGAAAGTGCCGTCCTTTTCACAGGCCAGTTCGATCTTGGTCACATGATCGCGGCCATGCGCGTCGGTCAAAAACGCCTCTGTCCGATCAGCGGTCCATTTTACAGGACGTCCGATCTTGCGCGCAGCGGCCAGCACCAAAGCTTCTTCGCCATAGTGATAGATTTTTGATCCAAAGCCGCCGCCCACGTCAGGCGCAATCACGGTCAGCTTGTTTTCGGGGATGCCCATGACAAAGGCCGAAATCAGCAGGCGCGTCAGATGCGGGTTCTGTGATGTGGTCTGCAGAATGTAGCTGTCATTGCCCGCGTCATAACTGCCGATGGAACAGCGCGGTTCCATCGCATTTGGCACCAGACGGTTGTTGACCAGTTCCAGCGTTGTCACATGCGGGGCCGCCTTGATCGCAGCGTCAGTGGCGGCGCGGTTATCCTCGATCCAGCCCCAGTCGAAACACTGGTTGGTGCCGATTTCGTCATGCACGAACGCATCGCCAGCCAAAGCGGCGGCCATATCGACGATAGCGGGCAATTCTTCGATCTCGGCCACGATGGCCTCGGCGGCATTGCGGGCCTGCAATTCGGTTTCGGCAATCACGGCGGCATAGGCATCACCGACGTGGCGGACCTTGCCATGCGCCAGTACGGGGCGCTTGGGTTCCTTCATTGGCGTGCCGTCACGGCTGTTGATCAGCCAGCCTGCGGGGTTGCCGCCGACATCGGCAAAATCGGCGCCGGTAAAGATCGCCAGCACGCCGGGCATGGCTTCGGCGGCCGATGTGTCGATGGATTTGATGATCCCATTTGCCACGGTAGAGCGACAAAAAATCGCCGTGGTCGCGCCGTAATGTTTAATGTCGTCGGTGTAATGTCCCGCACCCGTCAAAAAGCGGATGTCTTCGCGGCGCTTGTCGCTGGCGCCAATTCCTGTGTCCTTAGGCATTGAAATTCCTCCCGGTTGGGACGGCAGCACAATAGCGCGCGTCCCCGTTGCTCCCTGAATTCTTATTCTGCGGCGATGGCTGTCACATCCTGGCCGGATGCGGCCATAATCGCCTTGACGATATTGTGGTATCCCGTGCAGCGGCAGATATTCCCCTCCAGGTAACTGCGCACTTCGGCCTCGGTGGGCTTTGGGTTTTCCTTCAGCAGCGCCGCCGCGGTCATCACCATGCCGGGCGTGCAGAACCCGCATTGCAGGCCGTGATGGTCCTGAAACGCCTGCTGGATCACATTCAGCGATCCGTCCTTGTTGGCCTGGCCTTCGATTGTTGCGACATCAGCGCCGTCCGCCTCGATGGCGAACATCGCGCAGGCTTTGACCGACTGGCCGTTTACATGGACCACGCAGGCCCCGCATTGCGACGTGTCACAGCCGACATGGGTGCCGGTCAGTCGCAGATCATCGCGCAGGAAATCCACCAAAAGCGTGTGGCCTTCCACCTCCCGTGTGATGGACTTGCCGTTCACCACCATTGCTACAGATGCCATTCGTTCCTCCCGATACATCGTTGCTACCTGACGAGTTAAGCACGGCTGAAACCACATGAGAACAACGATCTTTCGCTGCTGTGCAGCATCAGCCGATCTGACGGCGTGGTTGGGGCCGGTCTGGAATTTCCTTGAGCAACCCCCCCACCCCCATCGCGGCGATATCGGCAGGCGTCGGCATACGTCCGCAGACCACCCGTTCCAGCACCCAATCGGCCCCGTTCAGCGCAGGCGAGCGCGCGCAACCCGGCAGTCCGATGACCGGTTTGCCCCGCAGATCACCCAAAAACAGCAGGTTGCCCGGATCCACAGGCATGCCAAATTGGCTGACCTTCCCACCTGCCGCGCGCAGCGCCGCAGGGCCGACATCGTCGATATCGGATGTGGCCGAAGCGGTCAGGATAAAGATCACCTCGCCCGATGCTGCATCAAGAGCAGCGGCCAAATCGTTGATTTCATGGCTGACAATGCAACGCTCATCCAGCGCGATATCAAACCGTGCCAAACGTTTGGCCAAAGCTGTGCGCCCTTTGATGGGCTGTGGTTCGCCCAATCGTGTTTCGATCAGCGTGGCACGGTGATAGACGGGCGGCAGCACGGCCAGCGCCGCTGCCATATCTGCCGCGCGGTCCACGTCCGCCTCTGGCACGGCATAGGAAATGATCTTGATCGTCGCGATCATATTGCCCGCGGCAACGCGGCTATGCAGCGGCAAGGTCGCCAGCGTGATCATCGGGTTGAGCGCGTTAAAGCGGCCAATAGCCGCAGCATCCAAAGACAGAATGCCCGCAACCTGCGCAAAAAGGTTCACGCGCCCCGTCGCTGCCGCGCTGACAGTGACATGCGCGCCCACCAGCGCGCGCGCCAGTTTCGCAGCTGCGGCGTTTTCATCCAGATCACCGGGATCAAGCATGGCAACCGTGACCTGCCGCACGCCCGCGCCTTGCAAGGCCGCAATATCAGCGGGCTCCAGCAGCTTGCCTTTGCGCAACAGCGTAGCACCGGCTGGCACCGCATGGGCCAGAATCGCGCCCAGCGCATCCGCTACGGGAACGGGGCCAAATTTCATCTGGCGTGCCGCAGGGTTTGCGTGATCTGCGCCATGATGCTGAGCGCGATTTCTGCCGGCTGGCGGCCGCCGATATCCAGCCCCACAGGGGCATGGATGCGCGCGATATCCGCGTCAGTGAACCCCGCCGCCTGCAACCGCGCCACGCGCTTGGCATGGGTGCGGGTGGACCCCAGACACCCCAGATAGAACACATCGCTGCGCAAGGCGGCCATGATTGCGGGGTCGTCAAGCTTGGGATCATGGGTCAGCGTCACGATGGCGGTGCGCGCATCGGGTTTCAGCGCGGCAAGCGCCTCGTCCGGCCAATCCTCGAGGATCGTCTCGCCCGGAAACCGCGCGTCAGAGCCGAACGCCCCGCGCGGGTCTATCAGCACCGGCGCATAGCCACAGGCGCGTGCCATCCCGACCAAGGGTTGTGCGATATGCACCGCACCCACGATAATCATGCGCAAGGGCGGGTTCTGGATGGTGATGAACGTGCCGTCGTCGTCCAGCCCCGCACGGTCAAGGCGGAACCGCTCGGGCGCATCGGCAGCCGTGATAACGCGGCTGATGCCTGTCGCCAGATCGGTGGTCAGCCCGATGGGGCGGGCCGTGGCCCGGGCCTCGGCCAAGGCCTGCAAGGTCTTGATGGTCAGGCCATCACCGACCGGTTGGACCAGCACCTTGATCTGCCCGCCGCAGGCCAGACCCACGGCAAAAGCCGCGTCATCGCTGACGCCGAATTCAAGGATCGCGTGCTGCCCTGCCGTAATGGCATCCATCGCGGCCAGAACGACAGCGCCTTCGACGCAGCCGCCCGAGACCGATCCTTCCATCGCGCCATCTGCATCGATGACCAACTGGCTGCCGACACCGCGCGGCGCCGATCCCCATGTGGCGATCACGGTCGCCAAGGCCACTTTGCGGCCGGTCTGCGCCCAGTGCAGCGCAAGCGCGGCGGGGTCGTTTGTCATTGTCTTCCCTTTCGATAGGCCGCCCGTCGCATGGGTCATGACCCGTGCAATGCCGCCAGCATCCGCCGCTTTTCGCCCCCGTCATCGGGGCGCGTCAATGCGGCGGCCAGACCGGCCAAGGATGCCACGTTATGCGCCGCCCGAAAACTGGTGCAATAGGGCAGCATCTGCGCGATCCCGCGCGCCAGAGGCGCAAATCCGTCCCAGCGCAAAAGCGGGTTCAGCCAGATCAACTGCGAAAAGGTCAGTTGCATCCGTTCCATCTCGCGCCCCAGATCATGGGTGGCGTCGCGGTCCAGCCCGTCGGTGATCAGCAGCACGACCGCCCCCTGCCCCGCGACCCGCCGCGCCCAGTCGCGGTTGAAATCATGCAGGCAGGCCCCGATCCGCGTCCCACCTTCCCAATCCTGCGCCTGTGCGCCCGCCGCCGCCAGTGCCGCGTCCACATCGCGCCGGCGCATGTGGCGGGTGATGTTCGTCAGCCGCGTGCCAAAGGTAAAGGCATGGACCTGCGCCCAGCCCTGGCCTTCGCGGTTGGCGACGGCATGGACGAAATGCAGCACAGCGCGCGAATAGGACGACATCGAGCCGGAAATATCGCACAGCACCACCAGGTTGGGGTAACGCATGCGCTTGCGCGCGGTGGCCAATTTCCCGATCTCGCCGCCCTGCCGCGCGGCGCGGCGCATGGTCCGTTGCCAATCGGCCAAAGGCCCCGGCAACGCCTGCCTGCGCCGTGTCAGGATCGGTGGCACCGGCAGGCGCAACCCAGCCAACATCCGCGTGGCGGCGGCCATTTCGGCCGTGCTCATCTGTTCGAAATCCAATTGGCGCAGCCGTTCTTCGGCACTGGCGGTCT
This sequence comes from Yoonia vestfoldensis SKA53, assembly GCF_000152785.1. GTDB lineage: Bacteria > Pseudomonadota > Alphaproteobacteria > Rhodobacterales > Rhodobacteraceae > Yoonia > Yoonia vestfoldensis_A. The sequence continues at coordinate 502,789 of NZ_CH672414.1, read as the reverse complement.
GGCTGGCGTCGATGTCGATCTCGATCTCGTCTTCGCGCGCCTGTGCCTCTGGTGCGGGCGGCTCACGCCCGTCAAGCAAGGCTTGGGCTGCGCGTTTTTCTGCCGCCTCTGCCACGCGGTCCTGTTGCACGCCGTGGACCATCGGGGTCAGCAGCGACATCATCTGTTCCATATATTGCGGATCGCGCCAGTAGAGCCGGAACAATTGCGCAAAAATGGCGCTGTCCTCTGGTTTGGACACGAAACAGGCGTGCAGGGTCCAAAAGAAATCGGCGCGCTCGGTGAACCCCACTGCCTGCACCGCATTGATCGCTTCGATCACGCGCCCGGGGCCGAGTTTCACCCCTGCCTTGCGCAAGGCGCGGGCGAAATGGGTGATATTGCCCGCGAGTTTTGGATCGTCCGGCAAGGCAAGCGGGGCATAGGCTGGGGATTTCACATCCCCAATTTCTTTTAGCCCAGACCCCTGTGGAATATTTATGCTCGAACGATGGGACATCATGGGGACAGGCTGGCGCGGGCGTCGTCGAGGATGCGTTTGGCCTGTGCGTTCTGCAGTTTCTGGATGTCGTCCTGATATTTCAAAAGCGCACCCAAAGTGTCGCTGATCACCTCTGGCGAGAGGTTCACGACATCGAGTGCCAATAGGCATTTCGCCCAGTCGATGGTTTCGGCCACGCCGGGTTTTTTATAGAGATCCTCGTCGCGCAGCCGCTGGACGAAGGCCACGACCTCGGCTGAAAGGGCGGCGCTGGCTTCGGGCGCGCGGGCGTGCAGGATCGCGATTTCGCGGTCGAAATCAGGGTAATCGACCCAATGGTAAAGGCAACGGCGTTTCAGCGCGTCGTGGACTTCGCGCGTGCGGTTCGAGGTCAGGATCACGATGGGCGGTTCCGCCGCCTTGATCGTGCCAAGTTCGGGAATCGTGACCTGAAAATCGGACAGCGCTTCGAGCAGGAAAGCCTCGAACGGGGCATCGGTGCGGTCAAGTTCGTCGATCAGCAGGATCGGCGCGCCACCAGGCTGCGGGCGCATGGCTTGCAGCAGGGGGCGTTCGATCAGGTAATCCTCGGTGAAGAGTTCCGATTTCAGCGTGCTGCGGTCGGCGCCGCCTGTTGCCTCGGCGGTGCGGATCGCAATCATCTGTTCGGCAAAATTCCATTCGTAAACAGCCGATGAGGCATCGAGCCCTTCGTAGCATTGCAGCCGGATCAACCGGCGCCCCAAGGCTGCGGCCAGGGCCTTGGCGATTTCGGTCTTGCCGGTGCCGGCCTCGCCTTCGAGAAACAAGGGCCGGCCAAGGCGCAGGGCAAGAAACACCACCGTCGCCAGTGGTCTGCCGCAAATATAGCCCTGATCGCCCAAGGCGGCCTGCGCTGCGTCAATCGTGTCAAATGCCATGTGATCCCCCCTGCCCGCCTATAGCTGCATTCGCCGCGCCCTGCGTCAAGGCATGCATTGCCCCCATGCCTGCCGCGCCCTAAGTTTGCGGCAACAAGGAGACCGCAACATGACCCACAATGCCGCCATCACCGCCACCGGCTTTGGCCCCGACCTTGGCCCGTTTGATTGGGCAGATCCGCTGCGTCTGGAGGATCAGCTGTCCGAAGATGAACGCATGTTGCGTGATGCCGCGCGCCAGTTTGCGCAAGACAAATTGCAGCCACGTGTCACCGCCGCCTACCGCGATGCCTTGGTCGCGCCCGAGATTTTCACTCTGATGGGCGAGGCCGGATTGCTGGGCCTGACGATCCCAGAGGAATACGGCGGGCTGGGCGCGGGCTATGTCACTTACGGCCTAGTCGCGCGCGAGATTGAACGCGTGGATAGCGGGTACCGGTCTATGATGTCGGTGCAATCGTCCTTGGTGATGTATCCGATCCATGCCTACGGGTCCGATGCGCAGCGCGAAAAATACCTGCCCGGGCTGGCGGCGGGCACGCTCATCGGCTGTTTCGGGCTGACCGAGCCGGATGCGGGCAGTGATCCTGCAGGGATGAAGACCACCGCGAAAAAGACTGCCGGTGGCTATGTACTGAACGGGTCCAAGATGTGGATCAGCAATGCGCCGATTGCCGATGTGTTCGTGGTCTGGGCCAAGTCAGAGGCGCATGGCGGCAAGATCCGCGGGTTTGTGCTGGACAAGGGTATGAAGGGGCTGAGCGCGCCCAAGGTCGGCGGCAAGCTGAGCTTGCGCGCATCGGTCACCGGCGAGATCGTGATGGATAATGTCGAGGTCGGCGAGGATGCTTTGCTGCCCGGCGTGCAGGGGCTGAAAGGGCCGTTTGGCTGTCTGAACCGTGCGCGTTACGGCATTGCATGGGGGGTCATGGGGGCTGCGGAAGCCTGTTGGCATGCCGCGCGCCAATACGGGTTGGACCGCAAGCAATTCGGCAAGCCTTTGGCGCAGACCCAGCTGTTTCAAAAGAAACTGGCCGATATGCAGACCGAAATCGCACTTGGCACGCAGGCAGCCCTGCAACTGGGCCGTTTGATGGAGACGGGCCGCGCAGCACCCGAAATGATCAGCCTGATGAAGCGCAACAATTGCGGCAAGGCGCTGGATATCGCGCGGGCGTCGCGCGATATGCACGGCGGCAACGGCATTTCCGAGGATTTCCAGATCATGCGCCATATGGTCAATCTGGAGACGGTCAATACCTATGAAGGCACCCATGACGTGCATGCGCTGATCCTTGGGCGGGCGCAGACCGGGTTGCAGGCGTTTTTCTAGGACGCAGGAAAGGGATGGTCAGCGCAATCACGATTGTGTAATTGCACTGCCATGCCCGATAAAAACCTGACCAGCCTGACGATCCGCCGCCCAGACGACTGGCATCTGCATCTGCGCGATGGTGCGATGCTGCGCGCGGTGTTGCCTGAAACCGCGCGCGATTTCGCCCGCGCCATCGTGATGCCCAATCTGGTGCCGCCTGTGGTGACGGGCGCGCAGGCAGCTGCCTATCGTGACCGGATCATGGCGGCGCTGCCCGAGGGTATGGATTTCACGCCGCTGATGACGCTTTACCTGACAGAGGCGACCGACCCCGCAGATGTGCGCGCAGCCCATGCCGCTGGGATCGCCACGGCGGTCAAGCTCTACCCTGCCGGGGCCACGACCAATTCGGCATCGGGTGTGCGTGACTTTGAAAAGGTTCGCCCGGTGCTAGAGGCCATGGCCGAGATCGGCATGCCGCTATGTGTGCATGGCGAGGTCACCAACCACGATATTGACATTTTCGACCGCGAGGCCGTTTTCATCGACAAGATCCTCAAGCCGCTGCGCAAGAAAGTGCCGGATCTCAAGGTCGTGATGGAACATGTGACCACGCAGGATGCTGTCGATTATGTGCGCGACAACCCGAAAAATCTGGCTGCCACGATCACCACGCATCACCTGATCATCAACCGCAACCATATTCTGGCTGGTGGGATCAAGCCGCATTTCTATTGCCTGCCGGTTGCCAAGCGGGAAACGCACCGGATTGCCTTGGTGCAGGCGGCGGTGTCGGGGGATAAACGGTTTTTCCTTGGGACTGATTCAGCACCCCATACCGATGATGCAAAGCTGCAAAGCTGCGGTTGCGCGGGAATATTCACCGCAACCAATACCATGTCCTGTCTGGCCGAAGTGTTCGATGTCGCGGGCGCGTTGCGCAAGCTTGAAGCCTTCACCTCGCTCAACGGGCCGATGTTTTACGGCCTGCCGCCGAATGAGGCGACGATCACCCTGACCAAGGGCGACCCTGTTCCCTATCCCGACAGGATCGAAACCGGCGACGGGCCGGTGACCCTGTTCAACCCCGGGTTCGATCTGCACTGGCGTGTGACGGGCTGACGCCCGGCGCTCCGCGCGGGGGATATTTATACTCGAACGATGAGAAAGCGACTGCCATGATCCCCTCCTGCTATCCTGACAAGGCTGAAATTGCACGGCTGAGCGCCTCTATGCTGCTGGAAATCGGCGCAATCGCCTTTAATGCGCGCGAGCCGTTCACCCATGCATCGGGCAAGAAAGCACCGACCTATGTGGATTGCCGCAAGCTGATTTCATTCCCGCGCATCCGGTCCACGTTGATGGATTTTTTGTCCGTCACGATCATGCGCGAGGCGGGTTTCGAAGCCTTTGACAATATCGCGGGTGGCGAGACGGCGGGGATTCCGTTTGCCGCACTCGTGGCCGAACGGCTGGCGCTGCCGATGACCTATGTGCGCAAGAAACCAAAGGGATATGGGCGCAACGCCCGTATCGAAGGCGTGATGACCGAAGGCCAGCGCGTGCTCTTGGTCGAGGATCTGACCACCGATGGCGGATCGAAACTGTCCTTTGTCGATGCGATCCGTGAAACGGGGGCCACCTGTTGCGCGACGGCGGTGATTTTCTATTACGGGATTTTCGACGGCGTCGAACAGACGCTGGCCGATCATGGCGTGCAATTGCTGCATCTGTGCACATGGTGGGACGTGCTGGCCGAGGCCAAGGCGCGTGGCGCCTATGACCCCGAAACGCTGGCGGCGGTCGAGGCCTATCTGCATGATCCGGCGGGTTGGCAGGCGTCTGCCTGAACTTATCCACAGGCGGGCGCGCAAGAATCGCGCGCGCCCGATATATGGTTTGCCAGCTTGCTGCGCCTGCCGCATCTGGTAGGCGGGTTGCAGTCATCGGCGTTATGCACCGCCTTATCCCGCCGGGTGTCCACAAAGTTATACAAGGTGAACTCTGTACCAAGGCCTGCTATGACATTGCGACATGCGAGGTAAGTGATGAACGAAATAGCGACCTTCAACGCGTCCGGCACGACAGATGCCAGCGTCGATCTGATGCCCCATTCCATCGAGGCTGAACAACAGCTTTTGGGGGCGATCCTGACCAATAACGATATTTTTGATAGGGTCGCGGCGATCATCGGGCCAAAACATTTCTATGACCCCGTTCATGCGCGTATTTTCGAAACCGCCGCCACGCGGATTTCCAAGAATGCGCTGGCCAGCCCTGTCACGCTCAAGACCTTTCTGGAAGATGACGAGGGGCTGAAGGAATTGGGCGGGCCGGCCTATCTGGCGCGTCTGGCGGGGGCTGCGATTTCGGCCTTTGCCGCACGCGATTATGCCCAGATGATCTATGATCTGGCGGTGCGCCGCGAATTGATTCAGGTGGGCCGCAATATTGCCGACAAGGCCGCCAAGGTCGATGTGGATAGCGAACCCAAAGACCAGATCGTCGAAGCGGAACAGGCGCTTTATGCGCTGGCCGAACAGGGCACCACCGATCAGGGGTTCCAATCATTCCTGCGCGCCGTCACCGATGCGGTGAATATGGCCAATGCGGCCTATCAGCGCGATGGTGGTATGGCGGGCGTCTCGACCGGGCTGATCGATCTGGACAAGAAGCTGGGCGGTTTGCACAAATCCGACCTTCTGATCCTTGCGGGGCGTCCGTCGATGGGCAAAACCTCGCTTGCGACCAATATCGCATTCAACATTGCCAAGGCTTACAAAAAAGGCATCCTGCCAGATGGTACCGAAGGGGCGGTCGATGGCGGTGTGGTCGGATTTTATTCGCTTGAGATGAGCGCCGAACAGCTCGCCGCGCGGATCCTGTCGGAAGCCGCCGAAGTGCCGTCTGAACAGATCCGCCGTGGTGACATGACCGAAACCGAATTCCGCCGTTTCGTCGATGCTGCCAAATCGCTCGAAGCTTGCCCCTTGTTCATTGACGACACGCCTGCCCTGCCCATCGCACAGCTGGCGGCGCGCGCGCGGCGCCTGAAACGCACCCACGGTCTGGATGTGCTGATGGTGGATTACCTGCAACTGGTACGCGGCACCGGCCGGTCGGAAAACCGCGTGAACGAGATTTCCGAAATCACGATGGGCCTGAAAGCTATCGCCAAGGAATTGAACATCCCCGTGATCGCCCTGTCGCAGCTGTCGCGTCAGGTCGAAAGCCGCGAGGACAAGCGCCCGCAATTGTCCGACCTGCGCGAATCCGGATCGATCGAGCAGGACGCCGATGTCGTGATGTTCGTGTTCCGCGAGGAATATTACAAGGAACGCGAAAAGCCCGGCGATCACGAGATGGAAAAGATGGCCGCCTGGCAAGAAGAGATGGAACGCCTGCATGGCAGGGCCGAGGTCGTGATCGGCAAACAGCGCCACGGCCCCATCGGCACGGTGGAGCTGAGCTTTGAAGGCAAGTTCACCCGCTTTGGCAATCTTGTCAAACCCTGGCAGCAAGGCGGCGATCAGCAGTTCTAGGGGCTGCACCTTCATCCGCCCTTGCCGCCCCCGCCTGCCCCTGCCAAAAGGACGCTTATGAGCACCGGACGCCTGACCATCGACCTTGACGCCGTCGTCGCCAATTGGCGCGCGCTGGACGCAATGACAAATTGCAAAACCGCCGCCGTGATCAAGGCGGATGGTTACGGGCTGGGGTCGGTTAATATCGCCAAGGCGCTGTTCAAGGCAGGCGTGCGCCAGTTTTTCGTCGCCGTCGCCGAAGAGGCCGCACCCATTCGTGCCGAACTGGGGCCGCGCCCTGAAATCAACGTCTTTTCAGGCCATATGAAAGGCGACACCGCTGCGATCCGCGATCTGAACCTGACGCCGATGCTCAATTCCGTGGAACAGGTGACGCATCATTTCGAAACCCTGCCCGGCCATCCGTTTGGCATCCAGCTTGATACCGGTATGAACCGGCTGGGCTTGGAAATGCAGGAATGGGCGGCGATTGCGGGGCTGGCGCTGGACCAGAACCCGACTTTGGTGATGAGCCATCTGGCCTGTGCCGATGAACCTGACCATCCGATGAACCCGCATCAGCTGGCCAATTTCCACATGATGACGGACGGGATCAGCGTACCACGCTCGCTGTCCGCGACGGGTGGTATCCTGCTGGGGCCGGATTATCATTTTGATCTGACCCGTCCGGGGATTGGGCTTTATGGGGCGGACCCGTTCAGCGATGGCACGCCGGTGATCGAACTGGAATTCCCCGTGGTCCAGATCCGCGATGTCGCACAGGGCGAGGTTGTGGGCTATGGCAACAGCTGGCAGGCAGAACGCGCGTCGCGCATCGCCACGATATCGGGCGGCTATGCCGATGGCATCATCCGGTCGCTGTCGGACCGCGCGATTTTCTATCACGGCAAGACGCCCTGCAAACTGGTGGGCCGCGTGTCGATGGACCTAATGACAATCGATGTGACCGACCTGTCCGAAGACCCCAAGGCGCTGTCGCTGATCTGCGCGGAACAAACCGTCGATGATGTCGCACGCCGCGCAGGCACCATCGGCTATGAATTGCTGACGCAGCTGGGCGGGCGCTATACCCGCCGGATCTATGGCAAGTGAATGCGCCAAGCGCTGGTCATTGCCAACCTGTCGCTGCTGATCCTGTTTCCTGTCGCCTGGTTCGCGCCGCTGATGCGCGCAGGCTTGTTGCCCTTGTTCAGCCTGTCTGAAATCTCGGTCATCACGGGGCTGCAATCGCTTTGGGGCAGCGATGTGGTGCTGGCGCTGGTGGTCACCGCGCTGGCTGTGTTTTTGCCCTATCTCAAAACGATCCTTCTGGCCTTGGTACATTTTGGCCTGCTGGCGGACCGCAGCCTGCCTATGCTGGGCTGGCTGGGCAAGCTGGCGATGGCCGATGTGTTCTTGATCGCGCTTTATATCGTGGTGTTCAAAAGCATGGGATGGGGGCGGGTGGAAACCGCCTGGGGGCTGTATCTGTTCACCGCCTGTGTGCTGGCGTCGATCCTGATCTCGGGGCTGACGGCGCGGGATCGCTTGCATGCAAGCCCTGATCAGGCCAAAAGCTGAGCATGGCAAAAGACCTTTCCTTTACTTGTTCTGAATGCGGTGCCGCCTATTCCAAATGGTCGGGGCAATGCGATGCCTGTCAATCATGGAACACAATCAGCGAAAACAAGGCTTTAGCCAGCGGACCCAAAGGCAAATCTTTGGGTGCCTTACGCGGCAAGCCGATCCCGCTGATTGATCTGGACACGCACGAACCCGAACCGCCGCGCACACAGGCCGGTGTGGCCGAGCTTGACCGCGTGCTGGGCGGCGGGCTTGTCAAGGCATCGGCCCTGCTGGTGGGCGGCGATCCGGGGATCGGCAAATCAACGCTGCTGTTGCAGGCGGCCGCCCGGTTCGCGCGCAACGGGCTGAAGGTGATCTATATCTCGGGCGAGGAATCGACGGCACAGGTGCAGATGCGCGCGCGCCGTCTGGGGCTGGAAAAAAGCCCTGTCAGGTTGGCCGCCGAAACCAATCTGCGCGACATCCTGACCACGCTGGAGGCGGAAAAGCCCGATCTGGCGATTATCGATTCCATCCAGACCATGTGGGCCGATCATGTCGACAGCGCGCCAGGCAGCGTTAGTCAGGTCCGCGCATCGGCGCATGAGCTGACGACATTTGCCAAACGCAACGGCATGTCGGTCGTCATGGTCGGCCATGTCACCAAGGACGGCAGCATCGCGGGCCCGCGCGTCGTGGAACATATGGTCGATACCGTGCTTTATTTCGAAGGCGAACGTGGCCACCAGTTTCGGATCCTGCGCGCGGTGAAAAACCGCTTTGGCCCCGCCGATGAAATCGGCGTGTTCGAGATGACCGGCAAGGGGCTGGCCGAGGTCAAGAACCCGTCGGCGCTGTTTTTGTCCGAACGCGGCGCGCCTGCCCCAGGGTCGGTCGTCTTCGCGGGCATCGAAGGCACGCGCCCGATGCTGTGCGAGATACAGGCGCTTGTCGCACCCTCACCGCATAGCCAGCCGCGCCGGTCGGTCGTCGGTTGGGATGGCGGGCGGTTGGCAATGATCCTTGCAGTACTGGAATCGCGCTGTGGCGTGCCGTTCACCGGATTGGATGTTTACCTGAATGTCGCCGGGGGATTACGGATTTCAGAACCGGCCGCAGACCTTGCAGTTGCCGCGGCCCTTGTATCCGCGCGCGAGGATGCGGCGGTGCCGTCGGATGCAGTGATTTTCGGGGAAATCAGCCTGTCAGGTGCGCTGCGCCCAGTGGTGCAAACCGAAAATAGATTGAAAGAGGCCGAGAAACTTGGTTTTACCTCTGCGATCACCCCGCAGCAGGCCAAGCAGGTCGCGGTCAAGGGGATAAATCTGCGCCAAGCCCATGATTTGGCCGCATTTGTAGAAGACGTATTCGGCGCGCGGTAATGCGCCCATGGTAGGAGAAGACGAAGCATGGACGGTTTCACACTCGTCGACGCAGGCGTGGCAATCATTATATTGCTTTCGGGAGTGCTTGCCTACAGCCGTGGTCTTGTGCGCGAAACCATGGCGATTTTGGGCTGGATCGGTGCGGCTGTCATCGCCTTTACCTTTGCGCCACAGGTCGAACCGCTGGTGCGGCAGATCCCGATTGTCGGCGATTTCATCGGTGACAGCTGCGAACTTGCGATCATCGCGGCTTTTGCGGCGGTCTTTGCACTGGCGTTGGTGATCGTGTCGATCTTTACGCCGCTGTTTTCCAGCGTTGTGCAGCGATCCGCAATTGGCGGGATCGATCAGGGGCTTGGGTTCTTCTTTGGCGTGTTGCGCGGCATCTTGTTGGTCGCAGTCGCATTCTTTGTTTATGACACGATCTTTGCGACCCAACAGATCGCCGCGATTGACAACAGCCGGTCAGCCGATGTCTTTGCCCAGCTGACCGCGCGGATCGAGGCGCAAAACCCCGAACAGGCGCTTGGCTGGATCACCCAGCAATATCAGGACCTGGTCGGCAATTGTGGCGCACCCGCAACCGAAATCACGCCGATCACGGCGCCTGCCCCCGTCACCGAATAAGCGCAAGATAGGGGTCAACGACCAAAGCCATCGCAACTTTGCGGTGGCTTTTTTGATTCAAGGCACGCTTTGATACAGATCTTCATGATCGTTTCGTGACACCCGCGCCGCCAGCGACTAAGTAGAGGCAACTTGCCCTCCCACGGATTCGGAGCAGCCCATTGTCTTGCAAAGACCTTCCCACCCATCCCTTTGATGACGACAAGCTGCGCGAGGAATGCGGCGTCTTCGGTGTTGTCGGCATCACTGATGCGTCGAACTTTGTGGCCCTTGGGCTGCATGCGCTGCAACATCGCGGCCAAGAGGCGGGTGGCATCGTCACGCATGACCCCGCGACAGGGTTCAACCAGGCCCGCCGCATGGGGCTGGTGCGCGATAATTTCACCAACCAGAAAGTCATGGAAACCCTGCCCGGCACCATCGGGATCGGGCATGTGCGCTATTCCACCGCCGGATCGAAAGGCCAGACCGCTATCCGCGATGTTCAGCCGTTCTTTGGCGAATTTTCCATGGGCGGTGCCGCCATTGCGCATAATGGCAATCTCACCAATGCGCGCGCGCTGCGTAAGGAATTGATCGAACGCGGGTCGATCTTCCAAAGCTCGTCGGACAGCGAATGTATCATCCATTTGATGGCCCGGTCCATGGGCCGCAATATCCCCGACCGGATGGAAGAAGCCCTGCGCAAGGTCGAAGGCGCGTTTTCCATCGTCGCCATGACCCGCACAAAGCTGATCGGTTGCCGTGATCCTTTGGGTGTGCGCCCGCTGGTGCTGGGGCAATTGGGCGACGGTTGGGTATTGTCGTCGGAAACCTGCGCGCTTGATATCATCGGGGCCGAATTCATCCGCGACATCGCACCGGGCGAAATGGTCGTGATCAGCGACAAAGGCGTGCAAAGCCATTTCCCGTTCCGCCGCGCGAAATCGCGGTTTTGCATTTTTGAACATGTCTATTTTAGCCGGCCTGATTCGATCCTCGGGGACCGGTCGGTCTACGAAACCCGCGAAAACATCGGCCGCGAACTGGCAAAAGAAGCCCCGGTTGACGCCGATCTGGTCTGCCCGGTGCCCGATAGCGGCACGCCTGCGGCGATTGGTTACAGCCTGCAATCGGGTATTCCCTATGCGATGGGGATCATCCGCAACCAATATATGGGCCGGACGTTCATCGAACCCTCCGAGCAGATCCGCAACATGGGTGTGCGGCTGAAACTGAACGTCAACCGCGCGCTGGTGCGCGGCAAGCGGATCATTCTGGTCGATGACAGCGTGGTGCGCGGCACCACCAGCCAAAAGATCAAGGACATGATCCTTGATGCGGGTGCCGCCGAGGTGCATTTCCGCATCGCCAGCCCGCCCACGGCATGGCCCTGTTTTTACGGGGTGGACACGCCGCAGCGCGACAAATTGCTGGCCGCGACCATGACCGAAGAAGAAATGCGCGTGCATATCGGGGTGGATAGTCTGAAATTCATCTCGCTTGACGGGTTGTACCGCGCTGTGGGCCAGCCAAACGGGCGCGATCCGGCATCGCCTGCCTATTGTGACGCATGTTTTTCCGGCGAATACCCCGTTGCGCCGTCCGACATGATCGAAGACGGGTTCCAGACCAAGACGGCAGCGCAATAGCGCGGCACTGATCCCTCTTGACGCGGGGCTGCGTTCGTTGGACAGACGCGCCATGACACAGATTGTATTGATCACCGGCGCATCGCGCGGTTTGGGCGCGGCTCTTGCCCGCCAATTGGCGCCGACCCATCACATCATCGCCGTGGCGAAAACCGTGGGCGCGCTGGAAGAACTCGACGATGCGGTGCAGGCCGCTGGCGGGGCGGCAACGCTGGCGCCGATGGATATCACCGTTGATGCCGCCATGCAGCAGCTGTGCCGGGGGATATTCGACCGCTGGGGCAAGCTTGATATGTGGCTGCACACCGCCGTTCATGCCGCCCCATTGGCCCCTGCGGGGCATATCGGCCCCAAGGACCTGACCAAATCCATGACGTTCAATGTCGAGGCCACCGCCCGACTGATCGCCTATGTCAGCCCCTTGCTGGGCCAGACCGGCAAGGCCGTGTTCTTTGACGATCCGCGCGGCGGGCAGCAGTTTTTTGGCGCTTATGGCGCAACCAAGGCCGCACAGATCGCCCTGGCGCGCAGCTGGCAGGCGGAAACGGTCAAGACCGGGCCGCGCGTGCAGATCCTCACCCCCGCGCCGATGCCGACCGCTACCCGTGCGCGGTTCTATCCCGGCGAGGATCGCAGCACCCTGACCGAGCCGACCGCAGAGGCCGCACGGCTTTTGCCCCAGATACTGGCTGACTGACCCGGCCTCTGGGTCCTTTGCGCCACAAAGGCGGACGTGGGAGGCAGGCACGCCTTGCGCGGCTTGCCGCCGCAGGGCTGCTGGCCTAGGTATTTGCCAACAGCAAAGGGCAGCGCATGCGTATTTTGATCACCAATGACGATGGCATCAACGCCCCCGGCCTACAGGTGCTGACCCGCATCGCACAGGATATCGCAGGACCAACCGGCGAAGTCTGGACCGTCGCCCCCGCGTTCGAGCAATCGGGCGTCGGCCATTGCATCAGCTATACCCATCCTACGATGATCGCCGAACTGGCCCCCCGCCGCTTTGCCGCCGAAGGATCGCCGGCCGATTGCGTGATCGCGGGGCTTTACGACGTCATGCACGACGCGCGGCCCGATCTGGTGCTGTCAGGGGTGAACCGGGGCAATAATGCTGCGGAAAACACGCTATATTCCGGCACGATCGGCGGTGCGATGGAAGCCGCGTTGCAAGGCATTCCCGCCATCGCGCTGTCGCAATACTTCGGCCCTGACAACCGCGATCTGGCTGATCCGTTCGATGCAGCGATACAGCATGGCGCGGATGTCGTGCGCCGGTTGATGGCGCGCGATCTGTGGGATGAGGCCGATTACCGGCTGTTCTATAACGTGAATTTCCCGCCTGTTGCCGGTGCGGATGTCAAAGGCATGCGCGCCGCCGCCCAAGGGTTCCGGCGCGGCACGCATTTTTCCGCCGAGGCGCAAACCTCGCCCAGTGGGCGGCGTTTTCTTTGGGTGCGCGGCGGCACGCAGGATGTGCCAACAGACCCCGGCACCGATGCCGCCGTCAATCTGGATGGCTATATTTCCGTCACCCCGATGCGCGCGGACCTGACTGACCGCGCCATGCTACCCCTGCTGCAAGAGGCGCTGGCGTGAGCTTTGACGCGGATACCAAGATGCAGTTCCTTTATGCGCTGCGCAGCAAGGGTGTCACCGATACCCGCGTGCTGACCGCGATGGAACAGGTGGACCGCGCCGCATTCGTGCGGGGCATTTTCGCGGATCGCGCCTATGAAGACATGCCCCTGCCCATCGCCTGCGGCCAGACCATATCGCAGCCCTCCGTCGTAGGGTTGATGACGCAGGCTTTGCAGGTCAATCCGCGCGACAAGGTGCTGGAGATCGGGACAGGGTCCGGCTATCAGGCCGCAATCCTGAGCAAGCTTGCGCGCAGGGTGTATACGATCGACCGCTATCGCAGCTTGGCCGAAAAGGCGCGCCAGATCTTTGCTGATCAACAGATCGCCAATATCATCACCTTTACCGCCGATGGCAGCCATGGCCTGCCTGATCAGGCGCCGTTTGACAGGATTCTGCTCACTGCCGCCGCTGAAGACCCGCCGGGGCCTTTGCTGGCGCAATTGCGCGTGGGCGGGATCATGGTGCTGCCTGTCGGACAATCAGACGCCGTGCAAAGCCTGATCCGCGTGACCCGGCTTGACACTGGCTATGAATATGACGAATTGCGCGCTGTCCGGTTTGTGCCCTTGCTAGAAGGGCTCGGACAAGAGTAAACTGCCACAAAATAAGGTATCGTCCAGGCAACAAGGGACGACCCAGCACAAGGAGCGGTAGAATGGCCCAAGGGCAAAGCACCATCAGAACCCTATTGCTGACCAGCGTTGCATTGGCTGCTCTTGCGGCCTGCGAAGGATTTGATCCTGATATGCGCGATCTGGGCAACGGGTTCAGCACCGCAAGTGCCGTTCAGGATCTGCCCAAGCGCCCCCGCCCGGATGACCGCGGCGTGATTTCTTATCCCACCTATCAGGTTGTGGTGGCCCAGCAGGACGATACGATCCGTGGCATTGCGATCCGGCTGGGTCTGGATGCCAACACGCTGGCGCAATATAACGGAATCGAGCCTGATACGATCCTGCGCCGTGACGAGATCGTGGCCTTGCCGAGCCGCTTGCCGGACGGCGCCATCGCCCCAGATGCGCCCGTAGCGCAGCAACCCTTTGATGTGGCCGCGGTGGCGACATCGGCGCTGGACCGTGCGGACGCTGAAGGCGGTCAAATCACCGCAACCGCACTGCCCCCTGCTGACCAGGCAGCACCGCCCGCCGCTGTCGCGCCCGCCACAGCCGCCATCGGTGCAGAACCGATCCGCCATCAGGTCGTGCGCGGGGAAACCGCTTTCTCGATCTCGCGGCTTTACAATGTGCCGGTCACTGCGATTGCAGAGTGGAACGGGCTGAATTCGGAATTCACCATCCGCGAAGGCCAGTACCTGCTGATCCCGCAAGGCGGTGCCACCCCACAGCGTGCGCCAGCCGCTGTTGTGACGGCGCCGGGCGCAGGCAGCGAAACCCCCGTACCACCGAGTGCAGCCCGACCGTTGCCGGCAGCGACAGCCCCTGTCGCCGCACCGCAGACACCCGACACCGGCACGCCCGCCCCTGCACCTGCACCTGCGGCCGCCAGCGCCAGCCGGCTGGCTGCGCCCGTACAAGGCAGCATCATCCGCGCCTATGCGCCCGGCACCAATGAAGGCGTCGATTTTGGCGTCCCTGCAGGCACCGATGTGCGCGCCGCCGACGCGGGCAGTGTGGCTGCCGTCACAACAGATACATCGGGCGGGTCCATCGTGGTGATACGGCATGCCGATGGTTTGCTGACGGTCTATACGCAGATGGACAATCTGACCGTGCAGAAGGATGCGAGCATCAGCCGCGGACAGGTCATCGGCAAGGTGCGCGCTGGCAACCCCAGCTTTTTGCATTTCGAGGTGCGGCGCGGGCTGCAAAGCGTCGATCCGATGGATTTCCTGCCCTAGGTAAGGTGGATCAAGATCCACCTTACGGCAAACGCACGCCCTGCCGTCCTGCCAGATCAGTAAAATATTGCCAGGCCACGCGGCCTGACCGGCTGCCGCGTGTGGCCTGCCATTCGATCGCCTCGGCGCGCAATGTCACATCGTCGATGGTCACGCCGAAAGCATCGCAATAGCCCCGGATCATCGCCAGATAATCGTCCTGATCGCAGGGATGAAACCCCAGCCAAAGCCCGAAACGATCCGACAGAGATACTTTTTCCTCGACCGCCTCGGAGGGTGAAATCGCGCTGGAGCGTTCGTTTTCAATCATGTCGCGCGGCATCAGGTGGCGCCGGTTCGAGGTCGCATAAAGCACCACATTGTCTGGCCGCCCTTCGATCCCGCCATCCAGCACCGCCTTGAGCGATTTGTAATGCGCATCGTCATGGCCAAAAGACAGGTCATCGCAAAACAGGATGAACCGCGCATCCGAGCTGCGCAGCAGGTTCAGACAGCGAGTGATGCTGGGCAGATCCTCGCGCTGAACCTCGACCAGCTTCAGCGCGGGATGTTCCGCTTGAACAGCGCCGTGGATCGCCTTGACAAGGCTTGATTTTCCCATGCCCCGCGCACCCCAAAGCAGCGCGTTATTCGCAGGCATCCCCGCCGCAAAGCGCTGGGTATTGGCCAACAGCGTATCACGCGACCGGTTGACGCCCACCAGCAAGGACACATCGATCCGATTGATCCGGCCGACGGGTTCCAGACGGTCAGGCTGCGTATGCCAGACAAAGGCCGAGGCGGCCGCAAAATCGGGCGCTTTCTGCGGGGCAGGATGCATCCGCTCCAATGCGCGTGCGATGCGTTTCAAAGTGTCTTTACTCATGACTTTGGCTCATCATCCATCGCGCCATCGCCATGCAGGTCATCATCCCACAGACCTTCGGCGCGCAGTTTCGCCTCGCGCTTGCGCTCTACCCGCGCGACCAGCTGGATCGACACTTCGTAAAGGCCGTAGACCACGACAAACAGGATCACCTGCGAAATCACATCCGGTGGCGTGGCAAGGGCGGCAACGATCAAGATGCCGACGACAGCATATTTGCGCGTGCCGCGCAGGCCGCGGGCCGATACCAGCCCCGCCTTGCCCATCAGCGTCAGCAGCACGGGCAGCTGGAAACACAGGCCGAATGCCACGATGAATTTGATTGTCAGGCTCAAATAAGCCTTGGCCGACCCCTGAAACAGGATACCCGCCGCCTGTGTGCTGCCATCAGTGCCCGACATCACGGTGCCGGGTTGCTGAAACCCAAGGAAAAACCCAAAGGCCAGCGGCGTGATGACGTAATAGGCAAAGGCCGCCCCCAGAAAGAACATGAAAGGCGAGGCGACCAGAAACGGAAAAAACGCCCCCTGTTCGCTTTTGTAAAGGCCGGGTGCCACAAAGCGCCACAATTGGTAGGAAATGATCGGAAAACCGATAATCAGCCCGCCCAAAAGCGAGATTGAAATCGCGACAAAGAAACCTTCTTCCAGGGCGATGAATTGCAGATCGCAGGATTGGTCACGCGCGGCCAGCGCATCGCAGAGCGGCAGCGTCAGAAAGTTGAACAGCGGGTTCCAGACCGTAAAGCTGATGATCATGCCAACGATAAACGCCAGCACCGACCGGATCAGCCGGGTGCGTAATTCAGCCAGATGTTCGATCAGCGGGGCAGAGCTGTCTTCGATCTCGTCAGACTTGCTCATGCCTTGTCCTTTGGTGTGTCTGCCACAGCTGCCGGGGCTTCGGGCTTTGGCGCCGGGGTCTTTGCTGGAGCCGTCTTGACCGCCGCGCGCGCGGCATTTTCCTGCGTGGTCTTGGCCAGCTCATCGGCTTTGGCCTTGGCCGCCTTGCGCTGCGCGGCCAGTTCCTGCGTCGCTGGACCCTTGGTAAAGCTGGTCGCGTCCTTCAGCGCATCAACGCCGAATTTCTTGGGGTCAGACGCCGCGCGGATCGTCTTGCTGACGTCCTTGATGCCAGATTCATCTGCCGCCGCTTCCATCGCGCGGGAAAATTCACGCGCCATGCCACGGGCCTTGCCAGTAAACTGGCCCAAGGCCCGGAACATGCCCGGTAGATCCTTTGGCCCGATCACAATCAAGGCCACGATGCCGATCAGCACCATTTCGCTCATGCCGAGACCAAACATGGCTGGCTATCCCTTCGGGGTGTTGTTCAGACTTTGTCTTTGGCTTTTTGGTCTTCGGGGGTCACATCGCGTGGTTCGGCAAGGTTATCGTCAAGTTCTTTCTTGCTGTCATCGACGCCACGCTTGAATGCGGTGATGCCTTTGCCAACTTCGCCCATCAGGCTGGAAATCTTGCCGCGCCCGAACAGGACCAGCACGACAACCGCGATCAGGATAAGGCCGGGAAGGCCGATATTATTGAGCATGTCTCTCTCCTCTGGCGGGATGCGCCCTTGTCACAGATGATGGTTTCTATGCCTATCCAAGAGCCAAGGAAAGAGATCATTCCAAAAAAATGATGCCCTAAGCACCCTATTTTCTATGATCTATTTCCACTTTGTGCCAAATAACTGTCAGTTGCCAGAATACTGGCACAACGATCGCGCTGAAAGGACATCCATGCGCCGCGCCGATAGATTGATGCAGCTGGTCCAGATCCTGCGCGATGGCAGCCTGCACCGCGCCCAAGACCTTGCGGCGGCGGTGGGCGTGTCCTTGCGCAGTATTTACCGGGACATGGAAACGCTGGCCGCCTCTGGCGTGCCAATTTCGGGAGAACGCGGGATCGGTTATCGCGTGACCGCCGCGATCACCCTGCCCCCGCTGAACCTGACCCTGACCGAGGTCGAGGCGCTGCATCTGGGCCTGTCCGCCGTGGGGGCGGCCGACGATCCCGATCTTGCGCAGGCCGCGCGCCAGCTGCTGGCAAAGCTGGACGCCGTGATGCCCGAAAATCCCGCTAGCGCGCCTGCGCATGGGTTTGCGATCTATCCTTTTGCGGATGCCGCGCGCGGGTTCCAGCATCTGCCCCGCCTGCGCCAAGCCGTGCGCACGCGCCAGAAACTCGCACTGACCTTGCAGGGCGAAGACCGGACGGTGCGGCCGTTGCAGCTGGAATACTGGGGGCGGCTGTGGACCTGCGTGGTCTGGTGCGAAAAACGGCGCGATTTCGATGTGATCCGTGTCGATCAGATCACCGCCCTGCGGGTGCTGCCCAGCCTGTTCGTGGCCGAGGCAGGCAAATCGCTGAATGATTACAAGGCGCGCCGGAAAGACGGCGACAGCCAGTCCGCAACAGCCCCCAGCGGGCGAAAATAGGCGAGCTTGCGGCATTGATCGGTGATTGATGCATCCCAAGGTGCCACCCCGTGCAACAGGTGCCGGTCAAGCATGACAACCTGCCCGGGCAGCGCTGTCACCGCCACTTGCGGACAGCTGGCAAACACGCGGCGCCGCGCGTCTTGATAGGCGGCGGCAACATCAATGTCGCCCCAATGCGTCGGCGGCACCCCGTCAAAACAGGCGGCAAAGGTCGCGCGCATGACGGTGTGGCTGCCCGGCCAGACGACCAAGGGGCTGGCCATACTGGGGTTCAGCGGCAGCCCAAGAATGAAGGTATGCGCTTCGCGCAGATGCCGGCGTTGCGGCGTGCCTTCGGCGTGCAATCCGTCAACATGCGCAGCACAGCGGTTGACGCGAAAGGCATGGGCGGCGTCGGTATCGCCTGCGTCCTGCGCGGGATAGCCCGGAAAGACCACCGACAGCTGCGCGCGGTGCCAATGGTCCGGCACAGGCACCAGATCGCGCCACGCGCCCGCCAGCGGCACACCGTCCACCGACCCGTCGGGGCCATTGTCCAGCGCATCGACACCGACGCACCATGTCCCGCCATGGCGCAGCGGCGGGCCGCGTTGCAGCATCTGGTCGCAGGCCGCATTGGCCGCAACAGCCCAGCGCGCCACCGCCGGATCATGCGGCAGAAC
Organism: Yoonia vestfoldensis SKA53; assembly: GCF_000152785.1. Taxonomy (GTDB): domain Bacteria; phylum Pseudomonadota; class Alphaproteobacteria; order Rhodobacterales; family Rhodobacteraceae; genus Yoonia; species Yoonia vestfoldensis_A. Next base: position 483,865 of record NZ_CH672414.1, on the reverse strand, counting down.
GGCAAAACCGTCATCGTGCAGCGTTTGTATCACCAGCCGACAGCCTTGCGCAGCATGTTCAGCGCCACAAGGATCAGGAACGCCCCAAAGACCCGTTTCAGGCGGATTGGATCGGTCCGGTGCGCAAGGGCCGCCCCCCAGGGCGCCGTGATCAACGTCATTGCGATGACCAGCACGAAAGCCACAAGGTTGACCGCGCCGATGGTAAAAGGCGGGGCAACCGCGATGTCGATGAGCATAAACGCTGCGACAGAGGGTGTGGCGATGATCACGCCGAACCCTGCCGCTGTCGCCACCGCGCGGTGGATCGGCACATTGAACAGGGTCATGATCGGCACACCAAAAGATCCGCCCCCGATCCCCATCAGCACCGACAGAAAACCGATCACCGGTGACAGCACCGCGCGCAGAATGCCGCCGGGCATCACCGGACCTAGCCGCCAATGGCTTTTGCCAAAGGTGATGTAGATCGCCACGGTCGCGGCCAGTGTCGCAAAGACCACCTGCAACGTCCCCGATCGCAAAGACGCGGCGACCATGACGCCGATCACCGCGCCAATGGCAATACCGGGAGCCCAGCTTTTCAGGATTGCCCAATCAACGGCACCCTTGCGATGATGCGCCAGCAAAGACCGCACCGATGTGACGATGATCGTGGCCAGCGATGTCGCAAGGCATATCTGCATCAGCTGCGGGCTATCGAAACCCAGAACCGAGAAGACATAGAAAAAGGCAGGCACAAGCACGATCCCGCCACCGACGCCCAAAAGCCCGGCCAGAACCCCGGCAAAGGCCCCGACCACCAGCAAGAACAGGGCCATCTGGACCAATAACATCGTTTCGGGCATTGCGCGTTCTCCGCCTGCTTTGGCGCTATCGCTACACCTGAGGTCTGGAAATGACCAGAGCTCAGGCCGCCGCTTGCGTCACATGGGCAAGGGCGGCCAACACGGTCTGCGGCCCCGCTCCGTCCTGATGCGCATGTTCGGACAGATGCCGCCGCCACGCCTTGGCCCCCGGCCGGCCTTGGAACATGCCCAGCATATGGCGCGTGATCTGCCCCAGCCGCCCGCCGTTTTGCAGATGCTCCGCGATATAGGGCAGCATCAGATGCACGACATCCTCGGCACTGCGGCCCGAAGGGTCGGCGTAGATGCGGGCATCGGCATCCAGCAGGATATCGCAGGGCGTATGATAGGCCGCGCGCCCGATCATCACCCCGTCCAACCCGCGATCCAGAAAGTCCTGCGCCTGATCCAGGGACGTGATCCCGCCATTGACCGACAGGTGCAGATGCGGAAATAGCGCCTTCATCGCGATCACAAGATCATGGTCAAGGGGTGGAATATCGCGGTTTTCCTTGGGGCTGAGACCCTGCAACCACGCCTTGCGCGCGTGGATGGAAAACCGGTCCACCCCCGCCGCCGACACCCGCGCGATGAAATCGGGCAGCACGTCGGACGGGGTCTGGTCATCAACCCCGATCCGGCATTTGACGGTCACCGGAATATCAACCGCCGCGATCATTGCCGCGACACATTCGGCGACAAGGGCGGCATTTTCCATCAACACCGCACCGAAGAATCCCGATTGCACGCGGTCCGACGGGCAGCCGCAATTGAGGTTGACCTCGTCATAGCCCATGTCGGCTGCGATCCGCGCCGCCTGCGCCAGCAGCGCAGGATCGGACCCGCCCAATTGCAAAGCCACCGGATGTTCCGCCGGACCATAGCCGATCAGACGGTCGCGGTCGCCATGGATCACGGCGGGGGCTGTGACCATTTCGGAATACACCAGCACATGCCGCGACATCAGCCGGTGCAGGTAACGGCAATGCCGGTCGGTCCAATCCATCATCGGGGCAATGGATAATCTGGCGTGTCGAGAGATTTGCATTTTTCTGTATCTTCAAATTGTCGGCGGTTGCTGCGGGGCGATGAGCCAAGATCGCCGCCCGTTTCTGACGGGCATTCGTATCAGACGCCATCTGCGCGGTGTGGCGATGCCCATCTGTTCCATGACCAAGGCAAGTCTGACAAGGCCGGTTTGGGTTGTTTTCACAGCGATGTTGTCACCATGACGCGCAACTTTTTTCGGCTTCTCGTTCATCAGCATCAGATTGTCACAACTTCCGCGCCAAAATCACGCGCCGTCATCGCCCGGCACAGCAAGTGCGATCGCGCGTGCGGCATGATCGGCAAGCCCCATCCCGGCCTGATTCATCGTCAGATAAGTATGGGTCGCGCCCGCGGATGTCAGGCGGTCGATATGGTCTTCAAACAGCGCATGCGACACGATCGCCCCCTCGAACCCGTTACGGCGCAGCGCGCGGGCTGAACATTCCTTTGCCTCGACATTGTCCATGGCAAGGATCACCACCTTCAGCAGGGATATATCAAGGCCGCGCCAGAAACCGGCATCTTCGACATCTGCAAACCAGACGTTCCGGCCAGCCGCGCGATGTGCCGTGGTCTTGTAGGTGTCAGCATCAATCGCCACGATCCGGTCGCAAACCGGGCTAAGATGATCATAGGCCGCTGTTCCGATGCGCCCCATACCAAGGATCAAGATGCGCGCATTGCCAAGATCGGTGGGTAATTCATCAACATGAACCCGCGACAGTTCGAACCGCTGCAGGCGGTCTTCGTAGCGGTCGAAAAACCTTTGTGAAAGCCTGTTCAATGGCGCGGATACCACAAATGACAGGCTGACCGCGACAGCCAGCGGCACCAGCCATTCCGTCAGCACACCTGCCGCGACGATCAATCCAAATTCGCTATAGGCGGTCAGGCTGGCGGCGGCCATGAAAGACGTGCGGGCGCGCATGCGAAACAGAATGAACAGGAAAAAGAACAGCACCCCCTTGAGCGGCAGAACAAGTGCAAAGACCCCGGCAAAAACGAGATCATCCAGATCCGGCAGACCCGACATCCCGATCTGCAGGAAGAACCCGACAAGAAAAACCTCTTTCAACGCCCAAAGCGCGTCGGACAATTCTTTTGCGCGACGATGCGTCGATAACAAAAGACCCATGACCAGCGCACCGATTTCAGCGCTCAGGCCCAGACTTTCGAACCCCATCCCCCCCACGACCAGCGCCAACAGCATCCCCATCAGGACCAAAAGCTCGTCATGGCCGGTGAAATCCAGCAACCGGTGCAGGGCAGGTCGCAGCAGCGGAATTGCAAAGACGCCCAGCGCCCAAACGGTGGGCGTCTGCCCGCTCCATATCCCCAGAACCACCAGCGCAATAACGTCCTGAACAATCAAAATGCCAATGGCGGTACGGCCATAAAATGAACCAAGATCACGTTTTGCATCCAGGATCTTTGCAGAGAACACCGTCGATGAAAACGATAGCGCGATGGCCAGCAGCAACGCGGTATTCCAATCAAGCTGCAAGAACACGGCAAGCCCCAAGGTAAAGACACTTGCCGTCACTGCAAAATGCACAAGCGACCCCGCCAGCACTTGCGGCTGGAACACCTGTTCGACGCGCAATTTCAGGCCGACCGCAAACAAGAGCAAAAGCACGCCCAAATGCGCGACATATTTCAGTATCTCGCCGGTCTCCTCCGGCACACCAAGGCTTGGCCCTACTGCATTTATCGCAAAACCCGCGGCAAGAAAGCCAACGAGCGGTGGCAAGCCGACTTGCCGTACCGCTAGCCCAAAAAAGAATGCAAAAGAGATACAGATGACTTCGAACATTGAGCCGCTCTCACATCATTGGCGCATAAAAACATGTACCGGCTTTGACGGGTTGGCTCAATTGCGGATCTGCGCGTGGTGCCACGCGCCCCGGTTGTCAACGACGTCGCGTTAAGCCCGCCATATCCGCCTTGGATGATGATCTTGTGCCATGCGGTGATGCGCCGGCGCGCGTCAGGCGGCCGTTTCAGGCTCGCGCGCACCGGTCATGAAGGCCACGGCATCCGACATCGTGTAATCACCCGGATTGATCACGCACAGCCGCTTGCCCAGACGGTGGATATGGATGCGGTCCGCCACCTCGAAGACATGCGGCATGTTGTGGCTGATCAGAATGATCGGGATCCCCCGCGCGCGCACGTCAAGGATCAGTTCCAGCACTTTGCGCGATTCCTTGACGCCCAGTGCGGCGGTGGGTTCGTCCAGGATAATGACCTTGGACCCAAAGGCCGCAGCACGCGCCACGGCGACGCCCTGACGCTGGCCACCCGACAGCGTTTCCACCGCCTGATTGATATTCTGGATCGTCATCAACCCCAGTTCGGTCAGCTTTTCGCGGGCGAGCCTTTCCATCCGCGGCCGGTCAAGCTGGCGGAACACCTTGCCCATGATCCCCGGTTTGCGCAATTCGCGCCCCATGAACATGTTGTCTGCGATCGACAAGGCAGGTGACATCGCCAGCGTCTGATAGACCGTCTCGATCCCTTCGCGGCGCGCATCGTTGGGCGAGGTGAACCTGACCTTGCGGCCTTCCAACATGACATCACCTTCATCGGGGATGATGGCGCCAGACATTGCCTTGATCAACGATGACTTGCCGGCGCCATTGTCGCCGATCACGGCCAGAATCTCGCCCGGGTAAAGATCGAAATCGCAATGGTCCAGCGCGGTCACACGGCCGTATCGTTTGACCAACCCGCGCCCTTGAAGAATCGGTTCCATCAGCCTGATACCTTTCTGATCCATTGGTCCACAGCGACCGCCGCAATGATCAGCACCCCGATCAGCAGGAAGGTCCATTGCGCATCCGCGCCCGCCAGCCGCAGGCCCAGCGTGAACACCCCCACGATCAGCGCGCCAAAGAACGTGCCAAGGATCGACCCGCGCCCGCCAAACAGGCTGATGCCGCCGATCACCACCGCGGTGATGCTTTCGATATTCAGCAATTGCCCTGATGTCGGGCTGACGCTGCCGATCCGCCCGATCAAGGCCCAGCCCGCGATGGCGCAGACAAAGCCGGTCAGCGCATAGACCGAAATAATCGTCGCGCGCACATTCACGCCTGACAGCTGTGCCGCGTCAGGGTCATCGCCCACGGCATAGATATGCCGCCCCCAGGCGGTGTGCCGCAGCATATAGGCAAGGATGACGAAAATCAGCACCATGGCGATCACGCCATAGGTAAAGGTGGCACCGCCCTGCCCCGCATCGTTTGCGCCGACCTTGAAGGTCGTGCCAAGAAACTGCAGCAGCGACGCCTGGCTTTCGATATCTTGCGCACGGATGGTTTCGTTGCGCGAATACAGGAAATTGGCGGCCAGCACGATCTGCCACATGCCCAATGTCACGATAAAGGGCGGCAGCTTCATCACCGCGACCAGCCAGCCATTCAGCGTGCCGATAGCGGTGCCAAAGGCCAGCCCGCACAAAACGGCCACCTCGACCGGCAAACCGTAGCGGAAGGTGAATTGCCCCATGATGACGCTGGACAGAACGGCGATGGCCCCAACGCTCAGGTCGATGCCTGCGGTCAGGATCACAAGGCTTTGTGCGGCAGCGACGATGCCCACAATCTGCACCTGCTGCAAGATCAGCGTCAGCGCAAAAGGCGAAAAGAATTTGGTGCCCAAAAGCAGCCCAAAGGTCAGGATCGACATCGCCAGCACGAACAGCGGCACCAGCGCGGGTTGCAGGTGCAGCATGTGCTGGATCTGTGCCAGCCCGCCTTTGCGCGCGGGTGCAAAGGCTGCGACAGTCCCAGGAGCGCCGGTTTTCACCACGGCTTCGAAATCATCTTTCTGACTGGACATGGCGCGCCTCCCCTGCGGTCTTGGTCCCCGCAGTCTAGCGCGGGGGTGGAAAAAGGGGCGGAATTTCTCCGCCCCATTATCATCGGGTGTCTTAAAGGCTTAGCCCCAGCACAGGTTCTGACCTTCGGCGACGTTGATGCTGTCAACACCATCGGCGGGGATATCGGTGACAAGGGCGACGCCAGTGTCAAAGAAATCCTTGCCGGGGGTGTTTTCAGGCATCGTGCCATCGGCGGCAAAGGCGGCAATCGCCTCGATCCCAAGGGCGGCCATCCGCAGCGGATATTGCTGCGATGTGGCACCGATCACGCCGTCGGCGACGTTCTGCACACCGGGACAGCCACCATCGACCGACACGATCAGCACATCGTTTTCACGGCCGATCGAGCGCAGAGCTTCATAGGCACCGGCGGCGGCGGGTTCGTTGATCGTATAGACCACGTTGATCATCGGATCGATGGCCAGCAGGTTTTCCATCGCGCGGCGACCGCCTTCTTCGTTGCCTGCGGTCACGTCATTGCCGACGATACGCGCATCGGTTTCATCACCGATCCGGTTCGCGTCGCCCAGATCAATGCCGAAGCCTTGCAAAAAGCCCTGGTTGCGCAGCACGTCCACCGATGGCTGGCTGACGGCCAGATCCAGCATCGCAATGCGTGCATCGCCAGCCGCGTCACCCAGCGAGGCAGCAGCCCATTGGCCGATCAGTTCACCCGCCAGAAAGTTGTCGGTGGCAAAGGTGGCGTTTGCAGCGTCGATCGGTTCCAGCGGTGTATCAAGCGCGATCACCAGCAGACCGGCATCGCGGGCCTGCGTGACGGCACCGACGATGGACGATGTGTCCGACGCGGTGATCAGGATACCGGATGCGCCATCAGCGATGCAGGTTTCAATGGCGGCAACCTGCGTTTCATGGTCACCATCAACGCGGCCGGCATAGGACCGCAGCGTGATGCCGGCTTGGGCGGCAGCGGCTTCGGCACCTTCGCGCATCTTGACAAAGAACGGGTTGGTATCGGTCTTGGTGATCAAACAGGCCGAGACGCCCTGCGCCTGGACCGATGTGGCAGCGACACTGGTGATGGCCACAAGTGCCGTCGAGATAAGCAGTTTTTTCATGATTTCCTCCCAGAAATTTAGGGCCGTTTGCCTGCCTGCGGCGCAGACCGAACCATCGGCGAATGACCGCAAAAGAGGCGATTCGTGTCAGGTTGTCAATTTATTAATTAACTTTATTAATTTATGAAAGGGCGCTACAAATGCCCCAAATGGCAGGTAAAGGTATGTCAGATGGATGACGGATTGGTCAGATCGCTCAGCATGGGGCTGAGCCAGAAAGGTGTCCGCGACCATAACGAGCGGCTGCTATTGTCGTTGCTGCAGCGGCACGGGTCATTGCCCGCACCGGACCTTGCACGCCTGTCGCACCTGTCCCCACCCACAATTTCGGCGATCCTGCGCAAGCTGGAATCGGACGGGTTGTTGACGCGTGGCGATCCTTTACGGGGCAAAGTTGGCAAACCGTCCGTTCCCATGATGCTTGACAAGAACGGCGTCTATTCGATCGGGATCAAGATCGGTCGGCGGTCTGCAAATTTTCTGCTGACAGATTTCACCGGCGGCATCCGGTTGCACCGTCAGGTGACCTATACCCATCCCCTTCCACGCGAAGTGTTCGGCTTTGTCCAGGCAGGGCTCGCCGCTGCGGCCAGCGATCTTAGCCACAGCGAATTGGCCAGAATATGTGGCATCGGCATCGCGGCACCCTTCGACCTGTGGAACTGGCACGACCTGACAGGGCCGAATGCGGCAGAGTTCCAATCCTGGAAGAACATCGATTTCACAGCAGAAATGGCGCGTTTCACCGATCTACCTGTCTTTGTCATCAATGATGCGACGGCGGGCTGTCAGGCCGAACACCTTTATGGGCGCGGCAAGCAGTTTCGCGATTATGCCTATTTCTTCGTGGGCGCCTTTGTCGGCGGCGGCATCGTACTGAACAATGCGGTCTATGAGGGGCGGCTGGGCAATGCAGGCGCGCTGGGATCACTGCGCAGCGTCGGGCCAAGTGGCGAAAGCCGCCAATTGGTTGACACGGCGTCGATCCATACGCTGGAGGCGCGTTTGCGGCAGGCCGGGCATAACCCGATCACGCTTTGGAACAATCCGCAAAGCTGGACCGATCTTGCCGATCATGTGACGCCGTGGCTGGACCAGACCGCGATCGAGCTTGCAAAAGCAAGCCTGTCCACCTGCGCGGTCATCGATTTCGAGGCGATCATCATCGACGGGGCCTTTCCACCCGTTATCCGCGAAGAACTGGTCAAAAAGGTCCGTCGCGCCATCGAGACAGAGGACACGCGCGGGTTGATCCTGCCAGTGATCGAAAGCGGCAGTATCGGCAGCGATGCGCGCGCATTGGGTGCCGCCTGCAGCCCGGTCCTGTCGCAATTCATGCTGAACAACAATTGACGGCCTGACGCCGCACAGGGCCGGTATCGGCGCTGCATAGCAGCAGCCCGATGCAGTCGCGTCATGGCAATCAAACCGCGATCAATCGCCCTCAACCGGGATAGCAAAGCCGGTCTTGACCCGGTCCATCACGGCGCTGGTGCGAAAACGCAGGACATTGTCTTCGGCAAAGAAATGGCGGCGGGTAAACGCCTCGTATTCGGCCATATCGCGCGCGGAAATCATCAAGATGAAATCTGCGTTTCCGGTGACGTAATAACATTGCATCACTTCAGGCGCGGCCTGCATGGCGGATTTGAACCGGTCAAGATCGCGCTTGCGTTCATTCTGAAGCGTGACTTCGACAATCAGCATCAAGCCGCGCCCGGCACGGGCCGGATCAAGGATCGCAATCTCGGCCTCGATCAGGCCAGAGGCTCGCAGCCGCGCCACCCGTTTGCGACAAGCATCCGGCGACAGCCCGACCAGGGCGGACAGCTCTTCGGCGGTGGCGCGCGCGCGCGATTGCAGCGCGTTGAGAAGACGGGCGTCGAATATATCCATGCCGACAGGGATTGCGTAACATCGGCCAAAAGAGAAGCATATTCTGGCCCTTCGTCCGAAAATCGGCCCAAACAGGGCCGATCCATCCTAAATCAGCGCCAATCAGGGCCGATATTTCCGTCAAGCCAATCGCGCAATGCATTATTCTGGCCCTGTCAGGAACGGGGTGTTTATGGGTCAAAATCTGAAAAATCCTTGGCGCGGGTCAGGATTGCCTGGCGAAACGCTGTTTCCGCTGGCTGATGCGCGCGACGTTGGCCAGCTGTTGGCGCGCTGTCCTGCACATGCCCCGACGCCCCTGCGCCAAGAGCCCGCATTAGCCGCCCACCTTGGGATTGGCCAGCTTTGGCTCAAGGATGAACGCGGGCGCATGGGGTTGGGCAGTTTCAAGGCACTTGGCGCGGCCTATGCCATCGCGCGCGCTGCAGCAGCGACAAACGCCCCCGACCTGCGCCATGCCTTGCAAGGCCAGGTCTATGTGACGGCCAGCGCGGGCAATCACGGGCTGTCGGTGGCCGCAGGCGCGCAGCTGTTTGGCGCAGCCGCGGTGATCTATCTGTCGCAGGCCGTGCCAGAAACCTTTGCCGCCCGCCTGCAGGCCAAGGGCGCCACGGTGGTCCGCGACGGTGCGGATTATGAGGCCAGCATGCAGGCCGCCACACGGGCCGCTGACGCCAATGGGTGGACCTTGCTGTCGGACAGTTCATGGCCGGGCTATACCGCATTGCCCCTGCGGGTGATGGAAGGGTATCTGCAACTCGCCGCCGAGGCCGCAGCCCAGATCGACCAGCCCCCGACCCATATCCTGCTGCAAGCCGGTGTCGGGGGGCTGGCGGCGGCGGTCGCGGCCCATGCCCGCCATGTCTGGGGCGACAGCCCACAGATCATCGTGGTCGAACCCGACGCCGCCCCCGCCCTGATCGAAAGCATCCGCGCAGGCCGGCTGGTGGATACCACCGGCCCTGTGTCCGGCATGGGGCGACTGGATTGCAAGACAGCGTCGATGATTGCGCTGCATGGTCTGGCGCGCGATGCCGATGACTTTGTTACAATTTCGGAAAATACGGCGCAGCGCGCGGTTGATTTGTTGGCGGAATATCAGCTGCCGACCACCCCATCGGGTGCTGCGGGCGTTGCGGCCCTGCTTGCGGGGCTGGATTTACCGCGCGAGGCGCGTGTGATGGCCATCCTGAGCGAAGGGCCAGAGGATGGCTGAACCCATGATGATCTTTGCGGCGCAGGAATACCGTGATCGTGTGGCAAAGCTGCAGATGGGCATGGCCGCGCAGGGGCTGGATGCGCTCTTGCTGACGACACCTGCGGATGTGTTTTATGTCACTGGTTTTCTGACCCGGTTCTGGGCCAGCCCCGCGCGGCCCTGGTTTGTGATCGTGCCGGTGGCGGATGATCCGGTGGCGGTGATCCCGTCGATCGGGGCGGCACTGATGGGCCAGACATGGCTGCATGACATCCGCACTTGGGACGCGCCCGACCCGCGCGATGACGGGATCAGCCTGTTGACGGGTGCCTTGGCCGATCTGGTCCCGGCACAGGGACAGATTGGCGTGCCGATGGGTTTAGAGACACATTTGCGCATGCCGCTTGCAGATTATGACCTGCTGCGCGCACAGCTTGCACCGCGCCAGATCGTGGATGCCACGGCCTGCATCCAGCGCATCCGCGAGGTGAAATCAGAGGCCGAGATCAACAAGATCCGCGAAAGCTGTGCCATTGCGGGGCGCGCCTTTGCCCGCGTGCCAGAGTTTGCAGCCGAAGGTCAGCCCCTGTCCTGCGTTTTCCGTGACTTCCAGATCGCGCTTTTGACCGAAGGGGCGGATTGGGTCAGCTATGTTGCGGGCGGTGCGGGGCCAGATGGGTACGGCGATGTGATCTCGCCCGCTGGCCCGCAGCCTTTGCGGCGCGGCGATATTCTGATGCTGGACACAGGTGCTGTCAAAAATGGCTATTTCTGCGATTTTGATCGCAATTTCGCGATTGGCCGCGCGTCAGACACCGCACGGCGCGCCCATGCCGCACTTTGGCAGGCAACCGAGGACACGCTGGCCCTTTTGCGCCCCGGATGGCGCGCCTGTGATGTGCATGCGGCCCTTTGCGCAAACCTGCAAAAATACGGTGCCACACCATCCGGCGGCAGGCTGGGCCACGGGCTTGGCATCACATTGACGGAATGGCCGTCCTTTACACCACTGGACGAAACACCCCTGCGCGAAGGCATGGTGCTGACGCTGGAACCGGGCTGTGTGACGGGTGACGGACGGATCATGGTGCATGAAGAAAACATCGTGCTGCGCAAGGATGGGGCCGAAGTGCTATCACCGCGCGCATCGCATGAGCTGCCAGAGATCACCGCATGACCGCCTTTCCTTATGACCTGCAAGACGACAGCCTGCCGCGCCTTGGGCTGATCGTGCTGCAGGTCGATGAAACGATCGAACAGGATTTCCGCCATCTGTTCGCACCAGACAGCGTCAAGCTGCATATCAGCCGTATCCCTTCGGGCGCAGAGCTGACGCCCGATAGCATCGCCCAGATGGAAACCGCGTTGCCCACCGCGGCCGGGCCGTTGCCCCCCGGGCTGGATGTTGTCGGTTATGCCTGCACATCCGGGACGACCCTGATCGGCGCAGGGCGTGTGCGGGATCTTGTGATGGGGGCCGCGCAGACCCGTGCCGTGACGGACCCGCTGACTGCGGCGCTGGCAAAGTGCCGTGTTTTGGGGCTGACCAGGATCGGCATTGTCTCTCCATATATCGCATCGGTTGCCACGCCGATCCGCGCGGCATTCGAATCCGCGGGCATCACCGTACCCGCCACCTTGTCGTTTGGTGAAGAAGTCGAAGCCAAGGTCGCGCGCATCGCGCCCGCCTCTATTGCCAATGCCGCGCGCGCGCTTGCGCGGCAGGCAGAGCTTGATGGCATATTTCTGTCCTGCACCAATCTGCGAACACGCGATATCCTCGCCCCCCTTTCGGTGGAATTGGGCCTGCCGGTGCTGAGTTCCAACCAATGCCTTGGCTGGCACATGGCATCGCTTTGTGGAATGCCACCACCATACGGGCATGGGTCAGTATGACAGCCATGCCCTGATTGGGGCGGCGCGCCCAGCCCGACCGGCTGACGATCATCAAGGCAGAGCAACCGGCCACACGGCAACCGCATGGCCAATGATCTTTTGGTTTGCGTCATCAGGGCGGACCGGCATTGAAACACAACAGCCACCCTGACAGGCCAGTCTTTACCGACACCAAGTCTTTCCGACACCAGCCACATCGCGCCGATCTGGTCTTGTGCAAATCCGGTATACGCTCACGCCTTGATCAGCGCGCGCCTGCACCAGCAGGCGTGCCGACCTCGTCGCGCGAAAAGAACAGATCGTAAAGCACCGGCACGGCAATCAAGGTCAGCACCGAGGCAAAGGCAAGCCCGCCCATGATCGTGATGGACATCGACACGAAGAAAGCATCCCCCCAAAAGCGGCGCCATGCCCAGAATTGTTGTGGCCGCAGCCAAGACCACAGGGCGCAGGCGCGACACGCAGGCGATGACAATCGCTTCGCGCAGCGCTATGCCTTCTGCGCGCACCAGATCGATTTCCTCGACCAGCACAATGCCGTTCTTGATCAGCATACCCGAAAGGCTCAAAAGGCCCAGCAGCGCTGTAAAGCTAAACGGAATACCCGTTGCCAAAAGCCCGATGACCACACCGTTCACCGACATCGGGACCAGCAGCCATATGATCAGCGGCTGACGCAGCGCCGAAAACAGCACGATCGAAATCAGCACCATCACGATCACGCTGACTGGCAGCTGTTGGCCAAGGCTTGTCATTGCGTCCATCGAACTTTCCAGCTCTCCGCCCCATGCGACGCTATAGCCGTTGGGTACAGGCATTGCTGCGACGGCGGCGCGGATCTCTTGTTGCACGGTGGCGGTGGTCAGGCCGGGGGCGACATCTGCTGACAAGGTCAGCGTCAGGACACGGTCGCGCCGGTGCAGCAAGGTATTCTGCACCTCGAATTGCAGGCCATCTATGGCTTGCTCGATCGGGATGAATGCATTGGCACTCGAGGAATACACGACCTGATCCATCAAGGCCAACCCGGCGGACGGCGCCTGACGCACCACAATGGGGATAAGTCGCTCATCCTCGCGATAGACGCCACCGACTGTCCCCTCGGTCGCAAACAACAGGGATTGCGCGATGTCATCGCGGTCGATGCCTGCGGCCTGCGCACGGTCACTGGCATAGATCGGGGCGAGCACAAGTTCCTGCTCGCGCCAGTCACTGCGCAGATCGCGCAAGTTTGGCGACGCGTCCTGCATGACGGCACGTGCCGTCTCGGCCAACTGGCGCAGCACCGCAGGGTCGCTGCCCGACAGGCGCAGTTGAATGGGATCGCCGCCGCCCGGACCAAAGGCCAGCCGCTTGGTGCGGAATTCTCCTTGTGGCAGGGTCTCGCGGGCAAACGCATCCAGATCGGCCTTCAGCGCCGGAATATCATCCAGCGTGCGGGTGCGGATGATCAGATGCCCATAGCTCGCATTGGCCCGTTCGGCGGCATAGGTCAGCATGAACCGCGCCGCGCCGTCGCCCGCAAAAGCCGTGACCGACACGACTTCATCACGCTTGGACAGCCATTGCTGCAAATGGTCCAGATGCGCCGATGTCGTGTGGATGGACGTGCCTTGCGACAGCTTGTAATGCGCGAAAAACAGCGGGGTGTTGGAGTCTGGAAAGAACTGCTGCTTGACTTGGCCGAAGCCTGCATAGCACGCCACCGTCACCACAAGCAGCGCCACCACCACCAGCCAACGCGCCCGGATCGCAGCATGCAAAACCGATCCGTACAGCCGGAACAGCCGTCCATCATAGGCATCTGCACCGCCCGCCGCCCCCTGCCTGAACAGATAATGCCCAAGCAGCGGGGTCGCTGTGATTGCAAGTATCCACGACAGCAGCAACGATATGCCGATCACCGCGAACAGCGAAAACAGGAACTCGCCTGTGGCGTCCGGGCTGAGCCCGATACCGGCAAAGGCCATGATCCCGATAACGGTCGCGCCCAGCAAGGGTATCTGGGTCTTGCGGGCCACATCCTCGGCCGCATCACGCGAAGACTTGCCGCGCTGCATCGCTATCTGCATCCCCTCGGCCACGACAATGGCATTGTCCACCAGCATGCCCATCGCAATGATCAATGCGCCCAGCGAAATCCGCTCCATCTCGATGGCAAAGATCGCCATGAAAAACAGCGTACCAACGACAGTCAGAAACAGGGTCGTGCCGACGACCACGGCGGCACGACAGCCCATGAACAGGGCAAGCACCAGCACAACAATCAGCACTGACAAGAACAGATTGATCAGAAAGTCGTTCGAGGCCGTCTGAACAACCAGATGCTGCTGGTAGATCGGGTGCAATGTCACCCCATAAGGCATGTCCAATTCCAGCTCTGCCAGCCGCTGATCGACCCGTGATCCAACATCCACAATGTTTTCAGATGACGCGCCTGCAATCCCAAGCGTGAAAGCGTCCTCGCCATTGTGGTGCACAATAATCGCGGGATGTTCCTCGACGCCGCGATAGACATGCGCCATGTCAAACAGGCTCAGGACCTGCCCTTCGACCCCAAGCGACAGGCCGGCAATCGCCGATACACTGTCAGAGCCTTCGGGGGCCTGAATCAAGGTGCGCGCGCTGCCAATGTCTTGGGCGCCGGCGTCCACGACAGAATTTGCATTCGCGATCGCCCCTGCAATCGCCTGCGGGGCCACGCCCATGTTTACGGCTCTTACCATGTCGGGTTCGACATAGATCACCTCGCGCGGCAGACCCCTGACCTCGACATCCGCGACACCGTCAACCACCAGCAGTTCACGGCGCAAGAAGCTTGCCAGCTGGTGCTTTTCGGCATTGCTCAACCCTTCGGCCACCACCGCGTAATAGATGCCGAACACGTCGCCGAAACTGTCGTTGACCACCGGTGCGGTCACGCCTTGCGGCAGGCCACGGGCTGCATCACTAATCCGATTGCGCAGCTTGACCCAGATGGCAGGCAGCGTGTCGCTGTCGTAAGTCGCATGGATTTCAACCTCGATCAGCGACTGGCCAGGCTGATTGACCGAGCTGATCCGCGCAACCTCTGCCATTCTTTGGATTGCGGTTTCCAGCGGTTCCGACACCTCGACCGCCACCTGTTCGGCCGAGGCCCCTGGGTATTGCGTGACAATCACCGCTGTCTTGATCGTGAATGCAGGATCCTCCAACCGCCCAAGGCTGTTGAACCCCCACAGCCCGCCGAGCAGACAGCCGATAATCAATATCCACGTCAGCAAAGCCCTGTCGATGGCAGCGCGTGCAATGTTCATGGTCACGCTCCTTAGTTGCCAAACCCGGAAAACCGCCGGACTCTTTGGCCGTTTTCCAGAACCGGCAGGCCGGCGGCAACGATTTCGACCCCGGCTTCGAGGCCATTGATTGCGACAAAACTGCCGTCATCGGCAGGCTGCACAATGACAGATTGGCGGTGCAGCGTGCCGTTTCCATCGGGCTCTGGCTGAAACGACAGCACATAAGTCGATCCATCCGGATCAATGCCCACGGCCGACGCTGGCAAAACAGCACCTTGCAGACCGCCTGTGGCCTCGGCGGTGACGGTTGCCGACGAGCCGGGCAAAATATGCAGCCCATCCGTCGATTGCAGCGCAAGCGTCACCTGAAAGGTTTGCCCCACGGCCGAGGCTTCGGCCGTGAATTCCCGAACGACAAGCGGATAGCGGGTGGCATGGCTCGGAAACGTGGCATGGAAACGCACGTCATCCTCGGAATCAAAGCGCTGGAACAACACTTCGGGGACGTTGATCTCGATCCATAATTCAGACATGTCATGCAGCCGCACGACAGGCGTGCCCGCCGTGATCGTGCTGAAATTGGCGATCTTGCGGCTTGCCACCAGGGCATCAAAAGGGGCCTGCAACGTGGCATGTCGATGGCGGTTGGCAGCATCGCGCAAAGCCAGGGCAGCAAGTTGTGCCTGCGTTTCGGCCTGTTCGAGTGAAACCTGGCTGGCAGCGCTGCCCGCCAGGCGCCGGAGCCGGTCCACAGTGCGGTCGGCTTCGTTTTTTTGCAGCTGCGCTTGTTCGAGTTGCAACGCGAACGGTTCCATGTCGAGCTGGGCAATCATGTCGCCCGCAGGCAAAAACTGCCCTTCGATGACTGGCAGGTCCTGAATTTGCCCCCCCACCTGAAAGGCCAGATCAACAGTTTGACGCCCGTTGACCTGACCAAAAAATGTCCGTGTCATCCGATGATCCTGATCCGCCACCGTCATCAGCTTGACAGGCCGCAGCAGGTCTTGCGCAAAAAGCGGCAGCGCAAGCGTGCCGGACAAACCGGCCGTCGTGAAAAGGATGGCAAGGAATCTAAACATCGGATGCTCCGGTCGCGGCTTCGAAAGGCCAGTAAAAAACAAAATGATTAAGATCAGGCTACAAAACCGTCAGAGGATCAGCATGCTTTGCGGGGTGATGCCGCGCGCAGTACGATAACGCGACGCAGCGGATCATTTGACATGCACGGCCCGCGACCAACGATGCGTTTTTTCCTCATATCTTCAGTTCCTTATGGGATTCAGAAAGAAAAACGCGGCCACTTCGCATTGCACCAATGAGACACGTAAAGACCGGGACTTACACCAGCAATATGCCATTTTTTCTTATCGCTTTCTTGCACAATCCGGCATCTGACCGGCGCTGCAATCTGGACTAACAGGCTATTTGATCAGCGCATAGATACAAAAAGCCTCCGCTGGTGAAAATAGGGGCTGCTCACGATAAGTTGAAAATATTTACACCAACACACCCTAAGGCAGCGCGATCTTGATGCTGGATGGCAAAGCGAAACACCGCTTTGAAACTGGTGCGCCGGATTGCGTTGTTGCGGACATCCTGCTGAGGATGGTGCCCGCGGCCTGACCGTTTGGCTGGTCTGACGTGTCGACAGGTTGCGCGTGTTTTTTGGGGCGGATCGGGGTCTGTTAAGCCTCGTCTTCCATGGGATTCTGGTGTAAGTCGCCCACGCAAATCACACGAAAGGTCTTGGCGTGCAGACACCGTATTACCTGATCGACAAGTCTTGTCTTCTTCGCAACCTCGAAAAAATCTCTTGGCTGCGCGAGGCGTCGGGGGTGAAATGTCTGCTCGCGCTCAAATGTTTTGCGACATGGTCGGTGTTCGACTTCATGGCAGAGCATATGGATGGATCGACGTCGTCGTCGCTGTACGAAGTCCGCTTGGGGCGTGAAAAATTTCCCGGTGAAACCCATGCCTATTCGGTCGCCTATGCCGATCACGAAATTGCACAGGTTTTGGCATATTCCGACAAGATCATTTTCAACTCGATCGGGCAATTGGCGAAATTCAACGATGCGTCGCAAGGGCATGTGCGCGGCCTGCGGGTCAATCCGGGGGTATCGACGTCTGAATTTGATCTGGCCGATCCCGCCCGCCCGTTTAGCCGGCTGGGCGAACATGACCCCGCGAAAATAGCTGCGGTCGCTGATCAGATCAGCGGGTTGATGTTTCATAACAATTGCGAAAACGACAGCTTTGCCCGTTTCGATGAAATGCTGACCCTGATCGAAGACCGCTTTGGCGCGATCATTCACAAGATGGCGTGGATCAGTCTGGGCGGCGGCATTCATTTCACCGGCGCAGATTACCCGCTGGAAAATCTGGCGCTGCGGCTCAAGGAATTTTCGCAAAAATTCGGCGTCCAAGTCTATCTGGAACCCGGAGAGGCGGCCATTACCGGCGCTGCCACCCTTGAAGTCACCGTGCTGGATACGATGCATAACGGGAAAAATTTGGCCATCGTGGACAGCTCGATCGAGGCGCATTTGCTTGATCTGCTGATCTACCGCGAACCGGCCAAGATCGCCCCGAATACCGGCGCGCATGAATGGATGATCTGCGGAAAATCCTGTCTGGCAGGTGATATCTTTGGTGAATTCCTGTTTGATGCGCCGCTCAAGGCAGGTGATCGTCTGTCATTTCAGGACACCGCTGGTTACACGATGGTCAAGAAGAACTGGTTTAACGGGGTCAAGATGCCAAGCATCGCGATTCGTGAACTGGATGGAACGACACGATTGGTACGTGATTTCGACTATGATGATTTCGCTGCCGCCTTGTCCTGAGTGATCAAAAAGGGTTTTGATACGATGAAACGCAATGTTCTTATCATTGGCGCGGGTGGCGTCGCACAGGTCGTGGCGCATAAATGCGCGCAGAACAACGATGTTTTGGGCGATTTGCACATTGCCAGCCGCACGCGCGCCAAATGCGATGCGATCATCGCCTCTGTGCATGAAAAAGGCGCGATGAAACAGGCGGGCGTTTTCGAATCCCATGACCTTGACGCGATGGACAGCGCGGCTGTCGCGGCGATGATCGGCAAAACCGGCGCGCAGATCGTGATCAATGTCGGCTCGCCTTTCGTGAACATGACCGTGCTAGAGGCCTGTATCCAGACCGGTGCCGCCTATATCGACACCGCCATTCACGAAGACCCGCGCAAGATTTGCGAAACCCCGCCGTGGTATGGCAATTACGAATGGAAACGCCGCGACGCCTGCGCTGCCGCCGGTGTCACCGCGATCCTGGGGGCCGGTTTCGACCCGGGCATGGTCAATGCCTTTGCGCGCTTTGCCGTGGATGAATTCATGGATGACGTAACATCCATCGACATCGTGGATATCAATGCCGGCAACCATGGCCGCTATTTTTCGACCAATTTCGACCCCGAGATCAATTTCCGCGAATTCACCGGCACGGTCTACAGTTGGCAGAAAGGTGCCTGGCAAGAAAACAAGATGTTCGAAATCGGCCGCGAATGGGACCTGCCCGTCGTTGGCAAACAAAAGGCCTATATGTCCGGCCATGACGAGGTGCATTCGCTTGCGGCCAATTACCCGCAGGCTGATATCCGGTTCTGGATGGGGTTTGGCGACCATTACATCAACGTGTTCACCGTGCTGCAAAACCTTGGCCTGTTGTCCGAACAGCCCGTCACCACCGCCGAAGGGCTGGAGGTTGTGCCATTAAAGCTCGTCAAGGCGGTGCTGCCCGACCCGTCCAGCCTTGCGCCCGATTACACCGGCAAGACCTGCATCGGTGATCTGGTGAAAGGCACCAAAAACGGCGAGGAGGTCGAGGTGTTCGTCTATAACATCGCCGATCACAAGGACGCCTATACCGAGGTTGGCAGCCAGGGGATTTCCTATACTGCCGGTGTCCCGCCCGTTGCCATGGCCATGTTGATCGCGGATGGCACCTATGATCTGGGCCGCATGGTGAACGTGGAAGAATTGGACCCAAAGCCGCTGTTCACGCTGCTTGACCGGATAGGCTTGCCCACGCGCGTGCAGGATGCGGCTGGCGATCGGGCATGGGACCAAGCCTAACCATGACCGAGCAGAACGCCTGCAACTGGCGCGCCTTTGGTCAATCGCCAAAAGCGGGCTGTGCGCAGCGCTAAGGACGGGGCGTCATCCCGCGGCTGGGTGCAGGACAGAACCATGCGGTCTGTCCTGATCATGCCCCGGACACCCTAGAAATGCCGCAGCCACGGCGTGCCAGCTATAGCGCTCATAGGCATGCGCGCTGCGGCTTTCGCGGGTGCCGGGTGCAATAAGCGCGCGGGATATGGCCGCCCCCAGATCGTCATCCAAGGCCCCCAGCGACGGGTCGGTGACAATATCGCAAGGCCCCGGCACGTCAAAGGCCGCGATTGGCAGACCACAGGCAAGCGCCTCGATCAACACGATGCCAAAGGTATCGGTGCGCGACGGAAACACGAACACATCCGCCACGCGATAGGTATCGGCCAGCGCCTGCCCCGTCAGCGTGCCAAGGAATGCGACATCGGGGTAGGCACGCTGCAACGCGCCCAGTGCCGGACCATCGCCCACCACGACTTTGCGCACGGGTCCGGTCTGCGCGGTTGTCAGGCCCAGAAAGGCGTCGAGGTTTTTTTCCGCAGCCACCCGCCCGACATAAAGCAGGACCGGCACATCATTGCGCGCAGGAACAGGCGGTGGATAGAACACCCCCGCATCGACACCCCGCGACAATGGCCGGACCACACCGGTAAAGCCCCAAGCGCGCAATTGCGCGGTGATCGACGGGGTAGCGACATAGGTATGTGCGGCCCGATCATGAAACCGCCGCAGCAACCATAGCGTCAGCTTTTGCAGCGGTGCGCGGACCACCCCGGGCGCACGCAGCGCGAGATAGGCGGGAAAATTGGTGTGAAACGCCGTTGAATAGGGGCGACGATGGCGCAGGCAATAGCGCCGCGCGGCCCAGCCCAAGGGGCCTTCGACGGCAATATGGATACGGTCGGGGGCATAGCGCGCGATCTTGCGCGCCAAGCGACGATAGGGAAACACCGCCAGCGCGATTTCGCGGTAGCCCGGCAACGGCAAGGTCGGGAAATCCCGCGGGCTGATCACAGCCACGTCATGGCCCAACAGCCGCAATTCGCGGATGATGTTTTCATAGCTGCGCACGACGCCATTGACCTGCGGCGCCCAAGCATCGGTCACGATCAGGATGCGCTGCGCAGGCACCGCTGGCCGCCCCTGCCCTACAGGACGGATCGGCACGGGTAGCGCGTTAACCGGCCTGGCGATGGTCATTTGGCATCCTGCAACAAGGTTTGCCGAACTAGCGCGCACAAGATGACAATTTCATGTCAGCCCGGCGCAACAGACCAGCCCTGTTGTCCGCCTGTGCGGTTTTCGTCACAATCCGGGGTTGAGACAAAACTGATACATGCCGGTCATGCCCCTGTCACCCCGCTGAGCGATTCAAGGCGCGCGCAACATGCACAAGTGATGGGGTGATTTGATGACCATTGAACGTTTGACCTTTCCGCCCCCGTCACCGCAGCGCACCTTGTTCATATCCGACCTGCATCTGGGCGCGCTGTCTTCACGGCCCGATTTAGTGCTGCGTTTCCTGCAGCAGCACCGCGCGGATACCTATGTGTTGATCGGCGATATCCTTGATCTGTGGCATCCGCTGCTGCCGCATTGGACGGCGCAGGATCAGGCCGTGATCGACCATCTGCAGGCCCGCGCGCGCAACGGCGCACGGCTGATCTATGTGCGCGGCAACCATGACCCTGACCCCAGCCTGATCCCGCCCCATGCGCGGCTGGATGCGGACTATGTCGCATCCCATGTGCATCAGAGCTTGCAGGGCAAAAACTATCTGATCGTGCATGGTGACGAGGCCGATGACCGCCTGATCCGCGCGCATATGATGACGCGGTTGGGCAGCCTGATCGACCACGGTTTGCGCCGCTGCGACCGCCTGCTGCGCAAGCTATCGCGCCGCCAGCCGCATGTGCGCGGTCTGGTTGACTGGCTGCTGATCGCGGCGAACAAGATGCGCTATCGCGGGCGGATCTATGAACAGCGGATGGTCAATCTTGCGCGGGCCAAAGGGCTGGACGGGGTGATCTGCGGTCATTTCCACATCGCCGCCCTGCATGACCGTTTCGGCCTGACCTATGCCAATTGTGGCGATTGGGTCGACAGCATGACCGCGCTGGAAGACCCCGGCGATGGCACGCTGCGCCGCCTTGGGGGACGCGAGCATGCATTCGGCCTTGCGCCGCAGATCAGCGACCGCATGGACGCTGCAACGCAGCTTGTACAGAAAGCGATGACACGATGACACCAGTAACCGATGTCGCAGGCCAGCTTGACGCGGCCGTGTCCCAGAACCCGCGGTTTCATGTCACGGGGATACAGGAACGGCTGTTTGCACGATTGTTCGCAGGGCTGGTCTATGCCCAGATCTGGGAAGACCCCGTTGCCGATATGACGGCGCTGGCGCTACCTGCGGGGGCGGATATGATCTGCATCGCATCGGGCGGCTGCAATGCGATGTCCTATCTGACCGCTGATCCCGCCTCTGTGACGGCTGTCGATCTGTCGCCTGCCCATATCGCGCTGTTGCGTCTGAAGGTGGCCGCGGCCCAACATCTTGACCAAGCCGCATTTTATGATCTGTTTGGCCGCGCCAACCTGCCCGGTAATCCGGCGCTGGTGCTGGACCAGCTTGCACCGCATCTGGATGCCCAAACCCGCGATTATTGGGCGGGGCGGCATCTGGGCCGCAAAAGGGCCGGCATGTTCGCGCGCAACCTTTACCGGCACGGGATATTGGGGCGGTTCATCGGCGCGGTGCATCTGCTGGCAAGACTGGCGCGCAAAGATCTGCGCCCGCTGTTATCGGCGCAAAACCTGGACGCGCAGCGCCAGTTTCACGCTGCCGTCATCGACCCGTTGTTCGATACGCGGATCGTGCGGGTCCTTGCACGCCAGCGCACATCGCTGTTCGGGCTGGGTATCCCGCCTGCGCAATACGACAAACTGGCCGCCGATGGAGGCGGTGATGTGATCGACGTGCTGCGCGAACGGACACGGCGGCTGGTCTGCGATTTTTCGGTGCAGGACAATTATTTCGTGTGGCAAGCCTTTCACCGCGGTTATGCCGACAGGCCAGACGCAGCGGTCCCACCCTATCTGGCGCGCCAGCATTTCCCCGATATCGCCGCGCGTGCCGACCGTGTCCGCGCCCTGAACCAATCACTGACCGACCATCTGGCCACGCGCGAAAAGGCAGCGCTGGATGCCTATGTGCTGCTTGATGCGCAAGACTGGATGAATGACGCGCAGCTGACCGCGCTTTGGACGCAGATCACCCGCACCGCACGGCCCGGAGCAAGGGTGCTGTTCCGCACCGGCGGGCATGCCGATATTCTGCCCGGTCGGGTGCCGGCCGATCTGCTGGCGCGCTGGCACTATGATGCACCTGCATCTGCCCTGGCTTTTGCGCAGGACCGGTCAGCAATTTACGGGGGCGTACATCTTTATCGCTTTGCGGGGTAACGCATGACCGACAGATCACATGCCGCGCTGATGGACGACACGTACCGGTATCAGCGGTGGGTCTATGATGCCACGCGCGCCTATTATCTGCTGGGGCGCGATCATCTGATCGCAAATCTTGCGCCACCGCCGCAAGGGCGGGTGTTGGAAATCGCCTGTGGCACGGGGCGCAATCTGCAGCATATCGCGCAGCGATACCCGCACACGGCACTTTACGGGCTGGATATATCCCAGCAGATGCTGCGCAGCGCGGGTGCGAAACTTGGCGCACGCGCCACGCTTGCCCAAGGTGATGCCTGCGATTTTGACCCACGCGCAGCCTTTGGGGTCGCGCAATTCGACAGCATCATCTTTTCCTACAGCCTGTCGATGATCCCCGACTGGCAAGCGGCATTGCACCATGCACTGGACCAGCTGACCCCAAAGGGCCGTCTGCATCTGGTCGATTTCGGGCAACAGCACCGCCTGCCGGCGATCGCAAGGCGCGTGTTGAACGGCTGGCTGGCACGGTTTCACGTCACGCCGCGCCACAGCCTGCCCATGGTGCTGTCGGATCTGGCCACAGCGCAGGGCCTGACGCTGCAGATGCGCGATCTATACGGCAGCTATGCGCAACATGCGGTCCTGACGCGGACCTGACCGGCCTGCGCGGCCAGCCCCCCCCCGCAACTGTGCCGCATTTCCAATGATCTGGCATGATCTGCCACGGCTGGCGGAGCGTGCATGACGCAAGACGTCGCACGTGTTGCCACCCGCACGCCAAATGGCGGTGCAGGTGTCTATCCGAGACATTTATTAAACTTATCGATTCTTTTTACTCATAATATTCTTCAATCAGTATTTCGTACAATCCTCCTAGATTATGCGAGAAGCCGCCAAGGAAAAAATACGCCGCTGACGATAGCGTCTGATCAATATTTTCCATCATGGCGTGTGCCAAAAAACGATTGGAAGAAACATTGGTGCAGATCACGACCACAAAACTCGCTGGAGTGCTGATCCTGTCCCCTGCCCGCTTTGGCGATGCGCGCGGGTTTTTTTCGGAAAGCTGGAACCGCAAAACGCTTGCGGCGCAAGGCATCACGCTTGATTTCGTGCAGGATAACCATTCGCTCTCGGCGCAAATTGGCACAATACGCGGTTTGCATTTCCAATCGCCCCCCCATGCGCAGGCCAAATTGGTGCGGTGCGGCAGGGGCTGTCTGTTTGATGTTGCGGTGGATATTCGCCGTGATTCGCCAACCTATGGCCAATGGCTGGGCGAGGAATTGTCGGATCAAAACGGGCGGCAATTACTGATACCTGCCGGTTTCCTGCATGGGTTCATCACCCGCGCACCCGATACTGAAATCATCTATAAATGCACCGATTATTACGCGCCCGCCTGTGATGGTGCGGTCCGGTTCGATGATCCGGATATCGGGATTGATTGGGGCCTGCCTGCGGGGGTTGCGCCGATCTTGTCGGACAAGGACGCCGCAGCGCCCTTGCTGCGCGATCTGGATACACCCTTCGTGTTCGAGGGTTAGGCGATGAAGCTGCTGATCACAGGTGGTGCGGGCTTTATCGGATCGGCCGTGGTGCGGCTAGCCATTGCGCGCGGGCATAGCGTGGTGAACCTTGACGCGCTGACCTATGCCGCCTGTCTGGACAATGTCGCCAGCGTGGCCAGCAACCCTGATTACGCCTTTGAACAGGCCGATATCCGCGACCGCGCGGCGCTGGACCGGATCTTTGCCGCCCATCGCCCGGGTGCGGTGATGCATTTGGCCGCCGAAAGCCATGTGGACCGGTCCATCGATGGGCCGGCCGATTTCATTGCGACCAATATCACCGGCACATTCAACATGTTGGAGGCTGCGCGCGCCTATTGGACCGCAACGGACAAGCCCGCGACCTTCCGCTTTCATCATATTTCCACCGACGAAGTGTTCGGTTCATTGCCCGCCGATAAGGCCGTCAAATTCACCGAAACCACCCCTTATGACCCCCGATCACCCTATTCGGCGTCCAAGGCGGGCAGCGACCATCTGGTGCGCGCTTGGCATGAAACTTACGGCCTGCCGGTGGTGCTGACCAATTGTTCCAACAATTACGGCCCCTATCATTTCCCCGAAAAGCTGGTGCCAGTGATCATTCTGAACGCGCTGGCGGGCAAGGCTTTGCCGATCTATGGCGACGGGTCCAATGTGCGCGACTGGCTTTATGTCGAAGACCACGCCGATGCGCTGTTGCTTGTGCTGGAAAAGGGCGTGTTGGGACGCAGCTATAATATCGGCGGCGAAAACGAACGCAGCAATTTACAGCTTGTGCGCACCCTTTGCGCGATCTTGGATGATTTGCGCCCCAAAGCATCGGGGTCCTACGCCGATCAGATCACCTTTGTCACCGACAGGCCCGGCCATGATGCGCGCTATGCGATCGACCCCAGCCGTATCCGCGACGAATTGGGCTGGCGGCCCAGCGTCACTGTCGAACAAGGTTTGCGCCTGACGGTGCAATGGTATCTGGATCATGCCGCGTGGTGGCAGCCTTTGCAGGCGCGCGCCGGTGTCGGCCAACGCTTGGGGACCAAGGCATGATGCATGTGCTGGTCTTTGGGCAAACCGGCCAAGTCGCCACCGCATTGGCACAGCAGACATGCGCAGATATCACCATCACCTGCCTTGGCCGCGACCGTGCCGATTTGACCGATCCTGCCGCTTGCGCCGCGATCATCGCGCAAACCCATGCCGATGTCGTGATCAATGCCGCCGCCTATACCGCCGTGGACCGCGCCGAGAGCGAACCCGATCTCGCCCGCGCGATCAATGCCACAGCGCCCGCCGCCATGGCGCGGGCCTGTGCCGCACGCAAGATCCCGTTTTTGCATATCTCGACCGATTATGTGTTCGGTGGCAGTGGCAGCAGACCTTGGCAGGTGGATGACCCGACCGGCCCTTTGGGCATTTACGGCCAGACAAAACTGGCGGGCGAAGATGCCGTGCGCGCCGCCGCTGGCGCCCATGTGATCCTGCGCACCTCTTGGGTATTTTCGGCCCATGGCGCGAATTTCGTGAAAACCATGCTGCGCCTTGGCGCGATGCGGCCCGATATCAACGTGGTCGCCGACCAGCATGGCGGGCCGACCGCTGCAGATGATATCGCCGCAGCGCTGATCAGCATCGCGCGCGCCTTTCACACAGGGCGCGGGATCAGTGGCACCTATCATTTCAGCGGCAGCCCCAATGTCAGCTGGGCCGGTTTCGCGCGCACGATCTTTGCCAGTGCGGGCATCGATTGCGCGGTGCAGGACATCCCCACCAGCGCCTATCCTACACCTGCCGCGCGCCCTGCCAATTCGCGGCTGGATTGCAGCGCTTTGGCGCGCGATTACGCCATCGCGCAGCCCGACTGGCAAGGCAGCCTGCGCCATGTTCTGCAATCCCTGCAAGGAGAGCGACAATGACCCAACGCAAGGGGATTATTCTGGCGGGCGGTTCCGGCACGCGGCTCTATCCGATCACGATGGCCGTGTCGAAACAGCTGTTGCCGGTCTATGACAAACCGATGATCTATTACCCACTCAGCGTCCTGATGCTGGCCGGTATCCGCGAGATCGCGATCATCACCACCCCCGAGGATCAGGGCCAATTCCAGCGCATGATGGGGGATGGCAGCCAATGGGGGCTGGCGTTCACCTATATCGTGCAAGCCTCGCCCGATGGGTTGGCGCAGGCCTATCTGCTGGCGGAGGATTTTCTGGCCGGTGCGCCATCGGCCATGGTGCTGGGCGACAACATCTTTTTCGGCCACGGTCTGGTTGATCTGCTGCGCGATGCGGCCGCGCAAACCACGGGCGGGACGGTCTTTGGCTATCAGGTCAGCGATCCGGAACGCTATGGCGTGGTGGGGTTCGATGCGGCAGGCAAGGCAGTCTCGATCATCGAGAAACCCACGACACCTGCGTCGAATTATGCCGTCACGGGCCTCTATTTCCTTGACGGCACCGCCCCCGCCAAAGCGCGCAGCGTCACGCCTTCACACCGCGGCGAGCTGGAAATTACCTCGTTGCTGGACATCTATCTCGTACAGGGGACGCTCTCGGTCCAACGCATGGGGCGGGGCTATGCCTGGCTCGACACCGGCACCCATGGCAGCCTGCTGGACGCCGGCAATTTCGTGCGCACGCTGGAACAACGCCAAGGCCTGCAAGTCGGCTGCCCTGAGGAAATCGCCCATGCCCAAGGCTGGATCGACAGCGCCACGCTGGCCAAGGCCGCCGCAACCTATGCCAAGAATGAATACGGCGCGTATTTGCGCGGTATCACAACGAACGAATACGGCGCGCATCAGCCCGCCCCGCACGACAAATAAAACCTGTTTGAGACAAGGTGAAACAAAACCACGACGGACCAGCGAGATTGAAACATCCCAGTTTCGCGGAGCATTTCGCCACAAGACCCAAGAACCGGACGTTATGACCGTGGAAGGAAAGTAGAAAGATGGTCAAAGTTCATTTCGGGACAACCGACACCACAACGGCAGCCAAGCCTTGCCCTATGTGCGCAAAAAGTGACAGCAGCCCATTGCTGCAAGTCGAAAGCGGCTCTTACAGTCAAAAAGACCTGCATATGAATTTATGCCAGCAATGCGGCACAGCTTATTTCACTGATGATGATCCTGTTGATGGCTATGATACCCAGGATTTCGCCCAAGATTATTGGTATAATTACGTTCAAAACGGCGCTGGAATATCAGCAATGCTCGAGCCGATCTTTGCGTTGAAATCCAATCCAACCGGTAGTCTCTTGGATATTGGATGCGGATTTGGCTATGTTCCGCATTTCTGGCAAACGATGGGTCGGGGTGACGCCATTGGATTGGAAATGAGCGCGTATGGCCGTATCGGTGCCGAAAAGCTCGGTATAACAGTCGTTCCCGAATATTACGCCAATGCAGAAGCGATCAAGGACCGGCGATTTGACTATGTTTATAGCAGCGAAGTCATCGAACATGTTGAAGACCCTTTTGAATTTATCAAGGAGATTTCGACCGCCTTGTCCGATGATGGGATACTTATACTGACAACGCCGAGTGCAACCATACTCACACCCACCAGCAACAAGCATGTTGTTCTTGCCACCCTGTCTCCCGGGTTTCACTATTTTGTATCATCGAAAAGCGCCTTGTCTGACTTGTTGACACAATCGGGATTTGACCATGTGAAAGTCCACGATTGTGGTCATAGGCTCTTTGCGTGGGCGTCCAGAAAAGCCCTGCCCGATATCGAGATAGGGTTTTCAGCATGGGATTTGTATCTGGATTATCTGAAAATCCTGTCAGACAATGCAGATCATCACGTTGCCGGCGGCGCAGTCTACCGCGGCATGAAGGATTCCTACAACCTGGGAAAGTTTGACAGGGCCGACTGGTTTTATGAATGTTTCAAGAAAGTGGCAAAAGAGGGATTAGATCTAGATCTTGCCGATATCAAACCAGCACTTGATCTGTCACGAAATCGCAAACAACTCGACAATCATCTGGTCCCATCTTGGATGGGTTGTGCCTTGCTCTATGCCGGCCTTATCGAAGGCAGGCATGGTCATTCAGTTTCAAATCGACTGAGACTGATCTCCGGATCTATAGAGGTCATGCAAAAAGAAATCGATCTAGGCGCGCAATTCGCAGGCGAGCCTGCATTTTTCATAGAAGTTGCAAAGCAGGAACATCAGAAACTTTCTTATCTTGATTCTGAGATTGGGGGGGACAAAACCGACATTGATTACACCATCACCCTTCGCCAACCAAGACCGATGAAAGGCCGAGATGTTTGTATCTTTGCAGCCTACACATCGTCCGACAGAATATCTGATGCAACTGCAAACTACATAAATGAGCTTCAGAATAATAAAATAGACGTCATCCTCTGCCTCGCGATGGACAACCCAGCGCAAGCATTAGATCTTGGAAATATAAATAACGACACTGCGATTATTCTGAGAAAGAATAATGGTTATGATTTTGGCTCGTGGACCAGTTGCCTCAAACACCTCGCCGACTGGCACGAGGCAAATCGTGTGCTTCTTGTAAATGATAGTATGTTTCTTCTCCCTGACTTGCTCCCCACCTTCCTAAAAAAATGCGGGGAATGCACAGAAGACTTTATTGCTGCAACAGAATCCTATGTGCGCCAGCATCATGCACAAACGTATTTCATGATTCTACAGAACAAAGCCTTGCAAAGTATCGCATTCAGAAATTTTATCGAAAATTTTCCGTTTCTTTCAAATAAATCTGATGTCATACAGAATTACGAGATAAGTTTATTATCCAGTATTAAGAATGAATTTAATCTTTCAACGCGCATATTGTTCCCGATGAATGATCTCTTTTGCAATATGCCACAAGAAACCTACGCGGGCGTAAACGTATCCCATAGCTATTGGGATCACTTGGTATCTCAGGGCCTCCCCTTTATCAAGGTTGAATTGATAAGAGATAACCCCCTTAACGTTGGTATCCTGAATTGGAAAACTGTCTTTCTCGCCAATGGCGGTTCTGTAAGTTCGGCAATTGACCACATGTCGATTCCGCGTGACGGAAAGGTCTGGACCGAAAACCAGCCGAGATCGCACACCAATATTGATCTGGACAGCTCCAAGAAGAACCGATCCGAGTTCCTGACAATTCTCAAAGAATTGAATCGTGTAAGACTGAATGCGCGGGCAAGGCGCAGAGATCGCGCCAAGAAATGATAGCCGATCACTCGCTCATGGCGCGTCACGCTGGGCGGCACCAGCTTTGGACAGATC
Organism: Yoonia vestfoldensis SKA53; assembly: GCF_000152785.1. Classification (GTDB taxonomy): domain Bacteria; phylum Pseudomonadota; class Alphaproteobacteria; order Rhodobacterales; family Rhodobacteraceae; genus Yoonia; species Yoonia vestfoldensis_A. The sequence goes on along the minus strand of NZ_CH672414.1, from coordinate 454,330 downwards.
TGGCCAGCCTCGCGCCACTGGCAGCTTCTCTTTTCTTCAAATACTCATAGCGGCACGGCTCAGCCAGGCAGTCAGGCTGCAGAACCGGCGCAATGGCCGCAAAACCGCATCCCTCCTGGCAAGCCCCCGCTGGTCCGATCATGGCAGGCTTGTGCGACAGGCCGCATCCAATAGACTGTCCAGTAAATAACGAAAACGCGGATAACATGACGACCGACAGACGTTTCATCATCGCGGCGCTGGGTGCAAGCGTGCTGGCGGGATGTGCCTCGCGGCGCGACACGAGCGGCACCACGCCGCCTGACCTGCTGCCGCAGCGCAATGCCGGCTATGACGCGTGGGTCGCAGGGTTTCGCCGCCGCGCGCTAGCCCAAGGCGTGTCGTCCACAACCTTTGATGCGGCCTTCCAAAACGTGGGCTTTCTGCCCGGTGTGGTGACGCGCGACCGCAACCAGACGGAATTTCGCCGCACGCTCCAGGAGTACCTGGCCATTGCGGCCTCTGACGAAAGGATCGCCAAGGGCCGCGCGGCCTATGCCCGCCATGCATCTGTGTTGAACGCGATCGAGGCGCGTTACGGCGTTAACCGCTATATCGTGACCGCGATCTGGGGACTAGAAAGCTTTTACGGCGCACGACAAGGCAACATCCCCGTGATCGCGGCCACCTCGACGCTGGCTTATGAGGGCCGACGTGGCGCATTCTTCGAGGCGCAGACACTGCAAGCCCTGCGCATCCTGCAAGCGGGCGACATCAGCCCTGCGCGCATGACCGGATCATGGGCGGGCGCAATGGGCCATACCCAGTTCATCCCCACGACTTACGCCGAATTCGCGGTGGATTTCACAGGCGACGGGCGACGCGACATCTGGGCGGTTGATCCTTCTGACGCGCTGGCCAGTGCGGCCAATTACCTGGCCCGCAGCGGCTGGCAGACCGGCATAGGCTGGGGGCGCGAGAACCCGCGTGGCACGCTGGAACCGCAGCGGGGCGGGCCAAGATTTACCACCACCGCCAATTTCCGCGCAATCAAACGCTATAACAATTCCGATGCCTATGCGATCGGCGTAGGCCATCTGGCCGACCGGATCGCCGGTGGCGCAAAGTTGCAAATGCCTTTCCCGCCGACCGTTGCAGGCTGAGCAAACCAAACCGCAGCGATTTGCAAACTGGCAGGACACAGCCCGGTACTGGCACCCAACAGGCGTGGGGCGGGCAAGGCGACGCGACACCTTCAACTGTCTGATGCTATGCTCGGGCGCGCGGCGCCAGTTCAGATCACGCCAGACCGCCGGGGCCCTTCCAAGCGTCCTCTGCGCGATCTAAACCGCGCCTGTTTCAAAACCCTGACGGACGCCTTGCGATTGCGCTGTCAGATGCGGCTGACCTTGCGGCGCAATTGCAAACGCCGCGGATGCCTTGTGTGCGCAGCGGCGTCGCGTTGCAATCTCGCCTGTCATGCGTTAACTTATCATGGTAGATGGTCTTTGCAGGTTGAAAAACCTGTGGTGGGTCTGGGGTATCACCCCATGTTACGGCGTTCTGCGTAAAAGGCTGGTTGAGGCCTACGTAAGTAAAATCGATGCCAGTACGTAGTGTTATCCAGCGCGTATAGTTTGTTAATTACACCTTTAATGGCAATGGATTCAGAGCGATGAGCCGCAAAATGGACGATTTCAACTTCGCCGCGCGACTTTGTACCAATCCGGCGCAAGCAAGCGTGTGGCGCAAGTGATGACGAACGGATTAATGCGTTTAGCAGATCTGCGACAGCTTCTATTGGATATGGAGCGTGATCTTGGGCTTGCTGATCTGCCAGAGCAGGAGACCCGCCTGCTCTATGCCGTTGCCATACAGACCCGTGCCAAACCAGAGGTTTCGCTGGTCGAATTGCAAGAGCATCCGTTGATGGCAGACATATCCCGCAGCACGTTTTTTCGGGCGCTGAAACATTTGATCAAACGTGGCTACCTTGAAAAGACTGGCGCCGAAAAGCGCGCAGGCTACAAGCTGATCAACGCGCCGCTTGGTTTGGTGCCCTTACAATAATGGCGAGACGGGATGCACGGCGTCTTGGCCATGCTGGTATGGACGTCGAAGAGATCACCAACAGCAACGGACGCCAGTGCAACAGCCTTTGCAAGCAAGAGAGCGATGGCTGACAGGATTGAACCGCACCGCGTTTGCCGGTGGCTGATTTTGGTTCGTTACGCAGCCACATGTTCGGTTTCCAGAGCTGCCTAGAAGTTTGCCTTGGCTTTTACGGGCGGGATGTTCCCGATAGGCCCGAGGAGGCGGCGATTATTGACCCAGTCGTTCAGAGTCTGGGGTGCGCAGCCGATCTTCGCCACAATCGACATAATCGCCTGCCAACGCGACCGGTGCTGCCCCTCATTGTCGAAGACCACTCGCACCGCGCGTTCACGCACTTCAGGGGCAAACGTGTCCGTTGTCTTGCTCATGATGCGCCATCCTCCTCAGGAGTTGGAGCCTCCGACAAACCCGGTGCGGTACATCTGTGACCTGCACGGGCCAAAAGGGCGGCACTGGAACGGGCAAACTAAAGATTGGGTATAGCAATCCAATGCCTGAAGCCAATCTTGCTTGCTTCACCCACAACTTCTGACCGAACAGCAAATTGCGTCGCGGATCGATCATAACACTTCCCCTTTACACTTTATAGTTGCAATACTGGTGACGTAACGAGTGATGTGTTGTGACGATAGAGACATTTATCAACCGTTGGAAAAACTCGGGCGGAAGCGAACGCGCGAATTTCCAAACCTTCGCCAATGAACTGTGCGACGCGCTGGGCGTGCCACGGCCTGCACCGGCCACGGAAACTGCAGCGGCCAATTCTTATTGCTTCGAACACCCTGTCACCTTCATTCATACGGGCACGCAATCGCGGGGCTTTATCGACCTTTACCGCGCCGAACACTTTGTCATGGAAGCCAAGCAAGGCGTGGGCGGCGACCAGCCCGACACTGACAGCCAGCCCAGCCTGATCCCCGACCTGCCAAATGCTGTCCGCAAAGGGCACGGCACGCGCGGCACGCGGCGCTGGGATGATACCATGCTGCGCGCCCGCAATCAGGCGGATGGATACGCCCGCGCGGTATCGCGCAAAGATGGCTGGCCACCCTTCCTGCTAGTAGTGGACGTGGGCCATGTGATCGAGGTTTATGCCGATTTTTCGGGGCAAGGCCAAGGTTACACCCAATATCCCGATGGCAACCGCTATCGCATCACCATGGACGATCTGCGCAATGAGGCGACCCAAGACCGCCTGCGCATGATCTGGACCGACCCGCACGCGCTTGACCCTTCGAAAATCGCTGCCGAAGTCACCCGCGAAGTGGCCGACAGGCTGGCCGCACTTGGCAAATCATTCGAAGGGCAAGGCCACGAACCCGAAACCGTGGCGCGCTTTTTGATGCGGTGCCTGTTCACCATGTTTGCCGAAGATGTGGACCTGATCCCGCATAACAGCTTTTCAGACCTGCTGACACGGCTTCGCGGGCATCCCGAACACGCCGCCCCCGCGCTCAAGGGGCTGTGGGAAACGATGAACACGGGCGGTTTTTCGCAGGTGCTGATGGTCGTGCTGAAACGCTTTAACGGTGGCCTGTTCAAAGACGCAGACGCCCTGCCCCTGAATGCCATGCAACTGTCCTTGCTGATCGACGCCGCCAACCGCGACTGGCGCGAGGTGGAACCCGCCATTTTCGGCACCTTGCTGGAACGCGCGCTGGACAAAAAACAGCGCCACAAACTGGGCGCGCATTACACGCCGCGCGCCTATGTCGAACGGCTGGTGGTGCCCACCATCATGGACCCTTTGCGCAGCGATTGGCGCGACGTGCAGGCGGCGGCACTGACGCTGGCGGCGCAGGGCAAAGAAGATGAAGCCCGCGCCGCTGTGCGCGCCTTTCACGACCAGCTATGCGACATCCGCGTGCTGGACCCGGCCTGCGGATCGGGCAACTTTCTGTATGTCGCGCTGGAACTGATGAAGCGGCTGGAAGGCGAGGTCACCGCCCTGCTGGCCGAATTGGGCGAGGATCAGGCGGCGCTGTCGCTGGCAGGGCATACCGTGGACCCCCACCAATTCCTTGGGATCGAATTAAACCCTTGGGCGGCGGCGGTGGCCGAACTGGTGCTGTGGATCGGCTATCTGCAATGGCATTTCCGCACCCATGGCACGGCCAGCCCGTCCGAACCTGTGCTGCGCGATTTTCGCAATATCGAAAACCGCGATGCGGTGCTGACCTGTGCAGGCACCAAGGCGCGGCTGGATGATGCGGGCAACCCCGTCACCCGCTGGGACGGGCAGACCACCACCCATCCCGTCACGGGTGAACAGGTGCCGGATGCGGCGGCGCGCATTGCGGTGCTGGATTATCTCAAACCCCAGCCCGCCACATGGCCCGATGCGCAATTCATCATCGGCAACCCGCCTTTTATCGGGGCCAGCCGGATGCGCGATGCCTTGGGCGATGGCTATGCCGAGGCGTTGTGGAAAGCCTATCCCGATATGCCGCAAAGTGCAGATTTCGTCATGTTCTGGTGGGACAAGGCGGCACAGGCCGCGCGCGATTGGAAACCCGCCACGGATAAGGCGCAGGCCAAAGGGGCGCGGCGTTTCGGGCTGATCACCACCAATTCACTGCGCCAGACATTCAACCGCAAAGTGCTGGAACCGCATCTGGCCGACCCCAAAACCCCGCTGTCGCTGACCTATGCCATTCCCGACCATCCATGGGTGGATGCAGGCGATGGCGCGGCGGTGCGCATCGCCATGACCGTGGCCGAAAAAGGCCGCGCGATGGGGCGGCTGTTGACCGTGACCGAGGAAGCCAAAGGCGAGGCCGAGGCCGAAGGCCGCTTGGTGAGCTTTGATATCCAGAAGGGCAAGATTTTTGGCAATCTGCGGATTGGGGCTGATGTTGCGGGGGCGTCGAAGCTGATAGCGAACGGCCTGCTTTCTTCACAGGGTGTCAAACTGCATGGAAAGGGTTTTCTGGTTTCTGAAGCCCAAGCAAGAGCATTCGGCTACGGAACTGACGAAGCGATTGGGACTCTCATCAGACCGTTTTCAAATGGCATGGACATTGCTCGAAGTCATAGGAGCCTACTCACAATCGATGTTTATGACAGAAATATAGACACGGTTAGGGTAAAGCACCCTGACATATATCAATGGCTTTATGACAATGTGAAACCTCAAAGGGACGAGAACAGCCGCGAACATCGAAAGAAATTTTGGTGGCTATACGGCGATACATTCGAAGACCTTAGAAACGCAATTGACGGGTTGCCGCGTCATATTGTTACGGTGAGGACTTCACGATATCGGTATTTTGTTTTCAAAGATTTTCCACACCTGCCGGAAAGTGGGCTTGTAGGCATTGGTCTAAGTGATGGATGGCACATGGCTGTCTTATCGTCAAAGCAACACCTGCTATTCATGCTTGCTACCTGTGGATGGCTGGGGGCTGGGAATGACCCGACCTACAACAACTCAATCTGCTTCAATAAATTCCCCTTCCCCGACCCGACCGAGGCGCAAAAAACGCATCTGCGCAGCCTTGGCGAACAGCTCGACGCGCATCGCAAAGAGCGTCAGGCCACGCACCCAAAGTTGACCCTGACCGCCATGTATAACGTGCTGGAAAAACTGCGCGCGAATGAACGGATCGAAGGCAAGGACAAGGAAATCTATAGCCAAGGGCTGGTGGGCATCCTGCGCGATCTGCACGACCAGATCGACAGGGCGGTGGCCGAGGCCTATGGCTGGCCTGCGGACCTGTCCGATGATGACATTCTGCACCGCCTGGTGGACCTGAACCGTACCCGCGCGGCTGAGGAAGCGCGCGGGCTGGTCCGCTGGCTGCGCCCCGAATATCAGAACCCCGCCGGTCACGCCGCGACCGTCAAGGCAGACCAAGGCGCAATGGACCTTGGCCCCGCTGTCGCCACGGCAAAAGAACCATGGCCCAAAACCCTGCCCGAACAGATCAAGGCCGTCCGCGCCGCCCTGACCGACATGGGCGAAGCCACCCCCGACCAAGTCGCCCGCCGCTTTGCCCGCGCCCGCGCAGGCACCGTGCAACCACTGCTGGAAAGCCTGACAGCATTGGGCCAGGCCCGCATCGTGGAAGGCGGGCGGTTCGCAGTGTGATCTGTGGGCTTTGCCAGTCGCAAGCAGCGCTTTGCTGTTTTGCGGATACCGCTGCTGTCACTGATCGGGCGGTTCCCCACAAAGCAGCGAAACTTGCCCGATGGCGGAACACATCACAGCGCCAAACCCTAAAGCGGTGCAATCACTTTAATATAAGAGACTTACGAGATTTTAATGGTGCCCCCCCCACACGGACCCGCTAATTTCTGCTAACTTAATGTTATAATTATATAAAAATTTTTACTTATATTTTGCCACCCCCAATGACACCCCCAATTTACGTTCCTTGTACGCCAACTGGATTGAGATTGGCTTAAAGATTGGGACGTCAACGGCTGGATACTACCGATGTTGTACTTACTTTTCAGGCAAGGTTCTTCTCGCGGGGCGGATCAGGCATGAGTTGAGTGCATCATAATTACAAATTTGATCATTCTAAGCTTACTCAATGGAATAGGGGAAGCGACATAGCCACGATCTCCACCAGACGCGAGAGCGACCAATTGCTTAATCAATCTGCTCTACGTTTTTCAGCACTGGTAAGTTTGAGTTCAAGAAGCCGCTGCGACCAGTGATGCAACGAACCGTTCCAGTTCCGCATCAGTAATCGTGACGGTATGTTCAGGCCCAGGATAAGCACAACCATCGACGTCGGCCTTGAATTCTCGGAACGCAGCGATCCGTTCGAGCTGCAGGCGGTCAAGCTCTGCCTTAAAATTGCGATAGGTCTTTGCATGCCGCGGTTTATGCCCCTGCGTGTGGCCAAGCACGTCTTCGGCAAACAGATACTGCGCGTCAGCATATGGCCCAGCCCCCATGCCCAGCAGCACAAGGTTTGTCCGCTCCGCGATTTCTTTTGCTACACGATCCGGCACGACCTCCAATTCCGCTCCGAAGCAGCCGATTTCCTCGAGTCGCTTGACATGGTTGAACACATGCAGAGCGCTTTGCGCCGTTTTGCCAACTGCTTTGAAACCTCCGGTCCATGTCGCTTTGGACGGTATCAGCCCAACGTGGCCGACGACAGGGATACCGTCGTCGGCGATCGCCTTGATCGTTCCCATCGACGACGCACAATAGACGCAGTCACCACCAACCTTCACGGCACGATGTGCTGCACGTTGGTAATCCTCTTGCGTCACCAGTTCACCGTACAGCAAACCGACCTGCACAAAGCAGTCACCCGCGGCTTCGCGCATTTCATCGTTCCATACCGGATCGATAATCGACAACATGTCAATGCCAGCGGTAGCTGCAGCTGCGGCTTCTGCCGGCGTATCCACATAGAGCATGGTCAGTTGGCGCTTGCCTTTGAGCGCGCGGATGTCTGCCACCGTTGGCCGCTTGTAATAAAGTCCCATTGTCATCTCCAATGATCAGGCTGTTGTCGCAGGCTTGAGTAATGTTTTGAGGTTGATGTCAGGATCGTTCAGGTGCTCGGCGACTATAGAAACTCCAGCTTCGATCAATTTTTGCGCGAGCTTGATATCTTTGGCGATTGCATTGCCGCGGCCCAGCCCGACGGCACCGACCAACTGACTGGCTTCATTGACGTAAAAAAGAACTTCGGCGTCATTATCGACCTTACGCGTCGCAAAAACGGCGCCGTTGGTCTGCCCCACGCCTTGCAGGCCAAGATCGAACTGGTCAGACCAAAACCAGACGGGACCGTCGAACGCGTGCTGCCCGCCTGCCATGTTCCGTCCGGCGATATCCCCCTGGATTTGCGCGTTTTGCCATGTTTCGAAACGCTGGCGGATGCCACCGCGCTGGACACTGGCGCAATCGCCAGCGGCAAAGACATGTGGATCATCAGTACAAAGGTTGTCATTCACGCAGACGCCATTCTCAATCGCCAGACCTGCCACAGCAGCCAGCCCAGTTCTTGGCGCGACACCAATTGCAGCCACAACCAGATTTGCCGCAAGCATCCGACCGTCAGCAAGAACCACATGCCCAGCCGTGATACTGTCAACTTCCACACCGCAGAAGATGTGCGATCCTTCCGACACATGCCGGTCAACAATCCTTTGCGCCAGCGGGCGCGGCACATTTCGACCCAAAGCGACTGGCGCATACTCCAGCACAGACACATCAACGCCCCGCGCTACGAGGACTGCGGCAAGTTCTAGACCGATCAACCCCGCCCCCACGATCACCACTTTCGTGCCCGGTTGCGCGATATCATAAATGCGCGCGGCATCGTGTACCGTCCGCAATGACAGCGCCCGTTCTCCTCCGTCGCAGGTCAACTGCCGTGCGCTGGCACCTGTTGCGAAAAGCAATTTGTCGTAGCCGAGCTTGACACCCGTTGACAGCGTCACACACCGTACTTCCCTGTCAAGGGAAATTGCCTGCAGGCCATCCAAAAGCGTGATCGCCTTATCACGCAACATGTCAGCAGAGCAGATCGGCTTCCGGATGATCCCTTGTGCATCAGGCTTGGACAGAGGAGGCCGCTCGTAAGGCAGCCCCGTTTCCTCATCGACAATCGTAATCGGGCCAGAATAACCTTGGTCCCGAGCGGAAAACGCGGCGCGAGAACCACACTCGCCTCCGCCCAGTATTACGATGCCTGACATATCAGATTTCAATCAAGACTCGGTCACCTTCGACCTTGGTTGCGTAAGTTCCAAGGTTCACACAGACCGGCGCGCGCATGGCCTTGCCGGTGCGATAATCGAACTGGCCGTTATGCTTGGGACATTCGATGGTGTGATCCATCACCAACCCATCGGCCAAATGGATCTGCTCATGCGTGCAAAGCCCGTCGGTGCAAAAGTATACGTTATCAGGCGAGCGGTAGATCGCGAAAGTCCGACCGTCATAGTCGAAACGGATCACGTCTTCTTCGTCAATGTCCTCTGCCGCGCAAGCGTCAATCCAGTTTGCCATGTTTTTTCTCCTTACTCAGCGGGAACGGCTTGGGGTGTCGTTGTTCTGGCTCCGGTATCGCCCAAGGCACCTTCGTGCAGGTCTGTACGATAGGGCCGCGCCGTTGGCGGCAGATCCCGGGTCAAGAATTCATCGTGATAACGCAGCTGTCGCAGCAGGATCGGCCAAACTTCTTTGTAGGCCTGCAAGATCGAGGGGTTTGCGGCAGGCGCGTCCTGCTTGATCAATTCATGCAATTCCGCAAGCCGGTGGTAAGGCACCATCGGGAACATATGATGCTCGACGTGGTAGTTCATGTTCCAATAGATGAACCGGCTGACGGGATTCATGTAGACTGTACGGCTGTTCAGGCGGTGGTCGATCACGTTGTCGGCAAGCCCTGCGTGTTGCAGAATACCTGTCATGACATGGTGCCAAGCGCCGTATAGCCGCGGCAGACCGATAATCATCAGAGGCAGGATCGACTGCAGAACAACAGCGATCGCAATGACCCCGGCATAGATTACCACCCAGATCCGAGCGACGCGAATGACCTTATAGTGTTCACTTTGCGGTATGTAGGTCACTTCTTCTGTCTCAAGCTTCCCTGATGCGTTGACGATCATCCGCTGCCAGCCATGGAAGGCGTCAAGAATACCAAAAAAGTTGAGGAAAATCCGGAATAAGGCAGGCGGGCGCATGGCGACGATTTCAGGATCGCGCCCAACGATGACCGTATCGGTGTGGTGGCGCGCATGGCTCCACCGCCATGTAACGGGGTTGCGGACCATACAAAACGACGCGATCTGATATACCCAGTCATTGTATTTCGCCGTCCGGAACGGTGTTCCATGGCCACATTCGTGCCAACGGCTGTCCATCGCAGAGCCATACAGCACACCATAAGCCAGCCAGAATGGTGCCGACCACCACGACGGCCACAGTGCAACGCCAATCGCGGCAAAAACGAACATCGCACTGAACAGGATCAGCGTGTCGCGGATTGCGGGCTGGTCCTCGCGCTTCATCAAAGCCTTCATCTGCTGGCGTGGAATATCGGTGTGATACCAGTCAGCGGCTGCCAGACCGTTTTCGACGGCTAGCGCCGCGTCAGGACCAAGAAGGGAATAATCTCGTTTCGTCATTGCCATCTCCTGCGCATCAAATTGGCGAAGTGATACCAGATCAAGGCGGGGGATGTCGCGTAACGACTTGTATATTACATCATTTTACATCATCAAATTCTCATGCAATGATGTAAATTTATCGGCTGAAAAAATGGCACAACGACCAACAATCAAAGACCTGGCCCAAGCGGCGGGCGTGGGCGTCGCGACCGTGGACCGCGCATTGAACAGCCGTTCAAACGTGCGGCAGGAAACACTTGATCGGGTTCTCGAAGCAGCGGAGCGCATCGGATACCCCACGCGAGTTCTGGCAGCGCGCCGCGAAGACACGACCCGGCCACTCGTCAAGTTCGGATTTGTCCTGCACAAGGGCGGACAAGAATTTTATCGTAATTTCGCCCAAGAACTTCAAAAAGCGGTCGAGACCCGGACTGATATTCGCGGTCGTGTGATCATCCGGTTTGCGGCCTCTCAGGCACCCGATGATTTTGCCAAGGAAATTCTAGAGGTCTCGCGCAGTTGCGATGTCATCGCGACGTCGGCGATCAATCATCCCAGCCTTTCAGCCCTGGCAGCAAAACTGATTGACGAAGGCATCCCCGTTTTCGCGCTTTTGAATGATTTCGCCCAGGGCGTGCGACAGAATTATCTGGGCCTGAACAATGTCAAAGTGGGACGCGTGGCCGCATGGATGATCGCGACGCAGGCCCGCACGAACGGAAAACTTGCAGTTTTTGTAGGGGGGAACAGGTGGCATGGTCACCTGCTACGCGAGACAGGTTTTCAAAGCTACATTCGAGAATATGCCCCTGAATTTCAGATGCTTGACACGGTCGTTAATCTTGAGACACGGCAAGTGACTTATGAGGCGACGCTTGAACTGCTAAGCAGGCAGCCCGACCTGCGCGGCATCTATATTGCAGGCGGCGGGATGGAAGGCGCGATTGCGGCCTTGCGTGAAGCGCGACCGCCGGGAAAGGTGGCTTTGGTCGTAAACGAATTGACCGAGGAAAGCCGCAAGGGGCTGGTCGACCGCTACATCACGATGGTGATTGCAACGCCGCTTCAGCACCTTAGTCGTGATCTGATAGGCTTGATGATTAACGCTGTCAGGGACGGGCCGGATTCGACGTCCAGCCAGCACTTCATGACACCCCAGCTTTATGTGCCAGAATCGTTCTGACCAGAGTGCCGGCTCAGGCGTCGCGCTCCATGATCCATTCGACATGTGGCGCGGGGACAAAGCGCCATTTGCGCAACGGACCAGCCATGACGTTAAGGTAATACATTTCGAACCCATAGGGCGCGCCGCAAGGGTGGTGGCCACGCGGAACACACACAACCTCGCCGTCAGACACAGCCATGGTTTCATCAAGCTGGCCGTCGTCGGTATAGACGCGCTGGATACCAAAGCCTGATGCAGGGTTCAGGCGATGGTAATAGGTTTCTTCCAGATAGGTGATGCGCGGAAAATCGTCTTCGTCATGGCGGTGGCTGGGATAGGACGACCAGTGCCCAGCGGGGGTGAACACTTCGGTCACAAGCAGGCTATCGCAATAGTCTTCGTTTTCCATCGCGATGTTGTTGATGTGGCGTGTGTTGGTGCCCTTGCCGCGTGCGGTCAGGGTGATCCCGTCAGGCCCGATGCGCCGTGCCTGATGGCCGCCTTTGCCCGGAGCCGTGCAAACGGCAAGGACGCAGTCGGTTTCGGCGGTTGCCGACCAATCGGTCCCGTTTGGCAGGTACAGGCAATGCGGCGGTGTTTTTTCGAACACATTCATCCGCTCGCCCAGAACACCCCAATCCTGACCCGCACCGGTAATCGCAGCCTTGCCCTCGACCATCACCAGAATGACCTCGCGGTCTCCTGTGACCTCGGCAACAGTATCCCCCGCTATTAGCCGGTAGAGCGAGAACCCGACATAGCGCCATCCCGCGCTTTCCGGCGTGATCTGGTGCACCTTGCCTCGGGTGCCGAATGGTTTCTTTAGGAGGTCAGTCACAATGAAGTCCTTTAGTGTACGATGGTCAGGCCTGAGCAGCCACAGATTTTGACAATATGATCATATCCGATCTTGGAGTAGTCAAAGGGCGGGGCCTTGGCAGGGTCCTGCTCGGCCTCGACCACAATCCAGCCCTGATAGTCCATCGCCTTGAGCTTGTCGGTGATGGCCTGAAAGTCGATGCAGCCCTCGGGGTCACCCGGGACCGAGTAAACACCGGCCGCAACCCCATCGAGAAAGCTTCTGTCACCAGCATGAACCCAGTCCAGCACCGGTTGGCGCACGTCTTTGAAGTGGACATGGTGAACTCTGTGGCCCCATTTATCCAGAACCGAAACTGGGTCGGCACCGGCAAAGTGCAGGTGTCCGGTGTCATAAAGAAGGGTCAGGTCCGATGTGGACCCTTCCATTAGCCAGTCGATGTCCTCTGCGTCCTGCACCATTGCACCCATGTGGTGATGATAGGACAGCACACAGCCCTTATCGGCGGACCACTTGGCTAGTTCCGACAGTTTCGCGCCGTAGGCCATAACCTCGTCCCTGCTGAGTTTCGGGCGCTGGCTTACGGGACGGATAATGGCGCCCTGTATAGTGTTCGAACATTCGGCATAGACGATACACGGGGCGTTCAGCGCGGCGAACTGCTCTACCTGCTGGCGCACGGCCTCTTTTTCTTGGGCAACGGATGACACCATCAAATTGCCCGAACACCAGCCGCCACAGAGTGCAACGCCGTAACGGTCGAGATATGCGCGCAAACCCGCGGTATCGGCAGGCATACGGCGGCCCCGTTCGACACCTTGATAGCCAATCTTTGCTGCATCCTCCATAGCCCCTTCAGTCGTGTAAGCTGCTGTGAGTTCTGGCAAATCGTCGTTCTGCCACGCAATCAGTGATATGCCGATCTTGACTGCCATCAGTCCGCCCTTTGCTTTGTCTTGTTGGATTCATAGTCCGCGCGTGCGGCGATTACTTTGGCTCGCTGAGACACCTGTGGCACCCCAACGTCCCACCACGTGCCTCCATGCGGCGTGCTAGGATAGGGGTCGGTGTCAATGACGACGACGTAGGGCCCTTGCATGTCACTACGACTTGCCAGGGCAACTTCCAGTTCGGCGATCGACGAAACTTTGACGCTGGTGGCCCCCATACTGGCGGCATGGGCGGCAAAGTCGATAGCCGAAGGTTGCGCATGAACACTATGGTCCAGCAGATTGTTGAACTCCGCCCCGCCGGTGGCCATCTGGAGCCGGTTGATACATCCATAGCCGCGGTTGTCGGTCACAACCACGGTAAAGGCGATACCCATCATGGCCGCGGTCGCCAATTCTGCGTTGGCCATCATATAGGTGCCGTCGCCGGTAAAGCAGATCACGTCGCGGTCGGGCTGTGCCATCTTGATACCCATCGCACCTGCAATTTCGTAGCCCATGCAGCTAAAACCGTACTCCATGTGGTAGGACATGGGCCGCGCCGATTTCCAAAGCTTGTGCAATTCGCCGGGCATCGTGCCCGCCGCGCACATTACAACCGTGGCGTCGGTGGCTGCACGCTGGACAGCGCCCACAACCTGCATATCGGTCGGCAGCGCGTGCGTGTCACTAGGCGCGTCGGTCAGGGGATCGACCTTGTCAAACCAGTCCGATTTCAGCCCAGTGACCGGCGTCTTGGCAAAATGTTCACCCAAAGCCTCTGACAGCGCCTCCAGACCGACCTTGGCATCCGCCAGCAGCGGCAACGCGTCATGCTTGGCCGCGTCATAGGCCGCGACGTTCAAACATGCGATCCGGCGCGCAGGGTTGGCAAACAGCCCCCATGAACCGGTCGTGAAATCCTGAAAACGTGTACCGACACCCAGCACCAGATCGGCTTTGGCGCAAACCGTATTTGCAGGCGTACCGCCGGTTACACCAATCGGCCCGAGGTTTAGCGGGTGATCCCAAGCCAGTGCTGACTTACCCGCCTGCGTTTCTGTGACAGGAATGTTGTGCGCATCTGCAAAGGCCCGCAGCGCATCGGTTGCGCCAGAGTAATGCACACCGCCACCCGCCACGATCACCGGGCATTGCGCATCCTTGATCGCCTCAGCAAGGGCTACCAGCTCTTCTAAGTCGGGACGGATACGGCGGGTTGTCCAGACCTTGGGAGCAAAGAAGCTTTCAGGGTAATCGTAAGCCTCAGCCTGCACGTCCTGGCAGAATGCCAAAGTCACAGGGCCGCAGTCCGCAGGATCGGTCATCGTGCGAAATGCGCGGGGCAAGGCGGTCAAAAGCTGTTCGGGCCGCGTAATGCGGTCAAAGTAGCGACTGACGGGCTTGAAGACATCGTTGACGCTGATTGTGCCGTCATTGAAGTCCTCGATCTGTTGCAGCACAGGATCAGGACCACGGTTGGCAAAGACATCGCCCGGCACGAGCAACACAGGCAGCCGGTTGACATGCGCGAGCGCCGCTGCCGTCACCATATTTGTGGCCCCCGGCCCGATTGAGGACGTGACCATCATCGCCCGTTTACGACCCAGTTGCTTGGCATAGGCAATGGCAGCATGGGCCATCGTCTGTTCGTTATGGCCGCGGTAGGTTGGAAGATTTTCCTTAACGTGATAAAGCGCCTCACCAATACCGGCCACATTACCGTGCCCGAAGATCGCCCAGCACCCTGCGATGAATTGCTCTCCGTTTCCGTTCATCTGGGCCGCCACATAACGGACCATGGCCTGGGCGGCTGTCAGTCGGATTGTCTTGGTCATCGGTGTCATCCTTCAGTCCGCGTACGCATGGGCCGCTACGCGGGCCTGATCCCAGAGATGGCAAAGACGCGCAAACCGTCCGGCCATTTGCGTCACGGCGTCGATATCGTTCATTTCGCCTTTCATCCATGCACGGGCAGCATCACCAAAGATCGTACGGCCCACCGCAAAACCTTTGACCAACGGCTGTTTCGCCGCCAGCGCAAAGCTTGCCGCAAGTTCATCCTCCGGCGCATCCAGACCCAGAACGACGATACCGCGTGTACGTGGATCGTTGCGTTCGATCGCGGCCACCGCGTTGGACCATGCAGCCTCAGTCCGAAATGGCTCAAGCTTCCACCAGTCGGGGAAAACGCCCGCGTCATAGAACTGCTGGATCAGCCTCGGCGTGGTGCCGTCATCAATCGGTGCAACTTTGGAGGGGATCACCTCAAGCAGAAACTCCAGACCGTTGCGGCGGCTGGCTGCCCAGACACGTTTGACCACCTCTTCTTGCTTGGCGCGGGTCTCGGCATCATCGTCCGGATGACAAAAGACCAAAGTTTTTACGACGTTGCCTGCTGCCCATTCTCTCAACTTGCCGTAGTCAGCCCCCAGTTCTGGTTCCAATTCAATCGGGCGCGAGCCGGGCCATTCGGTCGGGCGGCCGATCCATAAGCCCGCCCCGGACGCGCGATGCAATGCCGACCGTCCAATCCGGTTGTCACACAAAATACCATACCCGGGCATGCCACCTTGGACCTTCAATGCCGCGTCAAGGCACAGCTCTTTGAAGGCGCCCCCTTTCGCCAGGGTATACCCTTCCATCTCCTCAAGTTGCAGCCGATGGTCAAAGGCGAAAGTTTTAACCGATGACCAATTGTGGGCGCGGTTCGTAGCCCAATGCACCTGTTCCAATTCGGCGTCGTTGCGCAAATCGGGTCGCGTGATCCCGCGGCCAAAGAAAAACTGAAGCTCATCCCAGCTTGGGTAAGCCGGGGTGCAGCCATGACGGCTGACTGCAAATGCCCCACAGGCATTGGCGTATTGCAGCGCCGTAGTCCAGTCGGCACCATCCAGCCAGCCTTTGAGCAGGCCAGACATGAAGCCATCGCCAGCACCCAGCACATTAAACACTTCGACCGGAAAACCCGGACCGGCAACGCCTTTATCCAGCGTGTCGGGAATGGCGCCGGTAAAGGCCACCGCACCGGCAGCCCCGCGTTTGCATACCAGCGTCGCAGCCGTTACCGCACGCACAGCGCGCAGGGCCGCGATGGTATCTGTCGTGCCGCCAGCGATGTGAAACTCTTCCTCGGTCCCGACAATCAGGTCGAACAGATGCAGTGTGTCTTGCAACTTTTCCGTCACTGCAGCGCTCTCGACAAAGCGGCTTTCTCCGTCACCGTGACCAGCCACGCCCCAAAGGTTTGGACGATAGTCGATATCTAGTGCTGTGCGCATACTGTCGGCGCGGGCAATGTGCAGGGCCTTGATCGTCGCAGCCGCTACACGGCTGTGGCTCAGGTGTGTCCCAGTGGCCACCACGGCGCGGGCGCTGCGAACGAAATCTTCGTCGATATCGTCTACTGTCAGCCCCATATCGGCACAGTTTTCACGATAGAAGATCAGTGGAAACTGTTCGCTGTCGCGGATCCCAAGAAGCACAAGCGCCGTCAGCCGTTCAGGATCGATCTTTACCCCGTCTGTATTTACACCCTCGGCACGCAATTGTTCTACGATAAAGCGGCCCATATGCTCGTCACCCACACCAGTGATCAGGGCAGATTTCAGTCCCAGGCGAGCCGTGCCGCAGGCGATATTCGTGGGGCTGCCGCCGATATACTTTTCGAACGACCGCATATCCTCAAGCCGGCCGCCAATCTGCGCGCCGTAAAGATCGACCGAGCTGCGACCAATGGTGATCAGATCAAGTGGCTTGGTCGTTTTGTGATCCTGCGTCATCAGCCCATCCGCTCCGAGGCAAAAGAACCAGGCGATGCCGGAAACACGACCGTCTTGTCACCGTTGATAAAGACACGGCCATGCACATGCGCATGGATCGCCCGCGATAGCACCTGCGCTTCGACATCGCGGCCAAGCGAGACATAATCATCGGCAGACTGGGCATGGGTGACGCGGATCGTGTCCTGTTCGATGATCGGTCCTTCATCCAGATCGGCTGTCACATAATGCGAGGTCGCGCCGATCAGTTTCACCCCACGCTCCAATGCCTGCTTGTAAGGATTGGCGCCCTTGAAACTGGGCAGGAAAGAATGGTGGATATTGATGATCCGCCCCGACATCTTGCGACACAGCGCGTCGGACAGGATCTGCATGTAACGCGCAAGCACTATCAATTCGGTGCCCGTTTCTTCGACCACCTGCATGATTTGGGCCTCTGCTTCAGGCTTGTTGGCCTTGGTCACGTTGATGTAGCGGAACGGCAGGTCATGGCTGACCACCACCTTTTGGTAATCCATGTGGTTCGAAATCACTGCAACGATATCGACAGGCAACGCCCCGATCCGCCAACGATACAACAGATCGTTCAGACAATGCCCGAAGCGGCTGACCATGATCACGACTTTCGGCTTGACCGCCTCATCAAAGAAATGCGCATTCATGCCGAACGCGTCCGCGATCGGTGCAAAATCCGAACGCAGTTTCTCTAGCGGCAATCCTTCCTCCGACCGAAAGCTGACTCGCATGAAGAAATTGCCCGTATCCGCGTCGTCGAACTGCGCACTGTCGATGATATTGCATCCGGCCTCTGCCAGATAAGTGGATACCGCAGCGACGATACCGCGTCTGGATGTACATTGAACGCGAAGCGCGAAGCTGTTCATAAGGCTCGTCCTTCTTTTCTTTCAGGGATCTTGTCAAAAACTGACCACTTCACAGCCAGCGCCAATGTACCTTTTGAAAGGCCATTGGCGCTGCAATTGCCCAAGCAGCTTACCCTAGGCCAAGCTGACGGCCTGTCCTGTTTGTGCAGACTTTAGCGCCGCATCCGCCAGTTCCAGAGCCTTCAAACCGTCCATACCTGTCGTCTTGGTTGGTGTGCCGTTCGCAATAGCATCGACAAAAGACGCAATCTCGTTGGCATAGGCCGCGGTATAACGGGACATGAAGAAATTCAGCAGCGGCGGGCGGGTATACCCTGCCCCATTCGCGATTTCGATCCGGCTCTCGCGGTGGTTTTCGGCAGAGACAGAGCCTTTTGATCCATGGACTTCGATCCGCTGATCATAACCATAAGTCGCGCGGCGGGTGTTATTGATCGTACATTGCTTGCCACTTGCCGTCATCAGGATCACATTGACGCTGTCATAATCGCCCAGTTCTTTGATCGCCGGATCGGTCAGGACAGACGCAGCCGCCTGAACTGAAGTGACTTCTTCGCCCAGTAGCCAGCGGGCCACGTCGAAATCGTGGATCGTCATATCCCGGAAAATCCCGCCAGAGCGTTTGATATAGTCTACGGGCGGTGCGCCGGGGTCGCGACTCGTCAGTGTCACCATTTCAACCTCACCGATGACACCCTCGTCGATGGCCTGTTTCAGCGCCATGAAATCGGGGTCGAAACGGCGCTGGAAGCCAACCATCAGCAGCCCATTCTCGGCCACTACCGTGTCCACAACCTTGCGAGCGCGTGCGACGTCAAGATCTACTGGCTTTTCACAGAACACCGCTTTTCCGGCCTTGATGAAACGCTCGATCAAGTCAGCATGTGTGTCCGTTGGGGTGCAGATGATCACGGCATCGACATCGTCGGACGTGAGGATCATGTCGATGGAACGGATGTCGCAGCCATACGTGTCGCGGATGTGGTGCGCTGCCGCTGCGACAGGATCGGCGATGGCAACCAATGTTGCACCATTGACCGACGACACTGCTTTTGCGTGCACTTGTCCGATGCGGCCTGCACCCAGCACGGCAAATCTGATAGACATTCTTCTTCTCTTTCTCTTCCTTCAGGCCAAAGCCTTGCGTGTTTCAGTGTTCCGGATAGGCTCCGGCAACATTCTGGTCAAAATCAACAAGCGATCCGGTCATGACACCCGCCGCATCGCTTAAAATATAACTGGCCAGCCCTGCGACATGGTCGGGCTTCACAAGCATCTTGAAGGGCTGCTGTGCTTCGGCCTTTTCCAACCAGTCGTCACCGGCGTTGTGGAATTTCTTTTGGACGGCATCCTCTCCGGGGGTATCCATCCATCCGCAGTTTATTCCGTTCACACGAATACGATGGTTGCGCAGTGCATTGGCAGCATTTTTAGTGACGTTGGCCAGTGCCGCTTTGGACGCCGAATAGGGCGCCAAAAACGATTGACCGCAATGGGTGACCATAGACAGGATGTTCAAGATTGCGGCAGGCTCTCCTGCTGCGATAGCAAGTTGCGACACACGCTGGATCGCAAAGAATGGCGACCTGAGGTTAGCTGATATCATGCGGTCGAACGCTTCGGGCGTTGTGTCCAGCACCGAACCTCTGGCAGTCATTGCACCCGCATTAACAAGGGCCGTGATCCTGCCCATTCGATGGGCCGCCTTATCCACGAGCGATAGAATGCTGTCTGTGTCTTCCAGATCGGCAGCCATGAAACTGGCACCGATCTGAAGTGCCGCCGCTTCACCGCGCACTGGATCACGGCCCGCAATCACGATACGGCGGCAGCCTTCTGCGACCAGCCGTTTTGCGATCGCAAGCCCAAGTCCCTGCGTCCCGCCAATGACCAGCGCGGCAGTATCGGAATGAATGCCATTTTTCATGCTGCGTCTTCAAATCCAGCTTGGGTCTTGGCACCTGTGATATAGCCCACGACATCTTCGCCCGTTACATCGTCGTTCTTGATGTCGAGGTCGGCACAGATGCGTCCGCGCCGGAAGACGACCACACGGTCTACCAGATCAAAGACCTGACGCATGTTATGGCTGACAAGAATTAATGGCTCGCCTGCTTCTTTGAGGGTGCGAATGATGTTTTCGACCTGTGCTGTTTCCTGAACACCCAAAGCTGCCGTCGGTTCATCCATGATTGTCAACTTGGAATGGAATGTAGCGGTGCGCGCGATTGCGACGCATTGCCGCTGACCACCAGACATATTGCGGATCGGGTTGCGGACATTGGGGATTTTCACGCCCGTCTTTTCCAGACCCGCCATGGTTGCCTGATGCATCGCCTTGTAGTCAAGCAAACGGAACGGCCCCAGGAAATTCCATTTTGTCAATTCGCGGCCCAGAAACAGGTTATCGGGCACGTCCAGATCGTCAGCCAACGCAAGTGTCTGAAACACGGTTTCTATGCCGGCTTCGCGGGCGTCTAACGGCCCTACAAAGTTCACTGGTTTGCCATCAAAGATCACATCGCCGCGTGTCCGCTGTTCGACGCCGGTAATTTGCCGCACGAACGTCGATTTGCCCGCACCATTGTCGCCCATGATCGCAATATGTTCACCCTTGCGCAGCTTGAAGTTCGCGCCTTCCAGGGCGTGAACGCCGCCGTAATGCTTAGTCAAATTGCGGGTTTCGAGGATATAGTCGTTGCTCATGATATGTTCCTTTCAGCCGGCTGTTGCACGTTGCTGACGATACTGATCCAAGACCACCGCGCCGATGATGATCGCGCCCATCGCCATCAACTGGTAAAAGGCATCGAGCTTGATAAACGTGAAGCCAGACTGGATCACACCGAACACCATTGCCCCCAGCACGGTGCCGATCATCGAACCGCGCCCACCTTTCAGGCTGACTCCACCGATGACGGCCATCGCAATTGCATAGAGTTCGTAAAACTGCCCCATTCCAGCTTGTGCGGTAAGATTTTTGGATGACAACACGATCGCTGCAAAGGCGGCAAACATGGAAGCGATCATATAGACCAGAATCTTGTGCCGCCTGACGTTGATACCGGACATTCGTGCTGCGTCCTCGTTTGAACCGATCGCATAAGTATGCTTGCCATAGACGGTAAACTTCATGATCAGACCCAGCAGAATGGCCAGCATTGCAAACCAGACGACCGGCATCATGCCCGACCCGATGGCGGCGAATGCGTCCGTTGGAAAAGAAACCGGCTGCCCTTTGGTCCACCATTGCGAAATACCGCGACAGATCAGGAACATGCCCAGCGTCGCGATAAAGGGTGGAATTCGCGTAAACGCGATCAAAAACCCGTTGATGCCGCCGATGAAGGCCCCAAAGACCAGACCGACCATGATTGGTACGATAACAGGCAAATCGAATGACCATGCGCCAAAAACAGCCTTGGGGTTCAACTGGCCGTTCACCAGTTCGGTCTGGGCAAAGGACATCACGATCATCGCCGTCGCCCCAACGAGCGGGCCGGACGACAGGTCAATCCCGCCGGAGATAATGACTTGGGTCACACCCAGCGCGATAATGCCGATGATGGCCACTTGCAGAATGATAATCTTGATCCGCGCGATATTCATGATGGTGCCGTCGCGGCTGGTGTTGAAATCAAAAAGCATGCTTTGGCCGTTCATGTAGGGCAAAATTTGCCCAAGAGCCTCAAAAGCCAGAATGATCAAAATCAGCGCGATAAAGACGTTTGCCTCGTTCGGCCAAGCGCGTTTGGTTTTGTCGTAGGTCAGCCCGCCGATACCATGTGATAGCTTATCTACCATGTTCCCCTCCTCAGGCGCTCACCCCACGGTGATCTTTTTCATGTCCCGAAGCGGCGCAACACAGGCGCCGCTTCGGTCTGACTTAGTCAGTCAGCTTAGTTTGCGGAAAGATAGTCGGCGATATTGGCAGGCGTCACCAACTCAAACGGAATATAGACCTTCTGTTCAACGTCTTCGCCGTTCGCAAGCGCGATAGCGGCATTCAGTGCGCCCGAACCCTGACCGGCAGCGTTCTGGAAAACAGTCACATCCAGATCGCCAGCCTGCATTGCAGCCAAAGCGTCCTGTGTCGCATCAACGCCACCGACCACGACATCAGCCATGTCGATACCTGCAGCCTTCATCGCCTGAATTGCTCCCAGTGCCATTTCATCGTTATTCGCGATGACGGCGTGGAACTCTTCACCTGAAGACAACCAGTTGGTCATCAGCGAGTTTGCCTGTTCGCGCGACCAGTTCGCAGTCTGTTGGTCAATCACTTCAATAAAGTTGCACATGTCGATGCCAAGGATATCCTCGACGTCTTTTGTCCGTTGGACGGCGGCCTGGTTGGAAAGCTCGCCCATCATTACATAGGCCTTTGCGCCGCCGCCAAGACCCTGTGCGCGCAACATCTTGCATATCTCAAAAGTTTCCAGCGTACCGGATTCAATCTCGTTGGATGCCACGAATGCCTGATTGTCTGGTAGTGTATCAACGTTGACGGGCTGGCGGTTCACAAAGACAAGTGGAACACCGGCAGCAGCCGCTGCATCTGTCATCGCCTGCGTTGCCGACGTATCGACAGGGTTGACGATGATTGCATCGACGCCGGATGCGACGAAGTTATTGATCTGGTCAAGCTGACGGGCAACGTCGTTCTGTGCGTCCTCGATCTGGACGTCCACCCCGTCCATGCCATCGGCCATTTCCTGAATGCCATTGCGCAGAACGGTCAGAAAGTTGTCATCGAATAGCGCCATGGAAACCCCGATATTTTCGGCCATAGCGGTTGTGGACAGCATCGAAGCGAGGCCTGCGGCCATAAGAGTCTTTTTCATTGGGTTCCTCCCGTTAATGGTGTCCGGCGCACCGTTCCTCCTGCCGGAACCCCTGTCTGGGGCAATCAATCCCCAGACTCAGGCGGCTTCCCGCTTGAGCTGTGAGGCAATGAATTCAAATGACCGTTTGATCGCGGTGTAGGGATCAGTCAGCGCATGGGTCTGAGGCGAAAAACATTCGTACGAGACTGGCCCGTCGTAGCCCGCCGCCAACAATGCCTGAATTTGCGCCACATTTCCCAACCGGTCGTCAGCATCGACCAGAACACGGTGTTCGTCTTCCATCTGGTCGATGCCCAACGATGGATCAACGACACCCGAAATGTGCACGATCCCAGTATACTCGGGGAAAATCGCTCCACCATCGGCCAGCGTATGATGAAAGGTGTCGTGGACCAGCTTGAAATAGGCCGTGCCGTCAATTCCATCGATCACGTCAACCAACTCCGACTTGGACCGCAGTGAAGAGCGCCCAAAACCCAGCGGTTCGATCAATGCGACAAGGTCTGCGTCCTTTAGCATTGGCAAGATACCTTTCAACGCGACCCGCACCTTTGCCTGACGTTCGCCGTTGCCCAAACCGGTCCCATCGTTGCGTGGGATCAGACTGATGGTTTCAGCCCCGGCTGCTTTGGCGGTGTCGATCAACGCACGGACAGCGGCCTCGCGCGCGTCATCCCAGCTGTTGAACGGATAGACCTGACTTAGCCCGACTAGGCGCAGGCCTTTGTCTGCGGCCATTTTCCCGGCGCTGGTTGCATCCAACCCGTCAAAAAGCGTGCGGGTAATGTCGTTACGCACTTCTACGCCGACGCAACCAAGCTGCGCTGCAAGGTCAAGAAATTCTACATACGACAGGTTGGGCGTCGTCATGTGATTGAGTGCGGTCTGCATTGTTATCCCCCAAGGCAAACATGACGTAATCACGTTGTCTGCCGTATAAAGCTGGTGGGAACCTGCGCCTCAACCTAAGATTCGGTCAATAGATCGTGTCTCATTTTATGCCATTCATGACGTGACTTTAGTCACATAATGACGCTTTTACATCATTATAGGATCTCCGGCAAAATCAACTTTGGCTCCAGAAAGTACTGGCTAGATGCGCCTTCCACGCCCTTTGAACTAGATTCCACCATCTGGTCAACGAGTGCGGCACACAACTCTGGCAAAGGAGTAGCGATCGCCATAACTGCATAACCGTCGATCAGCGCACTCCGACTTTCCGCTGTCAATTCGTTTACGACAAGCGCAACATGAGGTATGTCATGGACTTCGCGCAGCGCAGCGATGGCCCCCTCCATACCCCCTCCCGCAACATAGATGCCTTTCAGGTCGGGGTGCCTATGCAGCAGGTCGAGTGTCGCTTCATACGTCACCTGCCTCGTCTCAAGGTTTACAAGCGTATCAAGCACCGTAAAACCACGATCAACCTCACGGACCAATGATCGAAAGCCGACTTCACGTAGGTCATGGCCATGCCATCGATTGCCCCCGACGAAGATCGCGAGCTTACCAGGCTGGTGGACCGTCTTGGTGATCATCCATGCAGCGGTACGGCCAATCTTCATGTTATTAAGGCCTATATACCCCTTCCTGATCCCTTGGGCAAAATCATTCAGTACCGAAACCACGACTACGCCTTCATCCCGCAGCCTTTGCACAACCGGGTCAAGCCGCTTATCATTAACGGCTGTACAGGCAATTGCATGACACCGCCGACCAAGATCTTGTAGCAACTGTGCGAATTCGTCGGGTGACTGTGAGGACGAAAAACGAATGTCCACGATTATTCTGTAATCGGGCCGTCCGGATACCTCTTTTTCAATTTGCAGGGCGAAGTTTTTGTAAAACTCCTGAGATTTCTTCAGAAGGATAAAACCAAGGCGAACTTCCGGGACCGAAGTCTTCAACTTGCCCTGGATGATGCCCTTACCATGGTAGCCTACCCTGTTGGCGGCCTCCGCGATCTTGCGCATCGTCTCTTCGCGCACGAGCGTTCGACCATTGATGACGCGATCTACCGTCGTAGCGCTCACGCCAGCTTCGCGGGCGACATCTTTGATTGTTGGTCGTCTTGCCATAAAATCCATAATGACGGTATTTCATCATAGTAGCAAAAGAAATCACATCTGCATCTGGATGATTGGGCGGTTCTCGAAGAGTCCTCTTGTGTCCGGACGGTTAGTGCCGCTACTCTTAAGCAGGTGCTTTCGAAGAACCGACTTTTTGCAACCTCTTTGCCTGTCGGGGGTGAGCACATGCGTATCAGCCTCGACCAAGAAGCCCGCAGAGCCACAAGGGCCACCAAAGTTTCGATCCATTCGGCTTAACTAGCACGAACGCATAATCGCGGCCCCCAAGATCGGCCTCGTCTTGTCGTTCCTGTTCAATGTCCTCAAGGTATGTGAAGAAAAGAATCCAAGATGTTTGCTCGGCGTACTCAAGGTTGGACGCCAGCCGCTTTTCATTGCGATGCTCGCGGTCGATGTTGTTGAAGGCGCTTTCAAACACCTTGGTTTCCTTTGATTTTCAGCAAGGCAAGTCGTGCCTATCCGAGGAACAATGCCAATCAGCCAGAGCGTGGTGATTTAATCAACACCCCCTGTTGTTCAGTAGAAATCGGGCAGTAGGCGCTGATTGTCGTGATTACACTTGTGTGCCCGATGTTTTGTGAGAACGCTTTGAACGCTTCGCGGCTGGGGTACACTGTGTCCGCCCACTTGACCAAGGTCTTGCGAAATGCGTGCGGCGTGAATTGAGGCAAATCGGCACGGGTGAAGGCTTCTTTGATCACCGCCCGGATGGCATTGGCATTCTTGTAGGTTTTGCGGCTAAACCCAACCACCTTAAATGTACCGTCGACGGGTTTGATTTTTGCGGGTGGGAACAATGGGTCGTCTGGTCCAAAGAGCGCAGCCGTTCTGAGATACGTCATCCAAGCCGTAAAGCATTCAAGATATGCGGCGTCAACAGGCAAGAAGTAGGTCGTAATAGTCTTGGAGTTCTTGGTCTTCACCTCCCGGGCATCCTGATAAACGCAACCATCGATCATGTTGATATGTTTGACACGCAATGAAGCCACTGCCCCATCACGCGCGCCAGTCAGCATCAAGAAAGCAAAAAGTGCTTTGTTGCGCTGGGCGATCTCGGTATCCACGGGCATGTAGGAGAAAGCATGGCGGGCCATCTCCAAGGATGGATAGGGCGTTTCCCGCACTGCACTGGCTACCCGCGCACCTTTCGCATCCATGTTGAAGTAGTCGGCGTCAGAGTGACGGATGCGGCTTTTATAGCCCTGCTGATCTGCAAGCCAAAAGATGAATCCTTTGTTCGCAGCCAAGACGCTGCGGATCGTGGATTTCGACAACGGCTTGCCTGTCGCTTTGTTCACATCGCTGTTTAACCGCTCCTGGAACTTGATCGCCTGTTCAATGCGAAAGCGTTTAAAGCTGGCGTAACCCGTGGTCGCTTCAAATCTCAAAATGCCTTCAGCGGCCTTAAGAACCGTAGACGGGTCTTTGCGCTTTGCCACTTTGAGATATTGCAGATAGCGGCGCTTGATCCGCTCGTTTTCTTCGTTGATTTTGCGCATGTGTCGGCACTCCTTCGCAAGTATAAATTTAGGCGGGGGCTGGTGGTATCAATTAGGGGTCGCTGTCAGCGCCTTTCGCGAAGTGGAAGGTTTCGGCGAAAGTGTCACTCGCAGTATTTGAAATTATGCGGGTGGAGACAGCCCCACATCGACTGCACTCACCTTTCAAACGGGTTGTATTGGCCGTGTTCGGGGAAGCCTCGACGGCAAAACCGACTGGGTTGCGCCCTACCCTACATGAGAGGCAATACAACTCGTCTGGTGCCAGTGGCGACTTTGTCGCGCGATATTTTGCCCGCAGAAAATCACGCAACGCCGCGCCCGAAATCAAACACGGTTTTTGCGATGCCATGACGGGCAAACCATCCTTGATCCAGTTGCGGATCGTGGCAGGGGATTTACCTAACGCTTTGGCGGCCTCGCTTACCTCGTAGGTCAAAGCCGCCTTGACTGCCATTGGGTTGGCGCGCTTACCCATCCATCTGGCTTTCAAACAGCGCGCGAATGTCTTCAACTTTCCAGACGGTAGTGCGGGGGCCTAACTTTTGGGGCTGTGGAAAGCGCCCATCTTTGACGCCTTGCCACCATGTCGATTTGGATACTGGGATCGGGCCAACGGGGTACAATATTTGCGAAAGGCGAATGAACCCAGTATCGGGAAACTTTTGTTGGTGTGACATGATGCAACCTCGTCTGTTGAAACTCCAACAAGGCTGACACCGTTTGATCAGGTTTAGGGCTAGTCAAGCGAACGCTTAAGCTATCAACTTAACACACTGATACTTAATAATTATTGCAGAGTTACTCGCATAACGATTAACTTGGATCTTCCATTTGCGGTTCACCTGCGCGAAGAAATTTCAAAATCGTATCATTGCTGACCGTAAGTCCAGCTTTGTCGCAAGCATCAAGAATATCTTTTGTAGTCTTGCTTCGAACTTCGTTTGGCACATGCCCATATGCGTCAATGGCAATAGCCGTAATAATCTTAGCAGCAGTACGGAACTGACGTGGCTGCATCGCCCGCTCCGAACTTCCTGTTGGGGGCATTTCAGTGGGGCCTGCTCGATCTTGCCCAACACGGATCGCAGCAGCTTCAACCATTTCATGAAAGCCAGTGTGCCATTTCAGCCCAACGCGCGATGCCCAATCGCAAAATTCCACGGCCTTGACGTGGTTTCTCTGCGCCTGTGGAAATGCACGAATGATTAACGCCCGACGTCGTTCTATTTCTGCTAGCGGAAAAGCAGGGGCTTTAGCCAGCCTCCGAAGTTCCTTTTCTGTCGATCCACTTCGCGGACTTAAACCAGTAGAGAGCCAAACAAGTTCATCCAGAGAGAACTTATCGAACTTGCCCCAATAATCAAAATCAGCAAACATCTCGGGCCGAAGGCCAAGTGCCCACAGTGCGAACTCTTGATTCCTTGAATTTAGCAACTCTGCTGGCGCAGTTCTTGCAAGTTTGCGAAACTTGGCGTCGTCTCTAATCATGTTAGCCTGATCGGCATCGTCCAATTCTTGGTCCGGGCCACCAACAAGTCTGGCAACTCTGTCTTCCGAGAGCAGGCCAACTTCCTTCTCGACAAGATCTTTGAATACAATAATTTTTAAAATTCGTTCGGCGAAATGGTCGCCAAGCGATAACAGGTTCACATCGCCTGCATCCAAGAGTCACTCGGCAAAATAGAGCGAATAGAGTTTCCTAAGGTTTGTATCGGGCATAAATGAAATCTCTTGGGCAATATCGACTCACATTGCCTGTAGGTTTTCTAAATATCCAGCCCACCAATTGGCCAAACGCACCCTCTCTTCCCAATGCTCCCCTCTCGCATAGGCGCGCCGTACTTCGTTCTTCTCAACGTGAGCCAGTGCGCGTTCGATTGCATCGGGGTTCCAAAGCCCACTTTCATTGGCAAGGGTCGAGAAGGACGCACGAAAACCATGCGCGGTCATCTCATCGCCAGAATATCCCATCCGACGCAGCGCCGCATTAAGGGTGTTCTCAGACATGGGCCGCTTCCACGTTCGCAGGGATGGAAACAAATACTCTCCGTTGCCATTCATCCGGCGCAGTTGGTCCAGCAATGCAATTGCTTGATCCGGCAGTGGTACAATATGATCCCTCCGCATCTTCATCCTGTCAGCGGGGATAGACCAAACCTTCTTCACGAAGTCGATCTCTGACCACTTTGCGTGGCGTATCTCGCCGGGACGCTGAGCAACCATAGCCAGTAGTTTGAGTGCGATGCGAGTTGTCGCCTGCCCTTCAAAGACATCGATCTCGTTCATCAACCGACCTAGCGCCTGCGGGTCAATGATCGCCGCGCGATGCTTTCGCGTCGGACGGATCAATGCATCCCGCAATGCGTAAGTTGGGTCGGTTTCGGCAATGCCGCTTGCAACTGCATACCGAAAGATAGAGCCAATCCGCGATCTTAATCTGTGCGCTGTCTCGTAGTGGCCTTTGGCCTCAACTTTTCGAAGCGTCTTTAGAATCATAGGCGCAGTGATCTCAATGATCGGTTTGCGACCAAAGTCGCGGGACGCCAATTGGAGGTGATACTCCGTCTTGGAGAGCGTTGCTGCGGATTTCCCTTCTTTCCGCTGCTTGGCGAAGAACTCGGCGCCCAACTTCTCAAAGGTCTGGTCATTCACTTCGCGACGCTGCCGTTTTTCTTGTTGCTTTGCTTCGCTTGGGTCGATCCCTGCCGCAACATTAGCTCTCGCGCCGTCCTTGGTCTTGCGAGCCTGTGCTAAGCTGATGTTGGGGTACACTCCAATTGAAAGCAGCCGTTCTTTACCATCCATTCGGTATTTGAACTGCCAAAGCTTCGAGCCATTCGGCTTAACCAGCACGAACAACCCTTCGAAATCAGAAACTTTATAGGCTTTCTCGCGCGGCTTTAGGTTTCGCACCTGAATATCAGATAATGGCATCGCTGGGGGTATCACCTTTCCGGACCAAACCCGACACCCCCGCAAACACCCCCAATTCGGGGGTATCTTGTCAAACGCTATGACACGGCGTTGGACAAAGAGACATCGTAAAGCCCTTATAATTCAGGGTTATTTGGATGTCACCGGATAAATTTGGATGATAAAATGGTGCCCCCACACGGACTCGAACCGCGGACCTACTGATTACAAATCAGTTGCTCTACCAGCTGAGCTATAGGGGCACTGGTGCGGGGCATCGCCCGATGGCGGGCGTATAGCAGGGACAAATGCTCTCTGGCAATGCCGATCTGACAGAAAAGCGTAAAATATGTGCGCGGTCGATTTAACGGTTGGCGCGGGCCAGCAGGACCACCGCGGCCAGCCCCACCAGCGTGATCATCAAGGCAGCGGGTGCGGCCTCTGAGAGGTTCTCCAGCACCGCTTTGGCGTGGACCCGCGTCGCCAGTGTTTCATAGTTGAAAGGCCGCAACAGCAAGGTTGCAGGCAGTTCCTTGACGATATCCACAAACACCAGCAACAGCGCCGACCCAAGCGAAGCACGCACCAGCGGCAGATGCACGGCACGCAGCGTCCCGCCCGCCGTCCGCCCCAGCGACCGTGCCGCCATCGGCAGGCTGGGTGACACCCGCCCCAATGCCGCGTCAGCCGCCCCTTGGGCAATCGCAAAGAACCGCACGACATAGGCCAACACCAAGGCCGCCGCTGACCCGGTGAATATCAAGCCTGGGTCGCTGAACCCCGCTGCCACGATCCCATCGGCCAGCCTGTTGTCAAACGCGGCCAACGGCACCAAAATCCCCAGACCCAGCACCGCACCGGGTGCTGCATAGCCGATGGCCGTCACCGGCATCAGCAGCGCAGGCAACCGGTACCGCGACATCCGCACGCCGTATACCATGAACACCCCGCCAACGACGGTCACCACCGCCGCAATCCCGCCAACTGTGACCGTGTGCAGGACCGCGCGGCGCAGGCCAGGGGCAAGCCACATATCGGCGTTGAGCGCGTGGCTCGTGATCACCGCCAAAGGCAACACGAAGCCCATCAGCACCGGAAACAGGCACAGCACCGTGACGGCCCAAGCCTTCCAG
Organism: Yoonia vestfoldensis SKA53; assembly: GCF_000152785.1. GTDB lineage: Bacteria > Pseudomonadota > Alphaproteobacteria > Rhodobacterales > Rhodobacteraceae > Yoonia > Yoonia vestfoldensis_A. The sequence continues at coordinate 424,080 of NZ_CH672414.1, read as the reverse complement.
CCTGCCAATGGTTCCGGTGCGACAGGGCGCGCGCCACGGGCCGAACCAAAAAACCGTATCTTGCGGCGGCTGAGCTTTTCAGCCAGCACAAGGATCACGATCACAGCCAGCATCGTGCTGGCGAGCTGGGCTGCACCGCCCAGATTGCCCGCCTGAAGCCAGACCGAAAAGATGCCGGTCGTCAGGGTCTGCACCGCGAAATAATCTACCGTGCCGTAATCATTGACGGTTTCCATCATCACAATGGCGACAGCGGCCGCGATGGCGGGGCGCGCCAGCGGCAGCCCCACCCGCAAGAACCGGCCCCAGGCCCCTGCCCCCAGCGCGCGCGCAACCTCGAACGCCGCTCCCGATTGTTCACGAAACGCCGCCCGCGCCAGCAGATAGACATAAGGATACAGGGCCGCGCTCAACACCACGATCGCGGCCTCGCGGGTGCGGATCGCGGGGAACCAGTAATCACGCGGGCTGGTCCAGCCAAAGGCGTCGCGCAGCCCGGTCTGCACCGGACCTGCATATTCCAGAAAATCGACCAGCGCATAGGCGCCAACATAGGCCGGCACCGCCAGCGGCATCAGCAAGGCCCATTGCAGCACCGCGCGCCCCGGAAACCGGTACATCACCACCAGCCACGCTGTAGCCGTCCCCACCACCGCCGTGATCGTGCCCACGCTGAGCATCAACACGAAGGTATTGGACAGATAGCGCGGCAGCGTCGTGTTGATCAGATGTGGCCAGATGTTTTCAGTGGGCGTCAGCGCGAACCAGACCACCGCAAGGATCGGCATCATCACCATGGCGGCGATCACCAAGGCCCCGACCGACCAAGGGTCGATCCGGCGTCGCCTTGGACGGGGCAAGGAAATCTGACTTATTTGATCGGACATGAAAACCGGCTTAGTCGAAACCGGTTTGGCTGTCCAGAATGCGCCTGAGACTGTAAAGCAGAACAAAATACGGGGACCGCCTATGCAGATTGCTTTTCATATCGGCGCGCATTGCACCGACGAGGACCGTTTGCTGAAATCGATTCTCAAGAATGCCCAAATATTGTCACAGCAGGGCATTGCCGTGCCCGGCCCCGGCAAGTACCGCAGCCTGATCCGAGAGGCGATCCAAGGGCTGGCTGGCAACGATCTGCACCCTGACACGCGCGATATTCTGCTCGATACCATCACCGATACCGAGGATCTGCGACGATTGGTCCTGAGCAACGAGAACTTTCTTTGCGTACCGCAGAGGATTTATGAACATGGCGTGTTCTATCCGCAGGCGGAAACCAAGACCCGCGGCCTGCACCGGCTGTTCCCCGACGACGAGATCAGCCTGTTTTTGGCTATCCGCAATCCGGCAGGTTTCCTACAGGACACGCTGCGCCGGATCGAGCAGACCAGCATTGACGCGAATCTTGGCCTGCTGGAACCCGAAGACATCCGCTGGTCAGACGTGATCCGCCGCATCAAACAAGCCGCACCGGACACGCCGCTGACGGTCTGGTGCAACGAGGATTCGCCGCTGATCTGGGATCAGCTGATCCGCCGCCTGTCAGGGATCGACGCGCAAAGCCCGATCGTGGGTGCAACCGACCTGCTGGCTGCCGTGCTGGACCCTGAAGGTCTGTCGATCCTGTCGGATAGCCTTGCCAAAGCACCGTTTGACAGTGACACCGACAGGCACGACATGATCGCCGCGATCTGGGCCGAACATGCGCGCCCTGATGCGGTTGAACAGGATCTCGACCTGCCCGAACTGGATGCCGCCACCGTGGACCATCTGACAACGCTTTATGAACGCGACCTTGACGTGATCGACGCGATGCCGGGGGTTGATCTGGTGTTGCCGTTCCGGTGACCGGTCAGGACATGCCCAGCGCAGACATGTAAAGATCCATCACCGCTTCTTCTTCGGCCAGATCATTGGCGTCACGCTTGCGGATGGCGATGATCTTGCGCAGGACCTTGGTGTCGTAACCGCGGCCTTTGGCTTCGGCCATCACCTCTTTCTGGGCATCTGCGATGTCTTTTTTCTCGGCTTCCAGCCGTTCGAACCGTTCGATGAACTGGCGCAGTTCTTCGGCGGCAACAGATGAAGTCGTGTCGATGACGGAATCGTTCATGGCGCTCTCCTCGCGGGGTTGCGGTTTCCTAGCCGCTGGCCTGTGGACCCGCAACCCTTGCGCGGCCTCGGCCTGCGCGCTAGGGCAGGTCAAACAAAAGAGGTGCGTCATGGAAATGGTTGTCTGGATCGGTGCGGCGCTGTCGGTCATCGGCCTGATCGGGATCGGCTATAGCGTGGTCATGGTCACGCGCGCCAAACGGGCAAACCTGTCGGATGCGGATATGCGCGCCCGTCTGGCCAAGGTGCTGCCGATCAATCTGGGCGCGCTGGGCGTGTCGGTGCTGGGTCTGATGACGGTCGCAGTCGGGATCATGCTGGGCTAAGGCCCGTCACGGGTCACCTGCAAGGCCAGCGCAGCAAGAACCGGCACCGCCTGCCCATAAGCGCGCGCCTGATCGGGGTTGGACGCATTGCCGCTGTCGGCCCGTGCCGCGACCCCTGCAAGGATCGCGGCCAACCGGAAAAAGGCAAACACCAGATAAAACGCCCAATTGTCGATCATGGGCAGCCCGCGCCGCGCACAATAGGCCGCGACATATTCTGCCTCGGTCGGCAGGCCGTGGGCCGCGCGCTCGATCCCGCCCAGGCCGCGCATCCGCCCGTCATTGGGCAGCCGCCATTGCATGCATTGATAGGCCAGATCCGCCAGCGGATGGCCCAGCGTGGACAATTCCCAATCCAGCACGCCCAGAATATCCGGCCTGCCCCGCGCAAAGATCATGTTATCAAGCCGCCAGTCACCATGTACCAGCGCCACCTGCCCGTCATCGGGCGGCATTGCCTGTTCCAGCCATGCCATGATCCGTGCCATATCAGGGGAAGGTGCGGCCACACTTGCCAGATATTGCCGCCCCCAGCGATCCAGCTGGCGCGCAAAATAATTGCCGGGCTTGCCGAAATCCGACAGGCCCACAGCCGCAACATCAACATCATGCAAACCCGCAAGCGCGGCGTTCATCGCGTTATAGATCGCGGCCCGCGCGTCTTGTGCCACCTCAGGCAAGGCCGGATCCCAGAAAATGCGCCCGTCCAGATAATCCATCACGTAAAACGCGCGCCCGCTGGGCGATGTGGCGGCATCGGCCAGATGCAGCACGCGCGGCACCGGCACGCCACTGCCCGCCAGCGCCTGCATCACGCGAAATTCACGCTCGACCGCATGGGCAGAGGGCAGCAGCGCACCGAGCGGTTTGCTGCGCAGCACATAGCGCCCGCTGGCCGCAGTAATCAGATAGGTCGGGTTGGATTGGCCGGTGCCGAATTTGCTGACCTTTTGCGCGCCCGCAAACCCCGGCACAACCCGCGACAGGGTGCCGTCAAGCGTGGCAAGGGACATGCCGATATCTTTCGCCGCGTCGATCATGGGCTGATAGGGCCATGTGACGCCAAGTAGCGCAAGCCGTTGATTGACACTGCCGCCAACGAATGCACCATGACGCAGGGGAGGATCACCATGGACCTTGGACAGACCGCACGGCTGAAACCCGTGCTTGCCGCCGTCAAGGCGATGATCGCAGATGAAATCGCACCGCTGGACGATGAATTTCTGTCGCAGGTCGATATTGGCGACCGCTGGCAATTCACCCCCCGTCAGGCCGAGATTCTCGAAGGGTTGAAAGCCAAGGCGCGCGAGCGCGGCCTTTGGAATTTCTGGGACACATTCCGCGATGGCCCCAGCCTGAACACCGTCGAATATGCCTATCTGGCCGAGGAGATGGGCAAAAGCCATCTGGCCGCCGAAGTGTTCAACTGCAATGCACCCGACACCGGCAATATGGAGGTTTTTGCGCGCTACGGCACGGATGCAATGAAAACCCGCTGGCTGAAACCCCTGATGGCAGGCGAAATCCGGTCAGCCTATCTGATGACCGAACCCGATGTGGCCAGCTCAGATGCCACCAACATCGCCATGAGCTGTGTGCGCGATGGCGATGATTATGTGCTGAACGGCCAGAAATGGTGGGCCACTGGTGCCGGTGATCCGCGGTGTGCCGTACATATAGTCATGGTGCGCACCAGCGATGACGCGCCCAAGCATCAACGCCATTCCATGATCGTGGTGCCTGCCGACACACCCGGCATCGTAAAATTGCGCGCGATGGAGGTTTACGGCCACGACGACGCGCCGCACGGCCATATGCATTTTCGCTATGACAATGTCCGCGTGCCTGCCGATCATCTGCTGCTGGGTGAAGGGCGCGGGTTTGAAATCGCCCAAGGCCGGCTTGGCCCCGGGCGCATCCACCATTGCATGCGCGCGATTGGACAGGCGGAAAAGGCGCTGGCACTGATGTGCGAACGCTCGGTCAGCCGGGCGGCTTTTGGCAAACCTCTGGCTGAACTGGGCGAAAATTACGATCTGATCGCCACTGCGCGGATGGAGATCGAACAGGCGCGGCTGTTATGTCTCAAGGCTGCGTGGATGATGGATCAGGGCGACAAACGCGCCGCAGCGCCGTGGATCAGCCAGATCAAGGTCGTGGCCCCTGCTGTCGCATTGAAGATCACCGATATGGCGGTGCAGATGTTCGGCGCAGCGGGCGTATCGCAAGACACACCACTGGCGCGGCAATGGACGCATCTGCGCACCCTGCGGTTGGCGGACGGCCCCGATGCGGTACATCGCAGACAGGTCGCCCGTGCCGAGCTTGCGCGCTATACTGCGGGGCAGAAAATCTCGTAAATTCGTTCCAAAAGCGGGCGCACGCGCGGATCCGCCAATTGATAACGGATGCTGCGCCCGTCACGCGTGCACGACACCAGACCTTCGTTGCGCAGGCGCAGCAACTGGCCCGACACATAAGATTGGCTGGCGCCAAGGGCGGTTTCCAGATCACCCACTGACATTTCACCCGGGACCAGCGCGCAAAGAATACGCAAGCGCCCCGGATTGGATAACGCCTTGAGCAGGTCAGCCGCTTCGGTCGCTGCGGCATCCATCGGGTCCAGTTGGAAATCGGTCGCTTGGCTCATGGGATTACTCTATCCGAACTTTTTATACATTTCAACATTGAAATGTTTTCAGAAACCCTTATTCTATAGCCATAAAGGAGAATCAACATGAAACCCGAAGTCAAAGCCTTCTTCGATGAAGCCACCAACACGATTTCCTACGTTGTGCGCGAACCACAGGGCAACACTTGCGCGATTGTTGACAGCGTTCTGGATTACGACCCCGCCGCAGGCCGCACCGATACGACATCGGCCGATGCGATTATTGCCTGGGTCAAGGATCAGGGGCTGAATGTTGCCTGGATCCTCGAAAGCCATGTCCACGCCGACCACCTGTCCGCCGCCCCCTATCTGCAAGAGCATTTGGGCGGCAAGATCGGGATCGGGTCCAACATCACCGTCGTGCAGAACACATTCGGCAAGATCTTTAACGAAGGGACCGCTTTTCAGCGCGACGGATCGCAGTTTGATGCGCTGTTCAATGAAGCAGACACATTCCACATCGGCCAGCTGCGCGCGGATGTGCTGCACACGCCCGGCCACACCCCCGCCTGCCTGACCTATGTGATCGGCGATGCGGCCTTTGTGGGTGATACGCTGTTCATGCCCGATTTCGGCACCGCACGCTGCGATTTCCCCGGCGGGTCGGCAGAGGATCTGTATAACTCGATCCAGAAAATCCTGGCCCTGCCCGACGACACGCGGATTTTCGTGGGTCACGATTACAAGGCCCCAGGCCGCGATGAATTCGCTTGGGAAACCACCGTGGGCGAACAAAAGGCGATGAATATCCATATCGGCGCGGGCAAACCGCTGGAAGATTTCGTGTCCATGCGCACCACGCGCGATGCCCAGCTGGGCATGCCCCGACTGATCCTGCCATCGCTGCAAACCAACATGCGCGCGGGCAACCTGCCCGAACCCGAAGACAACGGCGCGCGCTATTTCAAAGTACCGATCAACCAGCTTTGATCGTGAAAACATAAGGAAAGACAATGCAACAAGACTGGATCATGGGCCTGATCGGCGGTGGGTTGATCGGGATGGCGGGGGCTTTTTTCCTGCTGGTGAATGGGCGCGTCATGGGTGCGTCGGGCATTATCGGCGGGCTGGTCGATGGCAGCGGGCGCAGTGACTGGCAGGAACGCGCGGCGCTGATCGTGGGCCTGGTGATTGTGCCGGCCATCGCGGCGCTGGCGATCGGCGGGTCGGAAACGAACCTGACCAGCAACTGGATGGTCATTGTCGCGGCGGGTCTGCTGGTGGGAATCGGCACGCGGCTGGCTAATGGCTGTACCTCTGGCCACGGGGTCTGCGGGATTTCGCGGCTGTCGTTGCGGGGGATTGTGTCCACCGCGTTTTATATCGGTGCAGGCGGTCTGACGATGGTCCTGTTCAAACATGTGCTGGGGGTGATCTGATGCGCGCTGTTGTTTCTTTTCTGACGGGCGGCCTGTTCGGGCTGGGGCTGCTGATTTCGGGCATGACCGACACCACCAAGGTACAGGGCTGGCTGGATGTGTTCGGCGACTGGGACCCGACACTGGCCTTTGTGATGGGCGGCGCGATCATTCCGATGGCCATCGCATGGCGGTTCACCATCGGGCGTAAACCTGTGCTGGCAGCCGCTTTTCCCGCGCCACCCGAACCACGGATCGGGCGCAACCTGGTGATCGGGTCCACCCTGTTCGGCGCAGGCTGGGGTCTGGCAGGGCTATGCCCCGGCCCGGCACTCGCCTCGCTCAGCTATGGCGGGACAGGTGGTCTTGTCTTTCTGGCCGCAATGCTGGCAGGTATGATGCTGACACCGGGGCTGCGGGTCCGTTTCGACCGCGCCGTGCCAGCAACTTAAGAGGACGATCATGGATATCCGACACATCACCCCCGTTTACGCGGTTTCGCCCCAGATTGATGTGGCCGATATCGCCGCCATCGCCGCGGCCGGTTTCACCACGATCATCTGCAACCGGCCCGATGCCGAGGTGCCACCTTCGCATCAGGCAGACACCATCCGCGCCGCGGCCGAGGCGGCGGGGATCACCTTTGCCGTCAACCCCGTGACCCATCAGGGGCTGAACATGGGCATGGTTGACAGCCAGATGGCAGCGGCTGACGCGTCATCAGGTCCGGTGCTGGCCTATTGCGCGTCGGGCACACGGTCCTCGATCGTCTGGTCGCTGGGACAGGCAGGCAAGATGCCGACCGATGCGATCATTCAGGCCACGGCGCAGGCGGGCTATGACCTTGGCGGGATGCGCGGGCAGCTGGATATGCTGGCCAAGGGGTAAGGCCCCATCCGCCAGATTGCAAAAATCAGGGCGTGACGCAGGATGATCCGGCGTCACGCCCTGTTCCGTTCTAAATGCAAGAATGTTTCATTTAAGTTCAATGTGTTGCGTGATGATATTTGCCTGATGCAACAAGCGCAAACCGGTCTAAACCCCTTCCAAAATCTCGCCCTCTTCGGCTGTGTCAAAGGAAAATCCGACCTCTGGCAGTGACACCCCCGTGCTGACCAGATCAGCCATTTCCGGGCCCGGGGCCAGTTCGATCCGCACGGCGCGGTGTCCGGCAGATTGGCCCAGCTTGGCCTGCGCCACGCAGCGCCCATCGGGGGCGATCAGCCGCACCGAATTGACGGTGCAACCGGGCAGCGGCACCACCTGCCCCACCTGCAAAGCCTGCGCACGCCCCAGCGGCATCTTGAACTGGTGCAGCCGCGCGGTCAGCATCGCAGGCGCATCCTGCACCGCCGCGCTGAACGCGGTCTCCCAATCCATCACTGGCGCTTGCTCCTCTGGCACCATGGGTGCGGCCTGCACCGGCAGGACCAACATCACCTCGCCCTGCCGGTCGCCGGTGCCAAGTTCGACATTCATCCGCAGCACGCGGTAATCGCCATCCTCCAGCAGCAAACCGGCCAACCGGCTGTCGGCCAGCCTGCCACCAACGGTCACATCATCGACCCAGCCTTCATAGGCGGTGCCCATCACCGCAGGGGGCAAGGCGGACAGGAACGCCACCAGCAAAGGATCGCACAGTGCCTTATCCGCGCCGGTCGCAGGCCGGTCATCGGCGGGCTGATCCAACAGGCGGCCTGTCGTCTGCACCTCGACCATGGCGGCGCGCAATTGCATATCCACCGCAACAAAGCCCGCCAAAGCGCCCCGCCGATCCAGCCCGACCAGCATCAGCCCCGTCTCCAGCCCGCCCAGCAGATCATCCAGCTGCCCGACATCATCCGCCGTGCTGGCCACCCGCAGCACCAGCCCGCCCGCATCGCTGGCCGCCTTTACCAGCGCCAGCCGCACCGCGCGCGACGTGGTCAGCGGGCTGACGGGGGGCGTGTCAACGGCCTGCCCCGCCATCCGTCGCAGAATGAAGATATGTGAGCTGTCAGTCATGCGCCTGCCTTGGGTTTGACGTCAGACTAATCCAGCAGTGATTACTTTTCCGCTAAGACACAACCGGCGCGGACATCACGGGCAAGGTCACGCGGAACGCCGTGCCGGATGTGCCATGCAGATAGGTGATATCGCCTTGCAGCCGGTGCATGATCTCGCGGCAGATGGCAAGACCAAGGCCCGCACCGCCCGCCTTGGATTCATCGGCAAGACGGGAAAATTTCTCAAAAATCAGTTCCTGGTTCTGCGCGGCAATCCCGATACCATTATCCAGAAAATCGATCCGGTGCTGGCCCTTGGTCCGGCTGACGCGAATCGTCAGGGCGGGTTTTTTTGCATCGCAATATTTCGCGGCATTCGAGATCAGGTTGATGAACACCTGCACCAGCCGGTCCAGATCGGCGGTGATCTCGATATCCTCGGCCGCGCGGTCACGCAGGATAGTCAGGTTGCGTTCATGCAGACCCGCCGCCGCGATGGCGCGGTCCAGCAGCGCCGACAGCGGGCCCGTCTGCGGACGCAGCACGACCTGCCCGTTTTCCAGCACCGACAAATCCAGCAGATCATCCAGCAGCCGCGACAGCCGGATCGATTCGTCCAGAATGATCCCAGCATAGCGGTTGCGATCCTTGATGGCCAAATCATCATCGCGCAGAATTTCCGAAAACGACCGGATCGAGGTCATTGGCGTGCGCAATTCGTGGCTGATCTGGCTGAGAAACGCGTCTTTCTGGATCGACAGCGCCGTCAGCTTGGCATTGGCATCGCGCAGGGCGCGCGCCGTCGCCTCTTGTTCGGCGGATTTCGCCTCGAGCCGGTTGGAATATTCAAGGATCTGTGCCGCCTCGTCCGCCACGGCGATCAGATCCTCGACCGACACGCCGCTGCCCCCTGTCAACTGGCCGATCATGGCATGGGCGGTTGCGGCCCCCACAGACCCGCCCAATTCGCGTTCCAGCCGCGCGACAAAATCGGGTGTGGCCTTGGGCATTTGGCCCGGGATGCCCTGGCTTGCGGCTTCGCGCGCGAACATCCGCTGCGCCTCGGTCTGACCAATGATGCGCTGCGACATCAGCAGCAGGTCTTCTGCATCGGCAACCAGGCGCGACCATGTGCGCGCGCCGGTACCATGTTCAAAAACGTTGACAAATTGCGCGCCTTGCAGCCTTTCCAGTGGCGATGGAAACGTGATCAGCGACACCGCGACAAAGATCGCGCTGTTCAGCAGCATCGACCACAATATGCCATGCACCAAGGGGTCTATTCCACCGATCCCGAACAGGGCCTCAGGACGCAACCAGCCGATCCCGAACGGGCCATCGGCGAACACTGCCACCGGGATCACGGCACCGGGGCCAAAGCTGGGCAGGAACATTGTCCAAAGCCAGACCACCAGCCCCGTCAGCAATCCGGCTGCCGCCGCAGGCCGCGTCGCACCCCGCCAGAAAATGCCGCCGATCAACGCGGGCAGCACCTGCACCGATCCAACGAAAGAGATCAGCCCGATCGCGGCCAGCGCCGTACCGCCCCCCGACAACCGGTAATAGATAAACCCCAGCGCCAGCACCCCCGCGATCGACAGCCGCCGCGCCAGCAGCGTCAGCTGGCGCACGTCGCCCGACATCGCACCGCGCTGATCGCCCTGCAAAGAGAACCAAAAAGGCACGACGATATGGTTCGACACCATCGTCGCCAGCGCGATCGTCGCCACGATCACCATGGATGTCGCAGATGAAAACCCACCCAAAAAAGACAGCATTGCCAGACCATTAGCGCCCTGACTTAAAGGAATGGTCAAAACGAACAAGTCGGGGTTGCTGCCTGCAGGCATCAGATCCAGCCCCACGACCGCGATGGGTACGACGAACAGGCTCATCGCCAGCAGATAGGCCGGAAAGGCCCAGCTGGCAAAGCGCATTTGGGCCTCGTCATCGTTTTCCACGACCATGACCTGGAACATCCGTGGCAAGCAGATGAACGCCGCCGCCGACACAAAGATCAGCCCGAACCAGCGGTTCGTGTCCTGATCCCACAGATCAAGATCAGACGCATCGATCCGCGCCATCATCTGCACAGGCCCGCCGCCCAGCCCCCAGACCACGAAAACACCGACAGCAATCAAGGCGAACAGCTTGACCACCGCCTCGACCGCGATGGCTGTAACAATGCCGGGATGGCGTTCGTTGGCATCCAGATTACGGGTGCCGAACAGGATGGTAAAAACCGCTAGCCCCGCAGCGAACCACATCGCGGCACGCACGAAATCGCCATCGCTCCAGGCTGCTCCTTCGCTTTGTGCGAACACCGCCAGCGACAACGTGACAGACTGGATCTGCAGCGCGATATAGGGTGTGGCTGCGACAACCGCGATCACGGTGACAATCGCTCCCAACCAGCGCGATTTGCCAAAGCGCGACGAAATCAAATCAGCGATCGAGGTGATCCGCTGCGCCCGCCCGATCCGCACCAACCGCCGCAAGATCCACCACCAGCCTACCATCACCAGCGACGGCCCCAGGTAAATCGTCACGAATTCCAGCCCCGACCGCGCGGCATAGCCGACGGCCCCATAGAACGTCCAGGCCGTACAATAGATGCTCAACGACAGCGTATATATGACCGGCGAGCGTAGCCAATTCGCCTCGCCCACCGCTGCGCGCCGTTCGGCCAGGAACGCGACCAAGAACAATACTGCCACATAGCTGAGCGCGACAAGGATCAGGATATTGAAGGAAACCATTACCGCCGCATGTCGTCGGATGCTTCGTCGGTATCGGGCAACAGCCGCGACAGCAGGGCCGCAAGCCCGATCAGGACCAGCCAGATCACGAAGATATAGGTGAGCATGCTGGATTTCGATGGTGCCTCTGGGCCATCGGTCGCCCAGAGCAACGGAATGAACCACAAAACCGCCCCCAACAATGGCAGGAATTGCGCAGCATCACCCAGCCGGCGTTGCCGGTAACTGGCGCGTTCCAGAAACACCGGCGGTTTGGCGGGCGGTTTCATGGGTCCATCATGGCGCGGACATAATCGCGCACATCGCTGTTGGAAAAGGGTTTGGTCATGAAATGGTTCGCCCCCAGCCGCAGCGCAAGGTCGCGGTCCTTGTCCTGGCCGCGCGCGGTCAGCATCATGACGGGGATATCCTTGGTCACATCGGTGCTGCGCAATTCGCGTAAAATCTCGAACCCGCTGCGCCCGGGCAGCATCACGTCAAGGATGATCATATCCGGCGGCAGGGCCAACACCTTGGCCATCGCAGTCTGGCCGTCCTGATGGGTATGCACGGTCCAGCCGTCGCGCGACAGGATGAACCCGATCGCCTCTATGATATTCGGTTCATCCTCGATCAGAAGGACGCGTTTGCCCATCTCATCGCCTCCCCTTCATTCGCCGCGCTGACGCGCGGGCTCCTCTTGATGGGGACTATCTCCCTTTCGAGGCGGGCTGTCAAAGCGCAGTTACCGTCCCGATGATCGCAGGTTCGCGGCGGCTGGGGCAATCTGCGCGCGGACAGATGCGGCAGGCAATGCCGACAGGGACCGGGGCCGCGCTGCCTTGGGCCATATCGGGCATCACCAGCATCGTGCTGCGCAACACGGGTGGCAGATCGAAATGATGCACCGCCAGCGGCGTCGCAATGGCATAGCACAGCAGATGTGACGCTGTCGCTCCTGGCAGGATAGCTTCGGCGCGCAATGGCTGGCTTGGGCGGCTCAGCGCCCCAAACAGCGGCCAGAGCGGGCATGCCCCGCCTGCCGTAGGCATTGCAAAGCCCGGCACCCGCTTGAGATAAAGCAAAGCCCCCGCAGCATCGCAAACGGCCAGCCCGATCGGCGGATGGCCCGCGTCAGGTGGCAGGCACGGCAACCGCCGCAGGATCGTGGCGAAATCCGTACCACATCGCGTGGCCAGCAGAGCAGGGTCATAATTGCAAGCCTGCGCTGCCTGCGCGAAAGCGGCCATCGGCAAGGCGCGCGCATCCGCAGCATATTGCCGGCAGATCCCGCCCAACAGGGCCGCCGCCGCCCCAGTCAGCCCAGAAAGTCTGACAACCTCGTCTGGCGTGGCCGTTTCCGCCTCGATCATCGGCAGGTGATAGCCGTTCTTGGCAAGAAAAGTATCAACCTGCCCCATCGGCGTGTCAGGCGATTGTTCGGCATCGGCAGGTGCCTCCAGATAGGCGACCAATGCTTCGCTGCTTTTACCCAGACGCAGGCTGTCGGTATGAATATTTTCGTGAAAACGGCGCTGCCAGTCGGCGTCGATCTGTTCCTGACTGACAAGAATCGCCGCTGTTGACCGGATCGCGGTCACCGCCGAAATCACGTCATGCAAGGCGGTCGCCAGAAACGGATCATGCGCCATGCGGTCGGTCAAGGCGCCGATGCGTTCATCCAGCACCGCCAAACGGCGCGCCTGCAGCGCGATCAGCCCGGCCCAGCCCGGAAAGCGCGCGGCCAGTTCTTCGGCGCGCGCGATCTCGGCCATGTCACCAGCAAGCGTCGCGGCGCTGTGCAACTGGTCCAGCAGGTCGCGGTCAGCGCCACCCGCAAGATGGGACGGATCGACCCCCAGCGCGCGCGCCAGATCGGTCAGCAGCTTGCCGCCAATCCGGCGTCGGTTATGTTCGATCAGGTTCAGATAAGACGGCGATATGCCCACGGCAGACGCCAAACTGGCCTGCCGCAGCCCGATATCCATCCGTTTTTCCCGGATCCGTGTGCCGGTCATGCGTTCTATCGTCATCTGGTCCTGTCCGGCTGTGGCCGCGCCAATCTGGAACGTCAGGATTTCTTTTACAAGATTTACTACGCGCAACCGATGCTATGACAACCCTGCCTGCGCAATTGGTTCAAATCCAAGATATTCGGCTTTGGCCCGTTAACGCCTTGGTAAGTTTCAAGGCGGATTCTATGGGCACAGTATCCCATTGATGGATGAACGCCATGGACCCGTCTTTACACCTGACGCCGACAGCACCCGCTGCAATGCCCTATACCGCGCAACAGCGGCAGTTGCCTGATACCTTGGTCGCACCGGTCAGATCGGCGCAGGGTTCAGCCACGCTGCCACCAGAACGCCCCTTCGTGGCACAGGCGGTCGCCGCACGGCTTGACAGCAGCTTTGCCGAAGACCCTGCCGAAATCCTGCCAGATGACCGAATCCTGCGCCCCTACGGCGTGCCGATGTTGCCCGCAGACAAGCCAGATGACGACATCATGGCGCAACCCGCCACGCAAGACCGCCCGCAGAAATTGTAAGTCGTTGACGCAAGGTTGCGCATTTTGCGCCTCTGCCGCTTCCCACCATGGCCCGCTTACCCTATAAGCAGGCAGGATGTGAAAAGCCCGCAACAAGCGGGCGTTGAACCATGGGCAACGGGCCGAGGAACAAATGAGCAATAAAACCTCCCACGATAGCGATGTCAGCTTTATCCAGGCGCTGGCAGAATTGCTGCGCCAGAACGACCTGACGGAATTGCAGGTCAAGCGGGACTACGGCGAAAATGACAGCCTGAACGTGCGCGTCAGCCGTCACACGCAAACAATGGTTCAGGCCAGCGCGCCCGCTGCTACAGCGATGACCGCCGCACCTGCCGCCGCTGCGGCCCCCGCCGCCAGCACCAATGTCGACCCCGCCAACCATCCAGGTGCCGTGACATCGCCGATGGTCGGCACCGTCTACATGGCACCCGAACCAACCGCCGCGCCCTTCGTGGCCATCGGGCAGACAGTGCGCGAAGGCGACACGATTCTGATCATCGAAGCGATGAAAACGATGAACCATATCCCCGCTCCGCGCGCTGGCACGGTCCGGCGCATTCTGGTCGAAGATGGCGGCGCGGTCGAATATGGCGCACCTCTTGTCATCATCGAATAGAGGCTGCGATGTTTGAAAAAATCCTGATTGCGAACCGCGGCGAAATCGCCCTGCGGGTCGTGCGCGCCTGCCGCGAAATGGGCGTGAAATCCGTTGCCGTCCATTCCACCGCTGACAGCGACGCGATGCATGTGCGCATGGCCGACGAGGCGATTTGCATCGGCCCCCCGTCATCGGCGCAAAGCTATCTGTCGTTTCCTGCGATCATCTCGGCCTGTGAAATCACCGGCGCACAGGCGATCCATCCGGGCTATGGCTTTTTGTCGGAAAACGCGGCCTTTGTGCAAGCGGTCGAAGACCATGGTCTGACCTTTATCGGCCCCACAGCCGAACATATCCGCATTATGGGCGACAAGATTACCGCCAAAGACACGATGAAGGCACTTGGCGTCCCCTGCGTGCCCGGATCTGACGGCGGCGTGCCGACCCTGAAAGACGCGCAGCGCGTGGGCGAGGAAGTCGGCTATCCCGTGATCATCAAGGCCACAGCCGGTGGCGGTGGGCGCGGCATGAAGGTGGCCCTGACCGCCGCTGATATGGAAAAAGCATTTCATGGCGCACGTGCCGAAGCCAAGGCCGCCTTTGGCAATGACGAAGTCTATATCGAAAAATACCTGACCACGCCGCGCCACATCGAAATTCAGGTCTTCGGCGATGGCAAGGGCAATGCTGTCCATCTGGGCGAGCGTGATTGTTCGCTGCAACGGCGCCACCAAAAGGTATTCGAAGAAGCCCCCGGTCCGGTCATCACGCCCGAACTGCGCGCGCGTATCGGCAAGGTCTGCGCCGATGCCGTGGCCGCGATCAATTATATCGGCGCAGGCACGATCGAATTCCTGTTCGAAAACGATGAATTCTATTTTATCGAGATGAACACGCGCCTGCAGGTCGAACATCCGGTGACCGAGGCGATCTTTGGCGTCGATCTGGTGCGCGAACAGCTGCGCGTGGCCTCTGGCCTGCCGATGTCGTTTACGCAGGACGATCTGCGCATCAACGGCCATGCCATCGAGGTGCGGATCAACGCCGAAAAGCTGCCCAATTTCACGCCCTGCCCCGGCACGATCACGCAATATCACGCGCCCGGCGGCTTGGGCGTGCGGATGGATTCGGCACTCTATGATGGCTACCGGATCCCGCCCTATTACGACAGCCTGATTGGCAAGCTGATCGTGCATGGCCGCGACCGGCCAGAGGCGCTGGCCCGTCTGGGGCGCGCCTTGGGTGAATTGATCGTCGATGGTGTGGACACGACCATCCCATTGTTCCATGCGCTGCTGGCCGAACCTGCGGTGCAGTCGGGGGATTACAACATCCACTGGCTGGAACATTGGCTGGAAACACACCTGTCCTGACGTGCAAAACGCGGATCTTCCCCTGACGCCTGCGCTTGTCCTGCAAGCCTATCGTCTGGGGGTGTTCCCAATGTCCGAAAGCCGCGACGACCCAGACGTTTTCTGGGTCGATCCGCGCCGGCGGGGTATCTTCCCGCTGGACCGGTTTCACATCAGTCACAGTTTGACGCGCACCATCCGGCGGGGCGGGTTTCGGGTCAGTTTCGACACGGCCTTTGCCGATGTCGTCGATGGCTGCGCTGACCGGGCAGAAACCTGGATCAACCCCAGTATCCGCAACCTGTCGATCACACTGCACGACCAGGGCCATGCCCATGCCGTTGAGGTCTGGCAAGATGCACAGCTGGTCGGCGGCGTCTATGGCATCCGCATCGGGGCTGCGTTTTTCGGGGAAAGCATGTTCAGCCGCGCCACTGATGCGTCAAAGGTCGCGCTGGCCTATCTGCTGCACAACCTGCGCAGTGGCGGCTTTACCCTGTTTGACACGCAATTCCTGACGCCGCATCTGGCCAGCCTTGGTGCTGTGGAAATCACCCGCGCGCAATATCACAGGATGCTGGCGGCGGCGGTCGGTCAATCCGCGCGATTCACGGGCGCGGTGCCAGCGCCCAGCGACGTGATACAGCGCAGAACCCAGACATCATAACGCGGATGGTCCAGCGCGTTCAGCGCCGGTGATGACGCCAGCATCCAGCCCGCAAAGATCGGCGCCACCTCAGCGCGGTAATGGATCACCAGCGCGGCATAGCCTTCGCTTGCAACATTTTCGGCCGGATACCGGCAGTCACCAAGCGTGACCGACAAAGCGCCGACATTGTCGGTCTGCCCGTTGGACACCTCCAGATCGGTGACAGCGCCGGTCAGCTTGTCCAGAATGCGGATGTCAGCGCCGATGCCTGACAGCATCTCTTGCGCGGGCGCGGGGGCGGCCAGCAGCAGGCAGGCCAATATGGCTGACAGCCGCTTCATCGCCCTATTCGGGGGTCCAGGCGTCGTAATCCTTGCGCGTGGCGGGGGCCACATGACGGATAGATCCTGCAGGCGCATAGGCCGCCATCGTGCCGGTCAGGTTTGGCTGATGCGGCTTTTCCCAAGACTTGCGCGGCAAAGGTGCCTCGGTCGGGGGTTCATCCCATGTGTGATGCAGCCAGCCATGCCATTCAGGGCTGACCCGCGACCCTTCGATTTCGCCGTTGTAGATCACCCAGCGGCGGCTGTCGTCGGCGTTGTGATAATAGATATTGCCCTGCGCATCTTGCCCCACGCGCACACCCTTGCGCGATGTCCATAGCTGGGTGCCATAGGTCTGACCATCCCACCAGGTAAAGATACGTTTGATTGACTGACCAAGGCCCATGATGCGTCTCCGGTAAACTGCGGCTTTCATGCCCTATCGTGCGCCAAAGGTCCAGCAGGCGCACCCCGTCCCATCTTGTTTAAAAAGATATATCCTGCCGGCGGCTCCCACGGATCGGGGCCACCGGCAGTGGCGTTTTAACCCGCAGTCGCGGGTTCTTTTTTCTTCACATCGTCGTGGATCATTAAAGGCTGCACGTCGGATGTCACCGCCTCTTCGTTCACGACAACCTCGGTCACGGTGTCCATGCCGGGCAGGTCGAACATCGTGTCGAGCAGGATGCCTTCCATGATCGAGCGTAACCCACGCGCGCCGGTCTTACGCTTGATCGCGCGCTTGGCGATCGCGGTCAGCGCGTCATCAGTAAAGGTCAGCTTGGTGTTTTCCAGCTCGAACAGGCGCTGATATTGCTTGACCAAGGCGTTCTTGGGCTTGGTCAGAATGGTGATCAGCGCGTCTTCGTCCAGATCGGTCAGCGTGGCGATCACCGGCAGACGACCAACGAATTCGGGGATCAGGCCGAATTTCAGCAAATCCTCTGGTTCGAGATCCTGAAACACTTCGCCGATACCACGTTCGTCCACGTCTTTGACGTCCGCGCCAAAGCCCATGCCGGACCCTTTGCTGCGGCGCGCAATGATTTTGTCCAGACCGGCAAAAGCCCCGCCACAGATGAACAAGATATTGGTCGTGTCCACCTGCAGGAATTCCTGCTGCGGATGCTTGCGCCCGCCCTGCGGCGGCACGGATGCGACAGTGCCTTCCATGATCTTCAAAAGGGCCTGCTGCACGCCTTCGCCCGACACATCGCGGGTGATGCTGGGGTTGTCGGATTTGCGGGTAATCTTGTCGACCTCGTCGATATAGACGATCCCGCGCTGCGCACGTTCGACGTTATATTCAGAAGCCTGCAACAATTTCAGGATGATGTTTTCGACGTCTTCACCGACATAACCGGCCTCGGTCAGGGTGGTGGCATCGGCCATCGTGAAAGGCACGTCCAGAATCCGCGCCAGCGTTTGTGCCAAGAGCGTTTTGCCACAGCCGGTCGGCCCGATCAGCATGATATTAGATTTCGCCAGTTCGATATCGGATTTATCGGCGTGGTTCAGGCGCTTGTAGTGGTTATGCACGGCCACGGAAAGCACACGCTTGGCATGGACCTGCCCGATCACATAATCGTCAAGAACAGCGCAGATGTCCGAGGGTGTCGGCACGCCTTCACCGGATTTCAGGCCAGATGCCTTGGTTTCCTCGCGGATGATATCCATGCAGAGTTCGACACATTCATCGCAGATGAACACAGTCGGACCGGCGATCAGCTTGCGTACCTCATGCTGGCTTTTGCCGCAAAAGCTGCAGTAAAGCGTGTTCTTGCTGTCATTTCCGGTCGTCGTCGCCATATCAACCCTCTTGGCCTGTGGCCCGTAAAACATGAACGGGCTGCCCTGTGTCGACACTAGGACAGCCCGCCAAGGTCTACAATGTCAAAATGACCAGTTTCAGGGTCACTTTTTCACTGTGGTGAATGACATCAGATCACTCGGATGATTTTTCGCGGTTGACCACGATCTCGTCGATCAGGCCCCACTCTTTGGCTTCTTCGGGTGACATGAAATTGTCGCGCTCAAGGGCGGTTTCGACCTTTTTCAGCGGCTGGCCAGTGTGCTTGACATAGATTTCATTCAACCGTGTCTTGAGCTTCTGGGTCTCGGCGGCATGGATCATGATATCCGTCGCCTGCCCCTGATAGCCACCCGATGGCTGATGCACCATGACGCGGCTGTTGGGCAGCGAAAAGCGCATGCCGGGATGGCCCGCAGTCAACAACAGCGACCCCATGGACGCGGCCTGCCCGATCACCAGCGTGCTGACCTTGGGTTTGATATATTGCATCGTGTCATAGATCGACAGGCCGGATGTCACCACGCCACCGGGGCTGTTGATATACATGCTGATTTCTTTTTTCGGGTTTTCCGATTCCAGATGCAGCAATTGGGCGACGACCAGCTGGCTCATCCCGTCGTGGACAGGGCCGTTCAGAAAGATGATCCGTTCCTTGAGCAGGCGCGAAAAGATGTCATAGGCACGCTCGCCACGCGCGGTCTGTTCCACGACCATGGGAACAAGGTTCATATAGGTTTGTACGGGGTCTTGCATGTTCATGCCTCTCTGCTGGACGGATGTCCGACTTCATCAATTCGCCCGACACTATGCGCGGGCGCGGGGGGCTTCAAGGGCTGGTTGTAAGGAGGGTCAAGACCCACCCTACGCGCGTTAACCAACGTGGAAAAGCGAGGCAAACAATCGCGGGTCAAGGCTTTCGGTCGCAAAGGTCGCCCCCTCGGTCAGGACCGACACGGCGTCATGGCTGTGCAGGCTTTCCTGATGGCTGGCGATCACGCGGAAATCGGACACGCGCGGTTCCAGCTGCAATTGTTCGGTGAACAGACGCGCCGCGTCTTCGACAAAGATCGGGTTGGCGGCGTTCAGCTCGGCAAAGGCTTGCTCATCCTCGCGCTTGACCATCACCTGGGTTTCGGTCGGCACGGCGGCACGGGCGCGTTCGATCAGGTCCTCGAACCACAGGATCGGCCCGTCTTCGACCAGCACCGAAATCCGCGCGACGGACCGTTGCGAATGTGGTGTCGCCAATTGCCCGCGGAACTGGCGGGCATGTTCGGACAATTCCAGCGAACAGGGGCAGGTGGATGAATAGACATAATCCAGATGCACGATCTTTTTGCGCACACCCGCACTTTCGACCAGTTCCAGCGCGATATCATAATATTGATAGCCTTGCAGCCCCGAGCGCAGGCTTTGCACCTTCATCGGAAAGCTGAACCGCATCTGGATGCGTGCATCGAAACTGTCGAGGTCGGATTTATAAGCATCCAGCGCGCGCTCGATCACTTCAAAGCTGAATGTTTCCTCGGCATGTTTATAAAATGTCCGCATGATGCGGGACATGTTGATGCCCTTCTTTTCCGCCTCTAGCGACACGGTGCCGGTCACCGAAGTTTCCAGCGTCAGATCGCCATTGTCGCGGGTGCGGAACCTTATGGGCAGGCGAAAGTTGGAAATGCCGACATGCTGGATTTGCTGCTTGGCACCGCGGATCAAGCTTGACGGCCCGTTCTGCAGATCGGGCATCGACGCCTTATAGGCCTCGTCCACCGCGAAATCCTCGGGGTAGGCGCGGGCAAGTGCGGGGTAGTTCGACACTTCCTGTCCGGGGATCAGACGCGACACCAAAGGGTCAAGCGTCGCCACTTCTTCGGGGCTGACATCACCCGCCCAGCGCCGCAAAAGCGCCAACGCTGCCTCGGCATCGGACCTTGTGGGCTGGCGATCCATGTCGCGTGCGTGGATATTCATATCGAAACCCTCTTGTGGTGCATCCGCCTTGCGAAGATGGCGCAGCTGCGGCGCATGTCCAGACATGATGCGGCAGAATTGTAACAAATCGGCACGAAGGTCAGACATCCCCACATCACCTTTGCCGCAAAAAGCCACACCCATCCAGGCCGTGGGTCGCACCGCAAGCCTGCCGGAAATGCCCGCAATACGCCAGCCTTGTTCGCGGTATTACCCGATTGCCGCGCGCAGATCGGCCAACAGATCATCGGGATCTTCCAGACCGATGCTGCAACGGATCAACCCAGGGGTGATCCCCAGCTCCAGCTTGGTGGCAGCATCAAGCCGCTGATGCGTTGTCGTCGCAGGATGGGTGACGATTGATTTTGCATCGCCCAGATTATTGGAAATCGTGAATATTTCCAATCGGTTGAGCAGCGCAAATGCCGCATCCTTGCTGCCTACGTCAATCGCCATCACGGTGCCGCCCGCCCCCATCTGCGCCATTGTCAGCGCATGTTGCGGATGATCAGCCAGACCCGGATAGATCACCCGCAGCGTGCCATCAGCCGCCAGTGCCTGCGCGATATGCTGCGCGCTGGCCGCCTGCGCGCGCACGCGCAATTCCATGGTTTCCAGCCCCTTGAGCATCAGCCAGGCCGTGAACGGCGACATCGACCCGCCGGTATGTTTCATAAAAGGTTCAACCGTGCCGCGGATGAAATCGCGCGTCCCAAGGATCACCCCACCCAAGGCCCGCCCCTGCCCGTCGATATGTTTGGTCGCGGAATAGATGATCACATCCGCGCCCAAAGCCACCGCATCCGAAAATACCGGCGTCGAAAATACATTATCCACGATCACCGTCGCGCCATGGGCATGCGCCAGATCGGCAACCGCCTTGATATCGACAACTTCCAGCGTAGGGTTCGAGATGCTTTCGAAAAACACCACCTTGGTGTCGGGCCGGATCGCGGCCTGCCATGCAGCCAGATCAGTGCCGTCAACGAATGTTACCTGAACCCCGAAACGGGTCAGCACCTCTTGCAAGATATACAGGCACGATCCGAACAGCGCGCGCGCCGAGACAACGTGATCACCGGCCTTGAGCATCGCGGCAAGCGCTCCATGCACGGCCGCCATGCCAGACGCAGTGGCAAAGCCGTCCTCGGTGCCTTCCAATGCGGCGATTCGGTCTTCGAACATGGCCACGGTCGGGTTGCCATAGCGGGCATAGATGAATTCATCCGCACCCGCCTTGATGAACCGCGCCTCGGCGGCTTCGGCGCTGTCATAGACAAAGCCTTGCGTCATGAAGATTGCTTCGCTGACCTCGCCATACTGGCTGCGCCGGATGCCGTGATGCACCGCCTTGGTGCGTTTGTTCCAGTCACTCATCATCTGCCCTCGCGCCCGTGGCGCATCAAAAAACCCCGACACCGGCAAAGGTATCGGGGCTATGAAACCCGCCACCTTTTTAGCAGAATGTTTTACGTGGCCTGCAATCCGGAAACAAATCACCACGGCGTCTGGCATAGGCCGCAGCATCGCCCACGTCAATGGGTGGCGTCAGTCCTTGGATTGCTGCGGGTCTTCGATCAGGTACTTTTGCAAGCCGATGATCTGGACCCACAAGAACAAGAACAGCACGGCCGGAAAGGCAAAGGTTTCCAACTTGACCCAGGTTTCGGTCGATTGGGTGCGCCAGATGATTTCGTTAGCGATGGCCAGCACGACAAAGATAAAGGCCAGCCGTTTGGTGAAAATCATCCATCCTGCGCGCTGCATCGGCAGGAATTCTTCCATCACGAACTGCAGATAGCTCTGCCCGCGCAACAGACCGATCCCCAAAAGCCCCGCCATGGCCCCATAAACGATGGTGGTTTTCATTTTGAAAAAACGCTCGTCGTTGAAATACGCCGTCAGCCCGCCGAAAAAGATCACCATGAAAGCAGTGAACACCTGCATACGGCTCAACTTGCCGGTCAGTACCCATAGGATCGTCATCGCCACCAATAGGATCGGCACGAAAACCAGCGCGGCCACGATGAAACCCGAATAATCGGTGCCTGCAAAAGTATACGTATCATCCTTGATCCGCAGATAGATCAGGAAAAACGCAAGCGTTGGGCCCAGTTCCAGCACCTGTTTCAGGATCGGGTTGATGGTTTTGGTCATGCGTATCTCCTTCAGCCTCCCGTTTCCACGATCACGGCGCCCAAGGCAACCAATGTCATCAGCAACAATCGGCGTGGCCCCACCTTTTCGCGCAGGATGAACCAGCCGATCAACGCGGCAAAAACGGTGGATGTTTCGCGCAGCACAGCCGCCTCGCCGACTTTGCCAACCATGGTGGCCAGCATCACGCCCCCGAAACTGACCCAAGCCACCAGCGCCCCGATCACCCCGCGCCACATCAGCGGGGCCAGCACCGGCGGGTTATCCATCCGCCGGTACCGATGCAGTGCCAACACCGGAAAATCCAGCGCGGTGACGAAAAAGAACCATGCCAAAAAGGTGAAAGCGTCCGGCGCCTGCCGGATGCCGTAAGCGTCATAGGTGGTATAGACCGCCACCAGAAGCCCGCCCATCAACGCCCAGGCCAGCCCAGCACGCAGCGCGGCGGGATCAAGCTTTTCTTCAGCCAGGTTGCGCAGCGCCAATAACAAGATGCCCCCTGACAAACAGCCCATGCCAACCCATTGCAATGGCGTGAAATGTTCCCCGAAAAACACCGATGCCGCGATCACCGTGACCAGCGGCCCGGTGCCGCGCACCACGGGGTAAACTACGGTAAAGGCGGCCTTTTCATAGGCGCTTGCCATTGCGACCTTATAGGCGAAATGGATGCCAACCGCCCCCACAAGGATCAGCGCGGTCGCCGCATTCGGCCACGGCACGACAAACAGCGCGACAGGGGCCGAAAACACCACCAGCCATAAATCAATCGCGCCCCGCGTCAGCCAGGGATCATGGCGCCCCTTTTGCAACGCCCCGAACACCGCATGGGCCAGCGCCGACACCAGCGCAAGGATCGTGGCCAGCCGCGCGCCCTCTGGCGTGCCAGCAACAGCGATCAGATAGGCGGCAAGATTGTCCAACGCCGCCTATAGGTCCAGACCGACAAGGGCCGCGGCGAATTCCTCGGGATCAAAAGGTGCCAGATCGTCGATCTGTTCACCCACGCCGATGGCATGGATCGGCAGGCCGAACCTGTCGGCCAGCGACACCAGCACGCCGCCCTTGGCTGTGCCATCCAGCTTGGTCATCACCAGACCCGACACAGCAGCCAGTTCCTGAAACACCTTGACCTGCTGCACCGCGTTCTGCCCTGTGGTGGCATCCAGCACCAATAGCACATTATGGGGCGCATCTGGGTCTTTCTTGCGGATCACGCGGACAATCTTGGACAGCTCTTCCATCAAGTCAGCACGGTTTTGCAGCCGCCCTGCGGTGTCGATCATCAAAAGATCGGCGCCATCCGCCTGCGCCTTGGTCATCGCATCATAGGCCAGGCTGGCAGGGTCCGACCCTTCGGGCGCTGTCAGCACCGGCACGCCCGCGCGCTGCCCCCAGACCTGCAATTGCTCAACGGCCGCAGCGCGAAACGTATCACCCGCTGCGATCACCACGTTCTTGCCGGCCGCGCGGAACTGGCTGGCCAGCTTGCCGATCGTCGTGGTCTTGCCCGATCCGTTGACGCCGACGACCAGCACGACCTGCGGCGTTTTGGCATAGATCGGCAAAGGGCGCGCCACAGGTTCCATGATCCGCACCACCTCGGCCATCAGCAGGCGCTTGACCTCCTCGACCGAGACACGCTTGCCCAGATGCCCTTCGGCGATATTGGCGATCACGCGCTGCGCAGTTTCGACGCCCATATCGGCCGCGATCAGCAGGTCTTCCAGCTCTTCGAGCATGGCATCGTCAAGCGCGCGGCGCTGCGCCTCGGTCGGCGCCAAAAGCCTACCGATCAGGCCAGGTTTCGGCGCGGGCTCTGCGACAATTGCATCCAACCCCGCGTCAATCTTGGCCGAGGATTTGAACATCCTCTCTTTGAGCTTGCTGAAGAACGCCATCGGAACAGCCTTTCATGACTTCTGCGCAAAGACCTAGCCATTCCGCCCGGAATTGAAAAGACCACGCCCCGCCATCTTCCGAGCATAAATATCCCCGCGCGGAGCGCCGCAACTGCGGCACAGCCGCAGGCAGCGTCAGATCTCGTCGCTGAAATGGCGCATCACTAGCCGGATCGGGTTCGGGGCCGCCTGCCCCAACCCGCAGATCGATGCATCCGCCATCGCGGTACACAGATCGCCCAGCAAGGCGCGGTCCCATTCGGGGGCCTGCATCAGTTGCACCGCTTTCTGGCAACCGACACGACAGGGCGTGCATTGTCCGCAACTTTCATCCTCGAAAAACCGCAGCATGTTCAGGGCAGCATCGCGCGCGCGGTCCTGCTGCGAAAGGACGACAACGGCGGCTGACCCAATGAACGTGTCGTGCGGCTGCAATGTATCGAAATCCAGCGGCACATCCGCCATCGTCGCAGGCAACAGCCCCGAGGACGGCCCACCCGGCTGATAGGCTTTGAACACATGGCCAGCCGCCATCCCGCCCGCCGCCGCAATGATATCGGTGATCGTCGATCCTGCGGGCAGGACATACATGCCCGGCTGCGCCACCCGCCCCGAAACGGAATAGGACCGCAGCCCCTTGCGCCCGTTCTTTTCCACGCTGCTCAGGATATCCGGCCCCTCGCGGCACACCCGCGCCACCCAAAGCAGGGTTTCGACATTATGCACCAGCGTCGGGCGGCCAAAGAGACCAACCTCGGCCACGAAAGGCGGGCGGTGGCGGGGGATACCACGCTTGCCTTCGATGCTTTCGATCATCGCGGATTCCTCGCCGCAGATATAAGCGCCTGCACCCCGCCGCAGGTCGATGAAACCGGGCGCAACGATCCCCGCCTGTTCCAGTGCCGCAATCTCGCGGCGCAGAATCGCCAGCACGGCGGGATATTCATCGCGCATATAGATGAAACAGGTCTGCGCCTCGACCGCCCAGGCGGCGATCAGCATCCCTTCGAGAAAGACATGCGGCGTGCGTTCCAGATAATAGCGGTCCTTGAACGTGCCAGGTTCGCCTTCATCGCCGTTCACGGCCAGATAGCGGGGGCCGGCATGGGCGCGCACGAAACCCCATTTGCGGCCCGACGGAAAGCCCGCACCGCCCAATCCGCGCAGGCCAGAGGCCAGCACCTTGTCCTGCACCGCCTGCCAGTCGCCTTGCGCGCGCAAGTGTTCCAGCACGGCATAACCGCCATCGGCGCAATAGGACGCCAAGGTCTGGTAATCGGGCAGATGCGCATGGGTGTCATCCGCCACAATCGCCGCCTGCACCTTTGCAGGGGTGGCATGGTCGATATGGTTGTGCCCGATTTCCAGCACAGGCGCGGTATCACAGCGCCCCATGCAAGGCGCGCGCAAAACACGGACCTGTGCGGGGTCAAGCCCGTCTTCCAGCGCCGCTTTCAGCGCCTGCGCACCGGCCAATTCGCATGACAGGCTGTCGCAAACGCGGATCGTCAGGGCGGGCGGCGGTGTCTCGCTTTCCTTGACCACGTCGAAATGGGCGTAAAAGGTGGCGACCTCGTACACCTCGGCCTGTGACAGGCGCATTTCCTCGGCCAGCGCACGCAAATGGGCGGCGGACAGATGGCCATTTGCATCCTGCACCAGATGCAGAAACTCGATCAGCAGATCGCGGCGGCGCGGCCTGTCGCCCAACAGCGCAAGGATCTCCGCCATGGCGCCATCATCCAACTGGCGACCCTTGGTGGTATGTCGCCCTTTGCCTTTGCCGGATTTCCAGATGCCGTCTTGGTTGTCCTTGGCCATGCCCGCATTCCCCTATTTTGGCGCAGCATAGCCCGCGCCTGCCCTGCAAACCACGCAAAAGCGACGCCCCAGAGACCAAAGCACGCAGCCACGCAGTTTCGCTTCATCGCAGGCAGCGGCCGTGCTAATCTTGACGGATGATCGACCCCACGCCCCCGGCCCAGCGCCAAGATTGCCTGCACGGATGCAGATCACGGATATATCGGTGGGCAGCTGGCGCGCTGCGCAATGTCGGTTTGCTGTTGCTGCTGACAACACAAGCCAACGCTCAGAACAAGATGACAGGCGAGGCATTTGACGCCCATGTCACAGGCCGCACGATCACCTTTCGTACCGACACCAACCCCGCCTATGGAATCGAGGCTTATCTGCCAGGTCGCCGTGTCATGTGGTCGGCTTTTGACGGAACCTGCATGTACGGAACCTGGTATGAAAGCAAAGGTAATATCTGCTTTATTTATGACGACGATCCCGAACCCAAATGCTGGGCGACCTATCTGCAAAAGGGCACGATGTGGGCCACATTTATCAATGTCCCCGATGGCACCGTGATCTATGAAACCGATGCCGACGAACCGCTGATCTGCAACAATCTATCGTCGTGACGCCACCGCGATCCGACCATCGGCGAACTGGATTTCCAGATGATCCGCCTTGGCCGCAGCCACCGTATCGGTGACCAGCACATCGCCCGCACGCACCACCGCATAGCCGCGTTTGAGCGTTTCCATATACCCCAAGGTTTCGCGCAGCCGGTCAAGGGCGGCCAGCCTTGCAGTCCGTTCTGTCTGTTGGCGCGTCGCGCGGTCCGACAGGCGCGCAAGCACGCTGCTCAGCCGTTCGGCCTGCCGGTCCAGCCGTGTCTGCAACAGATCACAGCGCAATCCGCGCCCTGCCCGTTCCAGCGTCACCGCTGCATCACGACTACGGCGTTGCAAGGCGGGCGCGAGCCGGTCCGACAATGCCGACAGCCGCCTGCGATCCTCGGCCAGTCGGCGTTGCAAGATCGCGGGGCGCAGGGCCGCATCGCTCAGTTGCAACCGCTTTTGCGCCGCCGCCTGCCGCAGGGCTGCCGGCAGCCGGTCGGCCAGGTAATCCAGCCGCTGGCGTGGCCCATCGGCCAGCGTGTCCACCCGCGGCAAGGCGCGCGCCAGATCGCGCAATCGCTGGCGGCGGGTCTGCACGCCGTTGGACAGCGCGCGCACCAGCCGCGCGCCTTGCTGGTCCACAAAGGCCAAAAGCTCGATCCGCACCGGCACGGCCAGTTCCGCCGCCGCCGTCGGCGTGGGCGCGCGTATATCGGCAGCAAAATCGATCAGCGTGGTGTCGGTTTCATGGCCCACGGCGGAAATCAGCGGAATGTCGGATGCGGCGGCCGCGCGCACAACGATTTCCTCGTTGAACCCCCAAAGATCCTCCAGCGATCCGCCGCCACGCGCCACGATAATCAGATCAGGGCGCGGCAAGGCACCGCCCGGCGTCAGGCGGTTGAACCCGTCGATGGCCGCGGCGACCTCGGCTGCGCATTTCTGGCCTTGCACGGCGACCGGCCAAACCAGCACCTTGCGCGGAAAACGGTCGCGCAGGCGGTGCAGGATATCGCGGATGACCGCCCCCGATGGCGATGTGACCACGCCGATGATCTCGGGCAGATAGGGCAGCGGTTTCTTGCGCGCCGCATCAAACAACCCTTCGCCCGCCAGCATCACGCGGCGTTTCTCCAGCATCGCCATCAAGGCACCGGCACCGGCGGGCTGGATGTCTTCGATGATCATCTGGTATTTCGACTGGCCCGGAAAGGTCGTCAATTTACCAGTGGCGATGACCTCCATCCCCTCCTCTGGCCGGTGGGTCAGGGCAGTGGCGCGGCCTTTCCAGATGATGCCCGACAGAACCGACCGGTCGTCTTTCAGATCCAGATAGATATGCCCTGATGACGGGCGCGAGATGCGCCCCAATTCGCCGCGCACGCGGATATGGGCAAAGCCGCCTTCGATGGTCTTTTTGACCGCGCCTGAAATCTCGGACACGGAAAATTCAGGCGTGTTGTCGGCGCTTTTGTCGGTGGGGCCGTCTTCGAACAAATCCATCATCGGGGTGATCCTGTGCGCTTTGGGCCGCATCCTAAGGCGGCGCCACCCAAAGGCCAAGCCCGGCCTTGTGATCTGCCGCAGCCCTGACTAAGACCGCCCCAAGTTTTCAAAGGCGGAGAGACGGCCATGAACATCCTTATTCTGGGCAGCGGCGGACGCGAACATAGTCTGGCTTGGGCGATCAAGCAGAACCCCAAATGCGACCGGCTGATCGTGGCGCCGGGCAATGCAGGCATCGCGCAAATCGCGGATTGTGCCGATCTCAATATCCTTGATGGCGATGCCGTCGCCAATTTCGTTGAAGAAAACACGATTGATTTTGTCATCATCGGCCCCGAAGGCCCGCTGGCGGCCGGTGTCGCAGACCGGCTGCGCCGCACCGGCACGCTGGTTTTTGGCCCGTCGCAAGCCGCCGCTCAGCTGGAAGCGTCGAAATCCTTTACCAAGGCGATCTGCGATGCGGCCGGCGCGCCCACCGCCGGCTATGCCCGTTTCACCGAAGCGGCCCCCGCGCGCGCCTATGTGCAGGCCCAAGGCGCGCCCATCGTGATCAAGGCTGACGGTCTGGCCGCTGGCAAGGGTGTCACTGTCGCCATGACAGTGGACGAGGCATTGGACGCCCTTGATCACATGTTCGACGGCAGTTTCGGCCCCGCTGGCACCGCTGTCGTGATCGAGGAATTCATGGAAGGCGAAGAGGCGTCGTTTTTCGTGCTCTGTGATGGCACCACGATCCTGCCGGTAGGCACCGCGCAGGACCACAAACGCGCCTTCGACGGCGACCAAGGGCCAAACACGGGCGGCATGGGTGCCTATTCGCCCGCGCCCGTGATGACCGATGAGGTCACGCAAAAGGCGCTGCGCGAGATCATCCAACCCACGATGGATGAAATGGCGCGGCGCGGCACCCCGTTTCAAGGCGTGCTGTTCTGCGGGCTGATGATCGAAAACGGCCAGCCACGGCTGGTGGAATACAACGTGCGTTTCGGCGATCCCGAATGTCAGGTGCTGATGATGCGCCTTGGCGGGCAAGTGCTGGACCTGCTGCAAGCCTGCGCCGAGCAGCGCCTGCACGAAATATCCGTGAACTGGGCCGATGACCATGCGCTGACCATCGTGATGGCGGCCAACGGCTATCCGGGCGATTACGCCAAGGGCAGCGTGATCGGCGGGCTGGACAGCCAGCCTGCGGATAGTTTCCACATGGTGTTCCATGCAGGCACAAAACGGTTTGAGGGCCAGTATCAGGCGCATGGCGGGCGGGTGCTGAACATCACCGCGCGCGGCGCGTCATTGGCCGAGGCGCATGAACAGGCCTATGCCATGGCGCAAGGCGTCGACTGGCCGGGCGGGTTTTACCGGTCCGACATCGGCTGGCGGGCGTTGTGAAACGCAAAAAGCCGCGCTCTCTGGCGCGGCTTTTTGTTGATTTCACATCCGCTTAAGCAGCGCGACCGACCAGAACAGACCCGATCTGTGCGGCTGCCGCATTCTCGTCATCGCCTGCAACGGCGGCGAATTCGCGGGTCAGGCGTTCGAGGGCAGCTTCATATAGCTGACGCTCGGAATAGCTTTGCTCGCGCTGGTCGTCTTGGCGGTGCAGGTCGCGCACGACTTCGGCGATGGCGATCAGGTCGCCGGAATTGATCTTTTGCTCGTATTCCTGCGCACGGCGCGACCACATGGCCTTTTTGACCTTGGCCTTGCCGCGCAGAGTTTTCAGCGCGTGATTGACGACATCAGGTGTCGCCAGCGCGCGCATGCCCACATCGGTCGCCTTATGCGTCGGCACCCGCAGGGTCATCTTGTCCTTTTCAAAGGCGATCACGAACATCTCGAGTTCGAATCCGGCCACTTCTTGCGTTTCGACAGAGACGATCTTGCCCACGCCATGCGCCGGATAGACGACAAATTGGTCGGGGCTGAATTCGCTTTTCTTCTTGGTCATGATTGTCCTTTCATGGCAATCCGGCACGTCAGGCGACAAAAAACCGTCGGTAACAAGCGTCACCGGCGGGTTCATACCTATGGGCGGGATCACATCATTCGCGTCATTGGGGGAATCATACCACAAAAACGCGCCCTTCGGAAGCGTCCCCGCGTATGATACGAAACGCATTTGAAATCAGGCGCTTGCCTTAGCCGCCTTCGCCGGGGGCTTCGGAAAACAGGTCCAGCTTGCCGGGCTTGCCATCCATCTCTTCGGCGCCGGGCAGCGGGTCTTTCTTGGTGATGATAACCGGCCACATTTCCGAATATTTGCGGTTGAACTCGACCCATTTTTCCATGTCGGGTTCGGTATCGGGGCGGATCGCATCTGCCGGGCATTCTGGTTCGCAGACCCCACAATCGATACATTCATCAGGGTGGATCACCAGCATGTTCTCGCCCTCGTAGAAACAATCCACCGGACATACCTCGACGCAGTCGGTGTATTTGCAGGCGATACAATTGTCATTTACGATATAGGTCATGGGATCATCCGTAATTCTTTGCCGGTTTGCTAAATCGGATCGCGCGGTCATTCAAGCGTGAAAGGGTCATCCATCCCACGCTGCGTCATCATATCCCGCCGGTCCTTTTTGGTGGGGCGTCCCTTGCGGTCGCTGCCAGGGGTCTGGGGTACAGGCACCGTCACTGGCGTCAGGTCCTCGTAAAGCGCTTGTGCTTCTGGCGCCGGGCCACGGCGCGTGCCGCATGCAAGGATGCGGATCACCCGCGCGACATCGGCCTGCACGAAGGTCAGCACATCGCCCGGCCCCACGGCGCGTGCAGGTTTGCTGACAGGATTGCCACCCACCCGCACCTTGCCCCCCGTCACCACACCGGCGGCAATGCTGCGCGATTTGAAAAACCGCGCATGCCAGAGCCATTTGTCCAGCCGGATCGTGGGCCGAGGCGCATCGGTCAAGCCTTTTTGAACCCCGCCAAGGCCGCCGCAAACGGATTATCGGGATCAATCGGTTTTTCATAGCGCGGCTTAGCCTGATAGCTGTCAGGCTTGCTCGCCTGTGCTGTCGGTTTGCCCTTGGGCTTGCCCTTGGATTTTGGATTGCCGCGCGGGCGGTCGCCACCCGTGGGGCGTGCCGGGCGCACAGCCCGTCCGCCCCATGTGAAGGTATAGAACACCTCCATCTCGGGCGCGTCGGGGGTTTCGACAGATGCGCCAGCCGGCATTTCCTGCGGCATTTCCTGCGGCGTGGCGTCAGGCACATCGGCCGTTGGCATTGCTGCATTGTCGGCGTGATCCGGCGTGTCGGCAGGTTTCGCGACAGAAGGATCGCCCGTCACATCCGCGCGCGCTGGTTTGACCTTGGCCCGTTCGGCCTTTTCGGCCTTGTAGCCCAAACCGGCCATCAGATCGGCGAACTGGTCCAGCGTCATGCCAGTGATCGACAGCATGTCGGGGTTTACCTCGAACCCAGCCCGGCTGTCCTTGTCGCGCAGCAGATCGGCCAGCCGTTCCAGCATGTCGATACGGATCGCACGCTCGCCCGCCGCGCGGTAACCGGCCATCGCGTAATAGCCGGGCACGGCATCCTTCGCGGCTGGCACAGTGACCAGACCGGGGGGCGGGCTTTGCGGGAATTCCTGCAGATCGCGGGCCAGCGACCACAGCACAAGGCGCAGACGCGTGGGCGCAGGTTTCAGCAGCAGCGGCTGGAAAATCGTGAACTGGCCAAAGCGCACCCCATGTTTGCGCAACGCAGACCGCGCGTCCTGTTCCAGCGCCTTGACCTCGTCCGCGATATCGCCGCGCGGGATGATGCCGAAATGTTCGGCCATCCGGTAGGCGAACCCCTTGGCGGCCCCTGTCAGGGTCTCGTCATTTTTCAGCGCCAGCAGCGGTTCGAACCCTGCTGCGATCTTGCGGTCGATGAAATGCTGCAACCGGCGCTGGACCTTGGCAATAACATCCGGCCCTGCCTCGTCATCAACGAAAACCGCCACGCCGGGTTTCAGCGGGTCAGACCCCGCCACCAGCTTGCCCACGGCCTGATCGCCCCACATGAGACCACCCTGTTCGGTGAAATCAATCTCGGTATCGGGCGCGTTATAGAACCGATCCGCGCGCAGATGCAGATGCGGCGCAATCGCCTGCTGGGACGCCTGCCGCAAGGTTTTCGCCTCGTCGGGGCTTCCTGCTTTGTCCATGCGGAAACGGAACCCTTCCAGACGACCGACAAATTCGCCCTCGACGGTCACTTCGCCTTTTTCATTCACCTCGGCCAACAGGCTCTCCTTTTGTTTGAGCCGGCGAAGCAGGATGCTGGTCCGCCGGTCCACAAATCTTTGCGTCAACGCGCCGTGCAGCGCATCTGATAAACGGTCTTCTACAGCGCGGGTTTCATCGCGCCAATGAGAATCGTCAACAAGCCAACCTTTGCGTTGAGCCACATAGGTCCAGGTCCGGATATAGGCCAGCCGTTTGGACAAAGTATCAATGTCCCCGTCAGTGCGGTCAATCCGGCGGACCTGCAAGGCGAACCAATTGGCCGACACATGCCCAAGCTGGTGCAGATCGTTGTAAATCTGTGTCAGCAAACCGGCATGTTCGCCCGCCGAAATGCCCCGGAAATCGGGGATGCGACAGACATCCCAAAGCAGTTTCACCGATGGCCCGTCGGTCGCGCGGGCCGCGACCTCTGCATCCTGCGCCAAGGTTTTCAGCGCGGCCAGATCATCGCTTTCGCGCACGCGGGTCAGCCATGGATCGTCAGTGCGGTCCTCAAGGGATCCAATCAGCCGCTTGACAGATCCGAACTGCAACCGGCTGTTGCGCCATTGCAATTTGGCGACAGGGCGGAACTGGTGGTTGCAGATCGCCTCGGCGACAGCATCGTCCAAGGGCGGGGCTTCGCCTGTCACCCCGAACGTGCCGTTCTCGATATGCCGCCCCGCGCGGCCTGCAATCTGCGCCAGCTCCTGCGGTTCCAGATGGCGCATCCGGCGGCCGTCATATTTGGTCAGCGATGAAAACGCGACATGGCTGATATCAAGGTTCAGCCCCATCCCGATGGCATCCGTGGCGACAAGGTAATCGACATCGCCGTTTTGATACATTTCCACCTGCGCATTGCGGGTGCGCGGCGACAGCGCGCCCATGACGACGGCGGCGCCCCCCTTGGTGCGGCGCAACAATTCGGCGATGGCATAGACGTTATCGACGGAAAACCCCACGATGGCCGACCTTGCGGGCATCCTGCTGATCTTTTTCGATCCGGTATAAGTCAGCTCTGACATGCGGTCGCGGACCATGAATTGCGCACCCGGCACAAGCGCGGCAATCGCACCGCGCATGGTTTCGGCCCCCAGAAACAGGGTTTCGTGCAAGCCGCGCGCATGCAGCAGCCGGTCGGTGAAGATATGGCCGCGTTCGGGATCAGCACAAAGCTGAATTTCATCGACAGCCAGAAAATCGCAGCCCATGCCATCGGGCATCGCCTCGACCGTGCAAACCCAATAGGCGGCGCGCGGCGGCACGATCCGTTCCTCGCCAGTCACCAACGCCACGACCCCCGGCCCCTTGATCGCGACGATGCGGTCATAAACCTCGCGCGCGAGCAGGCGCAAAGGCAGGCCGATCACGCCGGTGCGGTAGGACAGCATCCGCTGGATCGCGTAATGGGTCTTGCCAGTATTGGTCGGCCCGAGAACGGCCGTGATCCGGGAACCTTGCATTTTCGTCCCCGTCAGGGCCGGGCGGTCAGATCGCCTGGCCGTCCAGCTGTTGGTGCAGGCGCGCGCGGTCTTCGCGGGCCTGCATGGAATATGGCACGATCTGAAGGATCATGTCGTAAAGTTCAAGTGCCGCTTGCGGGCGGCCGGTTTCTTCCATCATCACCGCCAGCCCGCGCATCGCCTCGAAATGGCGCGGATTGCGGGTCAGCGCCTCGCCCAGATCGGCCATGGCCGGGCCGATTTCATCCAGCAGATAAAACGACGTGGCGCGCAAGAAATACCCTTCGGCGAAATCCGGCGCATGATCAACCAGCGCCGAAAAATGATCGAGTGCGGCCTCGGCCGCGCCGTCATCCAGCGCATCCTGTCCGCGCTGCAATAACAGATCGATAGACGCCGACCCGCTCTTGCTCCATTCCGCGATAATCTGCTGTTCGATGCGCAAGGACCCGTCTTCATCGGTCTGTGACAATTCCGCGAAAAGCTGGTCCAGCCGGTCGGTTTGTGCGACCGCAGGCAACGAAAAGCCCAAGACCAGCACAAGTGCCGCTACGATACATTTGAAGCGAAGAGGATCAGCTATCATATAAAGCAATGTAGCGCATCATGCGGCGGACACCAGAGCCATGCCACCGCAATTCATCACAAGAGGATCAAAATCATGAGCGATGTCATCACCGAAGCCGTCAGTCAGCTGAACGCCAAGATGGGCGGGAATGGGTTCGACGGCTGTGCCAAATTCGTCATTGAGGACGAAGGCGCAATCATCATCGACCAGACCGGCGCACGCGCCGCCGATGACGACGCCGATGTGACCCTGACCGCCAGTGCGGATGTGTTCAAGGCGATCCTTGACGATGAATTGAACCCGACAACGGCCTTTATGACCGGCAAGCTCAGCGTTGACGGCGATATGGGCGTTGCCATGAAATTGACCAGCGTGCTTGGCTGATGGCACCCGCGGCCCCGTTTTTCGATGATGTCGCAAACGGCCCGGCGGGCGGGGCCGCGCATTGGCTGACCACCCGCGACAATAGGCGCATCCGCGCCGGTCACTGGCCGGGGGACGGGGCCAAAGGCACCGTGCTGATCTTTCCCGGCCGCACCGAATACATCGAAAAATACGGGATCACGGCACAGGCGCTCACGGCGGCAGGCTATAGCGTGCTGGCCGTGGACTGGCGCGGCCAGGGGCTGGCGGACCGGCTGATCAGCGATCCGAACCTCGGCCATATCGGCGATTTCGCGGATTATCAGCACGATGTGGCGGCTTTGCTGGACCATGCCATGGTGCTGGGCCTGCCGCGTCCGTTCTTTCTGATCGCCCATTCCATGGGGGGCTGCATCGGCCTGCGGTCGCTGATGAACGGCCTTGATGTCAAGGCTGTGATGTTTTCCGCGCCCATGTGGGGCATCCAGATGCCCCCTGCCACACGCGCCTTTGCCTGGAGCCTGACAACGCTCAGCCTGTCATTCAAATTTGACGAAAAACTGGTCCCGGGCCAATCCGCCACCAGCTATCCTTTGATCCAGCCCTTCGCAGGCAATATGCTGACCGATGATCCCGAAATCTACGCCGCCCTGCGCGGCCAGATCGCGGTGCATCCCGCCCTCGGCCTTGGCGGGCCTAGCTTGCGATGGCTGAACAGATCGCTGCATGAAATGCGTGATCTCGCCCGCCTGCCCGCCCCAGCGACCCCCTGCATCACCTTTTTGGGCAGCAAGGAATCCATCGTCGACCCAGCGGCGATCCGCACCCGCATGACGCGCTGGCGGGACGGTGTGCTGCATGACATCAAGGGCGGCTTGCACGAAATGCTGATGGACAAACCTGCGATGCGCGACAGCGTCAATGCCACGACCATCGCACATTTCGACGCGCACCGCTGACGGCACAATCCACATCTTCTTATTTCAAAAAATACTCCCGCCGGAGGCTCAGGTCTCTCCACCGCCACGCAGGCCCGCCATTGGCAGACCGGTCAAAAACCCTATCTATGCATCATGGCGGATGTGCTGACCTTCACCGAGAGCGGGATCTACTGCCCCGCGGGCGATTTCTACATCGACCCCTGGCGCCGCGTGCCACGGGCGCTGATCACCCATGCGCATAGCGATCACGCCCGCTGGGGGATGGACAGCTATCTGGCCACCCCTACCACCGCCGCCGTGATGCGGCACCGGCTGGGCGATATCGCGGTGCAGACGATTGCCTATGACAGCGCCCTGCGCATCGGGGATGCAGTGGTGTCTTTGCACCCCGCAGGCCATGTGCCGGGATCGGCGCAGATCAGGGTAGCGGTCAAAGGGCAGGTCTGGGTCGTCTCGGGCGATTACAAGATTGTAGACGACGGGCTGTCCGAACCCTTCGCCCCCGTCCCCTGCCACGCCTTCATCACCGAATGCACCTTCGGGCTGCCGATTTTCAACTGGACGCCGCAGGATGTGCTGCGCGACCAGATCAACCGCTGGTGGGCCGAAAGTGCCGCCGCAGGCAAGACCGCGATCCTGGGGGCCTATGCCTTGGGCAAGGCGCAAAGGCTCTTGCGCCTGCTTGACCCTGCCATCGGGCCGATCCTGACACATGGCGCGGTGGAAAACACAAATGACGTGCTGCGCGGCATCGCCATCCCCCTGCCCGCCACCACCCGCGTCGATACCACCATGACCGCCAAATCCCACCCCGGTGCGTTGGTGCTGGCCACGCCTGCCGCGCTTGGCACGCCTTGGGCGCGGCGGTTCGGGCCATCCTCGACCGCCTTTGCCAGTGGCTGGATGGCCTTGCGCGGTGTGCGGCGCAGACGGGCGGCGGATCGGGGGTTCATCGTGTCCGACCATGCCGATTGGGCAGGGCTGAACACGGCGATCACCGCGACAGGGGCAGAGAAAATCTTTGTCACCCATGGCTATACCACCGCCTTTCAGCAATGGCTGCGCGAGCAGGGCCATGACGCGCATACCGTCAGCACCGATTACCAAGGCGAAGGGTTCGACAGCGGCGAGGATGCGGCATGAAAGCCTTCGCCACCCTGTTCAGCGCGCTTGACGAAAGCACCAAGACCAGCGCCAAGGTCGCGGCCTTGGCCGATTATTTCCGCACCGCGCCAGACAGTGACAAACTGTGGACCATAGCCCTGTTCACCGGACGCAGGCCGAAGCGGGTCATCACAGCCTCCAAATTGCGCCTCTGGGCGGCAGAGGTGGCAGGCCTGCCCGACTGGCTGTTCGAAGAAAGCTATAGCATCGTGGGCGATCTGGCCGAAACCATCGCACTCGTGCTGCCAGCGCCGCGCGCGACCAGCGACGCAAGCCTGACCGACTGGATCATGCATCTGCGCGCGCTGGGCATGCAGGATGATGACGCGCGCAAGGCCGGCATCATCGCCGCATGGGACCGGCTGCCGCCTGCGGAACGGTTTTTGTTTACCAAGCTCTTGACGGGCGGTTTGCGCATCGGGGTCAGCGCCAAACTGATGACCCGCGCGCTGGCACAGGCCACGGGCCAGCCGGAACCGGAACTGACCCATAAGCTGATGGGCAATTGGACGCCCGACAGCGTCACATGGGCCAGCCTGATCGAGGCGGATGATCCCGGCACCGACGCGTCGCGCCCTTATCCGTTCTATCTGGCTTACGGGTTGGAGGATCTCGCCACCCTCGGCCCGCCCGCCGATTGGTCGGCGGAACGCAAATGGGACGGGATCAGGGGGCAGTTCATCCTGCGCGGCGGCACCCATTACCTGTGGTCGCGCGGCGAAGACCTGATGACAGACCGCTTTCCCGAGCTTGCCCAGCTTTGCGATGCATTGCCCGACGGCACCGTGATCGACGGTGAGGTGCTGGCCTTTGCGGACGATGCCCCCCTGCCCTTTGCCGCTTTGCAAAAACGCATCGGGCGAAAAACAGTGCCGCGCAAATTGCTGACCGAGGCGCCCGTGATCCTGATGGCCTATGACCTTCTGGAACACGACGGGCGCGACATCCGCGCCTTGCCCTTTGCAGACAGACGCGCGGCCTTGGCAAGGCTCGTTGCGCGGGTTTCAACCAACGCGCCGCTGCGCTTGTCACCGCAGGTGACGTTTGGCACCTGGGACGATCTGGCCGCCGCACGCAGCCAGTCGCGGGATGTGGGGGCCGAAGGGCTGATGCTCAAACGCCACGACAGCCCCTATCTGGCAGGGCGCAAGAAAGGTGATTGGTGGAAATGGAAGGTCGATCCGCTGACCATTGATGCCGTGATGATCTATGCGCAATCGGGCAGCGGGCGGCGGGCCAATCTGTTCACCGATTACACCTTTGCCGTGCGCGATGGCGATGCAATGGTCCCCTTCACCAAAGCCTATTCCGGCCTGACCGATGCCGAATTCCGCCAGATCACTGCTTGGGTGCGCAAGAACACATTGCAAAAATTCGGCCCCGTCCGGCAGGTGCCGGCCGTCCATGTGTTCGAGATCGCCTTTGAAGGCATCAACGCAAGCCCGCGGCACAAATCCGGCGTCGCCTTGCGGTTTCCACGGATGCTGCGCTGGCGGCAGGACAAACCCGTGGCCGAGGCCAATACGCTTGACGATCTGCGCGAAATGCTGCGGCTTTACGGCTGACAGGGTTCCCTGCGCCAGTGCGACACTCTAAGTAATGGGTTAAACAGCAATGAAAGCCGCGCCATGCAAAACCCCGTCTATGATGCCAATACGTCTGGAAAAAACAGCTTTGGCGATCTGCCCGAATGGGACCTGACCGACCTTTATCCCAGCCCGGACAGCCCCGAAATCACCCGCGACATGGCATGGCTGGAAACCGAATGCGCAGCCTTTGCCGCCGATTATGAAGGCAAGCTTGCATCGCTGGACGCGGCGGGTTTGCTGGGCGCGGTGCAACGCTATGAACAGATCGACGTGATTGCAGGGCGGATCATGTCATTTGCGGGCCTGCGCTATTACCAGATCACCACCGACAGCGATCGCGCCAAGTTCATGGCCGATTGTCAGGACAGGATCACCCGTTTCACCACGCCGCTGGTGTTTTACGGGCTGGAGTTCAACCGTTTGGACGATACGCATCTGGCGGGTCTTTTGGCCGCCAATGCCGATCTGGCGCGCTATAAACCCGTATTCGACCGGATGCGCGCGATGAAGCCGCATCAATTGTCCGACGAGCTGGAAAAATTCCTGCATGACCAATCCACCGTCGGGGCTGCCGCGTGGAACAGGCTGTTCGATGAAACCATGGCAGGGCTTGAATTCGTCGTGGACGGCGATGTGCTGAGCCTTGAAGGCACATTGAACCTTTTGACCGACCCTGACCGCGCCAAACGCGAGGCTGCGACCCATGCGCTGACGGCGGTTTTCCGTGAGAACATCAAGATCTTTGCCCGTGTCCACAACACGCTGGCCAAGGAAAAGGAAATCCACGACCGCTGGCGCAAGATGCCCAGCCCGCAGGCCGCGCGCCATCTGGCCAACCATGTCGAACCCGAAGTGGTCGAGGCTCTGCGCAACGCCGTCGTTGCCGCCTATCCGCGCCTGTCGCACCGGTACTATGCGCTGAAGGCCAAATGGCTGGGGCTGGACAGGATGCAGGTCTGGGACCGCAACGCGCCTTTGCCGATGGACCAGACCCGCGTGATCGGCTGGGAAGAGGCGCGCGACACCGTGCTGACCGCCTATGCCGGTTTCGATCCGCGCATGGCCGAAATCGCGGGCCGGTTTTTCGACAAAGGCTGGATTGATGCCGCGACAAAACCCGGCAAGGCGCCCGGTGCCTTTGCGCATCCCACGGTGACGCCGGTGCATCCTTATGTGATGCTGAACTACCTTGGCAAACCGCGTGATGTGATGACATTGGCGCATGAGCTGGGGCATGGCGTGCATCAGGTACTGGCGGCCGAACAGGGCGAATTGCTGTCATCCACCCCGCTGACGCTTGCGGAAACGGCGTCGGTCTTTGGCGAGATGCTGACATTCCGGCAATTGCGCGACACGGCCAAAACGCCACAGGACCGCAAGGTGCTGCTGGCGGGCAAGGTCGAGGATATGATCAACACCGTGGTGCGCCAGATCGCGTTTTATGATTTCGAATGCAAGCTGCATGCGGCCCGTGCCGAGGGTGAACTGACGCCCGAGGATATCAACGCGCTGTGGATGTCGGTGCAGGCCGAAAGTCTGGGGCCGGTGTTCGATTTCGCGGATGGCTATGAAACCTTCTGGGCCTATATCCCGCATTTCGTGCATTCGCCGTTTTACGTCTATGCCTATGCGTTTGGCGACGGGTTGGTGAATGCGCTTTATGCGGTATTCGAAGAAGGCGATGCCGATTTCCGCGACAAGTATTTCGCAATGCTGCGCGCGGGTGGGTCCAAGCATCACAAGGACTTGCTGGCCCCGTTCGGGCTGGATGCCTCGGACCCTGCATTCTGGGACAAGGGGCTGGCGCTGATCGAAAGCATGATCGACGAGTTGGAGGCGCTGTAACGCCAGCGCCTCCGGCGGGGGAGTATTTTTGGAAATAAGAAGTTGGGTGGCGCGTGGTTAACGCCGCGCGCCCGCCGTAAAGACCATGTCCATCATTGCCTGCGTACCGCGTGAGAATTCCAGCGCGCAAGGATAGCGGGCCGTGCCGCGCAGCGTATGGCCGAAGTTTTCGACTTGCACGATATAATGGTTCACGCCAGGCCAGCGTTCGCTGATGGTGCTGGTCCCGTCAGTTTCCAGTGTCAATTGCGCCATGTCGAAGACATTGGCGTTGAATGGACAGGTCAGGCGCAAAATACCCTTGTCACCGTGAAAGGTGATTTGCTGGCGCGGATGCATCCGCATCGAGACAATGGCGGAATAGGTAAAATCGGGAAAACGCGCAGCGATCTGCGCGAAGACATCGACATCATTTTCCAGCCGCAAATCGGCGTAGGTGATCGCATCGGGTTCCTGTCCTGTCACGAAACGGGCGGCCCCAAAGGTGTAAACGCCAATGTCGCGCAGCGCGCCGCCTGCGGTTTCGGGCCGGTTGCGGATATTGGTCACATCATCCGCGTTATTATAGGTAAAGGTTGCA
Source organism: Yoonia vestfoldensis SKA53 (assembly GCF_000152785.1). Classification (GTDB taxonomy): domain Bacteria; phylum Pseudomonadota; class Alphaproteobacteria; order Rhodobacterales; family Rhodobacteraceae; genus Yoonia; species Yoonia vestfoldensis_A. The sequence continues at coordinate 382,926 of NZ_CH672414.1, read as the reverse complement.
TCGACATGCATCAGCTTGCCAATCGCGCCTTGGGCATAAAGAGCGCGCGCGCGCGCAAATTGGGGGTGATGCACGATCATGAACGCCTCTGCTGCAAGCAGCCCCGCCGCATCGCGCGCAGCGATCAGCCGGTCGTAATCCGCCGCCGCCAGCCCCATGGGTTTTTCGCACAACACGTGTTTGCCAGCGGCCAACGCCTTGAGCGACCAATCCACATGCAGATGGTTGGGCAGCGGGATATAGACCGCATCAACAGCCGGATCGGCCAAGAGCGCATCATAGCTGTCATGCACAATGACGTGCGGCGCGAAATCCGCGAAATGTGCCGCCTTGGCGGGGCTGGATGTGGCCAGCGCGTAAAGCTCGGCTCCTTTGGCGGCATGGATGGCAGGGCCCATGAAACGGCGGGCGAAATCGGCGGCACCCAGAATGCCCCAGCGGATTGGTGTCATGGTCATCTCCCTTTTGAGAATGCTAGCGCTATCATCCGGTCGCTGCCATTCCCCTTTCCCATCTTCCGAGAAAAAATATCCCCGCCGGAGGCTCCGACGGGGATCACAGGGACGACGGGTCGCGGAAAAGTTCAGGCGCTTTCCAGCATGCCTTTTTCGCGCGCCAGCTGGGTCATGCGCGATTGCAGCTTTTCAAACGCCCGCACTTCGATCTGGCGGATCCGTTCGCGGCTGACCTCGTAGCGCGCGCTCAGATCTTCGAGGGTGACGGTTTCTTCGGCCAGACGGCGCTGCACCAGAATATCCTTTTCACGCGGGTTCAGCAAGGTCATGGCTTCGACCAACAGGGCACGGCGGGCGTCGAGTTCGTCATGTTCCTCGTAATCGGCGGCGGTATTGGCGCTGTCGTCTTCGAGCCAGTCCTGCCATTGCATCGACCCTTCACCGTCTGAGCCGATCTGCGCGTTCAGCGAGGCATCGCCCCCCGACAGGCGGCGGTTCATCGAGATCACCTCGTCCTCGGTCACGCCCAGATCATTGGCGATCTGTTTGACGTTCTCGGGGCGCAAATCGCCTTCTTCCAGCGCGCCAATGCGGTTCTTTGCCTTGCGCAGGTTGAAAAACAGTTTCTTCTGCGCCGATGTCGTGCCCATTTTCACCAGCGACCAGGACCGCAGGATATATTCCTGGATCGAGGCGCGGATCCACCACATCGCATAAGTCGCCAGGCGGAAACCCTTTTCGGGGTCGAACCGTTTGACCGCCTGCATCAGGCCCACATTCGCCTCCGATATCACCTCGGCCTGCGGCAGGCCGTAGCCGCGATAGCCCATGGCGATTTTGGCAGCCAGTCGCAGGTGCGATGTCACCATCTTATGCGCGGCTTCGGTGTCTTCGTGGTCCACCCAGCGTTTGGCCAGCATGTATTCTTCTTCGGGTTCCAGCATCGGGAACTTGCGGATTTCCTGCATATAGCGGTTCAATCCACCTTCAGGGGTTGGTGCGGGAAGATTTTTATAGTCGCTCACTGTCGTGCCCTCCATTATGTATAAAGGCTTAACATAGATATGGTCGCGCTGCGGCCATTTTCAAGTCTCGGTCTTTACTTCTGGTCAACACAATATGAACCATTCAGTTCAGTTTTGCGAGTGGCCTTTGTGTGCGCTCACGCAGATGGGATAGCGTATTTCAGACCGGCGCGCCCATTGCCGCCAGCAATGCTTGCATATCCGCAGGCAAAGGTGCTGAAAATTCGAGGAATTCTTCGGTCACCGGATGTACGAAACCCAAGGTCGCGGCATGCAGCGCCTGACGCGGAAAGGCAGCGACGGCGGCGACGCCGGCCTCGCCCAATGCTTTGGGCGACATCTTGCGCCGGCTGCCATAGGTCGGATCACCGATCAGCGCATGGCCGCAATGGGCCAGATGCACGCGGATCTGATGCGTGCGGCCAGTTTCCAGCCAGCATTCGACCAGCGCCGCGACAGGCATCGCGCCCAAAGCGGCAAGGATTCGGACCCGTGTCACCGCATGCCGCCCGGCGGTAAAGGACACCGCCTGCCGCTGCCTGTCGGTGCGGTGCCGGCCCAGCTGGGTCTGGATTTTCAGAATGTTGCCGGGTTCAAAGGACGTGCCCTTGATGCCGCGCAGGCGGGGGTCATTGGCCTCTGGCACGCCATAGCAGACAGCAATATAGCGCCGTTCCACCGTGTGATCGGCGAATTGATCGGCCAGATGATGATGCGCGCGGTCGGATTTTGCCACGACCAGCAGGCCCGACGTGTCCTTGTCGATCCGGTGGACGATGCCGGGGCGTTTGAGGCCGCCCACGCCCGACAGGCTGTCGCCGCAATGGTGGATCAGCGCGTTGACCAATGTGCCATCCGCCGTGCCGGGGGCGGGATGCACGACCATGCCGGCGGGTTTGTTGATGACGATCAGGTCGTCATCCTCAAACACCACATCCAGCGTGATATCCTGCGCTTCGATATGGCTTTCGACAGCGACGGCGACGGTGACGGCGACTTGCGCGCCCTCAGCGATGCGAAAACGCGGGTCGGTGACCACCTGCCCGTCCACGGCCACAGCGCCATCCGCGATCAGCCGCGCCAGACGCGACCGGCTGAGCGCGGCATCATTCGGCACGTCGCGGCCAAGCGCCTTGTCCAGCCGTGGCGGCGGGTTTTGGGCAATCGTGAATGTGATCAGGGTCGGCCCCATCAAGTTCTCCGTCATCATCTGCGGGCTGAAAAGGGGGTGGTACCACCTGCTGGTCTCGAACCAGCGACCTCTTGATCCACAATCAAGCGCTCTAACCAACTGAGCTAACGCGGCACTGGCGCCGGATTTAGCTGCATGACCGCATGATTGCAAGGGCTAGTCACGGCTTTTCGCGCGCGGCACTTGCCAAGCGATCGCGCAGCGCTGTAGGCAGGCAAAAGACAGTAAGGAACAGATCATGGGTATCAACAGCGAACGCGATATCGAGGCCAATATGCAGATCGGCCCGACCGAACTGGGCATGGTGCGCATTTTCATCGAGGCCGGCGACACAGAGATCCCGATGGATTTCGAACCCGAAGAGGCCGAGGAAATCGCCGACGAGATCCGCGCCGCAGCCCAAGCCGCACGCGCCGTCAAAAAGCGCTGACAAAGCCCGGATCGCGCGCCATCTGCGCGCGGATCGCGGCATGGCGCGCGAATTTCTGCGTCAGCATCTTGCGCCGTGCGGGTGGCAACGGCCGGTCCGGCCCCATCCGCAGGATTTCGGCATCATAGCTGTCGGCAATGATCAGCCCGGTATCATCAGGCAGCAAATCCAGCGGAAACGCGGCATCTACCGCCCAGAAAAACCGGTCGCACCAGTCCAGATAGCCCTGCCATTTGCGGTCGGTCTGAAAATCGGCGCGGCTGGATTTGCATTCGATCACCCAGATTTCGCCTTTCGGCCCCAGCGCCATGACATCGACGCGCAGCCCCGGTATCGGCACCAGTTCTTCGACGCTGACGAAATCATGGCCACGCAGATGGCGGCACACACCACGGGCCAGGCGCTGGCCAGGCTGCAAGGCGGGGGATACAAAGCCAGAAGACATGGCGGGATACTGAACAATAGGTGAACAAATTGCAATCCGTCGCGATGCGATTGGCGGGTACCGCGCGAAGCTCTGCGCCGGACATCCCGCCATCTTTACGATTTGATCAGGTTTTCCAGCGACATTTGTTCTGGTCACGAAAGGAAGACTGAAATGTCGTTGATTGCCAGTGTCACCTTTTTCGAAATCTGCATGGCGCTGTTGACCATTGGTCTGGCCGAGCGGTTATTGCTGGGCTATGCGCCTGCGTCGCTGGTGGGCCGCGATGGCTGGTTGCTGCGCGGCGATATCGAAGAATAAGATCATCCCACTTGTGGAACCCAGTGTTGCGCCCTAACTGTGGGGCAGACGGGTTTCTGCGCTGCATGTATACCATCGGTACAAATCCAGTGGCCTTAAGCAACTCCGAGGGAGCTGGCTCTGTTCTGGCCCTGGTCAGTCTACCTGGCGCCCACCTGTAAAAACAGGTCCTCGGGATTAGCTACCGCTACGGCAGATGTGGTGCCCGTCGCCTAACGCCCGCGCCGCGACCCGGCGGTCACGCGGATCGGGATCAATTGACCGCCTGACTGGTCGTCGTCATCGTCATCCTGCGCGTCCAGCATGATCGAAATAGCGAATTGCACGCTGCCGAAAACGGTGCCGTGAAAAAACCACAGCAGGAACACGGCGAGCCAGCCGATATCGGAATTGGCGACCAGGGTGCCAAGCCGCGCCACGTCATGCCACAGCAACAGCGCGACAAATCCTGCGGCAACCACGAATCCCACCGCGCAGTGGCGCAGGTATAGCCGCATCAGATCCGGCTCATCGTCATGTGTCATGTCATCGTCCCCCATGATCAAAAGCTAAGCCATGGGCCAAGGAATACAAGGTATCGCTTTGTCGCGGGCACGCATTCGTGCAAACCGCCCTCGCGTCTGGCCCTGCCGCGCAGCCAAACCGCGACTGCGATAACCTTAACCTTTGATTCATATTAAAACCGGCGAGCAGCCTCATAATAGACAGATTTCAGAATCATCTGAGTAGCGCATGCAACGCCATCGCGATGTTGCAATTTACCAGTGAAACAAGGGAATGAGTATCATGCAAAGACGAACCGGATATCTGTCGCGCTACACCAAGGCCACAGGCGCGGCCTGTGCCGCGCTGATCATCGCCGCGGCACCCGTGCAGGCGGACCCGACCATCGGGTTTGGCCTGTCGATCAGCTATGGCCAGCAAAAGGTCGATACGGGTGTCGGTGTTCGCGTGTTTTCGGACAACGAGCGTGACAGCAACGTGGCATCGGTTGGTCTGGATTACATGCTGATCAGCCAGTCCTGGCGTGCCACCATCGGTGCGGCACATTTGGACGATGATACCTATGTCGGCCTTGATTTGGGCTTTGACGGAGATTTCGATTTCGGCGTCTCGGCGGGTTGGTTGAAAGAGCAAACCGAGCAAGTCTTTGCGCAGGCCACTGGCCTGCAACCGATCATCCCAGACCAGTCGCTGGGCCAGAGGCGCTAAAGACGGATTGGCTTTGACGCTGTGCTTTGACGCGCGGCATCGGGATCATGTTGGTCCGGATGCCGCCGCAAGCGCCGCACATCCAAAACCCTAACCCGGCGGTCGCGGGCAGGCTCAGAACGCCTCTGGCTGCGCCTGACGGGCCATATGGTCCAGCACGGCATTGACGAATTTCGGTTCCTTGCCGTCATGCGAAAACGCCTCGGCAACGGCGACAAATTCGCTGATCACGACCTTGGGCGGCGTGTCCTTGTCCAACAATTCTGCCCCTGCCGCGCGAAATAGGGCACGCCACGTCGGGTCGATCCGCGCGATCGGCCATTTCTCTACCAATGCGCGGTCGGTCATCTGGTCGATGCTGGCCTGCAGATCGACGGCGCGGTCCATCATGCGCCGAAAGGTATCGACATCGCCTTCGACCAGTTCGACATCGTCGATGATCTCGCCGAAACGGTGGTCTTCGAATTCGCGCACGATGCCTTCGACGGTCTGGCCAGTGGCTTCCATCTGGAAAAGGGCCTGCACGGCGTAAAACCGTGCAGCGGATTTCATCTTGCGGCGCTGGTTATTGGAAATCGTCATGCGGTTGTATGACCTGTCATCAGGATGTCGCGGGTAAAGCCCACGCCTTTTTCAGCTTTGCCCCATTTGCGCGCCAGCGCCACCAGATGCAACGCCGCCGCAGCAGCACCGCCGCCTTTGTTCATCTGTGCTGCATCCGCACGCACGACCGCCTGGGCATAGTTTTCCACGGTCAGGATGCCGTTGCCGATACACAGGCCCTGCAGTCCCAACAATTGCAGCGCGCGGCTGCTGTCGTTGCAGACGGTGTCGTAATGCGTTGTCTCGCCCCGGATCACACAGCCAAGCGCGACATAGCCGTCAAAATCGCTCATCCGTGCGGCAATGCCGATGGCGGTGGGAATTTCCAGCGCACCGGGGACATGCACGATCTCATGGCTGGCACCGGCCTTTGCAATCTCGGCCAAGGCTCCGGCGATCTGGTGGTCGCTGATATCCTTGTAATAGGGCGAGGCGGCGATCAGGATCTTCACCGGCTTGTCAAACTCTGGCAACGGCAGGATATGGTGTGAGGGTCCGGCCATCAGCCAATCTCCGAAATTTTGCGCGTGCCGACGATTTCGAGACCGTAAGCATCAAGCCCCACGACCCGCGGCTTGGGTGAATTGGTCAGCAGCGTGATGTCGTGCAGGCCCAGCGCCGACAGGATCTGCGCGCCAAGGCCGTATTGGCGCAGGGTCTGGGGTGTCGCCTCTTCGCTTGGATCAAGTTTCATCTGCAGGTCGCGCAGCAAGACCAGCGCGCCACGCCCTTCATCGGCGATCAGCTGCATGGCATCGCCGAATTCGTTGCGCCGCCCCTTGGGGCCGACACCGACAACATCCAGCATCGGGTCCAGCGCATGCATCCGTACCAGCACAGGGTCAGGCGTGGTGATATCACCCTTGATCAGCGCGATATGTTCGGCACCTTGAGTTTCATCGACGAAAATCCGCATCTCCCAGTCACCGCCGAACTCGGATGTGATGGTCTGGCTGTCGCGCAACACGACCAGATTGTCGTGGCGGCGGCGATAGGCGATCAGATCGCTGATCGTGCCGATCTTCAGCCCGTGCAATTGCGCAAAGGCGACAAGATCGGGCAGACGCGCCATTTCGCCGTCTTCTTTCATGATCTCGCAGATCACGCCCGACGGGTTTAGCCCCGCCAGACGGCTGATATCGACAGCAGCCTCGGTATGGCCTGCACGGACAAGCACACCGCCGTCGCGCGCGCGCAGCGGGAACACATGGCCCGGCGTGGCGATATCGGCCGCGCCCTTGGCCGCGTCGATCGCCACCGACACGGTGCGTGCACGGTCGGCCGCTGAAATGCCGGTGCTGACGCCTTCGCGCGCTTCGATGCTGACGGTAAAGGCTGTTTCATGGCGCGATGAATTGTTGGACGCCATCAAAGGCAGGCCCAGAGCGTCGATCCGGCTGCCGGGCAGCGACAGACAGATAAGCCCACGCCCGTGCTTGGCCATGAAATTGATCGCGTCAGGTGTGGCCATCTGCGCGGGGATCACCAGATCGCCTTCGTTCTCACGGTCCTCGTGATCGACAAGGATGAACATCCGGCCATTGCGGGCGTCGTCGATGATATCCTCGATCTTGCTGATCGCATCGGACCAGTCCTGTTCAACCGGACCCGGTGTTTCGAAAGTGATGGACATATGCGACCCCGCAGCTTGGTTGCCTGCCAGATAGCCCAGCATCCACGGTTTGAAAAGGGGCGCAGGTCGCAGCGTGGGTCTTGACCCACCTTACGCGAAAAACGCCACAGCCCTACAGGGCCGCGTGATCAGGCGTAATCCTGCAACCGCGCGACATAGCGGGCCATCGTATCAATCTCGATATTGATCAAATCACCCACCGCAACATCACCCCATGTCGTGGCGGTCTTGGTATGGGGGATGAAATTGATCCCGAAATCGCGGCCCGCAACCTCGTTCACGGTCAGCGATGTGCCATCCAGCGCCACCGACCCTTTGGGCGCGATGAACCGCGCCAGCGCCTCTGGCGCGCGGAATGTGACGCGGGTGCTGTCGCCTTCATCGCGCATCGCCACCACCTCGGCCACACCATCGACATGGCCTGACACAATATGCCCGCCCAATTCGTCGCCCACCTTCAGCGCACGTTCAAGGTTCAGCCTTTTGCCGACCGTCCAGCCACTGACATTTGTGGCCCCCACGGTTTCCGCCGAAATCTGCACGTCGAACCAGTTCTGCGGATCACGGCCCAATGCGATCACCGTCAGGCAGACCCCATTACAAGCAATCGACGCCCCGATGTCGATCCCTGCCACGTCATAGCCAGTGCCGATCCGCGCGCGCAGATCGCCCTGCTGGTCCAATGCCAGCACCCGCCCGATATCGGTGACAATTCCTGTGAACATGCGCTTTCCTTTCCGCTTGCCCCTGACCTAGCGGCTTGCAGGCGTGCAGGCAAGCAGGCGGCTTGCCGCATTACCGCCAGAATTGCCGTGTTAAGCTGGCGTTTAGTTTGTTCAGTCAGTTCAGTGTTATGAGTTCCCAACGCCGCTTCCTTTTCCTGCAGGGGCCGCATGGCCCGTTCTTTCGCCAGATCGCGGCGGCCCTGCGCACATCAGGGGCCGATGTCTGGCGCGTCGGGTTCAACGCGGGCGATGCGGCTTTCTGGTGGCGCAGCCCCGGCTATCTGCCGTTTCGCGACAATCCTGACGCATGGCCCAGCGCATTGGCCGACACCCTGCGCGACAAACAGATCACCGATATCGTCCTTTACGGCGACACCCGCCCGATCCATGCCGAGGCGGTGCGCCAGGCCCGCGCCACCGGTCTGCGCATCCATGTCTTTGAAGAAGGCTATCTGCGCCCCTATTGGGTGACCTATGAACGCGGCGGCAGCAACGGACATTCGCAGCTACGCAGCCTCAGCATCGCTGACATGCGCGCGCATCTGGCACAGCCGGGGCAAGACCAGCCGACGCCGCCGTCCCATTGGGGCGACATGCGCCAGCATATCTTTTACGGCGCGCTCTATCATTGGTTCGTGATGTTCCGAAACGCAAGTTATCCGCAATTCCGCCCGCATCGCGCCCTGCCGGTGCGCACCGAGGCGCAGCTTTACACAGGCCGTCTGCTGATGATGCCGATTATGGCGCTGCTGCGCGGGCTGGCCACCTTGCGGATCAAGGCGGGCGGCTATCCCTATCACATGGCGCTGCTGCAACTGGAGCATGACTCAAGCTTTCAGATTCATTCACCGTTCCGCGACATGGAAAGCTTTATCGACGTAGTCATCGCCGGTTTTGCCAAAGGCGCACCGGCGGGCCATCATCTTGTCTTCAAGACGCATCCGCTGGAAAACGGGCGCAAACCGCTGCGCCGCCTGATCCGGCAGGCAGCAACAGCGCAGGGTATCGCGCATCGCGTGCATTTTGTGCGCGGTGGCAAACTGGCGCGATTGCTCGATTCCGCACTCTCGGCGGTGACGGTCAATTCTACCGCGGGCCAGCAGGTGCTATGGCGCGGGATCCCATTGCGGATTTTCGGCGCAGCGGTCTATGACAAGCCGCAATTCGTGTCCGACTAACCGCTGCCCGCCTTTTTCGCCGCCCCATGCCCCCCCGACACCCAAGCCTATCACGATTTCCGGAAATTCCTGTTGCAAACCAGTCAGGTACCCGGCGGGTTCTATTCCGCCAAGGGCCGGCGCAACCTGATCCGGCATGTCGTCCCGATGATGCTGGCCGAAGCGGGTCCCTATGCCGCACCTTGCGGCAATGATCAGGCGCACGATCTGCAAACCGCCGCGCTGGCCAAGATACAGCGCGTGGCCTAGCCTGCCGCAATGCCAGACGAACCGCGCCAGAACCTTTATGTCTATTCGGGCGGTTTCCTGACCCAGCCCCGCATCCGGCGCATCCTGACGCTGGCAGGCTTCGACATCCGGCTCGGCGCGCCCGGACCCCAAGACAATGTCGGCGTCTGGGGCCAAAGCCCCACCGCCCCAAGGGGCGAGGCTGTGGCGCGGCACAAAGGTGCGGGGCTGATCCGGGTCGAGGACAGTTTTCTGCGCTCGGTCCGGCCCGGACGGTCCGGTGATCTGCCGATCGGGTTGAACATCGACCGGCGCGGCGTGCATTTTGACCCCGCCACCCCGTCCGATCTGGAAATGATTCTTGCGCATGATCCGCTGGACGATACCGTCCTGCTGAACCGTGCCAAGGCGGGGATCAGCGCCTTGCAGGCCGAACATCTATCGAAATACAGCTGTTTTGATCCCGCGACGCCCGTGCCAGATGCCGGCTATGTGCTGGTCATCGACCAGACCCGCATGGATGCGTCAATCACCGCCAGCGGTGCCGACAGCAACACGTTCCGCGAAATGCTGTTTTTCGCCCAAACCGAACATCCCAGCCAAAGGATCGTGATCAAAACCCATCCCGAAACCATGACCGGCGACAAGGCGGGCTATTTCACCGCTGCCGATACCAGCGACCGGATCAGCCTGTGTGCCGCCCCCGTCTCGCCATGGGCGCTGCTGGCAGGCGCGGTCGCGGTCTACACCGTCACGTCGCAACTTGGGTTCGAGGCGATCTTGGCTGGCCACAAACCCGTGGTCTTCGGCCAACCCTTCTATGCGGGCTGGGGGCTCAGCGATGACCGCAAACCGTTGCCACGCCGCCAACGCCGCCTGACGCGGGCGCAGCTTTTCGCGGGCGCGATGATCCTTTACCCGACATGGTACGACCCCTATCACGACCGGCTGTGCAGCTTCGAGGAAGCGACAGCCACCCAGTCGGCGCTGACCCGCGCCTGGCGTGACGACCACCAGGGCTGGGTCGCGGCCGACATGCGGCTGTGGAAACGCAGCCCCTTGCAGCAGTTCTTCGGCCAATACGCGCAGGTCAGGTTTGCGCGCGGGGCCAAGGCGGCACCGCAGGCCGAACAAACCAACCGCCGCCTGATGCGCTGGGCCAGCACGGATGCGCGCGACGCGGTGCTGGTCGAGGATGGTTTTGTGCGCTCGCGCGGGCTGGGTGCCGATCTGGTGGCGCCCTTGTCCTTGGTGCTGGACGATCTGGGCATCTATTACGACGCAACCCGCCCCAGCAGGCTCGAGGCGCTGATCGCCGGATCAACCACGCTCCCCGCCACCGCCCGCGACCGCGCAGCGGCGCTGATCAAGCGGATCAGGGCGGCGGGCCTGTCAAAATATAATCTGCAGGGCACACCCCTGCCCGACCTGCCCAAAGGGCGGCGCATCCTTGTGCCGGGGCAGGTCGAGGACGACGCCAGCATCCGGCTGGGCGCGGGTGCCGTGCGCAGCAACGCCGCACTGCTGCAAGCGGTGCGCGCAGCAAACCCCGCCGCCGTGATCATCTACAAACCGCACCCCGACGTGCGCGCAAATCTGCGGCCCGGCCATATATCCAACGCACGCGACTGGGCCGATCTGGTGCTAGAAGATGCTGACCCGATCGCCGCCATTCAGGCCTGCGATTGCGTCTGGACCATGACCTCGCTCCTGGGGTTCGAGGCGCTCTTGCACGACCGCCCGGTCAGCTGTCTGGGGATGCCGTTCTATGCCGGCTGGGGGCTGACCGATGACCGCACGATGCCACTGTCACGGCGCAACAAAACACTGGACCTCACGGCGCTTGTTCACGCCGCGCTGATTGCCTATCCGCGCTACCGCGATCCGGTCAGCGGCCTGCCCTGCCCGGTCGAGGTGATCGTGGACAGGCTCACCCATGGCGATATCCCGCCCGCCACGCGCCTCAACCGCGCCACAGCAAAACTGCAAGGGCTGTTCGCCAGCGCAGCGCCTTTGTGGCGCTAACTTCTCTTTTCCAAAAATACTCCGGGGTACGGGGCAGCGCCCCGTGCAACCCTAGACCCGCCGCCAATGCGTCATGACATCATCGCCCAGACGCGCCAGATCATGCAAGGCAAAGCGCGGCGCATCCGCCAGCCGCCCGATTCCCATCGCGGCCAGCGCAGGCGTGCCTTCAGCCCCGATCGCACAGCCCGCAGTCATCACCACCAGATCATCGACCAGCCCTGCGCCCAGCAATGAGGCGGCCAACATCCCGCCGCCTTCGCAAAACACCCGCGTGATCCCTGCGCTTGCGAGCGCCTGCATCATCGCCTCTGGTTCGACCTGTCCTGCGCGCACCGCACAGGGCAGGCTGACAGCGCCCAGCGCCAGCCAATCGGCCACATCGGCCTCCGCCCCGTGGCAGATCCAGACCGGCGATTGGCGCGCGGTTTGCGCCAATTGGCTGGTCAGCGGCAGTTTCACGGCACGCGATACGACGATACGCACAGGCTGGCGGGGGATGCCAAGACCGCGCACGCTCAGCGCGGGATCATCGGCACGCACGGTCCCTGCGCCCACCAGCACCGCATCATGGCGCGCGCGCATCATATGCACCGCGCGGCGGGCCTCTGTTCCGGTGATCCATTGGCTTTCGCCGCTGGCGGTGGCGATCCGGCCATCCAGCGTGCCCGCCAGCTTCAACGTCACGAAAGGCCGCGCGGCCGTGATCCGCGACAAAAACCCCGCATGATCGGCGCGCGCCTGATCGGCCAGCAGCCCCGTTTCCACCGCGATCCCTGCCTGTTCCAACAGCGCAATGCCGCGCCCCGCAACCCGCGCATCGGGATCACCGAGCGCCACGACGACCCGCGCCACACCCGCGGCAATCAGCGCCGCGGCGCAGGGCGGCGTCTGGCCATGATGCGCACAGGGTTCCAACGTGACATAGACAGTTGCGCCGCATGCATCCGGCCCGGCTTGCGCCAAGGCGACAGTTTCGGCATGCGGACGCCCGCCATCCTGTGTCCAGCCACGCCCGACGATGCGGCCATGGTTGACGATCACGCAGCCAACAGCCGGATTGGGCCAGACACGGCCCATCCCGCGCCGCCCCAGTTGCAGCGCGAGAGCCATGTAGCGGGCGTCGGTCACTCGTCTTCTTTGGCTGCGTGCGGGCGCAATTCGCTGACGAATTTATCGAAATCATCCGCCGCCTGAAAATTCTTGTAAACGCTGGCGAAGCGCACATAGGCGACCGTATCGATCCGTGCGAGGCTTTCCATCACGATCTCGCCAATCGTGCCAGACGGGATGTCGGTATCGCCCAGGCTTTCCAGCCTGCGCACGATGCCGCTGATCATCTGATCCATCCGTTCTGGTTCAACAGGGCGTTTTTGTAGCGCGATCCGGATCGAGCGTTCCAGCTTCTGGCGGTCGAAATCCTCGCGCCGCCCATTGGATTTGATCACCACAAGATCACGCAATTGCACGCGTTCATAGGTCGTGAACCGCCCGCCACAGGCCGGACAAAACCGCCTGCGCCGGATCGCGACATGGTCCTCGGCGGGACGGGAATCCTTGACCTGAGTATCGACATTTCCGCAAAAAGGGCAACGCATAAGGGGGTCCTTTGGGTCTATGTGTTGGGGCAAGACCCCACTTATCCACAGCCACTATAAGAACCCGCCTTGGTTTTGGGTAGGGGGGATTTTAGACCGCTAGATACAGCATGAGACAGGCAGGTGATAAGCGGGCAGCCAGCAAACCGCCATGCTGTTGCCGGCAGATGTCTCGACGCCTTGTCGCGTCAAACCAAAGCCTGACGTGATCGCTGGATCTGCAATTTCACTGGGCCAGATTACCGGCTGCGGCGCCAGACATGCGGCTGGGGCAAGCACCGCCCAGCCGATGCAACCGACTGGGCAGGCCTGACCGGATCACTGGTCGAGGAACGACCGCAATTTGCGTGACCGGCTGGGGTGCTTGAGCTTGCGCAGCGCCTTAGCCTCGATCTGGCGGATGCGTTCGCGGGTGACGCTGAACTGCTGGCCAACTTCTTCGAGCGTGTGATCCGTGTTCATCCCGATGCCAAAACGCATACGCAGCACACGTTCTTCGCGCGGCGTAAGCGAGGCCAGCACGCGGGTCGTGGTTTCCTTCAGGTTTTCCTGAATGGCGCTGTCCAGCGGCAGGATCGCGTTTTTGTCCTCGATGAAATCGCCAAGCTGGCTGTCTTCCTCATCGCCAATCGGCGTTTCGAGCGAGATCGGCTCCTTGGCGATCTTCATCACCTTGCGGACCTTTTCGAGCGGCATTTGCAGCTTTTCGGCCAATTCCTCTGGCGTGGGTTCACGGCCGATTTCATGCAGCATCTGGCGGCCCGTGCGGACCAGCTTGTTGATCGTCTCGATCATATGCACCGGAATCCGGATCGTGCGGGCCTGATCCGCGATAGAGCGCGTGATCGCCTGCCTGATCCACCATGTCGCATAGGTGCTGAATTTATAGCCACGGCGATATTCGAATTTATCGACGGCCTTCATCAGGCCGATATTACCTTCTTGAATAAGATCAAGGAATTGCAGGCCACGGTTCGTGTATTTCTTGGCGATGGAAATCACCAGACGCAGGTTCGCCTCGACCATTTCTTTCTTGGCCTGCCGCGCTTCTTTTTCACCTTTTTGGACCTGCTGGACGATACGGCGGAATTCGGTGATATCGACGCCGACATATTGCCCGACCTGCGCCATATCATTGCGCAATTCTTCGATCTTGTCGGTCGATTTTTCGACCAAGGCCTGCCAGCCGCGGCCTGATTTCTCGGCCATCTGTTCCAGCCAGTTCGGGTCCAATTCGCGCCCGCGATATTCGTCAATGAATTCACGGCGGTTGATGCGGGCCTGATCGGCCAGTTTCACCATGGCGCTGTCGATCGACATGATCCGGCGGTTGATGCCATACAATTGGTCGATCAGCGCCTCGATCCGGTTGTTGTGCAGGTGCAGCGAATTGACCAGCACCACGATTTCGGAGCGCAGCGTCTGATAGCGTTCTTCTTCTTTGACCGAAAACGACGAATCTTCGTTCAAGGTCGCGGACATCCGCGCGTCCTGCATGTCGGACAGATCGGCAAAGCCGCGCGCGATGATTTCCAGCGTTTCGAGCACGCGCGGCTTCAGCGCGGCTTCCATTGCGGCCAGCGACATATTGGCCTGATCGTCATCGTCGTCGTCATCGTCCTTGCTGATTGGGTTGCCGTCAGCATCCAACTCGCTGCCGCCATCCTCCTTGGTGTCGGACACAGAGGCAGCGGTGACGACAGTTTCAACCTCGCCCTCCTCGCCCAATTGGTTGCCAAAGGTGGTTTCAAGGTCGATCACGTCGCGCAGCAGAATGTCCTCTGACAGCAATTCATCGCGCCAGATGGTGATCGCCTGAAAGGTCAGCGGGCTTTCGCACAGGCCCAGAATCATCGTGTTGCGGCCAGCCTCGATCCGCTTGGCGATGGCGATCTCGCCTTCGCGTGACAAAAGCTCGACCGATCCCATTTCGCGCAGGTACATGCGCACGGGGTCATCGGTGCGGTCCAGCTTTTCCGCCTCGGCCCCGCCGATGGTCACATCGCGCGACCCAGATACGGTGGCAATGTCGGTGCCGCCGGCGCCATCATCGCTTTCTTCTGATTCTTCTTCTTCTGTGACCTGAATGCCCATTTCGGACAACATCGACATCACGTCTTCGATCTGGTCGGACGACACCTGTTCGGGTGGCAGGACCGCGTTCAGCTGGTCATATGTAATATAGCCGCGTTCGCGGGCATCGGCGATCATTCGCTTGACCGCGGCCTGGCTCATATCAAGACTGATATCCCCATCCTGGTCGTTGTCCTTGCGATCATCGGTGTCTTTCGCAGCCATCAAAGGGACCCTTCCAAGTCGTCGTTACGCAGCCAGGGTGATTCGGCTGATTCGGTCATTCCCGAATCAACCCTGCATCGGCGTGAACCGCAAGCAGTCGACCGCGTGTTTTTCAGTTCTGTTGCCATGTCATGACCTAGGCCGGTCCTGTCCTTTGGCAAAATTGATCTGGTCGAGCAATTGGTCCAATGCACTGCGCTCGTCCTTCTTCATTCGCGCCCCGTTGGGGCCAACCGCATATTCGGCGCGGTCCTCGTTATCGCCGCGACCGGCCTTGTCTACCGCCGCACTGGCCTGCGCCAGCCGCCATGTCAGCCCCTCATCGGCCAGCCCGCCAAGGTCCTCGACCGCATCTTCGATTTCGCGGGCATGGCCGCGTCGGGCGGTCAGCTTGGCGAATTCTTCGGCGAGGCACAGGCGCGCAACCTCGGCCTCGCCTTTGCGGCGCACTGCGGGGCTGATTGCGACATGGCTTTGCGTCAACAGCTTTTCAAGGGCATCTGCGCCCAGATCAGCCGAAATAATGGTTTCCAGATCGGCATTTCCAAGATGGCGCAAAATCGCGGCCTGCAGGTCACGATGCGCCGGATCGCGGCAATCAATGCGTTCCAGCGCATCGCCAAACTCTACCGCTACACTGGGGGCGACGATCATCGTGGCCAGAATAACCGCCTCGCGCAGATGTTCTTGGCTGACGGCCCCCGCCCCCAGCATGGAATTGCGCGCCGTAGCCACAGGACTGATCGCGCGTTTCCACGGATCGGCATTGCGCGACCATGTCCCGCCTTGGGCCCTGGGCGCGGCGGGACGGCGGGTGCTGAACAAGGCCCAGCGCATCTCTTTGATCGCCTCGCCGTAATGGCTGCGAATCGATGGATCGGCGATCAACTTGATCTTGTCACGCAGCGCCTTGTCCAATGCGGCCTTGCGTTCGGGGCTGTCGAAATTCTTGCCTTCGGTCTCGCGCTGCCACAACAGCTGTACCATCGGGATCGCGGCATCGAGCAGTTTTTGCATCGCCCCCGCGCCTTGCGTCTTGATCACATCATCAGGGTCCAGCCCCGGCGGCATCAGCGCGAAACGCAAGCTTTGCCCCGATTCCAACAGCGGCAGCGCGATATCGATCAAGCGCATCGCGGCACGCAGACCGGCGGTATCACCATCCAGCGCGATGATCGGTTCGGGGGCAATCCGCCAGAGCAGGCGCAATTGATCCTCGGTAATCGCGGTGCCAAGGGGGGCCACCGTCGCGGTAAACCCCGCCTCTGCCAACGCGATCACATCCATATAGCCTTCGGCCACGATCAATGGCTTGCCCTTGCCCGCCGCCTCGCGCGCGGGGCCATGGTTGAACAGGCTGCGGCCCTTGTCGAACAGCGGCGTTTCGGGCGAATTGTAATATTTCGCGGGCGCATTGGGGTCCATCGCGCGGCCCCCCATGCCGATAGCGCGCCCCCGCGCATCGCGGATCGGAAAGATGATCCGCCCGCGAAACCGGTCATAAGGCGCGCCACCCCGGTCACTTTCGGCGGCGATGCCCGCGGCGAT
This sequence comes from Yoonia vestfoldensis SKA53, assembly GCF_000152785.1. GTDB lineage: Bacteria > Pseudomonadota > Alphaproteobacteria > Rhodobacterales > Rhodobacteraceae > Yoonia > Yoonia vestfoldensis_A. Next base: position 366,031 of record NZ_CH672414.1, on the reverse strand, counting down.
TACCAGCTTGGCGTCCACCCCCTGTGCGCTCAGATGCGCCAGCGCCCCGCCCTGCGCAGGTGCAAAGCCGATATCCCAACGCGCCTGCGCCTCGGGGCTTAGGCCGCGCCGTGCCAGATAATCGCGCGCCTCGGTCGCTGCCGCTGTCTGCAATTGCAGGCGGTGCCATTTGATGACCTTTTCCATCACCTCGACCAGCTGGCCGCGCAGATCTGCCTTTTGCTGGGCGGCGGGGTCGCGTTCAGGCATCGGCATTCCCGCCTCACCCGCGAGAATCTTCACCGCTTCCATGAAATCGACATTCTCGGTCTCGCGCACGAATGAAATCGCATCACCCTTGGCATGGCAGCCAAAGCAGTAATAATACCCTTTGCGATCATCGACGTGGAAACTGGCACTTTTCTCTTGATGGAACGGGCACGGCGCCCAAAGATCGCCCTTGCCGGGGTTGGATTTGCGGGCATCCCACATGACTTTGCGCCCGACGACCTGTCCAAGCGACAGCCGGTTGCGTAATTCGTCCAAAAATCCGGGTGGCAGGCTCATGCGTATAGTATCCGCCTTTTGCCCCTGCTTTCCAAGGGCTGCTATCACCCGAAAAGGCGTTTGCATCTTCCGAGCAAAAATATCCCCGCCGCAGGCCTCGGTCTGGCGTGCAGCGTCAGGCCGATCCGCGCCGCGCCAGCCCGCTCATGGCTACCTGCAGATCATGCACCAATGACGCCGCCATTGATCGCATCACCATCACCTCGAACGCCTGCGCGCCTGTGCGGGTGATGCTGACAGGCACATGGCCCAGCAGGCTGCGGGCGGTATGGTTAACCTTGAACGTGGTACTGCGCAGATCAAGCGGGATCAGCCGCGCCAGCACCGCCTCGACCCCTGCCCCCGCTACATCCAGCGCGGCATAGCCGTCGGATTGATCACTGACCGCCGCCAGCCCGTCAAGCATGACAGGCGCGCTGACAACCCATGCATCATGGCCGATCCATTGGCAGATCGCGTCACCCGCGATTTTCCGCCGTCCGGCGGCAGGCAGGCTCAGGCCAAGCTGCGCTTTCAATGCCGCCGATACCGCCTTGTGCTGGCCACGATAGGGGGCAACGCAAAACAGCGTCTCGCGCATCACCTCGGTGCAAGTCACATCGCCTGTCTGCAACGGCAACAGATCACCAAAGGCCCCAAGTGCGATCAACCTAGCCACGGGCGCGTCCTCCTTCGGGGTCGAAGAACACCGGATGGCAAACCTCGGCCAATGTATCCACACCGCGCAAATGGTCGACCATGCGGATCACCTCGCCATACCTTTCAGGACCATTCTTCACAAACGCCAGACCCAGATAACAATCCAGCGTCGGCGAATAACAGGCCGAGGTGACATAGCCCTGATCATTGGCGGTCACGGCCTTGGCGTCTTTGGCAAACAGATGCGCGCCTGCGGTCAGGCGCCGCCCCTCTTCCACTGCGCGCAGACCGACCAGCCGTTCGCGCATAGGATCAACCAGACCGGGGCGGCGGGCAGCAGCCTGCCCGATGCAATCCTTTTGCACGCTCACCATGCCCGCCAGCCCCAGATCGTACGCCGTGGTGCGCCCATGCAATTCCGCATGGGTCAACAGGCCCTTTTCGATGCGCAGGACGTTGAGCGCCTCTAACCCGTAAGGGCCACCGCCCAAAGTGCGCGCCTGTGCGACCAATTGCCGGAACAGGCTTTCGCCGTAACGCGCGGGCACCGCGATCTCATAGGCAGTTTCGCCCGAAAACGAGATCCGGAACAGCCGGCCCGCCACACCGCCGATACCTACAGCACCACAGGCCATGAACGGCCAATCCTCATCGGTGATCTGCTCATCCAGCACGGTGTTCAAAAGCACCTGCGCGCGGGGTCCGGCCACGGCAAATTGCGCCCAGTGATCCGTCACCGACACGATGCGCGCATCCAGATCGGGGCGCAGCACCTGTCGCGCGAATTCAAGGTGGCGCATCACCTGCCCCGCGGCGGCCGTCGTGGTGGTAATCACAAAATGATCCGGCCCCAGACGCGCGGCGGTACCGTCATCCATGACGAATCCATCCTCGCGCAACATCAGCCCGTAACGTACGCGCCCGACCTTCAACGTTGACATGCGGTTGGTATAGACAAAATCCAAAAGCGGCGCCGCATCAGGCCCCTGCACGTCGATCTTACCCAAAGTGGACACGTCGCAAACGCCAACAACATTGCGCACATAATTCACTTCACGGTCGCAGGATTGGCGCCAGCTGACGTCGCCCTCCAGCGGGAAATAGCTGGGGCGATACCACAGCCCCGCCTCGATCATCGGCGCGCGGGCCGCGACGCTTGCGTGATGCGATGTCATCAGGCGCGTCGGGGCAAACCCCTTGCCCTGCCCGCCTGCGCCCATCGCGGCGATACTGACCGGCACGAAAGGCGGGCGGAACGTCGTCGTTCCCGTCTCGGGGATGCCGCGCCCGGTCAGGTCGGCCAACACAGCAAGCGCCAGCACGTTGGACGATTTGCCCTGATCGGGCGCCATGCCTTGGGTGGTATAGCGTTTCATATGTTCAACGCTGCGCATGTTTTCCTGCGCAGAGATCGCGATATCCTTGGTCGTCACATCATTCTGCAAGTCGACCCATTTGCGCCCCTTTCCGGGCGTTTCCCAAAAGGGGGCGATGGCATAGGCGCGGGCCTCGGCCACGGGTAGCGTCACCTCGGGTGCGAACCCGAGGTCGCGGGCGATGGCAGCGGCCACCTCGGCCCCGTCACGCAGACAACCCTGTGTGTCAAAGACGCCGTGACAAGCCCCCGCCACCGCCATGCCGGGGATCGCGTCAGGCGTCGGCACAAAGGCTGCGATATCTTCGCGCCACTGGGGCCTTCCGTTCATGTGACAGGTCAGATGCACCGACGGGTTCCAGCCGCCAGAGACAGCCAGACAATCTGTCTGGATCACCCGCGTGCCGCCCTGATGGGTGACGGTGATGCTGGTCAGACCCAGCCTGCCAGCCGTTGCCGTGACGCTGCCGCCCGTGAACACCGGATAATCGGCGCTGACGGCCAGATCAGCGCGGGCATCGATCAGCCCCGCGATCTTGATCCCCGCCGCCGCCAGATCGCGCGCGGTGCGATGTGCGTCATCATTGTTGCCAAAGACCGTGACCGACCGGCCGGGCGCCACACCCCAGCGGGTGACATAGGCCCGCACCGCCCCCGCCAGCATGATGCCGGGCCGGTCATTGTCTGGAAAAGCGATGGACCGTTCCAGCGCGCCCGCACAAAGCACCGACCGCTTGGCCACGATCCGCCAGAAACATTCACCCGGTGCGTCCGCACCCACAATGCGTTCCAGCGCGCCATAGGTGCCTTGGTCATAAGCGCCGGTCACGGTCGTGCGCGGCATCAGGCGCACATTGGGCAGCGCGCGCAATTGTGCCAGCACATCTGCGACCCACAGGGCGGCGGGCCTGCCGTCGACATCCTCGACCTCGCGCAGCAGGCGACCGCCCATGGCGCTGTCCTCATCGGCAAGGATCACATCGACGCCCGCCCGCCCTGCGGTCAGCGCTGCCATCAGCCCCGCTGGCCCTGCTCCGATCACCAGCAGATCACAAAAGGCGAAGGCCTTTTCATAAAGGTCGGCGTTGGCCTTGCCACTCAACCGGCCAAGGCCCGCCGCGCGGCGGATCACCGGCTCATAGAGCCTTTCCCAGAACGACGCGGGCCACATGAAGGTCTTGTAATAGAAGCCCGCCCCCAGAAACGGGGACAGCAGGTCGTTCACCGCCAGCGCGTCATGGCGCAAGCTGGGCCAGGCGTTCTGGCTGAAAACCTCCAGCCCTTCGGACACTTCGACCATGGTTGCGCGCTGGTTGGGGTCCTGCGCCGCGCCGCGCCCTACGGTGACCAGCGCATTGGGTTCTTCGGACCCGGCGGTCAGCACGCCGCGCGGGCGGTGGTATTTGAATGACCGGCCCATCAGCCTGATCCCGCTGGCCAGCAGCGCGGCAGCGACCGGTTCGCCCGGTACGCCCTGCACGGGTTTGCCGTCAAAGCTAAAGGTTACGGTTTGGCCAGGGTTGCGCAGCCTCATGATGCGGCCTTTTGCGCAAGCGTTGCGCCGTGAACCGCATGGGTCAGCGTGTTGCGCGCCACAACGATCCACGCGCCACAGCCCGCCTCGTGATACCACAGGTCGCGTGTGTCGCCCGCGGGGTTGTCACGGTTGTGCAGGTAATCGTCCCAGGCGTCAGGCCCCGCATCAGGTGCGGGGCGGGTGACCGCCACGGCATCGCCCATATAATAAAATTCGCGCCGGTCACGTTCGCCGCAATGGGGGCAGTTAATCCGCATGATCCGCCTTCATTTTCATTTCCCCAAAATACTCTGTTCGTGCGCTCAATGCAGGTTATGCTGCGACCCGGTGCCTTCTTCGTCCATCAACCCGACCCCGGTGCGGAACCGATCAAGCCGGAACTTCGCCGCCGTTGCATGGGGCTGGCCAGTCGCCATCAGATGCGCAAAGGCAAAGCCAGAGGCCGGCACCGCCTTGAACCCGCCATAGCACCAGCCGCAGTCGATGAACAAACCCTTGGTCGGCGTGGTGTCGATGATCGGGCTGCCGTCGGGGGTCATGTCCATGATCCCGCCCCAGGACCGCAGCACGCGCGCCTTGCCGATCATCGGCATCAGGGTCATTGCGGCCTCCATCACGTGTTCGGCCATCGGCAGGTTGCCGCGGGCCGCGTAGGATGCATAGAAATCCAGATCGCCGCCAAAGACCAACCCGCCCTTGTCAGACTGGCTGATATAGAAATGCCCCATGCCGAAACTGACGACATGGTCGATCACGGGTTTCAGCCCCTCGGTGACAAAGGCTTGCAAGACATGGCTTTCGATCGGCAGGCGCATCCCGGCCATGGCCGCGACCTGCCCTGAGCGGCCTGCGGTGACAATCCCGACCTTGCGCGCCCTGATTGCGCCGCGCGTGGTTTGGACGCCGGTCACAACGCCGTTTTCGATGTCGATGCCGGTGACTTCGCAATTCTGGATCAGATCGACGCCGCGCTGGTCAGCACCGCGCGCATAGCCCCAGGCAACCGCATCATGGCGCGCCGTGCCGCCGCGCGGGTGATACAGGCCGCCGTAGATCGGGAAACGGCCATTGTCGAAATCGAGATAGGGCAGATGGCTGCGCACGCCTTCGCGGTCCAGCAGGATCGCATCATCGCCTTGATTGATCATCGCATTGCCGCGCCGCACGAAGGCATCGCGCTGGCCGTCGGAATGGAACAGGTTGATCAGCCCGCGCTGCGAATGCATCACGTTGTAATTGAGATCCTGTTCCATCCCTTCCCACAGCTTGAGCGAATGCGAATAGAATTCCTGATTGCCCGGCAGGAAATAATTGGCGCGCACGATGGTGGTGTTGCGCCCGATATTGCCGCCGCCGATATGGCCCTTTTCCAGCACAGCGATATTGGTCAGCCCATGTTCGCGGGCAAGGTAATAGGCGGTGGCCAACCCATGCCCGCCACCACCGATGATGATCGCGTCATAGCGCGCTTTTGGCGCGGGATCACGCCAGAGCGGTTTCCAGCCTTTCTGGCCGAACAACCCTTCCTTGATGATCTGAAACCCCGAATAGCCCATGCCCTGCCCCTCACCACGCCAGCCCGACTCTAGCCGATTGGCGGCAGACCGAAAGGGCAAATGCGGGTGTAAGGCGGATCATGATCCACCTTACGTTTCAGCCTCTACAGCCCCTTGGCGCGATAGCTGTCAGCAACCTTGCGGATCGACACCAGATAGGCCGCCGTGCGCAAATCATGCACATCGGCGCGCCCGTGCCAGACCGCGCGCATCGCCTGATAGGCCGACCGCATCGTATCGTCGAGCCCCGAGCGGACCAGTTCCAGCTCATCCGCGCCGCGCAGATATTTGTCCTTGAAATCGGGCGACAAGCTCCAGCCAAGACCTTTGTCCGCCGACAAGCGTTCCAATTCGTCCACGACCAGCTGGTGGCGCGATTCTTCCTGGCGGCGCTGCATCCGGCCAAACCGGATGTGCGACAGGTTTTTGACCCATTCGAAATAGGACACCGTCACGCCACCCGCATTGGCATACATGTCAGGGATGATCACACAGCCTTTGTCGCGCAGGATTTCATCGGCACCCGCGGTCACGGGGCCATTCGCAGCCTCGATGATCAGGGGGGCCTTGATGCGGTCGGCGTTGGACAGGTTGATCACCGCCTCCAATGCGGCGGGGATCAGGATGTCGCAGTCAGCCTCCAGCATACTGGCCCCGTCGGGGATATGCTTGGCATGCGGATAATTGGCCAGACCACCATTCTTGGTAATCCAGGCGCGGACGGTTTCGACATGCAGCCCCGCTTCGTCATGCAGCGCCCCGTCGCGTTCGATAATCGTGGTGATCAGCGCGCCATCTTCTTCGGACAGGAACTTGGCGGCGTGATAGCCAACATTGCCCAGCCCTTGCACGATCACGCGCTTGCCATCAAGGCTGCCGGACAGGTTTGCCTTGGCCACATCCTCGGGATAGCGAAAGAACTCGCGCAGGGCGTATTGCACGCCGCGCCCCGTCGCCTCGACCCGGCCGGCGATGCCGCCTGCATTGGTGGGCTTGCCCGTTACACAGGCCGCAGCATTGATATCGGTGGTGTTCATGCGCCGGTACTGATCCGCGATCCAGGCCATTTCACGCTCACCTGTCCCCATGTCGGGTGCAGGCACGTTCTGCGCGGGATTGATCAGGTCGCGCTTGATCAATTCATAGGCGAAACGGCGGGTGATCAGTTCCAGCTCATGTTCGTTCCAATCGGCAGGATTGATCCGCAAGCCACCCTTGGAGCCACCAAAAGGTGCCTCTACCAGCGCACATTTGTAGGTCATCAGCGCCGCCAACGCCTCTACCTCGTCCTGATGCACGTTGATGGCATAGCGGATGCCGCCCTTGACCGGTTCCATATGTTCGGAATGCACCGAACGATAACCGGTGAATGTATGCAGCGCGCCACGCAGGCGCACACCGAAACGCACCGTATAGGTTGCGTTGCAGACCCTGATCTTTTCCTCCAAACCGGGGCTGAGGTCCATCAGGGCAACGGCACGGTTGAACATCAGATCAACGGATTCGCGGAAACTGGGTTCCTGCGCAGGATCGTGGGCGTTCATTGTCATTCCTTCCTTTCCCGGCGCAGCGCCGGGTCTGTTCGGGCGCATCACGCCCCACCGCTAACATAGGGGCGATTCGCTAAAACAAGATGAGAAAAGCGGCAATTTTCAAAAAACAGACGATTTACCCGCCAGCATGTGCTGGATCCGATCAATCGGCTGCGGGCGTTTGTTTCGCAGAAATAAACAGTCATATGTATTTCGATAAACTGTCCATTAATATGCTATAAACATCTCTTTTCACTGCATAAATCTTAACATTCTTGTCACGCAGTCCAGCCGCTTGTGATAAACACAAGATGAACGCTTTCATGAACAAGGCACGATGAAAATCGCCAGCTGCGAGGATTCAGAATGCAAAATTCAAAGCTGCCTTTGACAAGCAAGGCACACAACCCACGCTGGCGCATCAGATATTTGCACGCCTTTGGACGGGACGAGGACGGCAGCGTCATTATCATGACGATCCTGCTGCTGGTCACGATGTTGATCATGGGCGGCATGGCGGTTGATTTCATGCGCTATGAGGCGCGGCGCGCGACTCTGCAATCGGTGTCGGACCGTGCCGTTCTAGCGGCGGCCAGTTTGAACCAGACCCTCGATTCACGCGATGTTGTCGAGGATTACTTTGCCAAAGCAGGATTTCCCAATGCGTTGGTCGGCGCGCCTATCGTGGTGGACAACGGGAATTCGCGCACCGTGACGGTGCGGTCCGCACTTGATGTGAACACCTTCTACCTGCGGCTGGCCGGCATGGACCGTCTGACAGCCCCCGCGCGGTCAAGCGCGACCGAAGGTGTCGGCAAGGTCGAAATTTCGCTGGTGCTGGATATTTCAGGCTCGATGCGCTTTAGCAACCGGTTCGTGAACATGCAGGCCGCGGCGATCGCCTTTGCCGAAGAAGTGTTGGACCCCGCCAATGGCGGTACCGTGTCCTTGACGATCATCCCCTATGCGGGCGCGACAAATCCGGGGCCAGAGATGTTCGCCTTCATGGGCGGCGTGCGCTATCCCGATACGTTGCTGGCGGGTGATGATGGCATTCTGGGGACCGAGGACGATTATTTCTTTCCACAGGTGTCGTCTTGTGTGGAAATGGTCGGCAGCGACTGGTCCAGCGCCGGTTTGCCGGGGGCCGGACGCGCACAAGTGCCACATTTCCAGGTCTGGGATATCGCCAGATCGGTGATGGATTGGGGCTGGTGCCCGCAGGACAGGTCATCGATCCAATATGCCATGGCCACGCCTGCGCAGGCCCGGTCTTTCATCAATGGCCTGCGGATGCATGACGGCACCGGCACGCATTATGCGATGAAATACGCGCTTGCGACGCTCGACCCGTCCAGCCAACCCGCTTTCATGCATCTCAGCCACCCCGGCAGGGGGCTTGTCCCGCCCCAATTTGCGAACCGCCCTGCCGCATGGGACGATCCTGAAACCAAAAAGATCATCGTTTTGATGACCGATGGCGATATCACGCAACAGGAAAGACCGCGCATTGCGCAGCAGGAAAGGGACATCGACTACATCATCTCGCGGTCCATCAATGGCAGGGACAACCGTGGCCAATTTGTCGATGCCGCCACCAACGTTGGCAGGTTCGAGGCGATTTGCACATTGGCCAACCAACCCGCGCGCAGTGTGGACGTCTATACCGTCGCATTCGAGGTGCAGCCGAACAGCGCCGCCGACCTGCAGATGCGCAACTGCGCCTCTGATCCATCCATGTTTTTCCGCACCAGCGGTGCCGAGCTGATCGACGTCTTTTCCGGTATTGCCGAACGGATCACTGACCTGAGGTTGAACCTGTGACGTCCGCCTTGCGTTTACGCGATCTTTTGCGCCGGTTTAGCGCCAACGAGGATGGTGTGGTCACGGTTGAATTCGTGATCATCTTTCCGGTGTTCATGACATTCTTTCTGATGACCTACGAAAGCGGGATGATTTCGCTGCGCCATTTCGCGCTGGAACGGGCGGTAGATGTCGTGGTGCGTGATGTGCGCATCGGGGCAATCCCCAACCCGACCCGCGCCAGCCTGCGCACCAATATCTGCAACGTGGCGCGGCTCTTGCCCGATTGCGAAAACCAGTTGCAGCTGGAAATGATCCGCCGCGACCTGCGCAATTGGGTCGATGTGCCCGACACGGTGCAATGCATTGATCGGGGCGCCGAAGTTCAGCCTGTCACGTCCTTCACCAGCGGCGGCAACAACGAATTGATCTTTCTGCGCGTTTGCGTCCGGCTTGATCCGGTGCTGCCGACCAGCCTTTTGGGACGCACCATTGTTGACGCCAATGCAGACAGCGCGGCGGGCGGGTCTTATGCGCTGGTCTCGACCACGGCTTTCGTCGTGGAACCGTTCCGAAACACACCAGGATCATGATGACCGATCTGATCAAACGCCTTCGCGATAACGAAGATGGATCAGCCGCCATTGAACTGGTGCTGGTGACGCCGATCATCACATGGGCCTTGTTGTCCACGCTGGTTTATTTCGATGCCTTCCGCGCGGAAACCCGCAGCGCGCGCGCAGGCCTGACCATCGCGGATATGTTCAGCCGCGAGGCCAGCGCGCCTGTTGCCATCGGTGCGGGCTATGTTGATGCAGCGCAGGCGCTACTGCGCACGCTGGTCGAATTCGACCCCGCCCCCACCCTGCGTGTCACATCCTATGCATGGGACGCGGGAGCGAACCGCTATGTGCTGCGCTGGTCTGAAAGTCGCGGTATGGGTCAGGCGCTGACGGATGCCGATCTTGCCTTGATGACAGACCGCCTGCCGCTGCTGGCGGATGGGGCGACATCGCTTCTTGTTGAAACAAGCGCCGCCTATCGCGCGCCGTTTTCGCTGGGCATCGCGCCCTTCACGAACAACACTCTGGATCCGGTCCAGATGACGACGTTCACGGTCATATCGCCACGGTTCGTGCCAGCGATCTGCTTTGACCCGACACCGTCGATCCCGACCAATGGCGACGAGATTTGCTGATCAGCCGCTGCGCGCCTTGATACGCAGGGCGATCTGTTCGGCAATGAACTTGGCCGGGCCTGCTGCGGTGACACCGCCAATGCCCACGCGTTTACCGATCCGCCACCACATGCCGGGCGACCAGCCCGGCGGCTGACGTTTGTGCAGCACCAGCGTAAAGCCATTGGCCGGTTTCAACGCCAGCGCGCCCCGGTCCACCAGCGCGATATCGTCGATCCGCACCAGAACCATGCCATCGGTGTCGCGCAGGTCGGCGTCGGTCAGCACAATGCCCAACCGCGTGGCACGGCGCATCATTTCCCCCAGCCACAGCATCGCCGCCCCGAAACCCAACATAAAGATCAACCAGATCAGGTCAGGTGGATGGGCCATCGCCGTATAGATCAGCAATCCGCCCAACCCGTAGATTACCGCACAGGCAAAATAACGGCGCCCCTCGGAAGCATGGACGGTAGGATAACCGCCGGTGTGATCGGGGTTGAACATGGATAGCCTTTCGCGTCAGCGCCGGACGGATTTCTGAACAAGGTTGCAATAGATTTCTTCGATCGCATCCATGCCCAGCCTGCCACCTTCGCGGTACCAATGGCTGAGCCCGGTCAACATGGCAATGATTGCCATTGTCGCGATCCGCGTGTCAGGCACGGCAAACACGCCTGCCGCCACCCCGTCGCGCAGGATATCTTCAAGCGCGGTTTCATAGTCGCGGCGCATGGATTCCAGAATGGCAAAGTTTTCAGGCGCAAGGTTGCGCAATTCCATATAGGATACGAACACCTGATCCGGCCGCGGCAGATGGAACCGTATATGAAACCGCGTAAACCCATCCAGCCGCGCGGGCGGATCACCGCGCAGATCGGCCGCGGCCAGCGCATCCAGCACCTCCTGCATATGCGCGCGCATCAGATCGAACAGCAGGGTCTGCTTGTCAGGGGTGTAATTATATAGCGCCCCCGCCTGTACGCCCACCTCAGCCGCGATCTGGCGCATCGACACGGCCGCATAGCCATGCCGCGCGATCAGCCGCAAGGCCGTGTCCTGCACCCGTGGGCCGGTGATATCGGAATGAGACCCTTGTTTGCGCGCCATGGGCCCATCTAACTGAACAGTCGTTCAAATGAAAAGCCCGACTTGCTGCAAAGGCCGCTGCATGTCTATTGTCTGCCACATGCGCTATGCCCTGCCCTTTTTGCTTATCCTTGCCGCCTGCGCGGATATTCCCGCGCTTGACGGCACCCTATCCGACACCGCGCGCCTTGCCCCTTACCCGCGTCTGGCACCGCTGGAAGATCTGCCCGCACCGGTCATGACCGAAGCGGACGGCATGGAAAACCGGCTGGCCGCGTTGCAACGCCGTGCGGCGACGCTGCGCGCGATTGATCCGGACGCGTTGCAGTAGCCATATCTATTCGCTACACCGCATGGAAACCGCGACACAGATGGATTTGACAGCATGACACACCCCTTAAGGCTCGGCATTGCGGGACTGGGCACCGTTGGCGTGGGCGTCGTGCGGATCGTGCAGAAACATGCCGATCTGTTACAGGCGCGCTCTGGTCGTGCGATCTCGATCAGTGCGGTATCGGCGCGCAGCCGTGACAAGGATCGCGGCGTCGATCTGTCGGGCTATGCATGGGAAGATGATCCTGTGGCCCTTGCCCGCCGCGATGATGTCGATCTGTTCATCGAGGTGATGGGCGGCCATGATGGCCCCGCAAAGGAAGCGACCGAGGCCGCAATTGCCGCAGGCAAGGATGTGGTTTCCGCCAACAAGGCGCTGCTGGCCGTGCACGGTCAGGCCATCGCCGAAGCCGCCGAGGCCGCAGGCCGTGTGGTCCGCTTTGAGGCCGCCGTTGCTGGCGGTATTCCCGTCGTCAAGGCGCTGACCGAAGGGCTGGCCGCCAATGACATCATCCGGATCATGGGCGTGATGAACGGAAGCTGCAATTACATCCTGACCCGCATGGAAAACGCGGGCCTGACCTATAGCGAGGTGTTCGACGAGGCCAATGCCCTTGGCTATCTGGAAGCCGACCCCGAACTGGATGTGGGCGGGATCGACGCCGGGCACAAACTGGCGCTGTTATCGGCCATCGCATTCGGCACGCAGGTGGATTTCGATGCCGTGCAGCTGGAAGGGATTGGTGCGGTCAGTATCGAAGATATCCGCCAAGCCGCCGATATGGGATTCAAGATCAAGCTTTTGGGTGTCGCACAGATGACCGGGCGCGGGCTGGAACAACGGATGTCGCCTTGTCTGGTGCCGGACACATCACCGCTTGGCCAGTTGCAGGGCGGCACCAATATGATTGTGCTGGAAGGCGATTCGGTCGGCCAGATCGTGCTGCGTGGCCCCGGTGCAGGCGAAGGCCCGACCGCCAGTGCCGTGATGGGCGATGTGATGGATATCGCGCGCGGCCTGCGGATCTCGACCTTTGGTCAGCCCGCGACCAGCCTGCGGCGCGCGCGCCCCGCATTGGCGGCGGTCCCCGCCCCCTATTATCTGCGGCTGCAACTGCTTGATAAACCCGGTGCGCTGGCCAAGGTCGCGCGCGCCTTGGGCGATGCGGGCATTTCCATCGACCGGATGCGCCAATATGGCCATGCCGAACCCACGGCACCTGTGTTGATCGTGACGCATAAGACGACCCGCACCGCATTGGACGAGGCTTTGGCCGCGTTCAAGGACACCGGCGTGGTGTCGGGCGATCCAGTCGCGATCCGGATCGAGGCGGTTTAGCGCAAACAGCCTTGCGACCGTGGCCCAAGCAGGGTTTACGTCGGGGCGAACATCCCGAAGGAATACCCATATGCCCAGCCCCGCCGATTTCAACGACCGCAACCTGTCGCTCGGTCTGGCCCGCGTCTCTGAAGCTGCCGCCATCGCCTGCGCCTCTCTGATCGGGCGCGGCGATGAAAAGGCCGCCGATCAGGCGGCGGTGGATGCGATGCGCAATCAGCTCAACAAGCTCGATATTGCCGGTGTCGTGGTGATCGGCGAAGGTGAACGCGACGAAGCCCCGATGCTGTTCATCGGCGAAGAGGTCGGCACCGGCAATGGGCCGGGCGTGGATATCGCGCTTGACCCGCTGGAAGGCACCACGCTGACCGCCAAGGACATGCCCAATGCATTGGCCGTGATTGCGATGGGCCCGCGCGGGTCGATGTTGCATGCGCCGGATGTCTATATGGACAAGCTGGCGATCGGGCCTGGGTTTCGAACCGGTGTCGTGACGCTGGATATGTCGCCTGCGGAACGTGTTTCGGCGCTGGCCGCCGCCAAGGGCTGTTCGACCAAGGATATCACCGTCTGCGTGCTGGAACGCCCGCGCCACGAAGACATGATTGCCGAAATCCGCGCCACGGGGGCCGCGATCCGGCTGATCACCGATGGTGATGTCGCCGGTGTCATGCATTGTGCCGAACCCGATATCACCGGCATCGACATGTATATGGGGTCTGGCGGTGCGCCCGAAGGTGTGCTGGCCGCAGCCGCGCTGAAATGCATGGGCGGGCAGATTTTCGGCCGGCTTTTGTTTCGCAACGATGATGAGCGCGCGCGCGCAACCAAGGCCGGGATCACCAATTTTGACCGTGTGTATACCCGTGACGACCTTGTGACAGGCGATGTGATCTTTGCCGCGACCGGTGTCACGGATGGATCTTTGGTACCGGGCATCAAGCGCGAGGTCGGTTTTGTCACCGCCGAGACGATCCTGATGCGGTCCAAAACTGGATCGGTGCGGCGGATGATCTATCGCAATCCCGTGCGCTGAGGCGCTGACGCGCCGCCTCCGGCGGGAGTATTTTAGGAAATAAGAAGTCAGGGCGTGGCATGGCGGCGGCGGCGCTGCTAGTATGGGTGCATGAACATACCACAAGATCATGCGTTTCTAGGGGTGGCTGCGTCCTTGACCGGTCGCCGTTGGGTTGGGCCAAACGCGCAGGAAGACCGCGCTGCCGAGGCGATGGTGCAGGCGACCAACCTGCCGCCCGCGCTGTGCCGGACGCTTGCGCGGCGCGGCGTGCCGTCGCAGGAGGCGGCGTTGTTTCTGGCTCCGACTCTGCGCGATCTGCTGCCTGATCCGCGCAGTTTGCGTGACATGGAAAAGGCGGCCACGCGGTTTTTGCAGGCCGTGGCAGGGCGCGAGCGGATCGCGGTTTTTGCCGATTATGACGTAGATGGCGGGGCGTCGGCTGCGCTTTTGATCGTCTGGCTGCGGCAGCGGGGATTGCGCGCGACGCTCTATATCCCTGACCGCATCGACGAAGGCTATGGCCCCAATGAGCCCGCCATGGCAGAATTGGCTGCGGCGCATGACCTGATCATCTGCGTCGATTGCGGGACGCTGTCGCATGGCCCGATTGCCGCGGCGGTGCGCGCGGATGTGATCGTGCTGGACCATCATCTTGGCGGCGAGACCCTGCCGGCGGCCTATGCTGTCGTGAACCCAAACCGGCAGGACGAAAGCGGCGATCTGGCGCATCTCTGTGCCGCGGGCGTTGTGTTTTTAATGCTGGTTGAGGCGAACCGGCAGTTGCGGGATGCGGGCAAGGCGGGGCCGGATCTGATGGCGATGCTTGATCTTGTGGCGCTGGCCACTGTCGCTGATGTCGCCCCCCTTGTGGGGGTGAACCGCGCCTTTGTGCGCCAAGGGCTGGTGGTGATGGCGCGCCGTGCGCGTGTGGGGCTGACAGCGCTGGCGGATGTGTCGGGGCTGGATGCGGCACCCACAGCCTATCATCTGGGGTTTTTGCTGGGGCCGCGGGTCAATGCGGGCGGCCGGATCGGCAAGGCCGATCTGGGCGCGCGATTGCTGGCCAGCGATGATCCCGCAGAGGCGCGCGATCTGGCGGATATGCTCGACCAGCTGAACACCGACCGGCGCGCCGTGGAACAGGCGGTGCGTGATGTGGCCATCGCACAGGCGCTGGCGCGCGGCACGGATGGCCCGCTGGTCTGGGCGGCGGGAGAAGGTTGGCACCCGGGCGTGGTCGGGATCGTCGCGGCCCGGCTGAAAGAGGCCACCAACCGCCCCGCAGTCGTGATCGGGCTCGAGGATGGAATCGGCAAAGGATCGGGTCGGTCGGTATCGGGCATTGATCTGGGTGCTGCGATCCAGCGGCTGGCCAGCGAAGGGCTGCTGCTGAAAGGTGGCGGGCACAAGATGGCGGCGGGGCTGAGTGTCGCGCAGGACAGGCTGGAACCGGCGATGGCGCGGCTGGCGGAATTGCTGGACAAACAAGGGGCCAGCGCGCTGGGGCCTGCCGATCTGCGGTTGGACGGTATCCTGATGCCGGGGGCGGCAACGGTCGATCTGGTGACCTTGCTTGATGATGCGGGGCCGTTCGGGGCGGGCGCGCCTGCCCCGCGTTTCGCCTTTCCCGATTGCCAGATTCTTTTCGCCAAACAAGTGGGCGAAACCCATCTCAAGATCAGCTTTGGCGACGGGCTGGGTGCGCGGATCGACGCGATCTGTTTTGGGGCAATGGATGGGCCTTTGGGGCCTGCGCTGCTGCAGCATAACGGCACCCGGTTCCACCTTGCCGGACGGATCGAAGTCAATGTCTGGCAAGGCCGCCAATCGGTGCAATTGCGCCTCGAAGACGCCGCGCCCGCGCATTGATGCGGGTTCGGAAAAAACCGTAAATTCCCCCTTGCGCGCGCTGCGGGCTTTGCCTAAAAGCGCGACACCAAGTGCGGTCCCTTCGTCTATCGGTTAGGACGCCAGGTTTTCAACCTGGAAAGAGGGGTTCGATTCCCCTAGGGACTGCCATTGGTGAACCCCCTGAATAAATAGACGTAAAATCAACGTATTGGCCCTGCTGGCCGCTGCTTGTGCCGGTTATCCTGCGCGCGGCTGCGGCACTTATCGCCTTTTTGATCGGTTCGGTTGTTTCGCCCCCTGCCCAGCCGCGTTAGGCTGGCGTGAAGATGACAGAAGGATTGCAACAATGACCCTGACCTACCTGCACACGATGGTGCGCGTGAAAGACCTCGAGGCGTCGATGGCGTTTTACGCCTTGCTTGGCCTGCGCGAAACGCGGCGCATCGACAATGACAAGGGGCGGTTTTCGCTCGTGTTCATGGCGCCGCCGGGACAAGAGGATTGTCCGGTCGAGCTGACCTATAATTGGGACGGCGATGCGGGCTTGCCGTCGGACAGCCGCCATTTCGGGCATCTGGCCTATCGGACCAGCGACATCTACGCGCTGTGCCAGCATCTGATGGACAATGGCG
This sequence comes from Yoonia vestfoldensis SKA53, assembly GCF_000152785.1. Taxonomy (GTDB): domain Bacteria; phylum Pseudomonadota; class Alphaproteobacteria; order Rhodobacterales; family Rhodobacteraceae; genus Yoonia; species Yoonia vestfoldensis_A. The sequence goes on along the minus strand of NZ_CH672414.1, from coordinate 349,604 downwards.
TGACCATCAACCGCCCGCCCCGCGACGGCCATATGGCATTTGTACGGTCACCCGACAACATTTCGATCGAATTGCTGCAGGAAGGCGACAACCTGCCGCCGGCTGAGCCCTGGGCCAGCATGGACAATACCGGCCATTGGTAAGGCCGGCACAGATCAGATCCGGTCAGTAGATATAGCGGATCTGATCGCTCCAATACCGTTCAACCCGGCGGAGTGCGGAGGAAATTTCGTCAAGACCGGCATGGTCCAGCACCTGCCGGTCCAACAGGCCATCGGCATGGGTGGCAAACAGTTTCGCCACGATCAACCGGACATTGCGCCCCTTTTCGGTAAGGCGCACCCGCACTGACCGGCGGTCGATTTCGCTGCGCTGGTGGTGCATATAGCCAAGTTCGACCAGTTTCTTGAGATTATAAGACACGTTCGAGCCTTGATAATAGCCGCGCGATTTCAATTCGCCTGCCGTCACCTCGTTTTCGGCGATATTGAACAACAACAGCGCCTGCACCGCGTTGATTTCAAGAATGCCGACCCGTTCGAATTCATCCTTGATCACGTCAAGCAGCAAACGGTGCAATCGTTCGACCAAGGTCAGAACATCCAGATAGGACGCCATGAAAGATGCGCTGCGCGCGTCCGTCAAGCCGGATTTATCCTGCTTTCCCAGATTGGTATGAACGCTCATCCCGCCGCTCCGTCTGCTGTTCTGCAGAAGGTCTAAGGCAAACAAACCAATATAAGGTTAATGCGCCGCCGCAGGGCGCGTGACCCCATGTGCGCCTGCCGCGATCCGCGAGATCATGTCGGCATAGACATCAGGCACCGCGAATTGCCCGCCGACCCAACCATACAGATCATGGTCGTTTTCGGACAAAAGCGCATCATAAAGCGCCAGTTCCGCCTCATCCATGTCCGCCAGATGCTCGGCGGCAAAGGCCGGCAGGATCAGGTCCATTTCCTTGATCCCGCGCCGCATGGAGCGCATGTGCAACCGTTTGCGGGTGTGTTCGGTGGTTTCTGTCATCATGTCCTGCGCAATGCTGTCTGAAGCTGTTTTTCCACTTGCCCCATCTTGTCAAGCGTCTGCACCATCTGTGCGCGCAGGCGCCGCATCTCTTGCATCAGGACTGCCACATTGGCGGGGATTTCGGTGGCATCATCGGGGGCGGCCAGCCCGTCGCCCAGCCCGGTCATCAACCAGCCCAGCGACACGCCCAGCATCCCTGCCAGCATCTGCAGCCGGTTGGCGCGGGGTTCGCCCGTGTCATTTTCCCAAGATACCAAGGTTGCGAACTTGACACCCAATGATTTGGCAAGGTCTTTCTGGCTCAGCCCTGCGGCTTCGCGCGCGCCTGCCAGCCTGTCGCCAAAGGTCGCGGCCTCGGGGCTGTACCAATCGCTGTCTGTTTCGGTCACGCGGGACTCCTTGGTTCTTGCTAAGTTTGCTCGCCTCGTCTTATGTCACGGATAGTGCAATTTGACCACCGGACATCCCCATGGCTTTTCTGTCTGCGACGCTTGATCGCGTCAAACCCTCGCCCACCATCGCTGTCACCACCAAAGCGGCCGAGCTCAAGGCCGCGGGGCGCGATATTATCGGCCTTGGCGCCGGAGAGCCGGATTTCGACACGCCCGACAATATCAAGGCCGCCGCCGTGGCCGCAATTGCCGCAGGCAAGACGAAATATACCGCCGTTGACGGTATCCCCGAGCTCAAACAGGCGATCTGCGCCAAGTTCAAGCGCGACAATGCGCTGGATTACACCCCCGCGCAGGTCACGGTCGGCACCGGCGGCAAGCAGGTGCTCTATAACGCCTTCATGGCGACGCTGAATGCGGGTGACGAGGTGATCATCCCCGCGCCCTATTGGGTGAGCTACCCTGACATGGTGCTGCTGGCAGGCGGCACGCCCGTCACGATAGAGGCCACGCTCGCAGCGGATTTCAAGATCACCGCTGACCAGCTGGAGGCGGCGATCACGCCCGCGACCAAGTGGTTCTTGTTCAATTCGCCATCCAACCCCACGGGGGCGGGTTATAGCTGGGATGAACTGAAAGCCCTGACAGATGTCCTGCTGCGCCATCCGCATGTCTGGGTCATGACCGACGACATGTACGAACATCTGGCTTATGGCAATTTCAAATTCTGCACCCCTGCGCAGGTCGAACCGCGCCTTTATGACCGCACATTGACGGTCAATGGCGTGTCAAAGGCCTATGCGATGACCGGCTGGCGGATCGGCTATGCGGCGGGGCCGGAAATGCTGATAAAGGCGATGCGCAAGGTGCAGTCGCAATCCACATCCAACCCCTGTTCGGTCAGCCAATATGCGGCTGTCGAGGCATTGAACGGCACGCAGGATTTTCTGGCACCCAATAACGCCCTGTTCGAACGCCGCCGCGATCTGGTGGTCGATATGCTGAACCAAGCGCCCGGCGTGGTCTGCCCGCGCCCCGAAGGCGCGTTTTATGTCTATCCTTCCATCGCGGGCTGTATCGGCAAGACCAGCGCCGCTGGCGTGCTGATCGACAATGACGAAACCTTTGCCGCGGCCCTGCTGGAAGAAACCGGTGTTGCGGTCGTGTTTGGCGCGGCCTTTGGCCTGTCGCCCAATTTTCGCGTCAGCTATGCCACATCAGATGCCGCGCTTGAGGAGGCGTGCAAACGTATCGTCGGGTTTTGTAAAAGCCTAAACTAGCGCGCAAAGCGGGTATTTCGCCGCAGCTGGGCGGGCGCTGCGCGCCGCGCGGGAGTATTTTGGACAAAGCGAACAGGCCTTTTCGGTGCAAAAGGGTGGGCGCATTGCGTGAAAGTGTTGGCGGCGGTCAGGACGTTATGACGTGAGGCCCTGCGGAAGCGCGCGCCCTTCGTCCCATGCGATGACATTATCCAGCGCCATTTGGCCCATCGCCTCGCGCACTTCCAAGGCGGCGGTGCCCAGATGCGGCAGGATCACGACGTTTTCCAAAGCGCGCAGCGCGTCAGGCACAATGGGTTCCTTGGCAAAGACATCCAGCCCCGCCCCCGCGATCTGACGCTTTTGCAAGGCCGCGATCAGCGCATCTTCGTCTACCACATCGCCGCGGGCGATATTGACGAAAATGCCGGTCGGTTTCATTGCGGCCAAGGCGGCCGCGTCGATCAGGCCGGTATTGCTGCCACCCCCCGGCACGGTGACGACGATGATATCGGCCCGCCCCATCAGATCATGCAGGCTGTCCACCTGCCGGGCGGGCATATCCACCATCTTGGGCGAGCGGTTGAAATACAGGACCGGCATATTGAACCCATAAAGACAGCGCCGCGCGACGGCCTGCCCGATCCGGCCCATGCCGACGATGCCCACAGTCTTGCCGGTGACATGGGTACCCAGCATCTGTGTGGGCTGCCAGCCGGTCCATTTGCCCGCGCGCACCAGCCTTTCGCCTTCGCCGGCGCGGCGGCAGGCGGACAAGATCAGCGTCATGCCGATATCGGCGGTCGCATCGGTCACCGCATCCGGCGTGTTGGACACGGCGACACCGGCGGCACGGGCGGCGGCCACGTCGATATGGTTATAACCCACCCCGAAATTGGCCAGCACACCGCAGCGGATCTCGCCGGTGAATGCCGCAGCAGCAAAGCCGTCGCCCAAGGTGGGCAGGATCGCGTCGTAATCGCGCAGGGCTGCGGCAGCCTCGGCCACGGTCAGCCCCGCCGTCTGGGGGCGCAGGGTCACGTCAAACCGCGCGCGGGCGGCGGCAAGTGTTGCCTCTGGCAAGGCCCGTGTGATCAGAAGTTTTTTCAATGCAAACGCCCCCCCAAAGGCACATCTTGGTCAGGTCCGACCAGCACAATTGCGCCTTCGGCATCGGGCATGCCCAGCACCAGCACTTCGGACATGAATTTACCGATCTGGCGGGGCGGAAAATTCACCACCGCCAGCACCTGTTTGCCGACCAGCGTCTCGGAGGCATAATGCACCGTGATCTGGGCCGATGTCTTTTTCTCGCCGATGTCGGGACCAAAATCGATCCAGAGCTTGATCGCGGGCTTGCGCGCCTCGGGGAAAGGTTCCGCGCGGGTCACAATGCCGACACGCACATCGACCTTGAGGAAATCATCGAACGAAATCTCACTCACTGGCCAGTTCCCGTGCGCGGTTGGCGGCAGCGGCGACGGCGCGGTGCATCAGGTCGGTCAGGCCCTTGTCCTTGTCCATCAGCACGTCAAGTGCGGCCTGCGTCGTGCCATTGGGCGAGGTCACGTTGATCCGCAATTGCGCGGGGTCTTCATCGGCGGTTTCCGCCAGTTCGCCCGCGCCGCCCACGGTGGCCTTGGCCAGATCCATCGCCATCTGCGGCGTCAGCCCTTGGGCGACACCGGCGGCGGCCAAAGCCTCGATCATGTGAAAGACATAGGCGGGGCCGGACCCTGACAGGGCTGTCACGGCATCCATCTGGGATTCGTCTTCCAGCCGCACGGTCTGGCCCACGGCCCAGAGCAGCGCCTCGGCCAGATCAAGATCGGCATCGGCGGTTTTGGCATTACCGATCAGCGCGGTGATGCCGCGGCCAATGGCGGCAGGCGTGTTCGGCATTGCGCGAATGATGGGGGTGTCTTTGCCAAAGACCGCCTCGAACGTGGCAATCGGCGTGCCTGCGGCGATGGAAATGATCAGCGTCTTGCCGGTGCCAAAAGATTTCACATCGGGCAAGGCGGTCATCATCATCTGCGGCTTGACCGCGATCACGGCGATGGCGGGGCTTTCGGGCAATGTCCCGCCGATATGGACGCCTTGTTGTTTCAACCAATCCGACGGATGCGGGTCGATCACCCAGACCGACGCGGCAGGCAACCCGTTACGCAGCCAGCCCGCCAGCATCGCTGACCCCATCTTGCCGCAGCCCAGCAAGACCAGACCACGCACGGCGACTTCGTTCATATTCATAGACGGCACCTCTTGTCGGAATTCCAAAAGGTTACGCCACGCCAAGGCGAAGGAAAACCCACCTTGGCGAAATTTTCAGGCGCGCCCGTAGGCGCCGGCGATCGCTATTTCCAGCGCCTGTTTGGGGGTCTGTTCGGCCCATGTCACCAGCTGGATCGCGGGGTAATATTGCTCGCAAGCATTGACCGCTGCACCGATCATCGTGTCGATCTGGTCGGGGCCTGCGACCTGATCGCCCGCCAGCACCAGCCCGTAGCGGTACACCATCAGGTTCTGTTCGTCCCACCATGTCAGCGACCCCGCCCACAGCCGGTCGTTGATCGCGTTCAGCGCCTCGTAAAGGGCGGGTTTGCGCGCGGCGGGGGGGTCCATCTCGAAGGTGCAGATCAGACGCAGGGTTTCATCATAGGCCGACCAGGCCAAGGTGATCGAATAGGTGCGCCACTGGCCTTCCACGGCCATTGCGATCTGGTCGTCATGGATACGGTCGAATTCCCAGTCATGGGTTTCAGCGATATGTTCAACCAGATCGATCGGGTGCAGATCATCGGCTTCAAAGTAATGTTCGGACAATGCCATATGCTTGGCCTCACTGTGTTGGCGCGGGGGACGTCAGATGCCCTAGCGCTAGCTGCCTGCTCTAGGGGCGGTAGTGTTCTCGTTTAACCCCTACAACATATCGTGTGGCAGGATTGGCCACCTGTAAAGCAGTTTCTTGGGGATAACCCTGCCGTCACGAATATTTCACGCAGCACGATTGCCAAGCAGCGCCATACCGCCCAGATTGCAATCATCAAAGGAGCCTGCCGCATGAATCTCGACCTGCTGAAACGACTTTGCGAAACACCCGGCGTGCCGGGCCATGAACACCGCGTACGCGATCTGATCACATCCGAGATCAAGGGCATGTTCGACGCGGTGACAACCGACCCGATGGGGTCATTGCTCTGCCGCCGCGATGCCAAGAAAAAAGACGCGCCGCGCATCATGCTGCTGTGCCATATGGATGAAATCGGCTTTTTGGTCAGCCATATCAGCAAGGATGGGTTCTTGTATCTGCAACCGGTTGGCGGGTTCGATCCGCGCAACCTGTTTTCACGCCGCGTGCTGGTTTGCACCGATCAGGGCGATTTCAAAGGCGTGATGAACCCCGGCGGCAAGCCGATTCACATCTCATCCGCCGAAGACCGCAAGAAAGTGCCTGAAGTCACTGAATTCTTTGTCGATCTGGGGATGGGCAAGGCCGCCTGCGACAAGGTCAAGATCGGCGATTTCGTGGTGATGGACGAACCTTTCATCGAGATGGGCAACAAGGTCGTGTCCAAGGCGCTGGACAACCGCATCGCCTGCTGGCTGGGGATCGAGGCAATCCGCGCCTTGGCAAAAAAAGGGCGCGGCGCGGAAATCCACGTTGCCTTTACCTGTCAGGAAGAGGTCGGATTGCGCGGTGCGCGCACCGCCGCCTATGCGATCAAGCCCGATATCGGGCTGGGCATTGATGTGACGCTGGCCTGCGACACCCCCGGCATCCCCGAAAAGGACGCCACCACCACACAGGGCGCGGGATTCGGGCTGCATGTGCGCGATTCGTCGTTCATCGCTGACAAGGCGTTGGTCGCACAGATCGAGGCTTTGGCGATCCGCAAAAAGATCCCCTATCAGCGCACCATGCTGGCCGCTGGCGGCCAAGACGGGGCAGCAGCCCAGCAGGCCGCCGCAGGCGCGCGCGCGGTCGGAATTGTGGTTGGCACCCGCTATATCCACACCGTGACCGAAATGATCGACAAGGGCGATCTGCAGGCGGCGCTGGATATTCTTGTCGCCTATCTGTCCGAATTTTAACCGACTATGCGGCGGGGGATGCGCCATGCCCCGCCTGCGCCACGGCCAGCACAGAGCGTCAATCACAGCGCGCGACGCATAGACCCTAAAAGACAAGGCGAAAGCCAGGCTTGGCCTTGCGCAGTGCCGCAGGTCACTTTGTCTTTTTGGCTTCCAATGCGGCGATCCGCGCGGACAAAGCCTCGTTTTCTTCGCGGGCTTTCTGGGCCATGGCGCGCACGGCGTCAAATTCTTCGCGGGTCACGAAATCGCGGTCGGCCAACCAGCGGTCCATCATGGATTTCATCGCCGTCTGCGCCTCGTCCCGCGCACCTTGGGCAACGCCCATGGCATTGGTCATCAATTGGCTCAGATCGTCGAAAATCTTGTTACGGTTCTGCATGGCGCTCTCCAATCCTGTTGAACCCTATATGGGGCCAAGCCGCGCCGCAGACAAGCCGCCCGCCCGCTTGACATCGCCGTAACCACGCATCACGACTGCGGCATGTTCGCAGCAATCCCCTTTCCCGATATCTCGCCCGAGATTTTCAGCATCGACCTGTTCGGCATGACGCTGGCCCTGCGCTGGTATGCGATGGGCTATATCGTCGGCATCGCGCTGGGCTGGATGCTGATCAAAGCCGCGTTGCGCCGCCCGCATCTGTGGCGGAACGGCGCGCCGATGGACCCCGCGCGGCTCGAGGATCTTTTGACCTATATCGTGCTGGGCGTGATTGGCGGCGGGCGGCTGGGCTATGTGTTTTTATATCAACCTGCCGCGTTTCTTGCCGATCCAGTCAGCATCATCCGGATCTGGGAAGGCGGGCTGTCGTTTCACGGCGGCTTTGCCGGTGTTGTGATTGCGGTCTGGCTGTTCAGCCGCCGCCAGAGCGTGCCGCTGCCCGATCTGGCCGATATCATCGCGGTGGCAGCGACCCCTGCCATCTTGCTGGTGCGGATCGCCAATTTCATCAACGCCGAACTCTGGGGTCGCCCGACGAATGTGCCTTGGGGCGTGATCTTTCCCGGCGATGCCGCGCAATCCTGTGCCACGGCAACAGCGCCCTGCGTGCGCCACCCGTCACAGCTTTATGAGGCGGGGCTTGAAGGGTTGGTGCTGGGCGCTGTCTTGTTGCTGCTGGCGTTCCGGTTCGGCGGGTTGAAAAAACCCTGGCTGTTGTCGGGTCTCTTTTTTGCAGGCTACGGAATGTCGCGTTTCATCGTCGAATTTGTCCGCCAGCCTGATGCGCAATTCGTCAGCCTTGGCAATCCGTTGGGCTGGGCTGTGCAATTTGGTGATTACGGTCTGACCATGGGGCAGGTTCTGACGCTGCCGATGATTGTGATCGGACTTGTCGTCATACTGGCGACCCTGCGCCGCAGATGACCACATTGGCCGATCTGCTGCTGACCCGGATCGCGCGCGACGGCCCGATCAGCATTGCCAGCTTTATGACCGATGCGCTGATGCATCCAGCCCACGGCTATTACGCCACGCGCGACCCGTTTGGCGCGGCGGGCGATTTCATCACCGCCCCCGAGATCAGCCAGATGTTCGGCGAATTGATCGGGCTGTCGCTGGCGCAGGCTTGGCTGGACCAAGGCGCGCCTGATCCGGTAACGCTGGCCGAACTGGGCCCCGGCCGCGGCACGCTGATGGCCGATATCCTGCGCGCCACAGCCGCCGTGCCGGGATTTCATGCCGCGGTGACGGTGCATTTCGTGGAAACATCGCCGCATCTGCGCGCCTTGCAGGCAGAGCGCGTGCCCCAAGCCACATGGCATGACCGGATCGACACGCTGCCCGATGCGCCCTTGCTGTTGGTTGCCAATGAATTCTTTGATGCCTTGCCGATCCGGCAATTCGTGCGCGCGGGCGCAGGCTGGCGCGAAAGGATGGTCGGCGCGCAGGACGGCACATTATGCTTTGGGCTGTCGGATGCCGCAGCTTTGGCGGTGCTGACGCCGCGTCTGGACGATACCCAGGACGGTGATCTGGTGGAACATTGCCCTGCCCTGCCCGGCATTGTTGCGGCGATCGCAGGCCGGATCGCCACAAATGGCGGTGCCGCGCTGGTCATTGATTATGGCGATTGGCAATCGCTGGGGGACACGTTTCAGGCGCTGGCGGGTCATGCACCCACAGACCCGTTGGCAGCACCGGGCGCGGCTGATCTGACCGCGCATGTCGATTTCGCGGCCATCGCCGCCCATGCAGCACCTGCGCGCCACAGCCGCCTGACGCCGCAGGGCGTGTTTCTGGAACGGCTGGGCATCACGGCGCGTGCGCTTAAACTCGCCTCAGGGTTGACGGGAGAGGCGCTGGATGCGCATGTTGCAGCACATCGGCGCTTGACCCACCCTGCGGAAATGGGTGACCTGTTCAAAGTGATGGCGCTATACCCTGCGACTGCCATGCCCCCACCCGGACTGGACCCATGACGCTTGAAATCATCACCGACACGGCACTTGGCGCCACCCGCCACGGATTTTTTACCCGCAAGGGTGGTGCATCGTCTGGCGTCTTCTCTGGGCTGAATTGCGGTTTCGGCAGCTCGGACCAATCCGATATCGTAGCGATCAACCGTGACCGCGTGGCAGGCGCGCTCGATCTGACCGCCGACAGGCTGGTCGGCGTGCATCAGGTGCATTCCGCCGATGTTGTGACCGTCACCACCGCAGGCCCGCTGGTACAAAAGGCCGATGCGCTGGTCACGCGCACCAAGGGGATCGCGCTGTCGGTGCTGACCGCTGATTGCCAGCCCGTGCTGTTCTGCGACGCACAGGCAGGTGTGATCGGTGCCGCCCATGCAGGCTGGAAAGGCGCGCTGGCCGGCGTTCTGGAACAGACCGTGCATGCGATGGAACAGCTGGGTGCCGCGCGGCGCAATATCACGGCAGTGATCGGCCCCGCAATCAGCCAGCGCAATTACGAGGTGGGTGGCGATTTTCGTGACCGTTTCGTCGCCGCCGATCCGGGCTATGAAAGGTTCTTTGCAGCCGGTGCGCAGGGGCGGTTCCAGTTTGATCTGCCGGGGTTCGGGCTGATGCGGTTGCGCGCTTGCGGCATCGGTCAGGCGCATTGGACGCGGCATTGTACCTATGCCGATCCGTTGCGCTTTTTCAGCTACCGGCGCAGCGTGCATCTGCAAGAGGCCGATTATGGCCGCTTGATCGCGGCGATCCGGCTGTAATCGGGGCAGCAATGCGGCGACAGGTGGACGGCGGCATGGCAAAGTCACCCGACCATCCGGCGGCCACAACAACATCCGACAGAAATATTCCTGATTTCATGGCGTTATCCGTCACACCTGCGAGACTTATTTTATCGCACCGCTGCATGTTTGCGCCAAAGTCCTGCCAGCTTGATTGCGCATACTGGCCTGACAAGGCCCATGTAATGGCCTGAAAAAGAGGTATCGCCATGAAAAATATTTGGCACAGATCGCCTGAGGCGCACACGATGGCCACGCGCTCCGCGCCTCTGGCATAAAGCGGCACATAGCAGCATCCGTTCCGCCAGATGCATTTACCGTGCTGATCACAAACGCGGTCGCAGGCGACGTTGCCTGCGGTTTGATGAATTCACCAAGGGGTCCGCATGCCCAGCCGTTCGAATGCCGCCCCGGCCCATCCGGCCCTGCACCATGCCGACGCAGCATTGCGCCCCGAAAGCGAGGCTGGCCGCAGCCGACTTAACCGCAAATACACCATCACCTGTCTTGCTGGCGTCCACATCATCGAGACAAGCATCATGGCCCCTGCCATCCCCGCCATCGAGGATGCCTTTGGGGCTTTGGGGCGCGGTACGATCCTGCAAACACGTCACGGCCCCGTCGCGGTCGAGGACCTGCTGCCGGGCGATAGCCTGCGGTTGATCGACGGCAGCTTTGCGCCGCTGTTGTGGCGCGGCATGATGACGATCACACCCTCCGATGCCGGGTCAGTGCGGCATGGCCTGACGCGGATCACCGCCGATGCGCTGGGGATCGGGCGGCCCTTGCAGGATCTTGTTTTAGGGCCTGCAGCACGGCTATACCACGCGACCAGCAATGTAGCGAAACTGACGGGCAAGACGGCGGCCTATATTCCAGCCCATGATTTCGTGGACGGCAACCAGTTCATCGCCTTGCGCCCTGCGGCACCGGTCGATGTCTATCAGCTGGGATTTGCCGCGCATGAAACGCTGATGGTCAACGGGATCGGCGTGGAAAGCCTGCATCCCGGCACGGCCTTCAGCCTTGGCCTGCGCGGCCCGGTGCTGGCCCAGTATCTGGCCCTGTTTCCGCATCTGCGCAGGCTAGATGACATCGGGCTATTCCGCCACCCGCGGTTGCGGCTGCGCGATCTGGAAATGCGCGCCTAGCCTTGCGCTGGGGTGATCCGCACCGACCGCCCCCAGAACCGCGACATCAGCAGCATCGCCGCCACCAGCAACCCCAGCACCAGCCCCAGCCAGATGCCGACCCCACCCAAGCCCCAGTGAAATGCCAACAGATAGCTGGCCGGCAAACCGACGCCCCAATAGCTGAACGCCGCCATCACCATCGGCACCGTGGTATCCTGCACCCCGCGCAACAGGCCCAGCACGACGACCTGCAACCCGTCGACCAGCTGGAACAACCCCGCGATCATCACCAGCAGGACACCAATCTCGATCAGGCGCAGCCGGTCAGGTTCTGCGGGGTCGATGAATACGGATACCAACAGCCCGGGGATCAGCAGAAAAATCGCCGAGGTCACCGCCGCATAAATGGCCGACAGCCCGATGGCCGTGATCCCGCCGCGCCGCAGCCCTTGTTCGTCGCGTCGGCCCAGTGCGCGGCCCGCGCGCACCGTTGCCGCCTGCGAAAAGCCGATATGCACCATGAAGGTCAGGCTGGCCAACTGGATCGCGATGCCATGGGCGGCCAGTTCAATCGGCCCGATCCAGCCCATCATGATCGCCGAGGCGCTGAACAACCCGCCTTCGGCCAAAGATGTCAGCCCGATGGGCCAGCCCAACAGGTACACGCGGCGCATGATTTCACTGTCAGGGCGGTGGAAATTGCGGAACAATTCGTAGCGCGGCAACTTGCGCCGGATATAGCCGACCAGCAGCGCCACACTCAGCAGATTGACCATGACCGAGGCGATGGCCGCCCCTTCGATGCCCAGTTCCGGCGCACCCCAATTGCCAAAGATCAGCGCGTAATTCACCAGCCCGTTCAGCACCGCCGTCCCGACCGTAGCCCACAGGATGAACGCGGTATGTTCGAGCGCCACCAGAAAGGATTTCAGCGCCATCACCAGCAATGTCGGAATCATCCCCCAGATGACGATCTGCAGGTACAGATGCGCCTCGGCCGCGACGATGGGCGCTTGGCCGATGGCGATCAGGATATCCTCGGCCCAGAAAAAGGGCAGCATGACGATCACACCATAGAGGATCGACAGCCATAGCCCCATGCGCGTGACGCGCCGGACCTGCACCTGGTCATTCTGTTCATTCGCCGCCGCCACCAAGGGCGTGATCGCCTGCGCGAAACCGGCCCCTACGATGAACACGACGAAAAACAACTATGTCGCAATCGTCGCTGCTGCCAATGCGGTGACATCATACCAGCCCAGCATCAGCGTATCGGTCATATGGATCGCGAATTGCGCCATATTGCTCAGGATCAGGGGTATGCCCAGCTTCCAGATCGCGCGCGCATGTTCGGGATATGTGGTGGCGATCTGTTGCATTGCGCCAGCATTAGGCGCGAAGCTATGGGTCGTAAAGCGCAATCAGATGCTGCGCTGCACCAACTGCAAGGCGAGCAGCATGACCAGCGCGCCTGCGGCGATCTCGGCGCTGGCCATCATGCGCGCGGTGCCACGGTTGCTGACCAGTTGCAGCGCAGTTTCGCGAAAACCAACGGCGGCAAAGGCCACCAGAACCGTGATACTGGCCGTACCCAGCCCCATCACGAAGGCCCCGATAATCCCCGCCCAATCCAGCCCGAACCGCCATGTCAGGATCAGCAAGAACACCGCCCCCGTGCAGGGGCGCACTGCGATAGCCGCGATAATGGCGGCGGCATCGCGCCACGACCGGACCTCGGCGGCTTGTTCCACGCTGGGGCCATGGGCGTGCCCACAACTGGCGCAGATGTCATCAGGCGCTTGGACGGGCCTGCGCAGGCCGCGCAGATGGCGCGCGCCGCGTAGCACTAGCCATAACCCGACCCCCGCGATCAGCGCATAGCTGACAGGTTCCAGCACATCATCGGCCAGCCCCGTCATCTGCGCGCGCCCCCAGCCCAGCGCCCAGACAGCGCCATAAACCAGCACAACAGCTGTCGCCGCCTGCGCCAGCGACGAGGCCAGCGCCAGCCCCGCCAGCCGCCCCACAGGCACCCGCGCGCCAAGCCCGTAACCGCCGATCACCAGCTTGCCATGTCCCGGCCCTGCGGCATGGACAAACCCGTAAGCAAAACACAGCCCCCACAGCGTCAGCACCGCCGCCAAGTCACCCTGTTGCAGCGCACGCAAGGCGCCCGCCATCGCATTTTGGACCTGCATCTGGCTGGCCGCGGCCTGCCGCATGATCTGCTCGGCCCCGCCAAAGCCCCAAAGCCAAACTGCGCCCGCCCCGATCACGGCCAGCAGGATTACAGCAAACCGGCGCATGTCACGACCACGCTATCGGCAAAGGACCGGCCAACTTCGGGAAAATCTTCATCGGGGCCGACGTCGCTGGCCGGGCGGCCATAGAGCAATTCGTCAACCAGCGAATAGGCGGCGTCCAGATTGGCGGGGATAATATCGACCGTGCAATCGCCGCGGCCTTCGACAGTGACCGGACCGGCCAGCGAATAGGCGACGTAATAGGTCGGATCATAGGGCAGGATCGTCAGCGGTGCGCTGCGGTCGGCAACCTGTGCCAAGGGGCGCAGATGGGTTTCGCGCATGATCCCGTCCGCGTAAACCATCGCATGATCGCGTTTGGGGGCCAATGGCAGGATCGTATCGCCCTGCACGACCTCTAGATCGCCATCGAAATCAGCAGGCCATGCGGCGATCTGCGTGTCCAGCAGCGCCTGTTCCTCGGGCGTCAGTTGCAGATCACCGTCCATGTCGATGCCCAGATCGGCGGTGACCAGCATCGAAAAATAGGCATCATAGACCCAGTCCAGCCGCACGCCAACGCCACCTTGCACATCAAACACCACAGCCATTTCCACCTGCACAAACACATGCGGATGGGCCAGCGCGGGTGCAGGCAACAAAAGCGGGAACACAGACAATTTGCGCAACATGCCCCTAGCTACCGCAGGGCGGCGCGTGTCGCAATCGCGCTGTCGTGCAGCGGGTGACACTTGGGCGTGATCCGGCCCTGATGGCCAGCCCCCGTCATGCGCGATCACGGCACCGCAGGCCTCAGGCAAGTCTGGGCAAGCTGTCAGCCCAGAACATCGCGCCATGAATGCTGCGGGGCGAAACCGACCATGCGCTTGGCTTTGGCATTGCTATACATTGTTTCGTTTTCCGACAAAGTGCCGCGCTGTTCGACCCCTTGGTAAAACCGCGCGATCACCTGACGCGCGGTGATGCCGACGCTGAGGTCGTCATTGGACACGTTGAACACCTGATAGCCCAGCCCGTCGGTTTTCAGGCAGCAATCAACCATCTGGCCCAGATCGCGCGCGTCGATATAGGCGAATATATTGCGGCGGCGGGCGGCGGGATCGGCGATGAAGGCGGGAAAGTTTGTTGCGTATTCATGTGGTTCAATGACATTATTGATGCGCAAACCGTAAATATCTATGCCTGTGCGCACCTGAAAGCTGCGCGCCGTTGCCTCGTTGCAGACCTTGGACATCGCATAGCTGTCATGCGGCACGGTGGGGTGATCTTCATCCACCGGCACATAATCCGGCTTGACCTCGCCATGGGCAAAACAGACGCCATAGGTGGTTTCGGAACTGGCAAAGATCACCTTGGGCACGCCCAGTTTCACCGCAGCCTCGATCACATTATAGGTGGATTGGGTGTTGATCCGGAAACATTCGGCATCGGTGCCGATCATCACGCGCGGCACCGCGGCGAAATGTACGACAGCATCGAAACGCGGCACGCCGGTGCCTGTATCAAGCTCGTGGAAATCGGTGTATTGCGACATGGCACCGATCACCTGCCCCGCATCGGTCAGGTCCACCAGCAATTCGGACACGTCCAGACCGGAGGGTACAAGGTCGATATTCACGACGATATGCCCCTGCGCCTGCAGATAAGCGATCGCATGTTTGCCCGCCTTGCCGCTGCCGCCAGTAAAGAAAATGCGCATGGTCGTTCCTTTCGCCCGATGTTTGCGTCACCTTATTTGCGCGGGCGGGAGAACACCATCTTTTGTCCTGCCAGATCAGCCGGCTTGCCCAGCCATGCATAAGCCAGCAATGCCGGTTCGCGGTCACCGACAGTGATCCGGTGCAAATGGTCGGGCGGGTTAAAGATCATCGACCCCGGCACATAAACGCCTTGGTGATTCTCGGACACGGCACCCGACAAGCAAACATAGCTTTCGGTGATCCCTTGATGCGCATGGGCGGGATAGGTGCAGGACGGGGCGAACAAGACCACGCCCAGAATAATCTCTGACGTGACGACCGGCCCGTTTGGCCCCGCAATCTCGGCATAGGCATAGGAATCGGCCAGTGCCGACGGCACCTTTTCGTACCCATATTGCCATGACAGATCGGTGCGCAGCGTATCCAGCGCACGGATAGTCGATGCCATGATCCCCGACCGCCCTTGATCCAGCGCGCGACGCAGATGCGCAGTGACAGGTTTCTGCGCGGCAGGCTGCAATTGGACGGGCGCATGCGCCTTGATCACGCGGTTGATCGCCTCGCGCACCTGACGTTGATGGCTGCGGATGCGGTCACTGCCGCCCGCCGGGATCGCGCGGTACAGCTCATAGAATTCTGCCAGCAAATAGCGCCAGTCAGGCAATGCCTTGATCGTCGTCAGATTGTCCGTCATCGTGCCCCCCGTTTGCGCGAAACCTGCCACAGCGCCAAGGGCAAGACAAACCCCATCTGCGGGGTCTTTCATGGACGCCCCCCCTCTGCCATAAAGGTGCAAACCACAAGAAAAGAGCAGCCAATGGCCGACGACCTTTTGTCCACGACAGGACCCGATGATTACAACGCCTCCAGCATCGAGGTGCTGGAAGGGTTGGAGCCTGTCCGCAAACGCCCCGGCATGTACATTGGCGGCACCGATGAACGCGCCTTGCATCATCTGGTGGCCGAAGTTCTTGATAACTCGATGGACGAGGCTGTCGCAGGCCATGCCAACCGGATCGAGGTGGAATTGCACGCCGATCATTCCGTCACCATCCGCGACAACGGGCGCGGTATCCCCGTCGATCCGCACCCCAAATTCCCCGACAAATCCGCGCTAGAGGTGATCCTGTGCACCCTGCACGCAGGCGGCAAGTTTTCGGGCAAGGCGTACCAGACATCGGGCGGTTTGCACGGGGTCGGTGCATCCGTGGTCAACGCATTGTCGGATTCGATGGTGGTGCAAGTTGCGCGCAACAAGGAATTGTTCGAACAGCGGTTTTCACGCGGCCTGCCCTTGGGGCCGATCCAGAAACTGGGACCAACCCAAAACAGGCGCGGCACGACGGTCACATTCCATGCGGATGAACAGATTTTCGGGTCGCAAAAGTTCAAGCCTGCGCGGCTCTATAAATCGATCCAGTCGAAGGCTTATCTGTTTTCCGGTGTCGAAATCCGCTGGAAAACCGAAATCAATGACGGCGAAACCCCGCTTGAGGCGACGTTCCATTTCCCCGGCGGTCTGGCCGATTACCTTAAAGAAACCTTGGGCAAATCCGCGACCTATGCCGACAAGCCATTCGCGGGCAGCGTCGATTTTGCCGACAAGTTCAACGAACCGGGCAAGGTAGAATGGGCGATCAACTGGACGCCCGTGCGCGACGGCTTCATCCAGTCCTATTGCAACACAGTGCCCACCCCCGAAGGCGGCACCCATGTCGCGGGCTTTTGGAACGCGATCCTGAAGGGCATCAAAGGCTATGGCGAACTCGCCAACAACAAAAAGGCCGCGCTGATCACGCGCGAGGATCTGATGTCGGGCGGCTGTGCGCTGGTGTCCTGTTTTATCCGCGAACCGGCCTTCGTCGGCCAGACCAAGGACCGGCTGTCGTCGGAAATCGCAGCCCGCATGACCGAAGGCGCTGTGCGCGACCATTTCGACAATTGGCTGGCAGCAGATACCAAATCCGCGGGCGCAATCCTTGATTTTCTGGTCCTGCGGGCGGAGGAACGGCTCAAGCGTCGTCAGGAAAAGGAAACCGCCCGTAAATCCGCGACCAAGAAACTGCGCCTGCCCGGCAAGCTGACCGATTGCACGTCCAAGGACCGCAAGGGGACCGAACTGTTCATCGTCGAAGGGGATTCGGCGGGCGGGTCCGGCAAGGGCGCGCGCAACCGCGTCAATCAGGCGCTGTTGCCGCTCAAAGGCAAGATCCTGAACGTGCTGGGGGCGGCGTCGAACAAGCTGACGACCAATCAGGAAATCAACGACCTGTGCGAGGCTTTGGGCGTCGGCATGGGCACCAAGTTCAACGTTGATGATTTGCGCTATGAAAAGATCATCATCATGACCGATGCCGATGTGGACGGCGCGCATATCGCCAGCCTGCTGATGACGTTCTTTTTCACCCAGATGCGCCCGCTGATCGACCACGGGCATCTGTATCTGGCCTGCCCGCCGCTCTATCGGCTGACCCAAGGCGCGCGGCGCGTCTATGTGGCGGATGACGCCGAAAAGGAAAAGATGATGGCCAAGGGTCTTGGCGGAAAAGGCAAAATCGACGTGCAACGCTTCAAGGGTCTGGGCGAGATGGACGCCAAAGACCTCAAGGAAACCACGATGGACCCCGCCACCCGCAAACTGATCCGCGTGACGGTGCATGACGATGTCCCCGGCGACACCGCCGATCTGGTCGAGCGGCTGATGGGCAAAAAACCGGAACTGCGGTTCCAGTATATCCAGGAAAACGCGCGGTTCGTGGAGGAGTTGGATGTTTGATGTGGGGCGGTGCGCAGAATGCGCGCGCCCGTAAGCTGCGCATCCTACCCCTTTCCCTAACGTCACCCGCGCCCTATCATCCCCAATATGCGCCACCTGATCCTTGCCCTCTTCCTCGCCTCGCCCGCCTTGGCCCAGCAGATCGAGACGGACCTTGAACTGGTCCTGCTCGCTGATGCGTCGGGGTCGATCGACGCGGATGAGCTGCTGTTTCAGCGCCAATCCTATGCCACCGCGATCACCGATCCGGCGGTCGTCATGGCGATCCAGAACACGCTTTATGGGTCCATCGCGGTCACTTACGTCGAATGGGCCAGCAATCAGGCGACGGTGGTGGACTGGACCATCATCGCGGATATGGACAGCGCCACCGCCTTTGCCGACGCCCTGATCGGCCCGCCACGGCAGGCCAGCGGCAGCAATGCCATCGGGGCGGCGCTGCTTTACGGGATGGACCAGATCGAAGGCAACGACATCACCGGCCTGCGCCGCGTGATCGATTTTTCCGGTGATACGATGGCCAATACCCTTGGCCCCGCGATCACAACATCGCGCGACAGGGTCGTGGCGGCGGGCATCACGATCAACGCGCTGCCAATCCTGCGCAACAACGATTTTCGCAGCAACAGCGGGCTGGTCAATTTATACAAACAAAACATCATCGGCGGCCCGAACGCCTTTGTCATGCCCGCGATGGACGGCCCCGCCTTCACCGATGCCATCCGGCGCAAGCTGATCCTCGAGATTGCGGGCACTGTTCCGAACACCGCCATAGCAACAGCGCTTTTGCAACAGATCCCGTAGGGCGGGGTTCACCCCGCCGCCACCCGAATCACCGTTGCAGGCTTTCCAGATAATCTGTCAGCACCAGTAATTTCCAAGGCACCGGCGTGCCCAGCCCGTCGTTTTCCACAATCACCGTATCGCCCAGATCACCGGCGCCGAATTCGGGCATCGCACCTGACAGATGCTGGCCCGCCTGATAGCCGTCGATGGTGCTCATCACCGCATCGCGCGGAAAGGTGCCGCCATTGCGCGCCGAAATCTGGGTCAGGTCGGGGGCGGTGACGCCCAGATCGCGCGCCATCGGTCCGTTGCCGGTCCCGTCAGCACCGTGGCAGGCAGCGCAATTGTCCAGATAGACGCTGCGCCCGTCGATCGGTTGCTCGTCACCGCAAGCCGCAAGCGCCAGAAATGCCCCAAGAATGATTATCCGCATGATGTGCCTCCATAATTTTTATCAGACTAGCAAAGTCACGCGCGGCAAGCCATGCTCCAGATCAATTCCCGCCATAACACCCGAAAGGACCGCCATGTTCCATTATGCGCTGATCATGCTGGTTGCGGGCCTTGGCATTCCGGTGCTGGCGGCGTTGAATGCGGGTTTGGGCCGGCAGATCGGATCACCGGCGATGGCGGCGACGGTCCTGTTCGTCGTGGCCTTCAGTGTAGCACTGATCGCGGCCTTGTTGACCCAGCCACAAGCGGCGACACGGCTGGCATCGGCGCCCAAATACCTGTTCCTTGCAGGCACGCTGGTTGCCTTTTACATCCTGTCGATCACATGGATCGCGCCTGTGATCGGGGTTGGAAATGCGGTGTTCTTCGTCTTGCTGGGGCAGTTGATCTCGGCTGCGGCCATTGATCATTTCGGCCTGTTTGCCGCACAGGTCACGCCCCTGACCGGCACCCGCGCCGCAGGTATCGCGCTGATGGCCGCGGGCGTGTTGCTGACGCAAAAGGTCTAAAGCGCGACCAGAACGCCCGCGTCCAGCCGCAGCTGCCGGTCCATGCGCGCGGCCAGCTCAAGGTTATGCGTCGCAATCACCGCCGCCAGCCCGGTGTCACGCACCAGCCCGATCAGGGTTTCAAACACGCGGTTCGATGTGTCGGGGTCCAGATTGCCTGTTGGTTCATCCGCCAGCAACAACGCCGGTTCATTGGCCAAAGCCCTGCAAAAGGCCACGCGCTGCTGTTCGCCCCCTGACAAGGCCGCAGGCCGGTGCGCCGCACGCTCTGCGATCCCGACACGGGTCAGCAAGGCCATTGCGCGCGCATGGGCGGCCCGATCTGTGACACCATTGGCCAGCTGCGGCAGCACGATGTTTTCCAGCGCCGAAAATTCCGGCAGCAGGTGATGGAACTGGTAGATGAACCCCACCTGCCCGCGCCGCACGCCGGTGCGCTTGCGATCCGACAGGCGCGTCATATCGGTGCCTGCGATACTGACCGTGCCGCTGTCGGGGGTATCCAGCAGCCCCGCGATATGCAGCAAGGTCGATTTGCCCGCACCCGACGGGGCGACAAGGGCCACGATTTCACCGGCAGCAACCGTCAGGTTAACGCCTTGCAGCACCCGCACCTCGTTAGGTTTGCCCGCGTTGTAGGTCTTGTGCAGATCATGCAGCGACAGGATGTCATTCATAGCGCAGTGCCTCGACCGGATTCATCCGCGCGGCGCGGCGGGCGGGAAAGATCGTGATGATCCACGACAGACCCAGCGACAGCGACACGGCCTTCAGCACATCGGACACATGCAATTCGGCCGGCACGTTATAGATACCCCGGATCGACGGGTCCCAGACGCCGCCACCGGCGACATAGTTCACAAGGCTGAAAATCTGGTCGATATAGATTGCGAACAGACAGCCCAAAATCACGCCCAGCGCCGTCCCGATGGTCCCGATCCCCGCCCCGCAGATGAAAAAGATGCGCAGGATCGACCCTTCGGTCAGGCCCATGGTGCGCAGGATGCCCACATCGCGGCCCTTGTTTTTCACCAGCATGATCAACCCGCTGATGATATTCATAGACGCCACCAGCACCAGAATGGACAAGATGATGAACATCACATTATCTTCAATCGTCAACGCGCGCAGGAAACGGCCCACGCGGTCCTGCCAGCTATAGGCCCAGATATTGGGGCCAGCGGCATTGGCGATATCCTGTTTCAGTGCCTCGGATTTGTTGATGTCGTCCAGCCGCACGTCCAGCTCATCCGCCACGCCATCGCGGTTAAAGATGGTCTGCGCCACATCAAACGGCAGATAGGCGCGCACTTCGTCAATCTGGTAGCGGCCGGTTGAAAAGATATAGACCACGTCAAAGGCATTGCGCCGCGTCGATTGCCCCATCGGCGTGGCCGCCCCTGACCGTGTCGTGATCTCGATCCGGTCGCCTAGCCCAAGGCCAAGGTTCGCCGCCAAGGCCGATCCAAGCGCGATCCCTCCCTGCAAATCGTCGATATTGCCGATGGTGCGTTCGCTATCCACGATAGCCTCTGACGCTTTGAGATCATCCAGATGGATGCCATAGATATCGGCAAGTGCGATCTGCCCGAAGGCCCCCGCCATCGCCTGCCCGCGCACCAATGGCGCGACACTGGCCACACCCGGCAGGGCCATGATCCGGTCTGACATATCTGCGTAATCCGCGATCACCTCGCGCGGGCGCAGGACGGTCACATGGGCATCGGCCCCTACAATCGTGTCGATGAATTCGGCGCGAAAGCCCGACCGCACAGCCAGCGTGGCGATCAGGGCAAAGACGGCCAGCGTGACGCCGATCAAGCTGATCCATGTCATGACGCTGACGCCGCCCTCAGCGCGTTTGGCGCGGATATAGCGCCAAGCGATCATCCATTCGAATTTGGCAAAGGGACGTGTTGTGGTCATGGCGGTGTTCTAACGGTCTGCGGCGCGCGTGACCAGTGCCGTCGATATGCCCCTATCGGTTGTGCCATCCCGGCTTTACCCGGCAAAAGATCCACAATAGCAACATTGCTGAAATCGGGTTGATAAACACCGCAGTGACTTGCCAAAGAAAGCGATCTTGTCCGCGCCTTTCCGCCATATCACCCACAATGACGAAAACTTTCCAGATGATCCAGATCGCCAAGGCGATCCAAATCAGCATTAAAATTGCTTCCATCATAACCTACTACTTGTGAACTCAACAAACAGGCGAGGGACGCATGCACATCAGGCTGGTCCAGCGCCCAAACAACCTGCGTATGGCTTAGGCAATCCCCTGATAAATCGCAGCGATCCGCGCGATGGCATCCGCTGGCGGCAATTCCTCGCTTTCGCCCGTGCGGCGGCTGGTCAGTTCGACGACACCGTTCTTGAGGCCGCGTGGGCCGACCGTAATCCGCCAAGGCAGGCCGATCATGTCCATCGTGCCGAATTTCGTGCCCGCCCGTTCGTCGCGGTCGTCATAAAGTGGCTCCAGCCCCAACGCAGTCAGGCTGTCATAGAGCGCCTGACAAGCGGCGTCAGCCTCTGCATCGCCTTGCTTGAGGTTGACGATCCCGCAATGGAAAGGTGTCACGCCTTCGGGCCAGATAATGCCCTTGTCGTCGTGGCTCGCCTCGATAATCGCGCCCAAAAGACGCGACACGCCGATGCCGTGGCTGCCCATATGCACAGGCACCTTGCCGCCCTTGCCATCATCGACCAGCGCGCCCATCGCATCGGAATATTTGGTCCCGAAATAGAAGATCTGGCCAACCTCGATGCCGCGCGCGGTGCGGCGGCGTTCCTCTGGCACCTGATTGAACAGCGCCGCATCATGGGTTTCATCGGTGCGCGCATAGCGGCTGGTGAATTCATCCAGCACGGCAGCACAGGCCGCATGATCGCTGTAATCAATCTGGCGGTCACCGAATTTCAGGTCAGTGATCTGGCTGTCATAGAACACCTCTGATTCGCCGGTGTCGGCCAGAACCAGAAATTCATGCGTATCATCGCCACCAATCGGGCCAGAATCGGCGCGCATCGGGATCGCTTGCAACCCCATGCGTTCATAGGTGCGCAGATAGCTGACCAGATGGCGGTTATAGGCGTGCAAAGCGTCTTCTTTGGTCAGGTCGAAATTATAGCCGTCCTTCATATAGAATTCGCGGCCCCGCATGACGCCGAAACGCGGGCGGACCTCGTCACGGAATTTCCACTGGATCTGATACAAGGTCAGCGGCAGGTCTTTGTAGCTGGTCACATGGGCGCGGAAGATGTCGGTGACCAATTCCTCAGCCGTGGGGGTGAACAGCATTTCACGCCCGCCACGATCCTTGATGCGCAGCATTTCTTCGCCATAAGCGTCATAGCGCCCGCTTTCGCGCCACAGGTCTGCCGATTGGATCGTCGGCATTTGAATGGCGATATGGCCCGCGCGTTCTTGTTCCTGATGCACGATATTTTCGATCTTGCGCAGCACTTTGAACCCCAAGGGCAGCCAGGAATAAATCCCCGCGCTGGCCTGTTTGATCATCCCCGCCTGCAACATATAGCGGTGCGACACGATCTGCGCCTCGCGCGGGGTTTCTTTCAGGACGGGCAGGAAATAACGGCTTAGGCGCATGGGGTGACCTTTGTGACAGGCGAAAATTGCTTTTCGACGTGTAATCGCGCAACCATGCCCCCGCAAGCATTGTGATCGTCAGCTTTCGAAAATGCGCCGGACCCTTGCAAGCAAGGCCCGTTTGCCGCATCACGAAGTAAATGAAAGCGGAGTAACCGATGGCCCTGCCCGTCAAGGACCAGATCAAATATTGGGGCATCGCGATGGCGGTGTTTTTGGTCGTGCTTTGGGCGCTGGGCGATGTGATCCTGCCTTTCGTGCTTGGCGGTGCTATCGCCTATCTGCTGGACCCTGTCGCCGACAGGTTGCAGCGCGCGGGCCTGAGCCGGGTTCTGGCGGTGAGTATCATCACCTTGGTCGCGGCGCTGGTGTTCATCCTGCTGATCCTGCTGGTGATCCCGACGCTGGTGAAACAGACCACAGCGCTGATCAACACCGCCCCTGCGCTGTTCGAAAGATTGCAGGCCGGATTGACCGCGCGGTTTCCCGACCTGATCGAACCCGAAAGCACGATCCGCCAGCAATTGCAGGCCATTGGCGAGACGATACAGGCGCGTGGCGGCGAATTGATCAACGGCGTTCTCAGCTCGGCCATGGGCCTTGTGAACATCATAGTGCTGCTGGTGATCGTGCCGGTCGTGGCCTTCTATCTGCTGCTTGACTGGGACAATATGATCGCCAAGATCGACAGCCTGCTGCCGCGCGACCACGTCGCCACCGTGCGGCATCTGGGCAGCGAGATTGACCGCACTCTGGCGTCGTTCATCCGCGGGCAAGGTACGGTCTGCCTGATCCTTGGCACGTATTACGCCCTGGGGCTGATGCTGGCGGGGCTGAATTTCGGGCTGATCGTCGGGTTCATCGCGGGGCTGATCACCTTTATTCCTTATGTCGGCGCGCTGGTTGGCGGGGCTTTGGCGCTGGGACTGGCGTTGTTCCAGTTCTGGGGCGCGGTCGAGCTCGCGGATGGCGACACAGTGACCTATGCCACCAACTGGTTGCGGATCGGGATCGTGGGCGCGATCTTTGCCTTGGGGCAGTTTCTGGAAGGCAATGTGCTCACGCCCAAACTGGTGGGCTCATCGGTCGGGCTGCACCCTGTGTGGCTGATTTTCGCGCTGTCGGTGTTCGGGTCGCTGTTCGGGTTCGTCGGCATGCTGGTCGCCGTGCCGGTCGCGGCGGTGATCGGCGTGCTCATCCGCTATGGATTGGGCCAATACCGTGACAGCCTGCTGTATCAAGGGCAGTCCAAGGGCCGATGATCGCACGACAGCTCAGTTTCGACTGGCCCAACGGGGTGGCGCTGGGGCCGGATGATTTTTTCGTCTCGACCGCCAATGCGACCGCCTTTGGCATGGTGACAGACCCCGCCCGCTGGCCGCTGTGCAAACTGGTGATCACGGGGCCGGCGGGCTGCGGCAAAAGCCACCTTGCGCGGATATTCGCAGCCGGCCAGCCCACCCAGATCATCGCTGCCGCAGATCTGACCGCGGATTTCAGGCCCAAGGCTGCAGCGCTGGTGGTCGAGGATATGGACACCCTGCCTTCTGCAGCCCAAGAGGCGATGTTCCATCTGCACAACCATCTGCACAATAACGGCGGGCTGTTGCTGCTGACCGCGCGCCAGACGCCGCGGCACTGGCCGATCACCTTGCCTGATCTGGCCAGCCGGATGCAGGGCAGCGCCGTGGTGCAGGTCGCAGACCCTGACGATGCGCTGTTGCAGGCGGTGATGATGAAACTGTTCGCCGACCGCCAATTGCTGCCACCACCCGACCTCGCGGCCTATCTGGCACCGCGGATCGAACGCTCCTTTGCCGCCGCTGCGGCCATCGTGGCGGAACTGGACAGCATGGCCTTGGCAACCGGCCACAAGATCAGCCAGAGACTTGCCGCGCGCCTGCTGGACAAGCCCGACTAGCCACTGCATCATTGTCACAAAACCGCAACCTTCGCGGGACAAAAGGCAGCATGAACAAAGCAAATTTCCTGAGCAGCGATTTTCCCGCCGCCACCGCCCTTGACATGGATGTCGCCAGCAGCGCGCGTTTCGTGAACCGTGAACTCAGCTGGGTCGGTTTCAACTGGCGCGTGCTGGAAGAGGCCGAAAATCCGCGCGTGCCGCTGCTTGAACGGCTGCGGTTTTTGTCGATTTCTGCGACCAATCTGGATGAATTCTATACCGTCCGCGTCGCGGGCCTGCGCGAATTGGCCATCGCGGGCAATGTCACGCCCGCGCTGGACGGGCTGACCCCCGCCGAACAACTGGTCGAAATCGACCGCGAGGCGCGCGCCCTGATGACGCGTCAGCAGGTCGTATACAGCGCGCTTGAAGCGGAAATGAAAGACAACGGCATCGCGATCCTGTCGCGCATGGACGTGACCAAGGACGACCGCGATTTTCTGGATAATTACTTTCTTGATCAGGTTTTTCCAGTTTTGTCGCCGCTGGCCATCGACCCCGCGCATCCGTTCCCGTTCCTGCCCAACGAAGGGTTCGCGCTGGCGCTGCAACTGGAACGCAGCGCCGATAAGCGCAGCCTGCGCGCGCTGCTGCCAATCCCCGCCCAGATCGCGCGGTTCATCTCTCTGCCCAGTGCGACGGGCCACCGGTTCTTGCCGCTGGAAGAACTGCTTTTGCTGCATATCCCGCGTCTGTTTCCGGGCTATCAGGTCAAGGGAAATTGCGGGTTCAAGGTCCTGCGCGACAGCGATCTGGAACTGGAAGAAGAGGCCGAAGACCTTGTGCGCGAGTTTGAAACCGCGCTGAAACGGCGTCGCCGTGGCGAGGTTGTCCGGCTCAAGATTTCGGCCAATGCGCCGCCTGCGCTGCAAACGCTGATCATGTCGGAACTGCATGTCTCCAGCGATGCCGTGGTCGAGGTGGACGGGCTGATCGGCATTTCCGACCTAGGCGAACTGGTGTTGGACAGCCGGCCCGACCTGCTCTGGCCCAGTTTTACCCCCCGCGTGCCCGAACGGGTGCAGGATCATGACGGTGACATGTTTGCTGCGATCCGACAAAAGGACATGCTGCTGCATCATCCTTATGAAACCTTCGACATGGTGGTGCGGTTTCTTAATCAGGCAGCACATGACCCCGATGTCGTGGCGATCAAGCAGACGCTATACCGCACATCGCAGAAATCCCCCATCGTCAGCGCGCTATGCGAAGCCGCAGAGAATGGCAAATCCGTCACCGCATTGGTCGAACTCAAGGCCCGTTTCGACGAGGCCGCCAATATCCGCCAGTCGCGCCGGTTGGAACGCGCGGGTGCGCATGTCGTTTACGGCTTTGTGAATTACAAAACCCACGCGAAAATCAGCACCGTCGTGCGCCGCGAAGGTGACAAGCTGGTGACCTATACCCATTTCGGCACCGGCAATTACCATCCGATCACGGCGCGCATCTATACCGACCTGAGCTTTTTCACCTGCGATCAGGATCTGGGGCGCGATGCGACAAAGGTGTTCAACTACCTGTCGGGCTATGCCCAGCCAGAAGGGCTGCAAAACCTGTCGATCTCGCCCATTTCGCTCAAACAGACGCTGATTGACCGCATCGCCGCCGAGGGCGTGAATGCGCGCGCCGGCAAACCCGCGATGATCTGGGCCAAAATGAATTCACTGGTCGAACCCGATGTGATCGACGCGCTTTATGCGGCGTCGCAGGCCGGGGTCAAGATCAGCCTTGTGATCCGCGGCATCTGCGGGCTGCGTCCCGGTGTAAAAGGTCTGTCCGACAATATCCGTGTCAAATCCATCGTCGGGCGGTTTTTGGAACATTCGCGCATCGTCTGTTTTGGCAATGGTGCAGCGCTGCCATCCAAACAGGCCAAGGTCTATATCAGTTCGGCCGACTGGATGGGGCGCAACCTGAACCGGCGGGTCGAAACGCTGGTCGATATCCGCAACCCGACCGTCAAGGCGCAGATCGTCAGCCAGATCATGGCCGCCAATATGGCTGACGTTGCGCAAAGCTGGGTGATGGCACCGGATGGCAGTTTTACCCGCGCCACCCCCACCGAAGGCGAATTTGCCTTTAATTGTCACCGCTTTTTCATGGAAAATCCCTCGCTTTCGGGGCGCGGATCGGCAGGTGCGTCTGATGTTCCGCAATTGACCCACACGGACGATTGACCGATACGGGTCATGCGTCATACGCGGGGACAGAATGAACCAGCAATCCGAGCCTGACAGCATCGACTGGGGGCCTTTTGGCCGTCCGTTGTTCGAAGACCCCGCCGCACAGGCGCTGGCGCGTGTTGGCGTGGTCGATGTGGGGTCCAACTCTGTCCGCTTGGTGGTGTTCGACGGGGCGGCACGCTCGCCTGCCTATTTCTATAATGAAAAGATCATGTGTGCGCTGGGTGCGGGCATGTCGCAGACCGGCCATCTGAACCCCGAAGGGCGCAAGCGCGCGGTGTCCGCAATCCGCCGTTTCGCCGCCCTTGCCAAGGGCATGGGCATCCCGCCACTGACCGCCGTAGCCACCGCCGCCGTGCGCGAAGCGACAGACGGGCAAGATTTCCGCGACGAAGTCTTACGCGAAACCGGCGTCAAGCTTTGGGTCATCGACGGCCGCGAAGAGGCGCGATTGTCCGCCCAAGGCGTGTTGCTGGGCTGGCCGGGCAGTTACGGGCTGGTCTGCGACATCGGCGGGTCGTCGATGGAACTGGCCGATCTGGCCGAAGGCAAGGTTGGCCAGCGCCTGACATCCGCGCTCGGCCCGCTGAAACTGCGTGAAATCAAGGGCGGCAAAAAGGCCATCAAGGCCTATGTCCGCGCCACGGTGCAGGACCTGCACAGGGACATGAATTTTGAAACCGGCATGCGGCTGTTTCTGGTCGGCGGATCGTGGCGGGCCATCGCGCGGATCGACATGGAACGGCGCAGCTATCCTTTGACGGTGCTGCATGAATACCGCATGTCATCGCGCCAGATCAGCATGACCGCCGAATATATCCGCACATCCGACCTGACCGAATTGCGCGGCCGCTGCCATATCTCGGACAGCCGGATGTCGCTGGTCCCGCTTGCCGCGATCGTGCTGAAAGAATTGATGCGCACCTTCAAGCCCAAGGATGTCGCCGTATCATCCTACGGCATCCGCGAAGGGATGCTGTACGAACAGATGCCGCGCGCGCTGCGCGAACGCGACCCGCTGATCGAAGCCTGCCGTTTCGCCGAAAACAAGGATGCCCGCCTGCCCGGTTTCGGGCGCATCCTGTATGATTTCGTCAAACCGCTGTTTCCGCGCGCCAATTGGCAGCGCAAACGGATCATCAAGGCGGCCTGCCTGCTGCATGATGTCAGCTGGCGCGCGCATCCCGATTACCGCGCCGAGGTCACATTCGACAATGCAACCCGCGCCAATCTGGGCGGGCTGAAACATTACGAACGGGTGCTGTTGGGGCTGGCGCTGATGAACCGCTATTCCAGCAAGACCACAAGCCCCCGGTTCGACCCGCTGTTCGCCATGCTGACCCCCGAGCAGATCAAGGAAGCCGAGATTTTGGGCAAGGCAATGCGGCTTGGCGCGATGCTCTGGCTGACCGCGGATGAACAGCCCGGCACGCTGACATGGCACCGCAAGGCAGGCGCATTAACCCTGCGCCTGACCGAACATGCCCGCCCGCTGTATGGCGAGGTCGCAGAAGTCCGGTTCAACGCCTTGGCCAATGCGCTGAACGCGACAGGAACCGTCAAGTTCGGCGGCTAAGGTTGCAGCCCGACCGCGATCAGGCCCGCTGCGCGCGGATATCTTCCCAGGCGCGGTTGATCGCAACCATGCGCCGTTCAGCCAGCTTGACCGCCTCTGGTGGCACACCGCGCGCGATCATCTGGTCGGGGTGGGTTTCACGAACCAGCTGCCCCCAGGCCGCGCGCACCCGGTCCATCGGTGCATCCGGATCGACCCCAAGCACAGCATAGGGATCGCGCTGCGCATCAGGCACGAATTGCGCGCGGATGCGCTGGAACCGGCGTTCATCAAATCCAAAGATCGCAGCGACTTCTTGCAAAAAGGCGTCTTCGGTCGCGTGATAGCTGCCATCGGCCAGTGCGATATGAAACAGCCCTTCGAGCAGGTCACACAGCGGGCCTTCATGCTCCCCGAACATCGCCTTGATGCGGCGCGCATAGATATCATAGCCCGCCACATCCTGCCGCGCCAGATCGAACACACGCGCGGCGTTGTCCTCCTCCTCGGGGCCGATCACGAAAACCTCACGAAAGGCGCGCACCTCGGTACGGGTCACAAGGCCATCCGCCTTGGCCATCTTGGCCCCCAGCGCGATCACCGCGATGGTAAAGGCGACAGAGCGGTCAGGCGGCGTGCGCAAGCGGTCAAAGACCGCAAGCAAGCCTTCGCCATTGGCCAATGCGGCCAGCGCCTCGCCGATGCGGGTCCAGATCGACATGAGGGTCCTTTGATCAAAACGATGCCCGATCTTGAACCCGACCTGCGCGCAGGTTGCAACCTTTCGCTGCATCTGCACCGCTGAAAATAGCTAGCCGAGGCTGCGGCGGCCCTGTGGCGTGTCAAAAACGGCGCGAAATCCCGCAGGCCCCACCCTAAGCACCACCCGGTCATCGTCCAGCGGCAGCATCGCGCGCAAATCATCCGCCTGTGGATGCGTCACGCTCAGCTGCAGCAGACGACAGCCGCTATCAGCCAGCCGGCGGGCCGGATGGTGCGTGCCCTGTGCCCACTGGATCAACGTCGGATAGGCCCCGTCATACGGCTTGCTGCCATCGTCGGGCACGGTGATCCGCCAGGCCAGATCGCCGCGCGACAGATCGCGGGGCACCCCCACGGCAGAGGGCGCATCGCACAGCATAGCATCCAGATCATCGGTCTGGCAGATCCAGTTGCCAAGGCGCGGCGCGCCGGTAAAATCATCCAGCCCGAACCATGTCGGGCCGTCATAGGGGGCGGCATCCGGGTCCTTGGTGATCACCTCAAGATACAGATCATCGCCCAACCCCAACAATGTGTTATGCGTGCCGTACCGGACATGCCTGCCACCGGGTTGCATGGTCACACCCAATGCCGCCTCGACCCAAGCCGTCCCCGCGGCCAGATCCTCCGCCACAACAGCAAGATGGTCGAGTGTCAGCATGGTCCCTCCTCATCTTCCGAGCACAAATATCCCCGCCGGAGGCATCCGGCCCCGCAGGGGCTGGATCAGCCGCGCGCAGCGCGGATCAGGTGCAGGATATCTTCTGCCGCCTTGGGGATATTGGTACCGGGACCAAAGATCGCCTTGACCCCGCTGTCATACAAAAACTGATAATCCTGCTGCGGGATCACGCCGCCGCAAATGACGATGATATCATCGGCACCCGCATCCTTCAGCGCCTGCACCAGTTTGGGGGCCAGCGTCTTGTGCCCTGCGGCCTGACTGGAAATCCCGATCACATGCACATCGTTGTCGATGGCATCCTGTGCGGCTTCGGCAGGGGTCTGGAACAGGGGGCCGACATCGACATCAAACCCGATATCGGCAAAGGCTGTGGCAATGACCTTGGCCCCGCGGTCATGCCCGTCCTGCCCCATCTTGACGACGAGCATCCGCGGCCTGCGCCCGTCTTCTTTGGCGAAAGCCTCGACACTGGCCTGAATGGCCGCGAAACCCGCGTCACCTTCATAGGCGGCGCCGTAGACACCGGCGAGCGTCTTGACCTCGGCGCGGTGGCGGCCGAACACTTTTTCCATCGCCATGCTGATTTCCCCCACAGTGGCGCGTGCGCGCGCAGCAACCACCGCCGCTTCCAACAGGTTGCCGCCATCGCCCGCGCGGCGGGTCAGTTCGGCCAATGCGGCCTCGCAGGCAGCGGCATCGCGCGCAGCCTTGGTGCGGTCGATCCGCGCGATCTGCGACAGGCGCACGGCCTCGTTGTCGATATCAAGGATGTCGATCGGGTCTTCGTTGTCCTTGCGGTATTTGTTGACGCCGACGACAACCTCTGTGCCACGGTCGATGGCGGCTTGCCGTTTGGCGGCTGTTTCCTCGATCCGCAGTTTCGGCATGCCAGAGGCGACAGCCTTGGTCATGCCGCCCATCTGCTCGACCTCCTCGATCAGCTCCCAAGCCTTTTCGGCCAGATCATGGGTCAGGCTTTCAACGTAATAAGACCCTGCCAGCGGATCGACCACCTTTGTTACGCCGGTTTCTTCTTGCAATATCAACTGCGTATTGCGGGCAATCCGCGCAGAAAATTCGGTGGGCAGCGCGATCGCCTCGTCCAGCGCATTGGTGTGCAGCGATTGTGTGCCGCCCAGCACCGCCGACATCGCCTCATAGGCGGTGCGGATCACGTTGTTATAGGGGTCTTGTTCCTGCAAGGACACGCCCGATGTCTGGCAATGGGTGCGCAGCATCGAGGATTTGGGGTCTTTGGGGTCGAATTCCGCCATGATCCGCGACCACAGCAGGCGTGCCGCGCGCAGTTTTGCCACCTCCATGAAGAAATTCATCCCGATGGCAAAGAAGAACGATAAACGCCCCGCGAATTGATCTACATCCATGCCGCGCGCGATGGCGGCGCGCACATATTCGCGCCCGTCGGCCAAAGTATAGGCCAGTTCCTGCACAAGGTTCGCGCCGGCCTCTTGCATGTGATAGCCGCTGATGCTGATCGAATTGAATTTCGGCATCTCGGCGGTCGTATACTCAATAATATCCGCGATGATCCGCATCGAGGGTTCGGGCGGATAGACGTAAGTGTTCCGCACCATGAATTCCTTGAGGATGTCATTCTGGATCGTGCCAGACAGCACATTGCGCGGATGGCCCTGTTCTTCGCCTGCGACGATGAAATTGGCCAGGATCGGGATCACCGCACCATTCATGGTCATCGAGACCGACACTTTGTCCAAAGGGATGCCGTCGAACAGGATTTTCATATCCTCGACAGAATCAATGGCAACACCGGCCTTGCCGACATCGCCCTCGACCCGTGGATGGTCGCTGTCATAGCCGCGATGCGTGGCCAGATCGAATGCAACGGAAACACCCTGTTGGCCTGCGGCCAGCGCCTTGCGATAGAAATTGTTGGATTCCTCAGCCGTCGAAAACCCCGCATATTGCCGGATCGTCCACGGGCGGCCTGCATACATCGTGGCCTTGACGCCGCGCGTGTAGGGGGCCTGACCGGGGATGCCGCCCAGATGCGGCAGGTCTGCCGTGTCTTCGGCGGTATAAAGCGGTTGGACGGGAATACCTTCCAGCGTGTGCCATGTCAGCGCATCCAGCGGCTTGCCGCGCAATTCACCCGTGGCCAGCTTTTCCCATGTTTTCTTGTCGGTCATCGCTGGCTCCTGTTGGCTGTGTGACGTGCCATCGCAAAAAAGGTGTTGTCCTTGCACCTTTGGGACTTAGCTTTGCGGCATGGTCGGACTATATCGGTAAGTATGAAAAGATTATTCTTTATCGCGCTTGCAGCGCTTGTTGCCGCCACCAGCCTGCCGGCTGCCGAGCCATCCGTCATCGCACGGTGGCAAAGCGACCGGACGCAGGTGTTCGATGCCTCCGAGGTCAGTTTGCCCGAACTGCAATGGATCGCCCGCGCAGTCGTGGTGTTCGCAGACAGCCCCAACGACCCAATGTTTCGCCAGCAGATGGACCTGTTGTTGGCCGAAATCGACCGGCTGGTCGAACGCGACGTGATGCTGATCACCGACACCGACCCTGCGGCACGCAATTCTGTCCGGCTCGATCTGCGTCCGCGCGGGTACGCGCTGACGGTGGTGGGCAAGGACGGGCGCGTGCTGCAACGCAAACCCGAACCCTGGAGCGTGCGGGAATTGACAGGATCAATCGACCGCACATTGCTGCGCCAGCAGGAAATCGAGGACCGGCGCGGCGCGAATATCCGCTGAGCGTTCATTCGAACGCCATGATGACATCATCAACGGCAAGGCTGTCACCGGCGCTGGCGTTGATCTTGGCGACCACGCCCTTGCGTTCGGCGCGCAGGATGTTTTCCATCTTCATCGCCTCGACCGTACAAAGCGCCTGCCCCTCTTGCACCACATCGCCCACCGCGACATCGATCTTGACGATCAGGCCGGGCATCGGACACAGCAGCACCTTGGACGTATCAGGCGGCAGCTTTTCCGGCATCAAGGCCGCCAATTCCGCCTGACGCGGGCTGCGCACATGCACCTTCAGATCAGCCCCGCGATAGCGCACGCGAAAACCGCCTGAAATCTTGCCGATCTTCAGCACCAAGGGCGCGCCATCGACATCAAGCCGCGCCAGTGGCTGGCCGGGTGTCCAATCGCTTGTCACCCGCATCGTATTGGCCCCGATGGTGACATCGGCACCTTTCTTGTCGGCGGCGATATGGACGCGGTGATGCGCGCCTTGCATCGACACGACCCAATCTTCGCCAACATGGCGTTCATGGTTGCCCATCCGCCCGCTGATGCGCGCACGCCGGATTTCGGATACGCGGTGCATGGCCGCAGCCGATGCCGCGATCTGCAGGCAGGTGTCATCTGGCAAGGTCGTGCCGTTGAAACCGTCTGGGAATTCCTCGGCGATAAAGGCGGTCGTCATGGTGCCAGAGGTGAATTTTTCGTGGTCATAAACGGCGGCCAGAAACGGCAGGTTATGCCCGATGCCTTCGACCTCGAACGCATCCAGCGCCAGCCGCATTTCCGCGATGGCCGATGCACGGTCTGGCCCCCAAGTACATAGCTTGGCGATCATCGGGTCGTAGAACATGCTGATCTCACCGCCTTCGAACACGCCGGTGTCGTTGCGCACGGCGCGGGTGGGTGTCGCCTCTTCCACGGGCGGGCGATACCGCGTCAGCCGCCCGATGGATGGCAGAAACCCGCGGTAAGGGTCTTCGGCATACAACCGGCTTTCCATCGCCCAGCCGTTGATTTTCAAATCACTTTGCACAAAGGGTAAGTGTTCACCCGCCGCCACGCGGATCATCTGTTCGACCAGATCAATGCCGGTGATCAGTTCGGTGACAGGATGTTCCACCTGCAAGCGCGTGTTCATTTCCAGAAAATAGAAATTCCGGTCGCCATCAACGATGAATTCCACCGTGCCGGCACTGGTATAGCCCACGGCCTGCGCAAGGGCGACAGATTGTTCGCCCATGGCTTTGCGGGTGGCCTCGTCCAGAAACGGGCTGGGGGCTTCTTCGATGACCTTCTGGTTGCGCCGCTGGATCGAACATTCGCGTTCATGCAGATAGACCGCATTGCCATGCTGGTCGGCCAGAACCTGAATCTCGATATGGCGCGGCTGGGTGACAAATTTTTCAATGAAAATCCGGTCGTCGCCGAAACTGTTGGCAGCTTCGTTCTTGGAGGATTGAAACCCTTCGCGGGCTTCTTGATCGTTCCATGCGATGCGCATGCCTTTGCCGCCGCCACCGGCGCTGGCCTTGATCATCACCGGATAACCGACCTGATTGGAAATCTTCACCGCCTCGTCAGCATCCGCAATCAGGCCCATGTAACCCGGAACGGTCGAGACATTGGCCTCCTGCGCCAGTTTCTTGGATGTGATCTTGTCGCCCATCGCCAAGATCGCGCCTTTTGGCGGGCCGATGAAAGCAACGCCCGCAGCCTCCAGCGCCTCGGCGAATTTGGCATTCTCGGACAGGAAACCGTAACCGGGATGCACGGCCTCTGCGCCGGTCGCCTTGATCGCGGCCATCACCTTGTCGATGACGATATAGGATTGGTTGGCGGGGGCTGGCCCGATATGGACCGCCTCATCCGCCATCTTGACATGCAGCGCATGGCGGTCGGCGTCGGAATAGATCGCGACTGTCTGGATACCCATCTTGCGGGCTGTCTTGATCACGCGGCAGGCGATTTCGCCACGGTTGGCGATCAGTATTTTCTTGAACATCAATGGTCCCCCCAAGAACGCAAAACCGCCGCCGGAGCATGACCCCGACGGCGGCAATGGTGACTGACAGCCCTGTTGCGGGCTGCGAAATTAGCGGCGGACGGGGCGGCAGACGCCGACGTCGTCACAAAAGACGCCTGCGGCGGCACCGGCCAGAATCGTGCCGGCACGGTCTGTGCCCAGCAATTCCGACGCGACCAGACCAGCGCCTGCACCTGCGACGGCACGTTCGGTGTCGCTTTCCAGACAGCCAGACAAAGCGAAAGCAGCAAATGCCGCCAGGATGATGGATTTCTTCTGCATGATGTTCTGCCTTTATTCGGTTTCTCGGAAACAGCGCCAGAACCGTCGCTGATGCACGATAACTCAATACCCTTATGCGTGTGATATCCAATATCATCCGGTTTTCCGCCCAGTCCCGCCGTTCCAAAGGAAACCGGCCCGCCACGCGAACAGGCAGGCCGGTCAGGGGAAGGGTCGAACTGGTCAAAGGATAACAATGCGCGCAGGCCAGACCGCGCCACCGCACGCCCGATCATTGCGCAGGTTTGTACGGCGCCAAAGCCCGCAAATATCCGCGCTGCGAAATCGGCGGTTTCCTGCCTTACCACATGCGCGACGACAGCGATCATTCGTTCAACCCGGGAATGTCGGGAAAGCTTTGCCGCGCGACCTTGACGTCGATCCGCAACATCGCCTCGTAACTGGCGGGGTCGAACGGGTCTTCGGCGGGGATGACTTCACGCCCGAACAGCCAGCTGAGCCGGCCTGCGTCCAAATTACCGCGCACGAAAGGATCTTCGCCAAACGCCTCCCACAAGGCTTGCATGAACCCCGCATCGGCGCGTTTGTCGGCCGGGCGGCGGTCGGGATAGCGGATGCGTTGGGACAGCGGTGTCGCCCCGTCCTTGTTCGCGCGGCGCAGCACGAATTGAAAATCCGTCCCCGGCAAGCGGCCCGGAAAGCCGCGGTGTTTGTCCATATATGGCAGTGCCATCAATCTGACCTTTGGTTCAAAGCGGAATATTGTCGTGTTTTTTCCACGGCATCTGGGTTTTCTTGGATCGCAGCGACGCAAAGGCGCGGCAGATCCGCTTGCGCGTGGAATGGGGCATGATCACCTCGTCGATGAACCCCTTTTCGGCGGCCACGAACGGATTGGCAAATCGCGCCTCGTATTCAGCGGTGCGTGCGGCGATTTCCTCGGGGGATTTGCCACGATGGATGATTTCGGTCGCACCCTTGGCACCCATCACGGCGATTTCCGATGTGGGCCAGGCATAGTTGAAATCGGCCTGCAAATGCTTGGACGCCATCACGACATAGGCCCCTCCATAGGCTTTGCGGGTGATCACGGTCACCTTTGGTACCGTCGCCTCGCCATAGGCATAAAGCAGTTTCGCGCCGTGCTTGATAACGCCGCCATATTCCTGTGACGTGCCCGGCAGAAAGCCCGGAACATCAACCAGCGTCAGCACCGGAATTTCGAACGCGTCGCAGAACCGCACGAAACGCGCGGCCTTGCGGCTGCTGTCGATGTCCAGACAGCCCGCCAGCACCATGGGTTGGTTGGCGACCACACCCACGGTGGACCCTTCCAGACGGATGAAACCGGTCAGGATGTTTTTGGCAAATTCGGCCTGAATCTCGTAAAAATCGCCCTCATCCGCGATTTTCAGGATCAGTTCCTTCATGTCATAGGGGGTGTTGGGATTGGCGGGGACCAATGTATCAAGGCTGTCTTCGATCCGGTTCACATCATCAAAGAACGGGCGCACGGGCGGCTGTTCGCGGTTGTTCAGCGGCAGGAAATCGAACAGGCGGCGGGTTTCGGCCAAAGCCTCGACATCATTTTCGAACGCACCGTCAGCCACCGATGATTTGCGGGTATGGGTGCTGGCGCCGCCCAATTCCTCGGCGGTCACAATCTCATTGGTCACGGTCTTGGCCACATCGGGGCCGGTGACGAACATATAGCTGGAATCTTTGACCATAAAGATAAAGTCGGTCATCGCAGGGCTGTAAACCGCACCACCGGCACAAGGCCCCATGATCAGGCTGATCTGCGGGACGACACCCGATGCAGTGATATTGCGCTGGAACACGTCGCCATAGGCGGCAAGGCTGGCCACGCCTTCCTGAATCCGTGCGCCACCCGAATCGTTGATCCCGATCACCGGCGCGCCGTTTTGCATCGCCAGATCCATGATTTTGCAGATTTTCTTGCCGTGCGTTTCGGACACCGACCCGCCCATGACGGTGAAATCCTGAGAGAAGACATAGACCATGCGGCCATTGATCGTGCCCCAACCGGTCACGACGCCATCCCCTGCAGGCCGGTCCTGTTCCATCCCGAAATCGGTACAGCGATGGGCAACAAACATGTCGAATTCTTCGAACGAGCCTTCGTCCAGCAGCAGATCAATGCGTTCTCGCGCGGTCAGCTTGCCCTTGGCATGCTGCGCCGCAATCCGCTTTTCGCCGCCGCCAAGGCGGGCATCGACGCGCCGGTCTTCGAGTTCCTGCAGAATGTCCATCCCAGCCCCTCCCTATTTTGTTTGAACCTGCATAGCATGTTCAGGGCGCGAATGAAGCGGGATTAAGAAAATTTGCAAAGTGATGATTTTGCAAAGCTACAATAATGCAAACATGCAAATATATCTGCCCAATGGTTCATCCGCGCACAGGTGCTTCGACAGTCTTGAGCATGGACATCATCGTGTGCCAGTCCTAATCAGGACCAATGACAAAATCACCAACCCTCCGGTTTCTGGACCGAACCACCCCGCCACATATCATGACGCTGATCCTGATCACCGGCATTTCGGCGCTGAACATGTCGATCTTCCTGCCGTCACTGGCGGCGATGACAGCCTATTTCGATACCGAATATGCGGTGATGCAGGTGTCGCTGTCGGGCTATCTGGCGGCGACGGCGGTGCTGCAGATCTTTGTCGGCCCTTTATCCGACAGGTTTGGACGGCGGCCGATCGTGATCGGATCGCTGTTGATCTTCGTGATCGCCACCCTTGGGGCGCTGTTTTCGACCACGGTCGAGGCATTCTTGTTCTTTCGGATCCTGCAAGCTGCAGTTGCAACCTGTATGGTACTGGGCCGCGCGATCGTGCGCGACATCGTCCCTGATGCGCAGGCGGCCTCGATGATCGGCTATGTCACGATGGGCATGGCGCTGGTGCCGATGGTCGGGCCGATGATCGGCGGCGCGCTGGAACAGGCGTTCGACTGGCATGCGACCTTTGTGTTTCTGGTCCTGGCGGGGATCGGCACGCTCGCGCTGGTTTATTACGATCTGGGCGAGACATTGGCAAAAGGCGGCATGGGCTTTCGCGCGCAGGTGCGGTCCTACCCCGAATTGTTCCGCTCGCCGCGGTTTTGGGGGTATGTCATGTGCGCGGCTTTCGCCTCGGGGGCGTTTTTTGCGCTGCTGGGGGGCGCGTCTTTTGTCGGAACGACGATTTTTGGCCTTTCGCCCGTTTGGAATGGCATTGCCCTTGGCGCACCTGCCGTCGGCTATGCGATGGGCAATTTCCTGTCGGGGCGGTTTTCAGTCAGATTGGGGATCAACAAGATGGCGCTGATCGGCACCGGCATCACGATCGCGGGGCTTGGTACATCGGTCTTGCTGACGCTGGCGGGGCTGATCCATCCGCTGGTGTTTTTCGGCTTTTGCAGTTTCCTTGGACTGGGCAACGGGCTGATCTTGCCCAATGTCATGGCCGGATCAATTTCGGTACGTCCGCATCTGGCCGGCACAGCCAGCGGGCTGGGCGGCGCGATCATGATCGGCGGCGGCGCGGCGCTGTCGCAAGTCGCAGGCAGCATCCTGACGGTGGAATCAGGCACCCTGCCCTTGCAGCTGATCATGCTGGGCACATCGATGATGGCCTTCCTGTCCGTGGTCTTTGTTGTCTGGCGAGAAAAGCAGACCGCTTGACGCAAGCTTTGCAGCGGCTAATCATGGCTGGCAAAGTTGCAAAGGTGCGCCATGGCGATCCAGAAACTCTATGCTGGGGCCAAACTGCGCGAATTGCGCGGCCGGCTGGCGATGACGCAAAAGGCGTTTGCCGATAAGCTCGGCGTCTCGCTGCCCTATCTCAACCAGATGGAAAACAACAACAGGCCCGTGTCCACGACAGTGGTGCTGGGGCTGGCCCAGGAATTCGGGTTCGACGTCACCGAATTGCAATCGGGCGACGAGGCGCGCCTTGTGGGCGACCTGCGCGAGGCCTTGGCAGATCCGGTCTTTACCGGCAGCGCCCCCGCGCTGGCCGATCTGCGGCTGGTAGCGGCCAATGCGCCCGCCTTGGCCCGTGCCTTTCTGGACCTGCACCGGGGCTACCGGCAGACCCATGAACGGCTGGCCTCGCTGGACGAGGCTTTGGGCCGCGAAGACGCCCGCCTGCGCCCCAGCCCTTGGGAAGAAGTGCGCGATTTCTTTCATTATTGCGACAATTACATCGATGCGGTGGACCGCAGCGCCGAACGGATGGCGGGCCAGTGCCAGCCCGGTGAAAGCATCGCACAGGCGGCAATCCGGATTTTGGCGGCGACAGGAATAGGCGTACGCTATGCCGCGAGTGATACGTTGCGCGCCTTTGATCCAGCCACCAACCAGCTCACCCTTGCGACAGCGGCGCATCCGGCGACACAGACCTTTCAACTGCTGCTGCAACTGGCGCTGGTCACACAAGCGCCCTTGCTCGACGCGACGCTCGACCTCGCGCGGTTCCAGTCCGACGAGGCGCGCAGCATCGCGAAAGTCGGGCTTGCCAATTATTTCGCCGGGGCAGCGCTGATGCCCTATCACGCCTTTCTGCAGGCAGCCCAAGACAATCGGCACGATCTTGAACTGCTCGCGGCACGGTTCGGCGCATCGCTGGAACAGGTGGCGCATAGGCTGTCGACCCTGCAGCGCCCCGGCGCCAAAGGCATCCCGTTCTTTTTTGTGCGCGTCGATCAGGCCGGCACGATCACCAAACGCCATTCCGCCACGACCTTGCAATTCGCGCGGTTCGGCGGGGCCTGCCCACTTTGGAACGTGCATCAGGCATTTGAATTGCCAGGGCAATTCCTGCGGCAGCTGGCCGAAACACCCGACGGCGCACGCTATTTCTGCCTTGCCCGCGATGTCAGTAAATCAGGCGGGTCCTATCACGCACCCACACGCCGATATGCTATCGGGCTGGGCTGCGAGGTGCGGCACGCAGAGGCCATCGTCTATGCCGATCACATGGATATCACCGCCTCCGACGCCTATGCGCCGATCGGGATTTCCTGCCGGATCTGCGAACGGCGCAACTGCCACCAACGCTCTGTCCCGCCCTTGGAACGACACCTGCGCGTCGATCCCAACACGCGCGGTCTGTTGCCCTATCAGTTGGACTGACCAGACCTTCTTATTTCCCAAAATACTCCGGGGGCGAGGGGCGGAGCCCCTTTTGCGGCAAAGCCGCAAACGCTCCGCGGGGGATATTTGGGCTCGGAAGATGCAAAAGATGGGGATTGCAAATCAGATGCCACCCCCCGAAGATCACGGCAAAGGGGAGGACCATCATGGAACTATCGGGCAGCCGCGTGATCGCAGCGGATATTGATGCAGTCTGGGCGCATCTCAACAACCCGGACACATTGCGCGCCTGCATTCCGGGCTGCGAAGAGCTGACCGGATCGCCAGAGGAGGGCTTTGCCGCGACCGTCAAGCAAAAGGTCGGGCCGGTATCCGCCACATTCAAAGGCGAGGTGACGCTGGAAAACGTGATCCCCGGCCAAAGCTACACCATCGTAGGCGAAGGCAAAGGCGGGGTCGCAGGCTTCGCCAAGGGCAGCGCCGATGTCGTACTTGCCACCGTCGAAGGCGGCACCGCACTGACCTATAACGCGACAGCCAAAGTCGGCGGCAAGCTCGCGCAGCTTGGCAACCGGATCATCGGCGGTTTCGCCAAGAAAATGGCCGACCAGTTTTTCGAACGGTTCCAGCAAACCGTCGAAGGGACCGACGCCTAGTTGCGCGCGGCGCGCCAACCTGCGGCCCGGGCGTCGGCCTCGGAACAAAACCAACGTTCGCCGCGGCCTTCATCAATCACCGTGCGGTCGTAATCGCGGTTGCCGGGCCGGTGATAGATCCGCCCGTTGCCCGAGATGTTGCCCTTGATGTTGCAGGCCAGATCAGGGGCCGCGGGGGCCGCATTGCGCGCTGCGCGGAAAGATTCAGGCGCGTCCATCGTCATCGCCCAAAGCCCGCGCGCGGCCAGCACGGCGGCTTTTTCATCCAGATCATAGATCATGGAATAGCGCCGATAGGCCACGGCCCAGCCTTCGGCCACGATCACCTGCCCCATATCCACGCCACCCACATCGCAGGTCGCGACCTGCCGGCCATAGCGGTCTACATCGCGCGTTGTACAGCGCGCATCTTGCCCGCCAAACCGCGCGCGCACCAGATCGCCCGCCCAGCGCCCGCAGTCGATGGTCTGCCCGCCCAGCACGCAAGGCTGCCCGATTTCCGGCGCATCCAGCCCGAAAAGCCGCACCCGCAGCCCGCCGACATCCACCGTATCCGCGTCGATCACCCGCAGCGTCCCGCTGGGGTTGGCATGGGCGGCACCTGCAAGCACAAGGCCAAGAAGGATCAATACTTTCAACATACCTCCGACCTAGCGGCGGGCGGGGGCGGGGATCAATTGATTTCATTAACGAAGGTTAATATTTCGTTAAAATCACCTTTGGCTCTGCTGCCAGTCGGGGTGCATCCAGGGCTGGTCATTGGCAGGCGGCAGCGGTTGACGGCGCAGAATATGATCAGCGGCCTTTTCGCCCACCATGATCGATGGCGCGTTCAGATTGCCGTTGGTGATGCGCGGAAAGATCGAACTATCCGCGACGCGCAACCCCTCTACCCCGATCACGCGGGTTTGCGGGTCAACCACGGCCATCGGGTCATCCACAGCCCCCATCTTGCAGGTCCCACAAGGGTGATAGGCGCTTTCGGCATGGTCGCGGATAAAGGCGTCAAGATCCGCGTCGGTCTGCGCCGCGTCACCCGGCTGGATTTCATGGCCGCGGTAGTCGTCAAAGGCGGGCTGGGCGAAAATCTCGCGCGTCAGCCGGATACATTGCCGGAAATCGACCCAATCCTGCGGGTCGGACATGTAGTTGAACTGGATGCGCGGATTGGCTTCGGGGTCGGCCGACCGCAGCGTGACCTGCCCGCGTGACGCCGACCGCATCGGCCCGACATGGGCCTGAAACCCGTGCCCTTCGGGGGCGGTCTTGCCATCATAGCTGACAGCGATGGGCAGGAAATGGAACTGGATATCAGGGTAATCCACACCGGCGCGCGACCGGATGAAGCCCGCGCTTTCAAACTGGTTGGACGAGCCAAGGCCAGTTTTCCAGAGCAGCCACTCTGCCCCGATCCGCGCCTTGCCACGCAGGTTCCAATAGGCAAACAGCGTGACAGGCTTGGTTGCGGCCTGCTGGATATAGAGTTCCAGATGATCCTGCAGGTTTTGCCCCACGCCGGGCCGGTCGGCGACGACAGGGATACCATGGTCGGCCAGATGTGCGGCGGGGCCGATGCCTGACAGCATCAGCAGCTTGGGCGAATTGAGCGCAGAGGCGGCGATAATCACCTCGACATTGGCGCGGATCACCTCGACCTTCTTGCCGCGCGAGACTTCGACGCCCACAGCGCGCCCGTCTTCGATGATCACCCGTCGCGCCAAGGCGCGGGTCAGCGTGCAATTGGGCCGCGTCAGCGCCGGGCGCAGATAGGCGCTGGCGGCGGACCAGCGGTGGCCTTTGTAGATCGTGGCGTCAAAAGGGCCGAAACCTTCTTGCTGTTCACCATTGTAGTCAGCGGTGAGCTGATAGCCCGCCTGCCCGCCTGCCGCGACAAAGGCGCGTGTCAGCGGGTTCTTGCGCGGGCCACGGGTGATATGCAGCGGGCCATCCGTGCCACGCCAAGCCGGATCACCGCCATGGCCGCCGTCATGCCAATGTTCCATCCGTTTGAAATAGGGCAGCACATCGGCATAGCCCCAGCCCTGCGCCCCTGTGTCGGCCCAGTGATCGAAATCGCGCGCATGGCCGCGCACATAGATCATCCCATTGATCGAGGACGACCCGCCGATCACCTTGCCACGCGGCGTGACCAGTTGCCGCCCGCCCAGATGCGGTTCGGGGTCGGATTTCAGCCCCCAGTCGTACATTTTCATGTTCATCGGATAGGACAAAGCCGCTGGCATCTGGATGAAAGGCCCACGATCCGACCCGCCATGTTCGATGATCAGCACGTTCTTGCCCGCCTCGGCCAGACGGTACGCGATGGCGCAACCGGCGGAACCGGCGCCGACGATGACATAATCAGCCTGCATCAGAACGGTGCCTCGCATTTGTCCATGCGGACATAGACGCTTTTGATCTGGCTATAATGTTCAATCGCCGCCTTGGAGTTTTCGCGCCCCACACCGGACAATTTCATGCCGCCGAACGGAGCCTCGACCGGGGCGTCGTTATAGGTGTTGATGTAGCAGGTGCCTGCCTGAAACCCCGCCGCCATCCGGTGCGCACGGGTGATGTCGGCGGTGAATACACCGGCCGCCAGCCCGTAAGGCGTGTCATTCGCCCGCGCGAGCACCTCTTGCTCCGTGTCGAAATCCAGCACCGACATGACAGGGCCAAAGATTTCCTCGCGCGCGATCGTCATGTCATCGGTCACATCGGCAAAGACGGTTGGGGGCAGGAAAAAGCCTGGCCCATCGGGGATTGTGCCGCCTGTCACCAGCCGCGCGCCTTCGGCCTGTCCCTTGGCGATGAAGCCTGCGACGATGTCGCGCTGGGCTGCGCTGACCATGGGGCCGTAATTCGTGGCGGGGTCCAGCGGGTCGCCCATCACAACGCCTTGCAGCCGTTCGCTCAGGCGGGCCAGAAACGCCGGCTTGATGCCCTTTTGCACGAAAACCCGCGTGCCGTTGGAACAGACCTGCCCCGAGGAATAGAAATTGCCCAAGATCGCACCGGACACGGCGGCATCCAGATCAGCATCGTCGAAGATGACCAGCGGGGACTTGCCGCCCAGCTCCATCGTGACATGGCGCATGCCTTCGGCGGCGGCGGCATAGACCTTGCGGCCTGTCGCAACCGAGCCGGTCAGCGAGACCTTGTCCACGCGCGGATCGGTAACAAGTGCTGCACCGACAGCGCCGTAGCCTTGGATCACGTTATAGACACCCGCCGGAACGCCCGCCTCGATCAGGATTTCCGCGACTTTCAGCGCGCAAAGCGGGGTGGTTTCAGACGGTTTGAACACCAAAGCATTGCCGCAGGCTAGTGCGGGCGCGCCTTTCCAGCAGGCGATCTGGGTGGGGTAGTTCCACGCGCCGATACCGACGCAAACGCCCAAGGGTTCGCGGCGGGTATAGACGAAATTATCGCCAAGCGGGATGTATGCGCCGGTGATGCTGCCCGCCAGCCCGCCGAAATATTCAAACGCATCGGCCCCCGATGTGGCATCGGCAACGCTGGTTTCGCTGTACGGTTTGCCGGTGTCATAGGTTTCCAGCATCGACAGGTCGTGATTGCGTTCGCGCATGATATCGGCGGCGCGGCGCAGCACGCGGCCACGCTCGGTCCCGGTCCAGCTGGCCCATTGCTGTTGCGCAAGCCGTGCAGCATCCAGCGCCTGATCCACGATGGCGGGGGTTGCGGCATGCAGTTTTGCGATGACCTGACCGGTATAGGGATAGATCACCTCGATTAGGTCACCGGCGGTGTCTTCGACGTATTTGCCATTGATGAAAT
This sequence comes from Yoonia vestfoldensis SKA53, assembly GCF_000152785.1. Taxonomy (GTDB): domain Bacteria; phylum Pseudomonadota; class Alphaproteobacteria; order Rhodobacterales; family Rhodobacteraceae; genus Yoonia; species Yoonia vestfoldensis_A. The sequence goes on along the minus strand of NZ_CH672414.1, from coordinate 304,694 downwards.
GGCTGGCTGTGGGTTGGGTATTCATGACTTTTATGCCTCCGGCGGGGATATTTATACTCTGAAGATGATCATTCACCGCGTGGAAAACGCTGGCTTTCTTCGAGCACGTTAAGGTCCATATGAGTGCGCATGTAGCGTTCGGATGCCTTTTGCAGCGGCTGGTAGTCCCACGGGTAATAGCTGCCGTTGCGCAGCGCCTCGTAGACGACCCAGCGGCAGGCCTGCGACTGGCGCACATCGGCGTCGAAACGGGCAAGATCCCAGCGGGCCTCGGCCTTGGCGCGCAGTTGCGTCAGCGTGCCTTGATGGGCGGGGTGGCTGGCCAGATTGGTCAGCTCGTGCGGGTCCGCATCCATATCGAAGAGCTGGTCGGGGTCGAGCGTGCAGCGATTGTATTTCCATTTGCCATAGCGCAGGCTGACCAGCGGGGCCTGTGACGCCTCGGCGGCATATTCCATAGCGACGGGCGCATCGCGGGTGCCGCCCTGCCCCAAAGGCACAAGGCTTTCGCCGCTGGTCCATGGCATCACCTCGGACATGTCCACGCCCGCCAGATCGCACAGCGTCGGCGTCACGTCGATCGTGCTGACGGGGACTTTGCGCAGGCCGGGTTCCATCGCGGGGCTGGCGATCATCAGCGGCACACGCGATGATCCGTCGTAGAAACACATCTTGAACCACAGGCCGCGTTCGCCCAGCATATCGCCGTGGTCGGACACAAAGAGGATCGTGGCCTCTTGGCGCGTGTCGTCCAGCACTTGCAGGATTTCACCAATCTTATCGTCAAGATAGCTGATATTGGCGAAATAGGCGCGGCGCGACCGGCGGATATCATCATCGCTGATGGTGAAATTGTCGCGGTCGTTTGCATCCAGAATGCGTTGGCTGTGCGGGTCCTGATCGGCGTAAGGGATCGGGCCGGTCTGCGGCATCAGATGGGCGCAATCCTCGTACAGATCCCAGTATTTGCGCCGCGCCACATAGGGGTCGTGCGGGTGGGTGAAACTGACCGTCAGGCACCAGGGCCGCGCGTCATGGCCGCGCCCCAGATCATAGAGCTTTCGGGTCGCGTGATAGGCGACTTCGTCATCATATTCCATCTGGTTCGTGATCTCGGCCACGCCGGAGCCTGTGACCGACCCCATGTTGTGATACCACCAATCGATCCGTTCGCCCGGTTTGCGGTAATCCGGCGTCCAGCCGAAATCGGCGGGGTAGATATCGGTGGTCAACCGTTCTTCGAAGCCATGCATCTGGTCGGGACCGACGAAATGCATCTTGCCGGACAGGCAGGTCTGATAGCCAGCACGCCGCAGGTGATGCGCATAGGTCGGGATGCTTGATGCGAATTCAGCGGCATTGTCATAGACCCCGTTACGCGATGGCAATTGCCCCGACATGAACGCCGCCCGCGCCGGTGCGCAGAGCGGCGAGGCTGTGTAGCTGTTGGCGAATCGGGTGGAGCGGGCGGCCAGCGCCTTGAGGTTGGGCGCATGCAGCCAGTCTGCAGGCCCGTCGGGAAAGAGCGTGCCGTTAAGCTGGTCGACCATGATAATCAGGATGTTCGGCTTCGTCATTTTACGGTCTCCTTCAATTCCATCTCCAGCAGCGCCAGCACCTGTTCGGTCGCGTCCGATGCAACGCCCAGGCCGCGCGCCAGCCCTTGCCGCAGATATGACCCGTCAATCAGCCCCGCGATCCGCATGGCGGCATTTTCAGCACGATCCCCGATCATGGGCCGCAGGTCATGCACAAGATTGCTGTGCAACCGTCGTTGATAGATGCGCAACAGGTGGTTGGCATCCTGTGACGTCTGGGCAAGGACGTAAAAATTCAGCCATGCCGCGATCACATCTGGCTGGAAATTGGTCGAACTGAAACCCGCGCGGATGACTGCCTCGATCCGGGCATGCGGGCCATGTACAGCGCGCAGGGCGGCGCGCACCTCGGCGGCATAGACGCGCAGAACGTGCCGCATCGCCGCCAGAAAGATCTGTTCCTTGCCGCCAAAATAATGATGCGCCAGTGCAGATGACATGCCAGCCCGCTTTGCAATCGCACTGACCGTCACATCAAGGTTGCCCACGGCGCCGATTTCGTCAATCGTGGCCTGCATCAGTGCAGCACGGCGGATCGGTTCCATTCCTAGCTTGGGCATGTTTCACTCTTTCCGGTTGCACCAGACACCTAATTCGTTCTTTATTGACTCGTCAATCAACAAAAAACCACAGGGAGACCACCATGAAACTGAAATCAAGCCTGTCGGCGCTTGCGATTGTTGCCGCAATGCCCGCCTTTGCCGAATGCGATCTTGTCACCTTTTCTGATGTCGGCTGGACCGATATCACCGCCACCACCGCCACAACGACAGTCGTGCTGAACGCGCTGGGCTATCAGACTGAAACCAAATTGCTGTCAGTTCCGGTGACGTATATTTCGCTGGCCGAAGGCGATATCGACGTATTCTTGGGCAATTGGATGCCCACGATGGAGGCAGATATCGCCCCCTACCGCGAAGCAGGCACCGTCGACACCGTGCGCGCCAATCTGGAAGGGGCGAAATATACCCTTGCCGTGAACCGCGCCGCCGCTGATCTGGGCATCGCGACCTTTGCGGATATCGTCACCCATGCAGATGCGTTGGAAAACAAAATCTACGGCATCGAGCCTGGCAATGACGGCAACCGCCTGATCATGGATATGATCGCGGCTGATGCATTTGGTTTGACCGGTTTTGAAGTGGTCGAAAGCTCTGAACAAGGCATGTTGGCGCAAGTCGACCGCGCCGCTGGTCGCAGTGAACCGGTGGTGTTTCTGGGCTGGGAACCGCATCCGATGAACGCCAATTTCGATATGGTCTATCTGGAAGGCGGCGATGATTGGTTTGGCCCCAATCTGGGCGAAGCGACGGTTTACACCAATACCACCGCAGGTTACGCCGAAAGCTGCCCCAATGTCGGGCAATTGCTGAACAATCTGGAATTTTCCTTGGCGATGGAAAACGAGATCATGGCCGCGATCAGCGATGATGGCATGGCCCCTGATGCAGCGGCCAGCGCTTGGCTTGCGGCCAATCCTGCGGTGCTCGATGGTTGGCTGAACGGGGTCACCACCCGCGATGGCGGCGATGGGATGGCGGCGGTGAAAACCGCACTTGGGCTGTAAAGCACCCTTTTAGTCGACCGGACAGGGCCGCAGTCACGCAGGCCCTGTCCCACCAAGGCAAGGATCAGAACAATGGATTGGCTGACCGGCACGAAAATCCCCGTAGGTGCTTGGGCCAAATCGGTCTTTGACGCGATGAACCGCAATCTGGGGTTTGTCTTTGACATCATCTCGGATGCGATGGAGGCGATGATCGACGGCATCCTTTGGACGCTGGAAACCCCGCATCCGTTTATCGTGATCGCCGTCTTTGCAGGGCTGACATGGGTGATGCAGCGCAATTGGAAAACGCCGCTTTTGATCGTGCTGGGGTTCTTTTTCATCCTCAACCAAGGCTATTGGCGCGAAACCATGCAATCGCTGACGCTGGTGCTGTCGGCCTGTGTTGTCTGTATGGGCGTTGGCGTGCCGATTGGTATCGCGGCGGCGCATCGGCCCAAGCTGTACCGCGCGATGGTGCCGGTGCTGGATCTGATGCAAACCTTGCCGACCTTCGTCTATCTGATCCCTGCGATTGTGTTTTTCGGCATCGGCATGGTGCCGGGGCTGATTGCAACGGTGATCTTTGTGCTGCCTGCGCCGATCCGGTTGACGTATTTGGGGGTGGCTTCGACGCCGACGGCGCTGCTCGAGGCGGCCCAAGCCTTTGGCGCCACCAAACGGCAGATCTTGTTCAAGGTCGAATTGCCATCTGCCACACCGCAGATCATGGCGGGGTTGAACCAGACGATCATGCTGTCGCTGTCGATGGTGGTCATCGCCGCCTTGGTCGGGGCCAGCGGGCTGGGGGTGCCGGTGGTGCGCGCGCTGAATACGGTCAACACGTCACTGGGGTTTGAATCCGGCTTTGTTATCGTCGTGGTGGCGATCATGCTGGACCGGATGTTGCGGGTAAAACAAAAATGAATGCGGTTGAATTCGACAATGTCAGTATCGTCTTCGGCGCACGGCCACAGACCGCCCTGCCCTTGATGGACGAAGGCCTGCACAGGGCCGAGATCATGACCCGCACCGATCAGGTGCTGGGCGTGCATGATTGTTCGCTGAATGTCGCGCAGGGCGAAATCCTTGTGCTGATGGGGCTATCGGGGTCGGGCAAATCCACGCTGCTGCGCGCGGTCAACGGGCTTAACCCCGTGGTGCGCGGGGCGGTGCGGGTCAATGACGGCGATCACAGCTATGACGTCACCCATTGCAACGCCACCGACCTGCGACGATTGCGGCAGAAATCGGTGTCGATGGTGTTCCAGCAATTCGGCCTGCTGCCATGGCGCAGCGTGCGCGACAATGTCGGGCTGGGGCTGGAACTGGCAGGTCTGGACAAGGCCAAATTACGCGATCGCATCGATCAGGAACTGGCGATGGTGGGCCTCTCAGAGCGCGCCAATGCGCCGGTGGGCGAACTCTCCGGTGGGATGCAACAGCGCGTGGGCCTGGCCCGTGCCTTTGCCACCGATGCGCCGATCCTGCTGATGGATGAACCGTTCAGCGCGCTAGACCCGCTGATCCGGACCAAGCTGCAGGACGAATTGCTCGATCTGCAAAAACAACGTGGCCGCACGATCATCTTCGTCAGCCATGATCTGGACGAGGCGTTCAAGATCGGCAACCGCATCGCCATCATGGAAGGCGGGCGGATCGTGCAATGCGGCACCCCGCGCGACATCTATACCAATCCTGCCAACGGCTATGTCGCCGATTTCGTGGCCCATATGAACCCGCTGGGCGTGCTGACCGCGCGCGACGTGATGATCGCAGGCACCGCCGACGGACCCCGGATCGACGTGACCACGCCGGTTCCAAGCCATCTTGCAACAAATCGGCACGCAGCCGCTGCAAGTCACGAAAACGGCCAGCCCGTCGGCCAGATCACCCAAAGCTCGCTGATCACACGGCTCGCCCCGCTTTAGGCACAGCACCCGCCGCACCTCTTGCGACTTCTTATTTCCCAAAATACTCCCGCCGGAGGCGCGCCGTCAGGCGCTTTTACACTTTGGTCTGCGTCACGACAGGCGTCACATGCCGGCGCGCAACCGCCTCGCGCCAAGTGATGAAACTGACCGAGGCCATAATAACCAGCCCGCCGACGACGACCCAACCATCCACCGCCTCGCCGAATACCACCGCCCCCAGCACCACCGCCCAGACAAGTTGCAAGAACGTGACCGGCTGGGTCACGGTCAGCGGCGCCACAGCAAAGGCCAGCGTCATCGTATAATGGCCTGCGGTGGCGAAAAAGGCGACCAGCAGCAGCCAGCCCAGCTGTGCAATCGTCGGCGTGACCCAAACCGCATAGGCAAAGGGTGCCAGCCCGATGGTGACCGTGATCGACAGCATCCCCACAACGACCGCCGCTGATACCTCGCCCGACAACCGCTTGGCCAAAAGATAACCCACCGCGAATAAAACCGCCGTGCCAAGCATCGCGATATGACCGCTTTCCACCGCCTTGACACCGGGGCGCAGGATGATCGCGGCCCCCACCAGTGCCAGCAGCACCGCGATCAGACGGCGCGGCGGCAGCTTTTCCCCCAAAAACAGCGCCGCCCCGATCGAGACATAGACCGGCGAGAGATAATTCATCGCCGTCACCTCGGCGATAGGAAGCCGCGCCATGGCATAGAACCACAAGATCACGGCCAGCGCATGCACCACCCCCCTGATCGCGAACATCTTTATCTGCCGCCCAGTCAGGCGGGCCGCCATGATCGGGCGGATCATCGGCAACAGGAACACCAACCCGAGCACATAGCGCAAAAACGCCGCCTGCGCGGCTGGCACATCATCGCCGACATGTTTGACGATGGCCGTGACCGCGACGAACATCACGCCGGTCAGGACCATCCAAAGCACACCTGCGACCGGGTTCGGCAGGGGCCGCGCTGCTTGCAAATCACTCATGCCTTTGGGTCGCACCAAAAAACGCGCGATACCAGCGACATTTTCGCACTGGCACTGCCTGTGATCCGCCCTTACCAAAGGCGGATGAAGATACTTTTCCTTGGCGATGTCATGGGCCGGTCAGGCCGGACCGCGATTACCACCCATCTGCCCCGCCTGCGCGCCGACTGGCGGCTCGATTTCGTCGTGGTCAATGGCGAAAATGCGACCTCGGGCATGGGGCTGTCGGCCCCGCATGCCAAACTGCTGCTCGAGGCGGGTGCCGATGTCATCACACTTGGCGATCACGCCTTTGACCAAAAGGACATGCTGGCCTTTGCGGCACAGGAGCCACGCATCATCCGGCCCCTGAACTTTTCCAAAGCCGCCCCCGGCGTTGGCGCGCGGGTGTTCAATGCCATGGGCGGGCGCAAGGTTCTGGTGGCACAGGCCTTGGGTCAGGTGTTCATGAAACGGCCCTTCGACGATCCGTTTTCCGCGCTCGATGCCGTGCTGCGGCAATATCCGATGGGCGGACAGGTGCAGGCCAGCCTGATAGACATTCATTGCGAGGCGACATCCGAAAAGATGGCGCTGGGTCATTTCTGCGACGGGCGCGCCAGCATCGTCGTCGGCACCCATACCCATGTGCCGACGGGCGATGCGATGATTCTGGGGGGCGGCACCGCCTATCAGACCGATGCGGGCATGTGCGGTGATTACAATTCGGTCATCGGCATGGACAAGGCCGAACCCCTGCGCCGGTTCATCACCGGCATGCCCAAGGACCGGTTCAGCCCGGCCGAAGCCGAAGCCACCCTGTCGGGCCTCTATGTCGAAACCGACGACCGCACCGGCAAGGCCACCCGCGTCGTGATGGTCCGCCAGGGCGGCAAACTTGCGCCAAGTGGGCCTGCATGAACCGCGATCACGGGCTGCTGACGTTGGCGCTGGTGGCCTTGGGGGCAGGATGGGGGTTGACCCAACCGCTGACCAAGATCACCGTCACCGGCGGCTATGAGCCGTTTGGCATAATCTTCTGGCAGATGCTGATCGGAACGCTGCTGCTCGGCGGCTTGCGCTGGCGCACGCTTGGTCGGCTGCCCGTCACGCCCCGCAGGCTGGCGTTCTGGCTGATGATTGCCGCGCTCGGCACGCTGATCCCCAATTCCAGCAGCTATCGCGCGGCCTTTCATCTGCCTGCGGGGGTCATGTCCATCGTGATCTCGACCATTCCGCTGATCGCCTTTCCGTTGGCCTTGGCGTTGGGCAATGACCGGTTTTCATGGCGGCGGATGGCGGGGCTGGCGCTGGGGCTGATCGGCGTCGCCCTGATCGCCCTGCCCGAGGCGAGCCTGCCCGACCGTGCCATGGTCGCCTTCCTGCCCTTGGCGCTGATCGCCCCGTTCTGCTATGCGGTTGAGGGCAATATCGTCGCAAAATGGGGCACGATGGGGCTTGATCCAGTGCAGGTGCTGTTTGGGGCCTCCGCCATCGGCGTGGTGATTGCGCTGCCACTGGCGCTAGCCACTGACCAGTTGCGCGTGCCCGCAGCCCCTTTCATCCTGGCCGATGTAACTATGCTGCTCGGTGCGGTCATCCATGTCGTGGTGTATACCGGCTATATCTGGCTGGTTCGGCGCGGCGGGGCAGTCTTTGCCGGCCAGATCAGCTATCTTGTAACGGGATTCGGAGTGATCTGGGCGATGCTGCTTTTGCGCGAAAACTACAGCCTGTGGGTCTGGGCGGCCTTGGCGGCGATGGCCGTGGGCCTGACATTGGTACGGCCACGGGTGGCCGAAGCGCCTGTCGTGGGCAAGGCTTTGGCGCATGAGTGACCTGATCACGCTGACCCAAAGCCAACAGGCGTGGCTGACGCTGGCCGTGCTGGTGGGCATGTTCGTGCTGTTCTTGCGCGAAATCTATCCGACCGAGGTCGTCGCGATGGGCGGCGTATCAATCCTGCTGGTGACGGGCGTGCTGCCCTATCAGGCCGCAGTCGATACGTTTTCCAACCCCGCCCCTTGGACGATTGCGGCGATGTTCATCATCGTGGGCGCCTTGGTACGCACCGGTGCGCTGGACGCGCTGACGCGGCTGGCCGAACGGCAGGCCCGTGTGAGCCCCGCACGTGCGATCGGGGGTGGATTGATCTTCGTGGCGCTGGCCAGTGCGGTCATGAACAACACGCCGCTGGTCGTCGTGATGATCCCCGTCTTTATCCAGCTGTCGCGGACTTTGGGTGTGTCGGCCTCCAAGCTGTTGATCCCGCTAAGTTATGCCGCCATCGTCGGTGGCACGCTGACGCTGATCGGGACATCGACCAACCTGCTGGTGGACGGGGTGGCGCGGGCCTCGGGGATGGAACCTTTCGGGATTCTCGAGATCATGCCGGTCGGTGTGATCGTGGTGATCTGGACCTTCATCTACATGTATTTCATGGCCCCGCGCCTGTTGCCCGACCGGCACAGCATGGCCACGATGCTGTCAGACAGGTCAAAGAAAAAGTTCTTTTCCGAGGCAGTGATCCCCCCCGAAAGCAACCTGATCGGGCGCGAAGTGAATGGCGTGCAATTGTTCAAACGCGACGGCGTGCGCCTGATCGACGTGGTGCGGGGCGATCTGTCGCTGCGCCGTGATCTGGCGAATGTGACCTTGCAGGTGGGAGACCGCGTGATCCTGCGCACCGAAATGACGGAATTGCTGTCGCTTCAGGCCACCAAGGAGTTGCGCCGCGTCGATCAGATCTCGGCAGTGGAAACCACCACGGTCGAGGTGCTGATCACCCCCAATTGCAAGATGGCTGACCGCAGGCTGGGGTCGTTGCGGCTGCGCCGGCGCTATGCGGTCTATCCGCTGGCGGTGCATCGGCGCGACGCCAATGTCAGCCAGCAGATCGACGATATGGTCGTGCGCGTGGGCGATACGCTGCTGCTTGAAGGTGCGCCCGCCGATATCCAGCGTCTGGCCGAGGATATGAACCTTGGTGATGTGTCCGCGCCCTCGCAGCGGGCCTATCGGCGCGGTCATGCACCGGTGGCGATTGCCGTGTTGCTGGGGATCGTCGTGCTGGCGGCGCTGAACATCGCGCCGATCCTGATGCTGGCGATGCTTGGGGTGACGGTGGTGTTGATGACCGGCTGCATCGATGCGGACGAGGCGTTTTCATTCATCGAAGGCCGGTTGCTGGCGCTGATTTTTGCCATGCTGGGGGTTGGATCGGCGCTGCAATCCTCTGGTGCGGTGGAAATGATCGCCAATGCGGCATCGCCCTATATGATGGCTTTGCCACCGTTTCTGGTGGTGCTGGCAGTCTATGTACTGGCCAGCACCCTGACCGAGATGGTGTCCAACAATGCCGTCGCCGTGGTGATGACACCCATTGCCATCGGGCTGGCGGCAGCATTGGGCGTGGACCCGCGCCCCTTGGTCGTGGCCGTGATGATCGCCGCCAGCGCCAGTTTCGCCACGCCCATTGGGTATCAGACCAACACGCTTGTGTTCGGGCCGGGCGGTTACAAGTTCACGGATTTCCTGCGCTTCGGGATTCCGCTGAACATCACGCTGGCGCCCATCGTATCCTTTGTGATCCCGCTGATCTGGCCCTTGTAAGCAGGCTGGCCCATGTCCTATAGAGACGCAGCTTTAAACCAGAGATGACAAGAGGTTTCCCATGGCGGGCCATTCCAAATGGGCGAATATCCAGCACCGCAAGGGGCGGCAGGACAAACTGCGATCCAAGCTGTTTTCCAAGCTGGCCAAGGAAATCACCGTGGCTGCCAAGATGGGCGACCCTGATCCCGAGAAGAACCCGCGCTTGCGGCTGGCAGTGAAAGAGGCGAAATCGAATTCTTGCCCCAAGGATGTGATCGACCGCGCGATCAAGAAATCGCAAGGCGGTGATGCGGAGAATTACGACGAGATCCGCTATGAAGGTTACGGGCCGGGCGGGATTGCCGTGATCGTCGAGGCGATGACCGACAATCGCAACCGCACCGCATCGACCGTGCGCTCCACCTTTACCAAGAATGGCGGCAATCTGGGCGAGACCGGATCGGTCGCTTTCATGTTCGACCGGATGGGCGAGATCGTTTATCCTGCATCCGTCGCCGATGCCGATACCGTGATGATGGCCGCGATCGAGGCGGGCGCCGAAGACGTGCAAAGCGACGACGACAACCACGTCATCTATTGCGCTGACACCGATCTGGCCGAAGTATCCGGCGCGCTGGAACCGGCCTTGGGCGAATCGATCTCGACCAAGCTGATCTGGAAGCCCAACATGACCACCGAGGTTGATGCCGAAGGGCTGACCAAGCTGATGAAACTGCTTGATACGCTGGAAGACGACGACGACGTGCAGCGCGTGACGGCGAATTTCGAAGCCTCTGACGCTGTAATGGCGGCGTTTTCGGAAAGCTGAGGGTCGGAAGAACTTTTATGCCTCCGGCGGGGATATTTGGGCTCGGAAGATGATCAGGGGGTGATGATGCCCTGTTCTGTCACGATCATGTCCAGCGGCTGGTCGGTGGGTTCCAGTGGCAGGTCGGAATCTTCCTGTGCGCCATAGGCGAAACCCACGGCCATGACAGGACCGCGCGCGCGCAGCTGTTGCAGCGTCCGGTCATAAAACCCGCCGCCATAGCCCAGCCGCCCGCCTGTGCGGCTGAAGGCCACCAAAGGCACGATCAGGATCTGCGGGATCATCCAATCGCCTGTCGCGGGGATCTGCGCCCCGAAATCACCCGCGATCATCGCGCAACCGGGTTCCCACAGCCGAAAGCGCAAAGCTTGCCCTTTGGCAGTGATGACCGGCACACCGACGGGGCCGTGCGCCGATGCCTCGGCCATGGCGGGGGTCGGGTCGATTTCAGTGCGCATCGCGATATAGCCAGCGATGGGAACGCCACGGTACCCGGCCAGAACCGCGCTCAGGTGGCCGGCACTGGCCGCATCCGGCTGGTGGGCGGCCGCGCGCCGCGCAAAGGCGGCTTTGCGGGCGGCGGATTTGAAGGTCATAGCAACATGACCGAGGCCAGCCCGAGAAAGGCGAAAAAACCCACGACATCGGTGACCGTTGTGACGAAGGTGCCAGAGGCCAGTGCCGGATCGATCCCGAAACGGTCCATCACGACTGGTACGCCGATGCCCGCCAGACCCGCGACCAGCAGGTTGACCACCATCGCCGCGGCGATCACAACGCCCAACATCGGCGCATCAAACCAGATTGTCCCGACCACGCCCATCACCGCCGCAAAGGCCAATCCGTTCAGCATGCCGACCAGCGCCTCGCGCCGGATCACCCGCCAGACGTTGGAAGGCGTCAGGTCGCGTGTCGCCAGCGCGCGCACTGCCACGGTCAGTGATTGCGTACCCGCATTGCCACCCATCGACGCGACAATCGGCATCAGCACCGCCAAAGCGACCAGCCCTGCGATAGTTTCTTCGAACAGCGAAATCACCAGCGATGCGAGGATCGCCGTCAACAGATTGACCGCCAACCACGGAAACCGCTGTTTGGTGGTCTCGAAGACATTGTCCGACAGGCTGCCTTCACCGACACCGGCAAGGCGCAGGATGTCTTCTTCGGCTTCTTCTTCCAAAAAGGCCATGGCGTCGTCGATGGTAATGACACCGACAACACGGCCGTCATCATCGACCACGGGGGCGGTGATCAGGTGGTAATGGTTGATCGCCTGCGCCACCTCTTCCACGCCTTGAGCGACATGGAAGGTGCGGAATGTTTCCTCGGTCAGATCGCGCAGAGGCGTGGCGCGCGCATTGCTGAGGATGCGGCCCAGCGTGACATAGCCCACAGCCTTGAGCCGGGGATCGACAAGGATGATGTGGTAGAACTGGTCCGGCAGCACCACGTCCGCGCGCAGGTAGTCTATGGCATCGCCGACGGTCCAGTGTTCGGGCGCGCGCACCAGTTCGGATTGCATGTGCCGGCCGGCCGATTCCTCGGGGTAGGACAGCGCCTGTTCGACGACCACGCGGTCACTGGCGTCGAGCGCGTCCAGCACCGCCTCTTGCTGATCTTCGCCCAGGTATTCGACCAGATCGACGACATCGTCGCTGTCCAGATCGCGCAGCGCAGTGGCAAGCTCGTCAGGGCGCAGCTGCTGGATAATCTCTTCGCGCAGGTTTTCGTCAAGTTCGGACAGGATGTCGCCATCGATCCCGCCTTGCCACAGCGTCAGCAGGTCGCGCCGTTCGCGGCTGTCGATCTGTTCGATCAGATGCGCGATATCGGCGGGGTGCAGCGGGTCAAGAAGCGCATCAATCGCCGCCGCATCGCCCTGCATCACGGCGTTCAGCACGTCGGCCACGATCCGGTCGGTGATGCCGAATGCCTCTGAATCAAGGTCGTCGTCGATATCCACCATCAATCATCTCCGTTATCGCGATCAGCATAGTCAAAGCCGCCGCAGGGACAACGCCATTCCCCGATTTACGCAGCCTTTTGCGCAGCCTATACGGGACAGATGACAAAACATCTCCTTCTGGGCCAGACGCTTGGGTTTTCGGGTAATCCGCTTGCGGGCGATTGGGCCGATACGGTGCAATACGATCCAGCAGGTGGCGTGCTGATCGACGCAGGCCGGATCGTGGCGATGGGCGACGGGGCGGCGTTGCGTGCCGCGCATCCCGATGCCCGGTTGGTGGATTACACAGGCAAGCTGATCAGCGCGGGCTTTGTCGATGCGCATATGCATTACCCCCAGACCGCCATCATCGCAAGTTGGGGCAAACAGCTGATCGACTGGCTGAACACCTATACTTTCCCGCAAGAAGCCCGCCTTGCCGACCCCGCCTATGCCGCCGAGATCGCGATGCGGACGGTTGATCTGGCCGTGGCACATGGCACCACGACGCTGACCAGTTTTTGCACGATTCATCCCGCCAGCGTGGATGCGTTTTTCACCGCCGCCGCCGCGCGCGACATGGCCGTGGTCGCAGGCAAGACCTGCATGGACCGCAACGCGCCCGACGACCTGCGCGACACCGCGCAAGCGGCTTATGACGACAGCGCCGCGCTGATCGCGCGCTGGCACGGGACGGGCCGCGCAAGCTATGCGATCACGCCACGGTTCTCGCCCACCTCGACGCCGGATCAATTGGCCGCCCTTGGCGCGCTCTGGGCCGAGAACCCGACCTGCCTGATGCAGACCCATCTGAGCGAGCAATTGCCCGAAATCGCCTGGGTCCGCGATCTGTTCCCGCAGGCCCGCGATTATCTGGATACATACGAGGCCTTCGGCCTGCTGGGCGCGCGCGGCATCTACGGCCATGCGATCCATCTGGAGCCGCGCGAGATTGCGCGGCTGGCCGAGGTCGGTGCCGCCGTCGTGCATTGCCCGACATCGAACACCTTTATCGGGTCGGGGCTGTTTGACCTGATGGGGCTGGCGCGCGCGGGGCTGACGATCGGGCTGGCCACCGACACGGGCGGCGGGTCGTCGTTTTCAATGCTGCGGGTGATGGCCGCCACCTATGAGATCGGGCAGCTGCGCGGCACGGCGCTGCATCCCGCGCAGCTGATGTGGCTGGCAACCGAAGGATCGGCACAGGCGCTGCATATGACGGGCCAAATCGGGCATCTGGGCGTGGGGGCTGCGGCGGATATCACCGTGCTGGACCTTGCATCCACCCCCGCCATCGCACAGCGCAGCGCGCGGGCCGATGACATCTGGGACGCGCTGTTCCCGACGATCATGATGGGCGATGACCGCGCGATTGCCGATGTCTGGATCGCGGGGGTGCGGCAGGGCGTACAATAAAAGGGCCGGTGCCTGCCAACGGCGGCCCCGCCTTAGGGGTGGCTGCGCAGGATTTTCAAGGCGGCGGCATGGATATCCGCATTGGCCGCAGCCAGCACCTGTCCACCTGCATGGACCGGCGCGCCGCACCAATCGGTGACGATCCCGCCAGCAGCCTCGATCACCGCGATAGGGGCTTGCACGTCATAGGCGTTCAGTCCCGCCTCGATCACCAGATCGACCTGCCCTGCCGCCAGCAGCGCATAGCCATAGCAATCCATCCCATAGCGGGTCAGTCGCACCTGCCGCGACACGGCCTGAAACGCAGCCATTTGCGCAGGCGTGCCGATTTCGGGAAAGGTGGACAGCAGGATCGCCTGATCCAAACCGCGCGGCGCGCGCGTGGACAGCGGCGCGGTCCCCATTGGACCCGTCACATCTGCCTGACCGAAACCGCCCGCAAACCGTTCGCCGATATAGGGCTGGTCGATGATCCCGTAGATAGGGCCATCCGCATCGCCCACCGCGATCAGCACACCCCAAGTCGGCGTGCCGCTGATATAGCCGCGCGTGCCGTCAATCGGGTCAAGCACCCAAGTCAGCCCAGATGTGCCCGGGGTCTGGCCGTATTCTTCGCCAAAAATGCCGTCATTGGGGCGTTCGCGCGCCAGAACATCGCGCATCGCCTGTTCGGCAGCACGGTCGGCGATCGTCACGGGGTCGAAATGGGAAAGGGCTTTGGTATCAGCCACCAGGGCCGCAGTGCGAAAATGCGCAAGCGTCACAGGGCGGGCCGTATCTGCCAAAAGATGGGCGACCCGGATCAGGTCGGCCTGCGTTGCTTGATCCACTTTACCCGTCAACCTGTGCTGTGTCTGACACCTTGCGGTAACGCAGCACAGGTTGACAGGCAAGTTGGTTTAGGCGGCTTCGCTCAACACGCGGGCCAGATCGAACAGGCGGCGGCGCTGGTTTTCGGGAATTGCATAATAGGACCGCAGCAATTCCAGCGCTTCTTTATCTGTCAGAATATCACCCGGCATGTCGCTGATTCGCGTCTCTACTGCAGGTTGCGCATCATAGCCTTCGAAAAAGAACGAAACCGGGACGCCCAATACATTCGAGATATCCCAAAGCCGCGACGCGCTGACGCGGTTCATGCCGGTTTCGTATTTCTGGATCTGCTGGAACTTGATCCCAACATTTTCCGCAAGCTGTTGTTGCGTCGTCCCATTCATCCAACGGCGATGCCTGATCCGCTTGCCCACATAGACGTCGACAGGATGCTTCATTGTTTTTTCCTATTCACAAAGAGGCCGCCTGCTTGTCATCAGAAAGGCCCGATTAAAAACGTAAAATTTGAACATTCAACCGTTCGTGCTGTGCCCAGAAAATGCCACTATTCATTTCTGACACGCAACGGTTGCAGTTAACATCCTACCCTTAAGTACAGGTAATATGCATAGGGTGACCACAGGACAACCGCAATGCGCGGTCGCATTGCGCCAACATGCGATGCTACACCTTGGAGTAATATCATTAAAAAGGATTCGATCCAATGCGTGCATTTCAGGTGTCTTCCTTCACCAACCCGCCGGCCCTTGTCGATATCGCAGCCCCGCTGCCCGCACCAGGCGAAGTGCTGCTGGATATCGCGGCATGCGGTTTGAACTTTGCTGATCTGCTGATGGCCAAAGGATCATATCAGGACACACCCATGCCACCCTTTACCTTGGGCATGGAAGTGTGCGGTACGGTCACGGCCTTGGGTGACGGCGTGACGACGCCCGCCATCGGCACCCGCGTTGCGGTTTTCGGTGGTCAGGGCGGCATGGCGGAACAGGGCGTGTTTCCCGCAAACCTGTGCCGGCCAGTCCCCGACAGCATGAGCGCCGAGGTCGCGGCCGGTTTCATGGTCGCCTATGGCACATCGCATCTGGCGCTGACCCATCGCGCGCGGCTGCAACAGGGGGAAACGCTGCTGGTGTTGGGGGCCGCGGGCGGTGTCGGTCTGACGGCGGTGGAAATCGGCAAGGCGTTGGGCGCGCGGGTGATCGCCGTGGCGCGCGGCGCGGACAAGCTGGCGGTGGCGCAGGCGGCTGGCGCGGATCACGTCATCGACAGCGACACGCAGGACATCAAGGCCGTGGTCAAGGCGCTGGGCGGGGCCGATGTGGTTTATGACCCTGTTGGTGGCGATGCGTTCAAGGCGGCACTTGGCGCGTGCAGACCGCAGGCGCGCTATGTCGTGATCGGCTTTGCCAGTGGCGATGTCCCGCAGGTGCCTGCCAATATCCTGCTGGTCAAGAATGTAGACCTGATCGGGTTCTATTGGGGCGGCTATCTGAAATTCCGACCCGACCTTTTGTCCGATTCTCTGGCCGAGCTGCTGGGCTGGCTGGCAGATAGCCGGCTCAAGCCGCATATCAGCCATGTCCTGCCCTTGGCGCAGGCGGAAAAGGCGCTGGATCTGATGCGCAGCCGTGCATCGACCGGTAAGGTCGTGATCACGCCATAGCCGGGGCCTGCAACGTATAAAACCCGTCGCGGATGAACCCCGCCAGATCGCGGATCACCGGATTATCGGTGTCGGCGTGGTAAAGGTTAACGTTGAAATCCCGCAGGTCAGGCAAAGCGCCGCCATGCGCGATCCGCTCAAAATGGCGCGGCTCTGCCCCCGCCAGCATCGTGTGAACGGCCAGATCGGCGCTGACTGTCGCCTCGATCGTGCGGCTGGAATGGCTTTCGACCGCGATTTCCCAAGAGATACCCGCCGCGTCCAATTGGCGCTGCACGAAGCCGCGAAAGATGCAGCGATGTTCATAGGCCAGCCGCAGGGGTCGTTCCTTCCAGATCTGCCCGCCCGGCGCGCCCAACCAGACCAGCGGGATCGCGGTCAGCGTTTCGCCATCTTGGCCCACGCTGTCCTCGGTCGTCAGGATCATGTCGATGCCCCCGCGCCGGTATTCATCCAGCAGGGTGCTGGTAAAGGACGATGATAATTGCACCCGCATACGCGGATAAGCGGCGGCAAAGCGGCGCAAAACCTGCGGGATCACCGGATAGATGATGTCATGCGGCACGCCCAAGGTGACCTCACCTTCATAAGCGTTGGATGTCAGCCTGCCATAGATTTCATCGTTCAACACCAGCATACGCCGCGCATAGCTAAGCAATTGTTCGCCCTGTGCTGTCAGCGCGATACCGCGGCCCGCGCGGTCAAGCAGTGGCGCATCAAGCGATTCCTCTAACCGCTTGAGCTGCATCGACACCGCCGATTGCGTCAGATGCAGCAGGCCCGCCGCCTTGGTCACGCCGCCGGTATCAGCGACCGCCACGAAAGACCGCAGCGCGGTCAGGTCCAGATTGCGCGGCATATCAACATTCCTGATGGTTTAGCTATCAAACATTCATTTCACTTATAACGTGTGCGCCAGTACATATCAAGCATCACGATGTAAACGACGCCATTCATCAGGAAAGGAAATGTCATGGCCAGTTTTTCACATGCAGGTATCTGCATGGACACCAAGCGGCGGCCGCCTTTGTGGTCACGGATCATGCAGGCAGCGCAGCTTGCACGGCAACGCCGCGCGCTTGCGGCGCTTGATGCGCATATCTTGTGCGATATCGGGATCACCGCTGACGACGCACAGGCAGAGGCGGGCAAACCGGTCTGGGATGTCCCCCGCCATTGGCTGGCATAGGCCAACAGCGCCACAGGTGCGACATTCTTGCGCAAAACACTCGGAATAGGGGCGCGCTGCGACAGAAAGTCTTGAAAATGGACATGGGCCTGCCAATATGTTGACCAATGATGCCGCCCCCGGCGTCGCTGTCTTTTTTTTGGAGGGAAACATGGCTCAATACGATACCATTCGCACGGCCGGTGGGGTCCGCACGGCCGCAATCGACGAGGGCCTTCGCGCCCATATGAGCAAAGTCTACGGCACGATGTCCGTGGGCATGCTGATCACCTTCGCCGTGGCCTGGGCCGTCGGCACCGCCCCTGCCCTGCTGGGTGTGTTCCGTGACCCGATCACGCTGCAACCCAATATCCTGGGCTGGATCGTGATGTTCGCGCCATTGGGGATGATCTTTGGCTTTGGCGCCATGATCAACCGCTTTTCGGCCGCTGCCGCACAGACATTTTTCTATGCTTTCGCCGCCGTCATGGGCCTGTCGATCGCGTGGATTTTCGTGGCCTTCACCGGCATGTCGATTGCACAGATCTTTTTGATCACCTCGATCGCCTTTGCGAGCCTTAGCCTGTACGGCTACACCACCAAAAAGGACCTGTCCGCATGGGGCACGTTCCTGATGATGGGCGTGATCGGGATTGTGGTTGCGATGATCATCAACCTGTTCCTGCAATCGCCCGCGATCATGTTCGCGATCTCGATCCTTGGCGTGCTGATCTTTGCAGGTCTGACCGCCTATGACACCCAGCGGATCAAGACCGAATATGTCGCACATGCTGCGCATGGCGATGCGGAATGGCTGGGCAAGTCCGCAATTATGGGCGCGCTGAGCCTGTATCTGAACTTTATCAACATGTTCATGTTCCTGCTGCAATTGTTCGGCAACCGCGAATAAGCGCAGGCAACGCCAACACAGGGGCCGGTGGAAACACCGGCCCTTTTTTGTTGTGCATGGCCCTGTTCTGGATGGCGCCAGTGGCGCAAACAAAAAGGCCGCGCAAATTGCGCGGCCTTTTGATTGTCCCACAGGGGCTGGATCAATTACTTGATCTTGCCTTCCTTGTATTCGACATGCTTGCGCACGACGGGATCATATTTCTTGATCGCCATCTTTTCGGTCATCGTGCGTGCGTTTTTCTTGGTCACATAGAAATGCCCGGTCCCCGCGGTGGAGTTCAGGCGGATCTTGATCGTGGTTGGCTTCGCCATGTTCACTTCTCCGGCTTCGCGGGGCTGGGCCCACGGGTGTATGATTGAAGCTGCCTTTTACCGCGAAGCGGGGCCGAGTCAACCGCAAACGGGCGATTAACAGGGCGAAGTTGCTGCTGACACCCGCCCCCGGAGGGCGAGGTTGACCCCGCAACCCCGTTGGCAGGCATTGTAACGGCCCATAACGCCAGATAGCGTGATAGCACCATGTTGCACCATCCGCCGCAATCATACAGGAAAGACGCCATAATGAGCTTGTTTCGCGCGATCTATACGTCCCAACCCTTTGGATTTGACGAAACGATCCTGAGCAGCATCCTGATGCAGGCGCGCAAGGCCAATGCGCGCGACGATATCACCGGCGCATTGATCTGCCGCGCCGATATTTATCTGCAATGGCTCGAAGGGCCTCAGGATAAGGTCCGCGACGCAATCCGCCGGATCAGCCATGATGACCGCCATCTGGAAGTGACGGTCCATGTTGCGGAACCCACTGATGCCCGCGTGTTCGGGGAATGGGCGATGCTGCATGATCCCGCCAAGACGTGGATCTGGTCACAATCGGATATCGCGGCTGGCGCATTGGACCGCACGACGCCGGATGAGATCACCGGTTTCTTTCTGCGCCTTGCCGAAACCGCCGCAGTGGATAGCCAGTAACCCGCCAGCGCGCCGTCTGCCCCCCGCGCAAAGGCGCAACACGGGGCGCGCGCGCAAGGGTGTGTGTGTCGGTTACCCCAGTGCCGGTGTCACGCAATCGCGTGTATGTCACCACAACCGGGCTGCGCGGCAGGATCATGGGCCTGACGGCAATACCGCTGGTCTGGTCTGGGCCGGTCCTGATCGGGTCGGAATATCAATTGCGCGGATGGCCTGTAAGCCGGATTCTGTCCAGGTGGCGAACCACCCTGGATGACCATTCATCTGGAACGCCTGTTGCCAGACGCTCTCTAGCTGCCAACCCGGACCGCTCGGGCTCAAGCCTCCCTGCGGCTGATATCCTTTGCAGGATCAACACCGCGCGCGGTCCCTATTTGGCATTGCTCCCGGTGGGGCTTGCCGTGCCGGTCCGGTTGCCCGTCCCGCGGTGGGCTCTTACCCCACCGTTTCACCTTTTCCCCGCTATACGAGGTAGTCTGTTCTCTGTGGCGCTTTCCCTGGGGTTACCCCCGCCGGGCGTTACCCGGCACCGTGCTTTGTGGAGTCCGGACTTTCCTCGAACCCATGACAGGCCCGCAGCCATCCAGCCATCCGCGCAGCGCCAGTTAGGCAGCCTGCCCGCCCGCGTCAACGGGGAAACGGCGGGCAAGGTCCGCGATCAGGCCCGCATCGGTGGCATCCAGCGGGCCGCGCGCCCAAGGCCGGAACCGCAGGCGAAAGCATTGCAACAACAAATCCGGATCATCCGTCGCGGTATAGCCAAAGGCACGCATACCGGCGGCGAAACCGGCGGGGTCAGCCTGCCCTGCTTCCGGCCAGACCGACAGGCCCTGCAATGCCAGCCTGCGCCAGTCGAACCGCGGGCCGGGGTCGATCTTGCGCTGCGGCGCCATGTCGGAATGGCCGATCACCCGCGCGGGCGGGATATCCCAGCGCGGCATGATCGCACGCAACAGATCTTCCAGCGCGTCCATCAAAGGGGCGGCAAAGGGGCTGGCCCCGTCATTGGCAAGCTCGATCCCGATGGAATGGCTGTTCACATCACTGACCGCCCCCCAGCGGCCCGCGCCTGCATGCCATGCGCGCAAGTCCTCGGGCACCAGCGACAGCAATGTGCCATCCTGCACGATCAGGTAATGGGCAGAAACCTGCGTGGCGGGATTACACAGCGTGTCACAGGCAGCCGCGGCGCTGGCCATGGCGGTGTAATGAATCACCACCATGTCAGGCCGTGCGCCATCGCGGCGCGGCCCGCAATTGGGCGATTGACGGTCCGCGCGGATCAGTTTTGCACGGCCCGGCGAAACGGCTCTGGGTCCCAGCCGCAGGCAAAACCGTCGCCATCGGGGTCGATGCCCAAACGGTCACGTTCCGGCCCGCCGCGGGCAAGGAAATCACGCTGCGCATCATCCGCCGTCGCATAGGCCGCGCAATTGCGCTGGAACCGCGCCTGACCGGACAAAAGCGACCGGCTGTACCATTCCTGCCCTTTGGCATTGGGGGCGGTCAGCGCATATTCCACGACATTGGGTCCAGTGGCTGCGGGGCGTTCAGGCAAGGGTTGCGGCGCAATCTGTTCCTGAGCGGCAATCGCGGCCTGACGGCGCTGTGCGTCGCTTTCAATGGTTTCACGCCCGGCGACAGCATCAAAATCCTGTTCGTCGGAAATACCTGTATTGGTCGCGATCTGCGGCACAAGACCAGGCTGCGCAGGTGATGACGCAAGCGGCGCGCCTGTGCCGCCTTGGCCGATACCTGCCGCAGCAAGATCGCTGGCAGCTATCACACCGCCAACAGGGCCGATCGGGGTGGATTGTACGGCCGGTGGCGGCGCGAAAGGATCGACCGCCCCTGCCAATGCCGCCTCGCGGCGGGCGCGGTCGGTATCGAAATTCGACAGGTCATCAAAACCGACGCCGCGCGGGCGGTCGAATTGCTGCTGTGCGCAGGCTGACAGAACAAGCGCACCGACCAAGATCAAGAGACCTGTTTTCATGCCATCCACACCCATATCACCTGATTTCACCCAATCGAAACTACCACCACTTGGCGGGCTTGGCCACAAAGCCTGCCGCCGTTTCCAGCCGGTAGGCGATGTTGAGCAATTCTGCCTCTTCCCACGGGCGTCCAATCAATTGCAGCCCCAGCGGCAGCCCCTGCGCGTCGCGCCCAGTGGGCACCGCGATGCCGGGCAGACCGGCAAGGTTCACGGTGACGGTGAACACATCGTTGAGATACATCTTGATCGGGTCCGCATCCGCCATTTCCCCGATGCCAAAGGCCGCAGACGGCGTCGCAGGCGTCAGGATCGCATCGACACCGGCGGCAAAGGCATCGTCAAAGTCCCGCTTGATCAGGGTCCGCACCCGGCGCGCGCGGTTGTAATAGGCATCATAGAACCCCGCCGACAGCACATAGGTGCCGACCATGACACGGCGCTGCACCTCTGGGCCAAAGCCTTCGGCGCGGGTCTTTTCATACATCTGCGTAATGCCGTCGCCTGCGCCCAGTTTCGCGCGGTGGCCAAAACGCACGCCGTCATAGCGCGCAAGGTTCGAAGACGCCTCGGCCGGGGCGATGACGTAATAGGCGGGCAGCGCGTATTTTGTATGCGGCAGGCTGATATCGACGATCTTGGCGCCGGCGTCGCGCAGCATCGCGGTGCCGTCGGACCAAAGCTTTTCAATTTCGGCGGGGGTGCCATCCATCCGGTATTCGCGGGGGATGCCGATGGTCTTGCCCTTGATGTCGCCGGTCAGGGCCGCCTCGAAATCCGGCACAGGCAGATCGGCGCTGGTGCTGTCACGGGCGTCATGGCCGCACATCGCCTGCAACATGATGGCGCAATCGCGCACGTCCTTGGTCATCGGTCCCGCCTGATCCAGCGACGAGGCAAAGGCCACGATGCCCCAGCGCGACACGCGCCCATAGGTCGGTTTCAAACCGGTGATGCCGGTAAAGGCCGCAGGCTGGCGGATCGACCCGCCGGTATCGGTGCCGGTCGCGGCAAGGCAGAGGTCAGCAGCAACAGCGCTGGCCGACCCGCCCGAAGAGCCACCGGGCGTCAGGTTGCGGTCGTCGACCTTCCAAGGGTTGATCGCTGGCCCGTAGACGGATGTTTCGTTGGACGAGCCCATGGCGAATTCGTCCATGTTCAGCTTGCCCAGCATCACGGCACCGGCATCGAACAGCTTGCCAGTGACGGTGGATTCGTATTCCGGCTTGAAGCCTTCCAAGATGCGGGACGCGGCCTGCGACGGCACACCCTTGGTGCAGAACAAATCCTTGATCCCCAGCGGGATGCCACACATCGCGGGGGCATCCCCCGCCTTGATCCGCGCATCGGCGGCCTGCGCCTGCGCCAATGCGATCTCAGGGGTTTTATGCACGAAAGCACCCAAGGCATCGGCACCCTCGATGGCGGTCAGGCAGGCCTGCGTAATCTCGGCGCTGGTGACATCGCCTTTGCGCATGGCGTCGCGGGCACCGGCGATGGTCAGTTTGGTCAGATCGGACATTATTCTACCACCTTTGGCACGGCAAAAAATCCTTCGCGCGCATCGGGCGCGTTTTTCAGCACGGCGGCCTGTTGGTTGCCGTCGGTCACCACATCAGCGCGGCGTGTCAGCCGCTGTGGCGTGACAGAGGTCATCGGCTCGACGCCGTCGACATCAACCTCGTTCAATTGTTCGATGAACCCGAGGATCGCGTTGAATTCAGAGGCGAGCGCGGGCAGCGCCTCTTCGGCAACCTCGATGCGGGCAAGCTTGGCCACGCGGCGGGCGGTTTCGGTATCAATCGACATTGGCAGAACTCTCCGGTGCAATCTTCCTGCGCGTTTAGCGGTCTCGGGCCGCGCCCGCAAGCATATGGCGGCGGTAAACAAGGATCATCCATGCCAGCATCACTGCATTGAAGACATGCCACAGGAAATGAGTGCCAAAAGGCAGGAGATTGCACAGGGTTTCATCAACCGACCGCGCGCTGATCGACAACGCCAGCAGCACAGCCCCCGTCAGGAACCCGCGCGTGATCTGGGGCGTTTTGCGCAAGGCCAGCGCGTAGATCACCAGCAGGATCGGCACGGTCCAGTAAAAGGCGGAAATGCCGAAAAACGGCAGCATCCCCAACAGCGGCACCATGATCGCGGCAAAGGGGATAAACAGCGCCGTCGCCCCCAAGGCAGACCAAAGCCCCAGCCCGATCACGTCACGATGCACGGCGAAAAGATAAAGCAGGATGAAGGCCCCGATGGGGACGACATCCATGAGCGCGGACCAAAGTGTCGCGAAAGTGTGAAACAGCAAGCTGCCAATCCCGATGGCAAACACGATCGCGGCCAAAGCACGCGCCAGTGGCAGCCCCGCTGTGCGTGGCCAGACCCAAAGGGCGGCCACAAGGAAGGCCAGATTGGTCAGCGCGTTGATCGGTTCGGACCAGAACCCGGGGTCGATCCTTTCGCAATAGGCGTCGATATGGCTGTGCCAGTCCATGGGGGGCCTTTCAGGGGCGGGGTGGAAAAACTTTTATGCCTCCGGCGGGAGTATTTTTGGAAATAAGAAGATGCGATCAGCGTTTTGCGGCGAAGAAATCGCGCAAGAGCTGTTCGGCCGCTGTGGCGCTGATGCCGTCATAGACATCGGGCCGGTGGTGGCATTGCGGATGGGTGAAGATGCGCGGGCCTTGGGCCACGCCGCCCGATTTGGGGTCGGCTGCGGCGTAGTAAAGCCGCGCAATGCGCGCATTGCTGATAGCGGCGGCGCACATCGGGCAAGGTTCAAGCGTGACGTAAAGATCGCAGCCCGTCAGCCGTTCTTGCCCCAAGGCGGCACAGGCGGCGCGGATCGCGAGCATTTCGGCATGCGCGGTCGGGTCGTTCAATTCGCGTGTGCGGTTGCCCGCCTGCGCGATGATCGCGCCATCCTGCGTGATCACGGCACCGACCGGCACCTCGCCGCGGGCGGCGGCGGCGCGCGCCTCGGTCAGTGCGATATCCATATGCGAGCGAAAAACCATGGCTGAGTGATGCCTGCGCGCGCAATCTCTGGCAAGGGCCGATCAAAGCGGCTAAGGGTGCGCGATGAGCAATGATACACCCCAGGGCGACCGGATCGCCAAAGTCCTGTCGCGTGCCGGTGTCGCAAGCCGCCGTGACGCTGAACGCATGATCACCGAAGGCCGCGTCAGCGTGAACGGCAAGGTCATCACCAGCCCTGCGCTGAATGTCACCGATGCCGACCGGATCGTGGTGGATGGCAAGGCCATGCGCGCGCCCGAGGCCCCGCGCATCTGGCTGTATCACAAGCCTGCCGGCCTTGTGACAACCGAGCGCGACGAAAAGGACCGCCCAACGGTCTTTGCGTCTTTGCCCGAAGACATGCCACGGGTGATGTCGGTCGGCCGGCTGGACCTGAATTCCGAAGGCTTGTTGTTGTTGACCAATGACGGCGGCGTCAAACGGCGCTTGGAATTGCCCAGTACCGGTTGGTTGCGCCGCTATCGCGTGCGCATCAATGGATCGGTCAGCGAGGCGCGGCTGGAACAATTGCGCGCGGGCATCACGGTGGACGGTATCCGGTATCAGCCGATGATCGTGACCTTTGACCGCCAGCAGGGCGCAAATGCCTGGCTAACGGTCAGCCTGCGTGAAGGCAAGAACCGCGAGATCCGCCGCGCGATGGAGGCGATCGGCGTGACCGTAAACCGCCTGATCCGTGTCAGCTATGGCCCGTTCCAGCTGGGCAACCTGGAGGCCGGCGCCGTCGAAGAGGTCAAGGGCCGCGTGGTGCGCGACCAGCTGGGGTTGAGCGATAAGGATCTGGGCAAGGACAGCGCCAAACCCACACGGGTCCGCAAGCCGGTCAACCGGCCCGTTACCGGCAAAAAACGGCAGGGCTGAGCGTTTCACGCTGCGATTTGATGTAAAACTCTCGTAATCGGCTGCGATGTTTCCTATCTGGTAATCAACCATGACAGGAGTACCATTGCCATGCTGCGTCTGATCCTGCTGCTGAGCTTTGTCGCCGTTCTGGCGCTGGGCTTTCTGGCTGTGCTGGGGGCTGTGCGCGTGATGGCGGGTGGTGCCGCAGACAAGGACCCAGAGCCGATGCCAGCCCCGTTTCGCCGGATTTCCTATATCGTATTGGTCGTGCTGATGTTCGGTGTGACAAGCGGCTGGCTGGGCTCGGCCTGATGGCACGGCGGTTTGGTGGCAGGTTCAGCCCCGACGCGGCCGCACCCCAGCCGCGCGCCGCTGCGGTCGATCCGGTGCGGATCAAGGCGGCGGGATCGCGCGGACGTCTTTTATATGCCCCGCCGATTGTGTTGGTGGTCACATCATTGGGTGCTGGCCCCGCGGCGCTGGTCACTGCTTTGGCCGGTGCGGGGGTTCTGACGCTGGCCGCGTGGCTGTTGCAGGAAGGCCTGCGCGCACAGGCCGCCTATGACGCGCGCAAGATCGCGCGCCGCCCTATGCTGCCGCGCAAGATACTGGCCTCGGCGTTGACCGGGCTTGGCGTGGCGCTTGCGGCCCTGACCGGCGACAGCGACATCATGGGGTCGGCGCTATATGGGGTGGCCGCGCTTGCGCTGCATGTCGCGGCTTTCGGGATCGACCCTTTGGCCGACAAACAGGTCGCGGGACTGGACCGGTTTCAACAAGACCGGGTCGCGCGGGTGGTGGACGAGGCCGAGGCACATTTGGCCCAGATGACCACCACCATCGCCAGCCTGAACGACCGCCGCCTGATCGCTCGGGTCGCCATATTTCAGCAAACCGCGCGGCACATGATCGCCACGGTCGAGGCCGACCCCCGCGATCTGACCAGCGTACGCCGCTATCTGGGCGTCTATCTGATGGGGGCGCGTGACGCGACGGCCAAGTTTGTGGCCCTGTATCGCCATACCAATGACACCACAGCGCGCGCCAAATACGAATCTTTGTTGACCGATCTTGAGCAGAACTTTGCCGCCCGTACCGAAAAGATACTGGTGGATGACCATGCCGACATGGATATTGAAATCAACGTGCTGCGGGACCGGTTGCAGCGAGAGGGCGTAAGCCTGAAAACAAAAGGGAACGAGTGATGTCAGAATTTACCCGTGAACAGGCCGCCAAGGCAGTCGCCGATGTTGAAAAGGTCACAGCCGTGGTGTTGCCCGACCTGCCCCGCGATCTGATCGTGCTGGACAGCGCCGATGCGCCGACCAAGACGGAAATCACCCGCCGCATGGCCGAAATCAGTATCGGGGATACCAATTCCATCGTGTCCTTCGGCGCATCCGCCCAGACCGATTTGCAGGCGATCAGCCAAAGCATGCTGGCCGGTGTGCGCAACAAGGATGTCGGCCCCGCCGGTGACAGCCTGCGCAATATGGTCACCACGATCCGGGGATTTTCGGTGTCGGAACTCGACGTGCGCCGCGACCGGACATGGTGGGAAAAGCTGATCGGGCGCGCCGCACCGATCGCCAAATTCACCGCCCGTTTCGAAGAGGTCCAAGGCCAGATCGACAAGATCACCGATGATCTTTTGCGCCATGAACATGTGCTGCTGAAAGATATCGAAAGCCTTGACATGCTCTATGACAAGACGCTGCAATTCTATACTGAACTGGGGCTTTATATCGCGGCAGGCGCGGCAAAACTGGCCGAGCTGGATGCCACGACCATCCCCGCAAAAGAGGCCGAAGTCGCAGCCGCCCCCGAAGATGCAGCGATGATGAAGGCGCAGGAATTGCGCGATCTGCGGTCTGCCCGCGACGATCTGGAACGCCGCGTGCATGACCTGAAACTGACCCGTCAGGTGACGATGCAATCGCTGCCATCCATCCGGCTGGTGCAGGAAAACGACAAATCCTTGGTGACCAAGATCAATTCGACCTTGGTAAACACGGTGCCTTTGTGGGAAACCCAGCTGGCGCAGGCGGTGACGATCCAGCGGTCAAGCGAGGCGGCAAAAGCCGTGCGCGCGGCCAATGACCTGACCAATGAATTGCTGACCGCCAATGCGCAGAACCTGCGCGACGCCAACAAGATCATCCGCACCGAAATGGAACGCGGCGTGTTCGACATCAACGCCGTCAAGGCCGCGAATGCCAATCTGATCGCCACAATCAACGAAAGTCTGGAAATCGCGGACGAAGGCAAGCGTAAACGCGCCGAGGCCGAGGCCGAAATGCAAAAGATGGAAGAAGAGCTGAAACAGACCCTGTCAGCGGCGCGCGCGCGCAAAACCGGCGGCGGCGACAGTATCGGCATCGCCACAGGTCGCGCCTAGGCAATGAGGACCCCGGCCCGGCAATCACTGGCGCTGGCCATTTTCGCGGCGGTTCTGGCCGGATGCGCCGCTGCGCCTGCGCCAGAGCCTGTCACGCTGCCAGAGCCCCCCATTGCCGGGCCTGACCAACCTGTGTTGCGCGACCCCAGCCTGACCAGCCGCGCCCTGATGGCCCATTACGCCAATTTGCAGACACAGATGCTGACACAGAACCTGCTGCGCAGCGATGGTGGCGCAGCCGACACGCCCTATACCGACACGATGCTGGCGCGGAATTTCGCGCAGATCGCCCTTGCCACCGAATATGCGGATAACAGCGATTTTTCCGTCTACCGGCAAGGCGCCAGCACTCTGCGCCGGTGGCAACAGCCGATCCGGATGAATGTGCTATTCAGCGATACCGTGCCGCTGGCCCAGCGCGATCAGGACCGCACCAGCGTAGCGGCCTTTGCCGGGCGCCTGTCACGCCTGACCGGCGTGCCAATCCGCCAAAGCGACGACAACCCCAATTTCCACGTCCTGTTTCTGGACGAGGATGACCGCCGCGCGGCCGCGCCCCTGATCCGCGCCTTGGTGCCAAATATCTCTGGCGCGACATTGCGTGGCATCATCAACCTGCCCCGCGACCAATTATGCCTTGTCGCTGGGGTATTCCCGCCCGGCCAGTCCGGCTATGCGCAGGCCGTCGTGGTGATCCGCGCCGAACATCCCAGCCTGATACGCGCCGCCTGTATCCACGAGGAACTGGCCCAAGGCATGGGGCTTGCCAATGATAGCGACACCGCGCGCCCTTCGATCTTCAACGACAGCGAGGAATTCGCGCTGCTGACGCGGCATGATGGCTTGCTGCTGCGCATCCTTTATGACCCCCGCCTTGCCGCCGGCATGCCCCCCGCCACCGCCGCCCCGATCGCCGCCGACATCGCGCGCGACCTGATCGCCGCAGGGGCCAGTTGACGCCCAATTTAAGGAAAACCGCCCATGTCCATTTTCGATTTTTTGTCCGGCCAGTTCATCGACGTCATCCACTGGACCGACAACACCCGCGACACGATGGTCTGGCGGTTCGAACGTCACGGCCATGAAATCAAATACGGCGCCAAACTGACGGTGCGCGAAGGGCAAGCCGCCGTGTTTGTCCACGAAGGCCAGCTGGCCGATGTATTCACCCCCGGCCTTTACATGCTCGAAACCAACAACATGCCGGTGATGACCAGCCTGCAACATTGGGATCACGGGTTCAAAAGCCCGTTCAAATCGGAGATCTATTTCGTCAACACGACGCGGTTTTCCAACCTCAAATGGGGCACCAAGAACCCGATCATGCTGCGCGATCCCGAATTCGGGCCGACCCGCCTGCGCGCCTTTGGCACTTATACGGTCCGCGTGGCCGATCCGGCCCTGTTCCTGCGCGAAATCGTCGGCACCGATGGCGAATTTACGATGGATGAAATCAGCTATCAGATCCGCAACGTCATCGTGCAGGAATTCAGCCGCGCGCTGGCGGCGTCAGGTATTCCGGCACTCGACATGGCGGCCAACACCGCCGATCTGGGCAAGCTGGTGGCGGGTGCCATTGATCCCACGCTGAAAAACTACGGCCTGTCGCTGCCCGAACTCTATATCGAAAACATCAGCCTGCCGCCCGCGGTGGAAAAGGCGCTGGATGCGCGCACCTCGCGCGGGATCGCGGGCAATCTGGACGATCATCTGAAATACAAAGCCGCCGAGGCGATGGCCACCGAAAACGCGGCCGCAGGGCAGGCGATGGGCATGGGCATGGGCGCCGCCCTTGGCATGCAAATGGCCAATCCGCAGACAGGACCTTGGGGGCCGGTCACGCCGCCCCCTGCCCCGCCACCGCCTGTCGAACATGTCTGGCACATCGCGGAAGGCGGACAGGTCAGCGGCCCTTATTCCAAGGCAGCAATGGGCCGCAAGGTGACCGACGGCACATTGACCCGCGCCAGCATGGTCTGGACCCAAGGGCAGGATGGTTGGATGACCGCCGAGGATGTGACCGAACTGGCGCAACTCTTCACCGTGATGCCACCTCCCCCGCCCGGCGCATGACCCGCAGATGACCCAACGCCGTCTGACAATCTTGCTGCATTGGTCGATGGTCATGATGCTTTTGGCCATGATCAAGGGCGGCAGCGCAAATGAAATCCTGCGCTGGGCCTTTGTCGGGGCGGGGACCGTCTGGCTGGCAATGACCGCCATGCGCGGCATGCTGGGCAAACCGGGGCCAAAGCTGCAAGGCACGCTGCGCATGGCCTATCCATGGATGCACCGTGGCCTTTACGGCGTGATGGCAGCCAGTGTGGCGATCAACGCAGCGGCGCTGTTGGGCTTTGCCAGTCTTGATCTGGCGTGGAACAGCCTGCTCGTGCTTTTGATGGTCGGCACATTTCACGGGTTGTTCCATTTCTGGCGGCATAATGTGCTGTATGACAACGCCCTGCGCATGATGCTGCCGCGTTTCATGCACAAGATTCTATGACCCCGAATTCTATGCCCCCGACCACCCCCGTCGATCACCGCTTTGCTTGCGATGCCTGCGGTGCGAATATGCGGTTCGATCCGCAGACCAACCAGCTTGTCTGCCAACATTGCGGCACCACCCAAGCCATGCCGCAGACCAACCTTACCGGCAGCATCAAGGAACTGGATTTCAAGCGCGCCTTGGCCCAGCGCCTGCCGCAGGCCGATCTCGAGATCACCCGCATCGTCGCCTGCGACAGTTGCGGCGCGCAGTTTGAATTCGACCCCGATATCCACGCCACGCAATGCCCGTTTTGCGCCAGCCCCGTGGTCAGCGACACTGGCACCCACCGGCATATCAAGCCTGCGGGGCTGTTGCCCTTTGCGCTGGATGAATCCACCGCGCACAAGGCGATGAACGACTGGCTGGGCCGCCTGTGGTTCGCGCCAAACGGATTGCAGGATTACGCGCGCAAGGGGCGGCAGATGACCGGCATCTATGTGCCTTACTGGACCTTCGATGCCGCGACCGCCAGCCGCTATACCGGCCAACGCGGCACGCATTATTACGTCACCCAGACCGTGATGCGTAACGGCAAGGCCACACAGGTCCGCATCCGCAAGACCCGCTGGCGCGCCGTGTCAGGGCAGGTCGCGCGGTTTTTCGACGATGTGCTGGTGCTGGCCTCCACATCCCTGCCAAAACGGCACACCGACGGGCTGGAACCGTGGGACCTCAGCGCAGTTGAACCCTACAAGCCCGATTACCTTGCCGGTTTCCGCGCCGAAGGCTACCAGATCGCGCTCGAAGACGGGTTTACACAGGCGCGCGGCTATATGGACCGGATGATCGCGCGCGATGTGAAATACGACATCGGCGGCGACGATCAAAGGATCGGTCAGATCGATACGCAGATCAGCGATGTGACCTTCAAACATATCCTGCTGCCAATCTGGCTGGCTGCCTATAAATACCGCGGACAAAGTTACCAATTCGTGGTCAACGGACGCACCGGACGGGTGCAGGGCGAACGGCCCTATTCGGCATGGAAGATCGCCTTTGCGGTGGTTATCGGTGTGATCTTGGCAGCGGGCGCAGGATTTGTTATCGCTAACAGCCAATAGTCTGAAAGTGATAAGATGATCCTGTGTTGCGGTGAAGCCCTGATCGACATGTTGCCGCGCCAAGCGGGAGAAGAGGCCTGTTTCGCTCCCCATGCTGGCGGCGCGGTGTTCAACACGGCCATCGCACTCGGGCGGCTCGGTGCGCCGGTGCAATTCTTTTCCGGCCTGTCATCGGATCTCTTCGGCACCATCCTGCGCAACCAGCTGCATGCCTCTGGCGTCGATGCCAGCCCCGCCGCGATCAGCGACCGGCCCACGACGCTGGCTTTCGTGACGCTGACGAACGGCCATGCCGCCTATGCGTTCTATGATGAAAATACCGCAGGCCGGATGCTGGCACCCGCTGATCTGCCGGATACACGGGCAGACGCTGTATTTTTTGGCGGCATCTCGCTGGTCGTGGAACCCTGTGCCGCCGCCTATGAGGCGTTGATGCTGCGCGAAGCACCGCGCGCGGTGATCATGATCGACCCCAATATCCGCCCCGGTTTCATCAAGGATGAACCCGCCTATCGCGCGCGGCTGGACCGGATGCTGGCGCGGGCCGATATCATCAAGATCTCGGACGAGGATCTGGCTTGGATCACTGGCAATACCGACGCCGTAGCCCTGCGCGCCGCCACCGGTGCCGCCGTCATGTTGCTAACGCGCGGTGCGGATGGCGTGACTGTCATCACAGCGGCAGGCAGTTTCGACGTGCCTGCCGTCAAGGCCGATGTGGTCGATACCGTGGGTGCCGGCGATACGTTCAGCGCAGGGTTTCTGGCTTATCTGGACGCGCAGGGGCTGCTGACCAAATCCGCCATTGCGCTGGCTGACGGCGATGTGCTCGCGCGCGCTGCGGCCTTCGGCGCAAGGGTCGCCGCCATCACCGTCAGCCGCGCGGGTGCCAACCCGCCCTGGGCGTCCGAGCTGTGAGGGCGCTGGTCCAACGCGTCAGCACCGCCAGCGTCAGCGTGGATGGCGCAGTGATCGGCCAAATCGGACAGGGCCTTTTGATCCTTGTCTGCGCGATGGCGGGCGACACGCCTGACGCATCCGCCAGCCTTGCCGCCAAGATCGCCAAGCTGCGCATCTTCAAGGACGCCGATGGCAAGATGAACCAAAGCCTGCTGGACACAGGCGGGTCCGCCCTGATCGTCAGCCAGTTCACGCTGGCCGCCGACACATCACGCGGCAACCGTCCCGGTTTTTCCGCCGCCGCCAGCCCCGATCAGGGCCGCGCGCTTTATGACCAATTCATCGCCGACATCGGTACCTTGGACATCCCGACCGCCACAGGATCATTCGGCGCGGATATGGCGGTGGCACTGGTCAATGACGGGCCGGTCACAATCTGGCTCGATGTCTGACTACATCTTCCGAGCGTAAATATCCCCGCCGGAGGCTTGAAAGTTTTTCGGCACTGCCACAGGGCAGCTAGATAGGCAGACGCGGCAAATGCTTGCCGACCCGGCTGACAGCAAAGATCAGCACCGCCACGCAGATGATCGACGGGCCAACCTGCGTGTCGAAATGCACCGCCAGCCGCAGCCCGCCCAAGGCCGACAGCGCCCCGATCGCCATGGCGAAAAACGCCATCCGTTCCGGCGTGCTGGCAAAACTGCGCGCTGATGCCGCCGGAATGATCAGCAGCGCGGTGATCAGCAAGGCCCCGACAACCTTGATCGCGACCGCCACAACAGCAGCGACCAGCACCGTCAGGATCAATTGCTGGCGGCGCGGGTTAATTCCCGCCGCATGGGCCAGATCAGGGTTCAGCGTCGCGGTCAGCATCGCGGACCATTGCCACCACAACACCCCGACCAGCAGCACGCCACCACCCCAGATCACCGCCAGATCGGCACGGGTGACGCTGAGCACATCGCCGAACAGATAGGCGTCAAGGTCAATCCGCTGCCCTGGCACCAGCGTCACCGCCACCAGCCCCAGCGCCAGCGCGCCATGGGCCAGCACGCCCAGAATCGTATCGACAGCAACCGCCTGCCCGCTCAGGCTGTGGATCAGCACCGCCATGCACAACGCAACAATGCCCACACCCAGCGTGATCGAAGTGCCAAATAATAACGCCAGCGCCACGCCCAGTACGGCGGCATGGGCGGTCGCATCGCCAAAATAGGCCATCCGCCGCCAGACCACGAAACAGCCAAGCAAGCCCGCCGCAACCGCCGTACCAACAGCAGCCAGCGCCGCGCGCAACAAAAAATCATCCAGCATTATTCTGCCGCCTCTGGATGATGATGATGATGATGATGGCTGTGATCGTGGTCATGTTCATGCCGGTAAAGCGCCAGCGCGCCACCCGTGCCGGTGCCGAACAATTCACGATAAGCGGGTGCTGCGGTCACGACTTCGGGCGTGCCTTCACAGCAGATATGGCCATTGAGGCAGATCACCCTGTCGGACGCGCTCATCACCACATGCAATTCATGGCTGACCATCAGCACGGCGCAGCCAAGGTCTTGGCGCACCGCGGCGATCTGGCGGTAAAACGCGGCAGATCCGGGCTGGTCCAGCCCTTGGGTCGCTTCATCCAGCATCAGCACATGCGGATTCGCAAGGATCGCCCGCGCCAGCAACACGCGCTGGAACTGCCCACCTGACAATTGCGACATTTGCTGGTGGTCCAACCCCGCCACACCCGCTGTGCGCAAGGCCTCAGTAGCCGCCTTGGCAGGCACCGGTTTGGGCAGGTTCAGAAACCGCGCCACGGTGATCGGCAGGGTCGGGTCAATATGCAGTTTCTGCGGCACATAGCCGATGCGCAGGCCGGGCGCGCGGGTCACGCTGCCTTTTTGCGGCGTCAGCGCGCCGATCAGCAGGCGCAGCAACGTGGATTTGCCCGACCCGTTGGGGCCGACAATCGTCACGATCTCGCCTTGGTCCAGCGACATACTGACATTCTGCAAGACCTTTTGGCCACCATGGCCAAAGTCGATATGGCGCGCGTCGATCAGGCGCATGCGGCGGCATCCGGTTGGCAGGCGGGGCAGATGCCCTCGGCCTCGATCATCGTCTGTTCCAGCTGGAACCCGTTGGCCGCCGCCGCCTGCGTCAGGCTGCGCGAACTGGCCTGCGCCTCGGCCACGGTGCCGCATTTGCGACAGATCATGAAGGCCGGATCATGCGCCGCACCGGGATGCATACAGGCGATAAAGGCGTTCAACCGCTCGATCCGGTGCGCGAACCCCTGTTCCACCAGAAAGGCCAGCGCGCGATACGCAACCGGCGGCTTGGACCCCAGCCCTTCGGCGTCAAGCCGCGCCAGCACGTCATAGGCCCCAAGAGCGCTGTGGCTTTCCAACAGGATTTCGAGCACCCGCCGCCGGACGGGGGTCATACGGACCTTGCGCGCCGCACAAGCAGTATCCGCCGCCGCCAAAGCCACGCTGATACAGCTGTCATGATCGTGGCGGGCAAAGGCCATCGGGTCTTGGGACATGGGTACGCCTTGTTATGATATAACATATCAAATATAGCAGCAGCGTGAAATCACCACAAGGACCACAATATGATTCGTTTTTTGTCGCTTTGCGCGCTTGCGCCCACCGCCGTCTTTGCCCAGGTGCCGCAGGTGATGACCGATTTCGCCCCCGTCCACAGCCTGACCGCGCAGGTCATGGGCGATCTGGGCGCGCCTGATGTCTTGCTGCCCGCTGGCGCTGATCCGCATGATTACGCGATGCGCCCCAGCGATGCCGCCAAACTGGGCGCAGCCGATCTGGTGTTCTGGACCGGTCCCAGCCTGACGCCGTGGCTGAGCGATCTTCTCGATACGCTCGCCCCAAGTGCGGCACAGGTCGCCTTGCTGGATGTGACCGGCTGGGACAGATTGCCGATCCGCGATATCCAGCAATTCATCATGCCAGCTGCCGAGGACGACCACGGGCATGACGATCACGACGACCACAAAGACGACCATGATGATCACGGGCATGATGACCACGGGCATGACGAACATGGGCATGATGACCACGGGCATGATGACCATGACCACGGCGATTTCGATCCGCATGCTTGGCTTGACCCGACGGTCGCGCAGGTCTGGCTGGCGGCAATTGCGGATCAGCTTGGCACCGCTGATCCCGACAATGCCGCAACCTATACCGCCAATGCCGATGCGGCGATTGCCCGCCTGACGGCGCTGGATGCTGAACTGGCCGCGCAATTGGCCCCTTTCGCGGGTCTCGCCTATATCCTGCCCCATGATGGCTATCAGTATTTCGAGGCCCGCTACGGCCTGAGTGCCGCCGGGGCGATTGCGGGCATCGACGCACGCACGCCCGGCCCCGCACAGGTTGCCAGCCTGCGTGACCAGATGGCCGACAGCAATATTGTCTGCGTGTTAAGCGACGCCGAAATCGGCGATCGTTGGGCCACCGTCGTGACCGAAGGCACGGGTGCGCGCACAGCACAGATCGACGGTGTCGGTGCGGGTCTGGACGGTGGCCAAGCGCTTTACGAAGCCCTGCTGCGCCGACTGGCCGATGATTTTGCCGCCTGCCTTGGCGGTGCGTAAACGGCCCTAGAAATCAGTGGGCGCGCCACCTTCCGCCTTGCGGCGCGCCACGAAATCACCCAGTTCTTCCTTGATGGCCACATCCAGCGGTGGGGCTTCAAAGGTGGCAAGGATGTCCTTGTACAGATGATGCGCGCGTTCGGCGGTGCCGATTGCCCCCGCCGCCTCCCATGCTTCGTGATTGCGCCAGTCCGACACGAAAGGCTGGTAAAACGCCTGTTCGAACCGGTCCTGCGTGTGCTGCGTGCCAAAGAAATGCCCGCCCGGCCCAACATCCTTGATCGCGTCAAGCGCGATGTCATCCGGGCCGGTCGCGGTCAGCATCGGGTCCATATAGCGCTGGATCATCTGGACCACTTCGCAATCCATGATGAATTTTTCGGGGCTGGCGATCAGCCCGCCTTCGAGCCAGCCAGCGGCGTGATAAACAAGGTTGGTCCCCGATTGCACGGCGGACCACAGCGAATTCGACGTTTCCCACATCGCCTGCCCGTCCGCCAGATTGGCGGCACAGACGCCAGAGGCACGCATCGGCAGATCGTAGAACCGCGCCATCTGGCCGGTCATCTGCGTGGCGCGCATATATTCCGGTGTGCCGAACGCGGGTGCGCCAGATTTCATATCGACATTGCTGGTAAAGGTTCCGATCACGCAGGGCGCACCGGGCCGGACATATTGGAACAGGGCAATGGTCGACAAAGCCTCGGCAATTGACAGGGTCACAGCCCCGGCCATGGTCACAGGTGCCATCGCGCCCGCCAGCGTGAAAGGGGTGACAATGACGGCCTGCCCGCGCCGGATGCAACGCAAACAGCCGTCGATCATCGGCACGTCGTGTTTCAAAGGCGATGTGGAATTGATGTTGGTGTACATATGCGGTTTGGCCGCGAACTGATCCTCGGTCAGACCGCCTGCGATACGCACCATTTCCATCGCGTCTTCGATGCGTTCGCGGCCCAAAGAATAGGCATGCGCCACCTTGTCGGTCAGGATCATCTTGTCATAGATCACATCCAGATGCCGAACAGAGGCATGCACATCGACAGGTTCCACCG
Organism: Yoonia vestfoldensis SKA53; assembly: GCF_000152785.1. GTDB lineage: Bacteria > Pseudomonadota > Alphaproteobacteria > Rhodobacterales > Rhodobacteraceae > Yoonia > Yoonia vestfoldensis_A. The sequence continues at coordinate 267,854 of NZ_CH672414.1, read as the reverse complement.
GATAGCCGCCGGAAAAATGGATGCAGTTGAAATATTGCGTCAGCCGCAGCAGGTTAGCGCATTGCGCGCGGGTGCCGGACACTTTGCGCCCGATTTCCAGATCGTGGTAATTGGGCGGCGACGCGACAGCGCCGAACAGGATATGATTGCCGCCGATGGTGATCTTGCGTTCGGGGTTGCGCGGGGTGATGTCGAAACGCGCGGGCGCATGGGCCAGCATTTCCATCACCCAGTCGCGGCCCATACGCACATTGGTGCCGTTGACGATACAACCGGCCTGACGGAACAGCGCCAGCGCCTCTTGGTTCAGAAACTCGATCCCGATATCTTCGAGGATGCGCATCGCGCCGTCATGCACCGCCTGCACGCCTTCGGGTGTCAGCGGTTCGGTCGGGCGGTCGGTATTGACGGGTAAATGCCACAGCATCTGGTCAATCGACGCAGTCCCGCGCCGTATGGCGTTGCCCGCCCGTCCGCCGCCGCGCCGCTTTGTCTTGGCCTCTGCCTGCATGGTAAACCCTGCCCCGTGTCAGGGCAGGATGGCAAAACCCGCAGCGCGATGATGACGGGAAACCGACAGGTTGAGTCGGATTCAGTCGGCGATCAGCTTTTCCCGCCGCAGCCAGGCCGGAATATCAGCGATGCTGTCCAGTACGATATCGGCCAGCCCCGCCAGTTCGGCGCGCGGGGCGGGTCCTGTCAGCACGCCCACGGTCAGCATCCCGGCAGCACGCCCTGCATGCAGATCATGCGTGCTGTCGCCGACCATCACGCAGACATCGGGGGCCAGCCCCGTCGCGCGGCAAAAGCCGATCAATTGCCCCGGCCCGGGCTTGGCCCCAAAACCGCTGTCATAGCCCGCGACAAAGGCGAAATCGGACCTTATCCCCGCCTTGTCCAGATGGCGCAGCGCGGGGGCTTCGGCGTCATTCGTCACCAGCCCAAGGGTCAGGCCCAGCTGGCGCAACCCGGATGTAAAGGGGCGCAACGGCACGGCTTCGACTTGGGCGACCTGTGCTGATCCGGCGTTCATCCGCCCGATCAGCGCGGCCTTGTCCACGTCACCCGGCAACACGCCGATGATCGCATCGGCCACCACATCCACGGTCGAGGCGATGACGATACTGCCCTGATGAAACCGTGCGTTTTCCATATCATAGCCCAGCGCAGCCGCTAGCCTTTCGCACAGGATCGGGTCGTCGCCCGCCTCTGCCACCAGCATGGCGCGGGTCCAGGCCCCCCATGTGGCGTTGAAATCGAACAAGGTGCCGTCCTTGTCAAAAAGAATACCTGCAATCACGGTGTTTTCCTTTCCGGTCTGGCCCGCACCGGACCTGACCGCGCGACGGCTGTCAAGCGTCAGGTCCAATGCACCTGTTCAGCCCCCGGCAAGGCATAACGCGCGCGCAGCGGCATGTCATAGGCCAGGCCCTGCGCATCGCAAAAGGCCATCACCCAATTGTCATCCATCGTCAGGAAATCCAGCACAGCAGCCTGAAAGGCCGGTTCCGCCGCGCGGTCGCGCAGATCATCGACCGAAGCCCCGCTTGCCCCCAGAAAGGTCGTGCAGATCTCGTCCTGTCCGGCCATCCACCCCAAAGCCTGAAGTGCGATCACCTGCGCCTGATCCGGTCCCATGTTCAGTCCTTAATTGTTTAGAAAGCTTTTTTTAACTATTAAAGCAGAAAGTGTCTGCGAGAAATGCTGTTGTTTCCATCATAAGGATGCAGAAATGTCGGGGCGGATATTAATCGTCGATGCAGTACCGACCAACAGGATCGTGCTGCGAGTCAAGATGCTGGCCGCGCAATTCGCGGTGGAAGCCTGCGCGTCTAGCGCCGAGGCAAGGGCTATAATCGCCAAACAATGTCCTGACCTGATCCTTGTCAACCTGTCAGATCCCACCGAGGACCGGCATGGGTTCTGCACCGCGCTCAAGGCGGACCCCGACACCAGCACGATCGCGATCATCGCGGTGGGTACCGCAGATACATCGCGCGCGCGCTTTGCGGCGCTGGATGCGGGGGCCGATGACGTGCTGGCGCGTCCGATCAATGATGCGCTGTTACTGGCGCGCATCCGCAGCCTGCTGCGCGCACGCTCGGTGACCGAGGAATTGCTGTTGCGCGACAGCACCAGCCGCGCCTTGGGCTTTTGCGAAAATCGCGACAGTTTGGCCAATACGGGGCGCATCACGGTCATCACGCCAGAGGCGGCACCGATGCCAGAATTGATTGCCACGCTCAATGCGGGGCTGGGCCATTGCGTGGTGGTCCAGACGGCGTCGGCGGTGCTGCGCCACAATGACGAGGTGCATTGCGCAGATCTCTTGATCATTCCCGCAGCCAACCCCCGTGACGAGGCCGTTGCCCTGTTCAGCCTGGTGTCTGACCTGCGCTCGCGGGTCGATACGCGGCTTGCATCGTTGTTGGTCATGGTCCCCAATGGCAACCCAGAGGCAGCGGCGATGTTTCTGGATCTGGGCGCGGATGACGTGGTGATGCAAAATGCCCTGCCACAAGAGATAATCCTGCGCGCAAAGGCGCTGGTGCGCCGCAAGCAATTGCATGACGCGCTGCGCCGCAACCTGCTTGACGGGTTGCAGGCGGCAGTGACTGATCCGCTGACCGGCCTGTTCAACCGCCGCTATGCCGATCACCATCTTGCGCGCATGTCGGAACAATCGGCGGTGGCAGGCAGCGCGCTGGCCGTGATGATGATCGATATCGACCATTTCAAGGCGATCAATGACACCTATGGCCATGCCGCTGGCGACAGGGTGCTGGTCGCGCTGGCCGCGCGTCTGCGCGACAATCTGCGCGCGGTCGATCTGGTCGCCCGTATCGGCGGCGAAGAATTCCTGATCGCCATGCCGCGCACCAGTGCCAGACAGGCGCAAGGGGCTGCCGACCGGCTGCGCCGGCTGGTCAGCCAAACCCCGTTCGATCTGGGCGAGGCATATGCCCCGATCCCGGTGACGGTCTCGGTCGGGGTGGCGCTCAGCGATGAGGCGGGGCAGACTCAGCCCGACACGCATTTGATGTGCGATCTGGCAGATGCCGCGCTTTATCGGGCAAAATCTGCCGGGCGCGACTGCGTGGCGATGCACCTGAGCGCCGCCTGACCCGCTAGCGACGCTGGTCGCGGTCCAGCCTGTCTGCAAAGGCCCGCCTGCGGTCAGGCGACATCGCGGCGATCCGGTCAAGCACCACCATCCGCGCCCGCGCCTGCACCTGTGACAGCCGTGCTGCCTGATCCTCGATCAGGGCCTGTGTCACTGCCGGATCATAAGGATCAGCGCGCAGGGCCGCCGCCATCTGACCGCGAAAATCATCGCCGCGCAGGCTGCGGTCGGCCCGCAAAGCACGCGCGATGGCGCGCCGTTCATCATCGGAAAAGGCACGCGCAACAGGCCCGACGCCGAAATCGATTCGCGGCGACGGATGCTCCCCGAACCGCCCTGAAACGACCGCCCCCCCGATCATCCCCGCGACCGCAAGGTTCAGCGCCAGCGATACCACCAGCACGATACGCCAGATCCGCGACGGACGGGTTTGCACAAGATCAGCCATCGGAAAACTCTCCTGCGATCATGAATTCTTCTGGTGACAGACCCAGGCTAACCGGCTCATCCAACAGCGCCGCGGCATAATCTGCAACCAAGGGCGGCGGCGCGATCCCGATCCAGATGCCCGCCACGGTCGCCGTGGCAAGCCCGCCCAAGGCAGGCCAGCCGCCAATCATCGCGCGCAACTGCGCCCAGACCGATGGCTGCGGGTGCCGCACCGGTAAGGGGCGCGCCGCATCCGCCAGCACCCGCGCGATCAAGGCATCGTCCGGCATGGGCGTCAGCTTGCGCGCCTGCGCGAACAAATCGCTCAGCATGTCGTCAGGTGGGTTCGTCATCGTCATACCCCAGTTCTGCCCTGCGCCCCGCCATGATCGCAGACAGCGCCCGTTTGCCGCGCGCTGTCAGACTTTCCACCGACGCCACGCTGATGTCCATGATCTCCGCGATCTGCGGGTTGGACAATCCTTCCAGATGGCGCAAGGCGACTGCTTGGGCCTGCCGTTCGGGCAATTGCGCCAAGGCATCCGACAAAGCCCGCAGCCTTGCGCGGGTCTGCATCTGTGCCGCGACCGATGGGGCGCTGTCCAAAGGTTCGGCAATCTCGTCCATCGCCACATGCCGCCTTTTGCGCAGCCTGTCGGTGCAAAGGTTCGCCACAACACGGTAAAGCCAAGTCGTGACCTGCGCCTCGCCCCGGCGCCAGTCGGGGGCGATCCGCCAAAGCCGCAGCATGGCGTCCTGAGCCACATCCTCGGCCTCGGCGCGATTGGCCAGCATCCGCAGCGCCTGCGCCAGTACGCGCGGCAACACACGCTGCGTCAAAGCGCCGGCCGCACGCGGATCGCCGCTGGCATGGGCCAGCAACAGATCCTCGTCCGAGGCATGGGCGAAAGGGTCGGATACCGCCATCATTTGTGATCGTGCTAGCGGCATCCGCCCCCCGTGACAATCGGCAGCAGGCGGGTGGCCTGCCGCGCTGGTCTGGTTCAGTCACGCCCAGACTTGCCATGACGCCCGCCATGCGCCTCGCGCGCGGCCTCGATCTCGGCCTGCGTCACCATGCCGTCGCCATCGGCATCGAGGCGGGTGAACATCCGTTCCGCGCGGGTGGCGGCGCGGTCTTGCGTGAAGGCCGTGAATTCGGCAAGCGTCACGGCCCCGTCACCATCGCCGTCCATTGCGGCAAAATCTGGTCCAGCCCGATGCCCCTGCGCAAAAGCGCCCCCTGCGGTCAATGCAAGCGTTGCAACCAGCCCTGCGGCGATCCATCCGTTTTTCATCTTGTGTCCTTTCAGTATCCGGCGGCCTTGTGCCGCTGACCCAGATTGAACGGGATGGCGCGGACTTTCCGTCGCAGATGCTGCAGTTTTTCTTTTCACAGGGCCGTGACACTCGCACGCAGGGCCTTGGCCTTTCCTTTTGGCGCGCGAAAGGCCATGTAAGCATCACCCACAGGAGGGTCCGATGACCGACACATCCACCACCAGCTACGCCGCCGAACGCCCAACCAAACCGGCGATCATGAACGGCCTGCGCTGCCGCTGCCCGAATTGTGGGCAGGGCAAGCTGTTCGACCACTATCTGCATGTCGCCGATACCTGCTCACAATGCGGCGAGGACTTGTCCCATCACCGCGCCGATGACGGTCCGGCCTATCTGGTGATCCTGCTGGTCGCGCATATCATCGGTTTCGCGATCCATTTCATGTGGGTCGCATGGCGGCCCGATCCTTGGGTAATGGCGACGGTCCTGTCCTTGGGTGCCGTCGGCTTATCGCTGGCGCTGCTGCCGCCGATGAAGGGGATGATCGTCGGCATCCAATGGGCGCGCCGGATGCATGGATTCGGCCTGAATTCATGACAGTGCTGCGCGATGCAGCCACGATCATCGTGCTGCGCGACGCAGCCACACGCCCTGCTGTCCTGATGGGGCAGCGCGGCGCCTCAATGGCCTTCATGCCGGGCAAATTCGTATTTCCGGGCGGTGCGGTCGACCCCAACGACAGTCGCATCCCACTGCCCGACCTGTCACCGCGCGATCACGCAAGGTTGCAGGCCGATAGCGCGCTTGCCCCCGATAGCCTTGCCGCCGCCGCGATCCGCGAATTATGGGAAGAAACCGGCCAGATACTGGGCGCGCCCGCCCAATGGCCCGACCCGCCGCAAGGCTGGCGCGGTTTCGCTGCCACTGGTCACAGGCCCAATGGTGCCGCGCTGCAATTCTTCTTTCGCGCGGTCACGCCTGTCGGTGCGCCGCGGCGGTTCGATGCACGGTTCTTTCTGGCGAATGCCGCCGATCTGGTCACCGACCCCGACGACTTCACCCGCGCCGAGGATGAACTGGCCAATCTGCAATGGGTGGCCCTTGATCAGGCGCGCAGCTTTGACCTGCCCTTCATCACACAGGTCGTGCTGGCGGAACTGATGGGCCATATCAGGCGCGGCGGCGATCTTGCCGATGTGCCGTTCTTTCGCAACGATGACGAGGCGCATCTGGTCAGCCGCCTTGGCGGGCGATCCCCGCTTTAACGCGGCCAGAGTGGATGCGGCACTGGATCCTTGGCACGCCACAGATACAGCCGGAAAATCTGGCCATATGACCGGAAAAGATAGCCGCCGTTGCGGCGCAGGTAATGGTCCTTGCGCGCGCGGTAAACGCCGGGCAGCGCATACCATGGCACATCGGGATGCATATGATGCACGACATGCAGGTTGTTGTTCAGAAACAAAAATGCCAGCGGCCCGCGATCCTCGATAATGACGCTGCGGCCACTGGCGCGGGCATGGGCCTGATGTTCCAGAAAGGTCCGCAGCTTGAGCAGCGACAGCCCCAGATAAGCCGCCAGCAGATAGGCCCAGACCGGCATCGGTGACGCCGCCACCAGCGCCAGCATCGCCACCATGACCAGCAGATGCAGCAGCCATGCGCGGCCAAGCGCGGCCGTCCCCTGCCGCCATTCGCAGATCCCGAATCCGACCGTCCCCAGCAGCGGCCCCAACAAAAGCCGCCCCGCCAGCGTGTTGTTCCACCCCAGCACGACCTGCAGGATGCGCGGCAACCGGTCCCAGACCGCAGGGTCCAGATAATTGCTTTCAGGATCATCATAAGGGTCGGTGATGACAGCGTCATGATGATGCGCGCGGTGCGTCGCAGCAAAACGGGCATAGGGAATGACCAGCGTCAGCGGCGGCCAGACCAGCAGATCGTTGATCCATTGCACCCCGAACGGATGGCCATGGATTGCCTCATGCTGCAGCGAGGAATGCAACGCGATGGCCAACCCCGCCACGATCACACCCAACGGCAGCGGCAACAGCCAGAGTGCCGCCCCCCAGACGGTATAGCAGCCAAGGATCAGGCAAAGGGTGGGCCATGCAATGCGGGAAAAAGCGCGTGTTTTCATACCGCGACGCTACGCCGGGCCAAAGGACGGGTGAATGTCGTGACTGGTTCACAAAAATCAGTATGTGTGATATAGATCACCAATGATGCGAAAAATCGACAAACGTGACCGGGCACGGCTGTTCCGTGACCGGCTGGTCGCAGCGATGGACCGGACCGGCATCAAGCAGGCAGCGCTCGCGCGCTGGACCGGCGTTGACCGCTCGACCCTGTCGCAACTGCTCAAGGATCAGGGCGCGCGGCTGCCCAATGCGCAACTTGTCGCGGAATGTTCAGCAGCCCTTGGTGTCAGCGCGGATTGGCTTTTGGGCCTGTCCGATTTCCCCGAACAGGCCGCCGCTCTGGTCGCGGCCGCGATTTCCATGCCAGAGGCATCACGCGCCATGGGCGACGACCAGATCTTCGCCTGGCACCAAGAGGCCGCAGGCTACAAGATCCGCCATGTGCCATCGGGTCTGCCCGATATGCTCAAAACCACCGATATGCTGCGCTGGGAATATGCGCCTGCGGTGGGCAAGACGATCGAGCAGGCGATCGGGGCCAGTGCAGACCGGCTGGGCTGGATGCAGCAGTCGAAATCAGATTACGAAATCGCACTGCCGCTGTCAGAACTGGACAGTTTCGCGCGCGGCCAAGGCTATTACGCGGGCCTGCCTGTCGACGTCCGGCAGGACCAGCTGCGCCGCTTCCGCGATCTGCATGACCAGCTTTACCCTGCCCTGCGGCTGCATCTGTTTGACAAGCGCGCGGTCTACTCCGCACCAGTCACGGTCTTTGGGCCGCTTCTGGCGGTGATCTATCTGGGGCGCAATTACATCGCCTTTCGCGACACCGAACGGGTCACGGCGATCACGCGGCATTTCGACATGCTGGTGCGCGGCAGCAAGATCGGCCAAGGCGATATGGCCGCGCATTTCGACGCGCTGATCCGCCTTGCCGCTACGGCTGAACCAGCATCAGACGGCCCAGATCATAGCCGTTGAACGCCAGCATCGCGCGCGCTGCGGCCAGCCTGTCGGCAGGGATCACCGGATCGCGGTTCAGGATCCAGCCTGACCGGCCATCCGGCGCGCCCAATACCACCGTGCGATAGGTTTCATCTGCCCACAGCACCCAAAGATCAGCGCCAACAAACGGCACCGATGCAAACCTGACCTTCAACCGCCCCGGCCCGACGATATCAGCAGCACCTTCAATCACCGACCGGACCGTGCCATCAGGCTTACGGCAGGTGTTGCGCACCGAAATCCGCCCGTCCGGCAGCGCGCCATATTCCGCCGTGACCCCGACGCAACCCGCCTCGAACGGCACCGGATAGCGCGCAACCTCGTACCATGTTCCCAAAAAGCGCGCGGGCTCAAAGACGGCCTTGGACGACAAAGGCACGGATGTATCGCGGTACACCTCGAACAGCGCGCCGCGCGGCTCTCCGGGGTGTCCCGCACAGCCCGCCAACAGGACCGCCATCATCACGAAGTTGCGCAAAATGGCCCCTGACTTCTTATTTCCAAAAATACTCCCGCGCGGCGCGCTCCGGTCCCGCTTGGGGGACCGGATCACCGCTTCAATAGGGCAGCGGGTGCGCTCTATGCGCCGCCCCAATCGCGGCCAAAAGCTCATCCGTCAGCATCGTATCGCGCCCGGCAAGAATATGCGCCAACTGGCCCGTGTTGGTGGCGCCAAAAATCGCAGAAACCGGGAACGGCCGCGTCGCCTGCCAGGCCATCGCCATATGCACCGGATCAACGCCATGGTCGCGGGCCAGATCCAGATAGACCTGCGTCACCGGCAAGGTGCGCGGCGTCATCCGCCCGCCCAGATTGCCGTTGATCGACAAACGGCTGCCTGCAGGCACATCGTGTTGATACTTGCCAGTCAGCAATCCGCAGGCCAAGGGCGAATAGGCCAATAGCGTCACATCCTCGTTCACCGCCATTTCGGCCATATCGGTGTCATAAAGCCGGAACAGCAGCGAATATTCATTCTGCACCGATACCATACGTGGCAAACCGGCAGCTGTCGCCTGGTCGATCCACTTGGTCATGCCCCAGGCGCTTTCGTTGCTCATGCCGATCGCGCGGATCTTGCCGGCCTTGACGCAATCGTCCAGTGCGGACAGAACGTCGAGCATATGATCCATCGTCTGCTGGCGGTCCTGCCCCGACGGATCATAGGTCCAGTTCTGGCGAAACGCATAAGACCCCCGTTCAGGCCAATGCATCTGGTAAAGGTCGATCACATCGGTCTGCAACCGGCGCAGGGATGCATCCACCGTCTGCCGGATCACCGCCCCGTCATAGCCATACCCCTCGCGCACCCAGCCAGGGTTGTTCCCCGACACCTTGGTGGCAATCACCACCTCAGAGCGGCGGCCGGTCTTGGCGATCCATTCGCCGACGATGGTTTCCGACAGGCCCACGGTTTCGGCGCGGATCGGGTTGACCGGATACATTTCCGCAGTGTCGAGGAAATTGATCCCCGCATCCAGCGCCATGTCGATCTGGGCATAAGCATCGGCGCGGTCGGTCTGATTGCCAAAGGTCATGGTGCCAAGACAGCAGTCAGTGACCATGATGTCACTGCCGCCAAGCGCGATCTTTTGCATGATTTTATCCGCGATCAGAAACGGTAGACCAGACCCAGACGGGTGGTCGTCGTATTCTCGGTATCGCCGTCCCGGATAAAGGACCGAATAAATTCGCCGCGCAGCGCCATGTTGCCCTGCAGCTCGAATTCACCGCCAAGACCAAGGCTCAGCCCCGTATCGGTCACATTATCATAGACGAATTGATCCACACCAGCGGCACCAAATGCCGTGACAGTGCCGAAATCATACCGTGCCACACCGCGCAGGCGGCGGGTGTTGAAATCGCTGCTCGCGCCCAGCGCCAGCCCGAATTCAGCCTCCGCGCCAAAGGCAAGCGGCGCATCAGCCGTGGTAACACCGCCAAGAACGCTGATCAGCATATCAGAAGACCCCGCATGCGGCAGCGCGTAATCGCCACCAATGGCGCCATAGCCTTCAAGCGCGTGCAAAGGGTTGGCAAGGGTCAGGGCAGTGACAACGGCGGCAAGTAGTCTCATCGATGGCAACCTTTTGTTGAAAATGGTCTGTGAGGACTGTGTAAACCCCAAGATGCTGCGGCGCAACAGATGTCGCGCATCTGGCGTCTGCTGCGTGACATGGTTATGCAGGGGCGAAACTTTGCAAGGACGTCGCATGGCCCGCCATCTGATCACTTCCGCCATTCCCTATATCAACGGGATCAAGCACCTGGGCAATCTTGTCGGCAGCCAGTTGCCCGCCGATCTTTATGCCCGCTACCTGCGCAAGCGCGGGCATGAAGTGTTGTTTTTATGTGCCACCGACGAGCATGGCACCCCCGCCGAACTGGCTGCTGCCAAGGCGGGCAAGCCCGTCGCGGCCTATTGCGCCGAAATGCACGCCGTGCAGGCGCGCATCGCGGACGGGTTCGGTCTGTCGTTCGATCATTTCGGCCGGTCCTCCAGCCCGCAGAACCACAAATTGACGCAAGCCATGGCAGGCCGTCTGGCCGAGATGGGCCTGATCCGCGAAGTGACCGAAGATCAGGTTTATTCCGTCACCGATGGCCGGTTCCTGCCCGACCGCTATATCGAAGGCACCTGCCCCAATTGCGGGTTCGACAGCGCGCGCGGCGATCAATGCGACAATTGCACCAAGCAGCTTGACCCGACCGACCTGATCAATCCGCGCTCTACCATTTCGGGGGCCACTGATCTGGAGGTCCGCACGACCAAGCATCTGTATCTGCGCCAATCGGAACTGAAAGCTGCGCTGGCCGACTGGATCGACAGCAAGAAAGACTGGCCAATCCTGACGACATCCATTGCAAAAAAATGGCTTAACGATGGTGACGGATTGCAAGATCGTGGCATCACGCGCGACCTTGATTGGGGTATCCCCGTGCGCAAGGGCGATCAGGACTGGCCCGGCATGGAAGGCAAGGTGTTCTATGTCTGGTTCGATGCCCCCATCGAATATATCGCCTGCGCGCAGGAATGGCAGGATGCGGGCAAAGGCAATGATTGGGAACGCTGGTGGCGCACCGACAAAGGCGCGGGTGACGTGCGTTACACCCAGTTCATGGGCAAGGATAACGTGCCGTTCCACACCCTGTCGTTCCCGGCCACGATCATGGGTACGCAGCAACCTTGGAAGCTGGTGGATTACATCAAATCCTTTAATTACCTCAACTATGACGGCGGCCAGTTCAGCACCTCGCGCGGACGCGGTGTGTTCATGGATCAGGCGCTGGACATCCTGCCGTCCGATTACTGGCGCTGGTGGTTGCTGTCGCATGCGCCCGAAACATCGGATGCCGAATTCACATGGGACGCGTTCCAGCAGGATGTGAACAAGGATCTGGCCGATGTGCTGGGCAATTTCGTCAGCCGAATCACCAAATTCTGCCGGTCAAAGTTCAGCGAGACCATCCCCGCAGGGGGCGAGCACGGCGCACCGGAACACGCGCTGATCGCCGCCCTGACCCAACGCCTGACCGCTTATCAAGGCCATATGGACGCCATTGAAGTCCGCAAGGCCGCGGCAGAGCTGCGTGCGATCTGGGTGCTGGGCAATGAATACCTGCAAGCCAACGCACCTTGGACCACAATCAAGACCGACCCCGACATGGCGGCGATGCAGGTCCGGCTGGGGCTGAACCTGATCCGTCTTTATGCCGTGCTGTCCGCGCCCTTTATCCCCGATGCCAGCAAGCTCTTGCTAGAGGCGATGCAGACCGATGATGCCGATTGGCCGGACGATATCGGCGCGGCCCTAACCGCCCTGCCCGCTGGTCATGCGTTTAGCGTGCCGGACAACCTGTTCCGCAAGATCACGGATGACGAACGCGCCGATTGGGCGGAACGGTTTGCAGGCGTGCGGACCTGATGATCCGCTAAAAGGTCAGGCCTTGGCGCACCACCGCGCCAAGGCTTTTTCATCACAGATCAGCGAACAAATCGACCGCACCGCGGCGCGCGAAATATTCGGTCTGGCTGATCGCGCCTGCGCCGTTGACCAGCGCGCGATAGGCCTCATAGCTTTCCACGATGCGGCGGCCCAAATCATCGTCATTGGCCACGCTTGCGGTGACATCAAAGGACACGCGCGACAATTCGTTCCAGACATCATCTGGCAGACGTGTCGGCTGGACCCCGGATTCTGCCAGCAACTGGACCAGCGCGATCCCGTTGTTGCCATAGAAATCCGCCGTATGCGACGTCAGTTCCGCATCACAGATGGTTTCGAACAAGGCCCGGTCCCGTGCGTCAAGGCTGTTCCACAGATCGAGGTTCATGCCAAAAGATGCCATTGTGCCAGGCTCGTGAAAGCCGGGGTAAATATAGGTCGTCAGCAATTTCTGGAACCCGAATTGCAGGTCATTGTAAGGGCCGACCCATTCGGTCGCGTCGATCGAGCCTTCGAACAAGGCAGAGACGATCCCGTCGGCGGGCAGGCTGACAGCGGTCGCGCCCATCGCGGCCAGCACCTGCGCCCCAAGGCCGGGCAGACGCATGATCAGGCCTTCAAAATCATCGGTGGTCAGGATCTCTTTGTTAAACCAGCCGCCCATCTGGATACCCGTGCCACCGCAGGCAATCGCCTTGACGTTATAGCGCGCGTTCAATTCGTCCCATAACGCCTGCCCACCGCCAAACTTTGTCCAAGCAGTCTGTTCCGGCGTTGTCAGCCCCAAAGGCACGGTGGTGAAAAAGTTAAAGCCGCGGTGCTTGTTCTGGAAATAATATTCGGCGGAATGGTAAAGATCGACCTCGCCCGCGCCGACTGCGTCATGCACGCCAAAAGCCGGCACCAATTCGCCCGGCCAGTACAATTCGATATGATAGCGCCCGTCAGAGACGATGTTGATCTGCTCGGCCAGACGCGTGGCGCTGTCGGCCAGACCGCCCAGCCCGGCAGGCCAGGACGAGGCTAGGCGCAAGATGCGTGGCGCACCCTGCGCGATCGCGGGGGCGGCCAAGGCCGCAGCCCCTGTCAGCGCCGCACCACAGCCAAGCAAGGCACGCCTGCGCGACATGGCCTTGGCGGTTGATGGCGCGTTCAGCATGGTCTTGTCTTTCGCTGCATCTGTCATTGTCCCAGCGCCCCTTTGCGGGCCGCAACAAAAGCGGCCTCGCCAATCTCGCTCCAGCCAGCGACATCGCTGATAAAGAAAAGATACCCACCGGCCACATCGGCATCGAGCGTGCTGGCAGCAAAAATATCCGACATTACCTGATTGGCTGCCGCGATCTGCGCATCCCAGATATCGGTGGGCATGGCATGGCGGTTGATCGCCGCGCCTGCAGCCTGCAGGGTCAGGGCGCTTTGATGCATCGAAATCGTCCGGTTCAGGCCATGTTCAGCCATAATGCAACGTTCCACGATGGCTTTTTGGGCGTCCGACAGCGCGTTCCAGGTCCTCAGGTTGATCCCGACCGACAAGGCTGCAGTGCGCCGGCCCGCATTCGGTGTGGTCATATGCGCAAAGCTCGCAAGCAAGCCGGCGCTTTCCATCTGCGCCACGCTCAGCCCTTCGAACACATCAAGACTGGCCAGATCGACGGCTTCGGCGCGGATGTCCACGACAGTGCCGACACCCAACGCACGCATCGCATGGACCCCCAGCCCGACCGACCCCACAGCCGCGCCGGTCAGATCGTCGAGGCCGGTCAACGGGGCCTTGGACCACAGCGGCAAGGGGCCGTCATCGCCGATCATAAAGGCCTTTATGCCGTGTTCCATACCCAGCAGGTCCAGCAGGAAACCTGCCATCACCGGCGGACATCCAGCCTTCAAGCTCACTTGGGCTCATACCGCCGGGCATGGCAGAAAAGATGCCAAAAGCAGGGTTGCTGCCAACAAAGGCCTCTGTGGCGGACAGGTAGATATCCGCCGCGCCCGACGACACAAGCTGCAGGAACGCGGCAGCATCGGTGGATGGCCTTTGTGTGACATTGAGCGCAATCGTGCCACCTGATACCGCCGCAAGGCGCGCCACAAGCCCGCGCGCCGCGTCCGGCCGGTCAGTGACAAGCGACAAGGACAGGCCGGCCTGCGCCCGCGCTGGCTGCCCCGCGACCACCATCGCACCCAAACCAGCGCCGAATAGAGTTCTGCGTTTCATCGTTGTTCTTCCTTTGGTCGCTTGCCGGGCTGGACCCTGTCCTTGGCCCGCAGGATTATGCCAAAATAGGGTACCAAACGGTCCAGCGGCCTAGCGCAGCCAGATCTCGACACGCCGGTTACTTTCGCGCCCGTCGGCGGTATCGTTGCAGCCCACAGGGGCAAGCGGCCCGTAAGACGCAACAGAGGTCCGCCCCGCCAGCACGTCACCGCCCAAAGCAGTCACCAGCGCGTTGCGCACCGAACCCGCACGCAGCAGCGCCAGACGTTCGTTCAGGTCAAACCGGCCCACGTCATCGGTAAAGCCGATGATCAGGATCTCGCGGTTGCGCGCCGCGGGGCTGTTGAGGAAATCGACCATCCGCTGCACGTCTTCGAGCGCCTTGTTGTCCAGATTGGCCGAGCCAGAGGCAAAACGGAACGTCGTGGACAAACGGTCCGCCGTGGCAAGGTCCCGTGACAGGTTCTGCACGGCGGCCAGCGTCGCCCCCGTGCTGGCCGACAAGATTGCCGCCGTCATGCGCGTGCCTTGCAGGCTGATCGGCTGGGCGACAACACTTTGATCGACATAGCCCACAGCCTGGATCATCGGCTGGGCTGCGGGTGATGTCATGAAATCAATGAACGCCGCCTGCGTCCCCGACATCACCGCGTCACCGGCATAGGCGAACACGCGGCGGCTGAGCGGATATTCTTCGGCCTTGATCGCGAAATCGGTCGCATAGGCCAGTGGTCCGCAGGTCTGCCGGATCGGCAGGATTTCTGCATCACCGGCATTGGCCAGCGTGGCGATCGCGATCGCATTGGGATCGGCCATAACGGCAGCCGCGACCGCGCTATCATCGCTGACCCGCTCGGCGTTGGCGCGCAGGCGCGCACGGTTGGGGTCCAGCACAAGTTCGCCAAAGGCGGTATCGACAGACCCCCCTTGCGCAGGCAACAGCATCCGGATCGGCGCATTGTCACCGCCAAGCTCGGCCCAATTGGTGATGCGGCCAGAGGCGACCAACGCAAGTTCGGCAAGCGATACCGACCGCAATGTGTTGGCTGGGTGGACGATCGGCACGAGCGCATCCAGCGCCACGACCCGTTCACGGCTCAGGTCACGCAGGTCGGTGCCACCGGCGACAACCACGCTTTGGGCGATGGCGGCTGGCACCGGCACTTTGGTCAGCGCCAAGTCGATATCGTTCTGCACGAGCTGCACAAAGGTAGCGTCGGCGCCTTGCACGGCGACATTGACCACACCCGCAGCACTATTGGTCTGAATGTTCAGCATGTCGATCCGTGCCACCACACCCGTGTTGTCAGGCATGGACAGGCCCGACAGGCCGCGTAGCCCAGCAAAACCGTTGACCAGTGCCTGCAGCAGCGACGCAGTCTGCGCTTCGGTCACGGCAACATCAAGATCAAGGGTGACGATGGTCTGCGGGCAGGCCGCGCCCAGACAATCCGTTGCCAGGCGCGATAACCGCAACTGGCCGATTTCGGTGTCCAGAAGATAGGTTTCATCGTCAAAGGAAACGAGGGTTCCTGTAATCGTGACGGCTTTGTCCTTGCTGGAGATCGTGACATCCTGTGCCATGGCGGCACCGGAAGCTGCGAACAGACAGACGGCCAATGCCAGCGTGTTTCGAAAATCTCTCATCGTCATGCCTCTTCGCGTCTGTGTCTTTTCAAAGCCCGACGTGATGCCCAGCCACACGGATGACCGACAGCGGTAACGTCTCAATTAGGCAAAAAGATGATTAAAATGCGTCAGGCCGATTGATTGTTTCCAAACGCCTTCCAGTCCCGCAGGGATAGCGGCGCGCAAAGCCTGCAGCGTGCAGGCAGGATTGTAGGCCAGAGCCGAAGCTGGCAGGATGGCCACGCGGCGCCAACAAGGTCCCTTTGCCGCGATGACAACAAGGAAGACCAGCATGATCATCGGCCATATCGGCGCGCGCGCGGGCAGCAAAGGTGTTCCGGGCAAGAATTTCCGCCTGCTGCACGGCAAACCCCTGATCGACTGGTCGCTGGACCAGCTTTTCGCCTGCGACCGCATCGATCAGGTGGTGGTGTCCACAGACTGTCCCGACATCTATGCCCATGCGATCAAACGCGGCTGTCTGGATATCGGGCTGCGTCCGGCGGAACTGGCCACTGACACCGCCGCGAAATGGCATGTCTGGCAGCATGCGCTGGCCGCGGTGGAAAAGCAGACCGGCCCTGCGACCACGTTTCTGGATCTGGATTGCACGTCACCCCTGCGCCTGCCGAAGGATATCGAAGCGGGGCTGGACCTGTTCGCGGCGGAACACCCCGATATGGTGATGTCCTGCGTGGAAAGCCGCAAGAACCCCTATTTCAACATCCTTGAAACCGACGCTAGCGGTGCACTGCATGTGTCAAAACCGCTGCCTGGTGGGGTGGTGGCGCGCCAGCAAGCACCGCAGGTCTATGACCATGTCGGATTGGTCTATGTGCTGCGCCCCGATTACCTGCGCGCGGCGCAGAGCCTGTTCGAAGGCCGCGTGATCCCGCTGGTCCTGCCGGTAGAACGGGGGCTTGATGTGGACAGCCCGTTCGATTGGGACATCATCGATTTCCTGATGGGCCAACAGATCGCGCAGGGCCTGCGCGGATAAACCGCCTTTTTGCATCTTCCGAGCTTAAATATCGCCGCCGGAGGCCGCGGCTTTGCCGCGACAGGGGCGCCGCCCCTGACCCCGGGAGTATTTTTGGAAATAAGAAGTCAGGCGAGCGGGGTTAGCGCCAGCCCTGCCAAGGCCAGAGTGCTGCCTGTTTCACCGCGAAACTGCGCGTCAGTGCCGCGCGGTCATATTCGGTCTTGATCCAATCCGCGATCCCGATCGGCGATTGCGCCGTGCGCGCGGCATAGACGTCGAGGAAATGATCAAGGATGCCAGTGCTGGTCCGCCGGATATGCACATAGCGGAAAGACAATTGCCGCTTTGCCTGTGCAATGGGCGCATCTTGGTAGTGCAGCAGGTAGATCGCGGCGGCAAGCCCGGTGCGGTCGGCGCCAGATTTGCAATGCATCAGGAAGGGCCGTTCCATCGTCGCGAAAGCATCGAGCAGGGCCAGCAATTCGTCGCGATCCGGCGCGCGGCGCGCGGCCATCTGCACATTGACCAGCGTCAGCCCGAGGGTGGCGCAGCTTTCGACCTCGAACAGGTGATGGGGTTGCAACGCAGCACCACGCAGGTTCAGCACGGTCTTGATCCCCATCTGCGCATAGGCGGCAAACCGGCTGTGGTTGGGGTGATTGGACCGGTAGACACCGGGTGCCACCAGATCGAAATTGTGCCAGCGCCGCCGCAGGA
This sequence comes from Yoonia vestfoldensis SKA53, assembly GCF_000152785.1. Taxonomy (GTDB): domain Bacteria; phylum Pseudomonadota; class Alphaproteobacteria; order Rhodobacterales; family Rhodobacteraceae; genus Yoonia; species Yoonia vestfoldensis_A. The sequence continues at coordinate 250,381 of NZ_CH672414.1, read as the reverse complement.
TGCCGTGATCGAGCCAGTCAAGATGCCATTGCGACCGCCGCCGTTCTGCCGGATCGGTGATGTCATGACCAAAGGAATTGCGGAACGCCTGTTCCTTTTGTTCGAGCATTTGCTGCAATTTGCGAAACATCCGGGCCCTTGGTCATTGCTTGGGCTGTGACTTGGACCATGTGCACGCGCAATGCAATCCCACGCACGAATTGCCCTGCCGTTTGAAACCGCCTAGAAAGCCCCAGACACCTGAACCGGAGACAGCTATGGACATCGCAGGCCGCAAGATCGGACCCGAGCACCCGCCACTTGTGATCGCCGAGATTGGCATCAACCATGGGGGCGATCTGGCCGTCGCCAAGGAGATGGTGCGCCTTGCCGCCCTGTCAGGCTGCGAAATGGTCAAGCACCAGACCCATATCATCGCCGACGAGATGACCGAGGAAGCCCGCCAGATCTTTCCGCCCAATGCCGATGTGTCGATCTGGGAGGTGATGGAGGCCTGTGCTTTGTCGCTGGACGAGGAGGCCGAGCTGAAACGCTATACCGAAAGTCTGGGCATGATCTGGATTTCGACGCCGTTTTCGCGCGCGGCGGCGGATTTTCTGCAGGATCTGGACGTGCCGGCCTTCAAGATCGGATCAGGCGAGGCGGATAACCTGCCGCTGATCCGCCATATCGCGCGGATGGGCAAACCTGTCATCATGTCCACGGGCATGCAGAGCATCGAGAGCATCCGCGCATCCGTGGCCATTCTGGACGGCGCAGGCGTTGATTATGCGCTGCTGGAATGCACCAATCTGTATCCGTCCCCGCCCGAGATCGTATCTCTGCAAGGGGTGACCGACCTGAAAAACGCCTTTCCCCGCGCGGTGATCGGGTTTTCGGACCATTCGATCGGGCCGAATATGGCGCTCGCTTCGGTGGCGCTGGGGGCCTGCATTCTGGAACGGCATTACACCGATAGCCGCTATCGTAAGGGGCCGGATATCATCAATTCGATGGACCCGGCCGAATTGCGGTACCTGATCGACCGGTCGCGCGAAATTCACACCGCGCTGCGCAATCCCAAACAGCGCACCGCGGCGGAAGAACCAGTTTACCGTTTCGCGCGCGCATCGGTCGTGGCCGACCGTGACCTGCCCGCGGGCCATGTCATTACAGAGGCCGATATCTGGGCGCGCCGCCCCGGTTCGGGCGAGATTGCGGGCTATGATTTCGACAAGGTGCTAGGCCGCACCACCACCCGCGCCCTGCCCCGCAACACGCAGTTGAAATGGTCCGATCTGGATGGCTGAACTGACCCGCGCCGATCTGGGAATTTGGTTGATCAACCTTGACCGCGATACCAGTAGGCTGGCGCGGATGCAGCAGCAGCTGGATGCGATGGGGTTGGACTATACCCGCTTTGGCGCGATTGACGGGCGTGCGCGTGCGGATGAATTGGCGCCGCGCGTCAATGCCGCAGCTTACGCGCGCAACATGGGGCAGGCTGTGTCACCCGGCCATATCGGCTGTTATGCCAGCCATGTCGCGGTCTGGGACCAGGTGGCGCAGGCCACGCAGCCCGTGGCGCTGATCTTGGAAGATGACGTGGTGTTTCACGATGATTTTCTGGACAGCCTGGATGCCGCGCTGGCAGGGGCTGCCGCCTGGGATACGCTGCGGTTCAATTGCATCCGCGCGAAATGGCCTGTCTGTCAGGGGTATCTGGGGCGGTATCGGCTGAATGCCTATATCGGGCCGTTTACCGGCAATGCCACCTATCTGGTCAAACGCGATGTGGCGGGGCGGCTGGCACCGGCGTTTTGGCCACAGACCCGCGCGCATGACCACGAAATGAACCGGTTTTTCCACCATGATTTCCGCCAGTTCGGGCTAGAGCCGTTTTCATCCCATGTCGATGATGGCGGGGTCAGCACGATCACCGGCACAGGGTTCGACCAGGTGCGCAAGTTTGCGTGGTACCGGCGGCTGCCGCATTACCGGCTGAAGGCGGGAAATTATCTGCGACGGGCGTGGTGGTTGGCGCGGAACGGGTGTTTGTGGCGGCGGGCTTAGCGTAGGTCGGGCGGCAGGACTTTGCTCAAATCGCCGCAATGGCGGTTAAAACACTTAGTAAACAAGTGTATTTTCGTGATGTGGCGAAAGAAGTAGTGGTACAATGCACCATTCCTGAGAGCAGCATCAGCAGCGGGGATTTTTTGTGCAAGCTCAGGATAAAATTTTTGAAAGAACCGGCGTGCGGTTTCGCGGTATTTCAAAGGCAATCTGCGTTTGTGGTCAGACCATGGTTTGTCGTCACCAATGAAATGGACAATCTGAACGTCGATAAAACATTCGAACAGTGACCGCGAAAACGGCCATTGCCAGTTCCAACCCAGATTCAGCTGCGCCCATTCTTTTTGAAGAACAATGTTCAGTAGCGTCTGGTCAAAGTATATTGGTTCTCCCTGATAAAATTTGGCAGCCTCCGCACAACGCTCGCGCACGCGCATTGTAATGAACCTTTCAACGTCGAACAGCATAACACCCGAATTGAAGTAGGGTCCATCAACGCCCAGAGCCTTCTGATCAAAGGTTGGCTTATTTGGATGTTTCAGCTTCGTGATATCGGTCACAGCTCCCACAGGGCAGCTCAGCATATCAAGACGAAAGACCGCATCGATTGCATCACCCACGACAAAGACATCAGCATCGAGATAAAAAATCCGATCATATTGCCCCGCAAACGCCTCTGGCAGAGCGATCCGCAGATATGCTGCAAGGCTAAACCGCTTGCTGACCGGCATCCCGTCAAAGGCATTACCAACGTCAATCTGGCAAAACCTGATATCGTGATCTTTCAGCTCCGTCGGCGGAACAAGCGCATCAACCGATGCGATGCAGATATCATAGTCGCGCACAGGGTTGTTTCGCAGCAAGGTATGTATTGCCAAGGACGCGAAAGGCAAATAACTTTGGTCGGCGCAAAAAATCACGCTTTGCCTGAATTTTTGCGGGCGGTTTTCCGCCTTGATTTCAATCGTCACACAACACCACTAAACCTGAAGACGAGTAACAAGTACCAACACACCCCAAGGGATGCAAATAGTCTTTTCTTGTGGCGTTACTTTTTTCACTGGCCCAAGCAGTGCCACGATCGCTGCCGCGGCTTGAGATGCAATAGTAAGGCCGGGAAAAGCACCATTCATGAAGCAGATCGAAGGATGGAAGGTCGGGCGCGAATTGTTGCGACTGCGCAGACAGTTGGTGACCCTGCCCCAGACACTGATTGGATATCTTGATCTGTTGTTTGCGCCAGCACGCCGTCGTCAGCATCAAGCCAACTTTGCCAGCCGTGTGCAAATGCATGACGGCGCCTGCCCTGCGGGCAAACAGATTGCGATCTATCTGGTCTATCAGCCACAGGGCCTTGCCCCAAGTAGCCTCGCGCTTTGTCGTGATCTGGTTGACAATGGCTTTGCACCATTTGTGGTGCTGAATGCGCCGCTGTCAGATGCAGACCTTAGCGCATTGCAAGCCCATACATGGAAAATCATGCAAAGGCCGAATTTCGGCTATGATTTTGGCGGCTATCAAGATGCATTACTGACGCTGCGCAATTTGGTTCCCGACGCCAATGCCGCAATCATCATGAATGACAGTATCTGGCTGAATATGGATCAGGCCCTGATTGCAATGCTGCAAAGCGCCCCAACCGCAGTTGTTGGGCTTGTTCAGGAAAGCAAGCTACGGACCGATCACAAGAACAACCTGACGGTTGATTTACAAAATCTGCAATCGTATTTTTACTTTATCCAAAAGGGATTTTGGCAAGACCCGCAATTCTGGCGGTTCTGGCAGGATTACATGATGGTCAGCAGTAAAAAGCGCACGATCACGGCTGGTGAACTCGGCTTTACCAGGCATTTGGTCGCCAATGATATTCCGCATCAGGCGCTGATTTCCAAGATGCAGTTTCTGGATCAGATCAAAACCAAGAATAGCAAGTATCTCGGCTTTGTATTGCGATATGCAGTCTATACCAATCCACACCTGGCCGCGGAACGCGATGCGCTGATGGCATGGCACGACCCGTCAAATACCTGGCAGAAGGCGGCACAGGCGCATATCCGCCAGACTTTGATCCAAGAACCCCTGAACGGATCATTCTGGGTTGCCGCTTGCGATATGTTCGGCATCACTGTGATCAAAAAGAACAAAGATGCCTTGCCCGAACAGATGCGCAAGGCTTTCTTGGCGGCCCATCAAGACGGCGCAATCGCGCTGTCACCGGATATTGCTGCTGAAATCGCCGCCAGCCTGCGCCGTGACTGAACGCCTACGTATTGAACAGGAAATGCAGAACATCGCCGTCCTTGACGGTATAAGTCTTGCCTTCGGCGCGCATCTTGCCCGCCTCTTTCGCGGGCTGTTCGCCGCCGAGCCCGACAAAATCATCATAGGCAATCGTTTCTGCGCGGATAAAGCCGCGCTCGAAATCACCATGGATCACGCCTGCGGCCTGCGGGGCGGATGTGCCGGCCTTGATCGTCCAGGCGCGCGCCTCTTTTGGGCCGACGGTGAAATAGGTTTGCAGGTGCAAAAGCGCATAACCCGCACGGATCAGACGGTCCAGCCCCGGTTCCTCCAGCCCCATTTCGTCAAGAAACATCGTGGCTTCTTCGGCGTCGAGCTGGCTGATTTCCTCTTCAATCCGGGCAGAAATCACCACTGATGAATTGCCCTCGGCAGCCGCCATTTCGGCCACGCGGGCCGACTGGCTATTACCGGAACCGGCGCTGTTTTCTTCGACATTGCAGACATAAAGCACGGGTTTGATCGTCAGCAATTGTAGCAGGCGCCATGCCTTGGCGTCATCGGCATCCACCGCGACGGTGCGGGCGGGCTTGCCTTGTTCAAGGGCGGCTTGCGCGGCTTCCAGCAGGCGGACCTGTTGGACGGCATCCTTGTCGCCACCCTTGACCTTGCGCATCAGGTTGGCCAGCCGTTTTTCGATGCTTTCCAGATCCGCCAGCATCAGTTCGGTTTCAATCGTGGCAGCGTCTTCGACCGGATCAACACGGCCTTCGACATGGGTGATATCGTCATCCTCGAAACAGCGCAGCACATGGGCGATCGCGTCACATTCGCGGATATTGGCCAGAAACTGGTTGCCAAGCCCCTCGCCCTTGCTGGCCCCTTTGACCAGACCGGCGATATCAACAAAGGTCATGCGCGTGGGGATGATCTGCTTTGATCCGGCAATCGCGGCCAGTTTATCCAGCCGCGCATCCGGTACGGCGACATCACCGACATTGGGTTCAATCGTGCAGAACGGGAAATTCGCGGCCTGTGCGGCGGCGGTTTTCGTCAGCGCGTTGAACAGCGTCGATTTGCCGACATTCGGCAGACCAACAATCCCCATCTTGAAACCCATGCCCGTCTCTCCTTTGATCTTTGCGCGCTTCTAGGGGGCGCAGGTGCCTGACGCAAGCCCGTGCCCAGCGGGCATTGATTTCCCGCGCCCTATCGCGCAGGAAGGGGCGATTGCAAACGGGGACGAAGATGAGCAGAATCGACGCAAAATTCGCGCAATTGCGCACAGAAGGGCGCAAAGCCTTTGTCGCTTATGTGATGGCGGGCGATCCCGATTACGCCACCGGGCTGGAAATCGTCAAAGGTCTGCCCGCCGCCGGTGTCGATATCATCGAACTGGGGATGCCCTTTACCGACCCGATGGCCGATGGCAACACGATCCAGCTGGCAGGCCAGCGGGCCTTGGCCGCGGGCCAGACGCTGGAAAAGACGCTCGATTACGCGCGTGCGCTGCGCGAAACCGACAATACCACACCGATCGTGATGATGGGCTATTACAACCCGATCTATTCGCGCGGCGTAGATGCGTTTCTGGCCGATGCCGTCGCCGCTGGCATTGACGGGCTGATCATCGTCGATCTGCCCCCCGAGGAAGATGACGAATTGTGCATCCCCGCGCAAAAGGCGGGCATCAATTTCATCCGGCTGGCCACCCCCACGACCGATGACAAACGTCTGCCCAAGGTTTTGGAAAACACGTCCGGTTTTGTCTACTATGTTTCGATGACGGGCATCACCGGCACCGCCGCCGTGCAAACAACCGAAGTCGCCCCCGAAGTCGCGCGCATCAAGGCGAAAACCGATCTGCCCGTGATCGTGGGTTTCGGGATCAAGACGCCCCAGGCTGCGCGCGCCGTGGCCGCTGTTGCCGATGGTGCCGTGGTCGGGTCTGCCATCGTGGACCGGATCGCGCGCGGTGACAGCGTGGCCGAGGTGCTGGCCTTTGTGGCGGAACTGGCGCAAGGCACGCATGCCGCCTGACCCATTGCATGCCCGCCCCGCATCGGTAATGTATCTTTACCAATTCGAGGGAATGCCATGCCAGTGATCACCACCATCGCCGACCTGAAACGTCTGCACAAACGGCGCACGCCCAAGATGTTTTATGACTACGCCGAAAGCGGGTCATGGACAGAACAGACATTCCGCGAAAACACATCCGATTTCGACCTGATCCGCCTGCGCCAGCGAATCGCGGTGGACATGACCAACCGCACCACGCAAAGCCAGATGATCGGCCAGGATGTGGCAATGCCCGTGGCGCTGGCCCCTGTCGGGCTGACAGGCATGCAATCCGCCGATGGCGAGATCAAGGCCGCAAAAGCAGCCGAGAAATTCGGCGTACCGTTTACCCTGTCCACGATGTCGATCTGTTCGATCGAAGACGTCGCCGAAAACACCACCAAACCGTTCTGGTTTCAGGTCTATACCCTGAAAGACGATGATTTCATGCAGCGCCTGTTCGACCGTGCGCGCGCAGCGGGCTGTTCGGCGATCGTCATCACACTCGATCTGCAAATCCTTGGCCAGCGGCACAAGGATCTCAAAAACGGGCTATCCGCGCCGCCGAAATTCACACTCGCCAGCATGGCCGATCTTGCCACCAAATGGGGCTGGGGAATCGAGATGCTGCAAACCAAGCGGCGGTTTTTCGGCAATATCGTGGGCCATGCCAAGGGTGTGTCGGACCCGTCGTCCTTATCGTCATGGACAGCCGAGGCGTTTGATCATGCGCTGGATTGGGACCGCGTCGCGCAGCTGATGAAAATGTGGGGTGGCAAAGTGATCCTGAAGGGCATCCTTGACGCCGATGATGCGCGCAAGGCGGCGGCACTGGGCGCGGATGCAATCATCGTGTCCAACCATGGCGGGCGCCAGCTGGATGGCGCAGTGTCGTCGATCCGTGCGCTGCCTGCGATCCTTGATGCCGTAGGTGATAAAGTCGAGGTGCATTTCGACAGCGGCATCCGGTCGGGGCAGGATGTGCTCAAGGCGCTCGCGCTTGGTGCAAAGGGTACCTATATCGGGCGGGCCTATATCAACGGGCTGGGTGCGATGGGCGAGGCCGGCGTGACCCGCGCGCTAGAGGTGATCCACAAGGAACTGGACACCACTATGGCGCTGTGCGGGCGGCGCGACATCCGCACCGTGGACCGCGATATTTTACTGGTGCCGAAGGATTTCGAAGGCAGCTGGCAGTAACCAGTGCCACAGACCGTGGGGATTTTGCATCGCTCTGCGCTTTTCTGAGCGGGCCAATGATGATTTGATTGACCAACGTTTAAAGTCGATTATGGCTATCGGTGATCGCTGGCGCTGACCTTTTGGTGCCGGTCGTCAGATCGCAAACCAGAAATTAGGAAAATTCAGATGCGTATGACCAATGTTCTTGCAACAGCCGCTGCTGTCGCCGCCCTCTCCACCACAGCTTTCGCTGGTGGCATGTCCCCAGAAGTGATGGAAGCACCCGTCGCTGTTGTAGAAGCAGCGCCTGCTGGTTCGTCCGCAAACTCGACACTCATCATTGTTGGCGTTCTTGCCGCACTGCTGATCGCTGCTGCTGCCGACTAAGCCGTTTCGGACTTCACCAAGTCCAATTGGGCCACGCCAGATCACTCTGGCGTGGCCCTTTTCGTTTCCGCTGCGCGGTTGCTGACGGCAGATGTGCAAAACCGCCGCTACCGTGTCCGGCTAACGCCACGGACCAGCTTATCCTTGGTTTGGCGCAATGGCCTCTTGTGGCACATGCGCCTTTTGCCGTGCGACCAGCAAGGCCAGCGGCAGGGTCGCAAGCAACAGCAATGCAACGACCAGAAACGCGACCCGCAGCCCGAAAGCCTGGCTCATCAAACCCATCAAGGTGGGCGCGAAAAAGAACCCCGAAAAGCCGATCACGGCAGCCCGGCTGATCGCCTCGGTGCGCAGATGCGGCGGCACCAGCTTGCCCACCAGCGCCAGCCCCATCGGCCCGATCACCGAGACGCCCAAGCCCAGAATACCAAAGCCCACATAGGCCCAGACCGGCGTGGGCGCGAGCGCGGCAATCACCGCCCCGCTGGCCGACAGGATCGACGCACCGATCAAGACATGCACCTCGCGCAGCCGTTCCGCGACAGCCTGTCCCGAAAACCGGCCAAAGGCCATCGTCAGACCCAGCATCGCAGGCCCCAGCGCGCCTTCGGCGGCCCCGCCGCCCAGCGTACGTTCCACATGCAGCGCCGACCACGCCTCGACCGTGGCCTCGGACATGAAGGCGATCAGCACAATCCCGCCGCACAAAAGGATCGGCCACAAAGGATAGCGGCCTGCATAGCCCTCCTCGGCGCTGACATAGGTGACATCCATCCGCACAAAGGGGATCAGGCACAGTGCAAAAACTGCGAAACCCGCAAAAACCGGCGCGGGCGGCATGCCGGCTTCGCGCGTGACACCCGCGATCAGGGCGGAACAGGCATAGGCGACCGAAAACATCGCGTGATTGGCGTTCATCAGCGGGCGTTTATGGGTGGCTTCCAATTCGCTGACACGCGCGTTCATCACCACGTCCAGCAAGCCAGAGGCCAACCCCACCAACGCCATGGATGCCGCAAAGATCAGCGGATGCGTGATCAGCGATGGCAAAAGCCAGGCAAAAGCCAGCGCCGCGATTGCCGCCTGCATCGACTGCGCGCCCAGCCAGCGGTCAAGTTTCGGCGCCAGCCACATCGCGGACACCAGCCCCGTCGCCGACCCCAAAAGCAAGGTACCGAACAGCGCATCCGACGCCCCCAACTGCGCCTTGATCACAGGCACATGGGCGGCAAAACAGCCCCAGAAAATACCGACGACAACAAAGGCGACGGCAGGACGGCGGGACAGAATCAAGGCGCTGCGAATAGACATGACGCAATGGGTGGCGCGCAAATCCGTCCAAAGCAAGTTTCAAATCGCCACCCGTCGCGGCCCCACCCGTCGCTTGGGTCATGACCCATGCCACGCCCATGCCACGCCCACACCACGCCCATACCACGGCAGGCAAAAACACCTTTTCAACCCGGCAAAATCCCCTTATAGGGCAGGCTTCATCGGGCTCGGACACCCTTGGAGGCGGGCCCCATTATCAAAGGACTATTACTATGGCTGGACAGATTCCTGATCTGAACGCCAAGGTACGCGCGGGGACAGGCAAGGGGGCCGCCCGCCAAGCTCGTCGTGATGGCGAAGTACCTGGCATTGTTTATGGTGGCGGCATTGACCCGCAATCCATCAACATCCCTTTCAACTACCTGCTGACGACCCTGCGCAAGGGCCGTTTCATGTCAACGCTGTTCAACCTCAAGGTCGAAGGCCAGGATGACGTGCGCGTGGTTTGCCGCGGCGTGCAGCGCGATGTGGTCAAGGATCTGCCGATCCACATCGACCTGATGCGCCTCAAGCGGACCAGCCGGGTGAACCTGTTCATCCCCGTTGAATTCATCAACGGCGACACCTGCCCCGGCATCAAGAAAGGCGGCGTTCTGACCGTCGTGCGCAACGAAGTCGAAATGGACGTGCTGGCGGGTGATATCCCCGACCACCTGACCGTCGATCTGGCCAATGCACAGATGGGCGACGTCATCCATATCAGCGACGTTACCCTGCCCGAAGGCGCAAAGCCGGTCATCGACCGAAACTTTGTCATCGCCAACATTTCTGCGCCACGCGGACTGCTGGCCAGCGCCGATGAAGACGAAGCAACCGACGCCGCGTAATCGGCACGGATAGACGACGAAAAGGGCATCCTTCGGGGTGCCCTTTTTCATGCGGGGGTCTGGTGCGCCGCCCCGCCACCCGCTAGGTAGTTCCCATGAAACTGTTGATCGGCCTTGGCAATCCGGGCGCGAAATACGCGCAGAACCGACACAACATCGGCTTTATGGCGATGGACCGGATCGCGGGCGATCACGGGTTTTCGCCGTGGCGTGCCAAGTTTCAGGGCCAGATCTCCGAAGGCCGGATCGGGCCTGACAAGGTGGCATTGCTAAAACCCGAAACCTTCATGAACCTGTCTGGCCAATCCGTGGGCGAGGCGATGCGCTATCTCAAGCTCACCCCCGCCGATCTGATCGTGTTCCACGATGAAATCGACCTTGCGCCCGGCAAGGTCCGCCTGAAAACCGGCGGTGGGCATGCGGGGCATAACGGGCTACGCTCGATCCATGCGCATATCGGGCCGGACTATGACCGCGTGCGGCTGGGCGTCGGGCATCCGGGGCATAAAGATGCGGTGCCGGGCTATGTGCTGCATGATTTCGCCAAGGCAGATCTTGACTGGCTCGACGATGAAATGCGCGGCATCAGCGATGGAATTGCCCATCTGGTCACAGGCGATGGCGCGCGTTTTCTGAACGCCATCGCGCTGCGCACCGCCCCACCGCGATCCTCGACCAGCACGCCCAAGCCAGAAAAACCCCCCGCAGCAGAACCCGACAATCGCACCGCCATGGCGCGGCTGATGGATAAATTCCGGTGACAATGACCGCGATCCGCGCGGCCTTCACCGCGCAAGCGGCGGCCTGCGCCAGTCTCGGATCGCCCTTCATGGCGCAACTGATGCGGCTTTGCGCAACGCAGGACTGGCCCGCAGGTGCTGTGAGCACCCGCATCCATGACTGGACCGGCGATCTGGGGCCAAGCGGACAATCCGTCCCTTTGCGGCTGGCCGGTGCCTTGCATGCGCTGCACCTGCAAGGCCATGCAAGGCTGGCACCGGTCTATCCGCCACAGGCCAGCGATGACGCGACCCTCTGGGCGGCGGTGGCGGATGTGCTGGTCAGCGAACAGGCTGCGATCCTGCGCTGGCTCGACAGCCCGCCACAAACCAACGAGGTGCGGCGCTCTGCCGTGCTGATCGCGCTCGGCCATTGGCTAGCGGATCGTTTCGCCCTACCGCTGCGGTGCAGCGAATTGGGGGCCAGCGCGGGGCTGAACCTGCAATGGGACGATTACGCGCTGGCACTGGGCAGGCAGGTCTTCGGCCCCGCCACCCCTGCCCTGACGCTCAGCCCCGACTGGACCGGGGCATTGCCGCCCAACACGCGGCCACAGGTGACGGCGCGCTCAGGCGTCGACCTGACGCCGCTTGATCCGCATGCACCGAATGACGCACTGCGCTTGCGCGCCTATCTCTGGCCGGATCAACCCGACAGGCAGATGCTGACACAGGCCGCGATCACCACGGCGCGCACCATCGTTGCCAAAGGCGATGCAATCGACTGGCTGCCAGGCCAGCTTGACCATCATGCAGGTCAGACCCATCTGATCTATACGACCATCGCCTGGCAATATTTCCCCACAGCGGTACAAGACCGGGGCGCTGCCATGATCCGCGCAGCAGGGCAGAGCGCGCGTGATGATGCGCCATTGGCATGGTTCGGAATGGAACCGGATGGCACAGGGCCGGGTGCAGCACTGACGCTGCGGCTTTGGCCCGGAGACTTGACCTTTGCGCTGGGGCGCGCAGATTTTCACGGACGCTGGGTACAATGGACCCCCGTCCAAATTGACAAGAAAGACTGACCCTATGGAAAAAGACCCGTCCTTCAACGTCCTCGGCAGCACGCTTGCCACCTGTTCGACAGCCCCCATGACCGGCTTTTTCCGCAACGGGACCTGCGACACCTGTGCCGCCGACAATGGCAGCCACACGGTCTGCGCTGTCATGACAGCAGAATTTCTGGCGTTTTCAAAATATGTCGGCAACGACCTGTCCACGCCGCGCCCCGAATTCGGCTTTCCGGGGCTGAAGGCGGGCGATGGCTGGTGCCTGTGCGCGGGGCGTTTCCTGCAAGCGCACGAGGAAGGCTGCGCGCCGCAGGTCAACCTGCATGCCACCCATGTGCGCGCGCTTGATATCGTGCCGATCGATGTGTTGCGGCAATATGCCTTGCCCGGGGACCTTGGCTGACAGCGGACCACGTCATTCCGGCAGATCGGCGACCATATCCTCGATGAACAGGCTGAGCAGTTGCGCGCGCCCGCTGATCCCCGCCTTGCGGTAGATCGCATTGGTCTGCGCCTTGATCGTGCCTTCGCTGACACCGCGCAGTCCGGCGATTTCCTGCGTTGACATGCCCTTGATCGCAAACAGGGCGACATCGCGTTCCGCAGGGGTCAGGCCCCAGCCGTTGAACCTTTCGTTCATGACCTCCATGAAGGCACCAGAGGCGATACGGAGCTGGTCCTCGACCCGCAGGTTGCGCGCCATCGTGGTCCGCAGAACCAGAATGCCCGACACGATCCCCAGCAAAAGCCCGACCGCAGCGCCAATTTCGATCAGTTCATAGAGCCGCCAGCCGACGGGCGAAAAGCCAAGGACCGACCCTGCGATCTGCATGACAAAGAACACCGCGCAAACGACTTGGATGACGACGATTGCCGCGATCGGTATTTTCCTGTTCAAACGATGATCCTTTCGCGCTGCGGCATCACGCGGTCCGTTTCTCAATCATCGTCGTCGCTTTCGTCGCCGTCATCGTCGTCGCCGTCATCGTCGTCGCCGTCATCATCGCCGTCATCATCGTCGCCGTCATCGTCGTCATCGTCGTCACCGCCGGACCCACTGTCGCCGCCGGACGACCCGCCGCCTTCAGAGGAGCCACCACCCGAACTTTGTCCGCCACCTGACCCGCTGTCACGAAAAGGGTCAACGATGCGCGGGCTAGCCAAACCATCGCCGTTGATGGTTTGCCAGAAGTCGCGCAAAATCTCGCCGGTTTGCGGATTGAAAACCAATTCCCGCTGAAGATCATCGCGCAGCGACACGATCCGGACGCGGCCCAGCCATGTCCGGCTCACCTCGATCTGCGTAAACCCCTGCTGTTGCAGCTGGGCGATTATCTGATCCTGAACGGATTGGGCCGCCACAATCTGTGGCGACCCTATCAGCAAGAAACAGATCATCAGTTGCTTGATCATCATTGCTCCCTTGGGCAAACCTGCCCCGTCACGTCAAGACGGCATCAGCCTTAGTCGTCGTTGTCGTCATCGTCGTTGTCATCTTCATCATTATCATCGTCGTCGTCGCGGTCACTATCTGTGTCGTCGTCGTCATCGTCGTTGTCATCCTCGTCTTCATCGTCGTCGTTGTCATCGTCGTCGTTGTCATCCTCGTCGTCATCAAGGAAATCGTCGTCGTCGCTTGACGAGATGCGCACGCCGCGGCGCAGAGTGTCATCGTCGTCCGCGGTGCTGGCTTCTTCCTTCAGGATGACCCCTGTCAGCGCATCATAAACCACTTCCAGCTTGCGGCCATTCAGGATCGCCTCGACCTTGATCTGGGTCTGGCCGTTTTCGATTTCGATGCTTTCATAGCCCTGCGCCTGCAACTGACTGACGATCTGGTCGGTGATCGACTGGGCATAAAGAGCGTTGCTGGCCAGCGCGATGGCGGCCGTGGTGGACAGAAGAAACTTTTTCATGACGTGCTTTCCCATGTAAACCCGACCAACATCATGTCGACCGTTGGGTACACAAACACATCAGTTGTCGAGCACGACCATTGCTTTGGGGTTTAGATCGGGGCCGGTAAACCGGATGAAGAGCGGCCTAAACAAAAGTTTACGCCGCTCTGCCATCGTCGTCAGGCTTTCATGTCAAAGCCAAGGTGCTTGGCCACGGTAAAGATGTCCTTGTCGCCGCGCCCGCACATGTTCATCACCAGCAGGTGATCCTTTGGCAGGTCGGGGGCGATCTTCATCACATGGGCCAGCGCATGGGATGGTTCCAACGCAGGAATGATCCCTTCCAGCGCACAGCTCAGCTGGAACGCCTCTAACGCTTCGACATCGGTGATGGATACATATTTGGCGCGGCCAATATCATGCAACCACGCATGCTCCGGCCCGATGCCAGGATAATCCAGCCCCGCCGAGATCGAGAATCCTTCGAGGATCTGCCCCACATCATCTTGCAACAGATAGGTGCGGTTGCCATGCAGCACGCCGGGGCGGCCGCCGGTCAATGACGCGCAATGTTCCATCTTGTCATTGACGCCTTTGCCACCAGCCTCGACCCCGATGATATTGACGTCCTTGTCATCCAGAAACGGATAGAACAGCCCCATGGCGTTCGATCCGCCACCGATGGCAGCGATCAGCGTATCAGGCAGACGGCCTTCGGCCTCTTGCATCTGGGCCTTGGTTTCCTGCCCGATGATGGCTTGGAAATCGCGCACCATCGCGGGGTAAGGGTGCGGGCCTGCGACCGTGCCGATGCAATAGAACGTGTCGCGCACATTGGTCACCCAATCGCGCAGGGCGTCGTTCATCGCATCCTTGAGCGTGCCACGGCCCGAGGTCACAGGCACAACCTCTGCCCCCAGCAATTTCATACGGAACACATTGGGCGCCTGACGTTCGACATCATGCGCGCCCATGTAGACCACGCATTTCAGGCCGAATTTCGCACAGACTGTCGCCGTCGCGACGCCGTGCTGACCTGCGCCGGTTTCGGCGATAATCCGGCTTTTGCCCATGCGGCGGGCAAGGATGATCTGGCCCAGCACATTGTTGATCTTATGCGCGCCGGTGTGGTTCAGCTCGTCGCGTTTCATATAGATCTTGGCCCCGCCCAAATGGGCTGTCAGCCGTTCGGCATGATACAGAGGGCTGGGGCGGCCCACATAATGGGTCCACAGATCATGCATTTCCGCCCAAAAGGTCGGGTCGGTCTTGGCATGTTCGTATTGTTCTTCCAGCTCCAAAATCAGCGGCATCAGTGTCTCGGACACGAAACGCCCGCCGAATTGGCCAAAACGGCCGTTTTCATCGGGGCCGGTCATGAAGCTGTTGAAAAGATCGTTTGCCATTGCGCACCTGCTGTATTTTGTTGGGACAGACCTAACGTCCCTTAACGGAATCGTAAACGCCTAACGCAAGGCAGCACAAAACGCCGCAATCAGTGCCGCATCTTTGACGCCGGGGGCCGATTCAACGCCAGACGACACATCGACCTGCCCCGCGCCGGTCAGCGCCACCGCCTGCGCCACATTCGCAGGCGTCAGGCCACCCGCCAGCATCCACGGCACCGGCCAGCGCCGCCCCGCGATCAACCGCCAGTCAAAGGACAGCCCATTGCCCCCCGGCAGATCGGCACCTTTCGGCGGTTTGGCATCGACAAGCAACAGATCAGCCACCTGCGCATAAGCGTCAAGCGCGGCCAGATCATCCGGCCCCGCCACGCCTACGGCCTTCATCACCGGCAGGCCGTAGCGCGCCTTGAGCGCAGTCACACGCGCCAGAGATTCGGAGCCATGCAATTGCAAGATATCGACCGGCACCTGCGCCAGCAGCGCATCCAGCTCGGCATCATCGGCATTCACCACCAATGCCACCTTGGCCACACCGGCCGGCACCATGGCGGCAAGCGCGGCGGCCTGCGCCAATGTCACGTTGCGCGGGGATTTTTCAAAAAACACCAGCCCGACATAGGCAGCCCCCGCCTGCACCGCAGCATCCAGCATCGCCGCATCGCGCAGCCCGCAAATCTTGACCCGTGTCGGCAGTGACATCAGCGCGTCTTTTCCAACAACGCCAGAACATCATCCTCGGATTTGGCCCCGACAGAGGCGATACGCATCTGCTGCAATTCCTGCCGCAACGCCGCAACTTCGCGCGATTTGGCGCGGCCATCGGCGCGGATGCGGTATTCGCGCAGCCATTCCCACAAGAACCCGATGGCCAGACCCGCCCCGACACCGATAAAGATCACCACAAACAAAGGCAGCGTCACATCGGGCGACAGGCCCAACAGATCGCTCAGCCAGACGGGCATGGCGCGAACGGTCACAGGGTCACGATTGGCCAATCCGATCAGGATCAGGCAAAGCGCGACAATCGCCCAAAAGGCATAGCGAATAGTCTTCATAAGACCCTCTTACAGCCCGTTCAGCCGGTCGCGCAACAATTTGCCCGTCTTGAAGAACGGCACATGTTTTTCATCAACCTCGACCGCCTCGCCGGTGCGGGGGTTGCGGCCCAGACGCGGGTCGCGCTTTTTCACCGAGAATGCGCCAAAGCCGCGCAATTCGACACGGTTGCCCTGCGCCATCGCATCGGTGATCCTGTCGAAGATGGTGTTCACGATCTTTTCGACATCCCGCTGGTACAGGTGCGGATTTTCGTCGGCAATTTTCTGGATCAGTTCCGAACGGATCATGGCAGCATCCTTTGGTTTGGCAATACGCGGGCAGACGCGATCCGGCAAACTATAGAAACAAAGACCCGATACGGAAAGCATCGCTTTCGTCGCTTTTGCTGTTTTTTGCCGCAAAGCGCCTGAATTTACAGGGAAGTTTGATGCTTTTTCGTCAGATCGGCACCGACCCTGCGTGCTGCAGCGCCGCAGCAGCACACCGATTCGCAACCCGCAAAAAGAAAAACCCCGCCACAATCGCGTGTGGCGGGGCTGATTTGAACGGTCGAAACCGGGTTAGTCGCGCTTGAGCGCGGCCCCCAGAATGTCACCCAGCGACGCGCCGGAATCCGACGAGCCAAACTGTTCGACAGCTTCTTTTTCTTCCGCGATCTCGCGTGCCTTGATCGACAGGCCCAGCTTGCGGGTCTTGCTGTCGATGTTGGTGACGCGCACGTCGACCTTGTCACCGGCGCCAAAACGCTCTGGGCGCTGTTCGGCACGGTCACGCGACAGGTCGGACCGACGGATGAAGGATTTCATGCCTTCATATTCGACCTCGATGCCGCCGTCTTCGATCTTGGTGACTTCGACAGTGATGATCGAGCCGCGCTTGACGCCGCCAATCGCATCCGCGAACGGATCGCTGTCCAGTGCCTTGATCGACAGGCTGATGCGTTCTTTTTCGACGTCAACTTCTGCGACCTTGGCCTTGACCATGTCACCCTTGCGGAAATCGCCGATTACATCTTCGCCACGGCCATCCCATGTCAGATCAGACAGGTGGACCATACCGTCGATGTCGCCTTCAAGGCCAATGAACAGACCGAATTCGGTGATGTTCTTGACTTCGCCTTCAACCTCGGTGCCCTCAGGATGGGTTTCTGCAAACACTTCCCATGGGTTACGCTGTGTCTGTTTCAGGCCAAGCGACACGCGGCGTTTCGCGCTGTCGATTTCCAGCACCATGACTTCGACTTCCTGAGAGGTCGAAACGATCTTGCCGGGATGTACGTTTTTCTTGGTCCAGGACATCTCGGACACGTGAACCAGACCTTCAACGCCTGCTTCCAGCTCAACAAATGCGCCGTAATCGGTGATGTTGGTCACGCGGCCCTGATGGACCGAACCCAAGGAGAACTTGGCTTCGACAGCATCCCACGGATCTTCTTGCAGCTGCTTCATGCCCAAGGAAATACGGTGGGTTTCTTTGTTGATCTTGATCACCTGCACCTTGATCGTCTCGCCGATGGCAAGAATCTCGGACGGGTGGTTCACACGGCGCCATGCCATGTCGGTGACGTGCAGCAGGCCGTCAACGCCGCCCAGATCAACGAACGCACCGTATTCGGTGATGTTCTTGACCACGCCGTCAACTTCCTGACCTTCGGTCAGGTTGCCGATGACTTCGGCACGCTGCTCAGCACGCGATTCTTCCAAGATCGCACGGCGCGACACAACGATGTTGCCCCGACGACGGTCCATTTTCAAAATCTGGAACGGCTGCTTCATGTTCATCAACGGGCCAGCATCGCGCACGGGGCGGACGTCAACCTGGCTGCCTGGCAGGAACGCAACAGCGCCGCCAAGGTCCACGGTGAACCCGCCTTTGACGCGGCCAAAGATTGCGCCATCAACGCGTTCTTCGTCAGCATAGGCTTTTTCCAGACGATCCCAGGCTTCTTCGCGGCGGGCCATTTCACGCGAAATGACGGCTTCGCCACGGGCGTTTTCGACCTGACGCAGGAACACTTCGACCGTGTCACCAACTTTGATATCAGGGGCTTCGCCGGGATTTGCGAATTCTTTGAGATCGATACGGCCTTCCATCTTGTAGCCGACATCGATGATGGCCTGGCCCGCTTCGATCGCGATCACCTTGCCTTTGACGACAGACCCTTCAGCGGGTGTGTCCATTTCGAAGCTTTCGTTCAAGAGTGCTTCAAACTCGTCCATTGTATTTGCCATGTGGCGTCGTTTTCCTAACGTTTGGTTTTATACGGGCCGAGCGGTTGTCTCCGCCGGTCTTTGTGTTTCGATTTGGTCGCGGGCCGATGCGAATGTAAAACAACAGGGCCGGTGCATACCGACCCTGCCCAAGTCTCACGTCCGCGCCTGTCATCGGCACTTCGACAGGGGGGCGTATAGGCCGCCTGCCCTAGCCTTGCAAGGATTTTTGCGCAGCCGCAATGACGGCAATGGTGCGCGCCACAGCATCCGCGATGCTCATATCCGAGGTGTCGATCAGCACCGCATCCGCCGCGGCTGCCAAAGGTGCTGTCGCGCGGCCTGCATCGCGCGCATCACGCGCCTGCACGTCGGCCAGCACAGTTTCCAAAGTCATGTCGCTGCCCTGAGCCTGCAATTCCTTCCAGCGCCGTTCCGCGCGGCACGCGGCAGATGCGGTGACGAACAGTTTGACCTGTGCGCCCGGACAGATCACCGTGCCGATGTCGCGGCCATCCAGCACCGCCCCACCGGGGCGCGCGGCAAACCCACGCTGGAAGGCGGTCAGCGCATCGCGCACGGCGGGGTCAGTCGCCACGCGGCTTGCGGCCTGCGCGACTTCGGCTGTGCGCAGGGCGTCACCGTCCAGATCCGCGGGGTCCAGCGCGCGCGCTGCTGCCACCGGATCAGCGCCCGCCAACACCTTGGCGCCGACCGCGCGATACAAAAGCCCGGTATCCAGATGCGCAAAACCGAAATGCACTGCCACCGCCTTGGAAATCGTCCCCTTGCCCGCCGCCGCAGGCCCGTCGATGGCGACGGTAAAGCTCATGCGCTGATCCGTGCGATCTGCGCACCCAGATCATTCATCAAAGGCTCGAAAATCGGAAAAGATGTGGTGATCGGTGCTGCATCATCAACGATGACAGGGTTCTGCGCCGCCATCCCCATGACCAGAAACGCCATGGCGATCCGGTGGTCCAGACGGCTTTGCACCGTCACACCGCCCGGCACATGGCCGTGGCCCACCCCGGTGACGCGCCACCAATCAGGGCCTTCGTCCACAGTGACACCGGCGGCCCGCAGCCCCTGCGCCATCGCATCGATCCGGTCGCTTTCCTTGACCCGCAATTCCTTGACGCCGGGCATGTCGGTCACACCCTGCGCAAAGGCCGCGACCACGGACAAGACCGGATATTCGTCGATCATGCTGGCCGCACGGTCCGCCGGCACGGTGATCCCGCGCAGGTCAGGCGAAAACCGCGCGCGCAGATCGGCCACAGGCTCGCCCCCCTCGCTGCGCAGGTTCTCAAAGGTCAGATCGGCACCCATTTCCTGCAAAGTGGTGAACAGACCCGCGCGCGTCGGGTTCAGCCCGATATTGGGGACCAGAACATCCGACCCAGGCACGATCAAGGCCGCACAGACCGGAAAGGCGGCGGATGACGGATCGCGCGGCACGACAATATCCTGCGGCTGCAATTCGGGCTGGCCGGTCAGGGTGATCACGCGGCCTTCATCAGTATCCTCGACCGTCAGCGTCGCACCGAAACCTTGCAACATGCGCTCGGTATGATCGCGCGTCGCTTCCTTCTCGATCACGACGGTCTGGCCGGGCGCGTTCAACCCCGCCAGCAGTACTGCCGATTTCACCTGCGCCGATGGCACCGGCACAACATAGCGGACAGGCACCGGACCCGCAGCGCCCACCAAGGTCATCGGCAAGCGCCCACCGGCACGGCCTACCGCGCGCGTGCCAAACAATGCCAAAGGATCGGTCACCCGCCCCATCGGACGGCCGTTCAAGGATGCATCACCGGTGAATGTCACCGTGATCGGCGTGGTGGCCATGGCTCCCATGATCAGGCGGACACCAGTACCGGAATTGCCGCAATCGATCACGTGGTCAGGTTCGGCAAATCCGCCCACCCCGACCCCGCGCACCGACCATTGCCCACCGCCATGATCGGTGACTTCGGCACCAAAGGCGCGCATGGCTTTGGCGGTGTCCAGCACGTCATCGCCTTCCAGCAGGCCGGTGATGCGGGTCTCGCCAATACACATCGCGCCCAGTATCAACGACCTGTGCGAGATCGACTTGTCGCCCGGCACATGCGCCTGTCCCTGCAAGGGGCCACAGGCGCTGGACATCATCGGAATGGGGGTCGCATGGGAAGACATGAATGGTTCCTTGGTGTTTGCGCCCCCTGATACCGCAGTGCGCGCAAAGGGTCCATCACGGGCCCCCATCGTTCGAGCATAAATATCCCCGCCGGAGGCAGATAAGTCCTTAAACCCTGACGAAGGTCAGGTAATGCGGCACGCGGCCTTCGCGCAAAGCCTTTTGTTCATAGCGCGTCGAAATCCAGTCAGCCCAAGGCTTGCGCCAATCGGCAGGGGTTTCAGCCAGCCAGTCAAAGCCCTGGCACGGCACTTCTTCCAGCGTCTGGCGGACGTAATCGGGAATATCGGTCGCCACGCGCAGCACGGCCCCCGGTTTCATCACGCGGTGCAGGGGGGCCAGATGTTCGGGGGTGACGAACCGGCGGCGATGGTGGCGTTTCTTGGGCCAAGGATCGGGATAGTTCAGGAAGACACGCGAAATCGACTGCGCGGGCAGCACATCGAACAGATCGCGGACATCACCGGGATGCACGGCGAGGTTATCGACCCCGGCCTTGCGGATCTTGCCCAAGAGCATCGCCACGCCGTTGATAAAAGGTTCGGCCCCAATGATCCCGATGCCCGGATAGCTCTGCGCCATATGCACCAGATGCTCACCACCGCCAAAGCCGATTTCCAGCCAGACATCCTTGCCCGCAAACAGCGCGCCCAGATCAAGCGCAAGGCGGTCAGGGTTGGCGTCCCAGCTGACCGGGCCGGGCGACAGCGGGTCGAGGTCATTTTCAAGATAATCGTGCTGGCTCGCACGGATCGTCTTGCCACGAAAGCGGCCATAGAAATTGCGCCAGGGCGCGCCCGAAGGATGTTGTGTCTTGGTCATGCGGCGGCATGTAGCAATCCCGCCGCCGCATGGCAATCGGCGTAAGGTGGATCATGATCCACCTTACCTTTACACCGCGCGGCGCAGGGCCTCGACCAGATCGGTCTTTTCCCAGCTGAACCCGCCATCAGCGTCAGGCGCGCGGCCGAAATGGCCGTAAGCCGACGTGCGGGCATAGATCGGCCGGTTCAGCTGCAGATGTTCGCGGATGCCGCGGGGCGTCAGATCCATGACCTGTGCCACCGCACGTTCGATCGCAACCGGATCAACCTCGCCCGTGCCGTGTGTATCGGCATAGATCGACAAAGGCTGCGCCACGCCAATCGCATAGCTGAGCTGGATCGTGCAGCGGTCTGCCATGCCGGCGGCGACCACATTCTTGGCCAGATAGCGCGCGGCATAGGCGGCGGAGCGGTCCACCTTGGTCGGGTCCTTGCCGGAAAACGCGCCGCCGCCATGCGGCGCGGCACCGCCATAGGTGTCAACGATGATCTTGCGCCCGGTCAGACCGGCATCACCGTCGGGTCCGCCGATCACGAAGGTGCCGGTCGGGTTGACCCACCATTTGGTCGCCTCGGTGATGAAACCCGCAGGCAGGACCTCGCGGATATAGGGTTCGACGATGGCGCGGATATCGGCGCTGGTCTGGCTTTCGAACTGGTGCTGAGTGGACAGCACGATGGATGTCACCTCAACAGGCTTGCCGCCTTCGTAACGCACAGACACCTGACTTTTCGCATCGGGGCGCAGGGTCGGCTCCTGACCCGATTTGCGCACCTCGGCCAGACGGCGCAGGATGGCATGGGCATATTGGATCGGCGCAGGCATCAGCGCATCGGTTTCGGTGGTGGCATAACCAAACATGATGCCCTGATCACCGGCACCTTCATCCTTGCCCTCGGCGGCATCGACACCTTGGGCGATATGGGCGGACTGGCCGTGCAACAGATTAGTGATCTCGCAGGTGGCATGATGGAATGCGTCCTGCTCATAGCCGATATCCTTGATGGCATCGCGTGCGATCCCTTCGATCCGGCCCATGAATTCGGTCAGGCGGGACTTGTCGGTCAACCCGACTTCGCCCCCGATGACAACACGGTTGGTGGTAGCAAAGGTTTCACAGGCGACCCGCGCCTGCGGTTCCTCGGCCAGAAAGGCATCCAGCACCGCGTCGGAAATGCGGTCGCAAACCTTATCAGGATGCCCCTCGGAAACGGATTCCGAGGTGAAAATATAGTCTTGTCTTGCCATGGGGACGTGCTCCGATATGAAAAACCTGTCACGCCAGGAAGCCGTTGTGACAGAACCAACCACCCGTCTATGGTGTGGCGGCGAATGCGTCAATCGCTATCGCGTTTGCGGTTAATGGCGCAGATCGCGATCCCCAGAAGCAGCAACAGCCCGACCGGCCAATCGCCCAAAGCGGTATAGACCGGGGCAGCGCGCACCGCGGGCAATGGTGCATCCAGCGCGCCATCCACGCCCAGCGGCAGCGCTGCGGTGATCCTGCCCTGCGCGTCGATCATCGCGGATATGCCGGTATTGCCCACACGCACCATCGGCAAGCCCTGTTCGATGGCGCGCAGCCGCGCTTGGGCAAGGTGCTGATGCGGGCCTGCCGCCTGCCCGAACCAGCCGTCATTAGTGATCAAAAGCAACAGCCGCGGCCGGTCGGGGCCGGCCACGATTTCCTCGGCAAAGATACCTTCGTAGCAGATCAACGGCACGGCCAACCCGATCCCGGGGATCGCAATCGGCCCCGGCAGCGTGCCTGCGGCAAATCCGCCGCCATCAGCGACGGCAAGGCCACGAATACCGAACCGTCCCAGCAGATCGCCAAAGGGGATATACTCGCCGAAAGGCACCAGATGCTGCTTGTCATAGGTCGCGGTAATCCGGCCGCCCTGCGCCATCACCACCAGCGCATTGTAAAACCGCCCCGCGTCATCGACCCGCTGCACCCCGAACACCAGCGGCGCACCGCGTGCGGCCTCGTCCAGCGGACGCAGATCGTCGATGACCTCGTTGAGCAGATAAGGCACCGCCGTTTCGGGCCAGACGATCAGATCGGGCCGGTCGCCTTGGCCTGACAATTCCAGCAATCGGTTAACGAATTGGTCGCGATAGACCGCATCCCATTTTTGGTGCTGCGGTGCATTGGGCTGGACCAACCGCACCATCGGCGCATCCACGGCGATCTGTGGCGCAGCTCCGGGGCGCAGAAGGATGGCCACCAAAAGCAGCGCCAACAATGCCGCCGCCCCCGACCGCCACGCAGGCCGCGCGATCCGCGCCACAGCCAGCGCCGCGACCAGCGTGACCCCCGTCAGCAGATGCGGCCCGCCAATGGCGCTGGCCTGCGCCATCCATGTCGGCACCCAGATATGCCCCAACAGCGCCCAAGGAAATCCGGTCAGGACCAGTGACCGCGTCATTTCAGCCGCCACCAGCAGCAAGGCCAGCATCAACTGGCTGCGCGGCGCGATACGGCTGGCGATCCAGCCTGCGACAGCCCAGAACAGCGCAGCGCCACAGGCCATGAAAATGAGCGCAAAAGGGGCCATCCAACCATGGCGGGCGGCATCGACCAGAAACGGCTCGACGATCCAGCGCAGCGCAAAGGCGAAATAGCCAAGACCAAAAAACCAGACCCGCCCTGCCGCGATACGCGGGCTGGCAACGTCACGGTGCAACACCAGCAACAGGGCCAGTGCGGCGATGGCCGCAGGCCACAGATCAAGCGGGGCCTGCCCCAGCGCCGCCCCCACGCCCAGCGCAAAAAGCACGCCAAAGCGCGCCCAGCGCGGCAGGTTGTCAAGCATCGCGGGTGGTGTTCAGACGTACGCGCAGCCGTTTGATCCGGCGCGGATCGGCATCGACAACTTCGAATTCGGGGCCGTCGGGATGCTGGATCACCTCGCCGCGCGCGGGCAGATGGCCCGACAGCATGGTCACCAGACCGCCCAAAGTGTCGATCTCTTCCTCGTCGATATCGTCATGGTCGGTCAGGTTCATCCCGATCTCGGCCTCGAAATCCTCCAGGTCGGTGCGGGCCTGCGCCAGATAGACACCGGGTTTTTCCATGATCCAGCTTTTCGCCTCGGCGATGTCATGTTCATCCTCGATCTCGCCCACGACCTGTTCGATCAGATCCTCGATCGTCAGCAGGCCATCCGTGCCGCCATATTCGTCGATCACCAAGGCCATATGGATACGTTCCGCCTGCATCTTTTGCAGCAGCACGCCCAGCGGCATCGAGGGCGGCACGAACAGCAAGGGGCGCAGCATGTCGCGCAGGTCAAGATCGGCAGTGCCACCGTTGAACCCGTAGCGCAGCGCGAAATCCTTGAGATTGGCAATGCCGACGGGTGTATCCAGCGTCGTGTCATAGACCGGCAGGCGGGTCATGCCGCTGTCACGGAAGGTATTGACCAGATCATCCTTGGTGATGGTCAGTGGCACGGCGACGATGTCGGTCTTTGGCACGGCCACGTCTTCGACCCGTTTGCGGCGCAGGTTCAACATGCCCAGCACGGTCGGTTCGGGAGTTGAAACGCCCTGTGCTATTTCGCCGGTTTCGCCATTCATGACCTTGGGCTTGAAACCCAGCCCAAAACGCGCCAGCAGGCCCGGCCGTTCGTCTTTGTGGTTCTGTTGCGCGCTTTGCGCTGCGCTAGAAGAACCGTCGCCCTGATCGCCCATCGTATCCTTATCCGTGGGGCGGTTTGCCCCGTTCAATCTCTATATGGGTTATCAACACCCATCTTGCCAAGTATCTCAACCTCTAAACCCTCCATCAGGGTGGCATCAAGGTCACGCTCATGATCAAAGCCCAGCAGATGCAGGGTGCCATGCACCAGAAGATGCAGACAATGATGAATAAATTGTGACCCTGCGGCCTCTGCCTCGCGCAGGCAGGTGTCATAGGCGATGGCGATATCGCCCAGTTCGGTATCCATGACAGGGTCGGGCGGCAGCGGCATCTCGCCCGCGACGGCGGGCGCGCGTTCATCCGAGGGCCAGCTCAGGACATTGGTCGGCGCCGGTTTGCCACGGAAATCCGCGTTCAGCGCGGCGATGCGGGCATCGTCACAGGCCAGAACCGCGATCTCGAACACCGACGGTTCCAGCCCCAGCCGGTCAAACACCGCATCACTGGCCTGTTGCGCCAGCGCGTCGATATCAACCGCCGCCCAACGCAAATCTTCGACCACGACATCGACGCTCACTTGGGGTCGTCCGCCTCGTAGGCTTCGATGATCGCAGCGACCAGCGGGTGGCGCACCACGTCTTTCGAGGTGAAATAGTTAAAGCTGATCTTGGGGATATGTTTCAACAGGCGTTCGGCATCCCACAGGCCCGAATTGACACCGCGCGGCAAATCGATCTGCGTGCGGTCGCCGGTAATCACCATGCGTGACCCTTGGCCCAGACGGGTCAGGAACATCTTCATCTGCATGGTGGTGGCGTTCTGCGCCTCGTCCAGCACGACAAAGGCATTCGACAGCGTGCGCCCGCGCATGAAGGCCAAAGGCGCGATTTCGATCACCTTTTCCTCCATCATCTTGGCGGCCTGTTTGCCCGGCAGAAAATCGTTCAGCGCGTCATAAAGCGGCTGCATGTAAGGATCGACCTTGTCCTTCATGTCGCCGGGCAGATAGCCCAGTTTCTCGCCCGCCTCGACCGCGGGGCGCGACAGGATAATCTTGTCGACATGGCCGTTGATCAGCATGTTCACGCCAACAGCGACCGCCAGATAGGTCTTGCCGGTGCCCGCCGGGCCGATACCAAAGGCCATTTCATGATCGAACAGCGCCTTGACATAGGCTTTTTGCGCCTCGGTGCGGGGTTCGACCAGCTTTTTGCGGGT
Source organism: Yoonia vestfoldensis SKA53 (assembly GCF_000152785.1). Taxonomy (GTDB): domain Bacteria; phylum Pseudomonadota; class Alphaproteobacteria; order Rhodobacterales; family Rhodobacteraceae; genus Yoonia; species Yoonia vestfoldensis_A. The sequence goes on along the minus strand of NZ_CH672414.1, from coordinate 224,057 downwards.
CTTGACCTCGACCCGTGCAATCTCGCCTTTGAACAATTCGATCTGGTCGACAGGCCCGGGCGCACCGGCAGGCCCCATGCGCAATTCGCGGTCGATATCGCCAGCCTCCAGCGAGCGGCCCTGCTCGAGCCGTTGGTACAAAGATTTCAGGACTTCGAGCGCGTCATGACGCGGCCCCTGCTCGCCGATCACCGCCAACAGGTTGCCGCGGCGCAAAATCTGCACGCTCAGCTTGTCCTCAATGGTGGTAAGATTGCGGTCATATTCACCGCACAGGTCGATCAACAAAAAGTTGTCGGGAAATTCCAGAACGGATTCAGTGATGTCGTCAGCGGGCGGGGTCAATGCACCAGTGGCCAAACAGCTCTCCTTTGAGTCTATATTTAGCTATCGTGGCAAGTCGCACCGCAAGGCGCAAGGCGGCAGTTGGGATTGCGACAATATAGTTCCGCAAACACCGCGTAAGGTGGGTCTTGCCCCATCCTACCCGATCAATTCACCCTTGAGCGAATTGGCGCTGTCCTGCACGATCCGCACGCGGCGCACCTGCCCCAGCACCGTGGCGGGGGCATCGGCATAGACGGCATGCAGATATTCGGATTTGCCGATCATCTGGCCCGCCTCGCGCCCTGCTTTTTCGAACAAAACCTTGACTTCGCGGCCGATCATGCTGGCCTGGGTCTGTTGTTGCTGGTCGCGCAACAGGGCCTGCAGGCGCTGCAAACGCTCATTCATCACGTCATCGGGCAGTTGCGGTTTTTCAGCGGCCGGCGTGCCGGGTCGGGTGGAATATTTGAACGAATAGGCCTGCCCGTAATGCACATCGCGCACCAATTGCAGCGTGTCCTCGAAATCCTGATCCGTCTCGCCGGGGAAACCCACGATGAAATCGCCCGACAACAAGATATCGGGGCGCGCGGCGCGGATACGGTCGATCAGGCGCAGATAGCTTTCGGCGGTATGTTTGCGGTTCATCGCCTTGAGAATACGGTCAGACCCCGATTGCACCGGCAAATGCAGATAGGGCATCAGTTTTTCACAAGTGCCATGCGCGTCGATCAGTGCCTGATCCATGTCATTGGGGTGGCTGGTGGTAAAGCGGATGCGTTCGAGCCCGTCGATTTCGGTCAGCGCCCATATCAGGCCCGCCAACCCGCGCTCATGCCCGTGATAGGCGTTCACGTTCTGGCCCAAAAGCGTCAGTTCGCGCACGCCCGCATCGACCAGTTCACGCGCCTCGCGCAGGATCCGGTCAGCAGGGCGCGAGACCTCGGCACCGCGGGTATAGGGTACGACGCAAAAGGCGCAGAATTTGTCGCAGCCTTCCTGTACGGTCAGAAACGCGGTCGGGCCGCGCTTGGCCTTTGATCGTGTCTTCAGCGTCTTGAATTTGTCATCTTCGGGAAAATCGGTATCGAGCGCCTTTGCCCCCCCCTGCACGGCCGCATCCATCGCAGGCAGACGGTGATAGCTTTGCGGGCCGACGACCAGATCGACCATCGGCTGGCGGCGCATGATCTCTGCCCCCTCGGCCTGTGCCACGCAGCCTGCCACGCCGATTTTCAGATCGGGTTTCGCGTCTTTGAGCACCTTCATGCGGCCCAGTTCGGAATAGACCTTTTCCGCCGCCTTTTCGCGGATATGGCAGGTGTTCAGCAGGATCATATCCGCGTCTTCGGCATGGTCGGTCTGCACATAGCCCTGCCCGCCCAGCGCCTCGGCCATGCGTTCGCTGTCATAGACGTTCATCTGGCAGCCATAGGTCTTGATAAAGAGCTTTTTGGGCGCAGTCATAGGTTCGATCCGGTGCTGAGGTTGCGGGCGTTCTAGCGGCTTGGGGCTTTGCTTGCAATGCGGCGCGATCTGTCACAATTTGCGCGTGTCTTTCACGGATACCCGCCGCACATGCATTACACCAGCCTGTCCGCCCTGACCGCCGATAAAACGCGCGCCCTGTCCAAAGGGCCGATCTGCCTGATCCTGATCGAAGATCAGGTCGCGGTGGAGCAAACGATCCGGCATCATGCGGCCATTGGTTTCAGCACGCTGATCGCGTTTTGCGATCCGGCCATCGCCCTGCCTGCGGATATCGCACTGCACCGCGTCGACCATGACGTGACCCAGCCAGAGGCCCTGCCTCAGATCATCAACACGGTCAGTGCAGCCGCGCGTGGCGCGTGGATATATCACTGCTACAACGCCGAATTCCTTTTCTTTCCGTTCAGCGCGGATCGCACTCTGCGCGAGATGCTGACCTTCGTGACCGAAGAACGGCGCCACAGCGTGATGACCCATGTGATCGACCTGTACGCCCGCGATCTGACCACCCACCCCGATGCGGTAGACCTGGAAGAAGCATGGTTCGACAGTGCGGGCTATTTTGCGATACCGCGGCGTGATGCGGCGGGCGCTGTGCTTGACCGGCAGGTGGATATCTGCGGCGGCCTGCGCTGGCGGTTTCAGGACCATGTCCCGCCCGCAAGCCGCAGGCTGGACCGCGCGGCCCTGTTCCGCGCGGCCAAGGGCGTTGTCTTGGGGCCGGATCACCGGTTGAGCGATCCTGAATACAACACCTATGCCTGCCCATGGCACCATAGCGTGACCGCTGCCATCTGTTCGTTCCGCGCGGCCAAGGCTTTGCGGCGCAACCCCGGCAGCCGTGATGCGATAGCCACGTTTCACTGGTCGAAATCAGTGCGTTTTACATGGCAGGCGCAGCAACTGCTCGATCTGGGGATGATGGAACCCGGGCAATGGTTTTAAGTGTCGCGCCTTTGACGTGCGGCCATGATGCATAGGGCCAATCGGTCGCGCGCCGCACCAGCCCTGCGCGAACGGGGGCCGTGGTGATCAGGTGCAGATGCAGCGCAAAATCGCCCTCATCCTCGATCACATGTTCCCAGAACCGGCGCTGCCAGATGCCTTTTTCGCCACGGCGTTTGTGGACCGCGGTCAGATTGTCAGGCACAGGCAGATGCCGTGGAAAGGCAGATGTGATCATCCGCAGGCAGGATCACGGCCGCATCGATGCGAAACGGCGATTGTTTGCGGCACAGGCGCACCGCATCGCGCAGCAGGCCGATCCGTGCGGTCAGCAGGTCCGACCGCTGGTCCTGCAAACGGACGGTAAAGAAATAGGTCCCGCCGGGGACATAGCGCCGAGTATATGTGACATCCGGTCAGCGTAAACCAGAATGGTCAGTTGATCATGCAGGCTGGATTGCAATCCACCTTACTTGCGGCGCAGCCGGATCACGACATCGACCGATGCAATCTCGGCGCCTGCGGGCGCATGCGGCAGGCGGCGAATTTCCAGCTGATCGGCAGGCGCGTCCGTCAGGCTGGCCGTGTCTTCCCAATAGAAATGCGGATGATCGGTCATATTGGTGTCAAAATAGCTTTTCGAGCCATCAACCGTGATCTCGCGCATCAGGCCGGCCTCGCAAAAGGCGCGCAGCGTGTTGTAGACCGTCGCTAAAGACACCTTTTCACCCGCGGCACTGGCGGCGTCAAACAGGCTTTCGGCGGTGACATGGCGGTTCTGCCCGTCGCCCACCAACAGGTCGGCCAGCGTCAGCCGCTGCCGCGTCGGGCGCAAGCCTGCGCCTGCCAGCCAGTCGGTTCCGCGGTGGTTGTCCATGTCTTTCATCAGGTCTGTCCCTTGCCTCGCCCTTAATATGGGAAGAAACCCGCCAAAATCAAACGAAAAGACACAGGCCCACCCTTGGTCTTGCCCTCACGGAGCGCGCGGTGATACTGGTCGGATCACACCGCAAACAAGAACGAGACCCCCGCCATGGCCGATTTCCCCACCAGTTTCGACAAAGAAGCCCTTTTGCAATGCGCCCGTGGCGAATTGTTCGGCCCCGGCAACGCGCAACTGCCCGCGCCGCCGATGCTGATGATGGACCGCATCACCGAGATTTCGGGCGACGGCGGCTTGCACGGCAAGGGCCATGTTGTGGCCGAATTCGACATCACGCCGGATTTGTGGTTCTTTGACTGCCATTTCCCGGGCAACCCGATCATGCCGGGCTGTCTGGGGCTTGATGGGCTGTGGCAGCTGACGGGCTTCAACCTTGGCTGGCGCGGCTGGCAAGGGCGCGGCTATGCGCTGGGTGTGGGCGAGGTCAAGCTGACCGGCATGGTCCGCCCCGACCGCAAGATGCTGACCTACAAGGTCGATTTCACGAAAGCCCTGCAAACCCGCCGCCTGACGATGGGCGTGGCCAACGGCATCGTCGAGGCCGACGGCGAGGTGATCTATCAGGTGACGGATATGAAAGTGGCGCTAAGCGAGAGTTGAGGGGGGGGAGGCTACTCAACGCGAACCTTGGTCGTTTCATCGTTGCCGTCTCCATACTAGTTTTTTAACAATCAGGCCGCAATTGTCGGCACCTAGGTGGCTGAACTTTTTCTTTCTGTTTTTCTTGCAAGCAAGTTGATACAACTATATGTTGATCAGGATTTTTGTTTTATGATTATCAGGAGTACCTGCGTTGCAAACTAAGTTGCATATCAACTTAACACAAGGAATCGTAGATGTTGAAGGTGATGTTGAGTTTGTAAAAGCCGTGTATCACGACTTCAAAGATCGGCTCACACAGCACTCCAGAACCGCACCGGAGGCACGCGAACTAGTAGATGCGCCCTCATCAAAAACCGCTTCAGCCGGTTCCGCCAAAAGCAAGCGCCGCGGACAATCGCGCAAGAAGGCAGCTATTTCGGAGGCTGGCGAGACTAGCGTGAACCCGGATGCGCCCAAACTCGATAAGACCGTCGACACATCGAAGCTTAAAGCGTTCTACGATCAGTTTGAACCAAATAGTGCGCCTGAGAAAATCCTGATCTTCCTGAAATACCTTATTGATATAGAAAACATTCCTGCGCCTAGCACCGATCAGATTTATACCTGCTTTCGTGCCATAAAGGAGAAAGTCCCCAGTGCATATTCGCAGGCGTTCCGTGACACTGCTTCTAAGAAAGGGTTTATTGATTATAATTCAGCAACCGACATTAAGATTACTATCATGGGCGAGAACCATTTTGAACATTCGCTCAAGAAAAAAGCAGCTGAATGACAGACGCGGTCAATCGTTTTTTCAACTCGATTGAAAACGCGGCCTATCAGTCGCAAACATCGTTGATTGAACTGTTTGTCTACTTCCTGACCGTTGAGCTTGGTCAAGATGCTGCGAGCGCAAAAGATGTCGATCAGTGCTTTACAGCTTGCGATTTGACCCCGCCCAGAGCGACGGCGTCTCGTTTGTCTGAAGGATTGAAGACGAAGCCACAGAAGTTTGTGAAATCCGGCAGCGGCTACAAGTTACAACGCCACATGCGCGACCAATTGTCCAGAAAGCTTGGCGTTGAAACAACTACCTCAAAGACCAGTGCGACGCTTCGCTCCCTAAGTCAAGAAATGCCGGCGGGAAATGCAAAGGAATTTTTGGCGGAGACACTTGATTGTTTTGAGGTTGGTGCAAACCGCGCGACAATTGTCATGGCCTGGGTGTTAACCGTGAACCACCTAATTGACTATATTCTTGTTCATAAGCTATTTGAGTTTAACGCCGTACTCGCTAAAAATACTGATAAGCGCGTAAAGGTATCTACGATAACTGTGCGCGATGATTTCAACGATATACCTGAAGGAAAGTTTATTGAATTCTGTCGAAGCGCCAATATTATCTCAAATGATGTTCGTAAGATCTTAGAGCAGAAGCTCGGAACAAGAAACTCATGCGCGCACCCTTCTGGAGTGAAGATTTTGCGATCAAAGGTCGTCGACTTTGTCGAAGATCTTGTTGAGAACGTGGTGCTTAAGTATGTAATTTAGAGACTTAAGCGAAGATTTAGCAAGCGAAGAACTTTTTCTGTGTGCTTTTGGCGACGCCTATGCACCGCCTCGCGTGCTTAGCGATGTAGCTTACTCCCCCCTCCCCCACTTGCCCCGCCCCCTCCTCTCCCCTACACACACCCAAAGCCAGTTAGGGAGGCCGCATGCGCCGTGTTGTCATCACCGGGTTGGGGATCGTCTCGCCCATCGGGAATAATACCACCGAAGTCACCGCCGCGCTGAAGGCCGGCACGTCCGGCATCGTCGCAAGCGCGGAAATGGCCGAACACGGCTTTCGCAGCCGCGTGGCCGGCACGCTCAAGATCGACGTGGCCGATCATGTGGACAAGCGCACTTTGCGTTTCATGGGCCCCGGTGCCGCCTATGCGCATATCGCGATGGGTCAGGCGATTGCCGATGCGGGGCTGACGCAGGACCAGATCGTCAATCCGATGACTGGCCTGATCGCGGGGTCGGGCGGGCCGTCGACATCGGCCATGTTCGCTGCCCATAACGTCGTCACCGAAACAGGTGCGACCAAGCGGATCGGGCCTTTTGCGGTGCCCAAATGCATGTCCTCGACAATCAGCGCAAACTTGGCGACGGCGCATCAGATCAAGGGGATGAATTTCTCGATCACCTCGGCCTGTTCCACCAGCCTGCATTGCATCGGCATGGCGGCGCAACAGGTGGCGCTTGGCACGCAGGACATCATGTTCGCAGGCGGCGGCGAGGAGCTGGACTGGACACTGTCCTGCCTCTTCGACGCGATGGGCGCGATGTCCTCGAAATACAACGACACGCCAGAGCGCGCGAGCCGCGCCTTTGATGCAGGCCGCGACGGGTTCGTGATCGCAGGCGGCGGCGCAATCGTGGTGCTGGAAAGCCTTGAAGGTGCCTTGGCGCGCGGCGCGAAAATCTATGCTGAAGTGACTGGCTTTGCCGCAACCTCCGACGGGGCCGATATGGTCGCCCCATCGGGCGAGGGCGGCGAACGCGCGATGCGCGGCGCGCTGCGCACCCTGCCAGCGGGACGCAAGATCAGCTATATCAACGCCCATGGCACATCGACCCCCGTCGGTGACGTGGGCGAGGTCGAGGCCGTGCGCCGCGTCTTTGGTCGTGGCTCCACCCCGCCGATCAGTTCCACCAAGTCGATGACCGGCCACAGCCAGGGCGCCACAGGTGCCCAAGAGGCGATCTATTGCCTGCTGATGTTGCAGGACGATTTCATCGCGCCGTCAATCAACGTAGAAACGCTGGACCCCGCGCTCGATCCGGCCGAAATTGCGATGGTGCGCGTTGACAATGCGGGGCTGGACACGGTGATGACCAATTCCTTCGGCTTTGGCGGGACCAACGGGTCGATGCTGTTGTCGAAATATCAAGGGTAAGACGATGACGATCACATTGCAGGGCAAACGCGGGCTGATCATGGGCGTGGCCAATGAACGGTCCATCGCTTGGGGCATCGCCAAAGCGATGGCCGATGCGGGCGCAGAGCTCGCGTTTTCCTATCAGGGCGAGGCGTTCGGCAAGCGGCTGGAACCGCTGGCGCAATCGGTCGGTTCCAGCATGATGGTCGATGTCGATGTGACAGACGAAGCCAGCATGGACGCCGCCTTTGCGATGATCAAAGACACATGGGGCACGCTCGATTTCGTGGTCCATGCCATCGCTTTTTCCGACAAGAATGAATTGGCAGGCCGGATCATCGACACCAGCCGCGAAAATTTCAAAAACTCGCTGACGATTTCGTGCTATTCTTTCATCGACGTGGCCAAACGGGCCTCCGCGTTGATGCCAAACGGCGGCACCTTGTTGACGCTGACCTATCAGGGGTCCAACCGCGTCACGCCATTTTATAACGTGATGGGCGTGGCCAAGGCAGCACTCGAATCAGCCACCCGCTATCTGGCCAACGACCTTGGCCCCCAAGGCATCCGCGTCAACGCGATCAGCCCCGGCCCGATGAAAACCCTTGCTGGGGCGGCCATCGGCGGGGCGCGCAAGACCTATAAGCACACCGAACAAAATACCCCCCTGCGCGCGAATGCCACGCTAGAGGCGGTGGGCGGCACTGCCGTCTATCTTGCCTCGGACGCAGGGGCCTGCACCACAGGCGAGATCATCCGCGTCGATGGGGGTTTCCACGTGTTGGGAATGCCACAGCCCGACCATCTGGTCTGACCTGCACCTTCTTATTTCCCCAAATACTCGCGGGGGTATGGGGGCGGATCTTGGTGCCGTCGTTCGGCCCGCGTGCAAACAAAAACAGCATCGACAGCAAAGCCAGCCCGCAAAGCGGTAGCAGGATCTTGGCCCAGCCGACCCATTGCGAATACAGATTGTCGCCGCCAACCATGGTCAGACAATACCAGCCCGCAGGCAGTCATGGATATGCAAAATGCCTGTGACCTTGCCGGGGTTGGCGGGATCCAGCGCAAACAGGCAGGTGATCTTGCGGCTGTTCATGATGTTGACGGCCTCTTCGGCAAGGGCATGGGGCGAAACGGTGGTGGGGTTTGCGCTCATCACCTCGCCCGCGGTGTGATCCAGCAGGCCCTGCATGTGACGCCGCAGGTCGCCGTCGGTAACGATACC
>NZ_CH672414.1:105431-215514 GCF_000152785.1 Yoonia vestfoldensis SKA53 | reverse complement strand
CATACCCGCCCCGGACTTGATCCGGGGCCTCTTCTCCGGGGGCTCAGGCGGCCTTGATCGCCACGACTTCGACCGCGAAGGTCAAATCCTTGCCAGCAAGAGGATGGTTGGCATCCAGCGTCACTTCGGTCTCGGTTACGTCTGCGACAGTCACCGGCACCACCTGCCCCTGTGGGGTCTGCATCTGCAATTGTGTGCCCGGATCAAGCGGAATATCAGCCGGAATATTGTCGCGCGGCACGGCCTGCAGAGCCTCGGGATTATGCGCGCCATAAGCCTCTTCGCACGGGATCTGCACAGTTTTCTTCTCGCCCACACTCATGCCGGGGATCGCGGCATCAAGGCCCGGAATGATCTGGCCGGAGCCGATCACGAATTCCAGCGGATCGCGTCCCGCAGAGCTGTCGAATGTCACGCCGTCCTGCAGGGTGCCGGTGTAATGAATCTGGACTTTATCGCCCGCTTTAGCCTGTGTCATCGCGTCTTTCCTTTCGTTTTCTCAATAAATCGCACCCCCTACCTAGGAAGGCCGGTCCCTGATTGCAAATCGCTTTGCCTCTTTCCGCCGCCGCGCCGCCGTGCTTAGGTCGCGTGAAAGGAGGCCGCCATGCCGATTACGACCTGTGTTTTCGATGCCTATGGCACGTTGTTCGACGTGAATGCGGCGGCGGCGCAAGCCGCGGATGACCCCGATTTCCCGCGTCTTGCGGATCTGTGGCCGGCGGTTGCCCGCGACTGGCGACGCAAGCAGCTGGAATACACCTGGCTGCGCGCCGTGGCCGACCGGCATTGCGATTTCTGGCAGGTCACGCAGGACGGGCTGGATTGGGCGCTCGCGGCGCAGGGGCTGGACGATCCCGCCTTGCGCGCCCGCCTGTTGGCGCTTTATCGCCAGCTGCCAACCTATGCAGAAGTCCCCGCCATGCTGGCCGCGCTCAAGGCACGCGGGCTGACCACCGCGATCCTGTCGAACGGATCGCCCGATATGCTGAACGCCGCCGTCGCCTCGGCGGGGATCGCGCCGCAGCTTGATGCCATCCTGAGCGTCGAGACCGTGGGCGTCTTCAAACCACATGCCCGCGTTTACGATTTGGTGGGCGCCCAGTTCGGCTGCGCCAAGGATGAGGTATTGTTCGTGTCCTCCAACGGCTGGGACGCGGCGGGTGCGGCAGGTTACGGGTTTCGGACAATCTGGGTCAACCGGGCCGGTGATCCGCCCGACAGGCTGTATGCCGATCCACACCATACACTGGGCAATCTTGTCAGCATTCCGGATCTGCTCTGATGCCCCGTTTCACCACGCCTGATGGCCTGTCACTGCATTACACCGATACAGGCAACGGCCTGCCGGTGATGGCACTGGCGGGGCTGACGCGTAATGGTGCGGATTTCGACCATGTCGCACCGCATCTGCCGGTGCGCCTGATCCGGCCCGATTATCGCGGGCGCGGGCAGTCGGATTGGGCCGATCCCGCGACCTACACCATTGCGCATGAAGCCGCCGACGTGCTGGCACTGATGGATCATCTGGGGCTGGACCGCGCGGCGGTGCTTGGCACCTCGCGCGGGGGGCTGATCGCGATGCTGCTGGCCGCGACTGCCAAGGACCGGCTGATCGGGGTCGCGCTCAACGATATCGGGCCAGAGATTGCGCCCGCCGGTCTGGCTGTTATCAAAGAGTATATCGGGCGCAACCCACCGCAGAAAACCTATGCCGCAGCGGCAGAGGCGCGCGCGACACTCTGGACCGATTTCGCGCAGGTCCCGATGGACCGCTGGTTGGCCGAGGTGCGTGCGCATTACGCGCAAACCCCCGACGGGCTGGTGGTCCGCTATGACCCGCGCCTGCGCGATGCGGTGCTGGCGGCGGGTGCGCAGCCGGTGCCGGACCTGTGGCCCTTGTTCGACGCGTTTCAGGACCTGCCGCTGGCCTTGATCCGTGGCGCGAATTCCGACCTTCTGACTGTGCAGACCGCTAACGAGATGGCCCGCCGCCGCCCCGACATGATCCGCACCGACGTGCCGGGGCGCGGGCATATCCCGTTTCTGGATGAACCACAGGCGCTTTCTGCGCTCCATGCATGGCTGGAGGAAATGCAATGAATATCGAGATGATCCGCGCGGCGGCCCAAAGGCTCGCGGGCCATGCGCGGCGCACGCCGATCCTGACCTCGCCGTTTCTGGATGCCATCGCGGGGCGGCGCGTATTCGTAAAGGCCGAATGCCTGCAACATACCGGATCATTCAAGTTCCGTGGCGGCTGGTCGGCGGTATCGGCCCTGCCAGCCGAGGCCCTGCAAAAGGGTGTGATCGCCTTTTCCAGCGGCAACCATGCCCAAGGCGTGGCCTTGGCCGCGCGCAGCCATGGCGCGCCTGCGGTGATCATCATGCCCGCCGATGCACCTGCGGTGAAGATCGCCAATACCCGCGCCTTGGGGGCAGAGGTCGTGCTTTACGACCGCACGACCGAGGATCGCGATGCCATCGGTGACAGGCTGGCCGCCGCACGCGGGCTGACGCTGATCAAGCCCTATGACGAACCGCAGGTCATCGCCGGCCAAGGCAGCTGCGGGCTGGAAATCGCGGCCGAGATGACGGCCCTTGGCGTCACCCGCGCCGATGTGATGGTCTGTTGTGGCGGTGGCGGGCTGACATCCGGCATTGCGCTGGCACTGGCTGCCGATGCGCCCGGCCTGCGCACGCGCCCCGTGGAGCCCGAAGGCTTTGATGATGCGACACGGTCATTGGCCAGTGGCCGGATCGAACGCAACGCACGGCTGTCAGGCTCGCTTTGCGATGCGATCATCACGCCGCAGCCCGGCAATCTGACCTTTCCGATCATGCAGCAACATTGCGGGCCGGGCGTGGTGGTGAGTGAGGATCAGGCGTTGCAGGCGATGGCGCTGGCCTTTGACCGGCTGAAAATCGTGCTGGAACCCGGCGGTGCGGTGGCGCTGGCGGCCGCGCTGTTCCATCCTGATGCCAGCGAAGGCGATGCGGTTATCGCCGTGGCGACAGGCGGCAACGTCGATCCCGCGATCTTTGCCAAGGCGCTGGCCTGATGCAGGTGATCCGCGACGGCGTGGCGCTGGATTATGACGTGACAGGGCCGGATGACGGCCCGCCTGTGGTCTTTGCCAATGCGTTGGGAACAACACGCGCGATCTGGGATCAGGTATTGGCAGGTTTGCCCGCCGGTCTGCGGATCATCCGCTATGACATGCGCGGGCATGGCGCATCAGATGTGCCGGATGGCCCCTATAGCATGGGCCAGCTGGTCAGCGATGCCGAAGTGGTTTGCGATGCCGCAGGTGTGCGCGATGCTATGTTCGTCGGCCTGTCCGTCGGCGGGATGGTCGCCCAAGGGCTGGCGGTCAAACGCCCCGATCTGATCCGCGCGCTGGTCTTGTCCAATACCGCCGCCAAGATCGGCAATCCCAAGCTGTGGCAGGACCGGATCGACACGGTGCGCACCAAAGGATTGCCCGCCCTGTCGGACACCGTGCTGCAACGCTGGTTTGCGCGGGGGTTTTATGGCACGCCCGCGATGCAGCCGTGGCGCGCGATGCTGGAAAGCACGCCGGTTGCGGGCTATACCGGCACCTGCGCGGCCATCGCTGGCACCGATTTCTATACGCCGACCGCAGGCTTGCGCATCCCGACGCTGGGGATCGCGGGAATTGATGACGGGTCAACACCGCCCGATCTGGTGCGCGAAACGATTGATCTGGTCCCTGGGTCGCAATTCGTACTGATGCGCCGCGTGGGCCATCTGGCCTGTGTCGAAGACCCCCAAACCTATGCCGCGCATCTGGCGGATTTCATGAAAGCAGTCGGCCATGTCTGATCATGTCTGATTTCCTGCTGATCCACGGGTCCTGCCACGGGGCATGGTGCTGGGATGATCTGATCCCGCATCTGACCGCCCATGGCCACACGGCACGCGCCATCGACCTGCCGTCGCATGGGCAGGACAGCACAGCTGCGCACAAGGTGACGCTGGACCTTTACGCCAGCGCGATTGTTGCCGCGATTGACACGCCGGTCATTCTGGTGGGCCATTCCATGGCGGGCTATCCAATCACCGCCGCGGCAGGGCTGGCCCCCGATAGGATCAGCGCGCTAGTCTATCTTTGCGCCTATGTGCCGATGGCGGGCAAGTCTCTTGCGGATATGCGCCGGATGGCGCCGTCGCAGCCTTTGCTGGATGCGATCATCGTGGATGATGCGCGCGTGACCTTCAGCGTCGATCGGGCCAAGGCCGCCGAGAAATTCTATCACGATGTCCCGCCCGCTCGTGCCGCTTGGGCGATTGGCCAACTTGGCCCACAGCCGATCCTGCCACAGGAAACGCCGCTGGAGCCACGCCACACCCTGCCGCGCCATTACCTGCGCTGCACCGATGACCGCACGATCCCGCCGGCGTTTCAGTCGACGATGACCGCAGACTGGCCCGCCGGCACCGTCAGCGATTTGCCCACATCGCATTCGCCTTTCTTGTCCGATCCCGCGCTTTTGGCGCAGCATCTGGACCGGATCGCAAGGGCGCTCTGAATGACGCTTGCAAAGCCGAGCGAACCGCCTAACGCTGGGCGGATGGACAAACGCCTTCCCGTCACCTTTATTCTGATATCGGTCATGCTGGACGCGATGGGGATCGGGCTGATCCTGCCGGTGATGCCCGCCCTGATCCAAGAGATCGAAGGCACAGGGCTGGGCCAAGCCGCCGTCTGGGGTGGGGTGCTGGCCACGATATTCGCCGCGATGCAATTCCTGTTTGGCCCGACGCTGGGCAGCTTGTCGGACCGCTACGGGCGCAGGCCGGTGCTGATCATCTCGCTGGTGATCATGGCGTTGATCTATGTGCTGATGGCGCTGGCGCAGATGATCTGGCTGTTGCTGGTCGGGCGGATCATCGGCGGGATCACGGCGGCGACGCAAGCGACATCCGCGGCCTATATGGCCGATATCTCGCGCCCCGAAGAAAAGGCCGCCAATTTCGGGCTGATCGGGGCGGCCTTCGGGATGGGGTTCATCTTTGGCCCGCTGATCGGCGGGGTGCTGGCCGAATATGGCACGCGCGCGCCGTTCTGGGCGGCGGCGGTGCTGGCGGCGGCGAATTCGGTCTTTGGCTATTATGTCCTGCCCGAAACCGTGACCGACCGGATCCGCCGCCCGTTTGACTGGCGCCGCGCGAACCCTTTGGGTGCGTTGCGCAATATCGGCGCATTGCCAGGGCTGAAGCGGCTGTTGCTGATCAGCTTTGTCTATACGATCGCGTTTTTCGTCTATCCGGGCGTCTGGGCCTATTTCGGGGCTGAAAGGTTCGGCTGGGGGCCGGGGATGATCGGGCTGTCGCTGGCGGTGTTCGGGGTCGGCATCGCGGTTGTGCAGGGGCTGCTGATCCGGCCCATCATCGCGCGGATCGGCGAAAGGCGGGCGGTGATCCTTGGGCTGGGGGTTGATGTGGCGGCCTTTGTGGCACTTGGGTTTGTGAGCAATGGCTGGATCGCGCTGGCGCTGACGCCGCTGACGGCCTTGGGGTCCATCGCCGGACCGGCCTTGCAAGGGATCATGTCGCGCACGGCTGCCGACAACCAGCAAGGCGAATTGCAAGGCACGATCAGCTCGATCAACGCGGTGGCAACGATCATCGCCCCTTTGCTGGTGACGCAAACGTTTTGGTTTTTCACCGCGCCCGACGCCCCGGTCTATCTGCCCGGTGCGCCTTTCTTGCTCTCAGCCCTGCTGACCGTCAGCTGCATCGCGGTTTTCATGCAGACACCAAGGCCAAAGCGCGCCCGCGGCACATAAGGTCGGGTTCGGGGTTGCAGTCAGGCGCGCGCCGCTTCAGGCTGACGGATGAACCCGTTGACAGGACCCAACATGCCCCAGATCAAAGCCGCCGTTTGCCATGCCTTCGGCGCACCGCTGACCATCGAAACCGTCACCCTTGCCGCGCCCGAGCATGGCGAGGTCGAAGTCACATTGAAAGCCTGCGCCATCTGTCATTCCGACGTCACCTATATGGAGGGCGGCTGGGGTGGCACCCTGCCTGCGGTTTACGGCCACGAAGCGGCAGGCCATGTCACAGCCCTTGGTGCGGGCGTGCGCGGGATTGCCTTGGGCGATCCGGTGGTCGTGACGCTGATCCGGTCCTGCGGCACCTGTCCCTCTTGTGCGAGCGGTCGGCCCGTCGCCTGCGAAAGCGACATGGCCAGCGGGCCGTTGACTATGCCCGACGGTAGCCCGTTGCATCAGGCGATGCACACCGGCGGTTTTGCCGAACGCGTGGTGGTGAACCAAAGCCAGGTCGTCAAATTATCGGATACGATTGCGATGGAGGCGGCGTCCCTGCTGGCCTGCGGGGTCATCACCGGCATCGGGGCGGTGGTGAATGCCGCGCAATTGCGCGCGGGGCAGGATGTGGTCGTGATCGGGACGGGCGGTGTTGGCCTGAATGCCATCCAAGGCGCGCGGATCGCGGGCGCACGCCGGATCGTGGCGGTGGATATGACGCCGGAAAAGCTCGTCATCGCGCAGGAATTCGGGGCGACCGATACGGTGCTGGCGACCAGCGACAAACCCTGGCGCGCCGCAAAAAAGGCGATGGGGCGCGGGGCCGATGCGGTGTTCGTGACCGTGGGCGCGATCCCTGCCTATGATCAGGCACCGCATTATCTGGCCAATGGCGGCAAGGTGATCATGGTCGGCATGCCCCATTCGGGGGCCATGTCCACCTATGAGCCCGTGATGCTGGCCGCCACCGGCCAGGGCATGGTCGGGTCCAAGATGGGTGATGTCGTGATCGCGCGCGACATTCCCTGGATGGTCGATCTGTATGAACAGGGGCGGCTGAAACTGGACGAGCTGATCTCGGGGCGCTGGCGGCTTGACCAGATCAACGAAGCCATCACCGATACCAAAAGCGGCAGCGCCAAACGCAATGTGATCGTTTTCAACTGACCAAAGCTGCATCACGTAAGGTGGATCATGATCCACCCTACCCGCCACCAGAAAGCCATACCATGAAACTTGCCGATCTCGACATCATCATCACCGCCCCCCCTGCCCCCGGCTGGGGCGGACGGTACTGGATCATCCCCAAGATCACGACCGACACCGGCGTCGTGGGTTACGGCGAATGCTATGCCTCCTCGGTCGGGCCAGAGGCCATGAAGGCCGTCATCACCGATGTTTTCGCGCGCCACATGGCAGGCGAAAACCCCGAAAATATCGAATTGATGTTCCGCCGCGTCTATTCGTCCGGCTTTACCCAGCGCCCTGACCTGACGGTGATCGGCGCGTGGTCCGGGCTTGAAATGGCCTGTTGGGACATTCTGGGCAAAGACCGCGACAGGCCCGTGCATGCCCTGATCGGCGGGCGCACGAATGACCGGATCCGCGCTTATACCTATCTTTATCCGCGCCCCACGCATCCGTTGCCCGACTTCTGGTCCAACCCCGACATGGCGGCCGAAGTGGCGCTCGATATGGTAGAGCAAGGCTATACGGCGGTGAAATTCGACCCCGCCGGCCCCTATACGATCCGCGGCGGGCATATGCCGTCGATGCATGACCTGTCGCTGTCGGTCGCCTTTTGCAAACAAATCCGCGAGGCTGTGGGCGACCGTGCCGACCTGCTGTTCGGCACCCATGGCCAGTTCAGCACCGGCGGCGCGATCCGGCTGGGCCAGGCCATCGCGCCCTATAGCCCGCTGTGGTACGAAGAACCCATTCCACCCGACAACGTGGCCGAAATGGCCAAGGTCGCAGGGGCGGTGCCGATCCCGATTGCCACGGGTGAAAGGCTGACCACCAAGGCCGAATTTGCCACTGTGTTGCGCAGCGGGGCGGCGACGATCCTGCAACCGGCACTTGGCCGGTCGGGCGGCATCTGGGAGACCAAGAAAATCGCCGCCATGGCCGAGGTCTATAACGCGCAGGTGGCCCCGCATCTTTACGCAGGCCCCGTCGAATGGGCGGCCAATATCCAGCTGGCCGCATCGATCCCCAATATCCTGATGGCCGAAACGATTGAAACGCCGTTCCACATGGCGCTGATCAAGAGCAGCCTGAGCGTCGAAGGTGGCTATATCCCCGTCCCCACGGCCCCCGGTCTGGGCATTGATTTCGACGAGGATCTGGCCCGCGCCCATCCCTATACCGGCGACGGGCTGCATTTGCAGATGCAACAAGACGCCATCGGCTATCACGGGGTGAACAGCTTTGAAGGCGGTGCGCCGGTGAAGGCATGATGGTACAACGCTGTTTGCCACGCCGACCGTTCGGTTTGGCGCTGGCCTGCCTTGCGCTGCTTGCGGCCTGCGGCGGGCCATCGGGGTCGTCGTTGAGGGCGCCCTCTGCCGATATCGACTGCATGGCGCGCGCGATGTATTTTGAATCGATCCGCTCCAGCAGGGACGGCATGATCGCGGTGGGCAGCGTGGTGATGAACAGGGTCGAGGCCGACGCTTTTCCCAACACGGTCTGCGGCGTGGTCCGCCAGAAAAATCAATTCGCCCCCGGCGTGATGTCCAAGCGGATGGACAGCCGGTCAGCGCCCATGGCACGCGCGGCCGCACAGGCGGTTCTTGCAGGCGAAAGACACCCTGACATTGCGCAGGCCATGTTCTTTCATGCCGCGAGCTATCGGGCGTCGTTCAACAATATCCATTATGTCCTGACGACGGGGGGAAATGCGTTTTACGAACGCCGCAACCCGCAGAATGTGACAACCCCGCGGCCCTTGCCGCCGCGCGAAGGCATCACCGGACGCTAGGCGTTGTGTCGCCCGCAGCCCTGCCTAGAACTGCCCCCAGAATTGCGGCAGTTTCGACAGGTTCTTGGCGACCAGCGTGCCGATCCCGCCCACGTTATGGGCTCTGATCGCGCGGTAATCCTCGCGGCTTTTGCGGATCATCTGGGCAAAACCGCGGTTGCTGGCCCCGCCCATCTGCATCCGCACCATGACATGCGCGATATAGGCCAGCCGCACCTGTCCTGTCGTCAAAAACCGCAGCATCGCGTCGTAATCGCCCGAAATGCGATAGCTGGTATCGTAAAGCCCCGCACGATCAAACACAGCGCGCCGCAGGTAAAGCGTCGGATGCGGCGGCATCCAGCCACGCGCAAGAGCACGCGGGTCGAACGGTCCCGCTTGCCAATGCCGGATCACGCGGGACGCATCGGCGCGCGCGACATAATGCAGATCGCCGTAAACCCCATCGATGCCAGGGTCCGCCAACGCCTGCGCCACACGCGCCAGAACGGATGCATCCGCCAGCACATCATCGGCATGCAACACCCCGATCACATCGCCCGTCGCGCGCCGGATGCCGGCGTTGATCGCCTGATAGATCCCGCCGTCAGGGGCCGAAACCAGCGCCATGCCATCCAGCCCCTGCGCGCGCAGCACATCCAGCGTGCCATCGGTTGACCCGCCGTCCTGAATGACATGCTCCAGTTCGTCATGCGTCTGCGCCCGCAGGCTATCGAGCATCCGTGGCAAGGTTGCGGCCCCGTTGCGCACCGCGGTGACGACGGATATTTTCATGCGGCCTCGCTTCGGGTTTGGGCAAACAGGTCGATCTCTAGCACAGCATGGATCGCGGCGGCGGGACCGGCATCATTTTGCGCCATGAAACGTTCCACCTCGGCCAGTTTGGCATCGACCAGATAGCGGTACCAGAACCCTTGCAGGACATGGAACGCGCGGGCCTGCGCGCCATCCCGAAAGCCGCCGCGCAGGATATAGCGATACAGAAAATACACACCCGCCCGCAGCCCGCCGGGCAGGCGCGCATAAAGATGTTGCTTGATCCAGCGTTTCACCCCCGCCGCCCCTGACGGCGCCACATCTGCGGGCAAAAACCCGTGGCGCTGGTTCAGGATATCCACCACCTCGCGGCTGGCATAGGCGTTGTGCTTGGCGATCCACCAATCAAGCGGTTTGCGGTTGTCGTCGATGATCCCGCCAGACAGATGCGCGACAGGGCCGTTCACGACGATATGTTCGTCCATCCAGCGCGGCTCGACCCGACCTTGGCCGTGGCGAAACAGCCGCAGCATCCGGGCGGGGAACAGGCCACCATAGCGGACCGGCTGGCCTTGGAACCACATGCTGCGCCCGACCGTGATACCCGCCACATCGGGCAGGCCCACAGCGATCTGCGCAGCGAGGTCCGGCGTCACATATTCGTCCGCATCCAGCCGCAGCACCCAGCCGGTGCCGGTCTCGAGCCGGTCCAGTGCCCCGTTGAATTGTTGCGCATGATTGGTCCAGGGGTGCTGCCAGACATCGGCCCCCGCATCCCGCGCGATCTGGACGGTGGCGTCGGTCGATCCACTATCCACCACGACAACGCGGGTGGCGATGCCCTGCACTGACACCAGCGCGCGGGGCAGATGCAGCGCCTCGTCACGGGTCAGGATGATGACGGTCAAGTCAGTCATCCATCGGCCTTGTGACCATCGGATTGCCCTGCCCGATATGGCGCGCGGGCAGATCACGCAGCGCCACGCCGCGCGCGCCAAGGATCGCCCCTGCCCGGATCACCACACCCGGCCCCACAAAAGCATCCGTGCAGACCCAGGCATCCGGCCCGATCACGATGGCAGGCCGCAACAAGGGGCGCGCCGGATCGCGCCAATCATGGCTGCCCGCACATAGATGCGCATGCTGCGAGACCGTGGCACGCGGCCCGATATGGATCGGCCCCAGCGCATAAAGGATCGCATTGTCGCCTACGGCGGCCTGATCCTCGATATGCAGATGCCACGGGATAGTGATGCGCACGGTGGGATGGATATGCACCTCGCGCCCGATCCTTGCGCCGAACAGCCGCAGCAACCAGACCCGCCATGCCCAGAACGGGCGCGGGCTGAACCGGAACAAGGGGTGGCACAGCCCCCATAAAACGCGCCCGGCCTGCGCCTGCCCCGACCAATTGCGCCGGCGCCGGTTGGCGGTGATATTGACCTGCATCGTCATGCGTTCACCATTTGCGGCTCGCCGGTGGCAAGGCTGCGATAAAGGCTGGCGAAACCCGCAACCATCGCATCGGGGGCGAAATCGCGGATCATCCAGTCGCGCCCGCGCGCGCCCATCGCGGCAAGATCACCCGCCCCAAGCCGCAGGATCGCCTCGGCCAGATCATCGCATGCAGGGTCGATGCAGGCCCCCGCCGCCATCATCGCCAGCCTGCGCCAGGGTGTGTCGGTCGTCGTCAGCACCGGCACGCGATGCGCCAGCGCCTCGGCCACGGTGATGCCGAAATTCTCGCTGTGGCTGGGCAGCACACATAGATCGGCACGCCCAAAGGCGCGGGCCTTTGCACTGGCCTGCACATCGCCGTGAAACCTTATGCGCGGATCGCCCGCCGCTGCCGCGCGCAGCCCCGCCTCATGCGCCGGAATGCCCGTGCCATAGATATCCAGCGTGACATGCACAGGCAGCGCCGCCATCGCCGCGATCAGCAGATCAACGCCCTTTTTCGGATGCAGCCGCCCCAGATACATCAGCCGCAATGCGCCTTGCGGACGGTAGGGTCGCTTGGTCACGGGTGGGATCGTCACGCAATTGGGGATTACCGTCACCTGAATATCCGGCAGGCGCGCGCGGCTTGCTGCCGCCTCGATCGGGGCGGTGACATGCAAGATGGTCTGCGCCGGGCGGAGCAGGTTGGCGGCCTGTTCGAACGCTTGCTTTGCGCGCAGGCGCGGCGCGGCGGGCCAGTCTTGCGTCGCCTGCAACGCCCCGCGCGGTGACCAGACCACCGGCTTGCGCAAGGCCCGCGCCAGACCCAGCACCGGCAATGTCGGAAAGGAATAGGTGCCGGTCAGATGCACGACATCGGCCCAAAGCATCGCCGCAGGCAACCGCGCCAGCAGCCCCGGCGCGATGCTATGTCCTGCGATCCGGCGGGTGTAATCAACGCGGTAAGGCAGCGGCACGCGGCGCAACCTGTCGCGCACCGCAGGTCCCGCGGCATCGGTGGTCAGCACGCGCAGGCTAAAATCAGGCGCGGCCGCAATCCCGTCGCAGATCGCCTTGGTCGAAAAGATCGGCCCGCCCCAGAATGTCGCGGGATAAAAGCTGGGGGTCACATGCAAAACCTTCATGCTGCCACCTTTGCGCGCTGACCGATGATCCGCGCGGGATTGCCCGCGACGACAGCGCCTGCAGGCACATCGCGCGTCACCACGGCCCCCGCCCCGATCACCGCATGATCCCCGATCCGGCGGCACTGCGGCAGGATCACCGCACGCAGGCCGATCCAGACGCCCAAGGGTGCAGTCCGTGATCATGGGTATAGATCACCGCCGCTTCGGAAATCAGCGTGTCATCCCCAATCACCAGCCCGCCCGTCGTATCCAGATGCACCCCGCGGTTGATCTGTACACCATCCCCGATGCGCAGACCGGCGCGCCCGATCTCGGCCGAAACCGCAACACCGCGCCAGAAATAGCAGCCCGCCCCGATGATGACCGAGGACGGATCATCAAACCGCACACCGGGCTGGAACCGGCTGCCTGCGCCCACCTGCGCGAGCGTCGCACGGTGCCACAGCGTCGCAAGGATCAGCCCCGCCCGGCGGTGGATTTGCGCAGGCAGGCGCAGGACGCGCAGAACATTGTTATGCATGAGACAGCCTTTCGATTGGCACGGCCCGCCAGTGCAGCGGGCGGACGAAGTACGTGCGGATCATCACGATCAGCACCAATTGCGCCGCGGCCCCGACGATGAAGGCGCTGAACGACGATTGCAGGCAGGCTTGGACAAAGGGATAAAACAGGATCGGATACAAAAATGCCGCCCCCGTCCGCGCGGTGCGCTGCGCATCCAGCAAGAACGCCTCGCCCACACGAAACGCCCAGCCCAGCGCGGGGGCTACTGCCAGCCCCGCCCAGCCAAAGTTGATGAACGCCTCGCCCGGGCCGGTGACGTTGAACGCGCCGCCTGTGGTGATCCCCATCACCTCGCGCTTGAAATAGACGCCAAGATCAATCGCGGGCTTGTCCGGCCAGATGTCGCGCGGCACCCAGCCAAAGACCCACCAGCCATAGCTTTGCCCCAACAGCATCTGCGCCGGTTCCAGATGGCCGGTGACCATTACCGCCACGTTGATATCCAGAAAATAGGTCGATCCGATGATCTGGCGCAGCAGGCTGGCGCCCTGCGCGCCCAGCCGCAGTTCTGTCATATAAGCCGACAGCATCACGATCGCCGTGGCGCCAGCCAGCCCCAGCGCGCCTTGCCGCCAGCCGATCCGTCCGCCCAGAACGGCATGGGTGGCCAGCGCATAGATGGCCAGTTCCACCAGTTCGAACCGGTCCCCCGACACCAGTGCGATCCCCAAAAGCGCCGCCCCCAGCGCCAGCGTCATGCCCAACAAGGCCGGGCGCGGATGCAGGATCGTCTGCGCAAGGCACAGCACAAAAACATATTTGGGGATCACGAACAGCGTCTTGATCCCGGCCAGCGTCGCGCCCACACCATCGGCATTGACGTTGATCTGCTTGACGCGGTTCAGCGCGGCGATCACGCCCGCCTCGCCCGGCGCTGCGCCGCGCACCTGCAGGATCAGCAGCACCGTCACCACACTGACGGCCAGCGCGATACCCACTAGCGCGCCCATCGGCTGCACGCCTGCCGCGACCGCGCGCGCGGCAATGATCTGCGCGGCGGCGGGCTGCGGTTTGCAGGCCAAAAGGTAGCCCAGACAGATCAGCGCGACAAAGCCCCCCAGATAGATCGCCCCCACCAGCGCCGCGCCGGGTGCAGGATCGAAGCGTGCGTAAAATGCCAGATCAGGGGCAGCGGCATAGGCAACGGCCTTGGCCAGAAATCCCAGCCCGCAGAAATAGCCCAACAGATGCAGCGGCGACACCCAGCCTAGCAGCCCGTGCCGTGCCGCGATCCAGAACGGCAACAGCGTGCAAAGTGCGGCAAGCGCAATGATCAGGATATCTGCCATGCGCGCCTCCGCATCGGGCGGGCAAGGGTGTCGATCCCCATGCTGCGCCAGACCCAAAGCCAGAGCAGCCCGGCGCAAAGGCTGGTCGCCAGCGCAGCAGCCAGCGCATTGCGCAACGGATCAAGCGGCGCGAAAAACGCAACTGCCGCCACATAGCCCGCCACCCCCGCCAACCGCGCCCCCGCGGCCAGATCGCCCCGCCCGGTCAGCGTGGCAACGCTCATCCCCTGCGCAAAGGCCAGTTGCACCAGCGTGCCGCCCAACAGCACCAGCAGCACCGGCACCGGCAAGTCCGGCACCCAGATCGCCAATACCGGCAGCGCCAGCAGACTCAGCATCGCCAGCCCCAGCCCCGGCAAAAAGGCGATCCGCGCGCCGGCGTCACTGGCGCTTTGCAGGGCAGCGGTGTCGCGGGCGGTATGGGCGGCGCTGATCGGCCCCGCGCTGACCCATGTCGCCACCGACAACGGCAGCGCGACAAGGTTCGCCACCCGTCGCAGCAATGCATAGACCCCGATCTGTTCCGGTGTCAGAAACTGCCCGCCCACAATGATATCGACCTGCGCCAGCCCCATGCCCAGCACCGTCGTCGCCCACAGATCAGCCGCCAAGCCTGCCCCCGGCCTGTTACCGCTGATCACCGATGCGCGCTGCGGATGCGACAAAACCAGCACCGCCGCGCCCAGACAGATCACTCCCAACCCCGTGGCCATGCCCCACAGGATCGCCGCAGGCTCTGTCAGCAGCAACCCTGCCGCCCCCAGCGCCACCATCGGGGCCCCGTCGCGCAGGATCATCGACAGATGCACCGACCCCAAGGCGCGCAGGATGCTGGCAAGGCAGGATGCCAGATTGACCACAACCGCCACCGCCAGCACAGCCAGCCATGGCAGCTCTGGCCAGACCAGCCGCAGGGCCAAGCCCGCCCCGCAAGCCGCCAGCACAGGCCAGCCGATGCAAAGCCCGATGACAGCGCGCGGATGCATCCCCGCGCCATCCCCCAGCCGTGCCAACAAGATCAGCGGCCCGCCAAACCCCAGACAGGTCGCCGCCACCAGCGCCAGCCCCCACAGCACGATCAGCCCGCCAAAGCCGTCCAGCCCCAACCACAGCGCCAGCCCAAACAGCACTGCGACATTGCCCGCCACCAGCGCGGCACGCACCGTCATCGCGATACCGACGGGCTGATTCAGGCAATATCGCAAGAAAGCCATCATACAACAAAACCACTTGAACAGCGCACGCAAACTATCGCCTTGGTTGATCTTGCCTTCATTGTGATTAATTTTGTGTTAACTGGTTTATGGTTTCCTAATCGGGTCGCACTGCCCAAGAAAGCCCCGCTGATGCCGCGTTCCATGTCACAGCCCATGCCCGCTCTGGTCGAAGTTGATCAGCCTGTGGCTGTCGATATTCGGCATATTTTTAGGGTGTTATGGGCGGGAAAATGGGTTGTGGTGCTCACAACCTTTTTGGCAGTTCTGATGGCGGGGTATTACGGCTTTACCATCGCGCGCCCGCAACATGCCGCCGTCACGATCATTGAAATTCGCACAACTCAAGCGTTTGCAATACCAGGCCAAACCAGCACAGATGTTCCGCCTGGCACGCAGGTTCAGATCCTGTTGGCGACACCCATTCTGGAACAGGTGATCGCAAAGCTGGACCTGCAAGACGACCCCGCCTTCAACCGCTATCTGACGCCGGTGCCACCGCTGTCGCCGCGCGGGTTGCGCACGACGCTGCGGAACCTGTTGCAAGGCCGCAGCGAACCCGTCCCCGATGACGCGGCCATCGCCAGCAAGCTGGTCCAGAACCTGCGGGCCGCGATCCGTGTCGAGACTCCGCGCGACAGCGATCTGTTGCGCGTCACCGTCACGACAGGCGACCCCGACCGCGCCATGGCCATCGCGAACACGCTGGCAGCGGTCTATCTGGCCGATCAGGTGGCGCGCAAACAGGATGCAACGGCAGCCAGCATCGCCTTGCTGGGCGCAAGATCGGCCGACCTGCGCTCGCACCAGGCAGCAATAGAGGCCGCGATCACCGATCTGGTCGCGCGTGCGGGCCTGCACGACCCGACGCGCCCCGACCGGTTGGGCCATGACCTGCAAGACACCACAACACGGCTGGCCAGCGCCCAAGCCGCGCTTGCCCGCGCCAGCGACACCGCCAATACCCAGCGGCTGACCGCCCAGATTGCCGCCTTGCAGACCAACCGCGCCGATCTGGCCGCTGCGCTGCAGGCGCTGACCGCAGCCAGCCATGCCCGCGACCGGATGCAGCGCGATCTGGACATGGCCATCGCACAGCAGGCCGGCTATCAACAAGAACTGCGCGCATTGACGCTGGGTGCCGCACAAATCGCCCCCGACAGTCGCGTGCTCAACGCCGCGACCGAGGCGCGCTATATCGGGCCGCAAAAGCTGCTGATGGTGCAGATCGCGGCCATGGTCGGGGGGCTGGGCGGGCTGATGCTGGTGGCGCTGCGTCACAGCCTGCGCCGTGGGTTCACCGATGCGGCGGCCTTGCAGGATGCCACCGGCCTGCCGGTTCTGGCGCAGCTGCCGCTATTGCCCTCACGCAGGCCCGCACGGCTGCTGGCGGCACTTGATGTCAGCACAGCATCGGCCGCGACCGAAGGCTATCGGCATCTGCGCACCGCGCTGATGCTGCATGGCACAAAGCCGCCGCAGGTCATCCTGTCCACCTCGGCGATCCCGGGCGAAGGCAAGACGACGCAGGCCATCGGGCTGGCACATGCGCTGGCCCTGTTGGGCAAACGCGTGCTACTGGTAGATGCAGACCTGCGGCGCGGATCGTTCCGGCGCTATTTTGCGCTGGCGGGGACAGACGGGCTGGCGGCGGTGATCCTTGGCCATATCGGCCTTGGGGCGGCGACCGAACCAAGCCCGATCCCCGGGGTCGATCTGCTGGCGGGTGGCGCACAGCATGCGGCGGGCGGTGAAACCCTGTTTGCGCCCGCGCTGGCCGATGTGATCGCACAGGCGCGCGCGGCCTATGATGTGGTCATCATCGACGCCCCGCCCGTGGTGCCGGTGGCGGATGCCGTGGTGCTGGCCGCCGCCGACAAGCTCGCCGCGGCCGGGGTGGCTGTGACCGGCGTGACGCTTACGCAGATCGACATCCGCAAACAAGCGCAGCGCGGTGGTGTCGGTTTCGCCCAATATGGGCGCGGTTATTTTCACGCCTGAACCGGCGTGACCGCCAGAATGTGGTGGCTGGAAAACCCGATCACATCACCCGCCTGCATCACCGTGCCCGCAGGCAGGTCTGCTGCGAAATAGGCCTTGGCGGTCCAGTCAAGCGGTCCTGCGGCGGCGCTTGCCTCGATATTGGGCCGCAGGAATGTGCTGACCGGCCCGACCAGATTGCCCGCGATGCCCGTGGCGACCACCTGACAGCCATAGCGTAGATCACCCGTCAGCGCGCGCCCGACCAGACCCAGCCGCGCGGTCGCGCCAAGGCTGATCTGCGCAGGGCTTGTACCTGCGAGATCCCCGATGCTGATAAGGCCCGCAGGTCCGGCAACCTGTTGCACAGCCAGAGCACCACTTTCCCCGTCCCAATGCACGAAAGGAAGCATCCCGAGATAAAGCCAGTCAAACACCGCATCTGGCCCTGTTGCCGTGACCTGCACGTCATGGCGCACCGCACCCGGCGTGATCCGGCGGATCAGCTGGCAGGTGCCGATAGGACCACCCGTCGCCCCCTGCCAAGTGGTGTTCTCAAAGGTGGCAATCTCGGCCCCGACGGACAGGCCGGTGCCGCTGGTCGTTGGCACAAAAGGCTGTGCGTCCAGCGTCACGCTGCGCGCCACAAGCGCCTCGTTGCCATGGGTCTGGCCGCCGATTTCGGTGGTGGTACCCGCAATTCTGACGCGCGCGGCATATTCACGCTCGGAGGCGTAATCAACCGCCTGAAACAGCGGATAGGTCGGGCGGTTATCGGCACGCCAGTCCAGCGCGCCATCACCGCTGATGCCTGACAGATGCACAGGGGGTGTGGTGCCGCTGACACCCGTCGCGCGGGCGGCATAAAAGGTGCCTTGCCATTGCACCTCGTCGCCCATGACATAAGCGGTTGCAGGCTGCCAGACGGGGGGCAGGATGCCGTCATCGGACAGATCGGCCGACAGCGCCACAGCCTCGATCATCAGGCTGGTACCACCCGGTGTCGCCGCCCCGCCATGCGACAGGGTCACGACATGGCTGCCGGTCAGGCCGGTGGCCACGCGGATGCTGCGGCGGCGCTGCATGTCGGTGGCGGTCTGGGTGCTGAACGCCTTGAACCCCAGCCCCGCCGGATCTCCGATCGCATCGACCAAAGCCTGCCCCCCGTCGATATCGACACGGCAATAGCCCCCCGCAATGCGCCCCGTGAAACAGACCCAAAGGTCATAGGGTTTGGCGCGGTCCACCGTCACGCTGATCGTGGCGGTCAGCGCCGTGGTGCTGACAGCACGGTTGCCGGTATAGCTCCCCGACAGGCCAGAGCCCGAAGATTGCAACTGCGACCAGCCCGCCGACAAACCAAAGGCTGCCACCGGATAGACCTTGCGCAACGCACAGCTCAGCGTTTCGCGCCACGACAGCCTTGTGCCGGCATTAGCCCCGTCCAACCGCAGACAGGCGGCGGTTGCGGGGCCGGTCTCGGTCCAGATGCTCAGCCCGCCTTGCGGGCCGGGGCCAAGGGCCACATGCGCGCCGCGGCCGATGGCAAAAAACGCCGCCAGCGGGTCGGGTGCAGTATGGCCGGTAGAGGCGGGTGACAGCTCTAGCCCGATCATGGATCAATACCACGCCACAAGCTGCGCCGTCGTCCCGCTGGCCAGTACCCGTACCGGCCGGATCGACAAAACCGCACCTGCCGCGACATCATAGGTCACGACCTGCCCGTCCTTGTCCTGCAAGGCCGCCGTGCCTGCGCTTTGCACGAAAATCGCGCGCGGGCGCACCGGCAGATCCGCACTGTCCGAGGGTGTGACGACGTAATGCGCCACGGCGGGCGAGGTCAGGTTGACATAATCGGCGCTGAAAGGATCGGGCATCGGAGACTCCTGAGTGGTTGCAGCCGTCATCATGCCGCTTTTGTCTGAAAACCATGTTGCACGACCGTGCGGCACCAGATGCAACGGCGCTGGCGCAGCCTCTGGCCAAGCCAGTGATCGTTGCGCTAGAACGGCGGCCATGCTTTTGCCCGATTATCTGCCCCCTTTTGGCTTTGACGCAGCACCACCCGCGCCGGACCGGCCTTTTGTCGCCATCGGAGATGTGCATGGGCGCGCCGATCTGCTGGCCCCCGTGCTGGAACGTGCCGTGGCGCGCGCCTTGCCGGTCGTGCTGGTGGGCGATTACATCGACCATGGCCCCGACAGCGCGGGCGTGCTGCGCTTGTTGCACGACCACGCGGGGCGGATCGACCTGACCTGCCTGCGCGGTAATCACGAAGACCTGTTGCTGCGCTTTCTGCGCCAACCGCGCAAAATGGGCCGGACATGGCTGCGCTATGGCGGGCGGACCACGCTGGCCAGCTATGGCATCACCGACCTGCCCGCAGATATCACCCTGGCCGATCTTTCCCGTGCGCGCAACGCGCTGCGCGCCGCGATGGGCGCGACCGTGTCATGGATGCAATCCATGCCCTATTGGTGGCAAAGCGGCAATGTGGCGGTCCTGCATGCAGGTGCCGATCCGGCCCGGCCTTTGGCCAACCAGCTGCCCAAGGCGATGGCCTGGGGGCATCCCGATTTCGGGGTGGTGCCGCGCAGCGACCGGGTCTGGTGCGTGCATGGCCACCGGATCGTGCCGCGTCTGGCGATCCGCGACGGCGTGGTGTCCATCGACACCGGCGCATGGAAAACCGGCAAGCTTTGCGCTGCCCTGATCGGCGAAGGCGGGGTCCGTCCGTTCTAGGCCCCCTTGCGCGCCAGCACCACGATGATGGTGCGCCAGGCAATCCACAGGTCCAGCCGGAATGACGCATGGGCGATGTAATGCAGGTCCAGCGCCACTTTGCGCCGGATGCCGTCGATCCCGTCGACATAGCCCAGCTCGACCTGCGCCAGACCGCTGACACCGGGCCGGACGTTGTGCCGCGCGCCATAGCCCGCGATGTCGCGCAGATAGACGCAGGCATGGTCATAGCTGTCAGGACGCGGGCCGATCAGGCTCATCTCGCCGCGCAGCACGTTGATGATCTGGGGCAATTCATCCAGCCGAGATTTGCGCAGCACCCGGCCCAGCGCCGTGATCCGGTCCGCGTCCAGCGCGTCAAACGCCCCGCGCGCCGCACCTGTCGCACAGCGCATGGTGCGGAATTTATACGCGGCGAACCGGCGGCACCGATACCCGATCCGGTCCTGCCGATAGATCAGCGGACCGGCATTCGCAAACGGGTTCAGCACCAGCAACACAGCCCCGACCGGCACCAGCAGACCCAAAAGCAGCAGGGCCACAACATGGTCAAAGACCCGCTTGGACAGGCGCGGTCGTCCGGTGTCCGGTCGTATCGCGCGCCCGCAGGCTTGCTTTCCGACACGACCGTCATGACGTGACACATCCGACATACCACGCACCACCGCACCCATTTCACCAAGCCAGAGCAACCTTGCATCCGGCCAGCCACAAGAGTGGCGAAACATGGTTAAAGGATCGTTAAAGGGCGCTTAAACCCTGCGTGCGCCGGCAAAACGCGGTTGACGCTTGCCTGCGGTGCGCGCTTGCTGCGATATGTCGGGAACGCCCGCCAGCAGGAGAAAGCGTTTTGCCAACAGCCTTCGCGCGCCAACAGATCGTCACAGCTTTTGCTGCAGCGATCCTGATCGCGGCCCCAATGCGCGGGGTGGCACAGGATGTCACGGTCTTTGCCGCCGCCAGCCTGACAGGCGCGCTCGACCGCGTGGCAGAGGCCTGGACCGCCGAGACGGGACAAACTGCCGTGACATCCTATGCCGGATCATCGACGCTGGCCCACCAGATCCAGCAGGGCGCGCCCGCCGATATTTTCATCTCTGCCAGCGTGGACTGGATGGATGCGGTCGCAGCCTCGGGCGATCTGCAGGGCGGCACACGGCGCGATATTCTGGGCAATACGCTGGTGCTGATCGCGCATGGGCAGGATGCGGCCCCCGTGACCATCGACGCCACGCTTGATCTGGCCGGCATGCTGGGCGACGAAAGGCTGGCAATGGCGATGGTCGATGCGGTGCCAGCGGGCATCTATGGCAAGGCCGCGCTGACATCTTTGGGGCTGTGGGACAGCGTGGCACCGCTGGTGGCGCAATCGGACACGCCGCGCACCGCCCTTGCCTTTGTGGCACTGAACGAGGCGCCATTCGGCATCGTCTATGCCACCGATGCCGCGGCGCAGGACAATGTCCGCGTGATCGGCACCTTTCCCGCAGACAGCCATGCGCCAATCATCTATCCCGCCGCGATCACTGCGCAAAGCGACAGCGCCAATGCAGCGGCGTTTCTGGATTACCTGTCATCGGACAATGCCCGCGCGATCTGGCGCGCCTACGGGTTCAGCGTGGTGCAGTGATGGGGGGCGATTGGGCAAACTGGCTGGGTCCGGCGGAATGGCAAGCGGTGCGCCTGTCGGTGCGCGTGGCGTTCTGGGCGACAGTTGTCAGCCTGCCCTTGGGCATATTCGTCGCCTATGCGCTGGCACGCTGGAATTTCTGGGGCAAACAGCTGCTGAACGGCATCGTGCATCTGCCGCTGATCCTGCCCCCCGTCGTGACAGGCTATCTGCTGCTGAGCACCTTGGGGCGGCGCGGGCCGGTGGGCGAAGTGCTTGATGCATGGTTCGGTATCGTTTTGTCATTCCGCTGGACAGGGGCCGCCGTCGCCGCCGCGATCATGGCCTTTCCGCTGATGGTGCGCGCGATCAAGCTGGCGATCGAGGCGGTGGACCCCAAGCTCGAAGCCGCCGCCAGCACGCTGGGCGCGTCCCGCGCATGGGTTTTCACCACAGTCACACTGCCGCTGATCCTGCCCGGCATCATCGCGGGGTCGATCCTGGCCTTTGCCAAGGCGATCGGCGAATTTGGTGCCACGATCACCTTCGTCTCAAATATCCCCGGCCAGACGCAGACGATCCCATCGGCGATCTATGCCTTTCTACAGGTGCCGGGCGGGCAGGAACAGGCAACGCGACTGGTGATCATCGCCATCGTGATTGCCATGGCGGCGCTGCTTTTGTCTGAATACCTCGCGCGGCGGGTCGCGCAACGGGTGGCAGGATCATGACGCTGCAGATCAAGGTGCAGCACGCTTTCGCGGGGTTCGATCTTGATGTCGATCTTGACCTGCCAGCCGGCGTCAGCGTGTTGTTCGGCCCTTCAGGGTCCGGCAAGACGACGGTGATCAATGCGGTCGCGGGCCTCTTGCGCCCCGATCAGGGGCGGATCGCGATAGGTGACTGGGTGCTGACCGACACCGCAAGCCGCCACCACAGCGCGCCCCACCGCAGGCGCATCGGCTATATCTTTCAGGACGCCCGCCTGTTCCCACATCTGAGCGTGCGCCAGAACCTTGCCTATGGACGCTGGTTCGCGCCGCGCGAGGCAAAGGCCACCAGCATGGACCGCACGGTCGAGATGCTGGGCATCGGCCATCTGCTGTCCCGCCGCCCCGCCACCCTGTCGGGGGGTGAAAAGCAGCGGGTCGCCATCGGGCGCGCGCTGCTGTCCGGGCCAAGGCTGATCCTTGCCGACGAACCGCTGGCCGCCTTGGACGAGGCGCGCAAGGCCGAAATCCTGCCCTATTTCGAACGCCTGCGCGACGAGGTGGCGGTGCCGATCCTTTATGTCAGCCATGCCTCTGCCGAGGTGGCGCGTCTGGCCACCACCGTCGTCGCCCTGCGCGCGGGCCGCGTGATCGCCTGCGGACCACCGGGGCAGGTGCTGGGCGATGTGGCCGTGGTCGGCGCGCGGGGTGCGGCATCGCTGTTGACCGTGCGGGTTGTAGCACATCACGCGGACGGGTTGACGGAACTGGCAACGGCAGCAGGCACGCTGTGGTTGCCGCGCATCGCTGATGCGACAGAGGCGACCCTGCGGGTGCGGATCATGGCGCAGGATGTGATCCTGTCGCGCGACCGGCCTGCGGGGTTGTCGGCACTGAACATCCTGCAAGGCACGATCAGCGATCTGCGCCTTGGCGAGGGCCCCGGCGCGATGGTCACGCTGGCCGTGGGCGAAGACAGGCTTGCCGCACGCATCACCCGCAGATCAGCCGAGGCGCTGGGGCTGGCCCCCGGCCAGACCTGTCACGCTGTGATCAAATCGGTTGCCGTGGCCCCCGATGCCATCGGCACAGGGCTGCGCGTTAGCCCAGCATCCCGCGATTGAACCGCTGTTCCAAAAGCTTGAAGGCCAGCGCCAGCAGCCCCGCGATCACCATATAGATCACCGCCAGCAACAACAGCGGTTCATAGATGATGAACGTATCCTGGCGCACACGGCTGGACACCGCGTAAATCTCGATCACCGTGATCGTGGCGACCAAGGGCGTGGCTTTGAGTTGCAGCACGGTTTCGCCGCCCAAGGTTGGCAAGGCGCGTTGCAGGGCCTGCGGAAACCAGATGCGTCGGAAGATCGCAAACCGGCCCATGCCCATTGACCGTGCGGCCTCTAATTGACCACCCGCGACGGATTTAAACGCGCCGCGCATCACCTCGCCCTCGTAGCCTGCAAAACTAAGCGAAAGGGCTAACAATGCATAGGGCCATGCCTGCCGCAGATAGGGCCAAAGCTCACTTTCCCTGATCCAGGGAAATTGCGGAAACAGGCTGCCAACGCCGAAATAGATCAGCCAAAGCTGCAACAACAGCGGCGTGCCACGGATCACCGTGCAGAACGCACGCGCGGGTGCTGCCAAAAACCGTGGCCCCGCCGCCTGCGCCAGCCCCAAAGGCACAGCCAGCGCAAAACCGATCAGGCAACTCAAGCCCAGCAGCCACAGCGTCCGCCAGATGCCCTGCACTGCCAGATCGTGATAGCGCGCAATCCAGTCCCAGCGCATCGCCAGCGCGGCCCAGACCACAAGGCCCAGCGCCGCCGCGACCATAATAATCCGGTGCGGCACAAATACCTCTTGTGCGATCCGCTGTCGGTTCATTGCGAAGCCTGTCCGCGCCGGTAGCGCGCCTCGATCCAGCCAAAGATGCGCCCCGACAGCAGCGTCATCAGCAGATAGAGCGCCCCCGCCGCCAGAAAGAAGGTGAAATAGGCCCGCGTCGACCCCGCCGCCTGCCGCGTTTCCAGCGTCAGTTCGGAAAAGCCGACGATGGCCAGCAGCGCGGTATCCTTGGTTGCAATCAGCCACAGGTTCGACAGACCGGGCAAGGCCAAGGGCAGCATCGCGGGAATGGTCACGCGGCGGAATATCTGCACCGGCCCCATGCCATAGGCGCGCGCCGCCTCGTGCTGGCCGCGCGGCACGGATTGGATGGCGCCGCGCAACACCTCGGTCGCATAGGCGCCCTGCACGATCCCCAGCACAGCGATACCTGCGACAACGCCCGAGATTTCGACAGGCCGCTGGCCCAGCGCGCGCAAAGCCTGATTAAGCAGATCGGTGCCTGCGTAATACAGGATCAGGATCAGGATCAATTCCGGCACCGCGCGCACAACGACGGTATAAACCGCCAGCAAATCGCGCGTGACCGGCCCACCATGCAGCTTGCCCAGCGCGCCTGCTGTGCCGATCAGCAGCCCCAGCGCGAAAGCGCCAAGTGAGATTTGCACGCTGGCCCACGCTCCGCGCAAAAGATTACCCCCCCAGCCCGGCGGCTGGAGGGACAAAAGACCGACCGATGTTTCCAGCCCCGGCCAAAGGGCATAAAGCCAGTCCAACACCCGCCGCGCCGGGCCTAGTTGCCCAAGATCGAGGTGGCGAAATAGCCCGCCGTGATCGCGTCATAGGTGCCATCGGCGATGATCGCGGCGATGCCGGTATTGATCGCCTCGCGCAGCGCATCATCGCCTTTGCGCACACCAGCACCGACGCCGGCACCAAGGATCGCCTCGTCCGCGGCGACAGCGCCTTTGACCTCGCAACAGGCACCGGCTGCGGTGGCAAGGAAATCATCCATCGCCAAGCTATCTGCCTGCGTGGCGTCGATCCGGCCTGCGGCCAGATCCTGGTTCGCCTCGTCCTGGGTCTGGTAGGTGCGCAATTCGGTCGCACCTTCGAAATAGGCCTGCGCATAGCTTTGGTGGATGGTCGAGACCTGCACCCCAAGCACCTTGCCTGCAAGGCTCTCGGGGGAGGCGTCCATCTGCATGTTGCGCTGACCCACAATCACGGTCGGCGTGTTGTAATAGGGGTCCGAAAAGTCGATGGTCTGCATCCGGTCTGCGGTGATCGACATCGACGCCATGATTGTGTCGATCCGGCCCGACACCAGCGCGGGAATGATCCCGTCCCATGCGGTGGGCGTCAGCACGCAATCAAGTGCGGCGGCAGCACAAACCGCGTCGATGATCTCGACCTCCCAGCCGACCCAATTGCCCGCCGCATCGGGCGAGGCAAACGGCGGATAGGGTTCGGCGGCGATGCCGATACGGACCTCTTGCGCCTGTGCCAGTCCGGCGGCGGCAGCGATCAGGGCGGTGGTCGTCAGAAGGGCCAGTGTCTTCATGATCTTTCTCTCCTTGTTGAATGTCAGAACGCTTTTGCGCTTCTTGTGATGATCCCGCAGCGCGGGTTTCGACGCGACGTTTGCAAAGGCTGCGACAGGCAAAGCCGCGACCGCAACATTTTTGTGATTGTATCTGGCCAAAATGGCAGCAATTATTCAAGTGTATAATTTCAGCTAAAGAAGAACATCATGCAATTTGGTGCCGAAGACCGATCAAAACCCCTTGCCGCCGTGATCATGCGCGCCCCCGGCCCCGCCATGGCCAAGGCCCGCCCGCAAGACTGGCATTACGGCGCAGGGTTCGACCCCGCCCGCGCGGAAACCCAGCATGCAGAGCTGGCGCGGATCGTGACCGCCAGTGGGGCAAAGGTGCATTGGATGCCATCCGCCGACGACAGTTTGTCGGATGCGGTATTCGTGCAAGACCCGTCTTTTGTCACCCGCCACGGGGCCGTGATCCTGAACATGGGCAAGGCCTTGCGCCGCGCCGAACCGGATATGCATGCCGCGTTTTATGACAGTATCGGCGTGCCGGTGATCGGCCGTCTGACCGGTGATGCCACGGTCGAATCGGGCGATTGTTTCTGGCTTGATCCGCAGACCTTGGCCGTGGGGCGCGGTGTGCGCACCAATCAGGCAGGCATCGCCGCTTTGTCCGACATCCTGCGCCCTTACGCCATCAATGTGCAGGCTTATGACCTGCCCTATTGGACTGGCCCCGCCGCCTGTTTGCATCTGATGTCGCTGGTGTCCCCACTTGGCCCCGATATCGCGCTGATCCATGCGCCATTGCTGCCCTATGCGCTGTGGTCGGACATGCGCGCGCGCGGCTGGACCCTGCTGCACGCGCCCGAGGATGAATTCATGGCCTCGAACGGGCTGAGCCTGAACGTGCTGGCGCTGCGCCCGCGCGATGTGGTGATGGTCGACGGTTTCCCGCAGACCCGCACCCTGATGGAAGATGCAGGCTGCAAGGTACAGGTATTCGACGGCGATGCGCTGTGCATCGCCTGCGAAGGTGGCCCCACCTGCCTGACCCGTCCGGTGCTGCGCGCATGACCGCGCGCCGCACATTTATACGCGCAGGCGAGGAGGCGCGCCGTCTCGCATTGATCGACGCCACGCTCGACTGCATCGCCGAGGGTGGCCCGCAGGCGGCAACCGTGCGCGCCATCGCATTAAAGGCCGGCGTGACGCCGGGCCTCATCAAGCATTATTTCGACACCAAAGAAGACCTTGTCGCGAGCGCCCACGAAACCCTGATGACCCGCATGACCGAGGCGAGTGCGGCGGCGCTGGATGATCTGCCCGCCGATCCGGTGGCGCGGCTGGCGGGGTTCATCACCAATGCCGTCACGCCGCCTGTTGTCGATCCACGCGCCATGGCGCTGTGGGCGGCGTCGATGCAGCTGGTGCCGCGCGACGCCGCGATGCGCGATGTCCACGAAGCGACCTATCTGGCCTTCCGTGACCGGCTGGAACGCATGATTGCCAATGCGCTGGCAGCGGCGGGCAAACCGCATGACACGGCCACGACACGCGCCCTTGCCATCGCAGGCAATGCGCTGCTCGACGGGCTGTGGATCGAAGCATCGGTCCTGCCCGACCAATTCGCGCAAGGCGAAATGCGCAGCATCGCGATCCGCGCCTTTGCGCGGCTGCTTGACCTGAAACTATCGGAGTAAATGATGCAATATGCAGATGTCACCACCCGCCTTGCCGGGCTGGGGTCGGATAAATGGGTGCTGAGTGCCGCCGCCAATGCGCGTATCCGCGCGGGCGAGGCGATCATCAACCTGACCATCGGTGAACCTGACGTGCCAACGCCTGCCGCGCTGATCGACAGCGCCATCACCGCGATGGGCGCAGGGCGCACCGGCTATTCCAACGGGCGGGGCGAGCCTTCATTGCTGAATGCGCTATCGGGCAAATATTCCGCGCTGACAGGCCGCAGCATCGGGACCGACCGGTTCCTGTGCCTGCCTGGCACGCAGACGTCGCTGTATCTGGTGCTGACAGCGCTGTGCGATCCGGGTTGCGAGGTGATCCTCGGTGATCCGATGTATGCCACATATGAGGGGTTGATCCGTGCGTCGGGTGCCGTGCCGGTGCCGGTCAGCCTTGACCCCGCCCATGCGTTTCGCCTGCAGGCGGCGGATGTGGCGGCCGCGATCACGCCCGCGACGCGCGTGATCATGCTCAACACGCCGCATAACCCCACCGGCGCGATCCTGCGGCCTGCCGATCTGGACGCGATCTGCGCGCTGGCGGCCCAGCATGATCTGTGGGTGGTATCAGACGAGGTTTACGGCAACCTGACCCATGATGGCGCGGTATTCACATCTGCACTGGCCAATCCCACCTATGAGGACCGCGTGATCGTTACCGCCTCGATCTCCAAATCGCATGCCGCACCGGGGTTCCGGTCGGGCTGGGTCTGCGGGCCTGCGGCCTTCTGCACCCGCGCGCTGCCCTTGTCGGAAACCATGCTGTTCGGATCGCAGCCTTTCATCGCCGACATGACAGCGCAGGCTGTCGCGGGCGCGCCCGATCTTGCCACCGCGATGGCCGCCCGCATGGCGCGGCGCGCGGGGATCATC
Organism: Yoonia vestfoldensis SKA53; assembly: GCF_000152785.1. GTDB lineage: Bacteria > Pseudomonadota > Alphaproteobacteria > Rhodobacterales > Rhodobacteraceae > Yoonia > Yoonia vestfoldensis_A. The sequence continues at coordinate 187,262 of NZ_CH672414.1, read as the reverse complement.
CATGCGGCCCTTGACGGTGTGGCGGGCCTGCATGTCCACAAACCCGAGGCGGGGATGTTCGCCCTTCTCGACATTCGCGCGCTGAGCCGCGATTCCAAAGCCTTTGCGCTGGCGCTGCTAGAGGCGGAGGCCGTCGCCGTCATGCCCGGCGCGTCCTTTGGCAAAGCTTTTGAAGGTTGGCTGCGGCTGGCGCTCAACGCGAGCGATGACGCCACGCGCGAGGCTTGCACGCGGATCAAGCGCTTTGCGATGAGCTGGCCGCGATGACCACCGTCGCGCAAAGCCTTGTGCGCTGGTTGCAGCAGATGGGCACCGAGGTGATTTTCGGCATTCCCGGCGTACACACGATCGAGCTTTACCGCGCCCTGCCCGATGCGGGCATCCGCCATGTCACCCCGCGCCACGAAGCGGGGGCAGGTTTCATGGCCGATGGCTATGCCCGCGTGTCGGGGCGGTTCGGCGTGGCGCTGGTGATCACCGGGCCGGGGCTGACCAATATCCTGACGCCGATGGCGCAGGCGCGCGCAGATAGCGTGCCGATGCTGGTGATTTCCGGCGTGAACCGGCGGGACAGCTTGGGCAAGGGGCTGGGGCATCTGCACGAACTGCCAGACCAACTGGCGCTGAGCGCGACACTGGGTCCGGCGTTTCATCTGGACCGCGCCGACGATCTGCCCGCGATCCTTGACCAGATTGCCGGCGCCCTGACCAATGGGCGCGGCGGGCCGGTGCATTTGCAAATCCCGCTGGACCTGATGGCGGCGCAGGCGCCCGATGCGCCAAGCCGCATCGCGGACCAAGCCGCCGCCGCTGTGCCGGATGTCAGCGCCGCAAATGCCTTGCTGGCACAGGCGCTGCGCCCTGTCATCGTCGCAGGCGGTGGCTGCCGTCGCGCGGGGGCGGCACTGCAGGCGCTGGCAGACCGCCTTGGCGCGCCTGTGATCCTGACCACCAATGCGCGCGGGCTGATGCACGCCCATCCACTGGTCGTGCCGGCCGCGCCCAGCCTTGCGCCGGTGCGCGAGCTGATCGCCTCGGCAGATCAGCTGCTGGTGCTGGGGTCCGAAATCGGGCCGACCGATTGGGATATGTATGACGATGGCGGCCTGCCCGATCTGGCGGGGATGATCCGCGTCGATATTGACGCCGCGCAACTGGCGCGCCATCCCGCCGCCCTGACGCTGCAGGGTGATCTGGCCGATATCCTGCCATTACTGCACGGTGCCACCAGCGCCGATGGCGCCCAGCGCGCGGCCCAAGCGCGGAACGCGGCCCATGCCGCGCTGCCCGCAGGCTATGCTGCTGAAATCGCCCTGTTGAACCGCCTGCGCGACAGCTGCCCTGACGCCATCATGGTCGGCGATTCCACCCAAGTGATCTATGCAGGCAACCTTTATTATGACCATGACCGGCCCTGCGGCTGGTTCAATGCGGCGACAGGCTACGGCGCGCTTGGCTATGCGCCGGGGGCTTCGGTGGGTGCCGCGTTGGCCGCCCCTGACGCACGCATCCTGTGCCTGATCGGCGATGGCGGGCTGATGTTCAGCCCCGCAGAATTGCTGACAGCGGTTGAGGAAAACCTGAACATCACCTTTATCGTGTTCAACAACGCAGGCTACGGCGAGATCGCCAGCGCGATGAAAGCCGCAGGCGCGCAGGTGCTGGGCTGCACCCCGCGCCCGCCGGATTTCGCCGATCTTGCGCGCGCCTGCGGTCTGCCGTTTACCCGCACCACGCCCGATGCAATCGACGCGACGCAATCCGGCCCCCGCATGATCGAAGTCACCCTGCCGCCTGTCACGACGACCTGATCCGGCTGGGCGGCACACCGAACCGCCGCCGGAATGCGCGCGAAAAACTGGTGGGGTCCACAAATCCACAGCGCAAGGCAATGGCGCGCAGATCGTGGCGCGTGTCGGTGACCATCCGCCGCGCCATCTGCAACCGCAGGTCCAGATAGGCCGCCCCCGGCCCCTGCCCCAGATTGTCGCGGAACAATTGTTCCATCCGGCGCAGACCCACCCCTTGCGCGCGGGCGATTGTGTCCAGCGGCAGCGGGTCTTCCAGATGGGCATTCATCAGCGCCAGCGCCCCCGCCAGCCGCACATCGCCGACCACAGGCAACAGGCCGGGGCGCTGCGGGCGGCTGCCATCTGACTGCGGCTCGTATTGAAACGATGCGGCCACCTGACCGGCCAGCCCCGCGCCACAGCGCGCGCCGATCAGATGCAGCATCAGGTCAGCGGCAGGGGCGGCACCGCCTGCGGTGAAGCGATTGCGCGAGATGACAAAACGGTCCGGCACCACATCGACAGACGTGTGGGCGCTGGCGAAATCCTCCAGATCCTCCCAATGCACGGTGGCGCGGTGGCCATCGAGCAATCCCGCCCGCGCCAGCACCCAAGGTCCGGCATCGACCGCCCCCACCGCGCGGAACCGCCCGGCGACACGGCGCAGGTCCGCAATCAGGGGGCGGGTCGCCACCTCGGACTGGTTATAGCCCGCCACGACGATCAGCGCATCAGCGCCGTCTGCCGCCGCAAGCGGGCCAATCGCGGGCAAGGCAATGCCACAGGTCAGCGCCACATCCGCCCCCGAGGGCGAGACCACCCGCCAGCGAAACCTGTCCTGCCCCAGATGTCGGTTCGCATTGCGCAAAGGGTCCAGCACCGACGCCACCTCCAATATCGAGGCGCGCGGCAGCACCAGCACCGCGATATCAAGCGGCTGGGTTGAAGGCGCAAAGATGGATTCAGAAATCGTCATAACATTTTCGTAAATCGCCAAGCTGCCCCGCGCACCCTGTTAGCCTGCTTAAAAAAGGAGGATCGCCACCCACTTGCCCAGACCGCGTGTTTTCATCACCTGCGCCGTCACCGGATCGGGCGGCACGCAGGATATGTCGCCCCATGTCCCACGCTCGCCAGAACAGATCGCCACCGCCGCCATTGACGCGGCCAAGGCGGGCGCGGCCATCGTGCATTGCCATGTGCGCGACCCCGAGACCGGCAAACCGTCGCGCGACCCGGCCCTTTACCGCGAAGTGACCGAACGTATCCGCGACGCGGACACCGACGTGATCCTGAACCTGACCGCCGGCATGGGCGGTGATCTGGTGTTCGATGGCACCGAAAGCATGCACCGCATGTCGCAGACATCCGACATGGCAGGCGCTGCAGAACGGGTGCAGCATGTGCTGGATTGCCGCCCAGAAATCTGCACGCTCGATTGCGGCACGATGAATTTCGCCGAGGCCGATTACGTCATGGTCAACACCCCCGGCATGCTGCGCGATATGGCGACGCGGATGGTGGCATCCGGCGTACGCATCGAGATCGAGGCGTTCGACACAGGCCATCTGTGGTTCGCCAAACAACTCGTCGCCGAAGGTATCATCCCCGACCCCGTGCTGGTGCAATTATGCATGGGCGTGCCATGGGGCGCGCCCGATGATCTGAACACCTTTCTGGCGATGGTGAACAATGTGCCAGCCCATTGGCACTGGTCCGCCTTTGCGCTGGGGCGGCATGAGATGCCCTATGTCGCAGCCGCCGTGCTGGCGGGTGGCAATGTACGGGTCGGGTTGGAAGACAACCTCTATCTGTCCAAAGGCGTGCTGGCCACGAACGCGCAACTGGTCGAAAAGGCCACAACGATCATCGAAAACATGGGCGCACGGGTGATCGGGCCGGATGCCGTCCGCGACCGCCTGCATCTGACGAAAAGGGCGCCATTATGAAGGCCGCAATCATCGGCGGCGGCGTGATCGGCGGCGGCTGGGCCGCGCGGTTCCTGCTCAACGGTTGGGATGTCGCGGTCTTTGACCCCGACCCCGACGCCCCGCGCAAGATTGCTGCCGTGTTGGACAATGCAAAACTCTCGCTGCCCGCCCTGTCGGATGTGCCGCTGCCTGCGATGGGGCAGCTCAGCTATGCCGCGACTTTGGCCGAGGCTGTGACAGGCGCGGATTACATTCAGGAATCCGTCTCTGAACGGCTGGACCTGAAACACCGCGTTTATGCCGAAATCCAAAAGGCCGCGCCCGACACGCCCCTTGGCTCCTCCACCTCTGGTTATAAACCATCGCAATTGCAGGAGGGGGCGATCAACCCCGCGACGATCTTTGTCGCCCACCCGTTCAACCCGGTCTACCTTTTGCCCTTGGCCGAGGTGGTGCCAAGCCCCGCCACCGACGCCGCCCTGATCGAAGGCGTCAAGGATACGTTGCGCAGCATCGGCATGTTCCCGCTGCATGTGCGCAAGGAAATCGACGCCCATATCGCCGACCGGTTCCTCGAGGCGGTCTGGCGCGAGGCGCTCTGGCTGGTCAAGGACGGCATCGCCACGACCGAGGAAATCGACGAGGCGATCCGCATGGGGTTCGGGTTGCGCTGGGGTCAGATGGGCCTGTTCGAGACCTACCGGATCGCGGGCGGTGAAGCGGGGATGAAACATTTTCTGGAACAATTCGGCCCCTGTCTGACATGGCCATGGACCAAACTGATGGATGTGCCCGAATTCAACGACGAATTGGTCGATCTGATCGCGGGACAATCGGATGCGCAATCAGGGCATCACACGATCCGCGAGTTGGAACGGATCCGCGACAGCAATCTGGTGGGCTTTCTGCGGGTGCTCAAAGACCGCGATTGGGGCGCGGGGCGCGTGCTCAAAGCGCATGACGCGGCAAGGCGCGACGTTGTGCAGACGCCAGATGCCGACGCCCCGCTGGTGCGCTTGCAAGTGCTGCCAAGCTGGATCGACTACAACGGCCATATGACCGAAAGCCGCTATCTGTTCGCAGGCTCGGAAACATCGGACACGCTGCTGCGGCTGATCGGGGCCGATATGGATTATGTCGCAGGCGGGCACAGCTATTACACCGCCGAAACCCATATCCGCCATCTGGGCGAGGCGAAACTGGGCGATCATCTGACCGGTTCGGTGCAGGTGCTGGGCGCGGATGACAAGCGGCTGCATATCTTCATCACCATCGCCAAGGATGGGGATGCCGTGGCGACATTGGAACAGATGCTGCTGCATGTGGACATGGCCGCAGGCAAGACCTGCCCCGCCGCCCCCACCGTGCTTGACCGGCTCTTTGCAATCCGCGACGCCCATGCCAGCCTGCCGCGCCCCGCCGGCGCAGGCCGCCATATCGGACAGGGGAAAAGCTGATGCATTTTGCCATGACCGATGAACAGCGGATGATCGTGGACACGACCCGCGCTTTCGTCGAGGCGGAACTTTACCCGCATGAAGCGCTGGTCGAACGCACCGGCCACCTGCCGATGGAGCTGATCCGCGAGATTCAGGCCAAGGCGATGGCCGCCGGTCTTTATGCCGCCAATATGCCGGAAGAAGTGGGCGGCGCGGGCCTCGATACCCTGTCATGGCTGCTTTACGAACGCGAATTGGGCCGCGCGAATTACGCGCTGCACTGGACCTGCGTGGCGCGGCCATCGAACATCCTGCTGGCAGGGACCAAGGCGCAGCGCGAAAAATACCTTTTCCCCTGCCTGCGCGGCGAAACCTGGGATTGTCTGGCCATGACCGAACCGGGGGCCGGGTCCGACCTGCGCGGCATGCAGGCCAACGCGCGCCAGGACGGCGGGGACTGGGTGCTGAACGGCACCAAGCATTTCATCAGCCATGCCGATATCGCGGGCTTTACCATCGCCTTCATGGCGACGGGCGAAGAAGACACGCCGCGCGGCCCCAAGAAAAAGATCACCGCCTTCTTCGTGGACAAAGGCACGCCGGGGTTCACGGTGCGTGAAGGGTACCGCAACGTTAGCCACCGCGGCTATTCCAACGCCATTCTGGACTTCGACGATTGCCGCGTACCGGCCGAGAATATCCTTGGTGAAATCCACAAAGGGTTCGAAGTCGCCAATGACTGGCTGGGCGCCACGCGATTGCAGGTGGCCGCCACCTGTCTTGGCCGTGCAGACCGGGCGCTTGATCACGCGGTGCACTATGCAGCGGAACGCCGCCAGTTCGGCCAGCAGATCGGCAAGTTTCAAGGCGTCAGTTTCAAGCTGGCCGATATGGCGATGGAGCTGAAAGCCGCCGAATTGCTGACATGGGAGGCCGGATGGAAGTTTGACCAGGGCAGCGTCACCGAGGCCGATATGGCCATGGCCAAGCTCAAGGCCAGCGAAGTGCTGGCCATGGTCGCGGACGAGGCGATCCAGATCCATGGCGGCATGGGGTTGATGGACGACCTGCCACTGGAACGGATCTGGCGCGATGCAAGGGTCGAACGGATCTGGGAAGGCACCAGCGAAATCCAGCGGCACATCATCAGCCGGCAACTCTTGCGCCCGCATGAGGGCTAGTCAGGGGGCTGTCTGCCCCCTCGGCGCGCCGCGCCTCACCCCCGAGGATATTTTTGAACAGATGAAACGATATGTTAACCAATCCGTTGCAAACTGATCGGGCGGTACAGGGGGGGACCCCGATGACCGCAACAGGTGAAGTTTCCCTGTCCCGCTCGTCCGGGGCAGGGCGACGCCCCTGTTTCATCTGTTTACAAATATCCTGGGGGTCCGGGGGCAAGGCCCCCGGCTGCCTGCACCGCAGGCAGGTGCTGCGATGACGGATCTGTCTCGTTTGCTACGACCGCGCAGCATCGCTGTTCTCGGCTCTGGCTGGGCCGCAAATGTGATTGAACAATGCCAGCGCATGGGGTTCGATGGCCCGGTCTGGCCCGTGCATCCAACGCGCGACCAGATCGCCGGGGTGCGGTGTTATCCTTCGCTGGCCGATTTGCCCGGCGCACCTGATGCCACCTTTATCGGGGTCAATCGGCACGCGACACTCGATGTCGTGACGGAGCTGGCGGGCATGGGCGCAGGTGGCGCGATCTGTTTCGCTTCGGGCTGGCGCGAAACCGGCGACGGCGATTTGCAGGACCGGCTGGTCTCGCGCGCGGGAACGATGCCGATCCTCGGGCCAAATTGCTATGGCGTGATCAACTATCTTGACGGGGCATTGCTCTGGCCTGATCAGCATGGCGGGCGACGGGTGGCGCGGGGCGTGGCGCTGATCAGCCAATCCTCCAACATCGTGATCAACCTGACGATGCAGGCGCGCGGCTTGCCCATCGCCTATGTCGCCTGTCTGGGAAATGCGGCCCAAGTCGGGCTGGCGCAGCTCGCGCGCGCCTTGCTGGCGGATGAGCGTGTTACCGCCCTTGGGCTTTACATCGAAGGTCTAGGTGACGCCGCCGGTTTCGCCACCGTGGCTGAGGCTGCACAGACGGCAGGCAAAGGCATCGTCGCGATCAAATCCGGCAAGACCGCAGCCGCACAGACCGCAGCCGCATCTCATACCGCGTCTTTGGCGGGCGGTGGTGCTGCCTCGTCTGCCTATCTGCGCCAGATCGGGGTCGCCGAGGTGAACACACCGGCGGAACTGCTCGAAACGCTCAAGATCCTGCATCTGCATGGGCCAGGGTTGGGCAGGCAGCTTTGCGCTGTGGCCTGTTCAGGGGGTGAGGCGGGGCTGGTCGCGGATCTTGCCGCCCCTCTGGCGCTGGAGTTTCCACCGCCCGGTCCGGCGCAAGTGGGGCATCTCGCGGCCACACTCGGCCCGTTGGTGACCATCGCAAACCCGCTGGATTACCAGACCTTCATTTGGGGCGACGGGCCGCGCACGACAGAGGTTTTCGCCACCATGCTCGCAGGATACGATGCGGGGCTGTTCATCATCGACCCGCCGCGCCCCGACCGCTGCGATCCGGCCAGCTTCGCCCCCGCGCTCGACGCCATCGTCGCCGCCGCGCGCGCCACCGGCAAACCCGCCTTTCCTGTTGCCTCCCTGCCCGAAAACTTTGAAGAGGACCGCGCCATCGCGCTTATGGACCAAGGCATTGCACCGCTGATGGGGCTGGAAACAGCGCTGGCGGCAGTGCGTGCAGCGCAGGTCACCGCAGGGCGCGCAGGGTGGCGCAATTGGACGCCCATCGCGCGCACCGGCCCCCTGACTTTGCTGGACGAGGCCGCCGCCAAGGCGCGGCTGGCAGCGGCGGGCATTGCGGTACCGCGTGGCGTAACCGCGCCGACGATCACCAGCCTGCAATCGGCAGCGCATGACCTGACACCGCCGCTGGCCCTCAAAGGTCTGGGCTTTGCCCACAAGACCGAGGCAGGCGCCGTACGGCTGCAGCTTGTCACGCTTGACGGGCAGGAACAGATGCCGGGCGCTATCGGCTATCTGGCCGAGGAGATGGTGACGGATGCCATCGCAGAGCTCTTGCTCGGCGCGCGCCGCGATCCGGTTTACGGCGCAACGCTGACGCTGGGTTTCGGCGGGGTCGCGGCGGAATTACTGGCCGATACGGTGACGCTGGTCCTGCCGGTGACAGCACCCGAAATCGCAGATGCCCTGCGCCGCCTGACGCTCTGGCCGCTGCTTGACGGCTATCGCGGCCGACCGCGCGCCGATCTCGGCGCGGTGATCCGCACGGCGCTGACCTTGCAGGAGATGCTGGCAACCGACAGGATGCTGGAAGAAATTGAAATCAATCCGCTGATGGTTGGGGCAGATTTTGCCGTGGCCGCGGATGCCGTGATCTGGAAGGACACCCCATGATGCAGATGCGCAGCGATGGCCCGATCCACACCCGCCGCGAAGGGGCCGTGCTCGAAGTCACGCTCGACCGGCCCAAGGCCAATGCGATTGATCTGGCGACCAGCCGGATCATGGGCGAGGTGTTCCGCGATTTCCGCGATGATGACAGTCTGCGGGTCGCGATCCTGCGGGCGGCGGGGGACAAGTTTTTTTGCCCCGGCTGGGATCTCAAAGCCGCCGCTGATGGTGACGCGGTCGACGCCGATTACGGCATAGGTGGCTTTGGCGGCCTGCAGGAACTGCCACATCTGAACAAACCGGTGATCGCCGCCGTCAACGGCATCTGCTGTGGGGGCGGGCTGGAACTGGCGCTCAGCTGCGATCTGATCCTTGCCTCCGACACAGCCACCTTTGCGCTGCCGGAAATCCGGTCAGGGACGGTGGCGGATGCGGCCTCGATCAAACTGCCCAAACGCATCCCCTATCATGTCGCGATGGATCTGTTGCTGACCGGACGCTGGTTTGATGCACACGAAGCGATGCATTGGGGCCTTTTACGCGAGATCACGACACCTGCCGATTTGCTGCCCAAGGCTTGGGCGCTTGCCCGCATGCTCGAGAACGGCCCACCACTGGTCTATGCCGCGATCAAGGAAATCGTGCGCGAGGCCGAAGCCATGCGGTTTCAGGATGCGCTGAACCGCGTCACCAAACGGCAATTCGCGACCGTGGACCAGCTTTACGCCAGCGACGACCAGAAAGAAGGCGCGCGCGCCTTTGCCCAAAAACGCGATCCAGTCTGGACAGGGCGCTAGCGCGGCACCGCACTTTCCAGCCTGACCCTAACTTCTTATTTCCCAAAATACTCCCGCGCGGAGCGCAAGAATCTTTGCTCACACTGCTTGGTCGGCCTCGGACCCAGAACCCGCCGCTGGTCATTTTCCACCAGGACGTGGGTTTTTCACGGCCTCGTCCCGGCCAGCGATCTTGCCTTGGATTTCTGCGCAAACAGAATTCTTACATCAGGGCATAAAGGCGCATCAGAACGCTTTGTTCCTTGCGCGCGCCGACACCCACGAAAAGCGTGTGATTGACCCAAGCATAGCGACTGTCTCCGGTTTCCAGCCGCGCATGTGTGCGCATGTAATAGCTGTCTGGCGCCACATCCTCACCACGCCCGATCGCCGCGATGACGTCTTTTGGACCATGGCGAAATCCGTAGTTGCAGATTTCAATCGTGGCGCCGTCGTGGGTTTCCAAAGCATACCGCGTATCAAGTTCCGCCAGCCCATCCGCAAACAAGGTCTGCCAATCCGCGCCGACATTCAGAATTTTGCCCTGCAATTTCGGCCCTGACATCGTACCGCCGACAATCGGTATGATCCGGCGGACCCCTGCACGGCCTTGACCCATCGCACGGATCGGGTCCAATTCAACGATCATATCCGTGACCCATTCAAGCTTTGGTTCTGGAAGGTTCATAGCCGTCATCCTTAATGTATCATCAGCGCAAAACTGTTTACCTGATTAACAATATGCGCTATCCCTGTCGATAGAATAAGGAGGTAGGTGATGGCACCTCGCGCACTTGCGAAACAGACCAATGCTGAAATGCCGGATGTTGTCTCGGATCTGGAAATACTCATTGGCTACAACATGAAACGAGCCTATGTCGCGATCCAGAAAGATTTTCGTGCCGCGCTTGGTGAAGGCGGGCTGTCTCCGCGCACATTTTCAGCCCTGTCGCTTGTCGTCGCACACCCCAACATCAGCCAAAGCAGCCTTGCGCGTTTGCTCGGCATTGAACGCTCTGGCCTTGTGGCAATTATTGACGAGCTCGAACGCCGCAATTACCTGACCCGCAGCCATGTGCCGGGAGACCGTCGCGTTCAGGCGCTTGTTGCGACACACGAAGGCAACGCGGCCTATCAGGCAACCTTGGCAACCGTTCAGGCACATGAAGAACGCCTCTTGGCCACGCTTTCCGCGACCGAGAAGCACACCCTGATGCAGATCTTGATCAAGATCCGCCTGACCGACAAGGAAGACATTTAATGCAGGATTGGTCAGGCCATGGCGCGATTGTCACCGGCGCCGCCTCGGGACTGGGGGCAGCCACTGCCGAGCGGCTTGCCGCAAGCGGGCTGAAAGTCACTGTTTTTGACATGAATGACGACGCGGGGCGGCGGCAGGCTGACAAGATCGGTGGCTGTTTTGCGCATGTCGATGTGGCCGACCCGCACTCTGTTGCTGACGGTATTACCAAGGCCGAAGCCGCACATGGGCCGATCCGCATTCTGGTCAATTGCGCCGGGATCGGTGGCGCATCCAAAACTGTGTCACACGGCAAAGCCCATGATCCTGCGGTTTTTGAGCGCGTGATCCGCGTCAACCTGATGGGTAGCTTCAACTGCGCCAGCCAAGCCGCAGCGCGCATGGTCGCGCAGGACCCGATTGATCCAGATGGCGCGCGCGGCGTGATCATCAACACGGCTTCGGTCGCAGCCTATGACGGGCAAATCGGGCAATTGGCCTATGCTGCCAGCAAGGGTGGCATTGTCGGCATGACCTTGCCCATGGCACGAGATCTTGCCGCCAAGGGCATTCGTGTCTGCACCATCGCGCCAGGGCTCTTTCTCACGCCGCTGTTGCACGAATTGCCCGCCGAGGTGCAGGCGTCACTCGGCGCGCAGGTCCCTTTCCCGTCAAGGCTGGGCGATCCACGCGAATACGGCGAAATGGTTGATCACATCACCCGAAACCCGATGCTGAACGGCGAAGTCATCCGCTTGGATGGAGCCATTCGCATGGCCCCCCGCTAAGGCAGAGCCCAAGACCATGTCCCAACCCATACCGAGCATCTCTGGCGATTTCTGGGCCCCAACCTTCGCATATGAACACCGTCCCGATGGCACGGTCGTCATGCGTCAGGAAGGTCAATTGCCCGACTACGCGCCATTGCTGGCTGATTATATGGACAAATGGGCTGACGCGACCCCGCACATGACATGGATTGCGCGCCGCAAGGATGGGGGTGAGTGGAGACACATCACTTACGCTCAGGGGCGCGCGCAGGCCAAAGCCATTGGTACCGCCCTGCTCGACATGGGGTTGGGTCCCCAAAGGCCCTTATTGATCCTGTCTGAAAACAGCTTGGAACATGCGTTGCTGGGTATGGCCTGTGCCTATGTCGGCGTGCCTTATGCGCCGCTGTCACCTGCCTATTCTTTAGTGTCCACAGACCATGCCAAGTTGCGAAACATTGCAGCATTGCTGAAACCCGGCGCCATCTTTGCCGATAACGGCAAGGCGTTCGCCAATGCTATTTCCGCTATCAACAATACAGACACCACGGTCATCAATCTGGACAACCCGATCAGCGGGGCGGTGCGCTTTGCTGACCTGCTTGACGCTGATCCGGCACCGTCCCAAGCGGCGCGCGCCAGGCTGACGCCAGACACGGTTGTCAAATACCTGTTCACATCAGGCTCTACAGGATCACCGAAAGCCGTGATCAACACCAATCGTATGATCTGTGCGATGCAAGCAATCGTGCGCGACTGTTACCGGTTCTTGACGCATGAACCACCCGTCGTATTGGACTGGGGGCCGTGGAACCACACGGCCGCTGGCAACAAGGTCTTTTACCTGGTGATGACGAATGGCGGCAGCTACTATATCGACGACGGCCGCCCGGTGCTTGGAAAATTCGACGAAACATTACGCAATCTTCGCGATATTTCCTGCACATGGTATTTCAATGTGCCGATCGGGTACGACATGCTGGTCGATCAGCTTGAAAATGACCCCGCACTAGCGGCAACTTTTTTCAATAAATTGGGCATGATGTTTTATGCAGGCGCTGGTATGGCACAGCGCACATGGGACAGGCTGCGCGCCGCAGGGCGCGCAACGACAGGCCATGAAGTGCTGTTGGCGACCGGGCTTGGGGCCACCGAAACCGCACCTTTTGCCTTGGCATGCACTGTGCCACAGGAAAAATCCGGCAATGTCGGTGTACCCTCGTTGGGACTGACGATCAAACTTGTGCCAAACGGGGGGAAACTGGAAGCGCGGATCAAAGGACCGACCATCTTTCCGGGCTATTATGGTGATCCTGCGCAAACCGCCCAAGCCTTTGACGACGAAGGGTATTACTGCATGGGCGACGCACTGCGCCCGGCCGATCCAGACGATTTCTCAAAAGGGTTCTTCTTTGATGGGCGGATCGCAGAAAACTTCAAATTGGCGACTGGAACCTGGGTTGCGGTCGGTGCGATGCGCGCGAAACTGGTCGATTCAATGGATGAATTGATCCGCGATGCAGTCATCGTCGGCGAGAACGAAGCAGAACTTGGTGCGATGGTTCTTTTGTCGCAGGCGGCGCAGACCATGGACCAGGCAATCCTGCACGCAGCACTTTCAGAAAAACTGGCCGCCGCCGCAAAGGACGCTTCTGGGTCTGCCACCCGCGTCCGGCGCATTATCGTGCTGTCAGAACAGCCCAGCTTTGACCGAGGTGAAGTGACCGAAAAGGGGTCACTGAACCAGCGCGCCATGCGCAGCAATCGTGCCACAAGCGTCGCGCAGCTTTACAGCGATGACCCTGCAGTCATCGCTGTCTGATTTCCTTTAGCCCAGACTGTCAATAAACCAGACCAACCACAGCGTGATCGCAGGGAACATCGTCAGGATGGCGACGCGGATCAGATCCGTCACCACAAAAGGCAAGGCGCCTTTGTAAGTCTCTTTGATCGGCGTATCCTTGGCCATACCGTTTATGATGAACAGATTCATCCCCACTGGTGGCGTGATCAACCCGACCTCGACGACGATCAGAACCAGAATACCGAACCACAGACCAAAGTCCTGCGGTGACATGCCGAAATCCAGCACGATCATGATTGGATAGATAATCGGCACCGTCAAAAGCACCATAGAAAGGCTGTCCATCACGCAGCCGAAAACCAGATACATGAAAAGCACGATCACCAGCACGATCCAAGGTGACATGCCTGCACCGCCGACCCATGCGGCAGCGGTCTGTGGCAATTGGCTGAGCGCCAGAAAGCTGTTGTAAAACCCAGCCCCCAGAATGATCAGATAGATCATGGCTGAAGCGCTGGCTGTCGCAAGGATCGCTTGCTTGAGGCGCGGCCAAGTCATCTGCCCTGAAACAACGCTGATCAGGCCTGTGCCTGCGGCACCGACAGCCGCCGCCTCGGTGGGGGTGAATACGCCAACATAGATGCCGCCCACAACAACCACGAAGATCGTCAGAACCGGCCAGACCTTGGCCAAGGCCACAAGGCGCTCGGCCCAAGGGACACGGTCTTTCACCATCGCGGCGTTCGGGGACACGCGCACCCAGACCGAGATGGCAAGGATATATCCCAGCGCCGCCAAAATCCCCGGAATAAGCGCCGCTACAAACAGTTTTTCGATATTCTGCTCAGCCAGAATGGCATAAATCACCAAGATGACCGAAGGCGGGATCAAGATGCCCAATGTGCCGCCCGCTGCCAAGGCTCCGGTCGCAAGCGACCCGGGATAGCCATAGCGACGCAATTCGGGCAGGGCCACCTGCCCCATGGTGGCCGCTGTCGCCAGTGAACTTCCGCAGATTGCGCCAAATCCGGCGCAGGCCCCAATTGCCGACATCGCCACTCCACCCCGCCGATGGCCCAGAAAACTTTCGGCTGCACGGAACAATGCGGCCGACATCCCCGAAAGGGTCGCGAATTGTCCCATCAGCAAAAAAAGCGGAATGATCGAAAACGAGTAATTGGAAAATGTCCCGTAGGTCACATTCTTGAAGGCATTAAGCACGGGCAATGCTGTGCCATAGACCAGATAGGCCCCGCCGATGCCAACGCTCATCATCGCCAGTGCGATTGGCACGCGCAGAAAAACAAGCAGCAAAAGAACCGGGAATGACCACAATGCGAGGGCCAGATCACTCATGTAAATTACTCCACTACCGGCTCTAGGCCGATCAGACCTCGCAGCGCGCGCAGTACACAAAAGGCGGCAACCAGCACAAAACCGACCGCGCCGACCAGACAGGCGGCATAGCCGATCCAGACGGGTACCTGAGCGATCAGGGTTGTTTCGCCAAAGCGCTCTTTGTCCAACATGCCCAGCCATAGCCGGTGCGCGATCAAGGACGCCAAGACCAGCATGGCTATATCAATGACGAGGTTCAGCAATCGGTTTACGCCATCCGGAAAGGCGGGTTTAAACAAATCGACGGCCGCATGGCCTGCCTGGTACTGACACCACGGCAAGAACGCAAAGATCGCAGCGCCAACGGCGATTTCGGTGTAATCATAGATACCGCGGATTGGTCCACAGCAAATGCCCGAAGAAAACAACGCCCTGCCGATGATCGACACGCATGTCAGGACGATGATCACCAAAAGAAGAAGACCGCCCGCAAGCGCCATAACACGCGCAACACTCTGTGCGGACCGTGAGAGCATCCCGTACATCGCTATCCCCAATGCATCAAATAAGGCATAAAGATCCGGGCGCCTTGGACAGCGCCCGGATCATTGAGAAAAGGCCCTAAACGCCCAGCATCGCAGATTTTTCGTCGATCAGCTCTTTGGCACGGGCGATCAATGCCTGTCCGTCAATGCCCTGAGCGTCCATATCAGCAACCCAACGGTCAATGACCGGCTGTGCAGCAGCTTTCCAGCGCGCAACTTCGGCTTCATCCAGCGTGGTGATGGTATTGCCTGCATCAAGAGCAATCTGGCGGCCGGGGGCATCGTAGTCCAACATCACCTGCGAGAACGCCTGCGCCATTGCAGCACCGCTTTCGGCGTCAAGAATTTCACGCAGATCGTCGGGCAGCGCATCATAGGCATCCTTGTTCATCACCATGATGATGGTTGCGGTATAAAGCGCCTCTGGCCCACCGAATTCGGTGTGATTGGACACCATTTCCGCCAGACGAATGGACGGTGTTACCTCCCAAGGGATGACGGTGCCGTTGATTACCCCTTTGGACAGCGCCTCTGGAATGGCAGGCAGCGGCATGCCCACAGGTTCCGCGCCCAATTCAGACAACAGATCATTGATGATGCGGGTCGGACCACGCAAAGTCTTGCCGGCCATATCCTCGAGCTTTGTGATAGGCTCTTCAGAGTGAATGAGGCCTGCGCCGTGGACCCAACCGGCCAACACTTTGAAGTCACCATATTCGCTCTCGCCAAAATCTTCTTCAATCATCTGTTGGAATGCCAGCGATGTTGCGATGGAATTCTTCATGATGAAGGGCAGTTCAAACACTTCGGTGCGCGGGAAACGACCGGGTGTATAGCCGACAACCGACATCGCAATATCGACCACACCGTCGCGTGCCTGATCCAGCAGTTCAGGTGGACGCCCACCCAGGGCCATCGCGTCGAAATGCTGGATACGCAAACGGCCACCGGACGCCGCCTCTAGACGCTCGCCCCAAGGCTTGAATGCAAAGGCAGGCAGCGGCGCTACAGGTGGCAAGAACTGATGGAACCGCAGGGTCGCGTCCTGTGCAAAAGCCATATTAGGGCCGATACTTGCGGCCAATGCACCAACGGCAGTGGTTTTCAGAAAGTCTCTTCTTTTCATGGTAACTCCTCCCAAAGATTTCCAGTTAAGTGAGCAAAGGTTATTCAGTCTTCGCGGTGTTTGTGCCTTTTGTTATCTGAATTTCGGTTCCCGCTTTTCGAGAAAGGCCCGCAGACCTTCCTGCGCCCCGGCAGACGACTGCGACATCGCTGCCGCAAGGCTCTCGGTGAACATCCCATCGCTCCGTGACATGTCACCAATTCGTGAAATCGCATTTATCATCAAATAGTTAGAGAACGGCGCATTGTCCGCTATCCGGCGCGCCAGCTTCAGCGCAAGCGGGACACCCTCGCCTTCGGCCACAGCATAATGCGTCAAGCCCAGCGCCAGCCCGTCCTCAGCGCCATAGCTGCGCCCTGTCAGCATCATCTCGCGCATACGGTCGGCTCCCAAGATACGGCCCACGCGCACGGTCGCACCGCCACCTACAAAAATGCCGCGTCGCCCCTCGGGCAATTGGAACCGCACCGAAGGTTCGGCAATCCGCACATGAGTCGATGTCGCGATCTCAAGCCCGCCACCAATGACCGCACCTGTCAGCACGGAAATCACGGGCAAGCCGCCAAATTCGATCAGCTCGGACACGCGGTGCCAGTTGCGTGAATGGTAAACGCCCGGGATCGGCTTTCGGCTTTCATGCTCGGCCAGATCAAGGCCGGAACAGAAATGCCCGCCCTCGCCACGCAGGATGACGGCGCTCACACCTTCAGGCGGGTTGGAAAAAAATGCATCAAGCGCGTCGACCAGCGCATCATTCATCGCATTGCGCTTTTCGGGACGATTGAAAATAATGGTCGCAATGTCGCCGTCAAATTCAACGCGTGTGACAGACGTATCGCGGGCCGAAGACTGCATCATTTTCTCCGCTAGGGGCCTAATTTGAAAGCTGTTGTATAGGTTAACAGTTTTACTGTATACCTTTTTTTGCAAGGCGCGTGCAAAACGGAGGTTCGCATGGTCGATTTCACCAAGGTCAAGGCCATTGATTTCCACACCCACGCAGAAGAACCCTGCTGTGATCATCGCGATGATGGGTACAATGAATTTCAGGCTGGCATGGCCGCCTATTTCAAAAATCCAGCCGGCGCGCAGGGTATGCTTCCCACCGTGCAAGACACTGCCAACTATTACCGCGAGCGCAATATCGCGGCGGTCATCTTTCCTGTTGATGCTGAACGCGAAACCGGCTTTCGGCGCTATTCCAACGAAGAAGTCGCAGGGATTTGCGCCGAGAATGACGATATCCTGATCCCCTTCGCGTCGGTCGATCCGCACAAAGGCAAGGCAGGCGCGCGCGAAGTGCGCCGTCTGGTCCGCGACTTTGGCGTGCGCGGTTTCAAGTTTCATCCCACGATGCAGGGCTTTTACCCCAATGACCGCGAAACGGCATATACCGTCTTGGAAGCATGCGCCGAGGAAGGCGCGATTACCTTGTTCCATACCGGCCAAACAGGTGTTGGATCGGGTATGCGCGGCGGTATGGGGATGCGGCTGAAATACTCTAACCCCATGTACCTTGATGACGTCGCGGTTGATTTCCCCGATATGCCAATCGTGCTGGCGCACCCGTCATTTCCATGGACCGAGGAAGGTCTGGCCGTCGCCCAGCACAAGCCGAATGTTTATTATGATATGTCTGGCTGGTCGCCCAAATACTTCCCCGAAACATTTATCCGCTACGCCAATTCGATCCTGAAAAAGAAGATGCTGTTCGGCTCTGACTGGCCTGCCATCACGCCGGACCGCTGGTTGGCCGACTTTGAAGCTGCTGCTTTCAAAGACGAAGTCCGGCCCTTGATCCTCAAAGAAAACGCATTGCGGATTTTGGGTGAAGCCACGTCTTAGACAGCGTCGATTGGGAGGAGATGACACATGCCAAACTTAGCACCACTGGACGAGCAGATTACGCTGGACCAATTGGACCGCGACCCGTTTCCGATCTATCGCCGCCTGCGCGCCCAAGCCCCGGTGTTGCGCGTAAAATCCGCAGGCCGCACCCTGCTGACAAAGGCGGTCGACACAAAATACGTCAAAGACAATCCCGAGATTTTCAGCTCTGACGATCCCAATACGCCGATGAAGCGGGCGTTCCGCGCCCATACGCTCATGCGCAAGGACGGCGACGAGCATCGCCGCGAGAGGATGGCGATGGCGCCCGCCTTTACCGCCAAAGTGATCCAGACAGACTGGATGCCCAAATACGAGCAGATCGCCCGCGAATATGTCAGCCGCCTGCCGCGCGGCGAAATCGTAGACCTGTTTGCGATCTTGTCAGGCGCCTATGCCGCGCGCGGCCTTGCGATCTTGCTGGGTATGGAAGACGCCAGTGACGAAGATATGCTGGAATGGTCCCAAGCTCTTATCGAAGGCGCAGGCAACTTCGGTTGGCGGGATGAACCCTTTGCCCGCAGCGACCGCGCCAATGACGCCATTGATGCGCTGCTCGACCGCATTCAGGATCGCCACCGCGCTGCGCCGAACAACTCGGCGTTTTCCGTGATGCTCAATGCCGAAGATCCGATCCCCATTTCGCAAATCTACGCCAACATCAAAATCGCCATCGGCGGCGGGATCAATGAACCACGCGATGCGCTCAACACGATCATCTACGGGCTTTTGACCAATCCCGATCAACTGGCCGAAGTAAAACGCCGTGAGGATTGGGACAAAGCCTTTGAAGAAGGTGTGCGCTGGGTCGCGCCCATTTCTGCTTCGTCGCGGCTTGTGACCGTCGATACCGAAATTCGCGGCTATCTCATCCCAAAAGGCGACACGGTCATGACGATTCAGGCCAGCGCTAACCGCGATGAAGACTTCTTTGATAACGGCGAGGTGTTTGAGGTCTATCGCGACAAGAACCCGCATCAATCCTTCGGCAATGGGCCGCACTTTTGCCAAGGCACCCATGTGGCAAGGCGCGCGGTGGGCAAGGTGATGTTGCCAATCCTGTTTGACCGTTTCCCGAATATGGAAATCCCCGATACTGACGCTGTGATCTGGCGCGGATTTGGCTTTCGTGGGGCTGTTCAAATCCCAGTCTTGTTGAAGTAGCCCCTGACGTGACCGCCTTTGTTGCCCCGACCGAAGATATCCTTTTCTCGCTGCATCATGTGGCGGGGGCCGGCGCGCTTGCCGCATGGGACCCAGAATTGGCGGGTGACATCTTGGGCCACTTTGCCGGTTTTGCCGAAAGGGTCATTGCGCCGCTCAACGCGGTGGGTGACCGCCAGCATGCGCAACTTGTCGACGGGCGCGTCCGGATGCCCGACGGCTTTGTCGCGGCCTATGCCCAACTGGCACAAGACGGCTGGCAAGGGCTGACAGCCCCAGCCGCGTTTGGCGGCATGGGGGCCTCGCCTTTGATCGCGGCAGGGGTGTCCGAATTATTTTCCGGCGCAAATCACGCGATGCAAATGGTCTGCAATCTGGTGCCCGGTGCGATTGCAACGCTTATGAAATACGGCACGGCAGCCCAGCAGAACGCGTGGATTCCGAAACTTGCCTCTGGCGCGGCCCTTTCGACCATGTGCCTGACCGAAGCGCAGGCGGGATCGGATCTCTCGGCGATCCGGTGCCGGGCTGAAAACACCGGTGACGGGTGGCGGATCACAGGCGAGAAAATCTTTATCTCTGGCGGCGATCAGGACATGTCAGCCGAAATCCTGCATCTGGTGCTGGCCCGAAGCAGTGCGGCAAACGCTGGCATGAACGGGCTGTCCTTGTACATGTGCCCCGCCCAGCCCGACGTCAGCGTGACGCGGATCGAGGAAAAGATGGGCCTGCACGCATCGCCCACCTGCCAGCTTCGGTTTGACGGGGCCAAGGCGGAATTGATCGGCACCGAGGGGCAAGGGTTGCAAGCGATGTTTACCTTGATGAACCACGCTCGCATCGACGTCGCCCTGCAAGGGGTGGCCCACGCCAGCCGCGCCGCGGATATCGCGGCTGCCTATGCGGCGCAGCGCATACAAGGCCGCCAGCCGCATGGATCACCTGCCCTGCTCAACCAGCACGCAGACGTTCAGCGCATGTTGGACGACCAACGCCACCTTGCTTTGGGCGCGCGCGCGATGTGCCACATCGCCCTTGTGGCGGTCGAAACTGCAGATAGCCCCGCGCTTTGTGATTTCCTGACCCCGCTGTGCAAAGTCTTTTGCTCGGAGGCAGGGATACGCGCGGCCGACCTCGGCATCCAGATCCTCGGCGGTTATGGCTATTTGAACGAATATGGCCTGGAACAGATTTGGCGGGATGCGCGGATCTGTGCAATCTACGAAGGGGCGAACGGCATCCATGAACGCAGCATTGCCACCCGTGGGCTGCGCGCAGGCGGCGGAGCGGATGAATTTGCAGATCTCGTTACCGACCTGGCTCATGGGTCCGCGCCTGTGCTGCAGCGTCTGGCCGACTGGCAAATCTTGCGCAGCGCGATGTCACAGACATCCGATCCGTTACCGCAAGCCCACGCTTTCGCGCAGCAAACAGCGAATTTGTTTTTTGCCGCCGCTTGGGCGCGCATTGACGCCGTCGCTGAGAACCATAATTCACCCAGCGAGCTCAGGCGCTTGCACAGGCGATGATCTAGGCAAAAGGCACTTCATTTATGACACACCCAGATGTTTTGATCGCCGGCGGCGGTATTGGCGGGCTGAGCTTGGCGCTGACATTGCACCAGATCGGGGTCAGCTGTCGCGTGATCGAAACATCGCCTGTGATGAAGCCTTTGGGGGTTGGCATCAACATCCAGCCCAACGCGGTGCGCGAGCTATTTGATCTTGGTTTCACCGAGCAGGACATGAACAGCGTCGGGGTCCCCGCCCGCGAATGGGCTTTGGTGGGGCTGAACGGCAAAGAGGTCTATGCCGAACCGCGCGGGCTGGAGGCAGGCTATGAATGGCCGCAATACGCCGCCCACCGTGGGGCGTTTCATATGCTGCTTTACCGCAAAGTCATCGAAAGACTTGGCGCAGATGCGGTGCTTTTGGGATCGCGTGTGACAGGCTGGAGGCAGTCCGACACTGGTGTCACAGCCGTGGTGACAGGGTCCGATGGCCGCACAGAAGACCAAACCGCGCAACTCCTGATCGGGGCCGATGGTATCCATTCTGCCATCCGCGCCCAGATGCACCCAGACCAGCCACCGATTCATTGGGGTGGCGCTGTCATGTGGCGTGGCACGGTGCGCGCCAAGCCAATGCGCACCGGATCATCCTTTGTCGGGCTAGGCACCCATGAACACCGCATGGTGATCTATCCGATCTCGGCCCCCGATAGCGAAGGCTATGCGCAAATCAACTGGATTGCCGAAGTGACCCGCGACAATGCAGGCGGCTGGCAGGAACAAGGCTGGTTCAGGCCTGTCGAAGTTGCCGATTTCGCGCATCATTTCGACCAGTTCCGCTATGATTGGTTGAATGTGCCAGAGATGCTGGCGCAGACCGATTGCGCCTATGAAAACCCGATGATTGACCGCGACCCGATCCCGACATGGGTCGACGGACCTGTCGCTTTGATGGGAGATGCGGCCCATGCGATGTATCCCACAGGCTCGAACGGCGCGAGCCAAGCCATCGTCGATGCCCGCGTGATTGGGGCAAAAATCCTGGAACTCGGCGTGACGCCCGCGGCCCTGTCGGCATATGATGCGCAGCTTTGCGCGCCGATCTCGGCGCTTGTTTTGCGCAATCGCGGGGCCGGGCCTTTCGGGTTGCTCAATCTTTTGGATGAACGCTGTGGCAGTGTGTTTGAGGACATCGAAGATGTGATCCCTGCGCAAGAGCGCTCAGAGTTTATGGCGACCTATAAAGCGGCGGCGGGTTTTGCGATTGAGCGGCTGAATGCCGCGCCGGCAACGCTGCCTGTTGGAGCGCGTGTCAGCTAGCGTCAGGCCATCGCATCGGGTGCTGCACGCAAAAGAGCGCTGATGAAGGCACGCGCCTCGACCGAGCGGACCTCTTGTGACCGTGACATGATGCCGACAGCGCCCGTGGTGGCAGATGTGTCCAGATCAAGCGCGACCAAGCGACCTTCGGCCAGCTCACCGGCCACCACCCCATAGCTGATGACCCAGACCGTTTGTGGATCAGCCAGTGTCACAGCACGCCCAAAGGCGGAGGATGCGGACTCGATCCGATTTGTGAAAAGCGGCACACCTTGCGAGATAAGCAACCGCGCGATCAGCGACCGGATCGCGGAATCTTGGGGCGGATAAAGCACCCGGAACCGGTCCAGATCCTGCCACTGGCGGACCGATACCGCCGGACTGTCGGGGTGTGCCACGACAACCACCTGTTCGGTATAAAGTTGCAGAAACTCCAATCCCGTCATTGTTTCGGGCCGCCCCAGACGACCAACCACCAGATCAAGCCCGCCATTGCGCAATCGTGTCACCAAATCCTGATGCGGGCCTTCGTGAAGCTCTAGCAAGGTATCAGGGTTTGTTTCCCCAAAATCAGATACGGCTTGTGGCAAAAGATGCGACACAACACTTGGCAGCGCCCCAACGCGCAACTTGCCAGCAGACAGGCCGGTGGCACGCACATTGCGCAACCCGTGACGCAAGGCAGAGATGCTTTGTTCAGCAAATTGCAGGAAAATTTCACCTTCGGCGGTCAGCTGAACCCCCGCCCTGCTCCGCGCAAGCAGCACGACGCCGATAATCTCTTCCAACTCCTTGAGAGCTTTCGAAATCGCCGGTTGCGTCAGGTTCATCTGTTCGGCTGCGCGTTTGAGGCTGCCCGCGCGGGCAATGGTGCTGAACGCATTGAGATGTCGAAACTTGATCCTGCGATCCATTTACTTTCCCAAAATAGCAACTAAATCGGTCAATTAGTTTATTTTCATCACCATTTCAATATGCCATTCCTGTTCAGCAAGAGGAGTAGATCTGCATGAAAACGCAAGTCGCAATTATCGGTGGCGGGCCTTCGGGGCTTTTGTTGGCGCAGCTGCTGCACAGGCACAACATCGAAAGCGTCGTGTTGGAACGCAAGACAAAGGACTATGTCCTGAGCCGTATCCGCGCGGGTGTTCTGGAACAGGGCCTTGTCAAGCTCATGGAAGAGGCCGGATGCGCGGACCGCCTGCATGCAGAAGGCTATGAGCATGACGGCACGCTGCTTTCTTACGGTGATGAGATGTTCCGGATCGATTTTACCGAGCATACCGGCACCCCGGTGATCGTGTATGGCCAGACCGAAGTCACCCGCGATCTATACGCTGCGCGTGAAAAGGCAGGCGGGCTGATTGAATTCAATGTCGATGACGTCGTGATCCACGGCGCCGATAGTGATGCGCCCTATGTCACCTACCGTGTCGACGGTGAGGACCGACGGCTGGACTGTGATTTCATCGCCGGATGTGACGGCTTTCATGGGGTCAGCCGCCAGACAATTCCGCTTGATGTGCGCCGCGAGTACGAAAAGGTCTATCCTTTCGGCTGGCTTGGCATCCTGTCCGAAACGCCGCCGGTGAACCATGAATTGATCTATGCCAATTCGCCGCGCGGCTTTGCGCTGTGTTCGATGCGCAATGAGAACCTGAGCCGCTATTATATCCAGTGCTCCCTGAGCGACAAACCCGAAGATTGGACTGATGAGGCGTTCTGGCAAGAGCTCAAACGCCGCATTCCAGCCGACCAAGCCGCGCGTCTGGTGACGGGTCCTTCCATTGAAAAGTCTATCGCGCCTTTACGGTCTTTTGTGACAGAACCAATGCGCTGGGGGCGCCTGTTCTTATGCGGTGACGCGGCACATATCGTGCCGCCGACAGGAGCGAAGGGGCTGAATACCGCAGCATCGGATGTCCATTACCTTTATCATGGGCTAACGGATTACTATGCGCGCGGCAGCACCGAAGGGATCGACCGCTATTCTGAAAAGGCGCTTGCACGGGTGTGGAAAGCCGAACGGTTCAGCTGGTGGTTTTCATCCATGATGCACCGCTATCCTGACCAATCCGAATTTGACCTGAAAATGCAGGTCGCCGATCTGGAGTTTTTGCGTTCCAACAAAGCGGCGCAAAAGGCGATGGCCGAAAACTATGTCGGGTTACCATATTGATTTACGCCAATCATTGGCGTTCACTGCTTAAGGAGGATCACAATGGTTGATCGGTTTGATCAAGGCATGACAACGCGGCGCGCCGTTTTGGGAAACGCGCATGTCGACAAGGCAGAAGCCGCCAAAACCGACTTTGATCTTCCGTTTCAAACGCTGATTACCGAAGGCGCATGGGGCAGTGTTTGGGCATCGGATGCGATTACGCAACGCGAACGCTCGATGATCACATTGGCACTTTTGGCGGCGACCAAGAACTTCGAAGAAATTCCCATGCATATCCGTGCGACTGCGCGCACCGGCGCCAGCAAACAAGACGTGATCGAGGCCTTCCAGCACGTCGCAATCTATGCAGGTGTCCCCGCGGCCAATCATGCGATCAAGCTGGCCAAACAAACCTATGCAGAAATGGAAGGGGAACAGACATGACCTCTGAACTTTACCAACGCGACCGCGAGTGGCACCCGCCCGCATTGGCGCAAAATTACAAGACCAGCCTCGCGCGTTCCCCGCGCAACGCGCTGTTGTCGATCCAAGGGTCTGCGAGCGAGCTGACCGGCCCGACCTTTGGGCATGACGAGATTGACGCCATAGATAACGATCTGCTGCGCAATTATGCCAAAACCGGCGACCCGATAGGCGAACGGATCATCGTGCATGGCAGGGTCTTGGATGAAAACAGGCGGCCCGTGCCGCATACGCTGGTAGAAATTTGGCAAGCAAATGCAGGCGGTCGCTACCGGCACAAAAAAGACTCCTATCTTGCAGCGATTGACCCAAATTTTGGTGGCTGCGGTCGGACCCTGACCGACGAGAACGGTTTCTATCGGTTCAGGACGGTCAAGCCAGGCGCATACCCCTGGCGCAACTGGATCAACAGCTGGCGTCCGGCACATATCCACATCTCTGTTTTCGGCACGGCTTTTGCGCAACGCCTGATCACCCAGATGTATTTCGAAGGTGATCCGCTCATCGCCAAATGTCCGATTGTTCAAACGATCCCTGACCAGCGCGCTATAGATCAGCTTGTCGCTGCGTTGGATCTGAATGCGACGATTCCGCTTGATAGCATCGCCTATAAGTTTGACATCATTTTGCGCGGCAGCCGCTCTACCTTCTTTGAAAACCGCCCCGAGGGGAATTGACGATGACGCAATCACTCGACTACCGCAAAGAGACAGCCTCGCAGACTGCGGGACCTTATGTGCATATCGGTCTCGCGCCAGGTGATGCAGGTTTTGATATATACGCTCATGAACTCGGACACGACATTGCCGGACCAAATGCCAAAGGCCAGCGGATCAAGGTGACCGGCATCGTCACCGACGGGACCGGAGCGCCGGTCAAGGATGTCCTGATCGAGATCTGGCAGGCAAATGCTGCCGGCATTTATCCCGGGCAAGGCGATGTCGAAGACGGATTTCGCGGCTGGGGGCGTGTGATCCCTGATTTTGAAAGCGGTGAATTTACCCTTGAAACCATCAAGCCTGGTGAAGTCGTTGGGCGTGACGGGCGCAAAACCGCCCCCCACCTGAACCTGTGGCTGGTCGCGCGTGGCATCAATGTCGGTTTAAACACGCGGATGTATTTCGATGACGCGGCCGCCGCCAACGACAAAGACCCTGTCCTGACCCTGATCGAACAGGCGCATCGGCGCGATACGCTGATTGCAAAGGGCGATGGCGAAACCTATCGGTTCGACATCTGCCTGCAAGGCGAAAATGAAACTGTCTTTCTGGATGTGTAACCTACCATGACAACCCCTTGTATCATCTGCGTTGCGATCACCGGATCATTGCCAACGAAAGCCAACAACCCTGCTGTTCCGATCACGATTACCGAACAGATCGAAAGCACCCAGGAAGCATTCGAGGCAGGCGCAAGCATCGCGCATTGCCATGTGCGTGATGACGCAGGCAAGCCCACATCCGACCCGGCACGCTTGGCGCGATTGAAAGAGGGCATTGAAAAGCACTGCCCCGGCATGATTGTCCAGCTTTCCACCGGCGGGCGGTCAGGTGCTGGCAAAGAACGCGGGGGTATGTTGTCGTTGGCCCCCGACATGGCCTCTTTGTCTGTTGGATCAAACAATTTCCCGACGCGGATCTATGAAAACAGCCCCGATCTTGTTGATTGGCTTGCCGCGGAAATGATGACCCATAACGTCAAACCCGAAATCGAAGCCTTTGACCTGAGCCATATCGTGCAGGCGACGCGGATGGCGGCAGACGGGCGCCTCAAAGGCCCGCTTTATGTGCAATTCGTGATGGGTGTCAAAAACGCCATGCCCGCTGATGAGCCGATCTTTGACTTTTACATAGAAACGCTCAAGCGGCTTGCGCCTGACGCGCAATGGTGTGCCGCCGGCATCGGGCCTGCGCAATTGACGGTGAATGAATGGGCCATCTCAAAGGGCGGGCATACACGCACCGGACTCGAGGACAACGTGCGTCTTGATCGCGACACCCTTGCCCCGTCGAATGCCGCACTTGTCAGACGTGCGGTTGAACTATGCGCAAAGTACGACCGTCCTGTCGCCACTTGGCAGCATGCCCGCAACATCCTTGGTCTACAAAAGAGCGCCGCATGAACCGCGCCTGCCCCGTTTTCGCCCGATGACATTTGTTTCACTCAACGGTGCCACGCTACATTACAGGTTCCGGGCAGGTTCGGGCAGGCCCGTCGTGTTTCTGAACTCTCTTGGTACCGATTTCAGGATTTGGGATGCGGTGATTGCCGCGCTGCCTGCACAAACGCCTGTCTTGTGCATCGACAAACGCGGCCACGGTCTGAGCGACGGTACAGAGATCACCATGCACCATTTGGTGGGTGATGTTGCGGCATTAATGGATGACCTTGGCCTTGCCTCGGCGCTGATCTGCGGCGTTTCTGTCGGTGGGCTGATAGCCCAAGGTGTCACAACAACGCGTCCTGACCTTGTGTCTGGGCTTGTGCTATGCTGCACTGCGGCCAAAATCGGTGATGCGGCAATGTGGAACACACGGATTGATGCAGTCAGGACAGGCGGGCTCGCCGCCTTGGCAACGGCGATCCTTGAGCGGTGGTTCAGCGCGCGTTTCATCGCCGAACGCCAAGTCGAACTGTCCGGTTATCGCAACATGCTGTCCCGCACGCCTGTCGACGGCTATGCCGGTACCTGCGCCGCATTGCGCGACACCGACTTTACCGCCGCCACCCGGACCATACGCGTCCCGACACATTGCATTGCCGGGTCCGAAGATCTGTCCACCCCGCCTGATCTGGTGCGCGGGCTTTGCGCATTGATCCCTGGGGCGACATTTCAGCTGATCGCGGGTTGTGGCCACCTGCCCTGCATCGAGGCCCCTCATCTTGTCGCCGAAGCGATCAATCTGATGCATAAGTCGATCCGATGACAGGGTTCACAGACCATCCATGGCTTGGCGGGCTGCTCGGGGACAGTGAAACAACTGCCATCTGGGGGCCGGCACAACAGATGCGGCACATGTTGGCGTTTGAAGCGGCCTTTACCGCTGCCTTGGGGGCGGTTGGTCGGATCAGCGCGGATAAGGCACAACAGGTCGCCCGCCTGATCGTTGAGTTTCAACCCGATCTTGACGCCCTCAAGACCGCCACGATGCGCGACGGTGTCGTTGTGCCCGAACTGGTGGCGCAACTGAAACGGGCCGCGGGCGCAGATGCCGCGGCGATCCATGCGGGCGCAACATCGCAGGATGTGATCGATACGGCGCTGGCGCTGACCATCAAAGCATCCAACGCCCTATTGGCTGATCGCTTGAGCGCACTTGACGCAAGTTTTGAAAACCTCGCAAACCGTTTTGGCGATCAGATCATCATGGGGCGCACCCGGATGCAGGCGGCGATGCCCATGCGCTTTGCCGAGAGGCTTGCGACATGGTCCCAACCCGTTGCGCGCCACGCGTTGCGGTTGGACCGGTTGCGCCCCGAGATTGAAGTGCTGAGCCTTGGCGGCGCAGTTGGGGATCGCGCTGCGCTGGCGGATGACGCAAATGCCATCGCCGCCGAGATGGCGGCCGGTCTTGGCCTCTATAATCCGCCCAAAGCGCAACATGCCATGCGCGATCACATCGCGGATTATGCAAACCTGCTCTCTCTCGTGACCGGCAGCTTGGGCAAAATGGGGCAAGACATTTGCCTTATGGCGCAACAAGGCATCGAAGAAATCAGTCTGCAAGGCGGCGGTGGATCCTCTGCCATGCCTCACAAACACAATCCGATACTTGCCGAACTGCTTGTCAGCAATGCGCGGTTCAACGCGACGCAGCTTGCGGGCATACACCACGCCCTGATCCATGAACACGAACGCTCGGGTGCGGCTTGGGTTCTTGAATGGATGATCCTGCCGCAAATGGCAGCGGTCACCGCACGCAGCCTGTCTGCTGCCCAGGACTTATGTGCACGGATCACGCGAATAGGCTGACGGCACAGCCTTAGGGCCAATCTGCATAGCTGGCGACCGGCATTTTCTGCAAGCTGCCTGCATGCTCTGCGTTTGCCTTTCTGAATGCGCCGGGGGGCATGCCTAACTCTGTCGAGAAGAACGCGCTGAATTGAGATGTGCTGCTAAAACCAAGATGATCGGCAATTTGGTCAAGTGTTTGATGTGATCGTTGCAGCAATGCTTGCGCTTCAAAAGTCAGGCGATCCCGAATAAGGCGCTGTGGCGGCTTGCCCAAGGTGCGTGTGCAGATGTCATGCAACCGGTCGGGTGAAACCCCAAGTTCGGCAGCAAACCGTTTGACAGGCCACCGATCACGCAAATGCGCCTCAACCAAATGCCGGAACCTTTCAAGCGTCAGGTTTGCCGTCTTATAGCTTTGATCTTCAATCATTTCATTCACGCCAGCCCGCCAAAGAGAAACAAGCATGATCCGTATTTGCGCCTCGATCACGGTTTCCATGCCGGTCTGTGCGGCGTCCAGCTCTTTGAAGATCGCGGCAAAGCAGGTTGAAAGCGTCTGGACGATATCAGGTTTCTCGCGCAGGTTCAGCGTGAACTCACGGCCAGACATCAGGCGAAGTGCGGCGACTTCGGGTTTGTGACCGATGGCATCGCTCAGCGTGGTATCCCCAAGCGTCATAATCACGCCGTTACTGCCCGCCTTTGCCTTGATCCGCGTATCGAGATCTTTGGGGCCCCAATTGATCGCAGGACCGACAATTGTCTCTTCACTGTCTGGTGTCAGGCGAACAGCGCTACCCGACAAAACCAACAGGCACCGGGTGGTCCGGCCAGGGAAATCCACCAAGCCACCCAGAAACCGGTCACCCAAGCCGCCATGAAAAACATCGGCATGGATTGTCGTTTGATGCGTTGCGAGACCGGTGATCACCTTCTTCATAACCGGATACTGACAATAAAAAGCCAGATATCAATATTTATTACAAGGTGCCTTCGCCTAAGTTAATCCTCGGGCCAAGGTTTCGGGCCTGCTGCGTGGACTTATGGAGGTTCGTCCGCGCGGGAACAGGGGGGAATTGAAGTGCATCGTCCGGCTGTTAGGCTAGATCTGATCTCTGGTGCGAATGCGGCCGCATTCGCGGTCGATGCTGCCGTGAACGCAGCCGCATCGGCATTTCCTGAATGGTCACGCTGGACAACCGCAGAGCGTGCAAAGATCATGCGCAACCTTATGCCAGCACTCGATGCGCATCGGCGGGAATTTTCCGCGCTCGCCGCAGAAGAGGTGGGCGCTTCGCGTTCGTGGACGGAATTCAACATCGATCTGGCGATCGGAATGCTGGCGCATGTGGCAAGCCTTGGTCCTGCGCTGGAAGATCGCTTGATCATTGACCCACAGAGCGGAAAACGCTCTGTCATTCGCCGACAGCCGGCGGGTGTCGCGCTGGGAATGGTGCCTTGGAATGCGCCGATCACGCTGGGGGTGCGCGCGATTGCCGGTGCGCTCATGTGCGGGAATACGGTTGTGATGAAAGGCTCAGAGCGTTGCCCCAAAACGCACCAATATCTGGTTGATGTCCTCAACGCGTCAGGGCTTCCCAAAGGTGTGCTGAATTGCGTGATCAGCAGCGCCGAGGACGCCCATGACACCATGGTGCAGCTGATCGCCCACCCGTGCATTCGCCGGATCAACTTTACCGGCTCGACCCGCGTCGGGCGCGATGTCGCGATGGAAGCGGCCCGCCACCTCAAGCCTGTTTTGCTTGAATTGTCTGGCAAGGCCCCTTTGATCGTGCTCGAAGATGCCGATCTGGATGCCGCAGTAGAGGCCGCCTGTTTTGGCGCTTTCTTCAATCAAGGACAGATCTGCATGTCCACCGATTGGATCATTGTGGTGAAAGCGGTTGCCGATACCTTTGTTGCGAAACTCGAAGCGCGGACACGGCAAATCGTGGCGGCAGATCCTGTTTATGAAGCGGCCACGCTTGGTCGCATGATTTCTGCCGAAGCCGCCGATCGCGTGAATGGATTGATCGAAGATGCGGTCTCCAAAGGCGCGCGGCTGCTGGTTGGTGGCCAGATTGATGGCTGCGTGATGCAGCCTGCATTGCTTGACGGTATCGCGGCCAACATGCGTGCGTACCGCGAAGAAACCTTTGGACCGCTGGCCAGCATCATGCGCGTTCATGACGCTGATGAAGCCGTTTCAATCGCAAATGATTCACAATTTGGCTTGAATGCCGCAGTGTTTAGCCGCGACCTTGATCGTGCGCAGGCGATTGCCGACCGGCTGGAATACGGGGTCGTCCAGATCAACGGCCCGACGGTCCACGATGACCCCTCAATGCCATTCGGAGGCATGAAGCAAAGCGGGTTCGGGCGCTTTGGAGGGGAGCAGGCGATCAATGAATTCACCGAATTAAGGTGGATTGCCACGCACCAAGACGGACGCTCACCAACGCTTTGAACCACGACGGGCAAATGCCCAAGCCACAAATTGCAAACGGAGGATACGCAATGAACCGCAGACCATTCCTGAAACTCGTCAGTGCTCTGACAATCGCAAGCGCCTTGGCGGCCAATGCCGCAAATGCTGACACAATTCGCATCGGTGCCGTTGCACCCAAAACCGGCCCATTGGCCGGCGGGGCAACAGTCACCCAGTGGCCATCAATCTATCTTTGGGTAGAGCAGGTGAACGCCGCTGGTGGCCTGACGGTCGATGGCGAGAAAATGTTGATTGAACTGATCGAGTATGATGATCAGACCAACCCAGGCGAGACAATTAAAGCGGTCCAGCGCTTGGCCACACAAGACGACGCACATTTCATTATTGCCCCCTATGGCACCGGCCTGAACCTTGCCGCGGCACCGCTGTTTGATCGCTACGGCTATCCTCAGATTGCTGTGTCGGCCATCACCGACCAGCAGCCTGAATTGGCCGCGCAATTCCCGAACATGTTCTTTACATTGGGTACGACCACAGCGCTTGCCGCAGATGTTGTCGCAGTTCTGAGCGATATGCGTGATGCGGGCCAGATGGGTGACAAAGTGGCGATGGTCAATGTTGCCGATGCTTTCGGGATCGAGTTGGCAACAGCAGCCAGACCTCTGTTCGAAGCGGCCGGTTTTGAAATTGTCTATGAAACATCCTACCCGCTTGGGACGCAGGATTTGTCGCCTGTGATCAAGGGGGCCGCAGCAGCCGCACCTGACGCCTTTGTCGCATGGTCCTATCCGCCCGATACGTTTGGTCTGACCGAACAGGCGATGATCGAAAACCTTGACGTGAAGGCCTTTTACACGGCTGTTGCGACCCCCTTCCCAAGCTACGGAGCACGTTTCGGTGCAGCTGCAGAGGGTGTGTTGGGTGCCGGTGGCGTGAACCCCGACAGTCCCGCATTCATGGAATATGCTGCCGCGCATGAAGCCGTGACTGGCGCCAAGCCTGACTATTGGGCCTCTGCGACGACATATGCATCGCTTGAAATCCTGGCGCAATCTATCGAAGCCGTTGGCCTTGATCGCGCTGCGGTAACCGCGCATCTCAAGCAATCGTCATTTGATACAATCCTCGGGCCAATCAGCTTTGATGAGAACAACTCGAATGCTGATTTCTGGACAGTCGGACAGTGGCAAGGCGGCGTGTTCAAGGGTGTTGCATCGCGGGGCCGCGATGGCACATCGCCTGTGATCTTGAAAGACGGCTGGGAATAATTCCAAAGGGGTGGCGTTCGCGCCACCCCGCACCGACGAACAAAGGGAACTGCGCTTTGGACATTCTGATCACTGGCATCTTGTTGGGCGGCACATATGCGTTGATTGCGATGGGACTTAACCTGCAATACGGCGTCGCACGGATCATGAATCTTGCCAATGGCGAGGTCTTGGTCGCTGGGGGCTATTTTGCTTTCATCGCATATACATCCACGCAGTTAAGCCCGGTCCTGACGATTTTCGTGGTCGCCCCGATCGCCTTTGGTTTGAATTGGCTGATTTATGTCTTGATGCTGCAACCCTTGGTTAGTCGCGCCAAGAACCGTGGCCAGTTGGAACGGGACAGCATTCTTGCCACTTTCGGTCTGTCCTTTATCGGCGTCGGCCTGATGCTGAGCTTTTTTGGCGGTGATTACTTTTCCTACAGTTTCCTGGCGGTTCCGGTGGAGTTGCTGGGCAATACATATGGTGCAAACCGCGTGCTATCGTTTGTCATGGCCGTTGTGATATGCGGGGCGCTCTATTTATGGCTGAACCGCTCGCGTGCAGGGCTGGCGATCCGCGCGATCGCCACTGCGCCCGCATCTGCCCGATTGGTCGGAATTGATGTAAAAAACCTCTCGGCTTTGGCCTTTGCGCTTGGCGGGGCTGTGACGGCCGTGGGTGGTGCGCTCATCTCGACCTACCTGACGCTTGATGCGTCAACAGGTGTCGTCTTCACGCTCAAGGCGTTGATTATCGTCATTATGGGTGGTGTTGGCGATGTTCGCGGGACAATTGTCGCCGCCTTGCTGCTTGGCGTTCTTGAAACGGTTGTCGCCAGTCTGCTTGACCCGGGGCTGACGCTTGCCGCTGCCTATGTGATGTTTTTGGGGATTTTGTTGTTCCGCCCGCAGGGCCTGTTCGGAAAGAAAGTGACATGAGCCTGACGGGAACAGATACACGAAACGTGCTTCTCGCAACGCTCGGCTTTGGCGTCTGCGCCTTGCTGCCTTTCGCGGATACCGGGTATTGGCTTGGGCTTGGTGTCACGATTGCGATGTTTACCGCGCTTGCAACCTCCTGGGCGCTGTTTTCGGGACCGACGCATTACATCAGCTTGGCGACCGCTGCCTTTTTCGGCGTCGGGACTTATGTGACCGGATTGGGGATTGAGACGCTTCCTTTCTGGGCGCTGGTCGGCCTTGCGGGCCTGATCGGCGCAGGACTTGCCGCTCTTGTCGGGCTTGCGACTTTGCGGCTGTCAGGCGTCTATTTCGTGATCTTTACGCTTGGCCTGGCAGAGCTTGTGCGCCAGGTCATCACATGGGTGCAAAATAACACCGGCCAGAAAGGCCTTTACGTCCTAACGGATCTTGATGAAGCCGGAATCTATTGGTGGCTTTTGGGTCTTTGTGCGGCTGTCTTTTTGACAGGTTGGCTGATCGGGCGGTCCCGCCTTGGCTTTGCACTTCGCATTATCGGGGATGACGAAATTGTTGCAGCGCATTCTGGCATCAATACAGCCCGTGCAAAAATTCTCTTGTTCATGGTGCCGGGCGCTGTGGCGGCGATGACCGGCGCCATCCTTGCGCCACGCTATGTCTATATCGAACCGTCGCTTGCTTTTGCGCCAATCCTGTCATTTCAGGTCGTGATCATGGCCCTGCTGGGGGGGGCGTCACGGCTTTGGGGGCCAGTGGTCGGGGTGATCCCGTTCACGTTCTTGCTGGAAACTGTGTCGTCCAACTTCCCCAATCAGACGACCTTGGTCATCGGCGTTGCATTTCTTGTGATCGTCTATCTTCTTCCAAACGGTTTTGTGGGTCTGCTGGACAAAGTCTTGCACCGTACCAAAGCGAATGAGGTGACGTAATATGACCAATCATGTCCTTTCGCTTCGCGGCGTGACAAAACGTTTTGGCGGTCTGGTTGCGGTCAACGCCATGAATTTCGACGTGGCCGAACATGAAGTTGTTGGGCTTCTGGGGCCAAATGGTTCGGGCAAATCAACAACCTTGAACCTGATTTCGGGTGCGCTGCCCCTTACGGCGGGAAATGTGTCGCTCTGGGGCAGCCGTATTTCCGGCCTGCCGGCACAAACAATCAACCGCAAGGGTGTCAGCAGGACGTTCCAGCTTGTTCGGCTGCTGCCATCAATGAACGTGCGTGACAACGTTGTTGTTGGCGCAGTCTTTGGCCACCGTCGCCGCTGGGGACATGACGCCAACGAACATGCGGAAAAATTGCTGGAAAGAGTGGGGCTTGGCGGCAAAGGCGATATGTCTTTGGGCCAACTGACCTATATCGACACCAAACGCGTTGAGCTGGCCCGCACGCTGGCAAGCGATCCAAAAGTGCTTTTGCTGGATGAATGGCTGGCGGGTTTGAACCCGACGGAACTTCAGATCGGGATAAACCTGATCAAATCGCTGAGGGATGAAGGCCGCACAATCATTCTGGTGGAACATGTGATGGATGCGATCAGGTCACTGTGTGACCGCTGCGTCGTGATGGCTGCCGGCACCAAGATCGCGGAAGGCACACCAACACAGGTTCTGTCCGACAAGAAAGTCATCACCGCCTATTTGGGAGACGACGATGCTTGAGCTTAACAACGTCACCGTTAGCTATGGACAACACCGCGCACTGGAAAATGCGTCGGTCAAGGTCTCGAAAGGCGAAATCGTCGTTATTTTGGGCGCAAACGGGGCAGGCAAATCTACGTTGCTCAAAGCGGCCAGTGGCATTTGCGAGGGCGTTGTTGCAGGCGAAATCCGCTTGGAAGGAACCGATCTTCTGGGCCTGCCCGCAAACAAAATCGTCGATGTCGGCCTTGCTCTGGTGCCAGAAGGCCGTGGTGTTTTCCCTGATCTGTCGGTGCGCGAAAACCTGACACTTGGGGCGTATTCGGCAAGGGCGCGTGAGGACGAAAGAGTGACGCTCGAACGGGTCTTTACCCTTTTCCCCAAGCTAAGCGAGCGCACCAAACAGATTGTTGGAACAATGTCAGGTGGCGAACAGCAAATGGTTGCGATCGGTCGCGCGATGATGTCGAACCCGACGATCCTGACACTGGACGAACCCTCGCTCGGGCTATCGCCGTTGCTCTCCAAAGAGCTGTTCCAAAATCTTGCAAGGGTCAAAGACCTTGGTATCGGGGTGTTGATGGTCGAACAGAACGCCAAACAATCTCTTGCAATTGCGGACAGGGGCTATCTGATTGAAAACGCGCGTGTGGTGCATGAAGACAGCGCTGCAAACCTGATGCGTGACCCTGCTGTCCAGGCGGCCTATCTGGGTGTGGGCAGCAGCGAACCCGCTGCAAAAGTATCTGCAACGACGACGATACCCGATACCGGGTCAGAGTCGTTCACGATCAGGCCGCGCAGTCAGAAAACACAATCTGCGGATGCGATCTTGGGTCGATCAGTGGCTGATCTGGTTGCGGCCGCCAGCAGTCAAAGTGTCAGCGCGAACGCCCAAAAGCGCCCCTCGACCAGCCACCAAACCAAGGTCGTGGTGCCAAGTGATCGACTTGCCGCAGCCCTTGCACAGATCGAAAGCGGCGCGATCAACGCCCGCAAACGCCCCAAGCCACAGCTTTTGACGCACCGCCAGTCGATCCCACCCAGCCTCGACCGGTCGCCAGAGGCAAAGCCTTGTCCGGTCATTGAAGTTTACCGCGCGCCACGTGTCGAGGTTTATCGCAGACAGCCTGATGGCAACGGTTTTGAAAGGAAATAGGATGCTCGATTCACACTCTTTGGTCAAAGGCATGTATATTGGTGGAAACTGGGTTTCATCAGGGCA
The DNA here is from genome assembly GCF_000152785.1 of Yoonia vestfoldensis SKA53. Classification (GTDB taxonomy): domain Bacteria; phylum Pseudomonadota; class Alphaproteobacteria; order Rhodobacterales; family Rhodobacteraceae; genus Yoonia; species Yoonia vestfoldensis_A. Next base: position 151,079 of record NZ_CH672414.1, on the reverse strand, counting down.
GATGTTTGACGATATCAACCCGTCAACCGGTGCTGTCTGGGCGCAAGTACCCGATGGCGGACGCACCGAGGCGCGCGATGCGATCAGCGCCGCCCAAGCGGCCTTTCCGGCTTGGGCAGCGCTGCACTTTCAGGATCGTGCCAGAATATTGCTAAAGGCCGCCGACATCTGGGAAGCCCGCAAGATGGATTTCGTCGCGGCCGCCCAAGCCGAAGGCGGAGGATGGTTCGGCAAGGGCATGTTTGAGGCCGGTTATGTCCCCGAGGTTTTCAGGGCTGCGGCGGCCATGTGCTATAACGCGGTTGGCGAAATGCTGCCCTCGCAGCACGGCAAGATTTCGATGGTACAGCGCGTCCCGATGGGCGTTGTGACCGTGATTAGCCCATGGAACATGCCCGGCATTTTGACGTCACGCGGATTTGCCTTTCCACTGGCTGCGGGCAACACGATCGTGCTCAAACCATCAGAAGACACACCTTACGCTGGAGGCCTGTTTTTTGCGGAAATAATGGAAGAGGCAGGCATCCCGAAAGGTGTTTTCAACGTTGTCACCTGCTCGCGCGATCGCGTGGCCGAGATGGGCGACGAACTGGTTGAAAATCCGATGGTGAAGGGTGTCTCTTTCACCGGATCTACCCCCGTTGGACGCCAGATCGCCGCCAAGGCCGGTGCCCATCTCAAGAAGGCTTGCGTCGAACTGGGCGGCAAGGACAGTTTAATCGTGCTCGAAGACGCGGATATGGACAGGGCGACCTCTGCTGCAAGCTTTGGCAGTTTCATGCATCAGGGCCAAATCTGCATGTCAGTGGAAAAGGTGCTGGTTCACGAAAACATATATGCCGATTTTCTGCGCCAGTTCGTTGCCCGCGCGGCCAAGCTGAAAACCGGAGATACCGCAGACAAGTCGAATGTGATCGGACCGCTGATCAACGATCGCCAAGTCGAGCGCGTCAAGTTTCAGATCGAAGACGCATTGGCCAAAGGTGCCAAAGCGGTCTTGGGAGGCAGGGTCTGGGACCGGTTCGTCGAACCGACAATCTTGATCAATGTCACACCTGATATGGCCGTCTGGCAGGATGAAACCTTTGGCCCGGTCGCCGTGGTCGTCCCGTTCCGCACGGACGCCGAGGCGATAGCACTGAACAACGACACCGAATACGGGCTCAGCGCTGGCATCATCACCGCCGATGAAAACCGCGCGCTTGAAATGTCGCGCAAGCTTGAAACCGGCATGTGCCATGTGAATTGCTCGTCGGTAAATGACGAACCGCACGTCCCTTTCGGTGGCAGCAAAGCTTCGGGGGTCGGCAAGCACGGAGGAAAGTGGTCGATGGAAACCTTTACCGAAACGCGCTGGATCACGCTCGACCGTGGTGGGCGCCCCTTCCCTGCCGTGTTTTGACATGAGCTGGGAACGTGCGCCTTTGTTGAAGGGCAAGACGATTGTTGTGACAGGATCCGCCTCTGGTATCGGACAAGAGACGGCGCGGGTCTGTAGCGCAATGGGTGCAAGAGTGCTTGGCATTGATGTGACCAAACGTTTTGATCATGTCGAAGAATTCTATCGCGCCGATCTGTCCGATGGCGCGACAATCGATGCGCTGATTGACGTCCTTCCCAAAGGGATCGACGGCATCGCCAATATTGCAGGCCTGCCGCCCACCGCCCCTGCCGATAAGGTGGTGGCGGTCAATCTCTTTGGATTGAAACATCTGACACTGGGATTGATACCGAAACTGAACGACGGGGCCAGCATCGTCAATCTGGCGTCGCTCGCAGGCTTTGGCTGGCCCGACGCCGTTCACGCCATTCGCGCCAGCGAGGACGTTCATGTTGACGATGCCGCGCGCTTTGCCGTGGATCATCAAATCACGAATGAAGGCGGTCGGAGTTATTTTTTCTCCAAAGAGGCTCTGATCGCCTGGACGATGCAGAACCGATGGACCTGGCGTGATCGTGGCATCCGGATGAATGCGGTCAGCCCCGGTCCCGTTGATACACCCATCCTAGGGGATTTCCTCGAAACACTGGGCGCGCGCGCCGAGGAAGACGCACGGATCATGGACCGTCCCGGCACACCACAAGACCTTGCGCCCATCGTTGCGTTCCTGCTGTCAGACATGACGACATGGATACGCGGCACAAATATTCCCGCCGACGGCGGTATGTCATCAAACATCCTGTGCGAGATGCACGGGCTGTCATCATAAGGGAGGGCAACTCATGTCTGCACTGGGTTGGATTATCGTCATTGTCATCGTTGCGGCAATTTTCATCGCTTTGGCTGCGTCCTTCTATCAACGCGCGACAAACGAAGTGGCACTTGTCCGGACGGGGCTTGGTGGCAGGCGCGTTGTCATCGACGGCGGCGCGCTGGCGATCCCCTTCTTTCACGAGATCAACCGCGTGAACATGCAAACATTGCGCATGGATGTTGCGCGCTCTGGCGAAGCGTCGCTGATCACCAAGGATCGTTTGCGGGTGGATGTCGGCGCCGAATTCTATGCAAGCGTCACCCCGAACGATAATGCCGTGACGCGTGCGGCGCAGACCTTGGGCAAACGTGTATTTCAGCCCGACCAACTCAAAAGCCTGATCGACGGGATGATGATTGATGCTCTACGCTCTGTCGCGGCACAGATGACGATGGATGAGCTTCATGAGAATCGCGCAAGCTTTGTAAAGCAGGTCCGTGACGCTCTGACCGACACATTGGCCAACTATGGTTTGCAGCTTGACTCAGTGTCGCTGACTGCGCTTGACCAGACACCTTTCGCAGCATTGGACGAAAACAACGCCTTTAACGCGGTCGGCATGCGCAAACTGGCCGAAGTCATCGCCAAATCCAAGAAAGAACGCGCCGAGATCGAAGGCGACAGTCAAGTCAGCGTTGCGCGCGCCGCAATGGAATCCGAACGCCGCAAACTCGAAATCGACCTCGAACAACGGCGTGCGGAAATCGCGCAGACCCAAGAGGTCGAAACGCTGATGGCCGCGCAAATTTCCGAGATTGCCGTGCGCAGAGCAAATAGCGAACGGACAGCCGCGCAGGCCCGTATCCAGATGGAGCAAGATATTGCATCTGCGGATATCGCCAAGGAATTGACCCTGCGGAGGGCCGAAATCGCGCAAGCCCTTGCTTTGGAAGTTGCAGAACAGGACCGCGCAATCTCGTTTGCCGCCAAATCGCAGGAAGAAAGCCGCGCCCATGCCGACGCTGACACCGCGCGCATTGATGCGGTCAAGGCATCAGTGGCCGTTCAAACCGCCCGCCAAATGGCCGAAGCCGAGCGGCGCAAGGCGTTGACTTTGCTTGCCGCGCAAGAACAGGCAGAAGCGGCAGCCGTCCGCGCCAAAATCACCGCAGCAAGCGACAAGGCGACCGCCGCGGACAAGACGGCTGCAAAACGTGAAGAGGCCGAAGCGCTCAAAGCAATGAAACTGGCCGAAACCGAAGCAAGGCTGGCGCAGATTCAAGCCGAGAATGCGCGCTCCGAAGCGCAGGTCGCCATGGAAGTAGAACTGGCGCGCCTTCAAGCCCTGCCCAAGATATTGGCCGAAATGGTAAAGCCGGCAGAAAAGATTACCGGCATTTCGATCAACCAGATCAGCGGCCTGGACCGCAAAGGTGGAGATGGGCCGACATCACCGATCAACCAGACGGTCGATGCGATTATGGATATGGCCGTTTCGCTGCCCGCCCTGAAAAAACTTGGCAAGAACATAGGTGTCGAAATTGACACGAACCTTTTGAAAACCTCGCCAAAGCCAAAAAACGATCACGAGGGATGAGGCATCCTGAATTTGCAGCCGCTTTGCGAACTGGCCGTTCGCGGCGGGCGCAAATTGAAGGGAGGCAAATAGCGACAGCGCGGGTTGGATGATCGCAGATCGCCCGACAGGACGCAAAGGTTGGGCGGCGCCTGTATGGCGACCGCCCTTTCTATTATTGCGCGTTGGGAAAGAATAACTGATTGCCACCAACCTGATATGCCGCAATGGCCTGCTGGCCAGCGTCGGAGACGAGCCAGTCGATGAATGCCTGCCCCTCCTGCGCCTTGACATGCGCATGACGCTCAGGATTGACGAGGATCACGCCGTAAGGGTTGAAAAGGACCGGATCGCCTTCGTAGGTGATGGTCAGGTCGCCGCGGTTCGCAAATGACAACCATGTGCCGCGGTCGGTCAGTGCATAGGCCGGAACTTGGACCGCAGTGTTCAGCGTGGCCCCCATGCCGGACCCGGTTTCAAGATACCATGCGCCCTCGGGCACGATACCTGCGGCTGACCATAATGCCTGCTCCGCCTTATGCGTGCCACTATCGTCGCCGCGTGATGCAAAAGCTGCACCGGCCTGCGCGATAGCCGTCATCGCCTCCATTGCATTCTGTGCGGCGCGCGTATCGGCGGGGTCGCTGTCCGGCCCCACAATAACAAAGTCGTTATACATCACGTCGAAACGCGCAACCCCGTAACCTTCGGCGACAAATTGTTCTTCTGCCGAACGGGCATGGACAAAGACCACATCGACATCACCGCGGCGTCCGGTTTCCAAAGCTTGCCCTGTGCCCTGTGCGACAACGCGGACTTCAATGCCCGTTTCTTCCGAGAACAGGGGCAAGATATGTCCGAACAGACCTGAGTTTTCGGTCGATGTCGTAGAGGCGACTGTGATGAAATCCTGCGCAAAGGCCGGAACTGCCACAATCGATCCCAAGCTGGATACGGCACAGAGCAAAATTGCCCGCGTGTTTGAAAACATGTTGATCTTCTCCTTGTTGATCATTTGAAAATTACCAGATGAGTGCGCCACCCAGAAAATCCCGCGCTTGGGGTGTCTGGGGCGCGTCGAAGAACTGGGCAGCGGGGCCGTGTTCGATCAGCCGTCCGCGGTGCAGAAAAGCAATATCCTGCGCGAGCCGGCGCGCCTGAAACAGATCGTGGCTCGTCATCACGATGGTGATGCCCTCGGCGCTGAACTGGCCGATCAGGTCTTCGATAGCGCGGGTCGCCGAAGGGTCGAGTGCGGCCGATGGTTCGTCCAGAAACAGGACTTGCGGTCGCAATGCCCATGCGCGTGCGAGTGCGAGGCGCTGTTGTTCACCACCAGACAGCAGACGTGCTGGCCGCTCTGCCAGCGCGATAAGCCCGAAACGCGCCAGGGTTTTCTGGACCATTTCGTCACGCGCAGCACGCGCATAACCAGCCAAAGCCAACGGATAATCCAGATTGGCGCGCACGGACCGGCGCAACACCACCGGACGTTGCAATACCATCGCCTGTGCCGCCGGTCGCGGGTCTTGTGTCTGCCAGGAAACACTGCCCGAGGTGGGCGCAATCAGCCCGTGGCAGAGCCGCAGCAACAGGCTTTTGCCTGCCCCGTTCGGACCCATCACAACCAGTCGTTTTCCCGCCCTGACCGTCAGGTCAATCCCGTCCAGCAACCGCGTCTTGCCGACGGAATAGCCCACAGCCCTCAGCTGCAACGGAAGGATTGATTGTGCTGGCGCAATGACCTTATCCACTTTCATCCCAACCGTCCCCGTGCCGATTGCGCCAGCCCCCATGCCGCCGCGTTCAGTGACAAGGTGATCAGCAGCAAAATGATGCCCAAAGCCACAGCAAGACCCAGGCTGCCACGGCTGGTTTCCAAGGTGATCGCAGTGGTCATGGTGCGCGTATGGCCCGCGATATTGCCGCCCACGATCAGCACAGCACCGACTTCGGCGCTCGCCCTGCCAAAACCTGCAAGGATGCCCGTCACAAGGCTGACCCGCCCATCCCAAAGCAAAGTCGGCACCGCACGCAAACGGCCCGCCCCGAGCGAACGCAGCTGTTCACGGTACTCGGCCCAGAGGTCTTCGACGACCGAACGCGTCAGCGAAATCACGATTGGCAGGATCAATATCGCCTGCGCAATGACCATTGCCGTCGGCGTAAAAAGAAGAGCGAGGTCGCCCAGCGGGCCGGAGCGTGACAACATCAGGTAAACCAAAAGCCCAGCGACAACAGGCGGTAGCCCCATCAAAGCGTTGAAAGCAACGACAATCGCGCCCCGACAGGGGAACTGCGCAAGCGCAAGTCCCGCACCCAAGGGCAGGCCGATCAGACAACCGATGCTCACGGCCGTCAGCGTCACCTTAAGCGACAGCGCAATGATGTCTGTCAAAGCAGGGTCGCCAGAGGCAATGAGACCAAGCGCGATGAGAAATGGACCATCCATTGCCGCAAAATTCTCCCGAATATCTTGGACAATTAAACAGAATGCAGTATCCTACACAAACACCTAAATAATGCATGGATTTGCACTATTATGCAAAATTACCCGGATGATGAGAGCACCCGTTCCGGCGTGCCAAGCCTGATGACGACAACCGAGGTGGCTGAATATCTTCGGGTCAAGCAGCGCACGATCTATGAAATGGTCACGCGCCAGACGATTCCCTTCACCCGTGCGACAGGCAAGCTGCTGTTTCCACGCCGCTTGATTGATGTCTGGCTTGAGGCGCAGACCGAAGCGCCCGTTACAGGGGCATTTCGGGCAGCACCAATCTATGCGGGGTCGAACGACCCGCTTCTCGAATGGGCGTTAAGGCAGTCTGGGGCTGGACTTGCGGTGCTGACACATGGCTCGACGCATGGTCTGCGCGAATTGGCTGACGGGCGCGCGATGCTCGTGGGCAGTCACCTTCTGGATGCTGCCAGCGGGGAATACAATTTGCCAGCCGTGCAAAGCTTTCTGCCTGGCGGCGGTTTTGTCATGGTCCATTGGGCGCGCAGGACGATGGGTCTGTTGACCGGCCCCGGCAACCCGCGGGCAATCAAAAGGCTAGAGGATGTCGTGTCACAACGCCTGCGTTTCGCCGCGCGCACAGAGGGGGCTGGATCGCAACAGCTGCTTGATGTCCTGCTCGGCCGTGCGGGCCTGACGGCGGATGATTTGCAATTCGCGCCACGGCAGGCCGAAACACATGCGGATCTGGCGACAATGATCGAGATTGGCGAAGCCGATTGCGGGATCGGTCTGCAGGCGGTGTCGGGACAGCTTGGTTTCGTTCCGCTGGTTGGCAACGAGAGCTTTGATCTGATCATGCGTCGGCGTGACTACTTCGAGCCTCAGGTTCAGGCGCTGCTGGCATTCGCGCGCACCGACGCATTTGCCGCCCGGGCAGCGCATCTTTCCGGATATGATGTGACAGAATTGGGCAAGGTGCGCTGGAATTCTTGATCCAAGACAATTGCTCTGAAATCGTGAGATTTGCTGCCATCTGACAGGTCGGAAATCTGGTGTGACACGAAGACCCGCCCTGAGACCAATTGCACCACAGCCGGTCTTCCAAACCTGACAAAGCGCGCCGCCTGCCCGCGGCTTCGCCACATCGCCCAACCGCACACCGTGAACGCCCCCGTCCGCTTGATACCACTTGGCAGTCGCGGCCATTGATCGGCTTCGTCAACAACCAATTACAGCATTGGTCAGATTGATCTCTCGCTGCGCGCTATCTACTAGTGTGCGTGAAATCACAAAAACTGGAGCGGTAGAATGTCCGATTTTGTCATCCCATTGCCTGCTGTCACAACAATACCTGTGGCCTCGGGCGGGTCATTTCCTGTGCGGCGTGTCTATTGCATCGGGCGCAATTATGCCGCCCATGCCATTGAAATGGGTCATGATCCTGACCGCGAAGCACCGTTCTTTTTCCAAAAAAACCCCAATAATCTGGATAGCACCGGCACATTCCCCTATCCCCCCCATACATCCGATGTCCATCACGAGGCTGAATTGACCGTCGTTCTCAAGGCGGGCGGCACGAATATCGCGGTCGAGAATGCGCTTGATCTGGTGTATGGCTACGCGCTGTCGCTGGATATGACGCGCCGCGATCTTCAGGGCGAGATGAAAAAAGCAGGGCGGCCTTGGGAAATCGGCAAGGCGTTTGAACGCTCTGCCCCGATTGGCCCGATCCACATTGTCAGCGAAGTCGGGCATCTGGACAGCGGCGCGATCACCCTGAAAGTTAACGGCGAATTGCGCCAGCAAGGCGATCTGAACCAGCTGATCTGGAAGACCTCCGAGATGATTTCCTATCTGTCGGAATATTTCGAACTGGCTGCAGGCGATGTGATCATGACCGGCACACCATCAGGCGTCGGCCCAGTGGTCAAAGGCGATGTGATGGAAATGGAAATTGCCGGATTGGGCAGCTTGACCGTCACCGTGACCTAAAACGGCGCCAAACGCACCCACGGCCTGTTTGATGCGGGCGTGGGTGCCGATAAGCCCCGATTTATCAGGCATATTCCTTGGGGATATCCAAATTCATCGACGGCAAGATCCGGCTATAAACCGATCGCAAATGATCCATCATCGAGTGCGCTGCAAGATCTGCGTCATGGGTCAGGATCGCTTGCACGATCACGTCATGTTCATGGAAACTTGAATAACCATCGGCAGGTTTGATGGTCTTGCGCGGCTGGCCCCAAACCACCGACCTGCGCACGACGTTCAATGTCTCGAAGTAATACAGATGCAACTGGTTTTGTGATGCCCGCGCAATGGCGTGATGCAGTTTATTATCCCACGCCTCATAGCCGCGCCAATCTGGTGCATTACGGCAGCGATCCGCGCAATGCTGGATTTCCTCGTGATCGGCTTTTTTGCCGTAAATCGCGGCCAGCCGCGCCAGCTCGGGCTCGATCGTGAAACGCACCGACACCACTTGCGCAGGTTTTACCCGATCGCGCAGATAGGTGACATCCTCTAGGTTCAGCACCGGTCGCGCGCCAAGGAATGTGCCGCGCCCGACATGCCGCCAGATCAGCCCCTGCCCTTCCAGTTCGGCCAAAGCGCGGCGCAGCTGGTTGCGCGTCACCCCCAAGGTTTGGCACATCTCGCGTTCGCACGGCAACCTGTCGCTATGGGCATAGCCGTGGCTGTCGATCATCTGTTTGACGCGCTGGACAAGTATTTCGGTCTTTGACATCGCGTTCCGACCAATCCGCATATTGGTTGATTGATTTCGGGAATACAAAACCATCTTGATATTAGCAAGTGGGTTCCCGCCGGCGGTCGTGAGGCCATCATGCTGCATGTATGATGGTTCGGTATCGCGTCAGGGATCAGCCCGCATGAATTTTCACGGGGGAATCTTGATGAGACTGGCGACACTTTTAATCGGCGGAAAACCCGCCGCTGCGGCGCAACTGGCAAGCGGCGCATGGTTGAACATCGCCCAAGCAGCCGCCGCCGATCCACAAACAAAGGTGGAGGCAGACAGCCTGCAATCGCTGATCCAAGGCGGTGATGCGGCAATGGCTGGTGTGGCCGCCCTTGTGGCCCAAGCCGACAGCGGCCAGCATGCACATGCCGTCGTGTCTGACGCTGTGCTGATGGCGCCAATCCCTGATCCGCGCAAAAACATCTTTTGCGTCGGGCGCAATTACGCCGAACATATCGCCGAAGGCGAAAAGGCCCAAAACATCAAAGTCGGCGTCACCGAACATCCGGTGTTCTTTACCAAACCACCGACATCTGTCGTGGCACCTGGTGGTGATGTGCTGATCTTCCCCACGATATCCCAAGACATCGACTACGAGGTGGAGCTGGCCGTCATCATCGGCAAGCCCGGACGCAACATCGCCAAAGCCGATGCTTTTGATCACGTTTTCGGCTATACGATTTTGAATGATATCACCGCCCGCGACGTCCAGCGCCGCCATGGCGGACAGTATTTCAAAGGAAAAGGGTTTGATGGGTCCTGCCCCATCGGGCCTTGGATCGTCACAAAAGACGCGATCAAGAACCCGCATGATCTGTCAATCCGGCTCAGCGTGAACGGCCAACAACGCCAAAACGGCAAAACGGCTGATATGATTTTCGACATTCCAACGCTGATCGCATCCCTGTCCGAGGGTCTGACCTTGGAACCGGGCGATATCATCGCAACCGGCACACCGTCGGGCGTTGGCTATGCGATGGACCCGCCGCAGTTTTTGAAAGCGGGGGATCAAGTTGTCTGTGACGTGTCCCAGATCGGACAACTGGCAAATACCGTGCGCAACGCATGACGCATGGCGCCATCCGGTCAACCGGGCGGCAACGACCAAACACAACGGGAGGAGACCCAAATGACTACCAGAAGAACCTTTACAAAGTTGCTGGCGACCGTTCCTGTCTTCGGCTTACTCAGTACTGTCGCGATGGCACAGGATTTGCGCGATGTCACATTCGTTCAGCCCAGCCCATCGGCGATCAACTCGTTTCCCGTCTTCGTCGCAATCGGCGAAGGCTATTTTGCCGAAGAAGGCCTGAACGTCACCGTTGAATCGATCAACGGTTCAAGCGCAGTGCTGCAAGCACTGGCCGCCGGTCAGGCCGAATTTGGCCGCCCCGGCCCCGGCCCTGTTCTTGCGGCGCGGGCGCGTGGCGAAGATGCGGTCTTCATCTATAACGTCGCGGCGCGCAGTAACTTTGGCGTCGTCGTGCGTGCCGATTCCGATATTCAAGGCCCCGAAGGTCTGCGTGGCAAAGTGATCGGCACCGGCACCGCCGATGGTGCCGAAGTTGGTTTCGCCCGCAATGTCATGGCCGGTTCCGGCCTGACCGAAGGCACCGATTACGAATTCCTGACCGTGGGTGATGGCGGCCCTGCGACCGTCGGCTTTACCACCGGCGCGATGGATGCCTATTCGGCCTCGACGGCGGATGCGGCGATCCTTAACCAGCGCGGCATGGCTGTGCGTGACATCACACCAGGCGAATTCGCCCGCTTTTTTGGCAATGGCATTGCCACAATGGGCAATGTGATCGAAACCGACCCTGAATTGGTCGCAGGCTTTGTGCGCGCCTTTGCGCGTGGTCACGCCTTTGCGCTGGACGATGCCAACCGCGACACCGTGCTGGCGCATCTGAAAGACGCCAACCCGCAAGAAGGCGAAGATGTACAATTCCAGTCGGCCTTGTTTGACGCGGTGCGTTCAAAAACGATCCCCGTCGATATGACCAACGGTCTTGGCTACCAGCCCCCAGAGGTTTGGGAAGAATGGCAAGACAGCCTTGTGTCAGGTGGCGATCTGGCGGCACCCCTGCCCGATCTGACCGCAGCCTATACCAACGAATTCACCGCTATGGCGCATGAGGCGATGAAGTAATGACGACAATTTCCGCAGCCACGTCTGACGTGCAACCCGCCTTGGGCGCGCCCGTCTACGAGTTGACCCATGTCAGCAAGACCTATGCACGCAACCGCGTGATTGCCCTTGATGACGTCAGCCTGACCTTACGCAAAGGCAGTTTTTCATCTGTGATCGGCTCGAGTGGCTGCGGAAAATCAACACTTCTGAAAATTATGGCGGGGTTGATCCCGCCGACCAAGGGCCGCGTTGTCTTGCAGGGCAAACCCGTCACCGGCACCCGCCGTGACATCGGCATGATGTTCCAGCAAGCAACGCTGTTCCCATGGCGGACCACGATTGAAAATATCGTGCTGCCAATCGAAATTCGTGACGGTCGCGCTGCTGCCGAAAAGGCCAAGGAAAAGGCACGCGCCCTGTTGGATATCGTCGGGCTGAATGGCTTTGAAGACGTCTTTCCAAATGAATTATCCGGTGGCATGGCGCAACGCGCCTCGATCTGCCGGATGCTGATTACCGAACCTGCGGTCTTGTTGCTGGATGAACCGTTCAGTGCGCTGGATGAATTATCGCGCGATATGATGAATATGGAATTGCAGCGGATTTGCACCGAACAAAACGCCACCGCCTTTCTTGTGACCCATTCGATCCAAGAGGCGGTTATTTTGTCGGATGATATCTATGTCATGAAACCACGCCCCGGTCGTCTGGCCGAGGTCGTAACCGTTGATCTGCCGCGTCCGCGCACGCTTGATATGATGACGACACCGAAATTTGGCGAGACCGTAAATTACATTCGCGGACTTTTGGACAAGGGAGAAGCGATGTGAGCGATGCAAACCTCAACACAGACGAAAACGTCACCCCCGACACGGTATGGGTGGAACACACATCTTTTGTCGATCAGATACCGCGCAGCATTCTGATGCTGTTCGTCTTTGCCGTCTTTGTCGGCCTGTGGCAGATCGCCACCAGCTTTAACCTTGTGTCCAGCATCGTGCTGCCAACACCGGTCGAGACATTCAACGACATGATCTTTGTCGGTAAAAACCTGCTCACGGGTGATTACATGCTGTCTGCGCTATGGATCACCACAAAAGAGGTAATCTACGGCTTTGCGCTGGCCATGGCGATCGGCTTTTCGCTGGGGATTTTGGTGGGCGAAACCGCCTTTGGCGAACGCGCGATCATGCCTTATCTGGTCGCCCTTGATACAATGCCCAAAGTGGCTTTTGCGCCCTTGTTCATTGCGTGGCTCGGGTTTGGCATCGAATCCAAAGTGGCGCTTGCCGCCTTTATTGCGACCTTCCCGATTGTGGTCGGCACAGCCGCGGGCCTGCATGCGACGGATGAAAATTCGCGGATGTTGTTCAAGACGATGGGTGCCAGCCGCCTGCAAACCCTGTTCAAGATGAAACTGCCAATGGGGCTGCCACAAATCTTTACCGGCCTGAAAATCGGCGCAGTCGGCGTCATGGCCGGTGCGATCACCGCAGAATTCCTTGGCGGCGGCAAAGGCTTTGGTGAATTGATCCGCGTTGCGGCGTCACAACTGAATACACCACGGGTGTTTTCGTTGATCTTGTATTTGAGCATCCTTGGCCTTGGGCTTTATGCCCTTGTCACATTCGCGCAGCGCAGGATCGTGTTCTGGCACCGCGACACGGTGTCAAAGTAACCGCCAACGAAAAAAGCTGGCCTGCTTTCGCAAGGCCAGCCTTTATTTTAGGCGCGATTGATCCGCTTACAGAACGCTCAGGATCTTGACCAAGGTCGGCGATGCCCGCATCACGCTTTCGGTTTTGTCGGCATCGGTCAGGTAATACCCGCCCAGATCAGCCGGTTTGCCCTCGGCAGTGCTGAGTTCTGCAAGGATCGCAGCCTCGTTTTCTTCCAAGGCGCGGGCAATCGGCGCAAAGGTCGCAAGCAGGCTTGAATCCTCGTTCTGGGTTGCCAGCGCCTGCGCCCAATACAGGGCAAAGAAATAATGGCTGGCGCGGTTATCGGTCTGGCCGACTTTGGCTTGGGGTGATTTGTTGTTGTCCAACACACCCTGCGTTGCCCGATCAACGGCATTGCCCAGAATGCGCGCCTTGTCGTTGTCTTTGGTTTCAGCAAGGAATTTCAGGCTCTCGCCCAGCGCGCAGAATTCACCCAGCGAATCCCAGCGCAGGTGGTTTTCCTCGGCCAATTGCTGCACATGTTTGGGGGCAGACCCGCCTGCGCCGGTTTCGAACATACCGCCACCGTTCATCAGCTTGACGATCGACAGCATCTTGGCCGATGTGCCAAGCTCCAGGATCGGGAATAGATCGGTCAGATAATCGCGCAAGACATTGCCACTGATGGCAATGGAATTTTTGCCCTTGCGGATCGTTTCCAATGACACACGCGTTGCCGCACGCGGCGTCATGATCTGGAATTTGTCAGCCACACCAGCGGCAGCAAGGATCGGTTCCACATATTTGATCAGCTCCGCATCATGCGCGCGCGCGGCGTCTAGCCAAAAGATCGCCTGACAGCCTTCGGCCTTTTGACGGCTGATCGCCAGCTTTACCCAATCTTCGATCGGGGCCTGCTTGGTCGATGCTGACCGCCAGATGTCGCCCGCTTCCACCGCATGTTCCAGCACGATGTCACCATTGGCAAAGACAATGCGCGCCGTGCCTGCATGGGGAATTTCAAACGTTGTCGGGTGGGACCCGTATTCTTCGGCCTTTTGCGCCATCAACCCGACGTTCTGCACCGTGCCTGCCGTACGCGGATCAAGCGCGCCGGTTTCTTTGAAATAGGCCACGGATTCGTCATAGATCGGCGCATAAGAACTGTCGGGGATGATGCAATTGGTGTCAGCCGCTTTGCCATCGGGGCCCCAGCCTTTGCCGCCTGCGCGGATCAAGGCAGGAATTGAGGCATCAATAATCACATCAGACGGGACATGCAGGTTGGTGATACCCTTATCGGAATTCACCATGTAAAGCGCGGGGCGCTCGGCCATGACCGCATCAATCGCGGCCAGAATTTCGGCCCCTTGCGGCAAGGCGGCGACTTGGTCCAGCAAAGCACCAAGGCCCGAATTGGGGCTGATCCCCGCCGCGGCCAATGTCGCGCCATAGGTATCGAACATCGGCTGCAAAAACACTTTGACCGCGTGACCAAAGATGATCGGGTCGGACACCTTCATCATCGTGGCCTTCAGGTGGATCGAAAACAAAATCCCCGCGTCTTTCGTCAGCGTGATCTGTTCCGCCAAAAACGCATCCAGCGCCTTGGCCGACATGAACGTCGCATCAACCACTGTGCCGGCCGTATAAGACACTTTGTCTTTGAGCACCGTGATGCTGCCATCAGCGCCGACCAATTCGATCCGTGCGTCACCGGCTTGTTCAGCGGTCAGCGTGACGGATTTTTCATTCGAAAAGAAATCATTGCCCGCCATCGTCGACACGATTGTCTTGCTGTCAGGCGCCCATGCACCCATCGAATGGGGATTGGACATCGCGTAATTCTTGACCGCAACAGCCGCGCGACGATCCGAATTGCCTTCGCGCAGGATCGGGTTCACAGCCGACCCTTTGATCGCATCAAACCGCGCGCGAATGGCTTTTTCTGCGTCATTCGCAGGGTCTTGCGGATAATCGGGAATGGCATAGCCTTTGGCCTGCAATTCTTTCACAGCCGCAACAAGCTGCGGCACAGAGGCGGAAATATTCGGCAGCTTGATGACATTGGCATTGGGTGATTTCACCAATTGCCCCAGTTCGGCCAGATCATCGGGCTGGCGTTGATCGGGGCGCAGATTTTCAGGAAATGCCGCAATAATCCGGCCAGCAAGCGAAATATCCTTGACCCCGACACTGACACCAGCAGCTTTGGCAAAAGACTGAATAACCGGCAAAAGCGATACCGAGGCAAGCTGGGGTGCTTCGTCAACTTTGGTGTAAATGATATCTGGCGTTGCATTGTTCGTCATGGGACTGTTCCGATCTTTCAAATGGGAATCTGGGCTGTTCAGGCCTTTGCCATCCAATGCGCCAAATGCGTGCAAAATGCAAGTATACCATTGTACACCGCCAGCCGATGACCTTTACACCACCGGCGAGCCGCCCCCCGCTGGCGGACCAAGGACGGACTGCGCGCGGCGATAATGGGAACGGCAATGACTTGGCCTTGCTATTGTGCAAAAAATTGCTGAGCTAACAGCGACGACATTCAGCCTCGTTTCACTTATCGCAGGCAAAAGTCGCCGCTTTTGTGCATCTATTCAACGCCGGCGCAACGCCTGACGCCGATCAGAAATGAGAGATTTCCATGAACATGCCTTATGAGCCCGCCCATGAAGAAGTGCATTATATCAATCGGGCTGGTTGGCTCCGTGCTGCCGTTCTCGGCGCAAATGATGGCATCGTTTCGATATCATCCTTGATCGTCGGTGTCGCGGCGGCGACCCCAGAGCCCACAGCCATTTTCGTCGCAGGCGCTGCTGGGCTTGCTGCTGGTGCAATGTCGATGGCAGCGGGCGAATATGTATCTGTCAGCTCGCAGTCCGATGTTGAACGCGCAGATATTGCCCGCGAACAACAGGCTTTGATCGACACACCAGCGGCCGAAGAGGCGGAACTTGCATCAATCTACGAATCCCGTGGACTGACAAAGAAAACAGCAGCTTTGGTCGCGCGAGAGCTTAGTGAAAAAGATGCGCTTGGTGCCCATGTGCGTGACGAACTTGGCCTGTCGGAAGTGCATACAGCCAATCCGCTGCAGGCCGCGATCGCCTCGGGGTTCACCTTTACCGTTGCCGCAGCATTGCCGCTGGCCGCCGCGATCTTGGCGCCAAGCGACAAAATTCTTCCGACAGTCGTCATCGCAACACTGATCTGCCTTGCTGGTCTTGGCGCGCTTGGTGCGCACATTGGTGGCGCCCCGAAACCGCGCGCGACCGCACGGGTCCTATTCTGGGGCGCGGCGGCGATGGCAATCACCGCATGCGTTGGCGCCCTTTTTGAGGTCAGCATCTAGGCGCGCGGCAATCCATCCAATGTCCAAGCACAAGGCCCAGACTTTCGCTGCGGTACAGATTTACCGGCTCAAATAGTTTTGGATCGCAGCAGACATGCCATCGGCCCAAATCCTGCGTAATGCGGTCTTGAAGGCAGCCACAAAGCGCGCGTTTTCCGCCAAATCACCATAAATATGTGTCATCGCAGGATGCGGTGCGAATTGCACTGACACGCAGGCTAACAAGGCGTCAGGTTGCCAACGATCTTGGTATTGGCTTTTGGCCCTGAACAAATGGGTGACCGCGCACCGCGACACGGATGTGGTATCGCCCGCGGATCGCGAGCTTGCGCGGGAGAATGAACGACTTCGGCGCGAGAACCGCATCCTCAAGAAGCACAGGGATATATTCAAAAATCCACCCAGTTCTTCGCGAGCCAAAAGCCGTGAGGTTCAGGTTCGTTGAAGAACAGCGCGGTGCCTTCGCGATCGACCGGTTGAATCCGCCCAATATTGTTCAGACGACTATCAGAAGATCCTGCGCGAACATGGCTTCCGGGGCTCAATGAGTGGGAAAGAGAATTGCTACGATAACGCCGCAACATTGATTTTAATGGTGATCCCACGAGGACTCGAACCCCGAACCTGCTGATTAGAAGTTATCTGCTATATTGTTTCATGCTGCACCATATTGATACATAATATACTATTTTTAAGCGGTTTATCTTGAAAACATGTGCCATTACGTACCATACTGATGCAGACTAGCCCATCATTTTTGGCACCCGTATGGAACCCCTATATGCCCAAGCTATCAACGGTCCGCCTTACCGATACGTTCATCCGATCGCTCAGGCCAAAGGACCAGCGGTACGATGTCTTTGACGCCTCCCAACCTGGCTTTGGTGTACGCGTAGCAACGAGCGGTGCTTTGTCGTGGGTGTTGCTCACCCGTGAAAATGGTCGGCGCAAGCGGATCACCCTCGGCGGATATCCCGCCATAAGCTTAAGCAAAGCGCGCGAAGCGGCTCGTCTTGCGCTATCCGAAATCCAAGAGGGCACGTTTGGCCGTAAGAACGCGCCAGCGACATTTGAGACTGCGGTAGAGGAGTGGTACGCGCGTGAGCAGCGCGCCAAGAAAAGCTTCCGGCAAGTCGAACAAGCCATGCGGCTTCACGTCCTTCCTTTTCTAGGGCGGCACCAACTCGATCAGATCAAAAAGGCAGATCTCATGCGGGTGATTGATCGGGTGGCGGAGAGAGGCAAGCTGACACAAGCCAACCGTGTCCGCGCATTCATCACCCGATTTTTCAATTTTGCGATCGAGCGCGATTTGCTCATGTCATCGCCGGCAGCTGCGCTGCCAAGACCCGCCGTGGAGATATCGCGAGATCGCGTCTTATCGAGAGACGAACTGTGTGCTGTTTGGGAAACTGCGGAGCAGATGGGCTTTCCGTTTGGACGCATCACACAGCTCTTAATTCTAACAGCCCAACGGCGTGATGAGGTTGCGGGAATGCGATGGTCTGAGCTCGACCTCGACCGCGCAAGGTGGATAATCAGCAAGGAGCGAGCAAAAAACGGTAAGGCTCATATCGTGCATCTGAGTCCGCAGGCCCTCGCCCTCCTTTCCACAATCCCCAGACAGAACGGCGTGGATTTAATATTCACCACAACTGGGCGGTCAGCGGTCAGTGGCTTTTCAAAGGCGAAAGCGGCGCTCGACGCCCGCAGTCATGTCTCAGATTGGCGTTTTCACGATTTACGGCGCAGCGCGGCAACATTTATGGCCGAGGAACTGAGGATCACGCCGGTAGTAGTCGATCGCATCCTGAACCACGTCTCAGGAACAGTGCGCGGTGTAACAGCGGTATATTTAAGAGGTGAGCATTTGGCGGATCGAGAAGCCGCTTTAGCTGCTTGGGGGCAGCTTGTTGAAAACTTGGTGAATTCAAATAAGTAGAGCACAATCAAGTACTTAGAAAAATTATTCATTGCATAGTGCGCTGTGTTGCGCTATGTTTAGATCGTGGCGAGCGAGTTTTGCCTCAAATCGGGGACATGCACCCACAACTAACAGCATGCAGATGGTCAGCCGCCCTACCCTCGCGAAAGCGGCAATTCATGTTCTCTTAAAAAGGAGGCCGACACATGTCGACCATTACCCGGTTTATCGGGCGCCGCGAGCTATTGAACGAGCTTGGCGTCTCAAAGACCACCATTTTACGCTGGACTGCTGAACGCGGCTTCCCGCAGCCTTTGCCCCGCAGCGGGCAAGTGCCGATCTATGACCTCGCGAAAATCGAGGCTTGGCTGCTGGGCGTAGCTGAAGAGGAGGTGCGCTAATGGACTTCAAAAACAATTCGCCTCAGCCGCACATGTCATCAACTCTTGCACCTCAAGAAGAGGTCGCACTTGCGGCAGCCAACTGGGTAAAGATGGGTTTCCCGGTCGAAGTGAGAAGAAATGGATTGCCTACCGTTGACCCTCGCAGTCCCGAGCAGCGCAAGGATCCCGTCGCAACATACTTCATTCTATGTGAGATCTCGGGCCTTGGCCTAGCGGTCAAGACAGGTCCAAAAACCGGCCTATTGGCGATCACGGCAAGCACCTCCGATGAAAACAGTGGCCTTAACGCGCTTCGAAACGCAGGTTTTTATTGTCCTCAATGCGATAGCCCTATCCGCTACGATGCAATCATGGATGGCAAATTCGAAGGTGGGTTTCACACGATGCTGTACTACGTGGGTAAGGAGACTTTTCTGAGAACTGCGCTGTCGGAACTGGATGGTGTTGTTGTGGAAGGATCGGGCGAAGTAATCACAATTCCTCCAGGTATTTGCGATTATGGCCTCGCCCTAGGTGTTTCGACAAAAGCGACCTACGAAGGCCCCGAAACACTTGCACCGGTTGGTATACCGTACCTGCCTGACGGTCTGCGCAAAATGATCCGTGCGGCTGAGCGGCAGACCCTTGCCGACAAGCGCAAGCCGAATTCGCGCCGTGGCGTTTTGCCAGAACTTTACGCGCCCGTCGCAGAGGGAGGGCGCAACAATGCGCTGGCCCGACGGGCTGGCTTTCTTCTCGGTGTTCGTAAGCTGACAGAGGAGCAGACCCTAAAGGCGTTGCTGGACATCAACCAGCGGTGCTGTCAGCCACCGCTCGACATCTGCGATGTTCAAAGTGTCGTCCGCTCCATTGCAAAGAGGCACCAGCGCCATGGATGACCGGACATCACTCGTCGCGCAGCTTTTAGCTGACAGCGAGGCCGCTCGCCAGACGGCGGAAGTGGCTGAGGCTGCGGTTGAAGCGCAGCGCCAATACGCAGATTTCGGAGGGGCCTTACACATGTTTAAGGTGGTTAAAGACAAGCAGCCCATACCTGTCCGCTTATGCAACTTTACCGCGGAAATCGAGCGCGAGGTCGTCAAAGCTGACGGCCTCACGACCGCCCGACACTTTACGGTGTCGGGCAGAATGGAAACAGGGAATCCTTTGCCCACCATCGATGTCCCTGCCTCCGAATTCGACCGTCTCGAATGGCTCGCCACAGAGTGGGGGGCCAGTCCCCAGATTTTCGTGGGCAGCCGATACCGAGACCATGTTGCAGCCGCCATCAAAGAACGGTCTGATCCCGAGCTGGTACAGCTATGCCAGCACACAGGGTGGGCTAAGTTTGACGATGAGTTGCTGTACTTGACGGCCTCGGGTGGTATCGGGACCGAAGGGCTGAACGAAGAAGCAAGGTGCGAGCTGCAAGGGTCGCTAGCCGATTTCAGCCTGCCAGCGCCTGCTGATCCTCGCACCTTGGGTCTTGCGGATCTGTTGGGCGCATTCCGCGATGTACAGAAGGACGGCGTGGGGCTTGTACTGCTTGGCGGTGTCATGCGCGCCACGCTGTGCCATTTTATGCCCGCAACTTTGTCTATCTATTTGCAGGGCACGACTGGCACATTCAAGTCGGCCTTCGCCGGCGTGCTGCAAGGGTTTTGGGGCATAAAGTTCGATGGTGCAAATCTCCCTGCAAACTGGTCGTCTACTGGCAACGCGCTCGAGAAGACGGCCTTCTTGGCAAAGGATGCGCTACTCATCGTCGACGATTTTGTCGCCCGCGGTACACGGCACGAGGTTGCTAAAACTCATGCCAACGCAGAGAGGCTTCTGCGCGCGCAAGGCAATCAAGCAGGCCGCAGCCGCATGACGTCAAAGGCCGAACTCAGAAATGCCTTTCATCCGAGAGGCATCATTCTTGCGACCGGTGAAGACATCCCGAATGGGCATTCGTTGCAGGCCCGGCTTGTGATCGTCAATGTGGCGAGGGGGGCGATAGACACCACCGTATTGAGTGGGCTGCAAAAGCTCGCTCGAGACGGCGTCCTCGCCAAAGTCATGGCAAGCTTTGTCCAATGGCTGGCAATGGAGTCAAAGCGGAATGCGCTTCATGAATTCATAGGCATGGCGCTGGAAATCGATCGCGAGAATATAGGCGCCAGTGGACACGCAAGGACACAGGACAACTTGGCCAATCTTCTGATGGGGCTGCGCGTGTTCCTTGACTTTGCAGACGATGCTGGTGAGATCAGTTCCCAAGTAACCCAAGGGTTTATGGATATCGCCAAAGACGCAGCATGCGCTCTCGCAGACCTCCAGTCAGCGATTGATCATGAGGCTTCAGACGCACAACGCTTCGTGGATCTCATGCGTGCGGCCGTCTCCAGCGGCAAAGCACACATCGAGCGCAGCAGTGGTGGCAAACCTGACAATGCGAGGGCTTTGGGCTGGCGAGACGTGGACCTGGGCCAGTCCGGCACCCGCACGGAGGCGATGGGAACCAGGATTGGATGGGTTGATGGCGAAGAGCTATACCTTGATCCGACTGCGTCCCTCAGTGTGATCAAGGCGCTTGCATCTGGCCTCGACAACCATCTTGGGTCTTCCGAGCGTGCGATCGCCAAGAGCTTGCGCGAGGCTGGGCTGCTAAGCCGATGCGATAAATCACGCAACACAACTAAGGTCAGTGTGCTTGGTGCTAGGCGGTCGGTATACGTGTTTCGTATGGCAGATATCTTTGATTTGGATAGCGCTTCGGCCAGCCCCATCGGTCACGGCGACGCCGATATACCATTCTGACCTCGAACTGCCCCAGTTGCCACAGTCGCCGCAGTAATGTCATACCACCCCCTAAAAACTGTTTATCCAGATAGTTAGATTTCTAGGAAGGTTATGTACATTACTGTGGCAACCGTGGCACTACCCCGTAAGGTATTGTTATTACACGTATATCCGTGAAATGATTAACTGTGGCGGACTGTGGCAACCGGGACAGGCTGGTATCGTCTGACTACTTGTCCGGTTTTGGTTCGAACATTTCCCGCCAATCCTTGGCCAAGAGCCCCCCTGCTATCGCCTCCCGCTCGATATCCCTCAGCTCCGCACGGATCTCGCGCCCGACCTGCGCCCACCGCGTGGCCTCTGCGCGGGCCTCTTTCGTCAACCGTCCATGCGTGGTCTGCGCGGCCGCGATCCGAGCACGTCCCTCCTCGGTCCGCGGTCCGGTCGACTTCCCCCCATGCCGCGTGCAGCGCCCCGTTTGCTTCACGGCAGGGCGCTGGCAAGGCGTCCCAGCCTTGGTTCGTGCACCACAGCGCTCGCCCGACCAATCTGGTCCGAAGCGCGTCGCTGAGCCGATTTTGTGACCTTTTTCAAACCGCATGAGGACCCCCAACAAGACTGCTATAATGTAACATTATTTGCGATGGCAGTCGAGGGCCGAGTTCCAAGAACCGCGGTCCGAGGCGCAAGGTCCTCGGTCCATGATCCGACTGCCTCAGGGCCAAGTTCGCCAGTCCACGTTACTCGGACAGGGAATGTGGGCCAAGGCATCGCAGTGCTCGGCACGCGCAGCCCGCACCTCGGTCCTCGGTCCTTGGTCCTGCTGCGCTGTACCGATACACGGGGCGGTCCGGAGCAGACGGAGACGACTTGTACGCCAACAACAAACCCGAACGAAAAAGCAGCCGACAGAATTTGGCGACCAAACAAGTATAGGCGCTTGCCTACAGCAAGGCCCCAAAAAAAAGGGGGGGTGGGGGTCCGTCTGGCGGCGTTTTCGCGGGGATGGAAAGGCTCCAGTTACCCCCGTTGCGTTGGTGGGGTGGTGGCAAATCTAGGCTGTGTTCGCGGGTGCCGGGCGCGATTTCCTAGACGGAGCGAAAACCACTGTCCGAGTGCTGCGCCGTCCCCCACCGCCAGCATCTCCCTAGCGGTCACGGTAATCCAACCTCGAACCCCGCATCTTGCCCCCCAGCGCTTGCCTGATCTGCGCTTTTGTTATATTATATCAATAATGTGGGGCCGCAGCACTCACCCCCCCATCTCAAGCAGATATCGAAGTCCTCGGTCCATGATCCGACGGCCCCCCGGGCCAAGGTTCGAGGGTCGTGGTCCAAGGTCCTTGAAACTGGGCACCATCGTCAAATGTGATGGCGCATTAAGCCCCATGAGTTTGCTACCACGTAGGGAACAGATCCACACGGTGGTCCTGCGAAGCACCATCTCAGCTGTCGGCACCGTTTGGCCTGTCTCGCGCGGGTGACGTAAAATTAGTCTACGACTGAGAGCATTTGATCAGCGCTTCTTTCGCCTAAAAAAGACTTGACTCGGTATCATAAAGATACTCCATTCATGCTCAGACTCAGCGATTACACGGACTGGTGGAAGGAAACAACGCAGATGATCGAACAGAAATGCAAGGTACTCGGAACAGCAGTATCGCTAACTCAGAAGGCTTCTGCGACCGGTAATCGCGTTAAAAGTTCGTCTACGACTACCGGTCTATTACTGGCCTCAGTATCAGCCTGCGGCCCATCATCAGACGATACTAATAGCAACTATTCGCAGGGACAAACCGGCGGAAATCAACCGATAAATCCGATAGTGTTCTCTGACACGGCTGCAGGTTTCAACATCAACACCCAATTCGACGCCGTGGACGGTTTTAGAACTGATGGTGTTCGGGTATTCACATCAGGATCTATGACACCCGCGATCCAATCAGAAAACTACTCTCTACTTTTTGTCAATGCAGTCGCCGATTTTAATAATGATGGTAAAGACGATGTTCTAATTGATTTTGCTGATACGATATCAACACCCAAGTTTCTGACATCAAATGGTGATGGAACTTTCTCTGAAACTCTACTCGTTTCTGGCTATCAGAGTGTTAGAACCATCCGTAACACAGAGATCATCGACCTTAATGGAGACGGTTTTCTTGATATCGTTGCATTTACAGCACCACATGGGTGGCATGTTGACGCGCTTGGCGGCAACTGGGATGGAACTGAAAGCGATGTTATCTATTACAATCAAGGTGGAACAGGGTTTCTCGGCGTAGCGATTGGCGGTGAGACATATAATCATGGTGGTGCTGTTGGTGACCTGAATGGAGACGGTATAGTTGAGATTTTCAGCCTTTCCGAAGCATCAGGTATTACGGCCTTCAGCCAAGATACAAGCTATCGCGGTGTGCTTGTGAGGAATTCGTCCGGCGAATATGAGCGAACTGCAAATATCCTCCCTTCATCTTTTGACGGTGTCGTTACTTCTGATATACGTATTGCAGATCTGAATGGTGACGGTTTTGCTGATCTAGTGATCGCCACTTCTCCACTTTATAACAATGGCGCTACGCCAGAGACTGCTAGTGCCCTGGGCGCTTTTCGCGTTGGGTTATCTAATGGATCACTTGATCCCTCATCTTATACATGGATCACTTACGGTACACACCAGATGACAATGGCAGAATGGAATTCATTTCGTAGCACCTTTACTGCCAATGAAGTGACTGGTGCATACGATGCGACCAATACAATGGCTGGCGTTAGCAACATAGAGCTTATTGATATAAACGAGGATGGTGAGCTGGATGTAGTTGTGGGAAACTATGTCCAGAACAACTCTGGGTGGGTCTGGTCTGGCTTTGGGATATACATTAATGAAGGGGGTAGCTATGTTGATAGAACAAGTGTGTATACTCCGGACCAATCTGGCAACCGATCAACCTCCGAAGTTACTTCGGCGATTTGGCGAATTTTCAAAGAAGACATTAATGGCGATGGCAGAGGCGATCTCATTATACAAAATCAAACACCTGAGCAGTACTGGCAGTTAGGTGGAACAAAGTCTCACACAATATACATAAATGAAGGTGGTGTTTATCGACCAGTGAACCGCCAAGATATTGATGTGAACAATTTGATGCTTTATCAAAATGAACCAAACTCTCTAAATCAGGTTCGGGTTGGTGATTTTAATGGAGATGGGGTGAGCGATCTTTTGGCAAACGTTGTTTATGGTGGCTTTGATGAAGTGAGATTAATTACACACCTCAATGCAGAGGTGTTATAGCCTCACTTCTTTCTTGAATTAGGAATATTTTTAAAAATTCTCTTAAAGACTCTGATTTCTTCGATATTTTGTGGATAAGCCTGCTGGAAAATCATTCCAGCAGGCTCATTCTCAAAGATAAGAGAGTGACGTTCGTGACGGCTTAACGTGAACTGACCTTCAAAAACAAGAAGAAGGGAACGTGCAGTTGTGGCAAAATGGCGACTTGAGGTATGATAACGAATCTTTATTTTTTCTCATTAATCTCAGTCCACCGCGAAGATGTTGACGTTGCGGTATCCGTGGCAAAATGTACTTTGTCCGATTGATGTTGGCACTGAATGCTGCGCTGCCCAGGGTCTGGAGTCATAACTAAAATATGATGGTTGCGGCGAGGGCGATTGCCGGCAGGAAGACCTTGGGGGAACGATCATATTTTGGTTATGAGTCCTGACCCTGGCGATGGAAGCAGGTAGGTGTAGAGCTGTACTCGAAAAGATTGTCGGTAGCCTTGGTTGACGCTCACTTTGCGCCCTTTGACTTAAAATCGCGGACAGTTTAAGTATTCTGCATCAAAGGTCACATCAAAAGGTCACCCTGCGTTGGAACACAAGATCGCAGCACTCAGAAATATGCTCTGGCAGATGGAAGTTGAGGTAGGGCTTGAAACGCTACCTCAGCCACAGAAGGATGTTTACTACGCAGCTTGCCTTGTGGCGGACGACAAGCAGTTGGTACACAGCGACGTTGTCAAACACCAACCAATACTGGCACTGATGTCCAGGCCCACCTTCTATCGCGCGCTGAAGAGTCTGGTGGAAAAAAACCTTTTGGTACATGCAGGGCCGCACCAAGACGGCCGCTACTTTGTGAAACGGTAAAGCCGCGCAGTGCAGTCAACGTTTTCATCAGATTGGCTTCTGCCGCTCGCGGTCGTTTCCTTTGTATATCTGGGGGCATTTGCGTTCACGTTTGGTGTTCTGATGCCAGTTCAAACACTCGTGCTTCCTGAGTTTGTCCATTACGCAAGCATTCTGTTCCTCCCACACGGCGTTCGCGTGCTCACAGCTTGGCTCTACGGGTGGCGTGCATTGTTTCTGTTAGCTCCCAGTGCCTTACTCACTCATGCCTATCTGTTCGGTACTACAGGTTTTTCTGGCGGTTATTTCTTTGGCGCACTTTTTGGTATCTTCTGCGCAACATCAAGTTTCTGGCTGTTTGCCAAACTGGGCATGGATTTTCGTCAAGAGCAGGCAAAGTTGACATCGTGGCGCGAAATTCTGATGACGGGCAGCTTTGCATCCATCATCAATGTATCAGGCACTTCATACTTCTATGGCTTCGAAATCCAATCAGCATCAGCGTATTTTATCGGTGACCTTGGCGGGTTGCTGGCTTGTATGGTGATATTGATGCTGGGGTTTCGGTGGTTACGGCGGACACAGTGATCATCGAGCCAAGCTTCAGGTCGGGTACTTCACGTTATACATGGTGTTCAGCGACCGATATTCGCGAGTTATCAGTGTTTGAAGTGTGGTTTCCAGTTTTAAACTCATCAAAACCAAGATGACACATATACCAGTAGGCCTCTTCATCATTTTCAGAAAGTTTAAGTGGCGGGGCAAATGCGCTTCGAGAGCGCAACCCGCATTTAAAGCGGAACGTAAAATCGTTTTCGCTTAACTACTAACCAAGGACCGCGTTCCTCGAACCGTGCACCGCGAACCACCTGCCTTAAGCCCGTCACATCGGCCGGAGCGCCTTGGACCTTGGGCCCGAACAAAATTACCAAACGTACTTTTTGAGGACCTAACAAAATAGGGCCGTTCTGACGCGTAGGGGGGGGCAATTTAGGGGGGTGCCCTTCTGAGTCAGAGGATTGATTTGGCTAACAAAAGGTTAAAGTAACCCCCAAAGGAACATCATGATGTGCCCGCTTATCAGCATGCATGGACCTAAGCATCATAGTTGAGGCCCTGCAGACCCTCCTCTAGCAAGCGGTTTTTGGAACCCATTTGGAACCCCAAAACGGATTCATCTGACTCCATCGCCCGTAACTTATTGATATTATGGTGATCCCACGAGGACTCGAACCCCGAACCTGCTGATTAGAAGTCAGCTGCTCTATCCAGTTGAGCTATGAGACCGATTGATGGCGGTATGGCGCGGCTTGGGGCGTTTTGGCAAGCGGAAACCCGTCTTAGTGGGTCCAGGCGCCGCGCCGGTTGGTCGCGAAATTCTCGCCATAGCCGCCCGCACGGATATTGGGCTTGCGCAATTTGGGGTCCTGCACGACCGCCTCGATCCCGTTTTCGTGGGCGTAATCCAGCGCTGCTTCCTTGCTGTCGAAATACAACCGCACCTGCGCCTGCGTGTCAGAGGACGATGTCCAGCCCATCAAAGGGTCGATGCTGCGCGCGGCCTCGGCCACATGTTCCAGCACCCAGGACCGCGTTTTCGCAATGCCGGATGACATGGCGGTTCTGGCTGGCTTGTAGATTCGTGCGCGCATCTTTGGCCCTTTCATCGTTGCATGTCATATGCGCAAAAAACGGGGATTTCGCAAGCCCCGCCGATGTCTGATCAGGCCCATTCGCCCTTGCGCATGACGGGGATCACCTCGCCCGTCTTGGTGATCCCGTCGATATCGACGGCATCCGACCCCATCATCCAATCGACATGGATCAGGCTTTGGTTGCCGCCTTTTTGCTGCAATTCTTCGGCTGAATACTCCGAGCCACCCTCGATCGTATCTGCGTAACATTGGCCAAGCGCGATGTGGCATGACGCGTTTTCATCAAAGAGCGTGTTATAGAACAACGTGCCTGACTGGCTGATCGGGCTGGAATGCGGCACCAAGGCGACCTCGCCAATGCGGCAGGCCCCATCATCGGTGTTCAACAACGCCTGCAGCACGGCCTCGCCTTTGGTGGCTGTCGCCTCGACGATGCGGCCCGCCTCGAACCGGACCTTGATGTTTTCTATCACATTGCCCTGATGCGCCAAAGGCTTGGTGGCAGACACCACGCCATCGACCTTATAGGCATGCGGGCAGGTGAACACCTCTTCGGTGGGGATATTGGGCTGGCAGACCACGCCGTTCAGCGCGGGCGATGCGCCGCCTTTCCAGATATGCCCATCCGCCAGACCCAGCATCAGGTCGGTGCCGGGGCCGGTATATTTCAGCGCGGCGAAATCATGGTCGTTCAGCCATTTGACACGCTTTTGCAGCTCTGTCGTATGCGCGGCCCAATTCGCCACAGGATCGTCACCGTCCAGCCGCGACGCGGTATAGATCGCATCCATCAACTTGCCCTGCGCCTGTTCTACGGGCAGATCGGGGAACACGCGCGCGGCCCAACCGGCACCGGGGAAAGCGACGATGTTCCAGTTCACCTCGAACCCGACAATCGGGGCCATGGCAGGTTTGGCGGCGATGGATGTCGCTTTGGACAGACGCGCAACCTTCGCGGGGTCCTGATCGGCCAACAGCATCGGGTCGTCGCCGGTGATCGCCATGCGCGCGGCGCCGCCTTTGTAGGCGGCGGCCAACCCCTCATAGAACCAGCCGGGTGCGCGGTCGAAACTGGCATCTTCGGCATGCTCATAGCGCGCGAGCGTGATCGCTTCGTCGGTGAAAAACGGCATCACGATCCCTGCCCCGGCCTTATAGGCATGCACCGTGATCGCGCGGACAAGCTCAATCGCGGACAATGGGGCGGTGATCACCAGATCCTGCCCTTTTTGCAGGTTCACGCCGGTGCGCACGGCAACTTCGGCCAGACGGTCAAGTTTTACAGGATCAATCATTGTCATACCTCTTTCGTTTGGCCGGACCTTAGGCCAAGGGTCGCCCTTGATCCAGTGACCAAAGACAACAACTATAGGTCAATCAAAGGAATCCCCGCCATGGCCTATGCCCAGACCGACAAATCGCCGCCCGTCTATCTGGCGAACCCCGCGCCAGACGTCAAAAGCCGCGAAAAGATGGAAGGCGGCCGGCGTTTCGTGCTGAAGACCGAGTTTGAACCCGCAGGCGACCAGCCCACGGCGATTGCCGAACTCAGCGCCGGTATTCTGGCAGGCGAACGCGATCAGGTGCTGCTGGGGGCGACGGGGACCGGCAAGACATTCACCATGGCCAAGATGATCGAACAGACCCAGCGGCCCGCGATCATCCTTGCCCCCAACAAGACCTTGGCCGCCCAGTTATACGGCGAATTCAAAGGGTTCTTTCCCGACAATGCGGTCGAATACTTTGTAAGCTATTATGATTACTATCAGCCCGAAGCCTATGTCGCGCGCTCCGATACCTATATCGAAAAAGAATCCCAAATCAACGAACAGATCGACCGGATGCGCCATTCGGCCACCCGTGCGCTCTTGGAACGCGACGACGTGATCATCGTGGCCTCGGTGTCGTGCATCTATGGCATCGGGTCGGTCGAAACTTACGGTGCGATGACGCAAGATATCCACGCCGGCCAATCCTATGACCAGCGCCAGATCATCGCCGATCTGATCGCGCAGCAATATCGCCGCAACGATCAGGCATTCCAGCGCGGCACGTTTCGCGTGCGCGGCGACAGTCTGGAGGTGTGGCCGGCCCACCTTGACGACCGCGCGTGGAAATTGTCGTTCTTTGGCGAAGAACTGGAAAGCATCACCGAATTCGACCCGCTGACCGGCACCAAGACCGGCACATTCGACAAGGTGCGCATCTATGCCAATTCGCATTACGTCACACCCAAACCCACGATGCAGCAGGCCGTGATCGGCATCAAAAAAGAACTGCGGATGCGGCTGGACCAATTGGTCGCCGAAGGCAAACTGCTCGAAGCGCAGCGTCTGGAACAACGCACCAATTTCGATCTGGAAATGCTCGAGGCGACAGGTGTCTGCAACGGGATCGAAAACTATTCACGCTATCTGACAGGGCGCGCCCCCGGCGAGCCACCACCGACATTGTTCGAATTCATTCCTGATAATGCGATTGTTTTCGCCGATGAAAGCCATGTGTCGGTGCCGCAGATCGGCGGCATGTACAAAGGCGACTTTCGGCGCAAGATGACGCTGGCCGAACACGGGTTCCGCCTGCCGTCCTGCATGGATAACCGCCCGCTGAAATTCGAGGAATGGGACGCGATGCGCCCGCAATCGGTGTTCGTCTCGGCCACCCCTGCGGCGTGGGAGATGGAGCAGACGGGCGGCGTGTTCACCGAACAGATCATCCGCCCCACCGGCCTGATCGATCCGATGATCGAAATCCGCCCGGTTGAGACACAGGTCGATGATTTGCTCGACGAGGTGCGCAAGGTCGCCGCCGCCGGCTACCGCACGCTGGTCACCACCCTGACCAAACGCATGTCCGAAGATCTGACCGAATATATGCACGAACAGGGCATCCGCGTGCGCTACATGCATTCGGACATCGACACGATCGAACGGATCGAGATTTTGCGCGACCTGCGCCTTGGGGCGTTTGACGTGCTGATCGGGATCAACCTTTTGCGCGAAGGCTTGGACATTCCCGAATGCGGGCTTGTCGCCATTCTGGACGCGGACAAGGAAGGCTTCTTGCGCTCCGAAACATCGCTGGTGCAGACGATTGGCCGCGCCGCGCGCAACGCCGAAGGCCGCGTGATCATGTATGCCGACCGGATCACCGGCAGCATGGAACGCGCGATGGGCGAAACCGAACGCCGCCGGACCAAGCAATTGGCCTATAACGAAAAGCACGGCATCACGCCCACCACGGTGAAAAAGAACGTCGAGGATATTCTGGCGGGCCTCTACAAAGGCGATGTGGACATGAACCGCGTCACCGCCAAGATCGACAAGGGCCGCGCGGGCGGCAATATCAAGACCGTGATCGACGGTATCCGCACTGACATGCGCAAGGCCGCCGAGAACCTGGAATTCGAAGAGGCCGCGCGCCTGCGCGACGAACTCAAACGGCTCGAAGCGGTGGAACTGGCCATCGCCGACGACCCGTTGGCGCGGCAACAGGCGGTGGACAAGGCCGTTGATGATGCGGCCAAGGCGTCGGGCCGCAGCACCGGTGGCCGAGGCGGAATGCGCGGTGGCAAAAGCAGATATGCCAAAAAGTAAGGTGCGCATGTGGCGTACCCCCACCCTACGATCGGCCGGACCATCATGAAACACCTGACATGCGCGCTTTTCGTACTCGTCACCCCCGCCGCCGCGTGGGAGTTTTCGCCTGCGCCGATCTGCACCCTGACGGATGCCGACGGCCTGATCACCGTGACCTATGATGCGGCCCTGCCCGAATACAGCGTGACCCTGACGCTGCCGGATGGCACTTGGCCGGATGACCCGACATTCGCGATGAATTTCGCGGGCAACCGTCCGATTTTCATCCAGACAGACCGGCATCGCGTTAGCCCTGATCGCCGCAGCCTGACGGTAACCGACAGCGGGTTCGGCAATGTGCTGGACGGGTTGCAATTCAACCTGCGCGCCTATGCAACATCGGGTGACAGCACTTTGGGCCTGTCGCTTGACGGGATTGGCCCCGCGATGGCGGCGTTTCGCGCCTGCCCTGCGGCCAATCTTGCATGAAACGCGAACCGGTCAATCCCACCGATGATGCCGCCCGCGTGCTGGTGCGGCAGTTGTTGGGCGATATGCGCCATGCGGCGCTTGCCGTGATCCATCCTGACACCGGCGCGCCCTATGTCGCGCGTGTCGGGCTGATCTGGCACGGCACGACCGCGCTGACGCTGGTCTCCACCCTGTCCACCCATACGCAGGCCCTGCTGGCGCATCCCGCCTGCGCTGTGCTGGTGGGCGAGCCGGGTGCCAAGGGCGATCCGCTGACCCATCCGCGCCTGACGCTAAGCGCGCAGGCCGCACAGGTGGACAAACCCGCGCACAAGGACATCTGGCTGGCGGCGGTGCCGAAGGCCAAGCTTTATTACGATTTCACGGATTTCGTGATGTTCCGGCTGGCGCCCACCGGCATCGACCTGAACGGCGGTTTCGGCAAGGCTTATCGGTTACGCGCGGACGAGCTTTAGCCGCTGCTGCCAGACCACCGCACCATCCTGAAACCTGCCGCGCAGCACCGCACCCTTGCGGTGCAGATGCGGGAATTGCACGCGCCAGTCGCGATATTGGTCATTGCTGACGATCCGCAGCCCGTGCAGGGCAGAAAACTCCAAGATCGCACTGTCGGCAATCACCCCTTTGTCCACGACATGGATCTGTGCCGCGGGCAGGCCGATCAGGCCCGCCAGATCGCCTGCATCAAGATACCGGTCCGCCAGCCGATAGCCGACGCTGGCATCAAAGAACACGATGGGTGTATAGCCCTTGGTCTGCAACGCGCCCAGCACGCGCGCGAGCACCTTGGCCGATGGCGCGCCACCCCAATGCATCACGTTGGACCCGTCCACCACGATGGCATG
Organism: Yoonia vestfoldensis SKA53; assembly: GCF_000152785.1. Taxonomy (GTDB): domain Bacteria; phylum Pseudomonadota; class Alphaproteobacteria; order Rhodobacterales; family Rhodobacteraceae; genus Yoonia; species Yoonia vestfoldensis_A. Next base: position 119,130 of record NZ_CH672414.1, on the reverse strand, counting down.
GCGCGCGATCACGGCTGCGGGGCGCGTTGGCTTGCGATGCCGCGCCAACAGCACGACAAAGCCGATCAAGGCAGGCAGCAGGATCAACAGGGCGGAAACGGTCATCATCCGCCCATATGATCAGCGCGACCTGCAATGGCAAACCGGATTTTCGCATCCGCACCAGCCCTGTCTATATGCGCAAATCTGGCATTATGTTTGCGTGTCATCTGGCCCTATTGATCATGGTGCAAGATGGGTCACAGTGGGACGCAATGCACAAGCCTGCGGACCGGATTCGCAGGCCGCCCAAATCATTCTTCAAAACGGAGCCGCCGGATATGGATACCCTGAATTTTGCCAACGACCCCGGCCATGTGATCGAGGCTGACCGCGCCCATGTCTGGCACCACATCAGCCAGCACAAGGCCTATGAAACCATCGACCCGCGCATCATCGTCGAAGGGCGCGGATTGCGCGTCTGGGACATCAAGGGCAAGGAACATGTCGATGCGGTGTCGGGCGGCGTCTGGACCGTCAACATCGGCTATGGCCGCGAACGCATGGGCCGCGCGATTTCCGATGCCGTGACCAAGATGTGTTTCTTTGGCGGCGCGCTTGGCACCATTCCCGGCGCGCAATTCGCCGAAATGCTGATCGAGAAAATGCCCGGTCTGGACCGCGTTTACTATGCGAACTCGGGGTCCGAGGCGAATGAAAAGGCGTTCAAGATGGTCCGCCAGATCAGCCACAAACATTACGGCGGCAAGAAATCCAAGATCTTGTACCGCGAACGCGATTACCACGGCACCACCATCGCCAACCTGTCGGCAGGCGGGCAGGATGAACGCAACGCGCAATACGGCCCCTTTGTGCCGGGGTTCATCCGCGTGCCGCATTGTCTGGAATATCGCAGCCAAGATGGCACCTTGGGCGAAGAATACGCAGCCAATGCCGCAAAGGCGATCGAGGATGTCATCCTTGCCGAAGGCGCCGACACCATTGGTGCGCTGTGCCTTGAACCGATCACCGCAGGCGGCGGGATCATCGTGCCGCCATCAGGCTATTGGCAGCGCGTGCAGGAACTTTGCCGCAAATACGACATCCTGCTGCATATCGACGAGGTGGTCTGCGGTCTGGGCCGCACCGGTGCTTGGTTCGGTTATCAGCAATTCGGCGTGCAGCCCGATATCGTGACGATGGCCAAGGGCGTGGCCTCTGGCTATGCTGCGATTTCGTGCTGTGTGACGACCAATGCCGTGTTCGAGATGTTCAAGGACGACACCGACAAACTGTCCTATTTCCGCGATATTTCCACCTTTGGCGGCTGCACTGCGGGGCCAGCGGCGGCGATTGAGAACATGCGCATCATCGAAGAAGAAGACTTGCTGGGCAATTCCGTTGCCATGGGCGCGCATCTGTCGGGCAACCTTCATGCGCTGATGGACAAGCATAAATGGATCGGTGACGTGCGCGGCATGGGCCTGTTCCAAGGGGCCGAACTGGTCGCGGACCGCACGACCAAGGAACCGATGGACGAAAAGAAGGTGCAGGCTATCGTCGCCGATTGCATGGCGCAGGGCGTGATCATCGGGGCCACCAACCGGTCGCTGCCGGGGTTCAACAACACGCTGTTGTTCGCGCCGTCGCTGATTGCGACCAAGGACGATCTGAACCAGATCACCGAGGCTGTCGATCAGGCCATCACCCGCGTTCTGGGCTAAACCACCCGCTTGCCTTGGCCCCAGGATAAGTCCAGTCTGGACGAAACTTAGGGCCAGAGCATGTCGATTTCCATTGAAACCTTTTTCCTCGACCCAAGTGCAGTTGGCACGTTGCAGGCGCGCATCCAGCAGATGGTGGCGCAGGGCATTCTTGCAGGCCGGTTCCGCCCCGGTGAACGCCTGCCGTCATCGCGGATGATGGCGCAGCATCTGGGTGTCAGCCGGATTACTGTGACACTGGCCTATACCGAACTGGTGGCCGATGATTACCTGACCGCGCGTGGACGGTCAGGGTATTACGTGTCCGACAATGCGCCCGAACCGCCTGCCTTTGCCATGCAGCAGACCCAGACCGGCACAGTGGACTGGACCCGCGCCATCGGCCAGCGGTTCACCCCGGCGCTGAGCATCGAAAAACCCACCGATTGGGCAAATTACCGTTACCCATTTATCTATGGGCAGGCGGACCGGACCTTGTTCGATACCGCCAATTGGCGGCTGTGCGCCCTGCGCGCGCTGGGGATGCGGGATTTCGGCGCGCTGACGGCGGATTATTACGACGGCGACGACCCAGAACTGGTGGATTTCATCAGCCGCCAAACCCTGCCAAGACGGGGTATTCTGGCCAATCCCGATGAAATCCTGATCACCATGGGCGCGCAAAACGCTTTGTGGCTATCGGCGCAGGTGCTGCTCAACAGCCGCAGGCGGGCCGCGATCGAGGATCCCTGCTATCCTGCAATGCGCAATATCCTGATGCAATCGCGCTGCCAGCTCAGCATCGTGCCGGTCGATCAGGACGGGTTGCCGCCCGATGCTTTGTCCGATGATATCGACGTGCTGTTCTCTACCCCCAGCCACCAATGCCCGACGGCAGCAACCATGCCGCTGGACCGGCGCAAGGCATTGATCGCAAAGGGCGAAGCGCAGGATTTCATTATCGTCGAAGATGATTACGAATTCGAAATGTCGTTCCTGAAACCGCCCTCGCCCTCGCTCAAATCGCTCGACCCGCATGGGCGGGTGATCTATGTCGGGTCGTTTTCGAAATCCCTGTTTCCAGGGCTGCGCCTTGGCTATCTTGTCGGGCCTGCGCCGTTCATCAAAGAGGCACGCGCCCTGCGCGCCACCGTCTTGCGCCATCCGCCGGGGCATATCCAGCGCACGGTCAGCTATTACCTGTCGCTGGGCCATTACGATGCGCTGATCCGCCGGATGAGCCGCGCCTATCACGACCGCAGGCAGGTGCTGGACGCGGCTTTGCAGGACAGCGGGCTGGTGGTCGCGGGTCAAGGGCAGTCGGGCGGGTCATCTGTCTGGGTCAGAACACCCGACGGCACCGATACAACGCCGCTGGCACAATCGTTGCGCGCCAAGGGCGTGCTGGTCGAACCGGGCGCGCGGTTCTTTGCAGGGGATGCGCCGCCAACGGAATACATGCGCCTTGCCTATTCCTCGATCCCTGCCAGCCGGATCACCGAAGGCGTGCGCCTGATCGCCGCGGCCTTGACAAAGAATGCGGCGTGATCATGCCATTCGACCTTGGCCCCGGCACCGCCATCTTGCTGGGCTTTGCCCTGCTTGGGGCGGCCTTTGTGCGGGGCTATTCGGGGTTCGGGTTTTCCGCTATCTTTATCGCCTTTGCCGCATTGCTGACTAACCCGTTGCCGTTCATCCCCGTCGTTTTCGCCTGCGAAATCATGATGACAGCCTTTCAGGCGCGCGGCATTCGGGCGCATGTCGACTGGCACCGTGTCGGATGGCTGATCGTCGGGGCGGCCATCGCGCTGCCGTTTTCGGTATCGGTGATGCTGTCGGTGGGCGAGGATACGGCGCGCATCGCCATTTCCGGTGTAATCGTGCTGATGGCGCTCTTGCTGCTGTCGGGTTGGACCTTGCAGCGGCGGATCGGCGCGCTGGGGCATGGCAGCGTCGGGGTCTTGTCGGGGATGTGCAACAGCGCAGGGATAGGCGGGCTGCCGGTCGCGGCGTTTTTGTCGGCGCAACCGGTGCAGGCGGCAGGGTTCCGCGCGACGATGATCGTCTATCTGACAGCGTTAGATCTGATAACCCTGCCGCTGTTGTGGCTCGGCGGGTTGGTGACATGGGACACCGTCATTGCCGCGCTCATGGCGTTCCCGATACTGGGTTTGGGCGTCTGGTTGGGCGGACGGCGGTTTCTGGCAGCCTCGCCCGCGGCCTTCCGGCAATCGGCGGTTTTGCTCTTGCTGATGTTGTCCGCGCTCGGCCTGATCCGAGCGATGGTCACATGAAAGGCGCCGTGCAAACCGGCAGTGCCATGGCCACCACCGGCGGGATCGATGAAAATGCAGGCGAAATCCGCAGCCGGATCATGGACCATCTGGCGTTTCTTGATAAGGTGCCTTTGCATGTGATCCCCGCCGACGAGGAAAAGCAGATCGCCCGCGACGCGCTGACCCTGTTGGCGCAATACTAAGCCATTGAAAGGAAACGACGATGTCCCTTGACCAGCCCCAGCTTGACACATCCCCCCATGTGTCCGACGAGCTGCGCAAGACGACATGTTACATGTGCGCGTGCCGCTGTGGGATCAACGTCCATATGAAGGATGGCAAGGTCGCCTATATCGAAGGCAACCGTGACCATCCGGTGAACAAAGGCGTGCTCTGCGCCAAGGGGTCCGCGGGCATCATGCAGCACAATGCGCCGTCCCGCCTGCGCGCGCCCCTGCGGCGGGTTGGCGAACGCGGGTCGGGCGAGTTTGAGGAAATCAGCTGGGAAGAGGCGCTGCAAACTGCGACAGACTGGCTGGCGCCGATCCGCGCAAACCACCCCGAGAAACTGGCGTTCTTCACCGGCCGCGACCAGTCGCAATCCTTCACCAGCTTTTGGGCGCAAGGGTTCGGCACACCCAATTACGCGGCCCATGGCGGGTTTTGTTCGGTCAATATGGCCGCTGCGGGCATCTATACGATGGGCGGCGCGTTTTGGGAATTCGGCCAGCCCGACTGGGACCATACCAAGCTGTTCATGCTGTTCGGGGTGGCAGAGGACCACGACAGCAACCCGATCAAGATGGGCATTGGCAAGATCAAGGCCCGCGGCGCGCGGATCATCGGCGTGAACCCGATCCGCACCGGATATAATGCGGTGGCCGATGATTGGGTCGGCATCACGCCCGGCACAGACGGGCTGTTCATCCTTGCACTGGTGCATTGCCTGATGAGCGCGGGCAAGGTCGATCTCGACTATCTGGCGCAGTTCACCAATGCCTCGGTCCTTGTGAACGAAGACCCCAAATCCGACCAGTTCGGCCTGTTCCTGCGCGATGCGGCGGGCCAGCCACAGGTCATCGATCGGCGCACTGGCCAACTTGCGCCGTGGAACGGCCAGGGCGTAGAACCCGATCTGGCCGCGACCCACCGTGCGGCCGGCATCACGCATCGGCCCGTGTTCCACCAGATGGCTGACCGTTATCTGGACCCGGCCTATGCGCCCGAGGCTGTGGCCGACCGCTGCGGCATCTCGGCCCAGCGCATCCGCGCGCTGGCCGCCGATCTGGCCCGGGTAGCGTTTGACGAACCTGTGATCCTTGACCGCGCATGGACCGATTTTCGCGGCAAGAAACACGCCCAGATGGTCGGCCGCCCCGTCAGTTTCCACGCGATGCGGGGGATTTCGGCGCATTCCAACGGTTTCCAGACCTGTCGCGCATTGCATATGCTGCAGATCATCCTTGGCGCCGTGGAAACGCCGGGCGGGATGCGGTTCAAACCGCCCTACCCCAAACCCGCCACAGCCCATCCCAAACCACATGGCAAAGTGACAGCAGGGGCGGCATTGGACGGCCCGCATCTGGGCTATGTGCAAGGCCCCGAAGACCTGCTGCTGCATGATGACGGCACACCAATCCGCATCGACAAGGCCTTTTCATGGGACAACCCGATGTCAGCCCACGGGCTGATGCATATGGTGATCAGCAACGCCCATGCGGGCGACCCCTACAAGATCGACACGCTGTTCATGTATATGGCGAACATGTCGTGGAATTCCTCGATGAATGTGGGCGGCGTCCACAAGATGCTGACCGACAAGGATGAAAACGGCGATTACGTCATCCCGCGCATCATCTATTCCGATGCCTATTCCTCGGAAATGGTGGCCTATGCCGACCTGATCCTGCCCGACACGACCTATCTGGAACGGCATGATTGCATCAGCCTGCTCGACCGCCCGATCTGCGAGGCGGACGGGGTCGCCGACGCGATCCGCTGGCCCGTGGTGGAACCCGACCGCGATGTGCGCGGGTTCCAGTCGGTGCTGTGCGATCTGGGCGCGCGGCTGGGGCTGCCGGGGTTCGTGAATGACGATGGCAGTGCGAAATACAAAGACTACGCCGATTACATCACCACCCACATCCGTCGCCCCGGCATCGGTCCGCTCGCCGGTTTCCGCGGTGCGGATGGCCAGGATGAGGGGCGCGGCACCGCCAACCCCGACCAGCTGCAGAGCTATATCGACAATGGTGGTTTCTGGATCAGCCATGTCCCCGAAAACTGCGCCTATTACAAACCCTTCAGCACCGAATACCAGGACTGGGCAGTCAAGATGGGCTTTTACGACGTCGTCCAGCCTTATATCTTCCAGCTTTACGTCGAACCTTTGCGCAAATTCCAGGCCGCCGCCGAAGGGCGCGGCCACCGCCAGCCGCCCGATCATCTGCGTGGCCAGATCAAGGCGACGATGGACCCGCTGCCGATCTGGTATCCGCCGTTCGAGGATGGGCATGTCGACCCGGCAGAATACCCGATCCACGCGCTGACCCAACGGCCAATGGCGATGTATCACAGCTGGGGCAGCCAGAACGCCTGGCTGCGCCAGATCCACGGACACAACCCGCTCTATCTGCCGACAAAAATCTGGGACCAGCACGGGTTCCAGGACGGCGATTGGGCGCGCGTCAGCTCGGCGCATGGCGCGATCACCGTACCGGTGGCCCATCAGGCAGGCTTGAACGAAAACACGATCTGGACATGGAACGCCATCGGCAAACGCAAAGGCGCTTGGGCGCTGGACGAAACAGCGCCCGAGGCGACCAAGGGTTTCTTGCTGAACCACCTGATCCACGAACTCTTGCCGCCGCGCGGCGACGGGCTGCGCTGGGCCAATTCCGATCCGGTCACCGGACAGGCCGCATGGTTCGATCTGCGCGTGAAGATCGAAAAATCAGGCCTGCCGAACGAGGCCCAGCCCGTCATGCCTGCACTGAAATCCCCGGTGCCGCCCGCACCCAAAAACCTTGCATGGATGTCGCGCAAATGACCAAAGGCCAGATCATCCTTCTCATCATCGCTTTCGTCACAATCACCCTTGGCAGTTTCATCTGGTTTATCGCCACATGGGACCCCGCCATGCGCGTCCCCGTCTGACCTGCTTGCCATGCCCGATCATCTTCCAAGCCCAAATATCCCCGCCGGAGGCCAGGTCTTTCGCCAGAAAGGCGCGACCCCCAGCATAGGCCAATGACATGACCCAACTGCCTGCCAGCACCGCCAAGAAACTGGGGCTCGTGATCGACCTTGATACCTGCGTCGGCTGCCATGCCTGCGTGATTTCCTGCAAAGGCTGGAATACCGAAAACTACGGCGCGCCCTTGTCCGACCAGAACGCCTATGGCGCCGACCCGTCGGGCACCTTCCTCAACCGCGTCCATTCCTATGAGGTGCAGCCAGAGGTCGGCACTGCCCAACTGATCCATTTCCCCAAATCCTGCTTGCATTGCGAAGACGCGCCCTGTGTTACCGTCTGTCCTACAGGGGCCAGCTATAAGCGCGTCGAGGATGGCATCGTGCTGGTCAACGAGGCCGATTGTATCGGCTGCAGCCTATGCGCCTGGGCCTGTCCTTATGGCGCACGCGAACTCGATGCCAAGGCAGGCGTGATGAAAAAATGCACGCTTTGCGTGGACCGCATCTATAACGAAAACCTCCCCGAAGAAGACCGCGTGCCCGCCTGCGTGCGCACCTGTCCGTCTGGTGCGCGCCATTTCGGCGATCTGGGCGATGTGGATTCGGATGTATCACAACTGGTGGCCGCCCGTGGCGGGTTCGACCTGATGCCGGAACAAGGCACCAAGCCGGTCAACAAATACCTGCCGCCACGCCCCAAGGACGTGATGCCCGAATATGACGTGCTGGCCCCGTTTCTGGAACCGGTCGCCACGGATGGCAAAGGCTTTGCTCATTGGCTGGACAAGGCGTTATCGGCTCTGCCCGGAGGGGCGAAATAATGCATCCTGCCAGTTCTGTCATCATTTTCACGACTTTTTCGGGGCTTGGGTTTGGGCTGTTATTCTGGCTGGGGATCGGAGCGATCACGCCCACGGGGCTGATGGCCTTGATCTGGTTCGCAATCGCCTATCTGGCGGCCGTGGGTGGATTGCTTGCCTCGACCTTTCACCTTGGGCGGCCGGAACGCGCGATCAAGGCGTTCAGCCAGTGGCAGACCAGCTGGTTGAGCCGAGAGGGTATTTGCGCGGTGGCAACCCTGCTGATCATGGCCGCCTATGGTGCGGGGCTGGTGTTTTTTGACACCGTGCTGGCGCCTTTGGGATGGCTCGGGGCGGCTGGCGCGCTGGCGACCGTGTTCACCACGGCCATGATCTATGCGCAGTTGAAAACCGTGCCGCGCTGGCGGCATTGGTCCACGCCTGCGCTGTTTTTGGCGCTGTCGGTTGGCGGCGGGGCGCTGCTCGGTGGCCAAGTGACCGAGGCGCTGGTTCTGCTGGGCCTTGCCGCCGCTTTGCAGGTCTATACTTGGGTCACGGGTGACACGCGGCTGGCACGCTCGGGCACCGATATGGCCAGCGCCACGGGCCTTGGCCATATCGGTACCGTCCGCGCGTTTGAGCCGCCCCATACCGGCACCAATTACCTGATGCGCGAATTCATCCATGTGGTGGGCCGCAAACATGCGCAGCGTTTACGGATCATCGCGGTGGCGCTGGCCTTCGTGCTGCCGATCATATTCCTGCTGGTGCCGTTCAGCCATATCTGGGGCGCGCTGGCGCTGGTCAGCCATATCGCAGGCGTGCTGGTGCTGCGCTGGCTGTTCTTTGCACAGGCCGAACATGTGGTGGGGCTCTATTACGGCAAGCGCTGAGGGGGCGCTGCCCCCGCCCCGGACAAGGGTCCGGGGCCCCCCGGGATATTTAGGCTCGAACGATGAGGTTAAAGGTCTTGGGCCGTGCGCACAGACAGGCCCGCATCACGCAAGAGGCCGGTGATGTCATCGACATGGCGCTGGTCGCGGGCCTCGATCACGATTTCAAGTTCGGCTTTTTTCAATGACACGCTTTGCATCATCCGCTGGTGGATGACCTCGATCACATTCGCGCCCGCATCCCCGATGATGCGCGAGATCATGGCAAGCTGGCCGGGGCGGTCGTCGATTTCGAACACCAGTCGTGTGATCCGCCCGTCGCGCATCAGCCCGCGCAGGATCAGCGTCGAGAGCAGGCGCGAATCGATGTTTCCGCCGCAAATCACAAGGCCGACCTTTTGACCGGCAAAACGGGCAAGGTTGGCTTTGATCACCGCCAGACCAGCGCCTGCTGCCCCTTCGGCGACGAGTTTTTCGTGCGACAAAAGGTCGAAAACCGCGCTTTCGATCTCGCTTTCGCTGGCGCTGTCGATGCTGGCGACATGGGTGCGGATCACGGCGATATTGGCGGGGGCAGGTTGGCGCACGGCGATGCCTTCGGCGAGCGTGGCACCGGCAAAATGCGGCGCGACCCCTTCGATCTGGGCTTTCGCGGCATCGAACAAATGCGCCTGCGCGCCGATGATCGTGATGGCGGATTTCACCGATTTGGCCGCCACCGCCATCCCCGCGATCAGCCCGCCGCCGCCCACCGGTACCACGATGCAATCCAGATCCGGCATCTGTTCAAGCATTTCCAGCGCCACCGTGCCCTGGCCTGCTGCGACCACCGGATCATCGAAAGGATGGATAAAGGTCATCCCCTTTTGCGCCGCCAGATCCAGCGTGAATTGCACGCTGTCGTCAAAGCCTGCGCCGTGGATCACCACCTCGGCCCCCAGATCGGCGGTGCGCTGGACCTTGTTGAAGGGCGTCCCTTCCGGCATCACGATGGTCGAGGGGATGCCCAACCGTGTCGCGTGATAGGCCACGCCTTGCGCATGGTTGCCAGCACTGCAAGCGATCACGCCTGCCTTGCGCGCGGCCGCATCCAGCGTCAGCAATTTTGCCAGCGCGCCGCGCGCTTTGAACGCATTGGTGTGCTGCAGGTTTTCCAGTTTCAGATAAAGATCGATCCCGAGCAGGTGCGACAACCGCGTCGCGCGGATCAGCGGGGTGCGGATCGTCGCGGGGGCGATGGCCGCATAGGTCTGCGCGATCAGGGCAGCGGTCAGTGTCAAATCTCTTCTCCTGCAAGCCAGACCCTTGGATCACCCGTTGCGGATGCGGACCTCGGTCTGGGCATCAAACAGGTAAAGGCGGGATTTGTCGATGGTCACGCCGACGCGCGCGCCCTCGACCGACCGGTCATCGCCGCGTTCCTCGATCACGATGCGTTCGCCGGTGTCGGAGGTCAGATAGACAAAGGACACCCCGCCAAGGCTTTCGGTCAGATCGACGGTATGGGTGTCGCCTGCGGGATCGACGGCCAGATGTTCGGCGCGCATCCCCAAAGTGACGGCCCCGCTATAGGAGGCGGGGATCACACCTGCGAAATCGGCTTTCATCCCCGGAACGGTGACTGTGCCATCCTTGGCGGTACCACCCAGAAAATTCATTGCGGGCGATCCGATGAACCCCGCCACGAATTTGTTGTCAGGATCGCGGTACAATTCCATCGGGGCGCCGACCTGTTCGATCCGGCCCGCGCGCAGCACCACGATCTTGTCGGCCAGGGTCATCGCCTCGACCTGATCATGGGTGACATAAATCATCGTCGCACCGATCTCGCGGTGAAGCCGCGCGATTTCGACCCGCATTTCCACCCGCAATTCAGCGTCAAGGTTGGACAGGGGTTCGTCAAACAAGAACACCTCTGGCCCGCGCACGATGGCGCGCCCGATGGACACGCGCTGGCGCTGACCGCCGGACAGGGCAGCGGGTTTGCGATCAAGATAGGGTTCGAGTTTCAGAATCCGCGTCGCCTCGGCCACCTTTTCGGCGATGACCTTTTTGGGATGGCCGTTCATTTTCAGGCCAAAGCCCATGTTTTCGCGCACGGTCATATGCGGATAAAGCGCGTAGGTCTGGAACACCATCGCCACGCCGCGCTGCGACGGGTCAAGCCGTGTCACGTCACGCTCGCCAATAGACATGCTGCCTTCGGTCGTTTCCTCCAGCCCGGCAACCATCCGCAGCAAGGTGGATTTGCCACAGCCCGAAGGGCCGACGAAGACGCAGAATTCCCCGTCACCGATGGCCAGGTCGATGCCGTGGATGACCTGCACGTCGCCGTAGCGTTTGACCACATTCTTCAGCGTGACACCGGACATCGCCTATCTCCCCGTTGGTTCTTTTGCGTCGTGGTCGGGAAAGCTCCAGCTTTGGGCGTCCCTTGCAATCTTGCTCGCCGTGTCCTGCAGGATCGGCACATAGGATTCCAGACCGGCCAGATTGGTCCGGCTGGTCGTGCTGGTCACCGACAAAGCCCCCAGCACGCGCCCGCCATCCGACAGGATCGGCATGGCGATGCAGATGATGCCGGGTTCATGTTCCTCGCGGTCGAAACCATAGCCGTTGGCCCGGATCGCGGACAGTTCGGTGCGCAATGCGGCAGGCGTGGTCAGCGTGGCGGCGGTAAAGCGGTGAAAACTTTGCTGTTCGATCACAGCGGCGATCACCGCAGGGTCGCAAAAGGCCAGCATCACCTTGCCCACACCGGTGCAATAAGCAGGCCCGACCTTGCCCGCCTGGCTGAACATCTGCACCGGTTTGTTGGCGTTGCGCTTGTCGATATACAGCACCTGCGCATGGTCCAACTGCGCCAGATGCACTGTTTCGCCAACCGCCGCAGACAGCGCGTCAATATGGGGCCGCGCGATCGGTGCCAGCGTGGATTGTTCCCATGCCGCATGGGCCAGCCGCACCAGACGCACGCCCGGCGAATAGGTCTGCCGGTCGGGATCATAGGCCAGCATCCGCTGGTTCGTCAGCGTTTGCAGGAAACGATACAGCGTCGGTTTGGGAAAAGGTGATGCCGCCAGCAATTCGCTGAACCGCACGGGCCGACCATAGGCGGCGACCTGATCCAGCACTTCCAAAGCTTTGCCGACTGTCCCGTCACTTGTCATTCGCCCCCCGATCCCTGCCTGTCGCCCACACATATTATTGCAGACCCGTCATGGTTGTTGACAAGCCTAGCGGCTTTGCGATTAAGTATCAATATGCAAAACCTAGTTTCATATAATGAAACCAAGGTGGACCATGGAAGCACCTAGGGAGGATATAATGCGTTCCATTCTGAAAACGTCGTTCGCGGCGTTCGTTGCAGCGGGCATCGCGGCATCTGCCATGCCGGCCAATGCACAATCGCTGTCGGGCGATCTGGTCATTTTCTCGGACATGTCCAACCCTGCGCCCCGCGCAGTGATGGAAGGCATGGTCGCGCGTTTCGGCGAGATGCACCCCGACCTGAACATCGAACTGACGGTGATCGACCGTGAAGCCTATAAAACCCAGATCCGCAACTTCCTGACCGCCAATGCGCCGGACGTTGCCAACTGGTACGCCGCCAACCGCATGCTGCCCTATGTCGAGGCCGGTCTGTTCGAAGACGTGTCCGACATCTGGGACGGATCGATGAGCGAAGAGCTTGGCTCCACCAAAGGTGCGCTGACCGTGGGCGATGCGCAATATGGCGTGCCTTACACCTATTACCAATGGGGCGTCTATTACCGCAAAGACATCTTTGACCAGTTCGGCCTGACCGAGCCTACAACATGGCAAGAAGAGCTGGCCAATTGCCAGACACTGATCGACAACGGCATCAAATGCTACACCATCGGGACCAAGTTCCTGTGGACCGCTGGCGGCTGGTTCGATTATCTGAACATGCGCACCAACGGCTATGACTTTCACGCGCGCCTGACCAATGGCGAAGAAAGCTGGACCAGTGACGAGGTGCGCGCGACCTTTGAAAACTGGCGCACGCTGATCGACATGGGTGCCTTTATCGACGACCACCAGAACTACAGCTGGCAAGAAGCCCTGCCCTTCATGGTCAATGGCGAAGCTGCCAGCTATCTGATGGGCAACTTCGCCGTTGCACCATTGCGCGAGGCCGGTCTGACCGATAACCAGCTGGATTTTTATCAATTCGTCGAAATCACCCCCGGTATTCCAAAGGGTGAAGACGCACCGACCGACACGTTCCACATCCCCTCAGCTGCCCAGAACAAAGAAGCCGCGCGTGAATTCCTGCGCTTCGTGGTCTCGGCTGAAAACCAGACGCTGATCAACAACGGCGCAAACCTTGGCCAGCTGCCGGTGAACGCGCTGTCCTCGGTTGATGAAGACAAGTTTCTGCAGCAAGGGTTCCAGATGCTGTCAAGCGGCGCGCCCGGCGGGATCGCCCAATTCTTTGACCGCGATGCACCTGCCGAAATGGCCGCTGCGGGCATGGAAGGGTTCCAGGAATTCATGGTGTTTCCAGACAATCTGGATGACATCCTGGAACGGCTGGAAGCCACGCGTCAGGACGTCTATTGATCCTCCCCCAAGGGGTGCGCTGTGATGCGCATCCCGCCCGTGTTGGTGCCCAGCACGCCGCCGCTGATTTCAAACCCGAACCAGCCGGTCACGATCGTGAACAGCCCGTTATTGGGCAGATAGAACCACGAAAACACCAGACCGACGACAACCTGACTGATGACAAAAGGGAAAAAGAACAGGGATTTATACAGCCTTCATACCGCGCACATTCTGGTTCAGGAATAGCGCGATAAACAGCCCCAGCGGGATTGCCAGCAAATACA
>NZ_CH672414.1:0-105331 GCF_000152785.1 Yoonia vestfoldensis SKA53 | reverse complement strand
AACAGACAGGCCGGCGCATGAGTATTTCCGCTGACAGCGACCGCCAGCCCCCGCGCGGCTGGTACAAGCGCAACGAAATCGCGATCACGCCGTGGCTGTTTCTTGCGCCTGGCGTGCTGTTTTTTGTTGTCTATGTCATCGCACCGATCTGGCAAAGTTTCGGCATGTCGCTGTACGACTGGAACGGCCTGGGCGATATCGACACCAACGGCACCTATGTCGGGCTGGAAAACTATAACAAGCTGTTCGGTTTGAACGGCGAACGCGCCGACCGGAATTTTCAGATCTCGCTGTGGAACAACCTGCGCTGGCTGGTGCTGTATTTGCTGGCAATCCCGCTGGGGCTGTTTATCGCGCTATTCCTGAACCAGAATGTGCGCGGTATAAGGCTGTATAAATCCCTGTTCTTTTTCCCTTTTGTCATCAGTCAGGTTGTCGTCGGTCTGGTGTTTTCGTGGTTCTATCTGCCCAATAACGGGCTGTTCACGATCGTGACCGGCTGGTTCGGGTTTGAAATCAGCGGCGGCGTGCTGGGCAATCCGAATACGGCGACCTACGGGATCATCGTGGCGGGTCTCTGGCCGCAGACGGCCTATTGCATGATCCTGTATCTGACCGGCCTGAACGCGGTGGACCCCGAACAGGTCGAGGCCGCCCGCCTGGACGGCGCCAAGGGCCGCAAGATGCTGTGGCATGTGATCCTGCCGCAGCTGAAACCTGCGACCTTTATCGCCTTTGTCGTCACGATCATCGGCGCTTTGCGCAGTTTCGATCTGGTGTCGATCATGACCGGCGGTGGCCCGTTCGGGTCCACCCGCGTGTTGTCATTCTATGTTTTCGAAAAATCCCTGTCCGAACGCGGGCTGCAATATGGCTATGCCGCTGCCGTGGCGGTGGTGCTGTTCCTGATCATGCTGGTCTTCATCTCCTACTTTTTGTGGACGATGTACCAAGACGAAAAAGAGGCACGCTGATGACATCCCCACAGCCCCCCGTCCCGGACCTGATCCGGGACCTCACGCCGACACCGTTCACCAGGTCCCGGGTCAAGCCCGGGACGGCGAGGCGCTGATATGTTTCCGACACCGGTCCAGAAATCATCCCCCACGGTGCGCCTCAGCTATCAGGCGTTTTTGCCTGTCGCGCTGATCTTGTGGCTTTTGCCGCTGATCGCAGTGATGATCTTTTCGATCAAGCCCGATGTCGATTTCACATCCGGCAATTACTGGGGCTGGCCGTCGTCTTTTGAAGGTTTCACCAATTACGGGCTGGTATTTTTCGAAAGCGCGATGCCGCGCTACCTGCTCAATTCCGTGATGATCACGGTCCCCACGGTGATCGGCACCGTTGCTTTGGCCTGCATGACAGGGTTTGCGCTGGGCGTGTACAAGTTCAAGGGCAATCTGCTGATCTTTTTCATGTTCATCGCGGGCAATTTCGTGCCCTTCCAAATCCTGATGGTGCCGGTGCGCGACCTGACGGTGGATATGGGCCTTTATAACACCAAAACCGGTCTGGTGCTGTTCCACATCGCGTTCCAGACAGGTTTTGCCACGCTGTTCATGCGCAATTTCATCCGCGCCCTGCCCTTTGCGCTGATCGAGGCTGCCCGCGTGGAGGGCGTCGCCGAATGGCGCATCTTCTGGTATGTCGTCCTGCCGCTGATGAAACCCGCGATCGCGGCGATGGCGGTGCTGATCTTCACCTTCATCTGGAACGATTATTTCTGGGCCGTCGTGCTGACCCAAGGCCCCGAAAGCCAGCCTGTCACCGCAGGGATCACCAGTTTCAACGCGCAATATCGCGCGGCCTATCATCTGATGAGCGCAGGTTCCATCGTGGCCGCCCTGCCACCAGTCTTGATGTTTTTTCTGATGCAGAAACACTTTATCGCGGGCCTCACGCTGGGGGCTGTAAAGTAAGAAGACCATGACACATACCTACCGGATCGACACTGGACGCCAGACACTTGTGCTGGCGGCCCGCAATACCCGCCTGCCGCAGGTCGTTTATTGGGGCGCGCCACTGCCCGCTGACGAAGACCTTGCCATGCTACATGCCGCCCATGCCATCGACATCACGGGCGGGATGCTCGACGAAAACCCCGATCTGTCACTGTGTCCCGAGGCAAGCCGCAGCTTCCCCGGCCAGCCCGGGCTGATCCTGCGCGATGCGGGCGGCGCGCCTGTGCTGGCGATGTTCAGCCTTGTGGATGCGGTGCAAACCGCCACCGACCTGCGCCTGACCTACCGCGATGCAGACAACGGGCTGGACCTGATCTGCACGTTTCTGTCCGACCCTGAAACCCATATCATCACCTGCCAGACGGCGCTGAACGCGGAATATCCGGTATATCTGGACTGGCTTGCAGCACCCGTCCTGCCCGCCCCGCAACACAGCGAGACGATGATCGACATCTCGGGCCGTTGGTGCGGTGAATTCCAGCTGGCGCACACGCCATGGTCAGCGGGCATCCGGCTACGCGAAAGCCGCACAGGCCGCAGCGGGCATGAGCATTTCCCCGGCCTGATCGTGCCATGCCACGGGGCGACGAATACCCAAGGCGAGGCTTACGCCTTTCACTATGGCTGGTCCGGCGGGCATCGCATGATCGCCGAGGAACTGGCCGATGGCCGCCGACAAATCCAGTGGGGCCATGCCGCAGGGTCGGACACGCAAGCGGCGACACATTTCAGCACCGCGCCTTTGTATATTAACTATTCCGACAGCGGGTTGAACGGCTGCGCTGTGGCATTCCAGCGCCATTTGCGCGACCGGATCGTGACATGGCCCAAGCCCGATACCCCGCGCCCTGTGCATTACAATTGCTGGGAAGCGGTCTATTTCGACCATAAACTGCCTGTCCTGAAAGACATCGCCACCCGTGCTGCCGCGCTTGGCGCGGAACGGTTCGTGCTGGATGACGGCTGGTTCGGGCGGCGCGACGACGACACGACCAGCCTGTCGGACTGGATTGTGGATGCGCGCAAATATCCCCAAGGACTGCAGCCATTGATCGCCCATATCCACGGGCTGGGCATGACCTTTGGCCTGTGGTTCGAACCCGAGATGATCAACGAGGACAGCGACACATACCGCACGCATCCGGGTTGGGTGCTTGGCCGTGCCGACCAGACCCGTGGGCGCCAGCAACTCGTGCTGAACATGGCGCTGCCTGCGGTGCGCGAATATCTGTATGGCCGGATCGCCGCGATCCTGACCGATCATCCGATTGATTACATCAAATGGGACCACAACCGCGTGCTGCCGATGCCCGATGCCGCCCAGACCCGTGGGACCTATGCGCTGCTCGACCGGCTGCGCGTAGATTTCCCAGCCGTCGAGATTGAATCCTGCGCCTCGGGCGGCGGGCGGATCGATTTCGGAATCCTGCAACGCACGCAGCGGGTCTGGCTATCCGACAGCAACGACGCACTGGAACGGCTGCGCATCCAGCATGACGCCGCCCTGTTCTTGCCGATGGCCGTGACCGGCAGCCATGTCGGCCCGCGCATCTGCCACACCTCGGGGCGCACGCTGGACATGTCCTTGCGCGCATGGGTCGCCGCCCAGCGCCATATGGGGTT
This sequence comes from Yoonia vestfoldensis SKA53, assembly GCF_000152785.1. Taxonomy (GTDB): domain Bacteria; phylum Pseudomonadota; class Alphaproteobacteria; order Rhodobacterales; family Rhodobacteraceae; genus Yoonia; species Yoonia vestfoldensis_A. The sequence goes on along the minus strand of NZ_CH672414.1, from coordinate 101,744 downwards.
CGAGATGGACCCCCGCGAATTGACCGACCATGAAGCCGCTGTTCTGAGCAAGGTCACAGGTTGGTGGAAGCAAAACCGCCACTGGCTGCACAGCGCCGATATCCTGCGGCTGGACAGCGCCGATCCCGCCGTGATCGCCGAACAGCAACTGGCGCGCGACAAGGCCCGTTTCGTGGTTTTTGCAGGCAAGGCCGCAACCAGTACGCAGATCGTGCCGCGCCCCTTGCGGCTGACCGGACTGGACGGGCAAGCGCGTTACCGCGTCACGCTGGTCAATCGAGACGAGGCCCCCGGCCTGTCACGCGGTGCGCCGCTGCTCAAATCGGGGTCGCTGGTTGCATCGGGCACCTATCTGATGCAGCACGGCGTGACATTGCCATGGTCGTTCCCCGACCGGATCTGGGTGCTGCAAGGAGAAAGCCTGTGACCGCCACCTTTCATGATCTTACCGGGGCATCTGTCTTTATCACCGGTGGCGGCAACGGCATCGGTGCGGCACTGACCGATGGGTTTCTTACCCAAGGGGCCAAGGTCGCCTTTGTCGGACGGTCCGATGCCAGCGCCTTCGTGGATCAGATGGCCGCCAAACACGCCAACCGCCCGCTGTTCATTCCATGCGACATTACCGATACCGATGCCCTGCAAGACGCCATCGCCAAGGCCGCCGATGCGCATGGCCCCTTAAAGGCACTTGTTAACAATGCCGCCAACGACGCCCGCCACGAGGCCGCAACCATCACCCCCGCCTATTGGGACGAAATGCAGGCCGTGAACCTGAAGGCCTATTTCTTTGCCTGCCAGAAAGCCGCGACCGTCATGGCACCGCAGGGCGCGATGATCAACTTTTCCTCGATCAGCTATCTGTTCGGGGCGGCGGGCATGATCGGCTATACCACCGCCAATGCGGGGATCACGGGCATGACACGGTCGTTGGCGCGCGAATGGGGGCCGCGCGGGATCAGGGTCAATGCCATCGCGCCCGGCTGGGTCTTTACCGAAAAACAAGAAACCATGTGGGCCACGCCTAAAACCAAGGCCGCCTTTCTGGAACGGCAATGCCTGCCAGAGCCGATCATGCCCGCCGATATGGTCGGGCCGGTGCTGTTTCTGGCCTCTGACGCGTCGCGGATGATGACGGGGCAGGTTATGGTCGTCGATGCCGGCGTGGTGACGACAGGATGACCGCAACGATCACTCCCGCATGGATCGGCGTCGATTGGGGCACGTCGCATGTCCGCGCCTGGGCGATATCGGCCAGCGGCACATTACTGGCGCAGGCCAGTTCCGACAGGGGTATGGGCCGGCTGGACCGCGCGGGGTTTGAACCCGCGTTGCTGGCGCTGGTCGGCCCGTGGCTGCACGGGCCAACCCCCGTCATCGCCTGCGGCATGGTCGGATCGCGCCAAGGCTGGGTCGAGGCGCCTTACGCCGCCACGCCCTGCGCCCCTTTGGGCGGCCCGCTTGCGCCCGCCTGCAGCGATGATCCACGCCTTGCCGTCCATGTCATCCCCGGCATCAAACAGCTTCACCCCGCCGATGTCATGCGCGGCGAGGAAACACAGATCGCGGGCTATCTGGCCCAGAACAAGGGGTGGGACGGTGTGATCTGCCTGCCCGGCACACATACCAAATGGGTTCATGTCAGCGCGGGCGAGATTGTCAGTTTCCAGACCTTCATGACAGGCGAGCTGTTCGCCACATTGACCACCCAGACCGTGCTGCGCCATTCCATCGCAACAGATGGCTGGGATGATGCGGCCTTTGACACCGGCCTTGCCGATGCTTACGGACGGCCCGAAAAACTGGCCGGCCGGCTGTTTTCGCTGCGTGCCGAAGGCTTGTTGCACGACCTGCCCGGGGCCACCGCCCGTGCACGGCTGTCAGGGCTGCTGATCGGGGCCGAACTTGCCGCGGCCAAACCCTATTGGCTGGGCCAGCAGATCGCCGTGATCGGCGCAGGCGCACTTGCGCGGCTTTACGTCACGGCTCTGGCACAGCATGGTGCGCCTGCAACGCAGGTGAATGCAGAGGCTGCGACCCTTGCGGGTCTGACCGCCGCTTACCGCCAGTTGAAAGGATAAAGATGCACCGCCCCCTGATCGCCATCCTGCGCGGCATCACCCCCCCCGAGGCCGAAGCCGTGACCGCCGCCTTGATCGCCGCGGGCATCACAAAGATCGAAGTGCCGCTGAATTCCCCTGAGCCGTTCGACAGCATCGGACGCATGGCGCGCGCCTTTGGCGATGACGCGTTGATCGGGGCGGGCACGGTGTTGTCCACCGCTGATGTCGGGCGCGTCGCACAGGCCGGCGGGCGGCTGATCGTATCACCCAATTGCGACCCCCGCGTCATTGTTGCCACCAAAACGGCAGGGCTGCAAAGCTGGCCCGGGGTGATGACCCCAACCGAATGTTTCGCCGCACTCAAGGCGGGCGCAGACGGGCTGAAAATTTTCCCCGCCAGCCTGATCGGCCCTGACGGGATCAAGGCAATCCGCGCCGTACTGCCCAAAGACACGCAGGTTTATGCCGTAGGTGGCGCTAGCACTAGCAATTTTGCAACATGGATCGCCGCATCTGCCGATGGTTTTGGCATAGGAACAGCACTTTACCAACCCGGACTGACACCAGCCGAGGTTAGCACCCGCGCCCATGACATCGTCGCCGCCTATGACAAGGCCGCAGGATGATCTTTGACGACACACAATGCGCGCTTGGCGAAGGTCCGCTTTGGCACCCGTTGCGCGGCGAATTATTCTGGTTTGATATCCTTGGCAAACGGCTGCAAAGCAAGGCACGGCAGTGGCAGTTTGACGAATATGTCTCGGCGGCGGGCTGGGTCAACGCAGACATATTGCTGATCGCAAGCCAGACCGCGCTGATCCGCTTTGATCTGCGCGACGGCAGCCAGACGCCACTTTGCCCGCTGGAGGCGGACAGCCCCCACACCCGCTCCAACGATGGCCGCGCCGACCCGCAGGGCGGCTTCTGGATCGGCACCATGGGGATCAACGCCGAGCCCGGCGCAGGCGCGATCTATCGCTATTTCAAAGGTGAATTGCGCCAGCTGTTCGCCCCCGTCACGATCAGCAATGCGATCTGTTTCGCGCCTGATGGCAAGACCGCCTATTTCACCGACACGCCCACGCAAAAGATCATGCGCGTAGCGCTGGATGCAGATGGCTGGCCACAAGGCGACCCTGTGCTGCATATCGACCTGCGCGCCACAGATCTGCGCCCCGATGGCGCCGTCGTCGATGCACAAGGCAACCTGTGGAACGCGCAATGGGGCGCAGGGCGCGTCGCAGGCTATGCGCCCGATGGCACCTTTATCGACAGCTACAGCTTTGCCGCCACGCAGACATCCTGCCCTGCCTTTGGTGGCGATGACCTGTCGACCCTGTTCTGCACCTCTGCCGCCACGGGGCTGGACGGGCCGGATCAAGGCCGGACATATGCCACACCCACCCCCTACAAGGGGCAGGCGGAACATCAGGTACTCCTTTAACCCTGCTTTCGCTTTGTTCCAAATACTCAAGGACTGACCTATGCACCGCACTCTTGGTATCTGTTATTACCCCGAACATTGGCCTCAGGATCAATGGACCGAGGACGCGGCGCACATGGTTGCGGCGGGCCTGTCTTGGGTGCGGATCGGCGAATTCGCTTGGGCGCGGATGGAAGCCGTTCCCGGCACGCTGACATGGGACTGGCTTGACCGCGCCATCGACGTGCTGGGCACGGCGGGGCTAAAAGTGGTGCTTGGCACGCCGACCGCCACCCCGCCACGCTGGATGCTGGACAAATACCCCGACATGCTGGCCGTCGATGCGCAGGCGCGCGCGCGCAAGTTCGGATCACGCCGGCATTATGATTTCAGCCATCCGGGCTACCGCAATGAATGCCGCCGGATCGCGCGTCTGATGGGCGAACGTTACGGGGCGAACCCCTATGTCGCGGCATGGCAGATCGACAATGAATATGATTGTCACGACACCACCCTGTCTTATTCGGACGCCGCAAGGCGCGGATTTCAGGACTGGCTGGCACACAGATACCAATCGCCCGCCGCCTTGAACCGTGCCTGGGGCAATGTGTTCTGGTCGATGGATTACGACAGCTTCGCGCAGATCGACCTGCCCAACCTGACCGTGACCGAACCCAACCCCGCGCATGTGCTGGCCTTTCGGCGCTATAGCTCGGATCAGGTCGTCGCCTTCAACAAAGTGCAGGCCGATGAACTCCGCCGCCATACATCCGCGCCCTTGATCCATAATTACATGGGCCGGATCACCACATTCGACCATTGGAAGGTCGGAGACGATCTGGATATCGCGTCATGGGACAGTTACCCGATCGGCTTTCTATCCGACCGGCTGGAAGGCACGGCGAAAGAAAAGGCCACCTTCCTGCGCCAAGGCCACCCCGATATGCAAGCGTTCCATCACGATCTGTATCGCGCGGTGGGCAAGGGGCGGCTCTGGGTCATGGAACAACAACCCGGCCCGGTAAACTGGGCGCCTTACAACCCTGCCCCGCTGCCCGGCATGGCGCGGCTTTGGGCGTGGGAAGCATTTGCCCACGGGGCCGAAACCGTCTGCTATTTCCGCTGGCGGCAGGCCCCTTTCGCGCAGGAACAAAACCATGCAGGGCTTTTGCGCCCCGACAGCAGGCCCGCGCCCGCGCTTGCCGAATGCCGGCAGGTCGCGGATGAAATCGCCAAGCTACCCGATGTCGGCACAGCAACAGCACAAGCAGCGCTGGTGTTCGATTATGCAAGCGCCTGGGCTTGGGACACCCAGCCGCAGGGCGCGGATTTCGATGCCTTCCGTCTGGCCTTTGCCGCTTATCGCGCGCTGCGGCGGGCGGGGCTGAACATCGACATCCTGCCGCCCGATTGCGCCGATCTGTCGGGTTATAAACTGGTACTGGCCCCCGGCTTGATGAAAATCTCTGATCCGTTGCGCGCAGCCTTGGCCCGCTTTGACGGCATCGCCCTGATCGGCCCGCGCAGTGATACCAAGACCGACGAGTTGAGCATCCCCACCCCGCTTGGTCCCGACCTGCCCGATACCGATCTGTCGGTCGTGCTGACCGAAAGCATCCCCCCTGATGCCAAGATCAAGCTACAGGGTGGCGGCATATTCCGGCACTGGTTCGAACATCTCGAAGGGACCGCCCCCGTGCATCTGTCCACCAAATCGGGCCAGCCCGCGATCATGGGCGGTGATCATCTGCGCTATCTGGCGGGTTGGCCCGATGATGCGACATTTGACGCGATCATCGGCGGGCTTTGCGATGCGCTGGACCTGCCCAGCTTTCAACTGGCTGAAGGTTTGCGGATCAGGGATACCGCCACCCATCGGTTCGTGTTCAACTATGCGCCCAGAGCGCAGGCTTGGGGCGGCACCATCGTGCCAGCGGCCGGCGTGCATTGGGAGGCACTGTGATGCAGATATTCGGCACCACCACGCGGGGCGAAACCGTGCATGCGATCCCGCTGCGCGCGGGCGATCTGACGCTCACGTTGCTCACTTATGGCGCGCGGATACAGGATCTGCGGCTGGCGGGCATCGACCACGGGCTGACGGTCGGGTCGGACGATCTGGCCGATTACGAAGGTGCGATGCTCTATCACGGGGCCATTGTCGGGCCAGTGGCCAACCGGATCACCACCGCGCGGGTCCGGCTGGACGGGATGATGTACGAGCTGGAACGCAACAACGGACAGGCGCATCTGCATTCAGGGTCCGAAGGCAGCCACGCGCAGGTCTGGGACGTGATCGAAACGACCGCGGCCTCTGCCACCCTTTCGCTTGATATGCCCGACGGTTTTGCGGGGTTGCCGGGGCGGCGGCGCGTGACCGCGCAATTCACGCTGAGCGCACCTGCCACGCTGACGCTGACGCTCACAGCGACCAGCGATGGCACGACCTTGATGAACTTCGCCAATCACAGCTATTGGAACCTTGACGGGTCAGGCACATGGCAAGGCCACAGCCTGCGGATCGCTGCGGATCATTACCTGCCGATTGACGATGCTATTTGTCCGACAGGCGATGTTGCCGATGTCACCGGCACCGGTATGGATTTGCGCCACGGGCCGGTGCTGGACGCGCAAACACCACCGCTTGACCACAATTTCTGCCTGTCTGACGGGGAAGAACCGCTGCGCGATGTGCTGTGGCTGACGGGGCAAGGCGGGGTCCGTATGGTGATGGCCACAACACTGCCGGGGATGCAGGTTTTCGACGGGCGGCCCGATCATGACGCGCTGGCGATCGAGGCGCAGCACTGGCCCGATGCCCCCAACCACACGCATTTTCCACAGATCAAGCTGCCGGCGGGCGCGACATATCAGCAGATCACGCGCTGGAGCTTTGCACGCTAGGCCAAACCACGCTGCTTGCCCCTTACCTCGGCGCGCGCACCGCGCTAGACAGCGCCATGCCTATCGCTTTTGCCACGCTTGACGATCTGATCAAACACGGTTTCGACACCGTGATTGACGTGCGCTCGCCCGCCGAATTCGCGCTGGACCATGTGCCGGGCGCGATCAACCTGCCTGCGCTGTCCAACGACGAACGCGCGCGGGTCGGTACGATCTATAAACAGATCAGCCCGTTCGAGGCGCGCAAACTGGGCGCATCATTGGTCGCGCGCAATGTAGCCGACCATATCGCGCAGGCGATGGCAGACAAAGACGGCAGCTGGCGACCTTTGGTTTATTGCTGGCGCGGGGGGCAAAGGTCGGGGTCGTTTGCCTCGATCCTTGGCCAGATCGGCTGGCGCACCGACACGGTGCAGGGCGGCTACCAGACATTCCGGCGGCTGGTGCAGGGGGCGGTTTACGACAGGCCGGTGCCGCACAGGGTCATCTTGCTTGATGGCAATACCGGCACGGCGAAAACGGCGCTGCTGGCGCGGCTGGCCGCCAAGGGCGTGCAGGTCATCGACCTTGAAGCCATGGCCAACCATCGCGGGTCATTGTTGGGCGGTGCAGCACAGGGCCAGCCATCGCAACGCGCCTTTGAGACGCAGATCGCGCTGGCGCTGTACCGGCTCGACCCCGCGCGCCCTGTCCTGATCGAGGCCGAAAGCAGCAAGATCGGCAGCCTCGTGATTCCACCGTCCCTCTGGGCCGCAATGACTGCGGCACAACGGATCACCCTGCACGCGCCGCTTGCCGCGCGGGCCAGCTTTCTGGCGCGGGCCTATGCCGATATCGCGGCCGACCCCGACGACATGGCGCGCCGGCTGGCACCGCTGCGCTACATCCGCGGGCATCAGGTGGTGGATGGCTGGATGGCCCTGCTGCACGCGGGCGATCTGACGGGTTTCGCCACTGCGCTGATGGACCAGCATTACGACCCCGCCTATGCGAAATCACGCAAAATCGCTGCCCATGACATGCTGGCCGATTTGCACAGCGACACGCTGGACGATGCCGGACAGGACAGGCTGGTCGCGGCGATCCTGCCGCTGGTCAACGCAGGCTGATCGCCGACCCATCAGTGATCTGCCCGATGATGGCGGCAGTATAGCCCGCGCGTGTCAATGCGCCCAACAGATCATCGGCGCTGTGGCCCGCCACCGCGGCCAGCAGACCGCCCGCCGTCTGCGGGTCGTAGGCAAGGTCCGGCACGGCCCCTTCGACCACCCCGGCGCCTGCCTGATTATCCGCAAACAGCGTCGAGCGCACACCACGCGCCGATAGCACCGCCGCCCCCGCCATCACCGGCACCTGCGCCCAGTCAAGCACAGCCCCCGTGCCAGAGGCGTCGCAGATCCCGCGCAAATGACCCAACAGGCCGAACCCCGTCACATCGGTCATCGCATGGGCCGCGTGCAGGATCGCGGCGGCCTTCGCCTGCGATTGCACCATCAGGTCCAGGCAGGCGATCACATCCGCCCCGCGCGCCTGCCCAGCCATGTCACCCGCCATGATCGTGCCGCTGCCGATAGGTTTGGTCAGGATCAGCGCATCGCCTGCCCGTGCGCCCGCCTGCGTGATCGGCCTGTCCACCAGCCCCGTGATCGTGAACCCGATGGTCAGCTCGTCGCCAAGCGCGCTATGCCCGCCCGCGATCCGCGCACCCGCTTCGGACATGACCGCAGTGGTGGTTGCCGTGATCTCGGCCATGGTCCGCTGCTGTAACGCGCTTTCCATGCGCGGCAGGATGATTTGCACAGTGGCGGCCTGCGGGGTGGCCCCCATCGCCCAGATATCGCCCAGCGCGTGGATGGCAGCGATCCGCGTCATCAGCACCGGATCGGCCACCAGCGCGCGCAGATGGTCGGTGGTGATCACCTGCCCCGTCTGCACCAGGCCCGCATCATCGCCAAAAGCATCGCCCAGCACTTGCTGCAAGGCTGCACGCCCTACCTTGGCGCCACAGCCACCACACATCGGTTTGTCGCCCAAGGCGGCGCGCAAGCCGATTGCCGCGATTTTCGGTAGCTGTGGGGGGGGCATCACAGGCAGATCATCAAGGCGTGCCATGAACTTGGCATCAATCCGGTCTTTCAGCCGCCAGAGCAATGGCCCTTGCCAGACCGTCCCAAACTTTTCCGCCAGCGCCGATTTCTGCCCCAAAGAGATCAGCTTGAGGTAATCGCGCTGCGGTTTGTAATCGCGCAACCGCCCGCCGGACAGGATTGCGCGCAGATTGTCAAAAAGCACCGGTGCCTGCCGCACGGCATAGACCCCCGCCTTGGGGCGCGGGCTGGCGGCCATATGCGCGCAATCGCCCACGGCAAAAACCGCCCTGTCGCTGGTCTGCAATTGCGCGGTCACGCTGATGAACCCATCCTGCAGATCAAGCTCCGTGCCCGCGATCCAGTCATGCGGTTTGGCCCCTGCCGCACCGGTGGTGAAATCACTGTGGATCAGGCGACCGTCGCGCAACAACACGCCTTCGCGAAAGACTTGCGTCACTTCCGCGTTTTCGATGATTTCCACGCCATAGCCGGCCAGCGCCACCAACATCTTTTGGCGCGCCTTGTCGCCAAGGGCTGCCAGCGCGCGACCACGGTCGATCAGATGCAGTTTCGGGGATTTGCCCTGCAAAGCATGCGCCATAGCGAGCGCCAGTTCCGCCCCCGCGACACCACCGCCGATCACGGCAATTTTCGGGGCTTTCGCGCGGGCGCGGTAATCGTCCCAGGCCTGTGCAAACGCACCCAAAGGCTTGGCGGGGGTGCCATATGCGGCGAACCCGTCCAGCGCGGGCATCTGCGATGTGATCCCGACATCGATGCTCAGCACGTCATAGCCGATGGGTGGCCGCCCCGGCACGGTGACGGTGCGTGCTGTGCGGTCAATGCCCGTCACGGCCCCGTTGATCATCCGCGCGCCTGCGAAACGCGCCAGTTTGACCAGATCGATATCCAGATCATCGCGGCTGTAATGCCCTGCCACGAACCCCGGCAACATGCCCGAATAGGCCGCCGTCGGGCCGGGGTTGATCACGCTCACCCGCACGCCTGCTAGCGGGTTCATGCCCCATTTGCGCAAAACCAGCGCATGGGTGTGACCGCCACCAATCAGCACAAGGTCACGGGTGAAAGGGTATTTATCCATGCAACGCCCTTAGCGCGCGCGCCGTCACGGCGATAGCCATTGGCCCGCCCAATCATCGCTTCGTGAATAGGCCGCGCGGCGGTGCTGGTCGCCCAGATGCACAAGGTCGATCTGCATCACACGGCAGGACAACACGGCAAAGGTCGCGGGGTCAGGCTGTTTGACATACTCCAGCGCCGCCCCGATGGGCGCACCGGGGGGCGGGGTCACGCCATAGCTTTGCTGCGCATGATCGGGGATTTTATCCCAAAGCGGGCGGACATCCGGCCCGCTTTGCACCGTCACCTCGGCTTGCAATCTGATCTGCAAGGCTTGCGGGCGCAGCCAGACATGCAGCGCCACACGCGGATTAACCTGAAGGCTGGCCAGCTTGCCCGATTGCAGGTCGGTATGCAGCGTGACCACCGCAGCGCCCTGATCGGCGGATCGCAGCACCATCGTGCGCGCCTCGGGCCAGCCATCGGGGCTGGTCGTGCAGACCGTGGGCAAGCGGCAAGGATGGCGCGCATCGGCCACGCCACGCGCCAGCATCCCCCAAGCCCGCGTGCGCAAGCCGTCCAGCGTGGTGAACCAGTCAGTCATAGCCTGTCATCTCCAGATAGCCGCGGCCTTGGTGCGTGCCTGCAAAGGTCACTGGCCCTTCCCAATAAGGCACAGAGGTTGTCATCCATGCGTCGTCATTCACCGCCTGCACCGTCACATCGACACCGCGCGCAGGCAAGGTCAAACGCCAATGGACCGGCACGCCCGCTGCATTGGTCAGCAACGGTTCCACCTGCAAGGCGCCGTCCGCATAAGGCGTGGTTTCCCCCTCCGCCGTGATCCATGTGGCCGACGTATAATGCATCCCATCCGTCTGTTGCAGCCGGAAGCCCATCAGCTTGGCCCCGTCATCGAACGACAGCGAAAACCAATCCCAGCCGGTCTGGTTATCCGCCAAAGGCTGCGACGACCATTCACGGTCCAGCCACGCGCTGCCTGTCACCTGCACATCACCTGTCGGCAGGTTCAGCGTGCCGGAAATATCGAAAAACGGTTGTGAATAGTAATAAGACGCCTGCCCCGCCGCCGATTTCACCGAATAGCCGCCATCGCCGTGAAACACCAAAGGGCCGGTCGCGCTCAGCGCCATATCATAGCTGAAATCACTGCCCGTCGCACGCATCTGCAGGGTCCGCCAATCGCCCTCTAGCGCCGAATCGTCGATCCATGCGCTGAACGGATCAGCCACGACACCCGCCTGCCCGATCCCGCCACGCGCGAGCCGTTCGGCGACGAAATGCGCGGTTTCGGTCGTGACCGCCGCATGGCCCATCCAGAGTTGCGGGCTGTCCCAGCCGTCGGCCTCGTAAGGTGCCAAGGCAGAGCGAAACAGCGTCCATTGCAACCCGTAGGGCGTGCCGTCGGCATCCTCTAGATTGGCGGTCAGATACCACCATTCGATCCGGTAATCGGGATGCGCGCCGTGATCGGCGGGGAAATCGAACACGGGGTCAGGGGCGGGGGTGGAAAAGCCGTCCACTTCCGTCCCCAGCCCTGCAAAGCCTTGCGCCAGTGAGGTGACCGGCAGCAGGCACAGGATCAGTGCTTTAGCGTTCATTGGCAAAAACCTTCAGCAGATCACCGGGCGGCGTGCGCGCCAGCCGCCATGCGGGCCAGCCAGCGGCCAGAACAGCGGCCAGCAGCGCAAACCCGCCCAACCGTGCGTAATCCAGCGGAAACAGATACATTGGCAATTGCCAGCCAAAGGCCGCGACATTCACGACCGCCAGCAGAACCCAAGCCAGCGCAAGACCCAAAGGCAGCGCCAGCGCCGCGGTCAGTACCGCCAGCATCACCGCGCGCAACAGTTCCAGCCGCCCCAGCGCGGCCCGCGTCATGCCCATTGCCCAAGCGGGGGCCAGTTGCGGCACCCGCATCGCGGCCAGCGTCAGCAGGCTCATCAGAATGGCGAAACCCGCGACCGCAAGCGTCAGGATATTCAGCGCCGTGGTGACGGTGAAGGTGCGCTCGAAAATCGCCAGCGACAGTGCCTTGATCTCCGCTTGGTCAATGGTCTGGCCCGCGCCAATACCCGTGGCGGCGGTCAGACCGGCCACGAAATCAGCCGGATCACCCGCCACACGCAGGCCGAACCGGCGCGGCTCGACGGCGGGGAATTCCTGCGCAAAGGCATCCAGCGCCAGCACGACCTGCCCGATAGGATTGCCGTAATCGCCATAAATCCCCTCAACCGGCAGGGTCAGGCTGCCGATGGTCACCATATCACCAAGGCCCAGCGCCCCGCGCCGCGCCAGTTGTTCGTTGATCACCACCGCTTGCCCGGCGAATGTTGTGTCCCATGCGTCGGGCGTGCTTTGCAAAAAGCGCCAGTTGTCGCGGTAGGTGGCATGGTCGCGGGTGCCGAACACCTCGGCCGGTTGGCCTGCGATCTGCAGATCGGCGGATTGGATCGGCAGGACCGCGGCCCCCGCACCTTCGGCAAAGGCCACCAGTGCGGCGGTCTGCTCGGCGCTATCGGTGCTGATGTACAGCTCGGATGCCAGCCGCTGGTCCAGAAAGCCGGTAAAGGTCAGCCGGAAACTCGACACCATCGTGGACACACCGATATTGGCCACAATCGCCAGCATCAAGGCCATCAGCGCCAGCGACAGACCCGGCAATTGCTGGCGGGTATCGGCCCAAAACCATTGCGCGGTCACACTGCGCGCGCGCCCGCTGGCAAAGGCAAGCATGCCATTCAGCACCGGCGGCAAGGCAAGGGCGGCCCCGATCAGCAAGGTCCCCAGCAAGGCAAAACCCGTGACCAATCCATCCGCGTTGAAACCCAGCACAATGGCCACGGCGAGCAACACCAGTGCCGCCCCCAACTGAAAGCTGGCCCGCCGTCCTGCCGCCATCGCCAGCGCACGCGGTTGCGCCGCCGCCAGCAGCGGCATCCGCGCGATCCCCCAAAGCGCCGATCCCCCCGCAAGCAACGTGCCAGCGAAAGCGATCCCCAGCCCAGAGGCCCACCAACTGGGCCGCAGTTGCAGATTGCCCGACACATCCGCACCGTAAAGCCCGCGCAAGGTGGCGGCGACATCGGGCAACAAAAGCGCCGCGATCACATAGCCCAAGGCGACCCCGATCACCCCTGCCACCAGCGCAAAGACCAGCAATTCCGCCAGCATCAGCCCGATCAACCGGTTCAGCGGCAAGCCCAGCGCGCGCAGGGTCCGCACCATGCCGCGCCGTTGTTCAAACGCGAGGCCAATCGCGCCATGCACGATGAAAATACCCACCGCAAAGGACAACAGGCCAAAGGCCGTCAGGTTCAGATGGAAACTGTCGGTCAGCCCCGCGATATCGGTGCTGCCTTGGGCGGGTTGCAAGGTCAGGTCGGGCGCGATCCGGGCCAGTGGCGGCAGGTTGCGAGGTTGGTCAGGCAGCACCAGCAGGCTGTCGATCCGGCCTGCGCGGCCCAGCAGCCGTTGCACCGTGCCAATATCGGCAACGGCGGTGTCATCGGCCAGATCGGGGGTGATCAGCACCGTGACAGCACCCAGCCGGGGTGCAGTGGCGGCATTGGCAAAGACCTGATCGCCCCCCGTCAGAAAACCCGCAAGGTCCACATCCCCGCCCAGATTGACCGGCCCCATGCCCGCAGGCGCTGTCAGCGCGTCGATCCCGATCAGCCGCACCCCGTCCAGATCGCCCGTCAGCATCGGGCTGACCAGCCAGCCCGCGCGGCGGAGCATCACGAACACATCCTGCCCAAAGGCCGCGCCATCGCGCGCGACCAGCCGGTCATAGCGCCCTTCGTCCAGCGTGCTGGCGGCGGCATCATAGCTGGCGCGCGCCTCGGCATTGATTGCCTGCACGCCGGACCAAAGGCCGGTCGCCAGCGCCAGCCCCGCCAGCAGCGTGAACAATTGCACCGGATTGCGCACCCAATGCGACAAAAGTGCTGCAAAAGCCGCCCGCGTCATGCCACCTGACCCGCGCGCAGATGCAGGCGGCGTTGCAGGCGGGCGGCCAGCACAAGTGAATGGGTGACCATCAAGAGGCCCGCGCCGGTCTCGGCCACCAGTGCCAGCATCAGGTCCATGACCGTCGCGGCGGTGGTTTCGTCCAAGTTACCGGTCGGTTCGTCCGCCAACACCAGTTTCGGGCGCGCAGCGAGCGTGCGCGCGATAGCAACGCGTTGTTGCTGGCCGCCGGACAGCTGTTCGGGATATTTGCGCAGATGATCTGTCAGCCCCATCCGATCAGCCAAGGTCGCGCACCATGCAGCGTCATGCCGCCCCGCCAGCCGCGCCTGAAACGCGATATTGTCGGCAATCTTCAGGCTGGGGATCAGGTTGAACTGCTGGAACACAACGCCGACCGTGCCGCGCCGCAAGGCCGCGCGGCCTGCGTCATCAAGGCGGGCGATATCCTGCCCGTCCAGCATGATCCGGCCCGCATCCGCGCGATCCAGCCCGCCGATCAGGTGCAACAGCGTGCTTTTGCCACTGCCCGATTCGCCGGTCAGCGCAAGGCTTTCGCCTGCCTCCAACGTCAGGCTGACGCCGCGCAGCACCGGGAACGGGCCATCGGCCGTGGCATAGGTCTTGGTCAGGGTGTCGACGATCAACAAGGTCATGCGCGTGAATTAACACGCAACACAGCAAAGGAAACGCCCTGCGGCGGCAAATCTGCCGTGCCGCGACGTTCTGGCTTTTGCGCACGCGCTGTTGCGCTAAGCTTGCGCCACACAAAGGGGGAGGCATCCATGACCGACATCGTCATTCTGGGCGGCGCACGCACCGCCATCGGTACGTTCGGCGGCGCGCTGGCGGGGACAACGCCGATTGATCTGGGCACTGTGGTGGCCAAGGCCGCGCTGCAAAGGTCAGGTGTGGCAGCGGCCCAGATCGGCCATGTGGCCTTTGGCCATGTCATCAATACCGAACCAAAGGACATGTATCTCAGCCGTGTGGCCGCGATGCAGGCAGGGATCCCCGACAGTGTGCCTGCGATGAACGTCAACCGGCTCTGCGGGTCGGGGGTGCAGGCGATCATTTCGGTGGTGCAATCGCTGATGCTGGGGGATGCCGATTTCGGCCTTGCTGGCGGGGCCGAAAACATGAGCCGGTCGCCTTTTATCATCCCAGACCAGCGCTGGGGCGCCAAGATGGGCGATATCCGTACGCAGGACATGATGCTGGGGGCGCTGAATTGCCCGTTCGGCACCGGCCATATGGGTATCACGGCGGAAAATGTCGCCCGCGAACATGGGATCAGCCGTGCCGAACAGGATGCCTTTGCGCTGCAAAGCCAGGACCGCGTGGCAGCGGCCATTGCGGCGGGCTATTTCGACAGTCAGATCACTCCAGTGCAGGTCCGTGTCAAACGTGACATGGTCGATTTCATCCGCGACGAACATCCCAAGGCCACCACGCCACAGGCACTCGCCGCCCTGCGCCCGGTGTTCGAAAAAGACGGGTCTGTGACAGCGGGCAATGCGTCCGGCCTGAATGACGGGGCCGCAGCGATCGTGCTGGCGCGCGCAGATGCGGCGCAGGCAGCGGGCCTGACCCCGCGGTTTCGTATTCTAGGCTATGCCCATGCCGGTGTGCGCCCCGAGGTGATGGGTATCGGCCCCGTCCCCGCCGTGCGGCGTTTGCTGGAAAAGACGGGGCTGGCCGCGGCTGATTTCGATGTGATCGAATCAAACGAAGCCTTTGCCGCGCAGGCGCTGGCGGTCAGCAAGGAGCTGGGCTTTGACCCCGCCCGCGTGAACCCCAATGGCGGTGCGGTTGCACTGGGGCATCCGGTAGGTGCCACGGGGGCGATCATCACCGTCAAGGCGATGTACGAGCTGGACCGCACCGGCGGCAAACGTGCGCTGATCACGATGTGTATTGGCGGCGGGCAGGGTATCGCGCTGGCGATTGAACGGGTTTAGGCCGGATAATCCCGCACGAACACCCATGTATCGCCATCCGACAAATCCGCGTCATAGGCATAGCCGCCGCTGGTGAAATCCTTGATCGCCTCCGCATCGGTCAGGCGGTTTTCGACGATGAACCGCGCCATCGCGCCGCGCGCGCGTTTCGCGAAAAAGCTGACGATACGGGGTTTATCGTCTTTGACTTCCATAAAGCTGGGGGTGATGACGCGCAGTTTGAGCGCCTTGCGGTCCACCGCGCCGAAATATTCCTGACTGGCGCAGTTCACCAGCGTGTCGGCGCCCACATCCGCCGCCCGCGCGTTCAGCGCCTTTGCGATGGTGTCGCCCCAATAATCATAAAGCGACGCACCACGCCGCGTTTTCAACTTGCTGCCCATTTCCAGCCGGTAGGGCTGGATCGCGTCCAGCGGGCGCAGCAGGCCGTAAAGCCCCGACAGGATGCCCAGATGGTCCTGCGCCCAATGCAGATCATCAATGGACAGGGTTTTCGCCTCCAGCCCCTGATAGGTGTCGCCGTTAAAGGCAAGGGCTGCGGGTTTCACCGCCTCAGGCGCGGGGTCAGCGGCGAAGGCTGCGAAACGGTCGCGGTTCAGGCGGGCCAGATCGTCCGAAATCGTCATCAGGCTTTTCAGTTCACCCAAACTCAGCCCGCGCGCGGTTTTCGCAAGGCGCAGGGCATCGTCCTGAAACGCAGGCGCGCTGGCAGGGATCTGCACTGGCGTCATATCAAGCGATTTGGCAGGGGAAATCACAACAAGCATAACAGCGTCCTTTCGGCTTTGCGCAAGGATGTAACATGCCTGCGCGCGATGACCAGCACCGGCACGCCAGATCAGTTCAGTTGCAATTGATGCGGGTAATGCCCGTTCTCGAACGGGCCGAACATATCGTCCAGATCGGGGTGATCGACGGGTTCACCCGAATGGTCCGCGACAAGGTTCTGCTCGGACACATAGGCCACATAAAAGCTTTGCTCGTTCTCGGCCAACAGGTGGTAATAGGGCTGATCCTTCAGAGGTCTGCTGTCTTCGGGGATGGCATTGTACCATTCGTCAGTATTGGCGAACATGGCATCCACGTCAAAGATCACCCCGCGAAACGGATGTTTGCGGTGGCGGACGATCTGTCCCAGATGATACTTTGCTTGCTTTTTCAGCATGATTTCGGCCCTTTTGTGCCGTTATACGGGATTTCCCACGCCAGAGTCCACGGCTGACGACAGGTCACGGTCACGGCGGTTGCTGATGGCTTTATGCGCATTTCCAGTGAAAAAGTGATGGTCTTGGCCCGCCTTAGGCATTTGCAGATCGGTCCAAACACGCTAGAGTGTAAAAAAACAAAACATGGCGACGGGCGAATGAGCAGATATCTCCGCGCACTGGCACTCTTGGTGTTTCTTGGCAGCTGCGGCGGCTCGGGAAATTTCTCGGCGCCGCGCAATCTTGACGACGCATGCAGCATCGCACGCGAAAGGCCGCATTATTTCCGCGCTTTCCAAGCGGCTGAACGGAAATATGGCGTTCCCGTGCCGACGATGATGGCGATGGTCTATCAGGAAAGCAAATTCATCGGCGATATCCGCCCGCCGCATACTTATGCGCTGGGGGTAATCCCGATTGGCCGTCAATCCTCGGCGCTGGGGTATAGTCAGGCGCTGGACGGCACATGGCGCGAATATCAGCGCGATGTCGGCAGGTCGCGCGCGCAGCGCGACGATATCCGCGATGCGACAGATTTCATGGGCTGGTACATGACCAAGACAGTAGAGCAAACCGGCGTGCCGTTATATGATACGCGCAACCAGTATCTGGCCTATCACGACGGCCGGCAGGGCTATCTGCGGGGCACCTGGCGGTCCAAAGGCTGGCTGATCCGCATCGCAAGCGAGGTGGATTCCCGCGCTGTGATGTATGACGCGCAATTGCGCAGTTGTCGTCGGCGCTGAGCCAAGCCTGCGCGACCGAACCAATGATGGCACAAAGTTCGTTGAGCGCGCCGCGCGCGTCTTATTCGAACCCGCGTCTGCGCATTTCGGCGGCGATGTTGAACATGATATCCCCGATCGGCGCCCCAGTCGTCAGGTCGTTCAGCACCATCGTGGTCTGATTGCCCAGATCATCGGTGATGATCCATTGGCGCAATTCGACCGGGTTGGCGGTAAAGACCAGCTGGATATCGCCATATTGCGGATTGTCGGGGTCCTGCACGGTGACTGTCGTTATCGTGCCGTCAGACACGCTGCCGGTGACCATCCGCGCCGCTGTCAGATCGACATTGCGCTGCAAGATGACATTCAGAGGTGTCTGGCTAAGCGGATACCTGTCTGGCCCGGTGTTCGAGCGTGGATCAAAGATCGCCAATTGCCCGCCACCTGCCATGACCAGCGATTCCTGCGGCGGATTATATTCGAACCGGATACGACCCGGCCGCTTGATATAGATCTGGCCGGTGGACAGGGTCCCGTCGCCGTTGACCTGGGTGAACCCGCCCTGCGCGGTCTGCAACTGGTTCAGGTAGTCAGAGATCTGCGGCAGGCTAAGCTGCTGCGCCGAGACACCGACCCCATGGACCGACATGGCGAAGGCCACAAGAAAGGGAATGATGCGCGTTTTCATATGCGGTACCTTTGTTGGATGAAGGGCTTTTGCACCCTCTGGATATCCGCCACAACAGCAGACAGACCCGCGCTAGGCGATATCATGCCCGATGTTTTCCGATAGCGGTTGCAGCGCAAGCCCGTCGTCAAGCGCAAACAGATCCGCGGCGAACCGGCCCGTGATGCGCCCCAGATGCGGCTTGTCCAGCAGCGCCGCAGGGGCGCTGATCGCCATATGCAGCGCCTGTTCCAGCCCCAGCCCGACCTGCCCGACCAACCGCTGCAAACCCCACAGCATGGTGGAATGGGCGCCTGCCAGATTGCCTTCGGCATTGACCAGACGCCCATCGCGCAGCTGTATCCGCTGGCCGTAAAGATCAAAATGATCCGGCCCGCCGACGGTCGGCATCGCATCAGAGACCAGCACCATCCGCCCCGCGACAGGCCGCGCGCGACAAGCCAGCGCCACCATATCGTCGCGGACATGCACCCCGTCGCAGATCACGCCAACATAGGCGTTGCTGTTGATCGCGGCCCCCACCAGTCCGGGCGCACGCCCCTGCATCTGCGACATCGCGTTGTAAAGATGCGTGACCGACCGCGCCCCCGCTGCAAAGGCGGCATTGGCCTGTTCGGCTGTCGCGTCCGAATGGCCAAGCGACACGATCACCCCCAACCTGACCAATGCGGCGATCTGGTCAACCGGCACCATCTCGGGGGCGAGGGTGATCATCACGGTCACACCGGCGGCGCGCAATTTGAACAGGATCTGCCATGTGATGTCATCAAGCGGGCGGATGTGATTTGCAGCATGGGTGCCGCGACGGGCCGCGGCGATATGGGGGCCTTCGATATGCAGCGCGCCCTGCCCGCCCAGCGCCTGTAGCGCGATCACGGCCTGTGCCGCCTTGGCCAGACCCTCGGGTGCGTCAGTGATGAATGTCGGCATCACAGCAACGGTCCCGAAGGCCCGGTGGGCGGTGGCAATGCGCATCAGCCCTGCGCATGTGGGCGTGTGGTTCAGCAAAACGCCACCGCCGCCATTGACCTGCAGATCAACAAAGCCGGGGGTCAGAACACCCGGTACGGCCTGCCGCGGTGCATCGGGCGGCACTGCGGCGACAGCCCGCAGATCGGTGGTGCGCCCATCCACAACCTGCACTGCCAGGCCCGATTGCAGCGTGCCATTGTCGAACACTTGTGTCGGGATGATCCAGCCCTCAGCCATCCGCCACCTGCCAACCAGCATAGGCCGCGCCACGTGCGCCGCTGGCAGCCCCGCCCGCCGCGCGCAGGATGACCGGGCTGTCAAAGCCTGCAAACCCCGCCTGCCCCACTGCGCGGGTCAGATCATCGACCACGACAGGAATATCCGACAGCCCCCCGCCCAGCACGATGCAATCAGGATCAAGCGTGCGCATCAGCGTCTGCACCAGATCAGCTGTCAGCGCGCACCAGACCTGCCAAAGCTGCGCCATCCGCGGATCATCGCCGCGTGCCGCGATGATCTGCGGCGCGCTCAGCGTTTCGCCCGTCATCGCATGGGCCATGCGGGCAAGGCCCGCGCCGCTGATCAGCGTCTCGATACAGCCCCGCCGCCCGCAGGCGCAATCAACAACAGGCAAGCCATGCGCCTGCACCAGATGCGCGGGGGCGGGCAGATGGCCAACCTCGCCGCCAGTACCAGAAAACCCCGTCTGCAAGCGCCCGTCGCGTACATGGCCGCCGCCAACACCGGTCCCAAGCACCAGCGCGAAAACCGATGCAAAAGGCTGGCCCGCGCCAAAGACCGCCTCGGACAAGGCCAGCGCATGGCTGTCGTTGAGATAACGGACAGGCCGGCCCAGCGCAGCGACCAGATCCGCGGGCAGCGGCTTGTCATGGGCGGCAAGATTTGCCGCCAGCACGCGCCCGTTGCGCGGGTTGATCATGCCAGCAGCACCGATGCCGACGCTGACAGGGCCGTCAGCCAGACCATCGGCCCAGCCAACCAGATCGACCAGCGCATGCACCAAGGCCGGATAGCTGGCGGGCGTCGCCACGCGCCTGCGCTCATGCAGGTGCCAATCATCGGCAAAGACCTGCGCCTCGATCTTGGTGCCACCCAGATCGACGCCCAGTGCCATCATCGGACCAAACCTATGCAAAGCAAACCAGCATTCATGAGCAAGAGTGATGACGCAAAGCCGCCCGCGCGGCAAGCGTGGCCTGCACGGCAAACAAAGCAGGCAAATCTGACAAGCTTTGGATGATCCGTGCTGAAAAGCCGTGGTGTTGGCAGCGGCGCAGGCTAATCCTTGTGGGGCGCATCCAGCGTCAATGCGGCGAAATCAAACAGCTTGGGGTCGAGCAGATGCGACGGGCGCGCATTCATCAGCGACCGGAACATCACCTGCCTGCGCCCGGGGCTGTTGCGTTCCCAACCATCAAGGATCTGCTTGACCTGCTGGCGCTGCAGCCCATCCTGCGAGCCGCACAGATCGCAGGGAATGATCGGATACTGCATGGCCTGCGCGAATTTTTCGCAATCGACTTCGGCCACATGGGCAAGGGGGCGGTAGAGGAACAGATCACCTTCTTCATTGACCAGTTTCGGCGGCATCGTCGCCAGACGACCACCGTGGAACAGGTTCATGAAAAAGGTTTCCAGAATGTCGTCGCGGTGATGGCCCAGCACGACGGCGGAACAGCCTTCTTCGCGGGCCACGCGGTACAGGTTGCCGCGCCGCAGCCGCGAACACAAAGCGCAGAAGGTGCGCCCCGCTGGCACCTTGTCCATCACGATGGAATAGGTGTCTTGATATTCGATCCGGTGCGGCACGCCCATGCGCGCCAGGAATTCCGGCAGGACGGTTGCGGGAAATCCGGGCTGACCCTGATCGAGATTGCAGGCCAACAGATCGACCGGCAGAAGGCCACGCCATTTCAGCTCGTAAAGCACCGCAAGTAGGGTATAGCTGTCCTTGCCGCCCGAGAGACAAACCAACCATTTCGGCACGGTCCCGTCACTGCGACGTTCGATCATCCCGTATTGGGTGATCGCTTCTCGGGTCTGGCGCACGATCCGTTTGCGCAGTTTCTTGAACTCCGTCGTGGTCGGCGCGCCCTCGAACAGCGGGTGTATTTCGGTTTCATCCAGCATAGTTGCGCTATGCCAGATTGCAGGAACGCTGCCTAGAGGCATCCGAACAGGTCCACCGGACGTATCAATGAAAAGACGGAGTGAATAATGCGCCTGATAACCCTCGCGACCCTGATGTTACTGGCCGCCTGCACGGGCAAGCCGTCATTCGACGACCCTGCCCTGAGCGACCGGCAGCTGAACCTTGAGGAATTCTTTGACGGTGATCTGGTCGCCCACGGCCAGTTTCAGGACATCCTCGGCACCGTGCGGCGCAGTTTTGTTGTGACCATCGCGGGCGATTGGGACTGCGAACGCCTGCGGCTGGTCGAAGATTTCACATATGAGGACGGAGCCACCGAACAGCGTATCTGGACATTGGTGAAAACCGGCGATGACACATGGGACGGCACCGCCCCCGGCGTGATCGGCACGGCGACAGGGCTGGAACAAGGCGACAGGTTCAACTGGCAATATGAAATCGACCTGCCGGTGCCGTCAGCGGATGGCACCGCCGAGACGCTGCGCGTGACCTTTGACGACTGGATGTGGCTTTTGGCCGATGACCGGTTGCTTAATCTGGCCTATGTCAAACGCTTCGGGTTTGATATCGGCACGGTCACAATTTCATTCGAGAAGCTGGATTAATCCGGCACATTGTCGATCCCGCTGCGCCCCCAGGGGTGGCAGCGCAGGATCCGCCGGAACGCCAACCATCCACCTTTGATAGCGCCATGTTTTTCCAAGGCTTCCAGCGCATAGGCCGAACAGGTCGGATGATAGCGGCAGTTGAACCCAACCCATGGCGAAAAGATCAGCCGGTAGGCGCGGACTGGCAAGGAAAGGATGTAAGCAAAGGGGGTCATGCGTGCACTTTGCGCAAGGCGCGGCGCAGATCCGCGACCAGCGCGTCGAATGGTAAGGACGCGGTCACATCATGCCGCCCGACCAGCACATAATCCCAGCCATCACGGCCCTGTTCCGGCAGCACCTGCCGCGCGACTTCGCGCAGGCGGCGTTTGGCGCGGTTGCGGGCCACGGCATTGCCGACTTTCTTGGAACAGGTGAAACCAACGCGTATCCCCGCAGCCTCGCCCCGCGCACGTTCGCGGGCTTGCAGGTGGATACCGGGCGTGCCCTGCCGCAACGCATGGGATGCCCGCACAAAATCCGCGCGCTTGGTCAGAACCGTCAGACAAACGCAAACCGCCGGAGCGCCCGTGTCAGGCTCAGCCGGCGGTTTCAAAACGCTCAAGACGAAAGAAGAGCGCTTACGCGCTCAGCTTTGCACGGCCTTTGGCGCGACGTGCATTCAGGATCTTGCGACCTGCTTTGGTCGCCATGCGCGCGCGAAAGCCGTGACGGTTCTTGCGAACCCGGTTGGATGGTTGGAACGTACGCTTCATCGCGTGTCCTCCGGTTGGTGGCCAAATCCTGAACGGGATTCGAAGCCGTATTACATGTCAGACCTGCTCCTTAGAGGGGGCATGGGATGCTGTCAACGCGCTTGCGGTGCCAGCCTGCAACTTCGCGCAACTTTCTGGGTCATAGACTGAAACATCCGCCTGCTTTGCATCAATGCCACGTGAAGTGGCTATCCCCGCCCCCTGGAACACGCCATCAAGCAGCACACAGGTCACGCGGCCGGCCATGGTATCGTAGGCATTACCCGGTTCCGATGACGGTCCTGTGCGGCAATAAAGGAATCTGACCCATGAACCGGATCACAACGGACATCTGCATCATCGGCGCGGGCTCTGGCGGGCTGTCGGTCGCGGCGGGGGCGGTCCAGATGGGCGCACGCGTCGTGCTTATCGAAGGGCACAAGATGGGCGGCGATTGCCTGAATTACGGCTGCGTGCCGTCCAAGGCGCTGATCGCTTCGGCCAAGCAGGCCCATATGATGCGGCATGGCGCGCCATACGGGATCGGCGCAGTTGCCCCAACGGTCGATTATGCCGCCGCCAAGGACCATGTGGCCGACGTGATCGCCACCATCGCGCCTGTCGATAGCGTGGAGCGGTTCACAGGGCTGGGCGTGCATGTCATTCAGGACTACGGGCGCTTCATCTCGAAAACCCAAGTGCAGGCGGGCAACACGATCATCACCGCGCGGCGTTTCGTGGTGGCGACAGGGTCCAGCCCGCTGGTCCCGCCGATCCCGGGCCTTGCGGATGTGCCCTATCACACGAATGAAACCATCTTTGATCTGCGCGAAAAGCCCGACCACCTGATCATCATCGGCGGCGGGCCCATTGGCATGGAACTGGCGCAGGCACACCGGCGGCTGGGCTGTGACGTGACCGTGGTTGAAGGCGCAAAAGCCTTTGGCAAGGATGATCCCGAAACCGCCGCCATCGTGCTGGACAGCCTGCGCGCCGAAGGCGTGGTCATCATGGAAGACGCGCAGGCCGAAAAGATCAGCCAGAAAGACGGCAAGATCACCGTGCAGACGGCAAAAGGCGATGTCACCGGCACCCATCTGCTGATCGCGGTGGGGCGCAAGGTGAATACCGACACCCTTGATCTGCAAAAAGGCGGCATTGCCTATGACCGCCAAGGACTGAAGGTCGGCCCAAACTTGCGATCCGTCAGCAATCGGCGGGTTTATGCCGCAGGCGATGTGGCGGGCGGGCTGCAATTCACCCATGTCGCAGGTTACCACGCCAGCGTGCTGATCCGGTCGCTGCTGTTCGCGCTGCCGTCCAGACAACGGACCGACCATATCCCCTGGGCGAGCTATACCGATCCCGAACTGGCACAGGTCGGCCTGACCGAAGCACAGGCGCGAAAGAAATTTGGATCAAGGCTCGAAGTGGTGCGGTTCGATTTCCATCACAACGACCGCCTGATCGCCGAACGCAAGACCAAGGGGCTGATCAAGGTAATGGTGGTCAGCGGCCGCCCTGTCGGCGTGTCGATGGCGGGGCATTTGGCTGGCGAATTGATCGGCATCTGGGCCATGGCTATCGCCAACCGGATGAAAATGTCCGCCATCGCACAGACTGTTCTGCCTTATCCCACCGTGGGCGAGGTTAACAAACGCGCGGCAGGTGCCTATTTTAGCCCAAGACTTTTTCAAAACCCCAAGGTAAAGCGGGTTGTCGGTCTGGTGCAGCGCTGGTTGCCCTGACCTCAGCGAGGGACGATGGTCAATTCTCTTTCAGGGCGATTTCTGATCCTGACAATCATCTTTGTGATGATCGCGGAAATCTTTATTTTCGTGCCATCCGTCGCGCGTTTCCGCGAAGATTACCTGCGCGCCCGGCTGGAACGGGCGCAGATCGCGTCGCTGGCTGTCGAAGTGGACGCCATGATCAGCCCCGCATTGGAAGCAGAGCTGCTGGAAAACGCCGAGGTCTATAACGTCGTGCTGCGGCGTGACGAAATCCGGCAATTGGCGCTGTCGTCGAAACTGCCCGCGCCGATTGCCGCGACTTATGACATGCGCGCGCCGTCAGGGGTGACGCTGATCGCGGATGCCTTGGGTACGCTGGTCCAGAAAGAAGACCGGATCATCCGCGTGATCGGCAATCCGGTGCGCGACGGCGGCCAGCTGATCGAGATCACAATGGACGAACGCCCGATGCAGGCGGCGATGCGCGAGTACGGGCGTAATATCCTGATCCTGTCGGCCTTTATCTCGGTCATGACGGCTGGTCTGTTGTTTTTGTCGGTGCAGATCCTGCTGGTGCGCCCGATCAAGGGCGTCGTGGCGCATATGCAAAGCTATGCCAAGGCCCCCGAAGATGCCCGCCAGATCATCACCCCCACCGCACGCGTGCGCGAATTGCGCGACGCCGAAGTGGCGCTGCAAATGATGCAGACCCAACTGACCGGCGCATTGCGGCAAAAGGAACGGCTGGCGCAGCTTGGCGGGGCTGTTGCCAAGGTCAGCCATGATCTGCGCAATATCATGACCTCGGCGCAATTGTTCACCGACCGGATCGGCGGGTCCGACGACCCGTTGGTCAAACGGATGGCCCCAAAGCTGGTGAATTCCATCACCCGCGCGGTGAACCTGTGCGAAACGACGCTGGCCTTTGGGCGGGTCGATGAACCAGCACCGGCGCTGACCCGCGTGAACCTGTCGCGCATCGTCGAGGATGTCATCGACAGCGAAAGGCTCGCTGCGGGCGATTACCCTTTGTCCTTTGCCGAAGACATCCCCGCCACGATGACCCTGCGCGCGGATGGCGAACAATTGTACCGGGTGATCTTTAACCTTGTGCGCAATGCCCGTCAGGCGATCATGGCCACCGGAGAGCCCGGCGAGATCGGCCTGCACGCGGACGAAGATGAACTGATCTGGCGGCTAACCGTGCGCGATACCGGACCGGGGATGCCCCAGAAAGCCCGCGAACACCTGTTCCAGCCGTTCCAGGGCGGCGTGCGCAAGGGTGGCGCGGGTCTGGGCCTTGTGATCGCGGCCGATCTGATCCGCGGCCATGGCGGGCGGCTGGAACTGCGAGACACCGGCGCACGGGGCACGACCTTTGTGATCCAGCTGCCCAAAGCCGACCTTGCCCTGGCCGATACCGCGCAATAACAAGAATTCCGTTTTGCCCCTTGCATCATCCAGCCCCTGAGTCTAAATCCAGCCTCACGCGGATTGGTAGCTCAGTTGGATAGAGTACTTGACTACGAATCAAGGGGTCGGGGGTTCGAATCCTCCCCAGTCCGCCAGTAAAATTACTTAAATGCATGGTATTACACGAATAATTGGGCTGATGACCTTCCTTGTCCCCAGTTTTGTCCCCAAAAGTGCTTTTGCGCTTGCGTCAGTACCCCACTCCAACACAAAAATAAATGCACACCGCCAGACCCCACCCTAGGGGTACCCCCCTGACGCAACACGACACCCCTTTTCACCTATACAAACGATTCCACACGAACGGTGAGGCGTTCTGCTGCATATGGAACTGGTCACGGTGTGTGGATCATACCAAGGGCCAGCATGGCCCCCTCAAGCGCACGCAGCTCCCTGAGCGTCTCTGCCCGTTTACGCCTGATCTTACGTGTTTCCCGGCCATGTATGGTCTTGGCCTGCGCGCAACGCTCTCGGCCTTGCTGGGTCCTTGCACCCGTAGACGCGCCCCCATGCGTCCTGCACACGGCCTTGCCGCGCATCGCAGGCTTGCAGCACTGCACACCGCTGCGCTTGCTCTTGGCCTGACAGCGCGCAGCTACAGCGCCGAAACTGGTGGTGAAGGGTTCTGCCACGGCTCAGATCTCCCGCCTGCCAACATCGCCGTATGGTACCAGAAATAGTGATACTTTGTTAGCTTTCATCATGTCGCCTCTCATCCATGCTGATCGCATGATCGGATCCGTGTGGCGCAGGCGATGGCTGCGCGATCCCCCGCAATTACGCAAAGCTGAAGGCCTCTGGTGTGCCGGTGTTGGATGTTTGATCGCGAAGAAGGCCAGACATTTCTGCCTGGCCCGCTTGCCGCAATGGTCGCACTGTAGGTTACGACGCTTCAGCAGTGCCGGCCTTTAATGATATCGGAGTGTAGGCTCCTCCCGAGCGTGGCGGCCATTGCGGCCGTCCCAATATTGGATACGTCCAGCAATGTTTCTTGCGTCAGATGTGCGTAACGCTGCGTGGTCTTGATCTGCGTATGGCCCAAAAGCATTTGTACTGCATAGAGTGAACTGCCATTATTGACGAGCAGGCTAGCAAACGTGTGTCGCAAATCGTGCATGCGGACGTCTGGCAGCCCCGCTCTCCTGCGTGCTATGTCCCACGCGTAGTAAATATGGACATAAGGTTTGCCCGTGTTTGGGTTTCCGAAAATATACTGCGACCGTGACACGTCCTGCATTTGTTGCAGTACCGCCATAGCCCCGTCATTGAGGGGGACATGCCGTGCATAGCCAGATTTAGTTTCAGGTATGCGCCACTTTCCCGTTGTCATGTTGATGTCATGCCACGTCGCGTGCAGGACTTCATTGCGCCGTGCGCCTGTTAGCACGAGGAAGGCGACAATGTGCTTGAGCATGATATTTTGTGAGCCGCAGACCTCGTCATATAGCCGGGCCATCTCTTCAGCCCTGACATACCGCTCTTTCTTGTTGTTCTCCTTGAGCAGACGAACGCCGTGTGTCGGATTTTCTGTAACGCCTGCGATCTTCCAGTCGCGCCATGCCAGGTTGAACATATAACGCAACAATATCAGCCGACGATTGACCGACCCAGGCGCTGCCCCCGCCTTCAAGCCTGCCTGCTGCATGTTGAGAACATCCTCGGTACTAATCTCATCAAGATGCATTTTGCCAAACGTGGGGATGAGGTGGGTGCGGATCAACGTCTCGTCTGTTTTCCATGACCGCTTGTTGGCCTGTGAAAACGGCATGTAGCGGTCCTGCGCAAAATCCCCAAAAGTAGGGACCTGCCGCTTGATGGACTTCTCAGCCGAAGGGTTGATGCCCATCGCAATCTTGTTCCGCATGCGGCCACAAAGCGTCCGGGCCTGATGCAAGGTCACATGCTGTGCGTCAGCCAGTTTCGCGTAGCGGGTTTTACCTCGGGTGTCGCGGTAGCGCAGATAAAACGTCCGCCCACCTGAGATACGCACCTCCAAACATAGGCCGTTCATCGACGTATCGAAGTATGTCTCTTTGCGTTTGCCTTCTGGGCAGAAGGCGTCGGATACGAACTGGGTGTCGAGTGTAGCTTTTGGCATAAGAGGCCTCCAAATGAGTAATAAATGAGATACGACACCAACGCTTCACCCGAGGCGCAAGTACACCATAAAGCTGGCCGCAGTCCTCAGGGCCGGTAGGTCAATGTTAGGTATTTCTCAGGTCACGTTTGCTCATGATATGGGCATCTCGAAGTCCAGGTCAGCGCGAGCAGAAACAGCCGCGAGATCCATAGCCGGTGAAGGTTCAGACTATGCATTAAGCGTATTTCGCCGCGCAGGCGTGGTTATTGGCCTGACAATAAAGGGCGATCTCCGTCTCACTCTGCCCGATGACAAACTGCATTTGATTGCAGCGGCAATGTATGCGGATGTGGCCACGGATGAAGTGATTGAGTATACCCCACCTGAACACAGGCCATAAAACCACACCTGATGGACTAGGTATAAATTAGGTCCGATAAAATATTGGGGGTCTAAGGACTGCTCGATGTCAAATAATACTTAACTTTTGAAACTGTCGAGCTTGGTCGCTCACTACAGGTCTTGATACCATTGTTGGTGGGACTGGTGCGGACTCGATCTCGGCAAGCAACACGACTTTGAATGCTGGCGACAGCGTTACTGGTGGCGCGGGTGCAGACGTCCTGGCAGTGTTCTCGTCGGCAGCAGCTACACTCGGTGGTTTCGTGGTGACTGGCGTCGAGACGATCAGTGCATCCTCGAACAGCGCCACTGCGACGGACGTTTTGTCTTTGAACCTCGGGAGCGTGACCGGTGAGACCGATCTGCGCGTGACGGGTTCGTCGTCCAGTGTAACTTTCACGAATACCGATAATATCGCAAACCTGACCTTGTCCTACAATTCTGCCGGTAACGTTATCGTTGCATACAATACGTCGACTATTGCCGGAACAGCAGACGTTCAGAGCCTCACAACAACCGACGCAACCAACGGTGTCGTTACGCTCGCTGGTATCGAAACAGTGAACATAGCAAACTCCGGCGTCTCGACTATCGCAACGCTGACAACGGCCGCTGCAACTACTGTGAACGTTACAGGCTCCGGCACCTTGACGCTGACTGACATCGACGACGTTACAACAACTCTGAACATGAGCGCCTTCACAGGCACGTCTGTGACGGGTGGCTACGGCGCCGTAAACATCGCTGTTACTGGTGGTACGGGAAACGATACCTTTATTGTGGACATGGCGAATATCACGTCGCTCGACACAATCACGGGTGGCACAGGTACAGATACACTGCGGATTAATGACTCGATGACGACCGCTGCTGACGTGGCTGGCATCACTGGTATTGAAGTCGTAGAGCTCCGCAACACCGGTACTGGTGCGAACGATGATACCGTTGATGCAAGCATTTTTGCAACGGCATCTATCAATATTCGCGTTGCCGACACCAACGACGGCACAAATGCAGAGCTGGTTACTGTCTCTAACGCTGGTTCAACTCAGTCAATCACGATGACGGACAGCACCGAAACAGAAGTGAACGACGCCAACGATGGTGTAAGCCTTACCGTGACCCAAAAGGCCGGTGTTGGTGGTTCCACAGATGTGCTCAACTTGACTTTGTCAGGTGAGACAGTTCTGGCAGTTACCGCAAACGAGTATGAGACAATCAACATCGCCACTGCTGGTACTGTTGCGTCGTCCGTCGCAACCTTCTCGGCCACCACTGCCCAGAACATCGTGATCACGGGTAGCCAGGCTCTGACATTGACAGCCGTTGACATGGAAGAGCAGGCGGCGTCGCCTCTTGCAACATCAAAGATTGATGCATCGGCCTTCACAGGCGCGTTGACCCTGACCGTCACAAACGACGAGGGCGATCAGATCATTACTGGCGGTTCCGGAAACGATACCTTTACTCTCGGTACTAGCTCATTGGACAGCGATGACAGTATCATCGGCAATGGCGGCACAGACACGTTGGTTGTGACGAACTTCACAGGCGCAGCAGGTGAGGTCAATATCGACGTAGAACGTCTGACACTCGAACTGACGACAGGCGCAGCATCTTCTATTGACCTTCGGAACGCCACAAGCCTTCAGCGGGTTACCGTTGATCTCGATGCCACTGACGAGAATATCACCGTTAGCAATATTGCGTCGAGCGCCGCTGTAATCCTCCAGGATACAACTGCTGCAGACACTGATGTGGTAATCTTGAGTGGCATAACTGGCGATACTGATCTGACAGTAACTTTCTCGGATGAGGCTGGTGCTGCTGACTTTAATGCGGCCCTGACTGCCAACTACGATAACCTCACGCTCGCAACCAACGACAGCGCTGACGACATCACGGTGGCAGTTCTTTCGGCAACGACCCTTGATAATCTGACACTGACTGGTGCAGGCGATATTACTATCTCGTCAGCAACCAATACAACGTCGCTCGACGTCCTCAATGCCTCGGGTGTAACTGGTGCGATCACACTTACCTCGCTTGCCCGCGATGGTAGTGCCGTCATCACTCTGGGTGCAGGGAACGACAGCATTAACTTGGTCACCACAAGCCATGCTGGTAACACGATCGCTGCTGGAGCTGGCACTGATACGCTCGTCATCAGTGGAGCATCGACTTCGAACATCGTAATCAATCTGGCTAGCACTACCGACCAGATCACTAACGTGTCGGGTGCAGCGAACTCTGCGGCGCAAACTGGCTTTGAGAATGTCAATGCGTCTAGTGTTACAGTCTCTGGCGTCAATGTGACTGGTAGTACCGTGGCTAACACCGTAGTTGGTACCGCTCAAGCTGACACAATCACGGCTGGTACTGGTGCTTTGACAGTTACCGGTGGTGCAGGTGACGATGTGATTACTCTTGGGTCAAGCGTGGACACTGTTGTTCTGACTGCTACAGCTGCATCGGCATCGGCTGGTGGCGCAGATACCATTGTAGGCTTTACCGCTGGTACGGGTGGGGATGTGATGGATATTAGCGCCTTTATCGGCGCTGCGTTTACGGCGGCAAACTTCGATAGCGCGACTAATGCTACGGGTGATGGCGCCCTGGACGACCTTCACGTAGAGCGAGTGGAGTACGCTGGTAACATTGCTGGGCTGAATTTCGGTACGGCTGGTGCCGCTAACTTCGACTTGGTGTTTGGTACAGCAGTTTATCTGTCAACTGACGATAATAGTGCGAAAACCATCATCGCCGTTCAGGGCGACGATCAGACACACATCTACACGCAGACTGATCCAGGTGGTGCTCTTATCGATGCCGGCGATATCACTTTGATTGCTATTTTGTCTGATGTGACAAACGCTACTGACCTGGTCGCTGCAAATTTTGCATAATTTGTAGACTAGTTATAACATTTCTAGGGTCGCCCCCAAGGGCGACCCTTATTCGTTTGAACTGATAAATTGGAAGACTATGCCCCGTCATGAGCTGATCTCCAAATCAGGCTTTGCTACTCAAGCGCTGCGGCGTCACAGTAGCTTTGCCTTTGCTGCTACTGATGCCGTTGCGCCGTTAGTATTGACGGAACTGGCCAAGGCCTGCATGTGTCTCCCCATCGCCTTCATCCAACAAAAA
Source organism: Yoonia vestfoldensis SKA53 (assembly GCF_000152785.1). Taxonomy (GTDB): domain Bacteria; phylum Pseudomonadota; class Alphaproteobacteria; order Rhodobacterales; family Rhodobacteraceae; genus Yoonia; species Yoonia vestfoldensis_A. The sequence continues at coordinate 70,287 of NZ_CH672414.1, read as the reverse complement.
GACGCCTTCGTCCCCCATGCCGTGCAGGGGCTGGAACAGGGCCGCAACCTGTTCGTGGTCAACGGCAAATGGGTCGCACCCTACACCCCTGCTGTGTATCGTGGGTACCCGTTCGCGGTGACAGAAGGTGAAGACGATCAACTCCATCTGTGCATCGACATGGACAGCGGTCTGGTGGGCGCAGGCGAGGGTTTCGACCAGCCATTTTTCGACGACGCAGGCGAGGCCGCGCAACCGGTCAAGGACGCGCTGAATTTCCTGCAACAGATCCACCGCAACCGTGCTGTCACCAAGCGTGTGTGTGCAGCCCTTGCAGCCGAAGACCTGTTCCAGCCCTGGCCCCTGAAAGTGCAAACTGCAGATGGCGAACGCAATATCGAGGGTCTGTTCCGCATCGACGAGGCGCGGTTGAACAGCCTCGATCCTGACGCGCTTCATCGCGTTCATGCCGCCGGTGGCCTGCCCGTAGCGTATTGCCAATTACTCAGTATGTCGCATGTCCAGACGCTGGGCCTGATTCAGCGGAAGCTGGCGGAAGTCAAAAACCGGATGCCAGAGATGTCAGATCAAATCGACGTCGACGGCATTTTGCAGCGGCATAAATCCTCCGAGCCAGAACAGACCTTAGAACCGATCGAAAACGATAATGTCGTGAATATTGCTGCAGACGAAGGTGATTTTGATCTATCAGCGTTTGTGAATCCCAAGCAAAACGATTAACCGTCATGGCAGCAAAGCGACCAGATCGCACCGCAGGTCGTGAACAAAACCACATAAATTGAGAGAGCTAAATGAAAAAAACTAAAGAACCTGTAATTACCATCGACGAGAAAGAATATGCGATTGCTGGCCTCAGCGAAGCAGCGCGCGCACATATCGCGAACATCCAGTTCGTAGATGTGCAGATTCAGCAAATTAATAATGAGTTGGCCGTCTGCGATACGGCACGCATGGCTTATACTGCTGCGTTCAGCCGCGAATTGGCTAAAGCCTGATCTTGCAAAACGCGCAGTGAATACCCTCATAGACAGATAGAAAGAGCACCATGGCCAAAATCACCGTAAACGGCATCGATTATGACACCGAGAACCTGAGCGTGAACGGCAAGGCCCAATTGGCCAGCCTGCAATTCCTCGAAGTGCAAATGCAGAAGCTTAAGAACGAAATTGCCGTGTATCAAACAGCGCGTGCCGGTTATGCCGCCGCTTTGCAAAACGAGCTTGCCAAAATCGAGGCAGCGTAACGCCATGAATACAATCACAGCCGCGATATTGGCGTCTGGCATGATCGGCGCGGCAGCCATGCTGTCCGCCTATTCACCGATGGCGATTGCGCAGACCCAGCCCGCGCCTACGCCTGCGACTGGTACAGACGCGCTGCTGACCATGCCGCTGTTAGAGGACAAACTGTGGTTCATTCACGCGTATGCTGGCCGTGTGCGGGCCTGTACCGCTGACGGCTCCAGTGTCGCAGGCGACCGGCCCGCGCCAAAGTGTTCGCAGTGGAGCGCATACTGATCTGTGCATCTGCCCTCTGGAGCTATTTCTGGAGAGTCTGCGCGTCTGACGCTGGGTCTCCGGCCTCAGGGCGCTGTACGGCGTTTGTAGGCGAGGCTCAGCTGTATCGTCGGGTCTAGGCTCACAGGACCAAGGACCAAGGTCCGAGATTCATGACCCATGGTCCGCTAACCCCAAGATCCGAGGCCCAAGGCCCACCCCTCATGCCCCGTGGTCCGAGGTCCAAGGCCCGCCCCCCAAATGCCGATGTCCCCGGTCCAAGCACCAACACCCCACCCAGCACGCTAGAGGGCTGCCCCCCTGAGAGTCCCCGCGCCGATTGCCCGCGGTGACTGGCCCACCAGTGGCACAGCCCCTCTACGCCCCGCCCTAGGCCCTCCTGTGCGGCCTGCGTTCAGATGGGCGCCCCACGCGCCAAGCCCCCGCACAGCCCGCCTGTGACTCCGCTCAAGCCCGCTGGCCGCAGTGAGCTACCCATCCCAAGCTATCCAGCAATCAGGCCTCCTCACAGCGCCCTGTATGTCCCAGCGTGCGGCATGCACCACGGACCTTGGCCGCACCGCATGCTTGCTGCGGAAGCATAGTTGTTATAGTATTACAAGCAGATGGAGCCGCAGAGGGGTTGTGTTGATTGGGGGGATCCAAGGACCGAGGTGCGCGTTGCACGAAGCAGGAAGTGGGGACCGAGGTCCCAGGTCCGCGTTGCACGGTGTGTCAGCCAAGGACCAAGGACCAAGGACCAAGTGCCACTTTACACGGACCGTAGTCGAAGGCCAAAGACCCGACAGGAGAGGCCCACATTCCACGGTGTGGTGGGCCAAGGCGTCACGGCCCTCGGTCCTTTGTCCACGGCCTGCGGCACCCGCACCTCGCACCTCGGTCCTTGGTCATGCTTCGCTGCGTTGTGCCGATACAGCGGGGCAGTCCGGAGCAGACGGTGATGACTTGTATGCCAACAACAAGCCAAATGAAAAAACAGCCAACAGAATTTGGCGACCAAACTAGATAGGTGCTTGCCTACAGCAAGGCCCCCCCAAAAAAGGGGGGTGGGGGTCCGTCTGGCGGCGTTTTCGTAGGGATGGAAAGGCTCCAGTTACCCCCATTGCGTTGGTGGGGTGGTGGCAAAAGCTAAGCTGGTGTCGTGGCTGGCTGGCGCGATTCCTTAGAAGGAGCGAAAACCAATGGCCGCGTGCCGCGCTGTCCCCCGCCGCGATCCTGATCCGCGGACCACGGTAATCGAACCTCAAACCCCGCATCTTGTCCCCTGGTGCTTGCCTGATCGGCGTGTATGTTATAATATATCAGTCGTGTAGGGCCGCAGCACTTCCCCTCTCAAGCGGATCTCGAGGTCCAAGGTTTACGATCCGCGCAGCTCGCAACCTGGTTCTGTTGCCGGCCGCACTGAGAGACGCTGCGGTCCTATACGGTGGACCTGGTGCCCGTTCTTAAAAGGCCGAGATCCGCGAGCCCTGCGCTGCCCTTGCTTGTGATGTTGGTTCGAGAACCGCGGACCTTGGATCTTTGGATGGGGTGCAGGGGGGCGAGGATGTGGGTCCGTGGTCCTCGGACCTTGCTTGGCAATGGAGGTGAACACATGGGCATAAGTTTTAAAGAGGCAGCGCAGATGTGGCAGTTCGGCCCTGATTGGCCCGGACAGGCATGTGGCGCCAAGACACGGGCCGGTACGCCCTGCAAGAATCCCGCAGTCACGGGCAAGGCGCGCTGCCGTATGCACGGTGGCAAGTCGACAGGGGCCAAGACGCCGGAAGGGCGGGCGAGACTGAGCGCTCTGCACCTCAAGCACGGGCGGTCCACGACCGAGGCCAAGGCGGAAGCCAAGCGGCGGGCGCAGGTCGGGCGCGAGATCCGTGCGGAGCTGAGGGACATCGAACGGGAAGCGATAGCAGGGGGCCTCTTGGCCAAGGATTGGCGGGAAATGTTCGAACCAAAACCGGACAAGTAGTTAGACGATACCAGCCTGTCCCGGTTGCCACAGTCCGCCACAGTTAATCATTTCACGGATATACTTGTAATAACAATACCTTATGGGGTAGTGCCACGGTTGCCACAGTAATGTACATAACCTTCCTAGAAATCTGATTGTCTGGATAAACAGTTTTTAGGGGGTGGTATGATATTACCGTGGCGACTGTGGCAACTGGGGCAGTTCGAGGTCAGAACGGTATATCGGCGTCGTCGTAACCGATGGGGCTGGCCGACGCGCTGTCCAAATCAAAGATATCTGCCATCCGAAACACGTATACCGACCGCCTAGCACCAAGCACACTGACCTTAGTTGTGTTGCGTGATTTATCGCATCGGCTTAGCAGCCCAGCCTCGCGCAAGCTCTTGGCGATCGCGCGCTCGGAAGACCCAAGATGGTTGTCGAGGCCAGATGCAAGCGCCTTGATCACACTGAGGGACGCAGTCGGATCAAGGTATAGCTCTTCGCCATCAACCCATCCAATCCTGGTTCCCATCGCCTCTGTGCGTATGCCGGACTGGCCGATGTCCACGTCTCGCCAGCCCAAAGCCCTGGCATTGTCAGGTTTGCCACCACTGCTGCGCTCGATGTGTGCTTTGCCGCTGGAGACGGCCGCACGCATGAGATCCACGAAGCGTTGGGCGTCTGAAGCCTCATGATCAATCGCTGCCTGGAGGTCTGCGAGAGTGCATGCTGCGTCTTTGGCGATATCCATAAACCCTTGGGTTACTTGGGAACTGATCTCACCAGCATCGTCTGCAAAGTCAAGGAACACGCGCAGCCCCATCAGAAGATTGGCCAAGTTGTCCTGTGTCCTTGCGTGTCCACTGGCGCCTATATTCTCGCGATCGATTTCCAGCGCCATGCCTATGAATTCATGAAGCGCATTCCGCTTTGACTCCATTGCCAGCCATTGGACAAAGCTTGCCATGACTTTGGCGAGGACGCCGTCTCGAGCGAGCTTTTGCAGCCCACTCAATACGGTGGTGTCTATCGCCCCCCTCGCCACATTGACGATCACAAGCCGGGCCTGCAACGAATGCCCATTCGGGATGTCTTCACCGGTCGCAAGAATGATGCCTCTCGGATGAAAGGCATTTCTGAGTTCGGCCTTTGACGTCATGCGGCTGCGGCCTGCTTGATTGCCTTGCGCGCGCAGAAGCCTCTCTGCGTTGGCATGAGTTTTAGCAACCTCGTGCCGTGTACCGCGGGCGACAAAATCGTCGACGATGAGTAGCGCATCCTTTGCCAAGAAGGCCGTCTTCTCGAGCGCGTTGCCAGTAGACGACCAGTTTGCAGGGAGATTTGCACCATCGAACTTTATGCCCCAAAACCCTTGCAGCACGCCGGCGAAGGCCGACTTGAATGTGCCAGTCGTGCCCTGCAAATAGATAGACAAAGTTGCGGGCATAAAATGGCACAGCGTGGCGCGCATGACACCGCCAAGCAGTACAAGCCCCACGCCGTCCTTCTGTACATCGCGGAATGCGCCCAACAGATCCGCAAGACCCAAGGTGCGAGGATCAGCAGGCGCTGGCAGGCTGAAATCGGCTAGCGACCCTTGCAGCTCGCACCTTGCTTCTTCGTTCAGCCCTTCGGTCCCGATACCACCCGAGGCCGTCAAGTACAGCAACTCATCGTCAAACTTAGCCCACCCTGTGTGCTGGCATAGCTGTACCAGCTCGGGATCAGACCGTTCTTTGATGGCGGCTGCAACATGGTCTCGGTATCGGCTGCCCACGAAAATCTGGGGACTGGCCCCCCACTCTGTGGCGAGCCATTCGAGACGGTCGAATTCGGAGGCAGGGACATCGATGGTGGGCAAAGGATTCCCTGTTTCCATTCTGCCCGACACCGTAAAGTGTCGGGCGGTTGTGAGGCCGTCAGCTTTGACGACCTCACGCTCGATTTCTGCGGTGAAGTTGCATAAGCGGACAGGTATGGCCTGCTTCTCTCTAGTCACCTTGAGCATGTGTAAGGCCCCTCCGAAATCTGCGTATTGGCGCTGCGCTTCGAGCGCGGCCTCAGCCACTTCCGCAGCCTGCCGCGCGGCCTCGCTGTCAGCTCGAAGCTGCGCGACGAGTGATGTCCGGTCATCCATGGCGGTGGTGCTTTTTTGCGATAGAGCGGGCAATATTTCTTACTTCGCAAAGTCCAAGCGGCGGCTGACAGCATCGCTGGTTGATATCAAGCAACTCCTTTAGGGTCTGCTCCTCTGTCAGCTTGCGAACACCGAGAAGAAAGCCAGCCCGCCGCGCCAGCGCATTGTTGCGCCCTCCCTCTGCGACGGGCGTGTAGAGTTCTGGCAGAACGCCACCACGCAGCTTTGGCTTGCGCTTGTCGGCCAGGGCTTGCCGCTCAGCCGCACGGATCATTTTGCGCAGACCGTCAGGCAGGTACGGTATAGCAACCGGTGCAAGTATATCGTCGCACTCATATATTGACCTTGCGACAAGCCCGAACTCACTGTCGAAATTGAGTTCATGAGGAGGCAGCAAGATCAGCTCACCTGACGAACGTACATAAACCCCAGGCAGGTCATCGAGTCCAGTTTCCAAGAACTGATCTTTACCACTGTAAAACAATACAGTGTGAAACCGTCCCTGCGACTGCCCCCGCGTAATAGTTTCGTGGCGAATAAGGGGGTCATCCTGTGGACAAAAGAAACCACGCTCCTCCAGTGTATGCAGACCAACACCGGGCGCATCGGTATACACTGACAGCGCTACTAGACCTGTTTTGGGCCCAGTTCTTAGCGCGATGTTTATTTGCTCTGGCTGTTCCAAGACGTAAAAGTAGGTGTCGACTGGGGACATGCGTTCGGCGCGCGAGCGTGTATCCTTAATGGGTATGCCATGCTCCACAAGGATGATGTCGATACCCATCCTGACCCAACTGGCTGCAGCAAGTGCTTTTTTATCTCGCAGAGATAGATCCGCTGGTGTTGAAAGCAGCTGCATATTGATTTCGAACTCCATCACCGTCCCTCCATCCGCTCGGTGAGCCATTGCTCCACTTCATCACGCAGCCATGCGACGCGATTGGCGCCGATGCGTACGCGGCTGGGGAAGTCACCTTGCGCTTCGAGGCGGCGCAGGTGGTTCGAAGAATAAGGAACCCGTGCCATTATCTCGGCACTGAGGATTAGTTCGGGTGGTAAGGTCCTATGATGGGCCATGTTCGCTCTCCATGTTCGAAGTTGGTCGATGAGAGCAGTATGAGAGCGTGTTAAACCTACGAGAATCCGTATGTCCTAGGTTTTATTATGGCAGAAGTATGCGTTCGACATGCTCCTTTAGGAGCAGTGAGTGTTGCTCAGCTTCATTTGGCGTGGCGTCGATGAAGCAGGCATAAAATGATAACAAGGTCGATTTATCGGCAATACTATTACCCTGTTCCACGTTTCCGATTAATTTCCCAAGATTCGTTGGTAGCTTGTATAAAGGGTCACTTTTTCGGACAATCGTAGCCCACCAACGTTCTACGCCTTTATGCAAGCCAATGAGTTGTGCATAGTTAAACCGAGCCGCGGCACAAAGGGTCGCTTCGCGGACATTATCATCGTGATGTCGCGGCCCAGATTTCCTGTCAGGCGATAAATAATCAGCTTGCTTATTGTTGGCGAGACACAGCAATGCATGGCAAAGATGTTCTTGCGCCAACTCGAGTTCAGGGGTGGCCTTCCTCTCGTGAAGCCCCTCCTCCAAAAGAAGGCATGCTAGCCAGCGATGTAGCATGTAAAAATGTCCACGGTCTGGGTAGAATTTGCTACAAACTGCTGGACAAGGCCGGTCACTGATCAACTCCAAGATCTCATTAAGGGATTGGTCAGGGTCTATTCCCACGAACCCCTTTCGCTTGTTTAGAGGCGAAACCTTTTTTGGCATCTTCAAATCCATTCTGCTTCTGCGGTTCGTGTCCGATGCGTCGTTTAACTGGCGCATTGCAAGGGTACATCCCGACGCTGTTGACAGGTTTCAGTATTCGCTTATAAACTAAGTTTAAAGAACTAAGGCGCCACATATGAAAACCATCAACATCCACGAAGCCAAGACGCATCTGTCCAAATTGGTTGAGGCCGCGGCAAAAGGCGAGGCGTTTGTCATTGCCAAGTCTGGCAGGCCAATGGTCAAGGTGACCATGCTGGAAGGACAGCTGCAAAAGCGGCTTGGCTTTCTTGCGGGCAAAGGGACAGTGCCAGTAGATTTTGATGAGATGTCTGCCGACGAGATCGCACAGATGTTTGCGGGCACTGAGGCATGAAGCTGCTTTTGGATACGCACATCTTGTTGTGGGCTGCATATACGCCTGATCGATTGTCGGCAAAGGCACAGGCGATGATCGCTGACACTGGAAATAGCCTGTACTTCAGCGTGGCGAGCTTGTGGGAAGTGGCCATTAAGGCGTCACTGGGGCGCGATGACTTTCGGGTCGACGTTGCAGAGCTACGGCTTGGGCTTGTGGCCAATGATTACGCGGAACTGGCAATCGAGAGTGCGCATGTACTGCGCGTGCCAACCCTGCCGCCAATCCACGCGGACCCCTTTGATCGGATTCTTGTCGCACAGGCGATGGCAGAGGGCTTTGTGCTGGTCAGTAACGATGCAAAGCTGAAGGCCTATGGTGGGCCAGTGTGGGATGTGTGATCGCAAAAAAGGCCGGACATCTCTGCCCAGCCCGTCTGCTGTCAGGGTCGCGTTGCAGGGTGCACAGCTAGAGCTTCAGCACAGCCGACCCTCGATGACATCGCCATGTGGCCCCATCCCCAGCGTGGCGGCCATAGCGGCTGTGCCAATGTTGGACGCGTCCAGCAGCGTCTCTTGGGTCAGGTGCGCGTAGCGTTGCGTGGTCTTGATCTGCGTGTGGCCCAAAAGCTTTTGGACCTCGTAAATGGAACGCCCGTTGTTGATCAGCAGGCTGGCGAATGTGTGCCGCAGATCGTGCATGCGGACGTCTGGTAACCCAGCCTTTTTGCGCGCGGTGTTCCAAGCATACCAGATGTGAACATAGGCTTTGCCCGTCTTTGGGTTCCCAAATATGAAATGGGAGCGTGATACGCCCCGCATCTGGTGCAGGACCGCCATAGCCCCGTCATTGAGGGGGAGATGGCGGGCATAGCCAGACTTGGTGTCAGGTATTCGCCACTTCCCCGTTGTCATATTGATGTCATGCCACGTCGCGTGCAGGACTTCGTTTCGCCGCGCCCCTGTTAGCACGAGGAAGGCGACAATATGTTTGAGCATCGTGTTCTGCGAACTGCAGATTTCGGCATAAAGTCGTGCCATCTCGTCAGCCCTAACATACCGCTCTTTTTTGTTGTTTTCTTTGAGTAGACGAACACCATGTGTCGGATTCTCCTTCACGCCGGCGATCTTCCAGTCGCGCCATGCCGTGTTGAACATATACCGCAACAAGATGAGCCGCCGGTTGACGGATCCAGGCGCTGCCCCCGCCTTCAGGCCCGCCTGCTGCATGTTGAGAACATCCTCCGTGGTGATCTCATCTAGATGTTTCTTGCCGAACGTGGGGATGAGGTGGGTGCGGATCAACGTCTCGTCTGTTTTCCATGACCGCTTGTTGGCTTGCGAGAACGGCATGTAGCTATTCCAAGCGAAGGCCTCAAAGGTCGGGACCAGTTTCTTGCCAGCCCTCTCCTTGAGCGGGTCGACCCCCATCGCGATCTTGTTGCGCATCCTCTCGCACAATGTCCGAGCCTGAGGCAGGGTCACATCACCAGCATCGGCCAGCTTAATATAGCGCGTCTTGCTGCGATCATCGGAGTAGCGCAGGTAATAGGTCCGCCCACCAGAGATACGCACTTCCAGACAGAGCCCTCGCGTCGACGTGTCGAAATAGGTTTGTTTGCGTTTGCCTTCTGGGCAGTCGGCATGAGATACAAACTGGGAGTCGAGTCTAGCTTTTGGCATAAGAGGCCTCCGAATGAGCGATAAAGCAAATAATTGGTCAGATAGTCCAGAATCAATACCAGTGCTTCACCCAAGGCGCAAGTATACCATCAAGCTGGCAGCAGCCCTGAGGGCTGGTAGGTCAATATTAGGTCTGTCGCAGGTGACTTTTGCTCAGGATATGGGGATATCGAAGTCTAAATTGGCCCGTGCGGAGACAGCCGCGGGATCCATCTCCAGCGGAGACCTAGAGTATGCTTTAAGTGTGTTCCGTAGTGCAGGCGTGATGATTGACCTGACTATCGAGGGGGATCTCCGCCTTACGGTGCCCGATAACAAGCTGCACCTAATTGAGGCTGCGATAACCGCTGGCATGGGCGCAGATGGGTCGTTCGATGAGGTGGCATCCGACCCAAAAACGTCTAACCCAAAATGATAAATTAGGTATAGATTTGGTCATATGGATCACATGCGGTCTTTTGGTCGCTAAGTGACTCTCCGGAATCACTTTTCTGGAAACCCACACTGTGTCGCTCACTGCAGGTCTGGATACGATCGTTGGCGGGGCTGGCGATGATACCGTTTCCGGCTTGGTTGATGCTCAGACACCGGCAAGCTCCACACTCAACGCAGCGGATAACATCAATGGTGCTGCTGGAAGTGATACCCTGAAAATCACAACTCAAGGGACCACGGCAATTACAGACGCGACAAACGGTGCTGCGATAACCAATGTTGAGACTGTTGAAATCCGTGCTGTATCAACCGCGGGCGTCACACTTTCGGGCGCAAACTTGCCTGGCGTCACGTTGATCAATAACAATCTGTCAACAGACGCTTTGACGCTCACAAACCTTGCAGACACAACCGCCATTCAGGTAACCGGCAATGGTGTTGCGACAAATGGTGCCACTACGGCTACTTACGTTGCTGCGGCAACAAGCGGAGAGTTGACAATTACAGGCGGTGTGACCGCTGGTGCAATCGCTGTTGACGGTACTGGCCTGACGTCTTTGTCGATAACATCTTCGGGTGCTGCTAACACAACTGGCGCCATCTCCACAACCGGTACACCAACTGCGGTAACTATTAATGCTTCGACAGCTCTTACAACGACGGGCTTGACCGTAGGCGCCAATGCTGCTGCGCAGACCCTGACAATCACAGGTGCTGGTACAGTGACGCTCGGAACTTTGGACGCTGATTTTGCAACCGTGACTGCATCGGCAAACACTGGCGGTGTTGTTGCAACTCTTAGCACGCTTGTGACCGGTGCAACTACCGGCAGCGCAGGTAATGATACCTTCACCACAGCCGCAGTTCTGACGACTGGTTCTGTAAACGCAGGTGCAGGGACAGACACGCTTGTCGTTGCGGCCTCAGCTCAACTTGCCTCGGCCACCTTGGGTGCAAAGTACACCAACTTTGAAACTTTGAACGTAGCTGATGGCGTGTCCGTTGATTTGGATAATATTGCCGGCATTACTGCTGTAGGGATCACTGCAGGCGGTGCAGCTACCGGTGTGACAGATTTGACAGCCACGCAGGCTGCTGCGGTGACTATGATCGCTGGCAACGCTACCACTACGATCGGTGTTAAGGGCGCTACGACGGTTGGTCAGATTGATACCGTCAAGATCACATACAGTGATGGTGACTCAACCCTTAACGAAGACATCAACGGCGCAGCGTCTAACCTGACACTTGCCGGTGTGGAAAATCTTGAAGTGACCTCTGTGGATGCGGCTGAGATTGTACAGTCGGCAGCAACCTCTGGTTCCTTGACAAGCGTTAAGTTGTTTGGTGCTGGTAACCACTCCTTTACAACAGGAAACATGGCGACCTCGAACTTCACCCTCGACGCGTCAGGTTCTACAGGGACAAACACTTTGAGCGCAGCGACCTTTGCGACAAATGGTGTGGCGATCACGGGCGGTTCTGGGGCTGATACGATCACTGGTTCGGGTCAGGCTGACGTGATTATTGGTGGTGCTGGAAATGATACAATCACCGGCGGTGATGGTACAGACACAGTGACTGGTGGGGCTGGCGCAGATACGTTTGCATTTGCGGCTGGCGACAACGCTGGTGCTGACGGTGCTGCTGTTGCGGATATAATAACTGACTTCGTGGCTGGTACTGATAAACTTCAGTTCGGCAATACCGATATTGTGTCGGCTCAGCAATCTGCTGTTCAAGCAGCAGTTACTGCACTCGCTGCTGGTTCTACAGATGCTCAAATTGCCACTGCAATGGTCGCAGCCAACACAACAGTCGAGGGCGTGTCGTTCGCGGTGTTTAATGGCAATACGTATGTATACGTCGAAACAACTGCAGACGCTCTTACCCACGTTGAAGCAAATGGTATCTTCATCCAGCTGACCGGTGTGACAACGCTCCCACTCTTTGCGACCGACGTTATCGCATAACACGGTTTGTAGAACGTTATGCCTGCCCCCTTCGGGGGCGGGCGCAAACACCAAAAACCAATCTTACCAAGCATCAGGTTTGATGTTGAAGCCGACGGTGCCACTGAGCATTCATTTGCTGCCAAACGCATTGGGCGCCGGTGTTTTCTGAGTTTTGGTCCTTCTCATGGTAAGTAAAAGCCCCGTGCGTCAGTGCGGGGTTTTTCATTTTAAAGCGTCAGGAACACCATGCCCCGTTATGAACTGATCACCAAATCCGGCTTTGCCGCGCAAGCCTGGCGGCGTCATAACAGTTATGCCTTTGCCGCTACGGATGCTGTCGCTCCGCTTGTGGTGACGGAATTGGCCAAAGCCTGCATGTGTCTTCCTATTGCCTTCATGAAACAAAACGACACGTTTGTTCCCCATGCTGTGCAGGGGCTGGAACCTGGCCGCAACCTGTTCGTGGTCAACGGCACATGGGTCGCCTCCTATACCCCCGCCGCCTATCGCGGTTATCCTTTCGCACTGGCGCAGGGCGAGGTCGATCAGCTCCATCTGTGCATCGACATGGACAGCGGTCTGGTCGGCGCGGGCGAGGGTTTCGACCAGCCGTTTTTCGACGAGGCGGGCGAGGCTGCGCAACCGGTGAAGGACGCGCTGAATTTCCTGCAGCAGATATACCGCAACCGTGCCGTGACCCAGCGTGTCTGCGCGGCGCTGGCCGCCGAAGACCTGTTCCAACCCTGGCCTTTGACCGTGCAAGGCCCCGACGGCGAACGCCGTGTGGACGGCCTGTTCCGGATTGATGAGGCACGGTTAAATAGCCTCGATCCCGAAGCCTTGGCCCGCGTTCAAAAGGCCGGTGGTCTGCCTGTGGCGTATTGCCAATTGCTCAGCATGGGAAACATTCAAACGCTGGGCCTGATTGCGCGCAAATTGGACGAGGTGAAAAACCGGATGCCAGAGATGTCAGATCAAATCGACGTCGATGGTATTTTGCAGCGGCACAAAGCGAATGATAATCTGGACAGTTTGGAAACAGACAATGACCGCAATCTGGTTAATGTCGTTGCCGACGAAGGCGACTTTGACCTGTCCTCTTTTGTGAATTCCAAACACCGCGATTAAATCAGCCTCGATGACGGTTCTTGTGAAGCCGTATTCTGCGAATAGACCTGAAGAAATGAAAGAGACAGATGATTGACACCAAGGATGCCAAAATCACGATCGACGATAAGCAATACATGATTGCAGATCTGAGCGAGGCAGCGCGCGCGCATATTGCCAATATCCAGTTTGTGGATGCGCAGATTCAGCAGTTGAACAACGAATGGGCTGTCTGCGACACCGCCCGCATGGCCTATACCGCTGCATTTAGCCGTGAAATGCAAAATGCCTGATCCTGCAAAACGAGCATTATTTTTATAACAAAATATGAAATGAAGAAATGGTAAAAATTACTTTAGACGGAATAAAATACGATACGGAAAGTCTGAGCGTGAACGGAAAGGCGCAATTAGCGAGCATCCAATTTTTACACGTGCAGATGCAACATCTGAAAAACGAAATTTCCGCATATCAGACTGCCCGCTTCGGTTATGCCACCGCCTTGAAAGCTGAGCTTGCCAAAGTCGAGGCAAAGTAGCGCGATGAATACAATCACCGCCGCGATATTGGCTGTCGGTATGATCGAGGCGGCAGCCATGCTGTCGACCTATTCACCGATGGCGTTTGCTCAAACCCAGCCGGCACCGAATAGCGGCACAGATGCGCCGCTGATCATGCCGCTGTTTACCCCGAAAGCGGCCAACCATTAGGGCCATTAGGGCCAGTATGGTGTCCGGCGATCGGCGACCGCCGGCATCCCTGTCGCTGGTGCAAACGGACATGCCGCCACAACCACAGCAAGAAAAAAGTTCAAAAAAGCATGGAGCTTGTTCTATTAAGTCGAACAACGTCCGTCTTTATGATTCCGATCTTCTGCTAACGTATTGTAATCAAAGGATACCACCATGCCCGTCATTGATCTGACTGCACAATTTGTCGCATCTGCAGTCTGCCCTAGCACGAAGCGCAAGGAAGTTTTTTTTGACCGTCGTGTGAAAGGTCTTGTGCTTGAAGTGCGCACATCCGGCGGCATGACCTATTACATGCGCTACACCGACGATCGGAGCAAGACCCGCTATATCAAGCTCGCCAATGTGGGCGATATCACGCTGCCACAGGCCCGAGGTTTGTGCCGCCAACACCGCAACAAGCTCGCATTGGGCATTGACCCCCTTGCCGAAAGGGCCGTCAAACGGCTGGTGCCCACTTTTGGTGATTTTGTACGCGAGCGTTACTTGCCATTTGCGCAGGCAAACAAGCGGTCTTGGAAAACCGACGAGACTTTGGCCCGCACACATCTGACCCCACAATTGGGGACCATGCATATGGATGAGATCACTATCGAGGATGTTCTGAGCTTGCAGCAGATTGGCCTGAAAGCCGGCGCAGCGCCCGCCTCGATCAATCGACGGCTGATTTTGTTGCGTTATATGTTCAACCTGGCGTGGCGCGATTGGAAGATCGCGGGCGTTACAGGCAACCCCACGCATGGCGTTCGTCTGCTGAAGGAAAACAACCAAAAAGAACGATATGTAAGAGCCGAAGAGCTTGCGCTGCTTTACCGGGCGGTGAAAGAGTCCCAAAACAAGATGCTGCAACATATCGTCGCTTTCTTGCTGCTAACGGGGACACGCCGGAACGAGGTTCTGCATGCCACCTGGGAAGATGTTGATTTGATCAAAGGCATGTGGCGCATTCCGCAAACAAAGTCTGGTTTCGCGCGCCATGTCCCGCTGAATGACGGTGCATATGCGGTGCTGCAACAGATGCAGGGCCGTTCTCAATCGCATTACATCTTTGGCAATCCCAAAACAGGCAAGCCTTATGTGCATGTTTGGTACGCTTGGAATTCCGCACGCGTGAAGGCTGGCTTACCCGATGTCCGCCTGCATGATCTGCGTCATACATTCGCCAGCCTGTTGATCAATAATGGCCGCTCAATCTATGAAGTCCAAAAACTGCTCGGGCATACGCAGATCAAAACGACACAACGCTACGCGCATCTTACGCAAGAAACCTTGCTTGATGCGTCAAACATCGGGACAGCTGCGGTGGCCGCGACCTTGGGGATGGTTCCACAGCGCAATGTGATCGAAGGCGATATCTATGACGCGGTGGAACTGGCCCCGGACCGACAGGCTGGAAACAGACGCAGAGCCGCCATTTCTACCGGATCGGAGATGCCGAATGCAGCCATAGGGCAAGTGTTGGACCCTGGTTCACAGATGCACCCGGCTGGATAACAAAAAGCGTGGCAAGACGATTATCTTTGGGCAGTTGTGCAAGACCTGTCAGGCCGCCGCCTCGGGCGCATCGAACCCAAATAGCCACGCAGTGCGGTTAATCTGGTCCTGCGTGGCCCCAGCGCCGCGCAGCAAGAGACCAGTGCTGGATACAGCCATCGTGGCGCTAGTATCGGCCCCCGTCGCGATATCCGCAACAATGGCGTCACCCGCTGTTAACCACCCAAGGTCTTTACTACGTGCTCCATTCCGAACACTTTGGCGCGGGCCTGTCCCCTGCCACACTGGCCCCATCCGCCGTACACGCGCGCACACGGCCGCCATGGGCGTGGATGAACCAACCTTTGTCCTGCAACAGCGGCATGGTCAGCAGGGCGTCCGTGCCGCTATTCGGTGCCGGCTGGGTCTGGGCAATCGCCATCGGTGAATAGGCCGACAGCATGGCTGCCGCCCCGATCATACCGACAGCCAATATCGCGGCCGTGATTGTGTTCATCGCGTTACTTTGCCTCGATTTTGGCAAGCTCGTTTTGCAAAGCAGCAGCATAACCGGCACGCGCTGTTTGATACACAGCAATTTCGTTCTTCAGCTTTTGCATCTGCACCTCCAGGAATTGCAGGCTGGCCAATTGGGCCTTGCCGTTCACGCTCAGGTTCTCGGTGTCATAATCGATGCCGTCTACGGTGATTTTGGGCATTTTTAGGCTCTTCCATCTATCATTGAAGCAATTAGCAGCAAACAGGTTGGCGCTCAGGCCTTGGCCAGTTCCCGCTTGAATGCCGCCTCGTAGGCCATGCGGGCGGTGTCGCAAACAGCCCATTCGTTATTCAACTGCTGGATCTGCGCATCCACAAACTGGATATTGGCGATATTTGCACGCGCAGCCTCGGTCAAATCAGCAACCGCGTATTCTTGCTCGTCTATGGTGATCTTGGCGTCTTTGGTATCAGTCATTTGGCTCTCTCAGTTTTTGCGGTTCTGTCCACGTCACGCGCTGCCGTCCGGCGACCGCGCACTATCCCTACTTAATCGTTCTGTTTGGGATTCACAAATGCGGACAGATCGAAATCGCCGGTATCAGCCGCAATATTGACGACATTGTCGTTTTCGACCGGTGCCAGTGTCTGTTCCGGCTCGGAGGATTTATGCCGCTGCAGTATCCCGTCCACATCAATCTGGTCGGTCATTTCGGGCATCCGCGTTTTGAGCTCTTCCAATTTCCGCGCAATCAGGCCCAGCGTTTGAATGTTTCCCATGCTGAGCAATTGGCAATACGCCACGGGCAGACCACCGGCCTTTTGGACGCGGGCCAACGCTGCGGGATCGAGGCTATTCAACCGCGCCTCATCGATGCGGAACAAGCCGTCAATTCGGCGTTCGCCTTTGGGGGTTTGCACCTTCAACGGCCAGGGTTGGAACAGGTCTTCGGCAGCCAGCGCCGCACACACCCGTTGGGTCACGGCGCGGTTGCGGTAAATCTGTTGCAAGAAATTGAGCACATCCTTGACCGGTTGCGCCGCCTCGCCCGCATCGTCGAAGAACGGCTGGTCAAAACCCTCGCCCGCGCCGACCAGACCGCTGTCCATGTCGATACATAGATGGAGCTGATCGTCGTCGCCCTGCGCCAGTGCGAAAGGATAACCGCGATACACGGCGGGGGTGTAGGGGGCGACCCATTTACCGTTGACGACGAACAGGTTACGGCCCGGTTCCAGCCCCTGCACGGCATGGGGGATGAACGCGTCGTTTTGCTGGATGAAGGCGATGGGCAGGCTCATGCAGGCCTTGGCCAGTTCCTGCACCACCAAGGGCGTCACGGCATCCGTGCCGGCAAAGGCGTAGCTGTTATGACGCCGCCAGGCTTGCGCGGCAAAGCCGTTTTTTGTGATGTGCTCGTAGCGGGGCATATTCTTCCTAACATATTCTTACAGAAAAACCCCGTACTTTCGCACGGGGCTTTTCACTTACCATGAGAGGACCAAACTCAGAAACAATCGGTGCCTAATGCGTTTTACAGCAAGCGAATGCTGGATGACATAAATCGTTTCAACATCGAGGATGATGTTTGGTAAGGTTAGATCTCGATAAGATAACCTGCCCCCGAAGGGGCAGGACTGCAGCAAAACTATGGAGCGTTAGGCGAACAGAACATCAGCAGCAAGAATGGAGGTTGCATCAGATACACCATTCAGCACTGCCATGATTTCAATTTCAGCGGCGTCAACAGCGTCGTCAGTTGCTGCGTCAGCACCGGTGAATTTGAACACGCCAGTGTGCGTACCATCGTCGACTAGTACCATAATCACATCAGTCGTTGACATTGCTCCTGTCAAACCAAGTGCCGTAATAACATTTGCTTCCATTGTTGCTTCGGTCATTGTTCCAGCCATAAACGCTGCGAAAGTGCCACCAGCGACATTAGTAGAGATAGTCAAGACTGTCGCGTTGTCGTCGGCAACTTCTGCTGCCTTGATTGATGCACCGGTTGAAAGAGCAACTGCACCGTCATTGTTAGTGGCTGCGCCGACACCCAACCACGCAAACGTTGCATCCAATGCTGAGAGATTATCATCAGTTGCAGTTCCGCCGAAATCAAACCCAATGATATTGTCATAGTTTGCGGCGCCAACAGAAAGCTCCACTTCGTCAGCAAGAACTGTCGTCTCAGTCAGTGTTATAGTATCGACACCTGCGCCACCACCAATGTAGTCAGCACCTTCACCACCGGTGATCGTATCGTTACCCGCTTCACCCTCAAGAACGTCAGCCAAGGCACCACCAGTGATGGTATCATCGCCTGCACCGGCATCAACATCCAAAATACCACTACCAGCAGTGATTATGTCAGCACCAGAACCCGTGTCGAGGGTGAATGTTCCAGTAGAAGCTGGACCAGTTACGGTCATCGCAACGGTGTTATTGATTGCGAAAACATTCACCGCCTCTGTGCCAGTTACACCAGTTGCGTTTAGTGTTGCAATCTTAGTCGAGCTAAACTCTTTAGTTCCATTAGCACCGAGCGTAATCAAGTTGGTGCCGACCAAAGTTACCGAAGTCAAATCTGTGGACGTGATGTCGCCAGCAACGACGAGATTAAAAGCAGAGGAGTCGAAGGTCACAGTTTCAATTTCATCAATCGAGAGATCGCCCGTCAACCCTGCGTCTGCGGTTGTGGCTTTCACAGTGAGGCTGTCTGCCGATCCATCAATCAGCTTGGTCAACGTAGCAGCTGTTGTCGCGACGCCACCCTTCAGGTTGAACGTTGTCACAGCAGCACCAACATTAGTGAAAGTCGTGGTTGCTGCACCAGCAGTCAGTGTCGTAAAAGTATTGCCGGTGGCAAGATCCGACATCACCTGAGTGCCTGCGTTTGCACCAAGCTCGAAAGTTTCAAAACCTGAAATAGTAGTCGCATTAGCTGCAGTAATCACAGCAGCAGAAACGAGCGTGTCCGTTCCTTCACCACCAGAGATTATCATTGTAGTGTCAGCATAATCATCAAGGTCGACAGTGTCGGCACCAGCACCCATGTCGACTGTCAACACACCGATATCTGCCGGTGCAAGCACACCCAGATCCAGTGCGTCGGCACCAGCTCCAAACGTGAGCGTCTTCGCGTTTGTTGTACCGGAGACGCCATCCGCACCAAGGAGAAGCGTCATGCCACCTGTCGATGCAGAAGAGTTAAAGGTCGCCAATGAAGTAAATGCAGCCGTTGCGCCAAAGTCTACAGATGCAGAACCTGTTACAGTCACGGTCGAAACTTCAACAAAAGCAGAGTCCAGATCGTTAAAGTCTGACGCTGCACCAGTTGCATTGATCACCAGCGTTTCAATGTCACCGTCAGTATCTGAAACCGACCCTACATCAATATTTTCGAAGCCGTCGCCACCCGCCAGGACGAACCCGCTTACGTTAAGGGTGAATGTGTCGTTCGTGCCAGCAAGCACCGTGTCAGCAAACGTGATAGTCACGTCATCAACGACGTTTTCCAATGTCACCGACGCCGCATCAACAATTCGCGTCAAAGTAATGTCGCCAGCGGACTGGACATACTTAACGCTCTGCACACCCGAGATATATGTGGCCGAAGAAGTCGAAAATACGACCTCTCCTGCCGCTAGGTCTGTCAAAACAAGATTTTCAACGTTTGTGATCGTGCTGGTAGCAAGGCCACCGCTCAAAGTAGCGGACAATGTGTCCGTACCAGCGCCACCGTCGATGGTATCGCCGGTATTCAAAGTTAGCAGGGTATCGACCCGTGCGCCGGAGATTGTATCGTCGCCTGTACCACCGGCTACTGTGTCAGTACTTGTAGTGAGCGAACAGAATCGGCTTCCCAGAAAAGTGAGTCTTACGAGTCACTTAGCGACTGAATTAGTCTTATCAGACTACTGTACCTACGTATGACCCAAATACCTTGGTTGGTAGGTGCTGATTTGCTTTCGCCATCTTGCTTCGCGATCGCAGATCGTCGCCAGATCAATCGGGCGATGTCTCTCTATTCTTCTCGAGCGTCTCAAACATCTGCGACCTGAAGACAACGGTTGGGTTGTCCTCAAGAACGCCAGTAATATCAATATCATGCGCCCTGAAGAAGCTGATGGCGCGTAGCAGGATATTGGCTGGGAACGAGCCTGCGCCTCGTTCACACCGGGTTATCGTCGACTGCGATACGCCCAGCTCCGATGCCAGATCAGCTTGCGATATACCTAAACCAGACCTAGCAGCCCGCAATACGATCGATATCTTCATCTCGTCTGTTCTGCTTGACATCAGTCCCTCGTGACTATTAAAGTCATATATATACTTTCAAAATCATAGGGGACTACAATGCCCGCAGTTGAACTGACATCCACCTTGGTGGCTACCGTAGTCTGTCCAGACTCAAAACGGAAGGAAGTTTTCTTTGATCGACGCGCAAAGGGCCTCGCGCTCGAAGTGCGGATCTCAGGTGGACGGACCTATTACCTGCGCTACTCCGATGATCGCAGCAAGACGCGCTACATCAAGCTGGCCGATGCTGGTGATGTGACCCTGCCTCAGGCTCGGACATTGTGCGAGAGGATGCGCAACAAGATCGCGATGGGGGTCGACCCGCTCAAGGAGAGGGCTGGCAAGAAACTGGTCCCGACCTTCGAGGCCTTCGCTTGGAACAGCTACATGCCGTTCTCTCAGGCCAACAAGCGGTCATGGAAAACAGACGAGACGTTGATCCGCACCCACCTCATCCCCGCGTTCGGCAAGAAACATCTAGATGAGATCACCACGGAGGATGTACTTAGCATGCAGCAAGCTGGCTTGAAGGCTGGCGCAGCGCCTGGGTCGGTGAATCGTCGGCTCATCTTGCTGCGGTATATGTTCAACACGGCATGGCGCGACTGGAAGATCGCCGGCGTGAAGGAGAATCCGACACATGGGGTTCGTCTGCTCAAGGAGAACAACAAAAAAGAGCGGTATGTCAGGGCAGACGAGATGGCACGGCTTTATGCCGAAATCTGCAGTTCGCAGAACACGATGCTCAAACATGTCGTAGCCTTTTTGCTGTTAACAGGGGCGCGGCGCAACGAAGTCCTGCATGCGACATGGCAGGACATAAACCTGACAACGGGGAAGTGGCGGATACCTGACACCAAGTCCGGCTATGCCCGCCATCTCCCCCTTAACGACGGGGCTATGGCGGTACTGCACCAGATGCAGGGCGTATCACGCTCCCAGTATATCTTCGGGAACCCCAAGACCGGCAAACCCTATGTCCATATTTATTACGCATGGGACACAGCACGCAGGAGAGCAGGTTTGCCAGATGTTCGCATGCACGATCTGCGGCACACCTTCGCCAGCCTGCTGATCAACAACGGCCGTTCCATTTATGAGGTCCAGAAGCTTTTGGGCCACACGCAGATCAAGACTACGCAACGCTACGCGCACCTGACCCAAGAGACGCTGCTGGACGCGTCCAACATTGGGACCGCCGCCATGGCCGCCACGCTCGGGATGGGGTCACATGGCGATGTCATCGAAGGTCGGCTGTGCTGAAGCTATAGCCGTGCGCCCTGCAACGCGACCATGACAGCAGACAGGCTGGGCAGAAATGTCCGGCCTGTTTGATTTGGCATTCCGGTTGTCAAATGGCCAAGCGATAACGCCGAGTAATCCCACTTGAATGCAGTCGTTCAATGGCCTACTTTAGGGCATGGAGTTCGAATGGGATGACGATAAAAGTGAGGCATGCCTTCGGCAGCGGGGCTTTGACTTTGCTTATGCAACGCAAGTGTTCTTCGATCCAGGCCGGACTGTGTTGCCCGATGACCGCATGATCTATGGGGAAGTCCGCTACCAAGTTTATGGCACCGTTACCGGACGGTTGTTCGTGGTGGTATTTACTCAACGCGGTGGACGGTTCAGGATTATCTCGGCGCGGAAGGCCAACCAAAGAGAGGTGAAACGATATGGGCGTTTACAAAACTGACGGCGCAGCCCCAGCAGGGCGTATTGATGTCTCGCGGGTTGACGCCACCACTGAGGCGGAAATCAAACGCCATATGCTAGAGGACGATCTGGCTGCGCTTGCCGATGCAGGCGATTACGCGCGCCAGATCCGAAGGCGGCTAGGCCTGACGCAGGTCCAATTGGCCACAAAGCTTGACGTTCCTATCGACACACTTCGGAACTGGGAGCAAGGCAAGCGCTATCCGACCGGCCCTGCAAAGGCGCTCCTCAAGATATTGGACCGTGCGCCAGAGGCTGCCCTCGCAGCGCTGAACGGCGCGTAGTGAGCGTGGGCGTCTCCTGTGCTCAAGGCTGCTTCGTTTCTCGGACCACGCTGTAGAGGTAGGTGGTCCTTGGTCCTCCGAGGAACAATGGGTTATCTCGTCCAAGCATCTGAAAACTAACCTATTAGTTCGAGTGAGTTCGCGCTCCATCTTCTATATTGACCTATCCTGTTATTTCTGTATTTTTCGCATTAGCAGCGTGGGGCGGCAGAGCGTCCCTGGTTAAGCTGCTTGGCCGTTGAATCTAGCCAGAGGCGTGATTGCCTCGCAAGACCACGTGGTTCCGCAAGAACCAGCTCAAGACTCTGACAATCTAGGGCAAGCGTAGATGTCTGAAGTCCCCCACCGAGGGCTGGATATTTCTTAAAAACGACAGTTTGCAGCGTTCCTCCAGCCCCCATCGCAACCGGGGTAGGACGTCAGCCTGCCACGTGCATAGATCAGACTCCTGCCCCCGCCAACGGACAGGAGAAAAAAATGTCCAGTATTAATACAGGCGTAAACCGCCCAATCAGCCCTCTACTTCGCATCGATGAGGTAGCCGAACTTTTGGGCTGCAGCACGCGGCATGTCCGCAATCTGCACCGTGAGGGCCGCATGCCGCCGCGTATCGCCGTCAGCGAACGCATCGTCGGCTGGCGCGAGAGTGATCTCGAAGCATGGCTCTCTTCCAACAAGGAAGGGGGCTCCGATGTCTGAAGTTTTCATGATGTCTAAACAGACAAAGGCAGCACTGATTGCCGCTGCACAGCAGGCCTATGACTGGTCAGGAGCCTTCCCTGCGGCATGTCTGCCAGGGGTAGCACCCCTTTCACAAGGTGCGCCCGCTCAAAGCGAGGCCCAAATGGTGCGCGACTTTAAGCGTCACAAGAAGGGTTTGGTCGGGCTACGGAGTAGCTCAAAAGGCCTTGCGATCCTGCTTCGAAACGTACCGGTCGGCGTGGATCGTCCCTCGGAACTCGCAAGACGCTTCTTCGACCCAGATAGGTATCTCGTGACACGCACAAAAACGGTCGACCTTGCCGCGGGCCGGATAACGCTCATCGACACAGTGGTGATAAAGTCCCCCTTTGGTTTTCCTCTAGGCATGCGGACGAAGGATCCAAGCATCGTTCTTGTGCCAGACGACAGCTGGGCGCTGTTTTCGACAGCGGGTGAAACCGTGATCGGTTTTCAGCGCGCCAGCTTGGCGATGTCGCTCCAACAGCTCAACGGTGGCACCTTCACCAACCGCGATATCATGGAGCTGTCACCAGACGATTGGGCCACTCTGTTAGGGAGGGACGCAGCATGAGCGACATGACACCCCTCGAAGTCGCACTGATGGTTGCAGGCACAACTGGCTATCGCGTTTTTCCGTCAAACCAGCAGAAAAAGCCATGCGTGAAAGATCCCTTCGGAAGAGCCACCAATGACAAGGCGGGCATCGAGGAACTGTTCGGGAATTTCCCGAATGCTATGACCGCCATCCCAACGGGCCCAATTAACGGCGTCACTGTCGTCGATCTCGATGTGAAAGGAGGTGTAAACGGGATCGAAACTTTGCGTGGCCTGATTGATGACTTGCCCCCGACGATGTTGGTTCGAACACCGTCGGGCGGAATTCATCTGTATTTTCGTACCGGTTCAGAGGGTCTGCCCTCATCCGTCGGGAAGCTCGGGCCGGGCATCGACATCCGCGGCAGTGGCGCGAATGCTATCAGTTTTGGCAGCACGTCCCAGAAGGGCATGTACCGCTGGGATCACAGCGTATCTGGTTTTACGTGGCGGCCTGCACCCATGCCGGCTGATTTAAAGAGGCTGATCTACGCCGCGACCCCCTCGAGTGGAACCCAAACAACCAACGGATACACACGCTCGGACGTTGGGGAACGGCTCACTACCCCAATCGTCACAGGCCAACGCAACAGTGAGCTCGCATCGCGCATCGGCTACTTGCTGAAAGTCTATTCCCCTCAGGAAGTTCACGATCTCGCCCATCACATGAACAAAACGCTCATGACAGAGCCGCTTATTTTGAAAGAGGTTGATGAGGTTTTTTGTTCAATCCTGAAGCGGGAGTTGCGGAAATGACAGAGAATAGCCAGTTACAAGAACTTCTCGCGCAGGCGATGCCAAACCAGGCCCCGCCTCCCCGAAACCTTTTTCCGTTCGTCGTCAGCGCGACTGAGCTGATGAAACGGGACATGCCCCCGAAACAAATGTTGCTCTCGACCTTCATGCCCCGTTCAAGTTTCGGCATGGTCGTCGCGCCGCGTGGCATTGGGAAGTCGTGGTTTTCCCTCGCACTCGGTGTTGCCATCTCAACTGGGCAAGGTGTGTTTCTCGGCTGGAAGATCCACCAGCAAACACGGGTGCTCTATGTCGATGGCGAAATGCAAACGATCGACATCCGCGATCGCATAAAGGCGCTAAGCGGCGGTCAGGAGCTGGACAGCCTCGACATCCTCCCGAGCGAAGAGCTCTACCAAGAAGGTCGTCCAGTCTGCCTAGATGACCGGACAGAGCAAAGCCAGATTGAGGCAATGCTTAACGCGTTGGAGGCTGAGGGCCGCAGGCCCGGGCTGATCATCTTGGATAATCTGTCAACGTTGCGGCGCGGCGTGGACGAAAACTCCAACACTGAGACGCAAAGTCTGGTCGATTTCTTGGTGAAGTTGCGCCACAGCACATACGCCGTGTTAGTCGTTCACCATACCAACAAAGCTGGGAAACAGCGCGGTGCGTCGATCATCGAGGTCCCGATGGACTACGTCATTGAACTCAAGAAACCCGAAGGGGGCGCTATCTTCCACCAAGGCGCCAACTTTGAATTGAGTTTCTCGAAAATCCGTGGGCGTGCGCCGGAGAATGCCAACTTCGTCGCTGTTCTTGATGAGGACGCTGATGGCAAGTTGGCATTCAGTGTCGACCACGCAGCCTTCGAGGTGAGCGATGATATTATGGTTCTTCGCGTTGTCGCTGAATCGCAAAAAATACCCACTCAACGTGCTATAGCAGCCAAGGTTGGCTGCTCGGCGGGAAAAGCCAACAAAGTCATCCAAAAGCTTGCGAAAGACGGGATGATAGAAAAGGACGCCCGTGGTACGCGGCTCACGGACTACGGGCGCTACGCGCTGCACGAAGCCTTTCCCGACCGGTATGATCCACCGCCTAATCCGGAGCGGTTTCAAATCCCGTTCTAATGTTCACGCCAAGTGTTCACGCCCTTTTGCTCAGCTTCTGTTCACGCAACCACACCAACGTGAACAGGGACGCCTAGGAGCCAATAAAACAAGGGTTTCCACGTGTTCACCAGCTGTAACAACAGCGCTCATCGCCATGTTCAGTTCATCCCCCCTTTAGGGGGGTGAACGGATGAACAGAGGGCGGCATGAACAATTGGCCTATTCAAATTGGTCTTTCCAAGTTTTGGCCAGCCACCCACCCGCAATCGCCTCGCGCTCGATGTCCCTCAGCTCCGCACGGATCTCACGCCCGACCTGCGCCCGCCGCTTGGCTTCCGCTTTGGCCGCGGTCGTGGACCGCCCGTGCTTGAGGTGCAAAGCACTCAGCTTCGCCCGCCCTTCCGCTGTCTTGGCCCCTGTCGACTTGCCACCGTGCATCCGGCAGCGCGCCTTGCCCGTGACTGCCGGATTCTTGCAGGGCGTACCGGCCCGTGTTTTGGCCCCGCAGCGCTGCCCTCGCCAGTCAGGTCCGAGTTGCCAGAGCCGCCCGCACTCGAGGAATTTATCGTTCATCGCCAGCCTCCATTATCTACCAAGATCCAAGTTCCGAGGACCGCGAAGCTCCACCCAGCTGACCCCGCTCCACAAAGCAAAGGTCCAAGGTCCGAGGACCGCTGCGCGCCACCGACCGCTTCAAGGCAGTTGGCGTTCGGATCTCGCGCCCTGACCCTTGATCCTCGCATCTTGGTCCTTGCCCGCTTCCAGATAATCCGCGCCACCGATCAGCCATACACCCTTGAATTTACGACCACCCCAAACAAGCGCACCCCAGCTCTGGGGGTTACTGGAGCCTTTCCATTCCGATGAAACGACGCAGGCCGGACCCCCACCCCCCTTTTTTGGCCCCCCCTTGCTGTAGCAAGCACCTATACTTGTTTGGTTGCCAAATTCTGCTGGGCCCAATTTCATTTGGGCTTGTTGTCGGCATACAAGTCGTCTCCGTCTGCTCCGGACTGCCCCGCGGTATCGGCGCAGTCTGACCAAGGACCGAGGTGCGGGTTGCGAGGTACGGGCTGCGCGTTGCGGCTGGGCGTGCCGTGGGCCGTGACGCCTTGGCCCACCACACCGTGGAATGTGGGCCTCTCCTGTCGGGTCTTTGGCCTTCGACTACGGTCCGTGTAAAGTGGCACTTGGTCCTTGGTCCTTGGTCCTTGGTCCTTGGCCGACACACCGTGCAACGCGGATCACGGGCCTTACTTCCTGCTCCGTGCAACACGGACCTCGGATCCCCCCAATCAACACAAACCCCTCTGCGGCCCCATCTATATGTAATACTATAACACATATGATTCCGCAGCAAGCATGCGGTGCAGCCGAGGTGCGTGGTACGTGGTACGTGCCGCGCGCTGCGACATACAGGGGCTGCGTGGAGGCCTGCTAGCGGGATAGCTTGGGGTGGGTAGCTCGCCGTGGCCAGCGGGCGTAGGCGGAGTCACAGGAGGGCTGTGCCGGGGCTTGGCGCGTGCGGCGCCCATCAGAATGGCTAACGGCCACACAGACCGCATGAGAGAGCCTAGGGCGGGGCGTGGAGGTGCTGTGCCGCCGGTGGGCCATCACGGCGGGCAAGCGGCGCAGGGACTCTCAGGGGGGCAGCCCTCTAGCGTGCTGGGTGGGGTGTTGGTGCTTGGACCGGGGACATCGGCAATTGGAGAGGGAGCCTTGGACCACGGACCACGGGGCTTGAGGGGTGGGTCTTGAACCTCGGATCTTGGGGTTAGCGGACCATGGGTCATGAATCTCGGACCTTGGTCCTGTGAACCTAGGCCCGACGATACAGCTGGGCCTCGCCTACATACGCCGTACAGCGCTCTGAGGCTGGATACCCAGCGTCAGACGCGCAGACCCTCCAGAAACAGCTCCAGAGGGCAGATGCGCATATCAGTATTCGCTCCACTGCGAACATTTGGGCGCGGGTCTTTCGCCTGCGACACTGGCCCCATCCGCCGTACAGGCGCGCACACGGCCACCATACGCGTGGACGAACCACCCCTTATCAGCCAGCAGCGGCATGGTCAGCAGGGCATCTGTGCCAGTGTTCAATACAGTATTGGTATCTGGTGCAGGCTGGGTCTGCGCAACGGCCATGGGTGAATAGGCCGACAGCATAGCTGCCGCCCCGATCATGCCGACAGCCAATATCGCGGCTGTGATTGTATTCATCGCTTTACGCTGCCTCAATCTTTGCTAGCTCATTATTCAGCGCGGCGGCGTAACCGGCACGCGCTGTTTGATACACAGCAATTTCGTTCTTCAGCTTTTGCATCTGCACTTCCAGGAATTGCAGGCTGGCCAATTGGGCCTTGCCGTTCACGCTCAGGTTCTCGGTGTCGTATTCGGTGCCGTCTACGCTGATTTTGGGCATGGTGGTCTTTCTATCGGTCAGTGTTGGTATTCAATGAGCGTTTCGCCGGATCAGGTCTTGGCCAGTTCCCGCTTGAACGCCGCCTCATAAGCCATCCGAGCCGTATCACAAACCGCCCATTCATTATTCAACTGCCGGATCTGCGCGTCGACGAACTGAATGTTTGCGATATGCGCGCGTGCAGCCTCGGTCAAATCGGTAAGTTCGTATGCCTTATCGTCGATGGTGATAGTAGCTGCTTTGGTGTCAGTCATCTGTATCTCTCAATTGATGCGGTTCTGTTCACGACATGCAGTGCGGTCTAGCCGCTGTGCTGCTGTGATGTTTAATCGTCTTGCTTGGCCTTCACGAACGCTGAGAGATCGAAATCGCCCTCGTCTGAAGCAATATTGACGACATTGTCGTTTGAGACCGGTTCCAGGGTTTGTTCCGGCTCGGAGGATTTATGCCGCTGCAAAATGCCGTCGACGTCGATTTGATCTGACATCTCTGGCATCCGTGTTTTGACCTCCGCCAGCTTCCGCTGGATCAGGCCCAGCGTTTGAATGTTTCCCATGCTCAGCAATTGGCAATAGGCCACGGCCAGACCACCGGCCTTTTGGACGCGGGCCAAGGCATCGGGGTCGAGGCTGTTCAACCGCGCCTCGTCGATGCGGAACAGGCCATCGACGCGGCGTTCGCCGTCGGGGCTTTGCACGGTCAGGGGCCAGGGCTGGAACAGGTCTTCGGCGGCCAGTGCGGCACACACACGCTGGGTCACAGCACGGTTGCGGTGGATCTGTTGCAGGAAATTCAGCGCGTCCTTGACCGGTTGCGCGGCCTCGCCCGCCTCGTCGAAAAACGGCTGGTCAAAACCCTCGCCCGCGCCGACCAGACCGCTGTCCATGTCAATGCAGAGATGCAGATCATCGCCGTCGCCCTGCGCCAGTCCGAAAGGATAACCGCGGTACACAGCGGGGGTGTAGGGCGTGACCCATGTGCCGTTGACGACAAACAGGTTGCGGCCGGGTTCCAGCCCCTGCACGGCATGGGGGACAAAGGCGTCGTTTTGTTGGATGAAGGCGATGGGCAGGCTCATGCAGGCCTTGGCCAGTTCCTGCACCACCAAGGGGGCCACGGCATCCGTAGCGGCAAAAGCATAGCTGTCAACTCGCCGCCAGGCCTGCGCGGCAAAGCCGGTTTTGGTGATCAGCTCATAGCGGGGCATGGTGTTCCTGACGTTGTTTAGTGAGAACCCCCGCACTTGCGCACGGGGCGCTGACGACGATGCTGGACAGGCTACAATCGTCAAAAGCGAATATAAAAAAGGAAAAGGCCCGCCGAAGCGGGCCAATCCTATATTTCAGCCGTCACGTGATTAGATCACGAAGCTATCAGCGGACATGATCGACGCCAGGTCGGTCAGGTTTGTGATGTTGCTGAACGTGAAGACCACTGTGCTATCAGCGAGAGTGCCGTCACTATCAATGTCGTTGTCCAGGAATGCCTGAGCTGTCCCAGTAGTGCTGTTCAAGAATACAACAATGCCTGCAGTTGTCGTTGTGACGTCACCTGTAGTTGCTGCTGTCTTCGTCTGCAGCGCGTCTTCAGCGGCAGCCACGGACGCATACGATGCATCAGTGATAACGATTACACCGTGTTCAGTCACATTGCTGACATTCGCAAGACCTTCAACGTACCCACCAGTACCCAGCGCCGTCAGGCCAACTGTGTTAATGATATCACCCGCCACGAAGTCCGTGATTGTTGTGGCAACATCCTTAGCTGCAGAACCCTCAGTGGTTGCAGTTATAGTAAGATCAGCTTGGGCGTTGGAGTTGCTGGCGTCAACAGTGCGCGCACTGATTGTAAATGCGGTACCATCCGCCTTGCCGGTTGCAATAATATCATCTGTAGCGGTACTGGCAACTACGTTAGTAACGCTGATACCATGAGCAGTCAGAATATCAGTTGCATGCTCCGTGATAAACTGTGACAGCGATGATGCTGCAGCAATGTCTGCGGTACCGCCGGCAGCGCCTATAGTGGTTGAATACACTGTTCCATTAATTGTCACGGAGATTGTATCCGAAACTGTACCAACATGAGTGTATGTAGCAGTACTGTTAACAACAGTAGACACCTGTGCCACGGCAGACGCAGTAGCCGCATCGATGTCAACAGTGTCATTACCAGCCCCAAGAGTCAGCGTATCAACACCGAAACTTACGTTGTAAGTGTCTGTACCTGCACCCAGGCTGACGGTATCGGCACCATTTCCGCTCGTGACAGTGTCATTTCCGGCACCAGAAATCACAGTACCGCCTGACTGGTTCATTACGATTGTATCTGCGCCAGCGGTACCAGTGATCGAGTACGACACCTTGGAGTCTGCCGATGCAGTGATGTTCACGAATGCATTCCCAGTCATCGCAGATGCATCAAGCACAACTGCGCGAGCCGTAGTGGCAGTCGTGGCTGTTTCAGTCGCCTCGATGTCCAAATCAGTAATTGCAAGCGATGTATCACCGGTGATGTTGATTCTCGTGAAATCGCCGTCAAGGTTAGAAATCGTGTTCGCGGCTGTTGTCGAAGTGCTGGAAGCAAGGCCAAGCGACGACAGGTTCAACGCTGTTGCGTTCTGCACGGCATAGGTCGTGACAGTCACGCCAGAAGTTGTGGATGTGCCATTCAGCTCCAACGATGCAGCAGCTGCTGGCGCCGTGTATGTCGCACCAGTCGCAGCCACAGTCAAAGTGGACACAGAGTTCGCCACAACGACGTTCTGGCCGGAGGCTGTGGAGTTGAGGGTCGCAGCACCAGCGGTGGTGTCGGAGTCACGCAGAACGATGTTGTCAACGCCTGTCCAGTTGGCAGCGCTTACAGTGATACCGGAACCGGTGTCGAGCGAAATTGCAACTGTGCCGGTGTTGCCGGTTGCGTTGATCGTTGTACCGGAAACCTTGGCATCAGCGACCCGCATCGTAAGGTCCTGCGCACCAGTGATCGTATAAGTACCCACGGTTTCAGTGCTCTGAAACGCCAGCGCAAAGCTGTTGGCCGAGGAGCCGTTAGACGCAATGTTCAGCGTTTCCAGCTGCTCGCCATCGGTGCCGTCGATTGTCACACCAGTTTGGGTTGCAGCCGTCGTACCATATGACGCACCAGAAAGGGCGATGCTCATGCTTTCTGCACTACCAGCGGCTGTCGTTCCGGTCAGTGTCAGGCCCTCAACGGTCAAAACACGATCATAGTCGTTCAGCGCGATTGTAGCCGCAGAAGCAGGTGTCGACAGTACACCAGCAACCGCACCCGAAACATTGTACGTCGTTGTACCTGTGTTTGCGCCGGTAAAGTCAGCAGCAGCCACAACGTAGGACAGGTTAATCGTTTCGATGTTCATGGTCGTGATCGTCGTGGCACCGGTCAGTGTCACGTTCAGGACATCATTGTCAGTGGTCGACCCATCCAGCAGCGTGTCAGTCGCAGCCATTGTTGCGGTCATACCATTCACGACTTCGTCGGCGCCAGTGAAACGGAAGGTCGACGCGGCCGAGCCGGTCAACGCTGTTGTATCAGAAGCGATATCCACAAGTGGAGTGAGCGTGAAGGTTTGGCCAGCTGGCGTCACCGGTGTTGTTGGTGTCGTTGGTGTCGTTGGCGCGGCGGCGGTGGTGTTGTCGTCATTACAAGCAGCCAGCGAGAGCGCCATCAGTGTCAGGCCAGCGCCCTTGGCAGTGCGCTGTGTTGTTTTCGCTTCCCAAGCTTTCATCAGCTTGGCAACAGCGGCATTCTTTGGCGTGGTTGCGGTTGCATCCACGGGCACCAGACGTTGTACATCATCCGTGATGAAGTCTGTCGAAACGATCTTGTTCATTTTTGGTCCTTTTTTACCGATGTTGTTAAGGGCTTCGCAAACTCGCCCCCAATCGCGTATCGGTTTAGATGCAAAAATGGGGGACATCTTTACCTTTATTTATAAACACTTTTTGACGTTGATGGCTTGGCATCGGGTCTTGCCGCGCACTGCAGCATAGGGCGCGGGGCAGCATGAAGCCCTGCGCCCCACCCTGCCCCGAAACCCCAAAAATATGGTGTTTTTAACCAAATTTTACCCGCGGATCGCGTTAATCGCGCAGCGCCAGTTCCTGTATCTTTGCCACCGGCTGCCAGATATATTCCAGCACCGTCCGCTTGCCTGAAAGCACATCTACGGTGGCTGTCATACCGGGGATAAGTGTCACAATTTCGCCACTATCTACGCGCAATTCACCCTCGATTGCGACCTCGACCAAATAGCTGCTGGCAGCATTGGGGTTCTGTTCGTCAGCAACCGCATCGGGGCTGATCTCGATCACCCGCCCCGCGACAGAACCGTATTTCGACGAATCATAAGCAGAAAGCCTGATCCGCACATCATCATCCAGACGGATACGCGAAATATCCTGCGGCATGATCCGGGCCTCGACCACCAGGGCTTCACCGGTCGGGACCAGTTCCAACATCACGTCACCGGTCGCGACAAAGCCGCCGGGCGTACGGAAATTCAGGCGGCTGACGATACCTTCCATCGGGGCGCGGATGATGGTCCGGCTGACCCGTTCTTCCAATTTGGGCAATGCCTCGCGCAGTTCGCTTTGCTCGGCGACAACATCGTTCAACTCGTCCATGGCACGCAGGGTATAATTGTCGCGGGCGTTCGCGATCTCGGCCTCTAATTCGGCCATGCCTGACCCAGCCTGAGCAATGGACACCGCCGCGCGTTCACCATCCCCGCGCGCCTGTTCCATCTGCCGGCGCAGTTCAAGCAAGCGCGTCGCAGGCACGATGTTATCGCGCACCAGCGGCTCGACCAATTCGATTTCCTCTTGCAACAGCGCCACCGTGCGTTCGGCAGTGCCAGATACATTTTCAGCGGCAACAAGATCTTGCGACCGCTGCTGCAACCGCTGTTCGAGGACCGCGATCCGCCCGGCAAGCTCTGCGCGGCGCGCGGCGAACAAGGATTGTTCGGTCAATGTGACAAGCGGGGACATCGCGCTGACATGGTTGGGCGGGTCAAATTCAGAGCCTTCAATCTCGGCACGCAGCCGAGATTCCTTGACGTCTAAGCCCGTCAGGCGCTGGTTCAGCCGGTTCAATTCGCTGCTTGAATCAATAGGATCAATTTCAAACAGAATTTCATCGGCAGCGACAATCGTGTTCTCGGACACAAAGCGACGCAGAATAACGCCCCCTTCTGCGGCTTGAACCAGTTGGTTTTGGACGGATGAAATAACGCGACCTTCGCCGCGCGTGACATTGTCGATTTCAGCCCAATTGGCCCAGATGCCGATGGAAACTACCAGCACGACGATCGTCGCCAAGATCGTTGATCCCGACAGCCCCTCACGGCCAGCCATGTCGCGCGATAGTGCTTTGAAGTTGATTGATGACATCTAATGCATCCCGCCTGTGCTATGATCTAATTCTGTCGGGTGTCGTGTCGGCAACAATACTGCCCCGATCAACAACCAAAACACGGTCAGCCAATTCAAGTAGCGAATTGCGATGCGTCACCATGATAACGGTCCGGTCGCCGGACCACCGCTTTAACCGCTCAACCACGCCTTTTTCGGTAACGGTATCCATGGAACTGGTTGGTTCATCCAGCACCACAACTGCCGGATCATGCAGCAATGCGCGCGCAAGATT
Organism: Yoonia vestfoldensis SKA53; assembly: GCF_000152785.1. Classification (GTDB taxonomy): domain Bacteria; phylum Pseudomonadota; class Alphaproteobacteria; order Rhodobacterales; family Rhodobacteraceae; genus Yoonia; species Yoonia vestfoldensis_A. Next base: position 37,080 of record NZ_CH672414.1, on the reverse strand, counting down.
GATCGACTGGCGTTGACCACCTGACAGCCCTTCGCCGCGTTCCTTCAATTCCATCTCATAGCCGCGTGGATCGCTTGCGACAAAATCATCGACACCAGATATTTTTGCGATCTCTAGAATATGCGCATCGTCATATTCGTAAAATCCCATCTGAAGATTTTCTTTGATTGTGCCTGAAAATAGCCATGTGTCTTGCAGCATGATGCCAAGATTACGGCGAAGATCAGATTTATCAATTTGCCGGACATCGACACCATCAATCAGCACCGCGCCTTCACTGGGCACAATCAAGCCAGAAATCAGCCGCGACACGGTCGATTTACCAGACCCCATCCGCCCAACAATTGCCACCTTTTCGCCAGCTTCGATTTTCAGCGAAAGATTCTTGATGATCGGGTTATTCGAACCCGGGAAAGAATAGCTCACATCCCGCAGTTCCACACTCCCAGACATCTTGGGGCGGCTCAGGCGCTGCACCGTGTCGTCAGGGTCGTCTTTGCTTGACGCCATTACGCTTGAGAGCGAACGATAGGCCTCGAGAGCGCCATTCGCGCGCGACATCGCGGCCGCCAACTGTGACAATGGCGCGAGCGTCCGGCCACCCAAAATGACGGCCGCAATCATGGCCCCCATTGTGATTACGCCATCCTGAATTAGAAATACGCCATAAAAAATCGTCGCAATCTGTGCAAATTGCTGGATAGACGCCGCCGAATTGATGGCAAACTGCGACAACATTCTGCTTTTCAGTCCAAGCTCGGATTGGGCGTCTGCGGCTTCTTCGAACCTGCGGCGCATCAAGCGGCCAGATCCAGTCGCCTGCACAGTTTCTAGCCCGTTCAGTGTTTCGACCAGAACACTCTGTTTTGACATGTTGCTCTGCATGGCATTTTTTGTGTTCAACGCCAGAAAGGGTTGAATGACCAAGCCCGACAAGATCACCAACGGAACCGCAATCAGCGGAACGATTGCCAATGGTCCAGCGATCAGTGAAATGATCCAGATGAAGAAGAAAATGAACGGTATATCTACAACAGCAATCAAGGTCGCCGATGTAAAAAATTCGCGCAAAGTATCAAATTCCCTGACAATACTGGCCATTGCACCAGCTTTTTGTTTTCTATGATCCAGTTTCATATTCAGGATCTTGTCAAAGATCAGCCGCAACATCCGCGAGTCAGCACGCTTTCCAGCGCGATCCACGAACTGCGATCGGAGCGTTTTAATAATAAAATCAAAACCAAGCGCCAGCATAACCCCAATCGTCAACGCAATCAGAGATTCAATCGCTTGGTTTGGAACGACGCGATCATAAACAACCATGATGAAAAGGGATGTGGACAGGCCAAGAAAGTTTGTCAGCGCAGCCGCAATGATCACCTGTCCATAAAGCCATTTACCTTGCAAAAAGGACCCAAAAAACCAGTCGTTCTTGCCCTTTGGCTTTACGCTGACATGCATTTTTCGGCACAATACGAAATGCGGCTGCAACAGACCGGCACGGTCAGATTTTTGGACACGTTCGACCGTCTGGCTCATGTCTTTATTAAAGCGGACGATTTCTATTGCGCCGTCTTTTTCCACAGACGTGATAACGACAGCCTGGTCGCCATGCGTGAATCCGATCGCCGGGCAATGGTTTTGCTTCAGCGCGGTAACCGGCATTTCACCAAAGTTCGCTTCGAAATTCAGATGTTGAAACGCGGAGACCGCTGCCCGAGGGCCAAAAACGTCGCTTGATAATTCTGCTAGATCGCGGACCGCGGCAGTTGAAAAACTAAATCCTGTTTTTGCAAGAATGAACTTAACCGCAAGAATTAACGACATTTCGTCAAAACTTTGCGCCGTTTCAACATCAGGGGCGCCAGCCACATCTGGCGTATCTGCGCCGTTCGCGCGCGATTCGACCTGATGATCGGCTTGATCAGCGTCTTCCGTTTCTTGTTGATTGGATTGAAAACCTTGCATTAGAAAATTCTTTCTTTTGGTCTTGCTTCGTCGACTTCAGATTGCTGGGCTTGCCTGGACACTACCGTGGCAGGATTATTTATGAATCCGCATCAAGCAAACCGATCTGGCGCGCCAACAGGCCCAGGCGCGCACCGGTGGTGAGAAAGAGAATTTCCCGCTCGGCCCGCATCGTAACGAGCTGATCGCGCACACGATATAGCTCGATCTCAGCGTCAATGAGCTGGCTTAGACCTGTTTGACCAGTGGCAAGTTGCGACTGTAATGTTTCGATCCGTTCTGCGGCCAGCGCCTCACGTTGTGTCACGACCGGCAAGCTGCGTTCAATTGCATCAAGCCGTGCAACTGAAATGTTCAATTCTGTTTCAAACGCTTGTTTGCTTGCCGTGAATTGTGCCTCTGATCTTTGCATTTGGGCCGTTGCGGATTCCAACTGCGATTGTCGGCGGCCGCCATCACCGATGACGTATTCCACGACCACGCCCAGCGATCCGTTGGCATCGTCTTGTTGATCGACCGGCGAACGCAGCCCGGCTTGCAACCTGATGCGGGGTTCAAATCCTGCCTCGGCCCTTGCAACTGCGCTGCGTGCGACAATTAATTCTGCTGCGCTCAATTGCAATTCGGGCGCCTGTCTTGGGGCGCTCGCTGCCGCCATGATGTCAGTTGCAGTGAGCACATTTTCAGGCAAGCGTAAACGAGCTGGAGACGTGTTGAATAATCTCTCAAATCTCAGTTCTGCATCTTGAAGATCAGCCTGAATATTGAGGTCGACCATTTCAAATTCTAAACGCTCGCGCGTCGCGCTATCGACAACGGAGCGGTCAACCATTCCATTTGCAGCCATACGTTCAATTTGGCCGACAAGTTCGTTCAACTTTGTCAGGCGTGACGCAAGTAGTTCTGCGCGAGATTGATGTTTCCACACGTCAACCCATGCCTGGGATGCACGAGATGCAACATCATTTCCGCGGACCATACGGTCGGCTTCCGCAATCAAAACCTCGGCGTTCGCCCGGTTGATATTAGCTGTTGTTTCGCCGCCATCATAAATCAGTTGCGATAAGTTGACGCCGGCAATAGCGCCCTTCTCGACATCCCCATTGTTGCTGGACGCATCTTGAATCAGGCCGGCATTGAGGCTGCTTGATATCTGTGGGCGTGTGCCGCTTGATGCGACCTCTACCTGGGCTTTCGCAGCTATTTCAGCCGCCAGTGCGGCACGATACAATTCGTTCTGCGATACTGCCAAAAGAAGCGCGGCCTCGAACTGCGCAAATGGCAGCGGAGCAGCAGCCGTCGCCTCCACATCTTGGCTGTCCAACAAAATTTGTTCGTCAATCACGACGCGCATCGTCGCGATGTCATCAGGCGATTGCCCGCAACTGGCCAAAGCCGTCGAAATCGCCAAGGCATTCAGCAAATTCAGCCGGTGGCTGCAAAAATGCATTCGAGACATGCCCCGCTTTGGATTTTCTGACTTTACTTCGAGGTGCAATTTTTTAAAGCTGATCATTTTTCATCTCTTGGGGCGAATTGGTTAATTTTGATATGGAAGTATTGGAAGTAATCTTTCAATTCTTCAGTTACCTTATCACTCAATGTCAGCATCCGGCGGCTCTTCTTTTCGCCCTGCCGCGATATTATGGTTCCCTCGGCAACGCGATCCTTGATAAAATTCCGAACCGTTACACGATTGACTTGCATTGTAGCAATATTGTCGAGATAGTCCTCTATCCCGATTTCTTGGTTATTTTCGTTGATCGCGATCAAAAGCATAAGCTCCCAATACTCTGGGTACTTTATGAATACTTTCAATGACTTTGTCGCTGCCAGATACCTAAGACGTTCCAGCTCTTTTTCGATGGGGCTTTTCATTTCTCAACGTTATGCTTGGCGCAAAAGCGTTAGGCTGGACTTTGTATCCGCCGACAAGATCGTTGATATTCTCATTTCCTTCGATTCATCAGGTATCTGGCATAAAGTGACACCAGAGTAATTTACGCGTTGCGCGTCTCCTCTTATTCCAAGGATCGGCAGCAACTGATCGACAAGCTCTTGCGACGGCTGTAGCAATACCTCTGATTGCTTTTTGCCTTTTCGTTCGATCAACAGCCCCTGCTTTCGCAATTCCGCGATACGTTTGATCATTCCAGACCGCGTCGTATAGCGCGACTTTACGCGATCCAATGTCGCGTAAAGCGGCAACCCCGGCTCTCCCTGCTCGAGCAGGAGCAGGATAAATTCATAGACGCCCAGGTTGGCTGACGCACGCAATGTATGATCCACAGCACCCATCGCCCGAACATAGGCGATTTCGCGGATCACTGATTGTTTTGAGGGATCATTTTGAATGCTACTCATAGCTTTAGTCGCACCTTCTATATTGAGGAATTATAACCGCGCGAACGAATCTATGCACTAAACTTGCTGGGTATTTGCAATATTTGTAATCAAACATAAACAACGTTTTTTTTGGACAAAAAGTATCTGTACTTATCTTTCTGTTACTTTAAGGGTAAATAAAAGCGTATCTTTAGATATTATCTATATCTTTTAGATATAATATCATCGTTAGAGATTTATTGATGCCCAGCTAATCGGTCTGGCATCACTTAATGGCTTTGATCTGCCTTTAGCCAATGTCGCGACAGCGGCCGCGCTTTCGCTGGGCGCAGCCGCCGCACAATATTGGACTAAGGTGGTTTGGCAGGCTTCTTGGACGTGGGCAACCGCCCAGCGACACAAGGGCGCCTTTTGTCAGGCTATCGGTTTTCCAAGCGCTTCTGCTTCGCTTTCGTGGCGTGCCTTGCGCAGCCGGGCCATCTTGTCTTCGCGATGCTTTGTTTCCGCGTCCTTGATTTGTTTGACGGCGCGGGTCGTTTTATCCATCGTGGTTTCTGATTTGGCTTGTGCTGTCGTGAAACCGCTCAAATTCGTGTTCTTGGCCATGGCTCTCGTCTCCTTCAAATATTTTCGGGATCGTGCTGGATAAGTATCGAATGATCGGATCGCTGGTGGCGGTGTGCCGCTGACGCATGTGTTGGTATGTCAGCGCGCGACCGTGTCCGCGCCAACGCTGGCTGCGTCTCGCTAATGGCTGATAGCGCAACGATATCTATTTGTCCAATTTGGTGCAGAAACATGCTTTGGCGCTGCTGCAATAGAACCGTGGCGTCGCTGCTTTTGCCACGACAGCGATTTCACCACATGACATTTCGAAATCCCAATCGCGCTGATCCAGGGGCCATTATGGAATTGGTGCAACCCAAATAGCACCGTCTTGGCACGTTTTCTGCAGACAAAATTGTAGATAATTCGGGAGATGATAGATGGCGCATGTGCCCGACACTCCGTCCAGCGTCTTGGGCGTGACGCCATTCATGATGGTTCGGCGTATCGTCACCGTGTTGACGGTGGGGTTGGTCATTGGTGCGGTCACTGCCATTGCCGCAATTGCCTTTGTCGAAGCAGTTCTGTGGCTCAATGATCTGCTGCTGGTCAGTTCCTATGCCAAAGTACAATCGGGGCTGTCGCCCACCGTTCTGCTGGCGATCACGCTTGGTGTGCCGATGTGTGGTGGGGCGCTGGTCAGCTTCATCGTGTTCCGTCTGGCACCCATCCACAGGCCTGCAGGCCCTGCCGATGCCATCCGCGCCGTGCAACTTCAGACGTCAATGCCCGATACCCGTTCCGGCCTGCTGGTGACGCTCGGGGCGCTGGGTTCGCTCGGGGTCGGGGCTTCGGTCGGACAATATGGCCCGATGGTGTTTTTCGGCGCAGTGATTGGCGGGCTAGTAGAGAAGTTGAAGCTCGCCGTGCCCAACATCAACGCCATTGCCATCGCCTGTGGGGTAGCTGCGGCCATCTCAGCCGCGTTCAACGCCCCCATCGCAGGGCTTGTCTTTGCCCATGAGGCGATCTTGCGCCATTACTCGATGCAGGCCTTCGCGCCTGTCACGATTGCATCGACCGTGGGTTATGTCGTCGCCAACGTGCTTTTCGAGCGGGCACCAGTGTTTGTCGTGCAAACCGGGGTAAGCCTACATGTGCCGGAATTCGCGATTTTCGCCTTGATGGGTCTGCTCAGCGGCGTGGTGTCGATCGTTTATATGCGCACCTTGCTGGCCGGCGCGCGGATCGGCGGGCGCATCGCCTTGCCGCCCGAGGCACGCGGCGCCATGGCCGGTCTTGCCGTGGGCCTGTGCGCGTTATGGCTGCCCGAGATTACCGGGCTGGGGCAATACACGCTGCGCTTTGCCACCATCCAAGGCGCCTTTGGCGCTTCGGAGATGGCGATGATCCTTGTGGGCAAGATCGTGCTCACGGCGATCTGCCTTGGCATGGGGTTTGTCGGAGGCGTGTTCAGCCCGGCGTTGATTGTGGGCTCCATGCTGGGCGGGCTTGTCTGGACGGGGCTGACGGCACTGGGCATGGAAGGGCTTGCCGCGTTTCCGGTTTATGTCATCTGCGCCATGATGGCCGTGACAAGCCCGGTCATCGGGGCGCCGCTCACCGCCATTCTGATCGTGTTTGAACTCACCCGCAGCTATGAGCTGGCTATTGCCTCGATGGTGGTCGTCGTTTTCTCGAATGTCGTGGCCTTCCGGTTCTTTGGGCGCTCGCTGTTTGACATGCAGCTTTTCCTGCGCGGCTGCGACCTGTCGCAAGGTCGAGCCGAGGCGCAATTGTCCGTGCTCGCGGTGCGTGACTATGCCGTTGTCGAGGCGCCGATTTTTGATGTCAGCCTGGGCCAAGATGCAGTGCGCGCCGAATTGGACGCCCACGGCTGGAGCGAGGGCTACGCCATCGACGCCAATGGGTTGTTTCGCGGCTATCTTCGCATCGTTGACCTTGGTGAAGGCTCACCAGCGCCTGTGTCCGATATCCTGCGCCCAGCGCAATTGATGTTCGATGCCGACACAAGCGTCCGCGACGCCATGCGCCTGCTCAAGGATTTCGTTGGCGATGCGATCCCCATTGTCGACCGCGACAGCCAGCACTTGGTGGGAGTTGTAACCGAAGCCGCGATCGTGCGTGCCTATCTCGATATTGTTGCCAAACTCAGGAACGAAGAAAATGCCGGTCTTTGAGCCCATCCGCACAGCCGCAACAGCCCTGTCCAAAGCGTTAGGCGCCTGGGTCCTTTTGGGCTCGCTTTGCGGGTCGGCGCTCGCTCAGTCGCCTCTTGTGCTGGCTACCCCCGACGATAACCCTGCTCGGAACGCGCGGCTTTCGCTTCTTCAGTCGTCCGAAGTGCGTGTCGTCCCCGACCCAGCCAGAGCGACAGGGACGGGCATCGTGGCACTCGACGGGGCCAAGGCTGCGATTGCGCAGGCCGTTTTGGCCGGTTGGGATATCATCGCGCTTGACGAGGCTTCCGAAATCGCGGCCTGCGGTGCCGGTGTGCTGCAAAAAGCCCCCACGAGCGAAACCACCACAGCTGACATATCAACGCGATTTGCCCGGCGGCCAGGCCAAGGCGGCGCAAAAAGCGGTTGCGCGCTCACTTATGATACCCGCTTCGAGGCGCTTGCCTACCGTCTTGATGCCTTTGTGCTTTCGCCGCCATCAACAGGGCTTGCGGTATTTGATACGGCGTCGTTTCCCGGCCCTCGTGCGGTCGTGTGGCCGCCACGCGCGCTGCTTGAATGGGCAATCCTCGCACAAGGCGTGCCCGAAGTTCAGGTCTATGACATCCTGTCTTCTGCGCGCGGCATGCAGATCGCGCGCGCAGCAATTCTTGACATCGCCCCCAGCATCATCTGGGTCGACAGCGACGCCGAGGCTGCCCAGCTTCTCGCCACAGGACAGGTGACGATGGCAGTGGCGGGCGAGGCGGACCTTGCCGTGACAGCGGGTATTGCCGCCGTGGTGCAGGCTGGAAAAATCGGTCAGCGAAGATCATGGATCCAACTGCCAAGCGGGGCAGCATCGTCGCCAACGCTGCGTCCCGCAGATGGCATTGTTGCCGCGCTTGCCGGTGACCAAAGCACCTATGTTCCGGCGCTTTGGCGCGACGCTGCGTGGTACGCACAGGCTGGTGCGCATGTGGCCACTGGCCTTGCCGGACTAGGCCCTGAAAAATAGGCTAGCAACAAGCGTTGTTGTGTGGTGCTGGCGTTTTCACAGGGCAGCGGCCTCGTTTTTTTGGCAGGCCTTTTCGGGACGCGCAGGTGTTTCATCACATTTCTCGGTTTCGTTTGCTGTGATGACCGTGACGGCAAGGGTGGTCTGGTCGGTCGCCGACAAGCGCGCAAAGCAGGGCCAGCGGCTGCGGCGCGGTCATTCGAGACGTCCATCTTGTGTAACCGCAGTGCAGGGCGAAGCTGCCGATCGCTGCGTACACCCTTGCATCAGCAACATTGAATGGCGGGGCATCTGACTTGGGCATCGCTCAACGCAGAAAAAGGGAATGAAGGTCCGCGCGCCTGATGTGTTACGCATCATGAAACGAGTTGGGTCTTTTGATGTATGGGGTGAACGTCTAATGTAGACCAAAGGACAGGATGAAACCATGGACACACCACCGCCACGAAGCGCACCAAATGGTGACGTGACTGCAGTTGCTCAGTGGGTGGCCGATATCTTGCGTGACCGCATTATCAGGGGCGTCCTACCTGCTGGCGCACGGATCGTTGAGCGCAAGCTCTCGGCGGAACTGGATGTTTCGCGGACACCCATCCGTGAAGCACTCAAACTGCTTCACGCAGACAACCTGATTGATATCTCGCGTCACAAGGGTGCGCAGGTAACAGAATTCTTGGCGCAGGAAGCCCTGGAACTCTTCGACGTGATTGCATCATTGGAAAGTCTGGCCGCAGAGCGTTTGGCGGAAAGAATAACCAAAGAGCAACTTGCTACCTTTGAGGATTTACATGCAGCCATGCTGACCCATTATCAGGCGGGTGAAGCTGATGCCTATTTTGACTTAAATTCTGAAATTCATGACGCCATTCTTGCAGCCTGCGGCAATATCATCCTGCAGAACCTGCATACAAAGATGATGGCGCGGGCGCGTCGAGGACGCTTTATGGCAATTATGAACCCCGATCGCCTGAAGTCTGCAGTTGAAGAGCATGAACAGCTTATGGCTGCCCTCCGCACCCAAAATGCAGATGCAGCGCGCCAAATATGGCGTAAGCACCTTTTAAACACAGGTCAGAGCGTGACAGATGTCTTGCGCAGTCAAGCCCTAGGCTGAGGCGCGCTTCCATAGATTTTCGGCGACCTTCTGTGCGTCTCGTATGACGGTATCCATATCGACACGCGTTGGCATGCGATCTTTCACCAGCCATTCACCTGCGACCATCACATCGGTCACATTCGCAGCCGATCCCGAATGCACGACAATCCCGTAGCCATCGATGACAGGCCGCAGGTTGGGCGCGTTGGGATCAAGCAAGATCAGATCGGCAGGCGATCCCACCGAAAGCGTCCCCGACGCCGCATGCCCCTTCAAAGCCCGCGCCGCGTCCACTGTTCCCCAGCCAAAGACGGTTTTTGCATCAAGGACAAATTCCATATCTGCGCGCCACCGCGCCGCCGCGATGGCCATGCGCATTGCCTCGAACATATCGGCGGATTTTGTGTCGGTGCATAAGGTTATTTTTGCGCCGGCCTCCCGCAGCGCGATAACAGGTGCGGCAGCGCCAAATGCTGCGTTTCCAATCGGGGCGTGGTTGATCACGACACCGGCCTTGCCAATCCGACGGATGTCGGCCTCGTCCAGAAAGATACAATGGGCCGCGACCAGATCAGGCGACAAAAGACCCACATCTTCCAGTAATTCTGCAGGCGACAGCCCCTCGCGGGATCTGACCTGTGCGACCTCCATCTTGGATTGCGCAAGATGTGTGTGAACCTGCTTGCCCGTCTTCGCGGACAGATCAGCGAAAGTGTGCAGCATCTGCCGCGAACAGGTGTCTGGGGCATGGGGGGCAAGGATCGTGCTGATGCGATCATTGCCCTTGGCATCCCATGTGTCGATCAGATCAAGCGCCGCACGCAATGTGGCCTCTCCCAACTTTGGATCGTGTAGAAAACGACCGTTTGCCAAGCTTGCGGTGTCCGCATCCATCACCCTGCCGCCGATCATGGCGCGCAGTCCAAAGGCCTCTGCTGCGCGGGCAAGCGCATCGGGCATCCGGTAATAATCGACGATTGTCGTCGCCCCCGCACAAAGCATTTCCATCACGCCGAGCCTTGCAAGGATCTGCGTTTCCTCCGAAGACAGCCAATGCCCCTGTGGCACGCCCGGCGTATAGGCCGGGGCAAATCCCAAATCCTCGACCATGCCACGCACGCTCATCAATGGGGAATGGTTGTGCGTGTTGATCAATCCGGGCAGACACATCGCCCCTTTGCCATCAATCACGGTTTCACCGGGATTGGGTGCCGCGCCGCGCGCGGCGATGATGCCATCTCGAATTGTGAGCGACCCGTTCGAAACGAATCCCTCTGTCGGGCACAAAAGTGCAACATTGTACAAATGGCATGCCATCCGAATTTTCATTCTGCTTACTCCTTAAGCATCGGGGCGCAAATGCTGCGGGTCATTCGGTCATCTGCGCGCAACAGCAAGAATTCGGGCTGTTTTCATCGCTATCCATCACCGGACAGGACCATGGTGTCAAATGGAATGCCATTTTGATCTGCCGAAAGAGTGGACCCACCCTGACAGAGGAAGAACAACGATGACACATATTATGGAACGGGGCCTGACCCGTCGAAAGCTTCTCCGAAATTCCGCGATGGCGGCCGTCGGAACGTTTGCCGCGCCCTCGATCCTGCGCGCACAATCAAGTGAACTGGTGATCGGCTGCGCGGGATCTCACACCGCGTGGATGGAGGCCCTCGTCACCCCTCACATGAAAGCCTCCATCGGCGCCGACATCATTTTCGAAGGCACGAAATCTTCCGTGAACCTAGAGAAGATGTCGTCTAACAAAGATGCACCTTATCTTTCTGTCGTGCAGATGGATGATCCGGTGATGATCCAGGCGGTCGAGGCCGATTTGCTGGTGCCGATCACGCCAGACGCCGTTCCGAACATGACCGATCTGCGCCCTGACGCCACGCATATGGACGGGATGTGGTGCAACTATGTGCAGCCTTGGGCGGGCGTCGCCTATAACACCAACATGACCAACGGTGTGTCATCCTGGGCCGCACTTTGGGATCCCGCAAATGCCGGGCGGGTCGTCATTCCGTCGCTGCAAAACACAGAAGGCATGTGGACCTTGATGTCAGCTGCGATGCTGGGATCGGGCTTGCCCTTCGTCGACGCGCAGTACGAAATCGACGCAGCTTTCGCCAAGCTCGAAGAGTTGAAGCCCAATCTGCTGACCGTCTATTCCACAATGAGCCAAGCGTTCAACCTGCTGGAACAGGGCGAAATTTCGATGCTGTCGGGTAATTTCTCTTCCTACACCCTACCCCGCAAAGCCGAAGGCGTGCCAGTTGATCTTGCAGCCCCCGCCGAAGGTATCTTTGCAATGCCATCAGGGATTTGTCTGGTCAAAGGTGGCCCAAACCCGGAACTGGCGCAGGCCTATGTCAACGAAATGCTTGGCCCGGTGATGCAGGCGGCCATTGCTGATTTCGCCTCGTCTGTCCCGGCAAATACAACGGTAACTGCGGGTGCAATCATTCCGGACGGCGTGCCAATTTATTCGCCGGATTGGAGCTTTGTCGCAGCAAATCGCGCCGCATGGATCGACAGGTTCGACAAGCTGATGGCGATTTAAGCATATGTTTGCCCAGGCCACGGAGCAGCGTCCGCCGGCGCACCGCTATCTTGATGTGGTGGGTGCCGCCAAATCCTTCAAAGGCACCGTGGTCATGGACAACATGAACTTTCGGGTGGCCAAAGGCGAGCTTGTCTCGCTTCTTGGCCCCTCGGGCTGCGGCAAGACCACATTGCTGCGCATCATCGCGGGCCTTCTGGAGGCAGATACCGGCGATATCATTTTGGGCGGGCGCAACGTGTCGTCGCTTCCCGCGCACAAGCGCAACATCTCTGTTGTGTTTCAAAACTACGCTTTGTTTCCACATCTGACCGTTGCCGAAAACGTAGCCTTTGGCCTGCGCGCACGCGGCATGTCAAAATCGGATGTCAAAGCACCCGTAGCCGAGGCTTTGGCACTTGTCCGCATGGACACCTTTGCGGATCGCCCGGTGTCAGCCCTGTCGGGTGGCCAGCAACAGCGCGTTGCCGTCGCGCGTGCGCTTGTCGTTTCACCAGATCTGTTGCTGCTTGATGAACCCTTTTCCGCGCTTGACCGAAAACTGCGTGAGACCATGCAGATCGAATTGAAGGCGCTGCTGCGCAGCCGGGGTATTACCGCAATTTTCGTCACCCATGATCAGGAAGAGGCGATGGGCGTCTCTGACCGGATCGCGGTCATGAACAGCGGTCGAATAGAACAATTCGCAGACCCTTCGACACTTTATGCGCAGCCTGCCTCACCTTTCGTCATGGATTTTGTGGGGCTATCAACACGACTGACGGGCCATGTCATCGCACAGGCCGATGGCATCGCCACAGTCAAAACGCACGTGGGCAAAGTGCGTGCAAATTCCCAGCTGGTGGTTGGAACACCAGTACAAGTGGGCGTGCGACCCGAACTGATCACACCCGATCCCAGCACAGAAATGAACCAGATCAAAGTGCAGCTGGATGATGTCATGACGCTCGGGTCCAAAACCGTGCTGCACGGGGTGACAACAGGCGCGGATAAATTCCTGTGTGAATTGCCCGGCATTCGGACTGGCTATGCACGTGGCGAAACCGTCACTTGGGGCTGGGCAGTCGCAGATACGCTGATCCATGAGGTGCCCGCATGATCGCACGTTCCAACCGGATCGCGCTTTTGGCTGTGCCGGGATTGGCGTTCTTGGCCATTATCTATGCGCTACCTCTTGTGATGCTTTTGTTCAAAAGCATTCAAGGCGCCGAAGGGCTGACCCTGGTCACCTACATCGACTTCTTCAGGGACGAATTCAACCAGACCGTCCTGTGGCGCACCTTGCGCGTGGCCCTTTTGACCACCCTTCTTGCATTGGTGATAGCCTACCCCACAGCCTTTGCGATGGCGCGCGCGAAAGGCATTTGGCTGACCGTCTTCATGGTGGCGCTTGTCCTGCCGATGTCGCTGGGTGTGATCGTCAAGGCCTTTGCCTGGTCGATCCTTTTCCGGTCGAACGGATTTCTAAATACCACATTGCAGGCTATCGGAATGACTGATGGGCCTGTCCGCATGCTGTTCACGGAAACAGCCCTGATTGTCGGCGCGGCGAACGTCTTTCTGCCTTTTATGGTGCTGCCGATCTATTCAGTGCTCCGCCAACTGAACAGCTCGCTTCCCGAAGCCGCCTCTTCCTTGGGCGCCACACCTTGGTTTCGGTTTACCCGCGTGACCTTGCCGCTGAGCCTGCCGGGCGTCGTTGCAGGATCGGCCTTCACATTCTCATTGGCAATTTCGATGTATGTGATCCCGTCCCTGATCGTCGGCGAACGACAGCAGACGTTATCAATGCTGATCGCCCGGTCATTCTTGTACCTGCGCAATGAACCACTCGGGTCTACGATTTCTGCGGTCCTGCTTGCGATTGCCATCTTCGTGGTCTTGTTCTCTAGCTGGCTTGCTGGCCGTTTGGGGGCGCGACAATGACCCAGACGGACCGCATCACGATCTTCTTTGCCTGGGCGGTTGGCATTGGATGCATCATTTTTCTGATGCTGCCCATCGTCATCACGGTTGCCACCTCTTTTACGTCATCGTCAGTCTACACCTTGCCACCGCCTGAATGGTCGCTGCGGTGGTACAGGTCGCTTGAGCGACGCAGCGGGCTGTGGGAGGCGGTGCAGCTTTCCCTCAACCTTGCCTTCATTTCGACAGCAATTTCGATGGTCTTAGGGACCATGGCCGCCATCGCCGTGGCCCGAGGCGAGTTTCGCGGCAAGCAAGCGATTGCGACTTTCACGGTCTCTCCGCTGATGATGCCCGGGCTTGTCGTGGGCGTGGCCATGCTCCAATTCTTCCGAGAGATCGGCCTGCGTGACGCCTATTGGTCGCTGCTGCTGGCGCATGTCGTGATCACCCTGCCCTTCGTGATGCGCACGCTGCTGGCATCAATGGGGGCATTCGATTTCTCGCTCATTGATGCCGCGCGCACACTTGGCATGAGCTATCCGCGCGCGATCCTCAAGGTGCTGATCCCAAACCTTGCACCCGCCTATCTGACCGGTGGTCTGTTCGCCTTTCTGGCGTCGATGGACAACTACCCGATCTCCATTTTTCTGACCGATGCCCGCAACAAGACGCTTCCCATCAAGATGCTGCAATATCTGGAAGAACAGCCAGACCCATCGCTTGCGGCGATGTCGTCTGGGCTGATCTTGATGGCGATTATCGTGCTGGTCGTGGCGTCGCGCACCGTTGGCCTGAACAGGATGATTGAAACATGACCGAACGCCGCGATTTCAAAGGTTATTTTGGCGCTGAACCGCCGCCCAACTGGCCACAGGGCGCGCGGCTTGCGGTATCGCTTGTCGTCAACGTGGAAGAAGGTGCCGAACTGTCCATCGCCGATGGCGACGAGCGCAATGAAAACACCTATGAAATCCGTGAAGAGGTCGTGGGATACCCCGACCCCTGCATGGAAACGCATTTCACCTATGGCACGCGTCAGGGCTATGCGCGCATCGCAAAGGCCTTTGAAACCTACGGTGCAAAGGCCACATTTTCCAGCTGCGGCCGCGCCGCCGAAAGATCGCCTTGGTTATTGCAAGATGTGGTGTCGCGCGGGCACGAAGTGTCCTGTCATGGATGGCGCTGGGAGCGGCAGGCCGAAATGGCGCGTGCGGACGAGGCGGCGATGATCGCGCGCACCCATGCGGCCATTGAAACGGCCTGCGGCGTCGCCCCTGTCGGGTGGCACACGCGCTCGGCACCATCAGTGAACACGCGCGATTTACTGCTCGAGCACGGCGGCTTTGCCTACGACAGCGATGTTTATGATGACGATATCCCCCGGATGCATGACGCGACCCACGTCATCCTGCCTTATGCATTCGACACCAATGACATGCGGTTTTCACCGGGCGGTGGCTTTGTTCAACACAGCGACTTTTCCAACTATGTGATCGGCGCATTCGACCGGCTTTACGCCGAGGGCGCCGGAGCGGTGCGGATCATGTCGATCGGCCTGCATTTGCGGCTGATTGGCAGACCGGGCCGGATCAAAGGGCTCGAAGATGTCCTCGCGCATATCACCGGCAAACCAGACGTTTGGATCGCGCCCAGACGCGAGATTGCCGCCCATTGGAAGGTGCATGCGCAATGATTTTGCACACAGCACGCCATTTCGGAAGCGTCAAATGCCGCACCAGCCCAGAGCTGTCAGATACCGGGGGCACCGTATGAGAATCCTTCTTCTGAACCCCAACACGACCCAAGCCATGACGGACAATATGGCTGCGATTGCCCGCGCCACCGTGGGTGACTTGGCAGAAATCATCCCCGTTACTGCAACCCGTGGATTTCCTTATATCGCAAGCCGCGCAGAGGCGCAGATCGCAGGTGGGATTGTCCTTGAGATGATCGCGGAACACGCCAGCACGGTTGATGCCGTCGTCATTGCGGCGTTCGGTGACCCCAGTCTGAAAGGGGCAAGAGACCTTTTCGACCTGCCCATTGTCGGAATGGCAGAAGCCGCTGTCATGACTGCGGCACTGCTTGGTGAAAGCTTTGCAGTTGTGACGTTTTCGCCGCTCATGACCCGGTGGTATGATGAATGCGTGCAAGCGACAGGCTTGGGAAATCGGTTCAAAGGGGTCCTTACCCCCGACATCACACCTGCCCGGCTGACGGACGTTCAGACAGATCTGGGCGCCGACATCATCACCATGGCGACAACGGCCGCCACACGTCATCATGCAGACGTCATCATCTTAGGTGGTGCCCCGTTGGCAGGGCTCGCACCCAAAATCGCATCACAAGTACCAGCAATCGTTATTGATCCTATCGCAGCCGCCGTTCTGCAAGCGATGACCCTTGTGCGAATGACGGCACATGCAGCCACGCCGCTGCGCGTGAACAAACCTGCGGCAAAGACATCCATTGGGCTCGCGGCACCGCTCGCTATGGCCATTCACCATGGGGGGGCCGCTTCGTGACTTACGATCTTATCATACGCGGCGCCCGCGTCGTTACGGGTGCAGAGGTTGTGGAATGTGACATCGGCATTCGAGAAGGGCGTATCAATGCGCTTGGACAGGATCTTGGCCCTGCTGACGAAGTGATTGATGCCACAGGCCTCATCGCCCTGCCTGGCGGGATCGACAGCCATGTGCATATTGCGCAACCCTCTGGTCCCGGCATCGAGATGGCGGATGATTTCGCCAGTGCGACGCGCTCTGCGGCTTGCGGCGGCAACACAACGGTCATGCCATTTTGTCTGCCTGAAGACGGCGTAACACTGCGGCAGGCGGTCAACGATTACCACGCCAAGGCCGACGGACAGTGCCATGTTGATGTGTCGTTTCACCTGATCATCAAGGATACGGATGCCCAGACCCTTGGTCAGGACCTACCTGCCCTGTTCGCGGCAGGCTACACCAGCTTCAAGGTTTTCATGACCTATGCCGGGCTGGCCCTGTCTGATCGGGAAATCCTTGACGTGATGGATGTGGCCAAAGCGCATAACGCAATGGTCATGGTCCACGCCGAGAACGAGGACGCCATCGAATTTCTGCGCGACAAGGCCGAGGCGTCAGGCAACACCGGACCAGTGCACCACGCGCGCACACGCCCCATCCCCGTGGAACGCGAAGCAACACATCGGGCGATTTCACTGGCAGAGATCGCGGGGGTTCCCTTGACGATTGTGCATGTCTCCAACGGTGCCGCATTGGAAGAAATCACGCGGGCGCGGCGACGTGGGCTCAAGGTTTTTGCCGAAACTTGTCCTCAGTACATCACTTTGACCGCAGATGATCTGGATCGCGCGGGCTTTGAAGGCGCGAAATATGTCTGCTCTCCGCCGCCACGCGACAGCGCGGAACAAGCCGCGATCTGGGCCGGGCTGGAACAAGGCGACTTTGATCTCTTTTCATCCGATCATTGTCCGTTTCGCTTTGCCGACAGCGCTGGCAAGGACGCACAAGGTGCGCGTGCCACATTCCGCAATATTCCCAACGGCATCCCCGGTGTCGAAACGCGCCTGCCGATCCTGTTTTCCGAAGGCGTGATGAAGGGCCGGATCACGCTGCCCCGCTTTGCAGCCATCACAGCGACAAACCATGCCCGCCTGTATGGGCTGGCCGCACGCAAAGGTGCCATCTGTGTTGGGGCCGATGCCGACATCGCCCTGTGGGATCCAAACCTGACCAAGCCGATCAGGCAGACGGACTTGCATCACGGATCCGATTACACGCCTTGGGAAGGGTTTGAGGTGACCGGTTGGCCGGTGCGCACGCTGCTGCGCGGACAGACAGTGGCCAAGGACGGCGAAATCGTGGGGGCCGCGACGGGCGACTATCTGTCCCGCTCCGCGCCGGAGTTCTTGATATGACTGTGTTTGAACGCCAGACGGGAAAGCGTGTGGGGATGCTCACACCCTCCTCCAACACAGTTCTTGAACCCTATACATCTGCCATGTTCGCCCCTTTCGGTGACGCCGCCTCGGCGCATTTCGGGCGGTTCCGGGTTGTTGAAATCTCGATGTCGGACGCCAGCCAAGGGCAATTCACCGACGCGCCGATCCTTGAAGCCGCCAGATCACTGGCCGAAGCCAAGGTCGATCTGATTGCGTGGAACGGCACATCGGCCAGTTGGCTGGGGCTGGAGAAAGACCGCGCCCTTTGCGCCATGATCGAAGCAGAAACCGGGATCAAGGCGACATCGACCAGTCTGGCCTATGACCATCTATTTCGCGGCATGGGGCTGAAATCGCTGGGTTTGGTCACCCCTTATCTGACCGAAGTTCAGGACCTGATTGTCGCACAATATGCGTCGCAAGGGATCGCCGTCAGCGCCGATGCGCGGTTGGAAGAAAAAGTGAACCATGCCTTTGGGACGTATTCAGCCGATCAGATCGCGGGGATGATCCGCGAGGTGGCCAAAAGCAAACCACAGGCCATTTCGATCCTTTGCACCAATTTCCGAGGCGCCCCTCAAGCGGCTGCACTTGAAGCCGAAACCGGCATCCCGATCCTCGATTCCGTATCCGTAACAGCCGCGCATTGCATGCGCGAAATGGGGCTTGATCCCGCCAGGGTGAACAATTGGGGATCCGTCTTCCAGCTCTTTTCCGACCTTCACTATCCTTCCCAACAAAGAGAGAAACAATGAAAACAACTCATATTATCAGCACCATTGCCCTTTTGTCGCTGGCTGTTCCAGCAAGCGCCGAAACCACCATGCGCGTTATGGGCCAACCGGCGGCGACCGGCCTTATCCAAAACAACGTCGAAGGCCCGTTCTTTGCTGACTTCGCCGCAAGCACTGGTCTGGATATCACGGCTGAATTCCAGCCTGCCGACATCACAGGCATCAAGGATACAGAGCAACTTCGCGTTCTAAAAAGTGGGCTGTTTGACATCATTTCGCTGCGACTAAGCCAGGTTTCCCGCGACGAGCCGACAATTCTGGGTCTGGATTTGGTCGGCCTGAACCCTGATTACGCAAGCGGCAGAGAAACCGTTGCGGCATTCCAGTCGGTCGTTGATGCGCGGCTTCAAGAACAGTTCAATACGAAATTGCTTGGCGTTTGGCCCTTTGGCCCGCAGGTCCTGTTCTGCGAACCAGAGATTTCATCGCTTGCAGACCTCAGCGGGCTGAAAGTGCGGGTCTACGATCAGAACCTTGCCAATTTCATCTCGCTGGTCGGTGGCACACCGGTTCCGCTGTCCTTTGGTGATGTGCAGCAATCGCTGGCGCGGGGCGTGGTTGATTGCGCGATCACCGGGCCATCGTCTGCCAACTCTGCTGGCTGGCCCGAGGTCACATCCTACATGATGCCCATCGCATTCCAGATGGCCATGAATGGCTATGGCATGAATTTGGACACTTGGAATGCCCTGTCTGCCGAAGATCAGGAAAAGATGCAGGCCGCCTTTGACACGCTGATCGAAGACATCTGGACCTATTCAGAAGAGCTGTTCGTGGATGCGGTGCAATGCAACGTGGGCCAGCAACCTTGCGAAACAGGCACGCTATATGACCTGACGCTGGTCGAAGTGAGCGACGCGGACAAGGCCCTGATCAGCACAGCCGTCACTGACGTGTCCTTCCCGGCCTGGAAGGAAATCTGTGACGCAACCAACCCTGCCTGCTCCTCTTCTTGGTTGGAAACGGTCGGTGTCGCGAAAGGTTACTAGGCGCTTGTCGGGGGCGGTTCATTTCGCCCCCAACCCTGCATCAACGTGAGGGACGGAAATGGAATTCATCGCCACATGGATAAGCCGATTGTTCGGTTGGTCGCTGTTGTTCTTGTCGTGCTTTGTTGCGCTCGAAACAGTGATGCGTAAGGTTTTCAATACCTCCTTGCAGGGCGCGGACGAGCTTGGCGGCTATATTCTGGCGTTCGGATCGTCGCTGGCCTTTGTCGTGACATTGGCAGAGCGGGCGCATATCCGTATCGATGTGCTGCACCGAAAATTCCCGATTTTCGTACAATCGCTGATCGACTGGCTTGCTGCATTGTCGATGGCAGTGCTGGGCTGTTTCCTGCTGTATGTGGGGTGGTTCGTCCTGAAGGATACGTTGGCCTACGGGTCCACGGCAGCAACCCCTTGGGCCACCCCGCTGATCTGGCCGCAAACGGCTTGGTACGGGGCGCTCGCGATTTTTTCGATCTCGGCAATTGCTCTGTCGGCGCGCGCAACCTGGCTGTTCTTCGCAGGTGACCACAGGACATTGGCCGCCGAATTCAATCCCAAAGGGGCCGCCGACGAACTCGTCGACGAGCTTCAGGAACTGGCGAAACGCAAAGGCAAACTCCAATGACGATTGCAGATATTGCCATCGGTTTTTCAGTGATGATGGGGCTGTTGCTGATCGGATTTCCCGTCGCGATTGTCATGGTCGCGATGGGCGTCGTGGGTGGCGTGCTGCTTTATGGTCCCGTCCTGCTAGAGAGCATGGGGCCGGTGTTATGGGGGGTGCAGAACGAAAATGTTCTGACCGCGATCCCGTTGTTCATTCTTCTGGGCGAATTGCTGTTGCGATCAGGGATCGCTGACCGCATGTACGGGACCTTGGCCATGTGGCTTGGTGGTCTTCCCGGCGGGCTGCTGCATACCAACATCGGGTGTTGTGCGCTGTTCGCCGCCACCTCGGGATCGTCGGTTGCTACGGCGGCGACGGTCGGAACCGTAGCCTTACCCTCGCTGAACGAGCGGAACTATTCGTCCTCGCGCGCGCTGGGGTCACTGGCCGCAGGCGGCACCTTGGGCATTCTGATCCCGCCCTCGGTCAACCTGCTGGTCTATGGATCGCTGGCGAATGTTTCTGTCGGCCAGTTGTTCATCGCAGGGATCATCCCGGGCATCTTGCTGACGCTTTCCTTCATGATCCTGATTGCGCTCCAGCATTATTGGAAACCCGATGATGTGTCCAAACCGCTGCAGGTCAGCCGCGCAGAGCGGATCCACGCGCTGCGTCACCTGATACCACCAGCGGTCGTCTTCGCGATCATCATGGGGTCGATCTACATGGGGATCGCCACGCCCACCGAAAGCGCCGCCCTTGCCGTGATTGCAGCACTTGTTTTCGTGTGGCGCGAAGGACGGTTGAGCCTGTCTTTCCTTGACGTCTGCTTTCGCCAGACTGCCAAGACGACGGGTATGATCCTGCTGATCATCGCCGCCGCTTTCACGCTGAATGTCACTCTGGCGCTTGGTGGCATTACCAACGCGATGAGCTCCTGGGTCGGTGGTTTGGGGCTGACATCGACGGCTTTGCTCTTCGCGCTCATGTTGTTTTACCTGATCCTGGGCATGTTCATGGATGTGCTTTCGATGCAGGTTCTGACAATTCCCGTTGTCGTGCCCATCATTATCGCGGCAGGGATTGACCCGATCTGGTTTGGTATCTTCGTGGTGTTGATGAGCGAGCTTGGCATGATCACCCCACCCGTCGGCATGAACCTTTATGTGGTCCAAGGTGTGCGCAGCGACAAAGG
Source organism: Yoonia vestfoldensis SKA53 (assembly GCF_000152785.1). Classification (GTDB taxonomy): domain Bacteria; phylum Pseudomonadota; class Alphaproteobacteria; order Rhodobacterales; family Rhodobacteraceae; genus Yoonia; species Yoonia vestfoldensis_A. The sequence goes on along the minus strand of NZ_CH672414.1, from coordinate 15,921 downwards.
CCCCTTTATGGATGTCATCGTCGGCGCATTGCCCTATGCCGCAATCATGTTGCTTTTCGCAACCATGCTGATCTTTTTGCCAAGCATTGTCATGTGGCTGCCCAGCAGCCTTGCCCGATGAGTATCTGGCAAACAGATGTAACTGCATTGCTTGCCGCATATGCGACTGGTCAGGTGACACCTGTGCAGGCCGTTGAAGCGATGCTGGCGCGGATAGCGATGTTGAACTCCACTTTGAACGCCTATACCGCGATGAACGACTTGGGCCTGTCAGAAGCGGTCGCCGCGACGGCGCGATGGCGGGCAGGCGCGCCGAATGGCCCGCTGGACGGCGTGCCTTTGATCATCAAGGACAACCTTGTCACCGCAGGTATGCCGGCTGCTTGGGGCAATGCACATTTGGCCCGCCAGATTGCCACCCATGACGAGGCACCGATTGCCCGGCTCCGAGCGGCTGGGGCGATCTTTTTGGGCAAAGGTAACACGCCAGAGTTCGCCATCGAAGGCTACACCGATAACCTGACCTTTGGCGTGACGCGCAACCCTTTCGACCCCGCGTTAACGCCAGGCGGATCGTCCGGTGGCGTCGTGGCGGCAGTTGCGGCAGGGCTTGCGTTTGCAGGGATCGGAACCGATGGTGGCGGTTCAATCCGCAGACCTGCCGGATATACCGGCCTTTTCGGGCTGAAACCCGGGATTGGACATGTGCCACGCGCCGGTGGCCTTGCTCAGGTCTTGCTGGATTTCGAAGTCGTCGGACCAATTGCGCGCAGTGCGCGCGATCTTACGCTGCTCGACACCGTGCTTTCGGGCGGCCCCAACAAGGCCCCGTCTGAGCGCCCGCTTAGCATTCTCGCCATCGCAACACTGGGTGACGCGCCTTGCGACCCCACAATTCGCGCCGCATTCACCGCGACATGTGACCGGATGTCTGCACTGGGCCACGCGGTTGTCAAAGGTTCGATGCCGCTGGACATTGGCCAACTGAACGCAGTTTGGACCGACATCGGGGCAATCGGACTTGCCGCCTACCTTGAGGATCACCCGGAAGTCCGCGTCAGTGCCAATCCCAAATATATTGCGATCGCCAAAACCGGTGCCAAGAAATCGGGGGCTGATCTATATCGTATCCTCGATCTCGTTTTCAAACTGCGCCACGAGACTGCGGAACTTTTTCAGCAATATGATGCGATCCTGATGCCGACCGCAGCCGCAAACCCTTGGCCTGCGGCAGAACCATTTCCCGACACCATTGATGGACAAAGCGTCGGACCCAGAGGGCACGCAATCTATACCGGATGGATCAACGCAGCAGGCCTGCCCGCGGTTGCCTTCCCTGCCCCAACCGCAGGTCTGCCAATTGGCATGCAACTGATCGGTCCCATGGGGTCCGAAAGCTCTATCGTTGCGGTTGCCGGCGCCTGTGCCGCCGCGTTCGCTTGGCCTGCCATTGCCAAAGACCCAAATGATTGAAAGCGCCATCCATTGCTCCAGAACAGGAACGAAACGACCGGGGTGGCACAAATGAACCGCCACACTTCAAGGCCAATCCACGGGGTTAGCGCATGAGCCGGGTGGTCCGCACCGCCGCGGCCCAGATGGGTCCGATCTCTCGCGATGAAACACGCGCCTCAGCCGCCGAACGGATGGTTGCGTTGCTTGATCAAGCCGCACGGCAAGGTGCAAACCTTGTGGTGTTTCCCGAACTTGCCCTGACCAGCTTTTTCCCGCGATGGTTCATGCCAGATCAAGCCGACGTCGATGCATTCTTCGAAACCGAAATGCCAAACGCCGCCACTGAAACTTTGTTTGCGCGGGCGCGCGCCCTTGGGATCGCATTTTCATTTGGCTATGCAGAGATGTGTCAGCACGATGGCAAGCTGCACCGCTATAATACCGCCATTCTTGTCGATGGTGCAGGGCAGATCGTTGACCGCTACCGCAAGGTTCATCTGCCCGGACATCCCGAACACGAGCCTTGGCGCCCGTTTCAGCATCTTGAAAAGCGCTATTTTGACCCCAGTCCCTTTGGTTTTCATGCGGTTGATACTTTGGGCGGCAAGATTGGTCAGGCCATCTGCAATGACAGGCGCTGGCCCGAAACCTATCGCGAATTGGCCCTTGCCGGAGCCGAGATGGTCTTGATTGGCTACAACACGCCGCGCCACTACCCACCCGCTCCCAAGCACGACCACCTTCAGGATTTCCACAATCACCTAAGCCTTCAGGCCGGGGCCTACGCCAATGGGATGTGGGTCATTGGTGTGGCCAAGGCAGGGATCGAGGAAGGGTGCGACCTTATCGGTGGCTCTGCCATCGTCGCGCCAACCGGCGAGATTGTCGTGCAAGCCCAGACTTTGGGAGACGAGATCATCGTGGCCGACTGCGACCTCGACCGCTGCGCCGAGATCCGCGCAAATATCTTCGATTTTGCAAAACACCGCAGACCCGAAGCCTACACACGGATTGCGGCAAAAGACGCACCCGCAAAAGGCTAGCCAACAGGCCTGCCCCTTCAGCGAATTGATTCCTTGCGCATGGTCGAAACGTCACAAGATGCGTCCTGCCACGCGCTGAACCAGATTAATGACCATGCGGTATACGCCTAAAAACGCATCATAGCTGAATAAGCCGCTCCTTTATTGGTCGGTATAAAGGCATTCGCACCGTTCGGTTTTCGATCTTTGCCCATAGAATGGAATGCCATTGAGGTTTCGCGCAACGTACCGATCAGGGGGCGAAGGATAACTGCCCTGAATTGACATGGAGTTGTGAGATGAAACATTTCAAGAAAGGGGTCGCGACGCTACTGGTTGCTGCGTCCCTGTGTGCCCAAGGTGCATGGGCGCAAGGCACTTTGCGTGTCGGCATGACGGCCGCAGATATTCCGCTGACCACAGGGCAGACTGACCAAGGTGGCGAAGGCATGCGGTTCATGGGCTATACGGTTTATGATTCACTGATCGAATGGGATTTGACCAGTGCAGACAAGCCGTCGGCCCTGATCCCGGGGCTGGCGACCGCATGGTCCGTCGATGACGCGGACAAAACCAAATGGACCTTCACCCTGCGCGAGGGCGTCACATACCACGATGGCAGCCCCTTTACCGCAGCCGACGTCGTCTGGAACTTTGACAAGCTGCTTGATGAGACCTCCGAGCAATACGATTCCCGTCAGGCAGCCCAAGGCAAGTCGCGTATTCCTGCGGTCGCAAGCTATACTGCCATCGACGACTACACCTTGGAGATCATCACCAAGACACCTGACGCGACTTTGCCATATCAACTTGCATGGATCTTGATATCCTCGCCCGCCCAGTTTGAAGCTGTCGGCAAGGACTGGGAAGCCTTTGCAGCGAGCCCCTCTGGCACGGGCCCGTGGAAATTGGAAACCTTCGTGCCACGCGAACGGGCTGAACTGGTGCCGAACACCGCCTATTGGGATGAAACCCGTATTCCCAAGCTCGACAAAATGGTGCTGATCCCACTGCCAGAACCAAACGCGCGTGCAGCCGCATTGCTCTCTGGCCAAGTTGATTGGATCGAGGCCCCCGCACCTGACACCATTCCGGCGATGACCGGCAATGGGTTTGTGATCTCCTCAAACGCATATCCACACAACTGGACATGGCATCTGTCGCGCACCGAAGGATCACCCTGGAACGATATCCGTGTGCGCCAGGCCGCGAACCTGGCCGTGGACCGTGAAGGCATGAGCGCGCTTCTGGGTGGGCTGATGATCCCTGCAAAGGGTTTCCTGCCGCCATCCTCCCAGTGGTTCGGCACCCCAACCTTTGACGTTCGCTATGACCCCGAAGCGGCAAAAGCCTTGCTGGCAGAGGCCGGTTACAGTCTGGAAAACCCGCTCAAGGTCAAGGCGCTGATTTCGCCCTCGGGCTCTGGCCAGATGCTGCCGCTGCCGATGAACGAATACCTCCAGCAAAACCTTGCCCAAGTCGGCATCGACGTCGAATTCGTCGTCGTGGAGTGGAACCAGATGATCAACCTGTGGCGCGCAGGTGCCGAAGACCCGTCGGTCGAGGGTGCCATGTCGATCAACTTTACCTACTTCATCCAGGATCCCTTCACCGGCCTCATCCGTCACCTGTCATGTGATCTGATTGCCCCGAACGGCACCAACTGGGGCCATTACTGTGATCCAGAAATGCAGGGGCTGTTCGACCAGATCAAGAACACCTTTGATGCTGAAGAGCAGGACGCGGTAATGCGTGCAACACACGAAAAATACGTGAATGACGCGCTGTTTCTGATGGTGACGCATGACGTGGCCCCACGGGCGCTGGCACCAAACGTAAAGGGCTTTGTGCAGGCGCAGAACTGGTACCAGAACTTTTCGTCAATCACGATGGAATGATGCCAAGAACCCCGCGCCATGCATGTCATGGCGCGGGACTTAATTTATCTGAGGACCGCCACCGTGTTCACCTATTTTCTTCGCCGCGTGATCTTGATGCTGCCTGTGGCCTTTGGAGTGTCAGTCATTTGTTTCATGCTGGTCCAGATCGCGCCGGGTGATCCACTGACGGCGATCATGCCGGTTGACGCCACTGCGGATGAACAAGCCGCGATGCGGGCTATCTATGGCCTCGATAAGCCGCTGCCGGTGCAATATGCCATCTGGATCGGAAACCTGTTTCAGGGTGACATGGGCAAGAGCATTGCCACCGGTCGGCCCGTCGCGGACGAAGTTTTTGGAGCAGTGCAGAATTCATTGCTTTTGGCCTTCAGCGCCGCTGTGATTGCGTTTCCAATCGGTATTTTTCTTGGATTTCTCGCGGGTTATTTCCGCGATACCCTGCTGGATCGCGCCGTCACGGCGATTTCAATCGCAGGCGTATCGGTCCCCAATTATTGGCTGGGCATCGTGCTGGTCATCATCTTTTCGGTAAACCTTGGCTGGCTGCCCTCGATGGGCGCAGGCCCCGGCGGGTCGCAGGATTGGGCGTGGGATTGGCTGCATATGCGCCATCTGGTCCTGCCTGCAGTCACTTTGGCGGTCGTTCCAATCGGTATCGTCGCCCGAACGGTGCGCGCATTGGCGGGCGATCTTTTGACCCAGGACTTTGTGACCGCCCTATACGCCAAAGGGATGAGCCGCGGCGATGTATTGCGCCACGTCGCACGCAACGCCGCCGCCACAGCGCTGTCGGTCATGGGTTTGCAGCTGGGCTATCTGCTGGGTGGGTCGATCCTGATTGAGACCGTGTTCAACTGGCCCGGTTCCGGCTTTTTGTTGTCCAATGCGATCTTCCAGCGCGATTTACCGCTCTTGCAGGGCACGATCCTTGTCCTTGCGCTTTTCTTTGTTGCGATGAACCTGATCGTCGATGTGGCCCAAGCCGCCATTGACCCGCGTATCAAGAGGAGCTGAGCAGATGGCTTTGATAGAGACGCATGGTCTGGAAGACCCTATCTCGGAGGCTGGCAAAGGCTATTGGTCCGGCGTCGGATCGCGCTTGATCCGCGATCCGGTTACGATGATTTGCCTTGGCGTCATTCTGCTTTTGATCCTCTCGGCTGTCTTCGCACCCTATCTGGGTCTTGCTGATCCTTACACCGGATCAATGATCAAGCGGCTGGCCCCGATCGGGACCGAAGGGCATATCCTTGGGACCGACGAACAAGGCCGCGACATGCTGGCGCGGCTGATTTATGGCGGCAGACTGACACTGTTTATCGGTCTGATGCCTGTTGTGCTGGCGTTCTTTATCGGTGGCGCATTGGGGATTGTCGCTGGCTACTTGGGTGGCTGGGTCAATACTGTGATCATGCGCACTGTAGACGTGTTTTTTGCCTTTCCGTCCGTGCTGCTGGCAATCGCGATTTCGGGGGCGCTAGGCGCGGGGATCTTGAACAGCCTTGTTTCGCTCACCATTGTTTTTATCCCGCCCATCACACGGGTCGCAGAAGCGGTGACGTCTGGCGTACGTTCGCTGGACTATATCGACGCAGCCCGCGCATCGGGCGCGAATGCACTGACCGTGATCCGGGTGCATGTGATCGGCAACGTGCTGTCACCCATCTTTGTCTATGCCACCTCGCTGACCAGCGTCTGCATGATCCTTGCCGCAGGCCTTAGCTTTCTGGGGATCGGCGTGCGCCCGCCCGAACCTGAATGGGGGCTGATGCTGAACACATTGCGGTCCGCCATCTATATCAACCCGTGGCTGTCTGCCTTGCCCGGTTTGATGATCTTTATCACCTCGCTTTGCCTGAACCTGCTTAGCGACGGCGTCAGGAGTGCAATGAATGTCAAAGACTGAAACCTTGGCAGATACCCAACCAGATAAGGGCGGGCCGGCCCAACCCCTTTTGATCGTGCGCAATTTGCAGAAATACTTCCCTGTTCGCGGTGGCATTTTTGGCGGCAAAAAGGCCGTGGTGCAGGCTGTGGACGGCGTATCGTTTGAAGTCAAAAAGGGTGAAACCCTTGGCATCGTGGGCGAGTCTGGCTGTGGAAAATCCACGACCGCGCGCTTGCTGATTGGCCTGCTTGATAAAGACAAAGGTGAGATCATCTATGATGGCCAAGACCTTGGTGGCACCTTGTCCCTGCGCGAATTGCGGCGCGGCGTGCAAATGGTGTTTCAAGACAGCTATGCTTCGCTGAACCCGCGCCTGACGATTGAAGCCTCGATAGCCTTTGGCGCGCGCATTCAGGGACTGTCCGACCCGGTCGGGCGCGCACGAAAACTGATGGAGCGTGTAGGCCTGGCGCCCGATCGCTTTGCCCAACGCTATCCGCACGAGGTATCCGGCGGACAGCGTCAGCGGATCAACATCGCCCGCGCGCTGGCCATGTCGCCCCGATTGGTGGTGCTGGATGAGGCTGTGTCGGCACTTGATAAATCGGTCGAAGCACAAGTGCTCAACCTGTTGGCTGACTTGCGCCGCGAATTTGGTTTGACCTATATTTTTATCAGCCACGACCTGAACGTGGTCCGCTACATTTCGGACCGTATCCTTGTGATGTATCTGGGTGAAGTGGTCGAGATTGCCCCGGTCGATGATATCTGGACCTCGCAAGCGCACCCTTATACCCGGTCGCTGTTTTCTGCGATGCCGTCGATGGACCCCGACAACCGCACGAAAGAACCGCCACTGGCCGGTGATCCGCCCAACCCGATCAACCCGCCCTCTGGCTGTCGGTTCCATACGCGGTGCCGATTTTCCGAAGACGTGTGCAAAGCCAAAGTACCCCTATTGCACCCCTTGACGGCCGGGTCCGATCACTTGGCGGCTTGTCACCTGCACGACATCAGCTCTGGTCACAGCAAGGCGGGAAAGGACGTGTTCGAATGACCGAGAACCTTGTCGATATCCGCAATTTGAACGTCCGCTTCAGCGGTGCCCGCACCGTGCATGCGATCAATGACCTGACACTGACGCTCAAGCAGGGCGAAACCATGGCCCTGCTGGGCGAAAGCGGATCAGGCAAGTCCGTGACATTGAAAACCCTGCTGCGGCTGCTGCCCCCCAAGCGCAGCCATATCGACGGCAATATCGTCGTGAACGGTGTTGATGTCCTCACGCTGTCGGGCAAGAAACTTCAAGCCTACCGCGGCGAAGAAGTCTCCATGGTCTTTCAAGAACCCGGCCTTGCGCTGGACCCGGTCTATACCGTGGGCGACCAGATCGCTGAATCCGTGATGCGCCACAAAGGCGTGCGCAAAGACGAGGCGCTTTCAACAGCCTTGGACATGCTGCGACGGGTGCGGATTCCATCGCCCGAGCGACGGTTGCACAACTATCCGCATGAACTGTCGGGGGGGATGTTACAGCGGGTCATGATCGCGCTGGCGCTGGCCTGCCGTCCAAGGCTGCTTTTGGCGGATGAGCCAACGACTGCGCTTGATGCGACGGTGCAGATCCAGATCCTGTTGTTACTGCGCGACCTGCAAAAAGAATTTGGCATGGGCGTGATCTTTGTGACGCATGACATCGGCGTGGCCGTCGAAGTGTCCGAACGCATCGCGGTCATGTACGCGGGACAAATCGTTGAAGAAGGCACCACCCGCGAGATCATCAAAGACCCGCGCCATCCCTATACCCGCGGCCTCTTGGCGGCGAACCTGCATGATGCAGCGCGCGGCGCACGCTTGAACGCGATCCCCGGCGCGCCGCCGCCCTTGGACACGCGTCCAGATGCCTGTTCTTTTGCGCCGCGCTGCCCGCTTGCTGAACCGCAGTGTCTTGCGGCACTGCCCCCGGTTCATTCGCCAAACGACCGCCGCCGCGTGGCCTGTATCCACCCCAATGCGCCCATCTTGGCGGAGTAGATTGTGCTGATCGACAAAGACCCCTTCAACTGTTTCATGCCGTATGAGGCAATTCGCGTGGCCCATGCCGCCGATGGCCCTCTTGCGGGCCTCACGCTGGCCGTGAAAGATATCTTTGACGTCGCAGGCTATCGCACCGGTTCGGGCTGTCCAACACGGCTTGCGCAAAGCCCTGTCGCACGCAAAACCGCCTCTGCGGCCCAGCGGCTGTTAGATGCGGGCGCTCAGTTTGTCGGAAAGACCCATACTGATGAACTTGCTTGGTCGATGTACGGGATGAATGCGCATTTCGGCACACCTGTGAACCCTGCTGCCCCCGACCGCATTCCCGGCGGGTCATCATCGGGGTCGGCAGTTGCGGTCGCAGGCGGACTTGCCGATATTGCCATCGGATCAGATACCGGCGGATCAGTGCGCGCGCCAGCCAGCTTTTGCGGGATTTGGGGACTGCGTCCAACGCATGGACGGGTCTGTCTGGACGGTGTTCAGCCGCTCGCGCCAAGCTATGACGCTGTTGGCCTTTTCGCGCGCGATGGCGCGACACTTGCCCGCGCTGCCGATGCGCTGCTCGGCCCGGATACAGCCGCTTTACCGCCAAACCCTGTGCTGCTGCGCCCGACAGATATGATCGCGCAACTGGCCGCGGAGCAACAGGCGATATACGTCAGCGTCTTTGGAGCCTTGCAAGCCCAAGACGTCGAAGTTTTTCCGCAAGGGGTAGCTGCTGTATATGACATTTTCCTGACCACGATCAGCGGCGATGCCAAAGCCGCAATCGTGCCATGGATCAAAGCGTCAGGGATGCCCTTGGTGCGCGGCATTCATGGGCGGGTGGCCGCAGCAGAACAGCTTGCAGAGGCGCAGATCGCCGATGCGCGAAAGGCGCGGGCCAACTATGCCGCAAAAATTGTGGCACTTCTGGGTGACACCGGCGTGCTGCTCGCTCCCGTCGTACCAGAGGCTCCGTTTCGCTTGGACGCGCCTATCGAGGTGTTCGACACCTACCGCCACGACGCTATGCGTCTTTTGTGCGTGGCAGGGCTTGTCGGGCTACCTCAGGTGACTTTCCCCGCAGGCAGTATCGACGGCGCGCCTTTCGGGCTTTCTCTGATCGGGCCACGCGGGTCGGATTTATCGCTGATTGCGCTGGCTAATGCGCTGGCAAAAGGAACCACGACATGAGTTGCCCCATCGAAGCGCAGCTAGGCAAACTGGGCCTTGCGCTGCCACCATCGGCCCCATCGCGGGCTTTGTTTCTGCCCGGCAAGATCACCGGCAATCTATTGTTCCTGTCCGGTCAAATCTGTGAATGGGAAGGCGTGCCAAAATACTTTGGCCCCATTGGCACCGGGTTCGACACCGCCATTGGGCAACAAGCCGCACAAATGTGCGCGCTGAACCTTCTATTCTCGATACGTGCTGTCGCCGGGTCCCTGACGAAAGTCAGCCAGATCGTGCGGGTTGGTGGTTTTGTTGCCGCAGACCCCGGCTATCCGGATGGACCACAAATCGTGAACGGCGCATCGCAGCTTTTCATCGACCTTTGGGGCGATGCCGGACGGCACGCGCGCACTGCTGTCAACGTAGCGTCTTTGCCAGCCAATGCATTGGTCGAAGTGGAAGCCGTGGTTGAACTCAATTGACGCGACAGCCAAGGCAACCAGTCCTTTTGATGAACCCCAATAGCAATCGCGCGACGACCCGCGAGATGGCTGCAATCGCGAGCACGATCCTGCCAGACGTACAGGGCTGGACTGCGCCAGACGGACCAGGGTTGCTGACCTCGATGACGCTTCTTGATGCAGCGGCTGCACATGTGGCTGCGGCAGAGATTCCAGATGCTGTGGGCGGGATCATTGTGTGCGCGTTTGGTGATCCCGGACGCGCGGCTTTGGCGGCGCGACTGGATATTCCTGTCATCGGAATAGGCGAGTCTGCGGCGATTGCCGCGGCCTCTGGCGGCCGACGTTATGCCGTGGTCACCCATACGCCAGGGCTGGTGTCCGGAATTGACATGCTCATGCGCACCGCCGCCCCAAGCGGCGCCTATCTGGGGACTTTTCTAACAGATGGCGACCCCGTGATACTGTCCGCAGATGAGGACGCACTCGATGCAGCTTTATTAGCCGCGACGCACAGGGCACACTCGGCGGGTGCACAGGCGGTCATCATAGGCGGCGGACCTTTAGGGCAATCTGCCGAACGCTTACGCCCACTTGCACCTTGCGATCTTATCGCACCAATTCCAGAGGCAGCGCGCCGGATGCTGCGCATCATGGAGGAATGGCAATGAAACATCTTGATGCTTTCGCAGATGCGCTGATCGAGGCCCATCAGTCGGGCAACCGCTGTGCGCCTGATGGCCCTGCCCCCAAAACAAATGCCGAGGCATATTACATTCAAGCGCGGGTGTCCGCTGCACTGGGGCCTATCGCCGGTTTCAAGGCGGCACTCAAGCCTGGGCAAGAGCCGATCATGTCGCCGATCGTACCCGGTTTCGTTTTCGCATCTGGTGCGACCGTGGCGATAGGCGATGTCATGGGGGTTGAATTGGAAGTGGGCTGGAAGATCGTTGCGCCATTGCCTGACCAATCAGCCGACGATTTTGAAGCCAAACTCTGCCGTAGCGTTCGGCCGGTGCCAGTGATCGAACTGGTGAACAGCCGGTTGCGCGCCCCCCTCGCAGAAGACCCGATTGCCAAGCTCGCAGACTTTCAGATCAATCACGGGCTGATCATCGGGGCGACGATGGGCGACTGGGACGGACGTGACATTGGTAATATCAAAGCCCGGATGCAGGCTGGGGATAATATTATGTTGGATGGTCCTGCTGATGTACCGGGTGGGTCCGCATTTTCCACCCTGAAGATGCTTTTGGCAAAGATCGGGACACATTGTGGCGGGCTGCAGGTTGGCCAAATCGTGATTACAGGATCACTTCATCCGCTGACGTATATTGATGTTCCCTGCGAAGTGCATGGGCAGATCGACGGCCTTGGAGCCATTTCTGTCAGGTTGAATTGATCACTCGGGCGAAAGCCTGCTTAGGTTGACGGGTCATAGGCAGCTATACTCGCCCACACATTACCGCATAGCTGAAGGACATTGGACTGGTTACAGCCCACCGCTGCGTTGGCCGATTGATGTGCCAGAACGGCATATCCGTGGCCAGAACCCGCACACACAAGGTGACGACCATTGCCCCGCAGGCGATTGCAAAGTAATCTGCCCAGAGTGGACAGTGATCATAAGTTCAATATCGCGTCGAACCTGCTGGATCATGACGTCATGGCAGAAGCGCCAAACCAGAACTAGGCGGGTGATATCAGCTCTGTTTGGACCCGTGAGGACTGGCTTTACTTGGCTGTGATCCCGGGCTTGCATTGCCGTCGTATCGTCGGCTGTGCGGTCGGCTCTGGGTACCGAAAACAGCTCTCATCGTCACTTGGCGAATATATGAGCTTCACTGCAGCCGTTTTTCATGGCGCTCTTCGAATACATCAACGGCTTGTACAATCCACGCCGTCCGCACGCAGCACTGGGTTGGAAAAGCCGTGTCGCCTTCGAACGAAAGTGGCTTAAACGAGCACTTGGAGCGGCACGAATACGTGACAGGACCATTGAGGTTCCAATGACTGGACGCCTTGGGCTGAGAAACAACTGAAAGGCTGGCACCTCATGGACCACGATCACCCTCACGCGGCACCCGAAATGCAGGCGGGAGCAGAGACGGCCAAGGATCCGGTCTGCGGGATGACTGTCGCGGTCAAGCCCGACGGGCGGCACGCGGAGTTTGAGGGCGAGACCTTCCATTTCTGCTCCGAGAAATGCCAGACAAAGTTCAAGGCCGACCCGTGGCACTACGCGTCCGGCCGCGCGGCAGGGGTGAAGAAGACAGCGCCCGCGCATGCCCAGTACACATGCCCCATGCACCCCGAGATCATCCGTGACGCGCCCGGAGCCTGCCCGCTCTGCGGCATGGCGCTGGAGCCGATGCTTCCGTCGGATGAACCTAGTGAGGAGCTGACCGACTTCACCCGCCGGATGTGGATTTCTGCAGCGGCGGCGGTGCCGCTGATCGTGCTGACCATGGGCGGGCTGGTCGGCCTGCCGGTGCGCGATTGGATCGGGCATCAGACCGCAAGCTATCTGGAATTTGTTCTGGCCACACCCATCGTGCTTTGGGCGGCATGGCCGTTTTTCAAGCGGGGCTGGGATTCAGTCGTGAACCGATCGCCCAATATGTGGACGCTGATCAGCCTTGGGGTGTCGGCGGCCTATCTCTATTCGATCTTCGCAACGTTCCTGCCGGGACTGTTCCCAGACCAGTATCGCATGGGCGCGGGCGTCGGCACATACTTTGAGGCGTCGGTGGTGATCGTGGCGCTGGTCTTTGTTGGCCAGGTGCTGGAACTTCGCGCCCGCGAACGTACCGGAGACGCGATCCGCGCGCTTCTTGACCTCGCGCCCAAGACCGCGCGGCGGATTCTGCCGGACGGCACGGAATACGATGCACCGCTGGAAAATATCATGGAGGGCGACCGGCTGCGCGTGCGCCCCGGCGATGCCGTCCCCGTGGACGCAACGGTGATCGAGGGGCGTTCCAGCCTGGATGAAAGCATGCTGACCGGCGAGGCGATGCCTGTCGAAAAAGGTCCCGGCGATGCTGTGACCGGTGCTACGATCAACAAGAACGGCGCGTTGGTAATCGAAGCGGGCAAGGTCGGTGCAGACACTGTGTTGGCGCAGATCGTGACGATGGTGTCGAACGCGAGGCGGTCGCGTGCGCCAATCCAAGGACTGGCTGACCGCGTGTCAGCGGTTTTCGTGCCAACCGTGGTAGGCACTGCGATCTTCGCCTTTGTCGTCTGGATGATCTTCGGGCCGGACCCCGCGCTTGTCTTTGCCATCGCTTCAGCCGTCTCGGTGGTGATCATCGCATGTCCTTGCGCGCTCGGGCTGGCCACGCCGATCTCGATCACCACGGCGGCGGGACGCGGCGCGCAGGCGGGGGTGTTGATCAAGGACGCCGAGGCGCTGGAACGCATGGCGTCTGTTGACACGCTGATCGTCGACAAGACCGGCACGCTGACGATGGGCAAGCCCACGCTGACTGACAAGGTGACGCTGGGCGATGTAACTAAGGCGGAGTTGTTGTCGCTGGCCGCAGCACTTGAACGTGGGTCCGAACATCCTCTGGCCGAAGCCATCGTTGAAGGGGCCGAAGCGGCAGGCGCCGCAAGGCAAGAGGCCACCGAGTTCGAGGCCGTCACCGGCAAGGGTGTGCGCGGACAGATCGACGGGCACGCTGTCACCCTTGGCAACACGGCGATGATGCAAGAGATCGGCCTGGACACGGGTGCTGCCGAAGAAAAGGCCGATGCTTTGCGCGCCGAGGGCAAGACGGCGATGTTCGTCGCGGTCGATGGGGCGCTGGCAGGCATCGTGGCAGTAGCCGACCCGATCAAGGACAGCACGGCTCAGGCGATCAAGGCACTCCACGCCCAGGGGCTGCGCGTCATCATGGCGACGGGCGACAACGAACGCACAGCAAAGGCTGTGGCCGAAAGGCTGGGCATTGATGAGGTCCGCGCAGGTGTTCTACCGGAAGACAAGAAAAAGCTGATCGACCAGTTGCGCAAGGATGGCCACAAGATTGCGATGGCAGGTGATGGGGTGAACGACGCCCCCGCGCTGGCCGCTGCGGATGTTGGCATTGCCATGGGCACCGGTGCTGACGTGGCGATGGAAAGCGCAGGCATCACCCTGCTCGGCGGCGACCTGATGGGGATCGTGCGGGCGCGCAAACTTGCCCGCGCGACGTTGCGCAACATCAAACAAAATCTGTTCTTCGCCTTCGCCTACAACAGCCTTGGAATCCCGATCGCTGCTGGACTGCTCTACCCTGTGACCGGCCTGCTGCTCTCGCCCATGATCGCGGCGGCGGCGATGAGCCTCTCGTCCGTCTCGGTTATCTCGAATGCATTGCGTCTGCGACGTGTTGACCTTTAACTGCGTCAAAAGGAGAAACGCATGAATACATTCCATATTCCCGACATGAGCTGCGGCCACTGTAAGACGATCGTCGAAAAAGCTATCAAAGGCCTCGATCCCGAAGCCCAAATCAATTTCGACATGGAAACACGGCGGATCGCGCTGGGGAGCGTCGTGGACACTGCAATAGTGCAAGCCGCCCTTGCCGAAGCAGGCTATCCAGCCACCCCAATCTGAGGTTTTGGCCTGTTCAAGATCAGAAGCGGCCTGCGCTGATTAGATCTAGGTATGGCTTGAAAACACGACAATGCTGCCATCGCGCAGCACAAGCAGCGTATCAAAAGCGTCGCGCCGATTGTCCATTTCCATACCCGGCGATCCAATTGGCATTCCGGGCACGGTCAGGCCAATCGCATCGGGTCTCTCTGTCAGAAGCCGCTGGATATCCGCTGCTGGAACGTGGCCTTCGATGACATAGCCGTCAATGAACCCTGTATGACATGAACTCAGCTCAGGGGTGATCCCCGCCTTGTCTTTGGCCGCCCACAAGACCTCTTGCGACACGTCCTGGGTTTCAACGACCAGTCCCGCATCCTCGATATGCGCCACCCAGGCCGAACAACATCCACAGGTTGGCGACTTGAGAACCTGCATCTTGGCTACAGCCGCACGCACCGGCAAAGCCAAAACGGCAGCGCTGGAGGCGGTGATCAAAAAATCTCTACGTTTCATGTGCCTATTCCTAAGTCTGTTGGGGTTGCGTGTTTCGGTGTCAAAAATGCACTTGCCACCTGCGATTTGCTTGGACATTTGACGCGGCTGGGGCGTGTTCAAGGCATCTGTCGTGATTAATATGGTGCGGATCAGTGTCGCCTACCGCAAGCGATTTCAGCGACTGCGCCTCGCGCCTAGGCAGGCTGCGTTGCGTAAGCGGGGTCAAAGCGTTTCCCGCTGCCATCGGTGGTCGCGTAGACCAGCGCCTTCAGGCAAATCGAGATCCATATGACGAGATCGGCAGAGGCCAGCGTGTTGAAGACGACGTGTTCAGTGGTGATTTCAAAGCTGAGCGTTCTTTGCATAGGGTGCCCGTCGCCCGCCAGCCGCCTTGCTTGCGTCCACAACCGGTCCAGTGTGGTATTCAAACGCCAAGACCCACCCGAGGGTGGGTGTTAAGGTAATGATATTATGTGTGATTTGGTTGCGGGAGTAGGATTTGAACCTACGACCTTCAGGTTATGAGCCTGACGAGCTACCGGGCTGCTCCATCCCGCGCCAATGTTTGGCGCACCTATTTTGGTAGGTGCATCGTAAGAGAGATACCCTTGGAGTGTTCCAAGGAGGCGTTGTTTATTAGGTTTGGCAGTGACTTACTCTCCCACGTCTTAAGACGCAGTACCATCAGCGCTGCGGCACTTAACTGCCGAGTTCGGGATGGGATCGGGTGTTTTGCTCGCGCTATGACCACCAAACCAAAAAAACAACGCCAGCGATGTGCCTTTTGAGGGGCACACCGTTATGTTCCAAGTCATGTACGACTGTAGTTTTGTGTATGTATCCTGATTTTCGCCAGTCTTACTATTACTGGATCAAATCAAGCCTATCGGGCAATTAGTACCAGTCAACTGAA